>CAWAHR010000003.1:0-967458 GCA_963781995.1 uncultured Acidobacteriota bacterium | reverse complement strand
AGGGTGCTATGATGACCATGCGAGGCCAGCATGTTCGACATCAAAAAAGATATTCAGGCAATGACGACGTTTCGGCGCAATCCTGGCAAATTCATGAAGCACCTCAAGAAGACTAAACAGCCTCTGGTGCTTACCATCAACGGAAAGGCCGAGGCAGTTGTGCAGGATGCCGAGGCGTATCAGCGACTGCTCGATATCGCCGCACAGGTAGATGCAACGGAGGGGATTCGCCAGGGCCTCGAGGACTTAAAGAAGGGCCGCGTCCATCCCGCGCGCGAAGCGTTGGAATCGTTCCGGCGCAAACGCAGAATACCTCGCTAGCCGTTCCCACCCATCCCTTGACCGCCTCCCCGGAACAGGATAGCCTCGCGGCAATTTCTCCCGTCCGGGTTTATCCATAGGAGGCTGTTCATGCATTTCCTCGCCGCACTTTGGCTCCCGATTTTGCTGTCCGCCGTCATTGTGTTTATCGCCAGCTCCATCATTCACATGGTGCTGCCGTACCACAAGAGCGACTACCGCCAACTTCCCGATGAGGACAAGACGCTCGGTGCCTTGCGGGGCGCCGGTTTGCAGCGGGGACTGTACATTTTTCCTTATTGCACACACCAGGACATGAAACTCCCCGCCATGCAGGAAAAATATCAGCAGGGCCCCGTGGGCATGATGACTGTTTTTCCCAGCGGTCCGCCGGCCATGGGAAAGTTCCTGGGCCTGTGGTTTGCCTATTGCCTGATCATCAGCCTCTTCGTTGCCTATCTCGCAGCGCACACCGTCGCGCCGGGCGCTTCCTATCGGGCCGTTTTTCGAGTGGCGGGCACGGCGGGTTTCATGGCGTACGGTTTGGGAACTCTGAGCAATGGAATCTGGAAAGGCCAGCCTTGGAGCATGGTCCTAAAAGAATCGCGCGACGGGCTCGTCTACGCCTTGCTAGCGGCCGGCACATTTGGATGGCTTTGGCCGCGCTAGAATCCTAACTAGGATAGTGACCCGCGCGCCACCTTCCGTCATTGCAACGCAAGCCGTTTGGGAGTAGTCTCTCCGACAAGCGTTGCCACCCCCAGCTCCGCCCGAACATGCACGCACGCGGCAACGGCTCCTGGACCACCGGAACGCCAGCGTTCCGCCGGAGGAAATGGCCATGTCCGTCTCCGCTGCTCATAAGGAACTCTTCGGGCGCCTGTACCACTCCATCTGGAATGAACGACGGATGGAATACATTCCACTGGTCATAGCGGAAACCCATGCCTTGGGCGACCCCACGGTCGCTGGCGGAGCCGTCGGGCCAACCGCCTACCGCCGCCAGGTCGAGCGATTCGTCGCCGGCCTTCCCGACCTGCGCTTCATCGTGGACGAAACTATCAGCGAAGGCGACAAATTGGTGGTCTCCTGGACCGTGACCGGCACGCATCGCGGCGAATTCCTAGGCGTGCCCGCCACCAACAAACGGGTTTCCTTCAGTGGCATCACCATCAACCAGATCCGTGAGGGCAAAATCATCGAGTCCACAGTAATCTGGGACGGCCTCGGCCTGCTCGAGCAATTTGGCATTGCGTTGCCGGTCCGCTACGAGATGCTGGCGGCTTCCGCGCACTGATCGGCCATCCTTCGCAAGACTTTCTAAGCGGGCCTTTGACTCTTTGGTGTCTTTGCCCGCCATTGTTGTTGTTTCGCTTGCCTCAACCAACCATTCTAGGAACACAACTTTTCCCATCGGCTCCGGGTTATGCATTTGTCGGTGGCGATGCAATCAGACGAAAAGGAGACTCGGATCAATGACTAAGACAAAACTAGCCTTGGGCGGACTGCTGACGTTCGCAATGGTCTGCGGGGGCGTAGCGGTGGCGCAAATGCCCAAGGACAACGTGAGCCCGCATAAGCATCCCAATCTTGCCGCGGCGCAACGCCTCTCTCGCGAAGCCTGGGAAAAAGTCACGGCCGCGCAACAAGCCAATGAGTGGGATATGAACGGCCACGCAGCGAAAGCCAAGGAACTCCTCGATCAGGTAAATAACGAACTCAAGTTGGCCGCGGAAACCGCAAACCACAAGTAAGCGTCAACTCTTCCGGGTTTGGTTCAAGAATAGCGCCCAGCCGGGCACCTGCCGGACTGGGCGCTTTCCTTTTTTTCTTCGAGTTTGCGCGGCGGTTTAGTACAGGCGCTTGTCGCCGCCGGCTATTGACCTTTTCCGGCCGGGGACTTCTTTCCTCTTTCGCAACTCAAAATATGTTTGGCAGGCCAATGAATTTCATTCGTCTTCTCCGGGAGCCTCGCGTATTCTGGAAGCACCCGCCCGAGGGAGCCCCTCATGTTTTTCCCGCCGGTGCAGCCCGGAAAAATCAAACGTAGCGCAGTAGCCTGTTTGGCTTTTGGCCTGCTATTTTTCACGGCTGGCCAGCGAACGCCGGCGAGCCCGCAAACGGCGGATCCCCCCTCAGCTACCGTTCCTGTCTTGATCAGCGATTTTGAATTGCTAACCGTCTCCGCAAAAGCAGCGCCGGCAAAACCGGCCGCGACGCCGCAGGAGAAGCCAAAGCCCCTGGTGACGGGGGTGTACCAGGACGCGGACGCCCCCGCGGTGCAAGCCCGCCGCTTGATGGATCTCTTCACCGCGACCCTATTGGAGCTGCTGAAGAAAAATGGCTACAGCGTTGCTCGCTCGACCGGTCAGAATCCACCCGCGGGTGCGCTTCTGCGGGGCGTGTTTGCGGAGCCCGATGGCAGCAACCGCATTCGCCGGGCTCTTTTGGGAGGCACCTCCATCAATCCGCGGTTCCTGCTATACGTGGGCATTTTCAATCTGGCGCGGCCCGACCAACCGCTTTACCAGCTGGCTACCGAGCAGTCGCCGAGCAGCGAGTACGGGCCGATCATCACCCTCAACAATTACATCCCCTTGGCAAAGTACGAGCTGGACAAAAATCCGAGCGATGAAGATGTGCGCAAAATTTGTTTGCAAATTGCCGCCAGCCTGACCAGCGTGCTGACGGCTAATCCGGCCGCGTTTTCTCACTAGCCGCGTCACCCGTCTTCCCAGATCCCGAATTCCAGATTGGCAGCGTGGCGGCGCAATCTACTGTCAGCACACGGCTAACGCTTTCGTTCTTGCGCCGCATCTATTTATAAACAACAATGGGTTGATACGTTTTTCGGATTATTGCGTCTTATGCGTGGGGGTAGGGTTTGTTCGCAGGAATCACAACGCCGCCAAGAGGGCCCCGGCTGAGCCGTCGGCTAGCCGTCTCCGTAATCGTTTCGTTGGCGCTGCTTTCGTTTTTCTTCCTATTGCAAGTTGCCCCGCACTCCCATGCCGACGGACACGACGAAGCCGCCTGCCGCATCTGCCAGGTAGCCCACATTGGAGTGGCTCCCGCGGTTTCCGCGGTACTGTTGAATCCGGTTCTCCTGTATTTCGGTGAAATCGTTGCTCCGATTTCTTTGCACTTCACCGAGTCGTTTTCCGCGCAGTCTCCCTCCCGCGCACCTCCTGCCCTGATCGCGTAATCCCCGTTGGTGTTTTATCTCTGGAGCGCGGCCCGGCGTGGGCCGCGCCACCGCCAATCTCTGGCGGGCCTACCACTACACCCACAACTTAGCCGATGCGGCTTGGAGGAATTATGCTTTTGATAGTCCGAGGTCTATTTCTATTTTGTGCGCAAATGCTTGTGTTCGCGATGGTCGCCAGCGCGCAGTTGGGGAATTCCGGCTCGATCGAAGGTACGGTAAAGGATCCATCCGGGGCCGTGGTTCCGGGTGCAACGGTGCAAATCACCAATCCGGTCAGCGGCTATGCGCGCACCACGAGCACCGACGCCAATGGAGCGTTCCGGTTCACCAACGTGCCCTTCAACCCTTACCACCTCAGCGTGACCTCCACTCACTTTGTTTCTTTCACCACTGATGTGGAGGTGCGTTCGACGGTGGCCTCGAAAGTGGACATTTCCCTCAAGCTTGGGGCCACCGCCACCACCATCAACGTCACCGAGAACGGCGGCGATCTGCTGGAGAACGATCCGACCAATCACACGGACGTGGATCGCGAACTGTTCCGGAAAGTTCCCTTGGAGTCGGCCACCTCTTCGGTCAGCTCCCTGGTCACACTGACCACGCCGGGGGTGGCGGCGGATTCCAACGGGCTGTTTCACGGCCTCGGCGACCACGCGCAGAACTCGTTCTCCGTGGATGGCCAGCCAATCACGGACCAGCAGAGCAAAGTGTTTTCCAACCAGATTCCCTCGGAATCGATTCAATCTTTGGAAGTGATATCCGGCGCCCCGCCGGCCGAGTTTGGGGACAAAACCAGCCTGGTGATCAAGGTGACCACGCGATCCGGGCTTGGCGTGGATGAGCCCCACGGCAGCCTGATGTCCTCCTACGGCAGCTTCGGCACACCCAGCTTTTCGGCGGATCTGGCGTATGGTGGCAAGAACTGGGGGAATTTTATCGCTCTTAGCGGACTGCAATCCGGGCGGTTTCTGGATCCCCCGGAGCAGACCACCCTCCATGACAAGGGAAATGAAGAGAACGTTTTCGACCGCGTAGACTATAAATTCTCGGATGCGAATACGGTGCAGCTGAATCTTGGCTATACGCGCTCCTGGTTCCAAACGCCCAATTCGTTCGATGCCCAGCTTGCCAGCGGATGGTCCGCCCCTTGTGCGCCGGGGCAATTCGTTTCATGCGGCGGATTTGGCCCCGATGGGAACGTGGTTGGGGCTCAGGACCAGCGCTCCAAGATAGGCACTTTCAACGTCGCCCCGAGCTTTGTCCACTTGATCGGCACCGAAGCCGTGTTCACCATCGGCGCTTTCGTCCGTCAGGACCAGTTCAACTACTATCCAAGCGGCAATCCGTTCGCCGACTTTACTCCTGGTTTGCAGAGCGACAGCATCGCGCAAAATCGCCGGCTCACCAATGCCGGTGTGCGCTCGGACGTCTCCTATGTAAAAGGGATTCACAACATCAAAGCGGGGGTGACGTACGAACAGACCTTCCTGACGGAAAAGGACTCCTTCGGGATCGTCGACCCCACGCTGGTACCAAACCTGACGGACGCCAACGGAGCGCCGTGCCAAATTGCCGGCATGAATGTTGCGCCGCCCTGCACCACCCTCGCACCCTATGATTTGACGGCTGGCGGGAAATACTACTTTTTTCCAGGGCATACCGACGTGAAGCAGCTTGCACTATATGTGCAGGACTCCATCACGAAAGGGAACTGGGCGTTTAACCTGGGCATTCGTGGCGATCTCTACAACGGCCTCTCGGTCGCCCGGCAGGCCGAGCCGCGCCTGGGGGTGGCGTACCACATCAAGCCATCGAACACGATTCTGCGGGTGTCCTATGCGCGCACGATGGAAACTCCCTTCAACGAAAACCTGGTTCTCTCCAGCGGTGGTTGCAATGACCCGGTGGTCAACGCGTTGCAGGCCGCTATTCAAGGGTATCCCTGCATCGGCAATCCACTCAGCCCCGGCTGGCGAAATGAATTTCACGCCGGATTCCAGCAGGCCTTCGGCAAATATCTGGTAATTGATGCCGAGTACATCTGGAAGTACACGCATCTCGCGTATGACTTCAGCGTGTTTGGAAATACGCCGATCACTTATCCGATCGAGTGGGACCGTTCCAAGATTCCCGGTTATCTGTTGCGCGCCAGCGTGCCGAATTTTCATGGGCTGACGGCGTACTTCGTGGCTTCCAGCGTTGCGGCGCGGTTCTTCCAGCCGCAAGTCAGCGGCATCGGCGTCACGCCCGCGGGACAAGGCGGAACCGGCGTGTTTCGCATTGACCACGACGAACTTTTCAACCAGACCACCCATGTTCAATATCAGCCCTGGAAGCGCGGCCCCTGGCTGGGTTTCAACTGGCGGTATGACAGCGGCCTGGTGGCCGGTGCCGTGCCATTTGCAACCAGTTCGAATCCAAGCGATCCCGGCTACCAGGTGGATTTGACGGGGCTCACGGCCGACCAGCAAATTCAGGCCGGCTTGTTTTGCGGCAACGTTTTTCCGACGCTGAACACGCCGCTGACCACTTGCCCCGGAAACCTTTACGGCTCGAAGCTGGTGCAGATTCCCGGGCCGGGGACCGAAAATGACGACAAGAATCCGCCGCGCATCCAGCCGCGAAATCTTTTTGACGTGGCTGTCGGGCACGACAACTTGTTCAACGGCGACCGCTACAAGTGGAGTTTGCGCTTCACGGCCGTCAACCTGACCAACAAAACCGCGCTGTACAATTTCTTGTCTACCTTCAGCGGCACGCACTACGTGACGCCGCGCACCGAAGCCGTTGAACTCGGCTTCCACTTCTAAACTGGCGATATCGATCGGCGTTCCTGTACCGCACCTCTTCGAGGGGTAAGGGATTTCGTTGCGTAGGCGCGATCGGGCCATTGGAGTGAAAGACCCCTGACCTCGAGGGCCCGAGCTACAGCTCGGATGCTCCCCTGTTCTCGATATCTGCTACTCTTTCCGCCGGAGGTCATCGACTGGTGTCCAGCGCGCCCGCGGTGGTTCGCAATATTTCGGACACGGCTCTTTGGGCGGCGTATTTCCGCGCCGAAGAATCGCGGCGTCCCGACGCCCTGTTCCGCGATCCTTACGCGGAGAAGCTGGGCGCGAAGCAAGGCGCGGAAATGGCGCGCGCGTTGCCGGAAGGTGAAAATCACGCCTGGGCCTGGGTGGCGCGAACCTATCTTTTCGATGCGATGTTGCAAAAAGAGATCGCCGATGGCGCAGACTTGATCGTGAACTGCGCCGCAGGCCTCGACGCACGCCCTTATCGCATGCAGCTTCCGCCCACACTGACTTGGATCGAAGCCGATCTGCCGGATATCCTCGCCTACAAAGCGGCGCGCCTGGCCGCGGACAAGCCCACGTGTCATCTGGAGCGCATCGCCGTCAATCTCGCCGACGTTGCCGAACGGCGGAGTTTCTTCGCGCAACTTGCCGGCCGGGGCAAGCGCGGCGTGGTGCTCACCGAAGGCCTGCTGGTCTATCTGGCCGCCCAGGAGGTCGCGCAGTTGGCCGAGGATCTTTCCGGCGTGCCCTCGTTGGAGCGCTGGATTCTGGATATGCACTCGCCCCGGCTGCTCTCGATGATGCAAAAGCGAACCGGCAAAGCGCTCGAAAAAGTTGGCGCGCCATTTTTGTTTGGTCCCGCCGAAGGACCGGAGTTCTTCTCCCCGCATGGATGGAAACCCGCGCAGGTGGAAGGCTTGCTGAGCACCGCGGCGGGCTTCGGGCGGCCACCGTTTCTTCTGCGGCTGATCGCCAGAATTGCCGACGCACGCAAGTACCAACCGAAGCGGCCGTGGGCCGGAGTGTGCCTGCTGCGGAAAAATATCTCCCCGAGAGAAGAAAAAGACTTCCGGCCATGAACGATTTTTCCACGGGTCCAAAAGCCAATAAAATGCGGATCGGAGTCGATCTGGGCGGCACCAAGATCGAATTCGTGGCCCTCGGCAACGATGGCCGGGAGTTGCACCGCCATCGCCTGCCTACCCCGCGCGGCGATTACGACGCCACGGTGCGCGCCATTCGCGATGGTGTCCTGCAGACGGAAAGGGAATTGCACAGCGGCGCCACCGTCGGCGTGGGCATTCCCGGCACCATCTCTCGCGCCACGCAAACGGTCAAAAACGCCAACTCCACCTGGATGAATGGCCGTCCGTTCGACAAGGATTTGAGCGCGGCACTCGCGCGCGAGGTGCGTTGTGCGAACGACGCCAACTGCCTGGCGGTTTCCGAAGCCACCGATGGAGCCGGCGCCGGTAAGCGCGTAGTGTTTGCGGTGGTGCTGGGCACCGGTTGCGGCGGCGGAATCGCGTTCGAGGGCCGCATTCACAACGGACGCAACGGGGTGGCGGGAGAATGGGGCCACACCACCTTGCCATGGATGAAGCCCGAAGAATATCCCGGCCCGGCCTGCTATTGCGGCTACAAAGGCTGCATCGAAACATGGATCTCCGGTACCGGGCTGGAGGCGGACTACGCGCGCGCCACGAAAATAAAAATGCCAGGGAAAGAAATTGTCGCGCGTTCCGAGACCGGAGAGACGGCGGCGCTCGCGTGCCTGGAGCGCTACGAAGACCGCCTGACGCGCAGCCTGGCGCAGATGATTAACATTCTGGATCCCGACATCATCGTTTTGGGAGGCGGAGTTTCTCAGGTGCCGCGCCTGTATCGTAACGTCCCCGCGCGGCTGAAGGAATACGTTTTCGGGCGTGAAGCGGATACCCCGGTAGTCGTCGCCAAGCACGGCGACGCCAGCGGCGTCCGCGGCGCCGCCTGGCTCTGGCCCCTGTAGCCCGCCTTTTCGAGGGGTGAGGGTTTTCATTGCGCCGGCAAAACCCTGTCGTAGCAGCGATAAGTTGGCGATGTCGCTCTGAAAACCCTCAGGCCTCGAAGGCCTGGACTACAGGCAAAAAAAAACGCCCCCGGCAAATGCCAGGGGCGCTCAGAAATTAGAATGCGCGAACTCTTACGCGGCCAACCTGCCGCGATTCATGAGCAGCATGCCCAACGCCAGCATCCCGCAAAGCAGCAACGCCAATGTTCCCGGCTCCGGAGTCTGCACAATGAACTCCTGGACCTGGCCGGTCAGCGCCAGCGTTCCAGTGTTTGTAACGATCTCAAAATTATTGAGATTGATTGTGCCGTAATCCTCGCTGGCAAGCAGCAGCCAGTTTTGTACGTCGGCGTTGCCATTCCCGCGAGAGCCCGGATTCATGATGTCCCAAAGCGCATATTGCAGGTTCACCAGATCGCCAGGATTCGAGGCGAACTGCGTGGTCAGCCACGCCGCTTCTTCATAAGCGAGCGACGGGTTGCCAAACACCGCGGAAGTGGAGACGCCACCATAGCGCGTCTGCGAAAAATTATTCGTGCCGACGGCGGTTCCCAGATTCGTAACATTGGCCTGCCACGTTTGGCCAAAGTTCACTTCATTAATGATATCGTCGCAAAAAAGCGTCACCGCCTGCCCATTCAGCGTGCCCGTGTAGGGGCTCACATAATACTGTCCGTCGTTGGCGCCGTTCACGCCAGTGAACACCATGGTGACCGGGCCGTCGGCCTTGGCGAGAGGCACCAGCATCAATGCCACGACCAGAAACCCAAATATCTTCGAAAATTTCATCAAAGCTCCCAAGAAGTGGCCTAAGCGTGCAGCCCCTGCGGGGAGAAGAGGAGCACCTGGGATACCAAAGGGAGGCAAAGCCACATTGCTTAAAATAAAGGAGTTAAATAGCATCTTGGGAGGTGAGATCAAGCCAGATGAAAAGTTTTGCCACTGGTGGGACGTGCAAGGACGAACTTTCCCGTAAGATAATCATAATAATGGAGATAGGGGTACTATCCCCGCTGGGAATAAGGTACTAAAACTCACCAGCACCAAAACCTGATTGATCACAAGAACGGGGCGGCCTGGAGCGCTCCTGCTTCCGACCGCCCATTCTCAAAGTCCACCCGATCAGCCCCCCGCCGCCTTGCTCATCTGGGCCGCAAAGGCCGCGGAGCGCTTCTTCATTTCCTCGGGGGACACGTCTTCCACATGCTGCGCGAGGCCCCAACGATGGCCAAACGGATCGCGAATCTTGCCGTAGCGATCGCCCCAAAACTGGTTCTGCAAGGGCATTTCGACCTTGGCGCCGGCGTGCACCGCGCGGTTGAAGACGTCGTCCACGTTCTCGGTGTACAAGAACAGGTAGTTGGAGTTCGGGGCATCGGCCGGCGGCGCGCTGACCATCCCCGGAATCTCGTCGTTCAACATCAGGTAGGAATCGCCAATCACCAGTTCGGCATGCATGATCAGGCCACCGGGCCCCTCCATGCGCACCTTTTCCTTGGCGTTGAACACCTGCTTGTAGTATTCGATGGCCTTGGCGGCGTTCTTGCAAACGATGGCCGGCGTGAGGGAATGAAACCCCTCGGGAATGGATTTAACGACAGACATGATTCCTCCTCGAATTTTTCAGATTGGGCGCGCAGGGAGGTTGAAGCAACGGGAGGGGACTTCACAGGTCACGCTGCGCGTGGACCTTCTGAATACGCCCGAGTTTCGGGCAAGTCAAGAAGGAATTCCGGGGCCGACCGGGAGTATGATGTTGCTCCGTCGACGATCCCGCAGGCATCCGATAGGCCGCTGATGCGAAGGAGGTCTTTCGTGCGTTACGACTTCTTGCTGGAAACCTATGCCACCGAACGAATCAAGGTCTTGAGCGTGTGGAGCGAATTTCGCGACACGGATATGGAGGTTCGCCCCCACCCGGGCGATCCGCGCGGGCGCAGCGTCCACGAGCAGATGGTACATCAATGCGTCAGCGAGGATTTCTGGCTGCGCACGATGCTGGCGGTGGACGTCTCCGCACCGCCGCTGCCCGCGCAGGAAACCCGCGTGGAATTCATCCGCAGGTACGCCGAAGACAGCGCCAAGCGCCTGGCGGTTATGAAATCGCGCGAGGAATCCTGGTGGGAAAGCGAAACGACGTTTTTCGGCGTGAAGCGTTCCGTCGCGTGGGTGATGACTCGCCGCATTGCGCACACCGCGCATCACCGCGGGCAGCAGATGGCCATGCTGCGGATGCTGGCCCGCGACCTGCACAGCAACTACGGCCCGACCGCGGACACCGGCGGGCTTATGCAGCAACACGCGCCGACGATTTACGCCTATCCTGGCCTGGAGGATTTGCTTCGCGATCTGCCGGCGAGCGCGCATAAGAGCGCGTTGCCCGGCGCGCAGGGGCAACCGATCACGGAGCGTCCCGCCGCGAAATAAAACGGACGACCTGCAGCTCAGGCCTGGAAGGCCTGAGCTGCAGGAATTATTATTCGCGGTAAAGTTCGGGGAATTCTTTTTTCAGATTTTGCAGCTTCGGCAGGTCGTTGATTACGATGTATGGATTGTCGGTGTGGTGCTTCAGATAGTCCTGGTGGTATCCCTCCGCGGGATAAAAACCGTTCAGCGGAACCACTTGGGTCACGATTTTGTTGGGATAGACCTTGGCGGCGTTGAGTTGCTGAATGTACGCCTCCGCGATTTTCTTCTGTTCGGGGCTGCCGTAAAAAACGGATGACCGGTATTGCGTTCCCCAGTCCGGCCCCTGCTTGTTCAATTCCGTGGGATTGTGCGCCACGGAAAAGAAAATCATCAGCACCTGCCCATAGGTAATTTCCGAAGGATCAAATACAACTTTCACGCTCTCCGCGTGGCCGGTCTGTCCGCTGCCGACCATTTCATACTGCGCCGTCTCCGGCGTGCCGCCCGCATAACCCGAGGTCGCGGAGAGGACGCCCTTGGTATGTTCATAGAGGGCTTGAATCCCCCAAAAGCACCCGCCCGAAATGACGGCAACTTCCTTGCCCTTCGCCGTGGCCACCGGCTGGTCCACTACCGGCCTCGGAAACGGCGAATTTGCACGCGGAGTTTTGGCCCGCGAGTTGAATGCCGCAAACACCAGCAATGCGCTGGCAATCACGCCCAGCGATAAAATTCGAATCCAGCTTTGCATCTCAGTACTCCCGGGCCATCTTGCCGATCTTCGGCCTGGCCCTCGCCTCGATTACTCCGCAACTTGCCTTGTTGGATGCACTCCCGGAGGATTAGGATCTACCAGAATGCGATAGGTAGGGAACCCCTCCGCCGGCGGCCCGCTTCCATCCATGGTGTTGGAGTCGAACGCCCGGGCGAAGGTTACAATGCATTCTATACGTTAAACTCGCTCAGACTGGCGGGACTTCATGCAGGTGCTCAACCTTACATCACCCGGGAAAATGCCCGTTCTGTTTGTGGGCCATGGCTCGCCCATGAACGCTATCGAGTCGAATGCCTTCACCCGCACTCTCGAGCAGCTTGGCCAAGACCTGCCGCGTCCTCGGGCGATCTGCGTGGTCTCGGCGCACTGGGTTACCCGTGGCAGCCAGGTTCTGACATCCGATTGGCCGCGGACGATTCATGACTTCTACGGGTTTCCGAAGCCGCTGTACGAAGTGCAGTACCCCGCGCCGGGCGCTCCTGAGGAAGCCAAGCGGCTGGCCTTCGAACATCATATTGCGCCGGATCACAATTGGGGCCTCGATCACGGCGCTTGGAGCGTGCTGCGCCACATGTATCCGCAAGCGGATGTGCCGGTGTTTCAGGTAAGCCTGGATCAAAGCCGCACTTTCAAGGAGCATCTCGCGCTCGGACGTGAACTGCAGAAACTGCGCCAGCGCGGCGTCTTGCTTCTCGGCAGCGGCAACCTGGTCCATAATTTACACAAGATGAACTGGGAACTGCCGCGGGCCGCGTACCCTTGGGCCAGCGAATTCGATCAACACGTCAAACAAGCCATCGAACAGCGCGACACCGAAAAACTTGGCGCTCCGGAGGAGTGGGGCGCAAACCTTTTGGCGGAGGCCCACCCCACGCTCGAACACTACGCCCCGATTCTGTATTGTATCTCTGCCACCGAGGCGGAGGATCGGGTCAGCTATCCTTACGAAGGGATCGAGTTTGGGAGCGTGTCCATGCGCACGGTGCTTTTCCAACCGGCGCCTGGGCTGCATTCCTAGGAGCCATTGCTGCTTTCCTTGAATGTTTTTGCTGGATCACGGGAGGGCCTTCCATGGAACCTGTCCTTCCGCCGATGCATCTGACTATCAGCACCCTACAAACTCACCTTGGGAGAGTTCATATGTCGCTTCGCATCACCGCCCCGCTTTTCCTGGCCAGTTCCCTCATCCTGTTGCAGCCTGCTTCGGCGCAGATCACCAACGGCAAGAAGCCGCAGCTCCCGGCGCCCTTCGCCACCAAATCCAGCGGCAACGGCCCCAAGGTTGTGAATCTTCCGCAGGGATTTCTTCCCGTGGCCCCGGCCGGCTTTCACGTGAATGTTTTCGCGCAGGATTTCAAGCGCGTGCGCTTCCTCGCCACCGCCCCCAACGGCGACATTTTCGTGGCCGACACCGGTGCCAACGAAGTTGTCGTCCTTCGCGATCCCCGGCACACCGGCGGCGCAGCGCAGCGGGAGGTCTTTGCCGGTAACCTGAAAATGCCCTTTGGCATCGCCTTCCGCGAGGACTACGTTTACGTCGGCAACACCGGCGAAGTGGTGCGCTTCCGCTATGATCAGCAAAGCTCCAAGCGCCTCGGGGAAGCCGAGCACATTCTCGATCTCCCGGCGTACGGCGGCCATTCCACACGCACCCTGGCCTTCAGCAAGGATGGCCGGCATCTTTACATCAGCGTCGGCTCCGATGGAAATATCGAAATTCAAAAGGATCCGCGGCGCGCCGCCATTCTGGTTTGCGATCCCGACGGCAAAAATTCCCGCATTTTCGCCTCCGGCCTGCGCAACAGCGTCGGTCTGGCCATTGAACCGTTCAGCGGCGCGGTCTGGGCGGCGGTGAACGAGCGCGATGAATTGGGAGACAATCTTCCGCCGGACTACTTTACTTCCGTGAAAGACGGAGGATTCTACGGCTGGCCCTATAGCTACATCGGCGATAATGTCGACCTCCGCGTCCAGCCGCAGAAGCCGGAACTGGTCGCCAAAGCCATCATCCCCGATGTGCTGCTCGGCGCGCATGTTGCGCCGCTGCAATTCGCCTTTTATACCGGCACACAATTTCCGGAATCGTATCGCGGCGGGGCATTCATCGCCGAACACGGTTCCTGGAATCGCGCCTCGCGCGCCGGTTATCAGGTGGTCTTCGTCGGATTCAAGGATGGCAAAGCCGCGGTCGATCCCGTGGCGTTCCTCACCGGATTCGCGCCCGATCCCAGCGGTCATGAGGTGTACGGACGCCCGGTCGGCGTCACCGTTGCCTCCGATGGCGCGCTCCTCATAAGCGACGACGGCGGAAACGTGATCTACCGCGTCACCTACTCCAAGTAACCCCCCCGAGGCTCGCCGCGAATGCGGTTACTTCACGGTAAGCGTGAGGGGAATCGGGTTCAGCGCCAGGTTTTTGGTGGAACCCGCGGGTGTCGCGGATGGCGTGACCACTATGCTGTACGTTCCGGTTGGAGTGATTACCTGGGACTGCGGCAGCGAGCTTCCGCTTCCACCACCGCATCCGCCGATTGCCAACCCCAGGCACGCCAGCGCCGCGGTTGCCGGCCACGGGCTTCTGCGTGGAGAAAAGGGTCGGCGCTTGCTCCCGCGGAAATAAAACCCCAGCGCCAACATCCACAGCAGTTGAGATGTGATTACGGAAGAAATCGCGGGCCGCGGGAAAATTCCCGGCAGGGAAGGAAGCGCCATCGCGGCGCTGCCGCTGGTCGTCACCGTCACCGAGAAAATAGCGGTTGCGCCGTTCGTCACCGTCACGCTTGGCACGCTGCAACCCGCGCCAGGCAATCCCGAGCACGCAAACATCAGCGTTCCGTTGAAGCCCGCGCCCGGTGTGGCTTGCAGGTTGAACAGCGCCGGCTGCCCGGCGCTCACCGTGGCGCTGAGGCTGGCTCCCGCAGGCGTCACGATCGTTGCCGCGGGCGTGGCCGTGCCATTGATGGTCACGGTCTGCGGCGAATTCGCGGCATTGTCGGCGATCACTAAATTCGTGGTTCGAACTCCGGCGGCCAGCGGCGCAAAAACCAGCGTGACACTGCACGGCGCGTTGGCCGCCAGCGATCCCGTGCAGGAATTGGCGGTGATCGAGAAATCCGCCGTGTTCACACCGCCCAGCGCCGGAGCGAGGCTGAAGGTCAGCGCCGCATTTCCGGAATTTGTGATGCTGACGGACTGCGAAGCGCTGACCGTACCTTGCGTGGTTGTGCCGGGAAAGTTCAACGTCCCCGGCATCAATGTAACCGCGGGGGCTGGCGGGGGCGGCGCAACCGCGGTCCCGGCCAGGGCCACCGTCTGCGGACTGCCCGCCGCGTTGTCGCTGATGACCAGTCCGACCTGGCTGGCGCCGGTGGCGGTTGGTGCATAGCTGACGGAAACCGTGCACGATGTCCCCGGCGCCAGCACCGGGTGGGTCATGCAATTATCGATCTCCGAAAATGGCCCCGCGCTGGGATTGAAAGTCAGGGAACTAATTGTCAAAGCTTGCGTGCCGGTGCTGGAAATGGTCACCATCTGCGGCCCGCTGGTTTGCCCCGGATTGATGGGCCCAAAATTCAGCGATTGCGGACCGACCGCGGCCGCAGGAGCGGAAACGCTCTGTCCCGGCGGAGACAAAGTGGCCAGGAACGGTTGAAAATTGAGCGCGGGCGAATGGGGAAAATTACTTTGCACCGGCGGCCCCGGGTATCCGGTGGTGGTGTCGATGGGATATGCGGTGATGGCGTCCGATCCGCCTATATACAGGAAATCCGCCACAGGATTCGGAAGCCCGGAAAGCGCCCGGAAACTCTGATTGGCTGGAAAAGGCGAGGACGGAAGTTCCGCGATCGTGACCGAGCTTTGCGCCACGCTGAGTCCAAAGATGCGCAAACCGGTAAGATCGGTATTCACGTATGCAATCTGCCCGGTCGGATCGAATACCGGTGTGCTCGGCAGATCGTTGAAGGTTTCAAAGGAAAAGCTTCCGGAGACTTGTATCGAACCGTCCGCGGGCGAAATCGCGGTCACTTCAAAACTCGCCAGGTTCTGGCCCCGCGCTGCCGTGCCGATCAGCACCCCTTTGCCGTCGATACCGATCCCGACGGGATTCGCGCCGCCACCCAAATCCGACTGGCAAAGGCTGGAGCCGGAATTTTCCGGCAGCCCGGTCGCCAAATCGAAAAATATCCCGCAACTCTGCCCGAAGGGATCCGCGCCCCCGCCCGATTGCTCCATGTAGATTTGCAGGAAGTGGTGATTTGGGTCCGCAACGACGCCAAGAAACGTGCCCGGAAGAGTGAACGACTGCGTGTTGGGCTGGCTCAGCGCATTATTGGCGGTATCGATCACGAACGAATCCAAGGTTACTGTGGTCGGCGCGGGATAGACTGCCGGCGTGAATTTCAACACGTACACAAACTGCCCGGTGGACTCGGCAAGCACCGCGGTCGGCGTTCCTCCGTTGGAAGCGGCGAACGGCGAATTCGGAGCCTCCGCAACCTCCCCGGTGGAGGAGTTGAAATCGTAAAGCGCAATGCCAACGCCGCAAGGGCCAAACAAAAACCGCCCGCGCACATCCATGGTGGCAGGGGCACAACCCGCCGTCCTCAGTGAAAAGGGAGAGTTCGCCACTTCGGAAAGCGCGCCGGAAGCATCATCGCGCGTGAATGTGGCCACCGCGGGACTTCCGTTGACCTGGGTGTTGGCAAAGAGAAAGGGCTGTTGCGTCTGCGCGGAAACGCGAAAAGTTCCCACCAGCGAGAAAAGCGTTAAAGCCACGCAACGAGCAACCATACCGCGGCGATCATCGCCGCCAGGGCGTGCCAGCATTGCAAAATTCCTTACGGCGAACGAATTGTTCAGCCTTTTTGTGAGATCAGAGGGAAACCCAAAGGGAGAGTAGCGGGATGCGGGATGGGCGTCAACAGATGATATATGAATAATAAAGTTAATAGTGGCGGGAAAATGTTCCAAAATGGAACACTCCTCTTGCTTTAGTCGATTGCGACTATTATGAACGTTTGTTAATGTGACCCCGGACTGCTTTCGGATACCTTATCTACTTATGCAGCCATTCAAACTGGACGTTGAAAAGTTGCCCAGCAGCACCGAAGCCCTAACCATCTTTAAAGCCAATGGAAAGTTGAGCATCGAAACCGTTAACGAGTTTCTGCCCCGGCTGCGCGCGGAGTCTGCCCAGCGGGTGATCATCGATGTGAGCGGGGTCAGCTTTCTGGACTCGGCGGGCGTGGGCGCGTTGGTCTCGCTCTTCGTCAGCCGCCGCAACCAGGGCAAGGAGTTCGGCCTGGCCGCACTGCCCCCGCAGGCCACTGCCGTAATCACCGTGGCCGGCCTGCAAAACCTCCTGCCGCTGTACAAAACCGTAGAAGAAGCCAGCGCCAAGAAAACCTGACTTGTTGTTTTTTGTAGTGGCCAATCGCCGCGGCGGACGGGCGCCGTTTGGTACGCTACCGCGGTATCCAGTTCGGGTGGCTGGTGAAGAGCCCATCCACGAATCCGATCTGGTAGGCAACAAATAATCCGAAGCACAGGCTAAGCACTCCCGAAGCCGTAACCAATCCGCGATTCACCCAGGCGAAGCGCGACCCGGCGTACGAAAACGGCAGCGCCAGGGCCACGGTGATAAGCATCATCCCGGCAATCGTGCCGCCGCCAAAAATCAGCAGGTAAAAAACACCCCAGCGCGGATCGTGAATCGTCGTCAGCACCAGCAGCGCCACCGCCGCCGAGCCCGCCAGCCCATGCACGATGCCGATGAACAGCGGCCGCAGCGAGTGGAAAACTCCCAGCTTCGCGAACGGCCCGCGCAGCCAGGGGGGAGCCGCCAGCGCTTGATGGTGATGTTCGGCCGCCGGCTGGTGTGAATGCCAGTGGTAGTGCAACCGGGTACCGTGCTCGTGAATGTGCACGTGCTCGCCTTTTACCGGGGGATGCGTGGGAGAAAATTTCTCGCTCAGCCAGCGAGTAACGCCAGTTAGATTGAGAATGCCCAGCAGGATGAGCATCAGCCCGACCGCGAATTCCATCGTCAGGCCCACGCGCGTGGGAATCGCAACATTAAAAAGAATAATCGCCGCGCCTACCAGCAGAATCGTCAGCGTATGGCCCAAGCCCCAGAGAGCGCCGATCCATCCGGCGCCGCCGATCGAGGGCTCGCAGCTGATGATGGTGGAAACCGCGATCACATGGTCGGGATCCGTGGCGTGGCGCATCCCAAGAAAAAACCCGATCGCCAGTATGGTGAGCCCGCTGATCATGAGTGGCTGCTTTCGCGCCTACCGCGAAGCACCAGCATCATAATGCACCGGGCGGCCCCAGTGCCAGCGATGCGTACCACTCATCCTGTATTTCATCCCGCAATGGGGCGAGCCGCAGGGTTAGGTTTTCTTCAACATGCGCATGAATTCCGCGGCCGTGTGCGGCAAGCGCGCGCCGCGCCGCGAAATGATGTACAAGTGCCGGGGGATGCTCAACTGCTTGACGCGCACTTCCTTCAGCCAGCCCTGCTCCACTTCCCAGTTCACGCACATCCGCGGCACAATCGCCACGCCCATGCCCATCTGCACGAAGCGCTTGATGCTCTCGATGGTGGGCATTTCCATGGGCATATTCAGCGGGGTGCGGTGGCGCGCGAAGAGTTCGATCACTCGCCGGCGAAATGGGGACTCCACAATATGCGCGATGAACGCCTCTTTCCCAAGCTCCTCGACGTCCACTTCCTTGCGCTTGGCCAACGGATGCTTCGGGGGCACGACCAGGGTCAACTCGTCTTTCAAAATTTCGGTGGCCTGCAACTGCGCGTCGCGCGGCACAAAGGAAACCGCGCCCAGGTCCAGGCGGTAATTCACTACTTCGTGCGGAATATCCCGCGAAAACATGCGGTGCACGCGAACCTGCACCCCCGGATACGTCTCGCGAAAACTTGCCAGCGCCGGCAGCAGCGCGTGGATGGAGCTCTCATTCACACCCAGGGAAAGTTCGCCGCGCTTCAGCCCTTCCAGCTCCAGCAGGCCCTTCTTGACCTCGTCCCGCAGATTGAGCAGCCGCTCGGCATACTCCCGCAGCAAGGTGCCCGCGTCTGTCAGCCGCACCGGGCGCGCCCCGCGCACAAAGAGAGGCTGCTCCAGGGAATCTTCGAGCTTCCGGATGGTCAGGCTGACCGCCGGTTGGGTGCGATAGAGGCGCTCGGCCGCCCGGGAGAAGCTGCCTTCCTTCGCCACGGTCAAAAAAACCTGTAATTCAGCAAGATCCATTGGGCAATACCTCGTCGTCCAGGGTTTCCACGGCAAACCCTCATTTTGCGTGTGGTTGGGGGAGTCAGACGGCCCGGCGGGGGGCGGGCGGCGGCTACCCTAAACCCCAGTATAAGCTAGAATTATCAATTATAGAATGAAGATAAATTGGACTAGAACTCTCCGGCGTGCGTTACTGAGGTATTAGGTCTGGGAGTAGCCATGAGCCACGTACGCATCTTTGACACCACCCTCCGCGACGGCGAACAATCGCCCGGCTTTTCCATGAACACCGAGGAGAAGATCCGCATGGCGCGGCAGCTTGCGGCCCTCGGCGTGGACATCATCGAAGCCGGCTTTCCGATCGCCTCCCGCGGCGACCTGGAAGCGGTGCAAGCCGTTGCCAGGGAAGTGCGCGATGTGCCCATCGCCGCGCTGGCCCGGGCGCGCAAGGACGACATTCTTGCCGCCGCCGAAGCGCTGAAGCCCGCGAAATCGCCGCGGATGCACGTGTTTCTGGCCACTTCCGACCTGCACTTGCAAGCCAAGCTGCACATCACTCGAGAGCAGGCGCTCGAAGCCATCGGCTCGATGATCAAGCTGGCGCGGAATTTCGTCGAAGAGGTCGAGTTTTCCGCGGAAGACGCCGGGCGCACCGAAATCGAATTTCTCTGCGAGGCTTGCCGGATCGCAGTTGATAACGGGGCCACGGTCCTCAATCTGCCGGACACCGTTGGCTACGCCGTACCCCAGGAGTACGGCGAGATGTTCCTGAAAGTGCGGGAGCACCTCGGCGATCCCGGGCACGTCACCCTGAGCGCGCATTGCCACGACGATCTCGGCCTCGCGGTGGCCAACTCGCTGGCCGCGGTGCGCGCGGGAGTTCGCCAGATTGAGTGCACGGTAAACGGCATCGGCGAGCGCGCCGGAAATGCCGCGCTGGAGGAAATCGCGGTCGCCCTGGCGGTGCGCAAGGACAGCTTTGGGGTGGCCACCAAACTCAATCTGAAAGAACTCTACAAATCCAGCCGCCTGCTGAGCGAGATCACCGGCGCGGTGATCGCTCCCAATAAGGCCGTGGTTGGCGCCAACGCCTTTGCCCACGAAGCCGGCATTCACCAGGACGGCATCATCAAGAATCCGCTCACTTATGAAATTATTTCGCCGGAAGCTGTCGGCGTTCCCGCGCGCTCGCTGGTGCTGGGCAAGCATTCCGGCCGCAACGCGTTGCGCCAATCGCTCAAGGAGATCGGTTACGAGCCGACCGACGCAGAACTCGCGGAGTGCTACCGAAGGGTCACCTCGCTTGCGGACGAGTCCAAGCAGGTTCGCGCGCGCGACCTGATGGCCATCGCGCATGAAGTCATTCGCCGCAAGGCGATTGCCGTGGGCAGTGAAGCGTCGCCAGCGGCGTAACTCCTGTGGCTGAGGCCTTGAAGGCCTGAGCTACAGTTCGCGGGTGAGGGTTTCCAAAGCGTAGGGAAGATCGAGGCGACGCAACGAAAACCCTCAGGCCCATACACCGGGCCTGAGCTACAATTTGAAGGACCAAGATCGGGGTACCCAGGCCATGAAGTTGAAAAAAACAATCGTTCTGCTTCCCGGCGACGGCATCGGGCCGGAAGTCACGCGCTCTGCCGTCAACGTGCTGCAGGAATGCGCGCGCGAATTTCAGCACCAGTTCACGTTTGTGGAGATGCCCCTCGGTGGCGCGGCCATCGACAAGACCGGCAACCCTCTCCCCAACGAAACCCTGGATGCTTGCCGAAAAGCCGACGCCGTTTTTCTCGGCGCGGTCGGCGGTCCCAAGTGGGATGCGCTTCCGGTCGGCAAGCGCCCGGAAACGGGCTTGCTCGGCCTGCGCAAGAGTCTTGGCCTCTACGTCAATCTGCGCCCGGTGAAACTCATCGAGCCGTTGCGCAATATTTCTCCCCTGAAGCCGGAGCGCGTTGGCGATCTGGATCTCGAAATCGTTCGCGAGCTGGCCGGCGGGATGTATTTCGGCGAGCGCGGGAACGTCAAGGAAAACGGCGTCGAGCGCGCCTTCGACACGGAATCCTATTCCACGCCGGAGATCGAGCGCATCGCCACCTTTGCGTTTGCGCGCGCCGAGGCGCGTTCGCGCCGCCTGTGTTCCGTGGACAAGGCCAACGTCCTCACCAGTTCGCAGCTCTGGCGACGTACGGTTTCCGCGATGGGCGGCGTGTACCCAAACGTGAAGCTCGAACACATGTATGTGGATAACGCGGCCATGCAACTCACCCTGCGCCCCACGCAATTTGATGTCATCCTCAGCACCAACATGTTCGGCGATATCTTAAGCGATGCCGCGGCGGCGCTGGTCGGCTCGATTGGCCTGATTCCTTCCGCCAGCTTTGGCACCAGCGCGCCGCTGTTCGAGCCCATTCATGGTTCCGCGCCCACCCTGGCCGGAAAAGATGTGGCCAATCCCATCGGTGCCATACTCAGCGCAACGATGATGCTGCGCGACACCTTCGGCCTGAGCCTCGAAGCCGATTGGGCCGAGCAGTCGCTGGTTCGCGTGCTGAACACCGGCGTGCGCACCGCCGACATCGCCGAAGCCGGCAAGAAAACCGTGAGTTGCTCCACCTTCAACGAAATGCTGCACGACGAAATGCAGCGCACCTTCGAGCACGCCGAAAAATATGGCTGGGGCGTCTAGTCCTCCTAATGTAGACGCTGGGTTTCAGCCCAGCCCGGGTATACCCCAGGAACGCTAATCTCCCGAGTGGCGTGTCTCGCTCATGTAGTGGCCAGTCTTCAGACTAGCCAAAGTAAAAAGGCCCTGGAAGCGAAGCTTCCAGGGCCTTTGTATCTGTGGGGCTATCCAGAAAAGAACATCCGACGGGATTTTACGAAAGCGGCGTTCCTTCCTACTTGTCCTTGTTGTGTCCGCCGAACAGGTCCGACATTACGGAGACGCCCTTGTCGCACGCGTGATTCAGGCAGGGAAGCCCGAAACCCGCTTCGATCGAGCGCAACAGCGAGAAGCTGTTGTAATAATTGGTGCTTACAACCCCGTTGTTGTCATCGTTGGTCGCCACGATGAGTACAACACTGTTCTGGTTTTGTGGGGGGAAAAGTCCGGTTGGCGCCGTGGCGACGCCGCTGTAGTCGTTCTCATCCCACACGACCACGATCGCGGTGCGCCCTTCGTGCCATACCGGCGAGTGCCTGATGGTTTCGACCAGCCGCTGGATCGTGACGTCACCCTGCTGGATCAAGCCGGGATTCAGGCCCGCTTGGGTTCCGTCGGTGGAACCGTCATATTGACAGAACGCATCGCCGTTGCCTTGCCCATGATCGTCGTGGCATTGGTTCGGCGCGATAAAGGCCAAGGACGGCACATCGCCGCTTCCAAGGTCGGCATATAGGCCGCGCGGACCGTCGAATCCGACCATGTTGTGCAGGCTGTTGTTCCACATGGTGCCTTCCTGAACGTTCTTGAAGTAGGCGAAGGGATTGTGTTTCACCGCATAGGTCTGCACCACGCTGGAGGAAGTGATGGGCGCGAGGTTTGTGAAGTCGGTAAGGTTGCTTACGGTGCCGTTGCTGTAGTTCACGCCATCGGCGCCGGAGAGCGGGAGATCTTCCTGGTAGCTCTTCCAGCTCAACCCGGCACGCACCAGTTGGTCGGCAATCGTCTTGCCTTCGATGTTGTTTCCAGCCGGAACGGACTTCACGCCGTCAATGTCGGCCAGGTAGTTGAACTGTGGCGGGTACACTTCGTTCCAGTTATCCACTGCCGGGGTGTCGGCGTCCTGACCAATTCCCGCGATTGGGCAGATGTTGCCGCTCTCAATGGTGATGTTGGAAGGAGGATTACCTCCGTAGTTATCGGCATTGACAGCGTGGCTCTGCAAGTTTGGGGTGCAGGTAGTGCTGTGCCATGCCGGTTTGTTGTCGCTGCGCACGCCGAAATTCGAGCCGCCAACGATTTCCAGATAGTTGGTCAGGCTGGGATGTCCGACGGCGAAATAGTTGGCCGCCAGATTCACCTTTTTGTTGGTGATCAAACTGTTCAAATAAGGCGCGTTGGGGTTGTTGAGGATCTGCTGATAGCCATGATTTTCCATCATGATGACGAATACGTGATCCAGATGCGGAATGCCCTTGGGGGCGTCCTTTTCTTGAGCTCCTGCCATTCCTGCCAGTGTCAAGGCCCACAAACCAAGAACTGCAGCTTTTCTTATCATTGCAACGACCTTTCCTTTTTTGCGCGAAGAGTATCGGAACTTCGGCGGGGACGGTCCCGAGGGGTGAATGCTAGGAAAGTATTCTTGTGGTGTCAAGCGATTTGGGTTCTAAGACGGACGCGGGTCGCGAACTCTCCCTCGCCGAGCCTCGCGCTTGCATATAGCGCCCCAATTCGCCCGTCCGCGACGCTCCCCTTGCCAGCCTGGTCTAAACCCATCACAATCTCCCTTGGCCCATGCGCTCGCTCCGATTCCTCGGCATCCTTTTCTGTTTGGCATTGCTCTTCCTCTGCGGCGCATTGTTCACCTATCGCTCCGCGGCCCGCAAACACACACGTGATCTTGAAACGCAACTCGGCAAACTCCCCGATCCCGCTGCCAACACGCCTTATCCAAAAGTCTTCTTCCAGCGCGGGGTCAACTTCACCGCCGAATTTCCCGCGTTTTATGGCGATGCCGCCGCCGTCGAAATGCTCCAGCAGCTTCCGGCCCACGGCATTAACGCCATCGCGCTGGTGCCCTATGGCTTCGCGTCCACCACCGAGCCCAAAGTGCGCGGCTGGAACACCCGCTGGGAAGGCGACGCCGGCATCACGCAACTTGCCCGCGTCGCGCATGCGCTGGGCATGAAGGTGCTCCTCAAGCCGCAGCTCTGGATGCACGGCGGCAATCCCGCGGATATCAATTTTCCCGCCGCCGCCGAAAACTCCGAGTGGTTCGCGCAATACCAGCCCTTCCTCGAGCATTACGCGCAACTCGCCTCCGCGATTCATGCGGATGTTTTCTGCATTGGCGTCGAACTCGAGAAAATGTCCGCCAACGAGCAGGCCTGGCGGAAGCTCATCGCCCGCGCCCGCGAAATTTATCCCGGGCCGCTCACCTACGCGGCCAACTTCGGCGCCGAATTCGAATCCATCCGATTTTGGGACGCGCTCGACTATATCGGCATCGACGAATACTATCCGCTGCCCGACGACCTCTCTACCGCCGGGGTCGTCGAAAAAATCTCCGCCGTGCAATCGCGCTATCAAAAGCCGGTGCTCTTCACCGAAGCGGGCTTCCCCAGCGCCGAAGCTGCCAATCGCACTCCCTGGGACGAACCTGCCCGCCCCATAGACCTCGATATCCAAGCCAAAAGTTACGACGCCCTCCTCTCCGCCTTTTACGAGAAGCCCTGGTTCGCCGGCGTCTACTGGTGGAAAGTCGGCACCAACGGCTACGGCGGCCCCAACGACGCCTCCCACACCCCGTGGAACAAGCCCGCCATGCAGTCCATGGAGCGCTGGTACCGCAGCGGCAAGCGCTAAAACTCATCCCGGTTGGTTGCGGGAACCGTGTGGGGATGATAATTTTAGTGATTCGATGTTTCCCGGGCGCGCGGGATGGGGGCCTGAAGCGGGAAGGTCAGCCGGGGAAGCAAAGTTCCGTTAGTGGCACATCCCGAGGGGAACCTTATCGTCATTTATAAGGATGGCCCTTCCCCCCAGTTTGGCCGGATTTCATTGTTCATCTGAAAAATGCCAGCACCTTCTTCCAATCAGAGCGGCGGCGAAGCCGGGCGTGTGCCCGGGTTAACCTACTGGCGCGTGGAAGGGTCGCTGCTCGAAATCAGCGCGCTGCGGAGCGTCGGCTTTTTCAATTGGAACAGCCAGAGCTTTTTACAGCGCTGGGTGCGCCGCGCCGCCATGCTGGGCGTCGGCTTGTTGCGCCCGCCTGCGTACTTCGTCAGCCGCACGCTGGCCACCCGCCTGTTGCACGGCGTCTTGCGCGGCATCACCCGCGACCGGCTGGACCTGCTCGGCGAAGAGTATTTTCAGTACGAGCTAAAGCCTAAGTTGCGCCGGGAAGCCGTGGAAACGCTCACCGCAGCGGCCCGCAGCGGCGAGCGCATCGTGCTGGTCAGCCAACTCCTCGAGCACATCGTGCGCCCCATGGCCGAGTATCTCTGCGCCGAAGGTTTAATCGCCAATCGCCTGGAATTCCGTGATGGCGAAACCACCGGCCGCCTGCGCGAACCGGTGATTCGCCCGCGCAGTCCCTTCGCCTGGTTGGCCAGCGGCTCCGCCAATGGCCGCATCCCCAAGGAAACACTCCTCTCTCAATTGGACTGGAAAAAGTCTCCGCAGCTCCTGGGCACGGCCGTGCAGCCGGTCACCCGGCCGCAGCTTCCCGCGCGCTCCTCGGTCGAGCGGCTCAGCAGCACGCCGGAAGTCGCCCGCTTGGCGGTCCGCGAATCGCTCGCGGGAAAACACCTGATGCTGGTCGGCGTGACCGGATTCATCGGCAAGGTCTGGCTGGTGGACCTGCTCGAAAAAATTCCGGACATCGCGAAGATCACCCTGCTGATTCGCCGCAATCGCACCACCTCCGCGCAGCGCCGCTTTGAAAAAATTGTCGAGGAATCCCCGACGCTCGATGGCCTGCAGGAAATGCACGGGGCGAATCTTGCCGCCTTCCTCAAGAAAAAAGTTGAAGTCGTCGAAGGTGACGTCAGCCAGCCGGGCCTGGGCCTCGATGCCGCAACCCAGGCGCGGCTCCAGCGCTCTCTTGACGTCATTGCCAACAGCGCGGGCCTCACCGATTTCAACCCCGACCTGCGCGATGCGCTCTCTTCCAACGTCGATTCCACCCATTACCTGCTCGATTTCCTGCGCAAGTGCGACCACGCCGGCTTGATGCATCTCTCCACGTGCTACGTCGTCGGCATGCGCGACGGCCGCGTCAACGAAGAGCTGCGCCCCAACTACAATCCCGGGGATCATCCGGATTTCGACGCTGAAAAAGAGATCGCCTCCCTCCGCGAAATGGTCGAGCGTATCGAAGGGCGCGCCGAAAGCGTGGAACTTGCGAAAGCGTTGCGCCGCCAAGCCCTCGGCCGAGCCGGCGACCCCAGCAAAGTCGCTACCGAAGAACTCGACGCGGTCACCAAGCGGAATCGCGCCCGCTGGGTGCGGAACCGCCTGGTCCGCGCGGGAATGAAGCGCGCCCAGCATCTCGGCTGGCCCAACACGTACACCTTCACGAAAAGCCTCGGCGAATCCATCCTCGCCCAGCAGGGCCGCGATCTTGCCATCGCCATCGTGCGCCCCTCGATTGTCGAAAGTTCCGAGCGCACGCCCTTCACCGGTTGGAACGAAGGCATCAACACTTCCGGCCCGCTTTCGTATCTCCTGGGCACCAATTTCCGGCAGTTGCCTTCGAACGAGCGCAAGTGCCTCGATGTGATTCCCGTGGACATGGTCACCCGCGGCATGACCCTGATCGCCGCCGCGCTCGTGCAGCGCAAGCACGCGCGCCTCTACCAACTGGCCACCAGCGCTATCAATCCAGTGGACATGGCGCGCTCCATCGAACTTACCGGCCTGGCCCACCGCAAGCACTATAAAACCCAGCAAGGCATCGAGCACTGGCTGAAGGTAAAATTCGAAACCATTCCCGTCTCCAAGCAGCGCTACGAACGCCTGTCTATCCCCATGCAGAAAGCCGTCGTCTCGCGAATCAACAAGGCCGCGACCTCATTGCGCATGAGCAAGCCGCCGCTGGCGAAAGCCGAACGCGATCTCGGCCGCGCCGAAAAACTCATCGAACTCTACGAGCCCTTCATCCTTCACAATGAGCACGTCTTCGAGTGCGAAAACGCCCGCTTGCTTTCCGCCGCGCTCTCGCCCGAGGAAAAAAAGATGTTCGACTTTTCGCCGGAAACCATTGACTGGTGGGACTACTGGATTAACATCCACATACCGGCGCTGCGCCGCTGGTGCTACCCCTTGATGGAAGGGAAGCCGCTGGAGGCCCGCGAGCCGCGGGTGCTCGATTGGCCTGCGCCTCCGGAGGAAGCTTCGGCGGCGATCCGCTGACTCGGCGTCACCTTTTATGGCCATTTTCCTGACAGGCTCCACCGGTTATCTGGGCAGCTACCTTGCGGCGGGTTTGTTTGCCGGCCACTCGGATCGCCTGAATCTTCTGGTGCGCGCGAAATCGGAACAGGAAGCGCGTGAACGGCTTTGGCAATCGCTGCAATTGCATCTTGCCTTTCCCGAATTTCTGGAATATGTGAACTCGCGAGTGCGCCTATTCCGCGGTGACCTGACCGGCGAGCGCTTCGGTCTCAGCGATGACGAGTATCGCGACCTGGTGGATTCCACCGATTCCATCCTGCACTGCGCCGCTTCGCTGAATCGCAAATCCGAAAAGCAGTGCCTCAACGTGAATCTCCGCGGCTCGCTCGAAGTCATCCAGCTCGCGCGCCGCGCGCAGAATCATCACGGCCTGCGCCGCTATTCCCACGTTTCCACCGTTGCGGTGGCCGGAAAGCGCCAGAACGAAGTCATCACCGAAGACGCTTCCATCGACTGGAACCGCTCCGACTACGATCCCTACGCGCGCACCAAGAAATTCTCCGAGCACATGGTGCATCAGCTTCTTCCCGACGTCGCCCATACAATTTTTCGCCCCGCCATCGTTCTCGGCGACTCTCGCCGCGCGGAGACGTCGCAATTCGACATGGTCCAAGCCTTCGATACCCTGGCGCGCTTCCCGGTGCTCCCGCTGCGGCCCGGTGATAAAATCGACATCGTCCCCGCGAACTACGTTGGCGCAGCCATCGTTAAAATTCATCAGATGGAAAAACCGAATTACGGCATCTATCATCTGTCCTCGGGCGCCGGATCACAGACCTATAAGGAACTCACCGATGCGCTGGCCGAAGCCGGCGGATGGTCCAAGCCCAGCTATCAACCGTGGCTCGGCGGTCCATTTTCCAAAACCGTGAACTGGCTGGCGTTCAAAGGCGGGCCGGTCGGCTATGGCGCTTCGTTGCTGAAGGTTTTCTGGCCGTATCTCGATTGGAACACGGTGTTCGATAATTCCCGCGTGGTGCAGGAAATGGGCGAAGCGCCCGCCAAGTTTTCTTCCTATGCGTATCCGCTGTTGCAGTTCAGCCGCGCCAACAAGTTCAAATATCCCGGCAAGCCGTGGCCGGCCGATGCGGCAAAAAGCGCCGTGGTGACCACGGGGAGCGCCGGCGCATGACCGATTTTCTCCTGGTGGCCTGGGTCAGCGCGCTGATCGAATTCCGGCGCTTCAGTTGGATGTTCGGCATCGGCAAGCGCTGGACGCCCGGCGAAAAACTCAAGCTGCTCTTTGCCGGCTACAACGGCACGCGCAACACGGGCAGCGATGTCCGCGTGCAGGAAACGCTGCGGCAGATTCGCCACGTACTCGGTGCGGAAAACGTCGACTGCAGCGTGATGACCCAGAATTTCGACCTCACCCAGGGTTATTTCGAGGGCACGCGCCAGGTGCATCTTCCCGACGTTTATCCGCCGTTCCTTCTCCGCGAAGTCCACGCCAATCACGGCGTGGTCGCCTGCGAAGGCTCGATGTTCAAAAGCAAATTCGCCAACGCGCTGACGACGATGATGATCGGCTCGCTCGGCCTGGCGTCCGCGGAGAACAAACTATCCGTCGCTTACGCCGGAGATGCCGGGCACATGGACGATCTTCTGCAAGGAATGTGCGCGCGGTACACCGGCGAATCGCTGGTAATCACCCGTAGCCTTGAATCGCAGCAACTCCTCTCCAGCCTCGGCGTCCCCAACGAACTCGGCGCCGACACCGCCTGGACCTTTGAGCCTCGCCCGCCGGAATATGCGCGCAACGTTTTGCGCCAAGCCGGCTGGGACGAAAAAACGCCCATCCTGGTCCTCTGCCCGATTCATCCCTTTGTGTGGCCGGTGCGCGCTTCCATCGCCAAATATATCGCGCGCGCCACCACCGGCGCTTACAAAAACAGCCAATACCGCACTGTCTATTTCTTCGAGTCCGGCGCCGAAATCGATCGCAAGTTCAATCACTATGTAGATGGCTACGCGCACGCCGCCAAGGCCTTCGTGCAGCGCCATAAAGTTTTCCCGATTCTTGTGGCCATGGAACGCCTGGACGCGGTAGCCTGCCGGGCCATCGAAAAAGAAATTCCCGGCACTCCGATTTTCACTTCGGACGATTACGACATGTTCGAACTGGTCTCCATCCTGCGTGCCTGCACTTACATGGTTTCGTCTCGATATCACGGCATCGTCACCTGCATGCCGGCGGGAGTGGTCTCCGCCGGGGTCACCATGGACGAGCGCATCCGCAACCTGATGCGCGAGCGCGGCCACCGGCACCTCGTGCTCGACGTCGACGATCCCGATCTGGGGCCCAAACTTCTGGAGGTAATGGAAAGGCTCGTCGTGGAAGCCGACTCCATTCGCGACGCCATCGGCCGCACCGTGGTCAGCAATCTGAAAGCGATGTCGAGCATGGCCGTGTTCTTCGAAGAGGAAGTCCGCAAGACCTATCCCGAATTTCCGCTGCGCAAGGGCGTGCTGAGCTGGGAAGACAATTTGCCTCCGTTCAACGAGAACTTGCGCAAGCTGGTGGAAGAATACGACTCTTCCCCGGCCGTGCTGGCGGCGGGGCGCTGACCGTTATGGCGAATTTCCTCGAAAACACGTTTTCGCAGTTGCAGCAGGCCGCCGGCCGAGTCGTCCTGCGCGAAATCCGCGGAGCGGAGTTCGTCAGCGTGTCCGGCGCGGAACTTCTCGATCAGGTCGCCCGCGTGCGCGCCTTTCTCCGCCAAAATAAACTTCAGCCGGGCGAGCGCTGCGCGTTGCTCGGCCCCAATTCGATCCGCTGGGCCGCGATCGATCTCGCGCTGATGGCCGAGGGCCTTGTTGTCGTGCCGCTGTATTCCCGCCAGGCACCTGCCGAACTCGTCGCCATGATGAAGGATTGCACTCCGCGCCTGCTCATCGTCGCCGACAGTCCGCTCGGCGATAGCATCGCGCAATTCTGGCCGGAAGCTCCGCCGCGCGCCACGTTCGACGAAATTCTTCAGTCCATGCCATCGGAAAAGGGAATCGCCGCCCCGCCCAATCCGCGACGCGCCGAGGATCTCGTCACCATCATCTACACTTCCGGCACTTCCGGCGAGCCCAAGGGCGTCTGCCTCAACACCAAAAATCTCGACCACATGCTTTCCTGCACCACCGGCTGGATCGACCGCTTGGAAAAGAGCCGCCGCGAGCCGCTGCGCGTGTTCCAATATCTGCCCTTCAACTTCGCCGCGTCCTGGATCGTCATGATGTCCTGCCTCACCCGCGAAACCGTTCTCACGCTTTCCACCGACCTGAGCAAGCTCGCCGACGAAATTCGCCTTTCCGCTCCCAACTATTTTTTCAACGTGCCCACGCTCCTCGAGCGCGTGAAGCGCGGCGTCGAAGAAGCCCTCGCGAAACGCGGGTCGTTCGTCCGGTCCATTTACAAAAAAGGCCGCGCCGCCTGGCAAAGGCAAAACGAAGGCGGTTCGGGCGGCGGCTTGTGGCTTTTCGCCGCGCAAGAACTCATTTTCGGTAAAATCCGCGAACGCTTTGGCCCCAATCTTCGCGGCCTGGTCTGCGGTTCGGCGCCGCTCGCTCCCGAAACCCAGGAATTTTTCGCCATGCTGGGCATCCCCATCTGGCAGGTCTACGGCCTCACGGAAACCTGCGGCATCTGCACGATGGACGACCCGCGCATCTCCTCCGAGCCCGGCCGCGTCGGTCAGTCCGTTCCCGGCATTGCAATGAAGACCGGCGAGAACGAAGAAATTCTCGTCAGCGGCCCGAATATTTTCCCCGGCTATTGGAATCGCCTCGAAGAAACGGCGCGGGTCCTCGAGAACGGCTGGTTCCACACCGGCGATCAGGGTGAAGTCAATTCCCGCGGCAACTGGCGCATCAGTGGGCGAATCAAGAACCTCATCATTCTCAATTCCGGCCACAACATCGCTCCCGAGCCCATCGAGGATAAAATCGCCCAGCGCTTGTCCGGCGCTCAGCAGGTAGTTGTCGTCGGCAACGGCCGCGGCTATCTCTGCGCCCTGCTCACCGGCGCGGTGGAATCCGATGCCGTGCAAGCCGCGCTGCACCTGGTCAATTCGGATTTGCCGCACTATCGTCAGGTGCGCAATTTCACCATCGTGCGGGAAGTTTTCACCCCGGAAAACACGCTGCTCACCGCCAACGGCAAGCTGAAACGCGACGCCATCAATCATCGTTTTCGTGAAGAGATCGAACAGATGTACCGCAAACAAGCTGCGGCCGCGGGTGGCAACTCATGAAGAGAAAACGCCGCAATCTTCTCCCGGTTAAGGAATTCCGCGGGCAAGCCCTGCGCTGGGAATGGCACGCAGGCGTCGTCGAGCTCACCCTCGACCGCGAGCCGCTCAACGAAATCGGCACCCTGCTGCTCCGCGAACTGGAGCAATTTGCCGGGGCCATCGACGGCCTCGCGTCCATCACCAGCGCTTGCATCATCACCAGCGCGCGGCCCGGCGGCTTTTGTGCCGGCGCGGACTTGAAAGAGCTCTATCGCAACGCACTGCCGCTCTCGCGCAAGCAGCGCTCGGACGGCATCCGGAGCTTCCTGCAACGCATTCATCGCGTGGCCAACGCGATTGATGAAGCGCCGTTCGTCACCCTGGCCGCGGTGCACGGCTTGTGCATGGGCGGCGGCCTGGAACTTGCGCTGCTTTGCGACTTGATCGTCGCCGACAAAATGGCTCGTTTCGGTTTTCCCGAGCTTCGACTCGGCCTCATCCCCGGCTTCGGCGGCATTCCCCGCCTGCGCCGCGACGTCGGCAACAGTTTGATTCGCGATCTGCTCTTCACCGGCCGCACCGTCAAGGCGGAAGCCGCACAGCAAGCCGGATTGGTCGCGCATCTGGCTGGCGAAGGCTTCGCGCTGCAAGTCGCTCGCTCCATGGCCCAGCAAATCACCAAATTCGACGCGGAAACCCGCGTCGCCGCCAAGCGATTCATCAAGCCCATTCCCTACCAGGAACTCCGCGAAGAGATCGCCCTCTTCTGCAAACTCTTCGACCGCCCCGCGGTAATGGAAAGTCTCCGCCGCTTCGTCGAGTCCGACGATCCCATGAAGCACTTGCCCGTCCCTCCCAAACTTTGAAATTTCGAGCTATCTTCCTGCCGTCTCCGTGCCCTCTGTGGCGCCTCTGTGCTCTCTGTGTCGAACTCTTCTCTTTCTTTTTTCTGCTCCGACCTCTACCGCCGTGCATTTTCCTTCCCCGTCCGGGGATGCTAAATTGAAGGTGTATGCGCACCATCGAACAAACCACCCAAGAAATCCTCGAGCTGGCGACGAAGCAGTTCAAAGTTCCGGCAGGCTCCCTCGCGGCCGGCGACGATTTCTACAAAAAGCTCGGCATCGACAGCCTGCAAGCTCTCGAAATGCTCTCCCGCCTCGAAAATCATTTCCGCATCGAGCTGCCCGACTACGAAGTCCAGGGTGTCAGCGATTTCAAAACCCTCGCGGAACGCATCCAAGCCCGCCTGTGATGCTCGATTTACGAAAATATAATTCCGTTGGTGAAGCTCTCCGCGACGCGCTGGAGACCTGGCCCACCGAAGTCTGCCTGATTGAATCCGACCGCGGCGAAGAAAAGCAGCGCCTCACCTATTGCCAGTTCAAGGACCAGGCCCTGCCGCTGGCAAAGACCCTGCAAGACCTGGGCATCGCCCCCGGCGACCGCGCCGCCATCATCATGACCAACCAGTCCAAGTGGCTGATCTCCGCCTACGCCATTTTTTTCTGCGGCGCCACGCTGGTTCCTCTCGATTTCAAACTGAAACCCGAAGAACAGTGGCAGCTCCTGAAACACTCCGCCGCGAAAATCTTGATCACCGAATTTGGCATCTGGCGGCAGCTCAGTGTTTCTCCCGGACGCGCAGCGGCAACTAATCTGAAAGCCATCTTCGCCACCGAAGCTCCCGAAAGCGCCGATCTGGCCGGCGCGCACCGCTGGGAAGAAGCCAAGCCCGTCAACCCACCCGTCTTCGTTCCGCAACAAAAACAGGATATCGCCTGCATTGTATATTCCTCGGGCACCGGCGGCACTCCCAAGGGCTGCAAAATGACTCACGAAAATTATCTCGAGCAGTGCATGGCCCTCACCTCGCTCTATCCTTTTTGGCCCGGCGTGCGATACCTCAGCATTCTTCCCACCAACCACGCCATCGATTTCATGGTCGGGTTTTTCGGGCCGTTCACTTGCGGGGCGGCGGTAGTCCATCTGCGCACTTTGCGCCCCGAATACGTCCGCGAAGCTTTTCCCAAGTACGAGATCACCTATGTGAGCCTGGTGCCGCTGGTGCTGAAAAATTTGCAAAAAGGATTGCAAGCGCGCTTCGACGAACTCCCCGCCTCCAAGCGGAAAGTCTTCGAAGCCGCGCGGAGCATCAATCGCGCGCTTACCAAGGATCGCCCGCGCCCCTGGCTCAGCCGGAGGTTGCTCGGCCAGGTCCATTCCGCATTCGGCGGCAAGCTGGAAGCCATCATTGTCGGCGGCGCGTTCACCGAGCCACCGACTCTGCAATTCTTTTATGATCTGGGCATTCCTGTCGCCAACGGCTACGGCCTTACGGAAGCGGGCACGGCAGTAACCGTGAACGATCTAAAACCTTTTCGCGCGGATACGGTCGGCAAACCGCTTCCCGGCATGGAAGTCGAAATCCGGAATCCCGACGCCGAGGGCATCGGCGAAGTCACCGTGCGCAGCAAGACCGTCATGGCCGGCTATCTCAACGAACCGGAACTGACCGCCGAAACCATTGTGGATGGCTGGCTGCGCACCGGAGACATGGGGCGATTCGATTCCACCGGCCACTTGCATCTTTTTGGGCGCAAGAAAAACATGATCGTCACCGAGGAAGGGAAGAACGTCTACGCCGAGGACGTCGAGCAGGTTTTCGAAGGCCTGCGCGTGAAGGAATGCTGTGTCTTCGCCGCCAACTTTATTTGGCCGCAGCGTTCCATGGTCAACGAAAAGTTGCTCCTCATCGTTCACCTCGAGCCCGGCCAGGCCTTCACCGGCGAGCTGAAAGCAGAAATCGCCACGCGCAACTCCCGGCTCATTCACTACAAGCGCGTCCAAGGCATCGTCGTCTATCAAGAAGATTTTCCGCTGACCGCTTCACTGAAAATCAAGCGCGGCGAATTAGCCCAGCGCCTGGCCGCGCTAGACAGGGAGCAATCCGTCGTTGCCCTGTAGCTCATCCCTTCAGGGGTGAGGGTTTTCGTCACGCTGGCAATGGTTATGCCGATGGCAAAATCGCGTCGTGGCATTGAACCCCCTCAGGCCTAAGAGGCCTGACCAACAAATCGCATAACCGATGATTTTTCCACGCCGACTTCATATAAAATGCCCAATCCGGCAAAACCGTGAACGATAAATTCTTAGCCATTGTGAATCCGGCGGCGGGCGGCGGGCGTTCGGCGAAGCTCGCCGGGCTGCAACTTGCGCGCCTAAAACAGCGGGGCCTGCGCGTGGATGCCATCGCTTCCACGGCCCCGGGTCACGCCGCGCAGCTCGCCAGCGAAGCTTACGACCAGGGCTATCGCCGCTTTCTCGCTGTCGGCGGCGATGGCACCGCGCACGAAATCATCAATGGCATCTTTTCGCGCGAAGGGCAGACCGACCGCATCGAACTCGGGTTTCTCCCCCTGGGCACCGGCAATTCCTTTTTGCGCGATTTCACCGACAAGGGCGCGGAGTCTTCCATGGAGGCGCTCCTCGCCGGCCGCAAACGCCGCGTGGATGTGCTGCAGCTCACCCACGCCGATGGCGCCATCTACTCCCTCAACCTGCTCAGCCTTGGTTTCACCGCGGACGTCGCCGCGCTCACCAACCGCATGTTCAAGCCCTTCGGCCACTTCGGCTATCTTCTGGGCGTCTTCGTGCGCGTCGTGCAACTCAAGCGCCGCGCCTTCAAACTTCGCTGCGACGCCGAAACCGCCTGGGACGAGCGCCGCTGCCTCTTCCTCACCTTCAACAACAGCAAGTACACCGGCGGCACAATGATGATCGCCCCGAACGCCGATCCCAGCAGCGGGTACATCGAATTCATTCGCTGGGGCCCCATCGGCCGGCTCGGCCTGCTGAAAATGCTGCCGCGGCTCTACGACGGCACGCACATCCAGCATCCGCTCGCGGAAACCCGCCGCGTCAAGCATGTGGAATTTGATTTGGATGCGCCCGTGGATGTGATGATTGACGGCGAAGTCTTCACCGTGAATGCCAAATCGCTGGACGTTCTGCCCGGCGCGATGGACGTTTACGTATGAAGCGGCTTTGGGAAATCCTGCGCAGTCTTTTTCTCTGGGGCCTCAGTTGGCTGCATTTTCTGTTTGTCGTCCCGGTGCTCATCGCGCTCGCAGTCGTTCTCGATCCGCGCAAGCACGACTATTTGCAGCGCGGCCTGTGCAGACGCATCGCCTTTTTCTCTGGCGCCAAGGTAGTTCTGAAGGAAGATCCCGGCTTCGACCGCACCCGCACTTCTTTTTTCATGGTCAATCACGTCAACCTGTTCGACCCTTTTATCCTTTATTGCGCCATTCCGCAGCTGGTGCGCGGTTGGGAGCTCGAGTCCCATTTCCGCATCCCGATTTATGGTTGGTTGATGAAGCGGTTCGGAAATGTGCCGGTGCCCAGCGTCCGCGGTCCCAAGGACCTGAAGCGTCTCTGGCGGCTCACTCAGGAGGCCATCAACAGCGGCGTCAGCCTGATCGTGTTTCCCGAAGCCAAGCGGACCCGCAACGGCCTCATCAACGATTTTGAAGAAGGCGGATTCCGTCTGGCGCAACAACTCGGTGTGCCCATCGTCCCGGTCAGCCTCGTCGGCTCTTTCCAGCACTTGCGCACGGGTGACTGGATCCTTCGCCCCACCACCATCACCGTCCACATCCACGAAACCATCGAAACCACTGGTCTCAAGAAAGAAGACATCCCCGCACTAAAGGAGCGCGTTCGCAACTCCATCGCCCCTCCCGTTGAACAGTCTCTTGTCCAAAAAGACTAGTGGCGGTCCTTAATAAGCATCTGGGAGGCGGGTTTGCCTCTGCTTTTTTCCCCTCGAAATTTCCCGAAGGGTATTGTGGCGAGGCGAATGAGCCCCTGCGATTCCAATTCCTTCAACCTCTCGTCGAGAGTGCTGGAGGCCGTCTGAGCATCCTTTAGGGGTGAAATGCGCGCAGCGACTTTTCCGCGAATAGTGATTAGCAGGGTTTGCCCGCCCCGCACGGCCCGCATGTACCTTCCGATGTGGTTCTTGAATTCGCGGCTTCCGACCTTGCGCATGGGGCTACCTCGCGCCAATTGTAGTTACAGATTCGCCAGAAGGAAAACGCGACCTGAGGAGGGGTGAACCAGGTGCTGGTCTTACGTCTGAATTCTTCTCTTCACCGGCCACGGAACGCGGTTCACGTGCCCTTAAAACTAGGCAATACTCTCCCCGCCCGCGTCTCCTGCCAGGTATAAAAAATCCGGTGTATCACTGTAATCGTCGAAATCACCGCAATCACCCACAGCACCTGCGCCATCCGATTGAACATTCCGCCGATGATCAGCAGCACCAGGCGCTCCGGCCGCTCCATGAATCCCACCTTGCACAGGGGAATCAGCGATTCCGCCCGCGCCCGCGCGTAGCTCACCATCACCGAGCCCGCCGTCGCCACCGCCGCCAAGATCACATACGGCGTCCGCCCGCTCACCGAGTAGTACACCAGCAGCCCCATGTATAAAGCCATGTCGGCATAGCGGTCCAGCGTGGAATCGTAAAACGCGCCGAACGCGGTCACCCGGTTCTGCCGCCGCGCCACCTGCCCATCCAGCATGTCCAGAAATCCCGCGATGAAAATAATGATCGCGCCGGTGCGGAAATTCCCCACGGCAAAACTGGCCGCCGCCCCAAAATTTACCACCAGCCCCAAAAATGTCAGCAAGTTGGGATTAATCCCAGTCGCCGCGATCGCGCCCACGATGCGGTCCAGCAGCCATTTCGAGCCGATTCCGATTGCCCCTGTAAATGTCGCCATGTTTTAAGCCAATCGAAATGATACTTCAGCCAGTCCTGTTAACCAAATAGTGCCGCCGCACCTTCTCAGGATCACGGTCTGCGAGCCAATTTGGAGCCTCACGCAACCGCGCGCGCATTCGCCCGCCGGGATTTCGGCTTGACGCCGCCGCAGGCAATTCGTAAATTGCTTGCATCACTGGGGGACCATGAATTCTTTCCAACCGGCACGCCGCGAATTTCTGCAACTCTTGGGCGGGACCGCAGGCGCCGCGTGGCTCAGCGCGCAATGGCCCGCCGTCCTCTCCGCCGCGCAGCACGCGCATGATGCCGCCAAAGCCAAGCTGCCCGCCACATTCGAAGTCTTCACCGCCGAGCAGGCGCGCGAGGTCGAAGCCTTCGCCGCGTGGATCATTCCCTCGGGGGAAACCGCCGGCGCGCGCGAAGCCGGCGTGGTCTACTTCATCGATCGCGCGCTGAAGACCTTCTTCAGCGAGGCGTTGCCCGTCTATCAAAAAGGCCTTGAAGCTGCGCAGAAAACCACTGCCGAACTCTTCCCCGGAGTCGCGAGCTTTTCCGCCGCCACGGAAGAACAGAAGCTGAAAATCTTCACGCATATCGCGGAGGAATCCGAGCGGCAGAAAGATGGTCCCCGCCGCCTCGCTCCCGGGGGCACGGAGGATTTCTTTCAGACCCTGCACGCGCATACGATCTTCGGGTTTCTTGTGGACCCTGAGGGCGGCGGCAACCGCGATTACGTCGGCTGGAAAGCCATCGGCCGCGATCCGTCCCACAGCTTTTCTCCGCCCTTCGGCTTTTACGACAAGGACTATCCCGGCTGGCAACCCGTGTCCGGCGAAGCGGTGAAAAAATGAGCCGGCCCATGGTCACGTACAAGCCTTCCGACGAAGTGGATTTCGTCATCATCGGCTCCGGCGCCGCCGGCGGGGTCCTCGCGAAAGAACTTTCCACCAACGGTTTTCGCGTCGTCGTTCTCGAGCAGGGTGAGTATCTCCGGGAAAAAGATTTCACCCACGACGAAACCAAAGTCTTCGTGCAAAGCCTGCTCACCAACAAAATCAACGTCCATCCCACCACATTTCGCAAAACGCCTCAGGACACTGCCCAGAAACAGCAATGCGTCCTCTACGGCAGTTGCGTCGGCGGCAGCAGCGTTCACTTCACCGCCAATTTCTGGCGTCTGCACGAAATCGATTTCAAGGAACATAGCAAAACCGGCGACATTCCCGGCGCCAACTTCGCCGATTGGCCCATCACGTACTCCGACCTCGAGCCCTACTACACAAAAGTAGAATGGGAGATCGGCGTCTCCGGCCTCGCCGGCGCCAGCCCGTTCGATCCGCCGCGCTCCAAGCCCTATCCCATGCCGCCGCTCCCGGTGAAGGGAAATGGCGTCGTATTCGAACGCGCCGCGCGCAAACTCGGTTACCATCCCTTTCCCGCGCCCATGGCCATTCTTTCCCAGCCGCGCCCCGGCCGCAGCGCGTGCATGAATTGCGGTTTCTGCTTGGGCTTCGGCTGCGAAGTCGGCGCAAAATCCTCTTCGCTCTCCAGTGTTATTCCGATGGCGGAAAAAACCGGCCGCTGCGAAATTCGCACCAATTGCTATGTCCATCGCATCGAAACGGACAAGAACGGCCGCGCCGTCGGCGCCGTGTATTTCGACGCCCAGCGCAACGCGCACCTGCAAAAAGCCAAAGCGGTGATTCTATCCGCCAACGGCGCCGAAACTCCGCGTCTTCTTCTGCTTTCCGCTTCCAACCAATTCCCCGCCGGCCTCGCAAACTCCAGCGGTTACGTCGGCAAGAATCTCATGCCCAATAGCAACGCCCTCGCGTTCGGCGTTTTCGAGGAGCCGCTTAACGACTACAAGGGCCCCGCGGCCAGCCGCATCATGCACGATTTCTACGAACTCGACCCGAAACTCGGCCTCTACGGCGGAGGGGGGCTCGACGCCCGCTTCGATTTCACTCCCGTCAGCTTCGCGCTAAGCGGCCTGCCTCCGGGTACGCCCAAGTGGGGCGCGGGTTTCAAGCAAGCGCTGGCGCACAATTTCACGCGCACGCTCGAAGTTTTCTGCCACGGCACGTCGCTCCCCATCGAATCCAACAGTTTCTCCCTCGATCCCGACTTGAAGGATGCCTACGGCCTTCCCGCGCTGCGCATGACCTTCCGCGATCACCCGAACGACCTGAAGATGATGGAGTGGATGAAGGACCGCGCTCTGGAAATTCTCGATGCAGCCGGCGCCAAAACCAAGTGGAACGCCCCAATTCAGGAGCAACAGTTTGCCGTGCACCTCCTCGGCACCTGCCGAATGGGCAACGACCCGAAATCCTCGGTGATTAATGCCGACCATCGCACCCACGACGTCAAGAATCTTTTCCTTTGCGACGGCAGCAGCATGGTCACTTCCGGCCGCGGCCAGCCCACCATGACCATTCAGGCCCTGGCGTATCGCGCCGCCGATCGCATCACCGCCCTGGCCAAGCGCGGCGAAATCTCCGCGTAACCCCCGGGAACGCCAATCTTCCGATCGGCCGGTCCGCCTGTAACTCGCCCCTTTGTGTGGGGTAAGGATTTCCATCCCGGCGGCAAAATCGCGCCGTGGGAAAGAAACCCCTCAGGCCTCGAAGGCCTGAGCCACAAATTCCTTAAGACCCTTGCGCAATCCCTGATTTCCTTCACAATTAATTCCTGCACAATATACAGGAGACTCAAGGATGAACTCTCTTTCCCCGCGAGCATTCACCAGGCTATCCGCATTTCTAATTTTTGCCATTGCCGCAGGCTCGCTTCTCGCCACCCGCGCCCAGGAACAAAAAGCCCAACCCAAAACCGCCGTCCAGCAGTTCAAAAATATTCAGGTGCTGAAAGACATCCCCGCGGACCAGTTGATCCCCACCATGCAATTCATCGCCGGGGCCCTCGGCGTGGAGTGCGAGTTTTGCCACGTCGAACACGCTATGGATAAGGACGACAAAAAAGAGAAACAGACCGCGCGAAAAATGATGGCCATGGAACTTACCATCAATGCCGACCATTTCGACGGCCAGATCGAAGTCACCTGCTACACCTGCCACCGCGGCTCGCCGCATCCTGTCGGCATTCCCATCCTCTCCGCCGATGCCGCAAAAATGGAACCGCGCGAGCGCCCCGAAATAAGCGCACAAGAAGTCTTGCCTTCCGCCGATCAGATTCTGGACAAATATCTAGCCGCTGTCGGCGGCGCCAACGCGCTGTACAAAATCAAAACCCGCGTCCAGAAGGGAACTGTGGAGGCCGGGGGCGAGCCCTATCCGATCGAAATCTATTCCGAAGCGCCCGAAAAGCGCCTCTCCATCTCTCACCCGCCTTTTGGCGAGAGCGTCACCGCGTTTAACGGCTCGGCCGGATGGCTCACCACCCCGCGCGGCGTTCACTCGATGAACGCCAGCGAACAGCAGTCCGCCCGCATTGACGCGCAAATCTATTTTCCCGCGCGGCTACGCGAACTCTACCAGGAGTTCAAGGTCCTTCCGGGTGAAACCATCGGCGGCAACCCCACTTATCTGGTCGCCGCGAACGGCGCCGGCACACCTCCGTTGCGGTTGTACTTCGACCAGCAAACCGGCCTGCTCCTCCGTCTAATCCGCTATACCGAAACTCCCCTCGGCCGCAATCCCGCGCAGGTTGACTACGCCGACTATCGCGACACCGGCAGGGTCAAAATCCCCTATCAGTGGACGCTCACTCGCACCAACGGCAGCTTCACCATTCGCATCAACAACGTCCAGCAAAACGTCCCCGTGGACGAAAAACTCTTCGTCATGCCGGCCGTGCCGGAAAATCCCCATCCATAATCCAACGCCGAAAAAAAAGGGCAGGGACTTCCCCCGGCCATCTCTTCTCCAGCTGCTATCGAATGTAAGGGCGCCTTTGCCTACTGTCCCGGTGCAGAAAATGAATCTTAGAACCGGAAAATCAACCCGCCCACAAAATTTCCCCGGTTCAGGAAATTCGCCACTTTTGCGTTGTAGCAAAATCCGAACGGGTCGCAATACAATCCATACGAAGAGCTCCCATAGGTGGGCATGTAGCGAATATCGCCGCGCAGTCCGAAGTGCCGGCTCAAATAATACTTCACGCCCCCGCCCACGCTGAACCCGAACTCCGTGCGGTTCGGATTTCCCCCGCTGTTCGAATCATGCGTGAATCCGACGCTCGCGGCGGCATACGGCCGCAGCCTGTGACTGCTGTCCAGAAACGTATACTCCCCGCCGAATTGAAACTGGTCAATGTCGGAGTTGTAGGCCTTGAAATAAGTTCCGTCGATCATCGACCGCGCGCTGTACGAAGTATTGTTGCGGTCCCACATGAACTCCGCCTGAAAATTCTCGGTCACGTTGTAACCGAGAAACGTCCCGTAGGAAGTGGCCGGATTCACCCGCAGTTGGTTGATCGGATCGGTGATCGTGCCGCTCGAGAAAAGACTTATGGGATACGACCCACTCGTCTCGTAGCCCACAAACGGAGAAACCTCAAACCGTCCCTGCGCTGGAGTCGTGACGCCCGCCAGAACGAAAAGGGTCAGCAGGCCAAAGAAAATTGCCCGGTAGCTCATGATTGTGCCGCTCCTTAAAATGAAATGATGTGGACCACGCGAGAGCGCAATGGATCCACGTAGACTCCAGTCTGGGCGGGGCCGCTGTCCCGGAATCCTGCAATTGCTATCCGGCGCTGCGTATGACTGGAAACAGTTCCACCAAACGAATCAATGATCCCTTCCAGTATAACCCTCACCGGACGCCAAGTTGCGCGCGGCTCTGCTTCGAAGCGCTGGTCCAGCCCAATCCCGGGAACTGGCTCCCGCTAAATTGGTCCACGCGCCCCACCATGGCCCGCCTGTTGTGGCGCCGGTTGGCGGCAGTCAGCGTGACCATCTCTTCGAACCACTCCCTTGCTCCCTGCATTCGCCCGTCTTCCACGCGCAACAAGGAAAATGCTCGCTCAAACTGCCAGCTTTTCGGGAAGTTCGAGAAACATCCAGACCACTGAGTTCCAGTGTCGTCCGGCAAGTTCACTTTTCGAATTTGAGCAATTCTGGAGAGAATGCCCCGGAGGATTCTATGTGACAAATCCGCCTAGAATGCGGTTGAAAAGTAGGAGGCCTGAATGGAGTGGTGGGGCTGGGCGGATTCGAACCGCCGACCTACGGTTTAGGAAACCGACGCTCTATCCATCTGAGCTACAGCCCCGCTAACGACATTGTAATATGAGATGGCCGCGTGCGGCGACCCGCGCCACATTCCTGTACCGCACCCCTCTGAGAGTGGCGAGGGTTTTCCCAGCGCCGGCAATATCGTGCCGCGGCAGCGAAAACCCTCAGGTGTCGAAGCCCGAGGCCCGACCGGCAAGGCGCTGAGCGTTCAACCCCAGCGCACTGTGTTATTATCCAGGCGTATTCGAAATTGGCGCCCGCCTACGCCTGCCCGGCTTTCCTTTGGAGGACCTCATGAAGAGCAAATTGAAATGGATAGGTATCGTCGTCGTGGCGATCATCCTGATCCTGATTATCGCGCCGCTTCTGATTCCCGTGAACAAATTCAAACCCACCATCGAATCCACGGCCTCCGATGCGCTAGGCCGCAAGGTCCAATTGGGCAATCTGAGCCTCTCCCTCATCACCGGTTCGGTGGGCATTGATGACGTTTCCGTTAGCGACGACCCCAAATTCAATACCGGCCCGTTCTTGACGGCGAAGACCGTGAAGGTAGGCGTGGAACTCATCCCGCTGATTTTCTCGCAGCAATTAAATGTTACGGAAATTACCGTGATCGATCCGCAGGTGATGATGCTGAAGGATCCCAGCGGCCGCTGGAATTTTTCCTCGATCGGCGAAAATTCCGGCAAGAGCGCTCCGAAGACCGCGCCCGCCAGCAGTTCAGGCAGCAGTTCGGCGCAGACTCTATCCATCGGGAAATTGCGACTGGAAGACGGGCAAATCACGCTGGGAAACACCAACTCGAGAAAGCGGTCGGTCTTCACCAAAGTGAATCTGACCGCCAGCGACGTGGCCATGAAAAACAACTTTCCGGTGCTCTTTTCCATGGATCCGCCGGGCGGCGGCAGCATGAAGATCGAGGGGAAAGTCGGGCCGGTGGATCAAGTGGACGCAGCCCTTACTCCGCAGAACGTGAAAGTTACCATCAGCGGACTCAATCTGGCGAGCATGGGGTTTCTCGATCCCTCGCTGGGACTCGGTGGAATCGCGGACATGGACGCGAACCTGGTAAGCGACAAGGGGCAGATGGCGACAAAAGGCCAACTGAAGCTCTCGAAAGCCGTGCTGGTTGCCGGCGGGAGCCCCGCGGGCGTTCCTGCGGTGGTCAACTTCGATACGAAATATGACATGGTGAAAGGCACGGGGGTATTGAATCCTTCGACGATCAACATTGGGAACGCCAAGAGCAACCTGAGCGGAACCTACAAATCGGAAGGCGATGTGTTTGCCGTGGATCTGAAAATTACCGGCGAAGGGCTCCCGGCGACCGATCTGGAAGCGTTCCTTCCCGCGCTGGGCGTCAACCTGCCGGAAAAATCCAAATTGACCGCGGGGAGCATGAACACCAATCTGCATGTCACTGGGCCCACCGACAAGCTGGTGACGGATGGAAACATCGGTTTGTTCAACGGGAAACTTGCGGGCTTTGACCTGGGCCAGAAAATGTCTGGGGTAGCCTCGCTCGCCGGAATCAAAACAGGAAGTGACCTGGTGATCGAAAAATTCACTTCGGATTTGCATATGGCGCCGACGGGCTTGCGCGCAGAAAACCTGGATGCGGTGGTTCCTTCGCTCGGCTCCGTGGTGGGCAGCGGGACCCTGGATTCCAAGAACAATCTGGACTTCAAACTGGTGGCGACGGTGAACAGCACCGTTGCCAACGCGGCGATGGGCTCGATGGGCGGAGACGTGGGCAAGATGCTTGGCGGGGGCTCGAACTGCAAAGGCGGCGGCCTGAAGGTCCCGTTCCAAGTGCGCGGAACCACCGCGAACCCGCAATTTGTGCCCGACATCGGCGGAGCGGCGGCGAGTTTGCTCAAGTCTCAGCTGAACTGCGCGGGCGGTGAAGCGGGCGGCTTGACCAAAGCCGCTGAAGGACTCGCCGGCGGCGACAAAGGTGCCGCCGACACGGTGAACAAATTGGGCGGCCTGTTCGGCGGCAAGAAAAAGCCGTAACGGGAATCTTCCATCCCTGTACCCCACCCCTTCAGGGGTGGGGGTTTCTGCTGCGCCAGCGAAGGTGCGATGGGTACGCCGGCAAAATCGCGCCGCGACCGCGAAAACCCTCAGGCCTCGAAGGTCTGAGTTACAACTCGCGCTGATCGGCCACTCCTGCGTTTCCCTCTCTACATTCCTGCCCTTGACCTTCCGGGGCGTTGCCACTAGCCTCATTAGCCTGCGGGGTTCGCGGTCCTACAGGAATCTTGCATCGCCATTGCGCAAAAAGGACCAGGAGCGACACATGAGTTGGAGACGCGTTCAGCTACGCCCGTGGCTGTCTGTGCTGTTTATAGCCGGGCTGAGTTTTCTCGGAGCTGCGGCGGCACGCGGGCAAGGCGGCGAACCGCGCACGTTCGCCATTCGTGGCGCAAAGGTTGTCCCGGTTTCTTCAGGCCCGCTGGAGAACGCGACGGTCGTGGTCACGCGCGGGATCATCACCGCGGTCGGCACCAACGTAACCATTCCTCCCGATGCCTGGGTGATCGATGGCAAGGGCCTGATCGTCTATCCTGGATTGATCGACGGATTCACGGACGTTGGCGTAACGGCCCCGGCAACTCCCGCGGGTGAGGGAAGCGCGAAGCAACAGCAACCAATTGCGCGCGGGCCAGGGGATCGCCCCGCAACCACACCGTGGCGGAGCGCCGCCGATGAGGTAAATCCCACCGATCCCCGCGTGGAAAGCTGGCGGGCGGCGGGATTCACCACCGTAGTTGCCGCGCCGAAGGGCGGCATATTCCCCGGCCAGGCGGCGGTGCTCGATCTGGGCGGCGAGCGCGCCGGCGATCTGGTAGTGAAGGCGCCGACGGCGCTACCAGTCTCCCTGCAGGCTCCCGGAGGATTCCGCAGTTATCCCGGATCGTTGATGGGCGCGATTTCCTATGTCCGGCAGCTCTGGTTGGATACGAGTTGGGATACCCAAGCCGGCGCCATCTACAAAAAAAATCCTCGCGGTACGGAGCGGCCGAAGTATGACCGGAGTGACGCAGCCATTGCCGCTGTACTTCAAGCAAACGCAGTCGTGATGCTCCCGGGAAATTCTTCCCTGCAAATTCGCCGAGCGTTGCGGCTGGCGGAAGAATGGAGGCTCAACGCCGTGATTTATGGCGGGCAAATGGGCTACGAAGTCGCCCCGGAAATTGCGGCAAGGAAAACGCCGGTGCTGGTGGACCTGAAATGGCCGGAAGCCGAAAAAGACGCCGATCCGGAGGCCACGCCCTCGCTCCGCACGCTGCGCTTCCGCGACCGGGCGCCTTCTTCGCCCGCCGCGTTGGGCAGAGCCGGGGTGAAATTCGCGTTTTACTCCGGCGGAATTACGGCGCCCAAAGACCTTCTGCCGGCGGTGAAAAAGTCGATCGATGCGGGATTGAGCTCTGAAGCAGCGTTGCGGGCGCTCACCCTTTCTCCCGCTGAGATTTTTGGCGTCGCCGAAACGCTCGGCTCGATTGAAAACGGGAAAATCGCCAATCTGGTAATCACCGACGGCGACCTATTCGACAAGAAAACAAAAGTGAAGATCGTTTTCGTCGATGGACGCAAGTACGAAGTACGGGAAACCCTGCGGCCCAGCGAACCGCCGAAGGGCGACCTGACCGGCAAATGGAAATTGACTTTCACCACGCCGCAGGGCCAGGAAGAAGCCACCGCGGATCTAGCCATGGAGCCGGACGGCACCTTGACCGGCACAGTGACCAGCGATCGCGGCACCGGCAGCGTGTTCAGCGGCTGGGTGAGCGCCGAAAAATTCAACTTCACCATTAACCTGCAGCTGGAAGGCAGCGCGAACGATGTTGTCTTCACCGGCACGTTCGAAGCCGCCACCATGAAGGGATCCATTCAGGCGATGGGCTACACCATGGAATTCACCGGCAGCAAACCCATAAGCACCGCGGCGGCACACGCAGGGGGTGCCCAATGAAATTGCGCGCGCAGATACTACGGTTCGCAATTGCACTTTTGCTTGCGGCATCCGGTTCTCTCCGGGCCAACGAAAAAGCGGCCGGCGGCGGTGCAATAGACACGCCGGTGCCGGTCATCCTCATTCGCAATGCGACCATCCTCACGGTTTCCCACGGCACCATCGACAAGGGCGACATCCTCATCAAAGACGGGAAAATCGCCGCACTCGGTGGCACGCTGAAAGCCCCGGCGAACGCGCTGGTGATCGACGCGACCGGCCAGTTCGTGACCCCTGGAATCATCGATTGCCATTCGCATATCGCCGTGGACGGCAGCGTCAATGAGGGCTCCGTCTCGGTCTCCTCAATGGTGAATATCGCCGATGTGCTGAACTCCGATGACATTTCCATCTATCGGGATCTTGCCGGCGGCGTGACCACCGCGAATATCCTTCACGGCTCCGCGAATGCCATCGGCGGGCAGACCCTGGTTATCAAACTCCGCTGGGGTCAACCTGCGGCCGATCTGCCGTTTGCAGGCGCGCTGCCGGGCATCAAGTTCGCACTCGGAGAAAACCCCAAGCGCTCGAATTTCCGCGGGTTCGGGCTCCCGGAGCGCTATCCCGCCACGCGCATGGGCGTGGAAGAAACGATTCGCGGCGCGTTCACGGAAGCGCGAGATTACAAAAAGTCCTGGGATGATTACAACAAGCGCGCAGCCGCCGGAGAAAAAAATCTGCTTCCGCCCCGGCGCGACCTGAAACTCGATCCGCTGGTCGAAGTGCTCGAGGGCAAGCGCTACGTCCACGCGCATTGCTACCGCGAGGATGAAATTTTGATGCTGTTGCGAGTGGCCAAGGAATTCGGCTTCCACATCCAGACGCTGCAGCACATTCTTGAGGGCTACAAAGTGGCCGACGAGATTGCCGCGGCCGGCACCGGCGCTTCCACATTTTCCGATTGGTGGGCCTACAAGGTGGAAGCCTACGACGCCATTCCGTACAACGCGGCGCTGATGACCCGGCGCGGGGTAATCGTTTCCATCAATTCCGACGATGCCGCGGAAGCCACGCACCTTAATCAGGAAGCGGCGAAATCCATCCGCTACGGCGGTTTGAGCCACGACGAAGCGCTGAAGATGATCACCCTGAATCCGGCCATCCAGTTAGGCATCGACAAGCGTGTCGGTACAATTGACGTCGGCAAAGACGCCGATTTGGTCGTCTACAATCACGATCCCCTCAGCGCCTACGCGGTCGTCCAGAAAACCTTGATCGACGGGCGAGTCTACTTTGACCGCGAAAAGGAGCTGGCCGGCCGCGCGGCGCTTGAAATAGAAAAGAAAGATCTCCTTGAGAAGGCCGCCAAGAAACAAGAAGAAGAAAAGAAGGCCGCCGCGAAGAAACCCGAAGACAAAAAGACCGAGGCGAAAAAGCCGGACGACAAAAAGACCGGCGAAAAGAAGCCTGAGGAAAAGAAACCAGAGGAGAAAAAGCCGGAGGACAAAAACCCCGGTGACCAGCCAAAGCCGCCGCAAGTAGATACGGTTCAGGGAGGTGCGCAGTGAACCGTCTTCGCTGTTTTTCCTGCGCGGCAATCTTTACGCTGTCTCTCGCCGGCGCGTCAGGCAGTAGCGCGCAAACGGCAGCGCCCGTCGATTACGCCATCACTCACGCAAAAATCTTTACGCTGGCCGGAACGCCATTGGAAGACGCCACCGTCGTAATTCATGAGGGAAAAATCGCGGCCGTTGGAACGGGAATTTCTATTCCCTCCGGAGCCCAGGTGATCGATGCCAAAGGCTTGCAGGTTTATCCCGGGCTGTTTGATTCGGTCACCCAGATGGGCTTGAGCGAAATCGGCGCCGTGCTTGCCACCGTAGACACCACGGAAACCGGTTCCTTTAATCCCGACGTTGTCGCGGCCACCGCCATCTCGCCTTCCAGCGCGCACATTCCCGTCACCCGTGCCGCGGGCATCACCGAAGTGATTGCGGCTCCCGCGAGCGGGGGTTTCGACAGCAGCGGGGCGAGCAATCTGGTGGGCGGTCAAGCCTCGGCGATCTACCTTTCGGGCTGGACCATGGAAGACATGCTGATCAACAAGCGGGCGGCCATGGTGGTTGGCTGGCCGCGCATTGAAACGCGTTCCTTCGATTTCGCAACCTTCTCGGTAAAGGAGAAGGTGTTCAGCGAAACCAAGAAAGAGTACGACAAGCAAGTCAACCAACTCGCCGATTACATCGAGCAAGCGCGGCACTATGCGCAAGCCCTGCAAAATCCCGGCAGCGTGGGCTTTCAACGCGACGTCAAGCTGGAGGCGATGGCCCCCGTGATCCGCGGGGAACTTCCTTTGCTCGTTTTTGCCGACCAGGCGCGCGAAATTCGCGATGCCGTAGACTTCTGCGATAAACAAAAATTGAAAATGATCCTCGCGGGCGGCAGCGAAGCGTGGAAAGTGAAAGACCTGCTGCGCTCCAAAGGCGTGCCCGTAATTTTGCGGCCCACGCTTGCCGAGCCTCCGCAAGAAGACGACGCCTACGATCGGCTGCTGACCCAGCCGGAAGAGCTCCGCGCCGCCGGGGTGAAAATCGCCTTCGGTAGCTTCGACAACAGCTTCGCGCGTCGCCTCGGGCAGCAGGCCGCGAACGCCGTGGCTCACGGACTGCCCTATGACGAAGCATTGAAGGCGGTGACGCTATATCCCGCGCAGATCTTTGGCGTGGACGCTCAATTGGGCACCCTGGAACCAGGCAAGACCGCCAACCTGATCGTAACCAACGGCGATCCCCTCGAGGTGACCACCGAGGTCCGCTATCTCTTCATCAAGGGCCAGTTGACGTCCACAGACAACAAACAGAAGGCTTTGTACGAAAAATACATGAGCCGCCCCAAGGCCGCCCGCTGACCATCGGGGAACGCGGGAAGAATCTCCGCTTTCGGCATGGAAATTGGTAAAATCACTCCGCGGTCCGCAACTTCTTTGAGGAATTTGCGTATTTATGAGGGAGTAGCTATGCGCAAATCCATTCCTGCTGTCTTCACCCTCCTGTTTGCGGCCTTGCTCGCTTGTCCGGTCCGCGCTGATGAAGCCCAAAAGCTCATGGACCAGTATCTGAAAGCCGTTGGAGGGAGCAAGGCGGTCTCCCGGCTGCAGACCCTGTCCATCGATGGCAGCGTCGCCGTGCAAGGCGACGCCACACCCGGCACGTACACTTTCAAGGTTAAGGAACCCAACCGGATATACTCGGAGCTGCGAGCCAACGGCAAGACGGTCATCGAGTCGTACAACGGCAAGTCTGCCTGGCGCCAGTCGGCGGATGGGGAGATCGCCACCCTGCTGGGGCCCGACGCCGTGGAAATGGAGGCCGCGGCTCAGTACTACAATGCGCGGCTGGAATCGCTGGGCAAGCGAAAGGTGGGAGCCGCTTACAAGGGAGAAGTAGATGTGCGCGGTCGCGCCACGCAGGAAATCGAGTTGACTTACCCCACCGGCGTGCAGTGGCAGGTTTTTTTCGATCCGCAAACACATCTGATCGTCGAAGAGAAATCGCAAATCGCCGGAATCCCGCGCGAAATTTATTACGACGATTATCGCCCGGTGAATGGCGTCAAGGTGCCGTATAGGATCGAACTGCGCCGTGGCGCCGAAACCTATCTCGTGAGCGTCACCCGCGTCGGTACCAATGAAACCATCGGCGAGCGGGTGTTCGATTTTCCGTTCAAGTCGCAGGTCAAGCTGCCCGATCTGAAAAAACTCTTTGAAGAGCTCGATGCCAACCAGAAGCAGATCGACAAGGTAAAGGAAAACTACGCCGGGACCCGCGTCGAGGAAGAAACGGAATACGACAAGACCGGGAAAGTCACCAAGAAAGAAGTGAAAGAATTCACTTTTTTCTATCTTGACGGCGACGAAGTCTCCACCCTGGTGAAGAAAGACGGCAAGCCGCTCGGCGACGCGGAACAGAAAAAAGAGAACGACCAGACCCAAAAGCGCATCGAGGAAATCCAGAAACAACAAAAGAAAAAGGAAGAAAAAGAGGAGAAAGCCAAGGAGTCAGGTAAAGAAGATAAAGAGAAAGACGACCCGGGCATCGAAGTTTTCCTGCGGTCCTCACAGTTCGTGAATCCGCGCCGCGAGCGCTTTCGCGGACAAGACGTGCTGGTCTTCGATTTCGAACCGAATCCCGAGTACAAGGCCAAAACCCTGGAAGAAAGGGTAGTGAAAGAGCTGGCCGGCGTGATTTGGGTGGATGAGAAGGCCAACGACGTGGCGCGGCTGGAGGCTTATTTCGTGGGTGATTTCCATTTTGGCGGAGGCCTGGTGGCCAGCGTGCAAAAGGGCACTAGCTTTGTCTTCGAGCAGGCTTACCTGAACAATGAAGTTTGGCTGCCGACCTACGAGGAAGCCCACATTGGCGCGCGGGTGTTGCTGGTGAAAGGATTCAAAATTAACGCCAGCACTCGCTATTCCGACTACAAGCGGTTTAACGTGGAAACCCTCAACAGCATTGGCAAACCAAAAGATGCGCCGCAGGCAACGCCCGCGAAGCCCGCAAAGCCGGAGTAAACGTCCTTCAGCTACAAACGGGTTCGGAAACGGCTAGCGTGTCGGGGTATGGTTCAGAACTTCACGCACTTTCTGAACCAGCGCCGCCGGCGAGAACGGCTTCTGCAGGAACGCCAGACCACGTTCCAGCATCCCCCCGCTGGTAATCACGTTATCCGTATAACCGGACATATACAGCACGCGAATCCCGCGGCGTTGCGCGGAAATGCGCGCGGCCAGTTCCCGCCCGCTGGTGCCGGGCATCACCACATCCGTCAGCAGCATGTGAATTTCCCCCTCGAATCGCGAGGAAATCTGTTCGGCGTGTTGCGGATCGAGTGAGGGGATAACGTCATACCCTTTTTCTGTCAGTACTGTCCGGATGAGATCCCGAACGGCTTCTTCGTCCTCCACCACCAGGATCGTTTCCGTGCCGCGTTGTTGGCGCATCGCCGGTGCAGGAGAGGCAGCTTCCTCGGGCACGTCCTCCACCCGGGGGAGATAGACCTTGAATGTACTCCCCTTGCCCGGTTCACTATAAACCCAAATGTAGCCGCCGCTCTGTTTCACGATGCCGTAAACGGTGGAGAGCCCCAGGCCGGTGCCGCGGCCGCTTTCCTTGGTGGTGAAAAACGGTTCGAAGATATGCGCCACCGTTTGCTGATCCATGCCCACGCCGGTGTCGGAAACGGCCAGCATCACGTAGCGTCCCGGCTTCACGGAGACATGGTCGACGGCGTAGTTGGCATCCAGGCTGGTGTTGCAGGTTTCCACGATCAGGCGGCCGCCTTCCGGCATGGCGTCGCGCGCATTCACCACCAGGTTCATGATCACTTGCTCGATCTGCGCCGGATCGGCCTTCACTTTGCCGATGTCGTCCTTCACCCGCGTGACCATTTCAATGCGCTCATCCATCAAGCGCCGCAGGAGGGAATCGAGATTCAGCACAATTTTATTCAGGTCCAGGATTTTCGGCTGCAAAACCTGCTTGCGGCTGAACGCCAGCAGTTGCCGCACCAACGATGCTGCGCGCCCTGCCGCGTTTTCAATGCGTTCAATATCAGAGTGGGCTTCGCGGGGAAGCTGCGGCCGGCTCAGGGCCAGCTCCGTATAACCCGAAATAATGGTCAGCAGATTGTTAAAGTCGTGCGCGATGCCCCCGGCCAGGCGCCCGACCGCCTCCATTTTTCGCGACTGCTGCAACTGCGTTTCCAGCGCTTTGCGCTCGGTGATGTCCACCATGATGCCTTCCATCACCGGATGAGAATCGCTGCCCTGCACGATCACCGCCGTGTCACTCAACCATACCTCGCGGCCATCCTTTCGGCGGATGCGAAACTCCGCCTGGAAGGGCAGTCCCGATTGGCTTTGCTCTTCCGCTGCCGCTACCACCGGCAGATCGTCGGGATGAATGTGCTGATCCCAGTCGCGGGCAGTGGCCAGCCATTCTTCCGGCGCATACCCCAGTATGTTTTCCACCTGTGGGCTGACGTAAAACCATCGGCCGTGGATCCCGATTTCCGCGATGTAGGTAATGGCGTTGACGTGCTCAACAAGCATCTGGAACTTGGCTTCCGCCTCCGCCCGCGCTTTTTCCGCCTGCTGGTGCTGCGAAAGGTCGCGGGAGATGCACAGCGTTCCACCGTCCTGCAGGACTCCCACTTGCATTTCAACGGGCAGGCGGCTGCCATCGGGGCGTCGCAGTAGCAAGCTTCCGGACCACTTCCCGTTTGCCTGCAGGGCTTCGCGAACTTGTGATTCCACCGCATCAACCTGCTGCAAGGCGTAAACGATTCTCCAGGGCTGCCCGACGATGCGCTCCGTGGAATCAAATCCGAGCATCGAAGCGAGCGCCGCATTGGCGTAAATGTGAACACCCTTTTCGTTCAGGATTCCAATGCCTTCGATGGAGGAATCCATGGCTAGCGCTTGCCGCCGCTCGGTTTCTTCGTGTTGTTGCTGGCGATATTGCGTCAGGCCAATTCGCGCGGCATAACATAGGAACGAAATCCCCAGGATAGTGAAACGTAGGCTTCGCAGATCGGAGCCGGGCTGAGCCACTTGGAGGAGAATGATCATCGGCGCGAAAAGAAACATCCCGTTGGTGATCAGGAGTTCGCCGAGAGTGCGGTTGCGTGGCTTTGGGCGGCTTGCGGACTCGGGAATCGGTTGCCATCCGGCAGCCCAGAAAGCCGCAAAGAGCAGCGGGATTGTCCACCCCAGATCGTACCAGGTGCCCGTTGGCAAATTTCCGGCGTTTTGTATGAAGGTAATGACGGTCGAAAATATCCCGTACACCGCGATATAGAGGGTAAGGCCGCCGAACAGGCGGCGCGCATCCGAGGTACTGCTCCGCCTCCACTGCAGCAGGACCAAGAGGAAGATTCCAATCGTCGCATAAGTTACAGCCCAGAACTGTTTCTGAAGCGCTTCCTCGGTTCCAAAGCTGATGGCGGGCAGGTAGTACGATCCGAGATACGCCAGGAAGAAAAGCAGGCCAATTTGCAGGAAGTCCAGAACTTCGGATAACTCCACGCGCGAGTCTTTTTTCTCCTGGTTCAGGAAAATGGCCATCACGAAGAACATGCTCTGGGTGTTGAACAAGAAGCGGGTCAGCGAACCCGGCGGAGGTTCTATGTGCAGCAGCACTTCGTAATAAGTCCAGCCCAGGTCGGCCACGCCCCACGCGCCGACGCCGAATCCCACCAGGATCCAGAACGAACGAATGAATCCCGAGCCCTGGCGAGCGGCCCGAAAGCACAAGATCGCGGCCAGGAAGCTACTGAAAATCTGCAAGCCATTTCCGGCAAGGGCGCCTGCCGGGGCGGTGCCGAGAAACAAGACGGTCAGCCCGTGCAGGACGATCACGAGAATGGCCACCAGCGCCAAGGATCGGGGAAGGAATCGAGACGTCAAAGCTTAGACCTAGTACTGTGTCTCTTCTAGTTTAAGAGAGTTCCAGTCCGGGAAATACCTCCTCCTTCCACCTGTGTCCGGTTGGTCATAACCAGGCCGTATGCCTTGAAGGATGTGTCAGTTAGATACTCAACGACTTTCTAGTACAATCCACCCATGACCCCGGTCTCCAGCCCGCTCCCGAACCAGAACTTCGGTCTGGCCTGGCTCCTGCTCGGGGCCGTATTTGGCCTACATACTTGGGACCAAGCTGCTCACCAGTTCCTCAGCTACTACAATGCCACGGCCCTGGCCCTATATGGCCATTTTTCGTGGTTTCCAAAAATGGATTGGGAATTTCGCGCCTGGTTGATCGCCTTGATTTTAGGCAACCTTGGATTTTTAGCGCTGACGCCCTGGGCGTTCCGGAATGCCCGTTGGCTGCGGCCGGCGGGCTATTTCTTTGCGGCGCTGGCGCTGCTGGAGAGCCTTGGGCAGTTTCTGCTGACATTCCGCGGCCACACCACCAATTCCGTGCAGTTTGAAGGAGTGTCCCCGGGCTTCTACACCGCGCCGCTGCTGCTCGTTGCTTCCGCCTATTTGTTCCGGCGCCTGCGCCAGAGCCCTACCGACCGCTAGCGGCTCTCGAAGGGATAGCGGTCTTGCGACTGCACGGCTGCGGCGACGCGCCGCCGCAAGGCAATGGTGTCCACGGCCGGACGCTTGCCGAAACGCTTCAGCACGGCCATCTGGGTCGCCAGCATGTCGCCTTCATGCACCGCCGCGAGGGCCCGCTTCGCCTCATGATCCACGCGCTCGGCTGCATCGGCAATAAATACACGCGCCGCGTCGATCATCACCGCCGCGGCGGCTTCGCCCTTGCTCGCGGCGGCCTTCTGGGTCCGCAACAAGCTGGACTCCATCGCGTAAATCTCCATCACCACGTTGGCCAGCGCGCCGATAAGTTCCTGCTCGTCGGCCAGCTTTTCGCGGAATTTCTGCACCGCGCCGCCCGCGGCCTGCAGGAACATTTTCTTGGCGTTGGCGATCGTCCGCGCTTCTTCGGCCAGCACTCCTTCCGGCGCCTCTTCGAACGAAGGTCCGGCAAGGATTTCATCGGCAAGTTTCATGGCCGCGGGAATCAACGCCAACTGCCCGCCCATGGCCCGCTTCATCAGCATCTGGATAACCAGCATGCGGTTAATTTCGTTGGTGCCTTCGAAAATGCGGTTGATGCGCGAATCGCGATACGCTCGGCACACCGGATAGTCTTCGTGGAAGCCGTAGCCGCCGAAGACCTGCACGGCTTCGTCCACCACGTAGTCCAGCATCTCGCTTCCGTACACCTTGGCAATAGAGCTTTCGATCGCGTACTCCTCCAGGACTTTCATGGTGTTCTGGACTTTGTCGCCGGAGCCGGAAGCTGCATGCATCGCCGCTTCGATATTGCCGGCAGTGCGGTAGACCATCGATTCGACCGCGAAAATCTGGATCGCCATTTCCGCCAGCTTCTCCCGGATCAATCCGAACTCCCCGATTTGTTTGCCGAACGCCTTGCGCTCCTTGGCGTATTTCGAAGCCGTCATCAGCACATGCTTCGCCCCGCCCACGCCTGAAGCGCCCAGGGTGAAGCGCCCGGCGTTCAAAACATTGAACGCCACGATGTGCCCGCGGCCGATCTCGTGCAACACGTTTTCCTTGGGCACCTTGCAATTTTCCAGGAATACCGGCGTCGTCGAGCTCCCGTGAATCCCCATCTTGTGTTCTTCATTGCCGGGTTTGCAGCCGGGAAAATTTCTCTCCACAAGGAAAGCGGTGAATTTTTCGCCGTTCACCTTTGCGAACACTACGAAAAGATCCGCAAAGCCCCCGTTGGTGATCCACATCTTCTGCCCGTTCAGGATATAGTGCGTGCCTTCCTTGTTGAGTTCCGCGCGCGTCAGCGAATTTTGCGCGTCGCTCCCGGCTTGCGGCTCCGAAAGGGCATAGGCCCCGATCATTTCCGCGCTGGCCAATTTGGGCAGGTATTTTTTCTTTTGCTCTTCCGTGCCGAAGTAGACGATGGGCAGTGTGCCAATCCCGGCGTGGGCGCCGTGCGTCACCGCAAACCCGCCGTAGATGGAAATCTTCTCCGTCAGCAGCGTGGTGGCGATTTTATCCAGGCCCGCGCCGCCGTACTCTTCCGGCGTTCCGCCGCTCATCAGGCCGAGCTCCGCGGCCTTCCGCACAAGCTCCGGCATCAGCCCCGGTTTCTTGTTCTCCAGGTCTTTCGCGAGCGGCAGGACTTCCTTGAGCACGAATTCTTCCGCGGTTTGCCCGATCAGCTTCTGGTCGTCGGTAAGGTCCGCCGGTGTAAAGATGTCGCTGGGCGCTGGCGCCTCCAGCAAAAAGCTTCCGCCCTTCGCTGCGGGTTTGGTGAGAACGGAGGTGGCCATCGGTGACGCTCCTTGCCCGCATGCGGCGGCGGGTAAAATTCAAACAACTGTTTGAAAATTCCTGACCAGGAATTTTACCCATAGCACGGCCATTTTCGCAATAGGACAAGCTAAGCGTGCCTGACACGCGGCGGTTGGCGGTTTCTCATGGGAATGTAGCGCAACCCGCCGGCCACAATGCCAACTTTACAGGACAAAAATAGTTGTTATCATGGCAGGCCATCGCATTTCACGAAAGTTCGCACCGCCGGCTTAAGCGCCGGAAGAATGGCTGATAACTGGACGCCATCAACCGAGGAGAACGACCATGAGTGCTGCTTCGGCGCCAAGTCCCGCCCCACCTCCGGAACCCAAGCCGGCTGTTCAGGTCGAATACGCCCCCCCGCAGCTGAAAGCACGCTGGCCGTGGCTCAAGTTCGCGACACCTTTGCTTGTGCTGTGCCTTTGCGCGGCGGTGATCATCACCCTCACCCGGAACTGGAATGCATGGGAAGGCGGGCGTGTGGAGCAGGTGACTGACGATGCCTTTGTCCGCGGCGACTTAACCCCACTCAGCACCAAAGTCGCCGGCATCGTCCGGGCCGTAAAAGTGTCGGATTACCAACGGGTTCGCGCGGGCGATCTCCTTGTCGAGTTGCAAGACGATGACTACCAGGCGCAATTGGCGCAGGCCAATGCCGGGGTTGCCGCCGCGAAGGCGGCCCTGGAGAACAACCAACGCCAGCAGCAACTCCAGGACACGCGAATCCAGCGGGCGCTGGCGGGGATCGATCAGGCGAAAGCGCAAATATCTGCTGCCGAGGCAGGCGTAAATGCGGTGCAAGCCGACGTCGCGCGAACGCGGGCGGAGCGCACCCGCGAGGAAGCGCTTCTGGCTTCTCGGGCGACCACGCCCCAACGAGTTGAGGCGGCGGTTGCAGATGAGCGGCGTCTCGCGGCACAGGCCGCCAGCCGCGCGGCGGATCTGGAGCAGGCGAAAACAGCGCTCCGCAGCAATGAAATCGCGGTCGAGTCCGAGCGGCGATCCAGGGAAGTCCTCGAATCCCAACAGCAGCAACTCGCGGCTGATCTTCAAGCCAAACAGGCTGCGGTTGCCGTCGCGCAGGTGAATCTGGGATACACGAAAATTCACGCTCCGGCGCATGGCACGGTGGGAGAACGGCAGGTGCGGCCGGGGCAGCTTGTTTCTCCGGGAACTCAAGTGATGACGCTGGTTGCCGATACAAAGTGGATTCAGGCGAACTTCCGCGAAACCCAACTCACGCAAATGAAAGTAGGCGATCCGGTGGAAATCCGCGTCGACCAATATCCCGGGAAAATTGTGAAAGGCAAAGTTCTGGAAATCGCGCCCGCCAGCGGCTCGCAATTTGCCTTGCTCCCGCCGGACAATGCCACGGGAAATTTCACCAAAGTCGTCCAGAGAATTCCCGTGAAGATCACGCTGGATGATCCCGCACTGGCCTCGCAACTCCGCCCGGGAATTTCCGTAACTGCCGTCGTGCGAACGGCGCATTAGCCGGAGCGCGCGATGGCCTCTCACGCAGCAACGGTTTCCTCTCCGACGCCTGCCCAGGTGGCAAAGGCCATTGCTGGCGCGGTCCCTTCCGAGCTTTCCAAGAGCCCCTTGCTGGGCATCTTGGGAGTGGTGATGGGCGCGGGAATCGTCACCCTAATGGGCCGGCTCCTCAGCATGGGCGCCGCCGACCTGAAAGGCAGCCTTGGCATCAGCTACGACGATGGAGCCTGGATTGGCAGCTCCTTCAACATTGCTCTCATGTTTATTGGACCGTTCACGGTTTATCTCGGGGGGCTGCTCGGCGCGCGGCGAGTCCTGATTCTTGCGGCCACCGGATTCACGGTCTTGTGCGTGTTCCTGCCCATGGTTCACAACTACAGCCTGTTGATCACCGCGCTTGCCCTGGCCGGATTGACCTCTGGCACGTTTTATCCCTTGACCCTGACCTTCGCGCTTCGCAATATTCCATTGCGTTTCCTGCCCTTTACCCTGGCGCTCTACGCCACGTTTGTTGATGGTGCCGTCAATATTGCTCCCTCGCTCTATGGGCTGTTTCGCGACCGCTTCGGTTTTCACTGGATGTTTTGGATCCCCGCCGTACTCACCCCGGTGATGGTTCTCTGCATTTACGCTGGCATTCCGGCGGCGCCTCCCGCCAAGCGCAGTGGACCCGCGCCCAGCTTCACCGGTTTTCTCTATGCCAGCGCTGGTTTCGCGTTGCTCTTTGCGGCACTCGATCAGGGACAACGGCTCGATTGGTGGCGTTCGGGGCTTTTCAACGCGCTGATGCTTGGCGCGTTGATCTTCCTAGCCGGCTCACTGGTACGGCGCCTTCGTATGCCCAATCCTTTGGTTGATCTGCCTTATCTCCGGCAGTGGAACACCCAGCTCCTCGGCTTGACGCTGATGCTTTTTCGCTTCTGCCTGCTGGCCACCATCATCGTGGTTCCCCAAAGTCTCGGGATCCATGGTTTCGAAGCCGATCAGATCGGCCCTGCGGTCCTGTGGACTGCGCTGCCACAATTCCTGATCGCTTTTGTCGCCGCCTTGCTGCTTCTGCAAGGTCTCGACTCGCGTTTCTTGATGGCGGCTGGCTTCACGTGCATGGCCTTTGCCGCGATTCAGAACGCCCATCTGACCAGCAGTTGGTCAGCTTCTAATTTTTACCCGACGGAGCTGTTGATGGGGGTGGGCCAGTCCTTCGCCTTCATTGGCCTAGTTTCCACGATCGTGCTGCAGGCCATCTTTACGGGAGGGCTTTCCAAGCCACAAGCGGCGCTGACCTTTTCCGCCTTCTTTCACATCATCCGTCTTTTGGGCGGTGAATTCGGCGTGGTCTATATGCTTCACTTCATCGCCGTTCGCGAACAGCTGCATTCGAATCTCCTCGGCCTCCACGTGCAAACCGGCTCCACGCTGAGTGACGCGACCCTTCGAGCCATGACCGCGGGGCTCTTCCCTCATTCCTCGGGGCTTGCCGCGGCCCTGGGCCGAGCCGCCGGTCTTCTCGGGGCCCGCTTGCGCCTCCAGGCCTATACGCTCAGCCTGATCGACGCATTTTTTCTCGTGGCCTGGGCTTGCGTCGTGGCCTTGCTCCTCATCGCCCTTGTTCGAAAAGCCCCGCTGAACTTCAGGGAGCTCGGTTTCCAGGAACTGGAATCCTCTGCAAGCCAAGAGGTCACGTCATGAATACACACGCCAGTCTATTGTTGTCGCTCGCCTCACTTTTTCTCGCGGGATTCGTAGCTGCCCAGCAGGGCAGTCCGCCAACCCCGGCAACCCCGCGCCACATCACGCTCGACGAGGCCGTGCAGCTGGCCTTGAAACACAATCATGTGGTCCGCATCGCAGGCTTTAAGGTCGCCGAAAAAGAGCACACTCGGGATCTCGCCCGCAGCGCCTACTATCCCGTGCTCCGCAACGATAGCAATCTCTTGCGCGTAACCGACACCCAGTTCATCGGCATCCCCGCTGGCAGCCTGGGCAGCATCGGTGGAACTTCCATCCCCGCGCAGTCGGTGATTCTCAATCAGGGTGGGCGCGATTTTGTCACCAGCGGCACCTCCCTGACCCAGCCGTTGACCGAATTATTCAAGATCAAGTCGGCGAACGATATTGCCGCCGCCGATTTGCGCGCCACCCGCGATAAAGCCCAGCAGACCGAAAACGAGGTCGCCCTCCGCGTTCATCAGATCTACTACCGCGTGCTCGTTGCCCAGGCACATCGCGAAGCCGTGCTCGCCCGCGTGAAGGCCAACGAAGAACTGCAAAGCGAACGTATCGCGCAGGTAAAATTTGGCAGCGCTCTCGAGGAAGAGTCCATCGAGAGCCGCGCGCAATCCTTGGAAGCCAGGCAGGACTTGCTGACCACGGAGTTGCAACTTTCCGATCTGACCATGCAATTGGATGACGCCATCGGCCTGCCGCTCACCACGCAACTCGCGCTGGAGGTCAACGTGCCTCCGGTCGGCGACGTCTGTGAACGCGAAGAATGCCTGAAAACCGCGCTCGCCTCGCATCCGGAAGTCGTTGAAGCTCAGGCGGAAGTCGCGAAAGCCTCCGCTGCCGTGCGTCTGGCAAAGCGCGAATACATTCCAGACCTTGAGGCTTTCGCGCGCTATAGCTACCAGGACAATGTCCCCTTTCTCGCCAGGAATTTCGGCACCTTCGGCGTTCATCTCGGCATTGAGCTCTTTGACGGCGGCAGAAGAGGCGCCGCGATCGGAGAGCATCGCGCCCAGTTGAGCCAGGCGGAAGAAAATCTTGCGCGCATCAAGGAAGAAGTCGAGCTCCGCGTGCAAACCGCGCTCAACAAGCTGCAACGCACCCGCCAAATGGTCAAAGTTTCCGACGAGCTTCTCGCATTGCGAACCGAATCGCGCCGGGTCTCGGCCCAGCAGCTCCAGGAAGGCTCCGCCCTGCGGTCGCAGGCGGATGCCGCCGCGGCTCGCGAATTCGAAGCCAAAGCATTGCTACTTCAGTCGCAATTGGATTACATTCAGGCACGGGACGAGATGCTGGAGGCCATGGGCCAGACTCCGGAATGATGACGTCAACGCTTGTTGGGTGGTCAGGAGGGGAAAGCCATGGGAAATCCCGTTGTTCATTTCGAAATCGGTTGCCGTAATCCCCGAACCACCCAGGAATTCTACCCCCAAATGTTCGACTGGAAGATCCAGTCCATGGGCCCGGCGGCGATGATTGCTTCGGAACCGACCGGCATCGCCGGGCACATCACCGCGCTCGGCTATGAACCGCACAATTACACTATTTTCCACGTGGATGTGGAAGACGTCCCAGCCACTCTTAAAAAGGCGGAAACCCTGGGCGGCAAAACCCTCGTCCCACCCGTCGAAATACCCGTCGGCGCCTTCGACTGGGAGCAGGATCCCGAAGGCAACACCGTCGGACTTTTGAAGACCAGGAAATAATCGGTCTCCTTCTTTGAATCTTGAATTAACCGGGAGGTGAGCGGTGATATTCATGGGGAATCAAAAACACTTCATTTTCATCGCTGCTATATTGCTGAGTCTGGCGGTTGCGATGACCATCGCAGCGCGGCAAGACAAGCCCAGCCAGCAGGCGCCGCCCGCTAAACCCGGCGCGGCGGAGATGGAGCGCCTGAAATTCTATCTTGGCAAATGGGAGTACACGGAGAGCTATCCGAAGGGGGGAACCAACACCGGAATCTATACAAGCAAGCTTGGGCCGGGCGGAAATTCGCTGATGAACACCTTTCACTCGCAAGGTCCGATGGGCGATTTTGAAGGCCTGTTGGTGATGACGTGGGACCCCAATGAGAAGGCGTACAAGGAGTACGTCTTTGGAAATGATTTTCCCGGTGCGCTCGTGGAAACGGGAGCCTTCGAGGATGGCGCCCTGGTGTATCGCTTACAATTCACGGCCGGCGGCCAGACCATGAAATTGCGAAATGTCACCCGCGTAATCTCGCCGGGAAAAATCGAGAGCGAACAATATTCCTCAAAGAACGATGGACCGGAAACGCTCGTCGTGCACGTCAGCGCCGCACGGAAACACTAACCGCGCGCCAGATTATCTTTCAAATCAGACGCGCTCGAAAATGCCCGCCGCGCCCATGCCGCCGCCGATGCACATGGTGACCATGCCGTAACGCGCTTTGCGCCGCTCCAGTTCGCGCACCACCGATGCCGTCAATTTCGCGCCGGTGCAGCCGAGCGGATGGCCGAGCGCGATCGCGCCCCCATTCGGATTCACCCGCCTGGAATCAAGATTCGCCTGCTGAATCACCGCCAGCGACTGCGCCGCGAATGCTTCATTCAACTCAATCACCGCCATATCGCTCAGCGACAATCCTGCCAGCCTCAGCGCCTTCGGAATCGCATAGACCGGCCCGATGCCGAATTCCTCGGGCGGGCAACCCGCCGTGGCATAGGAGATAAACCGCACCTGCGCCTTCAATCCGAGCTGCGCAGATTTTGCCTCGCTCATGATCACCACCGCCGCGGCACCGTCGCTCATCGGCGAGCTGTTTCCCGCGGTCACCGTGCCCTTGGCATGAAACGCTGGCTTCAGCCCTGCGAGCACTTCCATCGAAGTTTCCGGCCGCGGCAGCTCATCCTTATCGAAAGCAAAAGATTGCGTCGCGGGCTTCGCAGGCCCCTTGTTCTTCGTCCCGTTGCCATTCGGCAGGGAAGTGATCTTCACTTCGACCGCCACGGTTTCATCCTTGAATCTCCCCGCCGCGATTGCCTCCCCTGCTTTCCGGTGCGATTCCACCGCGAATTGATCCGCGTGTTCGCGCGAGATGCCGAATTTCCGCGCAATATTCTCCGTGCCCAGCCCCATGTTAATGTATGCGTCGGGATAGTGGTCCACCAGCCATGGATTCGGCGAAATTTTGTTCCCGCCCATGGGCACCAGCGACATCGATTCCGTGCCTCCCGCAATGATCACCTGCGCGGATCCGCCGCGGATGCGTTCCGCCGCCAGTGCAATGGCCTGCAGCCCGCTGGCGCAAAACCGGTTCACCGTCATCGCCGACGTCTCCACCGGAAGCCCCGCCCGCAGCGCCGCAATGCGCGCCACGTTCATGCCCTGTTCGCCCTCGGGCATCGCGCACCCCAGAATTACGTCGTCGATATCTTTGGGATCCAACCCCGGCACGCGTGCCAGCGCTTCCTTAATCACCAGCGCGGCCAAATCATCGGGCCGCGTCGTGCGCAGCGATCCCTTAAACCCGCGTCCCACAGGAGTACGAACGGAGGAAACAATAACGGCTTCAGCCATGGCAGACCTCTTTCCCGCGCAATCTTCCCGATTGTCGGCCGCTGCCCAGAAAAAAGCAAATCAACGAAAAGGGGGGTACAGATTGAACTTCACAGATTACTTCGCCTTCAGAGGAACCCCTTTTTTGGGGATGGACACCGGCGCCGGGGGGGTAATTTTGTTGATCGCAGAGAAATTGCCCTGGTTTATCGCCAGGCCGACCCTTCCCCGGGAGTCGATATAAAGGAGGGGATCACCGACGGGCACATCCATGAACGTTTTCGTAAACGGCATGGTGAACGGTTTCTTATTGAGCAGCACTGTAACTCGTTCGCCCAGGGCGTAGCCCAGCTTCTTGAATTCATCCCCGGGGATGTCCGTTATGAGCGACCCGAACGGATCATCCAGCGCGATCACTTCGCCTGCAATCCCCTTGTCGGTCACCTCCGCCGTTCTGGGCGTAAGCCGAACGAGTTGCTGCACTTCCGGCCCATCAGCGTGAAATCCCAGCCAGCCGCAAGGTGCGCGCCGACCGGTGAAAAAATGTCCCGGCCGTGGAAAGTAGAGGAGATAGCATCGCCGATCATCCAACTCGTGTTGGTGATTTCCCGGGCGGAATCCAGGCCATCCCGGTCGATGACCGGGGAGACCAGCCCATTGTCGGGCACCACAAAATACTGCCCTTTCTTCGACTTAACCACCACTGCCTTGCGGTTGGTGCCCACGCCCGGGTCGATGACTCCAACAAACACCGTACCCGCGGGGTAGTAAGGACTCACTCCTGCCAGAAAGCGTGCGCCTTCTTCGATCGAAAATGGCGTCACCTGGTGCGTGATGTCCATGATCCGCAAATCCGGCGAAATCCCCAGCATGACTGCCTTGCAGATGGCCACCGCGTCGTTGGCGGTCCCAAAATCGGTCATGAACACCACCAGCGGGCGGACACCTGCCGGCCGTGTGGCAACACCCTGGTTCGCGGGCGCGCGTTCCGATTTGGCGCAGCCAATCAGTGCCAGTGACGCAGCCAGTATTCGAATTGCCCGTATTGCACCAGGACACCGAGACATCATCTTGAACTGCTCCGCTTGTGAATTTCGGCGAATGCCGGAAAGTCTCCGGATCTGCTCATTCTGTTGGAGATGGGAACCCCGCGCCCCTCGGACGCCGCAGGCTCTGCGCCCTGTGAAGCCGCGCCTCCTGTCACGCCCACCTCTTACGCAGAGCAGTATACGGGAGGCGCTTAAGCGCTGGCCAGTCTTCCTTCGGCCACCCAAATAATTGCGCCCTCTTCGCAAATTCACTACACTCTGTGCACCAGCCCATTTGAAGGATGGAAAGTCGCTTTTCGCCGCCCTCGGAAAGCTCAGCGGAAATTATGCGAAATCTGCTTATTCAGGAGGACGCCTATGCGTCGCGGTCTGTTCTGTGTCTTTGCGCTGTTCCTTGTGGGATCCGTGGTGCGCGCGGATCAGGTTACCTTGAAAAATGGGGACCGCCTCACCGGGAAAATCGTAGATGGTGATGGAAAAACCCTGCTCTTGAAATCGGACTTCGCCGGCGAGGTCACCATTCAGTGGGACGCCGTCACCGCCATCGAATCCTCCGACAATATCAATATCACTCTGAAAGACGGCACCCGGCTCTCCGGCAAGGTCACCACCCAAAACGGCAAAGTCGTGGTCGTGGGGGCCCCCGCGGCCGCAACCCCCGCGGCGGCGGCCAAGGACGCCATCGTCGCCGTCCGCAACGACGCCGAGCAGCACTCCTTTGATGTGGAATCCGAAAAAATGGCCCATCCCAAATTCAGCTACTTCTGGAGCGGCTTGCTTGACACCGGCCTGGCGCTGACCCGCGGCAACTCGGAAACCGCAAATTTCACCGTCGCGGCCAAAGCAGTCCGCGAAACGCCCCGCGACAAACTCACCGTCTATGGCGACTATATCTTTGCCAACAACAGCTCGGTTCCCCCCTCGGTTACCACCGCGAATGCACTGGACGCTGGGGCGCGCGGCGATCTGAACATCAGTCCCCGGGTCTTCGTGTTCGCCTTGACCGATTTTCAGACCAATGAACTCCAGCACCTTGACCTTCGCAGCGTTTTCGGTGGCGGCTTTGGATACCACCTCTTCAAGACCCCCACCACCACCTTCGACATCTTCGGCGGTATCACCTACGATCGCGATTCCTTCGGCTCCTTTCAAGTGGCGAATCCCACTCCCCCGCCGGCATTTAATGTGATTCCCTCTTCCGTGCAGAATAGCGCCGAGGCCGTGATCGGCGAAGAGTTTGACAAGAAACTCTCCAAGCGTTCGACAGTCTCGGAGCGCTTTTCCTTCTATCCAAATCTCTCGCATACCGGCGATTATCGCTTCCAGTTGGATTCCAGCGTGGCCACCCAGGTGAAGAATTGGCTGAGCTGGCAAGTGACCCTCAGCGACAGCTACATCAGCTACCCCCCGGTCACTCTGAAAGCCAACGACCTGCTCCTCTCTACGGGCTTGCGCGTAACCTGGGGGAAGCCCAAACTGTAGCCGTAAATTCCCGCCCAGCAAGACGTGCATCGCTCCCTTGGGAGCCAAGGAGGCAGTTCACATGAGCTCTCTCGCTTGGATTGTGACCAGATTGATCGCCGGCTGGTTGGCTGGCCAGGTAATATAGAGCGGTGGCTACCGCGTAATCGAGGACATCCTCTTGGGGCTGGTTAGCGGTTTCATCGGGGGTTGGGTTATTGGCCTCCTCGGCATCTGGCGCGGCGGAGGGATGATCGGTGGAATTATCGTTGCGTTCGTTGGTGCGGTGTTCTTGGTTTGGATAACCCGCCTGATCAAAAAAGCTTAGCTCCAAACCTCAATTCCTACCGATGCCCAGGCCGCCCGATTCGGACTCCCTGGGCATTCTCGCGTTTGAGTCCGCGAAAGCGGACTCCGAGCGCGTACCTTCCCATGCTCTGGAGGGCAACCTGTCCCCTGTCCCTAAGGACAGGTTTTTCCACAGGATAGTACCCGAAACTAAGGCGAAAATTGTGCCTCCCTTGGCAAGTCTAGTAAGCCGTTATAAATCAATCTACTAAACAACGTTAAGCCTGGATGGATGGGTACTAGGAGTTTCGTTTAGCGTCAATTTTGGTCCTCCTGTACCATTCCCCTCTCCTCCCCTCTCCTGTCTAATGGGACAGGTACGCAGCCTAGACCCTTAGGTAAGGGGAAACCATCTAAGGCGCAACGGTCGTTTTTGGCCCTCGGCTCGGTTCCCGAGGGCGGTTCAAAGAAGAGGGGGGCGGGTCAGCATGAGCAAGAAAGATACGAATCGCAAGTGGATTTATTGGTTCCTGGGAATCATCGCCGCGATGCAGCTTTACTTCGTCCGCGAGCTCTTGGCGGCCTTCGCGATATTCATTCTGGGTTTCGCTGTTATCGGCGTCGCTATCGGCACCCTATACCTTACCCAGAAAGTCTGGGAATCGGCGGTTGCCCGCTTGGCAGCCAGTCGGCATCCCGCGATTCTGGCGGCTCGGCGCAGCGTTGCCACCGCCGAAGACTGGGCCCTACGCCCGGTGCGTCGCGCCAGCTCCCAGCCGGTTGCATAATGAGTCTGTTTCTTCGGGTGTTTGCCAGTGCACACAGACTTGGGATCTGCGTCCGGCGTAAGGCAGTTCCCAAATCTGTCTCGAGAAACAATGGGCCAGCCGTCCTGAGAGAGCGGCTGGCCGTTCTTCTTTTTTCCCGCCTCCAATTCTGATATCGTTGCCGCGCCCTGGAGGTTCGGATGAATTCCCTTATAAAACTGCTTGCCGGCTACACCATTGTTGTCGCAATCCCTTTGATTCCCATCAGCTATGCGCAAGAAAAACCCGCCCCGGCTCCGAAAAAACTGGCCATCCGCGCCGGTCGCCTCATCGACGCCAAGAGCGACACTCCCATCAGCGATGCTCTCATTCTGGTCGAAGGTGACAAAATTGTCAGCGTCACGCCTGGAGGAGCTCCTCCCGCCGGCGTGGAACTCATCGATCTTTCGAAAGCCACCGTGCTCCCCGGCTTCGTGGACGCCCACACCCACGTGCTCTTGCAAGGTGATATTACCCAGGAAGACTACGACGCGCAGCTCCTCAAACAGTCCATTCCCTATCGCGCCATTCTGGGCGCGCGAAACGCCCAGATTGCCCTCGGACACGGCTTTACCTGCCTCCGCGACCTGGAAACCGAGGGCGCCATGTACGCCGACGTCGACGTGAAAAAGGCCATCAACAAAGGCGAAATCCCCGGTCCGCACATGCAGGTCGCTACTCGCGCCATGACTCCCACCGGTGCCTACGGCCCCTACGGCTATTCCTGGGAAATCTCCGTTCCCCAGGGCGTCCAATACGTGGATGGAGTTGACGAAGCCCGCAAAGCCGTGCGCGAACAGATTTCCCATGGCGCCGACTGGATCAAATACTATTCCGACCACGGCTATTTTTACGGTTCCGACGGCGTCGTCCTGCACAGTCACGTCAATTTCACCGACGAAGAAGCCAAAGCCATCGTGGACGAGACCCATCGCCTCGGCCATAAAGTAGCGGCCCACGCCATCGGCAGCGACGGAATCGCCGCCGCTTTGAAAGCCGGCGTGGACTCCATCGAGCATGGCGACGGCCTCACCGAACCCGAAATGGAAGAGATGGCCCGCCGCGGCATCTACTGGGTTCCGACGATCATGGTCGGCGCTTACGTCGCCCCCGGCCGCGCAGGAAACTGGACCAAGATGGTGGACACGGAAAAGGCCGCCTTCCAACTCGCGCTGAAAAAAGGCGTGAAGATCGTCCTCGGCACCGATGCCGGCGGCTTCGATTGGCGCGAACTCAATCAGGCGCTGGAGTTCGATTACTACGTGAAATACGGCATGACCCCGATGCAGGCCATCCGCACTGCCACCACCACCGCCGCCGAACTCCTCGGCTGGTCCGACAAAATGGGCACCATCGAACCCGGCAAGTGGGCCGACCTGGTAGCCGTCTCCGGCGATCCCCTAAAAGACATCACCGAACTCCAGCGTGTAAAATTCGTCATGAAATCCGGCGCCGTCTTCAAGAACGATTTTCGCTAGAAGCTGTTGCACAACCTGAGACAAGCCTTTGAAATGACTATGGTTGAGTTTTGTAAATTGGAGGATAAACGAAGTCAGCAGCGCCGAAGGAGGGTCGATGGCGCGGTCTGGTCCGTTGCTGACCGAAGCGCAGTGGAAGAAAATCGCGCCCTTGCTTCCCAAGCCATCCAAGCATTACAAGGGTGGTCGTCCCTGGATCGAAAACCGTCGTGTTCTGGAAGGGATTTTGTGGATTCTCCGCAGCGGGGCTCGCTGGCAGGACTTGCCGGAGAAATATCCGCATCCTTCCACCTGCTGGCGGCGGCTGCGGGACTGGGACGAGCAGGGCGTCTGGCTGAACCTCTGGCGCACGTTCCTGAGCGAGTTGAACGAACGCCAGCAGTTGAAATGGAGCGAATCGTTTCTGGACGGCAGTTTTGCTCCGGCGAAAAAAGGGGCTGCGGAGTCGGAAGAACCAAGCGGGGCAAGGGGACGAAGTGGATGGTGGTGGTCGACGGCGCGGGTGTTCCTCTGGGAGACCACCTTCACGCTGCATCCCCGGCGGAAGTCCGGCTCGCGGAGACCACGCTCGCAGCGATCCGCGTAAGCCGACGCCATCATGCGGGCCGACCGCGGCAGAAGCCGGCGCGCGTGATTGCCGACAAAGCCTACGACAGCGATCCATTGCGGAAGCGTTTGCGGCGGCGCGGGATCGAACTGATCTGCCCGCACAAAAAGAATCGCGTTCGACCGGCAACGCAAGACGGCCGTGCGCTGCGGCGGTATCGGCGCCGCTGGATCGTCGAGCGGACCATCGGCTGGTTGGGGAACTACCGCCGCTTGGTAGTGCGCTACGACCGCTCGCTCCAAATTTACCGAGCGTTCTTTCATATCGCCTGCTTCATGATCGTCTTACGGAGGGTTGTGCAATAGCTTCTAGCGTCAGCGAGATAACTTGAAGGCCCAGATGAGAAGTCCCGCACGCGTTAAGTCAGAGTAGCCACAGGTATGCGAGGCCCTGCGTGGTTTGCTCAAAAAGGGCGGTCCGCGAAATCGGACGCCACTCGAATGCGACGAGTCCTTGTACAGTCGACTTGCAACCAGAAAATAACGCTGGAACGGGTCGATCCCCAATTGATCAAGACATCCGCAAAGGGCCACGGAAGGCTAAACGAGCTACTCGGAAATAGGCACTATGCGATGGGGCCGACGCACGACACACTCTACCCATGAAAATGCAGAGTTCGAGTTTCATCGTCAACTTCTCACGGAGACTGAAGAGGCTGCAAATTGGCGTAAGGCCAAGGCTTTAGTAAAACGCGGCACCGCCGTCCACATTGATCGATTGGCCCACCATGGCGCTCGACATGTCCGAGCACAAAAACAGCGCGGCCTGCGCAATCTCCATCGCCGTCTGCCCGCGCCCCTGCAGAATCGAGCTCAGGAAGCCCTTCAATTGTTCTTCCGGGTCGACGTTCAACTTCTTCGCCAGCGTGCTCCCCAACTCCTTGCTCATCGCCGTTTCAGTAACCGGTCCGGGACAAATCGCATTCACCCGCACGCCGTTCCGCGCCGCCTCCGCCGCCATGTAGCGCGTCAGACCCAGCAGGCCGGCCTTTGCCGCCGCATAAGCCGATCCCCACGAAAACGCCGCCTTCGCCGACAAACTCGAGATATTTAGGATCACGCCCGATTTCCTCGCATACATTCCCGGCAGCGCCAGCTTGCTCAGCACAAACGCTGCCCGGAGATGCACATTGATCACTTTCTCAAATTCCTCCAGCGGATACTCTTCCACGGGCACCACGGGCCCGTAATGCCCCGCGTTGTTCACCAGAATGTCCACCCGGCCAAACTGTTTCACCGCCGCCGCAAACACCCGCTCGCAATCCGCGACCTGCGTCAAATCCGCCGCAGCAAATCCTGCCTTGCCTCCCTCATCCGTAATCTCGTTCGCAACGGTCGCAATCTCCTTCTCTGTTCGCGCCGTCAGAAAAACCGCCGCTCCTTCTTTAGCAAACAGCTTGGCCATTGCGCGCCCAATACCGCGCCCCGATCCGGTAATCAATGCAACTTTGTTTTCGAGCAGCATCAGTGCGCCTCCCCTGCGCAAGTTTTGGTTTTCACGGCAGGCAGAAAGTCGGACGAGTCGGGCTCCTTCCCCGTGGAGTTGGGAAGAATGTCCCAGGCCGTGAAGGTCACAATCAGACCCTCCTTTGGAAACACCTGCAGGTTCTGCCCGCCGAAGCCCCGACACGTCCAGACATACTCCGACGAATCCGGCAGTTTGGCCAACCACCACTTGAAACCATACATAAACCGCGACTCGTCGGTTTGGTAGTAGGGCGTCAGCGATTCTTTCACCCATTCACTGGAGACGATACGCTGGCCATCCCACACGCCATCCTGCAGAAACAGGTAACCAATCTTGGCCAGGTCGCTGCCGTTCAGATACAAGCCGCCTTCGGTGTCCACGACTCCCAGATACGTGCGTTTCCATTCATGCCGGATCCCCAGCGGCGCGAACAGATATTTCTGGCCGTAGTCGTCGATATCCTGACCGGTTTCTTTCTGGAAAATATAGGCGAGGAGTTCCGTTGCGCCGCTGCTGTAGTTCCAGACCTTGCCGGGCTCGGCGGCCATGGGCTTGTCGATCACGTACTGCACCCAGTCGTCCGTGGCTTCCATCAGGCTGGAATCGCTGCGCGGGTCGTCATAGGGCACGTCTTCCTCATGCCATTCCAGGCCTGGAGTCATGGTTAGCACATCGCGCAAGGTAATGCGGCGCTTGCGCTCGTCCACATTTTTAACTTTAGAAATGTCGAAGTATTTCAGTATCGGCGTATCCAGACCGGCCTTGAAGTCGCCGCGTTGCATGGCCGCGCCGATGATGATCGAAGTGACAGTTTTGCTGACCGATTGCATCGTGTGCAGATCCGTGCCGTGATAATAGGGGTGCCAGTAAGGATCAAAGTAGTTGTACCGCCCTATAAGGCGAGCGTTCAGCGGCCCACGTTCCCCGGCTTCCTTCCCATAGATTTTTGCGTAGTCGCGCGGGTAAGTGCGTTCGAAAACTTTCTTGCCACAGCGGAAGACCGCAAAGCTGTCCATCATCTGCGAATATTTTCCCGAGGCCATGTCCCTGTCGAGCTTGAGAAGGACTTGCTCATCCAACCCAACACTGGCCGGCCTGGCTGTTGCCCAACCCTTGGTTGGCCAAAGAGGCGCATTCGCTGGCCGGGTCGCTGCTTTTCCGCCGAGAAGCAGCGCCGATGAGGCCAGAATGATGGATCCCGCAAGGGCAACAAGCATGCCGCGTTTTTTCATTGTGGGCTCCGTTCGAGCACCTTATGGCGCGCGGGAATTGGTGTCAAGCGCCGCCAAGCATTCATTCTTTGATTTGGTGCGAATGCCCCCTTCTACGGTAAAATTGTAAGGTTATGATCTCGGTTGAAAACGTCACCATGCGATTCGGCGCCCGCGTCCTTTTTGAGGACGTCACCACCACTTTTATGGCCGGCCGCCGCTACGCCATTTCCGGGCCCAACGGCGCCGGCAAGTCCACCTTTATGAAGATCCTGACCGGCGAACAGGATCCCACCCACGGCAACGTCACCCGGCCCAAAAAGATCGGCGTCCTCCGCCAGGACCAGTTCGCCTTCGACAAGTTCCGCGTCATTGACACGGTCATCATGGGCAACGGCGCACTTTGGAAAGCCTTTCAGGAGCGCGAAGCCCTCTACGCCAAACCTCACGAGGAACTGACCGACGCCGACGGCATGCGCCTCGGCGAACTCGAAGGCATCGTCGGCGAAGAGAACGGCTACACCGCCGAAGCCGATGCCGGCGTCCTGCTCGACGGCCTGGGCATCGAGGCGGAGCTCCACGAACGCAGGATGAGCGAGCTGCAAGGCGGCCAAAAAGTCCGCGTGCTGCTGGCGCAAGCGCTCTTCGGCAATCCTTCCGCGCTGCTCCTCGACGAGCCCACCAACAACCTCGACCTCGATTCCGTGCACTGGCTCAAGGAGTATCTCTGCGAATATCACGGCGTGCTGATCGTGATTTCGCACGATCGCCACTTCCTCAACAGCGTCTGCACCCACACCGCCGACATCGACTACCAGACCATCATCATGTATCCCGGCGGGTACGACGACATGGTCATGGCCAAAACCCAGATTCGCTCGCGCATGGAAGCCGAAAACGCCGTCCGCGAAAAGAAAATTTCCCAGCTTAACGATTTTATCGCCCGTTTTTCCGCCGGCACGCGTTCCGCGCAGGCCACTTCGCGCAAAAAAGAAGTCGAGCGCCTGCAAGTTTCCGAGCTGGCCCGTTCCAACATTCAGCGCCCGTACATCCGCTTTCAGTTCGACGTGCCGTCCGGCCGCGCGCCGCTCGAAATCAAGCACCTGACGAAGTCCTACGACGACCTGAAAGTGATTCCGAATTTTTCCGCGCATGTCACTCGCGGCGAAAAAATCGCTCTTACCGGACGCAACGGCGCCGGCAAGACCACCATGCTGCGGTCCATCATCCGCAACGCCGGCCAATTCATCGGAGACGCGGAACACCAGTTCAAAATCGATTCGGGAAACGTGGTCTGGGGGCACGAAGTCACTGTCGGCTATTTCCCGCAGGACTTTGGCTATACCATCGATAAGTCCAAAGGCATCAACGCGCTCGATTGGTTGTGGCAATTCAAGCCGCAAGCCCCGCAGGAGGAAATCCGCGCTGCACTTGGCCAGATGCTCTTCAGCGGTGAAGACGCGCTGAAGCCGACCTCCGGATTATCGGGAGGTGAATGCGCCCGGCTGATCTTCTGCAAGCTGATGATTCAGAGGCCCAACTTCCTGGTGCTCGACGAGCCCACCAACAACCTGGACCTCGAGTCCAACAACGCGCTAAACATCGCCCTGCAGAAATACGAAGGCACCGTCTTGCTGGTGACTCATGACGAAGACGTCCTCGATGAAGTAGCCACCCGCGTCTGGCATTTCCAGGGCGGCAAGATCGAAGACTTCAAGGGCACCTACGAGGATTTCCAGAGCCGCACCCAAAAGCCAGTCGGCGAACTAGCCAAAGGCCGTAAGTAATCCACAATTCTGACAACGTGGAAATCTTCGACACCCTCACCCCACCAGAATATTTTCATCCACTCAAAAAAGTTGTCATCCTGAGGCTATCCGACGAGGATAGCCGAAGGATCTCAACCTCAAAATCTTGCACGTTCTTTCGGTTGAGATCGTTCGCGGCCAAACCCCGCGCCGCTCCGGATGACAGGTTACAATTGGTTTTTGCCTGCGCGTAAACCGCACTTCGTCAGAAATGCGATCTCGAGCCCATCGACCTCGTCACTGCGGCTTCAACCCCTTCAGCAAATGCTTCACCGCTTCGTCCGCCTGATACGGCGTAATCGTCCGCTTGTTGTTCAGCTCTTTCTGGCTGACGCCGCGGTATGCCAGCTTTCTCGGTTCCCGCAACGCCACATCGATCACAAAAGTTCCTTCGTGGTAGCGCACATTCTGGAACCCCACTTCCGGAGGTCCCCAGCCCCATCCGGACCAGCATCCATAAGGACCACATGCCACACCTGGGTACCCGCCGGGATACACGCGCTGTACCGTCGCCGTCTGCGTCTTCACGGCCACGTGATAATCCACCCAGAAATCCGCAATCGCCGGATTAGGCACCTGCGTCAATCCTTTCGACTGCAAACTCTTCGCAATCGCCTGCTTCAGAACGTCGCGGTTGGCCTCGGTATTCCAATCCCGATTGCTCTCCAGTCGCTGCGAGGGTTCCGGGGTAATGACATCCCTTGAGACCACCGGCCGGCCATCGCCTGTTGGCTTTGCTCCTTCCGGCGCATTCGCCGGGCGCCAGGCCCAAGTCATCCCCTTGGCGACACGGATTTCCGGATCGCGAATGATCTCCACATTGTCATCACATCCAGCGAGAAAAAGTCCTGCTGCCAGCAAGCTGGTCATCACAACGGCGCTTCCTGCTCGTCTGCCTAAATTCACTTGGCGTACCTCCACGCTCTGTCTAACACAGCTTCTCGCAAAAAGTTGGATGCGGCCAAGGCTGCCAAGAGTCACTCCGGCGGCCGCGACCTTCTCAGGAAGGTACTTCCCAATCCTTGGGCGGAAACGTTACCGGCCAGAATTTCGGGGCCGGCTGGTCAAACTCAAACGCAATATTAAAGAACTCCATGCCTTCTTCGTCGATCCGCACCACGCGGCAGGCGGCTCGCGCTTCGGTGTGGGGATTCTTCAGCGTGAACGACTGGCCCACGTGAAGGTGGGACCTCATTTTCATCAGCCCGCCGTGGGCATTCACCACCAGCGTTTTGGCCTCCACTTGAATCTGCCGGCGCTCTTCATCCTCGGCCAAAACCAGCACCTGCATGCTCAACAGCACACGTTCGCTTCTTCGCCGGTCTTGTGCGCTTTGGGATTCCATGGGAAGCGTTCGCTTTACCCCTCATTGTACGCGTTTCGCGGCCGGCCGGACTGTCCCAAGTGACAGGTTTCCCCTCCTTCTTGGTGGAAGTCATCACCACCCGATGCGCGGAAAAGGCGAGTTTGATATGATGGAGTCTTGAAATTTGAGCAGTTTAGGAGCCAGATGGCCATTCAAACCGAAGCGAAAACCCTGCTCCGTGTGCGTCCCCGCGGGTTCTGCGCCGGGGTCGTTCGTGCAGTTGACATTGTCGAACTCGCGCTGGAAGCTTACGGTGCGCCAGTCTATGTGCATCACGAAATTGTCCACAACACTTACGTCGTCGAGCAACTTCGTCGCCGCGGCGCCATTTTCGTCGAAACCATCGAGGAAGTCCCGGCGAACTCCGTGCTCGTTTTCAGCGCCCATGGCGTTCCGCCGACCGTCCGCCAGGAAGCCAAGGACCGCTCTCTCCGCGTCATCGATGCCACCTGCCCGCTGGTCACCAAGGTGCATTTCGAGGCTCTCAAGTTTGCCCGCGAAAAGCGCACCATTATTCTGATCGGTCATAAGGATCATCAGGAAATCGTCGGCACCTCCGGCGAAGCTCCCGACCGCACTTTGGTGGTGGATTCAATCGCCGCCGTGGACAAGTTGGTCGTGGAAGATCCCGAGAAACTCGCTTTTCTCACCCAGACCACCCTCAGCCTCTATGACACACAGGAAATCGTGGCCCGCCTTCGCCAGCGTTTCCCGAAAATTATTGGCCCGGCCAGCGACGACATCTGTTACGCCACGCAAAACCGTCAGGAAGCCGTCGAGCAGGTGGCCAAGGATGTGGATCTGATCCTGGTTGTCGGCTCGCAGAACAGCTCGAATTCCAACCGCCTGGTGGAATTGGCCCAGCGCCTCAAACGGACTGCCAAGCTCATCGATTCTGCCACCGACATCGATCCCAGCTGGCTGGAAGGCGTCAGCCGCATCGGCCTCACCGCCGGTGCTTCCGCTCCCGAAGTATTGGTCGAGCAGGTCAGCGAGCGGCTCGCCCAGTTCGGCTTTACGGACCAGCGCGATCTCGATCTGATTCGCGAGGACGTGCGCTTTACGCTGCCTCCGGAACTGCAATCGATCGCACCCGCGCCGCGCCGCTAAGCCCGGTTCGCGCGCGTCCGTCGAAATCTCTTTGCTTTGCCGGGCAGGGAAGTATACCGGCGCATTCCCCGGGCGCCCGGCAGTTCCGCTGTAACGGCCACTTAAAGGTGGCCAAGCGATTCTCCGCAGCACAAGGAGCGTATCTTGGCGGTCAAAATCGTCCGTCAGCCGAGCAAGATTGCCATCATTGGAGCGCCCTCCAGCGCCGCCGCATTTCTTCCCGGAAGCGAAAAAGCTCCCGCGGCCCTGCGCGCCGCCGGCATCATCGAGCGCTTGCAATCCATCGGCTACGAAGTCAGCGACCTCGGTGACTGCGCTCCTCGTCTTTTCGCCGATGATGACGAACACAAGCGCGCGCGCAACATCCCCGAAATCGTCGCCTCGCTCAACGACCTCAAGCCCCGCGCCGAGCTGGGCCTCAAGTCCGGCGCGCTGGTCCTCGTTCTCGGCGGCGACTGCACCCAAATCATCGCGCTGCTCACCGCCGCCCGCCGCTATTACAAGCACTCCGGTCTTTTGTGGTTCGATCGCGACGCCGATCTGAACACCCCGGCCAGCACTCCTTCCGGGCGCCTTGACGGCATGGTCCTTGCCAGCATCATCGGCAAAGGCTCGCCGGAATTAGTCCGCTTCTGGGGAGAGCCGCCGCTGGTCCGCGAACCGGACACGCTGATCTACGGCCTCGAACGCGTCGATGCTCCCGAAGTGGACTTCATGGCCCGCTCGCCCCTCCGCCATGTCTATGCCGCTGACATCCGCCTGAAAAGCGCGGAGAAATCCGCGCAGGAGGCCCTCGCTCACCTGCATTCGGACTCGCGTGAATTCATGGTGCATCTGGATTTGGACGTGATCGTCCAGGAAGACTTCGCCGCGGTCAATCTGCCCGATTCAGGCGGCCTCTCGTTTGCCGAAGTGCAAACTTCGCTGGTGGAATTCGCCAAGCAGAAAAATCTCCTCGGCCTGGATGTAGCCCAATACAATCCCGACAAGGATCCCGACGGCTCCGCGGCCAAAAAAATAATCGACTTGCTGGCCGAAGCCCTGGCTGCGCGTTTGGCGGCACTGGCGGCGCCGGCCGCTCCTGCGGCCGCCTCCTCTGTCGAAGACACGTCCTCGACTACCGCCTAAGCTACGCCGGCAGTTCCTTGCGCGGAAAAATAAAAACCGGATGGGGCGGCGCGGTTTCTGCCACCCCGATCGTGAACTGGCACAAAATGCAGGTCTTTCCGTGCTGCTCCAGGCGGTGATAAGCGGTGGCATAATCCGCTTGCAATTTTTGCAGTTCGTCGCCGATCTTCTGCCCCTGCAAATCGAACCGGGAAACTTCCTCGCTGCGTTCTCTCCAGTTCACCAGCGCCTGCTGCGACTCTTTCAGCAAAGTCTCGTAGTCGGAGCAGATGGCTGTGGGAAAAATATATTCTTCGCTCATGTCACCCTCATCTTGATTCGATCTCGCGGTGGAGAAGTGCATGCCGGCGGCCACTCGGCTAAGTCGCTGTATTTGCCTGTGCTGGGGGCAGGATGCGCAATTTTCCAGACGCGTTCCAGTACCCAAAAAAGCTTTGCGTCGCACCACGATCTGTAATTCTTACCTGCCCGCCTGCTGCCAAAACCCGCTGGCGCACTAACCGCGGATTCGATACCTTTCCAATCCATGAATACCGCCTACAACCGCATCGCCGCCCGACATGCGTCTCCCCTACGCCGGTCGTGTCCATAATCCCGGCAGCGACGCAAACGATCTCGTAGCAATCCCCCAGTGCTACATTCTGACTGGACCAATAACGGGGGGGGCAGATCACAACCTGCAACCTTTGACTTTCAACTTCGGATCTCCGACCGTTACTTTTTCAGCGCAAAATCGTCCCAGTACTAAAGAATATTGTTGAATAATTGTTACTAAAGCGATAAAATGGGTCATGTTCGCGCGGGGGTGGGTCTGTCTGCACACCGCGCATCTTCTCGGTCGAAAATTCCCTCAGCTAAGTCCAATTATTCCCACACTTGCGCGACGCTCACGTAAGTCTAATTATTCCCACACATACGTGGGCAATAATATAGTTGACGAATCAAGGTGAAAAGTAGATTATGACCATGGCGAGTGTGGAATCATGGAATGCCCGTTCCTTACGGCTTGTTAGGCCGTGGGAGTGCTCGCTAAAGGTAAATCTACTTCAGATGATCCGCTTCTTGGCTGAAAGGTTCTTCACGGCATCGGGCGTACTGCAAGAATTTATCGACAACCCGTATTTGCCAAAAGATCAGAGCGAACTGAATAGATTGCATGGATGGATAGGGGCGATACGCGATCAATGTGAATTGTTCGGGCTAAACCTGTCTCTTTATAAGGCACGAGAGATTCTATTTTCAATGGAAACCGTCCAGTGCAACCCGGAGATTCTCAAACCCCTTCTCGGAGAGTTGCACGAGCGGATTGAACAGGAACTCGCCTCCGAGTGGTTCAAGTACATCCCCCGACACAAGGCTTCATATCTCAATGTTGGGCGCTTTGACATCCCGGAGATCATTCAGTTTGGTTTTGATACCCAGGCCGAATTTGTCAAGGCGGGGGACTGCTATGCACTCGGAATGAATACCGCAACCGTTTTTCACTTAATGAGGATTGTGGATGCCGGTCTAAAATCGGCCGCAAAGTCACTCGGAATTAAATATTCGACTGATTCATGGAACGCGGTGGGCGCAAAAATACGGGAGGAGATGGAAAAGAAGTACACCGACAAAACCGCTGACTGGCGAAAAAAGGAACCCCTGTATTCTGAACTCCTCACGGATATAGGGGCAATCGGCAAGGCGCACCGTAATCCAGCGCTACACGACCTCAAGGTGAACTATAGTGAGGAAGAGGCCCAGTATCTTATGACCGTAGTCGAGGCATTTATTCGGCATCTGTCACAGGGAGGGTTGCGCGAAGCGTGAGAAAGAATACTCATTACGAGAACTTTGAGCGGATGGCGACGGACCTGCTAAAAGTCCCACATGGTGAAATTAAAGCCAAGCTGGAAGCGGCGAGGGCGGCGAAGTCACAGAAGCCCAAGCGCAAGACGAAAAAGGTCGGTATTGGAGCGGCTTGAAAAGGTTTTTGGTATAATTATGGGTGAAGCACACCGATCCTTCCAAAGCCTACCAAGCCGACCTTCTTACTAGTGAGCACGCCCATTACGTGAAGCTGGCGCGTTCATGGATTCCCGTCTTTCACAAGAACCCCGACTGTGCACTGGTCCCTGATGGGGCTGTCTTGCGGCTCTTTTTGAAGTGCCTGTCGTGGATTCACGCGGTTGATGGAGCAGACCTCTACTGGTTTTGGGAAGAGTTACTGGAACAGAGCGGCTTCGAGGGCGACGGACAGCGTTATCGGCGTATGTGGGAGGAGATATGCAGTAAGAGCACCAACCCTATGTATCGGGAGGAAGGGAAGGACGGTAAATGAGCGTTCGGGCTATTTGTGGGAATTGCCGGAATGTGATGTTTGAGTGCAGTTCGGACTTTTTGTGTTCGGATTATACCTGCGAGGAGTGTGGAGCGATCAATCAGTTCGATATGTCCAAGGTGCCCACCAAAGTTGTTTTGCCTCAGCACCAAGAAGTGGACCAAACCACTTGCAGCTCTCATCAGAGCATTTCAGGGGATGCGGCTTCGACTTGATTACCTCCTCGGACATGCCAATGCCCCACCATGTTATGGGGCGGCCGCAATCGGGGCACTGGAACAGTAGAACGTGGACGCCAGTCTCGCTCATTTTGGCTTGATCTCGACGCCCAAGGTGTGGAGGTTTTCCCGTAATTGGGGGTCACGCTCAGCCATCTCGGCAATTACTTCATTATTACCAAGTTTCTCGAAAATTTTGGCGTTTTTGGCTTCTTGCTTCTTGATCTTGCGCTGCCAAAGCAGCCAGTTCAAAAGGAAGGCCATAGATAACCTCTTTCTAAGGCAAGGGCCGGAGCCCGGCTCGTCGCCTACGTTCCGACCCTTGATTGCGTTTGCCAAAAGGCCATCGATACGAACTACTCGTCGTAGCGCGTACCATCCGGTGCGTGGTTTCTAGAATGAGGCTCCCACGGCAGGGTAAATCAAGCCGTAGCGCAATGCGGCTCACATCCCGTGATTTATCCGCACCATTGGCGACGGGACTCTTGCACTAGGTATGAAGCGATGCGCTTCACGATTACACCTCCTAGCGGAAGGGTTCCGCTTCGCCGTGGGATGATAGCAGCTTACTTTGGCCTTTGTCTGCCACGGGGAAGTCTAGTTGGATTCTGGATGCGTCGCACCCACCTTACCAGTCACTTCGGCATAGGTGAGGCGCTTTCCGATCACGTGAGAGGCAACGTGCTCGAAGCGAAGTCCATCGTGGGCCAATTCGCGGAAGTTGTAGCGAAACACTTGCTCGTCCAGATATCGGAATAGGTGGAAGGGTTCCACGCTCACGTAGGTCCCCTTGATTCCGCGCTTGAGTAGGCTCCAGAAGTTTTCGAGTCCATTGGTGTGAACTTGGCCGTTAACGTAGCGCTCGGCATGGTCAATGGCCTTGTGAACATACTTCGGAGTCAGATACTGGTAAGACATGAGCGCGTCGGAGTAGACCGCGCTGCCAGCCGAGACGTTCTTGTGGATGTGAGGATGTAGGGCGCTCTTGCGGCGATTTGGGACGACCATGGCGCGGATTTCGCCACCACGCTCCATCAGTCCAAAGATCGGAGTCTTATCCTTAGTGCCAGTCTCTGTGATGCGGCGCTTGCGCTTGTCCTCGTGCATGAAGCGAGCGGCACCGCCGATAAAAGTTTCGTCTACCTCGACTTCGCTACCAGGGCCACCCAACTTGAGGAACGAACGAGTCTGCATCGCAAGGCGGATGCGGTGGAGCATGAACCATGCCGACTTTTGGGTGATGCCGAGGGCGCGGGCCACTTCGTAGGAACTAACGCCGTTTTTGCAGTTGGCAATCATCCAGATTGCAACGAGCCACTTGTCGAGTGGAAGTGCGGAATCTTCCATGATTGTCCCGACTTTTACCGAGAACTGGCGGTGATCGTGGACGGCCTTGCATTGCCACTTGCGCTGGTTCTTGAGAAATACAGAATCCTCGCGGCCACAGGTTGGGCAGGTCACGACACCATTGGGCCAGCGCAGCTTGACCATAAAGGCGAGGCAGTTGTCAGGGTTGCCGAAGTGCAGGATGGCTTGTTGGAGTGTCTTGGGTTTGGCGCTCATGGCGTTCCTCACAAGCCAAATGTAGCAAGGGCGGTTTGATTTGTCAAGTATATTATTGCCCATACGTGATACCCCGGGGTGGGGGGCTCCCGATTATGGTCCAACCATTTGGTCATACCACATTCAGCTACCGTCATCCCTTCCTTCCATGCTCGCCGCTCGCCACTCCACAGTTTCATACCTGGGCCCCGGTTTCCCAGTCGCCAGTCACCAACCACCAGCCACCAAAAAACGGATGTATCGCATTGGAAAATTCGATGCCGGGATTCTCGCGGAAGTGGGCGGCGCAACCTTAAAATGGAAGGGATCAAAAGAGCACCGGGAACGATTCAGCAGCAGAGCCGATCGGAGCGCCATGAAGTCGCCGTTACAAGTGATGAAGTTTGGAGGCACGTCGGTAGGCGATGCCGCCTGCATCGTCCGCGCAGCGCAGATCATCGCCGCCGGTGCGCGCGCAGGACAGTGTGTCGCGGTGGTTTCCGCCATGAGCGGCGTGACCAACCGCCTGATCGAAGCCGCCAAGACCGCGCAATCCGGCAACGCCCCGGCCGCGCTGGCGATGCTGGAGGAACTGGCCGCCAAACACGAAGCCACCTTATCCAGCGTGGTGAAAAACGAACCCGAGCGCGGCAAAGTCAGCGAGAAAATGAAGCACGTCTTCGCCGAAGGCCGCCGCTTTTGCGAAGGCACCGCCCTGTTGCGGGAACTTTCCCCGCGCACCCTGGATACGATTTCAAGCCTCGGAGAGCGCTTGTCCGCCCCGCTGGTTTCCGCGGTGGTGAAAGAGCTCGGCCTGGCCAGCGAAGCAGTGGAGGCCAGCGGGCTGATTGTCACGGACGCGTTTCACGGCGGCGCGGATCCGCTGATGGAAGAAACCCGCTTGAAAGCGCAAGAGCGCATCTTTCCTCTGCTTGAGAAGGGCATCGTGCCCGTGGTAACCGGCTTTATCGGCGCCACGCTGGACGGCGAGTTGACCACTCTCGGCCGCGGCGGCTCCGACTATTCCGCCACGATTTTGGGAGCGGCGCTGGACGCAGGAGAGGTGATCATCTGGACCGACGTGGATGGCGTGCTCACCGCCGACCCCCGGCTGGTCAACGAAGCGCGAACCATTCCCAGCATTTCTTATCGCGAAGCGGCGGAGCTGGCCTTCTTTGGCGCCAAAGTGCTACATCCCAAAACGCTGAAGCCGGTGGTGGAAGCCGCGATCCCGGTGTGGATTCGCAACAGTTTTGCGCCCGAAAGGCACGGCACAAAAATTTCCCCGAAAAGTGGCAGCAATGCTGGGGTGAAAGCGCTGACGGCGATTCGCGACGTCACTCTGATCAGTATCGGCGGCCCGAGCATTGTCGGCTTGCCGGACGTGGTGGGGCGGACCTTTTCCACCATCGCCGGAGTGCGCGCCAGCGTGCTGCTGATTTCGCAGTCCTCTTCGCAGAACGACATCTGTTTCAGTGTTTCCTCGGCCGACGCGGGGCGCACCATCGCGGCCTTGCGCAAGGAGTTCGCCCAGGACCTGAAGCATCAAAAAGTGGAGCACATCAACGTGGATCCCAACATCGCCATCGTCGCCGTGGTGGGAGAAAACATGCGCGGCACGCCGGGAATCGCCGGGCGGACGTTTCAAGCCCTGGGCAAGGAAAGTGTGAACATCATCGCCATCGCGCAAGGCTCCTCGGAAAGCAACATTTCATTCGTGATCGAAGAGACCGCGGTGAAAAAAGCGTTGCTCGCCACGCACCGCGAATTCGGACTGCACTTGCCCACGAATGGGAACTAGGAGCACCGAATTTCAGGATTGTGTTTCCAGCCGCTTGCGGTGATAGCGCGCCAAGCCCTGCCACGACAGCTGCAGCGCGCCATTAAAGACATAATGAGAAAGCTCCGCCGGCGTCAACGAGTCCGCCGCCTCCGCCGCCACCTTCTTTGCGAAGCTGTGCACAGCCCTGGACTGGTCCGGCTCCCGCGCGAGAATCTCCGCGGACAATTCTCCCCAGTGCTGCAAGCGCTCGCGATAGTTTTTCAGGTGACGCTCCGGCTGATCTGAGAATCCGAAGTGGGTGAGGAACAACCGCAGCGGGCGCAGCTGCGCAATGGTGTCGAGGGAATCAGTCCAGAGCTCAAGGGAAATATCCGGTGGCGGGGTAGCCGGAAGAATGAACGGGTGGCCTTCCACGCAGATTCCCGCCGTGTCTCCGACGAAGGCAACTTTCTCGGTGGTATCGAAGTAGGTGACATGGTGCGAAGCGTGCCCTGGCGTGTAGAGCACGCGCAGTTCGCGCGACCCAAGAGAAAGAGTTTCGCCACCCTGCAAGATGCGCAGATTCGCTTCGGGGACGGGAAGAAAATCTCCGAAGAGGCGTTGCATTTCCTGGCCGTAGAGACGCTCGGCGCTGCTCAGCAGCTTAGAAGGATCAGCCATATGCGCGGCGCCTCGTGCATGAACGTAGACCGGGAGCGCGGGATTTTCCCGGACGAGAGCGCCGGTGGCCCCGGCGTGGTCCAGATGGATGTGGGTCAGCAGGATGGCATGGAGGTCGGCTACGCGCAGGCGGTGAACCGCGAGTTCCTCGCGAAGAGTGGCCAAGGTGGAACCTGGGCCGGGGTCGATGAGCGCGGTAAAACCATCCGAGCGAAGGAGCGCGGTGGCGATGCATTGAGGGTGTCCGATCCAGTTCAAGTCGAGCACATTGGTGGCAGCCATGGTGAGGAAAGTGTAACCCAGGAGACCCAGGAAGCGGGGAGCGCGGCGGCACGGAACCCGGCGGCCGCTGCCCCAAAATAGGAAATGCTTGCAGAATGATGAACTTATAGAATATGCTTTCAGCCGCAGTCACTTGTTTCGTTCCACCGTCTGCTGCATGTGTCGGCAAGCATGGTGTGAAATCGCCCCCAACTATTGGAGAAACAAGCAATCGGCTGTAATTTTTCCTGCGTCACCGTCCAGTGCAGCAGTGGAATTTGTTCGAAGGATGACGCTTGGAACTCAAAGGATTCTTAGGAACAACTATGGAGGAAACAATGCGCAAATGGTGTGCAACCGTGGCAATGGGCGCCCTTCTCGCTCTGCCACTCTGTGCGCAACAGAAGGAAGCCAGCACCGCAAACAGTAACAATTCAACGGAGTCGACCAACGCAGTTCCGGCCAAGGACTTCAGCATCGCTCCCGCATCGCCAAGCCTTTTTGCGATGCCGGCGGCCGCGGCCACGCCTGCGGCGGATGTCTTCTCGGATTGGGACAACAACCCCTGGAACCGTCATGCCTGGGGGCGACTGACTCCGAAGTATGAAGTGGCGGGCATGTTCAGCTACATCAACTTCTGCCCCTGCTCGTTCAAGAATTATAACAACCTGGGTGCCACCGGCTCGTTCGCGTACAACGTCAACAGGTGGCTGGGTATCGTTGGCGAAGTGGGTGGATACCGGTTCGACCGGCAGATCTATGTGCTGGACCAGACCACGCAAACGCAATCTCTCGCGACCATCAGCGGAAACATGCAGACCTACCTGTTCGGTCCGCGCCTGAACTGGCGGCGCTTCGATCACTTCGTGCCGTTCGGCGAAGTTCTTTTCGGTGCGGCGCGCGGCAGCCAGCAGGTGAACGGTGACAGCTCGCAGAGCGCCTTCGCGATGGCGATTGGCGGCGGTGTGGACGTAATCCTCACCAAGTATGTCGCATGGCGCTTTGTGCAGGCGGACTACCTGATGACCAATTTTTCCGGTTCGCTGGTGAGCCCCGATGGGCGCCAGAACAACTTCCGGATCGGCACCGGCATCGTTCTGCGCTGGGCGTATCCTCCCGCGCCGCCAAAGCCGAACCACCCACCGGTGGCGGCCTGCTCCGCAGCGCAGCCATCCGTGTATGAAGGTTCGACGGATGCCGTGGCGATTCACGTGAACGCGACGGACGCCGACAATGACCCACTGACGTATACCTACACCTCCACGGGCGGCAAGGTGGATGGCACCGGGCCGGATGTTCGTTGGAGCCCCGCAGGCCTGGCAATCGGCACGTACACAGTCACGGCCAAGGTGGATGACGGCCACGGAGGGACCGCGAGCTGCGCTACCGACGTTGCGGTGGCTAAGCGCCCGAACCGGCCTCCAGTGATCTCCTGCGCGCCGGAGCGCAACCCGATTATTGCGGGTGAGCGCGTGGCGATTAATTCCACAGCCAGCGATCCGGATAACGATCCGCTGACCTACAGCTACTCCGCCACGGGCGGCCAGATTTCCGGCAATGGCCCGGCGGCGCAGTTTGATTCCACCGGACTCTCGGCGGGAAGCTACACGGTGACGTGCACGGCAGACGACGGACGCGGCGGGCGCACCAGTGCGACCACCACGGTCGACGTACAACAGCCGGCACCTCCGCCGCAGGCTGCGAAGGTCGGCGATTGCGGATATACCAAGGTTGGCGCCGGCCGTTTCGACAACGCTTGCAAGCGCGTGGGCGATGACGTAGCCCTGCGCCTGAAGAGCGATCCCAATGCCAAGGTGGTAATCGTCGGCTACGCCGATCCCAAGGAACCCAATGCCAAGAAACTGGCGCAAACCCGCGCCGATGGCGCCAAGAAGTACCTCGGCGAAAAGGCCATCGATGCTTCGCGCATCTCTACCCGCGTCGGAACTGCTTCGACCGAAAAGGGCGCGGAAAAGGACAACCGCCGCGTGGACTTCATCCTCGTGCCGGAAGGAGCAAGCTACTAAACATTGCTTTTCGGCACGGGCGGATAGCCGCCGGTGACGAGAGCGAATGTGGAAACCAGCAACCGGGCTCTCCGAATCAAGGTTCGGGGAGCCCGGTTCCTTTTGCAGCGAGGTAAAATCGGCGCGGAAAGGCGCAGGGGAGTTCGCGTGAAATTTGCCACCATTCTTTTGCTGATGCTCGGCGCGCCGCTGACTGTCTCCGCCCAAACTTGGCAGCGGCTTGGCCCGGAAGGCGGGATGGTGATTTCCCTGGGCGCGGATTCCGCCGGTGCGGTGTATCTGGGCACCAGCGACGGGCATGTTTTTGCAAGCGAAGACCGCGGCGGACATTGGGAGTTGCGTGGCCGGGTGGGCCTGCGGACTGACGCGGTAATCTCGCGACTGGCGGCGGATCCATGGGAACCCGGGCGGATGTTTGCCGCGGTATGGTTTCGGGAAGCGGGCGCGGGCGGCGGAGTTTTTCGCAGCGATGACCAAGGAAGATCCTGGCAAGGGTCGGGATTGCAAGGCGAAGCGGTTCGCGCGCTGGAGTTTGCGCCATCGCAAGCGGAAACGCTGGTGGCCGGAACGCGCAGCGGCGTCTTTCGCTCCGCGAACGCCGGGAAAACCTGGGAGCGAATTTCTCCGCCGGACGACCCGGAATTGCGCAATGTGGATTCCCTCGCCATGGATCCCGGCGATCCGGGCGTGATCTATGCCGGCACGTACCATTTGCCCTGGAAGACCGCGGATGGGGGAAAAACCTGGAAGTCTATTGGCGCGGGGCTGATCGACGATTCGGACATCATGAGTCTGCGCGTAGATGGAGCAAACCCGGCGCGGCTATATTTGAGCGCATGCTCGGGCATTTATCGCAGCGAAAATCGCGGCGACTTGTGGACCAAGCTACAGGGCATACCGTACGCGGCGCGCCGCACCCAGGCGATCGTGCAAGACCCTCGGAACCCCACGACCCTGTACGCCGCGACGACCGAAGGAATGTGGGTGACCCGGGATGCCGGTGAAAGGTGGCAGCGCACAACGCCAAAAGACTGGGTGGTAAGTGCCGTGGTGGCGCTGCCGTCGCACGAGAACACGGAAGTGCTGGTGCTGATTGGGACGGAAGCGCAGGGCGTATTGGCGAGCGAGGACTCCGGGTCAACTTTTGCAAGCGCCAATCGAGGATTCACGCATCAGGTGGTGAAGCAACTCGCCGGCGACCCGCGCGATCCGCGGCACTTGTTAGTTCTCCTCGATCGCGATGGAGCGGAGTTCGAGGAGAGCCGCGACGCCGGAAAAAACTGGAGCAACTTGCCGGCAGCGCCCGGCGCCGGCGCAAAGAACGCCGCGTGGAGCGCGGATCGCATCAAGAGCGTTTATGGCGGTCCGTGGGGCTGGTTCGCCAGGTTGGCGGACGGGACGCTTTGGATTTACGCGGAGCAATCCCGAACCTGGCAGAACTGGAAGGGGAGTTATCCGGCGCCCGCGAAACCCGGGAAAAAAGGAAAAACTGGGTCAGGGGCCGCGCGAAAAGTACCGGCGGCTCCCGGCGGCGCGCTGGCTTTTTCCTCGGAAAGTCTTTATTTGGCCGGAGCAGAAGGGGTGCTGCGCTGCGGCCTCGACGGAAAATGCACAGAACTTCCCGCCTATTCCCGGACGACGAAGGCGGCGGCCATTTGGGTTTCACCGGATGGAGTGACACTCGGCGTCGCCAGCGGCGTGAAAATCGGCATTTCGCGGGACGCCGGAAAAACGGCCGTGTGGCGCGAACTCCCCGCCGGGAGCGGCCACGCCCATTGGATTCTCGCGGATACGCCGAACTTTTCCGGCTGGTTTCTTGGCACCAGTCAGGGATTGTATTTCTCCCGTGACAATGCGGGACACTGGGCGCTTGCACGTGAAGGTTTGCCGGCCGCGGTGATCGAGGAAGGAATGCAAGCCAACGGCCTTTTCGTCGTGGCACTCACCGAAGGCGGCAGCTACGCTTCGCCGGACGGAGTGGGCAACTGGGAACGCATCGATGCGGATTCCGAGCGCGGCCGGGTTACGGGCATGGTTGAAACGCAGCCCGGGCAAATCGTGTTCGGTTCGCAGAGCGAAGGTGTTCTATCCTGGCAAAGCTTAAAAGGGCAATAATTTCAATTTCAGGGGAATCCGTTGGAAAAGGAACAGATCAGGAAACTGGATGGCGAAGAGACTCCGGTTGGCGTCCTCGTTCCAAAGTGGTACACATGGTCGTAAAATCTAATTTAGATAATTACATACTTGACAATAGTTACAGTCTGAACTAAAAAAGAGGCTGCGTTTCCCGGAATGGGAACAGGTCCAGCCCTTTTCCTGCACGAGCTCCGCCGGATAAGGTCGAATCGCGTTTCCCGGAGAAGAGGCATCATGGCGGATATGCATGCAGGTCGCGCGGCAGGCGCGGAATTGGAACTGTCCGCCGGCGTTTTGGGCCTTGGGAAAGAAGAGCGTGCCGCGCAGGGATTGCCTCCCGTGCATCTGCTGGTGGTGGACGACGATCAACAAATTCGCGGCGTGTGCCGGTCGATCGCGGAAGACGCGGGGATGAAAGTGTTCGATGTGAGCACCGCGGAGGAAGCGCTGGAGGTTCTGGAGATCTCACCGGTGGACATCTTGCTGACGGATTTGCGGCTGCCGGGGACCAGCGGGCTGGAGTTGCTGAAACGCGTGACCCGGCTGTTTCCGGACATGGCCGTGGTGATGCTGACGCAATATGGGACCATCGACTCCGCGGTGGAAGCCACTCGGATGGGCGCCGCCGATTACGTGACCAAGCCATTTCGGGTGGAAGAGATGCGCGCGAGGTTGGAGCAGGTAGTCCACGCCGTGGAGCTGAAGCGCGAAAACCGCATGTTGCGGGAGCAGGTGCGCGCGTGGCCGGGATTCGGCGGACTGATCGGCATGTCCGCGAGGATGGAGCGGGTGTACCGGTTGATTGAAAAGGTGAGCCTGCGCGATCATCCGGTGCTGATCCTCGGCGAGAGTGGAACCGGCAAAGAGCTGGTGGCGCGCAGCATCCACTATCTGGGACCGCGCAAGGATAAGCCCTTTGTGCCGGTGGAGTGTTCGGCGCTGGTGCCCACGCTGATCGAATCGGAGTTGTTCGGCTACACGCGGGGCGCGTTCACGGGCGCGATACAGGCGAAGCAAGGGCTGATGGAATCGGCCAATGGCGGGACGCTGTTCCTGGACGAAATCGGCGAGATGACCCTGGAGATGCAGGCCAAACTGTTGCGAGCCCTGCAGGAGGGAGAGATCAAGCCGGTGGGTTCGACGGAGCGCCGGCCGATTAACATTCGCATTGTGGCGGCCACCAACCGGGATTTGGAATTGGGGATCAAGGGCGGAAACTTCCGCCAAGATTTGTATTTCCGCTTGAACGTGGTGCAGATCAAGCTGCCGCCCTTGCGGGACCGCAAGAGCGACATCCCGATGCTGGTCACCTCATTTCTGGAAAAATTCTCGCGGCAAGACGAGGTGACCCGCGAGCTGACAGAAGACGCCCTGCGCCGGCTGATGGCTTATGACTGGCCGGGCAATGTGCGGGAACTGGAAAATACAATCGAGCGGGCGGTGGCCTTGGGCAGCGGCCCGTTTGTCAGCGTGAGCGACCTTCCGACCACCCTGCAATATCCGACCACCGAGCGCGCGCCAGAAAAGGAAGAACTGCTGCCGCTGGATGAATTGGAACGCCGGGCGATCCTGAGCACCCTGCGGCAAACGGGAGGGGACAAGCAGGCGGCGGCGCGCATGTTGGGGATCGGAAAGACAACATTGTACCGGAAACTGAAGCAGTACCAGATCGAACGCATCGACGCATAGTTCGCGGAGCCGCGTGTCGAAATGGAAAATTGGGCTGCGGATTCTCGACTTGAAAATTCCCCTTAGGTCCTAAGTCTTCCATAGACAATCAGATGGCCGTGATTTGCTTTGGCGTCGCCAGTGCATGGAGGAGGTGCGTGCAGCCGCTGAGGTGCCGCATTGTTCAAGCGAAGCGACGAGAGCAAACATCCTGCGGAGCGAATCTCCCGAGGCGTAGTGCACGCCGCCCGCGCCGGCATGAGCCGCGCGAAGTGGATTTCGGAAGCCTTGCGGGAACTGCGGCTGGCGCCCGGAGGGGAACGCTGCGGAGTGTGGTTGGACAATCCGGACGACGAGGAGAGGGTGAGGGGGCACCCGCCGGTTTTTCGTGGGCAGGTTTGGGAAATCGGCCAGGAGAACTTCCCTCGGGGATGGTCACGCCTGTCAGTGGAGTTGCCGCTTGCGGTGGATCTCCTGATGGCGGGGAAAACGTGCGAGTTGGCCGAGGCGGGCGAGTCCCGCGAACCCCTTGTGGGCCCGACACTCGGCATGCAGCACGTGCTGTGGGTTCCGGTGCTGGTACAGAATGGGTTGCGGGGATTGTTGCTGGTGGCGGCGCAGGATGCGGAAACTCGCCTTCCGCGAGCGCTGGCGGAAGATGTCGCGGGGGAACTGGCGCTGGCAATGGAGTGGGAAGAGCAGGCCCGGTTGGCACGCGAACGCCGGGCAGACCTCGAACTCAGCGTACACGTGCACACCCAACTGGCGGGGATGCCGAACCACGAGGGCGTGCTTACGGAATTGGTGGAAAGCTGCACCCAAGGTGTTACCGCGGAAGGGGTGGGCGCCGTGTTTGCACTGCTCGGCGAGCGGCGAACGATGCTGGCGGCGGGCGCGCCATCCGGTACGCGGGCGGCAGAAGGGTTGCAGATCCGGGCGTTGAGCGGCGCTTCCGCCTGGGGCCATAGCGTGGAGGATGGGCCGCTCGAAATGTGCTGGCGGCAGGCGGTGGAGACCGGCCAGGTGACCGCCGCGGAAGCGGGCGGTCTCCCGCTGGCTCGTGAAATTGCGCGGATTGTGGCCATTCCGCTGAGTTGGGATGGCGCCACGCACGGGGTTCTGATGGCCGGGCTTTCGCGCGGGCGCAACCATGCGGAAAGTGTTGAGCGGTTGGAGCGGCGCGCGCTGCTGCTGACCCAGGTCTTGCAGCAAAAGGCCCGGTTGGCGGAGCGCGTGCGAGCGGAAACCTGGCAGCGGGTGCTGCTCGAATCCAGCGAACAACCGGTGCTGCTGGTGGACCGCGGGGGATTCTTGCGGGGATGGAGCCGGGGCGCGAAACAGATTCTCGCGCGGGAAGCTGCCGCGGTTACCGTGCGATGGGAAAAGCCGGAACTCCGGTTCGTGGAACTTTTTCGCCCGCGGGAATGGGAACGCGCCAACCGCTGGCTGCATTCGGGCGGCGCCGGATTGTGGCCGGGCGGGGAAGCGGAACCGGAAACGCTGCGAGTGCAATTGGAAGAAGGCGCGGGCGTGGAGTGCCGGCACCTGAAGCTTTCGAGCGCGGAGTTTCTCGCGGTGTCCATCGAGCGCGCGGCCGGCGAACCACGCGAACGCCGCAAGGAAGATGTGGAGGCAGAGCTGCGGCAGACCGTGGACTGGATGGGTGAAGGAGTGGCGCTGTTCGACGAAGCGGGAGGCATCCGCGCCGCGAATGAGCGCTTTTTCCGGCTGTTGGGCCTCGGTACCGAGGAAGCCGCCGGCGCGCACGCGCTGCAGGATTTGCTGCGGCACGTTTCCGGCCACGCGGTGGATCCGGAAGAGTTTTCGAGGAAATGGCGGGAACTGGCGGAGTCCGCGGAATCCGAGACCCAGGAAGAGTTGCAAATGAACTGGCCATCGCCGCGAACGATCGAACGCTGTACACGCCGGCTGGTGGGAGAAAACGGGCGGCGGCTGGGGCGCGTGGAGGTGTACCGCGAGATGACCGTGCGGCGGGCGTTCCAATCGCGCATGGTGCAAACCGAGAAACTGGCGTCGCTGGGGCAGCGGGTGAGCGGCATCATGCATGAGTTGAGCAATCCGTTGACGACCATCCTGGGGTACGCGCAGCGCCTGCTGCGGCACCCGCAGGAGGCCGGAAGCGACGCGAATCGCGAGATGCATGGCATTCTTTCGGAGGCCGAGCGCGCGGCGGGGATCCTCCGGCAATTGCTGCAGCTTTCGGGCGACCCACGCGGCGTGCGGGAACCGCTCTCCGTGAACGACTTGTTGGAACGCACCGTGGAGCTGCTGCGGGGGACGCTGCGGGGCGGAGCGATTCGCCTGCTGGTGGAGAAGGAAGCTTCGCTGCCGCTGATTGCGGGTGACTTTGGGCAGTTGCAACAAGTGCTGTTGAACCTGCTGCAGAACGCGCAGCAAGCCATCGAGCAGAGCGGCAAAGGCGGAACGATCAGAGTGCGCACGGCGAGCGCCGGCGAGACTCGCGTGCAGCTGGAAGTGTGGGACGACGGTCCGGGCATCCCCGGGACGATCCAGGCGCGGATTTTCGATCCTTTTTTCACCACCAAGCCGCCGGGGGTGGGCACCGGCCTGGGCCTGGCGATCGTGCTGGGGTTCGTGCGGCAGCACGGGGGAACGGTGACCGTCATCAGCCCGCCCAAGGGGGGCGCGCGCTTTCTGGTGGAACTCCCCGTAGCGAAGCTGGCGATCGCGCCGCCGCCGCGAATCCCGGCGGCGATCCGGAACGAGCCGCTCAAAAGGAAGATGGCGGGCGAGACGCCGGGAGAACAGCGGGCACCGAAAGTGCTGGTCGTCGAGGACGAACCGACGGTGGGCGGGCTGATTGCCGACGTGCTGCGCGACGAAGGCATGCGCGTGGACGTGCTGGAGGACGGCCACGCGGCGCTGGAGCGCGCCGACCGCGAAGACTACGACCTGGTGATCTGCGACTTGAAGATGCCGGGAATGGACGGGCAGAAATTTTTTCAGTCCCTGGGGCTGCGCCGGAATCCGTTGCAGGAACACGTGCTGTTCGTAACCGGAGACGTGGTGGCGCCGCGGACCCAGGAGTTTCTGGAGCGGCACCGCCTGCCATACGTGGCCAAACCGTTCCGGGTGGAAGAGCTGAGCCGCGCGGTGCACGGCATGCTGTAAGAGGAGAGGCGACGTGGCGCGAGAAGAACTGAATGCACAGAAGGTTCAAGCGGGGGAAAGAAAAGAGCGGGCGGCCGGCGGGCCCGGGGAACCCGTCCTCGTTTGCGGAGAGCAGGACTTTTGCGAGGAAGCCCGGCGGGAATTGCAGCGGCGGCGGAAGGAGCTGCGCGTGGTGGTTGCGGACAACGTGCAAAGCGCGCGATGGTTGATCGAGAGGCACGCCCCGGCGGTGATTCTTGCCGAAGAGCGGGTGCTGGCGAATGGCGCAGACTCGCTGGCCGCGCGACGGGAGGCGCTCTCCGCGACGATCTCTCTGCTGGCCGGGTACGCCCCGCTGGTGTGGGTTGGCGGGGCCGAAGAGGGCGCGGAAATCTCCCCGGCACTGGGTTTCGCGCAGGTGGATTTCGTGCCGCGGTCGGCGTTGGGCCTGCCCGCGGCCATCACGATGGTCGAGCGGCGGATGCGGAGTTCCGCGGGCACTCGGAAAGAAGGCGGCGCCGGCCGGGCCATGGTTTCCCTTGGCGAACTGGAGCTGGACGACCGCGACTTCGGGGAACTTTTGCGGCACGAGCTGAACAATCCGCTGACGGGAATCCTGGGAAACGCGGAGCTGGTGTTGCTGGAAGTGCGCCGGGAAAAGCTGGAATTGCCGCCGCAAACCCGGCAGCGGCTGGAGACCATCACGGCGCTGGCGGTGCGGATGCGGGAAACGGTGCGGCAGTTGAGCGACCGTTGGGAAAGCGCGGGAGGGTATTTGGCGGTGGATAAGGAACAGCACGCGGATCAACCGCAATGGCCGGTGACCAGCTAGCCTCTCGATTGCGCGAAGAAGTTCAGGACCCGCTGGCGGAATTCTTCGGGCGCAAAACCAAGTGCCGCGGTGTGAAACGCGCCCGGCACCACCCACAACGATTTTTCGCCGCGGGCCGCGGCATAAATGCTACGGGCGTGCCGGCAAGGGAGGGTAGTATCCGCCTGATCGCAGATCAGCAGCACTGGAAAGCTTCGCGAAGCCGCAGCGTTTTCCGGGGAGACTCCGGCGGCGGGAAATCCGGCGAGCTTTCCCCCGCGATAGAGCATGACCCAAGCGCCGGGCGCGAAGAGCGTCCTGCCGAGCAGGGGATATTCCTGCAGCCCGGCGTAGTCATAAGAAGCCTCGCGCAAGCTGGCGAAGGGCGCTTCGGCCGCCACGGCTTCGATGCGCGGGTCAACGCCGGCGGATTGCAGGGCGATGCCCGCGCCCATCGATTCTCCCAGGGCAAAAATGTGCGCGGGATGTTCGCCGGCGACGAGCGCATCCACGATCGCGCGGGTATCGTCGCGCTCCAGCCAGCCGTAGGTGGCCATCGCGCCGCCGCTTTCGCCGTGGGCGCGCGCATCCATCATCACCACACTGTATCCAGCGCGCAGCAGGAGTTCGGACTGGCCGATGACGCCGACGCGGTTGTCGGCGACGCCGTGGAAGAGCAGCACCCAGGCGCCGTTGGGGTTTGGCGGTCGCACTTTCCATCCGCGCAGGGCCGCTCCGTCCGCAGCGGCTACCAGGAGATCCTCACGGCGCGAGTGCGTTTGCGCGAAGGAAGCGTCGGCTTCGCGGATCAGGTCCGGCGTCAGCGGGCGGCGCACCGGATGCAGAAACGAGGGTGCAACCATCCAGCCCATTACGGCGGCCATGAGCGGCGGGATCAGCAGGAGAATCAGGAAAATATGGAGAAGGCGCATAGGCTCTCACATGAAGATACGAAACTTGCGGCGGAACAGTTCAAAGAAAATTGGCCGCCTGTGTGGGTGAAAGCGTAAGGGCTTCCAATGGAGGTTATCGGAGAAATCTCATCCGGCGAACATGCCTGTGGTATAGGTTGAGGTCCTTCGAGGGGTAAACGGGGCGCCCCTCGGGATTACAATTTATTTCTAAAGCTGCAACAATGAACGGAACGCACTTCGCGAGAAACTCATCCTAGCTACGGAACAGCACATCTTCACGCTGGAACATTTTGACGGCCAGAAACAGCGCGATCGCGGCGTACACGCAGGTGGAAAGAAAAATCAGGGCAATGAAATTCCAGTGATAGGTTCCGGTGACCAGTTCCTTGCATAGCAGGCTGACATTTAGAATCGGAATGAGCGCCAATTTGGCGGTGAGCTCGACGCCCGGAAGCATGGCGGCCACCGCTGGCACGATCACCAGGATCATCAAGGGAGAGACGTAACTCTGCGCTTCCTTGTAGCTTTTGGCGAATAGGGATATGGTGATCAGCCCGGCGGAGAAGAGCACCGCCAGCGGCAAAGCCATGATGAAGACAGAGAGCACGGCCGTAAATCCGATGTGCAGCTGCATGCCCGCGGCCTCCGGGTTCTTGGAAACATCGAACGCTTTGGCCTGTTGCATCCCCCAGAACGAAACGCCCATGGAGAGGACCGCAAGCGCCGCGGTGACCAGGGACGCGGTGAGAACCAGGAAGAACTTTCCGAGAACCAGGTCGAGGCGCGAGATGGGGCTGGACAAAATGGTTTCCATGGTGCCGCGTTCTTTTTCACCGGCGGTCAGGTCCATCGCCGGATACATGCCGCCGGTCATGCAAAGAAGAATGACCATGTAGCCGATAATGCCGCCGAAGGCCGCGCCGCCCACCTTTTCTGGCGGAGCGACGTTGTCCTGCTTGATGAGGAAAGGAGTAAGCACGGAGGCAGGCAGGTGGTTGGCTTGCAGCCGGGCTTCGATCAGTTGATCGCGGTATTCCTTGAGGTTTTTCTCGAGGTTGGCGGCGGAGATGGAGGACTTCAACTCTCCCTCATACTTGTAAATCTCGACGGTTTCGGGTTGCTGGCGGTCCGGGCTGGCCTCGAAGCCCGCGGGGATTTCGATGGCCGCGCGGATTTCCTTGTTGATGATTTGGTCTTTCCAATCGGGAGTCGCGGGGACCACCTCAATCTTTTTGTTGCTGCGCAAGATTTCCAGGACGTGCGGGGAGTCCGCGCCGCCGAGCAGCATTACCTTGGGGGTTTCCTGCTCCGCTTTCTTGACCAGGGTGACCGCCAGCGCGCCGAAACCCACCGAGAGCAGGGGGAAGAGCAGCAAGGGAACCAGCAGGGTGGAGATGAGGGTGCGGCGGTCCCGCAACGCTTCGGTGAGTTCTTTGCGGTAAACGACGCCGATGTCTTGCAGGCGCATGTCAGGCGGCCTCCTCGGGCTGGTAGTGGGGCGCAACGACCTTGACGAAAATTTCTTCCAAATCCTGCTCTTTGTATCGTTCCCTGAGCTCCGCAAGCGAGCCCTCGGCGAGGAGCTTGCCGGACTGGATGATGCCAATGATGTCGCAGAGTTTTTCGACTTCGCTCATGACGTGGGTGGAAAAAATCACGGTTTTGCCACGCTGGCGGCACTCGCGGATGAAGTCGATGATGGCGCGGGCGGTCATGATGTCCAGGCCCAGGGTAGGCTCATCGAAAATCATGACCTGGGGGTCGTGGATCAAGGTGCGGGCGATGGAGGTTTTCTGCTTCATGCCGGTGGAAAGCTTGTCGCAGCGGCGGTCGCGGAAGGAGTTCATATCCAGGCGGGCGAAAATCTCATCGACGCGTTTTTTCAGCGCGGGGCCGTCGATGCCGTTCAAGCGGCCGAAGTATTCGACCATCTCCTGCGAAGTGAGCCGCGGGTAGAGTGCGGTGGCGGTGGAGAGAAAGCCGACGTTGGCGCGGACTTTTTCCGGTTCCTCGACCACATCGTGGCCGCAAACAATGGCCGTACCGTCGCTGGGTTCCAGGATGGTGGCCAGCATGCGCAACGTGGTGGTCTTGCCGGCGCCGTTGGCGCCCAGCAGCCCATAAATCTGCCCGGGTTTGCAGGCGAAACTCACGCCATCGACGGCGCGGATCTCGCCGCGCTTCTTGTCTTTGAAGACCTTGGTCAGTCCCCGCGTTTCTATCATGGGCAGAACCTCGACTTGGATTGGGAACCTGGGCGCACCGCACGCTGCTGTGGAATACGCAGGGGCGCGGGAGAAAATATCGCCGTGGAAAAGCCGGCCCTCGGCTCGCGCGAACGGCTACAAACAGGGAAGACAGACCTAGCCTTTGTGACAGTTGGGGCACTGTTTGGCATCGAACTTGTCAGGGGGCACGCGGAACATGTTGTTGCACTGGACGCACACGCGGTGCAGCACGGAGGAAGCTGCCGGCGCCGCGGGAATTTTTTTCTCCTCGGACCGTGCGGGTTGGGAGGCGTCCATGATGGCGGCATTCTATCACGCAGTGGAGGGCTGCCGCTGCAACGGGCGAGCGGCATCCCCGGGTGCCTTCAGGGGCATTTGATTGCTCGATGGATGGCTGTGGAGAATAGGGCTAACCTCCTGATAGACTTTAGGTTAAGCATTGGAAGTAAATACCGGCCAGCGCGCCGAATCCGGAGCGAGCAGCGCCCGCGAAAGCCGGATGATTCCTACGTGTAACCGACCCTGAAGGTGAATGGGGAATTGAATACAAGAATTTATGGATAAGAGGCTGCGCAACCGAACGATGCTGTTCCTGCTGCTTGCGGGAATCGTCGCGTTTGTGTTGATCCATTTGAGCGGGCGGCAGCCGGTGGCAAAAATTTCGGCGGTGCGGCCGGTGCGGCAGAACGTGGTTTCGTCCATCACCAGCAACGGCAAGGTGGAACCGATCGCGCCGTTCAGCGTTCGTGCGCAACTCGATACCTTCGTGGAAAAGGTTCATGTCAGCGAAGGGCAGAACGTAAAGAAGGGGCAGTTGCTGCTGGAGTTGAACGTGAAGGATGCCGACGCGCAGCTTGCGGCGGCCAAGTCCAAGCTGCTGCGCGCCCAGGAAGATCTGCGCGCGGCCAAGGCGGGCGGCCGCACAGATGATGCCGCGCGGGTGAGTGGCGACCTGGCAAAAGCGGTGGCCGATCGCGAGCGCCTGCAGAAGAATCACGACGCCCTGACACGGCTGCTGGCGCAGGGTGCGGCGACCAAGGATGAACTGGCGGCCAACGATTTGTCGCTGGCCAAGGCGCAAGAGGAAGTCACCCGCCTGACGGCCGCGAAACAGGAGTTTGTGCGGCAGGTTTCCCTGGACAGTTCACGGGGAGAGTTGGCGGTGCGGCAGGCGCAGAGCGACGTCGCCGCTCTGGAGGACAAGGTGCGCCAAGGCCGCATCACTGCGGCAGCCGATGGCACTCTGTATGCTTTTCCCATCAAGGCCGGAGATTATGTGAAAGTCGGGGATCTGCTCGCCGAAATGGCCGACCTGCATCAGGTTCGCGTGCGGGCCTTCATTGATGAGCCGGAAATGGGCGGGCTGGAGCCTGGTCTGCCGGTGAAAATCACCTGGGACGCGCTGCCTGACCGCTCCTGGGCGGGCCGGACAGAAATCACGCCGAAGCAGGTGGTGCCGCGCGGTTCGCGGAGCGTGGGCGAACTGCTGTGCTCGGTGCAAAACGACCAGCTGGAGCTGCTGCCGAATACCAATGTGAATGTGCGCATCAATTCCCGGGAACGATTGAATGTTCTGACGGTGCCCCGTGGGGCGGTGGAAACGATTGGCGGACAGAGCTTTGTTTTTGCGGTGCAGAGTGGCGTGGGGAAAACGCTTCTGGAAAAACGGTCGATCCAGATAGGTATCGCGGATGCGACGAACTACGAGGTGGTCAGCGGGCTGAAGGAGACGGATGTGGTGGCGCTGCCCGGGGACGCCGACTTTCACGACGGTATGTTGGTAAAGATCGTTAATATGGATACGTCGAATACCACGGGCGGGAATGGTGCGGGTCAGTAAACTGATCTGTGCGGCAGCGTTTTGCCTGGTGTTGATGCCGGGGGGCGTGTGCGCGGACGAATCGGCGCTGGAGAAGGCGAAACACGCCTTTGAAAGGGGCGACTATCCGCGGACGGTTGAAATTCTGAAGAGCGCGGCGGCGAGCCAGCCAAACAACGGCGACATTTATGTGTTGCTGACGCGAGCCTACCTGGAACTGAATCAATATGACGCCGCGGTAAGCAGCGGCGAAAAAGCCGTGGCCAGCGATCCGAAAAACTCCGACTATCACCGTTGGCTCGGAGAAGCGTATGGGGCCAAGGCGGACCACGCTTCGATGCTGAGCGCGTACTCGCTGGCACGGAAGACGCAGAAGGAATTTGACACCGCAACGCAGCTTGACGCGCATAATTTCGACGCCCTGCAGGACCTGATCGAGTATGACTGCACGGCCCCCGGCGTGGTGGGCGGCGGAGAAGACAAGGCCCAGCCGCTGATCCAGAAACTGATGAGCATGGACGCGGCGGAAGGCCACTATGCCACGGGGATTTGCAAGGCGCATAAGAAGGATTACCCCGGAGCCGATGTGGAGTTCGCCAAGGCGTTGGAAAGCAAGCCGAAGACGGCGAACCGCATTTACGGCATCGGCGATTATTTTCTGGAACGCAAGAATGCGGAGAAACTCCTGGGGGTAGCGACCGCCGGGGAAGAGTTGGCGCCGCGGGATCCGCGCGGAGAATTTTACCGGGGCGTAGCTTTTATTCTGCAAGGAGTGAAGGCGGCCGACGCCGAGAAATTGCTGCGCGACTATCTGCAAACAGCGCCCATGAATTCGGATTATCCGCGCCCATGGGCAGCCCACTATTGGCTGGGGCGGCTGGCGGAGAGCCAGAAAAACGCATCGGGAGCGCGTAGCGAATACGAGGCGGCGCTGAAACTGAATGCGAAATACAAGCAGGCGCAAGAGGCGCTGAAGCAACTCGGAAACAACTGAGCGGGTTTTTTTCGGAACGACAATGCATATACGGGAAGCGATTGCGGTGGCGGTGGACGCGTTGCGAGCAAACAAATTGCGCGCGGTGCTGACGTCCATCGGGGTGATCATCGGCAGCGCTTCGATTGTGCTGGTGGTGACGGTGGCGCTGACCAGCCAGAGATTTGTGATTTCGCAGATTGAGGCCATGGGGTCGAACCTGGTCTGGGTGGAGATGGTCAAGACACCCGAAAAAGCGCAGCCGCTGAGTTACGAGATCAATACCGACGATCTGGCGGCGGCCAAGGCGCAACTGCCGGATGCGCTGGTGGTCGCCGGATTCAACGATCTGCCGATGGCGGTGGTGGCCGGGGGGCGAACGCATCCCGTACGGCTGATCGGCGTTACCGACGGATATCAGCAGATTCGCCGGCTGATCATTTTGCGGGGCCGCTACTTCGATGCCGCGGACATGGAAGCGCGCAGCAAGGTCTGCCTGATTACCAAGGCGCTTGCGGACCGCGTGTTTGGGGTGGAAACCCCCGTCGGGCGGCAACTCCGCATGGGGGAGCTTACGTTTACGGTGGTGGGGGTATTCAAGGAGCGCGCCGAGACGTTTGGCTTGTCGGAATTGCAAAAGGAGTCGGTGATCATTCCGTTTTCGCTGATGAAGTATTACACCGGCACGGACGTTCTGAGCACCTTGCAGTTGCAGACCGCCGGACCGGAGCACGTGGCCATCGTCGAAAAACAGATCGGCCGGCTGCTGAAGAGCCGGCATCCGCCGGAAGCGGAATACAACGTGCAGACGTTGACGGCGATTCTGGGCGCGGCGAAGACCATTTCGCTGGCATTGCGCATCGTGCTGATTGTGATTGCGTTCATCGCGTTATTGATCAGCGGCATCGGCATCATGAACATCATGCTGGTGACGGTGAAGGAGCGGACCCGGGAGATCGGCATCCGCAAGGCGATAGGGGCCGCGCAAAAGGAAATCAGGTGGCAATTCCTGATCGAGGCGTTTCTGATCAGCGGAGGTGGGGCGGTGATTGGCATCCTAATTGGCGTGGGAATTCCGGTGATCGTGCAGCAATTTTTGCCGGGGAATCTGCGAGTGCCGATATCGGGAATGAGCGTAATTTTGGCGTTCCTGGTTTCCTGCTCAACGGGACTGTTTTTTGGCTGGTTGCCGGCGCGGCAAGCGGCGGTTCTGGAACCCGTTGAATCATTACGCTATGAATAGGACCGCCAGGAACAGGGCGATGGGAGGAAGAGGCATGGGCTGGCAACATGGCATGGCGATTGGGATTTTGCTGACGGCGAGTGTCGCTAATGGCGCGCGGTCGCAGGAGTCACCCGCGGCCGCGGTGAGCGGCACTCCTGTGGTGCTGACGCTGAAGAGCGCGGTCGGGATGTCGCTGACGAACAGCAAAGACATTCAGTTGGCGAAGCTGCAGGTGCAGGCAGCGCAGAATTCCGCGCAACTGACGCGCGCGGAATTTCTACCCAATCTGTATGCGGGATCCGGAGCCGGCTACACCTATGGACTGCCGGAAACGCCGGGAGGGCGGCCGCCGGCGCTGTTCAGCGTCACGTACACGGAAGAGATCTTGAACGGACCGCTGCGGGGACTTGCCAAGGAGCAGCAGGAGCAGGTGAAGTCGCAACGCGCAGTGCTGGAAGATACACGGAACGCGGTGATTGTACGGGTGGCATCAGCGTATCTGGAGCTGGTGAAGGTGCGCCACTCGCTGGAGTTGCTGCGGGTTGAGCGGGAGAGCGCCGACAAAATTATAGATGTGACCACGGAGCGCGAAGGCGAGGGATTTGAATTGCCCGTGGAAGTGACCAAGGCGAAGTTGACGCGCGCGCAGGTGCAACAACGCATCTTGCAACTGGAGGGCCGGCAGGATGAGCTGGAAGTTTTTCTGCGCAACCAGTTGGGGCTGGCGGCGGAGCAGGCGATTGAGGTGATTCCCGAAGAGTTGCCGGGGGCCGCGGAGCAAGAAGGGGCGAACCTGATTGCCATGTCCGCGCAGAGCAATACGCGGCTGGCGGTGGCGGAATCGGATGTGAAGGCCAAGGAGTTCCGCCTGCAGGGAGAGAAACGGGGCTACTGGCCGACGCTGCAACTGGTGTCCATCTATGATGTGCTGGCGAAATACAATTTCAACAACTACGCGAACATTTATCAGAATTTTAAATACAACAACCTGAACGCGGGAGTGAACATCAACGTGCCGATTTACAGCGCGAAAACGCGGGCGAATGTGGCGTTGGCGCAAGTAAATCTGGAAGCGGCGAAAATCAACCTGAGCAACACGCGGAGCCAGGTGAGCGCGGAAGTGCGGCAGAAATCGCGGAAGGTGCAGCAGGCGGACGCTTCGAAGGAAGTGGCGCGTCTGGAATTGCAGTTGTCGCAGCAGAATCTGGGCGTGCTGCAATCGCAATTCGGCGAAGGGAAAATCAATTTGCGCGAAGTCGAACGGGCGCGGCTAGACGAGAATGAGAAATGGATGTTGTACCTGGACGCCAATTTTCAGCGGCAACAGGCGCAATTGGAGCTGCTGAAGACCGCCGGGCAACTGGAGAAGATGCTGGAATAGACGCTTCGTTTTCTATGCCACTGGTATTCATTCCCTGGATGAGACAACCCACTCATGCTGGATAAAGAGAATTTGAAATTGTTATTGGAATCGCTGGAGAGACTCGACGAGGGATTCACCGAGCTTCCGGAGTTTGCGGCGGAGATCCCCGGCTCGCCGCGCATGGGGAAGATTTTGGCGGCGACGGCGCAGCGACTGCAGGACAACTATCCGTATTTCCACCCGCTGTATGCGGGACAGATGTTGAAGCCGCCGCACACGGTGGCGCGGCTGGCGTATTCCCTGGCGCAGTGGATCAATCCCAACAATCATGCGCTGGATGGTGGACGGGCGACCTCAGCGATGGAGAAGGAGGCGGTAGCGGGGATTGCCGCCATGTTCGGCTGGCGGGAACACCTGGGACATTTGTGCGGCGGCGGAACGATGGCGAACCTGGAAGCGCTGTGGGTCGCCGGACAACTGGCGCCGGGGAAGAGAATTCTCGCAAATACGCAGGCGCATTATACGCACGGGCGGATCAGCGGAGTGCTGCAATTGCCGTTTGCCGCGGTGGATTGCGATGCGCGGGGACGGATGGATGTGGCGAAGCTGCGGGAGCAGGTTTCGCAGGGCGACGTGGCGGCGGTGGTGGCGACGATGGGAACTACGTCGACGGGCTCCGTCGATCCTTTGGCGGAAATTCTGGAGCTCAGCGAACAGCATGGATTTCGCGTGCACGCCGATGCCGCCTATGGCGGCTACTTTGGGCTGGCCGGAAATCTGGGCGAAGAGGCGCGACGGTCGTTTGATTTGTTGTGCCGCGTGGACTCGATCGTCATCGATCCGCACAAGCATGGATTGCAGCCCTATGGATGCGGCTGCGTGTTGTTTCGGGATCCGGCGGTGGGGCGGCTGTACAAGCATGATTCGCCGATTACTTATTACAGTTCGCAGGAGCTGCACCTGGGCGAGATCAGCCTGGAGTGCTCGCGTCCCGGAGCTGCGGCTGCGGCGCTTTGGGCGACGCAGGAATTGCTGCCGCTTACGAAGGGCGGGGAGTTCGCGGGTGGGCTGGAGGATTGCCGGCGCGCGGCACTGGATTTGCACGGGCGGATTGAGAGGGATGAACGATTTGTCAGCGCGTTTGCGCCGGAGCTAGATATCGTGTTTTTTGCGCCGCGGGCGGGGAGCGTCAGCGAGGCGTCGAAGCGGACGAGGAAGATTTTTAATGCCGCGGCGCGGCGGGATCTGCATCTGGCGGTGGCGGAGTTGCCGGTTAGCTTTTTCGAGTCGAATCTGCGCGGGATGAAGAAAGATCGCGCTCGCCTGACCTGTTTGCGGTCGGTGTTGATGAAGCCGGAGCATCGGGAGTGGGTGGGAAGGATTTGGGAGTTGTTGAGCGGGGCGACGGAGGAGGTTTTGAAGAAGGCGTGAACATGCCGATCTTCGAGTGCGAAGAACCGGGATTTCGACCGGGCAGGGACAGCGGCGATGCCCTGGGGAGTTTGGTTTCGGATTTCAGCTAGGGCGAAGAGAGAGTGCTTACCGTGAATTCCAGGTTGGGTTGGGGGACGACACAGGCTTGCAGCGGGGGCCAGCCGGGGTCGGTGACGGAATTGCGACAGAGGGTGACGAGCGCGTTGGAAACTTCGGAAGGGCCGACGGCGCCGTTGAGCGGTTCGGCATAGATTTTGTAGCTGTGGTTCACAGCGAGAGCGTTGATTTCGTAAGTACCATCAAATTGTGCCGGGCCGGGCGCCTGGCAACTCCATCCACCTAAAGTGCCGGCAATAACGGAGCCGCTTGCGGCATCCACGGCGACGACGTGCGCGCCGAAGACCCCGGTGACGCCGGGCGGAGACGCGGGCAAAGAGAGCGGATTAGCGGGAAGAATGCGGCCCTGGATCGAGCCGATGAATTGGGTGTCGGTTGGATTGTGATAGAGAACACGGAGGCCGGTGCGATCGTCGTCGGCGAGCGGGGCATCGGGTTGTTGTGTGGTGGGGCGCATGCCGGCAAACGTTCCGGGCGCGGGAGCGAAAGGGAACATTATGGTGCTCCAGACGGCGGAATGGCTGAAACCGAGAGCGTGGCCGAGTTCATGGGTGAGGAGAGATTCGAGATCGTACGCCTTTGGGTTGGCGCTGAGAGCCGCCGGAGTGGCGAAGGCCACCAGCGAATTGCTGGGATTGAAATAGATATCCGCGTCGAGAATCTGGCCGACTTGCGTGGAGGGCGCGCGACTGCCGAGCTGGATGCCGAGCTGATCGGCGGTGATGACGCGGGTGAAGGCGAGGACGCCGGGAGTGAAGGCGGAGTCCGCCTGATCGAAGCAGATGGAATTGATGCCGTCCGAGCCACAGAGATTGCTGGAGGCCACGCGGGTAAGAGGAGCAAAGGAGGCAGGTGTCAGGCCGGTGCCGCTGACATTGCTCCAGACGCTGAGAGATTGCTGGATGGTTTGTTCGATTTCGTTGAGGCTGCCGGTGGCAGTTTGGTCCTGGGTGAGGATGGTTTTGGGATTGGAGCCGAGCATGGTGCTCCAGCGGAAGGCGATGGCTGCTGGGCTGGTGAGTTGATGGGAAGGCAACGGGCAGGCGGAACCACCGGAGACGCTGGCTGGTTCGCGCACGTCGGGCACGATTTCATTGAATGAGTAGCCGTGGGCGGAAGTGGCGGACCACAGGGTGAAGAAGAACGCGAGGGCGATGGCTGAGAATTTTCGGAGCGAAGTTTGCATTGGGTTATCTCGATTTGAATGAGTTTTCGGAGTTGCGCGTAACGCGGCGATTTTGGGATGTGAAAGCGGGCGTGAACGGATGATTCTGTGGCAGCGTTGAGGTTGAGGTCCTTCGGGACGCAAGAGGCGCGTCCCTCAGGATGACATTCGCCGGGGGTTGAGATTCGGGGCTTAGATGACGCTTGGCCGGCGAGGAAAATCCAGAGACCTCAGGGGCTAAAGCCCGGCTCGTACGATATGTTAATGGCACGACTGAAGCCGTGCCCTCCCGTTGACCATTAATGAGTTCTCGTCGGATTGAATGGAACATGGTTGTGTTTCTTCTTTCTGAGTTCATTACATTTCGCGCAACAGTTCGCGCTTGAGGCGCTGCTCGAAAACATCGACAGAAAGATTCTTGACGCCGGTTTTGGTGAAAGAGTTGGAGACGGGATCGAAGACCGGAGTTTCGGCGGAGTCCTGGGTGACGACTTCTCCGCCGGTGCGAAGATCGTTGCGAATGCGGAACGTTCCTTGCCCCCAGCCGACAATCAAGAATTGCCTGCCAGGATGGCCGCTGAGAAAAAGATAGACTTCCTCGCCGGGGCGGAATTCGGGAGCGCCGTCGACGTGCGATTGCAGGTGCCGGAATTTTCCGCCGGGCTGGCGAACGACGATTTGCGCGGGGAGATAGCCTTTGTTGTGGCTGAGGACGTCGAAGCTGGTATCGGTCCAGATTTCGCCGTTTTCCATGCGCGTTTGGGCGCGGAGGCAGCGCACGCGAGCGATCGAATAGGAATAGTGGACTAGATCCTGGAAGCGCAGGCGCACCAGAGTGGTGGCCTGCGCGACGATGGCGATCAGGATCAACCCGACGAGGAAGAGAACCCAGAGAAATTGGCGGCGTTGCGTGTAGCTCATGGATAGGCACTCCAGTTCATTGAATTTCGAGCACTCCGGAAGCGGAGGTTTTGTCGAGATTGGCGTTCTGGATGAAAAGCGTGCGCGCGCCGGTGACGGCGGTGGACGGAATCTGGACGGTGAGGTGGATGATGCCGAGTCCCGCGGGCTGTTTGGAGATGACGGCGATATCGCCGGGGCCGGAGATGGTGTAAGTCATGCTGGTGTCAAAGCCGGATTGGGAGAAAAGGCAGATGTCGGCGGCGGTGGTGCCGGTGACGGGGCGGGTGAGCGGGATGGGATTGCCACCGAGATTGCAGGCGTTGTTGGAGGTGTTGAAGACGCCGAGGGCGGCGACGTTGAGATCGAAAGAGATGGAGGAATTGTCGACCCCGGCAGCGGTGGGCTCGACGACGGTGATGATTTGGCCGGTGGAGGTAGGAGAAGAAGCGGTGAGGGAAATGACGGTGACGGTACTGCCGAGAGGGGCAATGACGAGAGTGACGATGTTGGAAAGCGAGGCGTTGGGATTTTGAATCTGAACGCTGACGTTGCCGGGTTGCGCGACGTCAGTGCTGGCGACCGGAGCGGAGCAGGAGTTTACAGAACCGCAGGTGGTGACGCGCACGGTGCCGCCGATGAGCAATGTAGAGCCGGGGCCGGGATTTGAGAGGACAAAGCCGCTGCCGTCCACGGTGAGAGTGAATCCGTCAGCGCTGCCGGCGTAAACGCTGGCGGGATGCAGGGAAAGAATATTTGTGCCGGTGGAGATGGTGACGCTGGCTGCGCCGGATTGCGTCGAGTCGTCCTGACTGAGAGCGACAATCTGGATGGCGTCGGGGACGGGCGGCGCGGCAGGAGCGGTGAATGTGCCACTGGGGTCGATTGAGCCGCATGCCCCGATCACGGAGCAGCCGGCGCCTTGAATTTGCCAGATGACGGCTTGATTGCCGGTGCCGAGCACCGCGGCGGTGAAGGCCTGCACGGCGAGTGGAGGCAGGGTGACATTGTTGGGGAGTACGCTGACAAGGATGTGATTGATGACGGTGATTTGCGCTGCGGCGTTGAGCGCGGGATTTCCGGTGCTGGCGACTTGGACGGAGACGGGATTGGGCGAGGGAATGGCGCCGGGAGCGATGTAATCAGCTTGCGTGGCGCTGCCGCTCGTGACGCTTTGGCAGGGGGAGGAGGCAACGACGCAGATTTGGCCGAAGGTGGCGTTGCCGTCTGAGATGTTGTTGACGCTCCAGGCGAGGGATTCGCCGGTGGCGCCGTTTTCGGTGACGGTGAGACTGACGCGATGATTGGCGGCGAGCGTGTCGGTGGAGGGAGAGAGACTGAGGTTCGGACCGGACTGAATGGTGATGGTGGCCTGGGTTTGTTTGGAAGGATCGGCTTGCGGAGTGACGGTGACGACGACGGTGTCGGGCTGGGGGGGATTGTTGGGAGCGGTGTAGTTGGCGGTGTCGGCTACAGCACCGGTGCCGGCGGATTGGGTGGTGATGACGGTAAGAATGCCGCAGGTATTGCCGCTGCAGCCCGCACCGGAAAGCGACCAGGCAAGCACTTCGTCGGGATTGGAGCCGGGAACGGGTGTGAGTGTGGCGACGATGGCGGAAGTTGCGCCGGGTTGCAGATTGGCGGGCGCGGAAACTTGCAGCGTGAAATGGCTGGTGATGGTTAGCGCGGCGGGGGATTGTTTGCATGGGTCGGCGGCACTGGTGGCGGTGAGAGTCACATTGGGAGAGGAAGGAAGAATGGCGGGCGCGGTGTAATTTCCATTGACGCCCACGCTGCCGCAGTTGTTCGGGCAGGATGGGCCGGAAAGGCTCCAGTGGATCGTCGGATCGGGTTTGCCACTGCTGGTGACGGAGGCGTGGAAGGATTGCAGGGCGCCAAGTTCCATGCTGGGAGAAAAAGTGGAGAGAGAGATGGTGATGTCGCTCGAGACGGTGACGCCGACGGTGGAGGATTTGGAGGGATCGGCATGACTGGTGGCGGTTACTTGCACTTTGCCGCCCGGGGGAAGGTCTGCGGGGGCGGTAAAGAGTCCATCGGCAGAAATGGTGCCGACTTGAGCGGAGCCGCCGGGAATGGCGTTGACGCTCCAGAGGACGGAGGTGTCGGAGGAGTTGGAGACCGAGGCGGAGAAAGTAAGTGTGTTGCCGAGTAACACGGTGCCGGAATTGGGAGTGATGGTGACGGCTATTGGAGGCGGGGGAGGAGTGGTGGGGCCGCCACCACCGCCTGATGCGCAACCAGCGATGATGACACTAAGGGCGAGGAGAAAGGAGGTCTGCGCGGAGCGGCGATGGGCGCGCGAGTTCCTGCGTGAGGAGCTTTGTTTTGAGCGCGTTTGCGAGAGGGACTGCATGATGTTTGCGAAAGCAGACGAAGGGCCAGCGAAAGCACGGCGCGGCTGGGAGGCCGAATTGACGTGCGAATGAAAAGTTTGTGAGTTCTAAAGTGAGTGGAACGAAGAGGTTGAAGCTCGCTGCGAGAGGGCGAGTGAACCGAAAGATGCTGCTGGTTTTGTGTGCCGAAGGGTTGCAGGACGTTCCGAATTGAACGGCGTTCCTAAGGTGCGTTCCCGAACTGGGAAGCGTAAACGTTCAAACAAGCGGTGGCCTTGGTAGCGCCGGCATCCTACTGGCGGGGGTGCTTGCCGCCAAGATTGTGGCGCTACATGAAGCGAAAGGTGGTTCCCCCCCCCGGCTATGCCTTCCGAGTGTAAAACGCACGCGGATTGACTTTCGCTTAGGCGGCTTCAATAATCGCGCCATGACGAAGCCTGAGGCGGTGCGCCGGATCAAGACCTATTCCGCGGCGAAAGGGTATGTGTATCAATACTGCTTTTATGAGGTGAACCGTGTTTCGCTGGACGGCGCGACGGCCGGGGAATTTATTTATGCAATTTCGGCGGACCGTGGGACGAGCTTCGGCTTGCGTATTCTTGTGATGCAGGCGGCGTTGGAGGCCTGGGCGAAAGTAAATGGCCGCGCGCTGACTGGCAGCGAAGAGTACGCGGTGGCGAAGATGCGGTTGTTTCAGGCATTTGATGAGGACGAAGTTCCGCTGACGGCGAAGGCGGCATGCGAGGTGCGGCTGGTGGTGGATGAATCGAATTTGGAAGTGATGCTGCGATTGTTGAATATTTGAGGGACGTCGTGCGTGTTCCGTGGCTGCGAAGAAACCGTGAGTGGAAAGTCGGCGTCGGGTGCACGGGGTGTTCGTCTGACCGATCTAAAGAGCGGCCACTACAAAACCTAGGAGCGGTCCGCCTCCCTTCCTTTGTGAGGGCGAGCGGAAGACGGTCCTTACAGGACGGAAAATCAGGTTGCGAGGACGGCGGCTAGGGCTGTGGATAGGTCTGGGTGTTGGAAATGGTGGTTCAGTTTTTGGAGTTGGGCGGGATGGACGCGCTGGCTGGAGAGGAGCAGGGCGTCGGCCATTTCGCCGAGGAGTAGGCGGAGGGCGAATGCGGGGGCGGGGAAGAGCGCGGGGCGGTGGAGGGTGGCGGCCAGGGTTTTGGTGAATTGGGCGTTGGTTACCGGTTGCGGGGAGACTACGTTGAGGGCACCGGTTATGTTGGCGTTTTCCAGGGCTTGGCGGAGGATTGCGACGGTGTCGTCGAGGGTGATCCAGCTTATCCATTGCTGGCCGGTGCCGAGTTTTCCACATACGAAGAATTGAAAAGGCCTCATCATCTGCGGCAGTGCGCCGCCGTGTTTCGCCAGGAGTACGCCGAAGCGGGCGCGGACTACGCGGATGCCGAGGACTTCGGCTTTTAGGGCTTCGGCTTCCCAGTCTTTGGCAATTCCACTTAGAAAATCGATGCCGGGTTGGCTGTCTTCGGTGAGGAGTTCGTCCGCGCGGTTGCCGTAGTAGCCGGTGGCGGAGGCGGAGATGAGGACGCGGGGACGCGCGGACATTTTTGCTAGCGCGGCGACTAGCGCGCGGGTGGTGTCGATGCGACTGGTGCGGAGGAGTTGCTTGCGCTGGGGAGTCCAGCGGGCGTCGGCGATGGGGGCGCCGGCTAGGTTAATGACTGCGTCGGCGCCTACGGCGGCTCCGCCGAGTTCGCCGGTTGCGGGATTCCAGTTTACGTCGAAGCCTTGGGAGGTGCGGGTGGCTTCGGAAGAAGCGCCAGGGCGGACCAGGCGGCAGACGGTGTGGCCGGAACGCTGGAGGTCTTGCATAAGGGCGGTGCCGACTAGACCTGTGGAGCCGGTGATTAGGATTTTCATGGGGTCCTTTTTGGTGATTTGATTATCGCGCAGATGGGGAGTTGTGGCGCCTGTTGCGGATGGAAGAATCGGAGTTGGAGTTTGGGTTGGCATTGATGAAGGGTTGAGCGGGCAGAGGTCTGTCGTGCCTCCGGCACTTTGCTGGTTCAGGTTCCGGTTCCCAGCACTGACATGCTGGGCTAGAGTGTTTCGCGCCTCCGGCGCTGCATGGTGGCCGATCTAAAGTTCGGTCACTACACTCGGTGTGGGTTACAATTTTTGTATGGGTGAGGTTTCGAGTACCGTGCGGGTGAGGGTGTTGTTTTTCGGGCGGCTCCGGGAGTTGACCGGGATTGCAGCGGAGACCGGGGAGCTGCCTGATGGAGCGACTTTGGCGCAGGTGTTTGCGCGGTATGCGGAGCGGTATCCGAAGCTGGCGGGATTTCGGAACTCGATGGTGGTTTCGCGGAATCAGGAATTTGCGGCTTGGGATACGCGGGTTGCAGCGGGGGATGAAATTGCGTTCCTACCTCCGGTGAGCGGAGGATAAAAATGGAAAATGGAAATTGGAAAATAGAAAATGGGCAATTGCTCCGGCAGTTGCAAGGGCTGGCCTCTTGATGCATGACAGGTTTTCACTGTGACGACGGAAGAGGACAAATTTGAGCTGTTGCGCGAGGCGATTGATGCCGCGGGGTTGGTGCGGCACGTTCGCGCGGGACTGGATGGGGCGATCGTGACGTTCGATGGATTTGTGCGCAACGAATCGCATGGGCGCGAGACCAGCTACCTGGAATATGAGGCGTATGAGGCGATGGCGCTGACTAAGATGAGAGAGATTGGCGCGCAGATTCATGAGAAGTTCGCGATTCATCGGGTGGCCATGGTGCACCGCCTGGGGCGGTTGGAAATTGGGGAAACGAGCGTGTTCATCGCGGTGAGCGCACCGCACCGGGGCGCGGCGTTCGACGCCTGCCGGTATGCTATTGATACGCTGAAGCGCACGGTGCCCATCTGGAAGAAAGAGTATTTTGCGGATGGAGCGGTGTGGGCGGAAGGCGAGTTGCCTCCGACACCTCCAAGTGCGAAAAGTGCATCTTAGCTATTTGATGATCGTCCAGGTCCTACGAACTTTCCTTTGGTTTATCGCCACTTTGGCCATAGTTGCCGGGGTGATTCCTGCCCGGGCGCAGTCTAAGCCGGACCGTCCGCCGTGGGCGCAGCCAGGGGCCAGCCAGCCGCAAGCTTCGCCACCACTTCCAACAACGCCTGGGGAGACCGTGGCTGCACCGCTGCCGGAGCCGGAAAAAGCGCAGCAGCCGGCATCACCGAAGGGGACGATCAAGGTCAATGTAAACCTGGTGAACGTCCTGGTGAGCGTGCTGGACGAGAAGAAGCGTCCCGCACCCAACCTGCCGCAAGAAGCGTTCCAAGTGTTGGAAGAAGGCGTGCCGCAGAAGATTGAGTTTTTTGAGGCGGAGACCAAGTGGCCGCTGGACCTGGCGTTGATGATTGACGCCAGCCTGAGCGCGCACATGGACATTCAGTTTGAACGCCAGGCGGCGCAACATTTCATCAGCCAGGTGCTGCGCCCGGAAGACCGCATGGCGGTGTTTTCGTTCGACGAGACGGTTACGCAGAGGACTGCGTTCACTGAAAAGGTGCCGGTGTTGCAAGAGGCGGTAGCCAAGATTCCCGACGGCGCGGGGACTTCGATATACGACGCGGTGATGTTGGGCTCGCAGGCGCTGACGAAGCGCACCGGCGAGCGGCGACGCGTGATTATCCTGGTGACGGATGGAGGAGAGACGACCAGCCGCGCGGATTTTGAAGCGGCGAGGCGGGCCGCGCTGCGCGGCGAGGTGCTGCTATACACGATTCTGATCCGTCCGGTGAAGAATGAGAACGGTCGGAACACGGCCGGAGAACATGCCCTCCAGACGATTACGGAGACGACCGGCGGAGCGATGTTTTTTCCCGATACGCCGCAGGAGTTGTCGATCATTTTCGATCGCATTGATAGCGAGTTGCGGACGCAATACCGACTGGGGTATTACCCGTATCCGCGCGGGGCGGCCAATTCGTATCGTAAGATTGAGGTGAAGGTGCTGCCGGGGTATACGGCGCGGCATCGGACGATGTATTTGGTTGGAGCTCAGTAGCGAGATCGCGGTGCGATTTCGGGATAACAGATAACAGCGATCAGATCGCAGGAAGCTGGCGTGCGTAACCGGTAATCGGTGGTCGGGAAGAGAAGAGGACTTACCGCAGAGACGCAGAGGCCGCCGAGAGTTCGTGAAGAGGGTCGGCGAGGCGGTTTTTTTGCGGCGGAGTATGGCATTTGGTAAGCCGTTCGAGAGAATTCGGAATCCACATTGTGAGATGGCATGGCTATTGATTTTTTAGAGGCGGCGGTGGAAATTGCGCGGGAAGCGGGGGCGGTGTTGCGCGAGGAGGTGCAGCAGCCGCCGAATATTGTGTACAAGGGTGATTATGACCTGGTGACCCAGGCGGACAAGCGGTCGGAGGCGGTGATTGTTGGCCGGCTGCAGAAATATTTTCCGGAACATGCGGTGGCGGCGGAAGAGGGGACTGGGATAGACACCGGTTCGGAATACCGGTGGCACGTGGATCCCCTGGATGGGACGACGAATTTCGCGCACGGGTATCCGTGTTTCTGCGTTTCGATGGCGCTGGCGAAGGGCGACGATTTGCTTTTGGGCGTGGTGTACAACCCGATTTTTGAAGAGATGTTTTCGGCGGCGCGGGGCGAAGGCGCGTTTTTCAACGGAAAGAGGATGCAGTGCTCGAAGATTGCGGCGCTGCGCGGGAGTTTGTTGTGCACAGGATTTCCGAATCATAAGAGGCACTCGCTTCCGAACATTCATTACTACTGGGATTTCACGTTGTGTTCGCACGGGGTGCGGCGAGATGGGTCGGCGGCGCTGGATTTGGCGTATGTGGCGGGCGGGCGATTCGATGGGTTTTGGGAGTTTGGGTTGAAGCCGTGGGACACCGCGGCCGGGGTGGTGCTGGTGGAAGAGGCCGGAGGAAAGATCAGCGGCCTGGATGGGAAGCCGTATGTGCTGGGCGGCAAGTCGATTCTGGCGACGAATGGGTTGATCCACGCGGAGATGGAAAAGATGGCCGCGAATATCGCGAAGAAGGAAGCATTGGCCGGTTAGGGCGTCAATCGTGGCCCGTGGTTCTTGGCCCGTGACCCGAAGCGTTGGCTGAGGATCCGGGATGCAGGTCGGTTTAGTTCCTTTGGGAATTAGCAATCCACAGACAGAAGAAATCTTCCGCGTTGCTGGCGCTCTTCGGAATGGTTCATGAGGCCGCTGGTTTGGCGGTACCCCCTCCCCCTCCTTGTGTGTAAATTACAGATATTACATAGGTTAGCGAGGTGGTGCGCAAGTGTGGATTCTAAAGGGTTGTAAGCGGTTTGTTTCGCTATGGATAAGATGAGGAGGCTAAGCCCTCCGTTTCGAGCGCTGGAAATTTTATTTCTTTTGAGGACGGCCGCCGATGGAGCTAGATGCGAAGAAGGATGTGGAAAACCGGGCGGAGAAGTTCGAGAGAATGGAGCACACGTTATCCCATTAGTGAGTATATCAACAAGTAAAAACAGGTCAAGGGAAAAATGAGGCGATGGCCTTAGGGAAGACTGATTTTGGCCTGATGAAATTCTTATGTGCGGGGCGTTATCGTAGGTTGGCAACGAGGGTGTGACGACAGGACGCATCTGGGCACTGGGTAGGTGCCATTCCTGAACCATTCGTTGCCGAAAACCGGGTAGGAGAGAAGCCATGCGCACATGGATGAGTCGTGGTTTGCTGCTTGGATTGGGCACGCTGATGTGCCTGAGCCTTAGCGTGGTGGGACGCGCGGACGATACTAAAAAGGGAAATGATTCGGCGGCGCCGGCGGCGGTCAGGCCGGCGAGCGCCAATAAGCCGGAAGCGGGGCTGACGGAGCGGGAGCGCTGGTTATTGGACCGCGTGGAGCAGTTGGAGAAACGCGTGTCGGAGTTGGAGACGAAGGAAGGGAAGGCGAACGGCGAAGCGGCGGCGCGGGAAAAGGAAATCGAGCCGACGCGGAGCGCCGCCGGACCAACGATGACGGCAACGGCACCAGCAGCTACATCGGCTCGGCCAGCAATGGGCGCCGCGCCGGGCGGAGCGGTGGCCGAGGCATCGAGTTCAAGTGTGACGAACGTGGCCACAGGAATTGGACCGAGGCAGGATTTGAGTACCCCGGTGAGCTCCACGGCCGCCGGAAAGCCGAAGCCTGTGGAGCCGTTCTCGGATGCGGACTGGACGTGGCTGAACGGAAACGCGCGGACCAAGGAGATTTTTTGGGATACGAAATTCTTTACGCCGGAAATTCGAGCGGACACGAATTATGTCGCGGACTTCAACCACCCGAGTGATCACTCGATTGGGGGATCGAGCGAGCTGTTTCGGTCTTACGAAGTGCAGTTGGAGCAGCTCGGGGTGGGCGGTGATTTCCACTTTGACAATGTGCGCGCGAGGATCATGACTCAATTCGGGATGTATTCCGCAACGACGCCGCGGAATGACCCGAGCCCCGGGCACGGGCAGTGGGACCTGGCGACCGCGTACCGCTACCTTTCGGAGGCATACGGGGGTTATCACTTCAACGTGCTGCATGGGATCAACGTGGACGCGGGAATTTTCATGTCGTACATCGGACTGTTCAGTTACTACAATTTCGACAACTGGGCGTACCAGCCCTCGTATGTGTCATCGAATACACCGTGGTTTTTCAATGGCGTGCGGGTGCAAATTTTTCCGACGGCGCACTTGAAGATTGAGCCGTGGTTCATCAACGGGTGGCAGTCCTACGCCTCTGCGAACCACATGCCGGGCGTGGGGGGACAGATTAAATGGACTCCAAAGCCGTGGCTGAACATCATTTCCAATAATTATGGCGTGGGAGAGGATGACCTGTTCATACATGGCCGCACTCGCATTCACACCGATGACAGCATTGAGATCAAGTATTTCGACAAACCGGAAAAAACTCTGGACAAGATGGCATTTTCGCTGACAGGTGACTTGGGTTGTGAATACGGTTCTGGAGTAAGCTGCTACGGGAATCATAAGGGAGGGCCGAAGCAGAGCTTTGTGGGATATATGTTTTACAACCGGTTCTGGTTTCACCGGGACCAGTTTGGTCTTACTGTGGGTGGCGGACAGATCAACAATCCGGGGCGTTATCTGGTGTTGATTCCGCCCATCAATGGAGAGGGCGCAATTTCCGCGGCGACGAACTCGCCCTATTTTACGGGGAATCCCGGGGATCCGTTCAAGGCGTGGGATTCTTCCATCACATTTGACTACATGCCGAAGCAATACATTACTTTCCGGTGGGAATATGACTACCGCCATGCGAACGTGCCTTATTGGACCGGCCGCGGAGGGATTACGCCTCCGGGTGGGAACAATGGAGCGCCACAATATTATACGTGCAGCAGCGGGGCATCTTCGGGGCAGGCGAGTTTGGCCGCGGCGGAGACGGCTTGCGGCGGAGGAATCAACAGCGTGTGGTTCCCTGATTTGCGGAAAAACGAATCGTTTATTGATATAGCGATTATGGTGAAGTTTTAAGCGGCGACTGGTGGGTGGCGACTGGTTTGAGGCGGGTGGCTGGCAACCAGCGATCATGGGACACTGGGTGGTCGGCATGATTGCCCGGTGTTGACATCTACGACCGTAAAAGCGGCAGCTTGGCTGCCCTTCGGCAGGCTCAGGGTAAACCGCACTCCAAAGAAGAGGGTCGAGCGAGACTGGCTCCTACAAACCTGTGATGTGCGCTTACTTGGCGGCTTGTTCGGCGTAGAGCTTGGAGATAGCGCCGGCGATGCAGAAACCCCAGGCGAAGACACCGTAGCTCTTGAACTTTTCGGGGATGACGTATTGGTCGACGGCGTCGGAAAGAGGCACGCCGGCTTTGTGCATTTTTTCGGCTTGTTCGGAGAGGTCGTCGAAGACATTGCGGAGATTTTGGATGCCATCCTGGCCGCAGATGGGACCGTGGCCAGGGACGAAGAGGGTGTCCCTGTCCCAAGAAGCGAAGGTTTTGAGAGTGTTGCGCCAGCCGGACATGGTGCATTTTTCATCGAAGCAGGCGGGATAGGAATTGCTGAAGAGCAAGTCGCCGGTGTAGACAACTGTTTGTTCGGGGACGCGAACGATGAGGTCTGTGCCGGAGTGGCCGGGATAGTGCTCGATGACGATGGGGAAGTGGCCGAGATCGACGTTGAGCGGGAGCTTGGCCGGATCGAGGGGACGATTGGGGAACGTCAGCGGGGTCTTGTTGGCCATATCGAAGACGTTGCCGATGGCCGCGAGATCGCCCTGGGCGTGTTGTCTGGCGACGTCGGTCTTGGCGTCCTTAATGCGCTTTTCGGTGGGAGCGAGGACCGCGGCGCGATCGGCGCCTTGCAGGGAGCCGTAGGATTCCATCATGCGTTTTGAAACGGCAGAGTGTCCCCAGAGTGGCAAGCCATGGGCACCATAGAAGGAATTGCCCATGGAGTGGTCGAAGTGATAGTGGGTGTCCAGGGCGCCGATGGCGGGAACTTGGGTGACTTTGCGGAAAGTGTCGAATTGGAAGGCAGCGCCCGGGGGTGTGCCGTAGCCTTCGAGAAGGAGGCCGGCGTCTTTGCCGAACAGGAAGCCGCCGTTGCAGATAGTGGTGAAACCCTTGGAGGGATCCGAGACGGTGGCGTAGAGGCCGTCGCCGATTTTGCGGACGGAGGCGAAACCGGCATCGGCGATGGGAGTTCGGGAGATGCGGGGGTCGTCGATGAGGGAAGAGGCGAGCGCGGGAAATGGAAGCGTGCCGGCGAAGGCGTAGAGCGCGCTGAGACGGGATGCGTTGGAGAGGAATTGCCTGCGAGTGAACGGAGCGATGGAATTCATTTCGAGATCTCCAGGAGCGAGAGTCTGCGCGGAATCGGGGGATAGTTTAGCAGAGGCGGAGGAGGCGTGAGAATGAAGAATACGGAAGGGCTGCCTTGCGCGGGGCGGAATGGCGTGAGAACATTTATAAATGCAGTAAACGCGGCGAAAACGGCTGCGGAACATAATGGCGATATCGTCTAGGGGTCCAGGACGCCGCCCTCTCACGGCGGAAACCCGGGTTCGAATCCCGGTATCGCTACCAACCCTTCCTAAGTGATTCATTAGAGCACGGTTGATAGCCTACCTTGGACTTGTCCCAAATTTGTCCCAAACAGTCGAGGCTTTGCCCTGAAAGGAAGTATTGGTACAGGGTATGGCTAATACGACCGTAAGTATTCGAGAACGAATCAAGGACACAGAAGGGCGCTGGCGTTGGAGTCAGAATCTCCGACCGCCGGACGACAAGCTGGATCCGTCCGAAGCAGAGCGAACGGGCAAGTTCTACTTGGTCTGGACGGAGCGCGGCAAGAAGCACGAGCAGCGGGTTAAGGGGAATTTCGGGGCTGCCGTAAAGGCCGCGAGGGCGAAAGAGCGACATCTGGAAGACGCTGCTGATGGCTTTGAGCGACCCGATCCTCTGAAGAAGAAGGCCGAACGAATTACGATAGCGGACGCCATCGAGAGTCGGCTGCACAGCATTGAGGTTACGTTTGAACGGGACACATTGAAGTCGCACAGACAAGCTCTACGGCAGTTTGAGAAATGGACAAGTCGGCACTTCGTGGATGAAATCGACCATGACCATTTGATGGAGTTCCGGAATTGGCTCATGAAGCAGGGCAACGAGCACAGGTTCTTGACGAAACCCGGCAACGACAAGCGCACCGCTGACCGGAAGGCCTCGCACGTAAACCAATTAGTCAGAATCACCCTCGGTCTGCCCGAGGGGAAGGGGCCAATCAAGAAATCCGAACTGGGAAAGATCAGGCGGGTCGGCTCCGTTAAGATTTACTCGAAGGCGCAAAAGGAATCGTTCTTCAATAATTGCGATCCATACGAAGAGCTACGTTTCAGGGCGCTATATGAGCCTGCATTTCGAAAGAAGGAGTTGGTATATCTGGAAAAAGACGACGTGCTTAGGGATCGGCAGATGCTCCGCGTTCAATCCAAGACCCGTTACGATGGGAACGGAAACCCCCTCTACAAGTTCAAGGCAAAAGCGAATTCGGAGCGAGAAGTGCCTATCTCTAAGGAGCTAATGGGACAAATCGTAGCGCACATGAACGATCCGGCGCACCCGAACTCACGGCTTGTCTTCTGTACCAGCACAGGCCGTCCGGACACCCATCTGTGGGACAAGATTCAGACAATCGCAAAACGGGCAGGAATTGGCGGCTTCGATCTAAAAACGTTCAGGGCGACACGTGCGACTGAGTGGTTACGCCCGAAATGGTTGGGTGGATTCGGTTATGACGTTCCGACCGTTCGAAACTTGTTGGGACACGACGAAGAATCAGAAAGCATCTGGTCGTACGTAAGCTCCATTGAGAAAGAGGTTCTGATTGCAGAGATGAACAAAAAAGACGACAATCGCTCGAACTTGCTCTCCGTCTTGCATCAGAATGGCGGCACAACGCTCGATGGAGCAGGCTACACGGTGGATGCGGCGGGCAATCGCACCGTCCGCACGCCGCAACCGACAGGCGCGGCTACGAACTACACCTACGACGCCATCTATGAATTGACTCAGGCGACGCAAGGGTCTTCGACTACGGAAAATTACACTTACTGTTTGACTTCAGCGGAAATGGGAGTGAGTTGCGGGGATTTTTAAGCTACAGGTTTTGAGCTTTTCGGTTCACCCAACAGGCGCTAGGATGCGCAGGAAGAAAGGTGAACTGTCCGTCTTCAGCGCTGATGAGAGCGCGTGGGGCTCGGGTTTAGCTATGGTTTGAGGCATCCGGTTCACCGGTTTCTGTGGCTGTGGTCGCGCTGAGCGCGACGCTGGGGTTGGTGGTGTTGGGCGCAGTGAGCAACGGAGTTGCCTGGCTGCGCTGGGCGCGATTGTACTCGAACCTTTCGTAAAGTGTCTGCCGTTTTTGTTCCTCCCTGCGTTTCAGGATTTCTTCTCGCCGCCCGTAGTACACATCTGCTGGAGCAACGTTGCCGATTCCTTCGTGGTAACGCCGTTGGTTGTAGAACTCGATGAACTCCGCGATGGCTGCGCGCAGTTCCTCCGGACTGCTCCACACCAACAGATTCATCCGGCCCTTCAGTGTTTCGTGGAAGCGTTCGAGTTTTCCATTCGTCTGCGGATGGTGCGGTGAACAGCGGATGTGCCGTATCTTGTGCATCCGCAGATATTCCTCGAACGCACCGGCGATGTAGGATGGTCCATTGTCGGTGACCATCCGCGCACGCAGCTTCACCGCGACGCGCTTCATGCCTGTCCACTCGATGGCTCGCTCCACCACTTCGCTGATCGACTCCGTCTTCATGTCGCCTTTCAACTGCCATGCCAGGATGTACCGTGAAAAATCATCCAGCACCGAGATCAGGTAATACCAGCCCCAGCCCATCACGAAAAAATAACTCGCGTCGCTCTGCCACTGCTCGTTCACGCGAGCCGTCTTCACGGTGTACTCCGGGCCTGCCGGAAATCCCACCACGTTCACTTCCCGCACTAGTCCGTGGAGTTTCAGTACCCGGTACACGCTCGATTCCGAAACGCTGAACCCTGCATAATCGCTGATCCAGCAAGCGATTTCGCGCGGACTCCTGTCCGGTTCCGCTCGTGCCGCCACCAAGATTCTTTCCGTCTCCTCCGGCCGCAGCCGGTTCCAAATCGTTCCTGGCTGCGGTCGCCGGTCCACCAGACCTGCTTCGCCTTCCCTTCGAAAGCGACGCTGCCAGCGATAGAACGTCGAGGGCGACATTCCTAATCCCAACAGCGTCTCTTTCTTGGTCACCGGCGATCGCCGCACCAGTTCAATCACTTCGCGTTTCCTTTCAGGCTTCATCCGGCTGTAAGGCTTCCGGTCCAGTAGCCCTAATACTGGCTTTTTTTCAGTGTCAGATTTTCCAGACTCAGATCCGCCACAAGCAGTTTCAACCGCTCATTCTCCTGCCGCAGATCATGGACATCGTTGCTGGTGGCTTCGCGTTTCGCGTCTCCCCGCAAACGCCCCTTGCCCGCTTCCATGAAATCTTTCGGCCACTTGTAGTAAACCGTCGGATGGATCCCCTCACGCCGGCACAGATCGGATACCGACACCTCGGCGCGAATCCCTTCCATCACGATGCGGATCTTCTCTTCGGCGGGAAATCTTCTGCGGCTGGCCTGCTTGGCCCGGCGGATCAACTGCCGCGCCGTCTCTCCACGGCGCCCGCCAGCCCTGCCCTCGGGCAGGGCTGCCCCTCTCTCCTCACTTCCATATTCCCCTTGCTCTTCGTCCTGCTCCTGCCTCTTCCTCAGTTCCTCTTCCATGGTTCACCTTTCTTCCTGCGCATCCTAGCGCCTGTTGGGTGAACCGAAAAGCTCAAAACCTGTAGCTTAAAAATCCCCGCAACTCACTCCCATTTCCGCTGAAGTCAAACACCCACCGCCCCTACCCTTAACTTCACTCACACGCAGGCACCTATCCGACCTCGTCAGAGAGTAGGAATGGGCGAGCTAGAGTTGGCTGCCTAGTGCGGCACTAGGCAGTCATTAACTTCGATTTGCTCAGTTTGTTGGCCTTCGGAGCGCCTTCTCTCGCATCACTTCACATGAACCTAAGTCTGTCGCACTGGCTCACGCGTTAGCTTTGAGTTTGCTGCCTTTCAGAAGAAGCTCACGGAACTTGGCATAGAGCTTGTTGTCCGCCATGGTCGGCTGCGGCCCTACGAAGAGCCGCCAAACGACCCGCTCGCGCTCGTAGACTTGCTCCAGACTTTCCCACCACGCCAGATTCACCTTGGGATCGGTCACTTTGTCAGGATGATCACTGAGCTTCTGAAACCGACGTTCGGCTGTCAGAAACATGCCACAGGCTTCTTCCATGCGGCGTGCTGCTTCTTCCCGTTCCATCTGGTCGAGGGTCGCCTGATCCGAGATGCGTGGCTTGCCGTTCACCATCTCGACTCTAGTGGTGCTAACTTCGTCAAACAGCTTGGCGATCTCCGCGTCCAACTCATCCTCTGTTTTCATTCAGGTTCCTCGTTCATCGAGTCTGCGAGACGCCGTCCTTCTATGATCCTCTCTATGTCGTGATCCGACAGCGGGCGGGCTGCGCACATTGGATCCTGGCGCTTGAAAGCGTTGTCTTCCTCGTTCCCGATGTTCGCCGCTTGGTTCAGTTCCCATGTTAGCGACGACACGCTGACCAGCAGTGGGCACTTACCAGCTTGGTCGTGGACGCACGAACTGTGGATGCGGAGAAGCTCGCCCACGATCTCCGGCGTGAGCCTGCGGGGCTTTCGGAACGGGATGATCTTAGTCACGGGCTGCTCTCCAAAAGGTGAACGCCACGGGAGCGTAGGTTGCGGCCGGAAGAAACTGCATGGCTGCCGGAGACGGCGGCATCAGAAAAATGTAAGCGAACTCGCAGGCATAGGAGAAGAAGAGCGAAGCGAACATCCATGCAGTGCCCTTGGCGACCGAGCGCAGATACCCGCCGCGACGCGCCCGCCATTCTTCCACGGCTTCGCGCCCACGCCAGAATCTGCTCCCGATGAGGTTGTAAGCGAGGATCGACCAAAACGCGGAAGTCCACGGAGCAGTCCAGAAGAACATTTGACCGCCAACTGGGTCGCGTACCAGCCAGAACGATGCGAGCGGGAGGATCGCCGAGGCGACGACCAGCGCGATCAGGATGAGCAAGCGTTGCAGCAGGAAAATCAGCAGCCACTTTAGCATCGGTCTCCTTTCTTACGGCACCAGCAGGATGTTGAGCAGCAGGATTTTTTGACCGACCGAATCATCGCAGCACGCCGATCGGCATCGCTGACGGAGCGCTAGAAGCCCGAAAACGCAATTGATAAGGCGCGCTGCACTTGCGCAGCCGTCGCTCTGGCGTCAGGGTGCGCATAAGACATCGACGATGATATGGATGCATGTCCCAAATGATTCTTCAGAGTGAAAATATTCTGCACACGGTTGGCTATGATCGTGGCAACGCTGTGTTTTAGCGTATGAAATCGAAAGCAACCCTGCGGAATCGGATGCAAGCCGCGGGCGACCCGTGCGTCCGATATCTTCTTCAGCAACTCGACAAACATCCGATTCAGAGCCCACCGATGTAGCGGGCCTTTTTGGCCGGTGAAGAGAAAGTCCGACCCATCATTGATTCGGACCATGAGGTATGTTTTGAGGCAGGCGTAGTCTGATAGAGCAGGTTTTCCACGGTGCTCCACAAATGCCTGAGTCGTTTCGAGGCTGCCCTTGAGCCTTCGGACTCGGATGGTCCTGTGTCTCATATCGATATCGGAGAGCGTTAGCGGTGGAATGGCCGGACGGGTCTTGCCTGGAATTGCTGGAGCTCCGCCGGCGCATTCGCTCACTCGGAGACCGTGGTTGAAAGCCAGCGTCAAAATGCACCAGGAACGCTCATCGGTCTTGCGTGCCAGTTCAAGCAGTTCTTCGATCTCATCCATTTCGAGGTGAGTTCGGCTTTTTGTCTCAACTGCGCGCTTCTTCTCGTCGATCATCATAAGCAATTCTACTGTATCTAGATACGGATGACACTGGTACACACGTACCAAAACTACATGCGCAGCACCAGTAGGCGGGTTTTGGGATGCAGAATCGCCGGCTAAGTCATTTGCTATCAATAGCTCGAGGAGTCATAGCCGACGAAATGTCCCAATACTGTAAGACCTTTGACTTCATGAATTTAGCGAGCGGCGGGTTTCGGCGGTACCTCTTGATGTCTCCGACATGTCTAGATATGCTGAATTTCATGAAGCAGAGTAAAAGTCGGCTCCTTAAAACAAAGAACCGCGAGAAGTATGCCGTCTGGATTGATAACGACGACCTAGATCGTCTCAGGGAATATCAGCAAGCCGTAGGCGTGCCAGTGTCCGAGAGCGTCAGGCGCGCCATCAAGGCATACCTCGAGATCCTGGCGAATCGTCGGCGGGCGTGAAATAGTCACTCTGTGATCTGTCCGTACGGCTCGAAGGGTTCATCGCTGACCTTCCCGAAGCGGATGAAAATCTTCTGCGTCTCCGCACTTGCCGGACCTGCTCACTGCACGCAAACTGCGCGCTATATGCAAAACTTGCAACGCCTTATTGCCATTGATTCCACGGCTGAGGACATAGTTCAGTTGGTTAGAACGCTGCCCCGTCGCTGGTTAGAATCCTATACTGTCACGGCCGACCGCTTCTACCCTGCCCTTTTTGCTTGTTTTCTTGGTCTCTTTGCTGTGCATTCGAGCTGACCTCACCGAAGTTTTCGCCGGTACAACGGTTTAGGAAGTTGAAAAGTCCCAGGCCCTGTTGTTTGGATTCAATCACTTACATCGGACGATGAGCCCGTCTTCGAGGCGAAATGACCTTGTTTGAAAAAACGCAAGATAAGCACGAATGGCGCGTCATTAGTCCAAGTGAGTTGCTTCCGCTTCCCTAGAATTGCTAGACAGGTATTCGCGCATTTTTTCAGTCTTTCGCCATGCCATCTCCACAAAAGCTTGCCAATAAGGGCGGCGGGGAAGGGGCCGGGGGCGGAAAGCCTACCGCTCAGAACAGTTGCAACCGGTCACGCTAGGGATCGTCATCGCTAGCTTAGTCAGATACAGTTCGAAGCAGATGGGATGAGCATTCATTAAGGGATAGAACCTCTCGTTTTGCACGGAAAAAACACAAGATCATCCCTCAGAACCCTTGTCGTCCTTGTTCTGCGACCAGACCAATGCGACACAAGACGCCGAGAGAATTACTGCGGACAAGATGAGGCCAAATACCAAGACAATCGCTCCGTTCAGACCGCTCTGGTGCCGTAGCAAACTCGTGGTCCACACCGTCGTAAACAGATACGGCAGAACCATCCACGGTTCAAAGAGATCTTTGAGTTGCCTGAACCACGGATAGACCCAGACACTGCGCCACCAATTTTTGATTCTCTTTCTCGGCCATCCCACTAGTGGCAATTCTGCTTCTTGCAAACTGCCGTTTTTTGCCTGTAACCCCAGGAAGTAGAGATAGCCTCGGGCCTGGTAGCTTCGATAGAGCATCGCGAATGCGGAGATGGCGACAAGCATCCCTACCAAACCAAGCAACCAATACGTGGCGCCTTCGCCTGTCTTTACGGATACGTAAGCGTTGGCGATAAACCCTTGGCCGACCAATAACCACATGATGCGGTGATTGGTCACATCGTTTTCATGGCGGATCATTTCACGAATGACGCTCGCATACTGTTCTGGCCGGACGTCGTGGATGGCCTCGCTCACAAGGCAGACACCTGGAAAAGATGGCATTGCCAGGGCCCGAGCTCTACATACAATCCAGACTCGTGCATCTCACTCCCGTTTCGATCGTAGGATTTACCGCACAGGACATCGTGCAGCCGCCATTCCTTGCCTCGCAACTCATCCCAGGGCACACAGATACGCGCCTGCACGGGATCCGGGTAGAAGTTAATTACGACGAGGTAGCGTTCCTTCTCTATCGCCCAGCACCAAGTGAGAAGATTCTGGCAGCTCTGGTTGTCCGGCCAGCCCTTTCGCTCACAGAGGCGCCATTCCCCGTTACGAAATACATCCCGGTGGGTTTCTTTGAGGAGGTGTTCATAGAAAGCCACAAGATCCTGATCGACCGGCTCTGACGGACGCCGGCCCAGAAAAACCGGCAACCTGACTTTCCTCCCCTCGAATTGTCCTTCGTGCAGCAACTTTGCTCCCATAAGTGTGAGGACCGCCACCGCTGCCGCGCGTCCTTTTCCGGGTGAAAAAGTGGCGGCAGCCCTCGGTTCATCATGGTTCTCAATGAAGCGGACCATCTTCTGCTGATATGGAAACTCCGCAAGCAGATGCTGGCGTACGCTCTCAGGGTCAGCGCGCTCCATCCGGTCGTAGAGTTTCTTGTCGTAGCAGAAATCGAAGCCCTGTTGTTGGAGTTCCCACTCAAGGTCCCAGTAGGCCTCGGCAATGAATCGGAACTCCGCATGTTTGGCTTTGACTGCTGGTATCACCGTCCTCCAGTAGTCGTTGGCCGGTTTTTCTCCCGCACGGGAGCCCCAAGTACGCTCGAAAATATCGTTCAGCAGCAGCATCGCCATGTCGCACCGGATGCCGTCACACTGATCGGCAATTTTCGAGACCGTTTCAATAACCGCCTCTCGGAGCCCCGGCTGGAACGCGTTGAGTTGGAGCACGTCAGGCCACGCCGGAAAGTACGGATCACGTCCGCAGGCGGAAATTTTGCCGCCAGTCTCGAAGAAGGACCCCGGCTCTCTCTCAAGGTCTTTATTCTCTCCCTGGATAAAATATTCAGGGTGTTCGAAGACCCAGGGGTGGTCTGGGGCGACATGGTTTGGCACAAAATCGAGAATGAGTCGGATGCCGCGCTTTGCGAGCGCTTTGCGAGCTGCTGCAAGCCCTTCCGACCCACCGAGATGTTTGTCGACAACGTAGCGGCGTACACAATAGGGCGAGCCGACATTGTCCTCCGCCGAAAAGTCAGGCAGGGCTCTCTTGAAATCCTCGAGGAGCCCCTTGTTTCGCATGGAAATTTCAATACCGACTGGGCTCCGTTCCCATACTCCCATGAACCAAACTGCGTCAAAGCCGTAGGAAGCGATGGCATCCCACGCCTCGTCTGGAACAGTAGTGAGATTCAGCGGCCTGCGGTATTTCCGGCTCAGCTCAGACAGCCACACCCATGTGTTGATCTCATAAATGACTGGATGATTGGGCCAGGCTTTCATCTCTTCCCTCCAAGCGCTGCGCGGTGCCCGATTGATCACTCCGTTTCCTGCCCTCTACCCATCTCCACCGGTTTTGTCGTTTATCGAGAAAGTGACCACGACTAAGCCTCCTCGAACTGAATGACCACTTTTATGTCATCTGGCTTTCTGTCCAGCGCCTTGTCAAAGTTCTCAGGGCGTTCGCGCCGTGAAATCAGCCGCGAAAGCCACGTATGATCGGCGCGGGTGAGTGCTTCGCCGGCCTTGTACCAGTGACGCTTGTTTGCGTTGACGGTGCCCACAACGACCTTGTTCTGAAGGACAATTTCGGCTGCCACATCGGCCGTGGAAAGGCCGCTCGATCTTCCTCCACTGCCCACACCTGTCAAGCAGACCACGCCGCCTGATCCCACCTGCTGTACGCAATCGGCAATGACCTGTCCAACGCCGGTGCACTCAATGATGACGTCCGGCTCAAATCCAATGCGTGCGACACTCCCGAAATGGTAGGTCGCGCCCAGCGAGCGCACTAATTCGGGCTTGAGTCCCGACTCCGCACGATCAAGCACGTGAACATCCAGGCCGCGCTGTTTTCCAAGAAGTGCGGCAAGCAATCCGATGGGGCCGGCGCCTGTAACCAGTACGTTTCGCGGTTCCCAGAACGCGCGCCGACCGACTGCCATAACCGCCTCCCAAGCCTTGGTGACGACCGTGGTGGGTTCCAGCAACACGCCAAGCAGACCCAGGGAGCTGTCGACTTTGATCGCGTAATCGGGCTCAATGGTCCAGCGCTCCGACATGAAGCCGTCAATTTCCTTGATGCCCCGTTCGGTGTACTGCCCGTTCCTGCACATATCCCATTCACCGACGGCGCAATTTGGGCAAGGAACTGGATCGGGGCGGCGTACGATGCCGGCCACGAGGTCATCCTTCTTCAAGCGACCAGAGGAGTCAGGCTCCAGCACGCGACCGAGGGACTCGTGGCCGAGCACAAGCCGTTTCTTGCCGGCAGGAGGCCAACCATATTTGCCCTCGGCGATTTCAACGTCGGTCCCGCAGACCCCTACGGCAATGGCCTGGACGAGCACTGTGCCGTGCAGACGATCAGGTTCCGGAACATCTTCGAGAAGAGCGGTTCCAGGTTTCTTGGGTTCCACCGTCACAGCTTTCATGGCCCTCTACCCTCAGTCGGCTCAACGGGACGCGTTGGCCATGTTTCCTTCTCTTCCCTCCAGCCGCTGCGCAGGGTCGGGGTGATCCCGGCGTTCGCTAACTACGCCCCAGCAGCAGTGCCCTGCGAGTGTCACAGCAAGCTCTTGAGCCCAGGAAAGTTTCCACCCCGCCATCCTGCGCCTCATTCTTTCCGCTCTCCTTATCCAGCGGCGCGGGCTTTATCGGTGAACGCAGACGCTCTGCCCATTTCCAGGATTCGCTTGGCATCGAGGAAGCCATAAAGCTCGATGAGCTTGGCAACCAGTCCGGTCCAGCCAGTCTGATGACTGGCGCCCAGTCCGGCGCCATTGTCGCCATGGAAATATTCGTAAAACAGAATGTTGTCGCGCCAGAAAGGATCATTCTGGAACTTCTCCGTGCCGCCATAGACGGGCCGCCGGCCATGTTCGTCGGGCAAGAAGATCCGAATTAGCCGGCTCGAGATCTCCTTACTCACCTCGAACAGGTTCATGAGCTTTCCGGATCCCGTGGGGCATTCGATTTTGAAGTTGTCGCCATAATACAAATAGAAGTTCAGCAGTGCCCGGATGATCAGCACATTCACGGGCATCCAGACCGGTCCGCGCCAGTTGGAGTTGCCGCCGAACATTCCAGTGTTCGACTCCGCCGGGAGGTAGTCCACTCGGTATTCCTGTCCACTTACATGGAGGATGTACGGATGCTGCTCGTGGAACTTGGAAAGCGAGCGAATGCCATACGGGCTAAGGAACTCGTTCTCATCGAGCATCTTCGTCAGTATCCGGCGCAGCCGATCCGGGTTGACCAGCGCCATAATCCCCCGCTCGGCCACGCCGAAGTGTCCCGGGCCCGTGGGGTGCATGGTCTTGCTGAGTTCGGGCATCCGGCGTAGGCGTTCATTGATGTGTGCCATGACCCTCGGCATGCGCTCCCGCATACTAGCCTCGACGTCAATTGTCGCGCACAGCGGAAGGAGTCCCACCATCGAGCGCACCTTGAGCCGCGTAGCGCTGCCATCCGGGAGCCGCAGCAAGTCGTAGTAAAATCCATCCTCCTCGTCCCACATTCCGTCTGAACCCGGCTTATTCATCGCAGAGGCGATGTAATAGAAGTGCTCGGCGAACTTCACGATCATATCCTCGTAGCTGGGGTCGTGGACGGCGAGCTCGAACGCGAGTTCCAGCATGTTCTGACTGAATAGGGCCATCCACGCCGTGCCGTCCGCCTGCTCCAGGTGGCCACCGGTGGGAAGCGGTGCGCTGCGGTCGAACACGCCGATATTGTCGAGGCCTAGAAAGCCGCCCTCGAACACGTTCTTGCCGAAACGGTCCTTGCGGTTCACCCACCAGGTGTAGTTCAGCAAGAGCTTTCGGAATGTCGTTCGAAGGAAATCGAGGTCCGCCTTGCCGTGCAGCGCCTGCTCGGTCCTGTGCAGAAAGTATGTCGCCCAGGCGTGGACCGGGGGATTCACGTCGCTGAAGTTCCACTCGTACGCGGGCATCTGGCCGTTCGGGTGCAAGTAGAGGGCATCGAGCATCAATTCCATCTGCCCCTTGGCGAAGTCTGGATCGACAATGGAGAGCGGAAGCGTGTGGAAGGCCAAATCCCAGGCCGCGTACCAAGGGTACTCCCACTTGTCGGGCATGGAGATGATGTCGTGGTTCAGCATGTGGAACCACTCCGAGTTACGGGAAATTTTGTATCCGGTATGGAGTGGGTTGGAGTTGTGCTCGTCGAGCCAGTTATCACCGTCGAAGAAGAAGAACTGCTTGCTCCACAGCATGCCGGCGAGAGCCTGACGCATTACCTTGGCTGCATCCTCGTTCACCGATGGCGGCGTGACCGCCTTGTAGAATTCATCCGCCTCACGAAGCCGGTTCGCAAAGATTTCATCAAATGGCTTTCCGAAGGGTTCGCGCTTCTGATCGGGCGTGCTCCTTGTGAGCCGAAGGCGAATCACTTTGCTTTGCCCTGCGTCTACCTTGACCAGAAAGTCCGCCGCTACCTTGGTCCCTTGCTTCTCAGGGTTCACCGCGCTCTGTTTGCCTTGCACCACGCAGTCGTTGATACCGTCTTTGACGTAGGGGCTTTCGTTCTTTTGCCCGGGGAAAAGCTTCTCGTGATTCGTGTCGTTCTCCGTGAAGAAGAGAGGCACTTCGCCTTCACAGGAAAGGATCAATTCACCGAGCAACGGATGCGTCGCGGCAACTGCACTTGTGCCCGCCGGTGCCGGAATCTGTTTGAGACTTGGTTTCTTAGGAGTTCTATTGGACTGGGCAATCCATGACGCCCAGTTGTTCCGGAACCATAGCGTCGGCAAAAGATGTAATTCTGCTGTCTCCGGTCCGCGGTTGGCAGCGGTGATCCGAATCAGAATATCTTCCGGGCCATTCTTCGCATACTCGACGAAAACGTCGAAATACCGGTCGTCGTTGAAGACACCGGTGTCCAGGAGTTCATATTCCATTTCGTTTTTGGAACGGCGCCGATTGGTCTCCACCAAATCGGCGTAGGGAAACGCCGCTTGCGGGTACTTGTAGAGATACTTCATGTACGAGTGCGTCGGCGTGCTGTCGAGGTAGAAGTAATACTCCTTCACATCCTCGCCGTGGTTGCCCTCGCTGTTGGTCAATCCGAAGAGGCGTTCCTTGAGAAGTGGATCCTTGCCATTCCACAAAGCCAATGCGAAGCAGAGGTGCTGTTTATCATCAGAGATCCCGGCGATGCCATCTTCGCCCCACCGGTAAGCACGCGAACGTGCCTGATCGTGCGTGAAGAAATTCCAGGCGTCGCCATTCTCGCTATAGTCCTCGCGGACCGTTCCCCATTGCCTTTCACTGAGATAAGGCCCCCATTTCTTCCACGCCAGTTTTTCGAGTCGCGCATCGGTTAACCTTTGCTGTTCCGCTGTAAGCATGATTTTCCTCCACGTCGCGGTTTCATTCCGCAGTGTCATTCCCTAGGTGTTTACTGGGCCTCACCGGACGATTCCGCTTGGTCCCAAGGCCAATCATCATCTGTACGCCGCCATGTTTTGTCCGCGTTATACAGTTCCATTTCCTTGAAAAGCTTGAGCGTATCTGGGCCCAAGTCTTTCTGATAGACGGTGCCGTCGAAACCGACGATAAATGTTTTGACGCCTGTGACGCGATATTCTGCAGGGGCAGCTGCGAGAGCAAAGCCACCAATCATTGCTCCCCCGACAACGAAATCCAGTCTACCGAGCGGTGCTGACGGGCCCTGGCCTTTGAGAATTTTGAAGAAGTATCCGTGATAGGGCTTTCCTTTCTCCGTATAGCCCTCCGCCAAGGCATCGGCGATACCCTCAGAGATTGGTCCGCCCAGAGTTCCATCCGCATTGCGCCACACGAGTCCATCGTGCTTTCCCGGCGTGCTAATCACTTTTTGTGCGTACTGATTGACTTCCGCTCCGTCATGCCTTTCCATGGCGTATTCGTGTTGGGCTTCCACGTAGCCTCGGCAAATTTCAATGGCATCCAGTTCGTTCCCGCCGATTCGTCTGAAGAGCATTTCTTGGCTGCCAGCTTTCGTATCGAAAAACCACTTTCCATTCCGTTTCACGATCGGAATTGCCATTGGCCAATCGTTATTCCCGATCACCAGGAAGGCTCGGTTGCGGGTTCTGGGGTCAATTGCGATTGAGTTTTTCTCGCGGGCTTTCGCAGCAAATTCCGTTACGTTGTTCTTGTCTTGAACGGGATCTTCCGTCCAGAGCACTTCTTCGGCGGCCGGGCCAAAAATCGCGTTGAGAGCGGGCACATCATAGCTTTGCGCAGCTTGAATGAGTGCTTCGGCAGCCTCCTGCGGACTATTGAAGGTCTTCTGGTTTTGTGGGGAAGATTGGGCCGGTTTTGCCTGCGAGAACAGAAGTGAGGGGGAGATAAGAGTCGATACACCGGCGAAAGCAACCATCGACAAACCGGTGAGAGCTAGGCGTACAAAAACATTTGATTTTATAGTGTTCATTTGTAGTTTCTCGTTCATGATTTGTCTACCTCTTTCGCCCGCCGCCACCACTAGATCCTCCACTGCGAGATCCCATGCTGGAACTTCCTCGCGAGCTGCTGGCCTTTGCCGAAGAGCCACTCGACCCGCCCCCGAGAGCACCGCCTTTAGAGCTCGCGCTAGTGCTTGGGGAGACGCTGCGATTTCCAGCGCGATCCCCACCGCTTCCGGAGGAAGGACGATTCCCGCTCCCTGAGTTAGCGCGAGGCTGTTGCCCACCCGCTTGACCTTGGCTCGGCCGCGCTCCGGATTGGCCTCTGTTCGAAGCGTTTGCCTGATTCTGACGCGCACTTGCTTGGCGTTGGGACGCCGAAGCCCCACGTGTCGTCCCGCCATATTTGTTGGCAGTGGCTTTATTCGAGTAGGGAGCCGCACCACGGTGCTGCGGGTTGTGCTGCCAACTGCCGCCGCCACCACCAGTATTCACTCGGTTGCCGCCGCTGACGTTCGTGTTACGGTTGAAGTTGTTATTGTTGTTGATGGTGATATTGTTGTTCCCGCCTTGCCACCCGCAGTTATAGCCCCAACCGCCACTCCAAGCCGCTCCCATCGCCATACCGACACCGAAGGCAACGGCCATCCCGGCCACGTAAGCACCCGGTGGCGGAGGTGGTGGATAGACAATAGGAGGATAGGGATAAACGGGCGGACCGTAGACGACAGTCGGATTATAAGTAGGCACATAAATGACCTGCGGGTTGGCCTGCTCAACGACAATGACTTGCTTGCTCTCTACAACTTTTGTTTCCACTTTTTGCTGCTCTGTAGATTTCAGGTTGCCCGCGTCCTTGGCCTTTTTCCTCATGCGCTGAACCGCATCCATCACGTCACTTTGCTGTGCCAGGAATGCGTTGCCAAGATCGGTTGTCCACTGAACATCGTCCGCGAGGCGTTTCACTACATCCGGAAGTGCGGCCAAGCCCTGTACGCTTGGGTCCCAAGGTTGTTTCGAAACCGCGTCCACAAGAGCCTTGTCCTTCAAGTCCTTATTCTTTGCCAACCATTGCTGGAGCTGAATGATTTCGAGCGGATAGGTGGATGCCGCAAGAACCTGGGCAAGCATCGGATCCGGATAAAGCGCAATCGGAGCAACCAGCGAGTCCAGTTGATCGGGCGGCAGTTTGGCAGTTTCTTCCTGGGAAGCTCCTGCAGCTTGTTGCTGTGCCTGTGCGGCCCAGATGCCGTCGCCGGGCATGAGCAAGAACGAACAAAAAATGGCGAGGCAACTTTGCGCGAACTTTCGAACTGTATTTTTCATGACGAATTATCCTTTGTGAATACCAACTTCAACTTGGGCTTCCGTCGGATGATCTTCCGGAAGTCTCGAGAACTCCTTGTTCGCTATTTCAAGGCCACCAGAGGACCGCTGACACGCTTTCCATTCAGGTTGACACTGACCTCGACACGGTCGGCGATCCTGATGAAGGGAATGCCGCTGTTCATGCCGTACTGCTTGCGATCGAAGGCCATCGTGCCGGCGAGCGTTCCAGAGCCCGTCCCTTTTCCAGTAATCTTGAAGATCAATTTCTCTTTTTTGGTTACGCCGCGGATGGTGAAGTCGCCATCGAACTCAATGGTGTCGGGACCGGTTTGAACCGCTTTTGCCGAATGAAACGTAATCAGGGGGTTGTGCTCGACATCGAAGAAATCTTTACCTTTCAGCTTGCCATTCTTCATGCCGCTTCCGGCATCCACGGTGGCCGCCTGAATCTTGATGTCCAATACGGCAGTTGACAGCTCAGGCGATGTAAATTTCAGAGTCGCGTCCCACTTGTCGAACTTGCCGACGATGGCCACCGACGCTTCGACGTCGAACTTGACAGTGCTATCTCCCGTCGTAAATTCGAAAACAGGAGCCTGCGCTCGGCTTGCCGACGGGATCACAGCGAACATCAGGAGACAAAGAATACTTGATAGGAGATGACGGCTCACTTTTTGGTCCTTTCACCACAAAACAAATGCTGATTTCAAGCTACTGTTACCGAAACTTTTTCAGCCTCAAGAGTGCGTTGGGCAAGATCCGGCTTGATGCTGGACACGGCTTCAAATTGGGTCAGGTATACCTTGCCGGTAAGCTCCTCCAAGAAATGGGACCGTTTCAGACGATCCATAATCGGGCCCTTCACCTCGGACAGATGGAGCGTGATACCGCTGTCTTTGAGCCGGAGGTTGATCGCTTCCAGGCTTTCTAAGGCCGAGTAGTCGATCGTATTCACAGCCGGGCATTCGAGGATGACGTGGCGAACGACTGGATTGGCCGCAACCGCCTCATTAACCAACTCCTCAAGGAACCGGGCGTTGGGGAAATACAAACTCGCGTCCACCCTGAGAGACAGGATTTCGGGATCGGTCACCACCGCGTGGCGGTCCACGTTCCGGAAATGCGAGGTCCCCGGGATCTGGCCTACCACTGCGACGTGGGGTCTAGAAGTGTTGTAGAGGTGGAGAAAGATTGCGAGACCCACTCCAGCCAGTAATCCTGCCTCCACGCCCTCCACCAAGGTGAGAACGATTGTGGCCAGCATCGCCGCAAAATCAGTGCGAGAGTAGTTGTAAGTGCGCTTGAGAGCACCCAGGTCCACAAGCGACAGGACTGCGATGATGATGGTGGCCGCCAGCGTCGCGTTTGGAAGGAAGAAGAGCAGTGGCGTCAGGAAGAGAGTGGCGAGCGCGATGCCCACCGCCGTGAAAGCTCCCGCAGCAGGAGTTTCGGCGCCAGCTTCGAAGTTGACAACGGAGCGCGCAAAACCACCAGTAACGGGAAATCCTCCGGAGATGGCGGCGCCGACGTTCGACATGCCGAGCGCAATCAATTCCTGGTCCGGATCCACGCGCTGACGGCGTTTGGCAGCGAGCGTCAAGGCCACGGAAATGGATTCCACATAACCTACGATGGAGATAAGCAGCGCGGGCACAACCAGCTTCGTCCAGAGTCCCATGCTGAACGGCGGCAGCGTAAGGCGGGGCAGGCCCTTCGGGACCGTGCCGACGATCTTGACGCCATGATCAATAAGTCCGAACCCCCAGACAGCGGCGGTGGTCAACGCGATGGCTGCAACAGGACCCACCTTAGCGAGGATGTCGGCGGGCCGTTCGCCGACTCCGAAGCGGCGCAGGAGGGGCTTTAGTCCGCGGCGCACCCAGAACAGAAACGCCAGCGAAGCGAAGCCGATCACCGCAGTATATGGATTAATGTGGCCGAGATTCGGCCACATGGATTTCAGAAGGTCAACAAAGCTTTCGCCTTCCGCACGAATGCCGAGCACAGGTGCGAACTGGCCTGCGGCAATCTGGATGCCAGAAGCAGTGATGAAACCCGAGATGACCGGGTGGCTGAGGAAGTTCGCGAGAAACCCAAGCCGCAGCAGTCCCATTGCGAGAAGCAGCAGACCGGAGAGAGCAGCGAGCGCGATCGCCGCCCCGAGATACTCTGGCGTTCCCTGGGTAGCGACCTGGGACGCAGCGGCAGCAGTCATGAGGCTGGCCACAGCGACGGGGCCGACCGCAAGGGCGCGTGAAGTGCCGAAAATCGCATAGAGGATAAGCGGTGCCATCGAGGCATACAGTCCAATCTGCGGAGGAAGCCCGACCAACAGGGCGTACGCTAGCGATTGGGGGATGAGCATGACCGTGACGATGGCCGCTACGATCAGATCGTTAGTGAATGTGCGCCGGGAGTATTCCGCTCCCCACGTCAGGATCGGAAAATAGCGGCGCGCAAGGGCGCTTATGTTTGGTGAAGTACTCATACTGCACGCTCCGCAACGGTCCCGCCGGCTTGCGTGGCGAATATTTTGGCTCCAATGGCCGCGAGGACCACTGACCACAGAGTCCACATAATGACCATCACCACAATGCGCGAGTCCGCATTCGGGATGGCGAGAGCAGCCGCCAAAACCGCTGCGATGTTACGTGTGCCCATACCCAGCGCCATGACGCTTCGCTGATTCTGTTTCAGACCGAACCCGAAGCGATAGGTGATCAATGCCATCCCGACCATGAACAGGGTCATGGAACCCAGGGCAAGTTCGCCCGCTGTATTGAGCATTCCCCGGCCGTAGATCACAAGGCACCACGCGATTGTCAATAATGTGGAGACTAGGGCCATCCCCTTGACCGCGGGAAAGATCTTGGTTGCCGCTGGGTCGGCGTAATACCTGATCACGGCTCCAATAAAGAGCGGCAGCAGTATGGTCAGGAGTAACGGTTTTGCGAGTGCCCAAGTGTCGATCGCCAGCCCCTTGATCAACAGGGGTGCGATCAATGGCATAAACACCACCGTGCCGATAGCCACCAGCGGTATGAAGGCTCCCGCGAAGCCCATGTCTCCGCGGGCTTTTGCCACCATCTGCTGGAGGAATGGGGCGCATGGCGCAAGGCTGCATAGCAGCACCACAACTGCATATGGCTCCGCAAGAGGCAGGACCTTTGTAATCAAATAGCCAAATAACGGACCGACAACCCAACCCCATACGAAGATCAACGCCAAGGATTTCTTGTTCCGCAACGCCCTGAGAAGATCGGGCACCCTGACTTGGAGGCCCATGGCTGCCAGATTCGATACCGTGAAGACTAAAACCAGCGGCGGAAATGTGGACTGAAGAAACTGCATGACGGCGTGCATAGACTGTGTCCTTTCAAGTCAACTGCAGCATCGCTCTTGACAACATGCCGCCAGAAATGTTTTTGGCCTTAAACCCGTTCTGCAAAAGGATGCGCGTCGCATAATAGGCCCGTTGCGCGGACCGGCAGATGATATGGATCTCGCGATCACGAGGAAGTTCGCTTAAGCGGGAACGAAGCTGGCCCATCGGAATGTTGACCGCACCTGGGACGCTCTCGACGGCCAGTTCTACCGGCTCGCGCACGTCCAAGAGGAATGCGCCGTCCAGTGTTTCCCAGTGGCAAAGTGGCATGTCGCCATGAAGAACATCCGCTGCCACCATTCCCGCGAAGTTAACCGGGTCTTTCGCACTTCCGAATTGCGGCGCGTAACAAAGTTCGGCTTCTTCGAGATCGTAGACAGTGGCTTTCATCTGGATAGCAAGAGCCAGCGCGCTGATGCGTTTGTCCACTGCCGGCCCGTCTTCGCCGAGCGCTTGCGCGCCGAGTAGACGTCCGTCTGATTTCCGGAAAATGGCTTTCAAGCCGAGCATCTTCGCACCCGGGTAGTAACCGGCATGCGAGTTCGGGAAGAGGTAAATCTTCTCGCAGTCTTTATCACCCAACTTCTTGAGCGTATTCTCGCTGACTCCTGTCCAGGCTGCCGCTCCGCCGAACAGCCCGATGATCGCGGTGCCTTGAGTACCTCGATAGCGAGAATCACGCCCGGCGATTACATCGGCTGCGATGCGACCTTGCCGATTTGCTGGCCCGGCCAGCGCAACGAGACTCCACTGTCCAGTAACGAAATCTTTCACTTCAATGGCATCGCCGACCGCGAAGATGTCCGGATCGCTCGTGCGCATGTGTTCATCAACGCGAATCCCACCACGTTCGCCGATTTGGAGTCCCGCCGCCTTCGCCAGCGTCGTGTCCGGCCTCACGCCAATCGCAAGGATTACGATGTCGGCCGGATATTTCTTGCCGGATATGGTTTGCACTTCGATCGCACCGCTCTCGAGTTGTTTAAATCCACTCGCGCCATCATTCAGTGCCAATCGGACGCCATTTCGTTCAACGTGACCTTCGACAAGTCGCGCAATCTCGGGGTCGAGCGGACCGAGAAGCTGAGGAAGTTTCTGGATGAGAGTGACATCGAAACCGATGTGCACGAGATTCTCGGCCATTTCCAGTCCGATGAATCCCCCACCAACCATGACGGCGCGCCGCGTGGGCTTCAGCATCTGAATTCCCGAATAGTTGTACATGCCAGCGAGAAACGTGGTGCCCTTTTCAATCCACTCGCGAATCTTTTTTACGTCGGGAACGGTTCGCACATGAAATATCCCGGGCAAGTCAATGCCGGGCAGGGGTGGATGTACAGAAGGAGCCCCAGGGGAGAGCACCAGTTTGTCGTAAGACTCCGCTGTCACCTCGCCTGTTAAGACATTACGCAGGTCCACGGTTTTCTTCTTTGGAGAGATGCCGATCGCTTCGCAATTGGTCCGGGCATCGATGGCGAACGCTTTACGGAAAAACTGTTCGCTGGCAACAATCAGGCTTGATTCCTTTTCGATCACGCCGCCCACATGGTAAGGAAGTCCGCAGTTCGCATACGAAACATACGGTCCTCGTTCGACCATCACGATTTCAGCTTTTTCATCCAGCCTGCGTAGCCGCGCGGCGCACGAAGCCCCACCCGCCACTCCACCAACGATGATGACTTTCATAAGCTTTCTCCGTAAAAGAACCTCGGAGCTTGGCCCACTGTTCAGGCCGGCGCTCCTAGAAATGAAACGTCGCTCCAAACTGAGGGCCTTGGGTCCACACGTCGTAACGGAACAGGTTTAGCCCCGAACCAGTCTTGTAATCGGCATAGAACCAGCGGTAACCGGCCTGGATGGAAAGCCACTTCTTTGCGCACCAATCGAACAGCGGTTCGATCTGACCGCTGACGGAAGATCCCGCGCCGAAGCCTCCGATATCAGCACGGAGTCGAAGTCCGAATTTAGACGCCGATGGCAGACGCACATCCGCACCGATTACGGGGTCCCACCACTCCTGTGTGCCCGAAGGCGTTCTCCCCAATGGTCCCTGAATCGAACCGTTCAATCGGAGATAGCGCGCACCCGCGTAGGGACTAAGCCAGGATGTGGCTTTGTACTCAACCACGGGCTGCACAACCCATTGATCAAAGCTCACATTTACATTGTTTTTAGTCGCGCCGAGTTGCATGTAGATCACGTCCGTAGAGATACCCCATCTCCGATACCAGACCGCCGCGCGACCCATTCCTGTGGCCTCAAGGTTGTCCCAAATCTTACTGAATGGAACATCAACATCGGCTGGAACGCCGTGGACCGTCGTGTTTCCAGACATCCCGGCTGCGAGGACGTAGACGGAAATATCAGCGTTCCAGTCCTTGTCGGCCTTTGCCTCTTGTGCGAGACATGTCAGCGGAACAACAACTAACGCACTGATCAAAACCAGAATGACTCTCATGGCCTTTCCTTTAGGGCGATGGCTAGTCGAAGCACCGATGAACAACCCTTCGCCTGGTGAAGAGCTGCTGTTGCACCTCTTCACCAGGAACGCGTGCTAAAACGACTGCCAGGTTTGCGCCGGTTTCGCCTGTTCAGAGGCCCCGACCGCGGCTCGAATGCGAGCCGTGAGTTGCAATTAGTTTTTGTTACCCGAGAACTAGAGTTGTGCTTTCGGGAAGCTTTGCCTTGGTCACCTTCTGCCATTGCTGTTCGACGAGTTCCTTCGCTGCCGTTTCCAGGAACTCCGGTGCCGCCCACTTTTGCACATCGAAATCGTTCTTGATGTAGCCGTGGCTCAGCATGAAGTCCTTCCCAATCTCAACGGAGACCAGGTTCTGGGGCGACAGATTGGGTACCATGTCGATGTCCTGGATGCCTCGGTACGTATGTTCGACATCGAGGTAGAAGGTCTGCTTGTCGAGTATCGCTGCCGCAGCGTGCTTATGCTCATTGGCCCAGCGGCCCACCTTGATCATCCCTTTCAGGAATGTAACGGCGAGTTCGGGGTGCTTTTCGGCCATGACATCGGTGCACGTAATCGCGGCTGGGATGTTGGCCACCTGCAGGGTCCAGTCCGGATACTGGGACAGATCCTCGATCGCCTTGAACTTGCCGGTCGCCTCGGAGAGTTGCTGCAAGGGGCCGGTTTGCATATACATCGCATCGATGGTGCCCTTTTCGAGCGCCGACTCGAGCGGACGAAACGCGAGGTCGTGCTTGTGGTCGCGCCGCAGCCACAGTTCCGACGGGTTTTCCATCAGGGGGCCCATCATTTCGGGCTTGTCGTACCAGTCATCGGGATACGGGAATTCCACGATATGTACGTCCTTGCGGGTCATGCCGTTCAGCCGGAGCATCAGCTCAATGCCCTGTTCTTCCTGGATTCCCCACCAGTCAGTTTTGATTTTGTTCTGGCTCCGCGAGAGCCCAATCTTTTTACCTTTCAGATCGGCCATCCTGTAGATATCGTCCCTCGAGCGCACCAACATGACGCCGCCTTCGCGCGGCGCATGCGTCAGGCCCAGAAGCCTGGTCCTGCGGATGTCGGCATGGACATGGATGGGGGGAAACAGGCCGCCGAAGCGGATCATGTTGTCGAGGTTGTGGATGTAGTGCGGATACCAGTCGTTCTCGGCGCGGGACCGCAGGTAGAGATACTGAACACCGATCTTCTTGTACTCCTCTTTGGTCCAGCCCAACTCCTGGTCCACGTTGCTGGCGGACACAAGGGGACAGTTGGTGTAGTACACCTCTTTCCAATCCAAAGGTACCGTGGTGAGTTTCTTTTGTTGTACAAGCGTTGTTGCCATGTGTAGTTCCTTTCTTGTGAAATTCCTTGGAAAACTCCTGCTCGAACCTCAGTCTTGTTCCCAGAACTGTCAGTAAGCTTTTTGTGCTCAACTTTGCCTTACGATTACGACTCCATCGCCAAGCGGTAGCCGTGAATTTTCTAAGTCCGGCCACCTTCATGGTGCTACGCAGGGGGCAAAGCATTGGGACCAGACACACAGGAGGCGAAGTACTCGAGCCCGTGTGTTTCCGAGATGACCCGTAGCTCTACGACGGGGCGTTCGACAGAGGCCTCAAGCAGCTCGAACAAACGAACGAACCGTTCCGACCCAAATTGTCTGCGAAGTTCGTCTTTGTCTTCCCACTCCTCCACGTATTCAAGTCGCCACTCATCGTCCAGGCTTTGATAGATCTCTGCAGAACGGCATCCGCGTGCTTGTTGTGCCGGGCGCATGATTGTCCGCAGCGCGTGGGCAAGCTCTTTACTACCACCCGCGGGAGCAACCATTTTTATGAGGAGCTGCACCATACCAGTGTTGAGAGCACGTTTCGTACCGACAGGAGTAAGAAGAGAGGCTTGTCCTAAGCTCCACCATTTCCATGACTTTGCTCTTTCGGGATTTCTGAATACGAATGCAATTCGGCGGAGTTACTCCGAAACCTCGGAGAATCCACGACGCACATTTTTTCACTCCTCGAAAGCTGAGAAACTGCATAGAAGGCGAAGCTGGAAGGATCTCAATTAGAAGTAGAGGCTCAGGACCACACCTAATCCCCGGGTGTGGGTATCGGGAGTGGTGCCGCTATCGCGCTGATCTTCGTAATAGGCCCGAGCTCAGTCCGTTTGCTTGTAGGAAAAATGCTGCCAATGGTGAAGGACTTTTTCGTTATCTTGTCGTAACGGCTATCGTAGAAGAGTTCGCCACGAAGATAAGGAGTGAATTCGTAGTGATGGATGGAGAAATTGCGCTCTAGAGTGACACGGTTGCGGTAGCGCCAGGAGTAAGGCTGGCCCTCAACGAAACGAAAATCAAAGCGGTTGCGGTCACTGAGCAAAATCGAAAGTGGAAGATAAAAGCGGGAGGTAAGTTCGGTGATGGCGCGATTCTCATTGGGGCTCGTGCCACTGAAAGATGGCAGGTAGCGGTAGCCGATGCAAAAGGTGAGGAACTTGCTTTTGGCGGGATCCTTATCGCGAAGACGAGGGCGCGCAAACGGGCGCATAAAGTAATCGAAATTTGGACCGAATTCGCCGTCGCGACTGCGCGTGTCCTGGTCGTTACTGAGGGCGGCGATAAAAAACAGGCGAGACCGATCGGATAGCTTCACGTATGTGTCCAACTCGGGCCAGAACTGGCTTTGATCCTGGGCACACAAAGATGTGGGCAGGATCAAGCAGGAAACAAACAGCAGCAAGCCAACACACCGAAATAAGAATTGCATGCGCAACCTGACATTTCGCGGGAAAACTCGGGGGAGGGGGTGGGTTCCCCCGAGTTTCATAGGGCCGGTCCTAACCACCCAGCCCGTCGGAGCTAAAACCGGAACTGAATGCCGGCCTGGTAACGGAAGTTACTCTGATTCTGGTTCCCCGAAGTGAATCCATTGCCGAACCGTGTAAGCACGTAATCCGCCTGCACGGGTCGTATGGAGAACGAGTGCGTAACTGGTATATCGATGCCTCCGCCAATCATAAAATCAAAAGCATTGTTACTGGGATTGTTCACCGAACAACCCTCATAAACGTGGCAGAGGTTGCCATAAAAGCTGGAGTGCGCTCCGCCGAATAGCGCTTCGGCGAAAGGCTCAAAATGTCCGGAGCGAAACTTGAAAACCGGGCCAACATTGTAAGTAAACAGATTTGCCGTGGCTGTCGCTGATGCGGTGCCATTCGTGTATGTAAATGAAGCGGTTTGATAGCCTGTAAACTCAGCCTTGATTCCAATCATCTTGTTAAAGAAGAAAGAAACATCAGCGCCGCCCCCATTGAAGGAGTGACTGCTGAGAGTTCCGCTGTTCTCAGGATTAAATCGAAAATAGGAATATAGGCCTGTGATCTCGACCTTTGGGCTGTCCTGGGCGCAAACCACACTCCCCATAACCAATCCGAATACTAGAAGCTGTTGCACAACCTGAGACAAGCCTTTGAAATGACTATGGTTGAGTTTTGTAAATTGGAGGATAAACGAAGTCAGCAGCGCCGAAGGAGGGTCGATGGCGCGGTCTGGTCCGTTGCTGACCGAAGCGCAGTGGAAGAAAATCGCGCCCTTGCTTCCCAAGCCATCCAAGCATTACAAGGGTGGTCGTCCCTGGATCGAAAACCGTCGTGTTCTGGAAGGGATTTTGTGGATTCTCCGCAGCGGGGCTCGCTGGCAGGACTTGCCGGAGAAATATCCGCATCCTTCCACCTGCTGGCGGCGGCTGCGGGACTGGGACGAGCAGGGCGTCTGGCTGAACCTCTGGCGCACGTTCCTGAGCGAGTTGAACGAACGCCAGCAGTTGAAATGGAGCGAATCGTTTCTGGACGGCAGTTTTGCTCCGGCGAAAAAAGGGGCTGCGGAGTCGGAAGAACCAAGCGGGGCAAGGGGACGAAGTGGATGGTGGTGGTCGACGGCGCGGGTGTTCCTCTGGGAGACCACCTTCACGCTGCATCCCCGGCGGAAGTCCGGCTCGCGGAGACCACGCTCGCAGCGATCCGCGTAAGCCGACGCCATCATGCGGGCCGACCGCGGCAGAAGCCGGCGCGCGTGATTGCCGCCAAAGCCTACGACAGCGATCCATTGCGGAAGCGTTTGCGGCGGCGCGGGATCGAACTGATCTGCCCGCACAAAAAGAATCGCGTTCGACCGGCAACGCAAGACGGCCGTGCGCTGCGGCGGTATCGGCGCCGCTGGATCGTCGAGCGGACCATCGGCTGGTTGGGGAACTACCGCCGCTTGGTAGTGCGCTACGACCGCTCGCTCCAAATTTACCGAGCGTTCTTTCATATCGCCTGCTTCATGATCGTCTTACGGAGGGTTGTGCAATAGCTTCTAGAAACAAAGCAAGACGCTTCATCTAATTTCTCCGTTTGTTAGTTTTTGTTTATCGGAATACGGTGAAGTTGCAAGGCACGTCGCATGCCAGTGCGAAGAATCGAAATGAGTTTCGTACTAACGTGAACTTTCCTAAGAGGTTATTAGGACGCCCGCCTAAACTGGGCACATGCATGAAGAAGCGTATTCCGTAGTGAGTTTCGGATAATCTACGAATCTAAGCGTGATGGGCATCACGCCTATCGAACCAATGCGACCTAGATCCCTGGCCGAGCCAGACCTAACTTCTTAATCCGTGATTCAAGTGTAGTTGGCTTGAGTCCTAAGCGAGCTGCGGCCCCATGCTCTCCACGGATTCGCCAGGCGGTTTCTTGCAGTACATGCAGAAGGCCACTGCGTTCCACCTGGTCCGAGCCATTCCCGGCAACCACTTCCTCTGCATCCGTTTCCGGCACGAAGAGCCGTAATGTCGATCCGTTTGCCAGGATCATCGCTCGCTCCACCGTGTTCCTCAATTCTCGAACGTTACCCGGCCAAGCATACCTCAGGAGTGCCTCTAAACATGCTGGGGTCACTTTCTCGATTCGCTTCCCCATCTTCCCGGAAAGTTCGTCGATAAATGAGTCAATGAACAGCGGGATGTCCTCTCGGCGTTCACGGAGCGGTGGAATAGAAATCGGGAATATGTTCAGGCGATAGAAAAGGTCCTGGCGGAACTTCCCTTCGCGGATTGCTGCGGTCAGGTTGCGGTTCGTTGCTGCGATGATGCGTACGTCCACGGGGATTGGCTTGGGGTTACCTAGCCGTTCGATCGTGTGGCTCTCCAGAACACGAAGCAACTTCACCTGCATCTCGATCGGGAGTTCTCCAATCTCATCGAGGAATAGCGTTGATTCATGAGCCAACTCAAAGCGCCCGATTTGTTTTGATAGAGCGCCAGTGTACGCACCTTTTTCTCGTCCAAACAATTCGCTTTCGATTAGCGCGGCCGGAATCGCAGAACAGTTAACCCGAATCATCGGCCGCTTGCCGCGGTAACTTTGCTCGTGGATATAGGAGGCAAATCTTTCTTTTCCCGTCCCGGTCTCACCCAGCAAGATCACTGTGGAATCAGTCGCGGCCACCCGTTCGGCGAGTTCGAGGGTGCGACGTATCGCCGGACTGCGGCCGTCAATGCGCTCTAACCCGAGCCTCTCCTCCACTTCCTTGCGAAGATAAGTGTTTTCGTGTTCGAGTTTTTCCTGAAGGAACTGCAAATCTTTTAGCGTTCGAGTGCGTTCAATTGCGTTCACCAACATTTCTCCAAGGAGGCGCACCCGTTGCACGTACTCATCTGGCCAGAATCTTTCTTTTTCAACTGTGTGCAAAATCATCAGATGCAACCCCGCTGGTCCAGCCTCAATGGGAAGGTCCAGGAGCGACCGCGTACCCAGAGATTCAGTGCTTGCACGATCGAAAGCAGCCTCAGGCGGCAGTTCGTCCAGATCCGAAAGAATCACTGGAACTCTGTCGACCACTAGCCGTTTCCAAAGCCATGGATACAATTCCGCAAGATTGATCTCGCCAGAAACGCGGGTGGCGTGCTCGCTATACGAGGCATAAGCAACCCGGACGGTCTTCGTGTCGTCGCTGACAGAGAGCAACGCACAGCGATCAGCTCCGAAAAATTGCCTGACCTTGTCCAATGCGACTTGTACGGTTTGTGCGAGCCGCTCAGGCTCCAGGGCAATAAGCTGGGCAGAGAGATTTGAAAGAAGTGTCTCAAACTCGACGCGACCTGAAGGTGTCGTCAAGTTCGGTGTGGCAGGCAAGAGTTGGGTTGTTGCAGACATTTGTATCGGTACTTTTACAATTCTAGGCTAAATGTTCCAAAGATAAGTGATGCCGGTCACATTGAACTCCGAGACTTCAGAGAATCTACGATGGAAACTCAAGCGCCTCGATGCAATTAGTAGCTCATTCTCTCCCTCCAGTCGGGGGACGCGACGCCAAGTCCCTACGATTCAAAAGGTTATGGCCACACCCTCTCCTTCCTTTTCGATCGGCATGGCACGTGCACTTTCAGTTCAGGCTCGCGCCATTAGGAAAGAATAGAGCTTGCGTTTGATCATTTGGGCTTCGTGACTGGCAATTCTGCAGCCACGACAAACTAAACGCAGGGACACAGTGTAAGGAGGAAGTTGATTATGGCTACCGCGACAAAGAAAGGCGAACCAACCGCCTGCTTCCCTGGAGATCTCTCTAGAACGTCTGCGCCGAATCAGCAAGGCAAAAAGGTCGAAACAGCATTTGCGACAGTCTCGACGGAGATTCCGAAGGAAAAGCAGACGGCACTGGAACTCTACTTGAGTGCCAAAGAAGCTTACGAGAAGTGGCAGACGGATCCGGAGAAGATAAAAATCATTGATGTACGAACCCCAGCGGAATATCTCTTCGTGGGTCATCCAACCATGGCCTGGAAAATTCCTGTCGCCATTCAGCTTTATGAATGGGACGCCGAGAAGAAGCAGTTCCCGATGAAACCACTACCGGATTTTGTCTCTAGGGTCAGCGAGGTGGCTAAGCCGGATGACACGCTCCTGCTAATGTGCCGGTCCGGTGGGCGCAGCGCGATCGCCGTCAATTTCCTCGCCCGGGCAGGATTTAAACACGTCTACAACATCGTCGACGGAATGGAAGGCGACCCGGTGGAGGACCCGAATAGTGTCTTTGTGGGTCAGCGACTCAAGAACGGCTGGAAGAACTCAGGGTGCCCTTGGACCTACAAGCTCACGCCCGACCGGATGGTATTACCTAAGGCCAAATAAAGTTTTTGTAAAACCTGCTCGTCGCTCCTGACTGCGACCTGTCCTCCAGAAGGGGCCACTACATAAAGTAAGAGGAAGCATGAAATATATCTGCGTTTTGGTACTTCTCTGTTCTGGCATGACCCTCCGTGCTCAGGAATCGCTGGACCTCGATTTAATTCCTCTCGACGTCTTTTACGCGCAGTCGGAACTTCTTCCTTACATTGATCAGCTCCAGTTGGTCCCTGATTCACGATCTACCCTTCCTACTCACTCTTCGAATGCGCCCGCCACGAATCCTTTTTCTCGCGAACTTTCCGAGAACCTGCCTCCGAAAACGTTCACTTCTTCCGAACCGCTGATCAAACCAAACGATACGGAAGATCGAAAAAACATGCGCTTCCGCTGGGTCCCTGCTTTCGGAGAATCCCTTCTCTACACGGGCATCATGCACACCTTTGATCTCGGCTTTCAGCCCGGCACTCGTGACTCCCTCAACGGTCACTGGTTCACCCACTACACCCAGTCCGTGGCAGCACTTCGTGGCTGGAGCGATAGTGACACCTTCATGGCCCCATACGTCGGCCATCCCATCGAAGGCTCCATATTTGGTTTTATTGAACGGCAAAATGATCCCAGATACCGCCGCGTACAGTGGGGAGACGGCCGTGAATATTGGGTCAGCATGTTGCGTTCCCTGGCTTTCGGTGCAATCTGGCATACCCAATGGAAGATCGGACCCGCCAGTGAGGATTCCATCGCCAACGTCATGTTGCATGCATCGCCGGGCTTCATCACTCTGGTGGATACTCCTACACTAGGCTTTTGCACCATGCTGGCGGAAGACGCCGCAGATCGTTACCTCATCATGGGCCTGGAAAATCGCACCAGCAATCGCGCGGTTATTATTCTCGCGCGCAGCTTCCTGAATCCGGGCCGCACTTTTGCCAACATGATGGCCTTTCGGCCTCCATGGGTCCGTGATACACGTCTGGGTCTCTTTGGCGAAAACTACGAAATCCGCAAGCAACTCCTGGACGATTACAAAAACGGAAACGGTGAGAAACCCTTCCAATTCGTCAAAAATGAATGGATGCCGGCTGGCGTGGAGTTCAGCCATACCTATCCCAAGGAAGCACCCATCGAACTGACCGCCTTCCCTTATTACGAGACATTCCTCGGCGGAGGTTCCTGCATCGGTGGAGGCGGTACCGGGGCCGCGCGCGTCAATCCCCAGCTCCAGGTCATCACTGAAGTCAGCGGCTGCCTGATCATGAACATGCCGTATTCAAACTACAGCGCTGATTCTCTCTTTTACGGTGGAGGATTCCGCTGGACACCCATGGCGGCCAAACGGTTCTCGCCTTTTGCGCAGGTCATATTCGGCGGAAGAAAAGTCACCATGGAAATCATGAACGGCGAACTCCGCGATCAACTGATGAAAGAGTGGAATGATGGAAACGGGTCACTTCCCCACTACCCCAAGCGCAGCGATTACTCGGTAGAGAATTCGCAGAACGGTCCCAGCATCGCCGTCGGCGGAGGCTTCGATCTGATAATCACGCGGCCGTTTGCCTGGCGGGTTCTCAATATCGAGTACACGCATTCCTGGATGAACGATGTCGCGCAAATCCATCCCCAGGAAGGTCTCAAGATCTCTACTCAGGCGGTTGTGCGCATCGGCACGTGGTAGGGTCGACCCAGGCCATGCCACTCCCACGATCCACGCTCGTAGCTCTTCGGAGATTCTCCATCACTTTCGTCGTTTCTCTTCGTAGGATTCGAATTCCCATCACGGGTTTTCCCAGCATCTTCCTCGAATCTTGATGTTTAGCTACAGGAGTTGGGCCACGCTTTCTTCGGCCACCAGCTTGCTTAACCAAGTCCGTGAGTCCTCGCTGCTGACGGCCAGCGCATGGCTCAATGCGTTGCCTAGCAGAACGAAATAGTGATGTTGGCGGACCAAATAGGAGGGAGAGAAATGAAAAGGCTAATTTTCCTTGCCCTCGGTTTGCTTCTGATGAGCGGCTTTTCTTTGATGGCTCAAGATGTTCGTTATAACTTCGCGCAAGGTGAAGATTTTTCAAAATACAAGACGTACAAGTGGGTTGACTTGAAGGGCGTCGACCAGGCAAGCGAATTGACGCAGAATCAAATCAAGGCGGCAATTGATGCTAACTTGGCGGCCAAGGGATTACATAAAGTGGAGTCTGACACTGCCGATCTGTACATCGATATTCAAACTGCGGTGAGCACTGAAAAGGAATTCACCTCCTACAACACAGGTTGGGGATATGGCCCTGGCTGGGGCGGCCGCTGGTATGGCGGAGGCTCAACCACCACCTACGGATCGACATCCACGATTTACGTCGGACAACTGGGTCTCGACATGTATGACTCGGTCAAAAAGGAGTTGGTGTGGCGCGGCATTGCGAGCAAGACCCTCGACCCAAAAGCCAAACCAGAGAAGCAACAGAAGAACATTACGAAGGCGGTTGACAAGCTCCTAAAGAATTATCCGCCCAAGAAAAAGTAACACCGAAAAGTTTTCTCCGCTCCCATGGACTTAAAGGACGGCTGGTGTTCCCGAAAGTCTGCTAGCTGCGACCAACGCAGATTCCTTTCGATGAGAAGTTGAGGAGCTTCGTTGTATGACAATCGTTCGAACTGCCAAACTGCCACGTACGTGGGTGGCCCAGTATGGACTCGGTTTTGTTCTGTCTATCTTCCTCTTCGTCGGCAGCCTTTCAGGTCAGAGTCAGTCATCCGCACCCGCGAGCCAAAGTGCGGACGACAAACAGACGGCCCCTGCCGATCCCTCCGGAGACGAGTTGCGAAAAGAGGCTCAAAACCCCATTGCGAGCCTCATCAGCGTGCCTCTCCAGAACAACGCTAATTTCGGTATTGAGCCTGGTCAGCGCACACAGGACGTACTGAACATCCAGCCGGTAATTCCCATCGGTGTAGGCAAGGATTGGAACCTCATCGTTCGGTGGATTACACCCATCATCTGGCAGCCGCTGCCCGCATCGCCTCCCGCACCAGAGGTCGGCAAATACGGATTCGGTGATATGCAGCCGAGCTTCTTTCTCTCACCCAAACGGGCTGGCAAGCTCATCTGGGGTGCGGGCCCAGTCTTCCAACTCCCTACTGCTACTGACACGTATCTTGGCCAGGGCAAACTCGGTCTAGGACCAACAGTTGTGGTTCTGACCCAGCCCGGTCCCTGGACGATTGGTGCACTGGTGAACAATATCTGGTCGGTGGCAGGTTCAGGTGGACGACCCGCTGTCAATCAGATGACGTTGCAGTACTTCATCAACTACAACCTGAAAAAAGGTTGGTATCTCGGGACGCAGCCTATCCTCACTGCCAACTGGGAAGCCACCAATGGTGACCGCTGGGTAGTTCCCCTCGGCGGTGGCATCGGCCGAGTCATGCGTCTTGGAACGCAACCTGTGAATCTGCAACTTGGATTTTATGGCAACGCTGTTCACCCAGCGAACGCTTCACCATGGAGCATGCGAGTGCAGTTTGTACTCTTGTTCCCGAAGAAGAAGTGAAAGATTAGACCCATCCGCTATGCCTGCCAAATCGGCAATGAACAAAATCTACCTTCTCCTTATTCTTATTTGCCTGGCGCGGTGTTCTGGATCAGTGACGATGGCGCAGACTCTGGCCCCTCGTGCCTATGTCATCACCCGGGCAAACGCTCTGAGTTCCATTCGACATGATCACCCCGCTTGAACGCTTTAGGCATGGCACCCCCTCGAAGGCGAAGAAGTTATTCTTGGGGACCTCCCCCATGATTCCGAGCCACCGCCCTCAGTGGCGAACGCTAGCGAAGCCGGGCCCTTCCGCCTTGTTCTCTCCGCGGACGTTCGATCTTCTAGTACCTCACTTAGCCTGCGGTTGGGTCTCCGCGCTTGCGGCCTTGGGCATCACGATTTCGAGTGTTTCGCCCTTTAGCGTGGCCGTTGCCCTGGATGCATCAACCTCCACGGGCAAATCGTCCACTAGGAAGATCCGCCGCGTCCTCTTCTCCGTGTGGGCGGGTCTTTACCTCCGCACGTCACGTTTAACTCTTTCTCACCGCTGACTGTTACACGCCGCGGCTCGACGCTCACGTCGAGCGGGTCTGGGGTAAAGGAGCCGGGAAGATCAGCGTGAAGAATTACCGCCTCTTTGGACTTCCTCAAATCTTGGCGGCACTTATGCAAGAGTTCCAATTCCGCTTGAACCCAGTCATCGATGTCATGTCCATCGACAGAGCCGCGTTGTTCGAAGCGTTCATAGGCACGACGAGCAATCATCTCTTCTATCTGACGTCGTCGATTGGCCATGGCCTGAGCAGAGATAAGATCTATCGGCACTTCAGTCTCACGTTGTTGTACTGCTGATTGTTGTCCCATTATCGATCTCCTTCGGGCTGGCTGCCAAGGAAATGGCGTGACTCTGAGCGCCCTGGTTTCCCTCATTGAGGTACTGGCTGACTTTCTCGAGGAGTACCACGCGTGTAGCTTCCCGCAACACAACACGGAACGACCGCACAGCTCTGCTTCGACTACGTGGCCCGCCCGGCATTATTGAGGCTTTTCAGTGGCATAGACTCGCTTCGTGCGACGCGTAAATCGCCTATCGCGCCGTGCCTTTATCTTCGGACTGCGCCGAATCTGTGACAATGGGCCGTTTATACTCCCGGTAGAAACACCTGTTTCATGCTCACGCGAAGAATTCCCAACGCGCATGGCTTCCGCGCTCCCTGAAATCTGCAATCAACTTTCTGCTGGCGAACCTCTAGCCGCTCTCGTGCATCACATTTATTGGGAGCGTTTTTATGATTGCGACGTTACCGGATGTTTTGAACCGGCACCTGAACCCTCTATGCCCCCGCGACAACCATGTGATGAAGTACGAATCCCACGGCGCATGGCATAACGCCGAACGTCGTGCGGCTTACCATTGCGGTTACGATGGCTGTACTGTTCGTTATGACGCGACCGACGGGTACCACACGGTTCTCCAACGCGATGACAATGATTATCGGCTCGAAGAACCTGGCGTAAACACCTTGAAATGCCCTCAACATCACTCGTGGCTGTACCGCCAAAAGAACCTCGATACCGAACCGGGTGTTTGCTGGTGTTGCGGTATTGAAGGCTGCAGCTACCGTTTCGATGCGCCCACTAAAGGCGATTGGGTAAGGACATAGTACTTGTCTCGAAAGCTGCCGCCATTACAAAAGCTTTCGCTGCATGGCGTGCGTGACTGCCTCCAACCGGTTGTGAGTGTGAAGTTTCTGATTGATGTGATGCAAATGATTTCGCAAAGTCTGCAGCGTTATCTTCCGTGTCCGGGCAATTTCCGCCGAATTCTTACCCATAGAATAAGGACCGCAGGATTTCTTTTTCCTGCTCGGAAAGAGGAGTGATCGGCACCGGTCTCAACGCCACCTCTTGTATATTGGAGAGCTGGCGCGTAATATCCATCATTTTGTGCAGAAGCTCTTCGTTCTTTTTCCTGTCGGTGATGTCGTGGGTGAGGTGCACGATCAGACGTCGTTGATTCCGAGGATTTTCATAGATGATGGTGGATACGTTCACCCATATACGGCGTCCGGAACGAATCTTCACTTCCAGGTCAAAGTTGGGAATTTCAAGGCGCTTCTCCGCGCGGTGCCTCAGGCTGCAATCTTCGCCATACATCTCGTTGCCCAGCGGGCCTCGTCCCTGCAAGAGACTCGGGAAGGCTCTGTTGAGAGCTTCCGAAGCGCTATAGCCAAATAGCTTTTCAGCGGCCTTGTTCCACGAACAGATCTCACTCTGATCGGATATTGCAAAGGCTGCGTCTGCTGTCCCCTCGAGTAGTTCAAACAACTCGCGTTCGAGCACCGTCGGACTCCTGTGATGGATGTACTCAACCTGCGTACAAACGGTTCATTGAGTCAGACCAACATCTGTTCGATTCTATCACTGCCACTGAGTTCAGAAATCACCATCGACGGCGCCCACATAGTAGAAAGGAAAACGAGCGGGTCCCATCGACGGATTTGCGTCGTCAGTTTCGCTCGAAGGCAGCCTCTCACGACGGATCTGCGATTCCTCGAGTCGAAAAAGGAGATCTGCTATGCAATCATTCCAGGAAGGAGAATCCCCATACATGCGAACGACAACTTCCATATTAGTTGGTCTGCTGTTTTCGGCCCTGCCTTACCATCCGTGTCCAGATGGGTGAGCAAGGTCGTCTCCAAGCTCAGAATCACCGCGCTCACCACGTGCTCAGCCTCTTTCTTGGTCGGCAGGGACAAAACACGCTGAACTCTCTCAGACAACTCGTCTCGACCTTCTGGACTCGCACGCACGGGATTCGGCTCCCTTTGAATGCAGTAGGATCATAGTCTCTCGCGGATTTGTCCCAATTTGTCCCAAAAAATCCCCGAAAAGAGGGGTTGAATTCCCTCTACAAATGTGCAAAAAAGAGGTCGTCAAAATTCTGGGAAGTTTGCATGTTTGTAAGTTCAACGTGCAGAAAGGTTAAGAAAAGCCCAGTTTTTCCGGCAAAATCCAACGGGCTGGAGCCTCGACTCCCGGTATCGCTACCAAGAGAAGTCGGTAGCGATTAGTCATTAGCCGTTAGTTTTGGAAAAGAGAAAAACAGGAACAGTGGTTTTGAATCGTGGGAAGGCGCCTTGGGCGCCTTTTTTGTTTTTGGGGAGGAAGAGTTTACCGCGGAGGTAGCAGCGGAGCCGTTGAGGACGCGGAGAAGTGCCGGAAGAATGGAGGGGATCCGCGTTCGAAGGGCAACCTGGGTGGAGTTAGTCGGTAGCGGAAGAGGTAGCTGTTGAATGGGGTTGCTCATACCAGGGTGGGAAAAGCTTGATGAGAATGTAGAGGATGACGAAGGGGAGGATGGAGAGAAAGATGGCGGGAGCGAGGCCTTCGCGGGTGACGAAACCCATTTTGTAGCTGGTGTAGCCGAGAAAACTTTTGGAAAAGAGCTGGCCGCCGATGACGACGTTCCAGCGCATGGCGAAGATTCCGATTAGAGTGAACACGCCGGCGAGGGCGTAGATGCGCTTACGGGCCGGCTCGGAGAAGTGGGCCAACTGAGTGATGGCGAGAAGCGCGAGTGGCGCAAGAGTGCCAAGAAATATTTGGAGAACGATCTGGGAGACGAAGAGGCGGGTGTGGACCATGAAATCGAGAGAGCGGAAGGATTCATCGGCTTCGTAGATACGGTGGATGAGGTCGAGCATCTCAAGGGTGAAATCGATGACGAAGGTGTAGAAGAGATATTTGGCGATGGTGTCGAGGCAGCGCATGTCGATGGATACTTTGCGGAGAAACGATGTGAGCATGTAAACAAGCAGGACGAGCGCGATGCCGGAGACCATAGCGGAAAAGATAAAAACGATGGGCATGAGCGGCGAGGACCACCACGGATTGGCTTTGACGGAGCCGAAGATAAAGCCTACGTAACCGTGGAGCATGAAGGCGGAGGGGATGCCGATCAAGGTGATGACCCAGCCGACGCGATCGTCCACATCAAGCGCACCGGGGCTGATATTTGTGGAGCCCAGCGTGAGGACGCGATAGAAGAGGCGTTTCCAACCGCGGGTGGTTTGTGCGAGAAGTACGATGTCCTTGCGGTAGTCCAACCAAATTTCCATCAGCAGCACCGCCATCAGGTACCAAAGATAGACGAAGCCGAACATGGCCATCGCCGAGGAACGGTGCGGGGTGAGGTACATTTCAAGGGAGCGCTCGGGATGCCCGAGGTGCAGTTGAAGAGGCATCGGGGCGACGATGAGAAACGCGAGGGCGGTGAGCAGCGCGAGGCGATAGGTGGGTTTGACCGCTTCTACGCGGAAGACGCGCTCGAGAGAGGCGAGAATGAAAGCGCCGGCGACGAGGCCGGTGAGAAACGGGTAGAGCACGATGAGGACGCTCCATTGGAGCTCGACCTCATTGGGATACATGAATCCTTCCATGGAGCGGATCTCCTTATCGCACCGAACCGTCCAGGCCGTTGTAAAAATTTTTTGCGCCTGTGGCCAGATGGGGCTTCAGCACCTGAACGCTATGCGTTTTCAGGAAAGCGTGAATGGGATCTTTGGGGTCCTTGAGATCGGCGAGCTGCCGCGCGCCGGTGGGGCAAGCCTCGCAGCAGGCGGTGGTCAGGCCCTTGGTGATGCGGTGGTAGCAGAGCGTGCATTTATCGGCGACGTGCTTGGTGGGATGGAAATAGCGGCAGCCGTAGGGACAGGCCTGAATGCAATAGCGGCAGCCAACGCAGTAGTTTTGATCGACGAGGACGACGCCGTCCGGAGTGTGGAATGTAGCCCCGACCGGGCAGACTTGGGTGCAGGGGGAATCCGCGCAGTGATTGCAGAGTTTGGGAACAAAGAAATTCTTGCCGCCGACCTGGTCGCTGGGAGGAAAGCCTTCTTTGGCGCCATCGGGAGAATCGACGATCGGATTTTCGATGTGGTAGTCATCCACATGGTAGCGCTCGACCCAAGTGCGGAAATAACCGTCGGGGACGTCGTTTTCGAGGGCGCAGGCGCGCACGCAGCTTCCACAGCCGATGCATTTGGTGATGTCGAGGAGCATACCCCACCAGTGCTCGGCAGAGTTATAGGTGGGAGCGGCCTCGGGAGTTCCCGCGAGGACGAAGTCCCAGGCGACCGCGGCGGCTGGAAGCAGGACCAGGAGTTGGCGGCGGGTGATGGTCATTTCTTGGCCCCTTGAGCAAAGCCCGGGCTGTGCGGCTGGTGACAAGTGTTGCAGAGCTGCCCGCCGGAATGATCCTTGGCGTTGACCTGCGGAAAGTCTGGAGGCTTCGCGATATTTTCGGAATGGCAGCGGACGCAGAGATGGGCGACCTCGGGCTTTTGCGGCGTCAGACTCGCGGGGTCGTCGGCATGCTTTGCCAGCGGGCCGTGGCACGATTCGCAGTTAACGTGGGCGTGTACGCCTTTTGCTTTGGTTTCCGCGATGTCGGGATGGCACATTTCGCAGGTTTGGTGGCCTGCGTAGACGATGGGGCGCGCGGTGATTTCGGCGATGGCATCACCGCGATAATGGCCATAGCGTCCGAAGCTTTTTGGGAGAAAGGCACTGCGAAAGACGAGGAAGGCGATGAGACCGACGAAAAAGACGGCGGCCATTCTGAGAAGATGCGAAATATCGCGAAGCTTGACCATCGGGCGCCTACAAACGATAAAGATTTAACGTACGTTGTTTGGTATAACGCGCCAGCTCACAGGACCTACAGGGCATACGTCACAAATCATGGTGAGCGCGGTCACAAACGAGCTGACTAGTACGCGGACTTAGCGCCTGGAGCGATTAAGAACCGGGAGGATTCTCTCCATTGCCTTTTGAAATGCAGCTTGGGAGGCGATGAGGCTGAGGACTAAGTAGCCGTTGGAGGAGAAGTCGTAGAAGTGGCCCGGGTGGAGGAGCACGTGGTGATGGCGGAGGAGGTAGATGGCGAGTTCTTCGTCGTCTGAGAAGGCGGGGCCGGAGGGAATAGAAGAAGCGCTGGTGGAAATGCGGAGGACGGCGTACCAGCCGGCGTCGGCGTGGAGGAGTTCGCAGGCGGATTGGTTGCGGAGGAGGGATTGGAGTTGGGAGCGATTTTCGCGGATGCGAGCGAGGAGTTGCGGGCGGAGGGAGTGGCGCTGGGCGAGGAGCACGGGAAGGGCGGCTTGCGCGGGGGCGCTGAGGGAGAGGTAGGTGTCGGCGATGATTTCGAGGCGATCGAGGGCGGAACGGACGAGAATGTTGGGACCGGAGACGGCGAGCCAGGCGATTTTCATTTGGGGTAGCGCGGCGATTTTGGAGAGGCCGCTGAGAGTGAAGGTTAGGGCTTCGGAATTGGCGGCGAAGGTTTTGCGCGGAGGCGGGGTGAAGGCGAAGTCGAGAAAGACTTCGTCGACGATTAGGGCGAGATGGTGTTCGCGGCAAAGGGTGTTGAGGCGGGCGAGTTCTTCGGCGTGGACGTAGGAGCCGGTGGGATTGTTGGGATGGACCAGCAGGATGGCGCGGGTGCGCGGGGTGAGCGCGCGTTCGAGTGATTGGAAATCGATGAACCAGCCCTGGGCGTATTGGAGAAAGTAGTGGACCAAGTGGAGGTCTTGAAGGCCGGCCAGAAATTCGAAGAGGGGATAGCTGGGTTTGGGGAGAAGAATTTCATCGCCGGAATTGCAGAGGAGGCGGAATACGTGGGAGTAGGCTTCGCTGGTGCTGGTGGTGAGGAAGATGGATTCGGGATCGAGGGTAGTGTGGTGATCGTCGAGATAGTAGCGGGCGACTTCGTGACGCGCGGCGAGGGTGCCTTTGGGTTGCGGGTCGTAGGCGAGCGCGGCTTGATTTTGGAAGGCGGAGAGAATGGCGGTGGAATCGTATTGGAAGCCGCACTGGGTGGGGTTGGAGGCCGTGAGATCGAGGAGAGGAGTGCCAGAAGCGCGGAGTTCGTCGAGAGCGAGGGTGAAACGATTGCGGAAGAGCGGCCAATTGGTGCGGTCGGAGAGCATGCGAAGAGGAGAAGATAGCACGGAAGAGAGTTTTCCGTTCTTGATTGGATGTTTATAGTTCGGAGGCGGAAGCGTGCGGGCGGGAGTTGGTGGTGGCAAGCATGTTGTGTGGAGATCGCGGGCAAGAGTCCCTTTCCTTTAGCCAATCGGTCTTTGGAGAAAGCCACGAAAAATGGAGATGGGAGCGAAACCGCCGATGATCTGGCTGCACTTCCAGGAATGCACGGGGTGCACGCAGTCGCTGCTGCGGACGTCACATTCGGGCCTTGCAGATGTGCTGTTTGACCTAATCTCGCTGGACTATTGCGAAACCCAGATGGCGGCGTTGCAAGCGGAGCGGCAGAATGACAATTCCCTGGAATTATCCGGACATAGTAGGCTCACGCCATGACTGAAACTTCGCGCACAAGTGCGGTTCGGAAGGCGATTGATGTTGCCGGAATCGCGCGGGGCGCGGGATTGCTGCAGGATATTCGGAGGCAGGCTCGAGTAGCGGAAATGAGCCGGAAGTTTCACAGTGGTTTGGCGCTGGTGTTCGTGGATGTGGCGGAGAAGAGTTGGAGGTGGTCTGCGTTGGGCGGTAGGGCTGAGGTTGAGGTTCTCCGCCCATCCTCGCGGGATAGGCTCAGAATGACAATATTTGAGGATTGTTCAGTGGGTGTTGAATTTGCGAGAGGCGGTTTGGCCTCGTGATTCGGTGACGGTGATGGTTTGGCCCGAGGGGATGGCGGAGAGTTTGTCGAGTTGGCCGCTGGGCCAGTGGACTTCGAGATTGTCTACCTTGTCGTTTTGACCTAGGCCAAAAGTTAGGATTAGTTCGCTGGCGGAAAGATAGCTGGAGCCGCTGCGGAGCATTTGCGTTTGGGTTTCGCCGCCGGAAGAGATTTTGACTACGGCGCCGATGCCGTCGCGATTGGATTTGGCGCCTGCCAATTTTACGCGCAGGCTTTTGTTAGTTGCCGCCGGGCCTGTGGCTTCATTCACGAAAAGATACGCAGGGCCGCCGTTGGTTGAAAGAAGCAGGTCGAGGCGGCCATCGTTGTTGATGTCGGCGTAGGCGGCGCCGCGGCCGACTCGCGGCGTGTTGAAGGATTTTCCCAGGGATTTGGCGACTTCCTGAAAATTTCTCTTACCCAGATTGCGGAAGAGGTGCGGCGGCACGGCGTATTTGACGTTAGGCTGGACGCGCTCGATGTCGCTGTCAATGTGGCCGTTGGCGATGAAGATGTCGGGCCAGCCGTCGAGATCGTAGTCGAAGAAGAAACAACCGAAGCCGAGAGTGAGCAGGGAATCGCGGCCGACATCGGAGCGCGGGGCTTCGTCGACGAAGAGGCCTTTGCCTTCGTTGTGGTAAAGCGAAACCATCTGATTGGAAAAATTAGTGATGAGGATGCTGGGAGCGCCGGAGTGATCGTAATCGGCGGCGTCCACGCCCATGCCCGCGCGAGCGACGCCGTCTTCGCTAAAGGCGATGCCGGCGACGACGGCTTTTTCGGTGAAAGTGCCGTTGCCGTTATTGCGATAGAGCTTGTTTGGCTGGGTGTCGTTAGAGAGGAGAATGTCGGGCCAACCGTCGTTGTCGCAATCAAGGATGGCGACTCCGAGAGTTTTAGAAGTGGGATCGCCGAGGCCGGATTTATTGGTGACGTCTTCGAAAGTGCCGTCGCCTCGATTGTGCCAGAGCCGGACGGAAACGCCTTTGTAGGATTCGGGGGTGCAGTAGGATTTGTTTTTGCCGTCGAGGGTGCAATAGAGGTCGCTTTCGATGGACCACTGAACATAATTGGCGACGACCAGATCGAGCTTGCCGTCTTTGTCGTAATCGACCCAGGCGGCACTGGTGCTGAATTCTTTGGGACCCGCGAGGCCGGCGTTTTGGGTGACATCGGTGAAGGTGCCGTTGCCGTTGTTGTGGAAGAGATGGCTTTGGCCGAGGGCGGTGACGAAGAGGTCGTCGAACCCGTCGTTGTCGTAATCTCCGACGGCGACGCCCATGCCGAAGAGTTCGACGTCGAGACCGGCTTTGCGGGTTACGTCGGTGAAGGTGCCGTTGTGATTGTTGTGATAGAGCTTGGGCGTGGAGTGTTTGGAAGGGCGGCCGGGCCAGTCGGCGCCGTTCACGAGGAAGATGTCGGGCCAGCCGTCGTTGTCGAAATCGATGAAGGCGAGGCCGGGGCCCATGGTTTCGGGAAGATATTTTTTGCCGAAGGCGGCGTTGTTGTGGACAAAGCGGATGCCGGCTTGTTGGGTGATGTCGCGGAAGGTGATGGTTGGCTGTGATGTTGCGGCTTGCGGCGATTGTTCAGATGCCGCAGGGGCCAAAGCCCAGACTTTTACCGCGCTTTTCGGCACGGCTGAAGCCGTGCCCTCCCGAGCTCCATTTATTAGGAAGCCAGAGGCTAGGATCAGGAGGAATATGGCGAGTTGCTTCATCGGTTCTCCGCCGGGATGTCGCGGCCGACGCCGAGAGCGTCGGCTACGCGGTTGATGTAATTGAACCATGAGGCGATCAGGGTGATTTGCAGGATGCCGCGGTCGTCGAAGCCGACGGCGCGGAGATTGTCGTGGTCGGCGCGGCGGCATTGGGTGGCATCGCGAGTTAGTTTAACGACATAATCGAGCATCACTTTGTCCTGTTCGCTGATCGGGGCGGTGCGGAAGTCTTTTTGCAGCGCAGCGACCATTTCGTTGTTGAGGCTTGTGCGACGCAGAAACTCTGCGTGTGATTCGATTCAATAGAAGCAGCGATTGGTGACGGAGACCATGGTGGCGATCATTTCGTGCTGGTAGCGTTTGAGAGGGAGATCAGGCGACATCATGGCGCCGAACGCGCTGAAAGAATGGAAGAGGACGTCGGGGAAGAGGGTGTGCGAGCCGACGATGCTGTTTTCGAAGCCGCGATCGACCGTGGGGGCGGGCGTGGCGTATTCGCGTGGATAAAGTTGGCGCTCTTTAAGGACCGCTTCGCGCACGCGTTCGTCTTCATCTAGGCGGAAGGTTTTGATCCAGGTCATTTGGTGAGTTCCTCCGGTGGCGTCATAGTGTTCCGCAGTGATTACTTTGCTTCGCAGATTCGAAAACCAGGCATACGGGCCGGGCGAAAGCCCGGTGCCTCCATGGGGTCAACGCCCCGCTTCAGTGGCTGTTTTTGCTGCGGAAACCTTTTGGGCCGCGATTGGGGACTTGGCGGATTTCGGAATTTTGTCGTCGCCCAAGGACGGGAGGGAGACGGAAGTGTGTTCGTGGATAGATTGGCGCTCGTTGTTGTCTTCGGGGTGCGCCTGGCGATAGGCGCCGGTCAGGGCTTGGGAAGATTCGTCGGCTTTGAAGCGGAGATAGCGTTCTTTGTATTCGTTGGCGCGGGTTTCGTCGCCGAGGCCGGTGTAGCAGAGCATCAGATTGTAGTTGGCCTGGAGATCTTCCGGATCAATGGCGAGGGCTCGCTGGAATTCTTTCGCGGCGTCGGCGTAGCGCTTTTGCAGGAAGAGAACGCGGCCGAGTTCGTTGTGGACTACGCGGTCACGAGGGAATTGCGCCATGACAGACCGGAGAACTTGGGAGGCTTGGTCGTACTTGCCTTCCTCCTTGAGGACGCGGGCATAGAAGAAATTGGCGCGGGGCAAATTGGGTTTCAGGGCGAGGGCTTTTAGGAGCACGACCTTTGCGCCTTCGATGTCGCCTTCCTGCACGCGGACGCGGCCAACGTTGGTCCAGCCATCGAAATTGTCGGGCGCCATTTCTGTGATTTTGGTGAAGGCCTGTTCAGCACCACTGAGATCGCCCTGGAGAAAGAGGCCAATGCCGTAATCGTTCCAGCGGGTCCAATCGTCCTTGAGCAGAGCGACTTGCGGAGTTGGCGCGGGCGCGGAGCGGGGAAGAACACGGATGGTTTTGGAATCTTCGGCGACGGTGACGATAGGAAGATCGGGAATCGATTTGAGCTTGCCAGCCACGGTAGAGGCATCGCCATCGAAAGACCACTGGCGGTCGTCGTGCGCCGGTGACACTTGCGGAAGGCTGCCGGAGGGCGCGTCCAGGGGCTTTTTTTCCACACCTGCATAGGAGAAGTGCGTGTTCCACCACTGAAATTTGCGGTAGTTGAGTTTGGAATGGAGGGTGATGTGATCGCCGGCCTTTTGGGGGATGTGCAGGCGGAAGTGAGCGGTGTCTGCGGCGCCGGGAGGGATGAGATGGACGTAGACAACGGCGCGAGTGGCCCAGGCGTTGCGCTTGTTGATGGGATTCCCGTGATCGTCGATTTGGAGGGATTTGTAGAAGTGCGCGCCAGGTTCCACGGGACCTTTGCCGTCGTCTTCGACTTTGCCGCTCCAGAAAATGGTCTGGCCTTTTTCGTCGGTGGCCTGAAGATCGAGCCAGACGTCGAAGGCGTCGACGGTGCCGCCGGGAAAGAAGTGGCCGACCTTGCGGGTACGCACCACGACATCGATCAAGACGTCGTCGCCGCGGCGGACGGCGGCGTCCACGCGGCCGAGTGGAGCGGTAATCGGGCGCGCTTCACCGCCGGGTCCTGTGGGCATGGAGATATCGGATTCTTCGCCGACGGCGAAGGTGGTGGAAAGTTCCTGCCTGGGATATTCGGTAATTTTTTTAGAGGCTTCTTCTTTCGAGACGGGAGAGATCGCAAAAATATCGACGCTGAGCTGCTGGTCCTGGAGAAATTTGCGGCTGGCGTCGAGTTGCTCGGGGTCCTCGTTAGCTGTTGGGACGGCGGTGTTGGCGCCAGGGAAGCGGTGGGAGTGGACGTAGCCGTCAATGTTGCCTTCGTCCTTGGAGGGGACGAGCGGCATGTGGCAATCTGCGCACATCATGGAAGTGGCTGGGTAGTAGAAAGCCCGCGCCCCCTGGCCGGAGACACCGCTGGCCTGCCAGTTGTCGTATTCGTTGAAGCCGCGCAGCCAGCGATAGTTGTTGAAGGGCTTGTCGAGATGGACTTTGTGACAGCCGGAGCAAAATTCGGGGACTTGTTCGCGCATGAAGGGCTTGAGGAAGACGCGGCGATGAGGCTCGGGATTCAGGCGAACCATGAAATCGTGGAGGCCGCGGATGATGGGATTCTCGCTGGCGGCGAGTTCGTGAAGCTTCGGGTATTCGAGAATGAAGTCGCCTTGGCCCATGGTGCTTTTCACTTCGACGATGCTGTGGCACATCATGCAGCTTAAGCCGGCACTGGATTCGGGTTTGTTGATGATCTGCTGGATGGGCGTGTCCATCATGCCGCTGAAGAGCAGGGCGGGGTCGTGACATCCGGCGCACCATTTAGTCTGCTTCACGCCGTCAACTTCCTGCATGTATTCGATGCTCTTGCGATACCACTGATTGTTGAAGGAAGAGAAATGGTGCATGGAGCTTTGCCATTGCTTGTAGATATCGGAGTGGCAGCGCTCGCAAGCTTGCGATTTCAGGAAATAGTCGGAGGGGATGTAGTTGCCGTCGTTAGTCTGGACGGAGCTGGGGAAGAATTTGCCGTTGGGGCCGTCACCTTCCTGGTCCATGGTGGCGGGCGCGATGGAAGGATTGCTGACGCGGTAAGCATGTTTCCAGGCGATGTCGCGGGCCCACCAGGCGACGGCGGAGATGGCGGCAATTGAGATAGCTACGACGGCGAAGCGGAGCGATTGTTGCAGAAATCCTGAGTTGAGCCAGCCGCGCGCGGCGAGCCAGGCGGAGGCGAGGATGAAAACGCCGAGGATGCACAAAGCGATGTGGGTGTAGAGCCATACTGTGAAACGGTGGGGCGTGCCGATCTTGATGAGGATGATCCCGATTGCACCGCCGGCGAAAAAGAGGAGCCAGCCGAGACGCGCGAGCAATGTTTCTTGGCTGAGCGCACCACGGAAAATTAGGATCAGAATGCCGAAAGTGGCGAACACTCCAAGGCCGGCATGAAGCAAGACGGTGAGGGCATAGGGAATGTTGGCGGAGGGGATCGCATAAAGATACACAGCGGTGAGCGCGAGGATCAGAACGCTTAGGGAGCGCCAGCGTCGCATGCAATTCCCCCCGGGGAATAGTTAAAGTCTATCAAGCGCTTGCCCAGCAAAAAAACGCGGCCGGGGGTCGTTGGCCCGGCCGCAAGGTGTTGTTGGGTGCTTCCAGCGTCGGCTAGGGATAGCCAGGTGGGAAGCGACTGCATTGTTGGGACATTTATAGCGGGGGTTGGGGAGGGGGCGCAATAGTGTGAAAGGATTAGGGGGTGGAGGAGAAAAGCAGGAGAGGATTTACCACGGAGGGCACCGAGTTCACAGAGAAGAGGTGGATGTAATGCCTTTGGATTCAGTTAGTTGGTAGGATTTTTTGGATTTGAGTTTGGTATATTCTTCGGTTTTCCCGCTGGGCCAGCCGATTATGATTTTTTCGATTTCGTCCTGGTGGCCTACACCGAAGGTTATGGGTAGTTCGGATTGGGAGAGGTAGCTGGAGCCACTGCGGACCAAGCGGGATTGGATTTGGCCGTTGGAGTGGAGGCGGACGGTGGCGCCGATGGCATCGCGGTTGGATTTAGTGCCGACGAGATGCAGACGAATGCTACGGTTTCCCGCGAATTGGTCGTTGCGATAGAGGTAGGCTGGGCCGTTGTTGGTAGTGAAGAGGAGATCGAGGTCGCCGTCGCAATCGAAATCGGCGACGGCCAAGCCGCGGCCGACTTTGGCTTTGGCGAAATCGCCCCCCGCTTCGGCCGCAACTTCCAGAAACTTTGCGCTGCCCTGATTCAAGAAGAGTTGCGGAGGCTGTGCATAGCCGACATTGCCGCGAATGTTGCGGACGGTATCGTCAATATGGCCGTTGGCGACGGCGAGATCGAGGCGTCCGTCGAGATCGGCGTCGAAAAAGACGCAACCGAAGCCAAGGGTGTTGCGAGAGGCGGCGCCGAGGCCGGTCGGCATGGCGACGTCGTCGAAGGATTTTCCGTTGGAACGGTAGAGGCCGAGCATTTCGTTATCGAAGTTGGTGACGACGATCCCGGGCTTGCCGGAGTTGTCGAAGTCGGCGCAATCTACCCCCATGCCGGCGCGCGCTTTACCTTCATTGCTGAAGGCGAGGCCCATTTCGACGGCGACATCCTTGAATTTGCCGTTGCGCAGGTTGCGGTAGAGTTTGTTGGGTTGCGTGTCGTTGGCGACGAAGAGATCCGGCCAGCCGTCCTCGTCGAAATCGAGCATGGCGACGCCGAGAGATTTGGAGCTGGTGTCGAAGATGCCGCTGGTGGAGGTGACGTCTTCGAAGGTGCCGTCGCCGCGATTGTGAAAGAGCCAGCAGGTGTCGCCGCGATAGGCTTCTGGGGTGCAGTAGGATTTGTTTTTGCCGTCGAGGCTGCAAAAGACATCGTGTTCGGCGGACCAGCGAACATAGTTGCAGACGAAGAGATCGAGTAGGCCGTCGCGGTCGTAATCGAACCAGACGGCGGAGGTGCTGAAGCCTTGCTTATTGAGGAGGCCAGCGGCTTTGGTGACGTCTTCGAATGTTCCTTTTCCGGTGTTGCGAAAGAGACGGCTTTGGCCCACGCAGGTGATGAAGATGTCGGGGAAGCCGTCGTTGTTGTAGTCGGCGATGGCGACGCCCATGCCGTAGAGCTCGAAGTCGAGGCCAGCGGCTTTGGTGACGTCGGTGAAGGTGCCGTTGTGATTGTTGTGATAGAGCTTGAGGGTGCTGCGCTGGCGCTTGTGGCCGGGCCAGTCCATGGAGTTGATGAGCAGGATGTCGGGCCAACCGTCGGCGTCGTAGTCGAGGAAGGCGCAGCCGGAGCCGAGAGTTTCGGGGAGCAGCTTGCCGCCGTAGGCGCCACTGTTGTGCTGGAAATGGATTCCCGCTGCGGAAGTGACGTCTGCGAATTGAAATCCGAGCGCATAAGACGGAAACGAAAGCGGAAAACCAGCGGAGAGAATTCCCGCGCCCATGGAGTGCTTGAGGAAAGCGCGGCGCTTCACGGCAGAGTCACCAGACCGTTGCGGATGGCGTAGACCACCAGCTCCGCGGTTTTGTGGATGCCGAGAGCGTCCATGATGTTGGCGCGATGGACGGAGACCGTGTTGACGCTCAAATTGAGTTCGGCGGCGATCTCCTTGTTGGATTGGCCCGCGACGATGTGCTGGAGGATTTCCAGTTCGCGCGGGGTGAGGCCGGTGTCGCGCTCGCCCTTGAGATTGCCGGTGCGGGTGATTTGCGGGTCGAGAACGGTTTTGCCTTCGGCGATTTGTTTGATGGCAGTGACCAGGTCGAGGTCCATGGCGTTTTTGAGGATGTAGCCGCGGGCACCGGCTTCGAGGGCCTGGCGGACGAGAGTGTCCTCGGAGTGCATGCTGAGCATGAGGACGGAGATTGTTGGAAATTTGGCGAGGATGCGGCGGGTGGCTTCGATGCCGTTCATTTGGGGAAGAGCGCAGTCCATGACGATGACCGCCGGATGGAGCTGCTCGGCGAGTTGAACGGCTTCAAGGCCGTCGCTGGCTTCGCCGACGACCTGGAAGGAAGGCTCGTCTTCGAGGATGCGGCGGAAACCGCGGCGGACGAGGGCGTGGTCGTCCACGAGGAGGACGGTGAGTTTATTCGCCATGAGCCTCCACGTGTTCCCTTGGGATCTGGAGACGAACGAGAGTGCCGCCAACGGGGGGCGCCGAGACATTTAAAGTGCCGCCGAGAATTTCGGCGCGTTCGCGCATGGCCACCAGGCCGATGCCGGTCTGCCCCTCCACGGGACGAAAGCCTTTTCCGTGATCCTCGACTTGGAGGATCAGGTCGTCCGGAGTGAACCGCAAACGAATCCAGGCTTCCTTGGCGCCGGAATGCCGGGTCACGTTGTTCAGTGCTTCCTGGATGACGCGATAGATTTGCACGCCGGCGGATGCTCCCACAATATAGGAATCTCCTGACTTTTCGTAGTGAAGCACAAGACCGGTCTGTCTTTCCACCGTGGGGATATACCAATCGAGAGTGGATTCGAGGCCGGCTTCGTCGAGGAGCACGGGATGCAGGGCCTGCGAAAGGCTGCGGATATTGTTGAGCGTGTCTTGCGCGATGCTCTGGACTTCCTGAAGATCGGCGAGGACAGGAGAATCAGCGGGCAGATCTTTACCGGTGCGCCGGATGAGCGAGCCGATGGCGGTGAGGACCTGGCCGAATTCGTCATGGAGTTCGCGGGAGATGTGGCGGAGGGTGGATTCCTGAGTGGCGATCAATTTTTGCGCGAGATCGCTGCGTTGGGAGGAGAGTTCGGCGACGTGAGCGAAGATGCGGCGATTATAGCGGATGAGGTAGAGGCTGGTGAGGACGATGGCGACGAGGATGGCAGCCAGAAAGAAATAGAGCTGGCGCTGGACGCCGGCGTAGATTTCGGAGATGCGGGTGGCGGCGCGCTCTTCGGCTTCGTTGTTTTGTACCAGGAAGCGAGAAACTGCGGAGCTGAGAGCCGCCTGGCGGGGCTGCAAGGTGTCGCGGATTTGCTGGGCGGCATCGGATTCGAAACCGTTTTGGGCGAGAGTGAACATGCGGTTCACCGAGTCCCAGAATTGGGCGAGGGCCTGGTTGAGATAGAGGCGCTGGTCGCTGGTGGGAATGGCTTCGGCTAGCGCGGATTCGTGCTCGAGGGCGTCGACCAAGTCGGTGCGGATGCGCTCGAATTGGGGGACCCAGGCGACTATGGGGTAGGGTTCGGTGGGGTCCTGCATGTCGCGCATGGCGAGGCCGAGAGTGTTGAGGTCGTTCTGGATGCGGAGGAGTTGCAGAGAGTCGCGGCGATTGCGGTCAACGAGTTCGCTCTGGAGTTTGCGGAGGCCGGCGAATTGAATGGTGATGTAGGTGGCGTAAGCGAGCACGGCGAGGACGGTGATCACCAGGCCGAGATACAGGCCGCGTGTGGGCGCTTGTTGAGGGGGAGGAGTCTTTTCCACTGGGGAAAGGATATAACGCGGGTGCGGGTGGAACCAAGTGAGGGGGACTCGGTGGTGGCGAGTCAGTTCGCCTTTCGCCTCCGGAACAAAGGGCTCACGCCGAGACCGATGAGAATTACCCACCCAAACAGGAGAGTAATCCAGAGGAAAATGAAAATAGGAGTGCCAAGTACAGGCGGAAGCTTGTCGAGAAATGTAGCTACCACGCCGATACGAGTTTCCCTGAGGATTATATTTGAAACGACGAGACAGAGGTCCGCTGCAAGCCAGCCTAACCCGATAGTCAGCAAGACATAATGGGCAAGTTTCACGTGCTGGCCTCCGGTTCTGCTCTAATAATTGCACTAATTGCTCCCACCCCAAAATTGATCCGTGATCCCTGTTCGGTCGAGTGGATGGATTTCAGAGTGACCCACTACCGAGTGGTTGCATCGTTAATGTAACGCCAGGTGCCGTTTGGGGGCGGAATTCTGGTTTAATGCTAAACGCGGTAAGCGATTGGCCGGTCACCGATTGGTGATAATGGCAAAGTCTGCCGCCCCTCCGGGGCTTGAGCGTTTTTTCGTAGTGACCCAGGGCTTACGCCCTGGGCTACTGTGTGCCGCGCCTCCGGCGCTTGAGGCAACTGAGGAGTCGGGCGTGCTTATGAGTGATGAGAGGGGAGTGTGGCTTGATTGATGTGGGGCTGGTTGGATTTGGGTTGGGAGGACGCTGCTTTCATGCGCCGGTGATTTGGGCGGTGGAGGGATTGCGACTGGCGGCGATTGTGCAGCGGACGGGCGACGAGGCGAAGAAAGCTTATCCGGATGCGCGGATTGCGCGGAGCCTGGATGAGTTGCTGGCGATCAAGTCGATTCGACTGGTGGTGATTGCCACGCCGAATCAGACGCATTTTCCGTTTGCGATGCGCTGCCTGGAGGCCGGGCGGGACGTGGTGGTGGACAAGCCGTTCACGAACACGGTGCAGGAAGCGGTGGAGTTGGTGCGGGTAGCTAAGAAGTTGGAGCGAGTTTTGACGGCGTATCACGACCGGCGATTTGACGCGGATTTTCAGGCGCTGCGGAAATTGGTGGCGAGCGGAGGGTTGGGAAAAATTGTGCGGTTTGAGGCGCACTATGACCGATTTCGGCCGAGTCGAAGGCCGGAAGCGTGGCGGGAAATCCCGGGGCCGGAAAGCGGCTTGCTGGCGGATTTGGGGCCACATCTGCTGGACTATGCGCTGACGCTGTTTGGCGCGCCTGAGCGGGTGACGGCGGACGTGCGGATCGAGCGGGACGATTTTGTTACGGATGACGCGTTTGATATTTGGTTGCACTATCCGGGAAGCATGGTGGCGGCGCTGGGCGTGTCCATGCTGAGCATGGAGCCGCGTACGCGGTTTCTGGCGTTGGGGACGCGTGGGACTTATTTGAAGAAGGAGTTTGATCCGTTGGAGAGTACCTTGCGGGTTCGCGCGCCGGGGCCGGGGGAATCGTGGATGCTGGAGAAACCGGAAAATTTTGGGGAAGTGACATGGATGGACGGGGAACAGGTGCGGAAGAAGAAAGTGGAATCGTTTGGAGATTGGCGGGAGTTTTATGCGAATGTGCGGGATGTGATTTTGGGGAAGGCGGAATTGCTGGTGACGCCGGAGGAGGCGTTGCGGGTGATGGTGGGATTGGAGTTGGCGAGGGAGAGTAGTGAGAAGAGATGTTCGGTGGCATGGCGAGGGGTATAATTCGGAGTCGAATGAAGGAGCGGGAACCTGGCTATGAAAATTGAACTTGCGCCGTCGATACTATCGTCCAACTTCGTGCAACTCGGGATTGATGCGCAGCAGGCGATTGAAGGCGGAGGAACGCTGCTGCATGTGGACGTGATGGACGGGCATTTTGTGCCGAACATTACGCTGGGGCCGCCGGTGGTGAAGAGTTTGCGGAAAGCGGTGAAGGTGCCGCTGGATTGCCATTTGATGATTGATAATCCGGACCTATTTGTGGCGGAGTTTGCGGAGGCGGGGGCGGACTGGATTTCCGTGCATCAAGAGGCTTGCGTGCACCTGGACCGGACGTTGCATTTGATCGCGGCGCATGGATGCAAGCCGGGAGTGGTGATCAATCCGGCGACGCCGGTGGAGACGCTGACGGAGGTGCTGGACCTGGTGCATCACGTTCTGGTGATGAGCGTGAACCCGGGATTTGGCGGACAGAAATTCATTCCGAATGCGTTGAACAAGATTGCGGCGCTGGCGCGGCTGCGGGCGGAACGGAAGCTGGATTTCCGGATTGAAGTGGATGGCGGCGTTGATTTAGAAACGGTGGCAGACATAGTGAAGGCGGGAGCGGAATTGCTGGTGGCGGGAAACGCCGTGTTTGGACGAGGAGATATTCGGGCCAATGCGGCGAAATTGCTGGAGGCGGCGCGGGCGGCGGTGTTGACGAGGGCGTGAGAGGCGCGTGGGTGGATTTAGTTTGTTTTCGAAGAACCTTCCCATTCGATTTCTGAGAAACGGTTTGAGTTGAGGTTCTTCGGACATCCTCGTCGGATGGCCTCAGGATGACAGGTTTGAATTAATCGTCTTCTTGCCGCAGGGGCAAAAGCCCAAGTTAAATGATCATATATGGCACGACTGAAGTCCTGCCCTCCCGAAGAGCAAGAAAGTGCAAACAAGCGTGTTTCGCCGGGAATTCTCAGGCGGCGAAGGTGATTACTTTGGATTTGGCGCTGGGCTTTTTGGTTTTGGCTGGGGCGGCAAGCTCAAGCTCGGCTCGCAGCCAGTCTTGCATGGGATCGCCGGGCGTGGAGCCCCGTTCGAGATAAATTTGGTACGCGCGAAACGCGATTTCGTCCTGAGTGGGTTTGGATATTGAGGCCGCGGCTTTTTTCACTTTGGGCGCTGATGCTTCTTTCGTTTTAGGCATACTTCTCTCCTTCCCCAAACTACACCTCCATTCTAATTAAGGTGAGCGCGCGAGCGCATGCTGCGAGTATTGCGCGCGTGTTGTTCTGGATACGCCGGGAAATTTGGATGCAGCGGATTCAAGATTTTAATTTTGACCGAAACGCTGGCGCTTACTGCTCCTGGTAGTTCCAGAGCAGGCCGCCGTCGGCGAAAAGCGTGGTGCCGGTGATGTAGGAAGAGTCGTCCGAGGCGAGGAAGGAGGCCTCCAGCTTTGGATGAGTAGGAGATGTGTCGGGGGGAATTATGGTACAGGGGGATTCGAAGAGAAAGGATTTAACATCGAGAACATGGAGGGTGAGGGGCTCGGAGAAGAGGGGCGGCGTGAAGCCGCCCCCACACGTCGGAAGAGTTATGATTTGTCAGGCTACCGTAATGGAATTGCTTAGGTAGACGTCCTGGATGGCGTTCAGGAGTTTTACGCCCTCGGCCATGGGCCGCTGGAAGGCTTTGCGGCCGCTGATGAGGCCGGTGCCGCCGGCGCGCTTGTTGATGACCGCGGTGGCGACGGCGTCCTCGAAATCGTTGGCACCGGAAGCGCCGCCGGAATTGATGAGACCGGAGCGGCCCATGAAGCAGTTGGCGACCTGATAGCGAGTGAGATCGATCGGATGATCGCTGGCGAGGTCGGTGTAGATGCGCTTGTCGAACTTGCCGTAGCTGGAATCGCCGATGTTGAGGGCCAGGTAGCCGCCGTTATTTTCGGGAAGCTTTTGCTTGATGATGTCGGCCTGGATGGTGACACCGAGATGATTGGCTTGCCCGGTGAGGTCGGCGGAGACGTGATAATCCTTGTCTTTTTTGAAGGCGTTGTTGCGGAGGTAACACCAGAGGACCGTGGCCATACCGAGATCGTGGGCTTTGGCGAAGGCCTGGCTGATTTCGATGATCTGATGGCCGCTCTGGTCGGAGCCGAAGTAAATTGTGGCGCCAACAGCCGCCGCGCCCATGTTGTAGGCCTCTTCGACGGTGCCAAAGAGAATCTGATCCGCTTTGTTGGGAAAGGTGAGGAGTTCGTTGTGATTGATTTTGACGATGAAAGGAATTTTATGAGCATACTTGCGGGCGACCGAGCCAAGAACGCCGAAAGTAGAAGCGACGGCGTTGCAGCCTCCCTCGATGGCGAGCTTCACGATATTTTCGCCGTCGAAATAGTCGGGATTCTTTGCAAAGCTGGCGCCGGCGGAGTGCTCGATGCCCTGATCAACGGGGAGGATCGAGAGATAGCCGGTCTTGCCGAGGCGGCCGGTGCCGAAGAGGCGCTGAAGATTGGTGAGCACGCGGACGTTGCGGTCGGTGAGCGCGTAGACGCGATCGATAAAATCGGGACCGGGGAGATGCAGGCGCTCCTTGGAAATTTTGGGGGATTTGAAGCCGAGCAGCGATTCGGCTTTGGCGCCGAGGAGTTGTTCGGTGTTGCTGAGAGTTGCGGTGGCCATGTGGTTCTCCTGAGAGAGTAATCGGTAATCAGAAAGCGAAATTCGGATAACAGCGATCAGCCCGACAGCTAACTGGAACAAAATCCATTCAACATCATGGGGCCCATAAAATTCTACTCGCGAACGCCTACGGTCAGCATTTTAGCGGCCTCGCGGTCGATGAGCCAGAGAGCGTTGCCGCTGGCGGGCTGAATGAGCTGCGCGGGAAGCTGCTCGGGTTCATAAGGCCCTTCGAGGACGGCCTTCAAGGCCGGAGCCTTGTCCGCTCGCGTAATCATGAACATTATTTGGGTAGCTTGATTAACGACGGCGGCGGTCATGGTGATGCGCTCGGTATATAGCTTGCCAACCCAGTTGCGAACCGCGATGCGGCCGGTGGCATGCAAGGCCGCGGTGCCGGGAAAGAGCGAGAGGGTGTGGCCTTCCTCGCCCATGCCGAGGAGCACGAGATCCAGGCGCGGATACTGGCCCTCCTCCAGTTGAAAGTATGCGCGTATCACCAGTTGGTATTCCAGCGCGGCTTTTTCCGTGTTCGGGTATTCGCCCTTGATGCGGGTGATCTGCTCGGGTTTAAGGACTCCTTTGGAGAACAGAGATTCGGTAGCCATATGGAAATTGCTCTCGGGGCTGTCGGGCGGGGCGTGGCGCTCGTCGCCGAAGAAGACGCGCATTTTGTCCCAGGGAACCTTGCTGCGATAGCCGGGATCGTCGGCGAGGAGTGAATAAAGGGATTTGGGAGTGGAGCCGCCGGAGAGCGCGACGGAGAACATGCCTTTTTGCGCGACGGCATGGTTGGCGGCCTTGACGAATTCGTCGGCAGCGCGGCGGGTGACCGCGGCGGCATCCGCGAGGATGCGGATATCGCGTTGGGGAGCAGCAGTCATCACGTGGTTGCAGCCTTTTTATCGGCAGCGTGCTTGCTTCGCAGATCAACTTCTTCTTCGCCGATACGGCGCCAGGCGCGGCCATCGCGGGCGAGCAGTTCATCGGCTTCGGCAGGGCCCCAGGAGCCGGCGGCGTAATTTGGAAAAGTGCGCGCGGGAAGCGCATGCCAGACATCGAGGAGGGGTTGGATGACGCTCCAGCCGGCTTCGACCATGTCGGCGCGCTGGAAGAGAGTGGCGTCGCCGGCCATGCAATCGCGGAGGAGGCGCTCGTAGCCGGTGCTGTGCTCGGTGCCGAAATACGTGTCGTAGTCAAAATCCATATTGACCAGGCCGAGACGCATGATGGAGCCGGGAACTTTTGCGCCGAAGCTGAGGGAGATTCCTTCGTCGGGCTGGATGTGGATGACCATTCGGTTGGTTTCGATATTTTTGACCGTGGTGTTGCGGAAGAGGACGAAAGGAGTGCGGCGGAACTGGATAACGATTTCGGTGGCGCGCTTGGCGAGGCTCTTACCGGTACGCAGATAGAAAGGAACGCCGGCCCAGCGCCAGTTGTCGATCTGGAGTTTCAACGCGACGTAAGTTTCAGTATTGGATTGGGGATTGACGTCGGACTCGCTGCGATAGCCGGGGACGGTCTGGCCACCGACCTCGCCTTCGCCGTACTGGCCGCGGACCATGTTGGTGAGAACTTCCTCGGGGGTAAGCGGCTGGATGGCGTGGAGAATTTCGGCCTGTTTGTTGCGGACTTCATCGGCGTCGAAAGAGATGGGCGGCTCCATGGCGGTCATGGTGAGGAGCTGGAAAAGGTGGTTGGGGACCATATCGCGAAGCGCGCCGGCGGTTTCATAGAAACCGCCGCGATGCTCGACGCCGACGGTTTCGGCGGCGGTAATCTGTACGTGGTCAATGTAATGGCGATTCCAGAGCGGCTCGATGATGTTGTTGGAAAAGCGGAAGACCATGACGTTTTGCACGGTCTCTTTGCCAAGGTAATGATCGATGCGGTAAATCTGTTTTTCGGTGAGGACTTTTTTAAGGTCGTTGTTCAGCTGAACGGCGGATTGCAAGTCGTGGCCGAAAGGTTTTTCGACGATGACGCGGGCCCACTTGCCGTTTTCTTCCTTGGTCATGCCGGCCGCGCCGAGCTGCTGGACGATGGTGGCAAAGAAACGCGGGGCGACCGCGAGGTAATAAAACTTATTGCCGCCGCAACCGTGGGCTTTGTCGACTTCAGCGATCTGCGCCTGGATGCGCTGGTAAGTCGCCGGATCGCCAAAATCGCCGGCAACGAAATAGATGCGTTCGACGAGCCAGTCCCATATTTTGAGATCGATGGATTCCGGAGCGAATTGGGGGATTTCGGAGGTCAGCGCCTTGCGGAAGGATTCCGTGGTGGAATCGTTGCCGGCGACCCCGATGATGGCGAACTGTTTGGAAAGCACACTTTCCTGCGCGAGATTGAGCAAAGCCGGAAGGAGCTTGCGCTTGGTCAGGTCACCCGTGCCGCCGAAGATGACCATGACGCAAGGAGCGGCAGCAGCGGGACCCTCAGCATGATTGGAGTTCATGGAGCATGTTCCTATCTAGGGGCGCGCGATTTCCAGCTTCGCGGCTTAGTGCCCGGCTTTCTTTTCGATGTGCCCGCCAAACTGGAAACGCATGGCGGAAAGTATTTTGGCGACGAAGTCATCCTCGCCGCGGGAGGTGAACCGCTGGTAAAGCGAAGCGGTGAGCACGGGAGCGGGGGCGGTGGACTCGATGGCGGCGAGGATGGTCCAGCGGCCTTCGCCGGAATCGGAGACGCGGCCGGAGAAGCGCTCGAGAGTGGGCTGATCGAAGAGCGAGATGGCGGTGAGGTCGAGCAGCCAGGAGGCGACGACACTGCCGCGGCGCCAGACTTCGGCGACATCGGCGAGATTGAAATCATACTGATAGTGCTCAGGATTGCGCAGCGGTGTAGTTTCGGCATCGACTTCGCGATGAGACTTGCCGGCGTTGGCGTGCTTCAAGATGTTGAGACCTTCGGCGTAGGCGGCCATGAGACCGTACTCGATGCCGTTATGAACCATTTTTACGAAGTGGCCCGCGCCGGAAGGGCCGCAGTGGAGATAGCCTTCCTCCGAAGTACCGGAGCCTTTTTCGCGGCCGGGAGTGCGATCAACGTTGCCGCGCCCGGGAGCGAGGGTTTTGAAGATGGGATCGAGGTGCTTGACGATGTTTGGTTTGCCGCCAATCATCTGGCAATAGCCGCGTTCGAGTCCCCAGACTCCGCCGCTGGTGCCAACGTCGACGTAGTGAATGCCTTTGGGGGCGAGTTCCTTGGCGCGGCGGATGTCGTCAATGTAATAGGAGTTGCCGCCGTCGATGAGGATGTCGTCCTTGCTGAGCTTGGGGCTTAGCTCGGCGATGGTGGAATCCACCACCGCGGCGGGGACCATAAGCCAGATGGCGCGCGGCTTCTGGAGCTTGCCGAGAAAGTCGTCGACGGAAGTGGAGCCGGTGGCGCCTTCGCCGGCAAGTTGCTTCACCGAATCCGCGCTGCGGTCATAGACAACGCACTGGTGACCATTTTTCTGGAGACGCCGAACCATATTGGCGCCCATCCTGCCCAGCCCGATCATGCCGAGTTGCATTGAGAGTTCCTCCGCGAGAAGTTGAAAAAGAAAATCGAATGCTACGCCAGGGCCTGTTTGACGGCTTTGGTGATTTTGGCGAGATCGCCTTTTACATTTTTGGTCAGGTGAATGCGCAGCGCCCGGCGGTCGCGATCCGAAAGCACAGAGAAGTCGCCGCGGGCTTGCGCGGCCTTCACGACGCCAAAGGTGTATTTCTGGCCGGGGACCGGAATATCGGCGGCGTCATCGCAAGTGAGCTGAAGAAAAACGCCGGAGTTGGGGCCGCCTTTGTAGGCCTGGCCGGTGGAGTGGAGGAAGCGCGGACCGAAGCCCAGGCAGGTGGCGGACCTTTTGGCATCACGGACCTGCAGGCGGATGGCCTGCAGGGCCTTTTCGTGGGCGTCGTTCATCTGGATGTAGGCGAGCAGCGCGAAGTAGTCGCCAGCGCCGATGCGGCCAAGGTGCGCGCGGAGAACTCCGGTGAGATCCGAATTGTTTTTCAGGACGGCGGCATTTTTTTCGTCGGCGAAGAGCTTGAAGCCCTGGTCTTCGAAGAAGGGAGCCTCAGAGGGGAGCTTGCCGGTGGATTCGTATTCGCTGGTGAGCTTGCGGGTTTCAATCTTGCTGGCTTCCACGTCGGGCTGATTGAAGGTGTTGATGCCGATGACCGAGCCGGCGGTGGCGGTGGCAATTTCCCAGCGGAAGAATTCCTGGCCGAGGTCGAATTTGCTCCCGAGCACGATTCGGACGACCGGATGCCCGGCCTTTTCGAGAGCAGTAACGGCGGCATCGGTGGCGCGATTATTTTCTTTCGCGAGGCGGAGATAGGCGAAGACGCGATCGGTGCCGTATACCGCGGGCTTGCCAAGTTTTTCGCGGTCGACGGGGATGATGCCTTTGCCGGCCTTGCCGGTGGATTCGGCGATCAGCTGCTCAAGCCAAGCGCCGACATCGGAAATGCCGGGCGAGGTGAAGATGGTGATTTTGTCGCGGCCGTGATTGGCGGCGAGGCCGAGAATGGTGCCGAGGACGACGCCAGGATTTTTCTCCGGAACGGTGGAGGGGCCGCATGCCTTGACCATCTTCTGCGTAATCTTCAGGAATTTCTTGAGGTCCAGGCCCATGATGGCGCCGGGAACGGTGCCGAAATGCGAAAGCGCGGAGTAACGGCCGCCGATGCTCGGCACGCCGGGAAAGATGTGGCGGAAGTGGCCGTCCTTGGCGACTTGCTCCATTTTGGAGCCGGGATCGGTAACAGCGATGAAATGACTACCGACTTCCTTTTCGCCGACTTTTTGGCGGATGCGCTCATAGAAATACTGCTTGAAAATGTTGGGCTCCAGGGTGCTGCCGGATTTTGAGGAGACGATGCAAATGGTCTTTTTCAGGTCGAGCTTTTTCTCGACGGCCTTGACCTGGGCGGGGTCGGTGGAATCGAGAACATGGAGTTCAGGATACCCGCCGAATTTGCCGAAGGTGAGGCGCAGTACTTCGACGCAAAGGCTAGAGCCGCCCATGCCGAGAAGAACCGCGTGGCGGAATTTGGCTTTCTTGATTTCGGCGGCAAGCTTTTTGAGGTTGGCGAGTTCCTTCGTCTGCTCTTCAACGATGGTGAGCCAGCCGAGCCACTTGCCCTCATCGGTGCCGGTCCAGAGGGAGGGATCCTTCTGCCACAGGCGCGCGACTTTATTATTCGTTTTCCAGTCGGCGAGGGAGGATTTCACTCCCTCGGAAAGAGCAGCGGGAAGTTTGTAAGAGATTTTGTTGAGACTCACGCTTTCACTCCTGCACTCTTACCCGTGGCCTCGAGAAGCGTTTTGAAAGCATCGGCGAAAAGTTTGACGCCATCGGCGAGGAGCTGGTCGGTAACTTCCTTCATGGAGATCCCGGCTTTGCCGAGATTGGCCATGTGCGCGGCGGCACCGGGGACATCCTCGGTGAGGCTGGGGCGCAGCTTGCCGTGATCGCGGAAAGCGTCGAAGGTGGCGGGCGGAATGGTGTCCACAGTGTCCGCTCCGATGAGTTCCTCGACGTAGATGACGTCGCGATACTTGGGATTCTTGGTGCTGGTGCTGGCCCAGAGGAGACGCTGCGTCTGCGCGCCCTTTGCGGCGAGTGCTGCCCAGCGTGGACCGCCGAAGAGTTCCTGGTATTTCTTGTAGGTGAGCTTGGCGTTGGCGATGGCGATAGTGCCGTGGAGGCTTTCGAGGAGGGCTTTGGCATCACCGCTGGCACTCTTCAGCATGGTGTCGATCTTGCCGTCGATGAGAGTGTCAATTCGGCTGACAAAGAAGCTGGCGACGCTGGCAATGTGATTGATGCTGTGTCCCTTGGCGGCGCGCGCTTCCAGTGCGGCGATGAAGGCTTCGGCGACCTTTTCGTACGCGGACTGTGCGAAGAGCAAGGTGATATTGATGTTCAGGCCGTCTTCAAGAAGCTGGCGGATGGCGGGAACGCCTTCGGGAGTGGCCGGAACCTTGACCATGAGATTCGGGCGGTTGACGGCTTTCCAGAGGCGGCGGGCTTCTTCAAGCGTACCGGCAGTGTCGTTGGCGAGAAATGGAGAGACCTCGAGGCTGACGTAGCCGTCGCGGTGTTTGCTCTGGTCGTAGACGGGACGAAAAATGTCGCAGGCGTCCTGGACGTCGCGGATGGCGATCTTCTCGAAGAGTTGTTTCGCGTTGAGGGTTTTGGCTTCGGGAGAATTGAGAATGTCGTTGTAGAGAGCGCTGCCGTTGATGGACTTTTCGAAGATGGCGGGATTCGAAGTCATGCCGCGCAGTCCGTCATCGGCGATAAATTTTTGCAAACCGCCACCGGTGAGCAGGTCGCGGCGGATGTAATCCATCCAGGCGGACTGGCCGTAGGCGAGGAGGCCTTTTAGAGGATTGGCAGAGGACTGGCTACCAGTATTTGGGATGGTTGCTGAGGTGGTCATAGCACTTCTCCTTATAGTTTAAAAAGGACCGTCAAACCGATTCTACGCCCCTGCGGGGCAGGGGAAATGCGAATTCAACGCTTGCACATCTTGTCCTCGAGAGCCTGCACCTTGGCTAGGCGGCGGAGGTGACGCTCTTCGTTGGTGAATTTCGCGCCCATGTAGGAGCGGACCAGCTCCTCGGCGACTTTTTCACCGGTGATGCGGGAACCCAGCACCAGGACATTGATGTTGTCGTGCTCGACGCCCTGATGAGCGGAATAGGTGTCGGTGCACATGCCGGCGCGGATGCCGAGGATTTTATTGGCGGCAACGGTAGCGCCGACGCCGCTGCCGCAGATGAGCACGCCGCGTTCGGCGCGGCCCTCGAGGACGGCCTTGCCCACGGCTTCTGCAAAATCGGGATAGTCGGAAGGATTTTCGTTATAAGCGCCGACGTCGAGAACCTCGTTCCCGAGGGAAGTCAGCAAAACCGCCATGGCATTCTTGAGCTCAAAGCCTGCGTGGTCCGAACCTACGACAACTTTCATAGTCTGTTTACCTTCCGAGGAGTTGCTTCGCGGCGGCGACCACTTGATCGGGCCCGAAGCCAAATTTCACCAGGAGATCCTTCAGGGGAGCGGAAGCACCGAAGGAATGCATGCCGATGATTTTGCCCTTAGGGCCGACGTAGCGGTCCCAACCGAAGGTAGCGGCCATTTCGATGGAGACGCGGGCGGTGACGGCGGCGGGCAAAACACTTTCCTTGTAGGCGGCGTCCTGCTGATCGAAAAGTTCCCAGCAGGGCATGCTGACGACGCGCGCCTTTATGCCTTCCGCCTTGAGTTTTTCCCAGGCGGCGACGCAGTGCTGGAGCTCCGTGCCAGTGCCCATGAGGACCACTTCAGGCTTGCCATCGTTGGCGTCCGCGAGAACGTAGGCGCCTTTGGCAACGCCGGCGGCCGGAGCAAATTTGGTGCGATCGATGGTGGGCATGGGCTGGCGGCTGAAGACGAGAGTGGAAGGCCCGTGGGTGTGTTGAATCGCGACTTTGTAGGCTTCGGTGACTTCGTTGGCGTCGCCGGGACGCAGCACCAGCATGTTGGGCATGGCGCGGAGCGAGGCCAGTTGCTCGATGGGCTGGTGAGTAGGTCCGTCTTCGCCGACGCCGATGGAATCGTGAGTGAAAATGAATAAGACGGGAAGTTCCATGAGCGCGGCGATGCGCATGCTGGCGCGCATGTAGTCACTGAAATTGAAGAACGTTGCGGAGAAGCCGCGGAGGCCGGAGAGCGTGAGGCCATTGACGGCGGCGCCCATGCCATGTTCGCGGACCCCGAAGTGAATATTGCGGCCTTTGAAATCGTGGGTGAAGAAATCGCCGGCGCCCTCGAAGACCAGATTTGTTTTATTGGACTTGGCCAGATCGGCGGAGCCGCCGACGAGCCACGGAATATTCTGCGCCAGGGCGTTGAGGACTTTGCCGGAACTTTCGCGGGTGGCCATGCCTTTGGGGTCGGCGGGGAAGTTAGGAAGATTTTTGTCCCAGCCATCGGGCAGGGCGCGGCGCTGCATTTTGGCGAGGCGGGCGGCAAGTTCCGAGAATTTCTTGGAGTATTCGGCAAATAGCGCGTTCCATTTGGTGCGCTCGTTGCTTCCGCGGGCGCCGACGCCGTTCTGGAAATGTTCGTAGACGCCGTCGGGGACCAGAAATTTGGCGTCTTCCGGCCAACCGTAATTCTTTTTGACCAGTTTAACTTCGGCTTCGCCGAGGGGTTCGCCGTGAGCTTCGTAGGAGTCCTGCTTGTGCGGAGAGCCGTAACCGATGTGGCTGTCGACGACGATGAGGGTGGGCTTGTCGGTGGTGCTAAGAAAAGTCTTATAACCGCGGGAGAGTTGCAGAAGATCGTTGGCGTCGGAGACGCGGGTGACGTTCCAGCCGTAGCCAACGAAGCGGGTCATCATGTCTTCGCTGAAGGACCAACTGGCGGGGCCATCGAGGGTGATGCGATTGTTGTCGTAGATCCAACAAAGATTGGAGAGGCCAAGATGCCCGGCGAGAGAGGCGGCTTCGCCGCCAACGCCCTCCATCAGGTCGCCATCTCCGCATACCGCGTAGACGCGGAAGTTGAAAAGGTCGAAGCCGGGCTGATTGAAATTAGCGGCCAGCCACTTGCCGGCGATGGCCATGCCCACGCTGTTGCCGATGCCCTGGCCGAGCGGGCCAGTGGTGGTTTCCACGCCGGTGGTGATGTGTGATTCGGGATGGCCGGGAGTGCGGCTGCCAAGTTGGCGGAAGCGCTTGATGTCGTCCATGGAGACGGTGAGCTCTTTCTGAACTTCGCCTTTGGCATTCACGGCCCGAACGCCAGCCAGATGCAAGGTGGAGTACAGGAGCATAGAAGCATGACCGGCGGAAAGGACGAAGCGATCGCGATCCGGCCAGAGGGGATCAGCGGGATCGTAGCGAAGAAAACTCTGCCACAACGAGAAGACCACGGGAGCCAGACCCATGGGAGCGCCGGGATGCCCGGAGTTGGCATGCTGCACGGCGTCGATCGAGAGCGTGCGGATGGTATTGATGCAGAGCTGGTCTAGATTTGGCTGGCTCACTGTGACTCCTTCGAAGGGTAGCTGCTCCCCCCGCAAGAGGGTCGCTTACGGGAGGCGCCGACAGACACAAGGCGGGGTGCATTGTACTTCAAAAGCCGGTCGTTATGCGCACCTCTTCCTTTATGGGCTACCTGGGACTTGCGGGACAGCAGGGGAACTGCGGGGAACTCTACCATAAGACAAAATTTGAGATGTAAAGAAATGGAAAAAGTTGCACTTCAGATGCGGGAGGACTGAATTTGGGCCGAAATTCGTCCGGGACGAACCTTCGCCCAGGAACAAGGTTGGGATTGCTTTGCGCGGCATTTGGGCGTGGCGCCCGCCGACGCCGGCCGGGTCAGGCATGTTGCAGGAAGCGGGCGCGTTGGTTAAATTTGTAGTGCCAGCGCCCGGGTGGCGGAATGGCAGACGCTGAGGACTTAAAATCCTCCGGGGATTTTTCCTCATGTGGGTTCGACTCCCACCCCGGGCACCATTTTGTCTTCAGCGTTTCCACAATTATCTAAACAGTCATTCATCGAGGCCCGCAAGTACTACAGGAACGCGCGGAATCCCGGGAGCGCTAATCTACCGATTGGCGGCCTGTGGAAAGCCGTTCAGGAGAATGGCGTTCCGAGGGCAGGGTAGCGTTAACTGCGCCAGGAGTGGGGGAAATCTACGTAGGACGCATCGAGAGTGGAAATAGATGGGCATCCGAGGAGGCGAAGAGTGCGCTCGACGTCGGCGCGGAGGATTTCGAGGGCACGCATGACGCCGGGGTAGCCCGCGGCGGCCATACCGTAGGCGTAAGCGCGGCCGATGAGGACGGCGCGTGCGCCGAGGCAGATGGCTTTGACGATGTCGCCACCGCGGCGGATGCCGCCGTCCATCAACACTTCGGTGCGGCCATTGACGGCTGCGGCTACTTCGGGCAGTGCGCGAATGGTGGGATAAACGGAATCGAGTTGGCGGCCGCCGTGATTGGAGACGATGACAGCAGCGGCGCCTTCATCCACCGCGCGCCGGGCGTCGTCGCCGGTGAGGATGCCTTTCACGATTATCGGGCCGGGCCAGACTTTGCGAATCCAGCTCAGATCGTTCCAGGTGACGGCAGCGTCGGCCAGCGCGGCTGCCACGTCAATGAGCTGCATGGGACCCTCGCCGGGGATGATGACGTTTTCGAGTTTGGGCACTCCGCCATCCGCGAGAAACGGGACGAGCCAGCGGGGATGCGCGAGAATTTCCGGGAGATACGGAAGTTTGGCGAAGGGCGAACGGCCGAGGAGCTGCTTCATTCCGTTGCGGGGATCGCGCTCGCGCATTCCGGCGACGGGCGTGTCCACGGTAATGACCAGCGCGGAATAACCAGCGCGGCGCGCGCGGTCGATGCCGGCTTCCGCGGCGCCGCGGCCACCCAAAAGATAGAGCTGATACCATGCAGGCCCTTTGGTGGCGGCTTTCACGTTTTCCAACTTGTGGCCTGAGATGGTGGAAAGTATGTAGCCAGTGCCCGCTTCGCCCGCGGCTTTGGCAGCGGCGACTTCTCCGCCGGGATGCATCAGGCGGCTGTAGCCGACCGGAGCGAGCAACCCCGGGAAGGCCAGATTGAGGCCTAAGACCTGGACGCGGAGATCGCATTCGGCGAACGCTACGGCGTTGCGCGGCCGGAAGAGAATGTCGTTGAACGCGCGGGGATTTTCACGGAGTGTGGATTCGTCCTCGGCGCCCCCGTCGAGATAATCGAAGACCGAGCGTGGGAGCCGGCGATGCGCGAGGCGGCGAAGATCCTCGATGTTAACGACGCGAGGAGGACCGAGAGCGTTTGAGCCGGGAGCCATGGGACTACTGTATGGAGAAAGGACCCTGGGAAGCAATCCAGAATTAGAGAGTTAAGGGTTCGCAAAAGCCGGAAGCGGGGTGTAACTATAGTCACAGCATGATGTGATGTGCCTCGCTAAGCTGGTTTGTGAGGGCCAAACCCATGGCTCTGGCTGCAGGGATCGCGGTGCTGTTTCTGGGTGCAGCGGGGTTTGCGAAGGCGACGGGGCATTGGGATTCGCGTGTTCCGGACGCGGTTTATCAACGGTTGGTACCCAACGCGGATGAAGCGGCGCATCCGATGCCGTAAGACGGGAAGTCTCTTGAGGTGAAGACATGAGCGGCCAGAATGAAGCGACGGCAGGAAAGCTTGCGGCGGGGGAAGCGATTTCTGCGACAGGTTTGCTGCAATATCAGGCAGGATCTGTGGTGAGCCGGACGTTGTTGAAGCATGCCAGCGGATCGGTAACCGGGTTTGCATTTGAGGAGGGCCAGGGACTGAGCGAGCATACGTCGCCGTTTGATGCGCTTGTTTTTCTTCTGGAAGGCGGGGCGGAGATCAGCGTATCGGGCAAGGCAATCATGGCGAAGGCGGGAGACTTGGTGCGGTTGCCGGCGAATGAGCCGCATGGGTTGAAGGCGGTTACGCGGTTCAAGATGATTTTGACGATGATGCGGGGGTAGGGGAAGTTTGCTCTTGAGCCAGGAAGATAGCGTGTCAGTAGGAGCTATAGGAAAGAAAAGAGCTCACACAGAGGCCACAGAGAAGAAAAAATCGAAGGGTGCAGCCATGAATGGCTGTGCCGCAAGCAGTGGTTGACTCAGGAATTTATGAGAGGGAATTCGATCGCGAGAGCGGGAGCGTCGCTCCCGCCGTCCAAAGGGGATGGCAACGCTGCTCAGCTGGGGGGCATGGCAGCGCCGCCATGGTTAGCGGACGCAGATCCCGGTAACGGGATTCCGCTCCTGAGTAAACTTCCGAAAATCTAGCCGCGCACGGTCAGGACCGGGCATGTGGCCTTGGTAACTACGTTGTAGGCGACGGTTAACGGGGCGTGGCCAGCAAGGCTCTCACGGGCCTTGGCACCCATGACGATCAGGTCGGCCTTGGATTCCCGCGCGGCGATAAGAATCTCTTCCGCTGCTGCGCCGAAAGTGGCGCGGAATTCCGGCTTGCACCAGTTCTCGCTGCCTTCGGGCATCAGCTTCTTCATGCGTGCGACGTTGAGTTCGCGCTGACGCGCGACGCTCTCTTCGGTGTACGCAGCAGCACTCTCAACGACATGCAGCAGGGTGAGATTGGCGTTGTGTTCCTGGGCCAGCGAAAAGGCGTAGGCAGCGGCTTTTTCCGCACCCGGGCCGTAATCGGTGGCAAAGAGGATATGGTTGAGTTCCACTTCTTTCTTGTCGCCGGTTTTGACGCCTTTGACGGCGGGGCCAACGGTCAGGACGGCGCAATTCGCCTTGCGGAAAATCTCCTCGGCGACCGAGCCGATGAGCAGCTTCTGGACTTTGCCGCGGCCGTGTGTGCCGGTGACCACCAAATCGATTTCATGCTGGGTGATGGCTTTTTCGAGGCAGGGCCAAACGTTGCCCTCTTCCATAAGTACTTCGTGGGGAACTCCGCGAAGTCTGCCGGAGATGAGAATGTCGGTGATGCCCTCTTCCGCGGCCTGACGAACTTTTTCGTAAGTGGCCTGCGCAAGTTGCGGTTCTGCAAACTGGAACGGATCCGGAGTGATGACGTGGGCAAGATAGATGCGAGCATCATAACGGCCGGCCAGTGCGATGGCATAATCAAGGGCGCGATCGGAAATTTCCGAGAAATCCGTGGTGACCATGATCTTGCTGAGAGACACGCGCTTTTCGGTGTCCTTTTTTGATTTTTCCTGCGAATCCATGATTTGCGGCATAAATGCCTCCTCAAACAACTGACTTCCGGGCCCCCGGCGGAGAGTGTTACGAATTGTGGTGCGTGCCTGGTATGGAAGAGAGCAAGTGATGTTCCACAGATGCGGTTTGTTCGCCTTTGAGAACATGGGTGTTAGCGAGAATCTCAAGAAAGAACTGTGAAAAATGAGCCAAGAGCCGCAATGTTCTGCGTCGAATGACGTGAAACTGAGTGGAAGGGACAACTTGGGAGAGCGAAGAGGATCTCCGGGGGTAGAGCAAAGAATCGCGGGAAAAAATAAGAACACCGGCCGGTTAAGTTATGAGCCCGAATTACGGGTGGTCGTAGGCTTCGTTGTGCTGCGTATTTTCAATCGTTGCCGGCCGCTGCCAAACTTTTGTATCGAAAACTTTTGTGGGCGTCCCTTTCTCGGCGTATCCTTTCGAGCCTTCACCGCGAGCCCGAACGCCGAAAAAGGAACGCCCACTGCACAGCCTTTTGACAATCGCTCCATTGCCTAATTGCTGAGCGATATGCAGAGTTGCATCTAGCGTTCCTTTTCGGGGCGATTTCCTGAGTCGCTTAAGTGCCATGAAATTAATGCGTTGCAAATGGGGGAAGGAGGCAGAAAAAGGCATCGGAATCGGACTTTGCGTAATTTCACACTGGCGCGTGTTTTCTCACCCAGGGGGCTGTGCGCCAGGTCACGGATTGGTGGGAGCCGCGGATTCCTCTTCTTCGGAGTGGCCCAGCCCGAATTTCTTCATTTTGTAGCGGAGGGCATCGCGGCTGATATTGAGCAACTTGGCGGCTTTGATCTGATTGCCGTGGGACTGTTGCAGGGCGAGTTCAACAAGAGCGTGTTCGATGTCTTCGAGGGAAGTACCACCCTCGGGAATGGAAAGCGCCGGCAAGCGGCGCTTGCCTGGCGCAGGTTGGGTTTCCACCGTGACTTCCATAGATTTGTTAGTTAGCACTGGGCCGCTGCGGCCGCTGGCGACGGAGAACGGCAGGTCATCCGGCTTCAGAAGATTTCCTTCTTCCAGAATCATGGCGCGTTCGAGGGCGTTCTTGAGTTCGCGGACGTTGCCTGGCCATTCGTAATTGAGGAGCAGGCGGTGGGTATCTTCGGATAGGCCCAGAACGGATTTCCGGAATTTCTTGTTGTAGTGGGCCAGGAAAAAATCAACCAAGGGAAGAATGTCTTCCTTGCGTTCGCGGAGGGTCGGCAGGTAGATCGAAATAATGGCCAGGCGGTAGTACAAATCCTGGCGGAAACGTCCTTCGCGGACTTCGCGTTCGAGATCACGGTTGGAGGCGGCAATGACGCGCACGTCAACTTGAATATCGCGCACGCCGCCAACCCGGCGGATGACCTGATCTTCCAGGACGCGAAGAAGTTTGGCCTGGAGCAGCGAAGAGAGTTCGCCAATTTCATCGAGGAAGAGCGTGCCGCCGTCGGCTACTTCAAAGAGGCCCTTTTTCATGGCTTTGGCGTCGGTGAAGGCGCCCTTTTCGTGACCGAAGAGTTCCGCTTCCATGAGCGTTTCGGGAATGGCGGAGCAGTTGATGGCGACGAACGGGCGCTCGGCGCGGTTGCTACGGTAGTGGATGGCTTTGGCGACCAGATCCTTGCCGGTGCCGCTTTCTCCCTGGATAAGGATGGTGGAGGCTTCGCTGGCGGCGACTTTGTCGACGAATTTCATCAGCTCGGTGATTTTGCGGGAGACGCCGATGACTTCGTGATAGCCGGCACGGCGGCGCACTTCTCCACGGAGAGATTCGACTTCGGTGCGGAGCTCGCCGGCATCGAGGGCGTTTTGCAGGGTGACGCTGAGTTCCTCGAAATGGATGGGCTTGCTGACGAAATCGTAGGCGCCCAGACGCAGCGCGGCTTTGATGTCGTCCAATTGGGGGTCGGCGGTCATCATGATGATGCTGCGGGTCTCGCCGGCATTTTTCAGCTTGTCGAGAACCTCGATGCCGCTGAGTTCCGGCAGATGCACGTCAAGCAGGATGGCGTCCACCTGTTCGGTCTGGAGCATCTGCAGGGCTTCCTCTCCGGAGGACGCTTCCAGGGAGAAGTAGCCGAATTCGGTGCATTTTTGGGTAAGCGTCCAGCGCACCAGCTTGTCGTCATCCACAATCAGGATTCTTTTTTGCGCCATAGCTTTACTTTATCACCCCGTGGATTGCGCCGCACTCTTCATGGGGCTGGCTTTGGGGGGCCGACGGGCAGATGAATGCGGAATTGAGTGCCCTTGCCGAGGGCGCTTTGGGCTTCGATTTTTCCACCATGGGATTGCACGATACCGCTGGCGAGGGAGAGGCCGAGTCCGGTCCCTTCTTTGCGGGTGGTGAAGAAGGGCCGGAAAATTTTCGGGAGCGATTCCGGAGAGATGCCCTTGCCATTGTCTCTTACGATGATTAAAGCGTGATCGCTTTCGCGGGCGATGCTGACGTCGACTTGGCCTGCTCCGGGGATAGCCTGAATTCCGTTGAGGACCAGGTTGAGGACCACCTGCTGGATCAGCGCGGGATCGTGGCAAACCAGTGGAAGGGAGGAATTCGGCGTAAACAGAATCTGAACGGGGCGGGTGCGAACCTGCTGGCGCGCCAATAGGACCGCTTGCTCGATTGTGGTATTGAGATCGGCCGGGTGGAATGTGGGCGGCCGCGGGCGGGCATAGGACAGCAGGTCGTTCAGGATGTTCTGGATATGGAGAATTTCATTTTGCACGTCCACGAGCACCGTTCGGCTGGCGCTTTCCGCGGGAAGTTCCTTGCCCATCACATCCACGACGCCAGCGATTCCGGCAAGCGGGTTGCGGATTTCGTGGGCGAGACCTGCGGCAAGTTCGCCCAGGGTGGCCAGGTGCTCGGCGCGGCCCATTTCGCGGCGGTGCAGCTCTTCAATCTCATTGCGATTGTGTTGAAGCTGTTCGACCATTTCATTGAACTGGCCGCCGAGCTGCCCGATGTCGTCCCGGCGTTTGGCGAATACCACACGCGCGGACAGATCGCCGCGGCGGACGCGGGCGATGGTGTGCATCAACTCTTCCAGCGGACGTTCGACCAGAACGAGCAAGACCGAGAGCAAGACGAAGCACAGGAGGATGGCCGCGCATACAGCGGCGATCAGAATAATTTGCGCTTCATGGATCGCGAGGGTATCCAATACGGCGGCAATGGCGATAAGACTCAGGAGCAGCACAGCGATGATCGGAATGAAAACTTTCCATTGCCAGCGGATCCCGGTGGCCCACCGCACGATGGGGGGCAGGTGCATGCGGGTATCAAATCAGAGAGCCGGGCGGCGCGCAAGTGGGTGTGTCACCATGAGCCGAGCGGCGGGTTTGCCCGCGTAAGAGCGGAAGCCGGGTTTCCCTTCGACAGTGCTCAGAGCAAGCCGCACTCCTCCATCCAAAGGAGGCGCGCGTGAAGGTGCCCGCTATATTGGCATGGAAACATTGGGGAGAGGTTGTAGTCACGGGCTTTGCTTTTCTTTTACAATCGGAAACGCGCGAAGTGGACTTGTGGTTGGCAGAGCGGTAAATCGCATTCCCGGAGGGTTTCGTGGCTGTTCCCGATACATTCGATCTGGTGGTGATTGGCTGCGGCCCGGCGGGCGAAAAGGCCGGGGCGCAGGCCGCTTATTTTGGGAAGCGCGTCGCGGTGATTGAACGAGCAAAGGCGGTGGGCGGGAGCTGCATCAATACGGGAACAGTGCCCAGCAAGACGCTGCGGGAATCGGCGCTCTATTTTTCGGGATTGAAGCAGCGCGGCCTGTATGGCATCGACTATTCGTTGAAAGACAACCTGACGGTGCATGATTTCATGCATCACGAACGCGCTGTGGTGGAGATGGAGCGCGAGCGCATCTTGAAGAATCTGGAGCTACATCGCATTGAGCTGGTGCGAGGGCAGGCGGCGTTTGAAGACGATCACACGGTCACGGTGAGCGGCCCCAGTGGCGCGCGAAAGTTGCATGGAGAAGTGATCCTGATCTCCACGGGTTCCAAACCGAATCGCCCGTCGGAAATTGCCTTCGACGACATTCACACCTTTGACTCCGACACGTTTTTGCAGATGGACCGCATCCCGAAAAGCCTGGCGGTGATTGGCGGCGGGGTGATCGGTTGCGAATACGCATCTATCTTCATGGCATTGGGGGTGGACGTAACGCTTGTCGATGGGCGCGACCGCTTGCTGCCATTCTTGGACGCGGAAATTTCCGAACGGTTGCGCGACCGCTTTGCCTCCCTGGGCATGCACCTGTGGTTCAACGAGCGGCCCACTAAAGCGGAGAACACCGCCGGCGGTGCGCGACTTACGATGAAGAGTGGGAAGGTCCTGGAGACGGATGTGGCCTTGTTTGCCGCGGGGCGCCGCGCGGCGGTGGATGGTCTGGCTCTGGAGAAGGCCGGCTTGGCGTTGAATGAGAAAGGATACATCGCGGTGGATGCCAATTACCGCACTGCCGTGCCGCATATTTATGCCGCCGGGGACGTGATTGGATTTCCGGCGCTGGCATCCACTTCCATGGAGCAGGGGCGCGTGGCGGTGTGCCACGCCTTTGGTTTGAAGTATAAGCAGCGGGTGGCTTCGCTGCTGCCAATGGGTGTGTATACCATTCCGGAGATTTCCGCGGCGGGCGAGACGGAAGAAAGCTGCAAGGAGAAGGGGATGGATTATTGCGTTGGGCGCGCGCGCTACGATAACAACGCCCGGGGGCATATCACGGGTGACACGGCCGGCTTGCTGAAGCTTATTTTCGCGCGGGCAGACCGCAAGCTTCTCGGCGTCAGTATCATCGGAGAATCGGCCACCGAACTCATCCACGTCGGCATGATGGTGTTGGACAAGGGCTTGACGATTGACGAATTCATCGAGCTGGTGTTCAACTATCCGACGCTTTCCGAGATGTATAAATACGCGGCGTATGATGGGCTGGGAAATCTTTCCGGGCACAAGTTGCGCGAGGGATAAACCGGGTGACCTCGCGCGACGAGTGGGGATCCAGAGAACGAGGAAACGCTTATGCCACTTGTACGCATTGATCTGCGATCCGGAACTTCACCGGAGTACCGAAAGGCCGTGGGAGACGGAGTGCACCGGGCCATGATTGAGGCACTCGCAATTCCACCGGACGACCGCTTTCAGGTGATCGCCGAGCATCCGGCGGAAGGGCTGATTTACGATTCGCAATATCTAGGGATTCACCGCTCGGAAAAAGTGGTTTTTGTGCAGATCACGCTGAGCGCCGGCCGGAAGCCGCAGCAAAAGCGGAAACTCTACAATCGCATGGCGGAGATTCTTGCGGAGTCTCCCGGTTTGACGCCCCAGGACTTAGTGATCAATCTTGTGGAAGTCGCGTGGGAGAACTGGTCGTTCGGGAATGGCGAAGCGCAATATATGGACTCCTGATTTTTCTCCGCAATCGCGAATCGCTGATGTAAATTCAAGACATGCGCTCTTCCGCCGTACCTCTCTTTGTGCTGTTGCTTGCCTGTTCGAGCGTTGCGCTTTCTCTTGCTCAACTTGACCCGCAGCCGCCGAAACCAGCGGCGGCGCAAGTCTTTGTGGGTTTCGATCGCAATGAATATCCGGGCGATGCCGCGCTAAACGTGCTTCGCAAGTCTTATTCGTTCACCAGCTATTGGCTGAGCCCACCGCCGGGCGCGACGGTCAATACCTGGGTCGGCAGGCGAGCAGCACTGAAAGCCAAGGGTTTCGGATTCCTTCTTCTCTATCTGGGGAAGAGTTCCGCCCAAATTCAGACGAACAAGATTGCCGTGGACGCTGGGCTTGCCGATGCCCACGATGCCGCCGCCGCCGCGCGCCGCGAAGGGATTGCCCAGGGTTCGGTAATCTTCCTGGACCAGGAAGAAGGCGGCCGTTACTCCTCCGGCCAGCATCTCTATCTTCGCACTTGGGCGGAGGAGTTAGAGAAGGAGCACTTCCGGCCGGGGATCTATTGCTCTGGCATTGCCGTTGACGAAGGGGAAGGACTGAGCGTGATTACCGCGGACGATATCCGAGAACATATTGGTGTGCCTGACGTGGTGTTCTGGGTATATAACGATGCGTGTCCGCCTTCACCCGGGTGTACGATTCCCCAAAACGCCCTGCCGCCTTCCGCAAGTGGCGTGGGGTATGCGAGCGTTTGGCAATTTGTGAGGTCGCCGCGCGAGAAGAAAATCGCGCGGCATTGTCGGGGCTACGCGAAAGACGGAAACTGCTACGCGCCGGGAGATACCCGGCATCAATGGTTTCTAGACGCCAACGTGGCGATCACCAGGGATCCTTCCGCCCCTCGTTGAAGGCCTCCTTAGAAGGTGGGATTGCGGGGGAACTTGAAGAAGGGGAGCCGCACGCCGTTGATGAAGATCTGATCGGCGCGGATGGCGGTGGGCGCTTCGAATCCGGCGGAGCCGCCGGAAGTGACGAAGTCATCTTGATCCACGCCATCGCCGCTGATCCCGAGTCCGCCAACCAGGGTGCCGTTCTTGTAAAGTCCCACAGCGCCCGGAAAGAAAACGACGCCGCTCTTATTCGAATTGGGCGGGCCCGTCTGATCGCCTTGCGTACACGGGTTAGCTACATCCTGGAGAAACAAATTGTAGAAAGGGCCATCGCCGGAACCATTGATGCCCGGCGGGAAGAGCGGCTGCGAGCCGAAGCTGATGGTGCGGCTGGTTACGGCGGTGCCCAAGGGCACGCCGGGGAGATCATTGGCGGTGCGGTTGGGTCCGTTGAAGTAAACCATGTTGCGGGCTTTCGAGGCAGCCACATCGATGCTGAATACGGTGGCGTCCTGCATGCGGCGTAAGCCGATCAAGGTGCCATCAAGGTCGGCAACGGCGATGACCATGCGCGCACTGGAATTGAGCGGCAAACGAATGGCGGCGCGAGTGATGTTGGCGGTGGCCTCGGCATTATTCAAGACCTGCTGCACTTCGGCAACGGTGAGCCCGCCGATCGGACCATTGGTGGGGGCAATCAAATCACCTTCGGCAGGTTGTCCCGGGCTGGCGATGGGACTGAACCCGGCAAGATAACCGCCATCGAAGGCCCCCGTGGTGACGCCCGCGGGCGGGGTAGTTTGATTTACAAACGGCAGCGCAATTCCCCCAATGAATACCGCGCCGGGGGGAAGCAACGGATTCGGAATACCGAAGCCGTTCGATTCAGACGCAGCGAACGCCGCGTATTCTCCAACATCGTGGGGCACCCCCGCGACGCCAATGCCGCCAACAACGACACCGTTGCGAAAAATGGGCACACCGCCGGGATTAACGGCGTTTGGGTCGCTGTCGTCGAGCTGGGATTTGCCGGTGAGGACGCCGGGCCCGGGTCCACCGGTCAGAGAGGTGGAGGGGTTGATCGTTTGTCCGGGAAGAAAATTGGTGGCCAGGGTGCAGCCGCGGTTGGTGTTTTCGATGCCGTAAAGATCAGCGGTGGGCGCGTTGGCCACGCCAGGAGGGAAGTGGATGCCGCTGATGAAGCGCACGGTGCGGGAAGAAAGCGGCGCCTGGTCGTTGCTGAAGTATGCGCCGGTGCGGGCCAGAGCCACGGCAAGATCATTCACGTCCACGGGGACGCCGAAATTTCCGATGTCGGTGGCGCCCGGCACGACGCCCGCTTTATCGTAAACGGCGAGAACATGGCCGCCGCGATCGACGACGGCGATGGCCATGGTTTCAGCATTCACGGAAGTCGCAGCCGCCTGCACGATGTTGCCGACTTCGGCAGCGCTTAACGGAGGAACCGTCGGCGGCGGGGGAGCGGTGACAGTGCTGGGTGGACTTCCCCCACAACCGATCAAAAGAATAGTGAGGGCCGCAGCGATGGCCAACGAAACAAGCATGCCGAGCGCGATGCCCTTGCGCCGTCGTTTGAAAACACGCCTGGATTCCGGCGCTTTGCGAATCAAGTATTCCATGGTGAAAGTGCTGGCGTTCATGCTACACGTCACGAGCACGATTTCTTCGGGATTGTACATCTGTTGGCTCGAAGTGGTGACTCCTAATTCCCAGGACCATTCGTTCAGGCCGGGGTTGTCGAATATCCACTGGGTCCACGGAAAAAAGGTTGCCGGAAGGGCGCATTTTTGATTAGTTAGCGGAGACTGTTGTTCATCGATTGGCTTGGTCCTGCTGAAAAAATGAGAGCCGGTTCATCGCCCAAGTCAGGTTTCGCTACCTTCGTTCGAACGGCCGTGTGCGTGGCGTTGGGCTTGATTGCGGTTGACGGCGAGGCTGCGGCGCAACAGCCCGGAACTCCTCCACCCGTTTCTTCCGAGCAGCAATCGCACGAAGCGGGCCCGCCGCGGCGTATTCCGAGGCAACAAGCGCTAACCACCGCGGCGTTGGACGGCACCGTTCGAGAGAAAGTCTCCGATGCCGCCACCCGGCCGATTGCCGGCGCGCGGATCCAATTGCGGAGCCTGCAGACCGGGCAGGTAAGTTCCACGATGACCAACGGCGAGGGGGTCTTCCGGATGGTGCTGCTGCCACCGGGCGGGTACGAATTTCGCGTGGAAGCGGACGGCCAGGAAACGCTGGCGATTCCCATGCTTGCTCTGAATGCGAATGAAGTTGTTACGCTGGAGATTTATCTGGTATCGAAGGCAGTGGCCGAGGCGCGCTCGCGGTTGCCGCGACAACCGGAGTTGGGCCCGCCGCTGCCCGCCGAGGCCACCGCGATGATGGGGACGTATCGCGAGTTTCGCCACCGGCTGGATTCCGATCCGAACTACATTCTGGAACTTTCGCCCGACGTTTTGCCCCCGATCTCCGACGTTTTCAATGTTGTTCCGAATCGCTGGGCACTGGAACAGCCGGACTACCGGCGCTACGCGCCCGCCGGCGAATACATTTATACCAAGCCGCACTGGTACGATCCATTCAACCGGAATCGATTTAAAGGAGACGAGCCGATCTGGCCTAGCGTTTTGGGCCAGCAGGTATTTTTCAATTTTACGGGCTCGGAAACCACGTTCATCGACGGACGCAAGGTGCCGTCGCCAAGCGACGTGAGCGCGGCGCAGCCCGGAAGCTACCAGTTCTTCGGACGCGGAGAGCAGTTCTTTTTGGATCAGACTTTCCGGTTCACGTTTGACTTGTTTCACGGCGACGCTTCCTTCAAGCCGGTCGACTGGCGCATTCGGGTCACCCCGGAAGTCAGCCTGAACTATCTGGACGTGCGGGAGTTGGGCATCGTCGGGCCGGATGTGCGCGCCGGGACAACCCGGCTGGACTCGCACATCGGTTTTCAGGAAGCGTTCGTGGAAGTGAAGCTCCACGATTTGAGCCCCAACTATGACTTTGTTTCGGTGCGCGCGGGCATCCAGGAATTCAATGCGGATTTTCGCGGATTTCTTTTTGTCGATGAACAGCCGGCACTGCGCTTGTTCGGCAATCTGAACAGCGACCGGATCGAGTACAACGCCGCGTATTTTGATTTCCTCGAGAAGAACACCAATAGTGGATTGAATACCTTCAACCGCCGGGATCAACAAGTGATGCTCGGGAATATTTACATTCAGGACTTCTTCTTTCCCGGGTACACCGCGGAATTTCTAGGCGCCTATAACAAAGACGATGGCGGTTTGCATTACGACGACAATGGCTTTCTGGTGCGTCCGGCGCCGATCGGGAGCGTCATTAATCAGGGAGTAGGCGCCATTCCCCACAGCATCCAGGTGGGATATTTCGGGTGGCTGGGCAGCGGGCATATCAAGCGGCTGAATCTGACCCATGCGTTTTATGAAGCCGCCGGGAAGGATAGTTTTAATCCGATTGCGCGGCGGCCGGTGACGGTGAATGCCCAGATGGCGGCGGTGGAACTCTCACTGGACCGCGACTGGATCCGTTATCGCGTTTCGAGTTTCTACGCTTCCGGCGACCGCGATCCGCGTTCCGGGAACGCCACCGGCTTTGATTCCATTGTCGATCTGCCGAGTTTCGCGGGCGGACTGTTCAGTTTTTGGAACCGCGAAGCGATCCGGCTGACGGGATCAGGGGTGGCGCTGACGACGGATGGCAGTTTATTGCCCAACATGCGTTCGAACAAGGATGAAGGCCAGGCGAATTTCGTAAATCCCGGAATATTTCTGGTCAACGCCGGCACGGACATCGACATCACCCCGAAACTGAAGGGCTTTGTGAATTTCAATTACTTGCGATTCATGCGCACGGAGCCGCTGGAATATGTATTGTTTCAATCGCCCATTCGCCACAATATCGGCGAAGATCTGGGCGCGGGGGTGACCTACCGGCCGCCGCTGACGGAAAACATTATTCTTACCGGCGGAGCTTCGATGCTGCAGCCGGGACAGGGCTTTCGGGATATCTATACGGGGCGGACGCTGTTTTCAGTGTTTGGATCGGCGAAGCTGACCTTTTGAGGTTGCTGGGAATGCAGGTGCTTTCCAAATCGAGGGTTTGGTTTGCGATTCGTGACGAACGCGCGAAGTCGCGCATTTTGATCGGCTCCTTCGTCACGCTGTCGTTTTCACTGCTCTTTTTCAGTTCCTATCGCCCGCAGGCAGCAGCTCAAGGGCAGGATGCGCAAGGCCCGTTCCGTGGTGAGTCGCAGGATGAGGCGATGGCCAAATCCGCGGGCTGTATGTCTTGCCACACAGCGACGGATGAGCCGACGATGCATCCATCCAAGGGAGTGCACCTCGGTTGCACGGATTGCCACGGCGGCAATAATTCGGTAAGCGTCACGGCGGGCAGTTCCCCAAGGTCGGCGGAATATCAGGCCGCGAAGGAGAAGGCCCATGTGCAGCCTCGCGATTCGTTTTTCAAGAATCGCACGGCGATCCCGGAAGGCGCGTATACCAAATGGTTGAAGGAATCGCCGGAGTTTGTGAAGTTTGTGAATCCCGGCGATCTTCGAGTGGCCGCGGAATCTTGCGGCACGCCAGGGTGCCATCCGAGCGAAACGCGCGCGGTCTCCACGAACATGATGACGCATTCGGGATTCCTTTGGGGTGCGGCGCTCTACAACAACGGTGGATTTCCTTACAAGAACGCGCATTTTGGCGAGAGCTACGATCGCGAGGGAAAGCCGCAGGACTTCAAGACGGTGCCGGCGCCGAGTCCGGAGGAAACCCGGATCAAAGGGGTATTACCGGAGCTAACGCCGCTGTATCGCTGGGAAATTTCGCAGCCAGGGAACGTGCTGCGGGTGTTCGAACGCGGCGGAGGGAAGAAGGCGGAGATTGGGAATCCCAGCGGCGAAGAAAATCCGGGGAAGCCGGACGACAAATTAAGCGACCGCGGATTTGGAACTGAGCTCAGGACCGACCCGGTCTTTCTGGGATTGCAGAAAACGCGTTTGCTGGATCCGGTTCTTTCCTTGCCGGGAACGAACGACCACGCGGGAGACTACCGCTCCAGCGGCTGCTCGGCGTGCCATGTGATCTACGCGAACGACCGGGACCCTGCGCATTCCGCTTCCTATGCCCAGTTTGGGCATCTTGGGTACAGCGCTTCTGTGGATCCCACAATCCGCAAGGATGAGCCCGGGCATCCCATCAGGCATGCCTTCACCCGCGCGATCCCCTCCAGCCAATGCATGATCTGCCATGTCCATCCGGGCACAAACATGGTGACCACTTATTACGGGCTGACGTGGTGGGACAACGAGATTGACGGGGACAAAATGTATCCGCCGGAGCAGCGCAATCCCAGCGAAGAGCAGCGCTACCAAATGGCGCTTCGCAATCCGGAAGTCGCGGCTGCGCGAGGCCTGTGGGGCGAGGATAAATTTCTGGAGCAAACCGGCAGCCCGGAATTCAACGCCAAATTGAAAACCACGCAGTTTGCGGATTTCCATGGCCACGGCTGGGTGTTTCGCGGGGTTTACAATCACGATCGCAAAGGGAATTGGCTGGACAAAGACCGGAATCCCATCGCGCATGACGATCCGCAACGCTTCCAGAAGGCCGTGCGCCTGGCGGACATTCATCTGGAAAAAGGGATGCAATGCGCGGATTGCCATTTTGCACAGGACAATCACGGCAACGGGAAAATTTATGGCGAGCCGCGCGCCGCCGTGGAAATTGATTGCATCGATTGCCACGGCACCATTCGGCAGAAAGCCACATTGGTCACATCTGGCCCTGCTGCGCCCGATGCGCCGCGGGCCGGCGAGCCACGGGGGCGGCATTTGGAGGCTCTGCGAACGCCTTACGGCCTGCGGCGATTCGAGTGGCGCGGGGAGAAGCTTTTCCAGCGCTCGATGACAGATGCGAATACGGAATGGGAAATCGTGCAGACCAAGGACACGATCACCCCGGGCAATCCGCATTTCAGCTTGAAATCGCTGCGGGCGAAATTGATGAACAAGGATGGCGTGGCATGGTCGCAATTACCGTCCGACGACTCGCAACTTGCCCATGCCAATTCGTCGATGACATGCTACGCCTGCCACACCTCGTGGACGCCGACATGTTTCGGCTGCCATCTTCAAATGACCGCGAACGTGCGGCGGCCCATGCTGCACAACGAAGGACTGCTGACGCGCAACTACACCAGCTACAACTTCCAAGTGCTGCGCGATGATGCATATTTTCTGGGCGTGGATGGAACGGTGACTGGTCACCGCATCGCCCCGGCGCGTTCGTCGTGCGCGGTGCTGGTGAGCTCGCAAAATGCGAACCGCGAATGGTTGTACTACGAGCAGCAGACGATTTCCGCTGAGGGGTTTTCCGGACAGGCTTTCAGCACCTTTGTGCCGCACACCGTGCGCGCGAAGGAAACCAAGCAGTGCACGGACTGCCATGTTTCGGCGGCGAACGATAACAATGCCTGGATGGCCCAGGTGCTGCTGCAGGGCACAAATTTCATGAACTTCATGGGCCGGTACATTTTTGTGGCCACCGGCAACAAGGGATTTGAGGCGATTACTGTCGCCGAACATGACGAGCCGGAAGCGATTTTCGGCAGCGATCTTCAGCGCTTGGCATATCCCGACAATTACAAGAAGTTCGTGGCGCACAATCGAGAGTTGGCGCCGGTGGCCGCGCACGAAGGCACGGTGCTGGATATTCAAGCGCGAGGCGAATATGCGTATACCGCGAATGGCAAAGGCGGCCTGCGCGTTTACGACATCGCGAACATCGATAATAAGGGATTTTCCGAGCGCATGACGACCGCCCCGGTCTCGCCGGTCGGGCAACGGTTTTACCTGCCGACGAAAGACGCCGTGGCGGTGGCCTCGCCGACTACCCTTGGGGTTGACCCGCTGCGCGCGCGAGTCAAAGAAAACGAGGAACAGGCCATTCATTTGATTTACGGGTTTCTATACGTTGCGGACAAAGAAGAAGGGCTGGTCATCGTCGGAACGCCGAATTTGAAGGCCAACAGTCCTGGAGTGGGCACCTTGCTCGATGGGAATCCGGCCAATAATTTTCTGAAGCGCGGGCTCACGTTTAATCCCAACGGCGCGCTTACCGGTGCGCGACGCATCACGATTGCCGGAACGTACGCTTATGTCCTGACCAATAAAGCCCTGGTGGTGGTAGACCTGGACAATCCGTTGGCGCCCAAAATCACAGCCACCATTGCTGCGCCGGCGTTGAACGATCCACGCGCCGTGGCGATTCAATTCCGCTATGCATTTGTGGTGGATCGCGAGGGGATGAAGGTTCTGGACGTGACGAATCTTGCGCAACCCAAGCTGGTTCCCAACGCACTGGTTCCTTTCGAAGATGCGCGTAATGTCTACGTCGCGCGGACGTATGCCTACGTTTCGGCCGGCAAGCAGGGATTGTCCATTGTGGATGTAGAAAGGCCGGACGCGCCGAAACTCGACCAGCTGTTCACTGCCAATGGCCAACTGAATGACGTGAATGACGTGAAAATTGGCATGGTGGCGGCCAGTGCGTTCGCCTTCGTTGCCGATGGCAAGAATGGCATGCGGGTTTTGCAGATTCTCTCTCCTTGGGACGATCCTTCCCACTTCTCGGGGTTTAACCCCCGGCCCACGCCGAAGCTGATTGCCACGGCCCGCACCAAAGGGCCGGCATTGGCCATTTCGAAGGGTATAGACCGTGATCGGGCCGTGGACGAGTCTGGAAACCAGTTGGCGGTATTTGGACGCCGTGGGGCACGGCCGCTGAACCGGGAGGAGACCCAGCGGCTTTACTTGCGCAATGGGCAGGTCTATACGGTGACTGACGAGGCAGAGGAACATCTAAATTCGGATACAACTGCCGCGACCACGGTCGGCTGGCTAGAGCAAGTCCGGTCCTGGTTCCTCCAGCGATATTAAAATTAGGAAGGCGAATTTTACTTATCGCTTTTTCTTCGCATAGCCAGGACCCAGACGTGCTCTTTCCAAGCTCCTCATTTCAAAGCAGTTCTGTTGCTAAGCCTTTTTAGTTCAACCGTTTACCATCCTGGTGCATCTTAATAGGCATACAATCTTTCATTGACGTTTTCCATGCATAGCACCCATCAAAATAATTCGTGGGGCTACCGTACCCGATTACGGTTAGCCTGGAAAGGTGGGGAGTTACCGAGCTTCCAGTCCGGTTTGGGCCCGCAGCTGGCGGGCAGAAGAGACCCTCAATAAGAGGGCATAAAGGAGCAAGATCCCGATGGTCAAGCAATACCTTCTGGCGAGTGATTTCGACCAGACTTTGAGCTTCAACGATTCCGGCGTGGTGCTGAGCGAGTTGATCGGATTTCATGGCTTTCACGACAAGGTGAAGGGCTTGTCGGAGATGAATCTTGTTCAGCAAGGTGCCGAACTTTCTTACTTAATCTTGCATGACCCGGACTTCCGACGGGTTCGCAAGGAGCACCTGGTGCAAACCGGAAAGCGGATCCGCCTGAAGCACGACGTGGACCTGTTTGCACGGTCGCTGGAGAACATCGCGGACGGGTACAAGATTTCCTTCTACGTAATTTCCGCGGCGCCGCAGGAAATCATCCAGTCGGCGCTGGAAGGCATTGTGGCGCCCGAGCACATTTTCGGAACCAGGTTCCGGTACAACGAAGCGACGGGAGAAGTTGAGTCCATCGTGCGGGCTTCCGCCGGCTGGGGCAAGATCACTGTGCTGGAGGAGTTGCGTGCCGAACTTGGCATTGGCCATGACCACATCATTTACATGGGCGACGGCAGTTCGGATCTGCCGGTGATGATGCACGTGAACCAATACGACGGGCTGACGATTGCCGTGTCCGAGGCCAAGTTCATCTCGCGGATCGCGCGCCGCACCGTGTTGAGCGATAACGCTATGAGCGTGCTGGTGCCGGTGCTCGAAGAGGTGCTGCGTTGGGATTCACCGGAGATCCGGCGCTTTTTCGCGTCGCGCGGGTTGATGCTGCGCGAGTGGGACAAAATGCGCACAGACATGCTGACAATCGAGGATAACGCGGTGTCGAATACCGCCGCCACCGTGCAGTAAGCAGGCAGTATTGAATGATGGTTGGGGCGCAGGACAACTGCGCCCCCTTTTGTTTGGGACCCCTCGATCGCAATCGAACTTCAATCTTGAAATCCCGAATGTCGCTCACCCTTAGGTTCTTCCGGCGCAAACCTCGCGGCCCTCCGAATGGCCATCTATTCTCCGCTGGACGCGGTTGGCAGATTCAGTTCACATGGCTGGTTTTTGCTATGCTGGAGTTTTCAAGGAGGTTGCGATGTCCCGCAAGAATCTGCTGATGCTGGTGGGCGACTATGTGGAAGACTACGAAGTGATGGTGCCGTTTCAGGCGCTGCTGATGGTGGGACACACGGTACACGCCGTCTGCCCCGGCAAGAAAGCGGGCGATGTGGTGCGAACGGCGATACATGATTTTGAAGGCGATCAAACATACTCCGAAAAACGGGGACACAATTTCGCGCTGAATGCCACGTTCGAAACGATCAGGCCGGAAGAGTATGACGCGCTGGTGATTCCGGGGGGACGCGCGCCGGAATATATCCGATTGAATGCCCGGGTGCTGGAAATCGTGCGGCATTTTGCGAACGCGAAGAAACCTATTGCCGCGATCTGCCATGGGGCGCAGGTGTTGGCCGCCGCAGGAGTGCTGGAAGGCAAAAAGTGCAGTTGCTATCCGGCGGTGGGGCCGGACGTCACCCGGGCGGGAGGCACATTTGTGGACTTGGCCATGACCGAGGCGGTGGTAGACGGCAATCTGGTAAGCGCGCCGGCGTGGCCGGCGCATCCCGCGTGGCTGGCGAAATTCTTGGGAGTCCTGGGAACACGCATCGAGGCGTAGAATGGTTTGCGGGTAAAGGCGAATTTGGCGACGGTCTCGACCAGATCAAAAGTTCGGAAACGTTGATTCGCGAATTTCATACATACTCTTAGGTCCCTTCCTAAGAATCGCGGCAACGTCCATAATTATTAGTTTCGGGAATCCACACTGAGGCGATCCGGGCACCATGGCGAATATCAACTTAAAAAGGGGCGTAATTGGAATCCTGACTGGCGGCGGGGACGTGCCAGGGCTGAACCCGGCCATTCGCGCGGTAACGTTTCGCGCTTTGCGTGAAGGCTACGAGGTGATCGGCATACGGCGCGGCTGGGCGGGGCTTGTGGACATGGTCCGCGACGAAAAGCACGACAACTCGGATAACTTTCAACACCTCACCGAAGACGTGGTGAACCGTGCCGGCCGTACCGGAGGCACCTTTCTGCACTCTTCGCGCACCAACCCCGGGCGAGTCAGCAAGAGCAACGTGCCGGATCACCTGAAGAAGCAATACAACGCGGAAAAGAATGATTTGACCCCGGAAGTGCTGAAAAATCTAGCCTGGTTGGGCATCGAGTACATGATCCCCATCGGCGGCGACGACACTTTGAGCTACGGAGTCCGCCTGCACCAGGAAGGCGTCCGGGTGGTGGCGATTCCGAAGACGATGGACAATGATGTGCCGGGAACCGACTACTGCATCGGCTTCAGCACTTGTATCACGCGCACCATCCAGATGACCAACGCGCTGCGCACTTCCGCGGGTTCCCACGAGCGGTTCATGGTGCTGGAAGTCTTTGGGCGCTACGCGGGCTTTACGGCCATGTTGCCGACCATGGCGGGGGCGGCGCATCGCTGCGTGATTCCCGAGCATAAATTCAAGATCGATCAGTTGACGGAGCTTTTGGTGAGCGACCGCAACCGCAACCCCAGCCGTTACGCGATCGTGCTGGTTTCCGAAGGTGCGATGTTCGAAGGCGGGGAAATGGTTTTTCAGAAGGACGCCGCTGATGCGTTTGGCCACAAGAAACTCGGGGGGATCGGTGATTTGGTTTCCGAAGAACTGGCCGAGCTTTCGCCGAAATACCACAACGGCAAGAGAATCGAGTGCATCAACCAGAAACTGGGTTACCTGGTGCGTTGCGGAGATCCCGACGCAATTGATTCCATCGTTCCGATGGCCTATGGCAACCTGGCGCTGGATTTGTTGCTGAATCGCATCCACGGCCGACTAGTGGTATTGAAGAACGGGCGGTACGACAACATGCCAATCGAAACGGTCACGGCGACAAAGAAAATCATCAGCATCAAGGAGCACTACAGCACCGAACGGCTGCGCCCGGTATTCAAAAGCTTTGAAATGAAGCCATTGTTTCTGATGACCAGCGAGTTAGCCTAGCATTTCAGGGTGGCCGCGGAGCCACTTGCGTGTCCCGAAATCTTACTGCATCCTTGCCCTGCTGATCGACCGCCGCACGGTTTAGATTCTTTCCTCCAAGGATGTTTATGCCCGACCCCAGGTCTCCCGTCACCCCCAAAAATCATCGTGCCTTGATCGTGAACTCCAGTCCAGAGATCAATCAGCTGCTGTCCGGGCTGTTTGAACTGGAGAATTGGCATATTCAGTTTGCCGAGCACAATAGCGACGCATTGGAACTCGCCAAGAAGGAGTCGTTTGACCTGATCATCACCGGGGATCGCACCCCGGGAAAAGAAGATATCGACCTTCTTCGGCGGCTGCGCCTGGTCCGACCGCATACGCGGCTGATCATCCTGACCGACGAATTCACGCCCGGAGATGTGATCGCGGCCATACGCGAGCGCGCATTCAGCTATTTTTCACGACCGTTCTCGACCGAAAAGCTCGCCGAAATGATTCGTATCGCCATGACCGAAAAATTGTGGGACGACGGAATCGAAATCCTTTCGGCCACGCCCAATTGGGTTCGCTTGTGCGTGCGTTGCGACCTGGCCACCGCTAACCGGCTGCTGCAGTTTTTTCGGGAAGCTTCGGATCTCCCCGACGCGGAGACGGAAGAAGTCGCCGCGGCTTTTCGCGAAATTCTGATCAATGCCATGGAGCACGGCACGAATTTCGATCCGAGCCAGAATTTGGAAGTCAGCTATGTGCGGACGCGGCGCATGGTGCTCTGTCGGGTGAAAGATCCCGGGCAGGGATTTTCACTGGAGGAGTTGCAGCACAGCGCGATCGGGAATCCCGAAGATGAGCCCTTCAAGCACATGGAGACGCGCGAGGCGCAAGGTAAGCGGCCCGGAGGATTTGGCATCCTGATGGCCAAAAAACTTGTGGACGACCTGATCTACAACGAGAAGGGCAACGAAGTGCTGCTGGTGAAATACCTGGATAAACCTGCGAACGCCGCGAATTCGTAAGTTTTCCTCGTGTGTTCAAATTACAAAAAACATCCGCAGGGCAAGCCTGCACTTTCTTGCCCTGCATCTCCGCCTAAGCTTTGAACAGCTATTGGGCCAAGCTGAAAGTAACCGTGATGTTCATCTGTACGGCCGTCGGTTCGTCATTCAGGTAAGTGGGCTGATATTTCCACTGACGCACGGCATCGAGGGCGGCCTGGATGAGCAACGGGTGACCTGAAACAACCTTCATTCCCACTACATTGCCATTTTCATCGAGCACGGCATCGATGACCACCACGCCTTCCAGATGAGTCTGCCTCGCCAGGGGCGGGTAGTTCGGCTCGACGCGGCGGAGCACCTGGGGCGCTCGAACGCGTCCGCCAACCCGCGCGGGCGCTTTGGATTTGATTTCTTTGGGTACCGGGGGAGCAGCAGTGGTGCCCACACCGCCTATGACGCCGCCGAGCACGCCGCCCATCGACCCGCCGGCGACACCTCCAGGCACGCCGCCGAGGACTCCGCCGAGTCCATCGGCATCCGGAGACAGTGGTGCTTCTTTGATTTCGGCGACGTTCTTTGGGATTGCGGTTGGTGCCAATAACCTGCCCGAATTCTCAAAGACGCGATGCACAGGCGGCGTCTTCATAGCCACTGCCGCAGGAGCCGGAGGCGGTGGAGGGGGCGGAGGCGGCGCCACCAGGAACGTGGATTCAAACTGCCGCAGATTGAGGGTGTCCGTGAAATAAAGTCCGGCAAACACGGGAGCGCTCAGCACGGCGAGATTCACTAGGAGAGAGACCAAAATGTCGAGAGTTTTGGAACTACTCTTCATGCGATTGAACTCAATCATCGAGGATTGGAAGGTGCCCTCCTCGATTGGATTCCGCGAGGCGGGGTTGGCTCTGGGAGCGGGTGCTTTTGGTTTGAATGCCTCGAGAGTCGGAGCTTCGGCGTGCGACGCGGCTTGGACCTTCGGTTCGGGCGCGATTTCGGTATGGATGAATGGGGTCATGGCCCTTGCCTCCATTCGAATTGGCGCAACTGTTGTGCCAGTCGATGTAGTTGTAAATGATAGTAAGAGAGCGGGTTGCACTGGCCGTCGCATATTCGGCAATAGATTCTGAGCCACCATGCGCAATTTCTGCGCCACATGCGCGAAGTCACGCACCATCACCGGCTTCGAGTCTCAGGATTAGGAAACAAAGAGCAAGCGCCCCAGCTGGCGCAAGAGCGGCGAGAAATCTTGTGAAATTCGGTTCCTGCTTGTCTTCCAACAGGCCGCCAATCGGGTAAGGTGGGAGAAACACCTCGGCGCGCGTCCCGAGGGTGGCGGCGATTTCTATCAAACCAAACTGGCGAAACAATTCGAGCAAGAAGATCGCGACAGAGGTGATGGCGGCCAGGGCGGTGACGCGGGTCACTCCCAAATGGGACTTTCCCGCTTTACTCCCGCTCAAGCGCCATCGCTGGTAGACCCGTTTATGGGGTAACTGAGGTTCCCGGCTGCTCATCAAACTCATGAAATTACAAGTTGAGGTGATTCATGGAACTCCGCGCACTTGGAAAAGCGGGCCCGCAGGTTTCGGCTCTGGGCCTGGGTTGCATGGGAATGTCGGAATTTTATGGCTCGAGAGATGACGCCGAGTCGATCGCAACCATCCATCGATCGATCGAGCTGGGAATCAATTTTCTGGACCCCGCCGACGTTTATGGTTTTGGCGATAACGAGGTTCTGGTCGGCAAAGCCATCCGCGACCGTCGAGAAAAAGTGTTTCTGGCGACCAAGTTTGCAATCTTGCGGGATCGCTCCAATCCGTCCGTGCGCGGCGTCAGCGGCAAGCCGGAGTATGTTCGCGCGGCTTGTGATGCCAGCCTGAAGCGGCTGGGAGTGGATACCATCGATCTTTACTACCAGCATCGCGTGGATCCCAATACGCCAATTGAACAAACCGTGGGCGCGATGGCGGAACTTGTGCGGCTCGGGAAAGTACGGTACCTGGGGCTCTCCGAGGCGTCCGCGGCGACCATCCGGCGCGCAAACGCCGTGCAGCCCATGGCCGCGCTGCAGACGGAATATTCCCTGTGGACCCGCGACCCGGAAGACGAAATTTTGCAGGTCACGCGCGAGTTGGGCATCGCGTTCATCGCTTACAGTCCGTTGGGACGCGGATTCCTTACCGGACAGATCAAGAAGTTCGAGGATTTGGCAAGAGATGATTACCGGCGCAACTCGCCGCGATTCCAAGGCGGGAATTTTCAAAAGAACATTGATCTTGTGGCGCGCGTGGAAGCAATCGCCCGGGAGAAGCATTGTACGCCGGGGCAACTCGCATTGGCGTGGCTGCTAGCGCAAGGGAAAGACATCATTCCGATTCCCGGAACCAAACGGCGCAAATATTTGGAGGAGAACACCGGTGCTTTGCAAGTGAAGCTCACTGGTGATGATGTGCGGCGGATCAACGAAGTGGCGCCGAAAGGTGCGGCCTCCGGCCTGCGTTATCCGGAAATGATGATGAAGATGGTCAACGCCTGATGGGCGATTGCTATCAAATAAATAATAGGGGTGGCCCTAATGCGGGTGCGACGTTCGTCGCTCGGGCCTTCGAGGCCCGAGGATTTTCACTGCTACGAGGCGACTTTGCGGGTGTACTGGAAAGCTTCACCCTCAAAGGGGTGAGCTGCAGACGAGAGTTAAGACAGTGCTGTAGCTGTCTACTTTCCGCCGGTCTGCAGACCGGGGAACATATACGTGGGCTTCACTTCTTTACGTTTTGACCAATCGTGATACGTGTGGCATTCGAAGCAGCGTGATTCGGCATGGTCCGGGCCGGGTGCATGGCAGGTTTTGCAATTTGCGAGCGGCGGGACGAGGATGTCGCTGCTCTCCTTGCTGGTCAGCGCGCCGTGGTGGCAGCCGGCGCAGGAGAAGCCGCGGTGTGCATCGTGATCGAAACGCGCGTGGGGCATCCAGCGTTCGGTGATGCGCGCCTCCGCAACATGGGGCACGGATTTTCCCGGCGCCATGCTAATCGAATGGCATTGCTTGCAGGTTTTGCGCCAAAGGAGTTCTTCGGCGTCGGCAGTGCGCTCGCTCACCCACTCCGCAGGAGTAAGGATGCGAACTTCCGGCGGCAGCGGCTTGCCCGTCAAATCGCGCAAGGGATCGCGCGCAACTCTTACTTCCGCGGGATGTGCCGCGATGTAGGCCTGAAATTTCTTTACCAGGAAATCGTGCACCACTTCGGGTTTGTCGTGCGGCACGCCGATGTCGAAGCGTTTGTCGAAAGTGAGCAGGTGGCATGCAGCGCAGGCCGTCGAGAACTTCACCGGAGCCATATACGCGCGGCTCATGGCATGGCGAGGCTGCGAAGTCACGGTCTTCGTCGGGAGCAGCACTTCCTTTTCGTCGTAGGTGACTTTCGCGTCCACGTAAGCCGCATCGGCATAGGGCCATGCCCCTTTGACGGCTCCCGGCCGATGGCAATCCGCGCACTCCATTTGAACGATAGGACCGTTGGGCCCGCGACGTATGGGCTTCATGTGAACGGAATGATTCAGAAGTATAGTGCCGGGATCCTTGGCGTTGTTGCGCAGCGCGGTAATTTCCGGATGGCCGTTCTCAAGAGTGCGAATGCTGGCGGCGTATTGGGTGGATCCCCCCGAAGCTTTCAGATGCGAGTGGCACTCCGAGCAACTCACATTGCTGGAGGCGACGATGTTGACGCGGCCTCGGTGTTCGACGTGACACGTGGCACAGGCGGGCACTTCGTCGCGCACCTGATTTTCATGGTGCGTGGGCCCGTCGTGGCAGGAGAGGCACGCGGTGTCCAGCGCTTTCGCGGAAAATTCCCCGGACTGTTGAACGTGGCATGCCGCGCACTGTTTTTCGAGCACCGCGTGGGGTTCGCTCATGCGGCCGCTGGAGTAGACTCGCGAGTCTCGGGAAAATCCTCGCCACGCGATCCAGCCGAGGGCGAGCAATGGCGCCAGGACGGCCAACAGTAACCGGGTGCGCTTGAACGTGGTCGGACGCTTGAAATAGTTCAAGTCGATCCGCTGCGCTACCGTTTTGGTTGTGCGTGTTCTGGCCAATGGTTACTCGCTAATTTGCCGTCCCGCTAATATCGCAGCGCCATCACCGCGTGAATCCCCCCGAGCAAAATCAGGGCCAGCGACAGCGGGATGTGCACCAACAGCCATCCATGCAACCAGCGGTGCAAGCGCTCCTGGCGCATCAGTTGCCGCGTTTCGTCGCAGATGTCCAGCAAATCGTCCAGCGCGGGATGCGCCACCGGCGGCATCACCCGGCGCAGCGCGGCGAATGCGCTTTTGGCGCGCTCTGGATCCCCGAGGCGCTGGCGTTGCCATGCCGGGGCTTCCAGAAAGGCGCGCACTTCGGAAAAGTAGAAAAGCCGCAGTGGTTTGCTTTCCTCATCGGTCAGGAGAACAATCTCCGGCGCCATGGCCACGGCCGCGCTGGCGCCGGCGCTTACCGCGGCGGATGTCCGCAACGGTGCGGCGGAAGCGGCAATCGGGCGCAGTGCGGTGAAGCCTCCGGCGCGTTGCCCTTCGTCAATCTCTTTCACCAGTCCCAAACGCCCGCAGACGCTTTCGACCAGCTTGTCGGCTTCCATGCGCAGGGCTTTGCGCACATTGCCGATCTCATCGTAGATGGTCTCGAGAGGAACATCATTGGTCATCACGCGCGGCACGTAATTCTGCAACCCGGCTCCATACACACCACTGGCGACCGTAATGATTGTCAGCCACATCAGAACGCGCGTCAGCGTGCCGCCAAAATGAAATCCCCCGTGGAACAAGATCATCGGCAAGCTCAGAAGGCCCAGCCATAAGTGTCCGCGCATCCAGGCCTGCGCGCGGCCAAGCCGCCACGTGGGCACGCGCTTTCGCGCACCCAGCAGCGCCGCGAAAATCATGAACGCAAAGCCCACGATTCCGAATACAAGGCCCATGAAGCTCCCGCCGCTGGGTCCGGCGGGGGATTGCAAAGCATAAATGGCGTAAGCAACTGCACTCATTGTGAGCAGCAGGAAAGAGCCCATCGCCCAGCCGCGTTGTGTCTGGTCCATTCTCATTCGTCAGCGCTCACCCGGCATTTCCTTGCCCGAGAATTTGTCCAAAGAATTTCCGGGGATCCACGCGATGCGCGGCGTCATGCGGGCATGCGTACACGCAACTCGGCTCTTTCAGGTGCGTGCACAGATCGCAGGAAGTCGCTTTCTGTTTAATGGCGGCTTTCTTGCGGGCCGGGTGATCGGGATCGTCTGCCAACACTTCGAACGGATGCAGGTTGATGTTTCCATAGGGGCAGTTGCGGGCGCAGAGGCCGCAGCCGATGCACCAGTCTTCGATGATCACTTCCAGGGAATTGCGGCGGCGGATCGCGCCGACCGGGCAGCCCACCATGCAGAGCGGGTCGCGGCACTGGCGGCAGGAGGTGGCGACCAGATAATTTTCGAAGCGCAGGCCGTCGCGCACCAGCCGGGTGACGCCGTCGTGCGCGTCGGCGCAGGCGTTGACGCAGGCATCGCAGCGCGTGCAGTTCTTTAAATCCAGGATCAGCAGGCTCTGCGCTTCCATCAGTCCCTGCGAGAGGAATTGATCGAGCGGGACGCGTTCCACCATCTGCATGCGCTGCTCGTTGGCGGCACGGCGTTCGGCGGCAACTTTTTCCAGGCCGGCGCGAATGTTTGGGAACCGCTCCACCATCTGGCGGAAGTCTTCGCCGGAGATCTTCACCACCTCGACGTGATCGAGGGCGATGCAGGTGGCGGTGCGCACGCCGCCGCCGAGCAGGCCGATTTCGCCGAAATAATCGCCGCGGGAAAGATACGCCAGAACCAGTTCGCCGCCCGGATAATCTTCCGTGATCTTCACGAAACCGATGCGCACGAGATAGAAGCTGTCCGCGGGATCACCCTGCCGCGCAATCACTTGTCCGGGCGCGTAGCGGACGAGTTCCACGCTTTCTTTCAAGTGCGCGATGAAGTCCGGGGAGAGCTGGGAGAACATGGGAACGCCACGCAGATGATTTTCGAGCGCGCGCCGCCGGTAGTTCTGGTCAACTTGCGCGCGAAAGGTTTTGTTCTTCTGCATGATGTCGAGAACGTTGCGCAACATTTCGTATGCCACCACATCGGTCTCCGCGCGCACGGTCGCCGAACGAGGGTAGAAATTCATGCAGGTCATTTCGCCGAACAGGTCGCCGGGGCCAAGTTCGGCGACGGGATTTCCATAGGCGAGGTCGACGGAAGCATCAATCGGAATCGTGCGGTCGCGCGTTTCTTCCGAACGTTTGTCTTCGTCGCGTCCGACCAGCGAGCTTTTCAGCTTCTTAAAAAGGCCAATGGCGCCGCCTTCGGTTTTGACGTGGGCGATGGGGGTGGAAATGGAGACCTGTGCGTTGCCTTCAAGGATGTAGAAAGCCGTGGAGCCAAAATCGCCTTCACGGCAGATGATGTCGCCTTTGCGGAAGCGCCGCTTCACAATTGCGCCGCGATTTAACTCCAGAAAGGTTCCGGAAACTCCTGCAAAAACCGGCAGCTTGTGCAGTTCTTCCGAAGTCAGGGCCGTGTCCATTCCCGAGGCGAGCGCTGTGCCCGCCGCTCCTTTGTTTGTCAGCGCGCCCGTGGGGCAGGAGACCATGCATTCGCCGCAGGAGATGCATGTGGAATCGCCCATTGGGGCGTTCAAATCGAAGGCGATGCCCGCCGAATAGCCTTTGCCCATGCGTCCAAGAACAAAATTGTTTTTGATTTCATCGCAGCCGCGGATGCAGCGGTCACACAAAATGCAGGCATCGTGATCGACAGCGATAGCAAGGGAAGAGTCGTCGAGGCCGCGGGAGATGGTGCGGCGCGGGAACCTTGGTGTGCCGACCCCGGCCTCTTTCGCGAGCGTTTCCAGTTCACAATCGCCGGAATGTTGCTGCCGCGCGCACGGGCGACGGGTGATCGGACATCAAGAGTTCCAGCAGCGTCTTGCGGGCCGCGAGAACTTTCTCGGAATTTGTTTGCACCTTCATGCCCGGTTCAACGGGACGCACGCACGCAGCGCCGAGAACGCGGGCGCCGGTATCCACGACGCACAGGCGGCAGACTCCGACGGGGGTCTGGCTCTGCAAGTGGCACAAAGTTGGAATGGCGATGCCGTTCATGCGCGCGGCATCGAACACGGTGGTGCCCGGCGGCGCCAGGATGGTTTTGCCGTCGATGGTCAGCTCAATCATGCTGGATGCGGTCATGGTCTGATTCCCACGCGGGGCAACTCCGCCAGGCGATTGGCGGCGGAGAAGCAGATTCCGCTCGGGCATTGGCCCTTCATGACGTGCGCTTCCACTTCTTGCCGGAAGTGCTTCAGAACCGATTGCACCGGCGCGGGCACGATCTGCCCGAGGCCGCAAATCGAAGTTTGGCTCATGGCGGCGGAGAGATCATCGAGGAGTCTCAAGTCGGCCGCAAATTGCTTTTCGCTGACGCCGCCCTGAGTCCAGCGGGTGAGGAGTTCGACCATTTTTTGCGAACCCATGCGGCACGGGACGCACTTGCCACAGGATTCGTTGCGATAAAATTTCACCGCGTTCAGGGCCATGTCCAGCATGCAGGTGGAGTCATCACAAACGACGATGGCGCCAGAACCGAGCATGGAGCCCGCATCGGCGAGAGCTTTGAAATCGAGTTTCACTTCGACCATCGAGGCGGGCAGATAGCCGGAGGATGGCCCGGAGGGCGCGAACGCTTTCAATTGTTTTCCGCCGCGAATTCCACCTGCATGGCCAAAAATCACCTCGCTCATGGAAGTGCCCATGGGCACTTCGAAAACGCCGGGGTTTTCCACCTGGCCGCTGACGCCCACAAATTTCAGGCCACGCGAGCCGCCAATGCCGGCCGCTTTGAACCACTCCACGCCGCGAGCCAGAATCTGCGGCACATTCGCGAAAGTTTCGACGTTATTGATGACCGTTGGTTTTTGCCACAAACCCATCTGCCCGGGAAAGGGTGGCTTGTTGCGGGGTTCCGCGCGATGCCCTTCGATGGCTTCGATCAGAGCGCTTTCTTCGCCGCAGATATACCCACCGGGGCTGACGAAAATCTCCAAATCAAAATCGAGATCGCTGCCCAGGATTTTCTTGCCGAGCAGACCAGCTTTCGCGCAGCGGCGCAACTCTTCGCCGAAGATCTCCTCCTGCAGCGGGTATTCGTGGCGGATATAGAGGATGCCTTTCTTGGAGCCGGTCACCAATCCGGCGAGGATCATTCCTTCAATCACCAAGTGAGGGAGATGGGCCAGAATGAAGCGGTCCTTGATGGTCCCAGGTTCGCTCTCGTCGGCATTGCAGACAATATATCTCACGGGGTCTGCCTGCTTGCGGACCAGGTCCCACTTCAAGGAAGTGGGGAAGCCCGCGCCACCCATGCCCTTCAATTCCGCTTCTTTCAACGTGGCCAGCAGGCCGTCCCAATCCCGGCTGGCAACAAAGCGGCGTAGCACCCCGTATTTTTCGCCATCGCCATAGGGATCGGATGCGCAGGCGACGCGGGCTTCGTGTGGGTGTTCCGCGTGATGATGGTCGCCGCGCATTGCCTGGCGCGCCAGGTCTTCCACCCTGTCGGCATTCACGTGAACGTAAATTTCGTCGTTCACCGCCACGGCCAGCGCCTGATCGCAGCGGCCCAGGCAGCTCACGTCTTTCACCTGCACATCTTCGGGGCGCAGGCCGGAAAAACGCCGCAGAAGTTCCGCGCGCAGTTCGCAAGAGCCGTTCAAATGACAGCTCATGTCGTCGCAGAGACGAATCTCGGCTTTGGCGGGAGGCGTTAGATGGAAATGCGGATAAAAGCTGGCCACGCTATGAAGCTGGTAGAGCGGAGTTTGCGTGCGCTCGGAAAGGGATTCGAGCTCCGCCTTTGGCAGATAACCGAAGCGCAGTTGTATGGCTCGCAGTTCGTCAAAGATCACGGTGATAGGTCTCGCGCAACTGCGCCGCTTCGCGCAAATGGCCGGCGCACTTCCTGGAATTGTTACCCCGCATACTAGGTGGGAAGCCGCCGGTTGTAAATAGCGACGTTAGCCGAAGCTGGTGATATGGAGCAGTCCAATTCGTTGTGAGTCTGCCGGGATTTTGTGGTCGTTGACTTCCTTGCCTGTAGGACGATATAAAGCATCAGAATATTTCGCGTATCCCTAGATGGGGACTCAGCTCAAGCCGGGCCTCGCGCACTCCGCAATTATCGTTGCGGCATTGTGCTTTTGTTTGCTCCCCGCAAAATCTGCTTCAACGGATACTCTGGAACCCATCAAGTACATTGGTCCCGGGTCGTGTGCCGCCACCAGTTGCCACGGCAGCGTGAAGCCGGTGGCGGGCAGCCGCGTCTACCAAAACGAATATTCGACATGGATTCTACAGGACAAACACAGCCGCGCTTTTACGGCATTAACGGGGGATGTTGGCGAGCGCATGGTGCGCATCCTCAAGCTCGACTCCAAAGCCGAAGAGGCGCCGAAGTGCCTGGCATGCCATGCGCTTTATACCGCGCCAGAGCAGCGCGGGCGTCCCTTTGAACTGGCTGACGGCGTTTCCTGCGAAAATTGTCATGGCCCGGCGTCGGCGTGGCTCGGACCACATACCACGCGGGACTGGCCGCACGAAAAGTCGGTGGCCATGGGCATGGCGGATACCCGCGACGTCATTCGCCGTACCGATAAATGCCTGGAATGTCATCTAGGGACAAAGAACAAGTTTGTTGACCATGAGATGATCGCCGCCGGGCATCCTGATCTCTATTTCGAGCTGGACTCTTTTTCTGCGGTGATGCCGCGGCACTGGAAAGTGCCGCGGGAATCGGCTCCGGGGAAACCTGTCGAGGATGCTTTGTGGGCCGGGGTGCGAGATTGGAGCACCGGGCAAGCAGTGCAGTTGCGCGCGGAAATGGAGCGGCTGGTATGGCGCGCCCGCAACGAGCGGTTTGATAAGAAGGATATCTGGCCGGAATACTCGGAGCTTTCTTGTTTCGCCTGCCACCATTCACTTGGGCCGGCGAAAGACAGTTGGCGCCAGGCGCATGGCTATGAAGGCCGCCGTCCGGGTGATCCGGCTTGGAACGCTTCGCGCTATGCAGTGTTCCGGCTGCTTGCCAAGCAGATCGATTCCGCAAACGGACAAGAGCTGGATAGGCAGGTGCTTGCTGTTTCGACGGAGATGAGCAAGCTAAACCCCGACCGGGCGGTGGTGGCGAATGCGGCTTCAGCAGCGGCGCCCCTGGCACAGCAGATCGCGGAGCGGCTCGCTCCGATGCAATACGATCAGGCCATCACCCTGCGCATGCTTCAACGAATTGCGGATGACGCGGAAAATATCGCCATCGCCGATGAACGCGCGGCCGAACAGGCGGCCATGGCTCTGGATTCGCTTTACATCGCCTACGCCAAGGACACCAAGCCCGCGAATGACGCCGAATTACGCGCCGCAATCAACGCCTTGTTCCAGCAGCTCGAAAATCCCTCCTCGTATGACGCTGATAAGTTCGCTGCAGCCCTGCGGCGCATCCGGCCCATGCTGCACTGAAATGCCGGGTGGTAAAATTCTATGTAAAAACCTGAGCTGATGAGAAGTCCTGTGAATGCCAGGGAGTGCACCCTGAGTGGCCAGCGCGTTGGCCAGCGTAAATGGACGCCGGGCCTTGGCTGATTCGCGAGCATCGGAACACTTTCAGCCCATATTTGTCCCGCGTACAGCTTCCGGGTGGTAGTTTGGAGAATGCGGAGAATTGCTTTTGCCGCCTATCTGGACGAAGCTGCAGGGGGGAGTCCAATGCTTTCGGGCAAGCTACTACCATTCTTTGTGTGCGCTCTGGCAATGTCGCCGGCGATTTCGCCGGCACTGAGGCCTTTCGGCATACACGCTGTCGATGACCATGCGGAAGACGTGGTTCTCATCGGCGCGGGCGATATTGCGGATTGTTCTGACCTTGCGGGCGCACGAGCCACCGCGAAGCTGTTGGAAGCGAATCGCGGAACAGTCATGGCGCTCGGAGACTTGGCCTATCCGAACGGTACGCTGGCAGATTTCAAGTGTTACGACCAGGCCTGGGGACGGATGAAGGAGCGCACTCGGCCGGCAGTCGGCAATCATGAATTTCATTCTTCTGGCGCCACCTATTATTTCCAATATTTCGGAGCGGCCGCCGGCGATCCGAAGACCGGGTACTACAGTTACGAGCTTGGCTCCTGGCATGTGGTGGTGCTCAATTCCGAATGCGAGGAAGTCGGCGGTTGTTGGGCGGGTTCTGCCGAGGAGAAATGGCTGCGCGCGGATTTGGCGGCGCATCCTGCCGGATGCACGCTCGCTTATTTTCACAAGCCGCGCTTCAGTTCCGGGCTCAATCATGGTGATGACACGGAAGTCACGCCGCTCTGGCAGGCGCTGTATGACGCCAACGCGGAGTTGATCTTGAACGGCCACGACCACGATTACGAGCGCTTTGCCCCGCAGGATCCCCACGGGACTGCAGATCCGAAAAGGGGAATACGCGAGTTCGTTGTCGGGACCGGCGGAAAAAGCCACCGGTTTTTTGGAGTTCTCAAGCGCAACAGCGAAGTTCGCAACGACGACACGTACGGCGTTTTGAAATTGACGTTGAAAGCGACAGGATACGACTGGAAGTTCATTCCCGAGGCCGGGAAGACCTTTACGGATTCGGGGTCCGGAAGTTGCCACTAGCTCACTAGATTAGGTGGCGTCGTAGCGAGCGGCAGCCCTAAAGTAAACATCGAACTAAGTAGTGACCCGCACGGGCTCGTGCGTTAAAATCAGGGCTTCCCTCTAGGCCAACCATGAACACTTTGGAACACTTCTTTTGCTCCACATCTGTGTGGCAGCGCATTACGCACCGGCATCTCTTGCCATGGATTTTGTCCGGGTCGCTTTTAGGGGAACATGTCCTCGAAATTGGTTCCGGCTCCGGCCCGGCTACGGGACTTTTGTTGAAGCTCGCTCCTCAAGTCACTTCGCTTGAATTTGACACACGTTCCTTGAACAGGCTCAGAACAAAACACCGCGACGCAGCGATTGCGCCACTCTGCGGTGATGCGGCAACTCTGCCCTTCGCCAACGCATCGTTTTCCTCGGCCGTTGCCATCCTGGTGCTGCATCATCTGAGGAGCAGGGAATTGCAGGACCGTGCGTTTGCGGAAGTGCATCGGGTGCTGCGTCCGGGCGGATCGTTCTTCGCGTTCGAAATTAATGATGGGTGGATTCACCGGTTTGGGCATTACAAGAGTACGTTCACACCGTTAACGCCGGGTTCCGCGTTTGCCCGGTTAACGCAGGCAGGCTTTTCCAAAGTCTCGGTGGATTTTCGCCGAGGCGGGTTCCGGCTCGCCGCGGGGAAAGCCGCCGAGGAGACATCCAGAAACCTCGCCTTCACCGCTGTTGGATCAGCGGCTACCTAGAGCGGTGCCGAGCTCACTGCGCGTCTGAATTACCCGCAAGATGGCGTCCCGGGTGACGATGCCAACGATATGCGCAGAGCCGTCCTTGCCATGGCTCACGACGGGCATCTGGTTCACATCTGCAGCCAACAAGCGTTCCAGCAATCGCTGCAAGGACTCTTCTGGAGAAGCCCAGATGATCTTGTCCCGCGGCACCATCACCGCCTGGACCGAATTCATATTCCATTCCTCGCGTGGTACCTGATTGAGCGCCGCGACGTTCATCAAGCCGACCAGGCGGTCATCCATCGTGACGATGTGCATACGGCGACCGGTTCGCAACACCTCATTGCTATATTCCTCGAGGTTCATGTTCGCGGGGATGGTAGGAACCTCCTGACTCATGACATCCGCCGCGCACAATCCGGAAAGCGCGCCGCGGATCGTGACCTGCGCGACGCTGGCCTGCGCCGCATTCAGAAGATACCAGCCGATCAGGGCAAACCACACGTTGTTCCAGTTTCCGACAGCGATCGAATAGATGCCAAAGGCGATCAGCGCGTAGGCGATGAGCTTTCCGGTAGCCCCGGCGGCATGCGTCGCGCGGGTGAAGTCCTTGGTGATTCCCCAAACGATCGCGCGGAAAATGCGACCGCCATCCAGCGGGAAGCCCGGTAGAAGATTGAAGCACGCCAGCAACAGATTGGTCCCAGCGAGATAATTTCCAAGAGCCAGGATCATGGGGTTGTCCGGGAAAAAGAGAGTCAGCGAGTAAAAGGCACCGGCCAAAAAGAAACTGGCGAGTGGCCCGGCCACCGCGATGTTGAATTCCTGTATCGCTTTCGCAGGCTCGCGGCTGATGCGCGCCAATCCGCCAAAGATAAACAGCGTAATCGAGAGGACTTTGATCTTGTAGGCCTGGGCCACGACGCTGTGAGAGAGTTCGTGAAATACCACGGAGGCGAAGAACAACAAGGTGGTCAAGACACCCACGGTCCAGGTTTGTGCGCTGCTCCAGGCGGGATGCTGAGCGGCGAAATTGCCTGAGATGACGAAAATGACCAGGCCGAAGACCAGAATCCAACTGAAATCAATGTAGATGGGTATGCCCAAAATGCGGGCGACCCGTATCCCTTGTGCTTGTGACATCTATTCCATCGTACCGCAAAACTTCCTGAGCCGCCTCGCTTCAGGAATTCCGCGGGCGGTTCTTCTCCCGATGCTCTCATCCTGACACTCTACCGAGTGTCACCAATCATTCTGAACGAGCACAGAGCGGGGCAGGCGGTGGATCGAAAAAATATCCACAGACTCACTGGTGCAGCCAACCTGACGCGAACAAACGGCGAACTTGTACACTAGTGAACAGACGCAGGTCCGGCAAGAACATAGGATGAGGTTGCTGTAATTAAGGACTGGTTTGTTGGCCAGTTCATCCCCGGAGCTTTCCCCCAGTTTTCATAAGCGCCAAGGATATCGAACGACAATTTGATCGAACACCCGGGCTGAGGAAATGGTCCTGCTGTTCGTTAAGTCGAGGAGTCCCATCTTCTCGTCCTACAAGAGGAAGCGTGGAATATCTTGAGGACGAGGTTACGGTGTCTCGCAGCGTAATCGGAAAGGAAAATACACAATGCCTCTCATTCAAATTCTATTGGCCCTGATCGTCGTGGGTGTCTTGCTGTGGCTGGTGAACCGCTTCATCCCCATGGCCGGCAGTATCAAGTCGATCTTGAACGCAGTCGTCGTCATTGTCGTCGTTTTGTGGCTGCTGAATGTATTTGGATTGTTCCATTCACTCTCGGCAATCCACGTGGGCACCTAAGAACTTGGCGAAGAGCGGCTCAACCGAGGGCTGTCATTCGCGAGACGTCCTGAACGGCCGGGGGAAGGAAACGCGTCGGCCAGATATAAAATGCGCGCACACAAAATCGGTAATGGAGAAAATAGTATGAAATCAAGCGGAGCAGTCAGTGCAACCGCAATTTTTCTGCTTTTGGGCCTGAGCGCGCCCGCTTTTGCGCTTCAGGGCCAGGAAGAGAAACCAAAGAACCAAGAAGTAGCCAAGCCCGCGGAGAAACCTCAAGAAAAGCCTCAGGAGAAACCTCAGGCAAAACCTCAGGAGAAGCCCGCCACTCAACCAATACAGGAACAACAGACGAAGCCCCAACAGGAGAAGGCCAAGCCTCAGCAGGATCAGTCGCAGAAGCAAGCGGCTAAACATGAGAAACAGCAACAGCAGAACACCCAACAACAAGCTAAGGGAAAGCAAGAGCAGCAACAAGCCAAGTCGACCAAGCAGCAGGCTGGCTCTTTACAGCGCCCGCAACGTTCAAAGGAAGAAGTGGCCACGCAGCACGGTCAGCCGTCTCTTCACCTGAGCCCCAGGGGAAGCGGTCGAATTCCAGACGACCATTTCCGTTCCAGCTTTGGGCGTGACCATGAGTTCCGCATGGGCAACCCCGTTATGGTCAGCGGATATTCGCGATTCCAATACGGTGGCTATTGGTTCGGATACGTCCAACCGTGGCCGGCAAGCTGGTATTACACCGACCAGTTCTACATCGATTACGTGGATGGCGGCTATTACATGTACGACCCGTACTATCCCGGTGCTCGCTTCGCGATCACCGTGGTGCTCTAACCCGCGGTCCGCACGTTAATGGAGCAGCACTCAGACCCAGTGTGGACAGCTTTCGACACACAGGAAGGCCGCTGGGGTGGAACAAAGGAATTTCCGCCGAACAAAAGAATGTAGAGAATCAGGAGCAATCCATGGTTGGAACCGTACTGATCTTTGTCTTGATCTTGGCACTGTTGGGAGTTTTCCCGAGATGGTCACACAGCCGCGATTTGGGCTACGTGCCATCCGGCGACGTGGATGTGGTGCTCCTCGGGCGTCTCTAAAAAATGGAAAGGAGGCGTAGGAGATGAAACCCAAGCTTTCCAATTTGAAAATAGTCATGCTCGGTCTGGCCTCCATGTTTGGCGCGGACGGGCTGGCACTCGTGATTTTTGGTCAAGATCTGCTCAGCGGCCTCTGGCTTCTTGCTGTCTGCGTGGCCTTAATGATCGGCGCGGTTCCCTCCCGTCTCAGCGGACATCAATCAACCGTTGTGAAGGACGCTTCCGAACCGGACAAGTATGCCCTGCTACGGGATTGACCCATCGGCTTTTGTGGAGCCAAAGCCACCAGGGCGCTCAGAAATTCGTAAGCGGACAGAGCTCGTGGAAGCCGAGCTGATGGAGTCGGAGGTTGGTAATGAGTGAAAATCAGCGGCGGGCGGTCAAGTTTCTCGAGAAAGAAATCAAGACGTACATGGCCCTGTCTTTATTCTTGTCGAAGAAAGGCATCAAGGGGCACGTGCTAATGGGCGATAAAAGAGTTCCCATCAGCCCCATGTTTTATAGAGAAAGAATGATGGAGGCGCAGCGACTTGTCTCTGAACTCAAAAAGTCGAACTAGCAAAATATTCCCGAGTCGCGCTGGTATGCGCGGCTGGAGTGGATGGTGCATCCGGCTTGTTGCCGCCGGACTCGTACTGCTCCTGAGCACTAGCGCCTCCTCAGCCTATTCCGTACTCACGCACGAGGAGATCGTTGACCTGGCGTGGACCGATCAACTCCGACCGCTGCTACTGAAGCGATTCCCGACGCTTACAGAAGAACAACTGACCGAAGCGCACAGCTACGCTTACGGCGGCGCGGTGATCCAGGACCTCGGCTACTATCCGTTTGGCAGCGTGGAATTCAGCGATCTGGTGCACTATGTTCGCAGTGGCGATTTTGTTGAAGAATTGCTTCGACAGAGCCAGGATGCCAACGAGTACGCGTTTGCGCTGGGAGCACTGGCGCACTACGCCTCCGACATCGCAGGACATCCCGCCGTCAATCAGTCCGTTTCCATCCAGTATCCCAAGCTGCGCGCCAAGTATGGGAATTCCGTGCGCTACGCGGAAAACCACACCGCACATTTGAAGACCGAATTCGGATTCGACATGGTGCAAGTGGCAAAAAATCGCTACGCTTCGCAGCAGTATCACGATTTCATCGGGTTCCAGGTTTCCAAGCTGCTGTTGGAGCGAACTTTCCCGATTGTCTATGGCTTGGAATTGAAGGACGTGATGGCGCACGAGGATCTGGCTATCGGGTCCTATCGCTATGCGGTCAGCCGGATGATCCCGCAGATGACGCAGATCGCTTTGCGAACGCACAAGCAGGACATCATGAAGGAGACGCCGGACTTTGCGAAGCAGAAATTTCTGTACCGGTTGTCACGCTCCGATTACGAAAAAGAGTGGGGGAAAGACTACACCAAGCCAAAATTCAGCACCCGTTTTTGGGCTGTAGTGTTGCGTTTTATGCCGAAGATTGGTCCGTTCAAGGCGCTGGCCTTCAACAACCCCACGCCGAAAACGGAAGATCTGTACTTCAAGAGCATCAATACCACCGGGGACCAATACCACATGTACCTCGAGCAGGTTCGCACGGATTCGCTGGACCTGGCCAATGCCGATTTTGACACCGGCAAGAAAACGAAGGCAGCCGAATACCCGCTAACGGACGAGACCTACGCCAAACTGCTTGGCCAGCTGACCGCGCGGAAGTTCGATATCATGTCACCCGATCTGCGCCAGAATATTCTTAGCTTCTATGGCGACCTCTCCGATCCCATCGAAACGAAGAAGGACGCTGACCGCTGGCAGATCGTAGTGTCTTCCCTTGAACAATTGAAACAGGACATTGTTTTGCCGACGCTTGCCGCGAGTCCTGCAAAGTAGATGAGCGGGTGTCCGCAAGTGAACAGACATCAGGTCACAGGATGGCTAATATGAAACGTCTGGGATAAATCGAAAACGAATCCTTGATGCGCAACAAGCGCTCGAAACACGGGCCAAATGCGAAACTGGAGTCAACTATGTTTTGGACAATTCTTGTAGTGCTGTGCATTCTCTGGCTGTTGGGAATGGTCACGTCCTATACCGCTGGAGGACTCATCCACCTTCTGCTAGTGGCGGCCGTTATCATCCTGATCTTCAACCTGGTTTCTGGGCGAAGAGGGACGGCTTAAAAGGTAAATCGAAGGATATGAAACCTGCGATGATGATTGGGATTTTGTTGATTGTTCTTGGCGGGCTGGCCCTGGCCTATCAAGGGTTCAATTACACCCATCGAGAAAAAGTGCTGGATGTTGGCCCGATCCACGCAACGGAAGAAAAGCATGAGCACGTTTCCATTCCTCCCATCCTCGGTGGATTGGCATTGCTCGGAGGGATCGTGATAGTCCTCGCTGGATCACGAAAGAGTTCCTAGCCTGAAATTAAGAAAGCATCCCGCCTGAGAGTCGGGTAACGCATCTCCCTCTCTTGATTCAATCCGCGATGAACCCCCTTCAACCGCGCGCCTTAAAGAAGTATAACATTTGAAAAAGATATTCCGACCATGGAGGTCACCGATGAAACGAGTATTGATTGGAGCAGCGTGTATCACCCTCGCGGCAGCAACTGTATTTGCCGCAGATCTCAACAAGGAGCAAAAACGCCTCGAAGAGAGCGGCGTGGTCATGCAGGAAGTGCTCGACATCCCCGACAACATTCCTCATGAGCTGCTGGAAAAGGCGGAGTGCGTCATTGTGTTTCCGAACCTGATGAAAGCAGCGTTTATAGTCGGCGCCGAATACGGGCGTGGAGCCATGGTTTGCCGCACCGGCCACAAATTCCGCGGAGCCTGGGGAGCCCCCGCAATGTACGCGCTGGAAGGCGGAAGTTTCGGTTTCCAGATCGGGGGAGAGTCTACCGATTTAATCCTGCTGGTTATGAATGACCGAGGCATGGAGTCGATTCTCAGCAGCAAAGTGAAACTGGGCGCAGATGCGTCTGTCGCCGCGGGTCCCAAGGGACGCGATGCTTCCGCAGATACCGACGCCTGGATGCGAGCCGAAATCCTCAGCTATTCGCGTTCCCGCGGTTTATTTGCTGGCGTCTCCCTCGCGGGCAGTACCCTTCGTCCGGACGATGACGCGAATGAACAGGTCTATGGCCACGCCATCAAAGCCAAGGAGATCGTAAGAAGCGAGCATATGGCCGTGCCCCAAACAGGCCGTCATTTTGTGGAAGTTCTGGAAAAGAGCGCACCGCACAACGAATCAGAGCACGCCGCCTCCAACCGGTAGTTGGCTTACTAACTTGCCGGGATATTCTCATCTCCCGGCAAGTTTTTTATTTCTGGGGCAATGCGCCGCCTACTCGTGCAAGACGACTGTTAGCAGGGATTTGTTGACCTTGATTTTACCGTTGTATTCGATGAAGCCGAGTTTCCGGAATTTGTTCATGAAGAAATTAATGCGCGACCTCGTGGTGCCGACCATGCTGGCCAACGTCTCCTGGGAGACTTTCGGCAGAACGCGCTCCGGCTGATCCTGCTCTCCGTAACGCGCGAGCAACAGCAGCGTGCGCGCCAGCCGCTTCTCACTGGAATTGAAGAGCTGATCGATCAGATCCTCTTCGACGCGGAGGTTATGCGCCAGCATGTAGGCGATGAAGTGGTCGGACAACGAGCTTTCCGCGTGAAGGACTCGCAGCAATTCGTCTTTTTGGATAGCGAGCAAGACGGTCGGCGTGACCGCAGTCGCCGTGCCCATGCGGACAGTCTGGCCTGCCATGCAGCCCTCGCCAAAAAAATCGGTTGGACCAAACATCGCCACCACCGCTTCTTTGCCTGAGCCGTTGACCACGGAGAGCTTCACGCCGCCCTTCTGTATATACATGACCGTTCCCGCGCCATCGCCTTGCGCGTAGATGCTTTCGCCTCGGCTGTATTCCATTACCTTGCGCTCGATACCAGCTGTGTCAAGAAAGGCCTGCGCATCAAATGGCATTCCCGTTTGATGGTTATTGAGTTTCTTTGGTTTCATGTTCGCAACGTGATTAGAGCTCGCTTTCATTACAATTTACCCATTTAAACCCTAACACGTTGTTTTGTTGCAGGCCTGTCCAAAAGTGGACTCTGGAAGACCCCGCCCTTTTCTCGCACGTGTGACCGGGTGGCCGGAGGCCTACTGAAATCGAAGCCGGTGCGGGTGCCGCTTGCGAGTCTAAGCGAAGCTCTCGTACTTTAGGCGTCTGTTCCAGAGTATTTTGGAAGGACAAGGTAGGATGGGGTTGCGGAGGGTCTCGAATGGTCAATTTTACCGCCAGGCTTTTGTGTGCGGTGAGCGCGATCATATCTCTTCAAGGATGCCATCAGCTAACAGCCGAGGAGTTGAAGGAAAAGGTGGTGGGCAGGAGGGAAGAAGTGGACGGCATCAACGAAACCTTGCAATTCAACGCCAATGGCACGGTGCGGATGCTATGTCCATCGGGATTCGTCGGTGGCAACACCACCTGGACTCGCATCGCCCCGTTCTCAACGTGCGCGTTGGTGATGATGTACCCATCCGGATCGATGACGAATCCAGATCCACTTCCGCGTTGCCGACCATGGCGCCAGCGTTTCCGCGCCCTTCGTCAACCAAGGGCGCATAGGCCGTCACGACGATCTGCACGATGCTGGGGGAAACTTTTTTGGCCAGCGCATCCACGGCGGCGTCGAAGGGGTTCGCCGATTTTGAGGCCGCGGGTGTCTGAGCAAAAATGCCGCACGAGATAACCAGGAACGAGCAATGCGCAAAAAGCAGGTATCGGGCGAACCGGAAAATCGAGCTCTTCCGACGACGACGGATTGCTCGCAGGATTTACGCTCCCTCTGCTGCACGCTCGGATTTGATGTACTTACAAACCGATCGCTCTCACGTCCACACATTCTCTGATGTCGTCCTTAGGTAGGCCACTGCTTGGCCTGCGAATTTTATGGTTCCTGCTGGCTAGGGGTAAACTGGCGAAAGTGCGATGTGATTGCGCCCGGGCCGCGACCGGACTCGCACCGATCTCGTGCATGTGAGCTCTGCCTGATGCTGGCCAGACACGGCGTGTCACCCAGACCACGAATTTCCTCCCGCAAGAATATTGTAAGTCTTGTATTTTCAATTATTTGGGATTGGCGTCATAGCTGCCATTGCCAACCTCGAAGAGTTGCACAGCCCAGCGCAGCTTAGGAGAACACCTATGGAGACGATGCTTGGATTCGCCGGAGTAGCGGTCCTCACCACGCTGGCGCTGTTCGCCGCGCTAGCCCTGCAAGCGGCATTGCTACACGCCACTCTGCACCTGATGCAGCCGGCCACAGCGGATCGCCGCCCGACGCGACTGGCGATGGCGCAGGGCACACGGATGGTCGCGCGCGCGTTTCAGTCGCAACGGTAGCTTCGCGGAGGGTTTCCGGCGCAACCCCTGAGCGAGGTTTGAAAAAGGGCGCGTTTTGCTCCTCGCAGGGTCACCGGGAGAAGGGAAGAAAGGAAAAGATCATGTTGGCACTAAGATATCTGTTGATGATTCTCGGAGTTGGCTTATTCAGCAGCGCCGGGATTCTGGTGGCGTACGACATCTACATTGCGGCGAGGCTCCGCTGGCTGATGGAGCAAGCCAGTGGAGAACCCGGGACCGAGGCGGTGCAGCGGAAAACGCCGCGCCCTTTCGGGCCGGTACGCTGGCGGCTGGCGCTGCAATTGGCGGCACTCGGCGTCGTGCCGGAGTTGCTGGCGCTGAGCATTGTGGTGGTGCCGGATGGCACCGCGGGCATTCGCGTCAGCCAGCTTTCCGGCGCGCGCCCCGGTACGTTGTATCCGGGTGTGCATTTCGTGACCCCACTGGTGGATGACGTAGTGACCTATGACACCCGGGAGCAGGTGTACACCACTTCTGCCGCTGTTGGAACCAAGCCGAGCACGGAAGTTCTAACCGTACAGGCACGCGAAGGACTGAATCTCGGGCTGGCCGTCAGCGTTCGTTACCGCATCGATCCCTCAAAGCTCTACACCATTCACCAGAATCTTCCTCAGCCCGTGGGCGAGCAGGTGGTCGCTCCCGTGGTCTCTTCCTCCTATCGGCAACTCGCGCCCAACTACGTGACCCGCGAAATCTTCGCCGTGAAGCGCGAAGAGTTGCGCACCCAGGCCGCCGATATGATCAAAACCCGCCTCGCTTCGGACGGAATTGTCGTCCGCGAAGTTCTGCTGCGCGACATTCAGTTGCCCGCCGAATACGCCAAGGGCCTCGAAGGCCTGCTGCTGAAAGAGCAGGAGAACGAACGGCTCGGCACCGAGCAGGACATCAAGCTGAAGGAGGTCAAAATTGCCGAGCTGGAAGCCGACGCACAGAAAGCTCGTGACGTTAAACAAGCCGAAGCCCAGGCGCAGGTTCGCGTCTTGCAAGCCAAGGCCGAATCCGACGCGATGCAGTATACCCTGCCCTTGAAGGAGAAACAGATCGAGCAGACCAAGCTCGAAGCGCAAGCCCGCAAGGAATCCACGTTGCAGAATGCGGAAGCCGCCGCGCAAGCCAAAATCATCGATAGCAAGGCCGAGCTGGAACGCCAGCACAACCTTTCGGACGCCGAAGCCAACCGCATTCGCGTCACCGCCGCCGCCGATTCCGAGCGCATGAAGTATGAGGCCGCAGTGCTCAAGCAGAATCCAATGCTCATCCAGAAGATCATCGCCGAGCGGCTTTCGGACAAGCTGCAAATCATGATGGTGCCGATGGACGGCAAGAACTTCTTCGCGTCGGATGTGATGCGCTCTGCGTTCCAGGGCGGCAATGGCGTGGCGCCTTCGGGCGACGATGAGGCGGACGATTCCGCGCCGGTGGCCACCGCCACCGCGCAGCGCAAGGTCAACAAGCGCCCGTAACGAGGATGCCACCTCTGGAAGTGCATATAGCGGGAGTGACCGCAGCACGAGTGACCGCAGTGGGAGGGCACGACTTCAGTCGTGCCATTCCTGCGTCCTTTTACGGGGCTTTAGCCCCTGAGGGCCAATGAATTTCGGAGATGCGGTTCGAGCAAGGCCGCCTCTCAGGAACACCGGCAAATACCCCCGTGGGTGGCCCGGATCGCGTCGCTGGAGGAGATGCCATGAGCAAAAAGACAAGCACCGCCGCGCTTGTTTCCTTTCGCGAAGGGCAGCTCTCAAACCGGCGCCGCGCTCCGCGCCACCCGGCCGGTGAACAAAGAAATGGCGAAGTAATGAGGCAACGAAGCAACGAACCAGTAAGAGAGTTTGGGCAGGCACAGATTGCGATTCGACCGGAGGATGTCATGAACACGAACACGGCAAACGGAGTGGCAGGAAAGATTCGCGTGATTCTACCGGTGATTTTGCGGATTACCTTTTGCCTGGCGATGTGGACGCTTGGCGCTACGACCATGGTCGTGCCGCTGGCGGATGCCCAGACCCGCGAGCATCGCCTGCTGCAGACGATCCCCGTGGATCGTGCCCGGGTCGAAAACCTTCAGCGTTGGGTGAACTCTGGCCATGACACCTGGTGCCGCGATCCCAAATTCGTGGCCGGCATGACGCTGCGGCGCATCTCCCCCGAATTTTCGAATTACGACTACGAATTGGCGTCGCTCTCGACCAGCAATTTAACAGCTTCCCCAGCCCGCGCGGTTTACACCTTTCACTCTCTCGACGGCCACACCACTTATCGCATCACCCTGCGCCGCTTCGCCTGGCAGAGCAAAACCGCGGCGGCGCCGAACGACCGAGTTTGGGTGCCCGTGAGCACCGAAGAGGTCACCCGCGACTCCCTCGACTGAAGCTAGCGCCAATGATTCCACTAAACAGAAAAAAAAGAGAAACCCTCTCCTGAACAGCCGGGCGGCCCTGACCACGCCGCCCGGCGTCCTTTCTCTTAACGGAAAGTTTGAGGCTGAGCGGCTGCTGTCGTGCGGGCAATATCGAGAAGGGTGGTAGCATCTAAAGGAACTTGGAGAGGTGAATATTGCGGCGGATTGCGGCGGCGATAGTTCTGTTGGCTATAGCGATTAGCGGTGCGTTGGCGCAGGAAAAAAACGTGTCTTGCGCGGATTTGCGCGCGGCAAAAGCAAAAACCTATGGATTCCATCTGACGCAGCTCGACGAAGCTCAGATTGATGCAAAAAGCAAAGAGATCGACGCCTACTGGAAGCAACTGCAAGGGGCCGGCCCCGTGGGTGTGAGCTGCCTGAAAGAGATGCTCGCGGCCGAGAATTCCGACCACATTTTTCAGTTCGATGGCGCCTCCTTTCTTTTCCAGGTTGATAAATCGCCGGACTCGCTGAATTTGGTCAAAGACGCGCTCGCGCAAGCCGATTTTCAGGAGACCGATCCCGCGAATTATCTTTCCCTGGCGCTGGATCTCGGGCAGCGTGGCGTGGACATCCAGGCCCTCGCCGCAAAGCTGCTGCTCTATCCGAATGCCGTCATTCACATTTCCGAGCACTCTCTGGATCTGGACTCGGACACCGCCGCTCTCTTTCTCTACGGCAGCATGAGTCCCACCAAGGCCAGCAAGGCACTGGTCGCGCAACTCCAGGCCCAGGAACCCTTCGTGCGCGCGGGGGCCGCGCATCTGCTCGCGGAACAAATGACCGAAGAAGCGTTTCGCACACTGAGCACCTGGTCTGGACTCGCCGACATTAAAGAGGACTATCGCCGCAACGACATTCAGGCCATCATGAAATATCAGGCGCCAGATCCCTCCGATTTCGTCAATCCGAAATGGACGCGCGAGCAAGTACTTAAAATCATTGCCGGGCTGCCTCACACGCGGAAGGAGTTTGATGACGTGATGAGCACCAAGGGCGCCGAGTTCGATAAGCAGACCCGCGAGAAAAAACCCACGCAGGATGAGCTCACCAAAATTGTAGCTGACACCGAGCCCATCTACGGCATCGCCGACCGCACCGCATTCCAAAATAGCGCGGTCGCCACGCTTAAGGCCGAGGACTTCGATATCGTCCGCGAGGCGCGCCGCCGAGCGATCTACAATATTTCAGACGAGAGTCTCTCGGAATATTTGGCGTATACGCAGGTGATGATCCGGTTGCTCAACCGGCTGGATCTTTACAAGGATTACCGCGCGCACTGAGGGGGCATCAGCGAGGCGTGGCGCGGCGGAGCGAGCATGCGATTTTCTGCAAACAAGGGCAGGACGGCGATTTCGGAGCGCCAAGGTGTTCCAAAATCCCTCTTATTGATCATTGTTTTGGCTGCGGGAGGTTTATTTTCGGCCCGCGCGCTTGCCGACGGCAACAGCGCACTGCAAGACACAGCGCAGCGGCTGGCCGAGCGCGTCGCAGCGATCCCCGGGCTACATGGACCACTGCGGCTCGAGTGGCATCCGGATGGCCGATGGTCTGAAGGGGAAAACGACCACTGGCAAGTGATCCTTCGAGTCGAATTTGAGAAACGTTCTGTGAATTTGACCGACGATGCCGCGGCTCCGGCGCTTGCTTTGTATGCCGAGGAAACTCCGACGCAGGTTGTTCTGACCGCGAAAACCCGCGTCGCCGAACGCGAGGAAGTGCGCCTGGTCGCGGTGGCCCGCGCGCTTCTCCCCCCCGGCACCCTGCCTGTTGCGCCTGTGCGGCTGGAACGCCAGATGATTTATGAAAGCCCCGATAGAATTCTCGACGCATCCTCCTTGTGGAACGCCGCTGAAGGTGGCCTCGCCCTATTGCTATATCGGAATTTCGAGGTGATTGCGTTGCGCATGGATTCCAGTGGCGCTCTGAAACAGAGCGTGCCGTTGAGTGCGGCGAATCTAAAACCCACGCGCGACCCCCGCGCCGAAATAACCCCACGGGGAATCGTGGTTTCCGTACAGCTTTGGGGCAAGGCATGCGAGTTTTCCTGGGAATCACCCGGGGACATGAAATGCCACTTGGATAAACCTTCTCCCACAGCCCAGCCGGCGTGGCGCGGAGCAACCCTGCTGATTTCTCCATGCGATGGGAGTAGTTGGAAATTGCTGAATTCCGGGACTGAACTCGACACAAAAGACGTATTGCAACTGGTTCCGGCGGAAACGTTGCGCGAAAGCAGCGCCGTGGTGCTCAGCGAATTTCCCGGTCCGATTCTCGGCGCCAACGAAGAACAAAATCCCGGCAGTGCCTTAGTCGTCGTGCGAAATTTGCGAACAGGGAATTATGAGGTCTATAAAATTGGACTGGCTTGCGGCAATTAGCCTTGCAGCTGTTGCGCTGGGCTGCTGCCGCGCACAGGCTGCCGCACCGCGATATGGCGGTACGCTGCACGTCAAATTGCGCGCTTCGAGCATCTCACTCGATCCGCGCGAGTGGACCCCAGGCGCGGCGTCGCTGGCCGACAGCGAGAAGCTCGCCAGCCTCGTTTACGACCGGCTGGTCACCCTGGATGATTACGGCAGGTTTCAACCCGCACTGGCCACGGAATGGACGCATGACGCCTCCAGCAAGAACTGGCAGTTCAAGCTCCGCGCTGGCGTGCGATTCTCCGATGGCTCGCCGCTTGTCCCGCCCGAAGCGGTCGCCGCCTTGCAGGCCACCTTGGGAAAGGGATTTGAGGTAAGTGCTATCGAAAGCGGCATTGCCATCCGGGCGGCACGTTCCGTCCCGGACCTCCTCGAACAGTTGGCTTCCGGGCGCCATTTTATTTTCCGGTCGCAGCCCGATGGCACTCTTCTTGGCACCGGCCCATTCTTCGTGGCGGAATCGGCAGCCGCAATGCCTTCGGAAGCAAATCCAACGGCGATCAAGCCCGCAAAAATCAAATTTCAAGCCAACGGGGAAACCTGGTCAGGGCGTCCGTTCCTCGATTTCGTGGAAGTCTTTTTTGGCGAGCCGCCATTGCGCCAACTTTTCGATCTTCAAGTGGGGAAGTCGGATATTGCGGAAATCGCCCCCGACCTCGTTCGCAAGGCCCGCCAGGAAGGTTTGCGCATCTGGAATTCCGCGCCCCAAACACTGGTGGCCTTGCGCTTCGACGACGCTTTTGACGCTCCCGCCGCCGCCCAGCTTCGGGAAGCGTTCTGGCTCGCGATGGACCGCGACACCATGGCCAACGTGTTGCTGCAAAGGGAAGCACAACCCGCCGCCGCCCTTTTGCCCGAGTGGCTATCGGGATATGCTTTTCTCTTCGAGAGTCCCCTGAACCTGCAACGCGCCAGAGATCTGCGGGCCGCCTTTCCCGCGGGCGTCCCAGGCGCGATGCAGCCGTTGCGATTGCGGGTGGACGCCTCGGGCGATATTTTCAAGTTGATGGGGGAGCGTGTTGCGGTGAACGCGCGGCAAGCCAATTTGCTGGTACAAGTGGTGCCGGCGGTAAGTGCGAATGTCTCGACTCCCACGCCGGTGGCTCTGCACCTGTTTGCCTGGCACTACGATTCGCTTTCGCCGCACGCAGAGTTGGAAGCCTTTGTGAAGCAATTGCTGGCTGGCCCAGACCTGCCAGCCGCTACAATGGATATTGAGCAACTCTTTGTGCAAGAGCGCCACATGATCGACGAGCGCCGCATACTTCCGCTGGTGCTACTGCCGGAGTATGTCGGCATCCGCGCCAACGTCCACAATTGGAATGCGTCGGCGTGGGGCGATTGGCGGCTCGCTGACGTGTGGCTCGATTCCGAAGAATCTGCATCCTCAGCGTCCGCGCCGCGAGCGCCAAGAAACGATTCCACGATTCGCAATCCGGGGGCTAGACCATGACTTTCCGCACCAAAGTATTCCTCATTTTCCTGGTCACCGTGCTGGCCTCGGTTTCTCTCGTGGCCTACGGTGTCACCCACTACGCCCAGAAAGCGTTCGAACGGATGGACGCGCAACGGACGCAAGCCCTCGAAGTGCAGTTTAAGAAGGAATTCGCGCAGCGCGGTGAAACGATTGTTCAGCAGGTGGAAAACATCACCAACGCCGACGTGACGGTGCGGATGGTTCTCGATCTCGCGCGCCCCAACGCCGATGCCTCTCTTTATCTGCATGACGCCAACGGCGCGGCACAAAGCCACGGCCTGGATTTCGTGGAGTTCGTCAATTCCGATGGCACACTGGTTTCCTCGGCGCAATACCCGGCGCGCGTAGGCTACAAAAACGACTGGGTCACCTCCAACAAGAACTGGGACGCCACCGGAGCGTTCTTGAAGCGCGAAGAGTTGCCGGATACCGCGGCGCTTTCGCTGACCGCGGTGCGCACGCAAACCGTCGGCGACAAAACGCTGTACATCATTGGCGGGCGCCGCCTCGATCAGAATTTTCTGGCCTCCCTGGAACTTCCCGAGGGCATGCGCGCCTTGCTGTACCGCAATCTGGAGCCGACTTTCGTCAATACGGCGCTCACCGACGCCAATGGCGCGGTGCCCCAAGCCGAAAGCTTTCGACCACTGATCGCGCAGGTTCAGAAGCAGCCGCAAGATCTCGTCGAAACCATTTCCTGGAGCCGCGATCCGGCGAGCGCGGAGACATTTCACGCCATGCCGCTCAAAGGACGCAATGGCGAACTCCTGGGCATTTTGCTCCTGGGCAGTTCGGCCAAGGAATTGGTGCTGCTGCAGCGGGAAATTCTGAAAATTGCAGCGGTCGTAGGCGTGGCTGCGTTGTTCATCGGCTTGCTGGTCAGTTGGTGGGTCTCGCGGCGCATCACCCGGCCGGTGGAAGAACTCGCCAACGGGGCGCGCGACGTGGCGTCCGGGCGCTGGGACACCAAGATCGACGTGAGAGGCAGCGACGAAATCGCTCAGTTGGCAACCGCTTTCAACGATATGACGGGAACACTGGCAGCCCAGAAGGAAAAACTGGTGCAGACGGAACGCGTCGCCGCCTGGCGCGAACTGGCCAGGCGCCTGGCTCACGAATTGCGCAACCCGCTTTTTCCCTTGCAGATCACCGTGGAAAATCTGCAGCGCGCCCGGCAACTCGGCCCCCAACAATTCCAGGAAGTTTTCAACGAAGCGACGGCTACGCTGAAGGCGGAGCTCGTCAACTTGAACAACATCGTCGGACGCTTCAGCGACTTTTCCAAGATGCCCGCTCCGGAATTTTCCAAAGTGAACGTCAACGAAGCTCTGCGCGATGCCATCCGGCTGTTCGAAGCGCAGTTCACCGCCGTTGGCAAGCCGCACATCGGCACGGAATATTTCTTGAGCGATTCGCTGCCGGAAATCGATGCCGATCCCGAACTCCTGCACAAAGCGTTTCAGAACCTTGTATTAAACGCCATGGATGCCATGCCCGCCGGCGGCACGCTTTCGCTGCGCAGCAGCGATGGCGGGGACACCGTGCGCATCGAGGTTTCCGACACCGGCAAGGGGTTGACCTCCGAAGAGTGTTCGCGCCTCTTCACCCCGTATTACACAACGAAACAGTTGGGCACGGGCCTGGGACTCGCCATCGTGCAATCCGTGGTCAGCGATCACCACGGCACCATTTCCGTTTCCAGCGAAGAGGGCCATGGCACGACTTTTCGCATCGAGTTGCCGAAACGTCAGGGCGGCGCGACGATCAAGCCGAAGGTAGAAGCTGCACCGGTCGAAAAAGAGTCGGAGCGCGCCGCAACCGCGTCGGATTGACTCATCATCCAAGGACCAACGTGCCACGCAAAGCGCATCTGCTGCTGATTGACGACGATCCGAGCACGCTGGCCTCACTCGCTCGCGCTTTCCGCCTGGCGGGACACGACGCCACCGTTTGCGACAATGCTTCGCGCGCTGTCGAATTGGTGCGCGCCGAACATTTCGACCTGATCCTCTCCGACGTGGTCATGCCGGGGAAAACTGGGATGGAGCTGCTTGAGGAATTGAAAAAGGCCGGCGTGCAAACTCCCATCGTTCTGATTTCCGGCCAGGCGAATATCGAAATGGCCGTGAAGGCCACGCGGCTTGGGGCCCTCGATTTTCTGGAAAAGCCGCTCAGCACCGACAAACTTTTGCTCACCGTCGAAAACGCCCTGAAACTCTCGCGCCTTGAAGACGAAAACCGCGAACTCCGCCACCGGCTTGGCAAACACGAACTGGTCGGCTCGGGCGCGGCGATGAAAAAGCTGCTGGCCCAAATCGACCGCGTGGCGGCCAGTGAAACGCGCGTCTGCATCCTGGGCGAGACCGGAACCGGCAAGGAATTAGTCGCGCGAGCCATTCATGAGAAATCACCGCGCCGCGAGAATGCGTTCATCACGCTAAATTGCGCGGCCGTCCCGGCGGAGCTAATCGAGTCCGAGTTGTTCGGCCACGAAAAAGGTTCCTTCACTGGCGCTGCGGGGCGCCACCTCGGGAAATTCGAGCAAGCCGAGGGTGGCACCTTGTTCCTCGATGAGATTGGCGACATGCCGGTGTCCATGCAGGCCAAGCTGTTGCGTGTATTGGAGGAGGGCGAAGTCGAGCGCGTCGGCGGAGAGAAGCCCATCAAAGTCAACGTGCGTGTAATCGTCGCGACTCACCGTAATCTGGAGGACCTGGTCAAAAAAAACGAGTTTCGCCGCGACCTGTTTCACCGCATCTATGTTTTTCCGTTGTTCCTGCCGCCGCTGCGCGAGCGCCCCGAGGATTTTCCGAACCTGCTCGCCCACTTCGCCCGCCAGGTGGCCGCGCAGAACGGCTGGAAAGAGAAGTTCTTTTCGCCCGAAGCGATTGCCGCGTTGCGGCAATATTCCTGGCCGGGCAACGTGCGCGAAATGCGAAACGTCGTGGAGCGACTGGTACTCCTCTCAGCGGGAGGGCCAATCAGTGTCGAAGAGGTTCGGTTGGTTCTTCCTGCCGGAGAGGCGGTCAGTTTGGGTGGCAACCCAGAAGCAGGGCAGGGGACACTGCTGCAGCGCACCGAAGCCTTCGAACGCGAAGTCCTGCTCGGCGAAATCCGCCATCACAATTTCCACATGACCAACGTCGCCCGCGCCCTCGGCCTCGAGCGCAGCCACCTCTACAAAAAGTGCCAGCAACTGGGCATCGATCTGCAATCCCTCCGCAAACCAGAGTAAGGAATGCGTGAGTAGTGCGAAAAGCCGTACTCCAAACCGCAAGCATCGCAGATCACGGCGGTTCCACTGAACCGGATGAGAATTGCGGAACTCTGTCGCATCTGCATACGTAATAGGAATGTTAAGGGCGATCAGTAGCTGCGGCACAGCCTCGGTCGTGCAAGAATGCTGTTTATGATTCCGTGGCTAACTAGCGTTTCCTCGGCAGTAGTGGCGGGACTTGCAGGAATGACAGCCTATGGCGCGGTCTATCCACGCGCGCAGCTCTTCGGTCCCACCGTTTGCCGCACCAACCGTCCCGATAGGCTTGCCATAACTTTTGACGACGGGCCCAATCCCGCTATCACTCCCAAAATTCTGGAGATGTTGTCTCGCTACGATGCGAAAGCCACTTTTTTCCTGGTCGGAAAATACGTGCGTGAATCACCCAGTCTGGTCAAGGAGATTGCGCAGCGGGGGCACGCGTTGGGGAATCATACCGACACTCATCCCAATCTATTTTTCTGCGGGCCCCTGGAAACCAGCGAAGAGCTGCGGCGTTGTCACGACGCGATCCATCAGGCCACCTGGGCCGAGCCGCGCTGGTTCCGGCCGCCGTTTGGTATTCGCAGCCCGTGGGTAAGCGAGATTGTCCATCGCCAGGGCATGCGCACGGCGATGTGGACGCTTATCCCTGGCGACTGGCGCCCCAGGGCCGCCGCATGGCTGATCGAGCGCATGAGCCCAATCGCCGAGCGCGCTCGCAAAAAGCTGCCCCCAAGCACTGGGCACGGCGGAGCGATGACCGGCGACATTCTCTGTCTCCACGACGGCGACTACGCCCGGCCGAAGGCGGATCGTGCCCACACCCTCGCGGCGCTCGAGTATTGGCTGCCGCGCTGGCGCGATTTGGGTCTCGAATTTGTTACAATGGACCAAACGATTGAACAGTAAGTTGAGGTCCCATGGACGAGAGAAGCTTTTACACGGAAAAAGAAGAGACACGCAAGATAAAACTGGTGTGTCCGAGTTGCCGCGGCGAATTTGAGGCTCCGGTGCCCTGGAAGGTCTGCCGCAAGAAACGCGAGCTTCCGCGCGGCGCGAGCGAAGAAGACCGCCGGAAATTTGCGAAGGCATCATCCTACATGGTTCGCCTGGAAGATCTGGTGGCTTGCTACAAATGCCGTAAACGCTTTGAACTGACCGGCCAATCGACAGTTCTCATCAACGACAATCTCGGCGACCCGAATGAGGACCCGGAGAATTTTGGAAATCGGTGAGGCGGTTGGTAACAGCGATCAGGAACCATTCTTTTCACAATTTTTGAGGGCAAGCCGCTCTAGAAACCCAAAATCCAACGCCACCCTCCCGCCCCTTGTTAACTACTATCCTTCCACCCCAGCGCATCCCGCAAGCTCTAAATCTCTGGATACATCTCGAAAAACGCATCAATCGACTGCCGAAACGTCGCCTCAATCTCTTCCTTGCTGCCCTCAATTAGATGCATGGCCACCCGGGCGGTCCGCCCGCTCTTCAGCACCACGGTAGCCTCTTTCACTTCGCCCAAATCATCCACGGGCAGCAGCCGCATCCCATAAATCAGCGCCAATTTCGCCATCGACTTCCTCCTCGCATCGTTCCCAGACTATGCGGCTCAAGCGCTCCGGTCAAACGGACATCCCCGCTCCCCCGATGTCTCGCGGGGGAAATGGGCGGCCTGCGGCTTCGATTACGATAGGCGAGTTCGATTCCTGCGAATTCTTCCCTGAAATTTAGCTGATGCCGGGTAAGCATCTCTGTGGCAAAATCGCGCATCGGACGAATTACACGGAGGAGCCCAATGAAACACCGGCTATTCCTTGCAAGTTTGCTGGTCATCCTCTCATGCGGCATTCAGGTTTTCGCGCAGGCCCCCGATGGCCCGCAAGCCGACCCACCGCCCGCCACCACACGGCCCGCGCTTACGCCAGCTTCTCGACCCGCCGTCACCGGCCAAATCATTACGGTGCCCTCCGGAACTCGCGTCGGGGTAATTCTTGAAAATGGCATTTCGACCAATTCCGCAAAACCCGGTGACTCGGTTTATTTCCGCACTTCGTTTCCCATCACCATGAACAACAAAGTAGTCGTTCCGGTCGGTTCCTATCTGCGGGGAGAAGTAACCGATGCCAAGCGCCCTGGGCGCGTGAAGGGCAAAGGGGAACTGCGCATTCGCCTGAACACCCTGATCCTGCCCGATGGTTACACCGTGGATCTAAATGCCGAACCGCGTAGCATTGACGGCGGTAGCGGGACGAAGACCGACTCGGAGGGCAAAATCGCCGGCCCCGGGGGCAAGGGCAAGGACGCAGAGACGATTGCGACGACCACCGCGGCCGGTGCTGGCATCGGCGCCATCGCGACGGGTGCCAAGGGCGCAGGCATTGGCGCGGGAATTGGGGGCGTCGCGGGATTGGCGGCGGTGCTGTTGTCTCGCGGGCCGGAAGCCCAGCTTCCCCGCGGTTCTTCCATGGACCTTGTTTTGGAGCACGACCTGCAACTCGACGCCGAGCATGTGCATTACACCAACGTGGGACTTCCCAGCGCCGTAATCGTGCAGCCGGTCCAGCAGTGAACTTGACGCGGCCTAAGCGCCGCGGCTGTGGCGCGCTTCCTGAAATCGCAGCGGACTGAAGCGTTCCCAGTCCATGTTGACCTTTTGCGAGGTCACCCACTCCCGAATCAGCCGCGCGGTGATGGGCGTCAGCAAAATCCCGCTTCGGAAATGCCCGGTGGCAATCAGCAATCCGTCCAAATCGGTTGGCCCAAGGATTGGCAGATGGTCTGGTGAATCCGGCCGCAATCCCGCCCAAGTTTCTTCCACCCGCGCAGTTTCCAACGCGGGCACCAGAGCCATGGCCCCGCTGAGAATCTTCTTCAACCCCGCCGCGGTGACGCCGCGATCGAAGCCCTCATACTCCACCGTCGAGCCGGCGATGATTCGGCCGTCATTCCGCGGCACCAGGTACATGTGATCGGACCACAAGTCCTTCTTCAGATTCACGGAACCGCAGCGCAGCGCCGCCATCTGTCCTTTCGCCGGGGTAACCGGTGCGTACTCCGCCACGCCCTCGATGCCCGCACTGAAGCATCCGGCCGCAATCACGTTCCAGCGCGCTTCGACGCGGCCGCTTTCGAGCTGCAGACCTTTGCAGGTCCTGCCGTCCTTCCACAACGCTTTCGCGCCGTTTCCAGCAAAAATCTCCACACCTTTGCGCCGCGCGGCTTCCAGCGTCGCCTCCGTGAACAATCGGTTGTCCAGCGAAGCCTCATCCGGCCGGTGAATGGCCGCGCGTATTTTGCTGGTCAATGCAGGCTCAATCTCGCGCGCCTCAGGGCCGCTTAGCGCTTCGGCTTGCAATCCCGCAGCGAGGTGCAGCGCCAGAATCTCCTCAATCTCCTGCTTCTCATCTCCATTCAGAAGGATGTCCAACGCTCCATTTTTGTGATAGCCGACTGTCTGTCCAGAAAGCTCTTCCACCCGCCCTATAAATTCCGGATACAGTTGCACACTCGCTAGACTGATCGGCAGCAGGGAATTCATCGCCGAACTCTCCGGCGCCGGCGATATCATCCCAGCACTGGCCCAGGACGCTTCCCGTCCGGGCTGTCGCGCATCAAACACCGCCACTTTCATTCCCGCGCACGCCAACTCCAGGGCGATCGATGTGCCGATGATGCCGCCGCCGGCCACCGCTGCATCGTAAGTTTTCATAGGCCTATTCTAACGCAAGGTCTGCTAAGAAAATGTGATTGCTAAACCTTCTCAGGGATTCGGCGCGAATTCCTGCGAGAGCACTTCTGCCTTCTTTGCCTGATTGCGCGCCCGCGGCCAATCGCTGCTCTTTATTGCTTCCTGGGCGCTATCCATGAACCCGCGTATTTTCGAGACCAGATCCTGCTGCGCGGCATTCAGGCTCTTGCCCGCCGTGAGACCCAGATTCCGCTCGGCCGCGTCCAAACTTTGTTTCGTCTCCGTTTTTGCCGCGGCCAATTGCGCCTCGCTGAGTTCCGGCGCCATCAGGGGCTCCGCTGACTTTTCGGCCGCCGCGGGTCCCGGCGCCGGGGAAGTCGCCACACGAGGCCTGGCCGGCGAGCCGCGAGGAACAACCAAGGGCGCGACGGGTTCCATCTCAACGGCAATATCCGGCGCATCGTCCAGCCGCGTGTCGGTCGCCTGCGGCACAACCGGGCCGCTCAGCGCCAGAGCGCTCACCGCGAACGCCGGCCGCTTCTTCGAGAAACACCCGCCGCAAAGGAGCGCGCACACACACGCCATCAGGAGGACTCCTCCGGGCGCACGCTCTTTCGAGCAGTTCAGGGCGGGGATAATCGGCATGCTCACGCGGCGAGCGGTAACTCTATACGAAAAGTGGTTCCGCGGCCAACCTCCGATGTGAAGTCGATCGAGCCATTGTGCAGTTGCACAATGCGGAAGGTGCTGGCAAGTCCGATGCCGCTTCCGCCCGGGCGCGTTGTAAAAAATAGTTGAAACACTTTCTGCCGATCTTCCTGGGGAATTCCTTTTCCGGTGTCTCCCACGGTAATCTCGGCCATCTCGCCGCGCCGGCTGAGCGTCAGCTGCAGTTGCCCCCCGTTGGGCATGGCCTCCACGGCGTTCAATACCAGATTCAACACCGCCTGCTTCAGCAAGTCCCGGTCCACGAAAACGTCCGGAATCCCGATGGGAAAGAGCCGCGCCACCTGCACGTTGGCTTTTTGCAGTTGGGGGTGCGCCACCTCCAGCACTTCACGAAGTAAATCGGCTAGTTGCGTGGGCTCCAGCCGCACATCCATCGGGCGTGAGAAATCCAGGAAGCGTTTCACCACTGCATCGAGCCGGTCAATCTCCACATCCAGCACGTGCACCGCTTGCAATGCTGCGCCGTCAGCCTCAGCGGGTAACGACTCCTTCAGATTTTCCAGCCACAACCGCATCGAATTCAACGGATTCTTCACCTCATGTGCCACGCCGGCCGTGATGCGGCCCAGCGCCGCCAAACGTTCACTGACCTGCAATTGCGTGTTGATGCTTTCCAGCGAGTCCAGGTCACGCAGCGTAATCAGCGCGCCCATTCTTTCTCCTGCTCCCTGGATTTCCTGCACGCTTACACCGACGCGCCGGCGGCCCTCCGTGGTAACTATCTCTGTCTCGGACGCCACCTCGGTCAATTGGTCGCCGTCGAGACGCAGGGCCTCAAACAGCGGGTGCCCCGGGGGAAAAATATCGGTCACCCGGCGGCCTAGAAAGCTCGCTGCCGGCGCTCCTAGAAATTTCTCCGCCGCGGGGCTGACCATCACCGCGCGGGCATCGCGCGTGAACAGCAGCAGCCCATCCTCCAGCCCGGCCATCACCGAGTTCATGTTCTCGCGCAAGGAGCTGAAAATTTCGTGCACGCCGCGAAGTTGTTGCCCGACCTGCAAAATCTTTTGGCGCACCTGGCCAAGTTCGTCGGTGCTCTCGGCAGGTTCCTTCGCCGAACCCGGCGGATTGTCGTACTGGCCGGCGGAAATGCGCTCCAGTTGCGCCAGGATGTCGCGGATAGGCGCCAGCGCTACGCCGCTTACCACCGCGGCCAAAAATGTCGAAAGCACCAGCGCCAGCACCGCAATCGCGCCCCAGCGTTGCAGCCGTGGACGGATGTCATTGAGCACCAGTGCCGTCGAAACCGCGATGCGTACTTCGCCATACGGTTCACCGCGCAATTTGAAAGGGTAGACAACTTGGTAGATATGCGGCGGCTCAGTGAGGATGCGCACCTGGCGCACGAATGAACTCTGCACCAGTTGGGAGAGCGGTGGCCTCCGGAGTTCCGTTTTCCCGGCCAGCCGGGAGTCGCTGGAAATCAGCACCACATCGTCCCGGTCAACGATGCCGACCTCATAAATGAACGGCGAATCCATAGCCGATTGGAAGCGCGCGTTCAGGGTGTCGCTGATTTCAAAGGCGTGGGTCACGTAGTTGTGGGTCGCCTGAGCATCCTCGGAGGAGGGCCGCAGCCCCTGGGCCTTGGCCTCTTCCAGCGCCTGGCGCGCAGATTCGAATGTCTCGCCGGCCAATTCCGTCGCACGCTTGTCGATATCGTGCAAGACTTGCCGCACCAGGAGTTCCGCGAACACCAGCGACAACACCGCCGTGGACAGGAGCACCAGCCCTGCCATGATCATCGTCAATTTCGCGCGCAGCCCCAGCTGCATATCCGGCTACGACTCCGTTTCCGTTTTCTCGCTGCCGTATTCCTTGAGCTTGTTGTGCAGCGTCTTCAAGCTCACGCCCAGAAGCTCCGCCGCGCGGGTCTTGTTGTTTCCGGTGGCGTGCAGCGTTTGCAGGATCAACTCGCGCTCCATCGCATCCACTGTGGTGCCCACGGGGAATTTGATGGCCGACAAATCGCTGGGACTCTTGCTGGCCACTCTTCCGAACTCGCCGGGCAGGGAACTTCGCGAGATCAAATCCTTCTCGGACATGATCGCGGCGCGCTCCAAGACGTTGCGAAGCTCTCGGATATTTCCCGGCCAGGTGTGGCTCATGAAAATGTCCAGCACTTCGGCCCCGATTCCCCGGATGCTTTTCCCGTGCTTGGCGTTGATGTCGCGCAAAATGTGCTCGGTCAGCAGCGGGATGTCGTCCTTATGATCGCGCAGCGGCGGCAAGTGGACATGAAACACGTTCAGCCGGAAATACAGGTCCTGGCGCATTCCGCCCTCAGCCACGGACTTCTCCGGATCTTTATTGGTGGCCGCGAGCACCCGCACGTCTACCGGCGTCTCTGTCTTGCTTCCCAGCCGCCGCACTTTGCGGTCTTCCAGCACGCGCAGCAATTTGGCCTGTGTTGGCGCGGGCATCTCACCAATTTCGTCGAGCAGCAGCGTGCCGCCGTCGGCCAGCTCGAAGCATCCGATGCGGCGTTCCGCGGCGCCGGTGAACGCCCCGCGCTCGTGTCCGAAAATCTCGCTTTCCATCAGGGTTTCGGGAATCGCGGAGCAATTGATGGCCACAAACGGCCCTGCCGCCCGGGGCGAAAGCTTATGGATGGTGCGCGCCACGATTTCCTTGCCGGAGCCCGTTTCCCCCGTGATGAGGACCGAAGCGGAACTCGGCGCAGCCATCTCGATGATGCGCATCACTTCCTGCATGGGCTTGGAGGCGCCAACAATGTCGCCCAGACGTCCGGCTTCACGCAGTTGGCGTTGCAATACCGCGAGATTCCGCGCGTCGTGGGCTTTGCTCAAGGCGCGATCCAGCAGCGCCCGCAGCACCGGCCCCTTCAGCGGCTTCTCGATGTACCAGAACGCGCCCGACTCAATCGCGGCTACCGCGCGTTCTTCACTCCCTTTGCCGGTGATGATGATTGCCGGAACATCGTGCAGGTCGTCGCCCAGTTGCTTCAGCAGGTCCAGGCCGTTCATGCCCGGGAGTTCGACGTCGGCGATCAGCGTGTCCGGCTGGAAGTTCGAAAATTTCGCCAGTGCGTCTTCGGCCGTACTTACGCCCAGCACTTCGTAGCCCCAGCGCTGCAAAAGCTGCTCGTAGCCTTTGCGCGCGTTGTCTTCATCCTCGACGATCAGGATGCGGTCTTTGTGCTCGCCGGTTTCAACAGTGCGTGCCGCTTTGCTTTCGTCGCCCATGCGCCTGTGCCTCGTCTCCTTACACCAGGGATATATTGTCGCACTTTGGGTGGGTGAAACGACTGTAACAAGCACTCTTTAACTTGCCAAGCGGTGGTCGTATGGAAGCCTGGTAGCTAGTTTTTGTAGGATGGGCGCTGTGGGGCAGGAGGCCTACAGAGCCATCATTTCAGGAAGAGTCTCCGATGGCGAACGTAGAACACTATCACTCCAGGTTGCGGCTTGGCGTGGAACCCTCCGCAGACATTCTTTCCGACCACACCGGTTTCCAAGATGTCGTCGAGTGAATAGCGGACCTCCATCCCTGTGCCAACATCGCCATCGTACCGGCAGTCCGCATACCAATTTGGCAGAAAACGCATCGTTCTCGGCGAGGCCTCGGTGAGATCAATCTGAACTTCCCCGCGGACATTCAACCGCGGATTACCCGAGTCCGTGCGCGGACCGATCCAAATGTTCGGAAACTCAAACCGCTTTGGGAGTCCCGTGATGCCGTCCATGACTCGAACAGTGATTTTTTGTCGGGAATCTTTCTGGCTTCGCATTTGCGCAGTCAGGTCGGGACCGCACAGGAAAAACGCCGGAATCAAAAGCCAGAGCATTGGGATAATTTTGTTCTTGCGGCGCATCGTCGTTCACCTCGCTAGTCCTTAACGAGATACAATGCGCGCTCCAATTCCAGTTCGAGTTTTGCGCCTTTGGGCAGTTCAATCTCCTGGCCGCGCCCGGCTTCCATCAAGTAGGCTTCCAGCGCTCCAAGCGCCGCGCCTTCCGCGGCCTCTTTCTTGTTCTTATCTTTCACGCCATGCATCGCACCCATGGCGGCGCCCGCAGCCGCGGATTGGGCCGCGTCTTTCTGCGTGCTGCTGCGTCCCTCGATTACGCCCTCCTGCAGCGGGCCGGACTTGATGCTGTGATCGCCGGGCACCGAAGCCACCTCGGCCACGATCGGCAATTTACCGAAGCGCGTCTGAATCTCATCAAAGGTCAGCCAGATTTTCGCGCGGCCGGTGGTCCCCGCGGGATCAACCCGGCTGATGTGTCCGACGATCACCGCGCCCGCAGGAAGATAGTTGCCCTCGCCGGCCTCCAGCGGTTCCAGCGTGCGTACATGGAACTCCTGATTCTTGTGAACCTCTCTTGTATTGAGGTCGCCTTCCAGGCGCACCAGGAAGCGAGTGCCGGGCACCACTGCGAACTTCTCTACGGCGAGGCCGTGCCGCTCACCATCCGCCGGATGACCCGCCGCTTGGGAACTGGCTGATTCCGCTGGAATGACGTCACGGCTCAGGACACGTGCGTTTTGGGCTGAAACCTGGCCCGCGAGCAATAAACCCGCGGTGAGGATATATGCCCCAACTGCTAGGAATCCGTTCCGCTTAAATTTCATCGAAATCCTCCGACATCGAACTCAGTTGGGCAAAGAGCAGTCCAGAGGCCACGCGGTTCGCGTCATGTTGCTGCCATCCTATTGAAACGAAGTCGGATAAAGGGACTATGGGACAGCCACAAGAACCACCGCACGCCGCAGGCTCCAATACTGTCGGCGAAATCTTGCGGGTGGCTCCTGCCGTGTCGGAGACATCTCGCCGGCTTCTTTATTCTTCATTCATGACTGACCCAGAAACCCGCGAATGCGCTTCAAGACGCGCGCGTACATCGCTTCCGTAACTCGTCCCGTCTGCGTGTTCTGCTGGCTCGGGTGGTAAACGCCGAAAAGTCGCGGCAAATCCTCTCCAAACGAACACTCAGCACCATGGGCGAAGTGGTACGCCGCACGCGAAGTGATTTTCCCCTGTTGCTTCAGGATATCCAGGTACGCGTCCCAGCCGATTTTCCCCAGTGCCAGCACCGCTCGCGGCCGCAAAATCTCCAGCTCCCGCTCCAGATACCCGCGGCAATTCACGATTTCACTGGGCAGCGGCTTGTTCGCTGGCGGCACGCAGCGCACCGCCGCGGCGATGTAGGCATTCCGCAATCGCAACCCATCCTCGCGGTGCAGGGAAGTGGATTGATTCGCGAATCCTGTCTTGTACAAAACCTTATACAAAAAATCGCCCGAACGATCGCCAGTGAACACCCTGCCCGTGCGATTCGCTCCGTGCGCTGCCGGCGCAAGTCCCAGGACGAACAGCTTTGCCTGCGCATCGCCATACCCCGGCACCCCGCGGCCCCAGTAATTCCATTCGCGAAACGCGCGCCGCTTCTCTCGCGCCACTTTTTCGCGGTATTTCACCAGCCGCGCACATTTGCGGCAAGCGGCCACCTCTTTCTGAATCACCCGCAATTCTTGCCCGGCGTTCAACGCTTGCCCTTCAACAAACTTGCCAGCACCACGGCCTGGTTCTGCTTTTCGTCCTTCCTGCCGTATACCAGTGTCACCGTGCCCTGTTCATGTTCCAGTTTGCCTATTTCCTTCAGCAATTCCTTCTTCGACTTGAGCTCCACGCGATAACGCTTCTCAAATTCCACCCAATTCACCTTCTCCTGGTGGAACTGCTCGCGAAGCGCATCGCTCGGGGCAATCTCCTTCATCCACAAATCCACCTTTGCTCGGTCCTTACTGAGCCCCCGCGGCCACAAGCGATCCACCAGCACACGGAATCTATCTTCCTTGGCAGGTTCTTCATAAACACGCTTCACCCGAATCATGCCCCACCTCACCGCAAAAGTTTCAGCACCTCTTCGTGCACCAGCCCATTGGTGCTCACGAATCGCCCCTTATAAATCGTCCGTTCCCCGTCAATCGTCGTTGATTTCCCACCGGCCTCTTCCACAATGATCCCCAGCGGCGAAAGGTCCCAGGGCTTTGAAAGCCAGTCTACGGCGCATTCAATCGCGCCTTCCGCCACCAGCATGTGTTGCCAAAAGCCTCCCATCGAGCGGCTGTTGCGCGACGCGTCGGCCACTCGGCGCATCCGCTCACGCGCATCCGCTCCTTTGCTGGGACCTGTCCCGGTAGTGAAAATCATCGACTCCGTCAGGCGCGCGATGCTGGAAACTTGCAATCGGCGCCCGCCTCTCCATGCACCTTCCCCGCGATACGCCGACCAGCGCGCCCCTTCCTCCAGCGCTGGCGCACTCACCATGCCGGCTACGATTTCCCCATCTTCCTCGATGCCCACCAGCGTTCCAAACGTGGGAATGCCGCGCGTGAACTCTTCTGTCCCATCAATCGGGTCTATGATTATCCGCGCGTGCCCGTTGGTAGCCGGGCCGCCCGGAATCTCGCCACTGGTCTCTTCGCCCACCACGTCCATCGGCAAACCGCTGGCCTTCACTTTGGCGATGGCCATCTGCTCCACAAGCTTGTCGGCTTGCGTCACGACCGTGCCATCGTGCTTGCGTTCCGCCCCCAGCGCGCCGCCACGAAAATAACTCATCACCATCGAGTCCGCCTCGTTCGCAATCTCATCCAGCAACGCCCCGTATTTGACCTTATAGCTCATCTGCTCTCCTGCTCGTTTGACTTGTCAAGCCTGCGGGACGCGGTACGATTTGACACGCTTCCCCGCACTCCCTAGCATACAAGTTCACCTCCATGAACGCCCATGCCAACGCCGGAACCATTCTCGACCGCATCCTCGAAGCCCGCCGCATCGAGGTCGACCATCGCAAAAAAGTCTTGCCGGAGACCGCGCTCAAATACGGCGTAAATGCCGCCCCCCCAGTGCGCGACTTCGCCGCCGCTCTTTCATGCGATGCCATCAACATTCTCGCTGAACTGAAACCAGCTTCACCCTCGCTTGGAATTATCCGCGACCCGTTCGACGCGCCCACCCTCGGCAAGTCGCTGGCCGTGGCCGGCGCTGCCGCGCTCTCCGTCCTCACCGAAGGCGAATTCTTCTTCGGCTCCCTGAAAAATATGCGCGACGCCCGCAAGGAGATCACTCTTCCTGTCCTGCGCAAGGATTTCATCTTCGATCCCTGGCAGGTCTGGGAATCGCGCGCCAATGATGCCGACAGTTTCCTGCTGATTGTCGCTGCTCTTTCCGATGGGCAACTCCGCGACCTCATCACCTTGGGCCGCGAACTTGGCATGGATCCGCTCGTCGAAGTTCACACCCGCGAAGAACTTGACCGCGCCCTAGCCGCCAGCGCCCGCATCGTCGGAGTCAACAATCGCGACCTCAAGACTCTTACCGTGCGCCTCGAAACTTCCCTCGAACTGATCGAGCACATCCCCGACTCTTGCCTTGCCGTTGCCGAATCCGGACTGCGGTCCCACGACGATTTGAAAACCCTGCGCGCCGCCGGCTTTGATGCCTTCCTGATCGGCGAACATCTTATGCTTTCACCCGATCCCGGTGAGGCTCTTCGCGCTCTGCTCGCTCCCACCGCCACCGAGGCATAATTAACCATGGTCCGCGTAAAAATCTGCGGCATCACCAAGCTCGAAGACGCCAAGCTCGCCGTCGAGCTGGGCGCTCACGCGATCGGCCTCAATTTCTATACCCAAAGTCCCCGCTCGCTTTCGCCCGCGGCAGCAGCCGAGTTGGTCGACCGCCTGCCGCCCTTTGTCGCCACCGTGGGAGTCTTCGTGAACTGGGAAGCAGAACCGGTCATCGCGCTCTCCCGCGCCATTCACCTTTCCGCAGCGCAACTCCATGGCGATGAATCCCCCGCGGTCGTTGAAGCAGTCGCCACCCAAATCCAAGTCATCAAGGCAGTCCGCCTGGGGCATGGAACTCCGGCGCCCGCATACGCAAAATTTCGCTCGGTGGCTGGGTTCCTAATCGACTCCGCGAAACCAGGTCAGTATGGCGGCACGGGAACCACAGCCAGTTGGCATCTGGCACGCGTGGCTGCGCAATCGTATCGCGTCATCCTCGCCGGCGGGCTCTCCCCCGAAAATGTCGGCGAAGCCATCCGTGTGGTTCGCCCCTTTGCCGTGGACGTTACCAGCGGTGTAGAGGCACGCCCTGGCCGCAAAGACCCCGCCAAGCTCCGCGCCTTCTTCGCCGAAGTCGCCCGCGCCAATCGCGAGCTCTTCGCGTAACAAAAACCCAATGTAGTGGCCAGTTTTTAGACTGGCCAGAACTCCGCGAACCCACAATTCCCCGTCTTCGCGGCGCGAGATTCTACGCCGACTTTCTCGTAACAACCCAAGTCGAAGTACAATAATAGGCTACGTCATGACTACCCAACTCACCATTCCCGCCGCCGTCCCCGGCCGCTTCGGCCCATACGGCGGCCGCTACGTGCCCGAAACGCTGATGGTGCCGCTCTACGAACTCGAGCGCGCCTACGAGCTCGCAAAAACCGACGTCACATTCCAGGCCGAATTCAAATCCCTGCTCAAGAATTTCGCCGGGCGTCCCACGCCTCTGCAATTCGCCTCCCGTCTTACCGCTAAACTCGGCGGCCCGCGCATTTACCTCAAGCGCGAAGACCTGTTGCACACCGGCGCGCACAAAATCAACAATGCCATCGGCCAGGGCTTGCTGGCTGTGAAAATGGGCAAGCCGCGCATCATCGCGGAAACGGGTGCGGGCCAGCACGGAGTTGCTTCATCCACCGTCGCCGCGCATCTCGGCCTGCAATGCACCGTTTATATGGGCACCGATGACATGGCCCGCCAAGCGCTCAACGTGGCTCGCATGCGCATGTTGGGAGCGGAAGTCGTCGGCGTCGAATCCGGCAGCAAAACCCTGAAAGACGCGATCAACGAAGCCATGCGCGACTGGGTCACCAACGTCCGCGGCTCGCATTACCTTCTTGGCTCCGTGCTCGGCGCGCATCCTTATCCGACGATGGTCCGCGATTTTCAAGCCGTCATCGGCCGCGAAGCCCGCCAGCAAATCCTCGTCGCCGAAAAGCACCTGCCCACTCACCTCTATGCGTGCGTAGGCGGCGGTTCCAACTCCATCGGACTCTTCCACGAATTCCTGAAGGACGCTGACGTCAAAATGGTCGGCATCGAAGCCGGCGGCCGCGGCAACTGCCTCGGCGAACACGCCGCGCGCCTCGCCGCGCATCAAGGCTTCACTGGAGCGCGCCCCGGTGTCCTCCAGGGCACCTACACTTACGTCCTGCAAAATGAAGACGGTCAGATCGCCGCAACCCATTCCATTTCCGCGGGCCTCGATTACCCGGCCATTGGCCCGGAGCACGCCTGGCTCGCCGATCAGCATCGCGCCGAATACGCGGCGGTCTCCGATCAGGCAGCGCTGGATGCCGCAATACTCCTCTCGCGCACCGAAGGCATCATCCCCGCGCTTGAATCCGCGCACGCCCTCGCCGGCCTCATCGAACGCCTGCCGCAATTCAAGTCCAGCGACCTCGTAATCATCAACCTCTCGGGCCGCGGCGACAAGGACATGGACACCTATAAGCGCCTGCTTTAATCTGCCAACACCCATGACCAACGCGCCGCAAAACCAGACCCGCATCTCGAAGCGCTTCGCCGAGCTGCGCGCAGCGGGCGAACTCGGCATAGTCGCGTACATCACTGCGGGCGATCCGTCTTTCGATGCCACGCACAAATTTGTTCTTGCCCTGGCTGATGCCGGAGCAGATGTCATCGAGCTCGGCGTCCCCTTCAGCGATCCCCTCGCCGATGGCCCAACCATTCAGCGCGCTTCCGAACGCGCATTAAAAGCAGGCGCCTCCCTCGCCGGAGTTCTCGAACTTGTACGCCGCATCCGCCAAACTAGTCAGGTACCGCTGATTCTCTTCACCTATTTCAACCCCGTCCTGCAGATGGGCCTCGAAAAATTTGCCGCCGCCGCTGCCCAGGCCGGGGCGGATGGCGTCCTGGTCACCGATCTGACGCCCGAGGAGTCCGAAGACTATCGCCGCGTCATCCATGCGCAAAATCTTGACACCATCTTCCTCGCCGCGCCCACCTCCACCGACGAGCGTCTCAAAAAAATCTCGGCGTGCTCTTCCGGTTTTCTGTATTTGATTTCGCGCACCGGCGTAACGGGAGCGAAAGACTCGCTACCCGACGATCTTCCCGGCCTGCTGCGCCGTGTGCGCCAATTCACGCAACTCCCGGTTGCCGTGGGCTTCGGCATCTCGCTTCCGGGCCACGTTTCGGTGCTCGGTGGCTTGGCGGATGCCGCGGTGGTAGGCTCCGCGCTGGTTTCTGAAATTGAAAAGGCTCCGTCGATTGAAGCCGCCTGCGCCGCGCTGCGCGAACGCGTGCAACTCTTGAAAGAAGCGGGCCGCCACGGATTGTCCCGCCGTGAGGCCACCCCATGAACATCTCCGACTGGCGGCGCCGCATGGACGAAATTGACAAGAAGCTGGTGGAACTTCTGAATGAGCGTTCGCAGTGCGCGCTCGAAGTGGGGCGCTTGAAGCAGGCCGCGGGCATGCCGATATATCAACCGGCCCGCGAGAACGAAGTCCTATCCAATGCGGCAAATAACAATAAGGGTCCGCTGACGGACGCCGCCATTCGCCGCCTGTTCGAACGCATCATTGACGAAGCCCGCTCCGCCGAACGGGTCGCCATGCGCGGCGAGTCTTCAAAGGATGAGAAGGACGCAGAGTAGCTTTTTCTGAATCCCGGAATTTCAGGAGTGAAAGACGAATCATGGTCATCGTAATGCAAGAAGGCGCAACCGAGGAGCAAATCCAGCACGTAATCGACCGCGTCGTGGCCAGCGGCTTCGATGTCCACCGCTCCACCGGCGCATCCCACACCGTCCTCGGCGCCGTAGGCGTGCACCGCGATTTCGACCATCGCGATTTTGAACTCCTGCAAGGTGTGCGCGAGGTCGTCCGCATCACGCAACCGTTCAAACTCGCCAGCCGCCAGTTCAAGCCCGAAGGCACGGTGATCGATCTCGGCCGCGGCGTGAAAATCGGCGGCCCGGAAGTGGTGGTTGCTGCCGGCCCATGCTCCGTTGAATCCCGCGAGCAGATTCTGGCCATCGCCGAAACCGTCTCCAAAGCCGGCGCCAAAATCCTGCGCGCTGGGGCCTTCAAGCCGCGCACTTCGCCCTACGCGTTTCAAGGCATGGGAGAACAGGGCCTGAAGTTGATGCGCGAGGCCGCCGACAAGTTCGGCCTCTTCGTCGTTAGCGAAGTGATGGACGCCTCGCAAATCGCCATGATGGGTGCTTACGTGGACATCTTCCAGGTCGGCGCCCGCAACATGCAAAATTATTTTCTCCTCCGGGCTCTCGGGGAAGTCCAGAAGCCCATCCTGTTGAAGCGCGGTATGTCCGCCACGATTGAAGAACTACTCCTCAGCTCCGAATACATTTTGGCCGGTGGCAACTACAACGTTATCCTCTGCGAGCGCGGCATCCGCACCTTTGACACCTATCTTCGCAACACGCTGGACATCGCCGCTATCCCGGTCATCCAGAAACTTTCGCATCTCCCCATTTTTGCCGACCCATCGCACGGCACCGGCCGTCGCGACAAAGTCGACGCCATGGCCCGCGCTGCCGTTGCCGCCGGTGCCGATGGCCTGCTCATTGAAGTTCACAACGACCCTGACCACGCCCTCTCCGACGGCGCGCAATCCCTCGAACCCACGCAATTCGCGCAGCTCATGAGGGAGATCCGCATCATCGCGCCCGCCGTCGGCCGCCGCGTCGCGTAACGATGGCCCACCTCATTCAACGCGTTTCCATTCTCGGCACCGGCCTCATCGGCGGCTCCTTCGCCAAAGCCCTGCGCAAATACACGCCGGACATGCGCATCATCGGCTGGGACCGCGAAGATGTCGCGCATCAACTCAAAAACTCTGGCGCGGCCGACGAAACATTTTCCGGCGCGATTGAACCCGCCATCCGCGGCGCGGACCTGATTTACATCGCCCTGCCCATCGGTGTGACTCTCGACATCCTGCCTGAAATCGCACAAAACGCCGCCCCGCATGCCCTCATCACCGATGCCTGCAGCACCAAGCTGCGCATCTGCACCGCTGCGGTCGAGCTGTTTCAGGACGAAGAATCCACTCCCATGTTCCTCGGCGGGCATCCCATGGCCGGGCGCGAACTCTCCGGCTTCGTGCAATCGGACCCCCACCTTTTCCAGAACAATACCTACGCGCTCATCGGTCCATCCCAGGAAGATCGCGACCCGCGAGTGCTCGCCTTCACAAAGATTTTGGATAAATTAGGGGCGCGCCCTCTGTGGCTGGGCGCGCAGCAGCATGACTACGCTGTCGGCCTTGCCTCGCACTTGCCGCAGCTCACCGCCATCGCCCTCGCCTCGTTTCTCTACGACCGCCTCGACGAAAACGGCTTGCCCATCACGTTGGCCGGACCCGGCCTCCGCGACTCGCTGCGTCTCGCCGGCAGCTCCTACTCCACCTGGCGCGATATCGTCCTCACAAACAAGGAAGTGCTCTCCGCCACGCTTGACCTCTTCGCTCGCCGTCTTGACGATCTCCGCGACCGCCTCGGCTCCCGCGAACTCGAAGCCGACTTCGACGCCGCCAACGAGCTCTACAAACTCCTCCGCTCCCTCTAACGCCGAATCTACATTGTAGGGACTGCCTTCTGAGGCGATCCGTCTTCCGGTTACGCAACTAGTCGCTACAGATTCTTCAGCTTGATTTCCAGTTCGCGCAGCATGAAGACGTCCTCCCGGTTGTAGGCGAGGAGCTGGCTTCGCAGGTTTTCGTCCCCCGTTTTCATGTACCACCGGTAGGATTCCATGGCCCAGGCGCCTTCGCGTTCCGGAAATTGCCGGCGAATTCCCAGCCGCTGCTCGACTTTTTTGAGGCCTCCGTACAGGTTGTGTTTCCAGCATTCCGGACACAGATCCAAATGCGGGAATTCCTTGTCGAGGACAACGCCCAACTGCGCGGCAATGACCGGAAAGTCAAACCCCACTCGATTCTTCAGGCGATCGGGAATCGACCGGCCGTTGTAGCTCACGATTTTCTTGGTCCCCTCGAGGGCTTGCATCAAGCTCGCCTTCGAAATTTCCTTGTCGAAGAGTTGCACAAACAAATCGGTATTCTCGTCCAATAGTCGGATACCCAGGACCGTGATCAGGTGATTCTTGGAATCACGGAAAAACCGGTCGTCGCTGGCCGTGAAGTTCCCGACGTAGTTTGTTTCGATGTCCAGATAAGCCACTCTCATGGCGATATCCTCGCTCGCGCCAGCTCGCATGTCCAAATTGTGGCAGCCCTTGCCAGAAAGTGAAGTTATCACTGCAAGCCATCTCGCCTCAAGGTAGAAGCCAGGAGGCCGGAAGAAAGCATTCTCTTTGTTTGGTCATCGCGCATGGTAGCCGTAGCACTTTCGCGGCTTCCATCAACTGCGGTACACTTCGCCGAGAACGTTTCATGGACAAACGCATCGCTTCCGCCGACGCCGCCATTGCCAACTTGCGCGATGGCATGACCATTCTGATGGGCGGCTTCGGCTTGTGCGGCATTCCCGAAAATCTCATCGCCGCGGTGCGCCAGAAGGGCGCCAAGGACTTGACCGTAGTCAGCAACAATGCCGGCGTCGACGACTTCGGCATAGGCCTGCTGCTGCAAAACCGCCAAGTCAAAAAAATGATTTCGACTTACGTCGGCGAAAACAAACTTTTTGAACAACTGGTTCTGAGCGGCGAATTGCAAGTGGAACTCAATCCGCAAGGCACGCTTGCCGAACGCTTGCGCGCAGCCGGCGCGGGCATCCCGGCGTTCTACACTCCCACTGGCTACGGCACCATGGTCGCCGAAGGCAAGGAAACCCGCGAATTCGATGGCCGCCACTTCGTTCTCGAACGCGCCCTCCGCGGCGATTTCGCCTTCATCAAAGCCTGGAAAGGCGACCGCTGGGGCAACCTCGTCTTCCGCAAAACCGCCCGCAACTTCAACCCGGTAATGGCCACCGCCGCCGACCACGTAATCGCCGAAGTCGAGCACCTCGTCGAGCCCGGCCAGCTCCCGCCCGACCAAGTCCACACCCCGGGAATCTACATCAACGCGATTCTTCAAGGTACGGACTATGTAAAGCGCATCGAAAGGCGCACAGTGCGAAAGTCATTAAAATGGACTTCGTCATAGCATTTGCGGCGGCGATTCTTGTCTATGTGATCGCTTCAGGCAAATATTTGAGCCGAAGTGGTCATGGGTATACAAGGACAGAAAATCCAGTAGTGTATTGGAGTTCGGTCGCTGCCTATTCTGTGACCTTAGTGGTGCTGATTGGATTTCGAATCTATCAGTATTTGAATAGTAGGCACTGATCTCAGTGCTGCCTCTGGAAATGTTTCCGGGCTTTCCTGAGTTTAGCTGTTAACTGTAGACTGTTGACTCTGGACTGCATTTGAACGAAGAACAAAAACGCGAACGCATCGCCCGCCGCATCGCCAAAGAACTACGCGACGGTTACTACGTCAATCTCGGCATCGGCATGCCCACGCTCGTCGCCAATTACGTTCCCGCCGGCATGGACGTCATCCTGCAATCCGAAAACGGCATGCTCGGAGTCGGCCCCTATCCCCTCGAATCCGAAGTCGATCCCGACCTCATCAACGCCGGCAAGGAAACCATCACCGAACTCCCCGGTTCTTGCTATTTTTCTTCCGCCGAATCCTTCGCCATGATTCGTGGCGCTCACGTCGACCTCACCGTTCTAGGCGCCCTGCAGGTCGACGAAAAGGGAACTCTCGCCAACTGGGCCATCCCCGGCAAAATGCTAAAAGGCATGGGCGGCGCCATGGACCTCGTCGCCGGCGCCAAGCGCGTCTTCATCGCCATGGAGCACGCCACCCGCGACAACAGACCCAAAATCCTCAAAAAATGCACCCTTCCGCTCACCGGCGTCGAAGTCGTCGACCACATCGTCACCGAACTCGCCTTCATCGACGTCACCCCGCAGGGCCTCCTGCTCCGCGAAATCGCCCCCGACACCTCCATTGAGCAAGTGCAAGCCGTAACCGAACCGCACCTCCATCTGCCAGCTGGCGGCCCGGCCAAGATGGCCATTTAAGCAAGCCATGAAGTCACGAAAGCCCAGCGCCAAACGTTCGGCAGCTCCCGCTCAACGGCCGAAACTTTCACCAATCTCTGAAGAGATGCGCAGGTGGTCGGCCTTGCTCGAATCTGAACTCCTCTTTTGGCCCGCGGTAATCGCCACGCCCATGTTCGGATTCCGCGGCGTCTATCGCGGAAAAAGAATCTTTGCCGCTCTCCCCCATTCCCGAGGATTCGGACCCGACGCCTCCATCCTTCTGAAATTCAAAACCATGCCATCCGCCCTTTCCAAGCAAGTCGAAAGCGACACCCGCCTCCACGCCAACACCCCTGGCAAAGGGTGGATCTCTTTCACATTAAACTCCGATGCGAACCTGCGCGACGCACTCCTCTGGCTCAATCATTCCTACGAATCCGCGAAGGGAGGAAAGGCAAGATGAAGTCCAAAACGATCTACTTCCGCCAGCAGCAGCTTGAAAGAAACCCAGCCACCACGGCATGACATCCCCGAAACGCTCCTCGCAGTTCTTAGCCATCTTTCCTCCGCGTGCGGTAAGCTAAAGATGACACCGGACACATTCATGGATCCCAATTCCATCGTCGTCGTAAGCCTCCACACTCCTCGCGAAAAGGTCTGGGGCATCCTGCTGGAGCTCAATCCCAGCGGCGTCACCATGCGTGGCGTGGACCTGAACTCCTTCGATCACTTCGTCAGCCAGATCAACCAACTGGACGCCGAGCGCATCGGCCTCCCCACCATCTTTTTCCCCATGACCCGCGTCGAACGCATCTCCCTCGACGAGCCCTCCGGTTCCATTCCTTCCATGGCCGAGATCTTTCAACGCAAAATCGGCCGCTCGCTGATGGATTACCTCGCGCAGTTCGCCTGAACTGCGATATTCTCATTCCGCAATGAAAACGCGGATCTGGACCGTACCCAACCAAATCACGTTTCTGCGTCTCGGCTTCCTGCCGTTTTTCCTGATCCTCATCCTGTACGAAAAATATTCGTGGGCTCTGCTGGTCCTATTCATCAGCGCGGCCACCGACGCGCTCGACGGCCTGCTGGCCCGCGGACTCAATCAAAAATCGGCCCTCGGTGCGTATCTCGATCCCATCGCCGACAAGTTGCTGCTCAGCTCTTCCTTCATCGTCCTGGCGATGGAAAAAAAGATCGGCTGGTGGCTAGTCATCCTGGTCATCAGCCGCGACGTTCTGATGCTGGTCGTTGCCGCCGTCATCCTGATCATTCAAGGCTACCGGCCGTTCCCGCCCAGCCTCCTAGGCAAGGCCACCACCTTCTTCGAGATCGCCCTAGTCTTCTTCACCGTGTTCGGCGCCGCCTATCCCAACGAGCGCGTTGGCATCCTTCTCCACTACATCACCTACACCGTCTGCATCTTCGTCATCGTCTCCGGCTTCCACTACTGCTTCGCCGTCGCCCGTCGCCTGCACCATTCGACCTAGAAATCATCGCCAATTGAAAAACAAGAATCCGATCGTCGGAACCCTGCTGAAACTTGCCAATACATGGACAGGGCACCACTTCAGTCGTGCCGTATGCCCTGGAGATTCCGTCCGGCTTTAGCCGCTGAGGTTTCTACGCTTTGGTTTTCACAGGAGGTTCCCGGTTAGCCCATCATCGAGTTTTCTTCAAGCCTCGTTTACATCGGAAGCGGATCTCGATAATGCAGCACCATAAACACAAAGCTCACCAGCAGCACCGCCCCCGCCAGCCAGCCCAACACGTATGCGCGCGTCGTTTCCGGCCCGTTGAACGGTTTGCGATCCGCGAAAACCTTGCCGAGCAGAAATCCGGCCAACAATCCTCCGGCGTGCGCCCAATTATCGGTACGCATTCCCGAAAACAACAAACCCATCGCAAAAATCGTGACCACCCACGAGATCAAACGCGAACGCAACTCACGCATATAGGTGCCGCCGCGTCGCGTGGTAAGCGCGATCAACAGCCCAATCAGCCCCAAAATCGCGCCGCTGGCACCCAATGAAAAGTGCCCAGCCAGGCTGCTGACCACAAAGCTAAACGCGCCCATCACAACGTACAGGAACAAATACCGCGCCGAGCCGTAAACCTCTTCCACAATCGGGCCCAGGTCCAGGAACACCACCATATTGAACCCGATGTGAATCAACCCGCCGTGCAAAAACATCGCGGTGATCAACCGGTACCACTCGTGGCCCTGATAAATACTAGGAGGGTAACACGCGCCAAGTCGAAACAGCGTCTCACTGTTCATTCCCCACAAAATGCTGAGCCCTCCGAATTGCCCGGACTGAATCGTCCCCATCAATTCGGCCGCAAAAAACACAATGTTCAGTATCAGAATTGCCACCGTCACCGGCGCGTGACCGCCAAAAAACTCCGCTAGCCCCTTGCTCCACGCCGCCAACCCGAACCGCAAGTTCGTTCCGCACTCATGGCATCGCGTGGCGTGAATGCCCACCAGCGCGCCGCACGCGGGACACAACTGCGGCCGCTTCTCACCGCCTCCAAACATCCCGCCGAACATCTGCTTCCAGCGGTCCACCCGGTACTGCCATCGATACGGAAGGGCCAACACTCCTCCTTGCGTGCACTTTTACGCGTTCCTATAATACCGGAAACGCGCCAATCAAACTGACGCGCAAGGCTGGGGGACTTATGGACAAATTTGAAGAGATCGGCAAACGCCTGGACGAAGAGTTGACCCGCCTCCGCAAATATCTCGAAGAGGAAGTCGCCCCAGCGACGGAAAAGCGCACCGCGCAGGCCCTCCGCGAAGCTTCCGAAAAGCTTTCCGAGGCCGCTCGCAAGCTGGAAGCCCGCGTCGCCGCCCGAGCCTCCCAGGATTCTCCAGAAACCAAATCGTGAAACCTGCCCGTCTGCGCCACTTTGCTCTGCTCTTTGTTTCCGCGCAGCTGCTGCTGGGCTGCGCTGCGAAGCGTCCCATAGCCGATCGCCAGCCAGCGCCCGCTCCGCCACCCGCGGAAACCGTTGAAATCGCCAAGCGCGACACCTCCATCGCTCCGCTCGCATCACCCGCCCATCCGAAACATTCAAAGACTCCGCCCGCACCCGCGCCGGTTGGCTACACCGAAGAAGGCAATGCCTCCTGGTACGGCAATCCCTTCCACGGCCGCCGCGCCTCCAACGGCGAAATCTACGACATGTATAAACTGACCGCCGCGCACCGCACCTTGCCTTTTGAAACCATGGTTCGCGTTACCAATCTCAACAACGGCAAAACCACCACCGTGCGCATCACCGACCGCGGTCCCTTCGTCGACAACCGCATCATCGATCTCTCCCAGGCCGCCGCGCGCGAAATCGAATCCATTGGCCCCGGCGTCGTGCCCGTGCGCATCGAAGTCCTCGGCAACGTCGATGTCACCGCGGGATTCTTCACCGTGCAGGTCGGCGCCTTTCGCGATCGCGGCAACGCCGAGCACCTCCGTGATCGCCTGGGCGCCACCTATTCCCCCATCTTCATTCAGCAGTATGATTCTCCCGACGGCATGTTCTATCGCGTCCGGGTCGGCAAAATTTCCGGCGAGCAAGCGGCCCAAGATTTCGGCGAAAAACTTCGCAACGCCGGAGGCTTCACGCCCTTCGTCGTTCGTCTCGATGAAAATGCCCTCTCAGGAGTGAAGTAAATGGACCCCAACTGCCTATTTTGCAAAATCGGTGCAAAGCAAATTCCCGCGAAACTTGTCTATGAAGATGACGAGGTGTTCGCGTTCGAAGACATCAATCCCCAAGCGCCTACACACATTCTCATCTGCCCTCGAAAGCATTTTGTGGCCCTCCACGATGCGGAACTCGCCGACCAGGCACTGCTCGGCAAGTTGCAGTTGATTGCCGCCAAGTTAGCCACCGAGCGCAATCTCCTATCCGGCTATCGCACTATCTTTAACAACGGGGCCGGTGCCGGCCAATCCGTCTTCCATCTGCATCTGCACCTCCTTGGCGGCCGCAATTTCCGCTGGCCCCCTGGTTAGCTCGCCCCGCACGCGGACGCGCTTTGATGCCGCAGATTTTTATGCAGCGGCCACCCTCCGCGGCGGGCAGGCATTTTTGAATTCATTTATGATAGGGGCTCACAAGATTTCAAGTCTCTGAAGGAGTACGAATGTCTTTGAATCCGGTTCTGCGCTGCATGCATTTAGCCACCATCCTCGCTTTCGTCGTCCTCTTCGCGGCCTCCGCGAACCATGCGCAGCAATTCCCGCCCGCCGCTGCAAACCCCGGCGAGCTAACCGTCGCGCGCCTCTTCCAGAGTCCCTCGCTCAGTGGCCATCTGAGCCCCGGCCTCGCGTGGATGCCCGATGGCAAGCGCCTAAGCTATATCGAAAACACCGGCTCCGGGAAAAATGCCAAGCACGAGCTTTGGGTCGTAGATGCGGCGACAGGGAGTCGCTCGATCCTGGTGAGCGGCGATCAATGGGCCTCCGCGCTCACCAGCCCCACGGAAAAAAACTCCCAAGCCACCGGCCTCGGTCGCCATGCCCCTCCGAGCTACCAGTGGGCTCCCTCCGGCGATGCGATTCTCTTCGAGGGCCCCACCGCCCTCGCCTGGTACGATCTGAAAGCCCAAACCAGCCGCCTCCTCGTTTCTGGAACAAAAGAGCTCACCGACACGAAAATTTCGCCCGATGGCAAGTCCGTCAGCTTTGTTCGCGAACACAATTTGTGGGCGGTAAGCACCGCGGATGGCAAAGAACGCGCCCTCACCCAAGGCGGCAGCGAAGAAATCCGCAAAGGCGAACTCGACTGGGTCTACCCTGAAGAACTCGACCTCGCGACCGCCTATTGGTGGTCGCCCGACTCCTCCAGTGTCGCGTTTTTGGAAATGGACGAGAAAAAAGTCACCCAGTTTTCCCTCGTGGACTTTGAGTCTTTCACTGGTGAAGCCGATCTTGAGCGCTATCCGGTCCCCAGCGGCCCCAATCCCATCGTCCATGTCTACGTCGTTTCTGCCGCCGGAGGCGCGCCACGCCTTATGGACACCGGCGACCTGACCGATGTCTATATTCCGCGCGTCAATTGGCTCCCGGACTCCAAACATCTCGCCATTCAGCGCCTCAACCGCGAGCAGAACAATCTCGATCTATTGTTGGCGAGCCCGTCCAATGGAAAGACCAGCCTCATCCTCAGCGAAAAAGATCTTTACTGGATCAACGTCAACGACGACCTGCGGTTCCTGAAAGATTCCCAGCGTTTTTTATGGTCCAGCGAGCGCACCGGATACCGCCACCTCTATCTTTACGATCTCGCCGGGAAGCAACTCGCCCAATTGACCAAAGGCGATTGGGAAGTGACTCAAATTGAAGCCGTGGATGAAGCCAAAGGACTCATCTACTTCTCCGCCACTGAAAAATCCCCACTCGAGCGCCATCTCTACCGCGTCTCTCTCGACGCCGCGGGCTTTTCTCGCATCACCAAGGAAACCGGCACCCACACCGTCCGCTTCTCTCCCAACGCCGCTTCCTACGTGGACACCTACTCGAACGCCATGACCCCGCCGCGCCGCGACACCTACGCCGCCGACGGCTCAAAGTGGGCGACCCTTGAAGAAAACAAGGTGCCGGAACTCGCCCAATACCATTTTTCCCCCGTCGAATTCTTTACCGTCACATCGCACGACGGCGTGCTGCTGAACTGCTCGATGATCAAGCCGTCTAATTTCGATCCCTCCAAAAAATATCCGGTGATCACTTACACCTACGGCGGGCCGCACGCCCAGGTGGTGATGAACGGCTGGTCGCGCTCCCCGTCCTTTCTCTGGCATCAGATGATGGCGCAAAAGGGCTACATCATTTTCTCGCTCGACAATCGCGGCTCGGCCGGGCGCGGCCACCTTTTCGAAGAGCCCATCCACTACCGCTTGGGCGCGCAGGAACTCTCCGACCAGCGCGATGGCGCGGCCTGGCTGCGTTTGCAGCCTTACGTGGACTCTAACCGCATCGGCATCTGGGGCTGGAGCTACGGCGGGCATATGACTCTGCACGCGATGTTTGAAGCGCCGGAAATCTACAAGGTAGGCTTTGCCGGAGGGCCGGTTACCGACTGGCACTTCTACGACACCATCTACACCGAGCGCTACCTCGGCCTGCTCCCCAAAAACGAGGAAAACTACCAGGAATCCTCACCCATCAAAAATGCCGGCAAGCTTAGCGGCAAACTGCTCATCGCCCACGGCACTGGCGACGACAACGTGCACTACTCCAACACCCTGGACCTCATCAATGATCTGATCCGCGATGGAAAGTATGTCGAAGTGATCGCCTTGCCCGGCCGCGGACACGGCGCCAGCGACGCAGCAGCCCAGCGCGTCCTCTGGCAGCGGGTAACCAAATTTTTCACCGACAATTTGTAACCGTGATGGTTCTGAACCTGGATAGCCCTGGCGCTACTTGCTGTCCAGATCCAGATCTTTAACCGGCAAATCCCAGTGCGCGTCCAGAATCTCGAACCGCCGCTGCTCTTCCTTCTTGAACGTTTCCTGGTCCGGATACATCTGCTTGACCAGCGCCGCCGAATCGAAAATGTCGTGGGCCACGGCGGCATTCTTGTAAACGATGGTTATCCGATAATCCCAGCGCCCATCCTCGGTGGTGTGATACACGGGCGCCACCCCAGTAACGCGCAGCAAGCGCCCCAGCTCCACTTCTTTCTTCAGCAGAGGATAGTGGTTCTTGCGCAGGAGGGTGATGAACTCATCCGCGTGGCCCCACTTCACCTTGTAGTAGTACTCGATCACGAACGGTTTGTCCGCCGCGCTCATTCCCTGGGCCTGAGTGCGCTCCCGGAAACCGGCCGCGAAGATGGCCACCACAATCAGCGGCGCAACAAGAAGCAAATTGCCAAGTCGGATGAGGTTAATCATAAATGCCTCCAAACGGTAATGCGCGAATTGTAGCGTGTTTCAGCGAAAAGGGAAGTCGGACACTGGAGAAAAGCGGATTCAATACGCAGCGTGCATCAAACGATCCCGAATCGCCGCCCATTCCGGCACATCAGCCGGAAGCTCCACGGCGATCCACTCAAATCCTTCTTGATCCAACCGGTGCAGCGCCGCATACAGCTCTGCCGCGTACTCCTCCGGCTTTTCCGGCATCCGCTGTTTGTCTGCCGCCGCGGCGTTATAGTTTAGCCAAAGATAGGCCCCTCGGCCTTCGCCCGGCAAAAACCCGTGGTTCACTAGCACGATGCGGGTCTTCGGGCTGTAGTGTTTGCGATGCTGGCCGGGGGCGCGATGCGCTCTATCCTCTTCGGTCACGATTTCTGGCGCGGGCGCGGCGCTCGCCACCCGTGCCATCCCGGGACGCAAAACCTCCAGGCCATCCCGGGTAACCGCGATCACCGTGGATTCAAGTCCCACTTCGCAAGGCCCGCCATCCAGCAGAAACGGCATTTCTCCGCCGAAAGCTTGCCGCACGTGCTCGGCGGTCGTCGGCGAAAGCCGCGTGAAGCGATTCGCGCTCGGCGCCGCGATGGGCACACCCGCGGTGCGAATCAGTTCCAGTGCCACCGGATGCCGCGGCATGCGCAACCCCACCGTCGCCAGCCCGGCAGTCACCTCATCTGGTATAATCGACTTCTTCGGAACCACTAGCGTCAGGGGTCCCGGCCAATATTGGCGCGCCAGCCGCTCCGCTTCCGGTAGCCATTCCGCAGCCAACCCTTTGGCCTGCTCCACGCTGGCCACATGCACGATCAGCGGACTGCTGGCCGGCCGCCCCTTCAAGGCGAATATCTTGCGTACAGCCGCGGCGTCCAGCGCATTCGCTCCTAGCCCGTAAACGGTCTCAGTGGGGAAAGCCACCAACTCGCCCTTGCGAATCAGTTGCGCCGCCTTCTCAATTTCGCTGGTGTTGGCCATATACCTTTCTGAATTGTCGCAGATTTCCCGCCTGCCAACGAAATGGCTCCCCATATACCCCAGCCTCGGCACCGTTACCGAGTGGGCAAAAGGCCTTCATCATGCCGGGTTCTGCGCTCCAGGAGAGTGCACAGTAAAAGCAGGGAATTTTAGGGGGCAGCCTATGAGCAAGGCAGTCATCTTCGCGCTCTTCGGTAGCTTTGTTCTGAACCACGGACTTTACGCGCAAAGTGAGAAGGTGCGCCATGAGCGCGCGGTGGCCACGGAGTTGGATGTCCAGCGCCAGGAACTATTAACTCTGGAAAAGGAAAATGTCCACGCGTTAATGCAGCACAACTCCACGTTTGTTCGCCGCGTTTACAGCGATGATTTTGTGGGAGTGGTTGCTAGTGGCGAAATGGTGGACAGGAATGCCCTCGCCGGCATGGTCCAGACCTCCTCGGCCGTCTATTCCACATTCCTGGTCACCGGCATCCAAATCCGGGTTTTCGAGGCCACCTCGGTCGTCACCTGCACCTGGACGGCCCGCGGCACCGAGGCCGGGCGCAAATTCGACCGCCAATACCGCGTCCTCCACGTCTACCTCAACGGCGTTGGCGGTTGGAAAGTCGTCGCCAGCCAGGAAATGCTCCTCCCCGGCTAACAAAACCGCGTAGCGGCCACCTTCCGGTGGCCCTGCGAGTCGCTTGGTAATCCGTCACAGCCGGACCCCATTCTCCCGTCGGCCGGCCCAAAACCTGAAGTCCTGAAAGCCCAGACCGATTTCACCAGCGCGAATGCACCAGCGGCCGGATTTTTCCTTCATAGATTCGCCGCACGGCCTCCATCTTCTCTTTCGACAGCGGAGCAAGATCCGAGGACTGGCAATTCTCCGCCACCTGTTCACCGCGTTTACCGCCGGGTATGGCGCAAGTCACGGCATCGAACATCAGGATCCAGCGCAGCGCAAACTGCGTCAGTGTCATACCCTCGGGAACCAGCTTCTGGAGCTCCTCGACCGCGGCGAGGCCTGCCTGATAATCCACCCCGGAAAATGTCTCGCCCACGTCAAACGATTCGCCTTGCCGGTTGAAATTCCGGTGATCATCCGCGGCGAAACTCGAATCTCGACGCAGTTTGCCGGTCAGCATTCCGCTGGCCAGCGGCACCCGCGCCAGTATCCCGACCTTGCGCTGCCTGGCATTCGCGAAAATCTCGTCCGCGGGACGCTGCCGGAAAATATTGAAAATAATCTGTACCGACTGCACATTCGGATATTCCGTAGCCTTCACCGCTTCGCTTACCTTCTCCACGCTGACCCCGTAGTATCGCAGTTTACCAGCTTTGACCAGGTCGTCGAGAATGCCGAAAACCTCAGGACGCTCATACAGTTCAGTCGGTGGGCAGTGAAGTTGCAGCAAGTCAATCGAATCGCAAGCAAGATTTCGCAGGCTGTCTTCCACCCAGGCAGACAAATTTTCCCGCGAGTAACCTTGCACCGTTTGCTTCGGAAGCCGGCGTCCCGCCTTCGTTGCCACCACGATCTGTTCTTTTCGCGACTTCTTCAATTGCGCGATCAATCGCTCGCTTCGCCCGTCGCCATACACATCCGCCGTGTCAATTAAATTAACTCCCGAATCGATCGCTTTGTTCAGTGCCTCCATGGCCTCCGTGTCGCTCACCCGCCCCCATGACCCGCCAATGGCCCAGGCCCCAAAGCTGATATCCGCAACCTTCCAAGGTGTCCGTCCCAGTTGACGATAGTTCATGCCTCACTCCTCTTTTCCCTGCGAATCCCGCGAATATGTCCGCGGCGCGAAAACAGTCTTGCGTGAAATGCTAAGCGAACTCTAAACCGCGGCATGGGACGCCGCAGCTATCTGCGGCGGTGCCAAGTTCCCGGTAGCTGGCTTCATAAAGCGGAAAATCGTCGCGTTCACCAGAATCGTTATCAGCGAAGCCGCCAACGTCGCATGATAAACCGTCGGCGAAATCAACCCTGCCATCATCGAAACCTGCGCTAGGATGAACGAGAATTCCCCGATCTGCGTCAGCCCCAGGCCCACGCGCACCGCCGTCCCAAAGAAATACCCGAACAGCCAAACCACCCCGGTCCATACCACGAATTTCCCCGCCAGCACCAACCCCACCAGCAGCAGGATGATCGGCCAGCTGTCCTTCCAGGTCCCCGGATCCAGCAGCATCCCCACCGCCACAAAGAAAAAGGCCACGAACACGTCGCGCAACGACTGCGTCTGCCGTGCCAACTTGTGCGTGAACTCCGAATTCCCCAAACACAGTCCGGCCAGAAAAGCCCCCAGCGCCAGCGAAAGCCCCACCGCCTCCGTCAACGCCGCAATCCCCAGGCAAATCGTCAGTGCCAGCAGCAGCGAAATTTCTTCGTTGCGTATCTTCTCCACCCGCAGCAGCAATGGCGGAAACAGTTTCCACGCCGCCACGGCGATCGGCGCCAGCAGCAGAATCGCCTTGCCCACCTTCCAGGCTCCCGCTCCCAGCGTGGTTCCTCCGCTTGGCGAAAAGCTCGGCAGCACCACGGTCAGAACCACCACCGCCAGGTCCTCTACCAGAGACAATGTCACCATCAGCCGCCCGTGCTCCGCCGCCATCTCTCCCCGGTCCATTAGTAAGCGCAGCAGCACCATCGTGCTGGCCACCGAAATAATGCAGCCGACCGCGATCCCCTGCATCAGCGGCCAGCCGAGGAGAGCGCCCACCCCTGTGCCAAGTCCGACGCACAGGATAATTCCCAGCGGCGCGCCTAGCAGTGCTACCAACTTTACCCGCAGGAGTTCCGCCACTGAGAATTCGATGCCGACGGAAAACATCAGCAAAACCACGCCAATTCCCGCCATGGTTTCGAAATTATGCACGTCGTGCACCCGCGGTCCCGGCGTCAGCGGGCTAAGCAGCAATCCCGCGAGAACATATCCAAGCAGAATCGGTTGTCGCAGCCGCCATGCTAAAAAGCCGCACACCAATGCAGCCGCAAATACCATGGCGATGTCTCGGAAAACATAGGAGTGTTCGACCAAAAGACGCTCTCCTCAACTTCGTGGCGTGGGAAAGCAGTGTAACATCGGTGGCAGGCCGGCAAAGGGGTCGCTGGAAATGGCCACTTCGAGGTTTTTCTTCGTCAGGGTGCAACGACATCTTTGATGTGTGGCTTCTCTTCCACCGCCGCAAGGCTCGCCGCATCCCACCCGCCGCCCAGCGCCTTCACCAGCAGCACCGCCGTCACCAGCCGTTGCCCATGAATGATGGCAGCTTCCTGCTCATTGCTCAGCAAATTCTGTTGCGCGCTGACCACATCCAGATAATTCACCAGTCCGCCCACATATCGTGAATTCGCAATGTCCAGTTGCCTCCGCGCCGCCGCCAGAGCTTCCTCTTGCGATTGCTGGGCGGTATACAGCACTTCCAGCCCAGTGATGTTGTCCTGCACTTCCTGGAATGCTCCCAGGACCGTGCCTCGATAGCTCGCCACGGTCGCGTCATAGCCCGCCTGCGAATATTGCAGCTGAGCCCGCCGCGCGCCGCCGGTAAAAATACTCTCGGCCAAGTTGGCTCCGATCGCCCAAACGCCGCTTTCCGCGTTCAGCAGTTGCGAGATCTTCTGCGAGTTCCACCCGCCCTGCCCATAAAGAACCAGCGATGGATAGTAGGCCGCTTTCGCAATTCCGATCTGCGCGTTAGCCACCGCCATTTCCCTCTCCGCCTCGGCAATATCCGGGCGGCGTTCCAAAAGATCCGAAGGCAGGGAAATGTCCAAGTTCGGAGGATTCGCTGTAAGCTCCCGCGTTCTCAGATGAAAATCCGGCGCCGGGCGACCCGTTAAAGCGGCAATGGCGTCTTCAAATTGCTTGCGTTGTTGCCGTAGCAGCGTTGCCTGCGTGCGGGTGGCATTTAGCAGTGTCTCCTCTTGCGCCACGTCCAGGCCGGACGCGACTCCCCCGCTGTGCCGCGAATTCACCAGCTCCAGCCCTTTTTGCAGCGCATCCACCGTCCGCACCAACAGCGCAATTTCCGTGTCTAGTTGCCGCAGGCTGAAATAATCCGCCGCAAGTTCCGCGGTCAGGATCAATCGGACATTTTCCAGGTCCGCGGCGTTGGACTGCAGGGACGCCTGCGCTGCCTCGATGGTCCTGCGCCGCTGCCCAAACAAATCCACTTCGTAGCTGACCGTGAACGGAATCGCGTAGCTGCCCTGCGTGACCGGTCCCGTAGGCGGAAAGGTCGAGCCGGTTGGCCGGTCTCCCGAATAACGTTGCCGCCCCGCCGCGGCCGCCACTCCAAGCGTAGGGAAAAGCGTCGCGTTCTGCACCGCGGCCGATGCCCGTGCCTGCTGATAATGTGCCACGGAAACTTTCAGGGTCTGATTCGCCGCCAGCAGATCGTTCTCCAGGCCGTTCAGCTCCCCGTCGTGAAACACGCCCCACCACATCGGCTTTGGCACGCCGTCTTTCGGAGCCGCTTCCCGGAACGGCTCCGCGATATCCCATTTCGCGGGAACCGGTGCTGCGGGTTTCTTGTAATTCGGACCAACCGTGCAGCCCGCAAGCGAGCCCATTAGGAGCGTCGCCCCCAGTTTGCCTGCTCTGCTCTTTAATGTTTTTCCACCAGCCGCCATCAGGATTTTTTCTCCGCGGTGGCCGGCGGGCTGGGTGGTTTCGGCGTCACATTGGGCGCGCTCGCCGGAGCGATGGGATTCGTGACTTCCTTTGTATGCACTTCTTGTCCGTCGATCAGTGAATCGGGGGGATTCAGCACAATCCAGTCGCCGGCCTTCAACCCGTTCATCACCTCGAGCGTTACTCCATAATCGCGCCCGATGGTCAGCGCCTGCAGGTGAGCGCGGTGATTCGCATCCACCACCACCGCCCGCAGTCCTTCCGAGCGGAACAGCAGGGAATTCACCGGCACTTGCAGCCGGTCCCCCTTCACCTTCACTTCCAGGTGTACCTGCGCATATCCCCCGGGCAAAAGCTCCCCGACAGGATTCGGCACATCCACTTCCGTAAGCAAGGTACGCGTCGAAAGATCAATGGCGTTCGCCGTGCGCACCACTTTTCCCTCAAATTTTTGCCCCGGATATTGCGTTAGTTCCAGGTACGCCCCGATTCCCGCATGGATCGACGGTGCAAAAGGCTCTGGTACGTTCACGTACACGCGGATGGGATCGATCTGCGCAAGATAAAACAACTGCTGCGATGTGCCACCATTCCCGGCATTGATCAGCGTGCCGATATCAATGTTGCGCTGGGTGATCACCCCGCTGAACGGCGCGTATATATGTTTGAACGACTCCAGTTCTTCCAGCCGGCGCACATTTGCCGCCGAAGATTGCACCATGGCCCGCTTGGCCGCCTGATCCCCTACGGCGTTGTCTACTTCCTGCTTCGAAACACCGTCCGTCTTCAACAAGTCCGAATAACGCGCCGCGGTTATATCCGAAAGCTGCGCATTGGCTTGTGCGGTATTCAGATCCGCCCGGGACTGGCCAAGCTGCTGGTCCACTTCCGGCGTATCAATGTCCGCCAGCAATTCCCCTTTGCTCACCTTGCTGCCGATGTCGCGATACCACTTTTTCAGATACCCGTTGGTCCGCGCATAGATCGGCGATTCCACATACGCTTGCAGCGTTCCCGGCAGCACCAGATTTTCATCGCCCGATTCCAGTGTGGGGTGGATAATCGCCACCGTCGGAATCGCCGCGGCTTCCGTCTCATCCGCCAGCGCCCGGTATTGCGTGCGCCGCTGGAACAACAGCACCCCGCCAATCACGATCAAGATCCCCACCATCACAAAAAAAACCGTGAACAGGGTCCTCTTCCTATGCGGCGGACCGCTCTTCCCGCTGCTTGTTGAACCTTCAGTCGTCATCCTGTCGCTCCACAACGAAAATTTTCACGCTTCAGGCTACCGCGGGCTCCTCGTCGATTCCTCGCCGCCTCCGGCGCTCCAGCCATCCGTGAATGATCGAGAACACGCACGGCACAAAAAACAGGGTCGCCACCGTCGCGAACAGCAATCCGCCGATCACCGCGCGTCCCAAAGGCGCGTTCTGTTCGCCGCCTTCTCCCATCCCAATTGCCATCGGCACCATCCCGATCATCATCGCCAGCGCCGTCATGATCACCGGCCGGATTCGCACGTAGCCCGCTTCGAGCGCGGCCTCCCTCGGCGATTTCCCCTCCACCATCTGCTCTCGCGCGAAGGAGATCATCAAAATACTATTTGCGGTTGCCACCCCCATGCACATAATCGCCCCGGTCAGCGACGGCACGTTCAGCGTCGTGTGCGTAATCAGCAGCATCCAGCAGATTCCTGCCAACGCTCCCGGCAAGGCCGTGATGATGATGAACGGATCCAGCCACGACTGGAAATTCACTACGATCAGCAAGTACGCCAGCACGATCGCCCCGATCAGCCCGATTCCCAGCCCCAAGAACGAGGAATCCATCGTCTCCACTTGGCCGCGAATCACAATGTGGCTGCCGCGCGGAAGATCCTTTTCAGTGTCATGCACCAGCTTGCGCACTTGCTCCGCCACGCTGCCCAGATCGCTCCGGTATACCGAAGCGTAGATATTGATCATCGGTTGCACGTTGTAATGCGAGATGGAAGCCGGACGCGCCACGGTCTTGGTGCGCACCAGATTTCCCAGAATCTGCGGGGTGGCTCCGGCGGCCGGGGCGCCACTGATCGGTGTATTTTGCAGCGCCTGCAAAGTGTCCACGCGATATTGTGGCGTTTGCACCGCCACGTTGTAGCTGACTCCGTTTTTGGGATCCAGCCAGAAATTCGGCGCCGTCTGGAAGCTCGATGACAGCGACACCAGCAGGTTCTGCGCCACGTCCCGCGCCTGCATCCCCACGTACTGTGAACGTGTGCGATCCAGATCCATATACAGCGTCGGCGCATCGAACGCCTGCTGCACATGCACGTCCACCGCTCCCGGAATGTGCTCCATCCGGTTCGCAAGCCTTTCCGCTATCGCGTAATTCGCCGATTGGTTCGCTCCGATGATTTCCACATCCACCGGCGCAGGTGTCCCGAAATTCAGAATTTGCGTCACGATGTCCGCCGGCTGAAAGAAAAATTGCACACCGGGAAAATCTGTCGCCAGCCGCCTGCGCAACGCGTTGATGTACGTGCTCGTCGGCTTCCCGCGCTCCTGTTTAAGCTGCACAAGAATCTCGGCGTCCGCCGTGCCAATCGTTCCCGAATTGCTGTAGGTAAGATTGATTCCCGAATACGGTAGCCCGACGTTGTCGATCACCGTCTCCAGATCCTTTTTCGGAATCACCTGCTGAATTACGCGGTTCACTTGGTCGGCCAGGCTGGCGGTTTCCTCGATGCGCAGCCCCGTTCGCGCGCGCATGTGCAGGCGGATCTGCCCCGCGTCCACGCTCGGGAAAAAGTCCCGTCCCAGGAAAAACGTGAGTCCCGCCGAGAGGACGCAAAACGTCAGAAAACACGCCGAAAACAGCCAAGCGCTATCCAGCGCGGCGGTCAGCGCCCGCCGGTATCCGCCCCGCAGCTTTTCAAACGAATGCTCGAACGCTTGCTGGTACCGCCGGAAAAACCCCATCTTCTCGCCCACGTGCAGGTCGGCCTGATATTCGTCTTCCGCGCTCAACAGATACATGGCCATCGTCGGCACAATCGTCCGCGACCACATGTACGATGCCAGCATGGCAAACATCACCGCTTCGGCCAACGGCACGAACAGGTATTTTGCCACCCCGCTCAGGAAAAACATCGGCAGAAACACGATGCAGATGCACAGCGTCGAAACGAACGCCGGCACCGCGATTTGCTGCGCGCCGTCCAGAATCGCCTGCACTGTTTCCTTGCCCATCGCCAGGTTCCGGTTGATGTTCTCGATTTCCACAGTTGCGTCGTCCACCAGAATGCCCACGGCCAGCGCCAGCCCGCCCAGGGTCATGATGTTGATCGTTTCGCCCAGCGCGCTCAGGCACAACAAACTCACCAGAATGGATAGCGGAATGGAAACCGCGATGATCAGCGTGCTCTTCCAGTTTCCCAGGAACAGCAAAATCATGATCGCCGTCAGGCACGCCGCAATCAGCGCCTCGCGGATCACGCCTTGGATCGCCGCCCGCACATAGATCGACTGGTCGAAAAAGTTGTTCACCTGCAAGCTGGTTGGCAGCGACGAACGATAGTCCTTCAGAACTTGTTTCACTCGGTCCACGATCGAGAGTGTGGAATTATTGCCCGTTTTGTAGATGCTCATCAGCACGCCGCGCTGCCCGTTCGTCAGCACCACGTTGGTCTGCGGTGAAAAACCGTCGCGCACGTGCGCGACGTCGCGCATATAAATGGTCGAGCCATTTACCGTCTTGACCGGCAGATCATTCAGCTCCGCAATCGTCTTGGGGCTCCCGTTCATCTCCACGTTATATTCCAGGGTGCCTAGCTTGGCCGTGCCGGTCGGCAGAATCAGGTTTTGCGCGTTCACCGCGTTCACGATATCGACCGGGGACAGCCCCTTCGCCTGCAGCGCTGCCGAGTCAATGTCCACGGATACCAGGCGCGATTTCCCGCCGTATGGAAAAGGCATCGACGCGCCAGGTACCGTCGAGATTTGGGTGCGGATGAAGTTGTTGCCGTAGTCGAAGATCTGCTGCTCGCTGAGGCTGTCGCTGGTCAGTCCGACCTGCAAAACCGGCACCGTCGACGCGGAGTAGATTATCACCAGCGGCGGCGTGGTCCCCGGCGGAAGATTCCTCAGAAATGTCTGCGAGATGGCCGTCGCTTGCGCCAAGGCCGTCTGGATATTCGCGCCAGGGTGGAAATAGATCTTGATGATGGCTATGCCGTTCAACGACTGCGATTCCACGTGCTCCACGTCGTTCACCAACACCATCACCCCGCGTTCGACGTTGGAAGTAATCCGCTGTTCCATCTCCTGCGGTTGCAACCCCGCGTACGTCCACACCAGCGAGATCACCGGGATATTGATATCTGGGAAAATATCCGTAGGCGTGCGCAACAGCACGATCGGCGCCATCAGAATGATTACCAGGGCCATAACGATGAAGGTATACGGCCGGGAAAGCGCTAAGCGAACAATCCACATATAGGAATGCTAATGACCTTGGCCTGTTGGGCGCGACACACAATCAACGAATGGCCGGTTGCCCAGGAATCTATGACCCTTATACCCCTATTAGACTATCAAACACCCTCGTTTGGGTACGCCGCTGGAAGGGAAGCGCAAAATTGCGTCCCGTCTAGCTGGTCTAACGATCGAGCCCTTCAATATTATCGGCAAAAGCTTGTTTCGAGATGAGCGATTCCCGTTCATCTCCCGATGGTCCATAATGGCCTGCCTAATTTCGAAACTTTTTCGAACAGTCGTTCGTACCATTTGCGGACATTCTGTCACCCACGGAGAATCTTGTGCTCACTATCCAAAATTTGAATAAGACCTATCCAAATGGCGTAAAGGCTCTCGATGGCGTCTCTCTCACCATTCCTCAAGGCATGTACGGCCTGCTCGGGCCCAATGGTGCGGGAAAAACCTCCTTGATGCGCACCATTGCTACCCTCCAGGAACCTGACGCCGGCGCCATCCGACTCGGCGACATCGACATCCTCCGCCAAAAGGACGAAGTGCGCCGCCGCCTCGGCTATCTCCCCCAGGATTTCGGGGTCTATCCGCGCATCTCCGCGCAAGATATGCTCAGCCACATCGCTCTGCTCAAAGGCATCACCCGCTCCGGCGAACGCAAGGACGTGGTCGAAGCCATGCTCCGCCGCTGCAATCTGTATGACGTTCGCAAGAAATCCCTGACCACCTATTCGGGCGGTATGCGCCAGCGCTTCGGCATCGCGCAAGCCCTGATCGGCAATCCGCAGCTTCTGATCGTGGATGAGCCAACCGCCGGCCTGGACCCCGGCGAGCGCAACCGCTTCTACAATCTCCTCGCCGAAGTCGGCGAAAATGTCGTCGTCATTTTGTCCACCCACATTGTCGAAGACGTGATGGACATGTGCAGCCGCATGGCCATCATTCACCTCGGCAAGGTTCTTTTCGAAGGCCACCCCGAAGACGCCATAGCGCAACTCAAGGACCGCGTCTGGCTGCGCACCATCGCCAAGTCCGAACTTGGCGACTTTGAGCAGCGCTACAAGGTCATCTCCAGTCGCCTGGTCGCCGGCCGCCCGGTCCTCCACGTCCTCAATCCGGAATCCCCCGACGCGGGTTTCATTCCCACCGCGCCCGATCTCGAGGACGTTTTCTTCACCAAAATTAGCGGTTGGAATTGAGGCCGCCAATGCTATTGCACATCGCCTCATTCGAAATTCGCTACTGGCTGCGTTCCTGGATGCTCTGGATCTTTACCCTGATTATCGCCCTGATGATTTTCGGCGCCGTCAGCTCCGATCACATCGTAGTTGGTGCCGCGCTCAACAATACATTTCACAACGCGCCTTACGTCATCGAAAATTATTATTCCATCATCGGTCTACTCAGCCTGTTGAGGGTCACCGCCTTTGTCAATTCCGCCGCCGCCCGCGATTTCAGCTACAACACCTATCAAATTATTTTCTCCACCCCGATCCATCGTCGCGATTTCATCCTTGGCCGCTTCCTCGGTTCGGCTCTCGTTTCCGTCATTCCCATGACCGGCGTTTCCATCGGCATCCTCCTCGCCAAATATTTGCCCTGGGTGGATCCCGACCGCTGGGGCCCGGTCATCTGGAGCGCCCACCTCAAGGGTATTTTCGTATTCGCCGTTCCCAACACCTTCTTCATGGCCGCCATTTTGTTCACCATCGCGCTGCTCGCTCGCAACGATATCGTCGCATTCGTGGCCGGTCTACTCCTCCTCACCGGCTACGGCGTCTCCCAGGCGCTCACGCGGAATCTCGAGCGCGAACAAATGGCCGCGCTGCTCGATCCCTTCGCGATTCGCACCTTCAGCCTGGTCACCAAGTATTGGACCGTAGCTGAAAAAAACACCATCACCGTCGGCCTCAGCGGCCTGCTCCTCTGGAATCGCCTGCTGTGGATTGCTGTCGGCTGCGCCTTCCTGCTTTTCGCCTATTTGCGTTTCAGCTTTGCCGAGCGCGCAAAGAAGGTCAAAATCGCGCCGGAGAGCCCTCTCCCAGTCGCGGCTCCGCCAATTGTCCTGCTGCCTCCGTTCACGCTGCACGAAGCCAGTTGGACAAAGTTTCTCGCCTCGATAAAAATCCATTTCCTCGGAATCCTGAAAAGTACCGTCTTTATCATTATTCTCATCGCCGCATTGCTCAACTCCGTTCCGGCGGTCATCCTCAGCGCTCGCGAAGGCTACGGCAACAGCACCCTGCCGGTCACCTATTGGATTCTGGAGCTCATCGCTGGCACCCTGTACATGTTTGTTCTGGTCATCATCACCTATTACGCCGGCGTCCTGGTCTGGAAAGACCGCGAAAATCGCATGGATGAAATCACCGATTCGCTTCCCGCCTCGGAATGGGTTTCTTACCTATCCCGCTTCGTCGCTCTCGGCGCGATGGTCATGTTCATCCAACTTCTCGCCCTGCTCAGCGGCGTCGCCGTGCAGGCTGCCTATGGCTACCACCGCTTCCAATTCGGTCTTTACTTGAGCCAGTTGCTCGGCAGGGATCTTCTCTTTTTCCTCTTATTCGGCGCTCTCGCTTTCTTCATTCACGCTCTCGCCCCCAACAAATATGTCGGCTATTTCGCGTACATCGCCTTCACCATCGCCAACCTTTTCATCTGGCGCCCTCTAAACATCGCCACCAACCTCGTTCAGTTTGCTTCCACGCCCGATGTTACCCACTCCGATTTCTTCGGCGACGCCCCGTACATCACCGCTTGGCGCTGGTACGGTTTGTATTGGACGATCTTCTGCGGCTTGCTGGCCGTCGCCACCGTGATGTTCTGGCCCCGTGGCAAGCAGCCATCTTGGCGCGAACGCTGGCGCAATGCGGGCCTTCGCTTCCGCGGAATATGGCCGGCACTCACTGTCGCGGGCTTGCTCCTCTTCGCCGCCACCGGCGGATGGATCTACTACAACACTAAAATTCTCAACCACACCCTCGGGCCCAAGGATCGCCAGCGCCTCCAGGTGGATTACGAAAAAAATTACAAGTCGTTCGCCTCTCTCCCCATGCCCCGCGTTCGCAACATCAAGTATTCCGTCGATCTCCAGCCTCAAACCCGCAACGCGGTCGTCCGTGGCGAAGAAATCGTCTACAATCCCTATTCCCAACCACTCAACGAAATACACTTCTCCCTCGACGATCAGTACGACGCCGAAATCGATTTCCCCGGCGCAACTCTCGCCAAGAACGACACGCGCCTCTACTATCGGATCTACCAGTTTTCCGAGCCGCTCCTCCCCGGCCAGTCCAAAACCTTCACTTTCACGGTGAAAAGCCGCAATCGCGGCTTTGAAAACGCCGTCAGCAACGTCAACATCACCCAAAACGGCACCTTCTTCAACAGCACGGTTGGCCTTATCATCGGTTATACCCCTGACCGCGAACTCACCGACCCCATCGAGCGCAAGAATTTCGGCTTGGGCGATCCGCAGCTCATGCCCCATCTCGAACGCAATTGCACCGACGATTGCCGCGACAACTATCTACTCGGTCATTCCGACTGGATCGACATCGAAACCGTTATCAGCACCTCCCCGGACCAGATCGCCATTGCTCCAGGCTCTCTGATCCGCGAATGGCGGCAAAACGGCCGCCGCTATTTCGACTACAAACTCGATCACTCTTCACTGAACTTTTTCTCCTTCATGTCCGCGCGCTATGCCGTCCAGCGCGAGGAATGGAACGGCATCAAGCTCGAGGTCTACTTCGATCCGGACCATGCCTGGAACGTGCCGCGCATGATGAACTCCATGAAAAAATCCCTCGCCTACTACACCGCCAACTTCGGCCCCTACTATCACAAGGAAGCCCGCATCATCGAATTCCCGCGTGTCGGCTCTTTCGCCCAGGCCTTCGCCGGAACCATGCCCTATTCAGAATCCATCGGCTTCATCGCCAACCTCAATCATCCCGACGACATCGACATGGTCTACTACGTCGTCGCCCACGAAATGGGTCACCAGTGGTGGGCGCACCAGGTGGTTGGCGCCAATATGGAGGGCGCTACGCTGCTCTCCGAAACCATGGCCCAATATTCCGCATTGATGGTCATGGAAAAAGAGTACGGCCGCGACATCATGCGCAAATTCCTCAAATACGAAATGGACAACTATTTGCGCTCCCGTGGTCAGGAGCGCCTGAAGGAGCGCCCGCTGCTCACCGTGGAAAGCGGGCAAGGCTACATCCACTATCGCAAGGGCAGTGTCGTTCTGTATTACCTGAAGGAAATGATCGGCGAGGACAAAGTCAACGCCGCACTGCGCAAGATGATCCGGCGTTACGCCTACGCACCGGCCCCTTATCCCACTTCCTGGGATCTTCTCGATGCCTTCCGCGAACAGATCCCTACGCAATACCAATATCTGGTCAAGGATCTCTTCGAGGACATCACCCTGTTCTCCAATCGCACCCTTGAAGCCTCCGCCCACAAGCGCAGCGACGGCAAATACAACGTCACCATCAACGTCGAGTCCCACAAATTCAAAGCCGATCCCAAGGGCAATGAAACCGAAGTCCCCATGGATGATTGGGTGGACATCGGCGCCTTCGCCAAAGCGGAAAAAGGCCGTAAATACGGCAAAACCCTGCACCGCGAGCTGGTCCACGTCACCCAGCCCCACTCCACCTACACTTTTATCACCGATGAACTCCCGGACCAGGCCGGCATCGACCCATTCCTCCTACTCATCGATCGTGTCCCCGCCGACAACACCAAGCAAGTGACCTTGGTCTCCAGCTCCGTCGCCTCGGACTGAGTCGCCGGTCCCCCCGATCCGCTGACTTACATTTTCATTCCCATAGCATCCATCTTTGCGATACAGTATGCGGGTTTGCTTTCCAGTTCCCACCCCGCGCGTCCAACCTTAGCCGAGGAGCATACTCATGAAAACGCTCGTCTGTGTAGCCGCACTTCTCGCCCTTTCCGGGGCGGTTCAAGCTCAGAAGTCTCCCGCTGGCTCTGCCGGCAAATCCGTGGTTGTTAACATCAAGAACGCGGAAGGTCAGGTCGTTGGCACGGCCACTCTTTCTCCGGCAACGCCTGGCGTCAAGATTGTCCTGGATATCAAGAAACTCCCTCCGGGCGAACACACCATCCACATCCACCAGTTTGCCAAGTGTGATCCCCCGGATTTCAAGTCCGCTGGCGGGCATTTCGATCCCGGAGGCCACGGCCACATGCACGACACCGCCCCGGCCGGCGATATCCCTGATTTCACTTTGAACGTAAGCAAAGACGGCACTGCTCACGTCTCCACCGTCGATCCCAACGTCACCCTCGGCGACGACGATCACTCCGTCTTCAGCAATGGCGGCACCGCGCTGGTGATTCACGCCGTCGCCAGCAGCACCGGCAGCGGCGCTCCTCCCCGCATAGCCTGCGCCGAAATCGTCAAACCCTAATCCTGCGCAACACTGTCGCGGCCACTTTCAAGTGGCCGCGCGGATCCTCAGCGGCCTGCCCTTTGTGTTTTTTGCAAAGGGCTTATGATCTTCTCTTTCTTTTGTAGGGATGCCTTCCGAGGCGCTCTGCCGCTACTTATGCGTCATCGTAAATACCCCATCCCATCCCACCGGCGGCTCATCAAATAAATATTCCTGGCACCGTTTCCAATACATTCGCGAGGGCCCATCATCCGGCGTATGGTCCAGAATCTCCTGGAACGCATGCTGAGCCTCTTCCCAATGTCTCTTGCTATAAAGCGCGCGCGCTTCGGCAAAGCTGCGTAGCCTCTGCTGCAATTCGGCGAACCCGGCTTCTTTTTCCAATTCCGAGAGCTTTCCCACCAGCTCGTATATCGTCACCGGCTGCAACTTGCCCTTCACCCGAATGATATCCAGCTCCCGGAAAAGATATCCCGCGCCGTTCACCGCCTTATACGTCGATTCGTTCACCAGGATGTGCGTGCCGTACTCTTTGTTTAGCCCTTCCAACCGAGAAGACAAATTCACCGTATCGCCCAGCGCCGTATAGCCGTACCGCAGCGCCGAGCCCATGTTCCCCACGCTCGCCGGTCCGGAATTCAACCCGATGCCAATATCCAGTTTTGGCTTGCCCTCGGCTTCCCACTGTTTCTGTAGGGCGTGCACCTTTTTCATCATCGTCAGCGAAGCGTTGCACGCATTCGTGGCATGGTCCGGTTCTTCATATGGCGCGCCCCAGAAAGCCATCACCGCGTCGCCGATGTACTTGTCCAGGGTCCCCTGGGTATCGAATACGATCTTGGTCATGTCCGACAAGTACCCGTTCAGGAACACCGCCAGGTCCTGGGCATCCAGCTTCTCCGAAATCGTCGTAAACCCGCGAATATCGCTGAACATCACCGTAATTTCCGTCTTGCGGGGTTCCACAAGTTGCGGATTCACTAGCAGCCTGCGAATCACTTCCGGGCTCAGATATTGTCCGAAGGCCGAGCGCACCTTGCGCTTCTCCTTTTCCTCCACCAACGCCCGGTACAACGAAACGATCATCACGTTGGCCGTCAACGTCCCCGCCGGAAGCGTGAAGTTCAGCCAATATCCGCGAAGAAACGACACGTAAATCAGCAAGCCAAACGGCAGCAGCAGCGCCAACCCGAACCACATCCAGCGCGGCGAAACCAGCGCCAGCGCGATCCCCAGCGGTATCCCAAACAGGAAGATCAGAAAAAGGTCAAAAACCTCCTGATGGGGCCCGCGGATGATGAACCCATTATTCAGCATGTTGTCAATCACGTTGGCATGTACTTCGAGTCCCGGATAATCGATCCCTCCATAAGGCGGGGTGCGCAAGTCGCCGATGCCTGTCGCTGATGCCCCCACCAGCACAATCTTGTCGCGAAATGTTCCGGGCTTGAATTTTCGCTTGACCACGTCCGCAATCGAAAAATACGGGTACGTTTCGCGCGGTCCGCGGTAGTTGATCAGCATCCGCCCCAGCCAATCGGGTTTCACCGTCAGCTTGTCCCCGAATTGCAGCGTGGCCACTCCCGCCGGACCATAGTTCACCGTGACCTGCTCCGTTTTTAGCCCCAAATATAGCCGCACCGTCTGCACTTCCAGCGAGCCATACAGGTCAATATCGTCCGGATTGCTCGAGCGCCCAAATGGCAGCACCAGCAGCGCGCGGCGCAGCACCCCATCGGCATCCGACGAAATGTTAAAAAACCCAATCGCCGTCTTTTCATCGTTGTCCGGCGGCGCAAGTTGCGGAATGTTGGCGATCGTCGCCGTGAACAGCGTGCCCTCATACTGGTAGCTGTTCAGCAGGGAAGCGAAGTCCGCCTTGCCCGTCGCCGGATTCAACGCGTTGCGATTCAGCGAATACCACTGCACCATCTCCGCATACTTGTTCAGCGCCGCGTCATCGATGCCCTGAATTTCGTCGGCCTGCAGATAGAAATTCCCCAGTACCACCGGCCCAAAACGCCGCAGCGCCGCCGCGAATTGTGCATCGGCATCAAATTCCTTCGCTAGCTCCGCGACATGCGCTTCCAGTTTCGGATCCGGCAGCTTCCCATTCTTCTTATCTTGTTCGATCTGCCCCCACAGCGCCCGGATTGGCGCCGCCGTCTGATCCGGTTTGTCAAACGTCACGTCAAACGACACGATGCGCGCCCCGTCTTCCCGCAACGCATCCAGCATCTCCCCGAAGTATTTTCGCGAAAACGGCCACTTCCCCAGCACTTCCTGCGAGCGTTGGTCAATCGACACCACCACAATTCGCGGATCCGGCGGGGTATACCGGGCTGGCCGGTAGCGGAACCGGGTGTCCAGCGTGCTGTATTCAAATCGTTTCAAGAAGTCGAACAGAGGTGTATTCCGGTCGCCCACAAACGTGAATATGTACACCCCCAGCGAAACGACCGTTATCGCTACGCTGATAAGGAAAACCGCGCGGTGCTGCCACCAGGTCGCGAGTAGGTCGCCGAAGCGGCGATACACGCTCTCTTTCCGGCGGCCTCCTTCGGGCGCTGTTGGCATGGGAGGTAGTGGACTATTCGCGGAAAATAAAATTCATGCGTACGCCGCAGATTTCGATTAAATCGCCGTCGTTCAGGCGCACCGTTCCCATGATCGGCGCGCCGTTCACCGTGGGAACCTTGTCCCCGGTGCCCAGATAATAGCCGTCGTCGCGCTGGTTGATTTGCGCGGCCATCTTTGGCTTGAACCAACCCTTCAGTCGCACCGTCGCCATCGGCGATTTTCCAATCACCGTCAGCTTGTTGGTCAGCGTGAATTCCTTGCCGTTAACCTTGCCGCCCAGAACCACCAGCGTCGCCACCTTCACCCGCCCCGCGGAGAATTGCGCGCGCTCGCCCATCGCCGCCGCCTGCTGCAGCATATCCCGGCGCACTTTCGTGTCCAGCACCATGGTCTCGTTAATCTTCGGAGCCGCGGTCTTCCGCCCGGTGTCCCATGGAATCGCGGCATCGGCCGTCGCATCCACCTTGATGAAGTGTTTCCCAACCCAGATGGCGTCGCCATCGTGCAGCGTGGCACGTTCCACTCGCAGATCGTTCACAAAGGTGCCGTTCAAGCTATCCAGGTCTTCCACCACCAGGCGGCCCGCTTCGTAATACACCCGCGCGTGATAATTGGACACCGCCAGATTATCCACAGGCAGGTCATTGTCCGGAGAGCGTCCGATAGTCACCGGGCGGCCGCCGATCGGCACTTCCTTCACCAATTTGTTTTCGAACATCAGACTGAGTTTCGCCATGCAATCCCCTCCGAGGAGGTGCTAGTCTCTTTTCGCCGAGCCGCGACGCATCCAGGAGAACCAACCCTTGTTGGAGTCATCCTCGAAGCGCACGACAATTACCGTAACATTGTCTATCCCGCCATTCTCGTTCGCTAACCCTATCAATTTCTCCGCCGCCGCGGATGGCACCGTCTCCGCCTGCAACGCCCCGGCGATCTCCGGCTCCGTCACCATGCGTGTCAGCCCGTCCGAACATAGCAGCAGCACATCCCGCGGAATAATCTCGACCTCATCCACGTCGATCTCCACTTCCGGATGAGCCCCCAGCGCCCGCAGCAGCACACTCTGCATATCGCTCTCTTCCGCCTGTTGCGGCGTGATCAATCCACGTCGCACCTGCTCGGCCACCAGCGAATGATCGTTGGTCAGTTGCTGCAGATTGCCGCTGCGCAAGAGATACGCCCGGCTGTCCCCCACGTGCGCGATGCTTAGCAGGGAGTCCTTCAGCCACACCGCGGTGATCGTCGCGCCCATGCCGCGCTGCTCGTGATTCTTCTGTGCCGCCTGGTAAATCTGAAAATTGGCCTGGGCCACCGCATTCTTCAATCGCCGGGTCTGCGAACTCCAGTTCGTTGGTGCCGCATCCATCACCGTTGCCCCGGAATCTTCTTTTTCTGTCAAGCAATACTTGCCGATGACGTCAATTGCCATCGCACTCGCTACTTCCCCATGCGCCTCGCCGCCCATCCCATCCGATAAGATGAACAGGTTCAGAGCTTCCACGATGCGGAAAGAGTCCTCGTTGTTCGTACGCACACGTCCGACGTCCGACAAACCGTAGCTGACGATCTGCACAGCCTCTCCTTCAAGCCTTCCAGTGGACACGAAAGGTACCCCCGGCGCACACACTCCGGCCATTCCCTTACCTTCACGCTAGCAGACACCTCGCTGCTCGGAAAGCCTTTGCGCCCAACTGATTACCTTTCGATACCTACGGCTACCAGCTCGCTCCGCTTGCAAGAATACTCGAATTCCACAGGGTCTAGGCAAGCGCCTTCAGCCACACTTCCCCACCCCCGCGCAGACCGCGGCGGGTCAATCGTTACACTCCGATATACCGCGTTTTTTCTTAATGGCAGGCGCCGTCGTCCGTGAACTGGTTGGCGGTGGCCATCGCTGCCAGCGATCTGGCGCACGTCAGAATCTGTTGATTCATCGCATCGCTTTTCAGCGCATCGGGGTCAATAAATTCCAGGTTGGCTCGCTTGGCCAGATATTTGTTTGTCAAATTTCGCATGTTTTCATACTCGCTTGCGATCAACCGGGCCGCGCTGTGATCCGCTTCCGTGGACGCCGCTAGGTTGGCCAGCCGCAAACTAGTGGCCGCATCGTCGCGATACGGCTGGAACAATCCATCCGTCAGCGGAAACCCGTTGGCAATCGCGTTTGCCAGGGTGTTGCGCCACTCCCGGATTTGCGACATGTATTCGATTCCCGCCGTGATGAAGTCCTTGGAAAATCCCGTGTTGACCTGAGGATTCGCGGCAGCCGGCGCCGGCGCGGAGCTCACCACAGAGGTGCCTCCTCCTCCGTTCGGCAGCGTCAACGTCATCTGATTTCCCTGGTACGAAATGCTTCCATTAATGATGCGTGCCAGCCCTTCCACTTCCACGTATGAATGCCCGTTGATCTGCACCACCTTCACCTGACCCGCCTGCCCATTCACGTTCAGCGTGAACGGCTGCTGGGCCGCCAGCGCCAGCACCACGCCGCACAAAGCAAACAACACCGCGGCCCGCACCATCCATCCCTTGATGGCTCGAATTTCCATTGGCTTTCTCCTTTATCCGGGCACTTCCCGCACTGCCCTGAGACGGGAGCACCGGGAGTTTCGGGCGGGAACCTGGTCTCTTCGGTTCTATACTGAACAGAATGTCCCGGCGGAACAAGGTTATTTTGTCGTCCACGGTTGCCGCCCTGCGCTCTTCTGTGCCGGGGCAATCTCCTCTACAATCTCGATGTGCCCATCTCTTCGAGGTTTCTTAGAAAGTTCTCTCTCCTTCTCGCACTGCTTCTCCCCTTCGCGGCGGGCGGGTTGGCGCAAGAGCCTCCGCCCGCTTCCGGGGCGCGCATTTTGCTCTTGCCGCGGAAACTGGTCAGTGGTGAGCGAGCCACTCTCGCAGTCCTGGACGTGAATGGCCGCCTTACCCCCGGCGTGACCGTGGAGTTCTCCAACGGCGAAATCCTGAAAACCGACGCGACCGGCCGCGCTCTCTTCGTTGCGCCGCTGAACATGGACAAAATTGACGCCTCGATCAAGGGACGTCCCGGTCGCATCTCCGGCACGATTCTCAGCGCGGCGGATTCCTCTTCCGCGTCCCAAGAAGTTTCTCTCGCTCCGCGCGTGGCTTCGCTCAGTGACCGCTTTGAAATCCTCGGCCACGGGTTCTGCGGCGACGCCGATACCAACCACGTTACAATCGGCGGTTTGCCAGCGCTCGTGCTTGCCGCTTCGCCGGCGTATCTCGCCGTGCTGCCGCCCTCGGATATGGATCCCGGGCCCGCGCAAGTGCAGGTGAGCTGCGGGCAGAAGATTTCAGCGGCGTTCACCACCATCTTTGTGGCGTTGGATTTGGAAGCCAGCAATGCGCCGCTGGCGCCCGGCGAGCATCGAACTCTAACGGTGCGGGTGAAGGGAAGCAGCATCAGAGTGAATCTGGAGGCCCGCAATCTGGCGCCGGAAGTAGCGGACTTGCAGGGGGGAACGCACGCGCGGGCGGTGTCTAGCGGTGGAGCGGACAATGTCGCCAAGTTCGAGGTGCTGGGCAAGCAGCGCGGCAACTTTGTGGTATCGATTCGGCTGGTAGCGCAGCCTGGTGCTCCGCACAACTGAGTGGTTGGCGACGAAGTGAGCCGCCGCGCATCATCGGGAATGAAGAAAGTCTCAACGCAGAGACGCTGAGGGCAGAGCGGAAAGCGCAGAAAAGATTCGCGTCATACGGATCTTTTGGTGGCGCTGGCCGGGAGGGCCAGGGTGCCCTGGGCTTGGGCATCTTCGATGGCTGGTGGGGCTACGCCTTCGCTGGAGCTTACCAGCGTGTCCAAAGTGTTGGAGGCTTTGTCGAAGCGCTTGTCGGCTTCCGCGAAACTTTGCTGTGCGTTCTTTAGATGAAATCCTACTTTTCCGAAGTGTTCCGTGAAAATGTCCAACTGCTTGCGCAGGCCGGTGAGATTGGCGGCCAGGTGTTTGGCATTTTCCTCGATTTGCATGCCGCGCAGGCCCATGGCGATCACTCGCAGGTTGGCGTGCAGCGTGTTCGGCGAAACAGGAAAGATGCTGCGGCTGCGGCAATATTCGTCGAGGGGCATGCCTTTGCCGTCCGCGCTCATCAGCAATTCGTAAAAAACGGTTTCGCTGGGGACGAACATCAGCGCCACGTCCAGGGTGTCTTCGTCTGGCACAATGTATTTCTTGGCAATGGAATCAGCATGACCTTTGACCGCGGTCACAAACTGGCGGCGGGCTTCCTCGCCTTCGGCGCTCAAGCGGCGGTAGGCGTCCAGCGGAAATTTGGAATCGATGGCCATCTTCTTCTTGTCCAGCAGGAAGATCACCGCGTCCGCGGCCTCCCCGCTGCGGAAGCGGTACTGTTTGGCGTAATGCGCGGGGGGCAGGGCGTCTTCCAGCAGGCGTTCCAGGGTGATTTCGCCGAAGGAGCCGCGGGACTTGGCGCCGCCGAGAATGTTTTCCAGCGTTCGCGAAGTTTCAAACATCTGCTTGCCGGCTTGCTGGACTTCGCCGAGCTGGTTCTGAATCTGGTTGATCTGCTCGCGGGTATTTTTCAGCTCCAGGGACATGGCGGCCTGGGATTCCGAAGTGATTTTCGAGGTGATTTGTGCGGAGTCTTTCACGCCGTCTTTCAGGGCGGTGGTGACGGCCTCCAGGCGCGTGGCCACCGTGCCGGCGATGGACTCGAGTTTGGTGGCACTTTGCGCCTGGGTGGTGGAGAGGTTCAGCAGGTCGCGGCGCATCTCGTTCATCTGCGATTCGAGGGCTTCGTTTTTTCGCTGGCCCTGGGAGTTCTGCGAAAGAAGCCGCACGACCAGGCCGAGCAGCAGCAAGCCGAAAATCACCGCGACAATGACGATGGCATTCATAGTTTTTCTCCCCTGATAACGGGAAACGGTAAGGAACACTGTAGCGGGAACAGCGAGGTGGAGCAAGGCGACTCAAGGTGACTGGTGATTCGCGACTGATGACTGGCGGGGGAGGAGTTGCATGGCCGCCGCCTGCTTCGGCGGAAGGGCCGACCGTGGGGCAAGGAGAATTGAGGATCTCGAGTAAGGAGCGAGAAGGAAGAGGACTCACCGTAGAGACTCTGAGGCCGCAGAGTTTGGAGCGCAGGGAAGATTGGTATGACCAGTCGCCCCCCCCCCTGTTTTTGCGTAAGAGACGTAGGGAAAGGAGTTAGAAAGGAAGCCGATAGCCATCAGCCTTTAGGCCGAGGGAGGAAAAGCAGCTAGTGGAATGATCGAGCGGCGGAGGGTGCGCGGCGGGGTCGAGGCGAACGGGGGCCGGGATGTCACGAGCGAGCATACCACAGAAAGTATAACTATATAAATAGTTAAGTATATGATACTCAATTCGAACGGCGGGAAGGGCAACCAGCAATCGACAATCAGAAATCAGGAAGCGGGGCCTCGGCAGTACCCGGCAAGGCCGCAGGCGCACTGCTCCCTGCATACCTTCGCGAGAGAGGCCACCCGGGAAGAGTGCGGGCGTTCGGCTAGTTCCCGACAAAGGAGTGGAGGTGATGCATGAGGGCGCAGCTGAGGTGTCCCAAGACAAACCAGAACACCGCTTGCAGCACCTTTTTGGCTGTAGACGACATCCGGGGAGAGTATCCAAGCCGGGCTCGCCGTCAAGAACGATTGTGAAATGGAAGGGTCCACCCACATCGTATGCCCCTGGAGAGGTTCAAGCGTGTGCGTGAAAGGAGGCTGGCCCAATTCCTGATGAGCCTATTCTTGGCCTAACGGCACCGGGCATTCCTAAAGTATCTGTTCAAATTCTGCAGCAACGCTCCTTCTCGGCGTTTCGGAAATCCTAAGGGTCCAAAGAGCCAAACGCTCGGCCGGGATGGTTACAAAAAAAACCAGCCGGGTGAGAGCGAGCGCATGATATAAAGTTTGTGATTGAAACGAACGCACAAAACTTGGTTTGGGCAAATGATTAGCGATGCACCGGAGTGGAAGCGCTGCCGCTTTCGTCGCAAGAGCGACCTTCACTCAGCAACGGGTGCGGCAGTGCTGTGTGGCATGTTGTTGGCCGCGAACGTTCCCACAGGCTCCGGTTCCTCCCCTGCGCGCGCGCAGCAGACAACTCCCGCCACGCCTGTTGTGGTGCAGCCGGGTGCCCCGGGTAAGCCGAGCAGGACGCTGCCGTCTTCGACGAAGGGCGCGCTGCCGCCGAGGTCGCAAGCCGATGTGGAGTTCATGCAGGGCATGATCATGCATCACCAGCAAGCGGTGGAGATGACGGCGCTAATCGCGACGCATACGGAGAACAAGGAGCTGAGGTCGCTGGGGGCGCGAATCAGCAGCTCGCAGTCAGACGAAATAAAATTTATGCAGCGGTGGCTAGCGGCTCGCGGAGAACCAGTTTCCATGGCGATGCCGGGGATGCCGGGTATGGACCGGTCTGGCCAACCGATGGCGCTGATGCCCGGAATGCTTACCCCGGAGCAAATGAAGGCGCTGCGGAAGGCCAAGGGCGCTGAGTTTGACCACTTGTTTTTGACGGGGATGATCCAACACCACAATGGCGCGTTGATTATGGTGAAGCAATTGTTCGAGACCGCGGGCGCGGGGCAGGATGCCGACCTATTCAATTTCGCGACGGATGCAGACAATACGCAACGCGCCGAGATCAGGATTATGCAAGAGCTGTTGGAGAAGAATCCGTTAGAGGAGAAACGATGAACCGAGTTTCGTGGGTTACTTTGCGTGTGGCGGTCGCGGTGATTTTCTTATTTTTCGGTCTGAACCGGATGGAAGCGCAGGAGCCCGCTTCGGCTCCGCCCAAGCAGGACGCGCCGAAGCAGGAGCCCAGCAAACAGGAGCCGTCCACGAAGGAGGATGCCGAGGAGGAAGGGAATCCATTTGCGCCGCAGCCGGCTCCGCCGCTGCCTGCGGGGATGATGGGGTCGGACGCCAACGATCCGCGCGCCAAGCTGACGCCGGGGCTCTATGACGCGGGTGAAACTTCGCTGGGCATCAAGCACCTGCTGCTGCTCAAGAAGCCCGACGCCTTTCAACTGGGGACCGCCGAGCCCGATGATCCGAAGGTCCAGAAGATGATTGGGCAGCTCGGCGTGGGAAACATCGCAAAAATGCCCAAGCCGCTGCAGTTGGTGATCGCGCAACTGGCATTCGCGAACTCGGACTTTGCCTTTCAGGGCAACCACCTGTTCCAGGGTAATTTTTATGGCGTGAATATTTTTGACATCTCCAATCCGGCGAACACCACGTTGCTGACTTCGCTGGTGTGCCCGGGCGGCCAAGGGGATGTGTCGGTGTATAAGAACCTGCTGTTCATGTCGGTGGAAATGCCGAACGGACGTCTGGATTGCGGTACGCAAGGGTTTCCGCCGGAGCCACCGCCGCCCGCAGGGGAGGAGAAAGAGAAAAAGCATCGCATACCCGCAGCGCAAAAAGACCGTTTCCGCGGCGTGCGGATCTTCGACATCACGGACATCAAGAATCCCAAGCAAGTCGCCGCGGTGCAGACCTGCCGCGGATCGCATACCCATACCCTGGTGCTGGATCCGAACGACAAGGACAATGTGTACATCTATGTGTCCGGAACATCGTTTGTGCGTCAGCCGGAAGAGCTGGCGGGATGCTCGGGTGAAAAGCCGGACAAAGACCCGAATACAGCGCTGTTTCGAATCGACGTGATCAAGGTTCCGGTGGCTGAGCCGCAGGATGCGAAGGTGGTATCCAGCCCTCGGGTATTTATCGATCCGCGGACAGGCGCGATGAACGGCCTGAGCAGCGGCGGGACCCACGGCAAGAAGGGCATGGAGAAACCTGAGGACACGGATCAGTGCCACGACATCACGGTGTACTCGGCAATCGGATTGGCGGCCGGCGCGTGCTCTGGAAATGGGATTCTGCTGGACGTCAAGGACCCGGTACATCCGAAGCGTCTGGATGCGGTGAACGATCCGAACTACTCGTATTGGCACTCCGCCTCGTTCTCGAACGACGGGACGAAAGTGGTGTTCACCGACGAGTGGGGCGGGGGCCTGGGCGCGCGGTGCCGTCCGAACGATCCGAACAAGTGGGGCGCGGACGCGATCTTCCGTCTGAAGGACGACAAGTTGAGCATGGCCAGCTATTACAAGCTTCCGGCCGCGCAGGGTGACACGGAGAACTGCGTTGCGCACAACGGCTCGCTGATCCCGGTCCCGGGCCGCGATATCGAGGTGCAGGCCTGGTACCAGGGCGGCGTCTCCATCATGGATTTCACCGACCCGGCGCAACCCTTCGAGATTGCCTACTTCGACCGCGGACCGATCGATCCGAAGATGCTCGTTTTGGGCGGCGAGTGGTCGGCGTATTGGTACAACGGCTACATTTACGGCTCGGAAATTGCGCGCGGCCTGGACGTGTTCGAACTGACGCCGAGCAAGTCTCTGACGCAGAATGAAATCGACGCAGCGAAGGCGGTTCGTGTGCCGGAGCTGAATGTCCAGAACCAGCAGAAAATCGAGTGGCCCGCGAGCCTGGTTGTGGCGAAGGCGTACCTGGATCAGCTATCGAGGTCGCAGGCGCTGCCGGCCGAGCGGATCGCCGCTCTGCGCAAGGCGATCCAGAGCGCAGAGAGTTCGCACATGAGCCAGGGCAAGGTGGCGAAGCTGGGGAAAATGGCGCCGTCGGTGGAAAAGAGCGCCGCCACGGCGAAGATACCGGCCGACGCCACAAGGTTGCATGCTTTGGCGGAGATCCTGAAGCATCCATCTGCATAACTACATCGCGAACCTGACGGTTTTCCATTCTTTCGAGAGCAAGATTAGGACGGATCAGTGCGTCGATAGGAAAACTCGGGACTTCCTGGGCCCGGGGCACCGGCCCGTCGGCGACCTGGCAAATCCAGAGCAACTCCTGTTCAAAGTGTGCAGCTGCCCAGCAATGAGAATTGTCGGGAGTTGGAGTTAGCAATGTCCCAATTCGGAACTGCTGCCCTAGGCCGAATGGATGGCCCAAGTAGTCGGACAGTACCGGTTGGCTGTCATATAAGTCATTTATTGCCAGCGATATGCAAGCTCACGGCTACTCTTTTTCAACAAAACTAAAGTATTACTCTAAATGTCGCTGCAGCGACATTTTTGACTATTGCATGCTTCGGGAGCAGGCGGCATTCGAACCAGAGACGGCGACAGCGAGCTCAAAGCGGCGGCGGCCCGTTCAAAAGAGTGCCGAGAATAGCGTGCGACAGAAGGCTTCAAGCGCGGCACTTGCACTCACGAAACAAAGGAACAGCGGAATATCAAAAAAGGAGGGCAGGTGGTTAGCCTGCCCTCCGCGGAGTTAGCTTGTGTGAGCGCTCAGAATTGCAGCAGGAGCGCGAACTGGATTTGACGGGCTGAGCCGAAGTCGCCGGTTGGGAAACGGGTGCTGCCGATGAAACCGAAGGCACCGCTGGTGGCGGTGAGGACGGGGTTGCCGAAGTTTGGATGGTTGAAAACATCAAACATTTCGGTTCGGAACTGCAGGTTGAGGCGTTCGGTGATTTTGGTGTCCTTGGTAATCGAGAAATCAGTGTTCACGAATCCGGGCCCGGTGATGGCGTCGCGGCCAAGGGTCCCAGGATGGCAGGAGCCTGGCACGATGGGATAGGATTTGCCGCCCGGTGTGGTTGGCGTGCTGCTAAAGGTGCAGGGAACCGCGAGTGTGGCGTTGGTGGTCGTCGCGCATGCAGGAATTGCCGGAAGGCCACCTGACGGAGTGCCATCGAATGGCTCGCAGAGAACCGCGTTGCTAAACCAGTTTTTTGGGTTCCCCGTCGTGCCAACTTTTGCGAGGAGATCCGGCCGCACCGTGAGGGAGATGCCCGGACCGGGGCCGATTGCCAGCGTTGGGTTCACAGGATTGCCGGATTGCGCCTGGAAGACGGCGCCAACTTGCCAGCCGGAGACGAGCCGGTTGCCCTTAAAGGGGAGCTGGTAGAAGCCGCTGAGCGAAAAGCGATTGCGGGTGTCGAACTCGGAAAGTCCATAGTCGCCGCGGGGGTTGTAGGCGTTTTGAATGATGTAGGACTCGCCAGTGGAGAGCGAATTGTAGTCCAGAGACTTGGAGTAGGTGTAGGTCGCCAGCACTTCCAAACCGTGGGACACATGCTTGGTCAGGGTCGCCCAGAAAGCGTTGTAGCTGGAGTTGCCCCCGCTGTTGATCTGGTTGATGTTGCTATAGCGGCAGCTGGGGTTGGGCGCCAGGCATTGCGTGGGAATCACCGGGCTGGTGGCCGGAAGCACCGGATAGGGACGCGTGGAACCGTAAAATCCATCGGTGACGAAAGGTTGATTAATATTTTGCGTAAGCTGGAGATGGCTGCCCTTGATGCCGACATAGGCAACTTCGAGACCTAGGTCCGCCGTGAGTTGGCGTTGTATCGAGAGATTCCAGTCCTGAGAGTAGGCATCGGAAAATCCTGGATTAATCGCGATAGGGCCCAGGCTGGTGCCCACCACCGAAGCACTTGGATTTTCCGCGATGATCGCGTTGGTGGCCGAACTCGCGGCGATGGGTACGGCAAAGGGTGGGTTGCTGCTCAAGGGCGACACGATGTTGGTGGTCGGTGCTTGAGTCATGATGGCATAGCCCCCGCGCACCGAGGTCTTTCCGTTCTTGAAGGGGTCCCAGGCAAATCCAATCCGCGGCTGAAAGTTCATGTTGTTCTGCTGGTAGGGCTGGCCGACCTGGACGAGGTTGCCGGTCAGTGGATCGAAATTGGTGAAGCGGCCTTGCGATTCTGAAGGAGTGGCGTTCCAGGCGTAACGCAGACCGATGTTGATGGTGAGGTTGGGTTTCCACTTGAAGCTGTCCTGGGCGAAGACATCGTAAGAAGGCTGCAGGATTTTGTCGTTGCCGGAGCCCAGCTGAACCGTAAAGCCATTCGCCTGGTCGTTCAGAAAGTTCGTCATTGAGGCGTAGGTGAGACTGCCGATGTTGTAGGCGATGTTGTTGTTATAACCGCGGCGAATTTCTCCTCCAAACGTGAAGGTATGGCGGCCCTTGAGCCAGCTCAGGCCGTCGTTCAGGACGAACGTGGTGTCGCCGCGGCCCTGCGGTTCGCCGGTGGGGCCCCCGAAGCCGAGTGAGCCTCCCACGTTGAAAAACGGGAGGCCGGAACCGACGGGAGAACCCGGAGGCATCACCATGTTGTAAGCCGCGGGGTCAAGCAGGCCATTGGGAGTGAAAGTAAGGTGAATGCGATTGAAACCGACGCGAACGGTATTGTTGAGGGTCGGGGAAAAGGTGTGATCTTCGCTGAAGGTGAGCAGTTGGCGGAAACCGTCGCGGGTGTCGCCGAAGCCGGGGATATTTGCGCCGATGGCCCCGCCGGCGGTTGGCTCCTCACGGAGGTCCTTCTGAATAACGTAATAGCCGTGGAAGCTGTCGTTTTGGCTGAGCTCGTAGTCGATATCGCCGGAGCCCTGGTTCAGGGAAACGTTGGCCAGCACGCCACCACTGAAGAGGTTATAGGTGTTGGGGTCGGAAGCGGTTCCGGTGCCAACCAGGTTGGCGTGCGGCACCAGGGCGAGCAAGCTGTTAATCGCCGGGGAGGTGACGGTGGCAATCTGGTCGAGACTTGGCACGGTGGTCGAAACGCTCAAGCTTTGCCGCTGGCGAAGACCTTCATAGGCCAGGAAGAAAAAGAGCTTGTTTTTGAGGATGGGGCCGCCCACGTCGAAACCGAAATCGTTGCGTTTGAAGGGAGCTTGGGGAAGAAATTGGCCGCTGCCGCCTACGCCCGGGTTGAAAAAGTTGCGGGCGTCCAAGGCGTTATTGCGGAAGAAATCGAAGAGCTCGCCGTGGAAATCGTTGGTGCCAGAGCGGGTGGCCAGGTTCACGATGGCGCCGGAGTTGCGGCCGTATTGGGCGGGGAAGGAAGAGTTGTCGATTCTGTACTCAGCCAGGGTATCAATCGGCGGCTGGAAGGTGATCTGGTTTTGCACGTTGTCGTTGAGGTTGATGCCGTTGACCAGCCAGTTGGTGGTGTCCTCGCGCTGTCCGGCGGTGTTGATCCCGAAAAAGCCCTGCCCGCGCAAGGGCGCGCCAAGAAATCCGTTGGCGGGAGGAGTGACGGTGCCGGGAGTGAGCAAACTGAGGTCAGTGAAGTGCCGGCCGTTGAGCGGGATTTGCTGCACGGTCTTGTTGTCGATCACCTGGCCCATGGAGTTACTACTGGTATCCACCAGGGGCTGCATGGCGACCACTTCCACGGTTTGCGAGGTTTGGCCGAGGCTCAGCTGCATGTTTTTTGTGACCGTGGTTGCCACATCGAGTCTCAAGCCGGTGAGAATGGAAGTCTGAAAACCGGTGGCAGAGATTTCCAGTTTGTAGGTTCCGATGGGAAGCGAAGGAATAAAAAAGGCACCGGCTGAATCGGTGGCGGTTTCCGTCCGCACGCTGGTGGCTTGATTAGTCGCGGCGACCTTGGCATTGACAATCGCTGCTCCCGCAGGGTCCGTCACGGTGCCTTGCAAGGCGGCGGTCGATTGCGCGTGGATCGGACACACCACACCTGCAATCAAAAAAAGAATCACAGCGATTTGAAAAATGAATCGTTTGGATACAGCTATGGCGTGTTGCCTTTCCATATTCACCTCCTGAAGTGAATCGGCGGTCAGGGGCGCACGGGAAGCGCGTGGTTTTTTCCCAGACTGTGCAAGCCAGCACTGGTCTGGAAAAAGACATCCAGACCAGGTTAGGAGGTGGGACCACAAACCAACTCCAGCTATGCCGTATGGCAATTACGATGCCAGCATGGCCAGATTGTGATGAATTGTAATTGGTTCTATTTAAGTGGGTTATCGCGCAGCAGTGGAAACGATGAAACGTCGCGGACAAACAAATGTGAATTTTGGAATGTATTTATGAAAAGAAGAATTTCAGGGCCACGATCTTCTAAATGACCATGCGTGGTAGGTGGCTTGTGTAGCGGGCCCGGCTGGGCTGAAGCCCAGCGCCTACATGAGAGGCGCCAGCATTGGAGGGGGATTACTGAATTTCTTCGAGGCGGCGCATTTTGGGTTCGATGCCGAAGAAATGGACGACAAGGATTTGCACTACGAGCAGGCCGATCATCAGGCTGACCACGCCAGCCACTCCGTGGGAGCGGAAGAGGAAGACGACGAGGAAGGGCGTGAAGATGGTGGCGGTGCGGCCGAGAGTGTTGCAGAGGCCGACGGCGCGCATGCGAACGTCGGTGGGAAAGAGCTCGGGAATGTAGATCGCGAAGAGCAGGGCGACGAGAATGTAGATGCACACCACCAGGAGAAACCCGGCGAGGGGCAGCAGGCGGGGATCGCGAATGAAAGGATATAGGCCGCCGAACAGGATAGTCAGCGCGGACGCGCCAATGATGGCGGGTTTGCGGCCCATGGAATCGGCGCTGAGCGCGCCGAGGAGCGCGCCGACGGGAGCGCCAATGGTCATCAGGAAAGAATATTTGAAGGAGCTGGCGATGCTGAGGCCTTGCTGGACGAAAAAGGTGGGCAGCCAGGTCACGAAGCCGTAGATGAGGGTGTTGGCTACGATGAGGACGGTGGCGCCGACAAGCAGACGCGGAAAAAGTTGCGGGCCGAAAAGAGAAGAAAAATTGCGGGCGGCAACCGCGGGCGGCGCGGGAGTGGGCTCAGACAGCGGCGGATCTTGCAGGGCAAATTCACATTCAATTTCCTGGAGCATTTTTTCGGCTTCTTCGGTGCGGCCGATGGATTCCAGCCAGCGCGGCGATTCGGGCATGGATTTGCGCAAGTACCAGACGATAAGGGCGCCGACGCCGCCGATAATGAACATGATGCGCCAGCCGGAGTGGGGAATCAGCAGATAGGCGAAGAGCGCGCTGATGGGCACGCTGGTAACCACGACGGCATTGAGAATTCCGCACCAACGCCCGCGGGCCTGCGGGGGAAGAAATTCGGTCATGGCCGCGTAGCCGGCGACAAGCTCCGCGCCGAGTCCCACGCCCATCACGCCGCGAAGGAGAATCAGGACGGACATGGTGGGAGCGAAGGCGGAGGCGATGGAGGCCAGGCCGAAAATGATGAGGTTGGCCTGGTAGGTGAAGCGGCGGCCATAACGATCGCCAAGGAATCCGGTGAGAAAAGAGCCGAGCATCATGCCCATGAAGGTGACCGAAACGAATTGGGCATTTTGCGCCAGGGTGGAAAAGCCGCTGTGTAGGGTGGCGCCGAGGACGCTGGAAGCGACGTAGACGTCGTAGCCGTCGAAGAACATGCCAATGCCGATGAGAGTGACGACGCGGCGATGAAATTTGGAGACCGGGAGGCGGTCCAGGCGGGCGCCCGCGTTTACGATCACGAAGGGCTCACTTCTTCCTCGAGAGGGCGGCCAGCGTGCCTGCGGTGAGGGCTTCGGTGGCGAGACGGCAGTTCTCCGCGAAAAAATTGCTTTGCGCGGTAAGGAAAAATTCCTTGCAGCGGCGGGTTGCACCGGGGTCGAGTTTCAGGATTCGGGCGGTGAGCTTTTCGGCTGCGGCAGTGAGATCTGACGCAGGGCAGACCATAGAGATCAAGCCGATTTCGAGAGCTTGCTGGGGAGAAAAGGGTTCGCCAAAGAGAACCAGCGGAAAGGCTAAGCGGGGCAACGCGTATTCACCGAGGTAGGACATGATCGCGGCGGGAGCGAGGCCAGAGCGCATTTCGGGGAAGCACAGGGAAGCTTGATCAGAAACGATGGGGAAATCGCAAACAATCGCGAGGCCCATACCGAAACCGAAGGCGTTGCCATGGACTTCGGCAATGCTGATCAAGGAGGTGGTGCGAAGGAGGCGTTTGAATTCGATGATCCGGGCCACTTCGGCGCGGGCGGAATCGGCGTCGTGGGCGGCACGCTCCCGGCCGGTGCAGAAAACGGCGCCGCGGGCGCGAATGCGAAGAACGCGGGCCCGGGGCTGCGCGGATTCAGCGCGGAGTTCGGTCAGCATGGCATCGAACATGTCGCCCGTGACTTCGTTGCTGCGATCGGGATTGTTGAGCGTGAAAGTGAGGACGTCAAAGGCCCGCTGAATTTCAATTAGGTTTGTGCAGGCTTCGCTGGAATGGCCTGAGAGCGGTGAATTGGACATGGCCGGAAGATTATACAGGAAACTCTCCAGTTGGATGGTGGGCGAGGATGAAGAGAAGACAAAAGATTTCAACATCGAGGACGCAGAGGAGCCACAGAGTTTACAGAGATAAGAGGGAAAGGGAAGAAAAATCCACACCCTTCACGACGAAGGGTGCGGCCCCCAAATATAGACGGGGATGTACCGGTCGGAGTCGGGCGCGAACGGAGTGGTCTACCTGGTTGCGCATGTGGAGTTGCATGGCGTGGAAGGGGCACCGGAGAGTCATTAGAGGTGACTGGTGACCGGTGGAAGAAAGAAGCCAGGTGCAAACGCGGCATCCGGTGCGCCAAACGGGCACGAGATGGAAACCTGGGGTGATATCCTCGCAGCAGGTGGATGCTAGGAGGGGTGGATGGCTAGCCAGGTTCCGGATGCGGGGTGGGAAGTGGCTACGGAGGATGAGCGGACGATGGCGCTGCTGGCGCACCTGTTGAGCGCATTTACCGGGTTGATTGGGCCGCTGGTGATTTTTTGCGTGAAGCAGAATTCGCGGTTTGTGAGGTTTCATTCGCTGCAGGCGTTGATCTGGCACGCGGTTTATTTGGGGCTGATTTTTTTCGGGATGATCATTTTTTTTGCGGGGATGATGGCGAGCTTGCTTCATAACCCACCGCAACCGCACAGCCAGGCGCCGCCTGCGTTTGTATTCTTCGTCCCCTTGCTGTGGCTGGGGATTATGGGTGGATGGGTGGTGAATCTGATTTTGGGAGTTGTGTATGGCGTCAAGGCGAATCGGGGAGAGTGGGCGACGTATCCGGTGTTTGGGAAATGGCTGCTGCCGGGCGAGTTGAAAAGATGAAGTAAAGAGATAACGGAGTAAAGAAAAAGAGGGAAAAAAAAGAGGCCCCGGCTTTCCGGGGCCTCTTTTTTGTTGTGTGTAGGGTTGTGGAGACTCGCTTACCAGTTCAGCTTGAGGGCGAACTGGAATTGGCGGGCGTCGTATGCGGCCGTGGGCTGCCCGGCGGTGCAAGTAGAGCCGGCCAGCGGGTCGCAAAGCTGGTTCACCGCCGAAATGTTGGTGTGGTTGAAGAGGTTGAAGACGTCGGCGATGAGATCGAGGCGGAAACGTTCTCCAAAGCTGATGCCCTTGGAGACGCGGAGGTCGAACTGGAAGAAGTAAGGCATGGTGAATTTATTGCGTCCGAGGTTACCGGTGCAGCCGAGCGGAGGAGTGATGCCAGACACGGTGAAGGGTTGCTGGGCGTTGGTGAGGCAGACGGTCGGCGGACCGAAGACGACTCCTGGGATATAGGGATCCACCGTTGCGCCAGGGGCTCCGGCAGTGGAGAGAGAGGGCCGGATTTCGGAAGCGCCGAGGTCCAGGCGGGTGTCTTCACCAGTGATGACGTTGAAGGGTCTGCCGGAGGAAACCTCGACGAGAGGAGCGACGGTGAAATCGCTGAAGAAATTTTGCACGAAGGAATCGCCGCCTTTGTGGGGCGAGGTCTGATAGACGCCGCTGGTCACCCAACGATGGCGCTGATCGTTGACGGAATTGGAGCGCTCGAGATAGGGGAAGCGGCTGTCGGCCGGCTCAAGGGTGGATTGCAGGTCGGTGCCGTTATCAATGGAGTGCGACCAGGTGTAGCTGGAGAGCATGGTGAAGTTCCGTGAGAAGGTCTTCTGGACATTCACGGTGAGAGCGTTGTACCAGGAAGCGGCGTCGGAGAGTTGGGTGTCCACGCTGTTGAATGGGACGGGTACGCCCGGGACCCCGACGGGATAGCCGGCGATCTGTGCAAGGGCCTGCTGGTTACCGAAGCCGCCCGCGAGGCCCGCGTAGGAAGGATTGGGACCCGACAGACGGAAGTAATTGAAGAAGGCAGGAGTGCCAACGAATTTGCCGTTCAATGGAACGCCGGTGGGGCAGTTGGCGAGCACACCGAGAACACCGGGCGTCAGGTACGGTGCGCCCGCGGAGGGCGTGACGTTGAGACCGCAGGTGGCGGCGGTAGACGGCACATTGGCGGTGGGCAGGGCGACGGTCAAGGGATTGGAGAAGCCCAGGCCGGCGGCGTCGGCATATTGCAGGTTGTTGGTTAGCAGGACCGGATCGGTAGAGTTGATATCCACGGGGCGATTGAGATGCAAACCGCGGGTGCCCTGATAGCCGACGCTCATTTTCCAGGTGCCGCCGAGGACGCGTTCGACGGTGAGGTTGACCTGTTGCGCGTAACCGTACTGGAAATTTTGAGCGACTGGCAGGGTGAAAGGAAGAATCGGGAGCGGGAAGCCAGCCGTCAGATAATTCTGATTGGCAAAGATGGAACCAGCCGCCGTGGGATTGAAGCGCTGTTGACTCGACTGATAATACATCGAGGGAAGCGCATTGAGAACGCCCTGGAAGATAGAGGAGCCATTCAAATTAGTGGGCGAGTCCAAACCGCTGCCGCAGGCGGCGGTGACCAAGCCGCAGGCGGTAGGTGTGCCACCGGGGGAAAGCAGTTGAACAGAACGGCCGCCGTCGGCGGTGACGGCGTCGAAAGCGATGGCGAGCAGCGGATGATCGTAAAAGATGCCATAACCGCCGCGGATAACGGTTTTGCCGTCGCCCTTGGGATCCCAGGCGAAGCCAAAACGGGGAGCAACGTTGTTATAGTCGCGGGGAATGCCTTCGACGACGCCCAAAGATTTTTCGGCGGCGGCGTTGAGGGGCGTTGCCGGTGCGAAGAGGGGACTGATTTCGACGTCATAGCGGACGCCATAGTTCAGGGTTAGGTTGTGGGTAATGCGCCAGGTGTCCTGCGCAAAGAAGCCGAAAGGAATATTGTCGAACGGCTCATTGGACTGCCCGATCCCCTGGATGTAAGTCTGGGGAATGCCGAAACCGTAGGCTTGCAAAGCGGTTGCGCCGGGGAGGGCCAGACCGAGGCCCGGAACGACATCGGGAATCGCGCCAGCGGATAGGCTAGAGACGGGCAGGCCGCCGAAATCGACGACGCCGCCGAAGTCGAGTTCGAAGATTTGCTGTTTGGCGGAGCGCAGTTGAATGAGGTTGGCATCCACGCCGAGTTTGAAAGTGTGGCGACCGCGGGTGATGGTGCCGTTGTCGGTGAATTGGAAGCGGCGCTCGATGCGGTCAACGGTGGAATACGGTTCACGGCCGAAGTAGGCGTACCCGGGAATGTTGACGCCTATATCGCTGCCGCTGCCGCCGCCAATGGAAGAATTGTCGAGGGGAGAATAGCCGAAATGCAGGCCGCGACGGGCGAATTGGAAGCGGAATTCGTTGAAAGCGTTGTCGTTGAGGATGGTGTCGTGCTGGAAGGTGGCGTTGATGTCTCGATAGTGGGTTTCACCGGTGCGCGTGCCGGAGTTTTGACCGAAGACCTGGTTTTGCGAGGTGGATTCGATGCCGGTGACCTCCGAAGGAGAGACGCCGACGCGGAGGAAGGACGTGTTGCGGTTGTTCCAGCGTTGATCAAGACGCGCGGACCACAAACTGGTTTTCTCCATGACCGGAAAATTGCCACGGATGGCGTTAAGGCCAACGTACGAGGCCGGCAGACCGGCAACGCCGTAGGAGTAATTGGGTCCCACGGGGAAACTTGAACAGTGGACGGTCCCGACGGTGGCTCCGAGAGGACAAGTTACGGGGAGTGGAAACTGCGGGGCTCCAAAGTTAATTGGAATTATTCCGCTGGTGGAACTGTTAGCCACCAAGCCGAAGTCGGCTTTGTTAAGCGCGACGCTGGAGCCAGAGCCGAGTAGCACGCCATAGTTCACCGCGAGATTCTGAAGGGCGGGATTGCCGGTGGCGAGCAGAGTCTGCACCGCGCTGGCTTGATCGGAAGTCAATTGGACTGGCAGCACGCCGCCGGGAGCCTGGGGAACGGGGAGGTCGACGGTCTGCATGCCGAAGTTGTTGGCGCCGATGCTGGAGAAGCCGGTTTCTTCGCGCTGGGTGTATTCGTAGGAGAAGAAGTAAAAGGTCTTGTCCTTCTTGAGTGCGCCACCGAAGGCGGTGCCGGTCTGCACGCGCGTGTAGGCCTGCTTGGTGGGAACGAGGTCGCCGGTAGTGGGGTCGACTTCACCGGAGAAGGGGTTGCGGGCCTGAAAGGATTTGTTGCGGAGGTAGCCGAAGACGTCACCGTGAAAATCGTTGGTGCCGCTCTTGGTGACGATGTTGACGACGCCACCGGTCGCGCGGCCGTATTCCGCGTTGTAGTTGCTGAGGATCATCTGGAATTCCTGAACGTCTTCCTGGGAGACGGTGGAGCGGATGCCGTTGACCGAGTTGTCGACGGCGTCGGCGCCGTCCACGCTGATCATGTTGGAGCGCGCACGGGCGCCGGAAATGTTCAAGCCGCTGTTGGGAGCGGGGCCGATGGTGGGAGAGACATCGCGGGTGGTTTGGGAATTGAGGAGGGTGAAATTGATGTAGTTACGGCCGTTGATGGGGAGATTGTCGATCTGGCGCTGGTCAACGGTTTGCGAGCTTTCCGAGCGGGTGACTTCGATCGGCGAGGTTTCGGTGGTGACGGTGACGGTCTGGGTCTGCGTGCCGAGTACGAGTCTGACGTCGGCGATGGCCTGTTCGCCGACGGTGAGTTGCAGGGAAGGCTTTTCGTAAGGAGCGAAGTTGGTGCCCGTTTCGACGCGAAGCTTATAGAGGCCGGGAACGAGGCCGACAATGGTGTAGCGGCCGGCGTCGTCGACATTAATGGTGCGCGCAGCACCCGTGGCGAGCAGGGTGACGGTGACTTTGGCGCTGCGGACAGCGAGGCCCTGCGGGTCGGTCACCGTGCCGGAGAGAGTAGCGGTGTTTACCTGGGCCACCGCGGAGCCGACGCCCAAAAGAGTTGCCACTGCCACACAAAGAACTACAAACGCACACAACGACAGCCTGCGTTGCATACCAAGCCTCCTTGGAATAACCGCGAGTTTCACCGCTACCCCTAGCGGTGGCGGGGGATGCCCGCCGGATGCTGACTGAAAAGCAACAAATTGATGAGATAGCTTTACGGCAATGTACGAGCGATTGCAACTGTAAACTGCCAGACGTTTGTTTGGCTAGTGGAGAGGGGTGGGGGGCCAACTTGTAATGGGGGAGAGGCCTGTGATTAGGGAGCTTGATCTTAAAGAATTACGGGGAGAGTAGGGATCAGCCGCGCTCGGGGAGCTGTTCGGTGACGAGATCGGCGGCGGGTTGCCGGCGCTCTTTCCAGGCTTTGAGAAGGATGGCGAGAAAGATCAGAAACGAAGTGGCGGCGTTGGCGAGGATCACGGAAGGGGCGTGGAGGAAGAGCCCATAGGCGAGCCAGAGCAGCACGCCGGTGAGATAGAAGCTCAACATGCCGTAGGAGAGATCGCGACCGCCCTGCTTGTGGATTTTGATGAGTTGCGGGATGAAAGCGAAAGTGGTGCAGAAGCCGGCGACAGCGCCGAGAGTTTCAATGGATTGCGGGGCGAACATGGTGGAGGTCTCCTGGGTTTAGTCTAGCAGGCGTTCGAGGGGTTAGACACGGAGGAGATCAGGCATGTGTGCATGGGTGCGGAGGAATGCGAAGAAAAATCGGCCGGGAGCCCCCGAGGGAAAACGGCACCTGGGCTCCCGACCGAATACTTTTTAGCTGCAAGGGGTCATTGCAGCTTTGTTAGGGTGGCGGCTCCTGATTCGGCTTGGCAGGCACCGGATACGGTCGAGGTGAGGGTCAGGACTTTGCCTTCGATGTCGGTGGTTCCCGTCAAGACCATCGAGCCGCCTTCTCCCGCGTCTCCCTTCAATTCCAGATTCGTTCCGGTCAGGGTCCCGGTGACGTTCATGGAATGCAGGCAAGCGGAATTAGTGAAGGTCGCCATGCCGGAGAGATGGCTGGCGTCGCCTTTTAGATTGAGCGCGAGTTGCACGGGTATACGGTCCGCGGAACGCACCATGCCGGAGTACGGGCCAACGGGAACCGAGGTGCGCGTTCCGCTCCAAGTTCCGGAGTCGCCGCTGGCGGCGGCGCAGGCGCCGGTTGCCGAAATAACCTGATAGGTGCCGCTGGCGGAACCGCCGCCGGTGGCCACGGTTCCGGTGACACTGATGGTCTCAGGACTGGTTTCGGTGATGGTGCCGGTGAGAGAGTAACCGGAAAGTGTGCCGGTAATCATTCCCGATGCAACGCAAGAGTTGGTGATGGTTACCGTTCCCGTGAAGTTGTTGCCCGTTTGGGTCAAGGTCCCGGAAACGGTGGACGAGCCATTCGTAGCGGAAACATAGGTGAATTGCCAGGTCCCCGCCAGAAGGCCAGCGGTTTGATTGGAACTACCGTAACCGCCGCATCCTGAGATCGAACCTAGCAGACAAATTACCAAAGCGATCGAAATCATCGATTTCATCATTCCCCCTTAAAGTCACTGCGAGTCACGTGTCGTTTCGCCGATAGGACGACACGTCGTACCTTCGAGGCTTCCATGGCAGCACAGGATTTTTTCCCGCTGCGACACATGTCGAATTTCGCCGCTGGGTTATAAATGGCCACGCTGCAAGAGTGCCGACAACGCAAACGACTGATTGAATCCTAGTCGAGATAACGAGGAAGAGATTTCATGCTTCTGTAAAATCGAATTGACAAGATTTTTACAGCGTTATGACATGCTCCTGGGCGGCGCCGTTGATGACGGGAGTCGCGGGTGAGCAGCGCGGTTCGGGCAAACGCGCGTCGATCGAGCAAGAGTTTGGCTATGGCAGAAAGAGCGGGGGCATTCGGGAGAATGGCGTTCCCAAGGGGCGGAAGGTGGCTGCTACAGGTGCTTCTGGACTAGCTTGCGGAGGCGTTCGTGGTCTTCTTGTTTCATGTGGACGAACTCGACGCCGTTCCCGTCCGGGCCGATGTTGCGGACGACGGCGGTGAAATGAATCTTGCGGAGGCCGGAGCGGAGTTCGAGTTGGATGGAATCGCCGACACTGAGGCGGCTGGGAGATTCGAGGTACGCCCCGCCGAGGCTGATGGTCTTGACGCGCACGGGGCGCATCATCTGGGGCTGGCTGCCCATTTGCGCGCGCAGCGGCGATTCCAGGGGGATGCGCGTGTAGCGGCGCGGCACGAGGAAGTTGCCGAGCGGCGCTGCGGGAGATTCGAAGGCCGCGCGGACGCGAGCGGACGTGGGCGTTTCCTCCATCATGGCAAGAGCGTCTTCGGCGGCGTTGCGTAGGCCGGCGGGCTCGAGGAAAGTGAGACCTTCACGCTTGCCGGCGAGTTGGCGAAGGAGATCGACGGCTTCGATTGCGCGGAGGCGGCCGAGGGCTTCGATGGCCTTGATACGAACGAACTGGTCGCGCAGGATTTCGTGTTCGCCGGCGGCGATCTCCATGAGCATGGAAACGGCGGTGGCTTCCTGCCCGATGCCGATCTGGTCGATCATCATGGGAACGACGAGAGGATGCGCGTCGGCGAGAATGGCGGAAAAGACGAAAGCGGTGCTTTGCGCCGAGGGTGTGTTGGCGGGGCGGGCGAGTTCGCTGACCGCGAGATCCTGGAGGTTCCACTCCCAACTGGCGAGCGCGCGGGTAAGTCCTCGGAGCAGGCGATCGGGATCAGCGGCGGCCAGCAACTTGATGGCGGCGCTGACGCGTTGGCGGCGGGCTTCGAAGAGCCGGGTTTCGAGCAGGGTGAGAACAGGCACGCCAATGGCCCGGAGAAGCCGGGCCATGGCGGGAATCATTTCGGGGCCGCGCGGGTCGGTGAGCAAAAGGGTTAAGCGATCGAGGAGACGCTCGGGATCGCGCTGCAAGAGGCGTGGCAGCGTGGGATCGAGGGCGCGATTTGCGAGGGCCGCGTCCACAAGGAGCATCCAGCGATCGTTGGCGACAAGGCGATGGCCGAGGGCCACGAGATGCTCGTGCTCGGCGTCGCGCGGGACGCGTTCCAGCCCCACAAGAATGTTTTCGAAGCCGCCGAAGTCGCCGCGAGTTACCGCGATGCGGCCGAGAGTTTCAAGGAAAGCGGCGAGCAGCGCGCTGGTCTCCGGGCCTTGCTCCCTGGCGAGAGCGGCCAGAGTGCCCTTGCTGAGTTCTTCCGGAAGCTGATTGGGCCACAGAGATTCGAGGAGCGGAGTGAGTTCGCTGAGTCCGGCGGAAACGATACGGCGTGTACCGGTGTCGGGATGCTCTAGGCGGCGGGCGTAGTTCAAAAGAATGGCGCGCGCTTCACGGCGCGGAGCGTCGGCGCCGGTATCGACAAGATTGTTCATCGTCTGGCGGACGGCGGTGACGGGGACGCACCAGATCTCCGGGCCACGGAGAACGGTGGATTTTTCGCGCGGCGGAAGTTCCTGCCAGAAGCGCTCGATGATCTGCTCGCGATAAGATTCGTTGGCCCAGGTGGTGGCCAGCGAGGAAAGATGTTGCGAAGAATGAGGGCCGTGATAGGCGCCGGCATCGACGATCACACCGGCGAGCTTGTAGAGAGTCGGGCGAACTGAATTAGGGGTGAGATTGCAGGCAGCGAATTCGGAAGTCAGGAATTCCAGGACCAGGCTCTGCGAGAGGCGGCGCAAATAGACTTGCGGAACTTCGCCTTCCTGCGGAGTGTAGTGGGTCATGGCAGCGAGCAACATGTGGACGGTGCCGCGGCTGGCTTGCTCCATGGAAGAATGAATCGCGCGGGCCGCTTCCTCGGCGGAGAGGCCGCGAGCACCTTCCATCGGCGGAGTCAGGTGGCCCATGAGGCGGAGGGTGTCGTTGAGTTCTTCGATTTGCGGAGACTGGATGGGCGTGTCGCCATCTTCGCTGGGGACGTTTCCGCCATAGGCGACGAGAGCCGCGATCAGACTGGCAAGTACCGTGTCCACCTTGCGCTCGGTCAAGGTGTTGATCTGAATCCCTTCCACGCGATGCTCCCGGAGTAAAACCGGCCAAGCGCTGGTTGCGTCGCGCTTGGAGGGCTCCTCCGATTTTAGCAAGGACGCCTTCATGAGTTGAGCGAGGGTGTCCAATTCGCCCACATGGAATTTGGGAGCAAACCACAGAGTTTGAATACCGGCGCGCTTCAGATCGGTGGCCAGGGCGTGAAATTCGCCTCGGCTGTCGGGCAAATGAGCTTCGCTGACCTTGGTGATTACGATGCCGCCGCGCTCGGGCCGAACTTCCAGGCCGCCAAGATCGGCGGCGGTGCGGCGAATGGAATCGTAGGCCGCGTCGAGGCTGTCCTGCAGGCGCGGGTGACTGGAGTTGTAAAGGCGATGGGCACGCAGGAGCAGGTGGAACTCGCGGACGGCCTGGATCGCGTCGGAGAGAATGGGGTCGCTGTCGCGGGAGGGCTCGCGACGCAGAGAACCCGAGTCGTTCGGGGACGCACGCTTGGCGGACGGCTTGGGGCCGGTCCGATCGTCGACGAGAGCTGTTGTGCGTAGTACCAAAAGACTGCCCCGAGTTCTGCGAGGCCCGAAGGCGCACGCTGGGAGTGACCAGGGATTCCGGGTGCCGTGCTGGAGTCGGAAAAGAACGCGAGACCAGCGGCAGGCACGGAGTGGAAACCTGCAAGTATTATGATGAGGGGAGAGAGCGTGGATACATATAGTACTACTAGTATGTAGTGTGTACTGAAAAGTCACAAAAAGCGCGACTCGGGAAGCTTATTGTCCTATTATATTCGCTTAGTGTTCGCTATAAAAGAAGTGATTTTGGTCACTTGCTCTGGAGTTTTGCGAAGACGTTCACCGTGCCGCCTTCGCTGGCCTCAATACCGCGGCGGGAGATTTCATAGCCCTTCAATCGGAGGCCAATGGTGTGGGTGCCGCTGGGAATCTGGACCCGGGCGGGGGAGAACTGGCCGGTGGTGTTACCATCCACAAAGATTTCGGCGCCGGCGGGGCTGGAGTTGACTTGAGCCCAGGCGATATGTCCCTGGGCCTGCGCCTGGCCCTTGGGCTTAAGTTCAATATCGAGAGTAGTTTGCACGTTGTCCTTGATTTGGATCTGCCCCACATAGGGATCGTAGCCTTCCAGGCGGACGACTAGGTTATAGGGCCCGGCGGCAAGGGGCAGGGTTACCGGTGTCTGCCCGGATTGCTTGTCGCCGTTGATGAAGACGTCGGCGTCAGCGGGATGGCTGTTGATGTACAGGCCTTTCTGCAGGGCCTCCAGCTGAATTTTCTGATCGACGGCATCGCCGATTTTGAGCTCGAGGGCGGTCTGGACCTGCAGATAGCCCTCCTTCTGGACTTGCAGGCTGTAGCGGGCAGGAGCGAGATCGTTAAAGCTGCATGGTGTTTGGCAGTTGCCAACGGCATGGCCCGCGGGGCCGTACAGGGTGGCCTTGGCGCCCATCACGTTGGTGAGCACATGCACGGCGGCGTTGCCTGCGGACGGAATGGGATGGCCGCTGCTGTCGGCGTTTTCGGAGGCCGGGAGCGGCGCGTCGTCATACGAGATTTCGTCCACAACGCGGACATTGGCCGGAGCATTGCGCATGAAATGGAGGAGCGAAGAATGTTCGGCCGGGCGAAGCTTGCCGGAGAGCGTCAGAGTGCTGCTGGTGCCTTCCACCTTCACGCGGGTATTCATGCCGCGGTCGGAGAGGGCTTCTTCGATGCGACCTTTGTATTCGGCGGCGGCCGGAGTGATGGATGGCTCGAGCTTTTTGATTTCAGGCGTGGAAGCCGATGCTGCATGCGGAGCCGCCGCACCCGCTGAAGCGACTGATTTTGTTCCGACGGCTTTGACGGGCACAGGAACCGGATCGGATTTGGGTGGCTCGGGCGAAGGAGTGGAAGCCGGAGGAGGAACGACGGGCGAACTATCGGGCTGCACCGTGTTACCAGGCGCCGGAGTTGCCGCCGGTTGCGATTCGGGGACAGCTGGCTTTGGCGTTGAAACCGCCGGGGCTAGGGAATCAGGTTTGTTGCGATTGTTGAGTTCGCGGGCGGCTTGGAATTCCGGGCGCAGCTTGTTGGCGCCATAGGCAATGACGCCAATCAGAAGCAGCGCAAGTAGCACGGTGAGGAAAGTGTTTTGCTTTTTCGGCTCCGCGATGGGAGCGATTGTGCCGGTGCGGCGCACGACGGGAGTTTGCGTGGGGCTTGCGGCACGATTTTGAAGCGAGCGAAGTGTGGGCGAGAGATTGGGATCGCCCGAGGGGGTGCCGGGCACATTGCCGCCGGCGACGCCGAGAGGAAACGGCGAGTTGTTGCGCGGCGAGATGAGCGTGGCGTCCGGACTGCGCTCAGCAGGAACGAGGGCGCGGTAGTTGCGAAGATCTTCGAGCATTTCGCGGCAGCTCTGGTAGCGGACTTCGGGCTCTTTGGCGAGCGCGCGCATTACGATGTCGCTGAGGCCGGGATGGATGGAAGGATTCAAAGTGCGAGGGGGAACAGGCTCTTCGTTGACGATTTTATAGATGACGGTGGTGATGCTCTGGCCGGGAAACGGTTTTTCGCCGGTGAGAACTTCGTAGAGCAGGACGCCGAGAGAGAAGATGTCGCTGCGGCCGTCGACGGGGCGCCCTTTGACCTGCTCGGGGGACATGTAACTGGGCGTGCCCATGACGTGGGTGGTTTGCTGCACGGTGCCGAACTGGAGAATTTTGGCGGTGCCGAAGTCGGTGACCTTGACGGTGTCGTCGGCGGTGAGCATCAGGTTGGCGGGCTTGATGTCGCGATGGACAATGTTGCGTTCGTGAGCGAACTGCAGGGCGCTGCAGGTTTGCTCCATGATGCGGAGAACGCGGGAGACGGGGAAGGAATGGCCGGAGTCGAGGAGGGCCTGGAGGCTTTTGCCCTCAATGAGCTCCATGGTGATGTAGAAGAGGCCGTTTTCTTCGCCGGCGTCGTAGACGACCACAATGTTGGGGTGAGTGAGGAGGCCGGCGGCGCGCGCTTCAGTCTGGAAGCGGGAGAGAAGTTCGGAGCGGCTTAGGCCAGTGCCTTCTTCGCTGAGGCGAATGGTTTTAACGGCCACAGTGCGGCCGATGACGGGATCGCTGGCGCGATAGACGACACCCATGGCGCCGCGGCCCAGTTCACCGAGGATTTCGTAACGCCCTGCTTTGACCGTCGTTTCCATACTGCGCCGCCATCCCGAGGCGGGCTGTTTTCTAAGACACCACGCCAACGAACTGAATTGCGGCGGAAGGCTTCTCAGGAGAGATATCGGCAAAACGCCGGACATCTATATAAAGCGGTGCGTGTGATGCGTCCTGGGCAGACATTCCGACACAAATCCCTCGCCAATTAGACACTAACTGGCGGAAATTCAAGGGGTCAACGATACGGGAGTACTAGTGTGCTTGGCAGAACATGTCCGTTGGGACAGGTGGCGTGCCGATGATTGCGGAGAGGGGGAGTTGGGCGGCATTGTTGGCGGATTGTCAGTTTCGGGTAATAGTTGTGGGAATTATGCTCATTTCCTTCCAGGGAACAGCGTGTAGAGCCATTGGATGCGATTCAAGATGCACAGAGGCAATGGCCCTCGCGGAATGCATTCAATGACAGTATCAACCAAGTCGAAGTAAGTCCGCTTATCGCTTAATGTTGTTTCGGTTGTCCGCAGATCCCCCACCTCTGAATGCCGGATTCCTCGGTCCGCCGCTGCCGCTCGGCCGGTGGCGCCGGAGGCGCTTCCTGCAAATGCACGTCCAAGACTTTGATTTGTTGATTCCTGGCTATTCCCTTGCGCTTGCTTCTCCCATTTCTTCCGCGTTAACTACTACACGTTAGCCGCACCGTACTTATGGAGGCTGCTTTGGCAAATACCCTGGATCAAGTGCCCTTTGGAGGCGCCGAGTTTGCGGAAAACCCTGAACCCCGGTGCCCCTGCATCTTGCTTTTAGATACGTCTGGCTCGATGAAGGGTGAGCCGATTGCCCAGCTCAACGAGGGGTTACTCACATTCAAAGATGAGCTTTCGGCCGACGCGCTTGCGCAGAAACGCGTCGAGGTAGCACTCATCACCTTCGGCCCCGTTCAGGTCCAGTCTGACTTTCAAACCGCCGACCTTTTTACGCCTCCACGCCTTGAGACTACGGGCGACACTCCCATGGGTGCCGCGATACTACAGGCCTTGGCTATCCTGGATCAGCGCAAACAAGCATATAAATCCAATGGAATCTCCTATTATCGCCCGTGGATATTCCTCGTCACGGATGGGGCGCCAACGGACGCCTGGAAGGAAGCTGCTAAGAAGGTACACGCGGGGGAAGAGGCGAAGGCACTCTCTTTCTTCGCGGTCGGAGTCGAAGGGGCCAATTTTGACACGCTGGGACAAATCGCGGTTCGCAAACCATTAAAGCTCAAGGAACTCCGCTTCCGCGATCTGTTCATCTGGCTTTCCAACTCACTGAGCGCGGTTTCGCGTTCCAACATGGACGAGCAGGTCCCGCTCCAGAATCCCAGCACTCCTGAAGGATGGGCTTCGGTATGAGCATGGGAGGCTGGCGATATGTTGCCGCCTCCGTGATCGGAACTTCTCACGAAAAAGCGGGCGGTACCTGCCAGGACGCGAATGATTGCCAGATCTACGCGCTGCCTGCGGGAGAACAGGTCCTGGCTGCAGTCGTGGCTGACGGTGCGGGGAGTGCTGTTTGCGGGGGTGAAGGAGCGGCAAGAACCTGTCGCGCGTTGCTCGGCCTGATGGATGAACACTTGGATTCAGGCCGGAGCGTCGAACAAGTCACCGGGGACACGGTCAGGTCTTGGATAACCACCATTCAGAATCTTCTGGAAGAAGAGGCCCAAGCGGTCTCCCGCGAACGCAGGGATTTCGCTTGTACAATCCTGGGCCTCATCGTCGGTGAGTCTTGTGCCGCGTGCCTGCAAGTCGGAGACGGCGCGATAGTCCTGGCAGATTCCGAGGAGCACGCGTACGGACACGTGTTCTGGCCGGATCGGGGTGAGTATGCCAATACCACTCATTTCGTAACTGAGGACGATGCCATCGAGCATCTTCAGTTTGATTCCGTCAAGCGGCGGGTAGTGGAAGCGGCGCTTCTCACCGACGGGTTGCAGAACATCGCGCTCAACTATCAGCAACGAAGTGCCCACGAGCCTTTCTTCAGAGGATTGTTCGCACCGTTGCGAAGCGCGGAAGAAGGCTGCTCTCGCGAACTTTCCGAGTCTCTCTCGATCTTTCTCGCTTCGCCGCGTGTGAACGAAAAAACGGACGACGACAAGACTCTGGTGCTCGCCAGTCGCACCAACTCAGGTTTAGCCATACCAGCGATTTAAGCAATGCTACTGACTGCACTCCATGACGACCACGGAAGACGTGTCAGCCTGGGCGCGGAACTCGGCCGCGGCGGTGAAGCCACTGTTTATTCCGTCGAAGGCCAGCCCGAGCTCGTCGCAAAAATCTATCACCACTCGGCCGGCGCGGAAAAAACGCAGAAGCTCTCGCAAATGGTCAAACTCCGGAGCGAGCCCCTCCTAGCCCTCTCAGCGTGGCCGGTTGGAACCTTGTTTATGGCTGGCAGACAGTCCATGGCCGGCTTTCTGATGAAAAATGTCGCCCGGTTCAAGGACATTCACCTTCTGTACAATCCGAAAAGCCGGACTCGCGAATTTCCCCCTAAAGCGAATTGGCGATTCTTGGTACACACGGCTTCTAACGTCGCCAGGGCTTTCGCTGCAATCCACGACCATGGCTACGTGATAGGTGATGTCAACCAGAGCAACGTTCGCGTTTCCCCGGAGACGGCGATCGTGAACCTTGTCGATTGTGATAGCTTTCAAATCTCCGCAAACGGAAAAGTTTATCCGTGCGAAGTCGGCGTGCCTTTGTACACTCCCCCGGAATTGCAAAATATGGAATTCAGAGAAGTACTCCGAACGCCGAATCACGATAACTTTGGACTCGCCGTCCTGATCTTTCACCTGCTGTTCATGGGGCGTCACCCATTTGCCGGTAAGTTCCTCGGCTGGGGCGAAATGCCCATTGAGCAAGCTATTGCCGAGCAACGCTTCGCATTCGCCAGAGACACACAGCGCACCCAAATGCTGCCCCCTCCTGCCTGCATCACGCTCGCCCACTTGCCTGAAGAAATCGGTGACCTGTTCACCAGCGCCTTCGGGTCGGATGGTGCTGGCAGTGCCAGGCCGGATGGCAGGCAGTGGATTATAGAATTGGATGCGCTGGCCAGCCGACTGATCGTCTGTTCCAACAACAAGGCCCACCTCTTTTTCAATGGTCTCTCTGCTTGCCCCTGGTGCTCGATCGAGTCATCCGGAGTTCTATTATTCATCGACTACTCGATCGTGGATAAGGTTACGGGGTTCAGCATTGAAGTGATCTGGTCGCGTATACTCGCCGTTCCAACTCCCGGTGCGGAAAATGTACCCTCTCTCCTCACCTACATTTCAGGTGTCGAGCCATCCCCGCGGGCCAAGGGGGCGGCGCGCAAAAAGCGCTACAAGATCGCCGCTGTGGCTATAGCTGTACTTCTCTTTTTCGGGTTCGTTGTGTCCTCTCCGGATGGGTTCTCATATATGCTCTTTCTCCCTCTAGGTCTCGGAATACTTAAACTCATGTTGGAGAATGACGGAACGAGGGAATTTGGACAGGCCGCGAGAGCCGCCGAAGCGCGCCTTAGAGATCTTCAGCACTACTGGGAGTGCGAAGCCTCGCCCGCACCGTTCAATGCGGCATTGGAGGACCTCAGAACCCTCACCGATGAGTATCGGAAGCTTCCCGAACGACGGAAGCAAAAGCTCCGCGAGCTCGAACGCGCCTTGTATGAAACTCAGCTGTGCCACTACCTGGAGCAATTCGACATCGTTTCGGCCAAAATTCCTCATATCAAAGAAGGCCGGAGAGTGATGCTCTCTTCCTATGGCATTGACAACGCCGCGGATGTAACTATCACCGCGCTGGAAGCTGTTCCCGGCTTCGGGCCTTTCCTGAGCATGCAACTCCTCACCTGGCGGCAATCTCTGGAAGCCAAATTTAAGTTTGACCCTGGCCGCGGCATTGATCCGGCCGACATCCAACGTGTGGACCGCGAAATTGCCAAGCGACGAGGCGAGCTTGAAGCTCTTTTGTACAAAGGCCCATCCGAACTGAAGGACCTTCGCCGGCGGATTATCGCCGCCCGCGGGCGATTGCAGGAACAACTGGAACAGGCATTGAAGGACGTGGCGCAAGCGCAGGCCGACGAACGCGCCGCAGCCTAACTCTTGCATTTCACCTGCCGTACTTTCCGTTCACTATGCCGCATCGCCGCGAATGAGGCGTGGTGGGGGTTAGGGGCGGGGGAGCGGGTCGGATGGGGACATCATGCGGTCGAGGAGGGGTAGGTTGGTTTCACGGATGGGGCGATCGATTTCGCCGGGGCGGGCGGGGGCTTCGAGGCCGTCGGTTAGGAGGAAGCCTTGGAGGGCGATGCCGGCGGTCCAGACGTTTTCGAGGGCAAGGATGTATTCAGCCTGGAGGTTGAAGAGTTTGCGCTGCGATTGCAAGACGTGAGGATTGGCGGCGAGCATGAGGCCATATTTTTCGACCATCACGGTGTAGGCCTTTTTTGCGCGCGGGAGCATTTCTTCGCGGTACTCGAGGGCCATCAGTTTGGCGTTGGCGTATTGATCGGCGGCGGTGGCGGCGCGATCGCGGAGGGTGAGAGCGACGCGCTGCTTTTCGAGATTGGCGCGATCAAGAGAGGCGGCTGCGGCGGAGATGTTGCCCTGGTTGCGATTGAAAATGGGGATTTGCACGCCGACTTCGGCGAGGCCTTCCCAGCCCGTGGCGTGGGGAACGTCGAGGAGTTCGTTGTTGTATTCGAGGCCACCGCGGATTTGCAGATCGGGGATGGGCTGGCGTTTGGCACGGCTGAGCTCGGCTGTGGCGCGGGCGGCGGCGGTGTCGGCTATGCGCGTGGCGGGAGATTGCGTGGCGATGGATTCGACGGCCTGGTCTTCATTGAGGTCGGGCCAATTGTGTTCGAGATCGCCGGAGACGGTGGCGAGCGGAAGCTCGGGGCGACCGAGAACGGCGGTTAAGGAGCGCCACTCTTCGCGAAGCGTGTTTTCCTGCATGCGGGCGGAGAGGCGGAGGCGTTGGGCGTCGACTTCGGCGTCCAAGAGTTCGGATTCATCGGCCTGGCCGGTGTTGAAGAGCTGGCGCTGGGATTCGGCGAAATTTTGTTCGATTTGCGAGAGATCGCGGCGGAGGTCGAGAAGCTCCTGAGCGGCGAGCACACGGAGGAAGGCGGTTTTCACCGAAGTTTCCACGCGGATTTTTTGTTCCTGGGCTTCGATTTCGGCAAGCTGGGTTTCCTTGGAGAAGACATCGCGATTGCGGGCGAGTTTTCCGCCGGTAACGATGGTTTGTTCGACGAAGAAGCCTTGCTTGCCGCCACCGAAGGAGCCGCCACGAATTTCGTCGCCGGTATAGCCGACGGTGGGATTGGGGTAGAGAGCGGATTGCTGCTGGCGCGCTTTGGCGGCGCGGATTTCGGCTTCGGCTTGGCGGAGAGTGGGATTGGAGTCGGCGGCCAGGCGCTGAGCTTCCTCGAGAGTGAAGAGCGGAGATTTGGAATTTTCCTGGGCGCGGCCGAGGTGCGGATAGACGGGTTGCACGGTGGGGATGTTCATGTGCTGGTGTTCCATTTGGCCGGGGGGCATGTTCATGGGTTCTTGGGTAAACGACCGGAAGGCAGTCATCGCAAGCAAAATAGTTAGGATGGCGAGCTTTTTTGAGAGACGGTGCATTGGTCGGCTCCGATCAAAAGAAAAGATACCTAACACAGAGACGCAGAGTTCGCAGGAAAAGAGAGAGGATTTAGGAGGCATGATCGTGCTCCGTTGACTTTGGCGATTGGCGGTTGCGGATCAGGGATTGGATTTCTTCGTATTTTTCGTCGGGCAGGACGCGGACCATGGTCATCATGCCCATCATGCCCGCGCTCCAGTTGGCGGGGAGGCCGTGGGTTTCGGGTTTAGCGACGATGGCGTCCATGCCCATTTCCATGAAGGCGTCCTGCGGGAAGCCAGGGACGGAGTTGGCGTTATCGGCGATGGGGGAGTGGTGAACGTGCTCGACGCCCATATCGTTGGCGAGAGTTTGCATCTGGCTGAGGGCTCTGGCGCCGGTGGAATCGGCGGTTTGGATCTGACGATCGCGGAGCAGGTCCATCATGCTGTTCATCATGTGGTGCGGGAGGTGGCAATGAATCATCCAGTCGCCGGGATATTTGGCTTCGAACTCCACGACTTTGGCCTGGGCGACGCCGACGAGGACGGTGTTGGTGGGATACCAGGTGGATTCGGGCGCGCGGCCGCCTTCGGTGCCGGTGATTACGAATTGGTTGCCGTGGAGATGGATGGGGTGATGATCCATGCCGAGATTGACGAAGCGGAGACGCACGCGGCTGCCCAGGCGGACGATGAGCGGCCTGGTGGATGGAGCGGAGAGGCCGTTGAAAGTGAGCCAGTTGAATTCCATGGAGGCGGTGTTGGGGACGGTGTTGGACGGGAGGATGGCCCATTCCTGGAGGACGATGGCGAAGTCGTGATCGGCGTGAGGGGTGTAGGAAGTTTGCGGGTGAGCGATGAAAAGTCCGATCAGGCCGATCATTTCCTGCATCGCGCTGTGGGCGTGATAGAAGAACGTGCCTTCCTGGTGGACGGTGAATTCGTAGGTGTAGGTTTCCCCGGGCGCGATGGGTTTCTGGCTGATAAACGGGACACCATCTTGTTCGATGGGGACTTCCAGGCCGTGCCAGTGCATGGAAGTGCTTTCGGGGAGATGGTTTTCAACGAGGATGCGGACGCGGTCACCTTGATTGACCTGGATGGTGGGGCCGGGGCAAGAGCTGTTGTAGCCCCAGGCATCGATGGTTTTGAAGGGCGCGATTTTGCGTTTGATGGGTTCGGCGCGGAGGCGGAAGACCTTGGTGGAGGCGTCAAGTGTGAAGGGGAGATCGGGGACGTCGGGGGTAAGCACGGGGACGTGGGGGCGTGGCTCGGATTTCGGTTTGGTATTTGGGGCGTGCGGATGCGCGGATTGTGGGCTTGCCTGGAGTCGGTTGGCGACACCGAAGAAGCCCGCCGAAGCGATGACGGCGTTTTGAAAAAAAGTGCGGCGAGAGTTGCTCATCGATTCCTCCGAGAAAAAGCGTGCATGAATTGGTTTTGAGACCTTGAGGGGCTGAAGCCCAAGAATTAGGAAATTCTTGCGGCACGGCTGAAGCCGCGCCCTCCCGCGAAATAGTTGGGAGACAACTCCCGGCCGAAATTTCTTTGGCGCAGTCAGAAATCAGGCGAGGAAACGCATCAGAGGCGCAGAGGTGTAATTAGGAACAGCGGGCCGGAATCGCCGGGAGAGGAATCGGACGGTGAAATTCGAGGCATCAATGATTCCAAAATTCTTGTCTCCGCGGGAGTGAATAAAGAGACGAAGAGTCGCGAGGCATCGTGATCGGATATTGGGTTTGGCAAACGCGATTGGGGCGCGGGGAGTGCAGTGAATAGCGAATCGGCGGGGAGGCACGGGGCTGCCGGAGTGGCCGCGAGGTTGGAGTTGCCGCGGGAGTTTGCGGACTGGTGGTGACACCCGCTTGTGGATTGTTGCGAGGCGTTTGCTTGGAAGCAGGAAGCGAGTGTGCAGCGCGTTGTACAGAAGGGGACGCCGAGCAGACAGAGTGTGAGCAGGAGAGAACTAAAACGCGCGAGGATGGCCGGTCTGCGGGTGCGCATGATTGTATTGTACTCGGAGTTGCGGGGGAAAGAATTGGATTTTGGCGAGGCGGAGAGGTTTGCGACTCCCTCGTGAAGCGAGTGGGTCGCCTGCGGGTGAGGTTTTTCGGGCATCCTCGTCGGATGCCCTCAAAATGGGAACTCTCTCGACCTATCCTACCGAGTTAGCCGTGGGTATCGGTTTCGGAGGAGACTTTGCCGGCGAAGGAGCGGTAGATGTAGATGAAATAGACGGCGGCCAGTGCCATGGCGATGACCCACCAGACCAGGCCGACTTTCAGACCGTAGTCGGGAGCTTTGGCGTTGTGGACGGTGAGCGCGTAGAGGGGATTGCGGGCCGGAAGGACCATAGGATAGACGCCAAAGACGACGCTGGTCAACATGCCGAGCAAGTAGACGCAAGAAGAGAGGAATGCATTTCGCTCGTCCTTGCGAAAGAGTTCGAATTTGACGCCCGCGAGCCCGGCGACGGCTAACGCGGGAAGAAGGTAGCCCAACGGCCAAGATTTGAAATTGATGGAAACTTGCGGCTGGACGCCGAAGGTGATGGCCGTGACTAGCGCGGTCAAGATCAGGACACCCCACCAGCAGACGCCCGCGAGACGCGCTGCGCGCTGATTGAGAGCACCGACGGTCTTCCATTGCAGCCAAAGCGCGCCGTGCATCATAAGGACGAGCAGGGCCTGGACGCCGACGAGGATGGTGAACCAGTCGAGAATGCCCGTTCGATCGCCGAGACGGAAGTTGGTCCACAGCGGCTCGAAGAAGTAACCGGATTGATCGAGAGGCACCCCGCGCACGACATTGCCCAGCGCCGCGCCCAGGAAAACGCAGAGCAGCAGGCTCGAGAACCAAAAGAAGAAATCCCAGAAGGGAATCCATACAGGACTTTTGATGTGGTTCCGGAATTCGATGGACGTGCCGCGGAGAATGAGCAGCCAGAGCACGATCATAAGCGGGAGATAGAAGCCGCTGAAGCCGCTGGCGTAGAGCGCCGGAAATGCGAAATATAAAGTGCCGCCGGCGGCGAGGAGCCAGACTTCGTTGCCGTCCCAAACGGGGCCAATACTGGCAATCACCTGGCGGCGTTCTTCTTCCGTCTTGGCGACGAGGAAGTGGATGGCGCCGACGCCGAGATCGAAGCCGTCGAGGAGAACGTAGAGTGCGACCATCACGGCGACGAGACAGAACCAAACAGTTCCCATGGCGCGCTCCTTATCCCTCTGCCGTGGGATCCAAAATACCCGCGGCTTTGGTGACCTCCGGCTCCGGCCCGATTTCAATTTCCCGGTAGACCAGGAAAAGCCAGAGGACTGCAAGCACGGTATACAGGCCAGTGAAACCGATGAGCGTAAACAAGGCGTTGCCGCCAGAAACGCGCGGCGAGATGCCCTGGGCCGTGCGCATGAGTCCGTAGATGAGCCAGGGCTGGCGGCCAAGTTCTGCGGTCATCCACCCGGCGGTGTTGGCGATGTAGGGCAGGGGAACGCTGAGCATGAGAATCCAAAGCATCCAGCGGGATTCGAAAAGTTTTTTTCGCCAGAGAAGAAAAGTGGCGAGAACCATGATAGCGATGAAGATGGTGCCCAGGCCGACCATGATGTGATAACTGAAATAAAGAAGCGCGATGCTGTCGGGCCACTGGTCCTCGGGAAAATCGTTGAGGCCCCGGACGTGAGCGTTCCAGTGTTTGTAGGTGAGAAAGCTGAGCATGTTAGGGATGATGAGGGGGTTATCCAGGGTGCGTTTGGGGATGTTGGGCTGCCCGAGGACGGCGAGCGGCGCGCCGTCCTGTGAATCAAAGAGGCCTTCCATGGCCGCGAGAGTAGCGGGCTGATAATCAGTAACCAATTTTCCCTGCTGGTCGCCGGTGGGGGCGAGTTGCAGGAGAGCAGCGACGACCCCTACCAAAATCCCGAGACGCAAGAAAGTGCGGCCATAAAAGGGATCGCGATGCGATAAGACGTAGAAAGCGCCGACGCCGGCCATGACGAAGCAGCCGGTCTGCACGGCGCCGAGCATGTTGTGGGCGTATTGCCAGAGCGCCCATTTGTTAAGGAGCAGGCCCCAGAAGCTGGTGAGTTCAATTTCGTGTTGGGCGTTCAGCTGAAAGCCGGTGGGGCGCTGCATCCAGGCGTCCGTGGCGATGATGAAGTAGCCGCTCAGCCAAGAGCCGAGAAAGACGAAGAAGGCGGCCCACCAATGGCCAATGCGGCCGAGTTTTTTTTCACCGTAAATGAAGAGACCCAGGAAAGTGGATTCAAGGAAGAAGGAGAAGAGCCCCTCCATGGCCAGGGTTTGCCCGATGACGCCGCCGGCCGCTTTGGAGAACGCGGCCCAATTGGTGCCAAACTGAAATTCCATGGGGACGCCAGTGACGACGCCGATGGCAAAGTTGATGCCGAAGATTTTGGCCCAGAAACGCGCGGCTTTGTTGTAGTGGTCGTCGCTGGTGCGGAGGGCGATGGTTTTGAGAATGACAATGAGCAGTCCGAGGCCCATGGTCAACTGCGGGAACAAATAATGGAAGGTGACGGTAAAGGCGAAGTGCAGACGATGGACGTCCAGTGCGGATCCCAAGGAACACCTCTCACGAGGGAAGTTTCAAGACCAGTGGCGGAAATGGACGGAGCGAACGCCAAAAGAGCGAGCGGCCACGGCAAGTTTCTCAGATTTTTGCCGGTAGGGGAATCAAAAAGCGGCCAGGAAAAGGTGCATCGGGAATTCATTGTGAAAACGCACGCGCTTGGTGTCCCGCCAGAACTGCCGGCCCACGCTTGGCAGGAAGTCAGGCACCTGCCAGAGCCATCCGTGAGGATGCTGGACGTTGACTCCTGACAAGCGCGGAAATACTATCAGGCAGCGAACAGCCGGCCATTTCCGGCGGAGGGCAGGGGCAGTTCAACGGGGAATTCCCTCAGCTGGAGCAGTCCGCAAAGCTTTCGAAACGCGAGGAGTGTCCCATGATTCTTGAAGTGCAAAAGAAGCAGGCGACCCCAGAGGTAGTAGTGATGGAATTGCGCGGGCGATTGCTGATGGGGAACGACAGCCGCCAGGTGGAATGGACGATGACGGAGTTGCTGAAAGAGGGAGCGAAGAAGGTGGTGCTGGACTTGCGGGAACTGGACGCGATTGACAGCACGGGCGTGGGAATTTTAGTGATGTGCAACGCCAAACTGCAGAAGGCAGGAGGAGTGATGCGGATCGTGTCTAGCGACGGAATCGTGGAAAGCACGTTGCAGATGACGCATGTGGACCGCATTGTGAAATTTTTTCCGACGGTGGAAGAGGCGAGCGAGAAGTTTGAGGTGGCCTGAGCAGGGGGAGAAGATTTCTTAGCGGGCGCGCGAAAGCCGAGGTTGTACCCGCTCCAGGTGGCACGCCCCTGCCGCATGGATCAGGACATGGTGGAGTCGTGCCCTTCTGAAGCCGGATTCCCGAAGCCAATTTGCGATGTAACGATTACAGAGATGTAACGATTACAGAAAGGAGGCGACGGCCTGGGCCTCTTCGTCGAAGGTGGTGAAGAGATTGAGCAGGCCCACCATTTTCAGGGTTTGCAACGTAAATTTGGAGGGTTTCAGCAGGCGGATGGCGCCGCCGGCTTGCTTGGCGGTGGTGAGGTGGCGAACCAACATGCCGATACCGCTGGAATCGATCGTGGGGACACCTTCGAGATCGAGAATAATTTTGGCATGACCCTGGCCAAGGAGCTCGTTCATCGTGGAATTGAAACGGTCCAGGGCGGGGCCCATGTTCAGGCGTCCAGCGAGCTTGACGATCTTGACGCCGTCGAGAGTTTTCGTATCAATGTCCAACGTCACTCCCCCCCTTGAGGCACGAGCTTCAGCCGAGTCCGCCTCATTGACACTCCAGTATGGCTTTGTTAGAGTGCGCGGACAACTTAGTTAATCTTGGGATAAAAAGCAAGAAACACAGCGAGTGGTGACTTACCCCGCGATCAAGCCACCGGATGGAAGGTCGACAGTTGGCCAACCAGGAACAAGACTCTGTCCTTGATTTATCTCCTCTTTCCCTAAATCTGCTGGCGGAGCAGGAAATAATCCCCCGGGCAAAGGTGCTGGCGCGATACGTGTCGGCATTGATTGGCGACGCGGCGGTCACCGTGTATACACTGGCGAGCGCGGGAGAAAAAACCTTGTGGGTGCCGCGGGCCACTGTGGGAGAAGCGAAGATTCATGAGGAAGAGATTCCCGGGGGATCCGGCCTGCTGGGAACTCTCCTTGAGGAGATGGAACCCATCAACCGCCGCGCGGAAGAGATCCGACGCGAGGATTATCCGCATGTGGATATCCGGAAATCGCTGCTATCGCTGACCTACCTGCCGTTGATTTACAAGGAAGACCTGATCGGCGCGCTGGAAATCCTGTCATTTGAAGAGGAGATTTCCGCAGAGGCGGTGGCAGCGCTGCGGCCTGCGGTGGACGTGGCGGCGGCGGCGATCGCCTCGGCGCAGAATTACGAAGAAGAACGAAACGGAACGATGGGGTCGATCACCAGATTGACTCAACTGTACGATCTGGAAAAGGTATTTTCTTCCACACTGGAAATGAGCGAACTGCTTCCGCTGATTGGGTCAAAATTCTCGGAGATTCTGGAATGCCAGGCGGTGAATATCTGGCTGATGCTGCCGGATGAATCGGTGGAATTGATGCACCAGGCAGGTGAGGACGCCACCAGCTTCAAGGGACAAAAGCTTAAGGCCAACGAGGGCGTCGCCGGGACCGTTTCCGATAACGGAGAGCCGCTATGCATCAGCGATCCGAACGACGAACGGCTGGCGCAGCGGAATCAGGACGCGGGGGAGGCCGGGGTTTTCTCAATAATCGCAGCGGCGATTCTGGACAAATCGGCGCTGGTCGGAGTGGTGGAGGCGGTGAACAAACTGGACGGCACGCCGTTTGACGATGACGATCTGTTCACGATGAGCAGCCTGGCGGAGACGGCGTCCACGGCCTTGCACAACGCGAGTCTGCTGCTGGCGGAGCGAAAAGTGGAAGTGCTGGAGACGCTGAATACCGTCAGCCATGAGATCACGTCGACGCTGAATCTGGAGCGAATGCTGCAGACGATTGTGAACGCGCCGCAGGCAGTGATTCCCTATGAACGGGCGGCGATTGTGCTGGAGCACAACGGCCGATTCAAGCTGAGCGCGGTGACCGGACTTACGCAAGTGCAAGCCGACCATCCGGATATTTCTCCTTTGAATGCAATACTGCAATGGGCATCCCTCTCCGAAGAGGTAATTCATGTGCGGCAGCATGGGGAAGAAATTGATGCCGAACGCGAGGAGACCAAAGCAAAGTTCAAAAAGTATTTTGCGGAATCAGGTATGCGTGGATTTTATGCGCGGCCGCTGAACGACGACACCGGACGCGTGGGGATGCTGTCCATGGAGAGCCATGACCCGGATTTTCTGGGGCCGGCGCACCTGGAGATTGTGGAATTACTGGCGGGACAAGCGACCGTGGCGCTGCGAAACGCGCAGATGTACAAAGAAGTGCCGTTCATTTCCGTGCTGGAGCCCGTACTGGTCCGGAAGCGGAAGTTCATGGCCCTGCAGAAGAGGAAACGGACAGCCATCCTGGTACTGGTGGGAACGGGTTTGCTGTTTTTGGTGGCGTGTCCGCTGCCATTGAGGGTGGATGGCGATGCGGAAGTAGCGCCCGGCCGGCGCGCGCTGGTGCAACCGGAGGTCGAAGGAGTGATCGGGAAGGTGTTCGTTCGAGAAGGGGAGCACGTGAAGCGCGGGCAAGTGCTGGCAGAGATGGAATCCTGGCGCTTTCGTTCCGCTTTGGCGGCGGCGGAGTCGAAATACGAATCCGCAAAACTGGAGATGAACAAGGCGCTGGCCGCGAACGACGGGGGTGAAGCGGGAGTGCGGCGTGTGCAGGCGGACTATTGGATGGCAGAGGTCGAGCGGGCGAAGCAGATGGTGGACAAAACGCAAATGCGATCGCCGATCGACGGAGTGGTGGCGACGCCGCACGTGGAAGATTTCGCTGGGAGAAAGCTGGAGCCGGGCGATTCGTTTGGGGAAGTTGTGGATACATCGGAGGCCATGGTGGACGTGGCAGTAGACGACGCCGACGCGGGGTTGCTGAAGGCCGGCCAGCGAGGCGTGGTGAAGCTGAACAGCTATCCGACTCGGACATTTCACGGGGAAGTGGCCGTGGTGAGTCCGAAGGGCACAATCGAGAAAGACGGAGCGGTTTTTTATGCGCGCGTGGGGGTTCCGAACGAAAGCGGTGCGCTTCGGGCAGGGATGGAAGGACGCGGCAAAGTGCGGGTGGGCTGGTATCCAGCAGGATACGTGTTATTCCGGCGGCCGTTTTTGTGGGTGTACGCCAAGATCTGGTATTGGCTGGGCTGGTAGGGGTACGGAGAAGTCATGCGAAAAGAGTGGATCTGGATAGGATTGAGCGCGGCATTCCTTGTCGTCGGTTGCGGAGACGAAAAAACTTCTGGTGGAGGCGTCACCAACGCGGCCGCGCCGGCGCTCACGCCGCCGAAGCCAGCGGTTCCTGCGACAAGCGAGGCAAGCGATCCATCGCTGGTAGTGTCCGGGCCGATCATCGTGGAGCATCAGGTGGAGCTGACGGCGCAGCGGGATGGAATCCTGGAGAGGATCTACTTTGACGCGCCGGCAAGAGTGAAAGCCGGGACATTGCTGGCGCAACTGGATGACCGGCAGATCAAAGCGAATCTGGAAGCGGCGCGCGCGAAGACGCGAAGCATTGCCGCCGACCTGAAGAATTGGCAGGCCGAATCAGAAGTGCTGAAGGCAGATTACGGGCGACAGCAACACCTCATGGAGCTGGGGCTAACCTCGCAGGAGCAGTTGGAGCACGCGAAATACAAGGCAGAATCAGATCAGTGGGACATCCTGCGCGTGCAGGAAACACTCAATACTGCAAAAGAAGAGGAGCATTCGCTGGAACTGGAACTGGAGAAGACCAAGATTATCTCCCCGTTTGACGGATTAATTGCGCGACGCTACGTGCGCGAAGGACAGAACGTTGCAAAAGGTGAACGCTTGTTCTGGGTGACCGCCGAGGCGCCGTTGCTGATGCGCTTTACATTGCCGGAAAAGTTTTTTGGGAAGATGCACAACGGGCAGCAAGTGGAAGTGTTTTCCGCGGACGTACCGGGCGAGAAGCATCTAGCAAAAGTGAAGCAGGTAAGCCCGGTGGTGGACCCCTCGAGCGGGACGTTCGAGGTGCTGGTGGATTTGACGGGAGACCGCGGTTCGCTGCGGCCGGGGATGACCGCCTCTGTGCATCTGGAAAATATTCACTAAACATAAGCCATGAATCTGACGCGCGCACTGGAAGTGGCCCTGCCGGACATCCCGGCGCGGAAGCTCGCGGAGAGCTACCCGCGGCTGGATCCGGGGACGACGTTCCGGGAGCATCTCGAAGACGGGAAGCCAATGGTGCGAATTTATGTACCCTGCGTCGGGGGAATGTTCACTTTCGAAAGACAGGAGTGGGAACTTACCCAGCTTTTCGACGGGAAGCGAAGTTACGAAGAAATCGCGGAGCTTTACTCGCAGCAGCGGGGGATTCAATACGATATGGAAGCGGTGAGGGATTTCGCCGCCAGCCTGGAATCGAGCGACTTCTGGTACAAGACCCCTCAAGAAAAAAACATCCAGCTGATGCAGTTGAGCCGCGAAGAAAGAAAGAAGAAGCTCAAGAAGAAAAATATCTGGGCCGACCTTTCAGATGTGGACTTTCCGGCATTCAATCCAGACCGCTTCGTCACCTGGGTGCACAGCAAGACACGGTTCATTTACACCCCATGGTTCACCATCGTCTGTGTGATTGCAGTGCTGATCAGCGCAGGAATTACCGTGTCCCATTGGCCCGAGATTCGGCAGGATACCGTCGACTTTTACACTTTTTCGAAAAGGACCTGGGTGGATCTTTTCCTGCTTTACACCCTGGGGATGTTCGTCGTTGCACTACATGAGTTTGGCCACGCCCATGCATGCAAGCATTACGGCGGCCGGGTGCCGGCGATGGGATTTGCGCTGGTTTATCTCTTGCCCGCCTTTTTTACAGATACGACAGAGGGATTCGTTCATGCAACGCCGCATCAACGGCTAATCATCTCATTTGCCGGAGTTTGGTCGGAGATGGTTCTCTGCGCGATTGCGACTCCGATCTGGTGGGGAACTCCGCCGGAAACACTGATCCACAACGGCGCACATTTCATTATGATGATGACCGGCATGATGTCGCTGATCTTGAACTGGAATCCCCTGATCAAACTCGACGGGTATTACATGCTGGCGGATGCCGTGGGAATCCCGAATCTAAAAGAAGACTCGACGGAGTACGCGTCTGCCTGGGTGAGGAAGCACATCTGGAGATTGCCGGTCGACGTGCCGTATATCCCAAAACGGCGGCGGCTGGGCTTTGTAGTCTACGCGCTGGTCTCCGGCGTATACAGTTATACGGTGCTTTACATCGTGGCGAGGTTTGCGGGAAATCTGGTTCGGAGTTTCAGCCCGGAGTGGGGATTCATTCCTGAAATTGGCGTCGCATTTGTGATTTTTCGATCGCGTATCCGTTTACTGGGGAATTTTATGAATTTTGTTTATTTGGACAAGAAGGACCGCATTCGAGCGTGGTTTACGCCCAAACATACGGCGATCGCTGTCGGCGTTGTGGGAATATTGTTGGCGGTACCCGTCTGGAAGGAGTCGGTGGCGGGAAAGTTTGTACTGGAACCGGTTAATCAGGCGGTGGTGCGTGCTCACTTTCCGGGAACGGTATCGAAGATATATGTGCGGGAGGGTGAGCCAGTCTCACGAGGCGGCCAGTTGGCGACCTTGAGCAGCTTGCCGGCCGAATCTAGCCTCAATGATGCAAGGACCAAGCTGCTGCTGGCTTCGGCGAAGGCCATGGAAGCGGCCCTGAATTATCAGGGCTACGGAAATGCATTGATGGAAAAAGAACAGTCGAGACAAGAGTATGACCAGATGTCCGACATGCACGCCGCCCTGGAACTGAAAGCCCCCATCTCGGGGATAGTTCTAACGCCAAAGGTTCAGGAAAAGTTAGGCGAGTATTTGAAAAGTGGTGGCGAACTCCTGGAAATAGCCGATCTTGCCCAGATGCGGGCCAGAATCTACATGTCGGAGTATGAGCTATACAAGCTACACGTCGGAGAGAAGGCGATACTGCAGTTTGACGGTCTTCTGCGGCGAAGGGATGGGCACGTGAGTATGGTTTCCCCCCGACCCACGGAACCCATACGGACGGAGGGTGAGGAATCCGCTAGCAGTTCTGCTGCGGCACCGCCACAACAATATTATTTCTTGGATATCGTTGTAGATAATGCGGAGCAGGCGCTGAGGCCCGGCATGACCGGAGTGGCGAGAGTGTATGGCGTCCGGCGAAGTGTCGGGGGTATGGCGTTGGAGGACGTCAAGAACTTCTGGGGACGAAAGTTATGGTGAAAAGAAAAGAGGCTGCCAAGTGGCAGCCTCTTTAGGATTTGGGAGGGTTCCGTAAGCCGGGATTATTCGTGGGCGCGCTTGCTGAGGCGCATCTTGGACTCGCGCTTGCTCAGGCGCATCTTAGACTCGCGCTTGGTGAGGCGCATCTTGGATTCGCGCTTGCTGACGACGTGGGAAGCTTCCGGGGCGGTTGAGATTGCGGCATTAGCTTTCTTGGTGGTCTTGAGGGTGCTGATCAGGCTCTTCTTTTCGATTGACATGGCTGGCTATCTCCTTATTTTTTAATTTCGTCCCGCAGACACTGACCAATAGAGCAGGTAGCTGGCCAAAGTGTCGGGCGTGTCCGTGGGGATGTGGCCGCACACAAAAGAAAGAACTTAGTATGAAAATAGGGTGTGGACCGGCCGGCGATCCGGTGAAGATTTCTCCCCTTGGTTAAAAATTAACCTCTGGATGGTTAAAAATTAACCTTTTTATTTCACGGTGAATAGCTAAGCAGTTCCTTCTGGGGAACGAACGCCGACTGGGAGGTTGGCGTTCCCTGGGTGCTACTCGATGCGGTGCTTGCGGCACAGATACTTCATGCGTTGCGGGTCTACCTGGAGTAGCTCGGCCGCGGCGGACTTTTTACCGCCCGTGCGTCGCAGGGCGGCGTTGAGATAGGCGACCTCGATACGTTCCATTTCGGCGTCGAAGTCCACGCCTTGTTCGGGAATGAGGATGGCTTCCTGGCCGCTGGCGCTGTGATGTAGCAGGTGTTGGGGCAAGTGCTCCGGAGTGATGAGGTGACCAGGGACCATCACGACGAGGCGCTGAATCACATTTTCCAGTTCGCGGACGTTGCCGGGCCAAGTGTAGTCTTCGAGGATTTCGAGGACTTCCGGCTGCATGGCTTTGATAGGTTTCTTGGCGGCGGCGCAATAGACGCGCAGAAAGTGGTCGACCAGCAGCGGCAAGTCGGCGTCGCGTTCGCGGAGCGGCGGGATGACGATGGGAACTACATTGATGCGGAAGTAGAGATCTTCGCGGAAGCGGCCTTTGCGGACGCAGTCTTCGAGGTCTTCGTTAGTGGCGGTGATGAGGCGGAAGTCAATTTTGCGAGTTGCGCGACTGCCGAGTCGCTGGACAGAACGCTCCTGCAGCACCCGCAAGAGCTTGCTCTGCAGACTGGGATTCAGGGTGGTGATCTCATCGAGAAATAGCGTGCCGGTGTGGGCCGACTCGACCATCCCGGGTTTGGGAGAATCCGCCCCGGTGAAGGCGCCTTTTTCATAGCCGAAGAGTTCGGATTCCATCAGTGTTTCAGGGAGAGCGGAACAGTTGAGGCAGACGAAGGGGCGATCGGCGCGATCGCCACATTGCACGATGGCCTGCGCGACGAGCTCTTTGCCGACACCGCTTTCGCCGCGCAGGACAACGGATGCGCCGGTGCTGGCGACCGCCTCGACGGCTTGATACACCTTCTGCATGGCGGCGCTTCCGCCGACGAGGCCGAAGAAAGCGGCCTTGCTTTCGACCTGCTGCAAGAGTCGGCGGCCTTCGAGCTCGAGGGCCCGCTTTTCGATGGCGCGAGACAGGACGATCTGCAACTCGGCATAATTCATCGGTTGGAGGAAGAATTCGTCGGCGCCGGCCTGACTGGCTTTCAGGGGGATAGTGCGGCTGTTGGTCTGGGTGAAAGCGACGATGACCACGTCGTCGCGAATCTTGCGCATTTCGCGCAGGACGTCCAGGCCGTCGGCGGGGCCATCGCCAACGCAATCGAGATTGAAGAGGATGGCGTGGAGATCGGGAAATTCCAAGGCGGATTTGATGCCGTCTTCGGTGGAGGCCAGGGTGACGCGAAATTGCGTGGCGAGCTGCTTGCGGAGTTCGGAGAAAAGCTCATCGTCGTCCGAGATGACGGCGAGAGCATAGCGTTCCGGGCTGGTGGCTGGTTCGGGCAAGCTACTCGCTTCCGTAGTTGATTGGAGATTATAGGGGAGGGGAAGGGAAGGAAGAAGATTAAAGTTGCGGAGTTAAGTGGAGAAGCCCCACCTTGCGGTGGGGCTTCTCGGTTGAGAGGGTGTTCGAGAGCGGCCAGGTTGTGTGGTCCGGCGCTCCCGAGGAAGCGTTAGAACTGGAAGCGCAGGCCGAACTGCATGATGCGCGGGGAGTGCGCCTGATTGAGGACAAGGAACCCGGTGGAGGCGCAAGAGGGGTCACCCGCGTTGTTGTTTACGCCGCCAGTGCAGCCCATGACGGCATTCAAGCCCGTACCAGTGGCATTGATATTGCCGCTGATGGCATTCAACTGGGTGTGATTGAAGACGTTGAAGTTTTCCCAGCGGAATTCGAAAGCGTAACGTTCCTTGAAGGCGAAGCGCTTAAAAAGGCCGAAGTCGAAATTGAGGCGGCCTGGGAGGGTTAAGTCGTTTCGGGCCACCGTGCCAAAGGTGAGGCCCGTCGGGAGAGCAAAGGCGGCAGGGTTGTAATTGAGGACGCCGAAGACATTTTGTGCCGCGACCGCGTCGCGCTGTGATTGATTAACGTTGTTGGCATTGGCAACGATCAACGGGAAAGAGCCGAGGCCCCCGACTCCATTGGCTACGCCGGCGTTGTCGCTGTAAGTGGTTCCATTGCTGACGGTGAAGGGCGAGCCGGAAAGAGCGGTGGTGATGCCGGATACCTGCCAGCCACCAAGCAAAGTGTGAGCCGGTCCGGCAGATTTGAAGAAAGGCAGCGCGTAGACATAGCTAAGGGAGAAGGCATGGCGGACGTCAAAGTTGGAGCTGGCGCGGGCCAGGTTGGGATTCGTGGAATCGACAAAGAGAGCATCGTAACGGTCGGAGGAATCGTCGATGGAATGGCTGAAGGTGTAGCTGGCGCTTAAGGTGAGGTCACCCAGGCTGCGGCGAACGGAAATCTGGAGAGAGTTGTAGTTGGAGTTGGCGGAGTTATCAATTCTTGTGATGCTTCCGTAGCCCTGGTACTTGCGGTAGTAGTTCGCACCGTTGTTTCCGCACGCGACGAAGAGGTTTTGCAGGATATGAGCATCAGTCACCGGGACAGGAGCCGTGCCTAGAGTCCCCTGAACACTCGCGGAAATCGGCTGGCCGTAGCTGGGATCGGTTGGGGGGGCAGTCGTGTTTACTTGGATGCTGTTGCAATCGTTCGCGGTGATCGCACCCAGATTGTTCACGACATAGGGATTCTGGCTTGCTGGAATCGGGGTGAGTTGATTCAGGTCATACTGACGGGTCAGGTGGGTGCCCTTGCTTCCGACGTAGGAGACAGAGAGCAGGACGTTGCTGGGAAACTCGTGCTCGAATCCCAAATTCCACTGTTGCATGTACGGCCATTGGACCTGATTCGGGAGGGAGATAGCACTGAGGGGGCTTGGCGCACCTGCGGTGCCGCCGGCACCGGCAATAGTGTCATACCCCTGCGCAGCGCCCACGGAACCGTTTACCGAAAGAGGGGAGGCGCTGAATTGCAAGGCTTCCGCGTTTGCTTCATTGCCATTCATGTGCTCGAAATAGATGCCATAGCCGCCGCGGATGGCCCATTTGCCATCACCGAAAGGATCGTAGGCGAAGCCGATGCGAGGGCCGGGATTCATCCACTTGTTTTTCATGCAGCCCGTGGGGCTCGCGGAAACGCCAGGGATGGTTGGATTAGACTCACCGCATTGAATCAAACCATTGAAGAGGTATTGTCCGGCGCCGACGTTCAGGAGTTGGCCGTTGGGGCCGCCCAGTGGATAGAAAGAGGGTGCGGCCGCAGGATTGTAAGCGGCCGTTGAGAAACCGAACTCCTGGTTGTTTTTCTCCTGGTAGCGACCGTAGATGCTCCAGCGGAGGCCCAGGTTAACGGTGAGTTTCTTTGTGACGCGCCAGTCGTCCTGGAAGAAAGGTTCGAGGATTTTGTAGCGGTCGTAATAATAGAGATTATTGGCGTCCTGGGCGTAGCCACCGACTTGCCCGGAAAGCAAGTCAGCGAAAGGATTGCCCGTCGTGAACTGGCTGTTGTTGGCAAAAGTAAGTTGACCCTGAACGTCGAGCGAAGATTCCTGATTCTTTTGAGCGGCAACGAAGTAGGCCCCGAAAAACATGGTGTGGTTTCGGACGATTTTGGTGACGATGTCGCGATAAGAGTATGTGGGATTGGCGTTCTTCCAGGGGAAATAGCCGGTGTCGACAGCAAACCCGTTGGACCCGTAAACCACTCCCGCAGTGTTCCCGACGGAGAAGGCAGGGATTTTCCCTCCCAGACCGTTGGCAAAAAGCGGGGCGAGGTTGATTCCGCCTTGAGGCAGGTTGACCGCGCCATTCACGTTGGTCAGGAAGATGTGATCGTCGGTATAGCTGGCAACGAATTCATTGAGCAGGGAGGGAGTGAAGTTGGAGGTGAGGCGAGCCACGAAACTTGTGGTGGGGCCGGCGAAGTTGGTGTTGGTATTGTCGAAGGAGTTGTTGTATTGGCCCCAGAGTGGCCCTTGCTGGATGGTGGCCCAGGTGTCGTGAATATAGCGAAAGGTGAGACGCTGATTGTCAGTAAGGTTGTGATCGACGCGGATTAGCTCTTCGCGCCAGTGAGTGGGGTAGCTCGGGTTGACCGCGTACACCGGTAGCGGATTTCCCGCAGCCTGGCCAGTCTGGTAATTTCCGGCGACTCCCGTGAAATTGTTGGCAGCGGGGATAAGACCCAGCAGCGCGGTGGCTGTAGAGGAAAAAGGCGTCGGGAGGGTATTGTTGAGAAAGGGAACTCCCGGCTGACCGGACTGATAAGGACAGTCGGTATAAACGGACGGATCAAAAGCGGCGCCGGTGTAAGCGGGACAAACGTCATTGAAATTGCCCAGGCGCTCATTGGGCGAGGGGACGGCCTGGCTGATGGTGCTTCCCGGTTGAATTTCACGGCGCCATTCCTGGGACCAGAAGAAGAAGGTTTTCTTTTTATCGTTGTTGTAGAGGTGCGGGATGTAGACTGGACCGCCAATGGTGTAGCCCCAGTCGTGTTTTTTGTAGCTGGGCCGTGCAATACCCTGCCCGTTGTTTTGCCAAGAGTTGGCATTGAAGAAATCATTCCGCCCGTAATAGAACGCGCTGCCGTGGAATTGGTTGGTGCCGGACTTGGTTTCGACCTCGACGGTGCCTGAACCGTTCTTGCCATACTGGGCGCCGTAATTGGACGTGAGGACCTTGAACTCGGCGATGGCTTCGAGATTGGGATAGACGTTCAAGCTGGAGTTGGAGCCGTTGTCCATGTTGTCGCCGCCGTCGATTTCCCAATTGTTGTACTCGGTGCGGCCGCCGTTGATGCTGTATTGGGTGTTGCCCAAAATTCCGACTGTGCCTTCGTCCTGGCCGGTCTGATTGATGACGCCGGGGGAAAGAGTGACGAGTTGGGTAAAGTTGCGGCCATTGAGTTCGAGTTGCTGAACCTGCTTGCCGGTGATGGTGCTGCCGATTTCCGAGGACTGGGTGTCCACCTGAGCGACGTTTTCGCCGGAAACGACCACCTCCTCGGTGATCGTGCCGACAGTAAGCGTGACATCGACGCGTTCCTTTTGGGCGACTTCCAGGACGACACCCTGGGCTTGAAATTTTTGGAAGCCCTTGGCGGTGACAGTGATGTTGTAGGATCCGGAAGGAAGCGCGGAGGCGACATAGACGCCCTCGCCGTTGGTCTCGGTGGTGCGCGTCAGGTTACCGGCCACGTTGGCGATGACGACTTTTGCGCCAGCGACGGCGGAGCCGGATTTATCGGTGACCGTGCCGCTGATGAGGCCGTTGGTCTGGGCGCTGGCCACCGCGGGGAGCAGCAGCGCCGCCAAAAAGGCGAGTGCGGCGAGCAGCGAAACGCAACCAGAGAGATTTAATCTAGAACGGTGTCTCTTCACGATGAGACCTCCAGGGATTCGAAGTTCCAGGAAATTGGGAAATGAGGCGAGAATTGGCGCAGACCTGCTGACGCAGGACCATCTTGTGCAAATCAGAGAACGACCACTCTGCAAGAATTCCCCCGGCCTCGACCCGACCGACCGGCACCCAAAACATGCTATTAAATCGGATTAATAAAGGAATTGAATGTGTGTGTCAAGGGTAAAATGGTCTTTTCGATGGCGCAGGTTTCCGGATGTAACCGGTTTGCAGGGTTGAAGACGCGCGGGAAAATAGCGGAGACTGAGGTGCTATGAAGGCTTTTCTGACAGTTCGAGGGCTGCTGGCGATATTTCTGGCGGGATGCGGAGCAGGTCTTTCGCTTGGTTCGCCCTTTCCGATTCCGCGGACGCCGCCCGCCGCGCAAGCCGCAGAAAATCACGGAGACGCGAAGACTTGGTTTGCGAAGGGGCAAGTGGCGCTGCAGAGCGGAGAGCTGGATTCGGCGGCGGAAGCGTTCCGCCAGGTGTTGATTCGGGAGCCGAACTCGGGAGCGGCGTACGCCAACCTCGGAGTCATCGCCATGCGCCGGAAGAATTGGGATGCGGCGCTGAAGGATTTGAAGAAGGCCGAACAGCTTGCGCCGAAAATGGCAGGCGTGCGACTGAACATCGGGTTAGTGGAGTTCCGGCGGGGAAACTATGCGGCGGCCGTTCTGCCGTTGCAGTGGGTGGTTGGCGAGGAACCGGGTTCGGCGCAAGCGCGATATTTGTTGGGGATGTGCCTGGTGTTCACGGACCGGTTTCGAGAGGCAGCGGACACGCTGCAACCCTTGTGGGCGGAGCGCTCCAGCGATGTGATGTATTTGTATGTTTTGGGAATTGCCGCGAACAAGGCGGGGAAGAAAGATCTGGACGAACGAGCGATGAAACGGATGCTGGAGGTTGGCGGGGACACGCCGGAGTTCCACCTGATTTTGGGCAAGGCGTATTTGCAGCATCAGGAGTATGACGCGGCGTTTGCGGAGTTGCGAAAGGCGGAGGCGGCGGATCCCCATTTGCCTTTTGTGCATTTTGATCTGGGGATTGCCTATGAGGAGACTGGAAAAAACGAAGAGGGCGCTCAGGAATTTTTGCAGGACGCCAAAATCGATCCGGACTTGCCGGATAATTACTATCAGTTGGGAAAGATTTATGCGCTAGAGGGGCGCGACGTGGAGGCCGAGAAGGCTTATCGGGAAGTGCTGATGAGAGATCCGCAACGTCCGGGCGCTTGGTTTGGTTTGGGCAAGATCTATCAGAAGCAGGGAAAGTATGAAGAGGCGTTGCAAGCGGTCGCGGAGACGCTGAAAGCGGTGCCAGGAAGCGACAAGGCGCACTATTTGCGCGGGCAATTGCTGCTGAAGCTGGGCAAGAAGGAAGAAGCAAAGGCGGAATTTGCACAGGCGAAGAAATTGATGGATGCGGATCTGGATCAGGATCGAGAGAAGTGGGGCGACAGGGCGGTAGCGAGTCCGGAATTGACGCAGGGGCAGAATTAGGCTTGGGGCGGGGGTTGCCAGGGTCCCCGGGCTTGTTCGAGTTGTTCGCCGACGGCGAGGAGGAGTTCTTCTTCATGCGGGCGGCCGATCAATTGAACGTTGATGGGCAGGCCTTCGGGAGAGCGCCCCATGGGAATCGAGAGGCCGGGGAAGCCAGCTAGGTTGAGCCACTGGGAGTGGCGCATGGTGTCGAGGTAGCTGTGGGGATCGCCGCGCCGGTAGCTGCCGGCGCCGTGCGGGAAAGCAGGAGCATTTGAGACCGCCGAGAGAACGATGGGGACATTTCGGAGTTGCGTGAGCAGGGAAGCTCGGACGAGGTCGCGGTCCACGCAGGCCTTCTGGAAGGATTCGAGGGTGACTCTTGGCTCGGCCTGAGTTGCTTCCAGATAGGCGCTGAACATCGGGCTAAGCAGCGATTCTTTGCCGTTTGTGGATTGCCGGAAAAGATCGCCAATCACCGGGCCGAAGAAAAACCACCAGAGTTCGAGAGCCTGGTCCAATTTTTCCAATTTAAGTGGTTCGACGCGGTAGTCGAGATCACACAAGAGCTGCGCTGCGCGCCTCAAGGTGGACAAAGTCTCCGGCGTGGGCCGGCCGAGCTCCGAATTTTCTAGAATGCCTATTCGCAATCCGCGCAATTCCAAAGCGACGATGTTGCAAATGGGCACGGGCGTGGAAAGCGGATCGCCCGGGTCTGGGCCAGACATCACCGCGAACAAGGTGCGTAGATCGGAGACAGTGCGCGCCATTGGGCCGACTACGCCAATCCACGAAAAGGCGCCGGCCCCGGGAGGAAAATGGCCGGTGACGGGAACGCGGCCCGGCGTGGGTTTCAGACCGCAGATGCCGCAGAAGTGAGCGGGAGTGCGGATGGAGCCACCACCATCGCTGCCGACTCCTCCCATCGAACATCCCGAGGCGATTGCCACGGCTTCGCCACCACTGGAGCCGCCGGCGGAATAGGTGGGATTCCAGGGATTGGAAGTCTTGCCGCTCAAGAGGTTGTCGGTTTCGTAGGCCATGAGGAATTCGGGAGTATTGGTGTTGCCGAGAAGGAGGGCGCCCGCTTCTTCGATGCGGGTGACCAGCGGGGCGTTGGTGTGGGGAACGTAGTCCTTGCGGAGGAGAGAACCTGCGGGGCAGGGCCAACCCGCTACGTCGAGGGAAGATTTTACAGTCAGCGGAATCCCTTCCAAGGGGCGAAGCGTTTCCCCTCGGGCCACCCGGGATTCGGATTCGCGGGCGCGGGCTCGCGCGGATTCGGCATCCATGTGCACGAAGGGATTGAGCAGAGGCTGAATTTGCTGGATGCGGACGAGATGCTCTTCGATGAGATCGACTGGAGAAAGTTGTTTGTGCCGAAATTTTTCGAGAGTTTCCGCGATGGAGAGATAGAAAGCTTTGGCCATGGGGTGAGTAGAGGAAGTTAGCGGGGGGATTACGATTCGTCAAGACAGGTTGCGGGGCGAGTGATGGCGATGCCAAAAAGCCGCTATAAAATCGGTTGACGATAGAGATAGCAGCCAACACAATCGAACGGCTATCGGAGCCGGTCAGGCTTCACCATGGTTTGCGCGTCCACAAGGAACATTCCTGAATGCGATTCTTGAAGAAAGCTTCATACCTTTCGTACTGGGTTCTTGGGCCGGCGCTGGCGTTGCTGTCCGGATTGGTTGGGTTTGCAGAACATCGTTCCGACGGTGGCAAAAATCAGGGCGCGCCTGCGGAGAAAGCGTACCCGAAGAAGGTGCCGGCCGGGGACGCGCTGCGGCTGAATTCGTTGGGCGTGGCGTACCTGAATCAACAGAAGGGCGGGGATGCGCAAAAGTTTTTCGAGCAGGCGCTGGCAGCCGATCCGGATTTTGCCGTGGCGAAAATGAATCTGGGGATTGCCCTGCTGGGGCAGCAGAAGCTTGAGCCCGCGCGCGCGGCGTTGGAAGAAGCGACCGCAAAACTGCGGGACAATCCATATGCCTGGTACAACCTGGGACTCGTGTACAAGGGCGCAGGCGATCCGGTGAAGGCAATTGCGGCGTTCCAGCACGTTCAGGAGATCGCCCCGGAAGAGCCGGACGCATTTTATTTCGAAGGATACTTGAACTCACAGCTTCAGCAATATGACCAGGCAATTCCGGCGTTCGAGAAAGCCCTGAAACTCGCGCCGTATCACGCTTCGGCGCAGTTCGGGTTGGCGCGGGCTTTTCAGCGAAAGGGCGACACCGAAGCGGCGCGCGAGGCGATGAAGCGATTTCAGAAAATTACTTCGGCGCATCTGGGCACTCCATTCGGCGCGGGGTACGGGGATCAGGGGAAATTTTCATTCGCGGAATTTGTGTCGGGGGCGGAAACAAGTGTTCCGGCGGAGATTCCGGTGCGTTATGACGTGCAGCCATTGCAAATGCTGATCGGCGTTCTAGAAAAGAGCTCGAGAAACGCCGCAGGCAAAAATGGGGCTTGTTTTCTGGATCTTGAGGGCGATGGGAAGTCGGATCTGTTTTTGGTCGGGGCAGGGAACGGAAAGAGTCAACTGATGCACAATCTGGGCAGCACGCGCTTTGAGGATGTTACGGAGAAGGCCGGGCTCGGCGGCGTCGGTGCAGGCTTGGGTTGCGCGGCGGGAGATTTTGACAACGATGGGCGCTCGGACCTGGCGGTTTGCGAGAGCGGCGGCGTGCGCGTATTCCACAATGAAGGCGGCGGGAAATTCGCGGACGTCACCGAGAAGATGGGAATTCGCCGAACGAAGGGATGTGTGTCGGCAACCTTCGTAGATTACGACCACGATGGGGACCTCGACCTGTATTTGACGTTTGCGGGTGACTCCACGGGAGAGCAGGCCGCGCACAACGAATTGTGGCGGAACAATGGGAATTCAACGTTTACCGAAATTTCCGAGGAAACAGGATTGGGAGTGGCAGCAACGGCCGGCGGCGCGATCAGCACGGATTTCAATAACGACAGGGCGATAGATCTGGTGTTGGCCGGCGGACCTCATGGGGCGTCCGTGTACCTGAATCCGCGAGAAGGGAAGTTTGCGGAGTTGCCGGGCATTGATTTTGCAAAAGAGAACTTGCCGCCGGCGGTGGGAGTGGTGGCGTTCGATTTCAACAAGGATGGCTGGATGGATCTGGCGTTTACGCACGCGGGCGCGCCAGGGATTTCGTTGTGGAGAAATGTGGAAGGCAAGCGCTTGGAGCGGGTCGCACTGCCGGATTTTGGGTGGAAGCGTGGGTGGGGAATTACCTGGTTGGATTACGACAACGATGGATGGCTGGACCTTGCGGCAGTGGGCGAGGGCACGAGCGGCGGAGAGATTCGCGTGCTTCGGAATCTTGGCGAAGCCGGTTGGTCGGATGTAACGAAGAGCGTGCATCTGGACGGCGTGAAGTTGCAGGAGCCGCGCGCGCTCGTGATGGCGGATTTGAAAAATGATGGCAGTCCGGACCTGGTGGTGACGCAGGCGGGCGGCGAAACATTGGTGCTGAAAAATGTGGGAGCGAATCAGAACCATTGGATGCATATTGACTTGAAGGCGCTCAACGACAACAAGAGCGGCATCGGAACAAAACTGGAGATTTTTGCAGGCGGGTTGTATCAGAAGTGGGAAATCGCGGGTTCATCGGGCTACTTGGGGCAGAACGCGCCGACGCTGCTGATCGGACTTGGCAAGCAGAAAGCCCCGGACGTCGTGCGATTGCTATGGCCGACGGGAGTGCCACAGGACGAAGTGAACCTGGTGGCGGAGAAAACGCAGTTCATCGGGGAACTCGATCGGCGGGGGAGTTCGTGCCCGATTTTGTTTTCGTGGAATGGCCGCGAATACGAATTCATTGCGGACATGATCGGGCCGGGAGTAGTGGGGCACTGGGTTGCCCCGGGCGAGCGGGATGTGCCGGACCCGGATGAATATCTGAAGGTTCCGGCGAAAAGTGTGGGCGAGAAAAATGGAAAGCTGAGTTTCCGGTTCATGGAACCGATGGAAGAAACGGTGTATCTCGACCAGGTTCGATTGCTGGCGGTGGATCATCCGGAAAATCTGGAAGTGAATCCGAACGAGCGGTTTGCGAGCGCGGCTCCGTTTCCGGAATTCCAGGTGATTGCCACGCAGAATGCGCGACTGCCGATGGAAGCATGGGATGATCGCGGGCGAGACATTTTACCGCTACTGGCGAAGCGGGATCGGAACTATGTAACCGGGTTTGCAGGGTTGCCGTTCGCGGGGTTCGCGAAATTGCACTGGATCGAACTGGAGTTGGGCGCATGGGATGCGCGGAGGCCGCTGCGATTGCTGCTGGACGGATATACCGACTATTTCACGGCCACTTCCATGTATGCGGCGGCTCAGGCGGGAATTAAGGTAGTTGCGCCGTACGTGGAAGCACAGGACGCGCACGGAAATTGGAAGCGCGTCGTCGAGGACATGGGATTTCCTGCAGGGCTGGCGCGGACTATGGTCGCGGATCTTTCGGGAAAAATTCCCGAAGGGACGCGGCGGATTCGGATCGTAACGAATTTGAAGATTTATTGGGACGCAGTGCGGATCGATCAGACCCCGCCAGTGGAAAACATCACGGTACAAGAAGTCCCGCTGGCGACGGCGTCGCTGGCCTACCTGGGCTATCCGAAAGAGATTCGGCTGCGCCCGGCGAGCGATACCGTCTATTCGTATTCGCAGCGGAGCCTAACGGGACCCTACGCGCACGCGGCGGGGAACTACACTCGCTACGGAGATGTGAAGGAGCTCCTGGGAGCGGCGGACGAGCGGTTCACTATTTTTGCATCTGGCGAAGGCGTGGAGTTGGAATTTAATCCAAAGGCGCTCGCGAAACTTCCCGTGGGATGGGTGCGCGATTATTTTTTTTATGCGAACGGGTTCGAGAAGGATTTCGATTTTTATGCGGCGTATGCGTTTACGGTTGAGCCGCTGCCGAAGCATGGGTTGGTCTCCTACCCCTATGAGGCCGGGAAAGAGTATCCGCTGGACGACGTGCACCTGAAGTATGAGTTGGAATACAACACCCGGCCGCGCTCGGATCGCCTGCCGGGCGATTTGCGATACAGCTTTGAAGCACCAAGGTGAGGCGTAAGCGATGGGGAGAACGGGAGCGGTCACGATCCGTGACGTGGCGAGGGAAAGCGGGTATTCGGCTTCGACTGTCTCAATCGTCCTGAATGGCGCCCCGTTGTCCCGTTATATTCCCGCGGGCACGAAAGGGAAAATCGAAACGGCGGCAAAGCGCCTGGGCTACCGGCCAAATCCCCTGGCGCGATCGCTGCGCAGCCAGAGGTCGAACATCATTGGAGTGATGGTGTTCGACATTACCGATCCGTTTTGCACGCCGATTCTGCGCGGGTTGGAGAATGCGCTGTACCAAGCCAGTTATTTGTCGTTGCTGGCGGATGCCCACAACGAATCCCACCGGTTCGAACGCTATCTGGAGATGCTGCTGGATCGCCGCGTGGAGGGCCTGGTGGTGATCGCCAACTGGCTGGTCGCGGATATTAAACTGCTGGCGGACCTGACGGAATGCCAGGTGCCGACGGTGATTGCCGGACGAAGTTTTGAAAAAGATTCCGTCAGCACTGTTTCCGTGGACAATCAGGCGGGCGCGAGAACGGCGCTCGAACATCTCTACCGGCTGGGTCACCGGGATATTGCTTTTTTGCGCGGACCGAAGACGCTATCCAGCAGCGGGCAGCGCTGGAAGGGAATTCGCGGCTTTGCGCAATCGGTGGGATTACATCTGGACGTCACGAAGATTGTGGAGTTGCCGGAATCGCTGGATCCGAATTCTAGTTTTGAAGCTGGGGCGCAATTGACCGCGGAATTGATTCGGCAAGAGAAGCCGTTCACGGCGCTGATGGCGTATGACGATATGACGGCGTTGGGAGCGTTGCGCGCGCTAATGAAGAAAGGCCTGCGCGTGCCGGAGGATTGCTCGGTGATCGGGTTCGATGACGTGGCCCAGGCCGGATTGTCGGTGCCGTCACTGACCACGGTGCGGCAGCCGATGGAAGCGATGGGAAGTCTGAGCGCGGGAATGGTGTTGGAAGCGATCAACGCGATGGACCAGAAAAAAGATATTCCCGTGGTTCGGCGCAAGATTCCCGCGGAGCTGGTGGTCCGAGAGTCCACTCGAGCATTGAGGTAGAGCCTGGTTATTTCCTGCCGCGGCCCTATTTCGGAGCAGGTGTGAAGGCGTCCGGCGGGTCGAGGTAGCCCTGCTGCCAAAAGGCTTCGCCTTTTAGGGAGTCGGCGGCCAGCCTTTCAATGTTTGGGGCCGTGGCCGCGGCGATACCGCCGTCCGCAGCGTCAAAAATTACCACCACGCCATCCGGCGATGGGTTCGCCGAAGCCGCTTCCCGCAGGCCTTTCTGAAAAAGTGCCAGGCAATAATTCAGACGGACCGCCGGCCCGGTCTCCTTGGGATTCTGCGATATCGGCTGAACGGTATAAATTTTTACCTTTTTTCCTTTTAGGGGCGCCCAATCGCCGGGGAAGCTGCTGGTTTCTTCGCGCTCGATGCGGAATCCGGTGAACTTGCTTTCCGGGTTGGCCGCCGCCGATTGCATCCTGGCCATCAGGGGCTCGGACAGCTCAACGGCGTTTTTGCGAACAAAGCCGCGGGAATCGCCGGAAATCGAGATGTGAATCCATTCCCCTTCCATATCGAGAAATTCGAATTCATCGTTTGCCGAGGCTTCGAAGAGGAGCCGGGAATTTTCCGCGTTCTTTGCGTATACCGGCGTGGCCGATTTCTTGACGACCACGAGATTTTCCGGATGCACCTGGCCGCGTTTAATTTCCTGGAGATTTTGCAGTTCGGTGGTGAGTTGCTGGACACGCTTTTCGCTGGCGACGCGCTGATTGCGCAGGGCCGCGACTTCATCCGGTTTTTCCGCGGGTTGCGGCAGGGGAGCGGCCATGGTGGCGGCCGTGCGCACGCCGGAGAGATCCAGCTTGGGTTGCGGTGCAAGCGGGGAGCTTGGATTTCGAACAGCCGCCGCTACGGCTTTGCCGGTTAGCTTTTCCTCGAGACGATCGAGAAAATCGAGTTCCAGACGGCCGTTGGAGGGGAGCACCTGATACCCGGCCTTGGTGACATCGCGGTCCGCGTACCATGCTGTGATTTTTGCGCTGAGGCGGACAATGGTGCCGTTGGCTTCGCCGGGGACGAGTTCGACCGAGAACTGATAGAAGCCGCGCTCGTAGCGGTCAAGAGGTTTGTCTCCGATGGCGACAAAGCCATCGAGGACAGGTAGTTTTTGTCCGGAATAGGCTTGCAGATCTTTGAGGGCTTGCTCGACTTTAGCACGCGGCATGGCGAAATCACGTGCGTAAGGGATCGCCTGGCCGGCGGTTTCCCTGGTCAAGGAAGCCAGGGAGTAGCAGCAGAAAAGGAAATGGGCAAGGCGAATCGAGCGGACCCTCAAGGCAACGGCTCCAATTTTTCCACGGGAAGCCACCCGCGCTGAGCCTCCGGGGTTTCGACCCCCAACCAGTGTGGAGTGACGATCAGCACAATTACGTTCGTGAAAGCGGGAAGGGTCTGAAAGATCGCGGCGGATTGAAAGGGCGCCGCTTTCAAATCGGCGCCGGGGGCTTTGACGCGGCGTTCCAGTTCGTGGTGCAGCGCGCTGACCTGCTGCTGCAGATCTTTTTCCGTCGACTCCGCGGTGTGGTAACGGGAAGTTTCGTCCTCCCGCTGGCGGACAAGGCTTTCGCGCACGAGTTCAGCGCTGGTTTCGCGACGCCGCGCGTCGGCAGCTTGCGCGGCGGCTTCTTGCAGGGATTCCAACTGGTCTTTGATCTCTTTCATCTCCATTTTTTCGACGGTGCCATCGGAAGGATGGAAAACTCGGTGAGCGGTCTCTTCGTAAACGGCGTCAACTTTCACGCGGGTGCGGTTGGCGTCAACAGGTATCACCACGTAGCGAACGGCGATAATGCCCTTGTCCGCCGAATCCGCAAAATGACGCGGGGCGATGGCGTCGTTGCGAATTTTGTAATAAACCTCGCCGGGACCTTGCCAGGGTTCGAAAATAGGCGTGGAAGGGACGACTTCCGCTCCGGTCAGGATCGGTTCCCTGTCGTAGACGAGAGTCCCATGAACGATGTGATCGTGAAGAACGGCCTGCACCGCTTGGCGGACCTCTTCGACGGAGCCGAAAAATTCGTGCATCAGCCCTGGAGTGGTGAGAGTTTCCTTGGGCCGGCTGGCGGAGGGAAGCGCGAAAACGAGCAGGAATACGATGGCTAGGAATCGGGAGCCGCGAAGGGGCACGGAAACATGCGGGGGCCGGAATGAATGATTCGTGCTCATCGATAGTCGTCCTATTGTGTTACCTCCAATTCCGGGGTGGTGTCAAATCTGAATATGCGTTCGGCGGAGAATTCGGGGGAAAAGGTACGTCCGGGTACCATAACCGCGGTTGTGAAAAATTTTTCAAATGAATGTAAGAAATCTCTTGCATTCATCCCAGACGCCGGAGTAGCATCCGCATCGGTTCAGGGACTGAAGGTTGCGCCAAGTTCTTCTGACGGAGAAGCGAGGCGTGATTTTTGGTGGTTGGTTTGGAGCGAATAGGGCAAGGTGGCGGGCTGGCGCGTTGGGAGCGCTGGTGCACTGTTTGGCCTTGAAGCACCCTTTCCAAATACCCTTCACCCAATTTTGACGCAGTCAAGAAACGCGATCCGCTTAACGTTTCGCTCAACGTAATTATTGAGGAGGCGGTATGAACGTCAGGGGTGGTAGTGGGGTGAATCGGGTTTCGACCCATCCGGTAACTTCTCTGGTTTATTTCGTAGTCCTGCTTGCTATCCTCCTCTCGACCTGCGATCAAGCAAGCGCCCTTCCGGCATTCGCAAGAAAATACGGAATGCCTTGCTCATCCTGTCACGAAGCTTGGCCGATGTTGAGTCCCTTTGGCCAGCAGTTCAAAGACAATGGGTATCAAATGGGGAACGATCGCGACGCCCCCATATTCCAGCAGGCGGCGTACTGGCCCGTGACCTTCCGCATGACGCCAGTCTGGCACCGCGAAAGCTCGGACAAGGTGGCAGTGGACAGCCCGGACGGCACGCCCCTCGGCAGCGAGGCTAAAGTCACCACCCACGGGTTCGATTGGAGCGGTTTGGACTTCCACACTGGTGGAACGCTGGCCAAGAACTTCTCGTTTTACCTCCTTCCTTCCTCGGATAACACCGGAGCATTCCATTTTGAAACCGTCTTTGCCCGCTTGGACAACGTCGGCGGCAGTTCGTGGATCAACATCAAGCTCGGCAAGTTTGAGCTCGATAACCTGCTGTCTGAAAAGCGCATCTTGACCCTGACTAGCGTCGCCGGCACGTACGAGAACTATCACTTCCAGCCGGTAGGCGAAGCCTATACTTTCGGCATTGGCGACAACCAAGTGGGCGTCGAGTGGATGGGGCACTCCAAGGATGACCGCACCCGCGTATCCGCCTCACTGCTCTCGTCCAACGATGGCAGCCCGGGTCTTCCGACAAGCCGGGGCTACGATGGCTTTTTCGCGGCCAGCCATGCGTTTGAAGTGGGAGGCCTTGGATTGCAACGAGTGGGCGGATTCGCTTATCTAGGAGAAGCGCCGACTTATTATCAGTTTAACCAGACAGCGCCGAACCAGGATGGGGTGAATCAGACGGTGCCGGTGGCCGGGACAGGCATTGGAAATAAGGGCTTCCAGCGCTACGGCCTGATCGGCATGTGGTACATCAAGAAATTTGATATCACCACCATCTATTTCCACGGGCACGACAGCGCGTGGTTGGGGACCAACACGGCGGCGACCCCCGGGGCGACATTGCCGACGGGCGCGCATGCGCCGACATGGAATGGCGGCTTGTTTGAGAGCCATTACATGCCCAATCCGCAGCTTATGCTGATCAACCGCTATGAGTTGACACGCATGTCGCAGCAGGCATTCGGCGGCGCGCCGACGGAGGGTTACACGCCATACGCAGGAGATCTGGGCAACGCCGATGTGTTGACCTTCGGGTTGCGCTACTACCCCTTCATCTCCAGCCGCGCGGGCTTTGCCTATCACGCGGAATACTCCATCATCTGGCAGAAAGGCGTTTCGCCGGTCACGGCTACCAACCTGACGACCAGCAGCCTTCTGTTTGGTTTTGACTTCGCCTTCTAAGGGAGAATGATGATGCTGAACATTAAAAAAGTTTGCTTGAATGTTGCAGTAGCGCTCATCCTTCCCATGCTCGCTGTGGCGCAGGGCGGGGACCAAGCGCCGGCGGCGAAACCTAATCCAAACATGGAATCGCACATTGGAAATCTCACGGGTCACTCCAAGGCGGGAGCGGACCTGTATTACCGGTATTGCTGGGGTTGCCATGGTGCCCGCGGTAATGGCGATGGCGAAAATGCCCCATACCTGAATATCCTGCCGCGCAACTTTGTGACGGCGGCATTCAAGTGCCGGTCCACGCCCACGGGTACGCTGCCGCTCGACCAAGACATCTACAACACCTTGATAAGGGGCATTAACTTCACCAACATGCCCTCCTGGGTAACGCTGACCGCGCAGAATCGCGCCGACCTGGTGGCGTTCATCAAGACCTTTTCAGCGCGCTGGGTCACCGAAAAGCCTGGCGATCCGATTCAGATTCCGGCCGAACCGGCCCTGACGGTGGCCAGCATCAAACATGGTGGAGAATTGTTCCAGAAGCTGGAATGCTGGAAGTGCCATGGCCAGGAAGGCCGCGGAGACGGACCATCGGCATCCACGCTTACCGACAGCAACGACCAGCCCATCCGGCCGTACAACTTTACTTCCGACAACCGTTCCAAGTGCGGAAGGACCAACCAAGACGTTTACAAAATTTTCATGACCGGTTTGGATGGCACGCCGATGCCATCGTTCGCCGACGTAATCAAGCCGGAAGATGCGTGGGATCTGGTGCACTTCCTGCGCACTCTGCAAGTGAACAACCCAAGTCCAGAGCTTACATTGTGGGAAAGCACGCCCGAAGGAAAGGCGATTGTGGCCTCCAAGAAAGTGCGGAATACCTACACCGGCTCCGGAATCATTCCATAGTTTGAGGACTCGAAATTTCAGGAGGGAGTAACGAAATGTATATCAAGCAGTTTGTTATCGCAGGCGTGGCCCTGGTTGCTGCTTCGACCATGGCCATCGCCGGGCCGAAGCCAGCGGGCGGCACAGTCAGCGGCAAGGTAACCTATGAGGGCACCCCGGCCAAGATGAAGGCGATTGATATGTCCAAAGAACCGTCGTGCGCGAAGATGTATACTTCGCCACCGCTGGTTCAGACCGTTGAAACCGGTTCTGGCAACAGCCTTCAGGACGTGGTGGTGTACGTTTCCGCAGGAGCTCCCGACGAAGGGGCGCCATCAACCGCGGCGGTGTTCACCCAGAAGGGCTGCCGGTATATTCCGCACGTCTTGGCCTTCCAGGTGAATCAGGAACTGAAGATCGTGAACGAGGATCAGACCTCGCACAACATTCACCCGCTGCCGAAGCTCAACCGGGAGTGGAACAAATCGCAACCCCCGGGAACGCCGCCGATCAGCGAAAAATATGACAAGGCGGAATTCATCCCGGTAAAGTGCAACGTGCACCCCTGGATGCATGGTGAATTCGCGGTACTGAAGAACTCTCACTACGCCGTCACCGGCGATGGCGGAGCATTCACGCTTGCGAATCTGCCGCCCGGTAAGTATACGATCACGGCGTGGCAGGAATCCTACGGCGAGCAGTCGCAGGATGTGACCATCTCGGGCAGCGAAACCAAGACCGTCAACTTCGTTTTCAAGGCCAAGCCCTATTAGCTCAGGGCTTGGCTGTACTTTTCCAGAAAGTCCGTGGTATCGGGCAAGTCAACCCAGTTCGGTAGATCGCCCTTGATGTGGGGCAAAGGCGGGGAGCTATGGGGAAATTTCTTGCAGTAACTATAATTGTAATCGCGATTGCTTCGGCAATTCCGGTGGTGATGCACACTTGGGAGCCGCCAGCGGATATTTCGACCCACGGGCATCTGATTGACGACCAGCGGGATGACACCATGATCGAGGCGGGGGTTTCGTTCCTGGCCGCCCAGATCCTGCTGGCGATATTCATTTGGCAGTTTGCCGGCTCAAAGCCGGGCGGAAAGAGGAAGACCTTCCCTGGCGGGGCCAAGGGGCTGGTAACTGCCGCGATTGTTTTAGTAGGCGTCGAGGTATTGGCTCTAGGCGCGTTCGGCACAAAGGCCTGGGCGACGGTCTATTTCGTACCACCTGCCGCGGATGCCATGCCCATTCAGGTGCAAGCTGGCCAGTTTGCTTTCTATTTCCGTTACCCTGGGCCGGATGGTAAGTTCGGGCCGATTCATCCCGAAATGATCAACGAGGGGAACCAGAACCTGTTTGGTCTGGACCCGGAACATGATGTGGAGTCTCGGGACGATGTTGTCACCGCGGAGATGGCCATTCCCGTGAACAAGGAAATCCATCTTTTGATGCACGCAAAGGACGTCAGCCATTCCTTCTATGTGCCGGCGCTGCGCGTCCACCAGGATTTTGTGCCAGGGCTGGATCTATCACTGCATTTTACGGCCACCAAAGTCGGCAAGTATGAAATTGTATGCTCGCAGTTGTGCGGACTGGGTCATTACAACATGCGTGCGTATCTGGAAGTGATGTCTCAGGCGGATTTCGACGACTGGCAGAAGAAGCAGGCGGCCGCGCAGTAGCAGGGCATGTCAGGTCAAGCAGGCTCGGGCGGTGACTCCTATTTTTCGGTGAGGTGAGCAAATGAGTGAAGTATCAGCAGCTCCAGCAGCGCATCACGGTCCTCCGACAACGTTCATTAAGAAGCACGTTTTCAGTACGGACCACAAGGTGATCGGCATCCAGTACTACCACCTGGCGTTGGTCGCGGTGGTGGTGGGCATGGTGCTCTCCTGGCTGATGCGCATACACCTTGGATGGACTAATGCGGCGATCCCCGGACTTCAGGTGCTCTCTCCCAATGGAGCCCCGGGCGGAGTGATGACGCCGGAGTATTACCTGCAACTGATGACCATGCACGCGACGATCATGGTCTTCTTTGTGCTAACGACCGCGCCGTTTGCTGCGTTCGGCAACTATTTCCTGCCCATCCAGACGGGCGCGGAAGATATGCCGTTTCCCCATTTCAACATGATGTCCTTTTGGGTCACGCTCACAGGCTTCTGTGTACTCGTTACCGCGTTCTTCGTGAGTGACGGCCCGCCACTGGCAGGATGGACCTCCTACGCACCGCTGAGCGCGATCGGAAAAGAGGCTGGACCCGGACAAGGTGCAGGACAGGTAATTTGGGCGACGGCCTTGGCCATCTTCTGTGTCGGGCAGCTTTTGGGCGCATTGAACTTCATTTCCACTGTGCTTGATATGCGGTGCAAAGGGATGACCCTGGGACGGTTGCCAGTCACGGCGTGGGCCTGGTTCATCACTTCCTGTATGGGCCTGACCGCGTTCGCGGTGTTGATGCCGGCGTGCATCCTGCTGATTCTGGATCATGTGGCCGGAACGAGCTTCTTTATTCCTTCCGGGTTGGTGATCAACGATCAGTTGATACCGCACTCTGGCGGATCCACGCTTCTCTGGCAGCACCTATTCTGGTTCTTCGGGCATCCCGAGGTGTACATCGCGATCGTGCCGGGCATGGGGATTGTGACCCACGTTCTGATCACCAACATGCGGCGTCCGATGCTGAGCATGAAGGCGATTCTGTATTCGATGTGGGCCTTGGCGTTTCTCAGCTATATGGTCTACGGGCACCACATGTTTGTCAGCGGTATGAATCCATTCTCTTCGCTGGCATTCTCTTTCCCAACGCTGATGATCACCATTCCGTCCACGGTGGTGGTGCTGATCTGGATTGGCAGCCTGTACGGCGCAGAACTGCGAATCAATACGGCTTCACTTTTTGCGCTAGGCTTCATTTCGATGTTCGTCAGCGGCGGGGTCAGCGGTTTTTTCCTGGCGCAGCCCTCGATCGACATCATGTTGCACGCCACTTACTTTGTGGTGGGACACTTCCACATGGTGATGGGCGTTGCGGCCATGTTCGGGATCTTCTCCGGAACGTACTTCTGGTTTCCGAAGATGTACGGCCGAATGATGGATGAAACACTGGGGAAGATTCACTTCTGGCTGACTTTCGTGGGCACGTATTGCATCTTCATGCCCTTCCACTATCTGGGCTGGGCAGGCAACGTACGCCGGTATGCGGCGTTTACCGATGATTTCCTGAAGCCACTCATCCCCCTGCATCAATTCATTAGCGTCGCGGCGCTCTTTACCGGCGCGGTCCAGCTGATTTTCCTCTACAACTTCATCGTCAGCAGGTTCCGTGGAGCGCCGGCAACGGCCAATCCGTGGGAAGGCACATCGCTCGAATGGATTATGCCTTCGCCACCGCCGTGGAACAATTTCGGCGGCAAAGACCCGATCGTTTATCACGATGCCGAACAGTATGGCGTCAAGACGGCGTCCGGCGCGGACTACATCATGCAGAATTCTCCCGAACAGGCTGTCTCCGGCGCGGACGGCGATTGATCACGAAACTAGAAGAGCGAGAGGAAAACGACAAAAGGCATGGCAACCACCTTACCACCTCCTAATACGGAAGCGCTGGAGAGCCCGGATAAATCCAGGAACGGCAGCACCGGCAACGGCGGCTGGCAGAACCTGGTCCCGGTCGACGGAAATCTCCGGACGCTTGCGGAATACTCGCCGCCGCCCTCCAGCAGCGCTATTTGGGTGGGTATCGCGGCGATCTGCATGTCGTTTGCCGCATTCACCAGCGCCCTCATTGTTCGCCAGGGATCGTCGAACGATTGGCGGCACATCACCTTGCCGTCGGTCCTTTTCCTGAGCACGATGCTGCTGGTGGCGAGCAGCCTCACCTTGGAAGTAGCCCGCCGCCACATCGCCGCTTACATGGGAGGTCTCAATAGCCAGGTGGGCAGCTCCATGTTGTGGTTGTACCTGACTTTGGGCTTGGGATTGCTCTTCGTGGCCGGCCAATACATGGCCTGGCTGCAGTTGAGGTCCCAAGGCCTGTATTTGGCGACCAACCCAAACAGTTCTTTCTTTTATGTATTCACCGCTATGCATGCCCTGCATGTGTTAGGCGGTCTTGCCGGACTGCTGAGAGTCATTCGTAAACTCAGCTTGGGAACGCTGCGGCGGAGCACGATGAATGCGACGTCGATCTACTGGCATTTCATGGGCGTACTTTGGATCTACCTGTTCGTATTGTTGTGGATGAGAATTTAACGAGTTCGACCATAGGAGGCGCCGTGAGTCATTCTGAAGTAGCTTTGGGCGGACACCATGCACCTGCGATGGAGCCCTCGCCGTTCGCTATTCCCGCAATCAAATTGGCGATGTGGCTCTTTATCATCTCCGACATCATGACGTTCGCCGCATGCCTAGTAGCTTACGGATTTTTGCGGAACGCCACACCGAACTGGCCGCGCCCTTACCATTCCGGGACCATCATTAATGTGTTGGTGATGACGTTTGTCCTGGTCACCAGCAGCTTGATCATGGTAATGGCGGTCCGCGCGGCGCGGGCAGGGGACCGGGCGGGGGCTTTCCGCTGGACGATGTTGACCTTGGCTGCCGGCTTGCTTTTCGCGATTCTGCACATTCGCGAGTGGTTCAACATGATTGGCCAGGGCGTAACCTTCTCCTCGAACCCTTGGGGCACCGGGCTGTTTGGGGGAGCGTATTTCAGCGTAACCGGCATGGAACTTCTGCATGTGATCGCTGCTTTGATCGCCCTGCTCATTATTGGGCTGGGCTACAAGAGCGGGCGGTATGGCGCGGCGCATATCGAAAACTGCCACCTCTTCTGGCAATTCATCAACATCGTCTGGATGTTCGTTGTACCACTGGTCTATCTGATGGACATCGCAAGCTAAGGGTTCGCAGAGCCAGGAAAATGTTTCGCGGAAAGGATATTTGATTATGAGCACAGCTGGCGAGCAAGGCGGACTTGGCAAATACATCGTCGTATATATCTGCATGCTGGCGATCACGGGTATCGAAGTGGTTATCGCCAACGGTGGTGGGCGCGTGCTTCCGATGATGCTGATCCTGGCATTTACTGGAGCGCTATTGGGAGTGCTGGTTTTTATGGGGTTGGGGGCGGAAAAGAAAAGCCTGATTGTGAGCGTCGCGGTCTTTACTCTTTTCGTGCTGGCGACCATCAATTATGGCTGGACCGACAGCTTCCGCATTTTGATGGGAGCGCCCTACGCCAAGTAACCAAGGCCCCGGTTTGAAAGGAAGTCGGATGAAGAACGAACGATTGCTCCGATGGGCGGGTATCGCTCTGATGGGGCTCGGACTGATGGTCTTCGCCCCCATGGCATTTTCGCAAAGCTGCGCGCTTTGCTATACGCAGGCGGCCTCTTCGGGGTCGCGAATGATCGAGGCGCTTCGCAGCGGGATCTTGGTCTTGATTGTTCCTCCGACGCTAATGTGGCTGGTGATCGTCGGAATCATGTATTCCAAGCGCAATCAGTTTAAGCGCGCTGGTGACCCAGCAAGTTCCACTTCCGCCTGGTAGCGCCATTCCGCAAGGATCTCCCGTTCGGAGCTTGCTTGAATCTCGCGCAACTTCAAGCGTCTCAGTTCTTCTCATTGCCCGTTCATGCAAATTCAGTTTGGAGCTTGCTCGTCCAGAAGAGTAAATCCAAAGACTACAAGGGCAGCTTTCGTGTACATTGCAAGAACGATGGAATCTCTTCGGGTTGCTCAACTGCCTGGTTACGTCTTCCCCCGGAGGAGAATCTTTACCCGGGCGGGGAGTATTCTGGGAGCCGCCGCACTCTTGGCAGGCTTCATGGCGCCCGCGCAAACTCAAGCGCCGCCTCAGTCGAAGGTCTACCATCCACCCCGCACCCTGCCGCTCGGGGAGTTTTATGAAACGCCGGTTCCTTTGCCGGCCGGGAAACCCGGAGAGCTCATCCGCTCCGAGCAGGTCTACGAATACCATCTATCCTATGAGGCTTCGACTTTCCGCATTCTCTATCACTCGCGTTCTCTCCTAGGGAAAGATGTAGCCGTATCGGGCGTGGTGTTGGTGCCGGATGGAACGCCACCCGCCGGGGGCTGGCCGGTAATTGCCTGGGCTCACGATTTCACCGGGTCGGCCCGGGAATGCGCTCCGTCGCTGCTAAAAAACCTGAACGAAGGGCCGTTACTTTCGATGTATGCGAGCCTGGGTTACGCGGTGGTGGCCTCGGACTATGCCGGTTTGGGAACTAGCTTTCCGCACGCCGTCCTGGATGTGCGATCGAACGCTTTAGACCTGATTTACTCCATCCCGGCGGCGCGCGCGGCGCTGCCGCTACTTGGAAAGCAGTGGGTGGTCGCAGGCTATGCGCAGGGAGCCATCGTGGCCGTCGGTGTAGCTGAAGCCGGAAGTGAAATTGGCGACCCCCAATACCTGGGCGCTGTTGCCATCGCTGGAGTTGCTGAGCCCGAAGAGATGTTTGAATGGTTCACCCGAGGGCCCGAACGCGCCATGCTCGTTTTTCTTGCGCAGGGAATAAAGGCGGTATTTCCCGACTTTCATGTTGAGGAGATATTGACCGAGAAAGCGATGCCGCTCTATCAGTACGTTGGCCATGCCTGCAATACCGGGTCGGGTCCCAAAGTGTCGGCAAATGAGCTATTGAAGCCCGGTTGGAAGGGCAACCCGAGCGTCAGGAAATTCTTCACGCGAAACGCGATCGGGAGCAAGCCGGCCCAGGGTCCGCTGCTGGTGATCAGCGGTGAGGCCGATACAGTTGTGCCTTCCACGCTCACTGCCGCGGCGGTCACGCGAATGTGCCAGCAGAAAGATCGCGTCTTGTTCGTAAAGTATCCGGGGCTCGATGCCAGTGGGGTCCTGGGAAACTCAGTCAGCGAGCAGATCAGTTGGATCCGGGCGCGCTTTTCGGGACTGCCCGCCCCCGGCAATTGTCCATGATCCTGAGTGACGCTGTCGCGCCGGTTGATTGAACGATAGCCGGAATCGCTTTTCGTGCGTTGACTTGCCTTGCGTGGCCCCGTAGCATACCGCTCGATGAAGAATCACCCGAAGAAGCACGCCTTGCCGCATCCGGCGCCGTTGGATGCGCTGGAACACGCCCGCTCGGGTGGTATAGCCACCTTCATGCGGTTGCCCCGTATAAACGCCCCGGAAGAGCTGGATATCGCACTGGTGGGCATTCCTTTTGATGGCGGCACGACCTACCGTCCCGGAACACGGTTTGGGCCCCGGGCCGTCCGCGAGCAATCGGTTTTGATCCGGCCGTGGAACCCGGTGTTGCAGATCAATCCGTTCGCGAATTATCGCATCGCGGATTATGGCGATTTCTCGGTGAACCCCCTATCCATTGAAGACACGGTCCGGCGGGTTGAGCGGCAGATGGGGCCGCTACTGGCAGCCAGTACCCGATGCGCCGCGGTGGGAGGCGATCATTCGCTGAGCTTGCCACTTCTGCGGGCCATCACAAACAGAATCGGACCCGTGGCGGTGATTCAGTTTGACGCCCACAACGATCTTTGGGACGAGTACTTCGGGTGCAAGCTCTCTCATGGCACGCCGTTCCGCCGGGCGATCGAAGAGGGCTTGATCCGCGAGGACGGTTTTCTGCAGGTGGGATTGCGCGGGCAGGTATACAGCGAAGACGATTTCGACTTTGCGCGCAAACACAAAGTGCAAATGATTACCGCCGAGGAATTTCACGCCGGAGGGATCAGGACATTCCGCGACAAGCTGGCAGCGTTCCGCGGCAAGCCGGTATACGTAACGCTGGACATTGATTGCGTGGATCCGGCGTTTGCGCCGGGCACGGGAACTCCACAGGTGGGTGGATTCAGCAGCGCGCAAATCGTGGAGTTGGTGCGAGCGTTACGCGGATTGAATATTGTCGGTTGCGACCTGGTGGAGGTTTCTCCGCCCTATGATAATGGCGCCATTACCTCGCTGCTGGCGGCGAACCTCCTCTATGAACTTCTCTGCGTCCTCTAAATGACCGGGCTCGCGCGCAAGCTGAGCTTGTGGAACTATTTCGCGCTGGGCTTCGGCACCATGATTGGAACCGGCTGGGTCATCCTGATGGACGACTGGCTGGGCAGGGGCGGACCCCTTGGGGCGATGCTAGGCTTTCTGGCGGGCGGGATATTGCTGCTGCCGATCGGGTACATTTACGGGCAATGGGTCCGGCGGCTGCCAGACGCGGCGGGCGAAGCCGCGTACGCGGCGCAGGCCTTTCCTCCCCTTGTCAGCTACATGACCGGCTGGATGATGCTGCTGGCGTATTTCATCGTGTGTCCGTGGGAAGCGGTGGCGCTGGGGAAGCTGGCGGCGTACATCTTTCCGCAACTCGATACCATGGCGCTTTATCGCGTGGCGGGGCAGCCGGTGTTTTTGCCGCGTCTGCTGGTGGGGCTCGGGCTCACCGGCATTCTTGCTTATTTGAACTACCGGGGCATTCAGGCGAGCGCCACGTTTCAGAATTGGGCTACGTCCTCGGTGCTCGGCGTATTTCTGCTGCTGGTTCTGGTGAGCGCCCACAGCGGTTCTCCCGCTAACTTCAAGCCGGTCTTCAGCCACTCGCCGCTGTTGTCGATTTTGTTGACGCTGCAGATCGTGCCGTATTTTGTGACCGGGTTTGAATCCGTGCCCAAGGTGGCGGAAGAGGCGCATCCCGGATTTCCGCCCGGGAATTTTTTCAAGGCTATCGCCATGGCGCTGCTCGTCGGCGCGGGATTTTACGTCTTGGCGGTGGCTGCGGTTTCCTATATCGCGCCGTGGCAGGGGCTGCTGGGCAAGCGATTTGCGACGGCGATTGCGTTCGAGCAGGGAACGCACTCGATCTGGCTGGTGCGGCTGATTCTGGGGATTTCGCTGGTGGCATTGTTTCAGGTGTTCAATGGGAATTTTGTGGCGTCCACGCGGTTGCTCTTTGCGTTCGGGCGGCGCGGCACCATCGCAACAGCGTTTGCGAAAATTCATGTGGTGAATCTGACGCCGACAGTGGCCATTTTTGTGGTGGCCGCGGGAACGCTGGCTGGATTGCTGCTGGGCGACTCTCTACTGGTCCCGGTGACGGAGGTGGGTTCGATGGCTGCGGCACTTGGATGGTTCGCCGCGTGTATTTCTTTTTTCTTGGTGGAGTCCCGCGCGGGGCTTCGCGCCATTGCCTTTCTGGGGATGATCATTTCCGCCTTGTTGGTGTTAATGAAGCTGGTGCCGGCCATTCCCGGGCATTTTACCCTTGCCGAGTGGATCGCGTTGGTGGTCTGGGTCGCAATTGGATTGCTGCTGCACCGCTGGCCGCGAGCGAGGCCATGAATGGCGTCGTGTATACTTTTGAAAGCGCCCATGCGGCGCGATACCAATGATTCCTTATCTTCATCTGGGACCGCTACAGCTTCCGACGTTTGGCTTGATGGTGGCGCTGGCGCTGATCTCCGCCGCCTACGTCCTGCAAGCGGATTTTGACCGGCGGGGGATGAATGCCGACGCGTTCACGATGATCACCATCGCGGGCTTGTTGGGAATTTTTGGAGCGAAGCTTTATCACCTGCTGGAATCTCCCGCGGAGTTGTTCGCCGATCCTGTACATTTATTATTCAGCCGCTATGGATTCGCATGGTTTGGCGGATTTCTGGCCGGGTTTGGGGCCATGCTGTGGATGGGCTGGCGGGCAAAACTGCCCATGTGGGAGTTTCTGGACGCGTGCTCGCCCGCGGCTTCTTTTGGTTATGCCATCGGGCGAATCGGCTGCTTTCTTTCGGGCGATGGAGATTATGGGAAGCCGACCTCGCTTCCCTGGGGCATGAGCTTTCCCAATGGCGTGGTGCCAACGACGGACCGCGTGCATCCCGCGCCTTTGTATGAACTGCTCATCTGGAGCGTGATTGGATGGTTTCTTTGGCGGCTGGGAGCCCGGTTTATGAAAAGCGACGCGCGCACCGGCGAAATCTTCTGCCTTTACCTGATTCTGACCGGGGCGGCGCGCTTTCTGGTGGAAATCATCCGCATCAATCCGCCTTGGATTTTGGGAATGTCTAACGCACAGGTGGCGAGCATGGCGTCGGTGTTGGTGGGCGTGATGCTGCTGTGGCGATTGCGGATCAAACCACCCGCTTGAGACGGAAGTCACCGCGCTTTTGCCTGCAACCCGGGGAACGAGACACTCAGCGGCTAAAGCCGTCCCATAAATGGTTTGCGGGAGGGCACGACTTCAGTTGTGCCGGAAAGTCCTGAAAAAAGTTGGGCTTCAGCCCCTGAGGCCACGGAGCGACCCATTGCAGCCGTTTATGAGACGAGCTCTAAAGCCGGGTTGAAGCTGCGGCCTTTACGGCACCATAGAAGTCATGCCCTCCCCAAGCTCCCTTATAAGGGTACCTTCTAGTTGTCCGGTTTGGCGCCTGGAGTGAATTGCTTTGGCTTGTCCTGCAAGTCGAAGAGCTGCACCTTGCCGTATTTTTCGAGGATAGCGACTATGATTTTGGCATCGCCGACAGCGACAATCTGCATGTTTTCGGGGTCGACGTATTTGCGGGCAACTCGCTGCACATCCTCGGCGGTGATCGCGGAAATTTGCGCGGGATATTTTTCCCAATAGTCGGCGGGCAGGCCGTAGAGTTTTTGTTCCTCGGCAAAATTAAGCAGTTGGTTGGGGCTTTCCAGCGAAAGCGCGAAGGAGGCGACTACCGCCCGCCGCGCGTCATCCAGTTCGTTCTCGGGCACTTTCTCATCGCGGATGCGGTGGAACTCATTCCAGAATTCGGTCATGGCGCCTTCGGTGACTTGCGTGCGCGCATCGCCGCCCGCGCGGAATGGACCGGCGTATTGGACGGCGGTGAAGCGGCTGTAAACGCCGTAGGTATAGCCTTTGGCCTCGCGGAGATTCAGGAAAAGACGTGCCGAAGCGCCCGCGCCGAGGATCTGGTTCATCACCACCATTGCGGGATAGTCGGGGCTGGTGCGGTTGATGGCGATATTTCCCATGGCCAGCGTGGTCTGCACGGAGCTTGGACGATCCACGACAAAAACTCGGCGCTCCTTGACGCGGGTGGTTGGCGGAGTTGCGGGTGACGCAAAATCGGTTTTCGGCCATTTGGCCAGCCAGGTCTTGAGCTTGGCGATGAATTCCTGGGGATTGACGTCGCCGGCCACGCCGAGCAGCGCATTTTGGGGTGTGTAGCGCTCTTTGTGCCACTGCGCCAGCTTTTCCGGCGTGAGCGCATCGAGCGATTCAGGCGTCGCGGAGATAGTGGCTGCGGGATGGCTGCCGTAGACAGCCTTGTTGAACTGCTCGGCGGCCAGGAAAGATGGCTGCTGGCGCTGTTGAATGAGTTGGATCTTCAAGCGCTGCTTGAGCTTCACAAGTTCGTCGGCTGGATAATTGGCGTTCAAGATAAGGTCCATGGTCAGCGGGAACCAGGCGTCCAGATTGTCAGCCAGCCCGGAAGCGCCGGCACTGGCATCTTCGTCTCCATAGGGCGCGCTGGAGAAAAAGGAGGCCCCGAGACGATCGATCTCTTCGTTGATGGCTTTGCTGTTCCGGGTGGGGGTGCCCTCCCGCAGCATTTGCGCGGTGACGCTGGCGAGGCCGTGCTGGTCCGATGGCTCCCACAGCGCGCCGGCCCCCCGGAATGTAAAGTCAATAGTCACCAGCGGGAAGCGATGGTCTTCAAGAATTAAAACCGTGAGGCCGTTGGGAAGCTTTGCTTCGACCGGCTGCGGCAGCTTGACCTTAAGGATTTCCTTGGATACCGGCGCGCGATTCTTGCGCTCCACTTTGCTGGCGGATACGGCTTTGGAGTCATTTGGCGCTTGTGCCGAGGCGAACGTGGCGCAGAACGCCAGCAGGATGACGGCGCAGAGAAATCGCCAGGTCCGTGGAGTGGAAGAATTCTTTTCTTGTGCTTTTATGTTCATTATCATCTCTTGATCCTAATTTCCGCCGGCCGCGCCCGCAGCGGCTTTCGGTTTGGGAAGCGTGATAACTACGGTGCGATTTTCCGGAGTCAGATATTTCTTAGCCACGCGCAGGATGTCTTCCTTGGTTACGGAATCGAGCCGACTCTCTTCGGTGTTGATCACGTTTGGATCATTCCAGGCCACGGTGAAGTAGGCCAATGTGACGGCTCTGGACAACGAGCTGGAAAGCTGCTGGGCGTGGTCGTGGCGATATCTCATGCGAACTTTTTCGAGTTCCCAGTCGGCGACGGGTTCGGACTGGAGTTTGCCGAGCTCGCCGTAGATTGTCTGCTCCATGTCTTCCAGCTTCACGCCAGGGCGCATCAGCGCGATGACCGCGGCAAGCCCGGTGGCGCGCCGGGAGCCGGCGTTGGCAAAGACGTTGGCAGCTTGCTCCTTCTCTTTCACCAGTTTCTGATATAGCCGGGAAGACTGCCCGGACCCCAGGATGCGCATGGCCACGCTCAGCGGCATATAGTCCGGCGAATCGTACGAGGGAATCTTGAAATCGATGTCAATGCGGGGAATTTGCGCGAAATTGTCTTCCACGGTTTTCCGGCGCTCGGCAGTTTGCGGCGGCTCCGTCATGTCCGGGCGGGCCGGAGCTGGCTGGGCGGGAATGTCCTCGAAATACTTTTTGATCTTGGCGAGGGCTTCATCCGTTTTGAAATCGCCGACCAGCGCGAGCACGGCGTTGTTGGGAGCGTAGTAGGACTTAAAGAAGCCCTTCACATCATCGAGGGAAGCGGCGTTGAGGTCGTCCATCGAGCCAATGGTGGAGTGTTTGTATCCGAAATTATCATAAGCAGTTTCTCCGACGGCTTCGGAAGTTTTGCCATAGGGCTGATTGTCCACGCGGAGGCGGCGCTCTTCTTGCACGGCATTGCGCTGGTTGTCGAGATTCGCCTGGGTGACTGCCAGGGATTTCATGCGATCGGCCTCGAGGAACAAGGCCAGATCTAGTTGGTTGGAGGGAAGGCTTTCGAAATAGTTGGTGCGGTCTTCATTGGTGGTCCCGTTCATGTCGCCGCCGTTGTTATCGATGAGGATGAAATGCTCGCCCTTGCCGACATTTTCCGAGCCTTGAAACATCATGTGCTCAAAGAGATGCGCGAAGCCGGTGTGGCCCGGCTTTTCGTCGCGAGATCCGACGTCATAGGTGACGCAGATGGAATAGACAGGAGCGGAGTGGTCTTCGCTGAGCACGATGCGGAGGCCGTTTTTCAGTGTGTACTGCTGAATGGGGATTTTAACTTCACGCTTCGCCGGGGAGGTGGTCGTCGGGTTTGCCGTTTGGGCCTGCGCGGCGGCGGAGAGCAGCAGAATGCTCACCGCGGAGGTCCAGCAGCGGCTGCGAATTGTCATGAGAGACTCCTTACCGTGACTGTGCGACGCTGAGTTTATTAGCTCAAACTAAATTAACAAACTGGCGAACGCTTGAATCTGAGAGGGCAATCTAAAGCCTGGCCGTTCCGTTAAAGATTCGAATGGCCTACTCGAGCATTTGCCGGAGGACGTATTGCAGGATGCCGCCGTGTTGGTAGTAGGAGACTTCTTCGGGAGTATCCACGCGCGCCAAAGCGGTTATGGTCTTCTCGGATCCGTCCGCGGCCTTGGCTTTCACGGTGATTTGCTTTCGTGGAGCTAGGGAAGCCACGCCTTCCACATCAAAAACTTCATGGCCGGTGAGGCCCAGGGTTTCGCGATTTTCGCCGGGATTGAATTCCAGCGGCAACACGCCCATACCCACCAGGTTGCTGCGGTGTATGCGCTCGTAGCTTTCCGCGAGCACTGCGCGCACGCCGAGAAGTCGGGTGCCTTTGGCCGCCCAATCGCGCGAGGAACCGGAGCCATATTCCTTGCCGGCAATCACGAAGAGCGGCACGCCCTCTTCGCGGTATTTCACGGCGGCGTCATAGATGAATTGCTTTTCGCCGTCGGGCAGGTGCAGTGTCCAGCTACCTTCGGTGCCGGGAGCGAGTTGGTTGCGCAGGCGGATGTTGGCGAAGGTGCCGCGCATCATCACTTCGTGGTTGCCGCGGCGCGCGCCATAGGAATTGAATTCGTGCGGCTTCACGCCGTGGGCGATCAGATATTTTCCCGCGGGCGAATCCACGGCGATGGAACCTGCCGGGGAGATGTGGTCAGTGGTGACGCTGTCACCTAGAATGGCCAGGACGCGAGCGCCGCGGATGTCGGCGAGGGGTCCCGCCTTCTTGGGCATATTCTCGAAGTACGGCGGCAGCTTGATGTAGGTGGAATTCGGTTCCCATTGGTAGAGGTCGCCCTCCGGGACCGGCATGGCCTTCCAGCGGGCGTCGCCTTCAAAAACTTCGCTGTATTCCTTGCGATATTGTTCGGTCGTGACCGCCGCGCGCACGGTGGATTCCACTTCCTGCGGCGTGGGCCAGATTTCGCGCAGATAGACGGGCTTGCCGTCCTTGCCGGTGCCGAGCGGCTCGGTGGTCAGATCGAGGTCCATGCGCCCGGCGAGGGCGTAAGCCACGACAAGCGGTGGCGACGCGAGATAATTGGCGCGCACGAGCGGGTGGATGCGGCCCTCGAAATTGCGATTGCCGCTCAATACTGCCACCGCCAGAAGATTATTGTCCTTGATGGCCGCGCCGATGGCATCTGGCAGCGGGCCGCTGTTGCCGATGCACGTGGTGCAGCCGTAGCCCACCAGATTGAATTTCAATTTGTCGAGATACTGAGTGAGACCCGCGGCTAGCAAATAATCGGTGACTACTTTGGAGCCAGGCGCCAGGCTGGTTTTGACCCAAGGCTTGATTTCCAGGCCGCGCTCCACCGCTTTCTTGGCCAGGAGTCCGGCACCCAGCATTAAGGATGGATTCGAGGTGTTGGTGCAACTTGTGATGGCGGCGATCACCACGGCGCCGCTCGAGAGATCGAAGACATCTCCGTTATTCTTGACCGGCACATGCTTGGCGGACGCGCCTTCGACGACTTTTACGAAAGACGCCTTGGCATTCTTGAGGGCCACGCGATCCTGGGGACGCTTCGGTCCTGCCACTGTGGATTCAACCGTGCCGAGATCCAACTCCAGTTTGTCGCTGAAGGCGGGTTCGGGAGTGGTGTCGGTACGGAAAAGCATCTGCTCCTTGCTATAGGCTTCGACGAGAGCAATCTGTTCATGCGAGCGCGCGGTGAAGTGCAGATATGCGAGGGTTTCGTTGTCCACCGGGAAAAAGCCCATGGTGGCGCCATATTCGGGCGCCATGTTGGCGATGGTGGCGCGGTCGGGAACACTGAGAGTGGAAAGCCCTGAGCCGTAAAACTCCACGAATTTTCCGACCACGCCTTTCTTGCGCAGCATTTCGGTGACCGTCAGGACGAGATCCGTCGCGGTGGTGCCCTCCGGCAAGCGGCCGTGCAGCTTGAAACCTACGACCTCCGGAACAAGCATCGAGAGAGGCTGGCCAAGCATGGCGGCTTCGGCTTCGATGCCGCCGACGCCCCAGCCGAAGACCCCGAGGGAATTCACCATGGTGGTGTGCGAATCGGTGCCGACCAGCGAATCGGGATATGCCTCCAGGCGGTTGCCGTTGGGCATGGCGCAGACGACACGCGCGAGATATTCGATATTCACCTGATGGCAGATGCCGGTATCGGGCGGAACGACCTTGAAATTGCGAAACGTCTTTGCGCCCCAGCGGAGAAAAGCGTAGCGCTCGACGTTGCGCTGAAATTCGAGTTCGGCGTTCAAGCCAAAGGCGTTGTTAGTACCGAAATTGTCCACCTGGACGGAGTGGTCGATCACCAATTCCGCCGGGAACAGCGGATTAATGCGTTTGGGGTTGCCGCCCATCGCCTGGACAGCTTCGCGCATGGCAGCCAGGTCAACTACCGCGGGAACGCCGGTGAAGTCCTGAAGAAGAACGCGAGCGGGCATAAAGGCAATTTCTTTCTGCGGGGCGTTGGGGGTCCACTTGGCCAACGCGGCGATGTCGTCTTTGCGCACGAAACGCCCGTCTTCGCAACGGAGGAGGTTTTCGAGGAGGATGCGAAGAGAGAAAGGAAGCTTGGCGAGGTGACTTACTCCCTGCGTTTCAAGGGATTCGAGGCGATGGATTTCAAAGGATTGCGCGCCAACATTGAGTTTGTCTCGAGTCCCGAAGGAATTGGCAGCGGAGATCGTCATACCGGAGGTCCTTTCCAGATGGCTTGAGCCTTCTATAATAACCGAAATCGCGGGTTGAAGCGGAAACGCTATAATGAGGCGTTGTGAAAATTGCGCTGATTTCGACGTATGAACTGGGGAGGCAGCCGTTTGGGCTGGCTTCGCCTGCCGCGTGGCTGCGGAAGCGCGGGCATGAAGTGACGTGCCTGGATTTGTCGCGGCAGGCGTTGAGCGAGTTGGCCATCCGGGACGCAGGTCTGATTGCGTTTTATGTCCCGATGCACACCGCGACGCGCCTGACTTTGGAACTCGTGGAGCCGATTCGAGCGAGCAATCCCAAAGCGCATTTGTGCGCTTATGGTTTGTACGCACCGCTGGCCACGGAAAGTCTGCGCGCGCAGGGAATCGAAAGCCTGTTTGGCGGTGAATTTGAGCAGGCGCTTGTGGATTTGGCGGAGCACCTTGCTGGCCTCTCGGCGTTTCCGCAGATTCACCCGCTGGACTCGAATATTTCGCTGGCGCGCCTTCGCTTTGTCACCCCGGATCGCTCGGATCTTCCCGCGCTTCAAAGTTATGCGCACCTGGTGATGCCGGAGGGAGGACATCGCCTGGTCGGTTACACGGAAGCCTCGCGCGGGTGCAAACATTTGTGCCGGCACTGTCCGATTGTCCCGGTGTATAACGGCGTATTTCGGGTCGTGGATCGAGAAGTGGTGCTTTCCGATATCCGCCAGCAGGTGCAGGCGGGAGCGCAGCACATTACCTTCGGCGATCCGGATTTTTTTAATGGCGTCGGGCATGCCGTGCCGCTCGTGGAAGCCCTGCACCGGGAATTTCCGGACCTGACCTATGACGTGACCATTAAAGTGGAGCATCTGCGAAAGAATGTGGAGCTGTTGCGCACTTTGCGAGAGACGGGTTGCCTGTTTATTGTTTCTGCGGTGGAGTCCCTCGATGATCGCATCCTCGAGAAGTTGCAGAAGGGCCACACTCGGGCGGATTTTTTCAGGGTTGTGGAGGACTGCCGGCGCTCTGGGATTACCCTCCAGCCCACATTCGTGCCGTTTACCCCGTGGGCGACGTTTGAAAATTATCTCGACTTGCTGGGGCAGCTCCGGAGCCTAAAGTTAATTCCGGCGGTAGCGCCGATTCAACTGGCGATCCGCCTGTTGGTGACCGCGGGTTCGCGCTTGCTGGATATCGCGGAGGTGCGCGAACAGGTTGCGCCACTCGACGCCAAATCGTTGACCTATCCCTGGAAGCACCGTGTTCCGGGCATCGACCGCTTGTGCGAAGAGTTGCAGGATATTGTGGCGGCGGCCGATAAATTGAAACAGGGACGCGCCACAATTTTCGAGCGAGTCTGGCGCGCCGCGAACCGTGCCGCCGACCGGCGTAGCGAAGAGAGAAATTTGCCGGTGCTGGCTGACCGCGCGACCGTGCCGTACCTGAATGAGCCCTGGTACTGTTGAGCGGAGCCGACGCGGGATCAGTTGATCCCCATCGCAAAGGCCAGGGAAGCGGTCAAGCAGGCAGAATCCTTCTTATAAGGTGGGGAATGAACTCTCCCGAGAGTCAACCAAGGGTCCTGCTGTTCGCCGCGAAGCTCGGCTACCAGACGCGGGCCTTCGACGAAGCTGGGAAAAAGCTGGGCATCGAGCTGGTTTTCGTTACCGACCGCTGCCACCAATTGGACGATCCCTGGCACGATCGCGCCGTGCCGGTGCGCTTTGAAGTGCCGGAAGTGGCCGCGGATGCGGTGATCCAGGCGCAGGCGGGTCGCAGGGTGGATGGCGTGTTGGCTTTGGGGGATCGCCCGACTCTGGCGGCCGCTTACGTTGCCCGCGGATTGGGTCTGGCGCACAATCATCCCTCGAGCGTGGAGGCTTGCCGGAGCAAATTGCGGCTCCGGGAAGTGTTTCGCGACGCCGGCCTTCCGACACCGTGGTTTCGAAGTGTGCCGCTGCATACGATCCCAGAACCAGCGCTGCTGGGCATCACTTACCCGTGCGTGTTGAAACCGGTTTCGCTTTCGGCGAGTCAAGGCGTCGTTCGCGTGAACAATCGCGAACAATTCGTAGCCGGCGCCAGCCGGTTGAAGCGATTGCTGGAGTCCGCGGAAATACAAGCGACGCGGGAGCCGAATCTGGGCCGCATGATCGTGGAAGAGTACCTTCCGGGCAGGGAAGTGGCCGTGGAGGGCTTGCTGACGGGTGGAGAGTTGCGCGTGCTGGCCATATTCGACAAACCGGATCCGCTGGAAGGGCCGTACTTTGAGGAGACGATTTATGTAACCCCCTCGCGGCTTGCCGAAGCTGATCAGCAGGCGATCAAAAAAGTCTTTGTCGAGGCCGTCTGGGCATTAGGTCTGACGCACGGACCGGTGCATGGAGAATTTCGTTTGAACGAACGAGGCGTGTGGCCAATCGAGGTCGCCGCGCGGCCGATCGGTGGACTGTGTTCCCGCGCGCTGAGATTTCAACCGCAGGATCAAGGGGAACCGATCGGGCTGGAAGAATTGCTCTTGCGCCACGCGCTGGAGCTGCCCGGCAGGGATGCGCCGCGGGAAGCCGCTGCCTCTGGAGTGATGATGATTCTTGTCCCAACGGGCGGAATCCTGGAGCAGGTGGATGGCGAGGACGAAGCGAGGGGCGTCGCGGGCGTCACGCACCTCGAAATCACGGCGCGACTCCATGATTATGTTGCCGCGTGGCCGGAGGGATCGAGTTATCTGGGATTTTTGTTCGCGAGGGGAAAGACGCCGTCCGAGGTGGAGGCATCCCTCCGCGAGGCTCACACCAAGCTGAACTTCAAACTAACGTCACGGCTCCCGGTGGAGCATCCGGTGACGGGGAAAGTCTAGCGAGGATTGTCCGTGTAACGAATAGGGATTGCGCTAAAGGCGAACCGTGCAGATTGCGTAGGAACTTCACGGACTGAACTTCAGCCCTTCGCTTTCGGCGGTACGTAGCCTTCGGGCAGCTTGGCGCCTTCGCCAAAGAAAAACTGTTCCATCTGCTCTTCCATGATTTTCTGGGAGTTTGGATCGATGGGGTTAAGGCGGTATTCGTTCATCAGCATCTTAGAATACTCAACCCATAGTTTCCAGGCTTCTTTCGATACATTTTCGTAAACCCGCTTGCCGATTTCGCCCCTCCAGGGCACGCGATCGAGCCCCGGCATCTCCTTGCCAAACTTCACGCAATGGACCATCCGAGTTCCAGGCTTGATCGGCTCACTGGAAGCAGGCGTCGGTTCGCAAGAGTCATTGGCCATAGTGGTTTCCCCCGAAGCTGTTATTGTCCGCCAGGTGGTAAGTTGTTGCAAGTTGGTGGGCCAATCGTGGGCGCAATCGTTGGCCAAGTTCGGGTTTTCCTCGAAGCCCGTTCCCCGGTGCCAAGCCCGTTTTTTTGACTTTCTTCTGGGTGCCACTTCTGATATTTCTCAATGGCCTTCCGGAGGTACTTCCTTGGCAACCATCACAACGGTGTACTGGGATATCGGCGGAGTCGTCCTGACCAACGGCTGGGATCACAATTCCCGCATGGAGGCCGCCAAGACCTTTCAATTGGATTGGGAAGAGTACCGGGAGCGCCATGATTTGTCATTCCCGGCGTTTGACGCGGGCCAAATTACCATCGACCAGTATCTGGACCGCACCCTCTTCTACCGTCCGCGGCCTTTCACACGGGAAGAGTTCAGTGCCTTCATGTTCGCGCAGTCCAAGGAGTATCCGGAGACGCGGCAGTTGGTTCGCGATGTGGCAAGTACCGGAAAATATTTTGTGGCATCCATTAATAACGAGCCTCGGGAACTGAACAACTACCGGATCGAGGCGTTCGGCCTGCGGAAGGAATTTCAGATTTTCTTCAGCTCGTGCTATCTGAACGCGCGCAAGCCGGAGGAGCACATTTTTCTAATCGCTTTGGAAGTGTCGCAACGCCCGGCGGAGGAATGCGTGTTCATTGATGACCGCTCCTTGAATTTGGAGAACCCGCGGCGTTTGGGGATGAACGTGATTCACCACAAGGATGCCGAGCAAACTCGCGCGGAACTGAAATCCCTGGGGGTTGCGGTATAGTCGAAACGATGGGCTGCGATGAGTGGCAAAGCGAGTTGCGCCCGGAGGGAATTCATGCCTGAAGAAGAGAAGCGCTCTAGTTCCATATATGGCATAACCGCGGAGCCGTGCTCTGTGGTCCTGTTTGGCGCTTCCGGCGACCTGGCCAAGCGCAAAGTGATTCCCGCGATGTATGACCTGGCGCAACACAATTCCCTCGGGGAGCGCTATGCGATTATCGGTTTTGCCCGTACGCCCATGACCGACGAGTCCTTCCGGACCACCATCGGGGAAGCGGCGAAGACCATTTCCGAGGTGGGGCCGATCGAACCGGCCAAGTGGGATGTGTTTGCCTCGAACCTCTATTACTCCTCGGGTGATTATGGCGATCCGGACTGTTATGCACATCTGGCCAAGCGGCTTGCGGAGCTCGACAAGGAAAAGAATTTAGGCGGTAACCGGTTGTTTTACCTCTCCACGCCGCCCGAGGTTTATCCGAAAATCGTGGAACAGTTGGGACGCGCCGGCCTGGCGCGCGCTTCCAATCCGAATTCCTGGGTGCGCATCATTATTGAAAAACCGTTTGGGCGCGATCTGGCTTCGGCCAGGGAGTTGAACAAGATCGTGCTGGGTGTGTTCGAAGAAAAGCAGGTCTACCGCATCGATCACTACCTTGGAAAAGACACCGTGCAGAACTTGCTTGTGCTGCGATTCGGCAACGGTATTTTTGAGCCGTTGTGGAACCGCAATTACGTCGACCATGTGCAAATCACGGCCGCGGAAACGCTTGGAGTTGAGAGGCGCGGCGGTTTTTATGAATCCGCCGGTGCGCTGCGGGACATGATCCAGAGTCACGTGCTGCAATTGACTTCCCTGGTTGCCGTCGAACCCCCCGCCTCGTTTGACGCCACTGCCGTGCGGAACGAGAAGCTTAAGATCTTGCAATCGATTCGCCCGTTTAATCTGGAAATGGTGGCGCAATCGGTGGTGCGCGGCCAGTATGCGCCGGGCGACGCGAACGGGAAGAAACTGGAAGGCTACCGGGACGAGCCGGGCGTGAACCCGAGTTCCCGGACCGAAACATTTGTCGCCATGCGGGTGCTGATCGACAACTGGCGGTGGGCGGGCGTGCCGTTCTATCTGCGGACTGGCAAGCGGCTGGCGAAACGCACCACCGAGATCATGATCCAATTCCGGTGCGCGCCGCACATCGTGTTCCGGGAACGCGAGGTGGAACCGAACCGGCTGGTGTTGAACATTCAACCGGACGAGGGAATCTCGGTTTCGTTTGGAGCGAAGCGCCCGGGCACCGAAATGAGCATCGGCAATGTGACCATGAACTTCAGTTATCGCGAGAGTTTCGGCGGAGCTTCACGCAGCGCATACGCGACCTTGCTCAATGATTGCCTGCGCGGCGATGCGACTCTTTTTGACCGCGGCGATTCGGTGGAAGCCGCGTGGTCGCTGGTGGACCCGATCTTGGATGTCTGGAGCGCCGCGAAGACCGCGACCGTGCCGACGTACAAGTCGGGGGCCTGGGGGCCGAAGGAGTCCGATCAACTGCTGGAACGCGACGCCCGACAGTGGTATAACCCTTAAACCGTTTTAATGCCCAGTTTTTTGGGGAGGCCCGGTGATACTCGCAGGCGACGTTGGCGGCACAAAATGCAATCTCGCGCTGTTTGCCGAAAAAAACGGAAAGTTGGATGCCATCTTCAGGCAGCGCTTCGCCAGTAAAGATTTCGCAAAGTTTGACCTTATCATCAAGGAGTTCACCCGCCAGGCCGCGCCGCACCTGAATGGTGAAAAAGTGCGGGCCGCGGGCTTCGGCGTCGCCGGCCCGGTGATCAATAATCGGATTCACGCCACCAACCTTCCCTGGATCATCGATGCGGAGAGTCTCTCCAGTGAGTTGGGCCTGCAGACCATTGCGCTGATGAACGATCTCGGCGCCACCGGACACAGCCTGGAGCATCTTTCGCCCGAAGATTTTGTGGTGTTGAATCGCGGCACGGCGGTTCAGGGCGCCAGCCGCGCCTTGCTTGCCGCCGGGACTGGGCTCGGTCAATCGATCCTTTTCTGGGACGGCCAGCGGTATCGCGTGGTTCCCAGTGAAGGCGGACATTCCGATTTCGCGCCGCACACCGACCAGCAGATCGATCTCCTGAAGTTCATGCGCAAGCGGTATCCGCAAGTGAGTTGGGAGCTGATCCTCTCCGGCCGGGGCTTCCGCACGATCCACGAATTTCTTTCATCCACCGTGAAGCACCCGGTGTTTGAGGACCCTGACGCGGATCCGGCGCCTTTCATCACCAAGACCGGCTTGGCGAAGGAATGCCCCGTTTGCGTGCAAACGCTGGATCTTTGGACGGAAATTTATGGCGCGGAGGCCGGGAATCTCGCGTTAAAGGTTCTCGCGCTCGGCGGTGTTTATGTGGCCGGCGGAATTGCGGTGAAAATTCTGCCAAAAATGCAGGATGGTTCATTCTTCAAGTCGTTCCATGACAAATGGCACTTTGGGGAAATGCTGAGCAACGTCCCCGTATCGGTGGTGCTGAATGAATCGGCGCCGCTGATCGGCGCAGCGTATGAAGCGCTGGCCACACTCGGCGCAAGAGATTCCGCACGCTCCGGGACTCCATAATCTTTGGTACACTGAAGTGTCATCGGCCCGGTCCAACTGGGCCCCATCCTTCATATCGCAAGCCCTGCCGCTCTCCTCGCTGTGGGCGGAGGCACGGAGAAGTCTCATGAGTACCCCCGCCACATCGCAGGTGATCGACGTTCAAAACTATTTCGGCGGCGCGTGGCATAAATCCGCGGCGGCGGAGTATTCCAACGTCGTCAATCCGGCCACCGGAGAGGTGATCGGGCGTACGCCGCTTTCCTCCAAGGCAGAAGTCGAAACCGTTGTGCAGGCCGCGGCGGCAGCTTTTCCTGCCTGGCGCAGGACGCCTGCCGGCGAGCGTATCCAATACCTGTTCAAGTTGAAAAATCTGCTGGAAGAGCACATTGACGAACTTTCAAAGCTGATTACGTTGGAAAATGGCAAGACCTTTGGCGAAGCCAAGGCCGAATGGCGGCGCGGAATCGAAAATGTGGAAGTGGCCTGCGGGATTCCGGTGATGATGCAGGGCTACAACCTGGAGGACATCACTCCCGGGGTGGACGAAACTTTGATCCGCCAGCCGCTGGGCGTCGTTGCTGCGATTGTGCCGTTCAATTTTCCGGCCATGATTCCGTTCTGGTTTCTGCCCTATGCCATCGCGTGTGGAAATACCTTTGTGTTGAAGCCGAGCGAACGCGTGCCGTTGACCGTGCGGCGCACCATGGAACTCATCGAAAAGACCGGCATTCCCAAGGGCGTTGTAAACATTGTCAATGGCGGCAGGGACGTGGTGGACGCGCTGTGCGACCACCCGGCTGTGCGCGCCATCAGCTTCGTGGGTTCCACGCCAGTGGCCAAGCATGTCTACCAGCGCTCCGCCGCGGCGGGGAAGCGCATGCAATGCCAGGGCGGCGCGAAGAACCATGTGATTGTGCTGCCGGACGCGGACATGGATCTCGCGAAGCAGATCATCAGCGATTCGGCTTTTGGTTGCGCGGGACAGCGGTGCCTGGCCGTTTCCGTGGCGGTAACCATCGGCGAAGCGCAGAAAACATTTCGCGATGCCATTGCCGAAGCGGCTTCGTCCATCAAAATTGGATTCGGACTCGACGCCGGCGTGCAGATGGGGCCGGTGATTTCTCCCGCAAGCAAGCAGCGCATTGAAGGCTTGATTGCGCAGGGAGTATCGGATGGCGCGAAGCCCATCGTCGATGGCCGCAATCCGAAAGTCGCCAGCTACGAAGGCGGGAATTTCCTGAGACCCACGGTGCTCGATGGCGTTCCGGCTTCCAGTTCACTGGCGGACACGGAGATTTTCGGGCCGGTGCTGAGCTTGATTCACGCCAATACGATCGACGAAGCCATCGAATTCATTCGCAAGAGCCCGTATGGCAACCAAGCCTCGCTCTTTACCACCAGCGGCGCGGCGGCACGCAAATTCCGCTACGAGGCGCCGGCCGGAAACATCGGCATCAACATCGGCGTGGCTGCGCCGATGGCGTCCTTCCCCTTCAGCGGATGGAAGGAAAGCTTCTTCGGCATTCTGCACGCCCAGGGCAAGGACGCAGTGGAGTTCTACACCGAATCGAAAATCGTTGTCGAGCGCTGGTCGCGGCAGGAAACGCGCAAGTTCTAACGGATCGCGTCTTTCTCTCAGCCGATGACCGCGAAACCCATCAACCTGGGAATGAATGAACGGGTGGAGTGTGCGGAAACGCTCGCCTCGCGCTTCTACGTCGATCCCACGATCCTCACGCTGGAAAAAGAGCGCATCTTTCATCGCACCTGGCAGCTTGTCGGTACGCTCGGCCAGCCCTGCGGTGAAGTGAACGGCACAAAACGCACGATTGCCGATCCCGGCGCGTTTTTCACTCTGGATGTGGTCGGCGAGCCCGTGGTCGTCGTCCGGGACAATGCGGGCACGCTGCGGGCGTTCAGCAACGTGTGCCGTCACCGGGCGGGGCCCATCGCGCAGGGCTCCGGCTGCCGCAATGTTTTCAATTGCGCGTATCACGGCTGGACCTACACGCTGGATGGGCGGCTGATCGGCACTCCCGAAGTGGACGGGATGGAATTCTTCGATCGCTCCACGATGAGCATGTTCCCGCTGCGCTGCGAAACCTGGCAACAGTTCATCTTCGTCAACTTCGACCAGAAAGCGCCGCAACTTTCCGAATTTCTGGGGAACATCCCCATGCAAGCGGCTGCATTTCCGTTCCAGGGAATTCAGCTCTCTGAACGCCGTGACTATTACCTGAACTGCAACTGGAAGGTTTACGTTGACAACTATCTCGAGGGCTACCACATTCCCATCGTGCATCCGGGATTGATGAAAGAGATTGATTACCCGCGATACAGGACCGAAGTATTTCGCTACTCTTCGCAACAACTTGGGCCGGTCAAGGAAGCAAAGCCAGGCGATACGGAAGAGCGCGTGTACCTTCCCGGTTCCGGCCTCCCGGAAGCGCTGTACTTCTGGGTCTTCCCCAACCTGATGCTGAACATTTACCCGGACAACATTCAGACCAATCTGATTGTGCCGCTCGCGCACGACAAGACGCTCACTATATTCGAGTGGTATTTCCATGATGCGGATTCGCAGAGGATGAAAGAACGCGCGAAAATAGCCATCGGCTTCAGCGAAACGGTGCAACAAGAAGACATCCACATCTGCGAGGCCGTGCAACACGGCCTGCAATCTTCAACCTATGATCGCGGGCGCTATTCCGTGAAGCGCGAGAACGGCGTGCATCACTTCCACATGCTGCTGAGCGAATTCCTGCAATAAACTCAAGTCGAGACAGGTGGAAGCTCAGGCTGGCTGGCGAGCAGAAAGCCTCGGCCGGAGATTGAGGAAGGGGCATAGGATGGACACGCCCCTTCCCGGAACTGAGATCAAGGATGGGCAGGCGCGGGGGTCTGCGCAGGAGCGGGGGCCGCAGCTGGCTTGTTGTAGTCGAAATTCACCTTGGGCGCCTGGCGCGCGCCCTCCTCGGTCTTGAAATACGCGTCGTTGCGCGCGAAACCGGCGAAGCCGGCGACCAAACTGTTGGGGAACAGAGAAATATAGGTGTTGTAGTCCTGAATGGTTTCGTTGTAGCGGCGGCGCTCGACGGCGATGCGATTTTCCGTGCCCGCCAGCTCGTCCTGCAAGCGCATGAAATTCTCGTTGGATTTCAGTTGCGGATAATTTTCGACGATTACCAGCAAGCGGCTCAACGCCGAATCCAACTGGCCATTCGCCGCGATTTTGTCCGTGGGCGTTTTTGCGCCGACCAGCGCCGCGCGGGCCGCGGCAATGTCGCCGAAGACTTTTTGCTCCTGGACGGCGTAGCCCTTCACCGTTTCCACGAGATTGGGGATCAAGTCCGCGCGGCGCTGCAAGACCACATCGACTTGAGCCCACGCCGCGTTAACTGCCTCCCGCTTGATCGCCATCTGGTTGCGCCGGCTGACATACGCGCTGCCCAGGACAAACGCCAGAATCAGAAGAATAACCAGTATCAGGATCGCCGCTTTCATAGCCACCTCGAAATGTTGAGATTCTAAATCCTACTACGCGCCAACGCGTTTCCACTCGTTCTTCGGAACCATCGTGTCCAGCGCATGGATGACCTTCTCGAGAGCATGGAGGTAGTCGTCATAGAGCGCAAAAGGATCTTTCTTCCAGACACCAGTTTGCCGCTGCTCATAAATTCCCGCGAAGGTCTCCGCGTCCGCACCCGACAGTTTTTCGATCCGGGCGAATATATCGTTCGCGGCCAGCGGCGGTTCTTCGCCGAAGGCGATCAGCGTGTGGCGCAGCAGCGTCCTCGCGCTGGAGACGGTTTTCTTGAGCACGGACGTGAGTTCCACCTCATTCCGGCCGGCGTGCAGCGCGTGCTGCCTGAGCCTCAACAATAACAGCCGCAAATCGCGCTCAACCTCCACACGGTGAAGATTCATGGGAATTTCCAGGTCCGCGACCGGATCCTTGCCAAAGAGAACGCGGTGCGACTTTTTCACGTCGAGACTCTCGATGGCGAAGACGTCGGTGGAGCGCCGCAATTCTTCGGAAAGAAAAAACAGCGGGGCAGGCTCCTTCATTTCGTGCGTCCACCAGTGAATCGCCGGGGTAAGCAACTGAAGCTCCGCCAGATCCATCGACACGAGCGTGCACATCACGTTCAGGTCCGACGTACCGGGGTGAAAATCGCCGCGCGCCGCCGAGCCATAAAGGATCACCGCTTCCAGGTTTTTCCCCGCCGCTTCCTTCAGCCGGCTTACCAGTTCCGTCAGTTTTCCTTCCATCGCATTCACCTCAGCCGCATCGCCGGATATCCTCACCTACCAACTACCGCCCGCTCCGCCGCCACCGCTGCTTCCGCCGCCAAACCCGCCAAAGCCTCCACCACCCCCGCCCCATCCGCCTCCGCCGCTCCCGCCGCCTCCCCAGCCGCCACCGATCATGGGGCCAATCCACCAGCCGCTGCCGCCACCGCCGCGCCGGTTGAGATTGCTGCCGGAACCTCCCGATCTTGACAACGCAAAAATCACCAGGATAATTGCCAACAAAATCCAGATACCGGCTCCCCCGAAAGCATCCTCTTTCTGGCGAACCGCCCGGCTCTGGGGCATTCCGGTGAGGGTCACGCCTTTGTCGTCGGCGACATATTTTGCCAATTGCCATGCCGCGGCGGCAATGCCGCCGTTGAAGTCCCCCTTGCGGAAGTAAGGCACCAGCAGGCGTCCCGCATCGCCCGCGCGCGCGTCGGTGATCACCGGTTCAAGGCCATAGCCGACTTCGGTCCAGTATTTGCGATCGTTGGGAGCCACCAGCAGCAGGACGCCGCGATCGTCCTTTTTAGAGCCGACGCCGAATTGCTTGTACAAATTATTGGCATATGTCTGGACGTCGCTGCCATCCAGCGATTTCACGGTGACGATGGCCATCTGCGCGCCGGTCTTTTGCTCCAGTTCGGTGCACAGCGCTTCCAGTTGGGTTTTGGTTTGCGGTTGGATGAGGCCCGCGCGATCCGTGACGTAGCCTGTGGGTTGGAAATTCTTGAAATCATCCGCGCGCGTGATCGCGGCCACGTACAGTACGAGGCACACGACACAAGTCAAAAGTCTTGCAGTTCGCCGATGCATACGAAGGGTTGCGCGACTGCGAGTATGACTGGCCCGGAGAATCCCGCAAAGAAAAAAATGTGAGGCAGAGCAGGGTGAAACCTTCGGCTTGTTCGGGTTGCCGCGCAATCATTGCGCCCTCTCTTTTTGTTTCAGATAATTCTGAAAGCGATCTCCTTTGTCTTTTTGACAGGGGTGGCGGAAAATCGGCGGGTACGCTATCCTGAGATGTAAAGAAGTTGGCAAGACTTCCGTTACGCAAAGCTCCCCAGACACAGGATTGACTTCATGAGCGAGACGAAAACCACTACGCCCGCAAGCAAACCGACGCGCCCAACCTGGAAGCCGGCCGGGCGGGTTCATGCCGGCGAACAGCCCTTCACCTACCCCCTGAAGCGGGAATTTGTTGAGCCGGACTGGCAGCGCCTGCCCGGTTACAAAGGTGTTTCCAAGGAAGAGTGGGAGACCGCTCTGTGGCAGCGCCGCCACACGGTAAAAAACCTGAAGGAATTGAAGGACGCGTTCGGCGGCCTTATCCCCGATACGCTGTTGGCTTCCATGGAGCGCGACATCAAGGAACGCGCCACCATGTCCATCCTGGTGCCGCCGCACATGCTGAACACCATGGATGAGAAGGATTTGTGGAACGATCCGGTGCGGCGTTACATGCTGCCGGCGTTTGACGACCGGCATCCGGAGTGGCCCAGCCATCCCAAGGCCAGCCGCGATTCCTTGCATGAATCGGATATGTGGGCCGTGGAAGGCCTGACGCATCGCTATCCGACCAAGGTGCTTGCGGAAATGCTTTCGACCTGCCCGCAGTACTGCGGGCACTGCACGCGCATGGATCTGGTTGGCAACGACGTGCCGCAGGTCATCAAGCTGAAATTCCAGATCCCCCAGAAGGACCGCTACCAGCAGATGCTCGACTATCTGCGGGTCACTCCTTCGGTGCGCGACGTGGTGGTCAGCGGCGGCGACATCGCCAATGCGCCCATCGCCACGCTGGAGGATTTTGTCTCCAAATTGATGGACATCCCGAATATCCGGGACATTCGCCTGGCCACCAAGGGCTTGATCGCCATCCCGCAGCATTTCCTGCAGGCCGACGTGCAAGCGGGCCTCGCGCGCCTGGCCAAAAAAGCCCGCGAACGGGGCGTGGACATTGCCGTGCACACGCATGTGAACAGCGCGCGGCAGGTGACGCCGCTGGTGCGAAAAGCGGTGGAGTCGTTGCTGGACATGGGCTATCGCGATGTGCGCAATCAGGGCGTGCTGTTGCGCGGGGTGAATACCACGCCCAACGAGCTGTTGGAACTGTGTTTCGCGCTGCTGGATTTCGGCAAGATCCTGCCGTACTACTTCTATCAATGCGACATGATTCCCAACGCCGAACACTGGCGGCTGGCGATTCACGAAGCGCAGCAGTTGCAGCACGACATCATGGGCTACTTGCCCGGGTTTGCCACGCCGCGCATTGTCTGCGATGTGCCGTTCGTCGGCAAGCGCTGGGTGCACCAGGTCAAGGAGTATGACCGGCAACTCGGCATTTCCTATTGGACGAAGAATTACCGCACGGGCATCGAAGCGGATGACCCGGAAGCGCTGAACCGCCGCTACGAATACTACGATCCCATCTACACGCTGCCGGAGACCGGGCAGAATTTCTGGCGGGAAAAAACCGTCCAGCAGACGCTGTCGAAGTAAGCCGCGAAGAAGTGACCCGTTCGACAAGCTCAGGGCAGGCTGGTGACTGGTGTCTCGTGACTGGTGGGAAAGTGGCGAGTGACGAGTGGCCCTTCGGCTGCGCTCAGGACAGGCGAGTGGCGAGCAAGCAGACCGTGAAGAACAGAAAAGCAATTGGTCTGACCAGACACCCATACCCCCCTGTTTTTGCGTAAGAGACCCAGGCAAAGGAGTTAGGGGAGTATGATTGGTGGGTTGTGAATGGTGGCGGAAACGCGGTCCGTTGCCTGTGCCCGGGCACCTGAACGCCGTAGACGCTGCGGAGATTTGGTTCGCGAGATTGCTGTGTACCAGCGGGTTACTGCCCCTCCCCCCTATTTTTCGTAAGTGACGGAAAGAATGGACTTGAAGTCGTTTGGTTTCTATCAGTTTTGAAGTGGCGGAAACACAGGGGTTAGCGGCGAGGCTTTTGGGGGCGGGAAGATGCGCGGTGTGTAGAGGCAGCTCTCCCCGCGCGACCATAGTAAATTATCTCATAGGATAGCTAGTATATCAACAGTATTGTATAGTACTGGGACAATTTTGCGGCGAAAGGGTAACGGGGGAGAAGGAAGTTGAGAGCTAAGAGTCAAGGGTTCCTCGTTCGAGGAGAAGAAAAGAGCGTAGGAAAACCCCAAGCGACCCCAAGACCCAGGTTCCACAAACCGGAACCAGGGGCACCCTCCGCGTGATTTTGATTTGTGGATCACGAAAAGGTTCTCCTGAGGGATCGATTGGGAGGAATTAAGAAACAGCGGGTTGTTTTCCGGGCCATCCGCCTGGAAGGGTATATACTATGTGACTATGTACGTAATTTCGATTTTTCAGGGACTCCTCACTCCATTCATCGGCATCATTGCGGTATATATCGCTTGGCAGCAATGGCAGGGCAACAGACTTAAACTAAAGATGGACAAGTATGATCGCGGCCTTCGTATCTATCAGGAAGTGGTCAAGATGTTGAGAAAATGCAGCAACAGAAAGCTAGAGTGGGCCGACGTGATTGACTTTGGTTCTTCAACCGCCGAAGCAGATTTTTTATTTGGCCCGGACATTCGGCAGTATATCGACGAAATCGTATCACGGGCGGTGGCGCTGATAGCAGCCAATGCGGAGTATCGGGACATTACTCAGCCTGTGCCTGCGGAATACGACCCCAACAAAGTTGTGCAGGAAATGATGACCCAAGCTAGATGGTTCAGGGAGCAGCTTGTCGGATTCGTTGCGAAGAACAAATTCGGGAAGTACTTGAATATCAGCTAAAAGCCGTACCCGGAGGCTTCATGCGCCTAGCCCTGATTCTCGCTTTAGCATTCCTCTTCGCATTACCCACCCAGCCAGAACAACAACCTACGCCGCCAAGCAAAGATGCGTGCAAGGATGCCATTTTGGAGAAAGAAATAGCAGACTTTACGCGCATACTTGAAACAGACAACGGCAGATTGAAACTGGGCATCTTGACTGAGGACATAACGTGGAAGGAGGAATATCGCCGGGCTGCCATCGACATTATTCAAAGCGACTTTCCTACCAAGTTCGTAGCAGCGCCAGACCAACGTATCGGCTTGCCGCTTCTCTACATTAGCGGTACATCGGCAGTTTCCAATGGCGCTCAGTTTGTAAATGTGCAAATACAGCTCTTTTCAGATGAGATTGTCATTCCAGAAAACGCAAAGACCTTTGCGGACTATCATCTTGCGAAAATTGGCGACCCGACCCGTGTACTGAGGAGTAATCTGGTGTTTGCTCAAAACGGCATACTGCTTGCGCCAATCGAAGGTGGTATGAACTTCGAGCTGTGGCACCAGTTAAATCTTCAGAAGGTTCGGGAAACCATCAAAAAGACGCTGTCCGATTTAGCGGCCAAGTGGGATGAGGCCGGGGAAAAGTAGATTCTATTCAAAGAACAACAAGGACCGGGCCAGCTATACAAGGGCATTCGCAAAATCGGATTAACGCTGCGTCAACGGATCGAAAAAGCATCGTTTCCGCTGGCTTGATTGATGCGCCACATTTCTCTACAGGAGTAGGACTATGTGCCTGAGCTACGGGGATGTTATCGGAACCCTAAGCCTTCTCGTGGAAGTCGCGATTCTCTACTACGTAATTAGGGAATTCCGGCACGCGACCAGGGACGTGGTTGAAAAGGTCCAAACCGTATCGAAGGAAGTCCATGAATTAATGGAAGCGCCGGAACGTACAGTTTTTGGTACGACCGACGACTTAAATGTTGGGGACCGCGTCCATATCTTAGAGCCACAGCCGGGCGTGCCGCGCGACAAGTGGGAATACAGTTCCATGCTGTATGTAATCAGAGAAGTGGACAGAATAAGGAATAGGGCACTCGCAACGCCGGTACTGTCGCCGCCACAGGGTCCGACGCCAACTGTCGAAGGTCCACTGCGGGGACCGCTTTCGCCGTTCAAGAAGGCTTCCGTCACGGGCTAATGGCGGTGGTTACACAGCGGGCAGGCGGGTCGCCCGGACGGAAATGGATTTTCTGGGTTTGGGTTTCGCATGGTTGGTGAGGATACCACTTCTGTAAGTCACCTTGGAGGTAAAATAGCGCCGAGACGCGGGTGCCCCACCCTCGGGGTGAGAGGGTGGGTCTTGGGGTATGCGATGCCGAAAGGGCTGCAGCGCTACTACGGCCGTGGTCACCTGCACTTTCTGACGTTCAGTTGTTATCGGCGATTACCGTTTTTGGGGACAGTGCGTGCACGGCAGGCGTTCGTTTGCGAGCTTGCAAGGGTGCGGGCGGAGTATGGATTCCTGCTGGCCGGATATGTGGTCATGCCGGAGCATGTGCATCTTTTGATAGGCGAGCCTAGGAAAGGCACGCCTTCGACAGTGCTGCAGATGTTGAAGCAGCGGGTTTCCAGGAAACTGCGGAAGAAAAGCCGAAAAGTACCCGCAGGGCAGGTTCGACTAGAAGCTGTTGCACAACCTGAGACAAGCCTTTGAAATGACTATGGTTGAGTTTTGTAAATTGAAGGATAAACGAAGTCAGCAGCGCCGAAGGAGGGTCGATGGCGCGGTCTGGTCCGTTGCTGACCGAAGCGCAGTGGAAGAAAATCGCGCCCTTGCTTCCCAAGCCATCCAAGCATTACAAGGGTGGTCGTCCCTGGATCGAAAACCGTCGTGTTCTGGAAGGGATTTTGTGGATTCTCCGCAGCGGGGCTCGCTGGCAGGACTTGCCGGAGAAATATCCGCATCCTTCCACCTGCTGGCGGCGGCTGCGGGACTGGGACGAGCAGGGCGTCTGGCTGAACCTCTGGCGCACGTTCCTGAGCGAGTTGAACGAACGCCAGCAGTTGAAATGGAGCGAATCGTTTCTGGACGGCAGTTTTGCTCCGGCGAAAAAAGGGGCTGCGGAGTCGGAAAAACCAAGCGGGGCAAGGGGACGAAGTGGATGGTGGTGGTCGACGGCGCGGGTGTTCCTCTGGGAGACCACCTTCACGCTGCATCCCCGGCGGAAGTCCGGCTCGCGGAGACCACGCTCGCAGCGATCCGCGTAAGCCGACGCCATCATGCGGGCCGACCGCGGCAGAAGCCGGCGCGCGTGATTGCCGCCAAAGCCTACGACAGCGATCCATTGCGGAAGCGTTTGCGGCGGCGCGGGATCGAACTGATCTGCCCGCACAAAAAGAATCGCGTTCGACCGGCAACGCAAGACGGCCGTGCGCTGCGGCGGTATCGGCGCCGCTGGATCGTCGAGCGGACCATCGGCTGGTTGGGGAACTACCGCCGCTTGGTAGTGCGCTACGACCGCTCGCTCCAAATTTACCGAGCGTTCTTTCATATCGCCTGCTTCATGATCGTCTTACGGAGGGTTGTGCAATAGCTTCTAGCATTTCCGGAGCCGGTGGCAAACGCGCGATCGTTCTGGCAGGCGCGGTTTTACGACTTCAACGTTTACACGACCCGGAAGAAGAGAGAAAAGTTGGAGTATATGCACCGCAATCCGCTGGCGCGTGGGTTGGTGAAACATCCGAAGGATTGGCCATGGAGCAGTTGGCGATTTTATGCGACGGGCGAGCCCGGATTGGTGGGAATCGACGTTGTGCCGGAATGAGCGAAATGAAAGAGAACCCCGAGAAAACCCAAGACCCACCCTCTCACCCCGAGGGTGGGGCACCCGACGCCGTCCTTCATGGCTTACGTCTGGGCCATCCGACCCGGAATAACGGAAAAGCAAGAGAACCTCAGGAAACCCCAAGACCCACCCTCTTACCCCGAGGGTGGGGCACCCGACGCCGTCCTTCGTGGCTTACGTCCGGGCCATCCGACCCGGAATAACGGAAAAGCAAGAGAACCTCAGGAAACCCCAAGACCCACCCTCTTACCCCGAGGGTGGGGCACCCGACGCCGTCCTTCATGGCTTACGTCTGGGCCATCCGACCCGGAATAACGGAAAAGCAAGAGAACCTCAGGAAACCCCAAGACCCACCCTCTTACCCCGAGGGTGGGGCACCCGACGCCGTCCTTCGTGGCTTACGTCCGGGCCATCCGACCCGGAATAACGGAAAAGCAAGAGAACCTCAGGAAACCCCAAGACCCACCCTCTTACCCCGAGGGTGGGGCACCCGACGCCGTCCTTCATGGCTTACGTCTGGGCCATCCGACCCGGAATAACGGAAAAGCAAGAGAACCTCAGGAAACCCCAAGACCCACCCTCTTACCCCGAGGGTGGGGCACCCGACGCCGTCCTTCGTGGCTTACGTCCGGGCCATCCGACCCGGAATAACGGAAAAGCAAGAGAACCTCAGGAAACCCCAAGACCCACCCTCTTACCCCGAGGGTGGGGCACCCGACGCCGTCCTTCATGGCTTACGTCTGGGCCATCCGACCCGGAATAACGGAAAAGCAAGAGAACCTCAGGAAACCCCAAGACCCACCCTCTTACCCCGAGGGTGGGGCACCCGACGCCGTCCTTCGTGGCTTACGTCCGGGCCATCCGACCCGGAATAACGGAAAAGCAAGAGAACCTCAGGAAACCCCAAGACCCACCCTCTCACCCCGAGGGTGGGGCACCCGACGCCGTCCTTCATGGCTTACGTCTGGGCCATCCGACCCGGAATAACGGAAAAGCAAGAGAACCTCAGGAAAGCCCAAGACCCACCCTCTTACCCCGAGGGTGGGGCACCCAACATTATCCTTCATGGCTTACGTCCGGGCCATCCGGGCGGTGGCGAGGAGAGGCTTAGTTTTGGTTGACCACCCGCTGCTTGATGGCGAAACGCAGCAGGTCAGAATTGTTGGCCAGGCCGAAATCCTGCATGATTCGGTATTTGTGGAAGGCCACGGTCCGGGCCGCCACGTTCAGGATCGCGGCGGCTTCTTTCATGGTGTGCCCCTCTGCGAGGAGTTGCAGCACTTCGCGCTGCCGCGGCGTGAGCGCGCGGGCCGCTTCGGAGGAGCGCGGTTCGCGCGCGGAGAGTTCCGCTAACTCCTCCCGCAGCGCGGGGGTAATGTACTTTCCGCCGCGGAGGACTTCGCGCACCGCTTTCACCAGCTCGGAGCCGGCCGATTTCTTCAGCAGGAATCCCGAGGCCCACTTGCGCAGAGTCTCCGCCGCAATCTCGGCGTCTTCATTCATGGTCAGGACAATGATTTTGATGGCCGGGTGGGCTGACTTCACTTGTTCGCTGGCGTCAAAGCCATTCAGCATGGGCATATTCAGGTCCACCAGCGCCACATCCGGCTTCAAAGCGCTGGCTTCGCGAACCAGCGAGCGGCCGTCCGCAACCACCGCCACAACCTCAAATTCCGGCTCCAAGAGCTTTTTTATCGCTTCGGCGACCAAGGTGTGATCGTCAGCCAGCAGAATCCGGGCTTTGCCCACGTGATAAGCCTCCACAAATGAGTTACCCCAGGGGAACATCTGGCCCGTATAGATGCAAGGAGGATACAGCAAACGATTGGACTTAAGAAGTAGTGATGGGAGCGGGCCGGACGGCCAGGAAGGGAAGGATGTGCTTGCTTTCGAGCAACCCAGCGCAGCTCAGAAATTCTCCGCCCAAGAATTTCTGAAGCACTTCGCTCCGCCGATAAAGAACGAAACGATCTTGCCGACCGCGCGGGCTGCTCGAAAGTAAGCACATCCGGAGGCGAACCTGGAAATTCCGCGAATTGCTTGAGGAAACTCGGAAATCCGCCTCGAGAGCGAAGTGATAATGACGGAGGAAAACAGAATGGGGAACTGTCAATAGTTACAGTTGTGGATGGAAACTTGCGCAAAATTCTCGAGGGGCGGATTTATGGGCCGGCGTTTCCCTCATAATGGCTTATGTTTCCAGAGATTTACCACGGTTCGGGAGTGCGGAAAGATGTACCCGCCAGACCAATGGATGAGAGTGGAATTTGCCGCCGAATGGAACCTTAGTGATTGGAAGTAGTGCTGGAAGCCCGCAATCTTCGAGCTAATCGGCCGCCGCAGCCGTAACCGTTTCTTCCGCTGGCAGTCTGGGGCGCTTGATATCCCAAGCCAGGCCCAAAGTTTTCAGGGCAAAAATCCCGTACCAATTAAGGTCCACTTCGTACCAGGCGTGGCCATGGCGCGCGGCTTGGGGTTCAGCGTGATGATTGTTGTGCCAGCCTTCGCCGAAGGTCAGAATCGCGACCCAGAAACTGTTGGTCGAAGTATCGCCGGTTTCGTAGCGTTGCGAGCCCCACATGTGGGTGGCGGAATTCACCAGCCAGGTGGCGTGCAAGCTGACGACGGTGCGCAGGAAAACTCCCCAGAACAACCACGGCAAGCCGCCAATGGCATAAAAGATTATCGCCAGGACCACCGAGGGCACCGCGTGCCACTTGCTGATCCACAGGTGGAATTTGTCTTTGCGCAAATCGGGGACGTAGGGGAGCAGTTCGGCGCGGTCCTGATGCATGGCCCGGCCGGTGATGATCCAGCCCATGTGCGACCACAAGCCGCCTTCCCGGGGCGAATGGGGGTCGCCTTCCTTGTCAGTATTCTGGTGATGAATGCGGTGCGTAGCCACCCAGGAGATCGGGCCGCCTTCAATGGCCAGGGTGCCGCAGGTGGTCAAAATGTATTCGACGAACTTCGGCGTCTTGTAGCCGCGATGCGTGAGCAGACGATGATAACCCATGCCGATGCCCAGGCTGCCGGCCACCCACCACATAAAGATGCCGAGGACCATGGCTTGCCAGGTGAAGAAGAAAATAGCGCCAATGGCGCAAAGGTGCAGGGCGACCATCACGGCAGTGACGCCCCAATTGATGGGTTGATGAAAGGTACGATCGTGTTGGATAAAAGTGCGCAGGCTCATATTCAAGTATAACTGTATCACTATGGGTCGCGGATTCGTAAGAAATCGGCTGGTGGTTGCGCTGATGAATAATTGGCGAAGCGCGGAAAAAAATAGTTGTTCCCCAGAGGGCAAAATGTGCTATTCTGTACATGCGTTTGTTGCTCTTGTAACACCTTTAGATTCGATTTTAGAGGGGCTGCGAGTTCAAACTCGCGGCCTTTTTGCTTTACGGCTGGAGGCAGTCGAGCAGCAGCAAATAATTTAAACAAAGAATAGGAAACACAGTGAAAGAACAAGGAACAGTGAAGTGGTTCAATGCCAGCAAGGGATATGGCTTCATTCAGCGGCAGTCCGGGGAAGATGTATTCGTGCACTTCTCCGCGATCCAGGGAGACGGCTACAAGTCGTTGAACGAGGGTCAGGCCGTTGAGTTCGAAGTAACCAAGGGCCCCAAGGGTCTGCAGGCTGCGAACGTAACTAGCCTCTAGTCTGACGGGGCGAGCCGCGCGTCAAGCCGGTTCGCCCCTATTTTTTTGTTTGAACGGGTTTTCTCCAACCCCCCCGCGCACACCTCTCCCACATCATGTAGCGCCGGCTTCCAGCTGGCCTGCGTTCTTCGCTAGGCAGTTGCGGCTTGCCGGCAGGATGCCGGCGCTGCCCTGCTCGGCGGCAATATTCTGCCTCCTGGAGTGGAATTTTCTCGTGGCTTCCGATACGCTGACGCCTCGTCTATCAGCCGCGGACGGGGTGGCAATGCAGCTTACGAACGTCGATCCCTCTCTTTACAACCAAGATCTCGCGCCGATTCCCCTTGAAAAGCGCTCCTGGGGCACCTACAACTACGCGTCGCTGTGGGTGGCCATGAGCGTTTGCATTCCCACATACATGCTGGCTTCCGGATTGATTGCCGGAGGGATGAACTGGATCCAGGCGGTTGGCACGATTCTGCTGGGGAACCTGATTGTGCTGATCCCGATGCTGCTGAACGCTCACGCCGGCGCGCGCTATGGGATCCCGTTCCCGGTGTTTGTGCGCGCCTCCTTTGGAGTCCGCGGCGCGAATGTTCCTGCGGTGCTTCGTGCGCTGGTTGCGTGCGGATGGTTTGGCATCCAGTCGTGGATCGGCGGGCAAGCCATTTACTCGATGCTGCGCATCGTCTGGCCGGGAGCGGGCAATCTTCCTGGCGCGCACTGGGTCTGCTTTTTCTTTTTCTGGGCGATCAACATGTACGTCATCTGGAAGGGCATCGAGACCATCAAGTTTCTCGAGGGGATCGGCGCTCCCTTCATGCTGATTGTCGGGCTCCTGTTGCTCGGGTGGATAACCCGCAAGGCCGGCGGCTTCGGGCCGGTTTTGCATTCGGAAAGCAAGTTTCATTCGACCGGCGAGTTCATCAGGTTTTTTATCCCAGCGCTGACTGGGATGGTCGGCTTCTGGTCCACCGTGGCGCTGAATATTCCGGACTTCACGCGCTACGCAAAATCGCAGAAAGCGCAAATGGTGGGGCAGGCGCTGGGATTGCCGACGGCGATGACGCTGTATGCGTTTATTGGCGTGGCGGTAACTTCGGCGTCGGCGGTGCTGTTTGGCGAGCCGATCTGGGATCCGGTCGTGCTGCTCGGAAAATTTAAACAACCGCTGATTGCCTTGGTTGCGTTAATCGCGTTGCTGATTGCCACGCTGAACACCAACGTCGCGGCCAACGTGGTCTCCCCCTCCAATGATTTTTCCAACTTGCGCCCCAGCTTGATCTCCTTTCGCACTGGAGGCCTGATCACCGGCGTCGTGGGCATCCTGATGATGCCCTGGAAGTTGATGACCGATTTCAGTTCCTACATTTTTGGCTGGCTGGTGGGGTGTTCGGCGCTGCTGGGTCCCATCGCGGGCATCATGATCTTCGACTATTATCTGGTACGGAAGCGTGAATTGGTGCTGGAAGATCTGTACACGCGCGGCGGCGCTTACGAATACAAGAAGGGGTTCAATGGCCGGGCATTGCTGGCATTGGCACTGGGGGTCGCCGTGGCGGTGGCGGGCCTGCTGATTCCCGCGGTCCGCTGGTTGTATGACTACGCCTGGTTCGTGGGTTTTTTCGTTTCCGGATCGTTGTACTATCTCTTCATGCGATCTGCCCGGCACTGAGTGACCGAATGACACGGAAGAAAAAAGAAGATTGAAAGTATCCAGCCGCGGTTTTAACCTTCCTTCATCCCGTATCAGCTGAACGCAGCACGGATTTCATGAACCATCGGGAGGGTGTCTTGAACGAAAAGGCGACAATGGCCGCGGGGCAGGAGGCGCTGGCGGAGGCCTTTCCTCCGCTGACGCGGCACGAAGCCCTGGTGGAATCCACTCGCTGCTTGATGTGTTATGACGCGCCCTGCACCCACGCGTGTCCCACGCACATCGATATTCCGAAATTCATCAAGAAAATCTCCACGGACAATATGCTGGGGTCGGCGCGGACGATTCTGGAATCGAATCTTCTGGGAGCTACCTGTGCCCGGGTCTGCCCGGTGCAGGAATTGTGCGAAGGCGCCTGCGTGCTGGGTGCGGAACATAAACCCATCACCATCGGGCGTTTGCAGCGGTACGCGATGGACTATGTTTACAACCGGGGGATCGACATCTTTTTGACCGCGAAGATCAGCGGCAAAAAAATAGCCGTAGTCGGCGCGGGCCCCGCGGGCCTTTCTTGCGCGGGCGAACTTGCGAAACGCGGGCACGACGTTACCCTTTTTGAAAAACGGAATCTCGCCGGCGGACTTTCCACGTTCGGAATCATCGGCCTGCGCGAACCAGTGGCCATTTCGCTGGCCGAAGTGGACATGATTCAGCGCCTGGGCGTGCGGATCGAAACGCACCGGGAGATTGGGAAGGACTTGGCGCTTGCCGAACTGCAGTCCAGATTTGACGCGATTTTTCTAAGCCTGGGCCTGGGCGCAACGCCCAATCTGGGAATTCCCGGAGAAAATCTGGTTCTCGATGGTCTCGAATATATCGAGCAAAGCAAATTGAATGGCCGGAATCTGAAAATCGGCCGAAATGTGGTGGTGATCGGAGCCGGGAATACCGCCATTGACTGCGCCACCATAGCCAAACGATGCGGCGCGGAACATGTCACCATGATTTACCGCCGGACCGCCAACGAAATGACCGCGTATCCGCACGAATACGATTTCATCAAGAAAGAGGGCGTGCGATTTGAGTTTCTCGCGCAGCCAGTGCGAATCCGCGCCGAAAAGGGAACCATCGAAGGCGTGGAATGCGTGCGCATGAGCCTGGGACAGAAAGACGCTTCGGGGCGCCCCGCTCCGCGGCCCGTGGAAGGGTCGCACTTTGTGATTCCCGCGGACCAGGTCGTCAAAGCCATCGGACAAGAAAAAGCTTCCCTGGCCGCGCGACTTAATCTGAAAACGCAAAAGGGATATATTGATGTCGACGAGAAGCTTCAGACCAGCCTGCCCGGCGTCTATGCCGGCGGTGATTGTATCCGCTGGTACGGCGCGGCCTCCACGGTGATGGCGGTCCAGGACGGAAAATTGGCGGCGCGGGCGATCCACGAAAGGCTGGTGGGGCATGGCTGATTTGCGAATTAACTTTGCGGGGATCCGCTCGCCCAATCCGTTCTGGCTGGCTTCGGCGCCGCCGGCTAATTCCGGCATGCAGGTGCATCGCGCGTTCGAAGCGGGCTGGGGCGGCGCGGTCTGGAAAACGATTGGCGCGCCGGTGCTGAACGTTTCCAACCGCTATGGCGCCTGGCACTTTGGCGGCCAGAAAATGCTGGCGATCAACAACGTTGAACTGATTTCCGATCGTCCCCTGGAATTGAACCTGCGCGAAATTGCGGAAGTGAAGCGCGCGTGGCCGGATCGCGCGGTGATCGTGTCGGCGATGGTGGAATCCAAACCCGAAGTCTGGCACGACATCATCAAAAAGATTCAAGATACCGGCGCCGATGGCATCGAACTGAATTACGGATGCCCGCACGGGATGAGCGAGCGCGGCATGGGCAGCGCCGTGGGCCAAGTGCCCGAGTATTGCGAGCAGATCACCGGTTGGGTGATGCAGGTGGCGAAGATTCCGGTGATCGTGAAGCTGACTCCCAACATTTCGAATATCGTGATGCCGGCGCGCGCCGCGGTGGCGGCCGGGGCGGACGCGCTGTCGCTGATCAATACAATCAATTCGATTGTCGGAGTGGACCTGAACACGCTGGAACTGGTGCCCAATATAGGCGGGAAAGGCGGGCATGGCGGCTATGCGGGTCCCGCCGTGAAGCCCATCGCGCTGAATATGCTTTCCGCGCTCGGGACCGACGAGGTGATGTCCGAGGCCAAGCTTCCCATTTCCGGGATGGGCGGGATTTCGACGTGGCCGGATGCCGCGGAGTTTTTATTGTTGGGTGCCAGTAGCCTGCAAGTCTGTACCGCAGTCATGCATTACGGATTTCGCATCGTCGAGGATCTTTGTGACGGGCTCTCGAATTGGATGGATGAAAAGGGATTCAAGAAGATTTCCGACGTCGTGGGCCAAAGCGTCCATCGGGTCTCCGAATTCAAGAATTTAGACCTATCGTTCAAGGCGGTGGCCCGCATCGACCAGCAGAAATGCGTCCGCTGCAATCTCTGCTACGTGGCATGCAACGATACGGCCCACCAGTGCATTGATCTGATTGCCAAGGACGGCAGGGTTGTCCAGCCGGGCAGTTACGATGTGCGTTCGAACGGAAGGGAAGAGGCGGTCGGCACTCGCCCGCGGGTCCAGGTTCGCGAGGAGGATTGCGTCGGCTGCCGGTTGTGCTTCAACGTTTGCCCGGTGGATAGCTGCATTACCATGGTGGAAGAGCCTTCCGGGCGCCCGTCCGTAACCTGGGATGAACTCACCCAGCAGCAGCCCGAAATCACCGAAGATTGGGAGAAAATGAAAGCTTACCGAGAAAAGATGGGCATCCACATTCACTGAGCGCGGGAGAAAGCCTGATGGCATTGCTGATCAAGAATGGCGAAATCGTGACTGTGGGATCCCGGCAGCGCGCGGATATTTTCGTCGAGGATGAGACCGTCACTCGCATCGGCAAAAATCTGGAAGCGCCGCCCGGAACGGAAACCATCGATGCCAGCGGCAAATTGGTTTTTCCCGGCTTCATTGATCCGCACGTGCATATCTATCTGCCGTTCATGGCCACTTTCGCAAAAGACACTCATGAAACGGGAAGCATTGCGGCTTTGATCGGTGGCACAACCACTTATATTGAAATGTGCTGTCCGAACCGCAACGACGACGCGCTGCAGGGCTATCAGTTATGGAAATCCAAGGCCGAAGCGAAAAGCGCTTGCGACTATGCATTTCACATGTCAGTCACCAAATTTGTGAAGGAAACGCCCGGCCAGTTGCGCGACGTGGTGGCCGATGGAACCTCTTCGTTCAAAATTTTCCTTTCGTACAAGAATTTCTTTGGAGTCACCGACGAAGAGATGTACCAGACGATGCAGTTGGCAAGGCAGTTGGGCGTAATCGTCACCGCGCACTGCGAAAACGCCGAACTGGTCGCCCAATTGCAACAGAAACTGCTGAGCGAAGGAAAAACCGGGCCGGAGTGGCACGAGCCCAGCCGCCCGGAATCGGTGGAGGCCGAAGGCACGGGACGCTTCGCCACGTTCCTCGAAAACACCAAGGCCACTGGCTACGTCGTTCATCTCTCCTGCGAACCCGCACTGAAGGCCGCACTGGCAGCAAAGGAACGCGGCGTGAAACTCTTCATCGAATCGGTGATTCCTCATTTCCTGCTGGACAAAACTTACGCGGAGAGGCCCGGCGTCGAAAGTATGAAGCACGTGATGTCTCCCCCGCTGCGCGCCAAGAAAAATCTGGCGGTGCTGTGGAGCGCGCTGGATCGCGGCTTGATTGATACCGTCGGGACGGATCATTGCCCGTTCGATTCCGCGCAAAAGCTTCTGGGCAAGGACGCATTCACCAACATTCCGAACGGCATTCCGGGAATCGAAGATCGCGTCAATCTCCTCTATACCTACGGCGTGCAACGTGGCCGGTTGGATCTCGAACGCTTCGTCGACGCGGCCAGCACGCGCCCCGCCAAGCTGTTCGGGCTTTTCCCTCGAAAGGGAACTATCGCGATTGGCAGCGACGCCGACCTGGTGATTTACGATCCCGACTACCGAGGCGTGATTTCCGCGAAAACCCACAGCGTCAACAACGACTACAGTGGATTTGAAGGCATGGTGATTGAAGGGCGGTCCTCGGTTGTCACCGTGCGAGGTAAGGTGCAGGTGAAAGACGGAAAATTTGTCGGCGAGCGGGGCCGCGGGCGTATGCTGAAACGGGAGCCAAGCTACTTCTAATCGAGGCGCATTATGAGCCTGAATCCCAAACGAACCGTCGGCGAACTCAAAGAGCTTCGCGAGTTGACCTCCGATGAAAACGGGGCGCAACGCGTGGCCTGGACAGACATCTGGCAAAAAGCGCGCAAGTGGTTCGCCACGAAACTTGTTGGGCTGCCGGTGGAACACCATTACGACGCCGCAGGAAATAATTGGGTCACGCTACCCGGCGCGTCACAGAAAACTTTGTTGATCGGCGGGCACCTGGATTCAGTGCCCAACGGCGGCTGGCTCGATGGCAGCTTGGATGTCCTTGCCGGGCTGGAAGTGCTTCGGCGATTCGCCGCGGAGTATCAGGGCCGGCCGCCGGTCACGATTCGCCTGGTGGATTGGGCCGATGAAGAAGGCGCGCGCTTCGGCCGCAGCCTGTTGGGCTCCTCGGCCTTTGCCGGAACACACAGCATTGCCGCCGACCGGGTGCGCACCGACCGCGACGGCATCACGATGGAAGAAGCTTTGCGCCGTTGTGGCGTCGACATCGATCGCTTTCCCGAGGCGGAAAAAGAACGCGCGCATGCCGCCGCCTATCTTGAACTACACATCGAGCAAGGCCCGGTCCTCGAAAAAATGGGCTTGCCGCTGGGTGTCGTTCTTGGCACCAAGGGAGTCGAGCGCCACGCCATCACGTTCCACGGCCAGGAAGCGCACTCGGGCGCCACGCCCATGAAGTTGCGTCGCGATGCCCTGGCGGCCGCGGCCAAGCTGGCCTTGGAAATCCGCAACATCGCGGGAAAGCATGCGGACGCTGTCTGCACCATGGGCAGCGTGAAAACATTTCCGGGAATCGTCACCGCGGTGGTGGGCCGCTGCGAAGCGACGTTGGACCAGCGCGACCTGGATGCCAAAGTGCTCGCGCAGATGTATCGCGAGGCCCAGGAAGCCAGCCAGCGATTCGCGCGCGAAGAGAATTGCACGGTGGAATGGTCGCGGATCTGGAGCATCGAGCCGATTCCGTTTCATCCGCATTTGCTGGATCTCTGCGAACAAGCAGTCCGCGAAATTTCCGGAGCTTCGCACCGCCTTCCCTCGGGCCCGCTTCACGACGCCGCGGAGGTCTCGCGCGCGGGCATTCCAACGGTTATGATGTTCGTGCAATCGTTGCGCGGCATCAGCCACAACAAGATTGAGGACACCCGTGAAGAGCACCTGGAAATGTCCGTGGCCGCGCTGGACCGGCTGGCCGCCAAAACGGTGGACTGGATTTTGAAAACAATCTGACTGCGCGGGGAAGGAAAACTCAGCATGGACGCCAAATCGCAGAAGGTAGTGCAGGAAAATCGCGACTACACGATGTTTTCGTGGTCGGTGCAGGGCGCCTCGAATCCCATTCACATGAAGCGCGGGCAGGGTGTGTGGTTCTGGGATGGCGACGACCACCGCTGGCTGGATTTCAGCTCGCAGTTGATCAATTTGAATGTCGGCCACCAACACCCCAAAATGTTGGAGGCGATCAAGAAGCAGGTCGATGAGCTTTGTTTCGCAGGCCCAAGTTTTGCCACCGAGCCGCGCGGCGCGCTGGGCAAGAAACTCGCCGAAGTGACCGGCCTCGCCAAGGCCTTCTTCACTCTTGGCGGCTCCGAGGCCAATGAAAATGCCATGAAGATGGCCCGCCTGGTTACCGGCTGCGACAAAATCATTACTCGCTACCGCAGTTATCACGGCGCCACGATGGGCTCCATGACCGCCTCCGGCGATCCCCGCCGCTGGCCGGTCGAGCCGGGCGTTCCCGGCATCGTCCGCGTCTTCGATCCCTATTGTTACCGTTGTCCATTCGGCCAGAAAGTCGAAACCTGCCAACGCGAATGCGTCAGCCATATCGAGGAAGTCATTCAGATGGAAGGGCCGAACAGTATCGCTGCCATTCTGGTGGAAGGAATCACAGGCTCCAACGGTTTGCTGGTTCCACCGGACGATTACTTTCTGAAGCTTCGCGCGCTCTGCGACAAATACGGCATTCTGCTGATTGATGACGAAGTGATGGCGGGATTTGGCCGCACCGGAAAATGGCTGGCCACCCAGCACTTCGGCATCAAGCCGGACATCGTCACGTGCGCGAAGGGCCTCACCAGCGGATATATGCCGCTCGGCGCGGTGATTGTGTCGGAGAAGATTGCCAACTACTTCGAGACCAACATGCTGTGGGGCGGACTGACGTACAGCGGCCACCCGGTATGCTGTGCCGCGGCGGTGGCAAATCTGCGCATTTACGAAGAAGAGAAAATTTTTGAAAATGTGGAGAAGCAGGGGCGCTATCTGGCCGCGCGCCTCGAAGCCATGAAGAAGAAATATGCTTGCGTCGGCGACGTCCGCTATAAAGGGCTATTCAGTGTCCTCGAACTGGTGAAAGACAAAACCACGCGCGAGCCGCTGGCTCCCTTCAACGGAACCACCCCTGAAATGGGCAAGCTTGCGGCGCATCTGAAGTCCAAACACGTTTACGCGTTCAGCCGCTTCAACATGCTGTGGGTCTGCCCGCCGCTGATCATTAACGAAGAGGAGCTTCGCCAGGGTCTCGACATTATCGAAGAGGGGTTGCAGTTAGTCGACGTCGCGCTCGGCAAATCCAGCGCCGCACAATCCGCCGAACCCGTCGCCGCAAGATAGTTCGAAGGGCTGCCGGTCGCAACGGCCCGCAACATTTCTTAGCAAGGATGGTGCACCCTAGGGGACGATTTTAGAACTCTGGTTCCTGGTTCCGCACCAGGACTTCCATCCCTGGGTCAGTACCAAATCCTATGATTCCGCGTGCGGAAAGCGGGGAGCAGGTCACTGGAAGAAGCGGCTCCTGTTGTTTTTGGCGTCATCACATGACGGCAATTTTGCCACACCAGTGTTTGCGGGCACTGCTGCTAGGCGTCCAAACACACCTGTTGTGACGTGCAGTCGTAGCTGAAAGCGGCCCGCATCGTAGTCGCGTGTTCCCAATCGTTCAGTTGGAATCTATGATTGAGTAGAGGCAGAGCATATTCGATACCCGCTGATATGCAATGAAGAGCGGCTCCGTACTGCTTCCGACGATCCTAATCTCATCCTGGAAAGCGCCATAATCTGTAGGGTCCTTGGCGACAGCCGCCACTTGACGAGTCTCCGCTCGCCAGACGGAGAATGAAGCCGCGACAGATTTGTTTTCTTCGCTGAACCATTTCCTTTTGCTGATGCCCGTGAAAGCAACTACATACCTCTCCTTCACGACGCCTACGGCATAATGAACTCCAGTAGAAGGGGAACAGTACTCACGGGAAACCGAACGTGCAGTCGGGTCAACGGTCAAAATACACTCTTTCTTGTTGTCGGCGAAAGTGCTGGTTGCGACCAGCATTTGACTGCCCATGAAGCTGATCTGGGATACCGCATCGATCTGCGTGACGTTCGCACACTTCAAAGTCTCATCGGTGGCGCAGGTATAAATGTCAGCCTTGTTTCGCGAGCCGACGCTTATGTTTATAGCAATCCCGATCTGCCCGGTTTTTGGGGCGAAAGCAAAACTCATTCCTGTGGCAATTGTGGTCGGCAAGACCGTCTCCTGCTGCTTATCCCCGTTCAGCAGAGAGTAGGCAGTAAGGCGAATAGAGCCATCTCTCCGCGACGCCAGCACGAGCAATCTGCCACGAAGATCGTCAACAGCGAAGTCGTTGATGTACTGGTCGCCTACTTGAGCCATTTTCCCGACTGTATTCAAGTTGTCCGGATCGATGACCTCCAGGTAGGACTCTGCACTGCATAGGAAAACCCGATGCAGCTTCGCGGATGTTTCGACACGGCCACACGGATATACCGATGCTCCTTCCGGAGCCTTGTCAAACGATCTTGTCGACATCATCGAACGACTCTTCATATCCCAGGATGACAGTTGGCGGTGAAAGCGAATTCCCCTTACTCCTACCTCTGTCGACAGCACGCTTTGTTGAACGAAAAACATCCCTTTGTCTTCGTAGAAGGCTGCCCCGAGTACATTTCCCTCAGGAAGAGAGACTTTTATGCCGCCGACCTCCATACTCTGAGCCCCCGTACGAAGCAAAATGGTGAGACAAAGAAGGACGGCGCACAAGGCTTTGTTCATGTTCAGCACCCCGGATCCAATCTCGAACTGTGCGGGAAGAAGATGCTGCCAACGCCAAGATCCCAAACCCCGTGAAGAACTAGACCGAGGCGGGTGGCCTGGATTAGAAGAAGGAAAATCAGTTTGCATAAGAATCAGTGGGAGGATAACACTACGGCAAGTTCCTGAGAAGTACAGAGAGCCAGAGGGTATCCCACGTTCGGTTGTCAACGTGGGTCTTGGGGTGGCTTTTTTCTTTTCCCGCGCAGCCTTGCGCAGATCCCTTCTCCTGCGCACGGAGTTGCGAAAATATGGCGCGCCCGGCCAGACTCGAACTGGCGACCCTCTGCTTAGAAGGCAGACGCTCTATCCAACTGAGCTACGGGCGCGTCGGCTACACTGATTCTAAATCATTTATCGCGGGCAGCGATATCATTTTGGAGGTGCTGACTTTCTAACGAAAGGGCAGACGATCTGTCGTAATCAGCTATGAGCATGCGCTCATGAATCTCAAATACCTGGAAGCACTTGCGCCAGAAATTCCTTTGATCCTTCAACCAGTCTTTTCCGTGCATTCGGTACAATTCGGTCCTCAGGGTCAGATGGGATAGTCAGTGAGGAGTCAATCCAGGAAGTTCGTCGTCGGGTAGCTTCCCATAACCGGCCTTCTCGCTCGTTACGCCGAATTCAGATTGGCGAGAATGGCGTTTGGACGTTAATCAGACACTTAAGGCCGCACGAGCCTGCGATCTGGATTGTTACTATTACCAATTCCGCCTTCAGCTCAAACGATAGAGACTATGTGCCGCAGAAGGGCTTTCCTCGCTCGACGTCCGAGAAATGGTTCTTGAGACGCCTCATTCTAGGCCCCGAAATGTCATCCCGATTATTCCGATTTATGGTTAGGCGATAGCCAAGACCGATTCGAAGGCGTTGGGTAACCGGAAGGAGTTGACCGCGATGGACGACCGATATGTCTCATTCTGCAGCAGCGGAACAATACGAAATCGATACACTGTGGGCACGCGACGAATTGCCCTGACGGCGCTCTCACTGGCTGGCATAGGCGCGATTTTGACGCCTGCACAGCAGACCGCCGGCACGCCCGGTTCGGCCAGAGCCACCGCCACTATCACCGGAAAGCAGCTTCCGACCACCCGATCCGACGTTCGGCGGGGTGATCATGGACAAGGCCTCGGATTCAACGCCTTGGTGGCCCCCGCGCGTTGTGCCGCCTAAAGGTGCGCCCAATGTGCTGCTCATCATGACGGACGACGTCGGTTACGGCGCGCCAGGCACCTTCGGTGGCGTCGTACCGACACCGGCAATGGACCGCATCGCGAGGAACGGGCTGCGTTACACAGATTTCCACTCCACGTCACTCTGCTCGCCCTCGCGCGCTGCATTAATCACCGGGCGCAATCATCACGTGGCGGGTTTCGGGGTAGTGGGTGAAATCGCGACAGGATTCCCCGGCTATGACTCGATCATCAGGAAGGAGAACGGCACCATCGGTGAAATCCTGAAGCAGAACGGTTACGCGACCTCGTGGTTCGGTAAGGATCACAACACGCCCTTCTATCAGTCGACCCAGGCCGGACCGTTCGACCAATGGCCGAACGGCATGGGCTTCGAGTACTTCTACGGCTTCGTCGGTGGCGACGCAAGCCAGTGGCAACCGAATCTGTACCGCAATACAACCGCCATCTTCCCCTTCCAGGGCAAGCCCGGGTGGAACCTGACCACGGCTATGGCCGACGAGGCGATCCAGTACATGAAGGAGATTAAGGAGATCGCGCCCGACAAGCCATTCCTTGTTTACTACGTACCGGGCGGCACGCACTCGCCGCATCATCCGACGCCCGAGTGGATCAAAAAGGTCAGCGACATGCATCTTTTCGACGGCGGCTGGAACAAACTGCGCGACACCATCTTTGCCAATCAGAAACGACTTGGGGTCATGCCCGATAACGCGAAGCTGACCGCGTGGCCCAAGGATCTGCCGGAGTGGGATTCCCTGAGCTGGCAGGAGAAGAAGTTGTTCATCAAGCAAGCTGACGTCTACGGGGCATACCTCGCGTACACCGACTACGAAATCGGTCGGGTCATCCAGGCCGTCGAAGACCTGGGCCAACTTGACAACACCTTAATCATCTACATAAGCGGCGACAACGGCGCGAGCTCGGAAGGCATGATCAATGGCACTCCGAACGAGTTCACCACTTTCAATGGTGTCTCCGTGCCGGTCAAGGATCAGTTCCTCTGGTACAACTCCTGGGGGTCAGAACGGACCTTCCCGCACTTCGCGGCTGGCTGGTCGTGGGCGATGGACACACCGTTCCAATGGGTCAAGCAGGTGGCGTCGCATTACGGCGGAACGGCACAGGGCGTTTGCATGTCGTGGCCCGGCCACATCACTGACATGGGCGGCATCCGACGACAGTTCCACCACCTAATTGACATCGCGCCCACGATCCTGGAAGCGACCGGCATCGCAGCGCCAGAAACTCTTAACGGCATCAAACAGCGACCGATGGATGGCGTGAGTATGGTGTACACGTGGGACAAGGCGCACGCCAACGCTCCGACCCGGCATACCACGCAATACTTCGAGATGCTCGGCAATCGTGCCATATATAGGGACGGTTGGGTGGCAGCAACGACTCCGGCAACGATTCCGTGGGAACTAAGCACGGCTAAGCCACCCGACGTGATCACCGGTTACAAATGGGAGCTCTACAATGTTGACGCGGATCCCACGGAATCGAACGACCTGGCTGGACAAATGCCGGACAAACTCAAGCAAATGCAGTCGGTCTTTTATGTGGAGGCAGGCAAGCATGACGTGCTGCCTCTCGACAACACGTCGCTGACGCGCTGGAACGCGCCGAAGCCTAACCTAACCGGGGGCCGGACGCTGTTCACGTATTTGGGTGGAATCACCGGCGTCCCCAACAGCGGCGCTCCGAGCATCCTGAATAAGTCGTACACGATTACCGCGGAGGTCGAGATCCCCGAAGGTGGCGCGGAAGGCATGATCGTCACCGACGGCGGGCGCTTTGGCGGCTATGGCCTGTTCCTCAGCCGGAGTTTCAACTGGTGGTTTCACGAGAGGTCTTTTAGAAGAATTGGTTTGGCGTTGTTCGTTTTCGGACTGCTTCTGATCTGGCTCGGTCAATACAGAAAATGGTCCAGTGGGAAGATGCGATTCGGCTATGGGCTATCGCTGTTGGGATTGCTTTGGGTGGTTGTGGTGTTTGGAACCGGGGCAATCGGCCTTGGCCGAGGCAAACCCGTGTTCCTTTACAATCTGCTCGACCTCAAGCGCACGACGTGGGACGGGCCAGCGTTGAGTGCCGGCAAGCATACCATCATCTTCGACTTTAAGTCTGATGAGCCAGGCTTGGGCAAGGGAGGGACAGGCGTCCTCTCCGTGGACGGTAAGGAAGTAGCCAGGAATTCCATGGAACACACCACTCCGATCACGTTCCCTGAGGACGAAACATTTGACATCGGTGAGGACACGCGCACCGGAGTCGCAATGCTCCAATATCGCTACGATGTTCCGTTCAAGTTCACCGGCACGATCGACAAAGTTACATTTAATCTTGGCTCGGAACAGTTGACGGCAGAAGAGCGCAAGAACCTTCCGGCGATTGCGGACGCCGTCGCCCGGGCGAAAGACTAGCTGACATGAACAGGCTGCTGAATGTCGCCGCCATAACTGAAGCCGCGATGGGCGTGGCGCTGCTGGTCGTCCCACTGTTGGTCGGGCGAATGCTGCTCGGCGCAGAACTGACCGGCATTGGCATTACAGTGGCTCGCGTGACCGGTATCGCCTTGGTCGGATTGGCGGTCGCCTGTTGGCCGGGAACCCCTACGACCGGCATGTTGACCTACAGCGTGCTTACGACGCTCTACTTCACTTACCTTGGGATCAGCAGTGTGGTTGGGATTCTGCTATGGCCTGCCGTGGCCGCTCACGCAGTTTTGTCTCTTCTTCTCGTTCGTGCCTGGCAGAATGAAAAAAACCTCCGCGCCTCTAAGACCGAAAGGTCGAAAGACTAACGCTCGATTAGTTCGGCTACTCGTACAAGTGCCCGTCACGGACCAGAATCGGGGTTGTGGGAAGTTGGCAAGATAACGCACCGACGTCACTGGGAGGCGTGTGCCATAAATGGACGAGGCAAGTGACGACCAGAATTGCTCGTGGCCGAGGCGACGAAGCAAGTTCGGTACAACTTCGGTACATTTGAGGGCGAGATTTCAGGAGAGAGAACCTGTAAGCGACGCTCAGCAAAGCATCTAGAATTTTTGCTTGCTTTGTTAGAAGGCAGACGCTCTATCCAACTGAGCTACGGGCGCATCCTTGGCTATTGTTTGATTCTACAGCGCCTGCGAGGCGATTTCGAGTTCCAAGTCTTGTGAAGTTGCCGTAGTATAGCCGGGCCTTGGAGACCTCACGCAAGGCTCTCCCTCGCCTCGTCGCTCGCTCAATTCGGGAAGTTCAGCCGGCTCTGCAGGGTGATAAATCGCGGATTGGTTCGCAGCGGATCGAGTTCCGGTTCCACCTTCAGAAACACCAGGCCGTTCGACCGGTCGGCATACGCCTTTTCAAGCCAGTTCATGGCCACTTCGTTTTTTCCCAGCCCCAAATACACGATGGCGACATAAAACGGCGAGACATACATCTTCTTGGAATCGCCCTCAAGTTGTGCCAATAGCTTAAGTGCCTCCGCATGGTTTCCGGAAAGCGCGTAAGCATGGGCCAGCGCCGAAATCGTCAAGGGGCTGGAGTGAGAAAGTTCCACAGCCTGCTGCAATTGCTCAATCGCCAGCTTGAATTCCCCCTTTTGCTGGTACGCCTGCCCGAGGGTGAGGTGCGCCCACACATAGGTAGGATCCATTTCCAAAGTGTCGCGAAGCTGCGCGATGGAGCGGTCATACTCCCGCGCCAGATACAGCCGCCAGCCAAAGCTGGCATTGATGCTGATGGAGAGCGGCTCCAGCTCCCGCGCTTTCTTGATCTGTTGAAAGCTGTCGTCAAATTTCCCCAGGGCGCTCAAATACAAAGAGTCGCGCTGGTAAGCCGTGGCGTAACCCGGATCAAGCTGCATCGCCTTCTTGAATCCTTCGGCGGCGCCGGCCCAGTCCCAGTCATAATTAAACTTCGCCGTGGCCAGTGAAGTCTCCGCTTCGGCGAGAGTAGGATCGATCTCCAGTGCGCGAATCGCAGCGGCTTTCGCTTTGGGCGCCGCTTCCGCTGCGGGCACGCTTCCGTAAATAGTCGCGCCGATAATGCCGTAACAGTCTGCCAGCCCGGCATACGCCAGCGCATACTGCGGATCCTTGTGCGTCGCTTCCTCAAAATAGCCGATGGCCTTCGCAAATCCTTCCGCCGAGCGCTTATTCCAGTAGTAGCGGCCCTTTAGGTAATCCTCGTAAGCCTCCGGGCTGACGGAAGGCTTGCGCGCCAATCGCTCTTTGTCTTCCTTGGAGAGATTGATGCGAATTTCGTCCACAATCGCGGAGGAGACGCGATTCTGCAGCGCCAGCACATCACCCATCGGGCTCTCATACGTGTCGGCCCAAAGATGCTGGTCGGTGGATACCTGCACAAGTTCCGCCGTAATTCGCACCCGGTTTCCCACGCGCATCACGGTTCCCTCGACAACCGCGTCCACGTTTAACTCCGAAGCAATCTGCGGCAGCGGCTTGTGAGTCCCTTTGTAAGCCATCGCGGTCGAGCGTGAGACCACGCGCAACGACCGGATTTTTGCCAAATTGGCGATCAAATCATCGGTCATCCCATCGGCGAAGTACTCTTGTTCCTGGTCTCCCGAGAGATTTTCCAGCGGCAGCACCACCAGCGAGCTGCTGCGGTTCGCCTTGCCCTTGCTGGCGTTGACCCCGCGAACGTAATGCACCGTGATCCCCGATATCAGGGCGCTGCCCGCGAGCACCGCAGCGGCCAAACCCACTATTCGGGGAAGGGAGAAGCGGTTGCGGGGCCGTACTCCAACAACACCCGCCGGAATAACTCCGTTGCCCGGGGAGGTATGTTCAGCGCCATTCGAGGGTGCGACGCTTGCACCGCTGGCGGCAGGTTCCGGCACCGCGCCTTCCGCCCCGGTGCTCCTCGCTTCGACCGGAGCAATAAACCGGTAGCCGCGCCGCGGCAGCGTCTCGATAAAGCGCGGGCGGTCAGAGGAATCGCCCAGGACCTCGCGCAACCGCATCACCGCGTTATTCAAGCCGTGGTCAAAGTCCACAAACGTGTGGCTGGGCCACAGGCGCTCGCGGAGTTCCTCGCGAGACACCAGCTCACCGCGCTTGGCCAGCAACATGGCCAAAATTTGAAAAGGCTGCTCCGAGAGCTTCAACCGTAGACCGTGCTTGCGGAGCTCGCCCGCTTCCATATCGGCCTCAAAAACGCCGAAGCGCACGGTTCTCGGTGAGCGAAGATTTTGTTCCATGGGGAATCCGGGAATTGGGGAAGTATAGCTCTCGTGCCAGATTGGGTCAAAGACAACTTTACATTTGAAGAGCTAACCCCTGTATTTTCAGAATCGAAGCCTGTGATGTAGAAAGGTTTTCGATGAGATGCATCAAGTATTGCACTCTCCCGTGATTCCCGTCACATTCGCGCAACACATCGGGCCGGTCCCTACAAAACGAAGCGCTGCTGCGCGCGAGCGCTCGGGGAATTGCGGATCGTCTCGAGGCTTGGGGGAAGCGCGCCAGGGGGATAATATGTTCTATCGTAGTTGCAACTCTACATTTACAAAGTGGATCTGTTTCTCGCTGACGGTGGTCCTGGCTCTCGTTGCCGCCACGCCGGCCCGCGCCCAGGTGTCCGGCGCCACCCTCTCCGGACTAATCACCGACGAAAACGGCGGCGCGGTTCCGGATGCGGCCATCTCCATAAAAAACGTGGGCACCGGGGTCACTCGTGATCTCACGACCAACTCGGACGGCTTCTACTCCGCGCCGAATCTGCTTCCGGGCAGCTACGAGGTGCGCATTACCGCCAAGGGATTCCAGACTTTCGTTCAAAAAGAGATTACCCTCACGGTCGGCGCTCAGCAGGCCCTCAACCTTAGCCTCAAGGTCGGCCAGTTGAACCAGACCGTCGAAGTCAACGCCGCCCTGCCGGATATTCAGACTACCTCTTCGACGATCAGCGCCACAGTGGACTCCACGACCGTCCGCCAGCTTCCGCTTAACGGCCGCGACTGGACTTCCCTGGCCACTCTCGAGCCCGGCGTGGTCAGCATTCCCAACCAGGCCACCACTTCCTTCAGCGCCAATAAGGGCAATCGTGGATTTGGAAACCAATTGAGCAACGGCGGGCACCGCGCCAATGAGAACAGCTATCGGGTCAACGGCATCAGCATCAATGACTACTCAAACTCCGCTCCCGGCGGCGCGACTGGTGTCAACCTCGGTGTAGACGGCGTTCAGGAATTCTCGGTTCTCACCAGCAACTACACCGCGGAATATGGCCGAACTTCGGGCGCGGTCATCAACGCCCTCACCAAATCCGGCACCGATCAGTTTCACGGCACCGGTTACTTTTTCGATCGCGACAGCATCTTCGATGCTCGCAACTTCTTTGACGGGCCCACCATCCCTCCGTTCCGCCGCATTCAGTTCGGCGCCTCCGGCGGCACCGCGATCGTGAAAGACAAGACTTTTGTCTTTGCCAATTACGAAGGCATCCGCCAAAGCTCCTCGTCGTCAGGAACCATAGATGTCCCTTCGGGAGAAGCCCGCAGCGGCTTGCTCTGCGCCGACAGCCCTTGCACCGTTCTGACTCCTGTCACCGTTAGCCCCCAGGTGGCCCCATACCTTGCCCTGTGGCCGTGTCCCGCGACCTGCCAGAATGCAACCTTCACCGATACTGTGGGCCTGAATTCGACCACTCCTAATCACGCCAGCGAAAACTACTTCATCACCAGGGTCGACCAAAAACTCTCCAGCAAAGACAATCTCTCCGGCGCTTACTTTTTTGACTCCGGCCCGCAGAGCCAGACCGACCCCCTTGGCAACACGGTTCACGAAGTGTACTCGCGCCGCCAGATGATCAGCGCCGAAGAGACCCATATCTTTAGCCCCGCGGTTGTAAACACCGTTCGCGGCGGGTTCAGCCGCGTCATTGGCGATATCAACACCCCGGTTTCGGGCAATGCCGTATCCACGGATGGGGCTCTCGCGATTGCCCCGGGCGCCATCGGGCCGCCGGAGATTCCGATCTCGGGCATTACCACCGCTTACGGTCTCGGCGGCTTCAATAAATTCACCCATGCCTGGAATTCCATCCAGCTTTACGATGACGCGTTCTACACTCATAGCACCCACTCCATCAAATTCGGATTTGCCTTTGAACGCATGCAGTACAACATCCTCGAACAATTGAGTCCCAATGGGCGCATGAACGGGTATTCCCTGGATGCTTTCCTGACCAACGCCCCCCACCAGTTGAATGCGTTGGCGCCGGGTGGCTCCTATGAGGTCGGTCTCCGTGAGAGCCTTTTCGCCGGATACATCCAGGACGACTGGCGCTTCCGGCCGAACCTTACGTTCAACATCGGCTTGCGCTATGAAATGACCACGCTGCCGACCGATTCCCACAATGTCCCCGGCTACACCGTCAACGGCTACACCGTGGCCACCGCGGGTTTCCAGCAGATTCAGACGCTTGCCAATTGCACTCCCGGCACAACGGCCTGCGGCCCGGTTGGCACCAACAGCCCGTTCTCGAACAATCCCACCACCAAGAACTTTGAGCCGCGCATCGGGTTTTCCTGGGATCCGTTCAAGGACGGTAAGACCGCCGTGCGCGGAGGGTTCGGCATCTTCGATGTGCTGCCGCTGCCTTACGAACTCGGCCTGAACACCGCCGCCACTGCGCCATTTCAAATTATTGGAGCCGACCCGGCAGCCACTTTGGGCACCGGTGCGACCGATCCCAATCTAAATTTCAACCGCCAGCGCATTCGTAACCGCATGATTGATCCCAACCCGCAGCGCGCCGATGTCTTGAACTGGAATCTCAACATCCAGCGCGAAGTTGCCAGAGGCTGGACCGCTCTCGTGGGTTATGTTGGCTCTCGCTCCGTTCACCTCTCGGTGGCTTCCGACGACATCAACCTGGTTCAACCCACGGCTGTCAGCGGGGTTGGATTTGTGTTTCCCTGCAATCCTTCGCTGATCGTGCCGTACACGGCCACCAACAACTGCGGCAACAATCAAACCGGCACGCGCATCGATTCGAACTGGGGAGGCGGCGCGGGCATTCGTCCCGTTCTGTTTGACGGCTCTTCTTCCTATAGCGCCTTCCAATCCCAACTCAAGAAGGCCTCATCGCACGGCGTTCAGGGCCAGGTCTCTTATACTTTCGGAAAGTGCCGCGACACCAGTTCGGCTCCCGTCACCGGCGACACCTATCTGAACTCCATCGCCGTGCCGTTGCTTCTGGTGAAGAGCGCCCGAGTCGGCGCTTGCGATTTCGATATCCGCCAAACGCTGACCGGCTCCGCCATCTGGGACGTTCCCGGGCCGAAAACAGGCTGGGAAGGAGTCGTCGCCGGAGGCTGGCAGCTCGGCGCCATCGTCACCGCTTCCACCGGCGCTCCCTACACGGTCACCGTGGGCAACGGCAATGATCCGCTTGGCACCGGTTTCAACGGCGACTACTCCATGGACTTTGCCAACCTCATCCCGGGTTGCAACGCGACACCTGGGGTTACCAGGAATGCTTTGGGGCAGATGATGGCCTTCAACGCGAATTGCTTCACGCCCCCAACTGCGTCCGCTTCGCTTCCTTTGGCAACCGCCGCAAACCCCTATGGATGCGCGCCGCTTTCCTTTCCCAACGCGCCGGCTCCGCCGGCCGGACAGCAATATTGCTCCAACGTTCTCGGCAGTTCCGGGCGCAACAAATTCTATGGACCGGGCCTCACCACCGTCGATTTCTCGGTCTTCAAGAATTTCGCGGTTGCCAGGATCTCCGACACCTTCAACGTCCAATTCCGCGCGGAGTTTTTTAACGTGCTCAACCACACCAACTTCCTCTCGCCGGGATTCCTGAATACTTTCGGCCAAAACAACTCGGTCTTTGATTTCAACGGCAGTTCGCTACCGACCGCGTTGAACCAAACTTCGACCACTTCCCGCCAGATTCAGCTTGGGCTCAAGCTGGTCTGGTGATTCCGAGATTCCCGATCGGGCGAGGCTAAATCGTGAACGGCCAGCCCCGCCCACCTATTCAGCCCGGTACACCCCCCGGGCTGAATAGGCATCTTTGTGCGGGGCTGCGGTTTCTTGTGTGCGCACCTCTTTCGAGTGTGCAGGCCCAAAGAGGGCTGATTACAATGAGTCGACCCTAATGATCGCCCCCGCGGAACGAAAATCGAAGTTTTGGTCTGTGGTCCGCGTCTCCAGTGGAAATTTTCTGGAGATGTACGACTTCATGGTGTTCGGCTACTATGCCGCCACCATCGGGAAGGCATTTTTTCCCAGCGGCAGCGCCTTCGGTTCGCTGATGCTTTCCTTGATGACCTTTGGCGCCGGCTTCCTTATGCGTCCCCTCGGTGCCCTGGTCCTCGGCGCTTATACCGACCGGCACGGACGCCGCGCCGGCTTGCTGCTTACACTGGGCCTGATGTCCGTCGGCATCTTCTCCATCGCCTTCATGCCCAGCTACGCAACCATTGGCCTGCTTGCCCCGCTGCTGGTGGTGTTTGGCCGCTTGCTGCAGGGGTTTTCCGCCGGGATGGAGTTGGGGGGCGTCTCCGTCTATTTATCGGAAATTGCCACCCCGGGCCACAAAGGCTTCTACGTAAGCTGGCAATCCGGCAGCCAGCAGATCGCGGTCATGTTTGCGGCCTCGGTCGGCGTGGTTCTGAACTCCATCCTCCCACCGGAAAAGATGGAGCAGTGGGGCTGGCGCGTTCCGCTTCTCCTCGGATGTGTCATCGTGCCGTTGCTTTTCCGGCTGCGAAAGTCGCTGCAGGAAACCGACGAGTTTGTGGCCCGCAAGCATCACCCAGGCACTTCGGAGATTCTCCGCTCGCTGGCGAATAATTGGGCCATCGTTCTGATTGGCACGCTGATGGTGACCATGACCACCGTCTCGTTTTACATGATTACCGCATACACTCCGACGTTCGGCAATTCCGTGCTGCATCTCTCCAGCGCGGATAGCCTGATCGTTACACTTTGTGTCGGCGCCTCCAATCTCTTTTGGCTGCCGATTATGGGAGCGCTCTCCGATCGAATCGGGCGTCGCCCGCTGTTGTTCGGCTGCACGATCCTGATGCTGGTCACCGCGTATCCGGCGATGCTGTGGCTGGTTCGCGATCCGTCGTTCGCTCGACTGCTGGCCGTCGAGCTCTGGTTCTCCTTCATTTATGGCAGCTACAACGGCGCGATGGTCGTGTTCCTTGCTGAGATCATGCCTATCGACGTGCGCACCTCGGGGTTCGCACTGGCCTATAGCCTGGCAACGGCCATCTTCGGCGGCTTCACCCCCGCCTTGAGCACGTATCTCATCCACATCTCCGGCAATCGCGCGGTCCCTGGCTTGTGGCTCTCGTTTGCCGCTGCCTGCGGCCTGGTGGCTGCGCTGTTCGCCAAGCCGCAGAACGCCGCACTTGCAACCAATCAGCCAGTTCCCGCCGAATCCTAGGCTGAGAGTTCGACAAATCGATGCATCAAACCCCGCCTCGCGGCGTCGTGTTCGCCTGTTGCCTTCGCTCCAGGACGATGGTATTGTCCTTGCCTCCAGTCACTGCCCGCCCTCGCTGGGAGAGTCCGATGCACACACCGCAGCCCGATACCCTGGCAAATTGTTTTGCCCAAAGCGGGTTCTCGCGCATCTGATTCCCGGGGGAAGAGAATGAAGTACCCGAGGGCCTAAGCATGGCTACACAGAGCAGCACCACCGGGCTTCAGCAGCTTCACCGCCGCCTCTTGGAAGCGCGCGAGAACACCGACAATCTTTTTCAGATTATTCGAGATGACGCGCTCTATGAGCGGCCCATTCCCGAGCGCCATCGCATCATTTTCTATATTGGGCACCTCGAGGCCTTTGACTGGAACCTGTTTCGCGATCATCTGTTTTCCCTAAAATCGTTTTCACCCGCCTTCGATCAACTCTTCGCTTTTGGCATCGATCCGGTGGATGGCGGCCTACCCTCCGACCGGCCCGAGGACTGGCCGTCGCTGCCCGAAGTCCGCGACTATGTGCAAAGTCTCCGCAATGCCATCGACGCCGCGCTCGAGGCCGGCAATTTTCCCGGCCTCGAGAATACGGACCATACCTTCGCGGAAACCCTGTTGCATGTCGCCATCGAACACCGGCTAATGCACGCGGAAACTCTCGCCTACATGTTTCACCAATTGCCGTATTCCCGGAAAGTCGCGCAGCCGCAGCCGCGGTCAGACTTCGCCGCGGTCGGAAACCAACTGGTGGAAATTCCGGCGGGCAGCGCGACACTCGGACTTTCTCGAGAAGCCGCCGCGCCATTCGGCTGGGACAACGAGTTCGAATCCTGCACCGCCAGCGTTCCCCGTTTTCGCATCAGCAAATTCATGGTCACCAATGCCGAGTTTCTCCGCTTCGTCGAAGATGGCGGTTACCAGAATCCCCAATTGTGGTCCGCGGACGACTGGCAGTGGAAAGAACGCAATGCCATCCGGCATCCCGTCTTCTGGGAACAATCGGGCTCCACGTGGACCTACCGTGGCATGTTTGAAGAGCTTGCGTTTTCCGGGGGCTGGCCCGTCTATACGAGCCACGCGGAAGCCAACGCCTACGCCCGCTGGGCCAAACGTTCTTTGCCAACAGAAGCGGAGTGGCATCGCGCCGCCTATGGCACGCCGCAGGACGCCGAGCGTGAATATCCCTGGGGCTCCAGCGCGCCAACACCGAGTCTTGGCAATTTCGATTTCCACCGCTGGGATCCGTCGCATGTCAACGATTATCCCGCCAACAAAAGTGCCTTCGGTGTTGTCGGCCAGCTAGGCAACGGCTGGGAGTGGACCGCCACTCCCCTTGCGCCATTCCCGGGTTTCCAGCCCGCCGCCTTTTATCCCGGGTACTCCGCGAATTTCTTCGACGGCCAGGCACTACGTCATCAAGGGGGGCTCGCCGCGCACCGCCGCTTGCCTGCTGCGCCGGTCTTTCCGCAACTGGTTTCAACCACACTATCAATATGTGTACGCCGGATTTCGTTGCGTTTCCGAGTGACCCGCAGGATGCCTGGAGCCGCTATGCAAGCACAACTCATTCCCGCTTCGATCACCAGCCAATTCGCACTGGACGTCTGCGCCGGCCTTGGCAAGCCGGGGCAAAAAGAGCTCCCCTCAAAATATCTGTACGACTCCGTCGGCTCCGCGCTCTTTGATGTGATCTGCGTTCTTCCCGAGTACGGCCTCACCCGCGCCGACGAACGCCTGCTCCACCAACATGCCCGCGAAATTGTGGATCAACTCCCCCGCCCGGTGGTGGTTGCCGAACTCGGCAGTGGCACCGGCCGCAAATCGCGCCTGCTCCTCGAAGCCCTGTCTCGCTGGCAATCCACCTGGTACCATCCCATTGAAATTTCGCCCGCCGCGCTTGCGGTTCTCCACCGCGAACTTCGCGACATCCTCAGCATCAGCATCGTTGGTTTCGAGCGCGAATATCTCGATGGACTCCGCGAAGTCGCTGCGCGCCGCTCCCGTGGCGACCATCTCCTGGTCCTCTTTTTGGGCAGCACCATCGGCAACTTCGATGGCTCTGCCGGCGCCGAATTCCTATGTGGCGTGCGCCAGATTCTGCAGCCTGGCGATTCGCTCCTTCTCGGCGCCGATCTGCTCAAGCCTCTCAAGGTCCTGATTCCCGCGTACGACGACCCGTTGGGAGTCACCGCCGCATTCAATCGCAACCTGCTGGTGCGCATCAATCGCGAACTCGGCGCCGATTTCCACCTGCAACAATTCGAGCACCAGGCCAGCTTTAGCGAACAAACCCAGAGCATCGAGATGCACCTGCGCTCCCGCTGCCGGCAAGAAGTCGCCATCGCCGAGGCCGGCCGTTCCTTTCATTTCGAGGAGGGGGAAACCATTTGGACCGAAAGCTCTCACAAATATTCCGTGGAAGAGCTCGCGCATCTAGCGCAGCTCTCCGGATTTCGTTGCCGGGGGCAGTGGATCGATAAAGATTGGGGCTTCGCCGAAAATTTGTGGATCGCGGAGTGACCGCTCGCAATATCTTTTTATCTACAGTCCTTTGGCTTTCCTGAACTCGCGCACCACTTCAGCGGGATTCTGATGCAAACCGTCCACCGCATGATTCATGCGCCGTATGTCCGAATCGGATACCTTGCCTGCGATCTCGGCTAGAGCCGAGCGCAATGCGGGAAATTGCGCAAGGGTCGCCCGCCGGACAATCGGCACCGCATCGTACGGAGGAAAATAGTGGCGATCGTCCTCCAGCGCAACCAGCCCCAACGCATCAATCAGCCCATCCGTGGAATTCCCGGCAACCACGTCCACCTGATGATCCACCAGGGCGCGATAGATCAAACCCAAATCCATCACCCGGGGCTTCAATCCGAATTTCAAATTGTAGTTCTGGCACAGGCCATTGAATCCGTCGGGGCGTTCCAGAAATTCATAACCCATGCCGGCGCGCCACTTCGGCGCCACTCCTTCAAGGCCGGAAAGTTTTCGAAGATTCAAATTGTTCGCGTCATCGCCGCGAATGACCATCGCAAAAGTATTTTCAAAGCCTAAAGGCTCCGTCACCTCAAGCCCGAACCGGTCCGAGTATTCTTTCTTTACTTTCTCGAAGACCTGCTTCGAATCCCCGCCTGGCGCCTCTTTCAGCACCGCCGTGAGCGCCGTGCCCGTGTACTCCACGTACAAATCCAGTTGTCCCGCCAGCATCGCCTGATGCACCAGCAGCGTCCCGCCGAGATTGTCCTTGCGGTCCACGGTGATTCCGGTCCGCGCTTCAATATGCTGGGCCAGCAATTCGGCCAGCACTATTTGCTCCGTAAAAAACTTCGAACCAACCACGATTGTCGCGGGGCGATCGTGTTTGCAGCCGTCAAACAGCAGTAAGCCGGTCAACAACAGCGCACACCAGCATCGGGGAAGGGAAGTTCGCATCTTCAATTTCCATTCATCTGGGTCCACGCGCAAAGTCCATAGCACACTCCGGAACGCTTTCGCTCTAGGATACGCGCAGGCGCCGCTCCAATCGTCCCAATGCAAAATCGGCAACGATCGCCAAAAGCGCCGCGGGAATCGCCCCGGCTAGCAGCAGGGAATTGTTTACCAGGGCAACTCCTCTAAAGATGAACGTGCCCAATCCGCCGGCTCCGATGGCCGCGGCAATCGTTGCGACCCCGATGGTGATGATGGTAGCTGTCCGCACCCCCGCAAGAATCACTGCCAGCCCCAGCGGCAAACGCACCCGGAAAAGTATTTGTCCCCGCGTCATCCCCATGGCTTCCGCGGATTCCAGCACCGCCGGATCAATTTCCGTTAAGCCAACATACGTATTTCGCAGAATCGGCAGCAACGCGTAAAGGGTCAGTGCCACGATGGCCGTGCGCTTGCCGATCCCGCCGATAAACGGAATGGGAATCAGGAACCCGAATAACGCCAGGCTCGGAATGGTCTGAAAAATTCCCGCGATTCCAAGCGCCACGTTGCGCAGCGCCGCTCGTTGCACGACCAGCATCCCCATGGGCACTCCAATCAGAATCGCGGCCGCCATCGCATAAAGCACTAATTCCACATGCTCCAACGTCGCGCCAAGGATTTCGGATTGATGCTCCACAAAAAATCTCCAGAGCTCCGTCATCCGGCGCCTCCATTCACACCCAGGCCCGCCGTGAACGCCAGCACCTCCGGGTGCTTCAAACGCAGAAATTCCTCGGGAGCCGCGTCGCCCACTACGCGCCCCTTCTCCAACATAATGATTTGCGAAGCCAGCAGCAGCGCTTCCCGCAGATCGTGGGTCACAAATACGATGGTCTTCTGGAGGTGTCGCGCCAGTTCCCCGAACTCCCGCTGCAATTCCGCTCGCGTCACCGGATCCAGCGCTCCAAACGGTTCATCCATCAGCAGGATCGGAGGGTCGGCGGCCAGCGCGCGCGCCACGCCCACCCTTTGTCGCTGCCCGCCAGAGAGCTCACGCGGCCGCCGCTGTGTAAATTCGCGCGGTTCCAGCCTCACCAGTTCGAGCATCTCGTCAACTCGGGCCGCAATCTTTGCGCTCGGCCAATTTTCCAACCGGGGCACCAAACCCACATTTTCCGCCACCGTATAATGCGGGAACAGGCCGGCTTCTTGAATCACATAACCAATTCTCCGTCGCAGTCGAATCGCATCCCATTTGTGCGTTGGGCGGCCTTCCACCAAAACTTCCCCGCTCGATGGCCACAGCATTCCGTTGATCAGCTTAAGCAGGCTGGTTTTGCCGCTCCCGCTCCGCCCCAGCAGCACCAATGTTTTGCCCTTGGGCACCGCAAACGAAACGTCGGCGATGATCTCCTTTGCCGCTGCGCCGTTTGGGCGCCAGGACACCCCGCGAAACTCAATCGTATTTTGAACGGGGATGCTCATTCCTGCACCCAAGCGCTCGCCCTTTTCGAGGAGCCACCAGTGTAATGCACCTTATCGCCAATTTGCCCACAGACGTTCGGAGGGGAGCAAGTCTTGGACCGACAACTTCGGTTTTTTCTCCAAAAGATTACTCGCAATTGATCTCGCATTCGCTTCTTCCGCTGCTTCGCCAATCCTCGCGCTTTCGTGATACTTTGAAATTTGGCGCAGGAATTCCAGTGCCAGATTATTTGCGGCCATGAATCCTATCGAAACTCTTAGCCTCGTCCTCGGCGCCGGCTTTTCCTCCGGCTTGAACCTCTATGCCACCGTTGCCACCCTCGGCCTCCTGCAGCGTTTCGGTGTAATCCACCTGCCCGAAAATCTTCAGGTGCTCTCTCATCCGTTGGTGCTGGCCATCGCCGGCATTCTATACGTCACGGAATTTCTCGCCGACAAGGTTCCCTACATCGATTCCGTCTGGCAAGCCGTGCACACCTTCATTCGCCCGCCGGCCGCCGCCCTGCTGGCGTTCAGCGCCACCGCCGCAGCGCCGGAGCCCTGGCGCTGGGGTGCAGCGCTTCTCGCCGGCGGCATTGCGCTCACCTCGCATGGCACAAAAGCCAGCGCCCGCGCCGCCGCGAACATCTCGCCGGAGCCGCTCAGCAATTGGGCCCTGAGTTTTGGAGAGGACGTCCTGGCGGTCTGGCTAACCTGGTTCGCCACCACGCATCCCACCGTGGCGATTATTGTGGTAACCGTGCTTTTCGCAATCTCGCTCTACCTGCTCTACCACTTGTTCCACTTCCTCCGCCGCACCCTCCGCAAGTTAGCCGAAACCTGATCCAATTCGTCCCCGCCCCTTCGGAGCGTGGCGGCTCGGCCACTGCTTTTGAGCGTTCAGGCGCAACACTAAATTGTCGATTCGAGCTTCCGCCTACTTCACGTAAGTCCCCAACCAATCCAAGAATGTTTTATACCAAAGCTGCGCATTCTGCGGTTTCAGCATCCAATGCCCCTCATCCGGAAAAACCATCAGCTTCGACGGCACGCCCTGGCGTTGCAACGCGTTGAAAAATTCCAGCGACTGCGTGTAGGGCACGCGGTAATCTCTTTCCCCGCAATCACCAGCGTCGGCGTCTTGTATTTTCCAAGCTCCCCCGCGTACGTCGACGGCGACCACTTCTTGTAATTCTCCGGCGCGCTCCATGGCGTCCCCTGCATGTCGTGCTCTTCAAACCACAGCTCTTCCGTCGCGTACATCGAAACTTTATCGTACACACCCGCGTGGCTGATGATCGCCTTGAACCGGTCCGTGTGAGTCGCCAGCCAATCCGCCAGGTAGCCGCCGTAGGAGCCGCCCGCAGCCGCCAGCTTCGTCTTATCAATGAAGGGATACTTCGCGACAGCCGCATCGATCCCTTTCATCACGTCGACGTACGCGCGGCCGCCCCAGTCGTTGGTGATTTCATCGGTGAATTTCTGCCCGTAACCCGTCGAGCCCCGCCGGTTGATCATCAGTATCACGTAGCCCGCCGCGGAAAAGACCTGCGCGTTCCACCGGTAGCCCCAGGCGTCTGACCACATCGTCTGCGGTCCGCCATGCAGCAGCACCAGCGCAGGATATTTCTTCGCGGCTGCGAATTGCTGGCGGCTTGATCAGCATGGCCTCCACTTTGGCGCCTTCGGCTCCTTCGAACCAGAATTTCTCTGGCGCATTCATTTCCAGACCCGCGAGGATTGCGTCGTTCTGATGCGTCACCTGCTTCAACCCGCTTCCGTCGCCGGCCGACACAAACAGTTCTCCTGGCATCGTTAAGCTCGTTCGCTCGGTCACCAGAGTCTTGCCATCCGCGCTGAACGAATACGCGCTGTTAAATCCATCCAGCACTTTCTTCGGCGCAGCCCCGGCGCGCGCCTCGATCGCATACACGGGTTGCAGCGTTTCGTTTTCCGCCAGGAAATAGATCATCTTGCTGTCCGGCGACCAGGAAAGATTCCCCGCGCTGCGGTCGAATCCTTCGGAGAGATTCTCCGTCGACTCGGTTTTCCGGTTGTAGAGCATTACCCGCCAGCGATCCGCCTCGTATCCCGCTGTGAGTTGCGCGTGATATGCGATGAACTGTCCATCCGGTGAATACACGGGATTCCCATCAAATCCCGGATTGCTGGTGATCTTTTTCGGCTCGCCGCCCGCCACCGGCACCACGAAGAGTTCGCCGTTCGTGCTGATGGCTTCCACCTTGTCCGGCACCGCGGTGTAGCAGATCTCCTTGCTGTCCGGCGAAAATGCCAGATCGCTAACGTCGCCGCGCTCGTCCGGGGGAATGTCGTAGTCCGCTGTGGGCGTCAGATCCCGCGCGGGAGTATTGCCATCCACCGGCACAAGGAAAAGATGGCTGCGCTTGCCCTCGCTCCAGTGATCCCAATGGCGGAACAGCAAGTGATCGTAAACGCGCGCTTTCACCTTGCTCTTTTCCTTCTCTTCATCGCGTTTGGCGTTGCACGCGTCATCCTTGCAGTCCAGATATACCCCTGATGTGAACGCGATCGTCTTTCCATCCGGCGACCAAAGAAACACATCGGCTCCCGTCGAGAGCGTAGTGAGTTTCCTGGCCTCGCCGCCTTCCATCGACAGCAAGTACACCTGCGAATTGCCGTCGCGCGATGACAGAAACGCCAGCGTCTTCCCATCCGGCGACCAAGCAGGCGAGTTATCGTGCCCGCCCTGCGTAACCTGCATCGCATCGCCGCCGGCTGTGCTCGCAATCCACACGTTGCTCGCGTTCCGGTTGGCTTCCATATCCGGTGTGGACGCCGCGAACGCCACCCATTTCCCATCCGCCGAAACCTGCGGCGCGGATACCCGGTGAAGTTTCATCATGTCGTCAAACGTAATCGGGCGTTTCGCCGGCGCTTGGGCGTTCAGCGAAAAGCTCATTGCCAGCGTCACTCCCATCGCACAGCCCACTCTCGATAAATTCATCGCTCTCTCCTCTGGAAGTCGCAAAAAAACGTGCGCCCCGATCGGGGTTCGCAGGGCGCGCCTTCCGTCGCGCGGAATACATCTTGCAAAACATGGCATGATGCCACTATCCCGCACTCACGGCAACCACAACTCTCCATTCTATTTTGGCGTCGGCATCCCCACCGCCCAAATATATCCGTCCGGGTCCGCCAGCATCACGTCGCGCCACCCGTGCGGAAAATCTCTCGCGCATTGAAGAATCGTTGCCCCCGCGGCCCGGGCTCGGCGTTCCAGCGCATCGGGATCAACGCCGAGCACCCGCAATTCCGCTCCCGTTCCCCGCAGGCCCGGCGCCTGCAATCGTTCATATAAAGGATGCTGGTCATAAGTATGATCCACGTGCAGCATCCATTCGAAATCCAGCAATGTCAGCACCGCAAAATCACCATCGGCGTAGCGCACCCTCGCTCCGAGCACCTGCTCGTAAAAGTCGAGCGACACGCGCATATCCCGCACCAGCAGATTCACCGAGAACGACCGCATTCCCCGGCCGTAATCATCCGCGGGCATGAACGCATCCCCCGACCGAGTCTTCGTCAAGGTTTCACCTCCGCACCACCACCCAATTGGCCAGCGCAATCGCAGAAGTCGCGCCGATTACTGCAAATTCGCTGCGGCCCATCTGCGAAGCCAGCATCACGGAAAATAGAATTCCCAGTCCCGCGAAAAGATACGGCATCGGCAACAGAAACTCCGCTTTACCATCCTTGCGGCTGCGCAGAATCGGCACCGCCAGTGCCATCGCTCCATAAACCGCCAGCCGCGAGACCGCTGAGAGCAGCGCGTTCCACTGAAAATCCCCCATCAGCGCAAAAAGAAAAACCAGCACGGCATAGATCAGGATCGAAACATAAGGGGTGTGATATTTTGCGGACACGATTCCCAGAAACGCCGGGAAGTCTCCTTGCTCCGCCAGTGCATAGGTAATTCTCGGCGCGTGCAAAACATTGGCGCTCAAATAACCATAGCCGGAAATCAGCGCCGCCATCGCGATCGCTGCCGCTCCGCCTGCCCCCAGGAACCGCTGCGCCGCATCGGCCAGCGGCCGCGTCGACATGCCCGCGCTTGGCAGCGTCAAAATAGTCACGTATTGCACCGCTGTGTAAATCAGGCACACTACGCCCAGCGCCGCCAGCAGCGCAATCGGCGTGTCGCGCTTCGGGTTGGTCGATTCGCCGCCCACAAACAGCGCGCCTTCAAAGCCACCGTACGCATATACCAGCAACAACATCGTTTCAAACCACGTCTTCGCGGAAACTGCCGGAAGGATCAGCGGCACGCGCAATTCCGGCCGCGCCGCCAGCGCCCAGCACCCGGCGAACACAAATGCCAGCAAAAACCCCACCTTAACTGCGGTAAATAGGTTGCTCAATTGCTTTCCCATCTTTACCCCGAGACAATTGAGCAACGCCAGATGCCCCATCAGAAGAAAGAGCACCAGAAATTTCCCCTGCGGGTTCGTTACCACAGGAATAAACTTTCGCCGTGTACATCCACACCAGATTCGCCGCTGCTGCCGGCGCGGCAATCCGCGTCAGCCACGTCATCCACGCTACCAGCAAGCCGGCAAATCGTCCCAGCGCATCTCGCGCATAGAGATATAACCCGCCCGTTTCCTGATACCGCGAAGAAACTTCCGCAATGCACCCGGCTATCACCAGAATGCCCGCGCCCGCCGCCACGCAGCTTAAGGGACTCCATCCGCCCAAGTTCCGCGCCAAATCCGCGGGCAGCTTGAAAATGCTGACGCCCACAATTGAATTAACCATCAGAGCCGTCAAGCTCCAACGCCCAATCGTGCGCACCAATCCTTGCGGATTCTCTGTCACGTAGAAATTCCTGTACCTCACCCCTTGACGGGCGCGGGTTTTCCTAGCGAGGGCAAAGTCGCAACATCGCAGCGAAAACTCTCTGGCCGAAAAGGCCCAGGCTACACTCCCCTCCGATCCCTTCTAGAATTTCGCGGGAACCCCTACCGGTGCACCCTTCATCTTCAAAATTTCTGTCAACACATCGGCCTTCCCGGAAATCACCTCTAGATGCGGATACCGTTCGCCCCCGTGGTAGTCAACGTGGTAGCTGCGAAAATACTCTCCATTTGCCGCCAGCAACTCGATCGGCTCCTTGCTGTCCTTCGCCCGCCGGATAGCATCCCGCAAAATATCGGGACTCCACTTCCGGCCATTCACTGCCACAAGTAGCATGCCCGGCGCCAATCCGGCGCGTTCCGCAGCCGATCCCGGAATCACGTCCAGGATCTGACCGCCGTCGGGACCTCCCGGCGCATGCACTTCCAGTCCCAGAGAAAATTGCACATCCACGGTAAAATCGGCGGCCTCTTCCGCGCGTTGATGCTCGTTCATGACCTCGCTGAAAACCACTTTCCAGCCGCTCGCTTCAATCCCGCCCAGCGGAGCGCCCGGCCCGTGCGACTTCAGGCGTTGTTCAAAAAATGTTCGCCAGTCATACGCTGCAACCTCATTCATTCCGGCAACGACGTCGTCAAATGTATAGGTCACCAGCAGCGGCCCGGTATTCTCTCCGCCATAGAATTTCCGGCAAAAATCATCCAGCGACGTTTTCCCTTTGCTTTCGCGGTGAATGATCATGTCCGCTTCCAGCCAGATCAGCGTGCTTTCATCGTAATAATCCACTCCGCGCCGCCATGATGATCCCGCGGGTGGCCCGCTGTACAGGAGTTGCGCCCCAATCGCCGTGTCCTGCAAATCCCGCCAGGCCCTGCCCGGCCGGTCGTTCAAATACGCCGCCGTCGCCGCCAGGGACTCGCGGAACCTTTCGGGAGTCCAGAATCCGGCGCGCGCGGTAAGAACCTGCCCGTAGTACTGCGTCAATCCCTCGTATATCCACAAAAGATCCCCCTTCATTGGCGCCTGGTAATCTGGTGTCGCCAGTCCAGCGGGCCGCCGGTATTTCCCATTCCACGAGTGCGTGTATTCATGCGGCAGCAGGTCCATCTGGGTCTCGCGAATGTCCGGGTCCAAAAACAATCCTTCCGGCGTGCGGTTATCACTCGACTCGTGGTGCTCCACACCGTCCGGCGGCATGTGATCCGAGAGCGCCAGCAAAAAGTCGTATCGCCGATAATGCCGCGCGCCAAACAGCGCCCAATCTTCCGCAATCAGTTGCCGCTGGTGCTGCACTTCCGAGGCGCTCACATCCAGCGCGGCCGGTCCGTCCGCGGCGATGTGCAATGTGTGTTGCGTCTTTTGTCCCGGCGACAAATCGATGTCCCTAAAAAACTCTCCGGTGATCACCGGCGAGTCGATCAGCGTCGTCAGGCTCGCCGGCGCGAAATCAATTTCTCCGGCCGATTCTTTCGCCACCGGCAACGCGGTCCCATATTTCCACCCTGCCGGTAGGCGCAAACTCGCCACGTACGTCAGCTCATCCGGCCTGGTCCCCTGCGGATACAGCGTCACCACATACCAGTTCAACACCGCAAGTTGCCCCGTCGACGCGGGATGCTCTCTGGTTCCCGTGGCCTCCGCCGGCGTCAAGTAGTCCAGCTTGATCTCGATTCTTTTCGCGCCGGAGGGCACATCCAGGTGGAACGCAAACATGTCCACGTCATCGCGCCGCCAGGCGACTTCTTTTCCATCCGCGGCGATTTTCAACCCCGTCAGATCGAAAATCGGTCCGATCGGCGAGTGATCCCCCGGTATCCATTTCGGATACACAAGCGTCATCGGCCCGGCCTTTACCGGCAGCGAAATTTGCGCGTGAAATACGTATCTCGCCGCATCGCGCAGGTCCACGTCAATCCGCGCCGGATCTTCCGTCGTTTGCGCCGAAGCGTCGCGCCAATTCAATACGCCCACAAGCATCAAAATGAAGGCAAACCGTAGGTAAATGTTCATTTTCAAGACCCGTTCTCCCAACCCGCGAAAGAGTATCCCACCCCTTCCGTGCTCCCGTCCAACTTGGCTTTCTTTCGCCCCCCTGCATCGCGTCTCCGCCGAACCGCTTCTGCTACAATTTTCGAATGAACACCGCCACGCACTCCTCCTCGCTTTTTTCCCGCAATCTTCGCAAAGAGTATCCTGTCGCTGTTCGCGGAGAAGGCTGCTGGATCATCGCCGCCGACGGACGCCGTTATCTCGACGCCTCCGGCCAGGCCGCTGTCGTCAGCATCGGCCACGGTGTCCCCGAAATCGGCCGCGCCATGGCCGAGCAGTCCGGCCGCATCGCTTTTGCCCACACCACGCAATTCCACACCGAATCCGCCGAGAAGCTAGCCGCCCGCGTACTTGCCATCGCCCCGCGCAATTTCCAAAATGGCGGCCGCGTCTACTTTACCTCCGGCGGCTCCGAAGCGACCGAAACCTCCATCAAGCTGGCCCGCCAATATTTTCTCGAAAGCAAGCAGCCCACGCGCTACCGCATCGTCTCCCGCAAGCAGAGCTATCACGGCAGCACCCTCGGCGCTATGTCCGTCAGCGGCAATGTCGGCGCGCCGCGCACCCTACGCCCCCATGATTCCAGAGTGGGGCCACGTCGCTCCGTGTTTCTGCTACCACTGCCCATTCAGCAAAACGTATCCAGAATGCAATCTTGCCTGCGCCGATGACCTCGACGTTTTTCTGCAGGCCAACGATGCCTCCACCGTCGCCGCGTTCATCTTCGAACCCGTCGTCGGCGCCACGCTCGGGGCTGTTGCCGCGGTCGAGGGGTACACCACGCGCATCGCCGAAATCTGCCGCAAGCACGGCATCCTGCTCATCGCCGACGAAGTCATGAGCGGCATGGGCCGCACCGGCCAGCCCTTCGCCTGCCAGCATTGGGGTCTCGAGCCCGACATCATCCTCACCGGAAAGGGAATTGCCAGCGGTTACGCGCCGCTAGGCGCAGTCCTCGTCGCTCCCCGCGTCGTAGATGCTTTTGAAAATGGCACCGCCGCCTTCATGCACGGCTTCACCTATCAATCGCATCCCGTCTCCACCGCCGCCGGCAACGCGGTCTTCGATTATCTTGAGGTCCACAAACTCTTCGATCGCGTCACGCCCGCCGGCGAAACGCTCCGCAAATCTCTCTCTTCGCTGGAATCTCATCCCCACGTCGGCCAGGTCCGTGGCCTCGGTCTCTTGCAGGCCGTCGAATTCGTGAAAGACAAATCCACACGCGAACCTTTCCCCAAGGAATCCGGTATCGCTGAAAAAATCCGCCAGGCCGCGCTCGAGAAAAACGTCCTGACATATCCTTCCCAGGGCGCCGTCGACGGCATCCGCGGCGATCACGTGCTCCTGGCTCCGCCCTTTATCATCACGGCCCAAGAGTGCCAACTTATCGCTGATGCTTTACAATACGCGCTGGGCAGAGTCTTTCCGGTTTGATCGCAATCGGCTCTGGTTTTCATACATTTAATTCAGTCGGCTCAACGGAGATCCTCCATGCGGCGTGCTGCGTCTTTTTATTTCCTGCTCTTCTTCTCATTGTTCGCGTTGCAACCAGCCTTCGCCCAGGAAAAATCAGTCGCTAAGCCGCGCGCTCGCGATCTTGGCGTTCCCTTCGACGGCACTCCCGGTCCTCTTAACGCCATCACCGACGTTCAGGGCGTAACCGTAGGCCACACCACGCTGATCTCAGGCGAAGGCAAGCTCGTCATCGGCCAGGGCCCCGTCCGCACCGGCGTCACCGCCATCCTTCCTCGCGGCAAGGACTCCATGATGAATCCCGTCTTCGCCGGTTGGTTCTCGCAAAACGGCAACGGCGAAATGACCGGCACCACCTGGGTCGAAGAGTCCGGCTTCCTCGAAGGCCCCGTGATGATCACCAACACCCACAGCGTCGGTGTGGTCCGCGACGCCGTGATTCAGTGGCGTGTCACTCATGGCCAACCCGATGCCAGCGGCTACTGGTGGTCTCTCCCCGTCGTTGCCGAAACCTGGGACGGCTGGCTCAACGACATCAACGGCTTCCACGTGAAGCCCGAACACGCTTTTCACGCCATCGATTCCGCGCAATCCGGCCGCGTCGAGGAAGGCAACGTCGGCGGCGGCACGGGGATGGTTTGCAGCGGCTACAAAGGCGGCATCGGCACGTCGTCGCGCAAGCTCTCCGAAAAAGATGGAGGCTACACCGTCGGCGTCCTGGTCCAGTGCAACTTCGGCTCGCGCCAGAATCTTCGCATCGCCGGAGTTCCCGTTGGCCGAGAAATTTCTTCTGAAGATCCCTACGCCTACCAGCCCTCCGAAATCTCCGAGCGCGGCTCCATCATCATCGTCATCGCCACCGACGCTCCGCTTATCTCCACGCAACTCAAGCGCCTCGCGCACCGCGCCACCCTCGGTCTCGGTCGCCTCGGCAGCATTTCCGGCGACGGCTCCGGCGACATCTTCATCGCCTTCTCGACCGCGAATCCCGGGGTCGCGGCCACAAAGAATGTCGCCGACGTGAAAATGCTTCCGAATGGCTCGCTCGACCCCGTTTTCGCGGCAGTCGTCCAAGCCACCGATGAAGCGATCGTCAACGCCATGATTGCCGCCGACTCCATGACGGGCATTGATGGCCACCACGTCACCGCGCTTCCCCACGACCAACTCCGCGCCGTCCTGAAAAAATATAACCGCCTGAACCAATAACAAGTGCACTTTGGACTTCGGGAGCGAAGCTTCCGCTTTCGAACACGCCACTCAGCTACAATACTAATGTGCAAAAATGTCGCAGTAGTCCACTCGCATTCGCTCTGCTCTTCCTCCTCTTCCTCGCCGCCTGCTCCAAGCCCCGCCCCGCCACCATCGCCATCACCCACGTCACCGTAGTCGATGCCACCGGCGCCCCTCCACAACCAAATTCCACAGTCCTGCTAAATGGAGCCGTAATTTCCGCCGTGGGCCCAGACGCCACCATCGACATTCCCCCCGGTGCCCAAGTTCTAGACGCTTCCGGCAAATATCTAATCCCCGGCCTTGCCGACATGCACATCCACCTGATGGGCGCAGGCGAACCCGTCGGCAGCCGCGAGTTCATCCTTCCGCTTCTCATCGCCAACGGCATCACCACCGTCCGTGACATGGGCGGCGACGTCGCTCAACTCAAAAAACTGAAAAAGGAAATCGATTCCGGAGACCAACTCGGCCCGCAAATCTTTTTCACCGGCCCCTACCTCGACGGCAACCCACCTTCCTTTCAACCCTCGATCGTCGTGCAAACCTCGGCAGAGGCCGCCGCCGCCGTCCACAGCCTGAAATCCGAAGGAGTCGACTTCATCAAAGTGCAGTCGCGTCTCAAACCCGACGCCTATTTCGCTATCGCCGCCGCCGCGCGCAAAGAAGGCATTCGCTTCGTCGGCCACGTCCCCGATTCCATCTCCGCATCGCAAGCGTCTGACGCGGGTCAAGCCAGCATCGAGCACCTGACCGGCATCCTTCTCGCCTGCTCCTCGAAGGAAGCCGAGCTGCGCCACCAGCAACTCGATCCGCCCCCCCAACATGAAACTCCGCGGCAAACCAGCCTTCGCCAGCGCGCGTGGCAGCAAGCCGTCCTCGACTCCTACTCCCGCGAAAAAGCCCAGTGGCTCTACGCCAAATTCCTGGCCAATCACACCTGGCAGATTCCCACGCTTCCCTTGCTAATGGATCTCGCGTATCTCACGCCCGCCACCGCGCGTCCCAACGATCCCAATCTGCGATACGTTCCGCAGAATCTACGGAATAACTGGAAGCAGGGGAGCGCCGAGAGCCTCGCCAACAAAACCGCTGGGGATTTCGAATTGCGCGCAAAATTGATCGAAGCCTCGCTCAAGGCGGTGGGAGACATGAATGCAATGGGAATTCCGATGATGGCAGGCACGGATTCAACCGCCCCGAATCTGGTTCCCGGCTTCGCGCTGCACGAAAGCCTCGCCGATCTGGTGCGGGCGGGCCTCACTCCGATGCAAGCCCTGCAAGCCGCAACTTCGCAACCCGCCAAATTCCTCGGCCGCTCGCAACAGCAGGGAGCGATTGCCCCAGGCCAACGCGCGGACCTGGTCCTTCTGGACGCCAACCCGCTCCAAAATATTCACAACACCGAAAAAATCCAAGCCGTATTCCTGAAAGGCAAATTCCTCGATCGCGCCGCCCTCGAAGCCCTCCTCGAAAAAGCCGCCCAATTCGCCGCGAAAATGTAGCGGCGACCTTCAGGTCGCCACGTGTGGCACAGGCATTCCTGCCTGTGCTCTTGGGTTTTCTTTGGGGGGCCGGGCTTCACTCCCGGCGGTTCAGTCCATGGACAGGTTTTAGATGTCATTCTGAGGGCGTCCGACGAGGATGCACGAAGAACCTCAACTTCAGATAATTCCAGAACTTCACTTCGAGATAGGCAGGCGTTAAACCACAATCGCCGCCGTCTTCCGCGGCGGATTAAAAAACGGCAACGCCACCACCTTCGCCGACACCGTCTTCCGCGAAGCCTCCACCGTCAATTCCATGCTCAGCGTCGTCCCTAGCGCCGCGCTCTCCCGTCCGACGGACGCCAGCGCAATCATTCTTTTCAAAGTAGGCGACCACGTCGTCGACGTCGCCTTCCCCACCTGCCGCCCGCCGCGATACACCGGCACCGCCACGCGCGAAGCCGTCCCCGGCACCTGCGGCGCCATCCCGATTTTTTCGTACAGCGCTTCCACTTCGTTCCAGTTCACTTCCAATCCCACCAGTTGCCGCGCCGGGCCGCCCTTCTTCGTTTCCATTGCCAGCGCCTCGCGCCCCACAAAATTCTCCTTCTTCAAATCCACCAGCTTGCCCAGTCCGATCTCTCCCGGCGTGTACCGCTGTTCCTCAATCAGCGCTTTCTTGCTGGAGATATAGTCCACTTCAATCAAGATCAACCCAGCCTCAATTCGGGCGATATCCAGCGCCACCATTCCCACGGGATGAATGTCGAACGCGCGTCCTTTATTCATCAATTCGTCGTACACCTTCACCGCGTCTTTCCACGGCACCCAGATTTCGTAGCCCAGATCGCCCGTGTACCCAGTGCGCGAAATGTCCACCGGCACCCCGGCAATTGTTCCATGCGCCACGCGAAAATATTTTAACCCGGCAATATTCGCGTCCGCCGCGGCGTGCAGCAATCTCCCCGAAGTAGGCCCCTGCAATGCCAGCGCCGCCACTTTTTCCGATATATCCTCGATCTGCACGTCCAAACCGAGCGCGTTCTGGCTGAACCACCGCAGGCTTGGATCCGCCGCCGTCCAGCGATACTCATTTTCGCCCAGCCGCGTGATCGTTCCGTCGTCAATCACCTTGCCGTCGCTATCGCACCAGCAGCAGTAAATCACCTGCTCCACGGCAACCTTGTTGATATCGCGCGTTATCACCCGGTTGACCAGCTTCGTCGCATCGCTTCCCGTGACCCGGTATTTAAACAGGGGCGAAACATCAATGGCCGCCGCCGAATTCCGGATGGCGTTGTACTCGTGTTCGTGCGTCATCTCATAGACGCCAACCGTGTAATACCCCGACCATTCCTTGAAGTTCAGGCTCTCGCAGAGCGCGAGGGTTCTCTCATGAAACGCGGTTCCAACTGGCACGTGGCCTCCGTGAAACGATTGAGCGCTTACGTACGATTCGTCGAATGGACTCCGGATTATAGTTTCGATTTCCCGTTGCCCGCAAGCAGCCCGGTGGTTCTTCAATGCACTCTGTCGAAAATCCCCATCGCGCGCCACACCTGTTCTCAAGGACAGTGCTTAACAGACCAATTCGCCGTGCTCCAAAGCCTGTTCTTGCCGCACTTTTGTTAGCCTGAGAACAAACGCAAATACCAGCCTAATTCCGCTGCGTCAGCCGCCAAACTTTGGGCGGCACTCCGCACTCGGTTCAACAGGCTGAGCTTAGGGAGCTACACGTGAAACGCACCGCGATTCTGATCGCCCCGGTAACTTTTCTTTGGCTCGGCTTTGCGGCCCTCCAATCTGCCGCCCAATCCAACTCTGCCTACTCGCCGGCATCCGTCGGCGCTCCCCACCCCACCGAGGCGGGCACGGTTGCGCGCACGACCAAAGCCGTGAACTACCGTCGCGCAAGCGGCTCGACCAAGGTCGATCTCCAAGGCACTGAACTCCTGCAAGGCGCCTTCGCAGAAGCCCAGGTCGAGAGCAGGCACAATCGCATGGAAATCGAGGCCAGATTTGAAGGTCTGACCGATGCCACAAAATTCGGCCTGGAATACCTGACCTATGTTTTTTGGGCAGTTTCCCCGCAGGGCCGAGCGGAAAATCTCGGTGAAGTGGTCGCGAAGAATGGCGCCGCGCAAGTGAAAGCTGTCACCGACATGCAGACCTTCGGAATGATCGTTACCGCGGAACCCTATTTTGCCGTAACCCAGCCGGGTAACATGGTGGTCCTCGAAAATGCCATTCCCACCAGTGGCAGCAAGGTGGAAAACATCGACGCTACCTATGAACTTCTTGGCCGCGGCGTTTACTCCTCGTCGAACACCCGGATCGAGAACGCCATTTTTGGCATCGACCCAAAAACGCCGCGTGAACTCTTTGAAGCCCGCAACGCCGTGCGCATCGCTCGCAACGCCAGCGGCGGCAAGTACGCGACTGCAACACTCGCCAAGGCCGAGCAGCAGTTGGCCGCTGCGGAGGATGCCTATCACTCGAAGCGCGACAAAAAAACCGTGGAATCCACCGCTCGCGATGTCGTCGAAACCGCCGAGGAAGTTCGCGTGATGGCCGTAAAGCAAAAGACCGAAGAAGAAGCGCAAGCTCGCCTGGCCGCGGAAAAGAAAGCCGCGGAAGACCGTGAGGCAAAAGCTCGCGCTGATGCTGAGGCTGAAGCCAAGCGCCGCCAGGAGGCCGAGCAAGCTCGCATGCAAGCCGAACAAGCCAAGGCCGAAGCCGAGCGCATGAAGCTCGAGGCCCAGCAAGCTGCACAGGAGGCCGCCAAGCAGAAAGCCGCCGCCGAGCTGGCCGCTCAGGAAGCCGCGAAACAAAAAGCCGAAGCGGACCAGGCCCGTCAAACCGCGCTCGATCAACAACATGCAGCCGAAGCCCAAACCCAAAAAGCATTGCAGGCCGCCGCGCAAGCCGAAAATGAAAAAGCGCAGCTCCGCGCGCAACTGCTGGACCAGCTCAATTCCATTTTGCAAACGCGCGACTCCGCCCGCGGCTTGATCGTGAACATGTCGGACGTCCTCTTTGATACGGGCAGTTCCACCCTCAAGCCGAGAGCGCGCGAAAAGCTCGCCAAGATTTCCGGAATTTTGCTGGCCCACAAAGGGCTGACCCTGCAGATCGAAGGGCACACCGACAGCGTCGGCACCGACGATTTCAATCAGCAGCTGTCCGAGCGCCGCTCCGATTCCGTCCGCGATTTCCTCGCCGAAGAAGGTGTGCCGGTAAGTTCGATGTCCGGCCGCGGCTTCGGCAAGACGCAACCTGTCGCTACCAATGACACTTCCGAAGGCCGCCAGCGAAACCGCTGCGTCGAGCTGGTCGTAAATGGCGACGCTATCGGAAAGACCTCGCCGGCCGCGATGAGCTCAACTGTTACTCCCTGAGATGTATAGAATCTGAATTCCCCTGACCAAAGTGAAAATTTCCTTTTAATCCGCTTTTCCTAACAAAGGCTCCGGTCGCCCCGCGCCGCCCAGCTTTCTTCTGCATGTTTAGTGTGACCTTGTGTGTCGCGCGCACTCTCAGTAGAATGTTTTGTTCCACGATTCATCGCAATCCTCTTCTTCATTTTGGAGTTCTGACGCATGGCGCAGTCCTACGATGTGGTCGTCATCGGAGGCGGTCACAATGGTCTGGTGAACGCCGCCTACCTGGCCAAAGCCGGGAAAAAAGTCCTGGTGTTGGAGCGCCGCGGCGTTCTCGGAGGCGCCGCAGTTACCGAAGAAATCGTCCCCGGCTTCCTCTTCTCCGAATGTTCTTACGTCGTCTCGCTGCTGCGCCCTGAAATCATCCGCGAACTCGATCTCCCCCGCCACGGCCTGGAAATTCTTCCCCTCGACGGCACCTTTTCGCCCATGCTCAACGGCGATTACCTCTGGCGCGTGAATGATCACGCCAAAACACAACGTGAAATCCGCCGCCATTCCCGCCTCGACGCCGAGGCCTACGACGAATTCTCAAAAATGATGACCCCGATGTGCCGCTTCGTGAAACCCATGCTGTCCATGATTCCTCCGGATCCCACCACGCTGAATCCGAAAGATCTCAAGCAACTCCATTTCATGCTGCAGCGTTTTCGCGAGCTCAGCTCCGAAGAGCGCTACACCCTCGTCCAACTCATGACCATGAGCGCCGCCGATTTTCTCGACCAGTGGTTTGAAACCGACGTGCTGAAGGCCACCATGTCCGCCTCCGGCATCATCGGCACGTTCCTCGGCATCCGCTCGCCCGGCACTGCTTACGTTCTGCTGCACCATTACATGGGCGAAATCGATGGTGCCTTTCGTTCCTGGGGTTTCAGTCGCGGCGGCACCGGCGCGATCTCCAATGCCATCGGCTCGGCCGCGCGCGAATTGGGCGTGGAAATCCGCATCAACGCTCCTGTCGCTAAAATTCTCAGCAAAAACGGGCGCGCCAGCGGCGTGGTGCTGAAATCCGGCGAAGAAATTAGCTGCAATGTAATCTCCTCCAGCGTCGATCCGCATCACACCTTCCTCGCCTTCATGGACGCCAAGGATCTGCCCTCCGACTTTGTGGACAGCGTGAAGCGCTACAAATTCCGTGGCTCTTCCGGCAAAGTGAATCTTGCTCTCAGCGCCTTGCCCAATTTCAAGGCGCTGCCGGGAGTCGGCGCGCATCTTCGCGGCGCCATTTCGATTTCCCCTGGCATGGAATACATGGAGCGCGCCTACGATGACGCGAAATACGGCCACTATTCGCAGCGCCCTTATGTGGACATGGTCATCCCCAGCCTCACCGACCCGTCGGTCGCGCCTCCGGGCAAACACGTCCTCTCCTGCTTCGTGCAATACGCGCCTTACAAGCTTTCCCAAGGCACCTGGGACGATCACCGCGAAGCCTTCGGCAACAACGTCATCAACACCATCGCCCAGCACGCGCCCAACATCAAAGACATCATCATCGACAAGCAAGTGCTCACCCCGCTCGATCTCGAACGCGAATTCGGCCTCACCCAAGGCAACATCTTTCAGGGCGAACTCTCCCTCGAACAACTTTTCTTTTTGCGGCCCGTCCCCGGCTGGGCCTACTACCGCACTCCCATCCACAACCTGTACATGTGCGGCTCGGCCACGCATCCTGGCGGCGGCATTATGGGCGCCAACGGCCGCATCGCCAGCCAAGTGATCCTCAAAGAGTGGAAAAGGGCGGCGAACTGACCATGCCCATCGGACAAAAAGTAGCTCTCATCGGCGGTGGTCACAACGCGCTGATCACCGCGTTCTATCTGGCCAAAGGCGGCTTCAAACCCACCGTGCTGGAACGCCGCGACCGCGTAGGCGGCGGCGCGGTCACCGAAGAATTTCATCCTGGCTTCAAAGTCTCCATGCTAGCCCACACGCTTGGGCCGCTTCGCGCCGAAGTCACCAATGATCTGCGGCTGGATAAATTCGATCTGCACATCATTCAACCAGAACCCCGGCTCTTCGCTCCCGCTCCCGATGGCCGCGGCCTGCTCTTCTATGACGACGCGGAAAAAACCGCCGGCGCGCTTGCGCATCTCTCCGCGAAAGACGCCGCGCGCTACGCGGAATTCGCCGCGGCCCTCGAAGAGATGTCCGAAGTCTTCGGGGGCATCGCTTCGATCACTCCGCCGGCCATCGATCATCCTTCGCCGGAGGATTTCTGGAACCTGTTTGTGACGGGACGAGCCGTTCGCGGCCTCGGCAAAACCGGCATTTTCGATCTGCTGCGCTGGGGTCCGATGGCGGTGGCGGATTTCGTGGCGGAGTTCTTCGATACCGAACTCCTGCGCGCGGCGATTGCTGCGCGCGGGATCTTCGGCGCGAATCTCGGGCCGTGGTCCGCGGGCTCGACCGCGCTGTTGCTGTTGCGCGCGGCGGCGGATCCGCATCCAATTGGCTCGGCGGCGTTTCCGCGAGGAGGGCTTGGCGAATTCTCACGCGCGCTGGGCGAAGCGGCGCAGAAAGCGGGCGCGGAGATTCGCGTCAACGCGGAAGTGCAGCGGATTCGCACCAAGAATGGCGCTGTCTCGGGCGTAGTGCTTGCCGATGGCGAAGAGATTGCCTGCGAAGCGGTGGTTTCGGGCGTCGATCCGAAGTGCACCTTTTTCAAGCTGCTCGATCCGGCGAATCTCGATCCGGTGTTTGCACAGCGCATGAAAAATTTCCGTATTTCCGGCAGCGTCGCCAAGGTGCATCTGGCGCTGGGAGATTTGCCGAAGTTCACCGCGCTTACCGATGCGGTTGCGCCGGATGGATTCCGTGAAGCGCTTTCCGGGCGAATCCACATCGGGCATGAGATTGACTATCTGGAGAAAGCCTTCGACGCCTCAAAGTACGGCGAGATTTCCGCCGCACCGGTTCTCGACGTCACCATTCCGACGCTGCTCGATCCGTCGCTCGCGCCAGAAGGGAAGCACGTGCTTTCGGCGTACTTCCAGTTCGCGCCGTACAAACTGAAGACGGGAAGCTGGAAAGAGCGGCGCGGCGAATTGGCGAACAGCGTCATCAAGACGCTTTCGGCGTACGCGCCGAATCTGCCGAAACTCGTCGAAGCCGCGCACGTGATTACGCCGCTCGATCTGGAAACGAATTATGGTTTCACCGGCGGGCACATTTTCCATGGCGAATTGTCGCTGGATCAGATTTTTACGATGCGGCCGGTGCTCGATTGGGCGCGCTACCAGACGCCGGTGAAAGGGCTGTTCCTTTGCGGCAATGGAACGCATCCGGGAAACGGCTTGACCGGGGCTTCCGGTGCAAACGCGGCCAAGGAAATCATCCACGAATTGCGGTGAGCGGAAAGACGATAACAGCGAGCGGAGAACAGATAACAGGAAGCAAGACTCTACCCTTCGGTGAATGGTTCCTGTGCGCGTCAATGCAAGGTTTGTGCGCCTTGTACGGGTTGAGATTCTTCGCTCATTCTTGTCGGATGGTCTCAGAATGATAAATTTCCCAACATTATGAAGACGATTGATCGCGAAAAACTGAAGACGCTGCAGCGGCGCGAGGCCCAGCGTTTTATCGCTGAGCATCCGCGGTCGGCGGAGTTGTATAGCCGCACGCAGCACTCACTGCTTGGCGGGGTGCCCATGAACTGGATGAAGAAATGGGCCGGCGCATTTCCTGTGTTCGTCACCAAGGCGAAGGGGGCGCACTTTACTTGTGCTGACGGGAAGGATTACGTGGACCTTTGCCTGGGGGACACCGGCGCGATGACCGGGCACTCGCCGGAAGCCGTCGCTGGGGCCGTTGCTCGCCGCGTGCGCGAAGGCATTACGCTGATGCTGCCTACCGAAGACGCCATCTTCGTGGGCGAGGATCTGCAGCGACGATTTGGTTTGCCTTACTGGCAGTTCACGCTCACGGCTACTGATGCGAATCGCTTCGCGATTCGCATTGCGCGGGAAATTACGCAGCGCGCGAAAATTCTGGTCTTCCACTATTGCTATCACGGCACGGTGGATGAAACGTTTGCGACGCTGGAAAAAGGCGTTGTGGGGCCGCGGCGGGGCAACATTGGGCCGCCGGTGAATCCTGCGGAGACGACGCGCGTGGTGGAATTCAACGACTTGAACTCGCTGGAAGAGGCGCTGAAGCAGAATGACGTGGCGTGCATCCTCGCCGAGCCGGCGATGACCAACGTCGGCATCATCCTGCCGGACCACGAGTATTGGAAACAGACGCAGCAGTTGGCGAAGCGGTATGGGTCGCTCTTTATCGCCGATGAGACGCACACGATCTGCGCGGGGCCGGGGGGCTGCACCGGCGAGTGGAAGCTGGAGCCGGACATGCTGGTAATTGGGAAGGCGATTGGCAGCGGGATCCCGGGGGCCACGTACGGCTGCTCGGAGGAAGTGGCGCAGCGGATTTCGGCGCGCATCCATCTGGAGGACTGCGACGTCGGAGGGATTGGCGGAACGCTGGCGGGGAATGCGCTGTCGCTGGCGGCGATGCGGGCCACGCTCGAGCATATTCTGACGGCCAGGAATTTCGAGAAGATGATGCCGCTGGCGGTGCGGTTCAATGATGGCGTGGCGGCGGAGATCAAGAAGCATGGCTTGCCGTGGAACGTGCAGCGGCTGGGGTGCCGGGCGGAGTACACGTTTTGCCAGCGGGCGCCGCGGAATGGCGGGGAATCGGCGGCCGCGGCGGATTTCGAGATGGAGCGCTTCCTGCATTTGTACGCACTGAACCGCGGGGTGCTGCTGACGCCGTTCCATAATATGGCGCTGATGTGCCCGGAGACGACGGAGAAGGACATTGACCAGCACACCCGCCTTTTCGCCGAAGCCCTCAACGAACTAGCCTCCCTGTAGGGGCCGGGCTTGCCCGGCCCGCTCTTCGATTTGCTCTCCTCATTCCCGCCCGTAGGGGCGGCTTCTTGCCCTGAGCACAAGCGAAGAGTTAGGCCGCCTTCTTTCCTCTCTCCGCTCCTCTCTGTCATCCCGAGCGGAGCGGCCCGATTTTTTCCCCGCGCTGAAGTCTAGCGCGTCGGGCTGCGTAGTCGAGGGACCGGGGCAACACTGCGGAATCAACCTCCCTTTCAGTGCAAGCAACGAACCCTCTCCCCATCCCCGCGGAAAATCCTCGCTCAAGTCGCGGAATTTCGGGTTCATGGAGCGAATCAACGCCAGTTTTTTCTCCCGCCGCCAGCTTTTGATCTGCTTTTCACGGCTGATGGCCGACTTGCGCTGACCGTGCGGCTCGAAGTAGACCAGCCGCGTGACGTCGTATTTCTTGGTGAAGCCTTCCACGAGTTTTTGTTTGTGTTCGCGCACGCGGCGCTCGAGATAATTCGTGACGCCTGTGTAGAGAACGCCCGAGGCGCTGGCGAGGATATAGACGTGGTAAACGGCCATTGGACGGATCCTCCTTTCGAGGTCGTGTGCGTGCCATCGGTTTGCGTTGAAGAGCGTTGGTTGCCGTGACCCCTCCACTCCATGGCCGACGTTCGCGCGGCGCGAACGGGAAAAAGTCGGCCATTCCGGTCGGGATGACGGAAAAGGCAAAATTGCTGCGCTTCGCCCCGCCGCAAGCCGTCGCCACCTTCTGTCATCCCGAGCGAAGCAGCCCGATTTGTTCTTGCGCGCCGTACTATGGCGCGTCGGGCTGCGCAGAGAGGGGCCAAGGCGAGATCTCACCCCTGACGACAATTTCCGTGCAAGCAACCCACGGTTCTAAAAGCGATGCCGACCATCCCTAAGTGCCGCCCCCATACGCCACCCCCGTCCATGGGCGAAAACAAAGTCGCAAAAATCGTAGGGTGAGCCGGGGCGTTTCGTTGTCATTGGCGAAGTATATTAATAAGGTATATAAATGTATAGTTACAACATATTACATGCTTGTTCGAATGTTGTGGAAAACGATCGTTGCATGCGCACGATCGGCCCGCTACTGACGGGCACCCATAGCGAGAGAGCCATTTTGCCCAATCTTTAACATAATATTGAAATTACCGATGCAATTTCCGATCATCAAATTGTCGCCCGGTGCCACGATGGCATTTTGCGACACGACAAGAGGCTGAAGATGGGGAAGTACAAAATTTCCGCTGACGCTCACGCTATGGGAATTGAGAAATTGAATTTCAAAAATAGCCTGGTTTTGCTTGTCGTAGAGATCCAGAGTATACCGGTTTGGGCGTTTCACTCGAAAATAGCCGTCCGGATTCAGATATAGACGATTGTCTACAATGGCCGCGCCGGGTCGGCCACTCGGTTCAAATAAACGCCCTTCCACGGCGATTCCTGCAGCCGTTCGCCGAATTCGAATGATAGGAGTATCTTCGTAGCTGATGGCAGTCAATTCCGGCGAAGAAGACCAGCCGAGAGAGCCCCCTAAATACACACGCAGCGCATCCAGCGGCACACTTCCGCAGGATGCTGGAGCGGGTGGGTCCGCCAAATTTCCAGGCAAGAGCAGACCTTCCAGGGCTGCGACCATGTCAATTCGTTCGGCAATGTTGCTATCGCGGTGATAGTAGACCGTTACCAGTTCATTTTTCTCGATTTTGGCGGTTTGTTTGGTTTTCGGAGTGATGACGAAACTTTTCGCCCCTTCTCCCTTCGCCGCACCGCTGCTCTTCACCGTTATCGATGATTCCGTAACCGCCATCACCGTTCCTGTAGTGACGGAACAGCACCTCTCACACCTTGTTGGCAGAGGGAATTGATAGCAGTCGCAGTTCGGACAGTCCTCCGCCGCAATGGGAATCACAAAGATTATCGTCAGGCAAACGGCTTGAAGCGGATTTATCCTTTTGGGCAGCACAGGCGTCTTAAATGCTCCTAATAGTCAAACACCCACCAGCCGAGCATCACCAGAAGCCACGGAATCAGACACACAAGACCAGCTTCCATCATCCAGATCTGGCAGTTCATGTATGGATTGAGGTGGCTTCGCGCCCCTTCCCAAGTTGTCGCTGCATTCAGAAGATAGGCCAAGTGCACTCGCTGAGCTTTCGTTCCGTAAAAAATGGAAGTCACAAAGCAGCCCCAGGCCGGAGCGAACCACAGATAGCTCCAGCGTGCGTAGCGTTTGACTGGCCTGTGCGCCGTGCTCTGTAACAGGGTTAAAACCGTTCCGCCGATGATCAGGAAACACCATTGGGAAAGGGTCTGAGAAAAAGCCACCGCAGTCTCAAGAGATTTTGAGTCCAACCGAGTTGCGTCCGGCACTTGCGCAACATAAACGTTCGCAGCGGCCAGGCTCGGAACGCCGCAAACAGCAGCGAACATAACAGAGGGTGAGCTATCTAACATGTCGTGTACGTGCAGGACAGTATAAAAAGTGAGTATTTTTGTCAACGGACGCACGGCGTAGAATGCGGAATTTTGGAGGGTGGGATGGAACTCTACATATTTGGGCGGTTCGAGGTGCGGGCTGGTGAGGAGAGCGCGTTCGAGGAGGCGTTGCGGGAAGTGGTGGTGGCGACGCGGGCGGAGGCGGGGTGTTGGGAGGTGCACGGGTACCGGGGGGCGCGGAAGGCGGGGGTGTACTACTTGCATTCGCGATGGAGGAATGTGGAGGCGTTTGAGGTGCACGCGGAGTTGCCGCATACGAGGAAGTTTTTGGGGCGGGTGGAGGGGTTGTTGGGGAGGCCGCGGGAGGTGGTTCGGACGGAAAGAATTGTTTAGAGGAAAGTGGCGAGTGACGAGCGACGAGAGAGGAGAGCGGAGGGGAGAACGGGCAGAGGGGATTTCACCACAGTGGATACGGAGACAGAGGGGATTTCACCACGGAAGGCACGGAGGAAGAGGGATGGGATTCGGGATGGGGAATGGGAGAAGCGCCCTTCGGAAGGCTCAGGGTGGGCATCCTTGTCGGATGTCCAGGATGGAGATCCTTCGTCGGATGTCCTAGGCGAAAAGAAAAAGCCGCCCTCCCGAAATACGACGGACGCAAAAATCGCGTCGCTTGGAAGGCTCAGGAGAGCGGCACCCAAACGAAGAGCGCTGGCTAGGGGAGCTGGCGCAACATCGCAGGGGGAAAGCAATCCCAAGAGGGCGGGGTGAACCCGCCCTACAAGGACTGGAGAGACCCAAGCTCACAGCCAGAAATGGCTGTGCTACCGCGACGCGGCTACTTGGAAGCTGCGGCGGTGGATTGCTGGGCGGCCTGGGTTTGCCCGAGCATCAGGGAGAAGTGTTTGCCGTTGGGATAAATGGCGGTCAGAGAGTGGGAGCCGTCGGGCTCGGTGGAGGCGGAGTAGGAGTCTTCATTGTTGCGAAGGGGCTGCTCGATAAGGTGAGCCGGGAAAGTGGCCACGGTTTGTTTTTTGTAGAGGACGGTGACTTGCACGTTGGGTCCGGCGCCATCCCAAACGATGGTGTATTTGCCGGCGTCGAGGGGCTTGCCTTCGACAGTGGTCTTGGCGGAGAGGATGAGCGTGGTTTTGTTGGAATCGTTGGCCAGCGCGGCGGAAGAAAACAGCAGCGCGGCGCCGAGAAGAGATAGAGAAAGTTTCGAGAGTTTCATATACAGCTCCTTTAAATTTTCCGCGACGCCGTTGTGGAGAACAGATCACGCGTTGCGCCGCGGAAGCGAATGAGTTTGCCCGTCAGCCATTGGACGCCATGGGATGAGTAGAGTTACATGAAACGCGATTCATCACGCGGGAAAGAATGGATGGGCGGGAGAAAATATTTCGATACAGCGCGGGGAGGGTTTGGCGCATCAGGGTTAAGAGGGAAAAGGCGAGCAGATCGCAGCGAGCAAATAACAGGATGCGAAGAGGCAAAGCCGGCGAGCAAAGGCGGCGCGTTGGGCGCCCGGGTTTATGGACGGAGAAATCTGAAAGAAGGAATGCGATGGGGCAGAGAGCGGAGGCTGTATAGTCGTCAATATGAATATGGCGAGGAAAAATTCGGACCGGCGAGTGCGGATGGGCGGGCGCGCGCGATTTTTGTGGCTGGGAATGGGTTTGATGTTGAGCGGAGCCGGGTCGTCGGCACAACTGGCGCCGGAGCCGCAGGCGGGTGGCGTTGCGGCCGCGGCGAGCGGGCAAGCGAGCAATCCCCAAGCCGCGGGGAGCATCAGCGGGCGAGTGGTGGATCCGACGGGGACGGCGGTGGCTGGAGCGCGAGTGAAGCTGGCGCGCGCGGGGCAAACTTCCACGCAAGAAGTTGCGGCGGGCGATGACGGGCAATTTAGTTTTGCAAGTGTTGCCGCGGGCGCGTTTCAACTGACGATTTCGGCGGAGGGATTCGCGCCGCAGACGTACGCGGGCGTGCTGCAGGCGGGGGAGAGCAGCGTGGTGCCGCCGATTGCGCTGGCGGTGGCGACGGCGGTGACGGAAGTGCGGGTGGAACTTTCGCAGATCGAAATCGCGCAAGAGCAGATGAAGGACGAAGAGAAGCAGCGGGTTCTGGGCGTGATACCGAATTTTTATGTGAGTTATGATCTGAAAGCGGCGCCGCTGAACACCAAGCAGAAGTTTGATCTGGCGTTGAAGTCGACGGTGGACCCGGTGAGGTTTGGAATTGTGGGGGCGATCGCGGGCGTGGAGCAGGCGACGGATTATTTCAGCGGATACGGGCAAGGGGCGGAAGGCTACGCAAAACGTTACGGGGCTTCGTACGCGGACGTCGTGACGGGCACGTTTATTGGGGGAGCGATCCTCCCGTCGTTGCTGAAGCAGGACCCGCGGTATTTTTACAAAGGAACGGGCAGCAAGAGGTCGCGGATTCTGTATGCGATTGCCAACGCGGTGATTTGCAAGGGCGACAATGGAAAGTGGCAGGCGAACTACTCGGGAATTCTGGGGAGCCTGGCGGCGGGGGGAATTTCCAACCTTTACTATCCGGCGAGCGATCGCAATGGAGCCGCATTGACGTTTGAAAATACCGCCATCGGAATTGGGGCCAGCGCGGGAGTGAATCTGCTGCAGGAATTTCTCTTGAGAAAGCTGACGCCGCGGCTGCCGAATAACGGTTCGAGCAGTCCCTAAAAGCGGTTGTGGCGATGCTGAACATTCAGAGAATTCTCCTGCCAGTGGATTTTCCCGATGCTGCGTTGAGCGTGATTCATCAGGCTGCGACATTGGCGCGGCGATTCCAGTCGGAAATTGTGATGCTGCATGTGGCTACGCGCCGTAAGGGTGCGCGCGGAGCGGGCGCAGAACTTCGCGAGCTTGCCGACGGGAAGCTGTTGCAGGAGATTATTCGCGAGGTTGAGGCGCGATCGGACCATTCACTTAGGCCGGAGTTGGAGGGAATCGCGGTGCGGTGCGAGCTGGGGAAAGGTTACGTGGCGCAGGCGATTCTGCAGATGGCTAGGCGGGAGAAGGCCGACTTGATCATGATGGCGTCGCGGGGCGAAACGTTTTTCCAATTCCTGCTGAGTTCGGCGGGCGCAGACGTGACCGAGATACAGCCGTGCCCGATTTGGACCGGGGCTCACGTGGAGGAATCGGGGGCGCAGAAATTTGCGTTGCGGAATGTGGCGTGCGCGGTGGATTTGGGCCCGCGCAGCGAGAAAGTTGTGAGTTGGGGGGAGGAGCTGGCGCGGACGTTTGAGGCCCGGCTGACGTTGGCGTACGTGACTCCAGGGGTGGAAATCTGGGGGCCGGGCGGGAATTATGTGAATCAGGAATGGAAAGAGGCGCTGGTAGCGGATGCATCGCGGCGGATTGCCGAGCTGCAGAAAAAGATGGGGACGGCGGCCGAGGTATTTATCGGAAGTGGGGATGTGCCGCAGGTGCTGAGGCAGGCGGCGGCTGAGACGAAGGCGGATTTGCTGGTTACCGGGTGCCAACCTTATGGCGGGCATCTGCGGACGCATGGGTACTCGATCATTTCCGTGATGCCGATTCCGGTGCTGAACGTGTGATTTGGGAACGTGGCTGCGCCAGGGATTGCAATTAGGGCCGCAGCCGGCCAGAGCAGGGTGCTGGGAGGGACACGATTTGGCCAGGGCGAAGGCGGTTGGGATCGTGCAATTGGGGATTGGCCTGGGCGAGACAGGTCCAGGCTGGGCCGCTGCCGAGATGGGAGGCCGCCAGCTTCCAGAGAGAATCGCCGGGCTGGACGGTGAGGGTCGCTAGGGGCTGCGCGCGGGGACGAAGATGGGGCGCGGGGACTATCAACAGGGTGCCGGGTTGCATGCGAGTGGGATCGGAGAGGTTGGGATTGCTGGCGAGGAGTTCGTTCCAGCGAGCGCCTTTGCCAAGATGAAGGCGCGCGAGTTTCCAAAGCGAATCGCCCGGCTGAACGCGGATGGTGACGGCTGGGATGTTGCCGGCGGAGGGAACAAGAGGGGCGGGGCGGGGCGCGAGAGAAGGCTGCGGTGAGCTGGGTTTGGAGGGAAGGAGCAATTTTGGCGCAACGGGCGGCGTGAGGGTGCGGACCGCGGGAGCGTGAGGCGCGACGTCGGCCATGGGAGTGATTGGCCGCGGGGGAACTGGGGGAGTGGGAGAAATTCGCAAAGTTGAGTTGGGCAGCGAAGGCGAAACAATTTGCCGCGAAAAGGGATCGCGCTTGGCAAGGGCGACGCTTACAAGTGGCTTCACAGTTTGGCGCGGGCGCGAGATTGATGGAGCCGGCGGCGCGGTTGGTTGGACGGGCGCGGCGAAAGACGGCTGCGAGAGCTCCAGGGGGTACCGAGAAGGCGGCACGGGTTTGGCGGTGGGTTGCGCTGCTTGGGCGTTTTCGGATTTTTCGCGGCGGTAACGGCGGGCTACTTCGCCCAGACTTTCGGGAGCGGAATTTTTCTGTGCGTCGACCGGAGCCGGAGCGGAAGCTTCGGGTGTTGCGACAGGCTCATGCTTGCGGGCTTCGACGCGTGCGCGATCTGGTTCGATGAGAATTTGCGATTGTTTCAGATCTTCGTTGGTATAGACGTGCGATTCTTTTTTCTGCTGCGCGGCTTTGCGGGACTTTTCCTGGCGAGCGGCTTCGGCAACTTGCTGGTCAGCTTGTTGTTGCGCGCTGCAGGGCGAGGCGAGCGGAAAAATCGAAGCGCAGAAAAGCGCAGCGGCACACAGGCCAAGTGGCCCTGCATAGCCCCGACGGGATGGGCGCGTAACGCTCATTAAGTTTCGAGAAACGGCTCTGGGGGACGCCAGAGCTTAGGCAATCGCTATAATTTCTGGACTGATTGTACCTTCTAATGGAGGTGGTAGCGCAATAGGGGTGTTCGAAAGAGACATCCCCCGAAGGTACTGGAGCATGCGGCCAGTTGCGAGGGAGGGCCGCGGGGACTCCGGGAGTTGAAGCTGCGAGTACGGTGGGCTAGGCTGCTGAGGTTGGAAGGGAAGATCAATCGGCAAGGAGAGCGTGGTGGCGAACTATTATTTGCTCAAGACGGAACCGTCGGAGTATTCGTTTGCGGATTTGGCGAAGGATGGGGAGACGCAGTGGGATGGAGTGGCGAATGCTACCGCGGTGATGCATATGCGGGCGATGAAGGCCGGGGACCGGCTGGTGATTTATGAGACGGGGAATGTGAAGAGCGCGGTGGGGACGGCGACGGTGGTGTCGGCGGAGGCGAAGGATCCGAAGAATCCGGTGGTGAAGATCAAGGCCGGAATGGCGCTGGCGCGGGCGGTTTCGCTGGAAGAAATCAAGAAGGAGAAGATTTTCAGGGAGTCGCCGCTGATTAGGATTGGAAGATTGTCAGTGGTGCCGTTGACGGGGGAGCAGTATTCGTTTTTGTTGGGAGCCTAGCCGAGAGTTGAATCGCTTTGGATGAGTATGGCAATAAAACCCGCACCCTTAAAGGCGAAGGGTGCGGCACCCAAGTACTTCAATTGTCCGATTAACGCGCTGCGGGCACTGACAAGCGATGGCTTCCTTGATTGCTGTTTAGTGACTCCTGAACTTTGTGCCAGTTCCCCTGGCTGGACTAAACGCGCACCATAACAATATGGCACCGTGCAGAACTGGGCACGGCTTAGTAGAGCGATGGAAGAGTGTTTCGTCGCCTCGACAGGAGACCGGCATCTATGTTCCGCTGGAAGCGCGTTCTCACCTCACTTGGGATTGTGGTCGTAGCGTGTGTGACCTATCTTTGGCTTTTTGGCACTCAGACTTTTTTTGCTCTCGAAGCGCACTATACCGCACGGAAACTTCCGTTTGTAAGGAGAATCCCTGTCCCGCTTCCAGATTTATCCGTTTCACGAGTAGCAGGTACAACTCTCTCTTATTTCGGCTACGAATTTGAGGTTCCCTGGACCGATATCGATACGGAGAAAACGAAAATAGTTGGTGGGAATAAGGCGCCGGATTTGTTGGACAGTGAATTGAGTGTATTCATGCGGCGGCTCCGAGTGCAAGGAGTTGCTGGCGCGCCTGGGCTGGCGTGAGGTAGCCCAAGCGCTGGACGATCCAGCGTTGGTTGTAGCGCTCACGAAATTCCGCCAGCGCGCACCGCAGTTCCTCCACGTTCTGGAATACCCTGACCCACAACAACTGCTCTTTCAGCGTGCGAATGAACCGCTCCACGCAACCGTTACATTCCGGCTGGCGCACGAACGATGGGGAAGACTCCATGCCCAGAAAGGCAATTTCCGCTTGATAGTCGTCGCTCATGTACTGGCTGCCGTGGTCGTGCCGGTTACGGATGCCCGCCGCCGCGCCGGCGCGGAAACCGCCGCAGTAATCGCGCACCCCTTGTCGCAGTGGCTCTAGCGCCTCGAAGCGCGTGGCTTTCTTGGCCGCGTGCAAGCCCACGCATTCCGTGGTGCAGTGATCCACTGCCACGAACACCGTCACCTGGCCTTCCTCGACGGTGGCCGTCATGGTGTGGTCGCTGGCCCAGACTTCGTTAGGCCGCGCCGTAATGATCGTGCCCGTATGGGGATTCTCGGCTTTCGGAAACATGCGCGTCGGCGCCAGCAGTTGTGCTTCGCGCATCAGCCGCAGCACCCGCGCTTTCGATGTGCGCACTTCCTGAAAGCGCAGCCGTGCCCACACTTTGCGATGGCCCTCGCCGTAAAATGGAGAGGCGTCGAGGACCTCGCGGATCTTCTCGAGCAACGCCGCATCGCTCCAAGCGGTTTTCGGTCCGCGCCGTCCTAACACTCGCCCAGGCTGCGCGGCAATTTCTCGCCGAAAGTAAAAGCTGGAACGCGCCATCTCCCATTCCCGCGTGACACGCACCACGCCGTAACGTTGTCCCGTGAAGGGCGAAACGGCGCGGCTCATGGCTTCGACCTCCGCCAGACCAAAGGGCGTCCGGCCTCCATGCGGTGAATTTTCTCCCGCAGCAACTCGTTGCTCATGCTCAGATCGGCCACCAGTGATTTCAGCCGCTGCGTCTCTTCGTCGTCCACATCGACTTCCCGCGCTTTCAGGTTCGCCGCGCCGCCCTCCAGAAACTGATCTCGCCAGCCGGACAGCGTTGCTGCGATCACACCCAGTTCGCGCGAGAGTGTTTCCAGGTCTTCCCCGCGCAGCAGCCGCAGCACCGCTGCAAACTTACGCTTCGCCGACCAGCGGCCCCGGCCGTCACGTCGTTCTTCGGGAGGCCCTCCAGTCGCCCTCCGGGCGCCTTCCGGGCCTCCCGAAGCTGATTCTTTCTCCTTGCTCATACACACCTCCTCGTGATCTCTGATTCATTTTCATCACAATTCGGTGTCCAACAAAATCCTAGGGCGCGGGACTGTTTAGCGATTATTGCTTTTCGTTCGGGAAATGTTCTATCCGTGTGGAGCGGACAGCCTCACGAGTTCATGAATTATCTCCTTGAGCAGGGTAAAATCGACAAAGATACCTTCCGAAAAATCTATGGCGATGAAGCACTGCAATCAGATTACAATTTTAAGCTCCTCATCCTTGAGACAATACCGGACAAAATTACTTTCTTCACTGACAGGAGAACGGCCGTGAGTCAGGGCGCGTTGCTCATGGTTAAGGCCATTTGTGTCGGCGGGGACCCCAACTCTGGGATATTTGTCGTTCAGGGAAAGGAGTTCAAAGGATTTCAATACGGGCTTCCACAGGATCCCCCGAAGCAAGTAAGCGTCGAACTTTTTCCAGCGGATGGTCACCTGGATTTGATTTTTGATCAAAAGAAGAATGGACCCACGGTCATTTCGCAGGCTGATGTTAGCCGCATTGTGCAAACGATTCACAAGGTGCCAATCGAGATAGCAGTCCGCGGTGGAGACACGCACAAATAGCTAGTGTTGGCAGCCAAATTTGAGAGTGCGTCGCCAACTCCTGATAAGTTGTGCCGGCTCAGGTTGGCGGGGCTGCTTGTCGGGGTTGTGGGGGAGCGCCTATAATTGAGTATTGCAGATATGGGAGGGAATTGTCATGGCGACTGCGGAAGCGAAATTGCATGTGCCGGAATTTACGAACGAGCCGTTCATTGATTTTTCAAATGCGGAGAACCGCAAGCGGATGGAAGCGGCACTGGCGAAGGTGAAGGCGGAGTTTGGGCATGAGTACCCGATGTGGATTGCCGGGCAGAAGGTGGTTACAGCGGGGAAGAAGAAGTCAACGAACCCTTCGCGGCCTTCAGAAGTGATTGGGGTGTTCCAGGACGCGTCGAAGGAGCAGGCGGCGCAGGCGATTGAAGCGGCGCACAAGTATTTTGATACCTGGAAGAGGGTGCCGGCGGAAACGCGGGCGAAGTGCATTTTCAAAGCCGCGCAGATCGTACGCGAGCGGAAGTATGAACTGGCGGCGCTGGTCTGCTATGAGGTGGGAAAGAGCTGGATTGAAGCGGACGCGGACGTGGCGGAGACGATCGATTTTTGCGAATTTTACGGGCGCGAGATGCTGCGCCTGGCGGAGCCGCAGAAGTTGACGCCGATGCGCGGCGAGCGCAATTACTTGGTGTACATTCCGCTGGGCGTGGGCGCGGTGATTCCCCCGTGGAATTTCCCGATGGCGATTATGGCCGGGCTGGTGGCGGCTTCTCTGGTGACGGGGAATACGGTAGTGCTGAAGCCGGCGGCGGATTCGCCGACGATTGCGGCGAAGTTTGTGGACATATTGCATGAAGCGGGCGTGCCGAAGGACGCGGTGCAGTTCCTGACCGGATCGGGCGCGGTGATTGGCGACGTGATTGTGCAGCATCCGAAGACGCGGTACATCGGGTTCACCGGGTCGAAGGAGGTGGGCTTGCGGATCGCGGAGCTGGCGAACAAGGCGCAGCCCGGGCAGATCTGGATCAAGCGGACGGTGCTGGAAATGGGCGGCAAGGACGGCATGATTGTGGATGAAGAGGCCGACATTGACGCGGCGGTGGAAGGCACGGTGCAAGCGGCGTTTGGGTATCAGGGGCAGAAGTGCTCGGCGTGTTCGCGGGTGATTGTCAGCGAAAAGATTTACGACACGTTTTTGAGCAAGCTGGTGGAGAAGACCAAGAAGATCAAGGTGGGCCCGAGCGACGACCCAAATAATTATATGGGGCCGGTGGTTAGCGAATCGGCGATGAAGGGGATTTTGAATTACATCGAAGTGGGGAAGAAGGAAGGGCGGCTGATGACCGGCGGGGGACGCGCGGCGGGCGACGGCTACTTTGTGGAGCCAACGATTATTGCTGACGTGGATCCGAAGGCGCGGCTGGCGCAGGAGGAAGTGTTTGGTCCAGTGCTGGCGGTGATCAAGGCGAAGAACTTCGATCATGCGATGGAGATTGCGAATAACACCGAGTTTGGATTGACGGGCGCGGTATATTCAAAGAATCCGGAGAAGATCCGGCGCGCGGAGGAAGATTTTTACGTGGGGAATTTGTATTTGAACCGGAAGTGCACCGGGGCGATGGTGGGCGCGCATCCGTTCGGCGGATTCAATATGAGCGGGACGGATTCGAAGACCGGCGGGAAGGATTATTTGCTGCTGTTCCTGCAGGCTAAGGCCGTGGCGGAGAAAGTTAGCTAAGACGGCAGAAAACACTTACCACGGAGGACACTGAGGGGAGAGCACAGAGGTCACGGAGAATTGTTGGAGGGCGGATGAAAATCCGCCCTCTTTTTTGTTTTGGAGCTCGAAAGAAGCGCTTGCCGGCGGGAAGCCGGCGCTACGCGGGCTGGGCTGGTTCGCTGTTGGAGGCGATTTTTAGGATGCGATAGACGGGATAGCTGCAGGCCAGGGCGATTAGGGTTAGGAGGCTGTTGGCGCGGTCTTCGCGGACGGCTTCGATGAGGAAGCCGACAGAGCCGAGGAGGGCGACGGCAGTGGTCCAGGGGTAGCCCCAGGCGCGGTAGGGGCGCTCGGCGCGGGGATCGCGGGCGCGGAGGATGAAGAGGGAGATGAAAGAGAGCATGTAGTTGGTGACGAAGAAGAAGGCCAGCATGGCGATTACGCGTTCGAACTTGCCAATGGCGAAGATGACGCCGACGAGCGCGCTGAGAAAGAGAGCTACGGTGGGCGTGCCGCCTTTGTTGATGCGGGTGACCTGGCGGAAGAAGAGACCGTCGCGGCTCATGGCGTAGATCACGCGAGCGCCCATGAGATGTAGCGCGTTGATGGAACTGAAGAGGGCGATGACCATGATGGAGCGAAAGACGAAGTCGCCGTAGTGGCCGAAGACGCGTTGCGCGGCCAGACCGAGGGAGAAGTCGTTGCCGGCGATTTGATTCATGGGCAGGACGTAGAGGACGGCGGCGTTGATGAGCAGATAGATGACGAAGAGCGAGGCCAGGCTGGCGAAGATGGCGCGGGGCACGAGGTGGCCGGGATTTTTGATTTCGTCGCCGAAATAGATGACGCCGTCCCACCCGTCGTAGGTGTAGATGGTGGACTGCATGCCGAGGAGGAGAGCGGTAATGAGGGCGGCTCCCACGGGGATGGCGACGCTGGGGGCGGTGACGGCTTCGGCGTGAGCGGCGCGGCCCATGGTGAAGCAGGCGATGACCATCACGAAAAAGACGAGGCCCTTCAGAAGCGTGGTGAAGTTTTGCACTTTGCTGCCCATGCTGACACTTTTCCATTGCAGCAGCGCAAAGATGACGATGACGGCGACGCCGGTGATTTTGATGCGCAATGCGCCGTCGAGGACTGGGAATAGGTGCGCGAGATATTCGCCGACGACGATGCCGACGGCGCCGGTGGTGCCGCAGGTGGAGATCCAGTCGCTCCAACCGACGATGAAGCCGGCGTAGTCACCGATGGCGCGGCGAGAGAAATTGTACTGGCCACCGCTGGAGGGAATCAGGGTGCCGAGTTCGGCGAGTTGGAAGGCGCTGACGAGGGCGTAGAAGGCGCCTCCGATCCATACGGCGATGAAGAGCCAGGCGTTGGGGAGGCGCGCGGCGATGTCGCCGGGGGTGCGGACGATGCCGACGGAGATGGAGTTGCCCACGGCGACGGCAATACCGAAGCCGACGCCGAGGACTTGCAGGAGTTTCCCTTTGTCCTTGCGATAGGGAAGATGGCCGGGTGGAGGTTCGAAGGTGTCAGGCGGAGGGGTTGTGGGCAATGGGCGATCTCAATTGTGGAATCAATGTGGGGCCATCATACGTTTGTGGGCGGGAAAAGAGAAGAGGGGGAAAGATGACTGGAGAATGGTGATTAGTGGACGGACCGTCCGCCTGAGGCGGACGGTCTCAACACTGGTAACTTACTTTGTGAATTCGAACTCGGATTCTTCCCTGGAGGTTTCGATGTCGACGGGCTTGTCCTTAGCGGACTTGGGTTTTCGCTGGCCGTCGAGGAAGTCGGCTAGTTCAAGGCGCAGGTTGCCAGGGTTGGTGGCATAGGTCAGGGCGGTCTCGAAATCAATGACGCCGGAGCGAATGAGCTTCTCGATTTCGCCGTCGAAAAACTGCATGCCTTCGGTGGAGCCGTCGCGCATGGCGTCAAGGAGGGTTTTGCCTTCGGATTCACCCTTTTCGATGTACTCGCGGGTGCGCAGAGTGGACTTGAGAATTTCAATGACGGCGATGCGGCCGTGGCCATCGAGGCGGGGAAGTAGGCGCTGAGAAAGGATGTATCGGAAAGCCTTGGCAAGGCGATTGCGCATGCCCTGCTGATCTTCCATAGGGAAGCCGCCGATGATGCGTTCGACGGTTTTGGCGGCGTCGATGGTGTGGAGCGTGGAGAGAACGAGGTGGCCGGTTTCGGCGGCTTCGAGAGCAATTTCGATGGTTTCGCGGTCACGCATTTCGCCGACGAGGATGACTTTAGGCGCCTGACGAAGCGCGCCGCGGAGAGCGATGGAGAATGTGGGCGTATCGCTATGGAGTTCGCGCTGATGGATGGTGGCTTTTTTGTGGCGATGCAGGAATTCGATGGGGTCCTCGATGGTGAGGATGTGGATGGCTTTTTCCTCGTTCATTTTGTCGATGATGGCGGCAAGGGTGGAGGATTTTCCGGAGCCGGTGGGACCGGTGACGAGGACGATGCCGTTGCGCAGGTTGCAGATTTCCAGGAGCTGGGGAGGCAAATTTAGATCCGTAAAATCCGGGATGCGGTCGGGGATGACCCGCATGACGATGGCGCAACTGCCGCGCTGGCGAAAGATGTTGACGCGGAAACGCGCGGTGTTTTCCAGGCCGTAAGAGAGATCGGCGGAGCCGTCTTGCTCGAGTTTCCTGGCGGCGTGTTCATTTTTTCCGACCAGGGTTCTGGCGATTTGTTCGGTGTCGCTGGGGACCAGACATTCGAGCCCCTTGAATTTGAGTTCGACGAGTTGCCCGCTGACTTCGACTTGCGGGGCGCGCCCGGGGGAAAAAATGAGGTCGCTGACATGCTCGCGTGCTTTGAGCATGGCGGCGATGAGTTGCGGAACGTTGAAAGAACGCTGAATGAGTGGGGCTGGCGGATTTATGGACATGGCTCCCTTGGAACGGTAAAGGTGATTTAGCAGGAACGGGAATGAGGCTGGGCCGCTGGCTGCTTTCGACTGCAGGTTTCATTTTACGCGGCTGAATTGTGGGAAAAATGGCGACGAAGTACAGGTCGGGCGAGTTGGTTACTGGCAGGTGGCCCGTTGGTACAGGTAGTGGAATTTGGGGGAAGGAAGAGAGCTTAACGCAGAGATGCAGGGGACGCGGAGAAGCGATGGTGGGACAGGCTTGATTGGCCAGACCCCTCCATCTCCGTGAAGAAGGCGAGACGCAGGAAAAGCGCTCCAGTTCGGACGACGGAGTGGGAAATGCCAAAACGCAAGAGGGCAGCGTAAAGCCGCCCTTACGTGGCTGTCGGATGGGTTATTGGGGTTTGGAGGCGGAGTCCAGAAAGGCGGCGACGTTGGATTTTAGCTTGGCGAGGTCTTCTTCGCGGAGGTACATCATGTGGCCGGCTTCGTAGAGTTTATGGTGGATATTTTTCTGGAGGTTGGCGGGGAGGCCGAGGTGCTGGGTGGCGTATTCGGCTTCGGTGAAGGGCGTGGCCAGGTCGTAGATGCCGTCTTCCATTTCCACCTGGAGCCTGGTGTTGGCGATGATGGCGTTGGCGAGGTCCAGCATGACGTTGGGAGAGCCGGGAAAGAAGGCGGCATCACCCGCGGAATGCTTCCAATCCCAGTGGTTTTCGCCAAAGTTGGCAAAGACGTGATATTCGCGATCGGGATTGTATTTCAGTTCTTCGCGAACGTATCGATTGAATGCGGCGACGAAAGCGCCGCTGATGGCGGTTTCCTGGGGATCGTAGCCGGCGGAATCGCTGACCAGGTTGTAGGTTGGTCCGGTGAAGCGGGCATCGAGGCGGCCGGTGGTGAGGCCGCGGCTGCGCTGGAGTTCCTGCATGAATTGGGGGAGCTTGACGCGGAGATCGGATTTGAGGACGTAGTCTTCGCTGAGTCCGGTGAAGCGGGCTAATTTCTCGGCGACGGCGGATTTGTCGGCGTCAGAGAGCGTGCTGCCTTTCAGCAGTGCGTCGGCGTATTCGCCGTTGGCAAATCTGCGGGCTTCGTCGAGGAAGGTGTTGAGATTGTCGGGGCGGTCGGTGAGAACTTTGTGATACCAGGCGGTGGCGGCGTAGCTGGGGAGATAAAGGATGTAGGAGAGATCCTCGCCGGGGTGGAAGGAGATAGTGCCGAGGTCCCAAACGGAGGAGATCATAACCAGGCCGTTAAGATAAAGGTTGTAGCGGGTTTGCAGGGTATTGGAGAGGACGGCGTTGCGGAAGGTGCCGTAGCTTTCGCCGATGAGAAACTTGGGGGAGTTCCAGCGGTTGTTGCGGCTGACGTAAGCCTGCACAAAATTGGCAAGGGAACGCGCGTCCTGATCGACGCCCCAGAAGTCCTTGTCCTGGGCCTTGCCGGCGGCATGGCTGAAGCCGGTGCCAATGGGATCGAGGAAGACGAGGTCGGATTTGTCGAGGAGGCAGTTGGGATTGTCTTCCAGCGTATAAGGAGCGGGAGGAGTGGCGCCGGCGTTGACGGTGGCGACGCGCTTGGGGCCGAAAGAACCCATGTGCAACCAGAGCGAAGAGGAGCCGGGGCCGCCGTTGTAGACGAAAGCGATGGGGCGCTGGGAGAGATCCTTGACGTCGGAGCGGATGTAAGACGTGAAGAAGAGGAGGGCTTCGGGTTCGTCCTTTTCGTTTTTGAGGAGCAGGCTGCCAACGGTGGCTTTGTAAGGGATGGTTTGCCCGGCGATTTTGATGGAGTGGTCGGTGACGGAGGATTCTTCCTTGGGTGGAGCGGCGGGGGGTTCGGCGGGCTTTTCGGCGGGCTTAGCGTCTTTTTCCTGGGCTGAAGAATTTGCGGGGGCGAGGGCAAAAAGAAAAGCGGCGGCGCACAGCAGGGTCAAGCGGGTGGCTAGGGTCATGCTCAAAATTCTCCTTGAAATATGGGACGCAAGTTTAATGGATTCGACGCATTCTAGCTCATTTTGGGTAGCCGAGGGATTTCGTGGCCGGGGAATTCGAGGAGGAGTTGACCGGATTCGCGCTGGAAGGTGCAGCGGAGGGAGGCGCAGTCGTTGACCAGCCAGTCGGCGCCGGCGGAGAGGAGTTCGATGACGGAAGAGGTGGTACGGATGGCGAGGACGCGGCAGCCGGCGGCTTTGCCGGAGCGGGTGCCGGAGGCGGCGTCTTCGATGACGATGCAATCGCTGGGTGGGAGATGCAGAACGGCAGCACCTTTCAGGTAGGGCTCGGGATCGGGCTTGCCATGCCGGATGTCGCTGGCGCTGACCAGGTGGCTGACGAAGTCCCAGAGGCCTGCGGCGCGCAGGCGAACTTCGGCGAGAGGACGTGTTGCAGAGGTGACCACGGCGCGCTGGTCGGCGGGCACGGCGGCGAGGAGTGCGCGGGCGCCGGGGACGGCGATTACGTCGGCGACGTCTTCGATTTCGGCATCCTCCATCCAGCGGTCTTCTTCGCGCTGGAGTTCGGGAGAGGCGTTGGGGAGGAGTTCCTGGATGCAGGCGATGCTGGTACGGCCATGGGCGAAGGCGGTGACGTAGACGGGATCCATGTGGTGGCGCGCGGCCCAGCGAGCCCAGACGCGGGCGACGGCGGGAGTGGAATCGACAAGGACGCCGTCCATGTCAATGAGAAGGCCACGGCAAAGAATTTGAGGCATGAGAAAGAAATTGTAACGTGGGAAAAGAGGCGCGAACGAAGAAAACGGATTGCTGGGTCAAGATTCTTCGGGGGTCGGAGAGGTGGGGTTGCGGCGTTCTGCAGGGGGATCTCGAACGTGCGATTTTGCACGGTCGATAGGTTGAGATCCTTCGGGGCGCAAAGAGCGCGCCCCTCAGGATGACAACTTGCTTTTTCCAATTGGAGATGAGGAAGACAGGCTGCTTTTAGATTTGGAGATGAGGAAGAGGTGGCTGTTTGCGCGTATTTGGAGGAAGTACGACGCGTCAGTCCTTCCACATGCGGAAGCCGCCGACGAAGGCGTTTTCGTTGGCGCCGAGGCGCGCGCCGGGCGGCAGGGTCTCGAGCTTCTTGCTATTGCCGCCGCCGAGAACGACGTAATCGGCATCCAGCGCCTCCTTGAGGAGTTCCACGACTTTGGCGACGTGGCGCCGCCACTTTTTCTTGCCGAGGCGTTCGAGGCCGCGGATGCCGAGATAGTCTTCGTAGGTTTTTCCTTTTTTGTAGAGCAGGTGGGCGAGTTCCATCGGTTGGAGCGTGCCGTCCACGATCATGGCGGAGCCGAGGCCGGTGCCTAGACCGAGGAACAACATGCGGCCGCCTTCGTAGCTGCCGAGGGCTTGCATGGAGGCGTCGTTGATGAGTCTTACAGGATGCCCAAAGGCTTTGTGGAAATTGAACGCAACCCATCCGCTGCCGAGGTTGTGGGGTTCGCGGAGCGGGCGGCCGTTGATGATGGGGCCAGGATAGCCGATGGAGATGCGGTCGTATTCCCAATCCTTGGTGGCTTCCTTGACCTGCTTGACCATGCTGGCGGGGGTCATTGTGGGGCCGGAGGGGAATTTGGTCGTCTCTTTCTGGCCGGTGGCGAGCATTTTGACGTTGGTGCCGCCGACGTCGAGGACCAGGATTTTTGGGGATTTCGCGGATTTGGCGGATGGCTTTGGCTTCATCGAGGCTCCTTGAAAATGTTAGGCCGACCGGCGGGTGCGGTAGGGCAAAGAGTCGGGAAAGAATGTGGCGTTTCTATATCGGAATGTCAACCGGAGACAATGGGGGATAAGTATCAGTGATATTCAGACCTGGTGGCAAGAATTGCTTACTGGACTTAGTCCACAGACTTAGTCTAAAATGGAAGGGTGAAAAACGCTGTGAACATTCATGAAGCGAAGACCCAGTTCTCGCGGCTGTTGCGGCGGGTGGCTGCAGGGGAAGAGATTATCATCGCCAACCGCGGTGTGCCGGTAGCGCGGCTGATGCCGGTTGAGGAGCAAAAGGCCAAGCGGCAGCTTGGTTTCTACGAGGGAAAATTCACGGTACCGGAGGACTTTGACGCCCCGCTTCCCGACGAGATCCTGGACGCTTTTGAAGGCAGAGTGAAACCGCGCCGGAAAAAGGCATGAAAATTCTGCTCGATACCAACGTGTTGTTGTGGAGCGTTGCGGATAGGCCGAAGCTGAATTCTCGCGCCATTCGGATTCTGTCGCTACCCGGCTCGAATTTGTACCTGTCGGCGGCGTCGGTGTGGGAAATCGCTATTAAGTATTCAATTGGACGACTCCCGCTCCACGTGGAGCCGGAATTATTTGTGGCCGAAGTCCATCGCAAGATGGGAATGCGGCCATTGGATATTGATCATCTTCACGCCGTGGAGGCGGGGCGATTGCCCCGGCATCATGGTGATCCGTTCGACCGGATGCTGATTGCACAGGCACGCACGGAAAGAATGGTGCTGCTGACCGCGGATCGCATTTTCCAAAGCTATGAGGTGGAGCAGGAATACTGCGGGCTCTAGCGAGGGCTTAGAAACTTTTGGGAGTGACAGCATTTACCGAGTTTGAAGCCTTAAGTGATTCCTGAAGTGACTCGGAATCGGCCCCAGAGGACTTTACGATAAAATTCATTTAAGAGATAAATAAGGGCAGCCCAAATGCCAAAGCAAGTCGCTCTGCACCCCGTAGTTCTCGCGCCTGGTTGGGATGATAGTCCATTCGACGACTCTGTTTTGCCGGCCGAGATTGTACCCGGCGTGTCGATGGAGAACGTGAAGCCCTTCATCAGAGAGGATGAGTTCAAACACTTCGTGGGATTCTTGTCAAAGCGAGACATAGAAGCCCTTGAATCCCTCAACTCAACAATCGCCTACCGCTACGATTTGGATATGTACGGCCAAGGTCATGAACATGCGGAACAGATGGTCGGAAACATTGCTGCTTGCTCGCTCTTGATAAGACCAACTTCAAAGAGACTGCGCTACATGCGTGGGTCAATCCAGCCGGATGGTTTCTTTCGCATCGAATCGTTTGACAACCCCCCAGATGAAGTTTATCTACCTGCTGTTCAGAAGTTGTTCGCTGTTCGCAACAGAGATTTGAAGCGGCTGCAGGATGTGGCAGGCGAGTTTCTACGAGCCATGACCGGACAGTTCTGGAAGTTCCGCGTTCCGCTGGTGGCCTACGAAGCCGGACACTATGCGCATCACTACTGGAAAGGCAGATTGATACTGTGGTGTTCAGCGTTGGACGCCATTTACACATCGCAACCAGAGTTTGACAAGCCAAACCCGATGGAGCACAGCGGTAGTCTCGTAGCAAAAGCTAGAATCCGTTGGTTTCTGGGTGCAAACACGTCCATTTACGAACCCGGCGACGTTCAGACCGTGGACCAAGACGTTAGACCCAACATCAAGGTTGGTGACGTGCTTGATGACCTGTTTGAACTGAGGAACGCCGTCGTTCATGGTGACCGGACGCCCGATAGGTTCTTCGAAGAAAGAAGGGTGGCATATGGACAGAGTGTGAGCTTAGCCGACGTGCTTCATGAGGGATTGAGCTTCATCGTTCGCGCCAGCCTACTGCGAATCCTTGAGCACGGATTGCTGGACCATTTTGCAGATGGCCCTTCCTCACAGGCCTATTTCTCAAAATACGACCTCGTTAAATCCAAACTTCCGAGGGCGTCCAAGCCACCAAAGCCGCCAAAGCCATAGCAACCCATCGACGTTGTTGAAAACTACAGATGAGATTTGAGCGGGAAGTCAAAAACGTTCAAGTTGGGGTGGGAGACGGGGATTGAACCCGCGACATTCGGTGCCACAGACCGACGCTCTACCAGCTGAGCTACTCCCACCACTAGTTGGTAGTTTAACATGCAATTTCGGTGGGGGAAAAGTGGGCGGTGTGGTTGCGGGCTGGGCGAGGCGGCGAGGATAACAGCTAGCAGATAACAGATAGCAGGAGGCTTCGGAGGTGGTCACTTGAAAGTGGCCGCTACTGGGGTGGGGTTTGCTTGGTTAGGTCTTAGCTAGGTGGAAACTTTGCGGGAGAGAGGTGGCGGGTCGGGGTGCGGGTCGTTGTTAGACTTGGTGGGTGGCCGATTTGAAGTTCGGCCACTACATTTTGAGATTGGACCGGTCTAAAGACCGGCCATTACATTGGGAACGGTGGCTGGGCTGAGGCCTGGCGCCTACTTTGGGGAAGTGTGGTCCCCACGCATGAACCCGCAGCCTACGGATAAGCTTCATTTTGACTTGCAGCTTGCCTACGCGCGGCCGGTGATCGCGACGCTGGCGATGTTGGGCCTGCTGGAATTGCGTCCGGCGAAGGAAGTGGAGACGCCACTGGCGTTTCTGATTGCGTATGTGGTGGCGGCGATCGCGATCATCCTGGTGGAGCGGGCGCTGCGCCGGTATCACTGGCGGCTGCCGCTGCTGTGCGACGTATTGGTGGCGGGAGTCTTTCTGTATCTTTCGCCGGAGCTGCTGCCGACATGGTTCCTGATGTTTTTCGTGGCGTTTGCGGCGGGGTATCGCTGGAGTCTGCGGTATTCGGTGACGCTGTGCTTCGGTCTGTTGTTGTTGGGATTCGCGCTGGATGTGCACCGGAGCGTGCCGCCGCCGGGCGCTCGGGACCTGGCCTATTCGGTTTCGTTTTTTGCGGCGTCGTTTCTGGGCACGGTGGGCGTGGCGTTCCTGGGGGATCGCAACCGGCTGTTCGCCTCGCAGCAGGATTTTCTCTCGCGGATTTCGAACACCATGCATGTGGACCTGGGGCTGGCGGAATCGCTGCGGCTGCTGCTGGAGGAGCTCTGCGGCGAGTTTCAGACCGAAGGGGCGCTGCTGGCGTATCGCGACACCGATCTGGAGCGCATTTTTCTGTGGCGGCTGAAGTCGGGAGAAGGCGAGCGGCTGATACCGGAAAGCCTGCCGCTGACCCGCGCGGATGGATTTTTGCTGGACGACATGGAAGCTTCGCTGTGCTGGAATTCGCTGGAAGGGCGCGGCGATGGATTCGGCTGGGACCGCCGGAACAAACAGGTGCTGAAGATTCTGCCCCGCATACCTGGGCCGACGCAGCATGAGCTGGCCATCAAGAATTTCATTTCCGTGGCGTTCGATCAGGAGGGGCACGCGGCGGGACGCCTGCTGCTGATGAACCGCAAAGCGGGGCGGGCGGCGTTCACGCCGGTAGAGTTGGATTGGCTGGAGCGGATTTCGATGCACATCAGCGCTTCGCTAGAGAATGTGTTCCTGCTGCGGCACCTGCGGGCGCGGGCGATTGAATCGGAGCGTTCGCGGATATCGCGGGATTTGCACGACGGGATCTTGCAGACGCTGCTGAGCATCGAGATCCAGATTGACGTGCTGCGGCGGAAGGTTACAACGCACGTGGACCAGGTGGAACCCGGGCTGACATCGCTGCAACGGACGGTGCGCAACGAAGGCGCGGAGCTGCGGCACATGGTTACCGACCTGCGGCCATTGCGCGTGCAGTCGGCGGACATGGTGGATTTGATGCGGGGTTTCGCGGAGCGCTTCCGCAACGAATCGACGCTGGCGCTGGATTTGCTGATCGATTCGGTGGAATTGCACGCCCCGGACCGGGTTTGCCGGGAGATCTTCCAGATTTACCGAGAAGCACTCAACAACATAAAAAAGCATGCGAAGGCTTCCCATGTCGTGGTAAAACTGTCGCAGGATGACAGCCGGCTCACCCTCGTGGTGGACGATAACGGTGAGGGGTTCAGTTTCGCCGGTCGCTTCACAGGGGACGAGCTTGACCGCCTACGGCTGGGTCCAATTTCCATCAAGGAAAGAACGCGCACGGTCGGGGGAGTGTTGACCGTGGAATCGAACCCAGGGCATGGTGCGCGCTTAACGATTGAGGTACCGCTCGGCTGATATGGCTAAGACCAAACAGCAAATACGGATACTGATGGCGGACGACCACGCGATTTTTCGCGACGGGCTCCGCAAACTGATCGATGGCGACGAAGATATCACCATCGTCGGCGAAGCGCAGAATGGCACGGAATGCATCAAGCTGCTGGCGAAACTGAAGCCGGACATCCTGCTGCTGGACCTGCGCATGCCGGATAAAGATGGGCTGGCGGTCTTGGAAGAGGTCAATTTTGACCAACTGCCGACGCGCGTGATCGTATTGACGGCGGCCGAAGACGATCGCGACGTGGTGCGCGCGATGCGCCTGGGGGCGCGTGGCGTGGTGCTGAAGCAGTCCGCCACCGACCTGCTGGTGAAGAGCATTCACCGGGTGCACGCGGGCGAGATTTGGCTGGATAACCGGATGACTTCCGAGGTGATGAAGGCGTTTGCGAAGTCGTCGGAATCGGGCCCGCGGCGGGAGAAGCCGCTGCTTTCGGACCGTGAAAAAGAGATTGTGCAACTGGTGGCGCAGGGCTTTCGGAACAAGGAGATTGGCGAAAAGCTGTTCATCTCCGAGCAGACGGTGAAGAACCACCTGCACAATATCTTCGATAAATTGGGCGTATCGGACAGGTTGGAGTTGGCGCTGTACGCGATTCATCACCGCTTGATTGATCAGACCTAGCAGGAAGTTCACAGTTTAAGGTTCGAAGTTTAGGAGGGAAAGCCCGAGAGGCGGGGCTCCCGATTTGTTGTGCCCACGGAAAATACCATACTAAATGCTGGTATCTCGTATGGTAGAATCAGGACATGGGGACATCTCGCAAAATCACCGTCGAAGTGCCAGCAGAACTCCTTGAGAAAGCGCAGCAAGCCAGCGGCGCGGGCATCACGCAGACCATCCGAACCGGCTTGCAACTGGTTGCGGCATCGCGAGCGTACGCTAGCCTGCGGCAACTCCGCGGAAAGGTCCGCTTTTCGCGTACCCTCGCTGAGCTAAAGTCCGACCGATGATCGCGGTGGACACAAGCACCTGGATTGCGTTTCTTGAGGGGGACACTGGCGCGGACGTGCAACTTCTCGATAAAGCCTTGGGAGACCGCCAGGTTCTCATGGTTCCGGTTGTGCTCAGCGAGTTGCTGAGTGATCCAAAGCTTCCTAGTGTTGCGGCCCAAATGCTGCTCGATTTGCCGATGATGGGAATTGGAGATGGCTATTGGCGACGAGTTGGCGAATTGCGAGCGAGAGTCTTGTCGAAAGGGCGGAAGGCGCGCTTGGGTGACGCGCTGATTGCTCAGAATTGTGCGGATCACGGCGTGCCTCTTCTGACTCGTGACCGGGATTTTCGAGCGTTTGCTGTTGCGGCGGACCTCGACCTCGCGATCGGCTAACCCCATTTACAAAGATGCCTTCTATTTTAGCTGTCCAGAGAGAGAGTAAGAAAATGGAGATGACGTTTGGGCTCTGGAGGATATGGCGCGCACACTGTAGCGGATTGGCACAGTTCTAGTACATTCGTACTTTTTTCGAGCGGGTTTAATTTGAACCCCGAGTCCTATTGTTCCCTAGGCTGAGGGCGGATAGACTCTGTGCTTCGAAGAGGGAGGCCTGCCTTGACCGGGTCTGAACGCCGTACAACTCAACGTTTTTCCATGCGACTGCCACTAACCGTGCGCTGGACCACGGGCGCAGCCGTCGGAGAAACCAACACAGAATCCCGCGATGTAAGCTCCCGCGGAGTCTATTTCTTCCTCTCCAAGGACGTTAAAGAAGGGTCTCCGGTGGAGATTCTTTTGACGCTGCCAAACGAGATTACCCTGGCCGGGCCGGTGCGCGTGCGTTGCCTGGGCCGCGTGCAACGTACCGAAAACCGCGACGAAGGCAGTGTGGGAGTGGTGGCCGCGATTGAACGCTACGAATTCTTGCGCGGGAATGAAGACAACTGAAAAGACTCCCGTTGCTCAATTGAGATTCCGTACAAGTTCCTTGCTCGCTCACTGCGGAGGCGGGCGGGAATAGCCGGGGTGCCTCGGCCCCTCAGCGGAGCCCCCGGCTGATTTTTTGGTGGTTGGGATGCGGATAGCAGCGAACAGATAACAGCGATGAAGAAGCAAGAGACAGAGCGAGTGTTGTAGGTCCTGCCTGCGGTATTTCCAGACAATTTAATTTGGCCCGGTGCGACGAGTGGCCTCGATGCCCTGTGCTCGTGCCGTGGCGATGCCAGGTGCGGAGGGGAATGGTAAGTGGGACACGCCTGTCCTTTGGGGCAGGGGATTTCCACAGGAGCGGTGGCGGATGATGGGGTATAGCAGCCATGGATGGCGGTGGCGCGTCCTGCGCAGACGGGACAATGGGAGAAAGACCATGCCGGAAACGCCGGCGGAAGCGACAAGGAACGTGCACGAACTCCAAAAACCCACTGGAACCGAACGTTTGGCGACCCCCGAAGAACTCGCGGAAATTGGCGGAACGCCTACCGATCCAACGACCGAAGGGCAGATCCTGGCATTGCTGGATGAGCAAATGATCGCCGACTTGCAGAAGGCGGCGGCGGAGAAAACTGCGCTGGCGAAGGCCACAGCATTACAGGAACTTCAGTCGGCGCTGGAGCCGGAGACGCCTAAGGCAGACGAGAAGCGGGTTAAAACGGAAATTGCCAGGAGTGACGAGAAATTCGCGGCAACCTTGCATGAAAACATGGGCGAGGATTTGAGTGAGCCGGACCGCGTGGCGGCGGCATTTTTTGGCGCAGAAGCGGTTGCCGAATTCACTGCGGAAGTTCCGGCCGAGAGCAAGGTCGAGAGCGTTTCGGCGCCTGCGGCTGGGGCACGCGATTTGCGGACGGAATTGCTGGAAGTGGCCGAAGCGCTGGACCAGCACCGGCTATGGGCGGAATCGGGGGGGAAAGAAGGGGTGCGCGGAGATTTCGCGGGCGCGAATCTTTCCGACGCGGATCTGACGGGAGTGAATCTGCAGGGCGCGGACCTGACGAAGGTGAATTTGCGCGGCGCGGATTTGTCGATGGCGAACTTGCGCGGAGCTACCCTGGTGGAAGCGGACCTGCGCGAAGCGAGCCTGCTGGGCGCGGAATTTTCCGGCGCCAACCTGATGGGCGCGAATTTGTATGGCGCGCAGGGATTGTGGGCCGGGCGCCTGGGCGGCACGAATCTTTTCGACGCCACGTTGCCGGAAGCGGTGGGCGCCTATGACGGCGGCAAGACGATCGGGGACTTTACGCAGTCGGCGCGGGGATTTTATCTATTGGTGATGACGATTTGCGTGGGCGCATGCGCGCTGGTGGCGATGACTACCGACATGCGGTTGTTGCTGGATGAATCGGCCACGGTCGCGGTGAGCATCCCGAATTTTTTGCCGTTACAGGGATTTTATATGGGCGCGCCGCTGCTGTTGACGGTCTTGTACGTGCGGTTGCAGTTCCTGCTGCTGCGACTGTGGGGCAGCATGGGCGCATTGCCGGCGGTATTTCCCGATGGGCAGACACCGGAGAAGGACGGCTCGTGGTATCTGATGGGCCCGATCCGGCAGCATCTGCGCTGGACGCGTGATCCGCGTTCGCCGTTGGCGATGGTGGAAAGCCGGCTGGCGAAATTGCTGGCGTATTGGGGGGTTCCGGGGACGCTGTTCCTGCTCTGGCTGCGGTATCTGGTGATGCAGGACTACCGGGGCACCTTGCTGCAAGTATTTTTGCTGACGATGGCGGCAGCGGCGGCGTTTGCGATGCCGCGGCTGGTCGCCAGGGTCTTGCGTCCGGGAGATTGGACGGATGAAAGCACGCCGCAATTTCTGCATGATGTATTCGCGGCGTTTCGCGTTCCCGTAGCGGTGGGTTTGGTGATCTTCCTGATGTCGCTTGGCGTGATTCGCGGGTTGCCCGCGGATGCCACTTCGCGAACGGACGTGAAATCAAGCGATCCACGGCGCTGGGCGGCGACGATGTTCCAGGCGCTGGGCTACCGGCCGTATGCGGACGTCACCGAGGAGAGCATTTCAATGGGAACGACAAAGCCGGCCGCCGATGGCGAGACCGGGAACGGCAGCGGGCCGCGGCTGAACGAGATCAATTTGCGCTATTCGCGCGGATACCGGACGCAGTTTGCGGGAGCGCGGATGTGGCGGGCCAACCTGGAAGGCGCGAGTCTTTCAGAGGCCAATTTCAGCGCGGCGAATTTGCGGGAAGGTATTTTGCGGGGGGCGAATCTGGACCGGCTGCATGCGGAAAAGGCCAATCTGGTGTCCGCGGACGCCGAAGGGGCGCAAATGGCGGGTGCGGATTTCCAGAACGCGGATTTGTCGTACGCGAATCTGGACGGGGCGATGCTAACGACCGCAAACTTCAGCCGGGCGACTTTGTACGCGGTGAAATTGCGGCGCGCGAACCTGCTGCGAGCAGAGTTGTCGCATGCGGATTTGCGAGATGTGAAGCTTGAAGAAGCGGTGCTTTCGCTGGCGACGATGGAGCAGACGGATTTTTCGGCGGCGAAGATGACCGGCGCAAATTTGACGGGGGCGCAGGCCAAGGGAACAATTTTTCTGGAAGCCGATTTGAGCAAGGCGGACCTGCGCGGGGCGGCGTTTCCCGGAGCGATCCTGCGGCAAGCGAAACTCGATGGGGCCCGTGTGGAAGGGGCGGATTTTCGCGGCGCGTTGGGCCTGGAAGGTTGGCAGGTGTGCGCCACCCAGGGATGGCGCGGGGCGCAGTTCGACCCGGATGTGAAGGCAGCGGTGGAGCAGAGCTGCGGAAGTTCCCCGAGCAGCACCCACCCCTAGGCGGGCGAGCAGGTTCCCGGCGGTTCGGTGTTCCTATCTCATTGACAATTGGTAAATTCCGGGAGGATGATGGCGGCATCCTTTCGAGCCCTCTTCGTGCGGAGAGCCGCATTCCAGGGGGGAATTCATGCCGCCACAAGCCAAATCATCGGAAGAGGCGATCAGCCAACTTCTGCATACCGGAAAAGAACTCCATCCACCAGAAAACGCCAAGCGCGAAGCGCGCCTGAAAGATTTCGACGCGGAATGCAAGCGCGCCGCGGACGATCCGGAAGCTTTCTGGGCGGAGATCGCCAAAGAGCTGCACTGGCACGAGCCGTGGAGCAAGGTATTCGAATGGAAATATCCGACCTTTGAGTGGTTCCTCGGCGGGCGTTGCAACATCACTTATAACTGCCTGGACCGGCAGGTGAAGGCCGGGCGGCGCAACAAAGTGGCGTACATTTTCACCAATGAAGACGGCAGCGAGCAGCAGATAACCTATGGGCAACTGCTGGACCTGGTGGGAAAAATCGGAAACGGATTGAAGTCGCTAGGAGTGAAGAAGGGCGACCGGGTGGTGATCTACATGCCGCTGTGCATCGAAGGAGTGGCTTCGATGCTGGCTTGCGCGCGGATTGGCGCGGTGCATTCGGTGGTGTATGCGGGGTTCAGCGTGCAGGCGCTGCGCAGCCGCATCGAGGACGCGCAGGCGAAGGTGGTGGTGACGGCCGACATCGGGTTCCGGCGCGGCAAGCGGGTGAGCTTACGCTCGATTGTGGAAGAGGCGATCTCGGGACTGGAGATTGTGCAGAAGGTGGTGGTGTACCGGCGCATCCAGCCAGTGATTGAGCTGAGTTCGTCGCACTCCGTGGATTTCTATGAATTGATTTCGAAGCAATCGCCGAATTGTCCGGCGGAGGTGATGGATTCCGAGGACCCGCTGTTTATTTTGTACACCAGCGGCACGACCGGGAAGCCCAAGGGCGTGGTGCATGTCCACGGCGGTTACATGGTGGGAACGTATTACCACATGACGCGGTTCTGGGACATTCGCGACGACGACGTTTTTTTCTGCACTTCGGATATCGGATGGGTGGTGGGGCATTCCTACATTGTGTACGCGCCGCTGGTGGCGGGGGCCACGACGCTTTTCCGCGAAGGCGCGATTGACTATCCGCATCCGGCAATCATGTGGGAAACGGTGGAGAAATACCGCGCGACCGTAATTTTCACCGCTCCGACCGCGGTGCGCATGTTCATGCGGCATGGCGACGCGCTGCCGCAGAAATACGATTTGAGGAGCATCCGGATTTTTTCAGTGGCCGGCGAGCCGTTGAATCCGGAGGCGCTGGAGTGGGCGTATCGCGTGATTTGCGGAAATGGCGAGTGGGGCTTTGTGATGGACAACTGGTGGCAGACGGAAACTGGTGGGCCGTGCCTGGGGACGATGCCGCATTTTGCGGCGCGACCGACGAAGGCCGGGAAGGCGCTGCCGGGAGTGGTCGCGGATGTGGTGGACTCGCGCGGGAATCGGATGCCGCCCAACAAAGGCGGATTGCTGGTGCTGAGACACCCGTTCCCGCATATGTTCCGGACGTGTTACGGCGATCCCGAGCGGTACGCAATGGACTGGGGCAAGGTCCCGAATGTTTACACCACGGGTGACGTGGCGTTATATGACGAGGATGGTTACTTCACGGTGGTGGGCCGGGCCGACGACGTGCTAAACATCGCGGGCCATCGCATTGGCACGGCGGACGTCGAAGGAGCGCTGGTGAGCCATCCGGCGGTGGCCGAGGCGGCGGTGATCGGGCGGCCTGACGAGATCAAGGGAGAAAACATCAAGGCGTTTGTGATGCTCCGAGTAGGGCATACGGCTTCAGCTGAGTTGGAAGTGAAGCTGAAGGACCATGTGCGGCACGTGTTGGGTGGAATTGCGGTGCCGGCGGAGATCGCCTTCCCGGAAAAGCTGCCGAAAACGCGCAGCGGAAAGATCATGCGGCGGTTGCTGAAGGCTCAGGAACTTGGGAAGGATGTGGGCGATATTTCGACGCTGGAAGAATAGGAAGTGGGAGTTATTCGTAGTCGGTCGTCAGTCCAGCAGGATCCAGGTGGCGAGTAATTTGAGACAAAAAACGAAATTCAAATCGAGAATTGACGGAGAACTCTTGAGCGCGATGAATTAGGATTGTGGATCTACGGGTTATCAGGATTAGTGCCTTTGCAACAGAAGTACGGGAACGGGAATTGAGAGATGAACCGGGGAAGGGAACTGTCCAGAAGCGTGTTGTCGGGCGGACGAAAGAAGGCACCGGCCGCAGACGACGGCCGCTGCAAAATCAGGAGTAACCCAAGAGAGTGAGTAGGGCGGAGAGATTCGGCAGGGTTGCGGTTGGCGTGATGCCGAGATGGTCGGGGACTGCGGAGCGGCGATTGAGCCAGTAAGTGCGGAAGCCGAAGGACGAGGCGCCGGCGATATCCCAATAGTTGGAAGAGATGAAGCCAATCGTTTCCTTCGGCACACCCAAGCCATCAACCGCGTGCTGATAGACCTCAGGCCTTGGCTTAAAGAGTTGCAGAGAATCCACGCTGAAAATATGTTGAAAGAAGTGGGCCATGCCGTTGGCGGCAACGACGGCGGCGAGCATTTCCGGCGTGCCGTTGGATAAGATGGAGAGCGGCAGACGAGAGAGTTTCTCGAGTGCCGATTTCACCTCGGGATATGCGGGCAAAGAGAGATAGACCTGCATGAGCTGTTGGCGCTGGTGTTCGTCGCAAGAGAGTTGCAATGTTTCGCAAGTGTGGATGAGCGCGTCCCCGGTTACTTTCCAGAAATTCGCGTAATGCCCCATCAGGGTACGCAGCCAGGAATATTCGAGTTGCTTGGCGCGCCATATCTGGCTGAGCGCCGCGCCGTGGCCGGGGAATAGCTCCTCGGCACGGGCGTGCACAGCGAATGGGTCGAATAACGTGCCGTAGGCGTCGAAAACGAGGGCGCGGACCGGCGGAGTCATGGGATAAGATTGCCAGAAATCATCGCATCAATGAGGCACAAACTTGCCGCGTTACCTCAGGGGCTAAAGCCCTTGATAATTGCGGCCTTTGCGGCACGACTGAAGTCGTGCCCTCCCGAATAACATTTTTTTTGAGACTACTCCTAGCGCTCTTCGCCGAAGAGCTTGATGTCCTCGGGGCCTTCGGCGATGGGGCCGCGTTCGCGACCCTGAACGATCTCGCGGACCTGTTCAACGATGTCCGGATTGGCGAGCGTGGTGATGTCGCCGGTGTCCATGCGATTGGAAATGGCGGCTAGCACGCGGCGCATGATTTTGCCGGAGCGGGTTTTGGGCATATCGGGAACGATGTGGATGCGTTTCGGGCGAGCGATCTTACCGATCATGGTTTCAATGGTGGCGACGATTTTTTCGCTGACCGCGCGATTCGAATGCACGCCGGGTTTAAGCGAGACGTAGATCTCGGGAACGCGGCCCTTCACTTCATCCACGACCGGCACAACGGCGGCTTCTGCAATTTCCGGCAAGGTGAGGCACGCGGATTCGAGTTCCTTGGTGCCCAGGCGGTGGCCAGCGACGTTGATGACATCGTCCACGCGGCCGAGAATGCGGTAGTAGCCGTCGGGAGCAAGCACGGCGCCATCCGCGGCGTAGTAGGGCCAGTCGCGCCAATCCTTGCTGTGCGGATTGGCGTTGTATTTCTTGTAGTAGTTATTTACGAAGCGCTGCGGGTCGCCCCAGATGGTCTGCATGATGCCGGGCCAGGGATTGCGGATGCAAATGTTTCCGGCGGCGTGGGCGGCGGATTTAACTTCCTTGGCGTTTTCGTCCCAGATGACGGGATAGATGCCGAGACACGCGGGTCCCGCGCTGCCGGGCTTCATGGCGTCGAGAGCGGGTTTGGTGGTGCAGAGGAAGCCGCCAGTTTCGGTTTGCCACCAGGTGTCCACGATGACGGCTTCACCCTTGCCGACAACTTCGTAGTACCAGCGCCAGACCTCCGGCTCGATGGGTTCGCCGACGGTGGTCATGTGTTTGAAGCGGTAGTGGTGTTTCTTGGGTTCATCGGCGCCGGCCTTGCGCAACATGCGGATGGCGGTCGGCGAAGTATGAAAGATGTTGACGTCGAGGCGTTCGGCGATGCGCCAGGGGCGACCGGCGTCGGGGAATTGCGGCACGCCTTCGTAGAGAACGCTAGTGGCGCCGAGAGCGAGGGGGCCATAGACGATGTAGGAATGCCCGGTGATCCAGCCGATATCGGCCATGCACCAGTAGACGTCCTCGGGATGAATGTCCTGGTAATACTTGGAGGTTCCGGCGACATAGGCGAGATAACCGGCGGTGCGATGCTGGCAACCCTTGGGCTTGCCGGTGGTGCCGCTGGTGTACATGAGGAAGAGGGGATCTTCGGCGTCCATGGAGACGGGTTCGACGACGGCGTTGCGGTAATCCTTGAGCACATCGTTGATGAAAAAGTCGCGCTCCAGGATCATCGGCGTGTCGGAAGAATATTTGTGAGGATAGCGGCGCCAAACAAGGACTTTATCGATGGGCTGGCCTTCTTTTTTTGCGGTTTGCACGGCGATATCGGCGCTGGCTTTGTGATCCACCCAGCGGCCGTTGCGATGGTAGCCGTCGGCGTAGATCAGAACACGGCTGCCGGAGTCGGCAGCGCGCAAGCCGCAGGCTTCGCCGGAGAAGCCCCCGAAAACGACCGAGTGAATGACACCAAGGCGGGCGCAAGCCAGCATGGTGATGGGCAGCTCTGGAATCATGGGCATGTGAATGGTGACGCGATCGCCCTTTTGCAAGCCGGCAAAATCGCGAAGCATGGCGGCAACTTCATTCACGCGGCGATAGAGTTCCTGGAAGGTAATGACGGTGTGGCTTTCGTCTTCGGGTTCCGGCACGCAGATGAACGCGGCCTTGTTTTTGTACTTGGCGAGGTGGCGGTCCACACAGTTGTAACTGGCATTCAGTTTGCCGCCCACGAACCATTTCCAGAAGGGCGGGTGGCTGGTGTCCAGGGTGGTGTGCCAATACTGATCCCAGTGCAGGAGCTCGGCGTATTCCCGAAAGCACTCAGGAAAATACTTTTCGCTGAAGCGTTCGACCATGTGCGGGTCGTTCAGGTTGGCCTGAGCGACGAAGCGGGCCGGCGGGCGGATGCTGTCTTCATCTTTCCAGTGGACGGCGATCTGCGCTTCATTGGATGTCTGTTTTTTCGCTTGCTGTTTTCTTGCAGAGGACTGCTTTGCGGCGGCTTTGGTTGGCACGGCAGCAACTCCCTTGGAAAATAAGGACTGCACACCACGAGCGAATTGAACGACACGCGCGGAGCGGCACGTAGCGGAGAAGCGGGCCGAGCCATTCTACCCGATGGCACAATTTCCGCCCGAGAGAAAGATAATGCTACTTTGACGGTTCCCCCGTCAATCCTGACGAGGGAACCATTCCGGCCTGGATGTTTCGCGCTGCTTGTGGACTCAACCCTTCTTGGCGGCGTCGTAGTCGGCCCAGATGAGCGTGCCGTGGGTTTCCTTCAAGAATAAGGTGCCGACAACCAAGGTGATGCCGGCAACGATCATCGGATAGTAAAGACCGGCGTAAATGTTGCCGGTGCGCGCGCACAGCGATAGTCCAATGAGCGGTAATAGCCCGCCGAACACTCCGTTGCCTATGTGATACGGCAGGGAGAGCGCGGTGTATCGGATCTTCGCGGGAAACGCCTCGACGAGGTAAGCGGCGATCGGGCCGTAAATCATGCAGACAAACAGGACCTGCAGGAAGACCAGGAACACCAACTTGGGAAGGTTGGGATTCTGTGCTTCCTTGGCGGCAACTTGTTGACCGGTTACCGGATCGTTGGTAAGCGCCGTGAGACTGATCGCGCCGGTCACTTTGTTTCTGGCGGATTTCAAGCCGTTGATATTGTTGCCGGCGGCGACTTCCATGGACTTGTAAATGGGGATGTAGGTGACGATCGCCAAGAGGCAGGCGGCCATCATCAGCCACTTGCGTCCAATGCGGTCGGAAAGGGCGCCGCAGACGGTGAAAAAGGGCATGCCCAGCAGCAGCGCGATGGCGATGACGTAGCTGGCGGTTTTTGCGTTCACCTTCAGCACGGTTTGTAGATAAAACAGGGCATAGAATTGCCCGGTGTACCAGATGACGCCCTGTCCCGCTGTCGCGCCAAGCAGAGACACCAGGAAGAGCTTAAAGTTGTCCCAGCGCAGAAAAGCTTCCGTCAGCGGCTTCGTCGAGGTCATGCCGGTGGTCTTCAACTGCGAGAAGATCGGCGATTCCTTCATCTTCAAGCGAATATAGAGAGAGATGCTGACCAGGATGAGGGAGACCAGAAAGGGAATGCGCCAACCCCAATCCGAGAACTGTTCCTTGGTCATGGAATCTTGCGTGCCGATCACTACAAGGAGGGAGACGAAGAGTCCCAACGTGGCGGTGATCTGAATGAAGCTGGTGTAGAAGCCGCGCTTCTTGTCGGGGGCGTGTTCCGCAACGTATACCGCCGCTCCGCCGTATTCGCCGCCGAGAGCGAGGCCCTGGAGCACGCGGATCAGTAACAACGTGATGGGGGAGAACCAGCCGGCCGTTTGATAGGTGGGGAGCAGGCCGATGAGGGCCGTGGCGCCACCCATGATACTCAGAGTGACGATGAAGGCATACTTCCGGCCAACCATGTCGCCGATGCGGCCGAAAAACAGCGCGCCAAACGGGCGAACCAGGAAGCCGACGGCAAAAGTGGCCAGGTAGGCGATATAGGCGAACGTTTCATTACCAGGCGGATAGAATTTCGGAGAGAGGATCGCTGCAAGGCTGCCAAAGATATAGAAGTCGTACCACTCGATCATCGTGCCGACCGAAGACGCCATGATGACCCGCCAAATGCCATACTCCGCGGGTGCGCCTTCCCGAGCTATTGTGCCGCTGGCCATGTTTTCCCCTCCCCAAAAGAGATTGTTCTTAAGTCAGCGTCCCTGCTGTCCCAAGAGGCTGGCAGGTAAGATCCGCAGAGGGGCAACTCTCGGAGGAACTTACGGCGGGCCACGAATTTCGAAAAATTGCAGAAAAACGCGGCCTGCGCCCAGCATACAGGTCAGGAATCCCCCCGTTCATATATGTACTACAGGTTAAAGTCAAGAGACGCTTTTGCTAAATACGGGGACGCGGCGGGCCGCCACGATCCGGCGGAGGTCGCGCCGCCGTTGGTGCGTTTTTGGGCCGCGAAGGGGTTCGAAATGACCAGTGTTGGAATGAAGCGGCTTAATTTTTAGTGAAGAGCTCGCGGAGTTGTTCGAGATCCGAAGAAGTGGAATCGGAGACCGCGTACAGCGTCAGGTCGCCCATTTTCCAGGCGAGCCAGTGATAGCCCTGGAGCTCCCCACTCCCCGGATTGCCCGGCAAAACGGAAGTCTTCCAGACCAATACATTGATGATGTGCTTGCGGCGGCCGTAGACCAAGGCCGCGGCGCTTTGCCCGTCGATCACGTCCAGGCGTCCCCCGAGTAACGGGAATCCATCGCTCGCGAAATCGCGCACCGGGGGAGCGAAGTCGAGGCGGCCATCGAACCACGGTTTAACCGTGTGCTGATCGGTGGATTGCACGTCCTCGAGATGACCTGGTTGAAGCGAGCGGAGATGCGCGTCCAGGACGGCAGCCGCGAGATTGGATTGCGTGCGCGAGGTGTACGGCGAGGAGAGAAACTCCCAAGCGATTACTGTCACCAGTAGGGCCGCCGCGGCCAGCGCCAGCCAGCGCCAATGGAACCCATGGCGCGCGGATGAGGCGCGCGGAGCGGCGAGATTTTCCGCGAGTTTTACCTGCAAAGAGCGCGGCGCACGCTCGTATAACGAAGCATTTTGAAGCGAGCGGCGCAGGGATTCCTCGGCGTCCAAAACCTTTTGGCAATCCGGGCAGGACTCAAGATGCTTTTCGAAATAGGCAGCGCCGAGGGCATCGAGTTCGCCGTCGAGGTAGCCGTGCAACTGATTTTGGGTCTGTTCACAAGGCACGCCGGGCCTCCTTCGAGGGCGGTTCGGAGAGCGAGTCGCGCAACTGGAGACGCGCGCGGGCCAGGGCGGACATCACCGTGCCGATGGGCCGAGAAGTGATTTCGGCGATCTCCTTGTAGGAGCAGCCTTCGAGTTCGCGGAGCACAAGAATTTCGCGGAAGGATTCCGGAAGCGATTCCAACGCGCGGGTGAGTTGTTCGCGATCTCTTCCGGCAATGGCCAGGGCTTCGGGGTTTTGGCTTTCTTGCGGCATGGTCGTTTCGTCGAACTCCAAGAATTCCGCGGCCATGCGGTTCTGGCGCAGCCAGGTGAAGCAGGTGTTGCGAACAATCCGCAACAGCCAGGCGCGCGCGTTGCCGGCACGATACGTGCTGAAGGCGCGGCAGGCGCGCAGCACCGCATCTTGGGTGACGTCTTCCGCGTCGGTGCGATTGCGGAGCAGCCAGCGCGCCAGGTTGAACGCGGCGTCCAGGTGCGGCAACACCATGGCCTCAAACCGGACTCGGTCGTCTCCTTCGAACACGTCGCAGCCTCTCTTTGATCCTTCTATTGGATAACTCTGGCCCGGACGATTTTATTCCCCGCGGGACCGCTAAAGGTGAAAAAAGAATTGTTTCAAGACGAGCGGTTTGTTGGGAATAAAAGCCGCGCCGGCCGGGTCTATCACGATGAACACGCCCAAGAGCGGCGCGGGCTTGTGAACTCTCTTCGGGCTCGCGCCGCGCCCTCCCTTCCATGGGGTGTGCGGATGATTTGCAAAAGTTGCGGGAGATTCGAGAGGAGATAAGCGATGAGCGGCGCAAAGAAAGACGAGATTTTATACGACCATCATCACGACGGGATTGACCGGCGCGGGTTTTTGAAGTGCATGGCCTGGGCGGGAACCGGAACGGTTTGCATAATTAAGGGTGGAGTTCTGAACTCCTATGCGTTCAACCGGCTCGCGGAACTCGATCCCTCGGAATTGAAGGGCGAGTTGAGCTTTGCGCAGATCAGCGACTCTCACATGGGTTTTAACAAGCCGGCGAATACGGATGTGGTGGGGACGTTCAAGGCCGCGATCGAGAAGATCAACGCTCTGAAGGTGCAGCCGGAGTTTCTGCTGCATACGGGAGACATCACCCATCTGGCGAAGCCGGAAGAGTTTGACACGGTGGATCAGATGCTGAAGGGGGCGGTGGCGAAGACGGTCTTTTTCGTGCCGGGAGAGCATGACGTCATCGGGGACGACGGCAAGCAGTATTTGGAGCGCTACGGGAAAGACGCCAAGGGCGGAGGCTGGTACAGCTTTGACAAGCAGGGCGTGCATTTTGTGGGCCTGGTGAACGTGATGAATATGAAAGCCGGCGGGCTCGGATCGCTGGGCAACGAGCAACTGGAATGGATGGAAGACGACTTGAAGCGGCTGACGGCGAGCACACCCGTGGTGGTGTTTGCGCATATTCCCCTGTGGAGCGTGTATCCGGAGTGGGGATGGGGAACGGACGACAGCGCGCAGGCATTGAGTTATCTCAAACGCTTTGGATCGGTGACGGTTTTGAACGGGCACATTCACCAGACCATGCAGAAGGTGGAGGGGAACATCACCTTTCACACCGCGGCGTCCACCGCGTTTCCACAGCCGCAGCCTGGAAAGGCCGATTCGCCCGGGCCGATGAAGGTGCCGGCGGACGAGCTGCGGACGCTGTTGGGAATTACGGATGTGAATTTTGTGCGCGGGCGGCATGCGCTGGCGATTGTGGATTCCACTCTGAATTAGAGCCAGCCTAAACACACGCAGAAGCAAAAAGCCGGTTGAAAATCTCAGGAGGATAGAAATGAAAGGGAAGCACAAGTGGTCTGGAATTGGTTTGGTGTGCGCGGTTGCAATCGGTTTGAGTATCTCGGCGAGCTCGTCCGCGGATGAGGCCATGCAGAAAATGAGCAGTGGCGCGAAGCAAGTGAAGATTGACAACTTCACGTTTGCGCCGGGCGCGCTCACCGTGCCGGCGGGAACGACGGTGCAATGGGTGAACCGGGACGACATTCCCCACACGGTGGTAAGCGACGACAAGAGCACGTTTAAATCGAAAGCCATGGATACCGATGACAATTACTCCTATACATTCTCGAAGCCGGGCACGTACACCTACTTTTGCTCGATTCATCCCAAGATGACGGGAAAAATCGTGGTGCAGTGAACGGGGCGGGCCGATGAATCCTTTCAACTGGCGCGCCTTCCTGCTCGCGCGGCATGCGCAGCACGTGGCCTTGATCCACTTTCCCATTGCGCTTTTCATCATTGGTGTTGGGTTTGACCTGGCCGGTGTCTGGCGGCGGCGCGAGGAATTTGCGCTAGTGGCGTACTACAATTTCTGCGTCGCGGCGATCTCCAGTGTGCCGGCGCTGCTGACGGGCTTGATCGCCTGGCAGTGGGCGCTGGAGGGGCAGCGGCTCAAGGGCATACTTCTGCTGCACGTTTTGTTTGCTTCGGGATCGCTCCTGATCAGCTGGTGCGTTTGCTTCCTGGTACGCCGGTCCCGGCGGCAGGGAACTCCGCAAGGAAGATTACTTTGGAAATTCGGGCTGGAGTTTCTTGGTGTGGGATTGTTGGTGCTGACCGGACACCTCGGAGGGTTTTTGAGCGGAGTGAATGGCGGGCCTTAGGCTTTTGGCCTAAGGCCCTCACTCTCGCTCTTACTTCCGGGAACTGCGGGTCGTTGAGTTATCGGCCCAAACGTCCGCCTGGGTGGCCGCCGTTTTCGTGCTCATGCTGCAGTTGCGGGTGATTCTCTTTCGGCGGCTTGGCAATGTTGGGATGGTTGTTGTTCGGATGATTGGGGTTCGCATTGCTGGTATTGGGGTGTGAACTGTTCGGCGAACTCGACGACGTCTGGGTGTGCTGGGAATAATTCTGGCTTGTGGCGCCCGTATGATTGGGATTGTTGTAGTTCGTCGAGGCATTGGTGCGGGCGCTGGGCGGCCGGTCGTTCTGCACGGCCGTGTTGTGGGTATTGTTCCCGGGGTTGACATTGTTCACAGGACGCGCGGCGACTACGCCAGCGCCGTGAAAAACGCCGGGCTTCGCTGTCGCGGCAACCGCAGGCTGGCCGTGATTCTCGGTGGCCAACATGGTGCGGTCGTTGCGCGCGGCCTGCTCGTGCTGCGTTTGCAGGGAAGTTGCGGGGACGTGACGTTCGCGAGCGGCTTGTTGCTCCATGGCCGTGGGTTGCGCCGTGGTGCCGCCTGTGCCGCCGTTGTAGCTGACCCGATTCACGGTGGTGTTATTGTTGATGACCGTCTTGTTCACATACGTGTTGTGAATGACGGTGGTGTTCACATTGGTGACCGCCGTATTGTAGTGATAGACGCCGCCACGCCATTCCCCGCCGTAGAAGCCCGCGCCGCCGTATCCGAATCCATAATTAATACCGCCATAGAAGCCCACATGCGGGCCCCAATATCCCGCGTGCCAGAGATACGCTCCGCCTCCCCAACCCCAGTAGCCAGGGGTCCAGAGAAATCCCGGAGTCGGCGCGATTACCCAGGTGCCGGGAACCCAGTAGTAGCCGGCGGGGCCATACGCCCAATAGCCCGGCGTCCAGAGGTAGCCCGCACCGGGGCAAACCGGCTGGGCGTAAACGGGAAGCGCCGGCGGTCCGATGTGCACGGAGATGCCCACGGCAATTTGCGCTGGGGTAACGCTGGGGAGCAGGAAAGATAGAAAAGCCAGAAGAAGTACTCCGCCGGTCTTTTTGATAGGCATCTTGGAATCCTCGCAAGAATAATTGTCGCCGGTTTTGTGGGTCACGGCTCCCAAGGGAAATACTCTTGCTGCTCAAAGTTTAAACACAAAATAAATAGGGAAGTTGTGGACGGAGATCGTGAGCAATGGTAAGTCTGTGGATTTCTGGAAGGACCGAATATCCCCGCGAGGTTTGGGGGGCAACTCCGGAAATGCCGGATGGGGGGACATCGAACCCCGATGTGCCGCCAAGGATTTACTTGGCAGGCCGCTGGATGACGTTGTCTTTTTCGAGTTGGTTGGAAACCACCTTAACCAGGCTCTTGATCGTCTTCATCACCGAGCCGATGGAGAAAGTGTTGGTGATTCCCGTCCAAACCAGATCTCCGTCGGGTTTGGCGGTGGCATAGACGTTGACCTCGACCTGGCCCACATTTTCCGTTTGCATATAGCCCGGGCTATAAACGACGGGGTACAAGGCATTGTAGTAGCCATAAAACGTTCCGTAATAGGGGACGGGAGTGTAAACCGTACCGGGGACGTAAGTGGTGGAGGTTTCGTGTTTGGTCACGCGGGCGACCACGATAGCATCGAAGTGCTGTTCCTTGACGAGCTCTCGCATATCTTTCATGTCGATGGGGGTCGCGTCGGGGCGCATGATGAACTCGTAGCTGGGGTACGCCTTCGCACCCGGCCGGGAAATGGCCGCCACCAGTTGATCCTCGAACTCCATGCGGTTTGCCGCTCTTCCGTTCAAAGCCAGCACCAGGATTTTCTTGAGGGCCACGCTGGAGTAGGCGGGATTTTTCCAGCTCATCTCGAGTTTCGGGCCCGCAGCCGCCAATAAGGCCAAGCTCGCCAGGGCAATGCTCAGAAGTGCTAATTTCTTTTTCAAAGGAGTTCCTCCGTAAGTTCACCTGGTTCTGCTCCAACGCCCGGTTGGCAAAAATCAGCACCTACCGCAAACCCATTTCCGAAGGGCAGCACCGGTGCGGCTGGCGAATCCTTCCGAAGCGCCCGCCGTATTCAATATATCGGAAATCCGCCTTCGCACAATCGGCATACAGTCTGGCCCGCCCGGATTGCCAGGTCAGGAAGATCCGCCGGGCATATCGGTAGAAGTGAAGAAGAGTCGCACCAGTTTTTCCCTGCCGAAGACACGGCGCAGTTCCGTAAACGCGAAGAACGGAGTCAACAAGACAGCGAGAATCGCCATCAGCGCGAGTATTCCATTCAGCGTGCCGCCGCCAACCTCGGCAATGCTTTGCGCAGCCGACTTGCCGTGGTACAAACCAATGCCAATTTCCTCGAGAACCTTGAAGCAACCCAATACGACGGCGAAAGCGGCGGACTTGAAGAGCGTCGGGTAAATGAGGGGTTTCCCTCTGAATCGTTCAGCAAAGTGAAGATCTTGGGCGAGCAACATCACCTTGCCGAGGGCCAGCGCGTTCAGCAGCGCCGTTCCATGTGCGATAAGAGAGAATCGCTCGGACATGAGGACCGCCCGGTAGAGGACAAACAAGCTGAAGACCAGCCAGAGATAGCAAGAGATCGCCAAAAACTCTCTTAATCCCCGGTAGGCCCTCTGCTTCAGATTGCGTTTTGGCTCGTCCATGGGTTTCTCCCCGAGCTCCGGGCATCCAGGGATTGCCCTGACAGAAAATTTTGAGTAAACCCTCGCGTATCGGCTGCTTCCCCGGCTTTGAAATTAGTTCTGCTGCTGCACCAGGGGAATTTGCGAGGAGATCTGCAGGTCGATCAGGCCGCTCAAACGCCGGTCAATCTGAAAGAACCTGGCGGTCTTGGTGCCCGGCAGGACTTTGCCGACGATGGGCACGTACTTGATGCGAAGCTGAGCGATCTGCTCGTCAATGGCCAGAGAACGGTTCAACAGGTCTTGGGCCTGGGCATCGGTTAGCGTGCCAAAGTTTTGCGCATATTCCTTCAGCAGGGCGTATTTCTGATCCCCGATCTTGGCCATTTCCGCGGCGTATTGATCGTAGACGGGCCAGAACTTGGTGGCTTCCACGTCGGTGAGCGTCAGATTCGCCGCGACAATCTGTTTCTTATTTGACCTAATATCCTGCCGCAGCATCTTAATATCCTGGTCGGTCGCCGTCGGGGAATCCTTGCTGGCCGCCGCTTGCGCGCGCACTGCGGGGGCCGCCAATACCCACGAACCTGCCAAAATCAGCACCGCGATTACTTTATTCTTCATTCCGAACCTCCTTGAGATTTGCCTGCTTACTTGCGACTGCCGCATCACCGTGAGTGGATAAACGAAAGCTCATAAGTGCTGGTAGTTGGAATTTTGGGTGGCGACGTTCAACTGTTTGCTAACCCCGTCGATGACCATCCCGGCGACATGATTGGTGCCATCCGGCAGGCGGCTAAACTGCACGGTCAGATTCATGGCGTCCTTGGGATCGTCCATGTACGAAGCGATCTGGATGCTCAGCAATTGTTTCTGGGCCTTGTCGAAGACCAGGGTCATGGAATCCTGGGGCTTCACGAAATTGTGGAAGACGAGCTTGATTTCATTCGGAAGGCCTCCGCCCGGGACTATGCTGATGTTTCCCCGGGCATATGCCTGTTGGATCATTTCTTTGTCAGGCGGAACGTACTGCTGTGCCAGGGCTTTCATCTGTTCGGCATAGTCCTTGTATTCTTCTTTTTTCTTTTCGACGATGTGGCGCTTCAGCCGGCCGCCGCTTTCCGAAGAGCTGTCGGATGGCTGGTCAATGGAAGTCTTCAGCGGCTTGCCATCGGGGCCCATGCGCACCTGGAAGCGCTGCTGCTTTTTCAATTCACCCTTAAGGCTGATGTTGACTTGTTCGACCCAGGTGTAGGTGGCAAGAGATTGCTTGTTTTTCGCCATCGACTCCTTGAGCTCAGCGACCCGCTCTTGGAGTTCCGGACCTTGCGCCTGAACGGGAGGATGGAAAACCACTCCCGCCGAAACGAGAAAGAGTGGCAGAGACACGATTCGAAACACATGCACGGCTTTCATTCTCATGAGTATCCTCCCGAGAAAGTTTCAGAAACCGATCGGCACGAAGAACTTCTCAACCGGGAAATTTCTTCAGCAGCTTCTGCATGGCCTTGTCCAGATTCTTCTGTTTCTTCCCCTGATTGGCGCTGGGATCCATGGTCTTGGATACGCGCCCGGTCCAAACCAGCTGTTTGCTGGTGGGATCGTACATGTCGAGAACCAGCGTGCCGATGCTGATGGTGGATTGTTGCGCCGAGGCCATTCCGCCGCCCCAGCGGAGGCCGCCCGTACTGTAGGCGTTCCACTGTTTTTCCTGATCAATGGAGATTTGGTACCCGACCAGCAGGTCGGCTTTGTCGCCATCCGATTTGGTGAGGCCTTTGGTGGCCAACTGAGCATCAACGGACTGCTTGATTTGTGCATCAACGATCTGGTTGGGCTGCACCGCGCCTTCAATGGGGACCCATTTATAGGTGTGATATTTGCTGAAATCCACGCCGGGCATGGCATTGGTGGTTACATCCTGAGCGGGCGCGAGCGCGCACGCCAGCAATGTCAGAAGGAGGGCGAATCCAAATTTTGTTGTATTGGTCCGAATTGCTTGCCGCATTGTCTATCTCCTATTCAAAGCAGAATTATTGGGAGGATGTCGTTGTGCCCTGCTGGTTGCCCGGATGCGTGATTTTCCCCATCGAATCGTCCACTGGGCGGTACAGTTGGGTGTTGCTGGACACAGCAATTCGCTCTTCAGAACTGGATGAGATTGCCTCGGATGACCGTGGTCCGCAATTGTCAGAAATGACAGGTAATTCGAGGCAGGAAGAATAGCTTGTGGCAAAGCCTTTCGGTTAGTTCGGCTATTGCTTGAGCACCAACGGTGGCCCGCTGATCCGTTTCGCCTTGAGGTTGACGCTCACCTCGACGCGGTCGGCAATCTTGATGAAGGGAATGCCGCTGTTCATGCCGTATTCCTTGCGGTCGAAGGCCATCGTCCCTTTGATTTCACCCGCCCCTGCCGCTCTCGCCGCCGCCGCGTCAACGAGCGTAAACGTCAGCGTTTCGGGCTTGGACACTCCGCGAACAGTAAATGTCCCCGGGAGCTCGAACGTGGCCGGACCGGTCTGGACAATCTTGTCGGAGTGAAAGGTGATCAGCGGATTCTGCTTGACGTCGAAGAAGTCCTTGCTCTTTAGCTTGTCGTTCTTCATACCGCTTCCGGTATCGACAGTGGCTGCCTGAATCTTAATATCCATAACGCCTGTCGAAACATCTGTGGACGGAAATGTTAGAGTCGCGTCCCACTTTTCAAACTTACCTTCCAGAGCCACCGAGGCTTTCACATAGAAGCTCACCGTGCTATCTCCCGGCGTAATCTTGAATACGGGCGCCTGTGCCCGGCTTACTGACGGGAGCATGGCGGAAGCGACGAGGCAGAGAAGGACAAAACGCATGGGATTCCTCCTAGACATGAGCAAGGCGGCAAAATTACTTCAATGAAGTTTCCACTTCCGGTCACGGGATACTATTGTCAAAAATGACAGGCTGGCAGGCGGGTTCCGGACCATGCCCAGAAGTCGTACGATAGCCTCTATAGCATTCCTTGCTAGCCCCAGAAGCGAGAAGCGCCAGCGTGTGACAGAGATCACAAAAAACCTGCCGGATGTTACTGATAATTCTGATAGAGTGCTAGAAGGTAATTGGCCAGGAATCTGGCAGAAGAAGTGCGCGTCGCGAAGACCGCCGGCCCTCTAGTTGATTGGGGATCTCCACCGCCCGGGGAGTATCCCAATAGACCCCTAAGTTAAGTTGATTCGAAGCGCCCTTTTTGCCGCCCGAAGTCGCAAAATACCTGCTGAACCGGATCCACCTCTCCGCGAACGAGACTATCGCGCGGGGTCCGGATCTGGGGGAGATGGATTTTTGATGCGCCCGAGCGTATTGCTGGCCGATGACCATCGCATGTTACTGGATGCGTTGAAGAAGATCTTGGAACCACGTTACGAGGTTGTGGGTACCGTCGGCGATGGGCGGGCGCTTCTGGTGCTAGCCGTTAAACTGCGTCCCGATATCATCGTACTGGACATTGCCATGCCGGAATTGAACGGACTGGACGCCGCGCGACGCCTGAAGCAAATCATGCCTGACGTAAAATTAATCTTCATGACCATGCATGAAGATCCTTATCTGGTGGGAGAAGCCTTCCGCGTGGGCGGTTCCGCATTTTTGCTGAAGCAAGCGGCCGCATTTGAGTTGACAGAGGCGATTGCAGAAGTGCTGAAGGGCGGTTCTTTTGTGACCCCCAGCGCCGCGGCGGGGCAGGCGAAAATCTCTCTGCGGGAGCCCAGAGCGCGTGACCATGTCCCCGAGCCCACCCCCCGCCAGCGGGAAGTTATTCAACTTCTGGCGGAAGGACGCTCGATGAAGGAAGTAGCGTCCGCTCTGCGAATAACAAAAAGAACCGTTGCTGCACATAAGTATGCAGTAATGGACCTCCTACAACTCGATACCAATGCCGATTTGGTGCAGTACGCCATCAAGCGCAGGATCATTTCCATCTAGTTTCAACCGTTTTTCTTTCCCGCTTGTAACTTCTAACAATAGGCAGCCGCCGCTATGGGGAGCATCGTGACCGTAGAAGTCTGCCCACGGAGGAAGGGAATTGAACACCCCGCAGCAGAGGATTGACTGTGAACATCTGCTCTGCAGCTTCAACATTTGGGGAGACAGTTCCGAGGTGAGTTCGCATGACTGGCCGGCGGGTTCTACTGGCGGATGATCTCACGCGGTTTCTTCAGTCAGTCGCAAAATTATTGGAAGGATCTTTCGAAATCGTTGACATGGTCACCGATGGAGAAGCCGCTCTGGCCGGGACGCTCGCGCTGGTCCCGGACTTGGTGGTACTGGATGTTTCCATGCCCGGCTTGAGCGGGATCGAGGTTGCAAGGGAACTCCAGAAGCGGGACAACAAGGCCAAGATCGTGTTTCTCACCGTGCATGAAGACTCCGACATCTTGGCGACCTGCATTGCCGCCGGGGGACTCGGGTATGTCGTGAAAGTGCTTATGGAAACCGATTTGATTCCGGCGATGAATGATGCGCTTGCAGGCCGTGAATTTGTCTCGCGCTTTTCGAACCATCACAACAATCTGGACGATGAATAGCGAATTCACGGCTGCCACCTCTTTGAAACATGAGTTTGTCCGAGTGATCCAGCTTGTCACTTTTGACAATTACGCCCCGAGGAGGAACGGAGCAGCATCCCTCATCGGCAAAGCTCTGTCGACAAGGGTTCGATACCTGATGCGAATCGAAAATCCAAGCTTGGCGTTGTCTGCGTGGCCGGCGCCTGTTGGCTCCAGGCGCGCCTACCACGCGATGGTCAAACCCATTGGGTCCATCTGCAACATGGACTGCACCTACTGCTACTATCTGCACAAAAAGGACCTCCTGCCTTCAACCAACAAGTTCCGCATCTCCGACGAAATCCTGGAAACGCACATCCGGCAATACATCGAAGGGCAGGACCGCGATGAAGTGGTGTTCTCGTGGCAGGGTGGTGAACCGACCCTGCTTGGCTTGGAGTTCTTCCACAGAGTGGTTGAACTCGAGCGGAAGCACAAAAAACCGAATCAACGCATCGAGAACGACCTGCAGACGAACGGCACGCTCCTGAATGACGAATGGGGGGCGTTCTTGAAGGATCACGGTTTCCTTGTGGGCCTGAGCATTGACGGCCCGAAGGAATTGCACGACCGCTATCGAGTGGCGAATGACGGGAAGCCGACGTTTGACAAGGTGTTCGCCGCAGCGCAGATGCTGCACCGGCAAGGCGTGCCGTTCAACACGCTGACGGTTGTGAACCGGATCAACGCCAAACGCCCACTGGACGTATACCGTTTCTTGAAAAACGAAGTGCGTCCGCGGCAGATGCAATTCATCCCCTGTGTCGAGCCGAAAGTATTTCAACAGATCGCACCGCAGAAATGGGATCCCGCCACATTGCCAGTGCAGGATACTCCCGCCGCGCGTCCCGGCAATCCGGAGTCGGTTGTCACCGATTGGTCGGTGGATCCCGACGATTGGGGCAACTTCCTCTGCCGGGTTTGGGACGACTGGTACCACCGGGACATCGGCAAGGTGTTCGTCAATCATTTCGAAAGTGCCGTGGCGCAGTGGAAGGGCCTGGACGCGCAAATGTGCGTGTACCACGAGTTTTGCGGCAAGGGCGTGGCGATGGAGCACGACGGGAATCTGTATTCGTGCGACCACTATGTCTACCCGGAATACAAACTCGGCAACATCCTGGAAACTTCCAGCTCGCGGATGGTTTTTTCCGACGAACAGCAAAAGTTCGGGATGAACAAATTCAACTCGCTGCCCCGTCAGTGCCTGGAGTGCAGCTTCCTGTTTGCCTGCAATGGCGAATGTCCCAAAAATCGCGTGATTTGCGCGCGTGATGGCGACCCGGGACTCAACTATCTCTGCAGCGGCCTGCTGAAATACTGGCGGCACATCGATCAGGACGCAAAAGACATCTGCCGGCGCCTCGCCAAAGGAGAGCCGCTTCGTCAGGCCTGAGGATTCCACTGCGGAAAAGATTCTTTCAGTGGAGGGATACGTCTCCGTTGTTGAGGGAAACAGAAAGAGGAGGAAGACTATGAAGTGGTCTGGAAAGATCAGTCTAGCTTTGGCGACGGTGGCGACACTGTTCGGGGCGATTAAAGCTCCGGTAGCCAAGGCGCAGGACAAGAAACCCAACATCGTCGTCATCATGGGTGACGATATCGGCATGTGGAACATCGGCGCCTACCACCGCGGCATGATGGCCGGCAAGACGCCGAACCTCGACAAGCTCGCCAAGGAAGGCATGTTGTTCACCGATTACTACGCCGAGGCGAGTTGCACGGCGGGTCGCGCGAATTTCATCACCGGTGAGTTGCCGATCCGTACCGGCATGACTACGGTCGGTCAGGCAGGCGCGAAAGTCGGCATACCCGCCGAAGCGGTGACCACGGCAACGATCCTCAAGTCGATGGGCTATGCCACCGGCCAGTTCGGCAAGAATCACCTTGGCGACAGGAATGAGTTTCTGCCCTGCGTCCACGGCTTCGACGAATTCTTCGGCTATCTGTATCACCTGGATGCGATGGAAGACCCTGCACATCCCAACTATCCGCAGAATCTGCTGAACGTTGTCGGTCCGCGCAACATGGTTCATTGCTGGGCCACCGACAAGGCGGACTCGACCGATCAACCGCGTTGGGGCGAAATTGGCAAACAGAAGATCGAGGATGCCGGCCCGCTCTATCCCAAGCGCATGGAGACCGTGGACGACGAGATTCGCGACCTCTCCCTCAAATTCATCGACAAGGCCAAGAACGACAACAAGCCGTTTTTCGTCTGGATCAACCCCACCCGCATGCATATCGTCACGCACCTCTCCCCGAAGTATGAAGCGCTGCGGACCTCCGAAAATGGCTGGTCGGAAGAAGAAGCCGGCATGGCGCAATTGGATGACGACGTTGGCATCGTGATGCAGAAGCTGAAGGACATTGGCGTTGACGACAACACCTTGGTCGTGTTCACGACCGACAACGGCACTGAACTCTTCACCTGGCCCGATGGCGGCCAGACGCCCTTCGCGCAGTCCAAGGGAACCGTTCTCGAAGGCGGCTTCCGCGTCCCTGCGATCCTCCGCTGGCCCGGTCATGTGCCGGCCGACTCGGTGCAGAACGGCATCTTCTCCGGCCTGGATTGGCTTCCCACCTTCGTGGCTGCAGCCGGTAATCCGAACGTCACCGAAGAGTTGCTGAAGGGCAAGACGATCGGTGACCGGACCTACAAGAACCACCTCGACGGTTACAACCAGATGGCCGCTATCACCGGCAAAGGCCCATCGGCGCGTCATGAAATCTTCTACCTCGGCGAAAGCACGGTCGGCGCGGTACGCATTGACGATTACAAGTTCCGCTTCATCGACCAACCCGCCGGCTGGTTGGGCGAAAAGACCCATCCGGACGTACCGTACATCACCAACCTACGTCTCGATCCGTTCGAACGCACCGGCTGGCCCAGCAACGGGACGAAAGACGGAGCTCAGCAATACTTCGATTGGTTCAAGTACGAATTCTGGCGCTTCGTGTTCGTCCAGCAGGTAATGGGCAAGGAAATCCAAACCTTCCTCGATTACCCGCCCATGCAGCGGGGCGCGAGCTTCAACCTTGACGCAATCAAGGCGGAGATGGGGAAAAGGATGGCTGAGGCGGAAGCGGCCTCCAAAGGCCCCAGCAACTGACGGGAACCATCTACAGAGAGGGCGGCTCGCAAGGGCCGCCCATTTTCTTGCGTTTTGCAGCAGCCGGAGTCTGTGCGAGCGCTGCAGATGGCCTAGCTAGGCCCCTCCAACTCTCTCCCGCACTGTGTCTCTTTTGACAATTCCAGCGTTTTGGTCCGCGGGGCAAAATCACCTGAAGGAAAGGATGGTTCCATGCGTTCCATTTACCAGGCAATCAAAGCAGGATTGTTCATTTTGGCCTTGGCGGCATCGCTTTACTCGCCCCGGGCGAGAGCCCAGGTGCTAGCGGACGTGAGCGCGACGTCACCGCAACCCAAGGAAAAAGATACGGACAAGGACATGGATAAGGACAAAGACAAAGAAGCGACCACGGAGGACGGCTGGCACTTCGCCATAACTCCGTATATCTGGTTCAGCGGCGTTCATGGTACCGCCGGAGCACTCGGCCATGACGCGAGCGTGCACGCGGGTTTCAGCGATATTTTCAACTATCTCAATATTGGGGCGATGGGGGTTTTTGAAATGCGCTACAAGCGCGTGATCATGCCCGTGGATTTTATGTGGATGAAGCTGTCTGACGAAAAGGGCTTTCCCATTACGGATGATGTGGCCTCCGTCAAAGCGACAATGAAGGAAACCATGCTCACGCCCAAGATCGGCTATCGCATCGCCGATGGGAAGAAAGTGAAAGTGGATGCGATGTTTGGAGTTCGCTACTGGCATTTGAATACCGACCTCCAGGCATTCGCGGGAGGGAATCAGGTCGGCAATGGGTTTTCCCAGTCGGCCAATTGGGCGGACGCTGTAGCAGGGGGGCGGATTATACTCGCGCTTTCACCGAAAGCTTTTGTGGCGTTCGGTGGCGATGCGGGCGGGGGCTCTGCGCGTTCGGATTATCAGGTTGCGGGATTCCTCGGATATAGGATCAGCCACAAGTGGGACCTGCTGGCCGGGTATCGGTACCTCAGCGTAAATTACCGGCCAAATGGCGGCGCCCAGTTCATTTACAACGTGAACATGCCCGGTATGGTGGTAGGAGCGACCTACAACTTCAAGTAACCAGGGTTTGCCTCATGGATGGGTGGCTCGCCAGGGCCGCTCCTCAATCTTTTTATCTGGCTGACTCGCATCCGTTCAATGGGCATCAGGGAGCGCCGCCTACGAAGACACTGCTGATTGTAAAAGCTGCTGTGGAAGCGCTAGCCGGTCTTGCACTGGTGGCGTTTCCTTCGATGGCGGTTTCCTTTCTCACTGGGCAGGGGCTTGCGGAACCTGGCGGGAAGGTCCTGGCGCGTATTGCTGGAATTGCGCTGCTCGCACTGGGAATCTCTTGCTGGTTGACTTACCAGGAGAGCCAGAGTCGAGCAGCGGTCGGCCTGATCTGGGCGCTCCTTTTCTATGATGTCTCCGTAGTCGTAATTCTTCTAGTTGCGCACCTCGGCGTGGGGCTCTTTGGCATAGCTCTTTGGCCAGCGGTTGTCTTGCACTCGGGATTGGGAATGTGGTCCGTAGTCTGCTTGAGAAATGTAGCGCGGGGATCCTGACTCGGGTGCAAGCCATTCGGTGGCGCGGTGCGCCGGATAGAGTAAGTGGAATCACTCAGGCGGCCCGAAGAATGACGGGGCATCGCAGGACAATTTTGGGCGGGGCGTTCCTGGTGTGCTTGACGTGCTTGCCTGCGCGCGCCCTGGAGACGGAATTCCTGCCGGAAATTGATACCCATCTCAAACTGAATTCGATGTTTCGGACGTACCTCGAGGCCAAGGACGACCGTGATGGCGGCGACCCAACACAGGCCACGATTGGCCCAAGCCTTCAACTTTATTTGAAACCCCTCATCAAGCTCAAGAAAGTAACGGCATTCGATCTCGACGATGCCAAATCAAGATTCCTGGTGGTGGAGGCCGGGTACCGCTACATTACGGCACCGGGTGCTTCATCAGAAAATCGCATGGTGCTCGCGACGACTTCCAACTTTCCCCTGAGTGCCGGGTTTCTGATTTCCGACCGCAACCGAGCGGATCTGGACTGGGAAAATGGCGTTTTCGCCTGGCGCTACCGGAACAAGCTGACCGCCGAACGAACCTTTGCGCTCTGGTCCTATCACCTTATTCCGTTTATTGCCGCCGAACCCTTCTATGAAAGCCAGTACGGCAAGTGGAGCACCATGTCTCTTTATGCGGGCTGCTTGTTTCCCGTGGGCAAGCACGTCCAATTCAAAACGAACTACGAGCACGATAACAACACCGGCAAACAACCGAACCAGTCAGTGAATTCGGCTGGGCTGGCCATGTATCTCTACTTTTCCGCGGAGAAGAAATGAACTTCAATGCGCCGGGCTCGCTGGGCCATAGGCTGTCACTTTTGACAATTACCCTCCGCCGTGGATGGCGCCAAAATCGGTCCATCCAGGGGTCTGTGGCTGCCCGACTGACCCGCCGGGAGCGCTGGGTCGCGCCTTAACTTCAACGGAAGCAGCGATTGGCTCGGACTCAAGCTGACGCAAAAGGGCCCTATCGTCGGAATGGAATTTTCCTTTTAGGTGAGTTGAAGCCACGTTCAGGTCTTCGGCCAGACTCGGCGGCAAATGGTTTCTCCTTGCAACACGGAAAGCGGCGCTTCAGGCCACGGTTCAGCAACAACAGGAGTCGGCGATGCGATACACAAAGTTTTGGATGGGAACGCTTGGCTTTATTTTGACGGCGTGCTCTTGCGCGTGGGCGCAAGATCCCGGTTGGCCCCGGAAGCTGGTAAAGCCCGGCGGGCAACTTATTGTCTACCAGCCGCAGGTCGACGATTGGAGGAATTTCACCGACATTACCTGGCGCCAGGCATTCGAGTTCACCCCCACGGGCGGGTCGGAAGTTGTGGGAGCGGCGTCATTCGAAAGCACCACCGAAGTCAACACCGATACCCACACGGTATTCATGTTCAACATCAAAACCCTGAATACCTATTTCCCGGGAAAAGATCCAGCTGCTTCAGCGCAACTCGATCAATTGGTCCGTTCGTTTGTGCCGCTGACCTATAACGCGTCGCTCGACCGCATCGTCGCGTACATCCCCAAACCACAATCGGTGCAAACCGTTAATTTGAAGAATGACCCTCCGTTTATTTTTGTCAGTTACACGGCGGCGATTCTTTTGGGTGTGGATGGCGAGCCGGTGCTTTCCGAAATTCCGAAGACCGACCTGAAATTCGTCGTCAACACCATGTGGCCGTTGTTCTTTGACAAAAACAATTCTCAGTACTACCTGCTGGTGAACAACATCTGGCTGACCGCGGGCGATTTGCACGGGCCGTGGTCGCGGACCATGAAACTCTCCAAGGCGTTCGACAAGGTGCCGGACTCCGGCAAATTTGCGGACGTGAAAAAGGCCGTGCCGCCTCCCCCGGTGCCGAACGCCATCATTCCCCAGGTGTTCTACAGCACGATGCCGGCGGAAGTGATTTTGTTCGATGGGCGGCCGACGTACACGGCGATTCCGGGGACGCAACTCGTCTTTGCCAACAACACCGATTGCCCCGTTTTCGTCTATGGCCCCACGCAGACGTATTACTACCTGGCCGCGGGCCGCTGGTTCAGCGCGCAAAATTTAACCGGGCCGTGGACATTTGCATCGCTCAACCTGCCGCCGGACTTTGCCAAAATACCGCTATCGAGCCCCGCGAGCACCATACTCGCTTCGGTGCCGGGCACTTCGCAGGCAAAAGACGCGGTGTTGATCGCGCAGATCCCCACCACCATGGTGCTGAATCCCACCGCCGCGGCTGCCCAGGCAAAAGTAACCTACACGGGAAATCCGCAGTTCGTCCCCATCGAGGGAACCAGCATGCAGTACGCCACCAATACCCCTGACAAAGTGATTCAAGTGGGTGATCTCTACTATTTGTGCCTGCAGGGGGTGTGGTTTTTTTCCACGACTCCGCAAGGGCCGTGGACCACGGCGAGTTCCGTGCCCCAGGTGATTTACACCATTCCACCGAGTTCCCCGGTCTACAACGTGACTTACGTAACGCAGGTCACGACATCCAACGGGAATGTGCAGTCGAGTTATACGGCCGGCTATCTTGGCGCGTTCGTTATGGGCGCGGCGGTGGGAGCAATCGTCGCCAACGGCAGCGGATACTACTATCCGCCATATATCGGCTACCCTCCTTACGGCTACCCCGTTTACCATCCGTATCCCACATGCTACGGGGCGTATGGCGCCTATGGAACGTCTTACTACCACACTTCCACAGGGGCCTACGGCGTATCACAAACGGCTTACGGAGCGTATGGCTCGGCGACGCGCACGGCATCCTACAATCCTTACACCGGCACAGCGACGCGAACCGCATCCACATCCACGGCCTATGGCAAGCAGACCGTGGGGCAGGCTTACAATCCCTACACCGGATCGTACGGGGCAACTCACCAGGGGTCGAGCCCAACCGCGCAATGGGGGAGTTCGTACGTCTCGCAGGGGAACAAATCCGCCACCACGCAGCATTATTCAACCTCGCAAGGAACGGTAGCGTCGGGGCAAACTTCCTCCGGTGGGAAAGCTGCCGGTACCAGCACAGCCTACGGGAACACCGCCGCTGGCAAGAGTTCGAACGGCGATATGTACGCTGGGCATGACGGCAACGTCTACAAAAACACTGGATCTGGCTGGGAGAAGTCTAACGGCAGTGGCGGCTGGAGCAGCGTGAACACCACACAGAATCAACAGAAAGCGCAGCAAAACGCGCAGAGCTATGAACAACAACACCCGAGCAGCCAAGCCAACGCTCAGCAGCACGAACAAAGCATGAATCAAAGCCACTCCTCAAGCGGATATTCATCGCAAAACCTCGATTCCGAGAAACAGAACCGGGAGACCGGCTCGGCGCAAAGCCAGCACTACGGAAGTGGCAGCCACAGTTATGGCGGTTATGGTGGCGGAGGCCGCAGTTGGGGTGGCGGCGGTGGAGGCGGAGGCAGACGGAGGTAGCAATTATTCTCCTGCCCGATTCACCGCGATCTCGCCGGCACAATGAGACTCCTCACCCCACGAAGGGATGAGCTACAGGAAAGCCAAGGCTGCTCTTTTGATTGGGGAGGCAGGCCTTACAAATCATGGATGGCGAGTATTCTGGACGGCGGGAATTGGCTCATACTTGTCATCTTTCAGGATGATGGAGATTTTTCTGCCGTTAATTCCGCCCCTCTCGTTCACCAGATTGAAGTAGGCCATCGAGCCCTCCACCAGCCTTTGGCCAAGGAATTCCGAGGGGCCCGATTGAACATTGGAGATCCCGATCACGATCGGCGGCAGCTTCGATTTCCCGTCCGCACTGACAACATGCATCGCGCGCAACAAAATCAAGGCCGTGATCCCGAAGAGCGACCCAAAGGCCTCGAGTTGCTTCTTCGACCAATTCATGGCTCTCCACCGACACAACTTCCTTTAAGTCATCCGCAAATTGGATGCCTAACCGGTGCAAGAGCCGGGTATAAACATCCGCTGATGCAATAAGTTCAGGTCTATTCGGCATAGCCTGCTAGTTATCCTTTCGACTAGCGTCCCAACAACGGAATTCACGTTTCAAAATGGAGCTTCGGCTCGCTTTGTTCTTTTGTTCAAGCGATCCCGAGGCGATGGAATACCGGGACTTTGATAAAGTCCACCAGGAACGCGAATACAACTGCCCCCAAAAGTGTTCCTGCCATGACGATTACCGGAATAGGGGCCATGGCGATCCCGCGAGTTGCCATCGTTGTCGCGATCAACATATCGGCCATCGACGAAAGTACCACCCACCCGCTCGGGCGGATCGACCACAAGTGCAGCCGGGTTCGATTCGTATACATCGTTGCCTGATTACCGAACACGATCACCAGGAAGGCAAGAGTTCTCAATGCTTCAATTCCTAGCCCCAGACGGAATTTGCCGACGGCCAGCACGGCGATGCAAAATACTAGCTCGGAGATACCCATAAAGACGCCCGCGATCGTCAAGTTGCCAACGCGCCACGCGTTTGGCATCGGGGATGGCCGCACATTGTCCGTCGTCAACGACATGCCCAGGAAGTCGCCGGTGATCATAATAATCACCATCAACATGGGGGTCAGGATCGCGTGCCCGGTCATGAGCATACCTACGGCCAGGAAGAGCACTTGCACGATCTTTTTTGTGACGGAATTCAATGTGTAGGTCAGGATGCGCTGGAACGTTACCCGGCCTTCTTTCACTGCGGCCACCACGCCCTCCAGCCCTGCTTTGGTCAGCACGATTCCGGCCGCTGACTTGGCCACATCCGTCGCCGTCGAAACCGCAATTCCCATCTGCGCCTGGCGCAGTGCGGGCGCGTCATTGGCGCCATCGCCGCACATCCCGACCGTGTGCCCGCCCTTCTGGAACGCCTGAACAAGATGATACTTATCCTCCGGCAAAACTCCGGCAAAAACCGCGAAACTTTCCGGGCGTACACTTTCCGGGATTGGCCCGGGCGGGCAGATGGCTCCATCGAGCCCCACCGCCCGCGCGATAATCGTCGCCGTCGCCGGCGCATCGCCGGTCACCATCACGGTACGCACGCCCAAAGTGCGCAGCTCCTTAATGAGCCCGGCTGCATCGGTACGAGGTTGGTCGCTCAAGGCGATCATTCCTGCAAGCCGCATCGGCTCCGGAGTGCCCACGGCAACGGCCAGAACCCGAAAACCTTTCTCTTCGAGTTCTTGGGCCGTCGCGGCCGCGGTTGACACTGGTTCGGTCGATTTGACAACCTCCGCAAACGCTCCCTTCACGGCGCGTAGCGTGCCCCCGTTCGCATCCACCGCTGTCGCCTCGGACATTTTTGTGGCTGGGTCAAATGGAATGAGCTTGGTGAGTTTCGGCAGGCTCGCCGTGCTTCCTTTCGAGGCGGCAGCGCGGATCGCCGTGTCCACGGGGTCCGGTCCGCCTTCGGAACTCGCCAGACTCGCCATACCGAGCACGTGCGCTTCATCGAAGCCAGGTTCAGGACGTATCGCAGTTACCGCCAGCTCATTGAGCGTTAACGTCCCCGTTTTGTCAGAGCAAAGGACGTCCAGCGTTGCCGCCTCATCCACCGCCGACAATCGTGTCGGAAGCACGCCCAATCGTGCCAGCGCCTTTGCGCCGATCGCCGCTGCCAGCGTGAACGTGGCCGGCAGCGCTACGGGGATGGACGCCAGGACCGCCGTGAGAACCAAGGGAATAATCTCACCGACCGGCAATTTACGGACACGGGCGTACGCCACCAGCAAGACGATTACCGCGCCGTTGAAGATGGCTAGATTTCGAACCACGCGCACCACGGTTTTTTGCTGGGTGCTCTCGACATACGCGGTGCGCACAAGTTCCGCCGTACGTCCGAATTTCGTTCGCGTCCCGGTTGCGGTCACCGTCGCCGTGGCTTCTCCGCGCCGCACCAGCGCCCCGGCATAAGTTTGCAGCCCCGGGCCAGCTTCGATCGGAACGGATTCGCCGGTGAGCATGGACTGATCGAGCAGGATGGATCCCTCGACCAGCTTTGCGTCGGCGGCAACCACGCCGCCGAGCGATAGCTTTATCATATCTCCCGGCACCAATTCCGTGGCCGGTACATTCTTCCAGGCGCCTTCGCGCCGCACCGCGGCCGTCAGCGCGAGCCGTGATTTTAGAGCCGCAAGAGTCGCCTGTGCGCGCCCCTCCTGGAAGAATCCGAGTGCCGCGTTGAATAGCAAAAGACCTGCGATCACCGCAGCCTCGACATATTCGCGGAGCGCCAGCTGAAGAATCACCGCGGCTTCCAGCATCCACGGTACCGGCGCCCAGAATTTGGCCAGCGCCATGCGCCAAGGTCGCATCGCGGTATCCGGCATTGCATTCAAGCCGTATTTCGCAAGCCGCGCCCGGGCCTCCTCACTCGTCAGGCCCCGCGAGGCGTTTTCTTCATCGCGATTCTTTGTTGTTTCCGCTAGAACAGTGGAGTTGTCGGTGACGGGCATCGTTTCACCAGGATCTTCAAATCGAAACACTCGTACATCTATAGCATTTTAATGAGCCGGAAGAATCCAAGCTGTCCACTTGGAAACACTGCGCCATCGCGCTGCGTAGATAGAAAACGAAGAGGTAAATGGTCGGGGCGCCGAGATTTGAACTCGGGACCTCCTGCGCCCAAGGCAGTTGCAAAAAATCTATCTTGTTGGTCCGTCTAGCTTTGTTCTACGTCATGGTGCACGGTTTTGGACCTAATTCGGCAGTTGTTGGACCCAAGTTGGACCCAAGTTTGTGGGGAGAGAAAAGGAATGGGACAGCCTCGCAGGGTGTAACGGTAATCAGAGTACGATTTGGAGCTACGAGTGATTTCTCGCAACAATTGCTAAGAGTTCGCTTCATTTGTCCGGTATTTGATAGAGCTTTCTTCTCTCCACTTCTCGCATCCCGTTCTCGGTTATGAAGTATTGCTTTCCATCAAAATGTGCGAATGCACGCTCATCAACTAGCCTCTTGAGAGTTGTCTTAAGATTTTGTTTCATTTTTGGCTTAGACCAGGACGTCAATTCATCGAGTGTTGCCCCGACTTTACCGCGCTGGTACAGAAGCACAAGAGCATGGTCCCCGGCAATCAGGCCGGGATTCAATATTTTTAGAAATCCTGCGAAGTCCTGTACAACAGGCGCTCTGCGGGTTACCAAAGACTCAACTATACTCTGCGCTTCGTTGGCCGGAACGGTGTGATACAGGCGCACAAATTCGGCCAGCACCCAATCCAAGGAATAAACCACAAGGCTGGAGTCTTGAAGATTTGGATCTATATTGTCGGCTAGATGGGCAGTATCTCTCTTATTCCGGATGTCGTATACAACCCTGAGGGCGCGCGGAATGTGGAGACGGATTGAGTCATTGTGGGTGGCTCCCGGGAGCTTTGACAGTGCGTCTCGTAACTTCTCAACATCAAGCTGCTTGCCTATGCAAGCACATCTTTGTCTTGAAGGGCGGTATGGGGGCAAGACAAAGGAAGCAAGTCGCCGAGTCCCTCTCACTCGTCTCCCCAGATGAACCACGCATAATTCTGGCGACAGGAAGCTATCTCGGTGAAGGTTTCGACGATGCCCGTCTTGACACGTTGTTTCTTGCGATGCCGATTTCGTGGAAGGGAACACTCCAGCAGTACGTAGGCCGACTACATCGTCTTCACGAGAATAAGAAGGAAGCGCTCGTATACGACTACTCTGATTTGCTGGTGCCCATGCTCGCTCGGATGTACAAGAAGAGGTTAGCTGGTTACACAGCACTTGGGTACATTGTCGCTGAAGGTCCGAGGACTTGATTCCGACCGGGATTATCAGGACCCGGAACGCCCTCATTTGTCTAATAAATACCTTCCTCTAGCTAACGAAATGAAAAGGCTATATAGTTTCGTTAGTGGATTCCTAACGAAACGATGGTTTTGTGATGCCAACGCCAACCAAACTCAACAGCCGCCTCGGGACCTACGTCCTCAAGACCTTCAGGGACGAATCCTTTCGGGCCTATGTGCCGCCGCCGTTGCCGCCGGACCCGCCGCTGGCCATCCAGCGGCTTTTGCCTCTGCTTGAGCAAGCAAATCAGGCGCTCGGACGCCTGGACGGACTCGCGTCCATTCTGCCCGACCCCTCGCTATTCATTTATCTGTACGTTCGTAAGGAAGCGGTGCTCTCTTCGCAGATCGAGGGCACACAATCGTCGTTTTCTGATTTGATGCTGTTTGAAAGCGCCGAAGCCCCCGGTGTCCCACTGGAGGATGTTCAGGAAGTTTCAAATTACGTGGCCGCGATGAATCACGGGCTTCGCCGACTCCGCGAAGATTTTCCGTTGTCTCTTCGTCTGATTCGGGAGATTCACAAGATTCTGCTGTCCAAAGGGCGCGGCAGCCAGAAACGTCCCGGCGAATTCCGCGAGACCCAAAACTGGATTGGGGGCACACGGCCCGGAAACGCAGCGTTTGTTCCACCGCCGCCCGAGAAATTGATGGAATGCATGGCCGCACTCGAAAAGTTCCTTCATCGCGAACACGAAGACCTGCCGATTCTGGTAAAGACGGCCTTGGTGCACGTTCAATTCGAGACCGTTCACCCCTTCTTAGACGGGAATGGAAGACTGGGCCGATTGCTGATTACCTTCTTGCTGTGCGTAGCTGGCTCTATCCATGAGCCCATTCTTTACCTCAGCCTTTATTTCAAAATGAACCGGCAGAAATATTACGAATTGCTTGACCGCGTTCGCACGCACGGAGACTGGGAGACTTGGCTTGAATTCTTTCTAACAGGGGTGAAGGAGACCGCTCAACAGGCAGCCGATACATCTAGGGAGATACTCACACTCATTGAAAAAGACCGCCGGAAGATTGAGGAGCTTGGCCGCCCTGCTGGATCAGTTCTGCGCGTTCACTTACACCTTCAACGCAAGCCGATCATCACGATCCCGGCGACAGCCGAACAGCTTTCTCTCTCCGCACCCACTGTGGCGAAGGCTTTGCAGCACATGGTGAAGCTCGGCATGGTTCGCGAAACTACTGGCAAGCAGCGTCATCGCCTCTTCACGTATCACCGCTACCTGGAAATTCTCAACCGGGGCACCGAACTACCAAAAACAACGCACTGACACCGCTGGCGCAAGCCGATGGATAAGTCGAGCCAGCCATCGAGACTCCCCCCCAAGGCCCAGCGCTAGTTCGGCAGCGACACACGATCTTCCAGAAGAACCAGTTGGCGTGCTTCCAATAATTCTTCAAGCGTGTCTTCCATGGCTTTCTGAATATGATTTCCCGCTCGCTCAAACCCAAAGATTCGAGCAACATACACAAGAAGTTTGTTTCGTTCGATACTCAAGCTATCGCGTGCAAGATTCTTCATAGCTAGGGCGATTTCTTCCGATGGAATCTCGTCAATCGAGCGACGTGACTGGTCATCGTTGGCGTTTGGCTGCCTGACCATCACCTGGAAAGACTCCGCAGCGGGCCACAGAAACTCACCCTGAATCCGTAGTAATTTCTCACGGCTGAGTGATCGCCAGGCAGACTTGACCGTATTCATCATCCGTTCTCCAACGCGATCAAGTTCCCACGCTCTTGCCAGGCGTGTAGCCGCCACATCCTTGTGGAGTGGACCCTCAGCCTCGACGATCTGGGTCAACATGCGTTTCAGGATTGGTAGAGCATCGGGATCGTGGAACTGCATGCCGCTCGTCTGTGTTGCCCGTGGTTTGCACACTCTGTATATTTCAACCCATTCGGGAATCACCAACTTCTCATCAATCCTGGGGATTTCCTTTTCAATGACGATGGGAGCATTCATAGAGATAGGGCCATTTGAAACGGTTGAAGGTCCAGTGCGGGTGTTTTCTTTCCGATCTTTGAGAGAGGCTTCAATCGCCACTTTCAGCCGATTCACTTCGGTTTCGTTGCGCGTCACCCAATCTGGAGACCAAATGCGATGAATCTTCCAACCCAGTTTCTCAAGGATTTGCTGCCGAATTCGATCACGATCTCTTGCGGTAGCCGACGAGTGATACGAAGCACCGTCGCATTCAACGCCGAGTGCGAACCTTCCTGGACTCGACGGGTCAATCACTCCTAGATCGACGCGGAATGAGCTGCATCCGACCTGTGCAACAACGTCAAAGCCCAGACCGCGAATTCTGGCGGCGACCGATTGTTCGAAGGGCGATTCAAACTCGCCTCCGCCAGTCTGCATGGCAAGCGCATCCTGCCCTCTTTCCGCGAAATCCAGATACCTCTGGAGGACCCGTACACCTTCCCTGTTGATTTCACCCAGATCGAAATCAGAAGCACGAATCGAACTGACGACGATGACCTTCTTACGCGCACGAGTCACAGCCACATTCAGGCGTCTCTCGCCTCCCGAACCGTTTATGGGTCCAAAGTTCATGGTCAACCGACCAAACTTATCCTTGCCGTAGCCAACGCTAAAAATAAGAACATCGCGTTCATCTCCCTGAACGCTTTCCAAGTTCTTCACGAAGAACTTTTCGGGCCTATCCGGTGCGAAGTATCGCTCAAGTTCGGGATTCTGCCGACGGAACTGCTCAAGATGATTCTCGATTGTGTCGGCTTGAGCCACGCTAAAGGTCACTACGCCGAGCGATTGGCCCGGATTCCTGCGCAGATGTTCCTCAATCAAAACAACCACTTTTTCGGCTTCGCGGACGTTATCTCTTCGCCCACCACGGTCGTAGACGCCGTCGGGAACATGCACGAACTTAACCCCAAATCCTTCGTCCTCTTGCAACCAAGAAGGAAACGTTATCAAGCTGTAGTCGTAAAACGTGCAGTTGGAAAACGCGATGAGAGACTCATGTTCACTGCGGTAGTGCCATTTTAGTTGACGCTGTGGCATCACAGAAGCGCACGCGTCCAGAACGCTATCAAAAACATCGAAAGCCTCATTTGCTGTCGGATCATCGGCCTCATCCGACAAATCATCGGACATTCCTTGTTCGAAGAATGCTGTCGGCGGTAATTGCTTGTTATCACCGCACACAACCAACTGTTTTCCGCGATAGACAGAACATATCGCATCTTCCGACCTAAGCTGAGACGCTTCGTCGAAAATCACCAGGTCAAACTTCGTCTTCTCTGGATCAAGGAATTGGCTGACCGAGATCGGGCTCATGAGCAAGCAAGGCTTCAGCTGGGTGAGGAGGTTTGGGATCGTCGCAAAGAGTTTCCTTAATGGAAGATGACGCCTTTGTTTATTCGCTTCTCTGAACAGGACCTGAAGCTCACCGCCAGGAATCACCACGCTTGAAGTGGGCCTATGTCGATTTATTTCCCTTATGACGCTATGGACTCCCTGTTCCCAGTGTTTCTTATCCAAATCTCGAAATTCTGAGACGAGTCTTTCGTGATTCTCGCCTCGAAATGATCCGAGACATGGATCATCGGCGAACACCGAATTCAACCACGCCTGCAACAATGACAATCGAACGACGTTCGGAACGTCGCCAACGGAGATGGACGATGCCCTGGATAGCAGATTTGCAAAAAGCCCATCAAGTTCCTTCTCTCGAAAATCTTCTTCCAATGCCTTGAAATCTATCCAATCCCTGAGCGCCTCAATTTGATCCAACATTTCTCCGAGACGAGCGACGATTACGCCGAAATCGACCTGTAATAGAGGCATATCGTCAATCGCGGGAAAACCTTTCGAAAAGCTACGCGACAACCCCACGAAACCAGCGTGAACGCGATCTCGGTCCTTAGCGAGAGTGTCGTTGGCCGGTGCCTTGTCTTTTCCTACGACGACGATATTCAGCAGGCTTTCGGGGATCTGCCTAGACTCCATGTGGTCCTTGAACCGTATTGCCCATTGGACTGCCAAAAGCACTTGATCCCAGGCAGTCTGGACGCCGACAAATCGCTTTCCGAACCGCTCTTGCAAATGTCCGGATTCGGCAGCAATTTCAGCTTCGACTCTACGCAGTTCGCCAAGGCGTTCAAGGTCTTCAATGACTCGGTGACACGTAAAGCCGTCAGGAGATCGTAAGCACGACCAGATGCCGTCGATCAAGTCACGTATTCTCGCAGCCTTGTCCACCAACTCGGCAGACCACGGCTTCAGATCGCCTAGCAGGCGTTCCTCTAGGGGTACGCCTGCGCCATCCCAGAAATCTGAAGGCAAGTACGGCTTCACCTGAGGATGCTTCTTTTCCCAGCCCTGTATGCTTTCCTTCAATCGACCAGCCACAGCGCGCAAATCAAGCGTTGCAAGGCCCTGAATAGATGCCTGGCGAATAAAATGGTTAGCCAACGGTTGCACTCCGGCCAACTGAACCAATTCCTGCGCACCAGCTAAGGCAGAGGAGAGACCGCGAAGCAGCTTGACATGCGGACTACACTGAGAAGCGACGCAGAACAAGCTGGGCGGGCCATCGAGATCCCAAGGAAGGGAGAAACGATGGCTCGAAGAGGTTTCCAGCAAGGATCGCTTTTCCAGCGCGGCACTCGGAGAAAGCTTTGGGTGGCACGCTGGTGGGAGGATTTAATTCAAGCAGACGGCACGCTCGGCAGACTGAGGCGGTCCGAAGTGATCGGCACCGTCGCCGAATTTCCGACGCGTCGGCTGGCAATGCAGGTTCTGTCTCAGAGGTTAGGGTCAATCAACAGCGGTAAGGCACGACCACAGTCGGTCCGTACATTCGGCGATTTCGTCAAGAACGATTGGACGCCTGTGGTCTTGCCAATGCTGAAATACGCAACTCAGAAGCACTATCGGTACATGCTCGACGTGCATCTCAATCCAGCTTTCGGCAAGAGACAGCTTCGTGAACTCACGCGAGAAGAGCTGCAAAGCTTCCTCAGTCGAAAACTCAGCAACGGGTTGTCGTGGGAAACCGTTCACCACTTCAAGTGTGGTATGAGCAAGATTCTCGGAGCAGCCGAGGAATGGGGCTATATTGCCGAGAACGTAGCTCAGAAAACGAAACTCCCGCGACGGCAGCATGGACCGGAGCGAGTGGTCCTCACTCCGGTCCAAGTGCGAGACATTGCTGCGGCGCTGAATGAACCCGCACGTTCGGTCACGTTGTTGCTGGTGCTGACAGGATTGCGAGTAGGGGAGTTGCTTGCGCTTCGCTGGGGGAGTATTGATTTGAAGGCTCGTTTGCTCCGCGTAGTCGAGACGGTGTATGACGGGCACTTCGATCAACCGAAAACGAAACGCAGTGCGCGAACCATCCCGATTGGGACTGAGACGGCAGTAATTCTCGCCGGCATCTGTCCCGCTGCTGTTGACCCAAAGGCTCTGGTATTCGCCACACGCGAGGGATTGCCGCTAGATCGCTGGAATCTCTTGCGCAAGCACCTGAAGCCTACCTCAAAGAAACTAGGGCTTCCTGGTGTCACGTGGCATCTTCTGAGGCATAGCCACGCAACGATGCTCGACTCTGTGGGCACGCCGATAGGAACGATGCAATCGCTTCTAGGCCATTCCACACCTGACATCACGCGCGAGATTTATTTGCACGCGATCCCGGAAGAGCAGCGTCGCGCAGTAGAAAGCGTCGAGAGACTCGTATTTGGACCCAAATGGACCCAAGTTCAGCCTTCGACGCAGACTACGTCAGGCAGAGTGAATTGAAAACAAAGAAGTAAATGGTCGGGGCGCCGAGATTTGAACTCGGGACCTCCTGCGCCCAAGGCAAGAGCAGAAACGCTAAGTAGTTGGTTCGTCTAGCATTTTCCTATGTCATCCAGCACGGTTTTGCACGGTATTCGTCAATCTTTGTTCCCAAGTTGTTCCCATCGGCGATAATTACGAATTTAACAAACCGAACGAAACTGATTGATCTCCGCGTGCGCTTCGCTTCGAACTAAATGAATACGTTTAGAGACTTGGTTAGAAGTGTTAGAAGCCTGTTTTGGCCAAATAGACCATGGCGTGGCCGTTTGACGGCGGGCTAAGAAAATTGGTGGCCGACGAAATGAAGACTACATAGTGTCCATTGCTGCTCATCGCTGAACTCGAGCTGATCGCATTGCCGGAGATGCCCGGGTTCGGTGAGTTAGCCACAGAGACTCTGACGGTGCTGGCAACACATCCGCTGGAGACGCCGAAGCAGGTGTCTCGCACGAAGATGTCCTCCCAGCCGCACGCCGGAAATCCGTCGTCGGGAGTGAGATTGGTGGCGATCGAGCCAAAGGAAACGAACCGGCCATCCGCGCTGATGGAAAGCCCCCCTGCATTGCCTGGGCTTCCGCAATTGCCCACCGAACCATCGTTGGCGAAGGAAACAAGGCTGGTGCTGGGGGTGCAGCCCGAGGCCGCGCCGGTGCATGTGTCGCGGGCGTAGACGTCTCCTTTTCCTGTTACCGTTGTGGACACCAGATTAGTTGCGCCAGAACCAAAAGCCACAATACGACCATCCGACGAGAGCCCGGGAGACATTGGGGTGAACACAGTATTATTTGGTTGCGAACCATCGTTCGCGAGGTCCGCGCGAAGCGTAGACGGCGCGCAGGATGGGGGCCCGCTAATGCAGGTGTCAACCCAGAAATCGCCGGGTAAGTTCGTTTCGTTTGGCAGGATGTTCGATGCCCAGGACTGAAATGCAAGATAGCGCCCCGTGCCACTCATCGCAGAAAGTCCCGTGGTCGCATTGTCCTGAGTTCCGGTGGAGGGCGTCGATACGAGGATGTTCTGGGGCGTGCAGTTTGTAGCCCCTATGCACGTGTCGCGCACAAAGGCCTCGCCCGTGCCACCACTATCGCCGGTCACAATGTTTGGAGACAGAGAGTCAAAGGCTACGAATCTGCCGTCTGGGCTTATCGATGGGTCTGCGCCTCCTGCTGGGGTGCCATTGGACGCAAGGGAAATCAGTTCGGTCGTAGGGCTGCAAGTCCCAGATGCGCCAATGCAGGTGTCACGCAAGAAAACGCAGTTATTGGCACAGACACTTGTTCCAGGGAGTATATTCGTCGCTTGGGAGTCGAAAGCCACGTAGCGTCCGTCGACGCTTATTGCGGAACTTCGGCTGTGTGCGTTTACAGGCGAGCCGTCGACTGTGACCGTAATGCGGACAGTGGTCGAGGTACATCCTGGTGGAGCGCCGACGCAAGTATCTCGCTCATAGATCTCCTGATAGCCGCTCGCGGGGCCAGAAGCGAGATTGGTGGCGTTCGATTGAAATGCGACATACCGCCCCGTTGCACTGATGGATGGAGCAACGAGGCTGTCGCCGTTTGCAGAGGTCCCATCCGGCGCAACCGTGACCATTGCCACGACTCCCGCCGTTGCCGCCGCTGGGGAAGCAATGGGCAGGGTGACGGCATTCGATGTTGCGCCTGAATCGCTCACGGTGATGGTGGCTTTTCCTGGCGCGGCAATCAGCGAATCGGAAACGGTTGCCGCCAGGTCCGTACTGTCTCCTAACAACGTCGGGAGCGCATTGCCATTCCATTGCACCACCGCCGAATTTGTATAACCTGTGCCATTCACAAGGAGCTGGAAACCAGGCTGGCCGGCGATGGCAAAGGGGAGACTGAGCGCAGCATTGTTGGCGTAGTAGACCGAAATGCTCTTAATCGCCACCGAGGGCGGCGGGCCGTCGCCTCCGCCACCACCGCTCGCGCCGCCGGCACATCCACACACAAACAAAATCCCCAGGAACCCTGTTGCAAGTACGCTATCGACAAACCGATCTACCACCCTCCGGACCTCCATGTCTCCCTACTCAGTCTGTTCCGCCCGTCATTGTCGGCCCGGACAGGGTCGCGGTAAAGGCCGGTGAAGAAAAGTCCTGATAATCATAATAATACCAGGTCCCTAGGCCGTAGTTCGTTAATGCTCCTTTGACCCTAGACACCAAGGTAATCGTCGAACCCGACGCCGTGGCAGAAACCAGAGACCCTGTGTTTATTGTGCTCGCTAGAGTTGTCGCTAGCTGACTAGAGGACTGTTTAAGGGTGCCGCCGTAAGCTACTGAGTTCACATCCCCTCCGATGTTGACCCAGATGGTGCCAGCCTCAACGATCTCCTTGGTACAAGGATCGTCGCAGCCATTGCAAGTGCATACAATCTTGAAGTTGGGATATCCACTGATCGTGATCGATCCAGAGCTGGAAGTGCCGACGGGGTTGCCCTGAATCACGGTGAGGGTTTGACCCATCACCGTAATGACTGCCAGAAGGTCTGTGCTGCCGGTGTTCGCTGCTGCAGACACCGTGAACGAACCGGCGCCGGTGCCACTGCCGTTAGATACCGTCAGCCAAACTGCGTTCGTCACGACGGACCACGCACAGCCGGTTCCCGTTGACACACTAATCGTTGCGCTTCCACCGCCCGGGGGGATGCTGATGGCGTTTACGGACAAGCTGTAGCCGCAAAAGCCTGCTTGCTGCACTGTGAACGCAGCGCTGGCCGCACCGCTCCCGATGGTGATAGTCCCTGTTCGTGGAATGGATTGTGGATTTACGCCAACCGTAAAGCCGACCGACCCACTCGAAGTCCCGCTCGAACCTGAAGTAACGGTAATCCAGGGAGATTGACTCACGGCAGACCATTGACATCCAGCGCCAGTGGCGAGACTGAAGTTGCCGGCACCGCCATTTCCGGAAATCGAGTATGACGCTGGCGACGCCGTATACGAGCAGCTAGCCTGGGTGGGAACACTAAACGGAAAATTCGCCAATATGTTGTAGAGCGCGGTGTGCACATACGTACTGGTCGTGGCTCACCCCGCGCGGCCACAGTGGAGAGAGAGATCGACCGACTACTAACCATTCAGCAAGTCGCAACAATATTGCGTGTGCCGGTGTCCTGGGTCTACGGAAGGACACGAAAACGTTCTACACAGCGATTGCCGGGAATTCGCCTTGGAAAATACTGGCGGTTTCGAGAGGAAGAAATCCATAGGTGGATTGAGAGTCAACGCGGAGGCGATTGTGCTCCCTGATAATCGCGCTACACTCGTAACCGACATAGGAAAAGGCGGACGAGCCAACCTCAGAATGGAGAGGAGAAAAATGGCTCGTAGCCAGTATCAGAATGGTTGTCTGTTTGTTCGCGGTAAGCGTCGGAAAATGTGGGTCGCACGATGGAGAGAAGAAGTGATTCTCGCTGATGGATCTGCCGGCCGGGTAATGCGTTCGGTAGTGCTCGGACCCGTGGTCGAAATCGGCGGCCGTCGTGAAGCTCGCAGACTACTAGACGCTCATCTCAATCCAATTAACCAAGGGCAGTATCGCCCGGAAGCAACCATGTTGTTCTCGAAGTTCGTTGCAGAATGCTTCGAGCCGGGGGTACTGCCGACACTCAAGTTTGCTACGCGGGAGATTTATTCGCTTCTGCTCCGCAAGCACTTGATCCTGCAATTTGGTGGTCATCGGTTGTGCGACATTTCGAGGGTGGAAGTGCAGCAATACCTTTTGAATAAGCTCACGCAGGGCTTCGCATGGGAGACCACTAACCATTTACGGCATCTCCTGAGCAAGGTCATGGGAACCGCCATAAATTGGGAATACATCTCGAACAACCCTGTGCGTGGTGTAAAGATGCCCGAAAGGACATTGAAACGCCCCCACAGATTTCTCTCAGGTGAGGAGGTCCAGCGACTTATTGCATCAAGCAAGGAACCAACCCGCACAATCATCATCCTTGCAACAATGACCGGTTTGCGGATTGGTGAAATCCTTGCATTGCGATGGGGGCGGATCGACTTGCTTCGAGGAACCTTGCTTGTAGCGGAAACTTGCTACAAGGGGCATTTTGGAACACCCAAGACACGAGCAAGCAGACGCGAAGTTCCGTTGGCTCCGGCAGTCGTACGTGAGTTGAAAGAGCGCTATATCCGTTCAGCGGATCATTCTCCGAGTGCCTTGGTTTTTGCGACTCGCGAGGGTGCTCCGCTCGCTGCGGACAACCTAAGGAAAAAGTCGCTTCGCACTGCATGCAAGAGGGCTGGCTTGCAGCGGATCGACTGGCATGCGCTCCGTCATACCCATGGCACGCTGCTACATGCCCAGGGAACGCCGCTCAAAGTTGCACAAGCTCAACTGGGGCATTCTCACATGGCAACAACTCTGGAAGTTTATACGCACGCCAGTGGGAGCGCCCAGAGAGACGCTGTGAACATGCTCGCGGACCAATTGTTCCCAAATGTTCCCAAGTTGGATAGTAGTGGAAATACGGCGCAGGAAAAGTCTCAAGTAATTCAGTGAGTTAGTGGTCGGGGCGCCCGGATTTGAACCGGGGGCCTCCTGCGCCCAAGGCAGGCGCGCTACCAGGCTGCGCTACGCCCCGACAAGTGGAGTTAACTATTCTAGCGTATTTTGGGAAAATCGCCCCAATACGAGGTTCTGGCATGTGCGCGTTGCATTTCCCCAAGAATTGCCGGAGTTACCGTTTCACTTGCGGCTTTGGCCTTTCATTCGCGTTCCTGGCGTCCTTGCGCTACGATGAAATTAGTCCCATCCAGCCTCGGGCATTGCATCAGCGAAAGGAAAAGCGAATGAAACGCGGATTTCTTGCCACTTTGCTCGCCGCCACGCTCCTGTTCGTGGTGGCATGTAAATCCAAGACCGACGAGAAGGAAGCCATTCGCGCTGGAATCGTCAAACATCTTGTCGAGCTGAACATGCTGAACGTGAATAACATGGACATCAACGTGACTTCGGCCACGGTGAACGGCAATCAGGCCCAGGCCCAGGTCGAAATTCGCGCCAAGGGAGGCGATCCTGCCGCCAACGCGATGCAGATCGGCTACGCGCTGGAAAAGCGTGGCGATGAGTGGGTGGTGCTGAAGAGCACCGGCATGGGCGGAGGAATGCAGCACCCGGGCCCTGGAGAAGTGCCGCCGGCGGGGATGTCACCAGGCGCGATGCCGCCGGGTCATCCGAATGTCACGGGCGACGGCGCCCAAGCTCCCGCCGGCCATCCGGATTTCAATGCCATCTTGAACAGCACCCCGAGCCAGCAACCGACCACACCCACGCCGCCGCCTTCCACCAGCAAACCCTAATTTCCGACAAAAATGTCCGTTGCGCCCGCACTCAAAAAATAGCGGGAGGGCACGACTTCAGTCGTGCCGCAAATCTCCCAGAAGACCCGGCTTTAGCCGCTGAGGGCTCCGAGACCCAGCCAAATCCACTTCATGAATTGGAATCGCAGCGAGCCTGTCGCGCTAATAATCTTGTAAATCGTCAGTCGGCAGGGCCACGCGCACGGCGTTCAACACCGCCAGCAGGTCGATGATTTCTTGCCCCACCGCGCCGCCGATCGGCGGCAAATATCCGAACGCAGCGGCGATCATGCCGATGATGCTGGCGGCCATGCCGCCCAGGGCGCTTTGTAACGCAATCCGCCGCATGCGCCGCCCGATATGGATCAGTTCGTCGATTTTGCCGAGAGAAGTTTCCAGAATGACCGCGTCGGCGGCCTCCGTGGTGATGTCATTTTGCGAGCCGAACGCAACTCCCACGGTAGCGGCCATCAGGGCAGGCGCGTCGTTGATGCCGTCGCCGACGAACAGCGTGCGTCCCTTCGCGGTTTCTTCCTTTACGATGGCCACTTTTTCTTCCGGGCTTTTTCCCGCGTGTACCTCGGTGATGCCCACGCTTTCCGCGAGATACTTGACTTCCGATTCGCGGTCGCCAGAAACCAGCATCACTTTCACGACTCCATGTTTTGGTTTCAGGTGATTGATGAACGACGCGCTATCTTTCCGCGGGGCATCGTGAAAGCGGATTGCGGCGGCATATTTGTCGTCGATGAACACCAGGCACTCAAGGCCGCTGGCAAGTCGCGGCAACTTGAGAGTGCTCTGTTTGATTTTGCTGCGGCCGGTGACAAACACGCTGCGGCCGGCGACCTGCCCGCGCAATCCCTCGCCGGGGCGCTCGCTGATCTGATCCATGGACAGCAGGCGCACTTCCTCGTGCTTTGCCGCCGTGACGATTGCGCCCGCCAAAGGGTGCTTTGAATACTGTTCGGTGCTGGCGACCAGTTGCAAGACTTCTTCGCGCGGATATCCATCCTCACAAAGAATTTCCGTCATCGTTGGCCGCCCGTAGGTCAGCGTACCGGTCTTGTCAAAAATCAACGTTTGGCATTTTTCGATCTGCTCCAGCACGGCGGGATTCTTGATGATGATGCCGCGGCGAGCGGCAAGAGAGATAGCGCCGATGATGGCGGTCGGAATGGCGAGTAGCAGCGGGCAAGGCGTGGCGATGACGACGACGGAAAGAAAACGCTCGGAGTTGCCGCTTAGGAGCGCGGCAGCGATCGCCACGCCCAGCGCCAGCGGCGTGTACCATGCGCCCAACTGGTCGCCCAGCCGGCGCAATTGCGGGCGCTGCTGCTCGGTTTCGTGCATTACTTGCATGATCCGGGCGTAGCGGGAGTCCTCCGCCAGCTTTTCCGCGCGAATGGTTAGCAGCGATTCGCCGTTGATCGCGCCGGAAATCACCAGCGAGCCGGGCGTCTTGGAGATTTCGAAGGGCTCCCCGGTGAGATACGCTTCGTCCATCACGCCGTGGCCTTCGAGCACCACGCCATCCACCGGACAGATTTCGTGCGGCAGAATGGTCAGTTCGTCGCCGATGTGAATGTCCGCAAGTTTGACGTCGGCGATGCCGTTGGCTTCCTTGCGGTGCGCCACGCTGGGCATGCGGCGCGCAAGAGCATCGAGTACCGAAGAGGCGCGAGCGGTCGCGAACTCTTCGAGCGCTTCGCCGCCGGAGATCATCAATACCACAATCGCCGCCACCAGGTATTCGTGGAGCAGAATCGCAGTGATAATCGAAACACCGGCCAGCAGGTCCGACCCAAATTCGCGTTTCACGAGTTTTTTCAGAAGTTGCCACACCATAGGAGTGCCGCCAGCAAGCAGTGCGGCAAAAAGCGGAAGGTTGGAAGAAAGGGCAGGGAAGTGCAGAGCGTATTTCAGGACCAGATGCAAAAATATTGCAATAAGCGTGAACCAGGCAATGTACATCTCTGTGGTTGGTGAATAACCTGGCTTCGCTGAGACCGTCATTACCTACAACTTATTGCACCACAATGCTGTCTTGTCAAAGGAGGAACCTTCCTGCGCCCACCTCGGGTTTCAGGGTCCGCTTATTTCAAATCGTCTTGTCTTTGGAGTAGCAGAGCGATTCGAGATTGCACTCGGCGCACTTGGGTTTGCGGGCGGCGCAGACGCGACGGCCGTGCCAAATCAGTTGGTGCGAAAATTGAATCCATCTGTTTTCGGGGATGATTTTCATCAGGTCCTGTTCGATCTTCTTCGGATCATCGTTGTGGGTCAGGTCCAGCCGCTGTGATAGCCGGATCACGTGGGTATCCACCACCACACCGCTCGTGATTCCGTATGCCGTGCCGAGCACCACGTTCCCCGTCTTCCGCGCCACGCCGGGCAACGTCAGGATCTCTCCCATCGTGCGCGGAACCTGCCCGCCGAATCTTTCGATCAGTGCCTTGCTCGCCCCCATGATCGATTTCGTCTTGTTACGAAAAAATCCCGTTGGACGAATCGCCTGTTCCAGGTCGCCGGGCGAGGCATACGCGAAATCTTCCGGCTTCCGATATTTCTTGAAAAGCTCCTTTGTGACCAGGTTGACGCGCACATCGGTGCACTGCGCCGAAAGAATCGTGGCAATCAGCAGCTGAAACGCATTTTCGAAGTTCAATTCGCAGGTGGCATCCGGATAGGCCGCATCTAGTCCGGCAAGGATCGCCGCCACCCGCTTCGGATCGGTCCTCGCGGCTGCCCCCGCCACTTTCGTTGCGGCAGGCTTCTTCCTCTGCTCTTTTTTCGCAACCTTCTTATTACCCGCAGCCGATTTTTTCTTCGCCGCCATCTCCGCCTCTTCTCTGCGAACTCTGTGGATCCTCTGTGTCCTCGGGGTGAGTTCTTTCTTCCTCTCACTCCAAAACCTCCAGCAACCGCCGAAACGCCTTCCCCCGATGGCTGCGCTGGCTTTTCTCCTCCACCCGCAACTCCGCGAACGTCTTGCCGAGCGGCAGAAAGAAAAACACCGGATCGTAGCCGAATCCGTGCGTCCCGCGCGCCGCCTCCAGAATCTCCCCGTCCACCTTTTCGGAAACCACCGCCAGCGCTTGGCCATTCCGCACCGCGGCAATCACGCAAACGAAATAAGCGCTACGCTCCGCGCCCGCAAGCCCCTTCATCTCCGCCAGCAACTTCGCAATTTTCTGCTCGTTGCTCGCGCCCGGCCCCCCATATCGCGCGGACAACACTCCCGGCGCGCCACCCAAAGCCGGCACCACCAGCCCCGAATCATCGGCAAACACGATGCCATCACCGTGCCGCGAATAATAAAACGCTTTTCCGGCCGCGTTTTCCGCAAAAGTGGGCGCCGACTCCGCAAACCCCGGCAAAACGGCAAACCCCGGCAGCGGTTCCAACTGCCACTTCGCGCCGGCAGCCTCCGCCAGCAGCTGAAACTCGCTCAGTTTTCCCGCATTTCCCGAAGCCAGATAAAGCTTCCGCGATTCCCCGTGATCCGTCATGATTCTGGTTTTCTCTGCGCGATTTGCGCTCCAGTCAATTCCGCTTATCGTTTGCGGCCCAGGAAATGCGCGGGCAGTACCGCGCGCTGCTCTTCGTTTAACCGTCGAATCCCGGCCGCCGCCAGCGCCAACAAATCCTGCATCTCGTCGCCGCCAAAAGGCCGGCCCTCGGCGGTAGCCTGGATCTCCACAAAGTCCCCACTGCCGGTCATCACCACGTTCATGTCCACTTCCGCGCGCGCGTCTTCTTCATAGCAAAGATCCAGCAGCGAAACATCGTCCACAATTCCCACGCTGGTCGCGGCCACCGAATCGATCAGCGGCGAAGCCTTCAGCATCCCCGCCGCCACCAAGCGCTCCATCGCCAGCGCCATGGCCACAAACGCCCCAGTGATGGAAGCGGTGCGCGTTCCGCCATCCGCCTCGATCACGTCGCAATCCAGAAATACCGTCCGCTCGCCCAACGCTTCCTGGTCCGTGATCGCCCGCAGCGACCTCCCAATCAGCCGCTGGATCTCCAGCGTTCGCCCGCTCTGCTTGCCGCGAGCCGCTTCGCGCGGCGTGCGTTCTTCCGTCGCCCGCGGCAGCATGCCGTACTCGCTGGTCACCCAACCCTTGCCTTCGCCTTTCAGAAAACTGGGCACTCCGTCGTCCACCGTAGCCGTGCAGATCACCCGCGTCCTTCCCAGCTCGATCAACACGCTGCCTTCCGCCTGCGAAATAAAATCCGGCGTAATCTTCAAACTCCGCAACTGGTCGGCGTGCCGCCCGTCGTTCCGCATTCATGCCTCTTTTCCACGCAACGCAAATGCCCGGTGGTGTTGCTACCTCTTGGTCGCCTGCCGCACTTTGTCCACCGCCTTCCGGATCGGCGCCGGAAGCGAAGAGCCCGGCGGGGAAGGATTATCGAGTTGCGTGCCGGTCCCATTCTTGGCGCTCACGCGAAACGATTGCGTCAGGTCCACGTGGCCCGCCAGCGTATCCGCTTCCTGTCCGTGAATCAAAATTTTCAACCGCAGCACCTGCGGCACATTGGCTTCCAGCGTGCGCACGATCGATTCCACCGCCAACTGCTCGCTCTGAATCCCCGAAGGAATGGAAGTGCGCACTTCATCGGAAAAATCGGCGATCCCGGTGCCATCCGGCAAAATGTAAAACGCCAGCAGCGCGGCATCCGGTGGCAGCGTGCGCGATTCGGAATCCACCGGGCCGGCCAGCAGCGTATTCAACACCTGCTTGCCGCGCAGCACCGGATCGCGGGACAACGGCAACTCCACGGTCACCGGACTCAGCCCGCCTTGCTCGCCCAGTGTTCCCCAGAACATCTTTACCTTTACCTTGGGATCGCCCGTGCTCACGGGAGCCACTGGCAACAGTTCGCGCCGCGCCTGCTCCGCCGTCTTTTCCGTTAAATCTTTCGCCTTATTCACTTGCCGCCGCAGGGCAGGGAAGTACAGCGCCGCCGCGATCACCGCCGCCAGCAAAACGCCTCCGATCCACACCGTCCATTTCGGGTTCATGGCTGCACGCTCCCGCCGGGAACGGGAACGCTGGGGATCACATACGAAGGCTGGAACGCCGAGACTCCGCGCGAGATCCCGTCGGCCACTCCGGGAACCATGCGGTCCAACTCCGCGCGATCTTTCACGGACACGCTGGAAATTTCCACCGCAATCGCCGGCGCGGCGGTGGTGCGGAGTTGCCGCACCGGCGCGGTCTGCAGCGTTTCGGGCGAACCCTTAAAGCGCTTCGACAATTCCTGCTGCACCAGGTCTCCGAGCTTGCGGCTTAAGCTTTGAAAAGGAGCCTGCGCGTGGTCCCAGGGAATCAACCCGCTGGTGGTGTTTGGCGTCGGCTCGTTGGGCTCGACGTATACGCGCGTGGTGCCCGCCAATCCGGTCGAGGCGATGTGCAGGGTGATGAAGACCGCCCCGCGCTGCGCGTTGGCGCGTGCCGAGCGGTCGTCGAACGAAGGATTGTCATTGCCTTCTCGGGTCAGAATGACCTGGAAGCCCTGCGCTTCCAGCGCTTTCTTGGTGGCGGCGGCGAATTGCAGCACCTCGTCGCTCTCGCTGATGCCTTCCGTGCCGCGGGCGCCAGGGTCCGTGCCGCCGTGCGCAGGGTCTAGCACCACCACATTTAAGCCGCCGTGCGTTGCAGGCGGCGCAGCCGCAGGTGCTTGCGCTGTCGTGCCTGCCTGCTGCCGCAACGTACCGGCAAGCGATAGGGCGCACAGCGTGCCGCCAAGGATGCCGCCCAAGAGAAGTAGCGGAGTAGTCCAAAAGGATCTCACGCTCAGCAGGATACCAAATCTGAACGGCATCGTTGTTTGGAAGAAGAGCCACCCGCGCCGAAAAGGGACCCATTTGGAGTGTGGGAGCCCTGCTCCCACTTCTATGCACTGACTCGCATCGCCCAAATGACCCACGTGTCTTGGGCCTGACACCTGAAAAGCCCTGCAGAGCCGCCGGATTCCAAAAAAAGCTCGGCTCACTCGAGCCGGGCTTTTCACTAACCATCGATCCTAATCCGCAGCCACTCCCTCTGGCGATGATTCCTCCGCTAACCGCGCCTGCAGCTTGCCGGTGGCGTAATACATCGCAAAACCCGCCAAGATAATGATCATCCCGAAAACCAGGCCGTTCATCCCCAGGATGGTCTCGTTTCCGCTCTCTAACAGCGACAACAGCAGCAGCCCCAGCGGAAAGATCCCGCAGGTCACTGCGCCGGCCATCCCCCCGGGAACCCGGAACTCCCGCCGCAACTCCGGCTCGCGCACCCGTAGCACCACCAGGGTTACGAACTCCAGCATCAGCGCCGCGCCGTACAACATAATGTCCAGGGTCACCAGACGCTTGAAGCCCAGCCCCAGGCACAGGGCCCAGCAGCTCGCCAGCACCACGACGGCCACCCAGGGCGTCTCATTCTTCCGGGTCACTTTGCGGAAAATCTTCGGCATCATGCCATCCTTGGCCATGGCCAGCGGAAGGCGCGAATAGCTCATCACCAGCGCGTTGAACATCCCGAACGCGCTCATCATTCCGCCGATCGTCACCATGAACCGCAGCCATTCAAAGCCCATGATCTTGCCGCCCAACTGCCCGGCGACGGCCGCCCAGGATCCGTCCTCGGCAAACGCCGAAGCCGGGGTCCCCGTGAAATAAACCGCCAGAAACGGCGCAATGTAGGTCAACGAAACCAGAATCACCGCGGCGATCATGGCCTTCGGATAGGTTCGCTGCGGGCGTTCCACTTCCTGCGCAATCGTTGAAGCGTTGTCCCATCCCATGTAGTTCCACATAGCCACCAGAACGGCTCCTAGCAAGCCGACGCTCGCCCCGGTCGCCGCCGCGTGCGGCTCTCCCGCGAACGCCCCCAACTTCGCTGGCGTCATCAATACGATCAGCCCGAACGGCAGCGACAATAGGAAGAACAGCCACAGGGAGGTAATCCCCACCACCCGGATTCCCGCCAGATTCAGCGCCGCGCAGGTCACCACCACGAACAACCCGGCGAGAATCCCGTGATTCCCCATCCCAAACCACGGCGACATCTGCTGCAGGTAAAACACAAACAAGGTCGGATAGATCGCCATATCAAAGATGCTGGCGGCCAACGAAAGCCACGCTTCCTGGAAGCCCCAAAAGTTGCCCAGGCCGCGGCGAACCCAAGCGTAGTAGCCGCCCTCGTGTGGCAGCGCGCTGGACAGCTCGCCGATCATGAAAGCCGTCGGCAAGCACCACAACACCGGAAGAAACAGCAAAACCAGAATTCCGCGTCCGTACCCCGCGCCCGATATGATCGCTTCGGTGCCATACGTGCCGCCGGACACCATGAAGAACGTGGCGGCCACCAGAGGCCAGAGCGTCAACTTTGCGGCTCTCTTTTTGGAGATTTCAACGGATGGGGAGGGAATTTGGGCTGGAAGGGATAAAGTGCTCAATTTTTTTCTCTCGTCCTCCTAAAGTGACTCTCGCTCTCGAATGGCCCGAAGCAAGCGCACCTTCCGAAGAATACAATCTCTGCACATTCATGCAAGAAAAAAATGCACCTTTGCAAATTTTTTTTCAAGCTGCGAACTGTACTTCAGTACTAGCCGCGTGGCGTCTTCAAAGCGAGGGGCGCCCGCTCCACTGGCCTCGGGCTTTCCCGTCGCGCTTCCGCCTTTGCCAACCGGGTGTGATAAACTCCGCCAGGCTTTTTTTCATTCCAATCTTCTATCGGAGTCATGCGCATGAAGCTCCTTCTGGCAGTTATGTTCGGAATTTTCCTGATGGCGGGTTCCATTACCACTGCCCAACAACCCGCTCCGCCACGGCCCGTCACTGTTGACGACCTCTTCGCCGTCAAAGAGGCCCATGAAGCGCAGATCAGCCCGGACGGTCAGGTGATCGCCTACACCGTCAACTCCACTTCGCTGAAGGAAGACAAGGCCGAATCGCGCATCTGGATGATTCCCACCGCTGGCGGAGATCCCATCCCTCTCACGGCCGAAGGTGTCTCCTCTTCTCACCCGCGTTGGTCGCCTGACGGAAAGTTCCTGGCGTTTCTCTCCTCCCGCAAGGATGCCGAGGGCAACGAGGACAAGGCACAGGTGTACCTGCTCAACCGCCTGGGAGGCGAAGCGCAGCGCCTCACCACCACGGTTCAGGACGTGGACGACTTCGAATGGGCGCCAGACAGCAAGCAACTGGTTTTGATTCTTCGCGATCCCAAGCCCGAGGAGCTGGAGGAAGCAGCCAAGAAAACCAAAGACGCCGATGATCCCGCGCCCAAAAAGTCCAAGGCCCAGCCTCCCTGGGTCCTCGACCGGCTGCAATTCAAGAACGACACCGTCGGGTACATTGACCGACGCCGCACCCATCTCTACGTCTTCCATCTTGCTGACAAGACCCAGCGCCAGGTGACCTCCGGAGACTTCGACGACGCGCAGCCCGCCTGGTCTCCCGACGGCAAGTCGCTCGCGTTCGCCAGTAACCGCAGCAAGCCCGATCCCGACGCTTCGTATAACTCCGACATCTGGGTGGTGCCCGCGGACAACACCGATCAGGGCGAGCATCCAACGCAGGTCAGCAATTTTTCGGGAGAAAAGGGCCAGCCCTCCTGGTCTCCGGACGGCAAGTGGCTTACCTACTCCGCTTCGTTGGACCTCAAGCTGTTCTACTACGCCACCAAGCACATAGCCGTCTCTCCCGCCGCCGGAGGCGAAGCCAAGATCCTGACTAAGTCCTTCGACCGCATGGCCACCGGGCCACGCTTCGCTCCCGATGGCAAGTCCATCTACTTCCTGGCAGACGACGATGGCACCCAGACGCTGGCCCAGGTCAACCTCGCCGACGGCAAAATCACCCGGGCCATCGGCGGGCGGCTGGCCATTGACGGCTATTCGTTCTCCAAGGACGCCACCCTGGCCGCAACCATCTCCACCACCGACCGCCCCTACGAGTTGTACACCGTTCCCGGCGGGAAGCTCACCCGCCTGACGCACCTGAACGACGGCTGGCTAGCGCAGCACAAGGTGGTCAAGGCCGAGTACGTCTCCTTCAAATCCAAAGACGGCACCGTGGTCCACGGCTACCTCTATAAGCCCGTGGATTATGTCCCCGGCAAAAAGGTCCCCACCATCCTCCGCCCGCATGGCGGCCCCGTTGAGGAATACACCGAGGAGTTCTTCGACGTCCCGCAACTCTTCGCCGCCAGCGGCTACGCTGTCCTGCTCCCGAATCCCCGCGGCTCTTCGGGCTACGGAGAGGAATTCTGCAAGGCCATCTACGCCGATTGGGGGAATAAGGACTTCCAGGACGACATGGCCTTCGTGGATTACGCCCTGGCGCAGGGACTCGCCGATCCGGACAAGCTGGGCGTCGGCGGCTGGTCGTATGGAGGAATTTCCACTGACTTCATCATTGGCCAGACCAACCGGTTCAAAGCCGCCATTTCCGGCGCCGGCGCGGCCAATTTCACCAGCCTCTGGGGCCACGACGAATACCAGCGCGAGTACGTGACCGAACTCGGCTACCCCTGGGAAAACCAGGCCCTTTGGGACCGCATCGCGCCCTTCTATCGGGTGAAGAACATCCTGACACCAACACTCTTTGTCGGCGGCAACATCGATTGCAACGTCCCGATCCTCGGCGGTGAGCAGATGTACCTCTCGCTCAAAGAACTCGGCCGCGAAACCCTGCTGGTCGTCTATCCCGACGAATATCACGAATTCAAGACCCCGTCGCACATCAAAGATCTCAACGAACGCTACCTCGCCTGGTTCGCCCACTACGTCAAAGGCGATGGCACCCCCGCCCGCCCGGTCCCAAGCAAAGCGAAGCCTCCAGCGGATTGAGCCAATCAAATAAAAAGCCCGGCTCATGGGAACCGGGCTTTCCACCAATCAATGATTCTAATCCAGAGCTCCTCCGTTTCGGCCGCGGGTCTATTTGCCGATCTTGGCGCCGATCACTTCCCCAGAGACGATAATCTCCACCCGCCGGTTCAGTTTGCGCCCCGCCGCGGTCTTGTTGTCGGCCACCGGGTCGGCTTGTCCAAGACCCTTCGAAGTAATGGTGTCTGCCGACATTCCCTGAGCAATCAGGAACGTCCGCACAGCGTCGGCGCGCTGCTGCGACAACTTCAAGTTGAAATCCTCAGTGCCGGTGGTGTCCGTGTACCCTTCAATGGCCAAATTCAGCCCGGGATGCGCTTGAATGATCCCTGACAGTTTGGCCAGCTTGAGCTGCGCGTCCTGGCTCAAGGCGTACTTGCCCGTTTCGAACAGCACGTCCGCCATGTTCACCACCAGTCCTCGCGGTGTGTCCGTGGTTTGCAAAACTTCATTGAGTTGCTGCAAGAGCTGCGCGCGCAGCGCAGCGGTCGCCGCCTTGGCGCGCTCTGCCTCGTCTTTGGCCGCTTGTTCCTTGGCCCGTAATGCGGCCTGTTCTGCCGCAGCCTTAGCCGCTGCGGATTGTGCTGCCGCCTGGGCTTCTGCTTCCTGCCGCGCCGCTTTGGCATCGGCTTCCGCCCTCATCTGCGCTTCTTTCGCTGCCGTCAGTTCCGCCTGGCGATGGGCTTCCGCGGCTGCCCGCGCGTCGGCCTCGGCCTTTGCCTTGGCCGCTGCGGCCGCTGCCGCCGCATCCTTCTCCATCTGGATGCGTTCCGCGTCCTGGCGCTGTGCCGAAATGCCGCGGGCATCCTCGGCGAATTGAATCGTCTGCCGCGCCGAGGACAGAATCTGGTTCTTATCTGACTTCTGCGTCACCGCATTCTCCATCATCTGCAGGGTGGCTACGGCCTTCGAGTAAACCTCCGGGGCATACTTTTCCGCCCCGCGATCCCTGGCAATTTCAACCGCGTTCCGCGCTTCGTATACATCCAGCGGGAAATTCTTCAGGTCCGGGGTCAGCGCCAGGGGATTTCCGGTCTTCGCATATTCGCTGCGGAACATCAGTTTGTAATTGGTGTCCGGGAAAACCTTGCCCTTGGTGTTCTTTTTTCTTTCGTTCTCCAGCACCACCAGTTCGCTCGGTATGCGCACCGCGGAATAAGGTTCCGCGGTCACAATCAGCGAAAAGGTCTGCGACGCGGCCGTTGCCGTCAGTTTGCCTTCGCCATCCTTGTTGATGGGAATTTCGCCCAGGTTGTTGGCCGTGCCGTCGGGCGTCACATTCCACAATACATACGTCAAAAACTCCGGCCCCAGCGTGGTTGCCAGCGGCATTCCCTTCACTTTGGCCTCGACCGTGGTCCCGCTCTTTTTCGCCTCCACCCTGGCTTCTCCGCTGGCCTGCCCCGCGGCCGCCGTGGGGGTCAAGTTGATCTTCGTTGCGCCCGCCCCAATTTCGTAACCAATCGCCGGAACCGACTTGCTGGTGAGGTTCGCCGCGGGTTCCTGTTCCTTCATCTGCGCGCTCAGCGCTCCTGCACCTGCAAGCACACCAATAGAGAAAATCGCCTGCACCAAGTCGCTTCGCATTATTTTTCTCCCAGTGTTGGATGATGCTTTTTGGCCTAGTAGCGTGGACGGAGCTTTAGTCTATACCAAAATTGACGAATCCCTCAATTGGCCCTCCAATTCTCTTCCTCCCTCCCCGCTGTGCGCCAGAGGGATCCTTTCAGGCGCTTCCATTCACGTCTGCCTGTTTGCATGACCACCAGCCTCGCGCTATCCTCCTTGCATTCCTGGAGGAAATGATGCGTGCTCTGCTGAAAGCCGTCGGCATTGTCTGCCTGCTGATTGTGGCGTTCCCGGTTCTCCCCGTCCTCGCGCAACAATTTGATCCGCAATTCTATTCGGAGATGCGCTGGCGGTGCATCGGACCCTTTCGCGGCGGCCGCACCGTCGCCCTCAGCGGCGTTCCCCAGCAGCCCAATGTTTTTTATATCGCCGCGGTGAACGGCGGCGTCTGGAAGACCACCGATTTCGGCAACACCTGGTTTCCCATTTTCGATGAGCAATCCTCCGGCTCCGTCGGCGCTGTGGCTGTGGCGCCGTCCGATCCCAATATCGTCTATGTCGGAAGCGGCGAAGGCCTCCAGCGCCCGGACCTCGCGGTCGGCGACGGTTTCTACAAATCGGCCGATGCCGGGAAAACCTGGACGCATCTCGGCTTGCGCGATGCCCAACAGATCGCCGCGATCGTCGTGGACCCCCGGGATCCGGATCGCGTGTTCGTCGCCGTGCAAGGCCATCCCTACGGGCCGAACGCCGAGCGCGGTATTTTTCGTTCGCTCGATGGCGGGAAAACCTTCAAAAAAGTTCTGTACAAGGATGAGAACACCGGCGGCGCCGACCTGGTGATGGATCCCGGCAACCCGCAAATTCTTTTCGCGGCTCTGTGGGCGGCCCGCGTCGCGCCTTGGGAAATTCGCAGCGGCGAATCCTTCGTCATTCCCGGCGGCGGCTTGTACAAATCCACCGATGGCGGCAACACCTGGCGGCCAATCACCAAGGGCCTTCCCGGCGCGGACGACTTGTTTGGCCGCATCGGCATCGCCATCTCCCCTAGCGATCCCAATCGCATGTATCTCACCGCCGAAGCGCAAAAGGAGCCCGGCATCTACCGTTCCGGCGATGCCGGTGAAAGCTGGCAGCACGTCAACGAGGATCACCGCATTGGTGGGCGCGGGCCGGGCGCCATGGGCATCGCCGTCTCGCCGGACAATCCCGATCTCATCTACGTCGCCAACACGACTACCTGGAAATCCACTGACGCCGGAAAAACATTTGTTGGTTTTAAGGGCGCTCCCGGCGGCGACGACTACCAGCGCATCTGGATCAATCCCAATAATTCGCAGACCATCGCGCTGACCAGCGACCAGGGCGCGGTCATCAGCGTCAACGGCGGTCAAACCTGGAGCAGTTGGTATAACCAGCCCACCGCGCAGTTTTATCACGTCGCCACCGATAATCGTTTTCCTTACTGGGTTTACGGCGCCCAGCAGGAGAGCGGCAGCGCCGCGACTCAGAGCCGCAGCGACGTCGGCGAAATCACCTTTCGCGAATGGAGTCTGCCCGGCGTCGAGGAGTACGGCTACATCGCCGTGGATCCCCGTGATCCGAACATCCTCTACGGCGGCCGCATGACTCGCACCAATCAGGAGCTAAACGAATATGCGAATGTGGCACCTGAGCCGATTCGCACCGGCCAATATCGTTACGACCGCTCGCTGCCCATCGTTTTTTCGCCCAGCGATCCCGGCACCCTGTACTTCGCCGCGAACGTCGTGTTCAAAACCACCGACGCCGGGCGCTCCTGGCAAGTGATCAGCCCGGATCTCACCCGCGAGTCGCCCGAGATCCCCGCAAATCTCGGCGCTTTTTCTGCCGGCGACCCGGAGAAAGGGAAGCACCGCGGCACGATTTACGCGCTGGCGCCCTCCTTCAAGGATGCCGGCACACTATGGGCTGGCACCGACGACGGTTTGATTCATCTCACCCGCGATGCCGGCAAGACCTGGCAAAATGTGACTCCGCCGCAACTCACTTCCTGGAGCAAAGTCTCCCTCCTCGAAGCCTCACACTTTGAAGCGGGCACGGCGTATGCCGCCGTCAATCGTTTCCGTCTGGACGATCTCAATCCGCACATCTATCGCACGCGTGACTTCGGCGCCCACTGGCAGGAGATTGTCGCCGGGCTGCCCGAAAATGCCCCGATCAACGCGGTGCGCGAAGATCCCTCGCGAAAGGGCTTGCTCTTTGCCGGTTCCGAAACCTCGGTCTACCTTTCGTTCAATGACGGAGATTCCTGGCAATCGTTGCAGTTGAATCTTCCCCATACTTCCATGCGCGATCTCGCCATTCACGGTGACGACTTGATCGTTGCCACCCACGGGCGTTCCTTCTGGATTCTCGACGACCTCGCGCCGCTCCGCCAACTGAACGATCAAATCGCGAAATCCCAGGCCTATCTGTTCAAGCCTCAGGAAGCCCTGCGCTGGCGCTGGAATCGCAACCCCGATACCCCGCTGCCGCCGGAAACCCCCGCCGGAAAAAATCCCCCGGATGGCGCAATCATTGATTATTTTCTTGCCGCCACCGCGAAAAACCCGGTAATCCTTGAAATTCTGGATTCCACGGGCGCCACCGTGCGCCGCTATTCGAGCGCCGACCCGCCATTGCCCATGGACAAGATCGCCGCCGAACATCCTATCCCGATGTATTGGGTGCGGCCCGCTCAGATACTTTCGGCAACTCCCGGAATGCATCGCTTCGTATGGGACCTTCACTCCGCTCCACCGAAATCGCTGAACAAGGAGTTTCCCATCTCCGCGATTCAGCACGACACGCCGCTGCTTCCTCTGGGAAGCCGGGTGCTGCCGGTCGATTACACCGTCAAGCTGACCGTGGACGGCAAGGAGTTCACGCAACCTCTCACCGTGAAAATGGATCCGCGCGTCAAAACTCCGCTTAAGGATCTGCAAGCGCAGGCAACACTCCAATCGGGCGCGGTGTCCGGCATGAATCGCAGTTACGACGCCCTAAGTCAGGTGCAATCCATCCGCGCGCAAATCAAGGAACTTGCGCCGAAGGCAAAAGGGAAGCTGGCGGAATCGCTCGAAGCTCTCGACAAAGAATGCGCCTCAATGGCTGGCGCAACCACCAGCACGTTCTTCGGAACTCCGCCAAGCGGCAAGCAGCCCGAGAATTTCTCCACTCTCAACCAGCATTTCGCACAGTTGCTGGCCATTGCCGATTCCGCCGATGCCGCGCCGACCACCCAAGCGACCAAAGTCTACGCGGAGCTCGCCGAACAACAGAGCGTGCTCAGCCGCCGTTGGGACGAACTCAAAAAGGGCACCGTCCCCGAACTCAATAAGGATCTTCAGAAAGCCGGCCTTTCCATCCTCGATGCAGATAAAGCACTCGTCAACGAACTCGGCGGTGCCGGCGAAGGCGACGATGAACCGTAGGAATTATTCCCACAGAGATCCCTATATCTAATTGAAAAAAAGAGTGATGCTGCAGGATTAGACTATGGTCTGACTATGGTCCATCCCTGTGACGCAGTTTCTTACGCAAGGGAAAATGCCACGGAAGAAATCGCCATCTCCAAATTCAAAGCCACCTGTCTCGCCGTCCTCGAAAAGGTCAAGAAAACCGGCCAGCCCGTCCTCGTCACCCGCTTTGGCCAACCCGTCGCGCAAATCATCCCTCCAGCCTCAGCGAAGCGCGCTCTCAAGTTGGGCACGGCCGTGGGTACCGCGACGATTCTCGGAGACATCGTTGGCCCCATCTCAGATGTTCCCGATTGGGACCCGTGGAACGACTCGGATAAAAAGTCGTGAGACGATTTCTCCTCGACACCCACATTTGGCTGTGGGCCGCCCTGGAGCCCCACGAACTGACTCTCGAGGTACATCCAAATTCTCACCGAGCCAGAAGCTGACAAATATCTCTCGCCAATCAGTCTTTGGGAACTCGGACTTCTAGTTGATAAAAAGAAGTTTGCCCTGCAGTAAGACTTTGCCACTTGGGTGCAAAGACCCGTGGGCGATTTGGAGTTGCGCGAGGTACCGCTCAACTGGAAGGCCGTGCACGAAACCGGCCTTAAGGTTCTCGCGAATTTCTAATTCGCCGAGCCCGCCCGCCAATTCCTCAACGCAGATATTTCTGGAAGAAACTCGAAATGCGCTGGTTGGCATCCGCCGCCGCTTCCGGCCGGTACCCTGTTTTGTTATTCGGGTTTTGAAAGGCATGTCCCGCGCCGTCATAGATCTTGATGTCCGCAAACTTGCCGTCGGCTTTCATCGCCGCTTCAAACGCCTTCACGTCTTTCGGCGGAATCCCCTGATCGTCCGCGCCAAAATTCCCTTGCACCGGCGCCTTGATCTTGGCGATTAACGCCGGATCCGATGGCAGCCACCCGTAGTTCACTACGCAAGCCGCCAGCTTCGGCTGATCCACCGCCAGTTTGATCGACCAGCTTCCACCCATGCACCATCCCACCGAGCCGATCTTCTTAGCGTCCACGTCCGGCCGCGAATTCAGATACGCAAACGCTGCTTCCAAGTCGCGCAGCCCGCGATCATCCGGCAACCCGCGCATCAAAATGTGCGCGTCGTCGGGGGTGGTGGCCACCTTCCCGCGATATAAGTCCACCGCCAGCGCCACATACCCCTGCGCGGCATACTTCTGTGCCTGCTCTTTCACCCAGTCGTTCAGCCCCCAATATTCATGAATCACGATAATCGCCGGATGCTTGCCCGCCCCCTCCGGCAGCGCTAGGTAGCCGCTCACGGTCTCATCGCCGCTCTTGTAACTGACCGTTTCTGTCTTCGGTCCTGCCGCCCCGCGCAGCAACATTCCCGAACCCACCATCAGCAGGCCTATGGAAATCAGAAATATCATTCGCTTCATGGTCCTGGTCCTCCCCGGCCAGTGATTGTAATGTGGAGCAGCATTCAATGCCAGCCGTGCCCCCAAATTCAAGGCCCCTGTGCGGCTGCGGCTTCTACTTCCCTAACCCGGTTGTCTCTTCTTGTCGCCAATTGACAAAAAGAATACACTTGGCCAAAATGCGCCGGACTTCCAGGCGACCGATGCGACCAAACTTCTCCTCTTCTCTGCCTCTGCTTCTTGTTTGTTCTTCGACGCTTCATTTTTTCCCGGCTGTCGCTCAGGCGCAGCAAACTGTTCCTCCCACTGCCCAAGCACCGGCTCCGAACTCTCTGCCCGCGGCTTCGCCCGCTTCCCCAGCGGAGGGGGCTTCCACCATGGTGAAAGCTCCTTCTGCTTCTGCACCTTCGCCACTGGAACAGGGCGTCGCTTCCTTTCGCGCGGAGGAGTTCGATGCCGCTGCCGCAAATTTCACTGCCGCGGCCGCCACTTCGGGTATAGAAGGCGCTAAGGCTTACGCTTGGCTCGCGCGCACCAGTTTGCATCTTGACAAAGTGGATGACGCGGACAAGGCAGCGCAGAAGGCCGTCGAACTAGCGCCCAATCTCGCGATCTCGCAGTCTGCGCTCGCCGAGGTTTATTTCCGCCAGGCCAAGTTCCAAGAGGCCGAGGAAGCGCTTCAGAAACTTGTTAAGTTCAAAAATGTGGATGCCCGCACCTACCTCACGTTTGCGCGCATCTACTGGGCCACGGCCAACAACAAAGCCGCGAAATCCTGCATCGACCTGGCCCACCGGATGGACCCCGAAGATCCCGACATTGAAATGGAATGGGTGGACACGCTGCCCTGGAGCCAACGCCTGGAAGAATGGAAGAAGCGCCTGGCGACTGGGAATAAACTGGATAAGGAGGAACGTGAAGGGTTACAGGAAACAATCGCTTTTCTCGAAGATCGGGAAAAGCAGCCTCAGCATTCTTGCAGTTTGACCAGCAAGTCTTTGCCCGCTGACATCAAACTCGAGTCCCTCCTTTCCGGCCCCCAGAACCTCCGCGGATACGGCTTGCGCGTCAAAGTCAACGATGCCTCCGCCAAGCTTCTGCTCGATACCGGGGCGTCCGGCTTCCTCATCAATACAAAGATCGCTGAAAAGGCCGGAGTCACCAAGATCGCCGATCGGCACACGGGTGGAATCGGCGACGAAGACGCGGCCAACGGCTACTTGGGATTTGCCAAGAAGCTGCAAATTGGCAGTTTGGTTTTTGAGAATTGTCTTGTGGATGTGTTCGATAAGAAAAGATTGTCGGAGGATGATGGCCTGATCGGGACCGATACATTTGAGGACTTCCTCGTGGATATCGACTTTCCAAATGCCAGGTTCAGACTTTCCGAGCTTCCACCTTTTCCCGATGAATCCCCGGCCAGCCCCGGCTTGCAGACCAGCCAGTCGGAAAAAACCGACCTTCACAATCGCTGGATTCCACCCCAGTTCGCAAATTTTGAGCGGGTCTACCGCATCGATCATGTCCTGCTCATCCCCGGCTTTATCAATCACTCTCCTCCCAAACTTTTTATGGTCGATACGGGCGCGTGGGACAATTTCATCACCCCTGCGGCTGCGAAAGGATACACAAAAATCTATTTGGATCCCGATGCCCAGGTCACGGGCCTGAGCGGAAAAGTCAAGAAAGTGTATTCCACCGGAGCTGTCACACTGACCTTTGGGAATTTCCAGCAGCCAAGGCTGGACCTGGTTGCGTTTGACCTAACGCACTTGAGCAACAACGTGGGCACCGAAGTTTCCGGTACGCTGGGTATCGGCATGCTCTATTTGCTGGAAATCAAGATTGACTACCGAGATCATCTGATGGATTTTTCCTACGACCCCAACCGTTTCCATTAGCCAATCGAGCAAACGCAAATCCGTCCCTCCTGCCGGCAACTCTCACAGCTTGGGCAGGCTGCCTCGCGAAGGTTCGCATTTTTTTATCCCTGGATATTAACTCGCCGGCTTTTCTAGTTCGTTGATGGCCGCCAACACATCGTCGCTGTGCGTTTTCACGTCCACGCTGGTCCACACTTTCCGGATCACCCCGCTGGGATCGATGAGATATGTGTGCCGCGAGGAAAGCTTGGCCACCCCAAGGTTCATCACCGAATCATATTTCTCCGATACTTCTTTCTTGGTGTCCGCCAGCAGCTTGAAGGTCAGGCTCTCCTTCGCGCAAAATTCCTGATGCGACTTCTCATCCTGCACGCTCACGCCCAGAATCACCGCGTTCTTCGCGTCATACTTCGCCAAATCCCGCTGAAAATTGTGCGCTTCGATGGTGCACCCGCTGGTCATATCCTTCGGATAGAAATACAGCACCACCCACTTGCCTTTGAAATCGTGCAGGTTGACGGGCTTGCCTTCCTGCGAGTTCAGCGTGAAATCCGGCGCCGCGCTGCCCACCGCGGGCGCTTCATCGCCTGCACTCATCTTCGCGCTGATCAGCGCGATCACCATCACCGCCGCCAGGATTCCCCCGATCGTCATCCACATAAATGTTTTCCTCATGGTATCCCTCGTCTGAAAGTATCAAGAATTGTCGCGTTTGGCCCACTGATAAAGATGCGCGGGGAGAAAGGAGAGGTACGGAGGAAAAAACGATCCAGAGGAGGACTTCGCAAAGCGCTACTTCTTGGCTATGGGAACCTTCACGGGTTTCCCCGCCTCGCTCGAACCCATCACAAAGCGCTTGGCTTCCGGATTGCGCGTGCTCCAGTCCGCCGGCGGAAACGACACTCGCCAGAAACGCGGGCTCGGCTCCACGAACTCCAATCCAATTTCTGGCTCCCCATTCGCGCCGATGTTTACATCCGCTACCGTGCATGCCAGCTCTTCCCCGGTGGTGACATTCTTCACCATCAACATCTGCCCTTCCAGCACTGGCTCCTGCAACGCAATCAGCGCCCCATGCGCATTCACGATCAGTGTGCTGGTGTGTTCCTCGATCGGTGTTCCATTGGCCCTCTTTCCGGAAACTCTCAGCGGCACCGCTAGCAGGATCCGCTGGCTTCGGCGCTGGTTAGCAAACATGCTGGACCGAATAATCGGCGTGCTCATGGGGTGCATCCCTTCTGCTGTGGTTATCGGCTTGCATGAGGACAACCACTAGGAAAGAGGCGGAAAATGGGCCGGGAGAAGCCACCATTCCTGCGACTCTTTCGACGCATCCGCCGTCAAATCCCGGCCGCCCGGACCCCCCTGTATCGCTGCCTATTCCAAACAAAATGAACAGGGTTATCACAAGCCGCGCGGTTGGTTCCTGCCCGTTTCGGGAAGTGTTTCGGTCGCTTGGCAGGTTGCGCGCAGCCTGAGAATGTCTCCGAGATTTTTGTTTGTCACTAAACTGTTCCGAAATGCCGCGAAGTGTCCCAAGCTGGTATCGCCCTTCCCGCACGCGTCTCACATCCTCGTTGCGATCCGCGCAGATCCCCTGGGCAATTGGTAAGTTAATTTTCGGCGGCAATCCACTACAATGGACCCCTGAGTCACCTTGGACGTTTTTTCAGCCCCGGTGATTTTTCAAACTCTTGATGGATACCTCCGCCCCCACTTGGCTCGTTGAGCCGCGCCTGACCATTTTGCTCTCGCTGGCCTTTTTGCTGCCGGCGCTTTTCTTGCCCGCAAGCTCCGAGCGCCTTTTCCGGCGATTCGAGAGCCTGGCTTCCCGCCTCGCTGCACATAAAATCCTGGCTGTCGTTCTGTTGTTTCTTTCCGTCATCACCCTACGTGTGGCGCTGATCGGCAGGCTCCCAGTTCCGAATCCCGGCATTCACGATGAATTCAGCTATCTATTGATGGCCGACACTTTTGCTCACGGCAGGCTTGCCAATCCCACCCATCCTCTTTGGCGAAGTTTTGAAACCTTCCACGTCCTCTGGTTTCCAGTCTACGCTTCGAAATATCCTCCCGCGCAAGGTCTCGTTCTGGCTATTGGCCAATGGCTCGGTCATCCGTGGATCGGGGTGCTGCTCAGCGCCGCGGCCATGGCCGCGGCATTCGTCTGGATGCTCCAGGCATGGATGCCCGCGCGCTGGGCGCTGCTCGCCGGCATTCTCGCTGCCGCGAGACTCTGCGTGGCTTGTTACTGGATGAACAGCTACTGGGGCGGCGCGGTGGCCGCCATCGGCGGCGCGCTGGTCCTCGGTGCGTTTGGCCGCATCAGGCGTCGCCCAACCCTTGCGTCGGGAATTCTCTTCGGCCTCGGCATCGCCATCCTCATCAACAGTCGTCCGTACGAGAGTGTTTTCTTTTGCGTTCCCGTTGCCGCCGCCCTGGGTCTCTGGTTCCTCCGCGGAAACAACAAAGGCGAACCCTCGCGGCGTGCGGCGCTGCGGCTGGTCTTTCTTCCCTCCGCCGGCATCCTGCTGCTCACCTTCTGCTTCATGGGCTATTACAACTTGCGCCTCACGGGAAATCCGGCCGACCTTCCCTACGCCTTTGCCACCCGCGCGAATGGCCGCGCCGCCATGTTTCTCTGGCAGACGCCCAAGCCCCCGATGCATTACAACGACGCCGCCATGGAAAATTTCTACAATCAATACGAGCGGCTGAATTACGACCGCACCTGGACAACGCTCAAGTCGGTCTTCCAGGACAAGCTCCATCGCTGCACCGATAATTTCTTCTGGCCCGCCTGTTGGCTGCTCCTGCCCGGCGCTCTCTTTCTCTATCGCGACACTCGCCTGCGCTTGCCGTACGCCTGTTTCCTCGCGGTCTTGCTCGGCTACGCCCTGGTAGCCTGGCCGGGGCCCCACTACCTCGCTCCCGCGGCCGCCTGCTTGTTTGCCCTGCTGGTGCAATGCATCCGTCACTTGCGCACCATCCGCATTTTCGAGCGTCCCATCGGCGCCGCCCTGTCCCGCGCGGTCTTTCTTGCGCTGTGCCTGGATGTCGCCGGCTTGGCCGCGCAAAGAATCGGCGATCCCCAAGGCTGGGGAGGCTGGGGCCTTTCCGACCGCGCGGACCTGCAACGGAAACTCCAAGCCACGCCCGGAAAGCACGTCGTGCTGGTCCGTTATGCTCCGGATCACAGCGTCCACGAAGAATGGGTCTACAACGCCGCCGACATCGACGCCTCCAATGTCATCTGGGCGCGCGATCTCCCCGGTGAAGTCAACAATCAACTCCTCAACTACTATCCCGACCGCACCATCTGGCTGGCACTCCCCGACGACAACGAAGTCTCCGAATTCCGCCCGCCGCTAAACCCGCGCTGAATCGCGGAGCGACTCCTCCCCACCGAGTTCTCTAAATAAGCTGACTTGTCGCCTTTCCCTCTGCGCCCTATACTCGCTGATACTTCGATACTTTATCCTTTGGAGAAATCACCTTGCTGAATCGACTCACAGTCCTTGCCTTGGCCGCCGCGCTTTTCTGCGGTGCTACGCTCGCTCAAAAGAAGCCGGCCGTGCAGGATGATCGACCCGTCCTCGAACAAATCCTGAAGCAGACTTATGAGCCTTCGCTCATCGGCAAGCAATTGATGGGCATCGGCTCGGAAACCGACATTCGCCGCGGCGGCACCATCGTGGTCATTCAACGCACAGGTCTCTATGGCTCGCTGCTACATAGCGAGCCTGCCTCCAGTTCCATCAGCGGGCTTCGCGCCGATCTCTTCCGCGGGCACAAGGACTACGACGTCCCCGCCGGCGAACGCTATTACGTCACCGCCATCGCCGTCGGCTCCGACACCATTCTGATTGCTCTAATCTCCGCGCGTAACGTGCCTACCTCCGCCGGGGCCGGCCATCTGTGGACCACACTCTCCTTTAAATTCCCCGCCGAAGTTTTAGCCGCCGCCGAAAAAGAGACCGTCTTCCAGGAAATCGACCAGTGGTTTCTTCCCGAAGGCCGCGCCACGTCCGCGCCTCCGGTTGCGTCCGCTGCTCCAGTTGCCGCTCCCGGTTCTGCTTCTGTCGCCGCCTCCGGTGCTGTTCCTGTCGCTGCTGCCGTGGCGCAACCCGTTGCGCCTTCCAGGACCTCCGCCGCGCGCGAATCCGCATTGACTCCCGGTATGTCCCGCGAACAGATTCTTCAAAACCTGGGCGCCGCCGACCGCGAAGTTCAGTTTGGCCAGCGGCAATGGCTGATCTATCCGGGAATCGTCGCCGCATTAAACGACAACAAACTGGAGACGGTTGAAACATCCGGAAAGGTCGGCGCAAAAGTAAACGTGCAATCGGATCCGCTCGGCGCTGAAATCTATCTCGACGATCAGCTGGTGGGCTCCACTCCTTCGTCTCTCCTTATCGCCCCCGGCAAGCACGTATTCCGCTTGCACGCCGCCGCGCGCGCCGATTGGTCCCGCCAGGTCAACATTCTCATGGGCAGCGACATCACGCTTTCCGCAACCCTCGACAAAAACTGACCGCTCTACTTCGGCAAACCAAGCGTCGTCTCACGAGTGCACCATGGGCGGGCACGACTTCAGTCGTGCCGTAAATTTTGCAAAATCAACCCGGCTTTAGCCGCTGAAGTTCGGCAGCTCACTCACTTTCCCGTCTGCGGGATGCCTTGTACTCCCGATTTTCTTCCGTCTCGCCGGCCGCTCTCGCATCACAATCGATAGCAGCGAAACGTGGTGGAACGGCTGTCAAAGAAGGTCGCTGACGATTCTCTTACTAGTCCGCTTGCGGTGCGCCCGAATCAGGGCTACCGGTAATACCCAAAGTTGCTGCGCAGAAAGTAATATTCATTAATCGGGTCATTGTCCTGAATCGCCGGCACGCGCGCGTCCAGGTCCGAAACTGTCTTGAGCGGCACTTCCTGCCTCAACACAATCGCAAACATCCCCTCAGGAGTAGACGCCGGACCCCATTCCACGAAATCCTTCGCCGCTTTCTCTGGCAATCGGCTCGCCAGTGTTTTGGCGTCCTTTAAGGGGATGGGATCATTGCTGGCCAGGATATGCAGTCCCCATCCATCAACCGTCAGGAACGCCCGCGTATACGGAAATGATTCTTCAATGGCCTTCGCTGCGGCCGCCGGGAAAGCGCGGTCCCATCGCGTGCCCTCCGTATACACCCAAATCTGCACAATTCCGCCCGGACGCAAATGGCGTTTCAAGATCGAGTAAAACTCCCGCGAGAAAAGCAGGCTGGTAGTTGGCGCGCTGACGGGAGGCGGTGGATCAAGCGTGATCACATCGTACTGCTCGTTCGAGCGCTCCAGGAACCGCCGCCCATCATCGGCAACCACATGGGCCAAGGGCGATTTCATGAGTTCCGGCCCATCGGGATGGTAATAACCAAAAAGTTTCGGCACGCTGGGAACCAGATCAACCGCGGTCGTGTCGACTCCCCAGGAAAGCATCGAACGAAACGTCGTGCCCATCCCGAAGCAGATTACCAACGCCTTCTTCGGCTGCCGGTCCAGAAACGCCAGCGGCAGATGCGTCATGTATTTGGTGATCGGCGTAAGAATGGTCATGCCCACGCCATTCACCAGGAGCAGTTTGTTCATCCCTTCGCCTGTCGCGATTACCGTCGCGGTGTAGTCTCGCAACTCCTCGCGATGCTCGAACCGCGACTCATATCCTTCCGTAAAGACCGCCAGCGGCACCGACGCCAGGACCGCGCCGGAAAAAAGAATTCTATTCCGCAGCACGCCGCGCCCGCTTGGCTCGCTCGATTTCCCGCTCAGCACCGTCACCAGGCCGATCCCGAAAAGAGGGAAGGAAAGCGCCACCATTCCCCAGTGTTCTCCCAGCCATGGCAAAATCCAGAATCCCGCCAACAGTGGGCCCGCGATCGAGCCAAGCACGTTGACCGCATAGGCTCTCCCCGCTCGATCCGGATCCCCTCCTGAAAAGTGATCCACCAGCAACGGCGTCAGAAATCCAAGTGCCGCGCTGAAGGGGACGACCCCCATCCCCGCTCGAAGAGCTAGCCACAGGCCATGCAGCGGAATGGGCATGGCCCGATCCGCGAAAGCAAGCGCCACCAACGCCAGCGGTCCCAGAAGCACCCACACTACACCGCTGCCCTCCAGCGGATTGCGGCGCATCCACTTGCGGTAAACCAGAGAACCCGCATAGGTTGCCCCAAGATACAGCGCCAGAATCGTGGCGAAGGAATACACCACATTTCCCAGGTACGGCGTGAACAGGCGAATCCATACCACTTCAATCGCCATGCTGCACACCCCGGTGATAAACAGAAACCAAAAAATGCTGCTCACGGGCAGGCTGTACAAGCTCGCTGGTGCAAATTTTTCCTGCATGGGTTCCGCTGGCTTCATGATTGAATTTAATTTGCCGAAGCTCAGCGCGAAAACCGTCGCCGCAAGCAAGACATTCAGCGCCGTGGCGATCCGCATGGTGCCGCGGAAGCCCAGCATCTCGATCAGAAAGTACGCGGGTACGAGCGTGCCCAGAATCGCGCCCAAAACGTTCGAAAGATAAAGATAGCTGAACGACTGCTCGCTTCCCGCCGCGGAAGTCTTCCGAATCGCGCTCATCGCAATCGGGAACGTCGCGCCCATGCACGTGCACCATGGCAACAGCGATACCGTGATCCAAAGTCCCGATGCCAGGTAGTACCGCGAAGAATCCCACACGAAAGTATTCCGCGTGTGCATCATCATTTCGTAACCGAAACGAATCAGGAAGGGAACCACCAGGCCGCTCGCCCCGATGAGGATTTCGATCAGCCCATAAAATCGCAGCGGCACTTTGGCCTCGGAATTCTCCAGTCGCCGCGCCACCACTCCCCCCGCCCAGGACCCCAGCGCCAATCCAGCCATGAAAATCGACAGAACAATCGACACCATCGGCGTGGTCACCCCGAACTTCGCCATTGCCAGCCGCAGCCATACCGTCTCGTATACCAGGCTGCAAAAGCCCGACACCACAAAAAATCCCAAATACCAGAATCGATTCATCATCTCTCGCTTGCTGTGCTTCCATGCACTCGGAACAGCGCGGATAGTCGCCAACGCCTGTTAGGGTCTTCCTCGCTCGTTTTTCCCATGGAAGTTTTTCAGCCCAGTGGAATTCACCAAAACCATCCTAGAGCAAAAAAAGCCCCCACCCGAATTTAGTTTTTCCAAGGCTCCGAAGTGTAAACTCAGCAATCGTTCATCGATGCGGAAAATCTTCCAGGCGTGAGCGATGAGCAGAAAGAAAGCGGGGAGCCTGCGTCAAGGATTCTATTCAAATCAACACGAAAAAATGGTGAAGGCGGGGGGAGTCGAACCCCCGTCCGAAGAGCGCTGCGCCACGGAGCCCGCATGCTCATCTCAGTTCCGTTTGTTTCGCCCTCCGCGCTTGGAACGAGCAAAAAACCCCGTTGATTGGTCCGCCGAGCTTCGCCCAAGTCCCCGGGGCCTGATGACCTTGCGCTCACGCCTTCCATCGCGCCAGCCGCCGCACTCCACACCAAAGTCCGAAGAAGCCCGCAAAGTTAAATTTAGGCCGCATCTTTTTCCCCACGGAACTATCTAAATCCTTACCAGCCACTTACTACAGGAGCTATGCATGAAATCAACGGTCATGCTCTCGATCATGTTGGCGCTAGCAACCTCCACGTTCGCCCAAAAAGTCAACGTGGAATACGGTCACCAGGTGGATTTCTCCAAATACACCACCTACAAGTGGGGGACAAACAAGGGCGAACTGCCCGATCCCCAGGAAGACACCCATGTAAAAAACAAGATCGACCGCGTGCTTCAGGCCAAGTCCCTGCACAAAGTCGATTCCGGCCCAGCCGATCTCATTGTGACCTACCAGGCAACTACGAAGACTGAGCAGCAGGAAGTCGATACCTACCAGGATTTGGGCTGGGGTATGGGCATGGGTTATGGTTGGGGCTTTGGTTGGGGCGACATGTCCCCCGGCTATTCCACCAGCTCCCTGGTTTATATCCACAAAGGGGAGCTACTTGTCGATTTTGCCGACCCTGCAACCAAAAGGATCGTCTTTCGGGGCTATTCCATCGGCGCTTTCCATGACAATCCCGTCAAGGAAGACGAACTCCTCGGCAAAGCCCTCGACAAGATGTTCAAGAATTTCCCGCCCAAGACCATGGATAAGAAGCACGATTGATTGTTGCGGCTTGCGCCGTTGTTCGACACATCCAAACAACGGCGCACCAGAACGCCATTGCGGCAAGAAGGAAAACTTTGGTGGAGGCGGGGGGAGTCGAACCCCCGTCCGAAAAGCACTACGCCACGGAGCCTACATGCTTATCTCAGTTCCGTTTGTTTCGCCCTCCGCGCTTAGAACGAGCAAGAAACGCAGCTGGCTAGTCCGATGGTTCTCGCCCAAGCCTTACGGACCGAAAGGCTCAGACCAGCTCACTGTTTGACGCCTCTTACCGGGCCCATGAGCAAAGCCCGGGGAAGCGTGCGCTTAATTAATTAAGCAGCAAGTGCCAAGTTATTGTTGGCAGTTCTAGTTTCCAGCCGATTACGGGTGGTTGGCCCCCGGCATGCCTCCGGGACGCGACAGCTTCCGTCGAAACCGGGTCGCCCCCTAAAATCCAATTTTACCACGTTCCTGGCCGTCCGGCACCTTAGCCCTTGCTTCCGCCACCTGCTCTGGAGACGTGCGCCCCCACCTGGGGTCTTCTCCGCGTAGTATGATCATCGTCGCCAATTTCATTCTTACTTGCTGAGGCGACCCGCATCTCATGCCCATCTCGATCGCTCGCGCCACTCCCGCCGATCTCGAATCCCTGCTCCCGATGATGCGCCACATGCAAATCGACGATCCCTGGGCTGCTACCTTCCACGAACCCACGGTTCGCGCCAACCTCGCCGAACTTCTGCAAAATTCCATCTACGGCGTCATCTATATTGTCCGCGAGGAGACCCACCCCATCGCCTACCTCGTCCTCTGCTTCGACTACAGCCTTGAATATCGCGGCAAAGGCGCCTGGATCGACGAACTCTTCGTCGAACCCGCCCATCGCGGCAAGGGCATCGGCACCCAACTCCTCGACCTCGCCGAATTCGCCTCCCGCGAGCACAACGCCAAAGTCCTCCACCTCGAAGTCAACCACGGCAACCCCGCCATCGAGCTCTACCGCCGTCGCGGCTTCACCGACCACCACCGCTACCTAATGTCCAAGTCTGTAGAACAGTAGCCAACCAACTCCAAGCAGCCCCGCCGCCCCTCCTGCCTCCTGCTATCTGATCGCTGTTATCTGTTTGCCATTCAATGCCTTCGCAACCCACAATTTACTGATTACCGATTACTGATTACTGATGACGCGAGTCCCCGAGCCTCCCACCAATCCCTCATAACTCGTTTAGTCACACCACCACCCCCAAACCGTTGACGCTCCCTCCGCCACCCCCCACAATGGCCAAACGGGAGAAAGCCGGGCAAAACGCTCAACAAACAGGTATGGCAGCCGAATCCAACGCGGTCGAACTAGCTGTCGCGCGCGCTCTGCGGGACAATCTTGAGCGCATTCAGCGCACTGGCGATGAACTCCAGCAGGCCCTCAACGACATCGTCGCGGCTTGCTCCAGCAGCAAGCCCACCAACGCCCTTCCCCCCATGCTTCGCGCCCAGACCGCCGCGGCTTCACTCTCCGCAGCTCTTGAAGTTCTAACCCGTTTCACCGCCTTGTCACTTCAACCCGGCCCGCGCAGCCCACTCGAAGAAAAAATCACCGAAGCCATCGGCCGCGTCGCTCCCGAACCCTCCGCCCCGCCTGCGCGTCCGGCCCCCAGCTATCCCGAACCAAAGGCCGTCGCTCCTGCTCCCGCTACTCGCATCGAGCCGGTGCCCGAAACCCACGTCGAAACCGAACTCCACGTTACGGAAGTCACCTCGGCTGCCGCCGGCGAATTCGACATCAACCAGTTGACTCCTGAGGAACAAGAGCTTCATCGCCGCGCAAATCGCGTTGCGAAAGTATCCATGCAGGATATTAAAATGTTAAGACCGGAGCAGGTCAGGCTGGGCCGCGAAAACAGAGATATCTGCATCCGACTGAAAGACGACATTGAGAAAGCTCATCGAGAATACGATCGTAGATTCAAGCCCATCATGGACCACCCGGTGGATTACTTTTATCGTTGGATGGTGGAAATCCTCGCCGACGGCGATTCCAACGCCCTTGGCGAATACCCCTACGCCGCCGCCGGCAAGTCCCGCTAGCACCTTCGCACCTGCGCCAATGCATCTAGCTCGGGTCTTCAGGCGTGAGGGCTTCTTTCGCCTCTCCACAAATTTCTCCGCCATCACGCGACTCGCGACCGCGGTAATTTCCACTCTTCTAATCCTGTTCTGCTCCGCAAACCTCTCCGCCCAAACCACAAAAAAACATAAACCTCCCGCCCACCCCAAATCCCCCGCTTGCGCCGACGGCTGCAAACCTGCAACCACCGCTCCGGCTCTCGATTCCGCCACTCCCGAAGACGCCGCCGCGCAAAAAGAGCTCGAGCCACTGGCCCGCGATCTCCATCGCTCTACCCCCGGCGCTTACGAAAAACTCTCCGCCTTCGCCAACAAAAACATCTCCAGCGTCTGGGGACAACGCGCCGCTCTCGCTCTCGGCTATGACGACTATTCGAAAAACCGCGCGTCGCAGGCTCTCGCCTGGCTGCAAAAAGCCAAGCCCGACGCTTTGCTCCTCGAATACACCCTCTTCTGGACCGCGCAGACCGAACGCGCGCTGTTTAAAAATGCCGCGGCCGCCGAACACTTCGCCCAAATTCTGAAGGATTATCCAAACGCCGCGTTCAAAGAACAAATTCTCGAAGCCTACGTTCCCGTGGCCCTGGCCATCGGCCGCTCCCAAGATGCTCTCGACGCGCTCGCTGCCAATCCCCCCACCGGCTCCAAGCCCGCGCTCCTGCTCGCCCGCGCCCGCGCCAACGAAGCGGCCCACAAATATGTTCCCGCCGCGAAAGATTATCAGGCGCTCTATTACAAATATCCGCTGGCCGATGAGTCCAGGGACGCGGCCCTTGCTCTTCCGCGCCTCAACAAGCAGTTGCGCTCCGAATTTCCCTATGCCACCGGCGAACTCCAGGATCAACGCGCCCAGATTTTCTTCGACGCCCACAAGTGGCGCGAAGCTCGCCTCGAATACGACAAGCTCGCCACCATGCTCAAGGATCCCGGGAATCCCACTCGCCAGCGCGCTTTGGTCCGCTCCGCCGAATGTCGCCAGCATCCCAAATCCGCTCCCGGTCTTTTTGCGAAACTCGTCGTCGGCGATCCCGAGGCCGATGCCGAACGCCTCTACGACGTCTCGCAAGCCTGGCGTTCCGACAAAAACGAAGTCCAGATGCTTACCGCCATCGAAAAAGTGGCTGAAAAATATCCGCAAAGCCGCTGGACCCAAGACGCCCTCATGGCCACCGGCAACTATTATTGGGTTCTCCTCGATCGCGTCAGGGCAGGGAACTACTACCAGCGCGTCCTTGACGCCTTCCCCGGCGGAAAAGACGCTTACAACGCCGAATGGCGCCTCGCCTGGATCGCTTTTATCCAGCGTCAGCCCTACGCCGAAGAGAAGATGACCAACTTCCTTCGCAAATATCCGGTCACCGGCGGCGCCGTCAACGCCCTCTATTGGCTGGGCCGCGACGCCGAACGCAACGGTAATCCCTCCCACGCTCGTGCCTACTATCAGAAAGCGAACGAACGTTACCCCGCCACCTATTTCGCGCATGCCGCGGATGTGCGCTTGGCAAAACTTCCCCCCGGCGATTCTGAGCCCGTGGACGCCCTCGCGCAAATTCCCCCCGCGCCGCCGTTGCGCCCCTTCGATGAACCCATCGCCCCCATCATCGCCGACCGCTGGAACCGGGCTCAGGCCCTGCGCACCATCGCCTTCGATGCCTCCGCCGAACTCGAACTCAAAGCCGCCTACGCCGCCACCGCTTCGCCGCGCTTTTTAATCGAAGCCGCCCAGGCCGCTTTCGATCAGGGCCACTTCGCCACCGGAATGAATTACGGCCGCATGGCAGTTCCCAACTTCGACGCCCGGCTCTTCAACGAAGTTCCCGCCAGCGTCTGGAAAGTCTTGTTTCCCTTCCCCTACGAAGCCGTCATTCGCCGCGAAGCTGCCCGCAACGATTTTGATCCCATGTTTGCCGCCGGCCTCATCCGCCAGGAATCCACCTTCCAGGCCGACGCCGTCTCTCATGCCAACGCCATCGGCCTCATGCAGATTCTTCCCAAGACCGGCCGCCTCCTCGCCAAGGAACGCAAGATCCGCTACACCAAAGCCACGCTCTTCGATCCCAACCTCAACATCGAACTTGGCATGTTGTACATCGCCAATCTCACCCGCGCCACCGGCGGACCCGAATACGCCGCCGCGGCTTACAACGCCGGCGAGGACCGCATCGCCCTCTGGAAATCCGAACGCACTTACGACGAAGTTCCCGAACTTGTCGAATCCATCCCCTTCACCGAAACCCGCGAATACGTCCAGATCGTCCTGCGCAACGCCGAAATGTACCGCGCCCTCTACGGCGACACCCCCAAGCCCACCGTCTCCGCCGCCAGATCCCAAGCTGCCCTAATCGCCACCGCACAATTCCGCTAGCCCTCTCGCTTTTGTGGCACAGCGATTCCTCGCTGTGTCCTTTGCTTCTCTCCGTCAACTTTGAGGCTCCTCTGTGCCCTCTTTGGTAAAGCCTTTCTCCCTTCTTCCTCTTTGCTACAATTCCAGAATGTCCACCCCCGAAACCAACATGGCCCAAATCGCTCGCCGCATGCTCTCTGCCAAGGCCGAGCAATTCACCGAATCCGTCATCCGCGAAATGACCCGCCTTGCCATGAAGCACAACGCCGTCAATCTTTCGCAAGGCTTTCCCGACTTTGCCGCACCCGAGGAAATCAAGGAAGCCGCCCGCCAGGCCATCTCCGACGACATCAATCAATACGCCATCACCTGGGGAGCCAAGCCCCTCCGCGACGCCGTCATCGAAAAATTCGCCCGCACCCAGCACGTCACTTACGACCCCGAGTGCGAAATCACCATCTGTTGCGGCTCCACCGAAGCCATGATGTCCGCCATGATGGCCATCATCAATCCTGGCGACGAAATCGTGGTCTTCGAACCCTTCTACGAAAATTACGGCCCCGACGCGATCCTCTCCGGCGCCACCCCCCGCTTCGTCAAAATGCGCCCGCCCGATCCGCAAAACGCAAACTCCACCTGGTCCTTCGATGAAAGGGAATTGGCCGCCGCCTTCGGCCCGCACACCAAGGCCATCATCCTCAACACTCCCAATAATCCCACGGGAAAAGTCTTCACCAGGCAGGAACTCGAATTCATCCGCGATCTCTGTGTTCGCTGGAACGCCTTCTGTATCACCGACGAAATCTACGAACACATCCTCTACGACGGCACTGAGCACATCTCCATGGCTCGCATCGACGGCATGCGCGATCGCACCATCGTCATTAACGGCATGTCCAAAACCTACAGCGTCACCGGCTGGCGCGTCGGCTGGGCTCTCGCTCCTCCCGACGCCACCCAAGCCATTCGTAAAGTCCACGACTTCCTGACCGTCGGTGCCGCCGCTCCGCTGCAACAAGCCGGCGCCCTCGCGCTCAAATCCCCGCAGTCCTACTACGACAAGCTCGCCGCCACTTACGCCACAAAGCGCGAACGCCTCCTCAAAATCCTCACCGCCTCCGGCTTCACCGTCTACAAACCACGCGGCGCTTATTACATCATGACCGACATCTCCCGCTTCCGCTTCGACGAAACAAAATATCCCGCCGACTCCCGCGATGTCTCCTTCGCCAAATATCTCGTCGAAAAAATTGGCGTAGCCTGTGTCCCCGGTTCCAGCTTCTACAACAACGCCCAGGACGGCGCTTCCCAGGTCCGCTTCACCTTCTGCAAAAAAGAACAAACCCTAGCCGCCGCCGAATCCCGCCTAGCTAATCTCCACTTGTAACGGTCGCCTTCTGCTTGCCCGCCACAGGAGGGAGGCGGGCGCCTCTTGCTCGCCCTGCGGCTTTTGAATTTCGCGCGCCGCAGCCCTTCCCTGTCGCGCTGGCTTTTATGGCAGCCCGCGCCAAACTGCGCGGCAATGTTATCCTCATTGCATTGCTGCGCCCACTTTGTCCCTGGTGGAAATCGACAACTCGACCAGAAAAAAGGGCCCGACATGAAGCGCTGGAAAATCGTTCTTCTATTGGCGGCCACTGCAATTGTTATTGCCGGCTTCTACGCCACGCGCCTGATTCTGCGCGGCTTCACCACCGCCGCCGCCCCTTCGCGCCTCGAAACCATCGTCGCCCGCGCCGCGCGCAATTTCGCCATCCCGCGAAAAGCGCGCCTTGAGCCAAACCCCTGGAAACCCACCCTCGATGTTCTAAAAGACGCCCGCGAAAGCTATCTCGCCCGCTGCGCCATTTGCCATGCACCTGACGGCTCCGGCCAAACTAACGTCGGCCGCAACCTTTACCCCAGAGTCCCCGACCTGCGTTTGCCGCAAACACAAAATCTCACTGACGGCCAGCTCCACTACATCATCCGCAGCGGCGTTCCGCTCACCGGCATGCCCGGCTGGGCGAAGCTTCACGACGAACAGTCTGACGACAGTTGGAAGCTGGTCCTCTTAATCCGCAACCTGCGCCCCTTATCCAGCGAAGAGCGCGCCCAGCAGTCCGCGACCGCAACCTCGGCGCACTTCGCCGGTTCGCCTTCCTGCCAGAAATGCCATGCCCAAATCTACGAACGCTGGCGCAAAACGCCCATGGCCAACGTTGTCCGCGACCCGCGCGAATTTCCCGACGCAATCATCCCCGACCTCTCCAGAAATAAAATCGCCACGTTCACCAAGGATCAGATCGCCCTCGTCTACGGCAGCCTTTGGAAGCAGCGTTACTACACCAAAATCGGCGACGATTATTTCCCGGAGCCCGCGCAGTGGGATGTCACCAACAAGGTCTGGCGGCCCTATTTCGTCGCCAACGGCACCGACTGGTGGTCGACACTCTATCCGCCGGACAACATGCAGCGCCCCACGGGTCCCACCTGCGACGGTTGCCACTCCGTCGGCTACGACATACGCTCGAAGCAAGTCGCGGAGTGGAACGTCGGCTGCGAGCGTTGCCACGGTCCCGGCAGCGCGCATATCGAACATCCAACCCGCGGAAATATCTTCAATCCTGCGCGCATGAACTACGTCCAGGCCAGCGACACCTGCATCCAGTGCCATTCCCAGGGGCGCCCCCTCATCAATCCCATCGAAGGCAAATACTACGATTGGCCCGTCGGCTACCAGGCCGGTTCAAATCTTCAAGAATATTGGAAGCTGGAAGATCATACCCTCGGCGAGACCACCTTCACGCACTATGCGGATGGCACCGCTCACAAAAACCGCATGCAAGGCAACGATTTCGTGCAAAGTGTCATGTATCGCCGCGGGGTCACCTGCTTCAGTTGTCACGATGTGCATGGGACCGGCAATTATGCCCAATTGCGGAAGCCCGCCGACCAACTTTGCCTCGATTGCCACGGTCCGCTCTCTCTCAACGGCCCCCGCACCGGCACTCTCGAAGAGCACACCCACCACAAAAAAGGCTCCGCCGGCAGCAGCTGCATCGCCTGCCACATGCCGAAAATCGCCACTACCATCGCCGAAATAAAAGTCCGCGCGCACACGTTCGCCTTCATCGCCCCGGCCATGACCGACAAATACAATATCCCCAATCCCTGCACCACCTGCCACACCGACAAAACCACTGCCTGGGCCACCGAAGCCATGCGCCACTGGCCCGAACGCTCCCCATGGCGACTCCAGTAAATAAATTTCCCAACCATGTCATCCCGAACCCGCGTCTTTTGGGGGTGAGGGATCCGCTTTTTCTCGACTGCAGATAAAGCTCAGCCCACCCCGTTTTGCCTCACAATAATTCCGTTGTGCTAAACTCACCCTGAACAGGGAAGGGAACTCCACCATGCCTCTTGAACTCTCACTCATCTCCGAGAACACCACCCTCGCCTCCAACGCCGACGGCACCCCCATCGACATTTCGGATTCCGTATCCCGCACCTTCTTCTGCGTCCTTACCGTCACCGATCAAATCGAACAGGAATCCCTCGACATCTCCCTCTGGGGCTCCCCCGACGGCCTCGACTTCGGCAAGCGCCCGCTTCTAAGAATGCCGCAGCAGTTCTACCGCGGCACCACGAAGATGGTCCTAGACGTCTCCCTCAAGCCCGACATTAAATTCCTCCGCGCCCGTTGGGAACTCAACCGCTGGGGCCGCGCCACTCCCATTCCCAGATTCGTCGTCGGCCTGCAACTCGAAGAAATCCCTCCCATGTCCAGAGACACCACCACCAAGCGCGCAGTACTAGCCGCGCGCTCCTGAGCAAACGAAATTCCCTGGAAATGTTGGCGTTCAAACGAGGAAAGGGGTAAGAGACTGTTGGTCAGTTGCCCTGTGGTGGTCAGTCCCCTACCCCGCGAGTGGTCTTGTCTGTATAGACGACAATTCCCCCCCAAATGTTTCTTAGTTCCCCAAAGATTCTTCTCTCCAAATCGTCATTTCTCCAGCCGCCAATTCGGCCCGGGGAACGTCGGATGCCAGCTCGGGCGATCTGCGCACCTCAGGAGGCACGACTTCAGTCGTGCCGGAAGGCTTGTGAAAACTTGGGCTTTAGCCCCTGAGGTCCTGCTAAGAGCACGAGTTCTCGTTCATTAATCGAAAACCCCTCCCGTTTTTTGTAACCCCCTCACCCAATCTCCACGCAATCCAAATATCGCGCCACCGCCGCCTTCCACTTAAACTTCTCCGTAATCGCCTGCTGCAACGCCTGCGCCGCCGCCGGTTCCCCATGAGTCAAATACACTTGCGAAGGCGCCGTCTGCAACGCCCCCAACCACCGCAGCAATTCGCTCTTCCCTGCATGTGCCGAAAACTGCCCCATCTCCACAATCTCTGCCCGCACCGGCACCATCTGCCCAAACAAACTCAGCGTTTTCGCGCCTTCCTGCAAGGCTCGCCCGCGTGTTCCCTGGGCCTGAAATCCGCCCAGGATCACGCAGTTCCGCGCATCCCCCAGCCGCTGCGCCAAATGATGCAGCACCCGCCCGCCGGTCACCATCCCGCTAGCCGAAATAATAATGCACGGCGTCTTCACATCGTTGATGGCCTTCGATTCCGCAACGCTCCGCGCCAGGTGAAACGTGTGCACGTCCAGCGGATCGCCCCCGCCCTGTTCGTCCCGCGCGAACTGCACGTCGTGGTCTTCCTTGTACTTCAGATACAAATCCGTCGCGCTCAACGCCATCGGGCTGTCCACGTACACGGGCACTTTCGGGATTCGCTGCAAGTCCTCCAGTTGCCGCATGTAATACATAAACGTCTGCGTCCGCCCGATCGCGAACGCCGGAATCACAATCGAGCCCCCGCGCTTCACCACCCGGTTCACGATGTCGCCCAGCAGCGCCAGCGGATCGCCCGCCTCATGCTCCCGGTCGCCATAAGTCGATTCGCAAAGCAACGCATCAATCTGCTTCGCCGCAGGCGTCGTCGGATTCTTCAATATCGGCTGCTCGTATCTCCCCACATCCCCCGAAAGCACCACCACCGCTTTCTTCCCGTTCTCCGTAATCGTCAATTCCAGGCTCGACGAACCCAGAATGTGCCCCGCGTCATACGACTCGAAATGAAACTCCGGCGACAAATCAAATCCCCCGCGCCGCGCCATCGGTTTCAACTGCCCCAGCACCGGCTCCACATCATCCGAGTTGTACAGCGCCCGTGGCTCCGCATGTTTGCTCCACTTATTCTTGATCGCGTTCTGCGCCTCTTCTTCCTGCAGGTGCCCGGAATCCTTCAGCAAAATCTCCGTCAACTCAATCGTCGCCGGATTCGCATAAATCGGTTTCTTGTACCCGTCCCGCACAAGCACCGGCAGCCATCCCGTATGATCCAGGTGCGCGTGCGTAAGCACCACGTAATCGATCGTCTTCGGATCTACCGGCAGCGAATTCCAGTTCCGCTGTTTCAGGTCGTCCGTCCCCTGAAACAACCCGCAATCAATCAGCAGCTTCTTCCCAGCCGCCTCCACCAAATACTTCGACCCCGTAACGCACCCTGCCGCCCCCAAAAACGTAAGCTTTGCCATGGCCCCAGCATTCTACTCGAATCTCGATTGCGCGCGAGTAAACTTGTCCAAAAGCGAGAACGGGGCGAGCCTCGCAGCCCGCCCCGTTCTTGACAGCCCTCTTCTTCCGCCGATCTCAGAAGAGGTCGAAGCGATCGCTATTCATCACTTTGGTCCACGCGGCCACGAAGTCCTTGGCGAACTTCTCTTTCGAGTCAGAGCAGCCATAAACTTCCGCGAGAGCGCGCAACTGAGAGTGCGAACCGAAGATCAGGTCCACACGGGTGCCCGTCCACTTGAGCTCATTTGTCTTTCGGTCCCGGCCTTCGTAAATCTCTCCCGAGCCATTGGATGCGCTAGACGGCTGCCAAACCGTGCCCATGTCGAGCAGGTTGACGAAGAAGTCGTTGCTCAGCGTCTCCGGCCGCTTGGTGAATACGCCGTGTGTGGACTTCCCAGTGTTTGCACCCAGGACGCGCAGGCCGCCGACGAGAACGGTCATCTCCGGCGCGGTCAGCTTCAGCAATTGTGCCCGATCCACCAAAAGCTCCTCCGCCGACACCCGCTGCTTGCCGTTGACATAGTTGCGGAAGCCATCCGCCTTCGGTTCCAGCGGTTCGAACGATTCGACGTCGGTATGCTCTTGCGACGCGTCCATGCGCCCCGGCGTAAAGGGAACTTTCACGTCGTGCCCGCCGGCTTTCGCGGCCTTCTCGATTGCCGCACACCCGCCGAGAACGATCAGGTCCGCCAGCGAAACCTTTTTTCCGCCAGATGCCGAAGCGTTGAACTCTTTCTGGATACCTTCGAGCTTCTGCAGCACCTTCGCCAGCTCCCCAGGCTGGTTGACGGCCCAGTCCTTTTGTGGCGCCAGGCGAATCCGTGCGCCGTTCGCTCCCCCGCGCTTATCAGAGCCGCGGAACGTCGACGCCGACGCCCAGGCCGTCGAGACCAGGTGCGAGACGGACAGCCCGGTTGCCAGGATTTTCGCTTTCAGTGTGGCAATCTCTTGCTCCCCGATCAACGGATGATTCACCGCCGGAATCGGGTCTTGCCACGCCAGCGTCTCCTTCGGAACCAGCGGGCCAAGATAACGCGCAATCGGGCCCATGTCACGGTGCGTCAACTTGAACCACGCCCGCGCAAACGCGTCGGCGAACTGATCCGGATGCTCTAGGAAGCGCCGTGAAATTCTTTCGTAGGCAGGGTCCAAGCGCAAAGAGAGATCCGTCGTCAGCATGGTCGGCGCGTGACGCTCGGAGGGATCCTGCGCATCCGGCATCTTGCCGGCACCGGCGCCGTTCTTCGGTGTCCACTGATGCGCACCGGCCGGGCTCTTCGTGAGTTCCCATTCGTAGCCGAAGAGGTTCTCGAAGAAGTTATTGCTCCACTTGGTCGGTGTCTCGGTCCAAATAACTTCCAGGCCGCTGGTGATCGCGTCGCCTCCCTTGCCGGAGCGGAACTTGCTCTTCCAGCCGAGGCCTTGTTCCTCGATGGCGGCCGCTTCGGGCTCTGCGCCCACGTTGGCAGCGTCGCCCGCACCATGGGTTTTGCCAAAGGAGTGGCCACCGGCAATCAGCGCGACGGTTTCTTCGTCGTTCATGGCCATGCGGCGAAACGTTTCGCGGATATCTTTGGCCGCCGCGATGGGATCCGGCTTGCCGTTCGGTCCTTCCGGATTCACGTAGATCAGACCCATTTGCACGGCACCGAGCGGATTCTCAAGATTACGGTCGCCGCTGTAGCGCTCGTCGCCCAACCACTTGCTTTCCGGGCCCCAGTTGACTCCTTCGGGCTCCCATGCATCTGCGCGCCCGCCCCCAAAGCCGAACGTCTTGAAGCCCATCGATTCCAGAGCGACGTTGCCCGCCAGAATCATCAGGTCGGCCCAGGAGATCTTGCGGCCGTACTTCTGCTTGATCGGCCATAGCAAACGGCGCGCCTTGTCGAGGTTCACATTGTCCGGCCAGCTATTCAGGGGAGCGAATCGCTGCTGGCCCGCCCCGGCCCCGCCTCGACCGTCGGCGATGCGATATGTACCCGCGCCGTGCCACGCCATGCGAATGAACAGCCCGCCATAGTGGCCGAAGTCGGCCGGCCACCATTCCTGAGAATCCGTCATCAGGGCATGCAGGTCCTTGATCACCGCATTCAGGTCGAGAGTCTTGAACTCCTTGGCGTAGTCGAACTCCTCACCCATCGGGTCCGACAGGTTGGAGTGCTGGTGAAGAATCTGAACGTCCAACTGGTTGGGCCACCAGTCGCGGTTCGTGTGTGCGGGAGTTCCCGCGAACGGGCACTTCGATTCAGTTGCCATGTTTCTCTCCAATCGTTTTTCGCTTTTTCGCGCTTCGTAGACTAAGAATCATCCACCCTTGAAAACCAATACAACCTCTTGGCCACCCTCACATCACATCGCGGAGGGATCAGACCCATTCAGGTCCCATAGTATGCTTCCCCTACCTATTGTTCCAATATCTACTTCGGATACAATAAATAGGCACAGCCTATGGCAATTTCGTTCTTCCTGTTCACTGTTATCTGCTTTCTGTTCTCCCTCTGTGGAAAGGCAATATTCGTCGTCAGGCAACCTTTTACTGATAACTGATTACTTCCCGCCCATGGAACTCCACCAACTCCGCTACTTCTGCGCCGTCGCCGACACCGGATCTTTCTCGCGCGCCGCCGAAAAATGCCACGTCTCCCAGCCCTCGCTCTCTCAGCAAATCCTCAAGCTCGAATCCGAACTCGGCGGCCGCCTCTTCGACCGCCTCGGCCGCTCCGTCCGCCTCACCCAACTCGGCGATGCCTTCCTCCCCCGCGCCCGCTCCGTCCTTCACGAACTCGCCAGCGCCAAGGACGAGCTCACCGAGCGCCTGCAATCCGAAGCCGGCCCCGTCATCATCGGCGCCATTCCCACCATCGCGCCCTACTGGCTGCCTCCGCGCCTCGCCGCCTTTTCCCGCAAATTTCCCAAAGTCCACCTCACCATCGCCGAAGAAATCACTCCCGTCCTCCTCGATCGCCTCCGCGCCGGCTCCGTTGACCTCGCCGTCTTCGCCCTTCCGATCCGCGGCCACGAATTCGAAACCCATCCGCTTTTCACCGAACGCCTCTACGCCGCGCTACCCAAAAAGCACAAACTCGCCTGCCGCCGCACGTTGCAACTCTCGGATCTCCGTCTAGATCCATTTCTATTTCTCCGCGATGGCCACTGCTTCCGCGAAGCCGCCGTCGCCGCCTGCGATCGCGCCCGCCTCGATCCCCGCGTGGTCTTCGAAAGCGGTCATCTCTCCAGCCTCCTCGCCATGGTCGGCGCTGGCATGGGCGTTTCCCTGGTCCCCGAAATGGCCGTGGACAAATCCAAGCCTTGCCGCTTCGTCCGCATCGCCGACTCCCAAGCCCAACGCACCATCGCCGCCGTAGTCCTCCGCGGCCGTTCCCTAAACCGCGGCTCCCGCGCCCTCCTCTCCCATCTCCGCTGATCTCTCATTCTCGCGCATCTTTATGATAGAATTTAAATCGTTCCTCCGGTGGGGCCGTGGCGCAGCTGGGAGCGCGCCTCGATGGCATCGAGGAGGTCGTGGGTTCGAACCCCATCGGCTCCACCAATTTCCAAAAATCCTGCGCCTTTCCCCTTCAGGGGTGAGGGTCTCCATTCCGCTATCCACCGACTTTCCTCCAAGGCAAGGCTTTCCCTTCAATCATTCCCCAACGCTCCGTCTCACTAAGCACCACACTCTCCCCATGAATCCCCCATGCTCTCGAGAACCGTCTCCCAATCTCCCTCCCTTACCTGGCTATCCCGCAACCCCCTGACCTTAATCGACTTAAAATCATTTCCGCCCGCGTGATTCCCATCACTTTTTTCCACCGCTTTTCCACCTATCCTCGGCTGGACAACTCCAGCGGCCTTCCGGTATGCTCGCTCTTCCCCTAGACCCGCTGCAAACTCTAAGGAGTCATTCTCATGTCATCTCCGGTAGTCTCTGAAAAGTTCCGCGCCGTCGTCTGTCGCCATTGTGGCAAACCCATTCGCGTCCCTTCGCTGGTCATGAAAAGGGAAAGCGAGGCCTTGAGCCTGTCCGACACCGGCGATATTCACTACCAGCTCGTCTCCCGCGTTTTTAACGTCCGTTGCCGTTCCTGTGAACGCGAATCCGTCTATTCCATCAATCAAATTGTGGACTATCCCTTCCCCGTGGCGTCCCCCGCCACCGATCGCAAAGCCGCCACTCTTTAACGCGCCAAAAATAAGCAGGGACGCTCATCGTGCGCGTCCCCGCCCCACACTAACGTAAATTTTCTTGTTTCACATGCGCCGGGCTAAAGCTTCAACGCCCCGTGTTCGGCCCAATAATCCTCCGTGCTTTTCACTTCACGCTGAGGCCACCTTCACGCTCACCGGCAAATCCTTGTTCATGATCGTCCGGTAGCCGCGCACCACTTCGTCCGCCGAAAGTTCCGGTTCTCTCCCGACGCGGTTCGGCTCCGATCGCATCAGCAGGTCGTCCATGGACACCACTCCGGCCAGTTTTCCGTTTTTGTCCACCACTGGCAGCCGCCGTACGTGCCCCTCTCTCATCGTCTGCAAACAAACGTGAACGTCATCCTCCGGAGCGCACGCATACACCTTCCACCGCGCCACTTCTTCCACTCGCACTTCTCCGGCGGTCTGATTTCGCGTTCCCAGGGCGATGCAAATATCCCGGTCGGTGATCACCCCGCAAACTTTGTTCTCGGCGTCCACCACCGGCAGGAATCCGCAGTTACCTACCCACATCAGCTCTGTCGCCTTTCCCAGATTCGCCTGCAGCGTCGTGTTATACGGCGTTCCCATCATTACTTCTTTTACTTTCATGACTCCCTCCTCTTGCCAACTTGCGCCACTTTCGATTCCCCTACTTCTGCGCCGCCCCGCGCACCACTTCCACCGAACAGTGCGCGTGCAGCGCCACCGACTCGCTCACACTTCCCATCACATATCGGTCAAATCCACGGCGCCCGTGCGATCCCATCACGATCAAGTCCGCGCCCCACAGGTCCGCCATTCCCAGAATCGCGCGCACCGCCGATTCCCGCGGCTCCGTCACTTCTCCGGACACCTTTCCTTCGGCCTTCTTCAAAATCTCCACGCCCTTCTGTACCGCTTCCTTGGCGTGCTCCTCATTGGCGGTTGCGACTTCCAGTACCACTTCGGGCGGGTAGTAGGGGTATGCCCCGCTTAGCACTGGAATTTCAGGACAACTGATCACTCGGATCTCCGTTCCCGCGGGCCATGGCTGCCCGGCAACCGCTTGCACTGCCGATATTGCGCATTCCGACCCGTCTGTCGGAACCAGCACGTGCATCCCTCCGCTCCGCTCCCGTCCCTTCCTCACAATTTCCACCGAGCATCCCGCGTGGCGCAACACCGCCTGCACCGTGCTGCCGACCAGCAAGCGCGCGAACGCTCCGGTTCCGTGCGACCCCATCAGGATCAGATCCGCCTTCCACTCGCCCGCCATCTTCGGAATTCCGTGCCGCGGATTCTCCAGCGCCACTATCGTGCTCAGCCGCAGACCGCTCTGCTTCAGACTTTCCACACTCTCGTCCAGCGCTTCCTGGGCGCTCTTCTTCGCTTCGGCCAGCAGCAGCGGCGCCTTGGCAAAGAAGTACGGATCCACCGCCGTCAACACACAACACTCTGATCCTCCCGGCCATGGCCGCGACGCCACCTCGCGCACCACCGCATCCGATCCCGCCGAACCATCCAATGCCATGAGCAGTTTCATGAGCCACCTCCCCAGCAGGCTACACCAAACTTCGCCAAACGCCACCCCCACCACATGCTTGGGGCACAATTTCCTTTTCCCGCGCATTTGCCGCGCACGCACGCCGGGATTCTACCGTGGGGGTTCAGCCTGAAATTTGGATTAGGGCCGGGCGCTGGCGTGGGTAGACACCTCACGCCAAACGGACCCACCTGCTACATGTGCAGCTACCGCGCCACTCCTCCACCCCGACCGCTCAACCCGCTAACTTCTTCGTTTCTCTCATCCCGCGGTAACTCCCTTTGGGCCTCGCCCCCGTCCGCGCCGACATTTGCGCCGTCCAACCCAGCATTTTGGGTCAATTCACACAAATCTCGCTTCCTCCAAACCTCAACTCAAGGCAAAATACCCACGAAACCCATGTCGACTTCACCAGACAATTCTTCGCCCGGCACACGCCTCTTGCTGCGCATCGCCGCTGCTTTCATTTTGTTCTTCTTCGTTGTCTACGCTGTCGACCTTACTTGGTTCCATCTCCGCGTGGCCGTCCCCAAGCTCGGCGCCGCCAGCTCTTCCGTCCATCGCGTCCGCTTGCTCGCCATCCCCGACAAAGGCAACAAGACTGAATACCAGATTGACGCCGTCCATCCCGAAGAAGACGTCCCGTGCTCCCGCACCCTTTTCCCCCACGCCGATCAAAATCCCTGCTGGTACGTTTCCCGCCACGCCAAAGATCCCATCGCCATGTAATCCGCGTCTCTCTCCTTACAATTTCCTTCAACCAGCGCCGGAGGTGCAAAAGAGATTAGCCTTCTGCGTGAGCGGTGGGCTTCAAATCCTCGGTGTCCCGAGCCCCGGAGGGGCGACAGATCCTTAGCTTGAAATGCCCCTGCCTGACCTGCTTCGATCCAACCCTCCGCATCGTTTTCCAAATCATCTCCTCCGCAACCCGCCCATCCCTCTTCCATTTTCCCCACAATTCCGATATGAAAGTCGCTCAGGAGGTACGCTCATGCTCACTGCGTGCCGTTCGACCTTCCTGATTCTGGCTTCCGTCTTTCTTTTCTTCTACGCTCCAAGACAAACTCCCGCTCCTCCCGCCGATCCCAAAGCCCAAATCCTCGCCTTCAACGAAAAATTCATCAACGCGCATCTCCGCATGGATAATCCTGCCATCATCGCCATGTGGGCCGACGACGGCGTTAGCCTGCTCCCCAGTATGGCCCCCATGGTCGGCCGCGCCGCCATCGGCAAATTCATCAACGACATCACCGCCCAGATGCCCGGCTACAAAATCGTCCGCGAACGAATCGAGTTCCACGACATCCAGGTCTCCGGCGACTGGGCCTCCGAGTGGGGCCTCGAAACCCAGGGTCTCCAGCCTCCCAATCAACCCACCATGGAGGGCTATGGCAAACTTCTATTTGTCCTTCACAAAGACTCCACCGGCGATTGGAAAATCCAGCAAGAAATGTGGAACGCCAACCCCAAACCCTAACCGCGTAAAGGCGGCTTTGCGGCGCCTTCGTGGGTTTTCCTACCCCCCGCCTCTCACTTCCTTCAACCGCTTCTCCAAATACCTCCGCTCGCTTTCATTCGTAACCATCCCCAACGCCCGCCCATAATCCTTCGCCGCCTCATCCAACATCCCCAATCGCCGGTGCAAATCCGCCCGCGCCGCATGCAACAAATGATAATTCTCCAAATCATTCGTCGCCGCCAATTCCGCAATCAACTGCAACCCACGCTGCGGCCCCTCCACCATCGCTACCGCCACCGCCCGATTCAAAAACACCACCGCCGATGCCTGCACCTTTCCAAGTTCGTCATACAGCCGCACAATCTCCCGCCAATCCGTTTCCTCCGGCCGCCCGGCCCGGCAGTGCACCCCCGCAATCGCCGCCTGCAGTGCCAGCGGCCCCGGCTCCCCGCGCATCGCCTCCTCCACCAGCGGCATCGCCTCCTCGATCTGCTCCCGCTTCCACTTGCCGCGATCCTGTTCATCTAGCACCACAATCTCTCCGGCCTCATCCATCCGCGCCTCGCGCCGCGCATCGTGCAGCAGCATCAGCGCCACTAGCGCCGTCGCCTCCCGAGGCGGCTGCGGCCCCAGCAACGTCACTACCAATCGTCCCAGTCGAATCGCCTCGCTGCACAAATCCCCTCGCAGCAGGGAACTCCCCCGCGTCGCCGCATACCCCTCATTGAACACCAGGTAAATCACTGTCAGCACAGCCTTCAGCCTTTCGGCCATCTGCTGCGTCTCCGGCACAACGTAGGGAATCTTCGCGTCGCGAATCTTCCGCTTCGCCCGCACCAGCCGCTGCGCCATCGTCGTCGTCGAAGTCAAAAACGCCCGCGCAATCTCATCTGTCTCCAGTCCGCACAATGTCCGCAACGTCAGCGCCACCTGTGCATCCGCCGCCAGCGCCGGATGGCAGCACGTGAAGATCAGCCGCAGCCGGTCATCCGGTATTTCGCTCGAATCGAAATTCGGCTCTTTGCTCGTCGTAACCACCGCCGAATTCCCAAGCAACGCCAGCTTTTCCGCATACCGCCCCTGCCGCCGGATCCGGTCAATCGCCTTATGCCGCGCCGTCTGGATAATCCACGCCCGCGGCGCCTCCGGCACCCCGGACACCTCCCACTGATCCACCGCTGCCGTGAACGCTTCTTGCGCGCATTCCTCGGCTAGGTCAAAATCCCCAATCAGTCGGATTAGGGTAGCCACAATCCGGCCCCAATCGGCTCGATACACGGCTTCAACGGCGGTGGCTGCGGCAGAACTCATGATGATCCCCAACATATTACGGTACCTTGTCGACTCCAGCCCCTCCAGTTCGACTAATAACTAGAGTGGGAGAGGTTCCCCATTTCAACCCAACCGTAGCGTGCCGAAGCGAGCAGAGCGATGCCTTCTTCCTCACCGCCAACCCGAACCCCAGGCACAGCGCCGGAAGCGCGAAAGACACTAGCCCAGTACGCAAGTGCTGGATACAATATGCGACGGTTTCCCCAGCCCCGCAGGCGCGCCAGAAAACTATGCACCGTCCCTTGCCGCGCACCAGACCAGACCAGACCAGACCAGACCAGACCAGACCAGACATTGTCATCCTGAGAGCTGCGCCCTTTGCACCTCGAAGGATCTCAACTTAATCTTTCGACCCAAATCCATCTCAAATAAACTGATCCACACCCCCTTGGAGAACTCATGAAATACATGCTGATGATGTACTCTGAAGAAAACGTCGCCCTCACCCAGGAGCAGCGCGAACACTGCTACCTCGAATCCACCGCCTTTGCCAATCAGCTCCACGAATCCGGCAAATTCCTCGGTGCCGCACCCCTCCAGCCAACCTCCACCGCCACCAGCCTTCGCCTCGTCGATGGCAAGCGCCTGGTCACCGACGGCCCCTTTGCGGAAACCCGCGAGCAGCTCGGCGGCTTCTTTCTCATTGATGCCAAAGACCTTGACGAAGCCATTGACATCGCCTCCCGGGTCCCGGCCGGCCGTTGGGGCACCGTCGAAATTCGCCCGGTCGTCGAGGTTCCTGGCCTTCCCCAAAAATAATTTCCCAACCCTGTCGATTCTGCTCCCATTCGTTCGTCTTACTGGTAGGGAGTAAGCTCGCCAGCCGATAAATTCCGGCTCGCAGCCTCCGTCACATCGTCCAGGAGACACCACCGTGAGATTCATGATGATCGTCAAAGCCAGCAAGGATTCCGAAGCCGGCAAAATGCCCACCGAAGAGATGCTCGCCGCCATGGGCAAATACAACGAAGAGCTCATCAAGGCCGGCGTACTCATCGACCTCGCCGGCCTCAAGTCCAGCGCGAACGGCGCTCGCGTCTTCTTTTCCGGCGGCCAGCGCACCGTCATCGATGGCCCTTTCGCCGAAACCAAGGAACTCATCGCCGGCTTCTGGATCATCAATGTGAAATCCCTCCAGGAAGCTATCGACTGGGCCAAGCGAGTGCCCGCCCCCCACTCCCCTGAGCAGGAATGCCAACTCGAAATCCGCCCTTTTTTCGAATTGGAAGATTTCGCGCCCGGCGAAGCCATCGAACACCACAAGGAACTCGGCAAGAAACTCGCGGCCGGCAAAAAGTAGCCGCCCGGAAAGGGAACTCCCATGCAGAAATTCGCTACGTTCCTGTGGTCCGACAACAACGCCGAAGCAGCCGCCGCCGCAAAACCCGCGTAGCGGCCGCCTTCCGAAGCGGGCGCTCCCAACCGTCTTACGTTTTGGAGTACGATGGCTTTCCCGAATCCTCTCATAAAAAATGCACCGATGATAAGGAGCGGCACATGAGCAAAGTTCGAGTTCTCGTTGGCACCCGCAAAGGCGCTTTTATTCTCTCCGCCGACGGCAAGCGCGAAAACTGGCAGGTCAGCGGCCCGAGCTTCGCCGGATGGGAGATATATCACCTCAAAGGTTCCCCCGCCGACCCCAATCGCATATACGCTTCGCAATCCAGCGGCTGGTTCGGCCAGATCATTCAGCGCTCCGATGACGGCGGCAAAACCTGGTTCCAGCCGGGCACTCCGCCTGATGAAACTCCCGTGCTACCTGGACCGCCCAAGGGCGAGAGCAACAAATTCTCTTATGACACCTCCGCCGAAACCGGCAAACCTCTCACCACTCACATGTGGTACGACGACACCCAGCATCCCTGGGAGTTCAAGCGCGTCTGGCATCTCGAACCCTCCTACACCGATCCAGATACCGTCTACGCTGGCGTCGAGGACGCTGCCCTCTTCAAATCCACCGATGGCGGCCAGAGCTGGCGCGAACTCTCCGGCCTCCGCGGTCACGGCACCGGCCCCAAGTGGCAGCCCGGCGCCGGCGGCATGTGCCTGCACACCATCATCCTCGATCGCAAAAATCCCAATCGCATCTACATCGCCATCTCCGCCGCGGGTGCCTTCCGCTCCGACGACGCCGGCAACTCCTGGAGGCCCATCAACCAGGGCCTCGTCTCCCAATACATTCCCGATCCCAACGCCGAAATCGGCCACTGCGTCCATCACGTCGCCATGCATCCCTCACGTCCCGACACTCTCTTCATGCAAAAACATTGGGACGTTATGCGCAGCGACAACGCCGGCGACCGCTGGCATGAAGTCAGCGGCAATCTGCCCACCGATTTCGGCTTCGTCATCGACGTCCACGCCCACGAACCCGAAACCATCTACGTCGCCCCCATCACCAGCGATTCCTTGCACTATGTTCCCGACGGCAAGCTCCGCATCTATCGCAGCCGCTCCGGCGGCAACGATTGGGAGCCTCTCTCCAAAGGCCTCCCCCAGAGCAATTGCTACGTAAACATCCTCCGCGACGCCATGGCCGTGGACACCCTCGACTCTTGCGGCGTCTACTTTGGCACCAGCGGCGGCCAGGTCTACGCCTCCCCCAATGCCGGCGATTCGTGGGCGCCCATTGTCCGCGACCTGCCAGCCGTTCTCTCCGTCGAGGTCCAAACCCTCCCATGATCTACCGCAATTCCAAAAACTGTCATTCTGAGGGCATCCGACAAGGATGCCCGAAGAATCTCAACGTCAAATGTTCTCGCCTACTAAAATTTAGGAGCGTCATATAATCAACGCCGAATCGCAACCTAAGGTGAACTCCCCATCATGATCCGCGTCGAACTACCCGCCCATCTCCGCACCCTCGCCCACGTCAACGCCGAAGTCCGCCTCGAAATCATCGGCCCGGTTACCCAACGCTCCATCCTCGACGCCCTCGAATCCCGCTACCCCATGCTCCGCGGCACCATTCGCGATCACGACTCCCTCCAGCGCCGCCCCTTCCTCCGCTTCTTCGCTTGTGCCGAAGACTTCTCCAACGAATCTCCCGACGCTCCGCTCCCTCCCGAAATTGCTTCCGGCGCCGAACCCTTCCTCATCATTGGCGCCATCGCCGGCGGTTAATTCCTCTCTTAAATTTCTGCAAAGTGACGAGGATGTCGCCACAGCGTGAGAACCTCTGTCGGCGATCTGTTCCAGAAAGAAGCTTTCGGCTGATGATGGCACAGGCGCAGCTGCCGTTCTCAATCTTCATCCTTCTGCGAACGCTTTATCATCCCGAAGCTCAATATCTTACGGACGATCCGCCGCCGAACAGACCGAGTGCGCATGGTTGCCATCGTGCAGCACCAGACCGAGAGCTACTACGGACCACGCTGCACGCGAACGTCAGCCCCGGCAACCTTCCCGACCTCCGCGAAAGAGTGGCCACCTCTAGCAGCTTGTTGAAGAATCGAGTTTTGAGAGACTTCGGTTTTGAATTTCAAGGTTATCACTGCCTTGCTTAGGAGCCGTTGGGTCGTTCTATCTGCTCAGCTGATCCAAAACGGAACTTGGTATCATGCTTCCGCCATCAGGTTTCGCAATCGGCAGAGGTTGTAAGCAGCCCCGGTGAAGGTGAACAGCCACCCAACCTTGTCGATCCCTCGCAACTTCACTTTCCTTAACATCCCGACCATCTTCATCCACCCGAACGACTGCTCTACTCGCTTTCGCTTCCGCTGACTTATCTCATACCCGGGATGCCTGGTGGTCCGCTGATCCACGGCGCTCCTGCGGCTCTTATCGTTCTGCGCCACATGCGGGGTGATGTTCATTCCGCGAAGTTCCCGAACGAATTCCCGCGTGTCGTAGTTCTTGTCCCCTGCTAAGGTCACCCGTTTCCCGCTGGGGATGGCCTCCATCATGAGCAGCGCCGCATCCCGCTCCGCTCTGCTATTCGCTTCGGTCAGAAAAGTCTGCACCAAAAGCCCGTTGCGGTTCTCCATCAATACGTGTCCCAGGTAGCCGAGCTTCGCCTCGCTGCCTCTGGACTTCTTGAACAGCCGTGCCTCAGGATCGCTCGTCGATTCATGGGTCTGGTTCTTGCGCTTCTCCCCGTGAAAATCGACTTCTCCCCCCGCTCCGGGTGGCTTACCCTTCCCGTCCTTGCGCCGGAAACTTTTCTGGCTTGCCCAAGCTTCGATCAGTGTCCCGTCCACGGTGAAGTGTTCATCCGACATATACGGCCGCGCACGTTCCAGCACCCGTTGAAAGAACGACTCCGCGATCTCTTCATTCAGCAAACGCTCCCGATTCTTGCTGTACACCGCGTGATTCCATACCGCTTCGTCCATCTCCATCCCCACAAACCACCGGAACAGCATGTTGTACTGCAGTTGCTCGATCAGCATGCGCTCACTGCGCACCGAATAGAAAACCTGCAACAGCAGTGACCTCAACAGCCGCTCCGGGGCAATCGACGGCCGCCCCACATCGGAGTACAGCTTGGCGAACTTCGGCGACATCTCCTTCAGGATCTCGTCCACCATCTTGCGGATCGGTCGCAACGGATGATCCGCGGGAACCCGCTTCTCTGGTGAAATGTAGCTGAACATTCCTTCTTGCAGGTCATCGTCGCCGCGCATTCACTCGCCTCCTTCGCCTTCCTTTTACTCAGACGAGTTCTCGTACATTAAAGTTGCAGTGGACGGGGATTTTTCAACAAACTGCTAGGTGATTCTTGCAATCGCATCAACCAAAATCCGCGAATTATCCCGCAGACGCTCATCCCAGCCGCGTGCGTGCCAATTTCCGGCGGCTGGAACGCCAGGAGTGGTGGCTTTGGGCCGCGGCGATCGTCATTACTTTACTCCTGACGATTGGGCTGGCATCCTTCCTTCTTCCTAAATCGAACTTTCGCCAGGAACTCGACTCGGAGGTTGTGCTTCCCCAGGCCATTCGCGGCCTCGTGGCCATGATTTTTCTCTTCGACTTGTACACCATTTATCAGCATCTTCTTATCCATCGGATTCGCAAAGAACTAGTCGAACGCGAAGAGTTGTTCCACCTCATCAGCGAGAATGCTGCTGATATGATCGCGGTCGTGGATATGGAGGGGCGCCGGCTCTTCAACAGTCTCTCGTATCAGCGAGTCATGGGCTACTCGCCCGAGGAATTGCAGGCTTCGTCCGCTTTCGAGCAGATTCACCCCGACGATCGCGAGCGCGTCAAAAACGCCGCCGAGGATGCCCGCCGCTCGGGGATTGGAAAAACACTCGAGTATCGCCTTCGCCACAAAAACGGCGACTGGCTGGTGTTGGAATCCACTTCCAGCGTCATTCACGGCACAAATGGCGAGCCGGACAAACTTGTTATCGTCAACCGCAATGTCACCGAGCGCAAACGAGCCGAACAAGCTCTCCGCCGCTCGGAGGCTGATTTTCGCTCGGTGGTCGAAGACGCACCGTATGGAATCTATCGCGCAAGCGTCGCTGGCCGATTTCTGCAAGTCAATCCGGCGCTCCAGAAAATGCTTGGTTATGAACACACCCAGGATCTTTTGAACAGGGAACTGGCAACCGACATCTTCCGGTATCCCGCCGAATACCAGCGGCTCACCGAGCTCCTCAGTCACACCAAGGAAATCAAGGACCTCGAGATGGAGTGGAAGCGGGAAGACGCCACGCCGATTACCGTGCGGTGTTCCGGCCGCGGCGCCAACGATGAAAATGGCCTTCCCGCGTACTTTGAAGTCTTCGCCGAGGATGTCACCGAAAAGCGAATCCTCGAAAAGCAACTACGAATGGCGCAAAAGATGGAAGCAATTGGGCGCCTCTCCGGCGGAATCGCGCACGATTTCAACAATCTTCTCGGTGTCATCATCGGCTACAGCAGGGTGCTCAAGCGCGAGTTGGGAGAAAACAACGTTCTATTCGAGCATGCCCTCGAAATCGAAAAGGCTGGAAACCGCGCCGCTTCCTTGACGAAACAGTTGCTGGCGTTCAGCCGCCAGCAGGTCTTGACTCCCGCCGTTCTCAGCCTCAACACCCTCGCCGCCGATATGGAAAAAATGCTTCCCCGCCTTCTCGGTGAAGATATCGAAGTCTCCCTCGTTCTTGACCCAAATCTGGGCAATGTGAAAGCGGACCAGGGCCAGATCGAACAAGTCATCATGAACCTCGCGGTCAATGCGCGCGACGCCATGCCCGCCGGCGGCAAACTGAAAATCCGCACGGCCAATGTGGTCCTCGATCGAACCTACACCCGCAACCATCCTGGTTCGAATGCCGGCGACCACGTCATGTTGGAGGTGACCGATTCTGGAACTGGCATGGAGGCCGGAACGCTTACCCACATGTTCGAGCCATTCTTCACTACCAAGGAACGCGGCAAAGGTACCGGGCTTGGCCTCGCCACCGTCTACGGCATCGTGAAACAGAGCAACGGATATATCTCCGTCGAGAGTTCCTTGGGAAAGGGCTCCTCTTTCCAGATTTTTCTCCCTCGCCATCACGGGCAGCCGGCGGCGGAGGAGCAGAAAACCGATCCAGCGGAAAACTTGCGCGGTTCGGAAAGCATTCTGCTGGCGGAAGATTCCGAGCCCTTGAGAAAACTTGCTCAATGCAATCTGGAATCGGCTGGATTCCGCGTGCTCTCCGCCTCCAGTGGAGAGGCAGCACTCGAAATTGCAATGGAACATGGCAGTACTTTTGATCTTTTGCTCACGGACGTAGTGATGCCCGGCATGAACGGCCGCGTTCTCGCCGAACATTTGTTGCCTCGCCAGCCGGGCATGAAGGTCCTCTACATGTCTGGCTATACCGACAGCTTTATTGCGGGACACGGAGTCCTCGACCCTGGAACCAACCTGCTTCACAAGCCCTTCACCGAAGAGGTGCTTATCCGCAAGGTCCGAGAGGTGCTCGATGCAGGCAAGCACTCGCCTTCGGCGATGAAACATCCCGGCGAACTGGTGGTCAGCACTGTCCACTCCGGCTAGTAGGAGGAACTTGGCGATGGGAAAGGTCTTGGTTGTCGATGATGACGAAGCCTTGCGGCGTCTAATCCGTCTCGAGCTGTGCGAAGCCTTTGAAATCATCGACTCCGGCAATCCTGAACAGGCCTTGTCTCTCGCGCTCGAGCACAAGCCCGACGCCATTTTGCTCGATCTGCGAATGCCGAAATATTCCGGCTACGAACTCCTTCAGACTTTCTCGGCGCTCAGTCACACTCAGAAAATCCCCGTCATTATCGTCAGCGGTGAGGCCGGAGGACAAACCAAAGAATATTGCAAGCAGCTTGGCGCCGTGGATTACTTTGAAAAGCCCATCGATTTCGACGCACTGCGAGCGCGTCTCCATCGGATCGCCAAGACCCGCCAGCATACCCCGCGATCCGAGGTCCGCGTGCGGTTGCGGGTCGCCCTAAAGTTGCGCGGTACCGACACTCACGGAAAGAAGTTTGAAGAGGCCGTGTCCACGGAGAACGTCAGTCTCAGCGGTTTTCTCTGCAGCTCCATCACCGAGATCCCCAGCGATGCCATTGTGGATGTTTTTATGACCAGCCCTAGAGAAGAGTGCGTGGGCAAAGCCAAAATTGTTCATTCCAGTTCCCAGGGCGGCCCCGTTCATTATTATGGATTTCGCTTCAATCAGAAGACCGGGCCCTGGGTGTTGGGGTAACGAGCTAGGTGCTCGCTCTGTATGCCCAAAGCTGACCAGCTTCTTGTCCAAAAAACTCCAGCGGATCCCGGCGCGGTTTCCCCCGACCCGCAACTTACGGCCCGCGTCCTGGTCGTTGACGACGAACCCGCTGCCTGCAAACTCCTCGCCCTCATCCTTGGCCCTCCCGCTTTTCAGTGCGTCACCGCCCCCGATGGCGAGCAAGCGCTGCTGATTCTGCAACGCGAACGCTTCGATGCCGTTATTTCCGACCTGCACATGCCTGGCATTAGCGGTATGCAACTCCTCGCGGAAGTCCGCCGTTGCTATCCGCACCTGGCGTTCTTGGTCACCACGGGCGTGGACGATGTGGACATCGGTGTTCAAGCGATGCGCCGCGGCGCCGATGACTATCTTGTCAAACCTCTCCGGGACGCTGCCGTCCTGGCAAGCCTTCAGAGCGCCCTGCACAAGCGCCAGCTTGAACAGCAGGTGGAAGATTACCGTCAACATCTTGAGGAAATGGTCGTGGAACGCACCGCGGAACTCCACGGTGCCCTTCAGCAGATCGCGCACAGTTATGAAGATACCCTGCAAGCACTCGGTGCGGCCATCGATCTTCGCGACAATGAAACCGCTGGCCACTCTCTGCGCGTCTGCCGTTACTCCGTCGAGATTGCCACCGCCATCGGCTGGTCCGACATTCAGCTCGAGGGCCTGGCCAGGGGCGCCTATCTTCACGACATCGGCAAGCTCGGAATCCCAGACCGTATCCTGCTCAAGCCCGGACCCCTCACCGCCGGTGAGCGCAAGCTCATGCAACAGCATGTGCGCATCGGCTTCGACCTCGTTAAAAACATCCCCTTTCTTGCCGACACCGCCGAAATCATTCTCATGCACCACGAACGCTTCGACGGCAGCGGCTACCCGAACGGGATCAAGAAAGATGCAATTCTTCCCGCTGCCCGTATCTTCGCCGTGGCGGACACCCTCGATGCCATCACTTCCGAAAGGCCCTACCGGCGCCCGGCTTCGTTTGAGTCGGCGCGCGAAACCATCCGCCACTTCTCCGGTAGCCAGTTCGATCCGGAAGTGGTTGATCTGTTTCTCGCCATTCCCGAGGAAACATGGCCCACCATCGCAAGGAACCAGCGGCAAGCTGCGGCGCTCTCACCCGCCTTGCGTCGCATCAGCCACTTCTCTCAGCCCGGTCCGGTTGTCATCCCCTGAGAAGTCAATCCCCCTCTGCGTTAAATCTTTTCTCCCCTCTTCGCCTCTTCCTGGCGCCCCGCTGCTCGCTGTCATGCTTTCTCTATTTCCACATCTCTCAGCAATCTCAGCCCATGCCCCTCCGCCCAATTGCTGCCGACTTGCATGCTCTTCACTCCCGCCGGTGACTTCGAAAAAAAACCGGCCGCTCGAACACTGCCATACTGCGCCATCCACAACCGTCTCTGCCCGCAATCTCCCGGTCCATAATTGTCCAAAAGTGAACAGACAACAAGATTACATATTGGTACAAGAACTACAACATTGAAGGGGCTCGCTCTTTGGGCCCCAGCCAACAAAATCTGCAGTTTCGTCTCTTTGTCTGGGCTACCGCTCAGCAGTCGGGCGCGCTTTGCAGCGCGATGTACAGGAGAAGCCAATGCGCAATTTGAACCTTTCTATCGTTTGCATCCCCGCATTCCTATTGGCCTTCGCACTGGCCGGGTGCAGCGACCCGGACAAACATGCGGGCACCGGAAGCCCCGGTGACCCCTTAACTCCTCCCACCGTGACCTCCGTCACTCCACCGAACGCTTCCACTCTCGTTTGCCCCAACACCGCTCTGATCACCGCTACCTTCAGCAAGCCGATGAACCCCGCTACCCTCAACACCTCTACCTTCACATTGACCTCCGGCGGTGCCACCGTTTCCGGGGCGGTCTCCTACATTGCCGCCACCAATATCGCCACTTTTACGCCCTCCGCCAGTCTCACAGCCAGCACCGCGTACACCGCCACCATCACCACTGGTGCTCAAGACCAGTACGGCAACGGCTTGGCTCCCAATTTCGTCTGGACCTTCACGACCTCGGCGACCTGTCCTCCGCCCGCCGGAGCGATCGCCTTGGGCTCCGCCTGCGGTTTCGGAATTCTTGCCGGCTCCACAGTCACCAACGTCGCGGGCACCGCTACCACTGTTAGCGGCGATGTAGGCGTCTCGCCAGGAACTGCCATCACCGGATTTGGCTCACCCGCTTCCATCACCGGCGCCTTCCACTCCAACGATTCCGTCGCCCAGACTGCCCAGGTCGACTTGACCACCGCGTATAACAACGCCGCGGGCGCAGCCGGCGGCGCCATCCTCGCCCCAGACATCGGCGGACTCACCCTCCCACCCGGCGTTTACAAAACCACCAGTGCCCAACCCTCGCTGGGCATCACCGGGAATCTCACTCTCGATGGTAAGGGCGATCCGAATGCTGTTTGGATCTTCCAGATCGTTTCCACTCTCACAACCGCAACCACCAACAGCCAGGTCATCCTGATCAATGGCGCAAGCTCTCACAACGTCTTCTGGCAGGTAGGCAGTTCCGCCACCCTCGGAACCACTACCACTTTCGCCGGAACTATCATGGCCCAGGCGTCCATCACGCTCACCACCGGCGCAACTCTTAACGGCAGAGCCTTGGCACGCACCGGCGCAGTCACCTTGGACACCAACACCGTCGTCGTCCCTGCATGTCCATGACGTCTTCGCATGTGGGCCGGCCGCGCGGCTGACCCACTACTCGGCTGGCTGCAAATGCATTTTACGTTGCTAAATTTCGGAGGAACTTTCCCATGTCATCTAAATCAAAGCGCCATCCTGTTCGGTTTCTAACCCTGCTGCCGGCACTGGTTGCTGTCCTTTGTATGTTTGCCACCCGCTCCGCGGCTCAGGATCAGCCCGCCCCCAAGTGGGAGCTTTATGGTGGATACAACTTCTTTTATCCCGGCGCGGACGTTCATGGCCAACTCCCGGGAGCCTTGCTCCCCTTGAGCAGCCGCTTGGAATCCAATCCTCGCGGCGCCGGCGCCAGCATCACCTATGATTTCAATCGTTGGTTTGGATTGACCCTCGATGCCAGCACCGCTTGGGGCAGCGGCGAAAAAGGCTTGGCCAACAGAATTGACGACGCCGCTTTCTCCAACATCTCTTTCGGCCCCAAGATCACCTACCGCACCAATCGCTTTTCCCCATTTTTTGAAGTGCTGGTCGGCGACCATCGTCTCACTCCCGATGCCTTTCACGATATCGACAAGCTCGGCCTGATGATCGGCGGCGGTCTCGATGTCAACTTGTCCCGGCACGTCGCTCTGCGCCTTTTCCGGGCTGACTTTGTCATGTCCAATTACCGCTTTGGTCCCACCACCATTCCGAGTACCGACATTCGCGGCCTGCGCGCGCAGACGGGCCTCGTCCTCAATTTCGGTGGCGGCGAGCCCCCACTGCCGCCCACTGCGGCTTGCTCCGTGGCACCCATGGCAGTTTTCGCCGGCGAAACAGTCACCGCAACTTCCCGCGGTTCCAATTTCAATCCCAAGCGTACCGTCATGTACTCCTGGAACGGCACTGGCGTAAAAGTTTCCGGCAGCGACGCCTCGACCCAAATCGACACGACCGGCTTGCAACCCGGCTCCTACATGGTCACCTCCAACTTGAGCGACGGCAGCAAGCGTGGCCTTGCCTCCTGCAGCGCCAGCTTCACCGTCAAGCAGCCTCATCCACCCGTCATCTCCTGCTCCGCCGATCCCGCAACCGTCCTCTCCGGCGGCACCTCCACCATCACCTCCACCGCCAGCAGCCCCGACGGTCGCAGGCTCATCTACAGTTACTCCACATCCGCCGGGGATATCTCCGGCAACGGTCCCACCGCCACGTTGAACACCCGCGACGCGCAACCCGGTGCCATCACCGTCACCTGCAACGTTGGCGATGACCGCGTTCCCGCGCTCACCGCTTCGTCCACCACTGCTGTGCTCGTGCAAGCTCCACCTCCTCCTGCGCCAGCCCCAGAAATTAAACAGTTGGAAGCCAAGCTCGCCCTCCATAGCATTTACTTCGCAACCGCGCGGCCCACCATCGAGCATCCCGAACGCGGCTTGCTCGACAGTCAGGCCGACATCCTGCAAACCCTCGCTGCCGATTTCATCAGCTATCTGAAATACATGCCCGATGCCCACTTGATCCTCAGTGGTCATGCCGATCCCCGCGGAGGCTCTGTGTACAACAAGGGGCTTACCGACCGCCGCGTCGCACGCACCAAGGACTTCCTCGTCGAGCACGGCGTCCCTGCAGACCACATTGACACCAAGTCGTTTGGCGAAGAGAACCAGCTCACTTCCGACCAAGTCAAGGAACAGATGGCCGATGATCCCGATCTGTCTCCCGAAGAACGCCAGCGGCTCATGAAGAACTTCCGCGTGCTGGTCCTCGCCAACAATCGCCGCGTCGACGTCACTCTCAGCACCACCGGACAGCAATCCATCCGTCGCTATCCCTTCAACGCCAAGGATTTCTTGGCTCTGATAAGCGCCAAGGGCGGCGAAACCAAACAACCCCCCAAGAAGCGCTAACCGGAACCCCAGAGTGGCCTTCGCTCTTATCGAGGGCCACTCTTTTCTTTTCTCTTACGCAGACGAATCACCCCAGCGATCCATCTTCAGCAGACCTTCACCGCGGTAGTAGTAGCTCCAACTGCTCCACGGCCAGTCACCGGGATGCCGCAGCAACTTCGCGCGCACCGGATTGCCGTGGATGTAGTAAAGCTTCGCCTGCAGTTTGGCGAGTGAGTGGACGTTGAAGTCATAGTAGCGGCGCTGCCAAAATCGCCGGAGGCTGCGCTGCTCATCGGGAAAATGGAACGCCAATTGGCCGGGCGACTTGCGCTTCCTGGCTCGCAACCTGCGAGAGAGCCGCTGCTTGAAGATTTGCACGATTCTTGCAGGAGGTACCCGTCCGGATTCGCTGAGCAGCAGATGGACGTGCTCGGGCATGAAGACGTAGCCGACCAACGAGAACCGGTAGCGCTCTCGCACTTCGCCAAGAATGCGAACCGCGAGATCCCGGGTGCGCACACTGCCAAGCAAGGGCCTGCGCTGGTAGCAACAAAAGGTGATGAAATGCAGGTCGCCGTAGCCGGTGAGGCGTTTGAGGTTCTTGGGCATAGGAGCGCAGAGGGGCCCACCCTTTGCAAACTGCGCAAAGGGTAGGCCACCCCGGATGCCTAGGTCTTATCACTTTGCGGTACTATTCAACAGTGGATACCCCAGTTGCGAGCGCTGAACATCGAAGACAAAGCATGCGCCACCCGCGAGCCGGGAAATGTCCTTGAGAATTGCGTGACAGCAAATCATGGGATTCATGCCCAACAACTTCAAAGGTTCGGCGGAGAGCATGAAACAGCACATTAGTCTTCGAGATGATTTTCGCAAGGCAGAGCTAGTAGTTTTTGTGCTGGTGCTCCTGCGGCTGACCTTGGTCTGCTCAGACGCATGCGCGCAAGAGGCCTCGGCATCGCAGGCACAACCGGCTCATCACATGTTCACACCCGGTTACACGGGCAAGGCAGGAACGGAGGACGGAGCCCTGAGAGCCTCGGTTCACACGTTCAAGGCTGAGGATGGGACTCCTGTAACCCAATCCGATGAGTGGTACAAGTCGGCAAGCGAGGCAAGCAGCGCCCTGGACAAACTGACAAAGAGAGCCTCTCATGTCATCAAACAAGGTATAAAGAAGGACGCAAAAGGACGCGTCATCGGAAGGCGGGTGGAATTGGTTTTCAGCCGTGGTCCTAAGACCAGCCCAGAGAAGACCATCGCCTGGTCGGATGGTGCCAGGATTGTTCTTCTAAGTTCTACGTCGCTGCCGCTGCTGCTGGATTTCGAAAGTCAGTATTACCCGTAGGAAATGAAGGAACAGAAGACACGCATTCTTATATTTAACTAACTAATTAGATAACGTTTTTGGCAGATGGCGGGTGGCGCACGCTTTCCGTGAGGTCGGCGCGGGCTCATCGTGTCGGCATTGTATATCATCGGCGATCCGCGATTCACTCGTCTCTTGGAAACCGGGGACAGACGGGACGTTTTCTGGCTGGGTTCGCTTTCGAACCCGGGGTCTGGAGGCAGATTTTTCTTTTCACTGCTATTTTGTGCCCCGCATGGCCGCGCGAATTCCTATTCAGCCCGCTAAGATTGACACCCGCAAAACCCGCGGCGTATAGTCGTTCCATTCCCACCCGCGCGAGGCGGCCTGCAGTGCGTCTCTGTACACCAGCAACTCTTCAGGACGCGAATGGGGGCAAGGGAAGGGATGAACCCGCGTTTGCTTTATCGGAACCCGTTGTGTCGCCGCCTCTCTTGCGTCTCCCTACTGGCTTTCCTTGCCGTTTTCCTGCCACCACTGCAAGCCCAAGACGCCCCTCCCACGCTACCCCCTATCCCCGCGGCCACTGAAAAGGCGCCTCCCAAACCCAAACCCGACGCCGGTTCCGAAATCCAGCAAACCGAGTCCGCCGCCACCTTTAAAGTGCGCGTCAATCTCGTCCAGGTCCACGTTATCGTCCGCGATTCCTCCGACAAACCCGTTGGCAACCTTACGCGCCAGGATTTTCTCCTCTACGATCAGGGCAAGCTCCAGACCATCACCAATTTCTCCGTGGAAACCCCGCAGACCCGCCTCCGGCGCGCCGCCTCCGCCGCAAAAACCCAGGACGACGCCTCCGCCCCCGGCGACCCTCCCGCAAAAAATTCCCCCGTACTCCCCGAGCGCTTCGTCGCCCTGGTTTTCGACGACACCCACCTCTCGCTCCAGGACGCCGTCTTCGCGCGCTCCCAGGCCGGTCGCTTTCTCGACACCATCGGGCCCACCGATCGCGTCGCCATCTATAGCACCTCCGGCCAAAACACCCTAGAGTTCACCTCCGATAAGCAAGCCCTGCACAAAGCGATTCTCGGTGTAGTCCCGCACCCCATCACCCCTCAAGCGATGGGCGCCGAATGCCCGCAAGTGACCTACTACATGGCCGACCTGATCGAAAACAAAAATGATCCGACCGCCCTCTCCGTGGCCATCGAGGAAACCGTGCAGTGCCAGTTCAATGGCGACGAGACCAAGCAGTCGCAGGCCGCCGCCGTGGTCCAGGGGGCTGCGCTCCGCTCCTTGAACGTCGGCGACATCGAAAACCAATTCACCTATCGCCACCTCGAAGACATCCTGCGCCGTTTGTCCAGCATGCCCGGCGATCGCCTCATGCTGCTGGTCTCTCCGGGTTTCATCCTGGCCAATTCTTTCCTCGACGAATCCGAGGTCATCGACCGCGCCAATCGCGCCAACGTGGTCATCAACACTCTCGATGCCCGTGGCCTCTACGCCCCCGATGTCATGGACGATATCTCGCTCCCTTCCTCCGACAGCTTCCGCACCGCAGGCTACAAAACCATGTACCGGGTCTCCGCCCAACATGAGAACGAATACGTCCTCAGCGATTTTGCCTTCGCCACCGGCGGCACCTTCTTTCACAACTCCAATGATCTCCAGGGCGGCCTGCAGCTTGCCGGGCTTGCTCCGGAAGTTTCCTACGTGTTGGCCTTTTCTCCCCAGAATCGCAAAATGGACGGCAAATACCACCTGATTCGCGTGGAAATGGCCGCCAAAAAAACCAAGTATTCCATTCAGGCCCGCCGCGGCTACTACGCTCCCCGCAAGGTGGATGACCCTGGCGAACTCGCGCGCCAGGAAATCCAGGAAGCCATTTTCTCTCAGGAAGAAATCAGCGAACTGCCCCTCGATTTGCAGACTCAGTATTTCAAGAGCGATCCCGATGGCGTACACCTCAGCGTCGTCTCTCGCCTGGATCTCAAGAACATGCACTTCCGCCAGGCCGACGGCCGCAGCCTGGACGACCTCACCCTGGCCACCGCCATATTTGATGACAACGGCAATTACGTTACCGGTGGCGAAAAAACCGTCCAGATGCGCCTTAAGGACACCACCTACGAGCGCCTCACTCGCACGGGCCTAACCGTAAAATCCAGCTTTACCATCAAGCCCGGTCGCTATATGGTCCGCCAGGTGGTTCGCGATTCCGAGGGCTCGCAAATGGCCGCCCGGAATGGCGTGGTCGAAATTCCGTTTTAGGGAGACCGTGATGCTCACACCAATGCTCAAGCGCGCGAATTTCCACCGGTCATTCTTCCTGGCCATGCTGCTGGCCTACGCCGTCCCTCTATTCGCCCAAGCGCCGCAACCTCCCGCGTCCGAAGCCCCGAAGCAGGAACAACCCCTCGCCACCGCGCCCCCCATCCGCGCCGAGTCCCGCATCGTCATTGTGGATGCCATCGTCACCGACAAAAAAGGCAACTACATTCACGACCTCACCCAGAAAGATTTCAAGGTTTACGAAGACAACAAAGAGCAGCCCGTCTCCAGCTTTTCCTTTGGCGTCGATCCTTCCGCTCCCATCGAAGCCCAGCGCCACTACATGATCCTTTTCTTTGACAACGCCTCCATGGCCGCTCCTGACCAGATTTATGCCCGCGCCGCCGCCGCGAAGTTCATCGATAAAACCTCCGGTCCCGACCGGCTCATGGCCGTCGTCGATTTCGGCGGCTCCCTGAATATCCGCCAGAACTTTACTTCCAACAACGACCTCCTCGTCGCCGCCGTGAATGGCGTGAAACACTCCAACATCGAGAGCAATCCTCAGAACGCCTCCAACATGCCGCCCGCCCTGATCGCCTCCTCGGCCCTTTCTTCCCTCGGCAATTCCGAAGCCGATTTCGGCGCGCGCACCATGCTTCTCAGCATCCGCACCCTGGCGAAAAATCTGCGCACCGTGCCCGGCCGCAAGATGCTCATCCTCTTCTCCGCCGGATTTCCCACCAGCACGGAAAACATTTCGGAACTTACGGCGACCATCGACACCTGCAACAAAGCCAACATCTCCATCTACTCTCTCGATGTCCGCGGCCTCGTCGCGCCCACCCCGCCTGGCAGGATGGGTCAACTCCAGCAATCACATTCCCCGCATTCCCTGGCCGTGGCGTCTCGCCCCACAAGCTCCCCGAATCCCAAACTCGTGCTGGCCTCTTTCTCTCCTGCCTCCGCTCTTGAACCTCAGAAGCCAGGCGGAGGGGGAGCCGGAGGAGGAGCCGGAGGGGGCGGCGGCCGTCCCGGGGGTGCTGGGGGCACCGGTGGTGCACCCAGTGGTGGCTCAGGTGGCGCTCCCGGTGGAGTCGCAGGCGGCGGCAAAGGCGGCGCAACCGGTGGCACTGGCTCAGGTGGCGCGGGCGGCGGCAAAGGCGGCGCTCCCGCTGGGGGATCATCGGGCGGCGGCGTCGCGCGCCCCGTCAACTCTCCCTACAACAGCTATTACAACAATCCGAACACCGCTCCGCGCGCGATTCTTCCCCAGCTTCCTTCCTCAATGGCCGACAACCAGCAAATTCTGCAATCCCTCGCCGAGGGCACCGGCGGCTTCGCCATCTATAACACCAACGATCTTCTCGGCGGGCTCGACCGCATCGCCCGCGATCAAAATGAATTCTATCTACTCGGCTACGTCCCGCCTTCCAGCCCCGATGGCAGTTGCCACACCATCAAAGTGAAAATGGACCACGGCGGCATGCAGGTGCGCTCTCGCAGCGGCTATTGCAACGTGCGCCCCGCGAACCCCCTCGATGGCAAGCCCATCGAAAAACAGTTGGAGCTGCAAGCGGCCGGCACGCAACCCGGCGCCATCCACGGTTCACTGCAAGCACCCTTTTTCTACTCGGCGCCCAACATCGCTCAAGTCAATCTGGCGATGGAAATTCCCGGCGACGCGGTCATCTTCAACAAGGAAAAAGGCAAGTACCACGCCACCGTCAATGTTCTGGGCATCGCCTACAAGCCCGATGGCTCGGTCGGGGCCCGCTTCAACGACACTCTGAATTTCAATCTGGAAAAAGATGAGATGAAGGACTTCGCCAAGCAGCCCTATCGCTACCAGAACCAGTTCGACGCTGCTCCCGGCGCCTACAAGCTTTCCGTCGTCCTAAGCTCCGGCGGCGACGCCTTCGCCAAGTTTGAAAAAACTCTAAACATCGATCCCTATGACGGCAAGAAATTCACCCTGGGCGGCGTCGTTCTCTCCAACACGCTTCAGCCGGTCGACCAGATTGCCACCGATGTGGATGCGTCGCTGCTCGAGGATCGCACCCCCATGATCGTCATGGGGATGCAAATTACTCCTTCGGCTAGCTACGCCTTCAAAAAATCCGACAAGGTTATCATCTATTCTCAAGTCTACGAACCCCTGCTCAAGACCGACTCCCCGCCGCGCGTCGCCGCCGGCTACAGCATCCTGGACTCTTCCAACAAGCAGGTATTCTTCTCCGGACCAATTCCGCTGGAGGAGTACATCCAGAAAGGCAATGCTGTGGTCCCCTTCGGCCTCGTCGTGCAGACCAAGGATCTCGCCCCCGGCAGCTATCACCTCGTCCTGCAAGCCGCCGACGGCGCTCACAACCAGGCACCCCTGCGCGAAGCCCAGTTCTCCCTAACCAACTAACAGTACTGTCATTTCCGATGTAGCGGCCGCCGTCCGCGGCGGCCGCATAGGAGTCCGGCTTGCCCTGAGCTCGCAGAAAGGGAGCTCTGCTCCCTCTTTTTGGGCCTAAGCCTCCTCCGCAAAACGACCGCGAAGCGCCCCGTGCCCCAACACGACTCTCCCCCGCTATCCATAAGCCACACCAACCCCCGCAACCGGCAACTTTTGCCCTCCCCAAGGGTTAATCTAATTACTATGCAGCCCCCATACTGCCCGGGCACGCCTGTCGTCCCGCTCTGCAACCTGCGCGTTCGCCACTCTCCGCGCGCCCTGCTTGCCGCAACGCTCTCTTTGACCACCCTCTTATCCCTGAGCATCGACGTTCCAGCCGCGACCGCCGCTGCCGACAAAAAGTCCAAACAAGACCCCATCCTCAAAGGTTTGCCGATCACCGAGCTAACCCCCGACGAAGCCATCCTTCACGCCCTAAACCGTCTCGCCTACGGCCCACGCCCCGGCGACGCCGAGCGCATCAAGCAAATCGGCCTGGCCAAATGGATTGACCTGCAACTCAATCCCAATTCTATCGGCGACGCCGCCGTCGAAGCGCGGCTCCAGATCTATCCGACGTTGCAAATGCCGGCGTCCCAACTCCTGGCCGAATATCCGAATCCCAAGCAAGCCGCGAAGCAGGAACAAAAAGCCCAAAGCCAGAATCCCAATCAACAACCCGGCGCCGCCGCTGCCGCTGTAATCGCCACGGACATGCAATCCAAATCAGCCACGCCCGATCCTGTCCAACAAGCCGCTCAGGGCGCCGATGCTGGCATCAACGGAATGGCTCAGGAAATGAACTCTTCCGCTGACAACACTCCTTCCCCCATGAAGCTCGATCCTCCCACCCGCGGCGCCGCCAAGAGAGATGTGCTCAGCGTGGACCCCAACGACGTCCCCCGGGCCCTCTCCGACAACAGTAAGCGCCCGCAACGCGTCGTCGAAGAGCTCGCCATGGCCAAGACCCTCCGCGCCGTTTACAGCGAGCGCCAGTTGCAGCAGGTCATGGACGATTTCTGGTTCAACCACTTCAACGTATTCGCCGGCAAGGGAGAAGTGAAGTGGTACCTCACTTCCTACGAGCGCGATGTCATCCAGCCGCACACTCTCGGCAAATTCCGCGACCTGGTCACTGCCACTGCGCAAAGCCCCGCCATGCTTTTCTATCTCGATAATTTTTTGAGCGCCGATCCCAACGCCGCCGCACGCCTCGCCGCCCAGCGCGCCGCGCGCCAGCAGATGCGCCGCGGGCCATACAACTATCCTCCGCGTCCCCAGCAACAGCAGGTCCAGAACAAAAAGCAGGAACGCGGCCTCAACGAAAATTACGGCCGTGAACTGATGGAACTCCACACCCTCGGCGTGGATGGCGGCTACACCCAAAAAGACGTCACCGAAGTCGCCCGCTGCTTCACCGGTTGGACCATCGAAAAGCCCCGCGAATTTCCGCAGTTCAAATTCGACGAACGACTCCACGATCCCAATCCCAAAATCGTCCTCGGCAAAAAGATTCACGCCGGTGGCATCAAGGACGGCGAGGAAGTTATCGATCTGCTCTCGAAAAATCCCAACACCGCGCACTTCATCTCCACCAAGCTTGCGCGCCGCTTTGTTTCTGACACCCCTCCGCCGGCCCTCGTCGATCGCATTGCCAAAACTTTTCAGAAATCCGACGGCGATATCCGCGAAGTCCTCCGCACCATGATCTATTCGCCGGAATTCTGGACCCGCGAAACCTATCGCGCCAAGGTCAAAACCCCCTACGAACTCGTGGTCTCCTCGGTGCGCGCGCTCGGCACTGATGTGGATACCCCCATGCCTCTCGTCCAGTGGGTTGGCCGCATCGGCGAACCGCTCTTCCAGTGCCAGCCGCCCACCGGCTATTCCGACAAGGCGGAAGCTTGGGTTAACACCGGCGCGCTCCTCAACCGCCTGAATTTCTCGCTGGCGCTCGCCGGCAACAAAGTTCGCGGCTCCCGCAGCGACGTCACCGCTCTGCTGGGCACAGAATCGTCAGCCGATCCAAAATCTGCGCTCGATCGCGCCGTTCAAGTTTTCCTCGGTGGCCAGGCCGCTCCCAACACCGTGGACACGCTCGAAAAGCAGCTAGAAAATCCCCAGGTAGTCCAAGCGAAACTAGACGACCCCGTAAAGCAAGTAGACCTGGGCGTGGTAACCGGCTTAGTCCTGGGCGCTCCCGAATTCCAGCGCCGCTGATTTGGAGTGCGGTAGCGAAGCTCCCGCTTTTAGGGTCGAAGGCCCAAGAAAAAATTCTTGGGGCAAGGTTGTAGGGCCCGCCAGCCGCAGGCGGAAGGGCCGCCAGAGAGGGAAGTCATGACCAACAACTGCTGCGAAGGCATACGTCCCGCAAAATTCTCCCGCCGTTTCTTCATGAAGAAAGGCGGCATAGCCCTGGCTGGCCTGAGCACCATGCCAGCCTTCCTCCAGCGTGCCATCGCCTCAACTCCCACAGCAGGGAAGAAGCAGCTAGTAGTCCTCTTCCAACGCGGCGCTGCCGATGGCCTCAACATCGTCGTCCCCTTCGCCGAACCCAACTACTACCGCCTGCGCCCCACCATCGCCATTCCCCAACCCAAACGCAGCGGTGCCGATGCCGCTATCGATCTGGACGGTTTCTTCGGCCTGCATCCTGCACTGGCTTCGTTCGCTCCCCTCTTCCAGAAAAATCAGCTAGCCATCGTGCACGCCGCCGGCTCGCCCGATCCCACCCGCTCGCATTTCGACGCTCAGGATTACATGGAATCCGGCACCCCCGGAGTGAAAGCCACGCAAGACGGCTGGCTCGATCGCGCTATTGGCACCATTCCCGAGGAAAACGCCTCGCCCTTCCGCGCCGTCGCCATGGGCCCCAATCTTCCTCGCATGTTGCAGGGCAGCACCAGCGCCATCGCCATCCCCGATCTGCGTCAATTCAAAGTCCAGCCGCAGTCCGCCGCCATGGCCAATGTCGCCGAAGGCGGCTTCGAAGCCATGTACGCGCAATCCGTGGATCACGCTCTCCATGGCACCGGCACCGAAACTTTTGAAGCCATCGATCTGCTCCGCAAAATCGACACCTCAAAATATCCGCCGGAAAATGGCGCCGACTATCCGAAGTCTCCCCTCGGCCAGCGTCTCCAGCAGATCGCGCAGATGATCAAGGCGAACATCGGCCTGGAAGTAATGTTTCTCGATTGCGGCGGCTGGGACAATCACGTCAACGAAGGCAGCACCCAAGGGCAGCTCGCCAACCTCTTGCGCGACCTTAGCCAATCCCTCGCCGCTTTCTATCAGGACATGGGCGACCACATGGGCGACGTCGTGGTCGTCACCATGAGCGAATTCGGCCGCACCGCCAAGGAAAACGGCAACCGCGGCACCGACCACGGCCATGCCAACTGTATGTTCATCATGGGCGGCGACGTTAAAGGCGGCCGCGTCTACGGCAAATGGCCCGGCCTCGACGACCACCAGCTCAACGATGGCCGCGACCTCGCCCTGACCACCGACTTCCGCTCCGTAGTCGGCGAAATCCTAACCAAACACCTCAGCGTTACCAACCTGAGCCCAGTCTTCCCCAACTTCGACAACAGCCCCCACCAGTTCCCCGGCCTGATCCAAGTCTAAGCCCGCTCCTTTCTTGAGGGCCAGAGGCCCGAAACAGATTAGCCCAGCGGGTAAGCGCTGGGCAGTCACCCCGGTGGACCAACAGCCGGAGGCACGGCAGAGGCGCAATCCATCGATTTCGGCCCCAACCATTCGAACAAAAAGTTTGAATTTTGCAGCCTCCATTCGAACATTTGAGGCGTAACCTCTTCTCGCGCCTGAAGATGCGTGCACCAATTATAGTAACTATTAAATAACCTTCAAGTAATACTTTAAGTGTCGGCGCGCCGACATTTTCCCCGCGCGCAAAAACAAAATGGGGCGGCCAAAGCCGCCCCTTTTCGCTCTCTCAGAAACTTAATGCTGACAACTAATTACGAAAAATCCTCCTCCTACGCCGCCGATCCCCGGATTCTCATCCCGTAAAACGACCGGTAAACGAACGTAAACGACACCACAAAGAATGCCGCGGACAGAATATGCGTCAATCCGCTGCCCTGTGTCGCCGTAAGCTGCACCGCAAGCTCCACCGCCAGCAACCCAAACAAAGTAGTGAACTTGATCACCGGATTCAACGCCACCGAAGACGTATCCTTGAACGGATCGCCCACCGTGTCGCCCACCACCGTCGCATCGTGCAGCGGCGTGCCCTTTTGTTTCATCTCCACTTCCACGATTTTCTTGGCGTTGTCCCACGCCCCGCCGGCATTGGCCATGAAAATCGCCTGGTACAATCCAAAAATCGCGATCGAGAAAAGATAGCCGATGAAGAAGAACGGCTCCAGGAACGCAAAAGCCAGCGTGGCAAAGAACACCGCGATAAAAATGTTCAACATGCCCTTCTGCGCGTACTTGGTGCAGATCTCCACCACTTTCTTGCTGTCTTCCACGCTGGCCTTGGTCACCCCTTCCAGCTTGATGTTGGCCTTGATGAATTCCACCGCGCGATACGCGCCCGTGGTCACCGCTTGCGTGGACGCGCCGGTGAACCAGTAAATCATCGCGCCGCCGGTAATCAGCCCCAGCACGAATGGCGCGTGCAGCAGCGATAGATGGTTGACGTTGGTCGTCAGTCCGTTGGTCAGCGCCATGATGATCGAGAAAATCATTGTCGTCGCGCCCACCACCGCCGTGCCGATCAATACCGGCTTGGCGGTCGCCTTGAATGTGTTCCCAGCGCCGTCGTTGGCTTCCAGCATCTCCTTGGCGTGTTCGAAATTCACGTCGATGTTGTAGTCCTTCTTCAATTCCGCCTTGATATTCGGCACCTGCTCGATCAGCGAAAGTTCATACACCGATTGCGCGTTGTCGGTCACCGGCCCATAGGAATCCACCGCAATCGTCACCGGACCCATCCCGAGGAAACCAAACGCCACCAGCCCAAACGCAAACACCGCCGGCGCCAGCATCATCTCGCCCAATCCCATATTGCTGATCAGGTAGCCCAGCGACATTAGCAGCACCATCGCCAGCCCGATGTAATACGCCGAAAAATTCCCCGCCACGAATCCCGACAAAATTCCCAGCGACGCTCCGCCTTCCTCAGCCGAGGTAACCACTTCCCGCACGTGTCGCGATTCCGTTGACGTGAACACCTTCACCAGCTCCGGAATGATGGCCCCCGCCAGCGTGCCGCAGGAAATGATCGTTGCCAGTTTCCACCATTGCGATGTGCTTCCGCCGATTTCCGGAATGATGATCTTGGAGACCACGAACGTCAGTGCGATGGATACGAAGGAAGTAATCCACACCAGCGAAGTCAGCGGCGCCTCGTAATTCATCTTGTCCGCGTCCCCGTATTTGGCTTTGGCAATAACGCCGTTGATGAAATAAGCCGCCGCGCTGGCAATCAGCATCACCAGGCGCATCACGAAAATCCACACCAGCAATTGCACTTGCAGCGTCGGGCTCTTCACCGCCAGCAAAATAAAGGTGATCAGCGCCACGCCGGTCACGCCATAGGTCTCGAAACCATCCGCGCTCGGGCCCACCGAATCGCCCGCGTTGTCGCCCGTGCAGTCCGCAATCACGCCGGGATTCCGCGCATCGTCTTCCTTGATCTTGAACACGATCTTCATCAAGTCGGAGCCGATGTCGGCAATCTTCGTGAAAATGCCGCCCGCAATGCGCAGCGCCGCCGCGCCCAGCGATTCGCCGATGGCAAATCCGATGAAGCACGGTCCCGCGTAATCGCCGGGAATAAACAGCAGGATGAACAGCATCATCAGCAATTCCACGCTGATCAGCATCATCCCGATGCTCATGCCCGCCTCCAGCGGAGTGTGATAAATCGGATACGGCTTGCCGCGCAGGCTCGCAAACGCCGTCCGCGAGTTCGCAAAGGTATTCACGCGAATCCCGAACCACGCCACGCCGTAGCTGCCCGCAATGCCCACCAGCGAGAATAGAATAATAATCGCCACGCGCATCGCTTCAAATCTCAGCAACACCCCGAAGTACAGAATGATCACCGCGGCGATGAAAATCTCCAGCAGCAGCAGGAATTTCCCCTGCGTCACCAGGTATGTCTTGCAAGTCTCGTAAATCAGTTCCGAAATCTCCCGCATCGAGCTGTGCACCGGCATGTTCTTCAGCCGCGTGAAAATCATCAGCCCGAACAGCAGCCCCAACACGCAGATCCCAAGCCCATACAGCAGCAACTGGTGTCCGTTGACTCCCAAGAACGATACTTGTGACAGTTCGGGCAGCTTCAAATTCGCTTCTCCGCCCGCCTCCTGCGCCGGCAGCAACCCGCCGCCGAGCAGCGCGCACATCGCCGTCGCTGCAAATTTTTGGATGACTCCAAGACCGGTGGACTTGGCCGTGTCCATCGAAAGACTCATGAACTTTCCTCCAAACATTCCTTTTTCTGGTGGCGCTTTACCTCTGCCGTCGCCGGCCTGCGCCTTCTTCACTCGAAACTTTGCACACCTCTCCAATCCAATCAACAGCGTGGCGTCCCAAACCCCGGGAGCGAACCAGCGTCGGCGCGAGTGGCCTCCCCTAAACGAACGGAAGCCCCGCGATTCAAACAGGACGGGAACTCTTCAGCCCCGGCGCAGCTAACCCTCAGACCCTGGGCGGGTCAGGACCACCCTGGCACTACCCTTTTTGCCGCGCAACTAGGGAAAATGGAAACGATGTTTTATAACATTTCGCTAATACCCGGTCAAATTCTTTGACATGCCCGCCCCCGAACACCGCCATTGCCGACTTCGCATTCACGTCACCAACCGCTGTCTACGAAATGGCTTGCGCCCGGTACCAGTGGTAACATGTGGAGCTTATAAAGACGTCGCAGCTATCTTCCGACCAGGCGAACCCGAACGAATGACACGTGAATCGACCGCAACCTCCGCCGCCATCCACGCCGAACCGTCTTTGCGCTTTGATTGGTCCAAGGCCGAAGTCCAGTCCATTTATCGCACCCCGCTGCCAGACCTGTTCTTTCGCGCGCAGACCATCCATCGTCAATTCCACGCGCCCGACCGCGTACAGACCTGCCAGCTCATCTCCATCAAGACCGGCGGCTGCCCCGAGGATTGTGCTTACTGTCCGCAAAGCGCTCACTATGACGCGGACGTGGAGCGTCAGGGCTTGCTCGATCCTCAGCACGTCCTCTCTGTCGCCCGCGATGCGGCCTCCCGCGGAGTCACTCGCTTCTGCATGGGCGCCGCGTGGCGCGAAGCTCCAGAGGGCCGCGACTTCGACAATGTCCTCGAAATGGTGCGCGGCGTTTCCGCTCTCGGCATGGAAGTCTGCTGCACCTTAGGCATGCTCACCGAAAATCAGGCCGTCCGCCTGAAAGCTGCCGGCCTTACCGCTTACAATCACAACCTCGATACCTCACCCGAATTCTACGGCTCCATCATCACCACCCGCGTGTATGACGAACGCCTGCGCACCCTGGCTGCGGTGCGCAAAGCCGGCATCACCGTCTGCTGCGGCGGCATCCTCGGCATGGGCGAAAAGGATACCGACCGCGTCAGCCTCCTCCACCAACTGGCCTCGCTGAATCCGCATCCGGAAAGCGTGCCCATCAACATGCTCGTGCGCGTGGAAGGTACACCGCTGGCGAATGTGCCGACGCTCGACCCGCTCGAAATGGTGCGCGCCATTGCCACCGCGCGCATTCTGATGCCCGCCTCGCGCGTGCGCCTCGCCGCGGGCCGCAAGCAGCTCTCGCCGGAGAGTGTCACCCTGTGCTTCCTCGCGGGCGCCAATTCGATTTTCGTTGGTGAAAAACTCCTGACTACGCCCAATCCCGGAGCCGATGAAGACGAACTCCTGCTCCAGAGCCTGGGGATGAGGCCACTCGAGCCGCATGCCGTCTGACGCCCTATCCGCGTGGAAAGCCGGTCTGCACGCAGGCTTGCGCTCTCTCGAAGACCGCAGCCGGCGCCGCAGCCTGGTCGAAATTCGCGGCGTGAATTTCTGCTCCAACGACTATCTGGGTCTCGCCGAACACCCGGCCCTTCGCGAACAACTTGTCGAAGCCGTGCGTCGCGCTGAAAAAATCGCCGGCACGGGTTCCCGGCTGCTTTCCGGACAGACCGAAGCCTGGCGCGAACTCGAGCAGGAATTTGCGAGATTTGCCGGCACCGAAGCAGCGCTTTTCTTCACCTCCGGCTATGCCGCGAATCTCGGCCTGCTTTCCTCCCTCATTGAGAAAGACGACATCCTCTTCTCCGACGAGCGCAATCACGCCAGCCTGATCGACGCCATGCGCTTGTCTGGAGCGCGCAAAGTCATTTATCCTCATCGCAACCTCAATGCTCTGGAAGACGCGCTTCGCCAGGCAGCCGGCGCGCCCGGGCGCAAGGTCATCGTTACCGAAACCGTTTTCAGCATGGATGGAGACATCGTCCCCTTGGTGGAAATCTCGAATCTCGCCGAAAGATATAACGCCGCCCTGATCCTCGACGAAGCCCATGCCACCGGCGTTCACGGGCCTGCGGGGCGCGGCTTGGCCGTTGCCGCGGGCATCGCACACCAAGTCCTCGCGGCAGTTCACACCTGCGGCAAGGCCTTGGCCTCCGCCGGCGCGTTCGTCTGCGGCCCCGCGGTTCTGAAGGAACATCTGATCAATCACGCCCGCACATTTATCTTCTCGACGGCGCTTCCTCCCTATTTCGCGGCACAAATTCAAGCCGCCATGCGCCTCGCCGCCGGCATGGACCAGGATCGCGCGGCGCTGCTTCACCGCGCGGCAGCTTTTCGCGTGGCCTTGCAGGCCGAAGGATTCGACACTTCCGGCACCGCCAGCCAGATTGTTCCGGTGATCCTCGGTGACAACGAGGCCACTCTCGACGCGGCCGAGCACCTCCAGCGCGCGGGCCTCGCCGTTCGCGGCATTCGGCCGCCAACGGTCGCCGAAGGTGGTTCCCGCTTGCGCCTCTCGCTCACCACGCGCATCTCTCAAGAAGAGCTCTCGCGGCTTGCGCACTCGCTGGCCACCTGGCGCTCCCGGCAATCCCCGCTCGCCTCTGCGAGGCACGCATGAGGCGCCATTTCTTCATCACCGGCACGGACACCGGCGTCGGCAAGACCACTTTGGCGGCCCTACTGTGCGCCGCGCTGGATGCCATCTACTGGAAGCCCATCCAAACCGGCACCCTCGAGGGCTCCGACCGGGTAACCGTCATGCGCCTCGCCGGCATCGGCACCGACCGCACCCTCGACGAAGTCTACAAATTTGTTCCCCCCGTTTCTCCGGATCTCGCGGCGCGCTGGGCCGGCGTCGAAATCGATTTGAACCGCATCAACCTGCCCGCCAGCCTGATGAACGACTGGCTCGTCGTGGAAGGCGCCGGCGGCGTTCTGGTGCCTATCAATCCCAAACAGTTCATGCTCGACATGATGGTGAAATTCAAACTTCCCGTCATCCTCGCCGCGCGAAGCGGAGTCGGCACCATCAATCACACCCTGCTGACCCTTGCCGCGTTGCATGCCGCTGAGCTTCCTGTGCACGGCGTGGTGCTGATCGGCGATCAGAATCGCGAAAACCGTGAAACCATAGAAAAATTCGGACACGTTCGCGTCATCGGTGAAATTCCCAAACTTCCCAATCTTCATCGCACCGCGCTCATGCAGGTCTTCCTGAATCACTTCGACCGCTCCGCCTTTGCGCAATGAGCCCTTCGCTGCAAATTTGGCACCCGTTCTCCAACTCCGTCTTAGATCCGCCGCCGATTCGCGTCACTCGCGCCGAAGGCGTCCTGTTGCACACCGCCGACGGCCGCGAAATTATTGATGCGATTTCTTCCTGGTGGGTGAATCTCCACGGCCACGCCAATCCGCGCATCGCGGCGGCCATAGCCGAACAGGCGCGCAAGCTCGAACACGTCATCCTCGCCGGATTCACTCATGACGCTGCCGAAGAGCTCGCCACCCGCCTCCGCAAATGGGTTCCCCACGAACTTACCCACATGTTTTTCTCGGACGACGGTTCCACCGCCGTCGAAGTCGCCCTAAAGCTCGCGGTGCAGCATTTCGGAAATCTTTCGCGTCCAGAAAAACGCGAAATCGTCGCGCTGGAGCACGGCTATCACGGTGACACCGCCGGCGCCATGTCCGTCAGCGACGAATCGCCCTTCACCCAGCCGTTCCAGTCCATGCGCTATCCCGTGCATCGCGTTCATTCCGCGTACTGCTACCGCTGCCCGGTGGGCCTCAAGCGGGAGACTTGCCATATCGAGTGCGTCCAGCAACTCGACGCCTTGCTTGCCGAGCGTGCCGGGCAGATCGCCGCGGTGATCGTCGAACCGCTGCTGCAAGGCGCCGGCGGCATGATCGTCCATCCGGTTGAATTCCTGCAAAACGTTCGCGCGCTTTGCACCCGTCACGATGTTTTTCTGATAGCCGATGAAGTTCTGACCGGCTTCGGGCGCACCGGAAAAATGTTCGCCTGCGATATTGCCAACATCACGCCGGACATCATGTGCGTCTCGAAGGGCATCACTGGCGGCTTCCTGTCCATGGGCGTCACCCTGTGCTCCGGCCGCGTGGAGTCCGCTTTCCGCAGCGAAAATCGAATACACTCTTTTTATCACGGGCATTCCTACACCGGGAATGCGCTGGCCTGCGCCGCTGCCAACGCCAACCTGCAGATTTTCGACGACGAGCCGGTCTTCGATCGCATCCACACCATCGCCAGGATTCACGCCGAGCGCCTCGCGCAACTTCGCGACTTTCACCAGGTGGGCGACACGCGCCACATCGGCTCCATCGGCGCACTCGAACTTCGCGTCGACGACCCCGGCTACCTCTCCAGCCTTCGCCCCAAGCTGTACAACTTCTTCCTCGAACGCAGCGTCCTTCTCCGTCCGCTGGGCAACGTCGTCTACGTTCTCCCGCCGTACGTCATCGAGCCGGATCAACTCGACCGCGTTTACGACGTCATCACCGAAGCGATCGAAACGCTTCTCTGAGAGCCCGCATGCCTCTGCTAAACTAATTTTCACTTTCCACGGAGGCTAATTCTTGCCGCTCCAGCTCAGCACCTGGAAACAAAAAATTGTCGCCTTCGCCGGCGCCCTCGGCGCCCCGGGCTTATTCTTGATTTCGTTTCTGGATTCTTCGGTGCTCACTTTTCCGGTGATCAACGATCTGCTTTTGATCGAGCTCTGCATCCAGCATCCCGTGCGCATGCCGCTCTATGCCCTGATGGCCGGCGCGGGCTCCGTCCTCGGCTGTGTGCTGTTGTATTTCATTGCCCGAAAGGGAGGAGAGGCGTTCTTTCACCGCAAGGCGGGCGATCGCGCCGCGGCCATTCGCTACTGGGTCGAAAAAAACGGTTTCGTAGGGATGCTGATCGCGGCGCTGCTGCCGCCGCCGACACCCTTTAAAATTTTCGTTTTCGCCGCTGGCGTGTTCGAAATCCCGGTGTGGACTTTCACCGGTGCTGTCGCACTGGCCCGCGCCATCCGCTACTTTGGCATCGGCTACTTGGCCATCCGCTACGGCAACAACGCGCTTCCGTTCCTCAAAGAGCACAAGCTCGAAGCCTCTGTCGTGATAGTTTTGTTCGTCCTGCTCAGCTACCTGATCTCCCGGGTAATCCTTCGCGACACACCCCAGCAATCCGCCTAGCCGCTCTTGTGGACCCAACCCATCCACCCGCGCCAATCACCGCAAGCGCACTTTGCTCGCCCAAACAATCTCCTGGCGCGTTACCTTTCCTGCCCTATCCAGCAAAACCCTCGCCGCCAACGCATGCCGCGTCTCCTCTTCCGCAACATCTCGAAAATCCCGCACCACCACTTCCGTTCCGTCTTCCGTAGCCCCCACGCTCGCCTTTGGAAACCGCGCCGCCTGCAAGAAGCTCTTTGCTGCCTCTGACTGTTGTGCCGCTGCGAGTACCGGTGACTCCTCCGGCTTGTGAACGCAAACCGCGATTTCAGGATCAAACCGACTGCTATCCGTGGCCGGCACATTGACGGTACAAATCTGCGTAGCCGTTTCCACCACTCCATGCCAGGTCATCGGCGAGAGGCGGTCCGCAAATGCCGCCAGGCGCCGCGGCGATTCCCCTCGATAGGTGTGCGCATCGAGTAGCGCCACCGCGTCTCCATGCAGCGTCGCCCGCATTCCGATGTAAATCACCACCAGCGCCAGAGCCGCAATCGCGCCATTGCGCCCGCGCGGCGTCTTGGTCTTCGCTCCGATTTCCGAGCTCACCAATCCAAACAACTCCGGCAACAAAATCCCCGCCAGCAGCAGTGCCAGAATCCACGGATCCATTTCCGGCAGCCAATCCCACGCGAATCGAGTCCCGCGCAGCGGCCAGAGCACTTCCACGCCACTCGATGCGCCCAAATCCGTCAACACATGAACTACCGCAGCCAGCGAAGCCGCGATCATCAACGCCGTGATTCCTTCTTGCTTTGTCAGGCTCGCCTTCCGAAGCGTGCCGCTCTTCAGGCGCAACAACAACGAAACACCCACTGCGATCGTGATCACTACAATCGTTCCCACCATGGAATGCGTGTATGTGTGCCGCCCGGAAAGATACGCCCCCGGGCCAACCAACTCGGTCACCAAATCCACATCCGCCAGCGTTCCTGCAAGAACCACTCCCAGAACGAACCACCACGCTCGCCGCGGAAAAAATCCTCGCGACAACGCGAACGACGTCAGGGCATGGGCGGCGAAATCCACGGTTAGGGATTCACTGGAGACACAATTGTGCTGCTGACCTTTTCCCGCGGCACCAGCAGCTTCAGCGCCCGCGGCACAATCGAAAATTCCACCGGCAAGCGCGCCAGTGATTCGCCATCTACCTGCGCGTACACCGGATTCGCATCCAGCGGCTCGCACACCAGCGTCTCTGCCTTCCAGAAGTGCACGTCCTCTTCCTTGCGCAGGTTGCCCATCCACAGCGTTGGCAGGTAGCTCAAATACTTGAACCCGCTTTGCGTCGTCAGCGCCATCACTTCAAACTGATCCTGGAACAAATCCGCTTGATCCGTAATTTTAAACGGCCCGCCGTAATTCTTTGTCCGCCCAACCACTACAAGTGTCGCCTCCATCTGACGGTCGCCGGTTCGCACGCGAAACCTCGGAAAGGTGTAGCGCAGCACCTCACGCGCACCCTGCCACCAGTAGGCCAGAATGCCCACACGCGACTTTAACCCCAAATCCACGGAATAGACGATCATCCCATCCGGACCGCAACCCGCAACGCTCAGGAAATACCTCGCCTTCTCCGGTTGCTCGAGCGGCTTGGCCAGGCCAAGAGCAATCTCCCGCACATCCGCGTTTAGCAGGTGTTTCGCCGCACCCGGAATATCCCAGGGCAGGTTCAGCTCTTTTGCCAGGATATTCGCGGTGCCGCCCGGCAGCAGCGCCAGCGGCACCCGGTGCCCGTTTTGCACCGCGGCTAGTCCGTTCACCACTTCATTCAGCGTGCCGTCGCCGCCGCAGGCAATCACCAGTTCGCGTCCATCGCGCGTGGCCTGCTGCGCAATTTCCGTGGCATGTCCGGGCCCGGTCGTTTCCGCGAGTTCCGCGTGGATGCCATTTTCCGCCAGGAATTTCCGCGCGTCCTCAATTAGCCGCCGCCGCGCGTTCCCGCCGCTCCCCGCATTGGGGTTATGGATCAGCAGCGCATTCTGAAATCGCAGTTCCATGGAGAAGTGCACCCGTAGGCGCCGGGCCGAAGCCCGACAAGTACCGACAGCGGACATGTCATTCTAACTGGAAAATTCGGCGCCCGGGAGTCGCCATATCACCGCTTCTTACGGGCGTGTGTCCTGGATTTCGCTAAGGATCGGAAGGCTTCTTTTTACCGAAGAACTTTTTCTCAAGATCAGGGCCAAATTCATCCACCAGGTGGTCAATCACACTGAACGGGAGTCCCATCGCGACCCGGGAAAATGTTTTTCCTACTCCACGTCCCTCCGGGGGATAATAGGCGTTGGCAAGGCCACTGGCTGCGAGTCCTCCCAGAAGCCCCGACCAATTGAATGCGTTCCCGTCAGAGTCCTTATAAGTCACGACGGGGCGGATGAGGGCGTGTGCAAATCGCCGTTTAAAAGGCCCGGAACCCTGGCGATAGTAACGTGGATCCTGGTGAAGCAGAGAAGGGAAAAGGAACCCTCCAAAAAAGCCGGCGGAAGCTTGATCCGCCATTCCCGCTCCGAAGCGCTTTGCGTAGCCTTGCGCACCCTGTCCGTATCCAGACATATCATTGCTCGCTTGTGCCAGACCCGCCGTGAAGGCAATGAATCCAACGGTGTAGGGATCCGTGGTGTCTTGCACGACGATTTTGAACTTCTCCCGAGACGTGAGCCGGGTAGGTGTTTTACTTTCGGTGATTTTATAGGTCGGGATAATCCAAAAAATGCGGGGCGGTTTTTCTTCGCTGTGGGAATTCTTTGGCACCGGGGCGTCGGGTAGCCGCGAACTACCTTGTGGCGGCTTCTCCTCCGACGGAGATTGCGCCGCTTCTTGCGCCCAAGAGATGCTCACCGGGAGACAGGCAAGCAAAAACCAGTGGAAGAGGCGAATTCTCATAGATCTTCGCAGTCCGAAGCAGCAACCCTGGCTCTAATTGCGCCAGCCTGTCGGGCTTCCTAAAGCGAAGAGAATTTACATAATCATCCCCGCATTATGGCACACGGCCGGAATTTCACGCGCGAAACGTGTGCTCAAACTGTCGCGAATTGAGTCTTGGCGGCGGCCTCATAGCCGCGCACCAGGTAATACAACGCCCGGTCGAAGAAATCTCCCACCAGATAGTTGAACTCCTGGATCGCGTAGAGTTCCACTGGCACCAATTCATCGGGCGTGACACGATCTCCGGAAAAGGTAATCAGCCCATGGTCACGGATGAATTTCCGCAGGTGCCTCTTGGTAAGCATCAAAACGTAGACGATTTCACTGAAGGGGATCCCCTGCCGGAATCTCGTGCGGCCCCAAGCCTCATATTCCTGGCGGATGTCGTCGTCGTTCGGATCTCCGAGCCACTTCCCCAGATTCTGGTAGAGCGACGCGATGCGCGGTTCAAGCTCTGCTTTCGGAACCCTTTGGAAGGACATGGTGTTCTCGTTCGTAAGCACATCTTGCATGGCCTCCTGCGTCAGAGACTTGGCGTGATTTTCGATGAGTTGGATGAGACGGATGGCTAACATGGGATTACGCCTCTTGCATGCATGATCGCTCTCACTCCAGGTCACCGCAGCCTGTGGCGTCACACGCCCCTGTGACGCGCGTCACTTGTCGGCGCACACCGGCTCGCCGGATTTTCCGCTCTCGATCGCGAACTGGTCGGGTCCTTGCCGCTCTTCAGCCCCGCTGCCCCATGCCTATATAATACCAATCGCTCGGCCTCAACTTGGCGAGGTTTCCATGGCAAAGGCGGAAATGGCGAAAAAATCCATAGCGGCGTTGCGAACGGAAGCGGAAGAACTCCGAGAGAAAATACGGCGGCACGAGTATCTGTATTACGTCGAAGATGCACCAGAAATTTCCGACGCCAAGTTCGACCTCCTGATGGAGCGGCTGAAGGAAATCGAAGCCGCGCACCCCGAGCTAGTGACGCCGGACTCGCCGACCACTCGCGTTGGCGGGACGCCGCGCGAGGGCTTCACCCCCGTGCGTCACGCGCGCGCGATGCTCAGCCTCGACAATGCCTTTTCCTATGACGCGCTGAGAGACTGGGACCGCCGCGTCCGCGGAGGAACCGGCAGGGAAGACATCGAATACATTGCCGAACACAAGTTCGACGGACTGAGCATTTCGCTGCAATATGAAGACGGGATGCTAGTGCGCGGAGTCACGCGTGGCGATGGGACTACCGGCGAGGACGTTACTCCCAACGTGAAGACGGTGCGGTCCATCCCGTTGCGTCTTGACGATGCGGCGATGAAGAAGCTAAAGCTGGCCAAGAGCTTCGAGGTGCGGGGAGAAATTCTGATGACCCGCAAGGCGTTTGAGGCGTTGAACCGCCAGCAGGAGGAAAACGGCGGCAAGATTTTTGTGAATGCGCGAAACTCGGCGGCGGGATCCCTCCGCGTCTTGGACCCGGCGATTACCGCGCAACGCAACCTGGATTTTTTTGCGTATTACTTGTACGTGGATGGCAAGGTGCCCTTCGCGAAGCATTCGGATTCACTCGAGGCGCTGAAGAAGCTGCATTTCCACGCCAGCGATGATTGGAAGCTGTGCGACGGCATTGATGAAATCTTCAAATATTGCGACGTATGGGACTCCAAGCGCGAAAAACTCGCGTACGAGATTGACGGCGTGGTCATCAAGGTCAATTCCACCGCGCTGCAGAACGAACTTGGCTTCACTTCCAAGGCGCCGCGCTGGGCCATCGCCTACAAATATCCTGCGCGCCAGGAAACCACGGTGGTGAACGACATTCTCGTGCAGGTGGGGCGCACCGGAACGCTTACGCCCGTTGCGGTTCTGGAGCCCGTGCAGGTCGGCGGCGTCACCGTCAGCCGGTCCACGCTGCACAATATGGATGAGATCGAGCGGCTCGGCCTGCATATCGGCGACACCGTGTTGATCGAGCGCGCCGGCGAAGTCATTCCCCATGTTCTGAAAGTGGTGAAAGAAGGGAAGAATCGGCGCGCCTTCAAAATGCCGACGAAATGCCCGGAGTGCGGCAGCGCGATTCACAAGGCCGAGGGCGAAGTCGCATATCGCTGCGTCAACGCCGCGTGCCCCGCAAAGCGCAAGGAGTCACTGCTGCACTTTGCGGGGCGGCACGCGATGGACATTGACGGCCTCGGCGAAAAAATCGTGGACCAGCTGGTGGACAAAGGGCTGGTTAAGGATTTCGCGGATCTGTATTCGCTGAAACTCGAGCAGATTGCCGACCTCGAACGAATGGCCGAAAAATCCGCGCAAAACTTGCTGGACGAGATTGCGGCGAGCAAGAAGCAGCCGCTTTCGCGCCTGATTTACGCGCTGGGGATGCGATTCGTCGGCGAACGCACCGGCCAGTTGCTGGCCGAGAATTTTGGGTCGCTCGAAGAGTTGGAAGAAGCGAAACCCGAGGACCTGGAAAAAGTCACCGAAGTCGGCCCGAAAGTCAGCGAAAGCATCGTGGAATTTTTCAGCGAGCCGGCCAACCGCAAGTTGATCAAGAGACTGCATGCCGCGGGCGTCCGTCCCACGGCGGAGAAGCGCGAAATCAAGAGCCAGAAATTCGCCGGCAAATCGTTCGTCTTCACCGGCGCGCTTGAACGCCGCAGCCGCGAAGAAGCCGGCGAACTCGTCCTGCAGCACGGCGGAAAGCTCAGCGGCTCGGTCAGCAAAAAAACCGACTACGTCGTCGTCGGCGCCGACCCCGGCTCCAAATACGACAAAGCCAAAGAACTCGGCGTTATGATCCTCACCGAATCCGAATTTGAAAAACTCATTGGCCTCAAATAAGGAAGGCGCCATGGCCGTCCGCCTCGCCACTGATCGCGATCACGATGCCATCTGGGCGATTCTCGAGCCGATGATTCGCGCGGGCGAGACTTACCCTCTCCCTCGCGACATGAACAAGGAACAGGCCTTCGACTTTTGGTTTGCTCCCGAAAAAGAAACCTTTGTGCTGGAAGAAAACGGCGTCGTGCTCGGCACCTACTTCCTGAAAGCGAACCAGCTGGGAGGCGGCGCGCACGTAGCCAATTGTGGCTACGTCACCGCGGCCACCGCGCAAGGGCGCGGCATCGCCCGCCAGATGTGCCTGCATTCGCTGCAGCGAGCGAAGGAACGCGGCTTCCGCGCGATGCAATTCAACTTCGTGGTCAGCACCAACGAACGCGCCGTCAAATTATGGACCAGCCTCGGCTTCGAAACCGTCGGCCGCCTCCCGCTCGCGTTCGAGCACCCCGCGCTGGGTTTCGTCGACGCACTGGTGATGTACCGCGCGCTGGCGTAAAGCATTCTTGGGTAGAAACCCGGGATTTTTCGCACAATTCATTTGGTATAATTGACGTGGCGGGTGAGCTGGATGATCGCTGGCCTGGTTCGCGCAAGCGGGCTGGGCGGGAGGAAAGTCCGGACACCACTTCACGCGAGTGAAGAAGTAACTTTGAGGCTGCGGCGCGAGGGTGAACCCTTCGAGCCTGCGGCTCTCAGGGTGAAGGGCAATGCGCCTGGTAACGCCAGGGGAGCTGTGGTAGCGGCCGTCCGCCTCGGCGGACGGCGCCGCAACGGTTCACGGACAGTGCCACAGAGAATATACCGCCGGCGGTGCGATACCCGGTGATAGCCCGGAGGAAAACCTTCGGGATGTCTTCATGGTTCGCGCGCAGGTAAGGGTGAAAAGGTGGGGTAAGAGCCCACCGCGGCGTCAGTAATGGCGCCGGCATGGCAAACCCCGCGTGGTGCAAGACCAAATAGGAGGGAAGAGCTGGCCCGGCTCGCTGAGTTAGCGTTTCTGCGAAGGAACGCGCTCCCTTCAGAGTGGCGCAAGCCGGTCTGAAGGAGAACCCTCGGGTAGGTTGCTGGAGCCGCATCGCGAGGTGCGGCCTAGAGGAATGATCGTCGCGGCGCGCTGCTGCAAAGCAGTGCACCGCACAGAATCCGGCTTACAGGCTCATCCGCCACTTTTCAATAACTTACGGACGATTTGTGTTCGTCTCACCGCAAACTCTCACCGAATAAGAAGACCCTGCTGGGCGGACGCGAGCCTCCAGATGCTGTAGGGGTAAATCCCCACGAGTAGGCACTAAACGTAGTTGGCATTTACGGCAAATACCATACCATCAATTCTGGCAGGGAGTGAAACTACCAGCAGGAGATTCAAATGAGAAAAGCAATTGCAATCGCGTTCGTGTTAGCGGGTTTTTCTGCTCAAGCGTTTGGCGACGGCTGCACGTTCACGGCTGACTGCCCAATTGACGGTGCAACCAGCAAGAAGGTGCGTTGCCAATGGAATGGCAAGACTTTGTCAAATTCCTGCCTCTACGAACACAAAAGCAAGGACGGCAGCAATCACCAATTCTGGGTAGTCGGCTGCGATTAGCCACCGGAATTTCTGCTCGACGACGAGACATCTGCGTTCTTTCCAGTCCCGCTTGAGCTGCTTAACGAACTCGCGCCGTGACCTCACGGCTTGCCCTTTCTCAAGTCCGCCAGCCGAGCTTCAAATCAATATCGCTGCACCATTCACGAAAGTTTGGAGATTGCTTAAAGCTTAACTCCCTTCGAAATGCGTTTAGTGTGATGGATGGCGATGCCGTGGTGGCAGCGACAGGATTTCTTCGTTTTACGGGTGGTGGAGCGGCGGTCGGGCATCCCGGAATCGTAGCATGGGTTGGGCACGGTGAGCCGCGCTGCGGGGCCTAGCACCCAGACTTTAGCGTTCGATATCTAATTCCCACTATAAAACAAAGAAGCGTGACACCCATCACGGCAGGCCGGTCCCAAACGAACAGACGGTATGTGTCGGCTGTAGTTTCCTGCACGAAGTAGTCCTCGAACGAGTCCCCCGTTGAACTCTGAGGAGTCAGCATGCAACCCGGAAAATTGACGTTATTTAGCGCGATAACCTTGTGCGCCGCGCTGGTGATTACGGCACAGACCTCAGCACAAGGGCAAATATTTGCACCTGCGGTGGCCTACGCCTCGGGCGGTAATTGCGAAGGCTAGTGCTTCGTGGCAGTGCCAGTTCCTATGTCGTCCCCACCACACGCCCCGAGATTGTAATAAAGAGCATACGTCCCGTCGCCGTTTGGAATTCCATTCAGGTCCAGAGAGTTCGACTGACCGAGGTTAGCGTCAAGGTGAAATGCTCCACCAAAAGCGAAACTTGGATTGGGACTGTTATTGTTCGCTGTGACGGTGCTTACGCAAGATGAGTTACTGACCATTCCACTTCCGGTTACTGAGCCATCGCTGTTCTGAGTCAACGCAAAGGTTACGGAATAGCTTGCCTGATTGTACTCGGATACGACTTGACCAGAGTAGGTCCCAGTCACACCGCTGTTGACGGATGCCTGCAATGTGCCGGAGTCTGCCACTCCACCACTCGGCGGCGTATAAGTCGTCGTGTAAGTGCCTGTTATCGACTTGCCATCTTGAGAAAGAGTACCAGTGAATGAGGTGGTTTGGCTTACGGTGTTCTCGCAATAGCCTGACGCCGTAATTGACCCTGTAATTTGATTCCCGCTAACCGTTTCGGTGAGCGAATAATTTGGGATTTCCGCGCAGATTTGCCATGGAATTGAGGCAAACCCCTCCATACACGCCGCAAGGCCAACTTCGCAAACCATTGTTTGCTGGGGCGTTGCGAAGTACGACCCCGCGCCTTGGGATTGGATGTTCGCAAAGATAAGACTGGTGCCATTGCCTTGGTTGGAAACCGCTTTTCCAGACCAAGGCCCGGTAACGAGAGCCGTTTGCTGTGGTTGAGAGCCTCCTCCGGTAGAGTGAGCACTATTCACCCCGCTACAACCTGCAAAGCTCTGTGCAGCCAATATCATCGCTGCCATGATGGACACTGCTCGAATTTCTTTCCGCATCCGTTTCACGTTGACTCCTCTCCAAAGTTCATGGACATTGGCGAGCACAAATTCCCTGATTCTGTATGCGATTGGGGCCAGCGGTTCGGGCGTGCAACGCCAACGCGCCGGGCACAGGTTCTTGCACCGCTTTTGGGAGTCTAAGGCATCTTACAGTTTGGTCAGAATAGTATTCTCGTATCGCTATGTCGCTTGAGTTTCTGAATGCGAATTATTGGCTATAAAGCATTTATCATCTTCCTGGCGTTGTTTTGCGCCTACGTGCAATGGTCGCCCGTTCTTGCTTTGGATTGGGTAATTGTCACCGGCCATGAGTATTACGTGGGTGCGCTGAACCCGCACGAAATCGACACTCTCGTCGTGTCGGCCATGCCGCAGCCCACGAATCTCGGGTGGTGCCGGATTGTAGAATCGCTAATTAGTTCGACTCTACGAATATCGAGGGAGTGTCTTCTGTAGGACGCGAACCCGCCCCGTTCCCGCATCGCTACGGGAACCCACTCCCCAACTCGTTACTGATTTCGTTGTTGTTCAAACTCCCAAAGTTCCTTGCGGCGCAAACGCTGCAACAAGTTAAAACCTTGGGCGCGAGTCTTGAGATAATCTGGCTGGCCCTTCGAATTCAGCACAACCAAGTTGCTAATCAGCGCGACAATTTGCGCGGCTGCGATTTGCTGCGCTTGACCGAAGGCAACGTCCGCCGCACTAAAGGGGGCGTTTGCGGAGACCGCGCCGCCTGCTTGAATCCGGGGAACTTGCTGCGAAAAATCGTTGTTCTGCATTGGAAAATTTCCTTGCTACGAATAGAAAGGGGTCGGCTCAAAAATAGAACCGACCCGTGTCCGCGCATACGGTGCGCGAACTCTCAGCCCTCTGATGTCACGTAGGACTCATACGCGGCTGAACTTTGGTGTTAGCTGTTGCGAATTTCGCTGGGGGTTGCCTGACGTGTTGCCACTGCGGTTCCGGCCTGCGCTTCGGCGCGAGTTGCTGGGCGGACCGCTAGGACCACACCCTGTACGGCGTCTTTGATTCCCTTGAGGATTGTTTCTTCCCCAAGAGATTCCGCGAACGCTTTCACGGCGTCTTCTAGTTTGCTGCGACCATCTTCGACGGCAACTTCCACGTCGGCCTTCGTCGTCTCAGCCGCCGCGACATCCTCCTTCAAAGATGCCATGCGGGCGTCAAACCAACCGTACAGGTCTTGTACAATCAGTTTGTATTCCTCTTGCTGGCTTTTCTGCCACGCCTCTAGTGCTGCAAGGCGCTCTTCTACTGTTGCTTCACTCATGTTGTTGCTTCTCCATTTGCTAACAGAGGATTGGAGGCCCCTGCTTCGCTATCGCCGTTTGAGCGGCGAATCTCTTAAACTTTTACAGAGGTGGAGCCGCTGAATCACTAGCGGTCCCGCCTCATTGCGGTTTGTACGTCGGGGGAGACGTACAGACGCAATCTCGTTTGCATGAATCACATTCAGGATTCTTGCTTATTTACTTCTTGCTGTCCTTGGTTGCGATGCCAAAGGAATTTCCCATGCGGAGTTTTGGATTTCCTCCGAGGTTACCCTGTGCCAATGACTTCGCCAGCCCCTTGTTCACATGGGGGTCAACGGTCGTCACCTTTGCAGGATTCGCTTGCAACTTCTCGGCTCGCTTCGCCATTACGCTCGCGTTGGGGTCGTTGCTTGCACCTTTCTTTTTCGTCGCATTAGCCTTCGCGGGACTGGTGGTCACCAGCGTGTGATACTTCTCGCCGGGTCCTTGCTCGTAGTCCAAGCTGTTGCTGGGGTTGCCGCTGCCGTTTTCGAATCCTTGCCCGGCTGTCCCGTCCAGTCCAACGCGAACGATTTTCTTCTGTTTGACTATCTTGTTGCTGGTTGTGGTCTTCACTTCTTTTCCTTTGTTGCCCGACGCACCTTGGTGCTGGCCGGATTGCTGGACGCCTTCGAAGTTCACGTCCAGCGAATGTTGAAGGGCCGGGGCCTCCGGCTTCACGGAGACTGGCTGCCCGGCAAGGGAGTGTTTCTGTGGGACACGAACCTGCCCCGCTGTACCGTCGCCGATACAGCCCACTCCCAGCCCGTTACTGATTTCGTCGTTTAGTATTTGCGGATGACTTGGCCGACTGCATTTTCCATAGCCACATAATCCGGCTGGCCGTGCGGCAGCATGACCTTGATTGCACGAAGCCGCTGGCGAACCTCGGTCGTCTTACCGTGGTCCACCCTGCCGCTGGGTGATACCGCCGTGAAGTTCTGAATGAGGCGTTCAATCGACATTCGCGCACGCTCTTGGTCGGCGGCGGCGCGGTTCGCGTTTCCGACTGTGTCTTCATAAAACTTGGGTGGTGTCTTGCGGTCGAGTTCGGTCTTGTCGCTACCGAGGCGCTTGATGCCCCACTTGTCGGCGGCTTCTTTCTGCTGGCGGGCTGCCGCTTTCGCGGCGTTCGGCATGGGGCGCTGGGCAAGCAAAGCGTTTACTGCCACTTCTGCCTCCGCGGATTTCTTACCATTCGGATACAGCAAGCGGCGCATGTTCTTGCTGTCGGCGTCAACGAACGCGTTCAACTCGTCGCGTGTGGAAATCGGTTGATGGGTGTCGGGGTTGCGCAATATGAACGCAGGCGCGACGGGCTCGACGTAGTCTGCATATTCCAACTTGCCCTGTTCGGTCAAACGGGCGACGGCGGCTGCGATGTTCGCTACCGTTAGGACTGGGATGGTCGTGAGTTCCAATTGCAGCATCTTGAGATTGTGCGGCGTCTTGAGAAGCAGGGGGTTCTTTGGAAAATACTCCGAGTTTGCCCACTGCATGATGGCTGCCTGTGCTTCCTCTAAAGTTTGTGTTGCCATTGTGATTCTCCTGTCCGGGGTTGCCGGATTAATCTTTTTCCTGCATGCGCTCCGCGATTTGCGGGCCGTACTTTTTGCGAAGCAGCGAAAACCACTCACGGTCGTTGGCTGCTACGTGCTTCAAGAAAGCGGCATCCATTGGCACGGGTGTGAATGAGCCTCTGGGATAAAAGATGCGAGGCAACTTTGGATATGAGTCGTAAACGTTTGGGGTTGGCTCCGCCGCTTTCGCGAGCGTTCTCACTGTCTCGCGGCGGGTCTCTTTGTCCATTGCGCCCAACTTCCGGCCCATGCTGCGGCGGTTCACTTCATCACGAAGTTGTTGCAGGTCGAGTGCGGCCACACGAGCCTTCTCGCGCTTCACGGCTTCCTTGAACGCGAACTCCTGCCCACGGTAATTGACGCGCTGCTTCTCGAAAGACGCTAGGAGCGTTGCGCGCAGGTCTTCCGCTTCCTTCTCATCGCGCTGGCCTTGAGCCTTCTCGGCTTGCTGTTGCAGGTAGGCTGCGCTCTTCGGGAACGAGTCCTCGTTCTGGGCGATTGCGAACAGCATCCCGGCTTCCGAGATGTCGCCGAGTTCTGTGCAGATTTGGATGAGCAAGCCGACCGTGGCGCTGTTCCACTCCACGTCGCTTCGCTGGGCACGTATCGATTTCAAATCATTTACAAATTGTGGATTCGTGCCTAAGCTGTTGCGGATTGATTCGATGGTCGTGATAATCTCGCCGTCGCTTAACACATCTGTCCCGTTCACCTCAGACAGCGCGTCGAAAATCAAGCCATAGTTTGCTTGGTCGCTCGCCTTTGTCGGGAAGCGTGAGACCAGAATTCGCGCAACCTGCTTGGCGGTTCGCTGATTGCGAATGCCTTCGTCACTAATGGGTCTGTACATCGTTGAATCTCCTGTTGCGGCGTCCTTCGCCGCGATAGCCTTGACTGCGATAAACCGTCTTCCCGCCCGAGGGCTGGTAGACCAGCACGGGTTCGTTTACTGGGGCTGGTGTTCGTTTCTGTTGCTTCCAAACTCTGTTGCTGATTTGGTCCGAGTGGCCGGGGTTGTAGCGGCGACGACGGTTCTTCAAAGCCTCACCACACTTACAACGGCATTTCCTCGGGTCGAATTTCTTCGCTCGATTTGCTTCTGATGTTCCTCTACCCATGTTCTGCCGCGTGGGTGCGGCGACCTCCTTGGCAATTTTGAAACTGTTATCCGCGTCGGCGAAGGCCGGGCGGAAGAATCGACATCATCCTCTGCATCGCTTGTTCGCGTGGTGTGAGCGGGCGCTGCGGTTCCGTTGGGGGTGGCGGTTCGTTGCGCTGGTTGAAGGTGCGCGCTGTCGTCCAACTGGATGCGCCCTCGCTGAACATTCGCTGGTGCCCGGCCTGCATTAGTGCGCGGCGGAATTCTTCTTCGCGTTCCTGCGGCGTCGTGGTGTCTTCCTCGGATTGCAAACTTACGGACTTCAAAAGGAACTTCACGCCGATTGACAACGAATCTGCTTGGTCGTCCTTGCGAGTGGATGTGCTCTTCTTGCCTTGGAGTTTGGTCAACTCGGAGAACAAGGTGTCGATGTATGCGCCGCTGAGGAACGATAGACGCCCGGAAACCAAAATCATTTCCAGTGCTTTCAAGCGAGACAGTTTCGCCCCTTTCTGATTGCTGGGAGTTGCCCAGTAGATTGGAACGGGGATGCCGTGCGCCAAAGAGATGCGGTTGATTTCATCCTGCAAGAGGTCGTGGGTCGGGCCCTTTTCGATGATGACCTTGCGGGGCTGGTAGATGCGGCAGTATTTCACTATATTCGCCGCGAGTTCGCTTCCACGCATACGGCCCACTTCCATGCCCAGCACGCACATGGAGGATTCGCCGCGTGAATTGCGGTGGATGCAAACGGCTGCCAACGCCGAGTTGTCCGCATACTTGTTATTGACGTTCGAGTAGGCCACGTCGGCTGTTAAGTAAATCTCCCCTACGGGACGGGCCGTCATCGGCACGACGCTCTTCACTAGGAGGTCGTAATCGAAGTTCAATTTGATTTCGTCCGACTCTTCCAGCGGCCACTCTGTCATGTACTGGGATTTGAAGAACTCGATGCCCTCGGGTGAGCGCATTTCTCCGCGGATGAATCGCCAGTTGAGTTTCGGCAGGAAGTTTGGTGTTACATCGTCTTCCGTAAGTTCCAGAAGTTTCTTGCGCGCCGCTTCCGGGTGGATGGTCATCACGGGGTCGATACGGACAGCCAACGCGTGCTCCGGGTCTTCCTCGTTGCGCTTAATCATCACGTCGCCCAAGTCACCGGAGGCCCACGGAGTTTGTACGTTGGTGGCGAATCCAGCAGGCTCACGCAACTTCATAATCGAACCGTGCTTCGAGATTGCCGCTTCTTTCTGCTCGTCGTTCGCGGTGCCGTTGTCGCGGGTGATTGGGTCGTCAAAGACGCAGTACCAGAATCGCGAACCCGTATTTGCGGACTCCATCGAGGAAGATTCGCAAGCCGCCTGCGGCAATCCCAAATGTGCCAGCGGGTTTTCGTAGGTGTTCGACTGGCCTGCGTCGTTAATGGGCGCACAGAATTCCGAAAAATACTGCTGAAATTTCGTCGGGTTGTTTGCAGCCTTCGTGAGATAGCCCTTGTACTCTTTCAGCGCCTTTTTCGCGAGTTTGTTCGTTTCACTTACAATGAGCACCGACGAATCTGGGCAGCACAGCGCGAGTTGCAGCGCGTGAATGCGGATGAAGGTGGACTTCATCGAGTTTCTGGATGCCACGAGGAGGTAACGCTTCTTGTCGCCTTCTACGTCACTGCGCTGGCTGTCGAGCCATGCGAGCGCATCTTGTTGCGTATAATTTGGGCGCAATCCCAGAGGTGACCAGTGGGGCAGGAAACGCTCCCAAGATTCATGTGTCGCTCCAAAGTCAATCTTGTTGAGCAACTGGGAGAGTGCGAACGCAGAGGACTTGTAGCGGAAACGGTCTGCTAGCCACTGGTCAAACGAGTCTTCGTGTCGGAAGAAACCCATGTCCCACAAACCGTGCAAGTCGGTGCGGTATAGGATTTCGCCTTTCACTTCCTCGGGTTGGATGCTGGGCTCGGCAACTGCTTCCTCAGATTCACGGGCGTTCAGCGTGGCGCGCAGTCCGTGGGTGAATAAATGGGCGTTGAAGGGAATCCGGTAATGACGCGCCGCGACTTCTGCGAGTTCTACAATCGTGTCGGCTACGTGGTCGTTTTGAATTTGGCGTTCATCAAGCAGGATTCGCTTCGCATCTTTCTTCGAGACCTCCGCTTCGGAGAAGCGCTCGCGTGCTGCCTTTTCGGCCTTCTTCCCAGCCTTTTCCCTCGTCCTCTTGGCGGCCTCGCGGTTGTACTTCTTCTTTTCCTCGGGTGTCATTTCCTTGATGCGCTTCTTCGGCGCAGACGAAGACACCAATTCCGTCCCGCCTTCCGGCAGGGTCACCTCGCTTTCGTTTGTCATTGTTTTCCTATGCTGCAGCGCTGCTGAAATGAAAAAGCACCCAAACAACTGGGTGCTCGACTTCAAAAAATAATTGCGGCCTTACCCACTGAAAGGACCCTCCGGGTGGGTGGAGACCGCCACCGGGTCTTTCCCTGCTAGAAAATGTTGAATGTCAAAAAGCGGTAGATGTTGGTCTGCAGCTACGTGTTCTTCCGCCTCGACAAACCGGGCTATGGGGCGGGGCCGCTGGGGCCTTCTTCAAAATGGGAAATCGGGCCGTTGCTTCCCTTGTTGATGCGGGGGAATAGATTGTTTTGCGTCTATGGCTTCCGCACTGAGAACTCTTTCGGGCATCGCATTTCATTGCCCGTTCGCGATTCGCGTGTGGTTGCCCGTTTTATTGCCGGGATGGTCACTGTCTTCACGCTTGCACGTTGACCAGCTTCGGCGCGAGAGTCCAACTACTACTTCCCTTGCTTCTTAACCCACGCCTGATACGTGGTAATCGCCCGGCGAATGATGTCGCCGACCGGAGCACCAGTTGATTCGCTTTGTTTCTGCAACCATTCGCGCTGGTTCTTGTCGGTTAGGAATACTATGCGCTCGTTCAATCCTCGGTCTCTTGCGGCCATGTTCGCCTCCACGACCAGACCTTAACAGCCATCTCCATACATTGTCAACTATGTGCAAGTCTTGCCACATCAACACATCGTACCATTTTCCAATTCTGTTACACTTTTCCCTTGACTGTTATGCCCATGTATGACAATATATGACCACCTTAGAGGTGAGAGATGGAATACCTGCAAAAGCCTGAAGTAAACGCCCTGCTAAAAGCATCTCACGAGTACGGCAACAAAGAGGCCCACTTGGCCTTGCTGACGATGTACGCGACCGGGACCCGCGTGTCCCAGTGCTTGAGCCTGAAAGGCATCGATGTAATCTCTGACCCGGTTACAGGTGGCTACAAAGTCCGCATCCCGCAAGCAAAGCGGGGCAGGACTCGCTCGTTCCGAGTGTTGGTATCGCCCAACCCCGCGCTCGATATGCGCGAGTTGGTCGAGTTGGCAAAGCAGCGTGGCACCAATTCTCTGTTCGGTGGCCTGACACGACACTATTTGCACGTTCTGATTAAAAAGTTCGCCAAGCTCGCCGGGCTGCACGAAGGCATGGTCCATTGCCACACCGTACGCCACTCCGCCGCAATGCGCGTTTATGAGAAGACCCAGCGTATCGGCGCGGTCTCTGGTTTCCTGTGCCACTCCGACCCAGCCGCCGCCTTCACCTACATACAGGAGAATGACGGCCAGTTCGCCGACGAGGCTATGGCTGCCGTATTCGCCAATCCGAACGCCTAACCACCCCATCCACATAAAGGATAGCTGTCCAGCCTCCGGTTCGCCGGGGGCTTTTTGCTGTTCTATTCACTCAGAGAGGCGATATTTCAAACGTTAGGCTGAACCTCGTCTTTTTGACGCGGTTTTGGCCATCTATGCCTCGACGGGCCGCAATGGTGTGGCCAAGACGACTGATTATTGAGGAAACTGGACCGTAAGATGAGCCGTGAGCAGACCGTGAACGGTCGTGTCACGATTGACCTCACGCCTAAGAGACCGTGGAACGAATGCCCCTGTATATAGAACAGGGGCTTCGCTTCACGGTATAGGCCCAGTTTATTTCAGTTCACGGCCTTGGTCGGTTTAGACCTAGCAAAAGGGCAAGGTCCGCCGTCATCTCGATGCCACGGCGAGGCCCCGCCCGACCCACCTTGGACGCGATGCCAGCCGAGGGAGCCGAGTTTCTGCTTTACCCCGTAATCGGACAGGCCGGTCTTCTTGGCAAGTTCCTTGGCTGGAATCTCGGGGTCGCCGCTTACGAGGGCAACCAGTGCTTCAACATCTCGTCGGGATGCTTCCGTCTCGTGGATGACTTTGAAGTTCCCAATCTCGTTGATGTACGAGACCGGAAAACTTTCTCCCTTATTCTTGTGGGAGGCCCCGAGCCGAATGTTGCTCAAGCCACCAATCTGTTCCCTGTCTTTCAGGCTGACTAGGTCAATCTCCATCGGGCCGGACCCGTTGGCATACAACGTCATGTCCTTCCGGATGCCGTAGGCTTGGTCGCACATCGCACCAAAGTCCGAGGTACCGCGCAGCATATTCTCAAGCGACATTCGCTCCTGTTTCTGCTTTGCCGCCTTCGTAGCGTGGTGGATTAACACGACACAAGTCGCGCCAGCCGCCAACAACGAGATGACGTCGTTCACTAGTTGACGGTTCTGAGCCGCCGCGTTTTCGTCCATGCCCTTCATAAAGCGCGACGCGGTGTCGAGGAAGACCACGGCCTTGGTTTGACGGACAGCCTCAAGCAGGTAAGGGTCGCCCAGTTCTAGCGAGACACCCGCCGAGATTGTTCTAGCCATGAACTTCATCTTGTCCCTCGGCATCTGGAAAGCTTCGCAGCGTCTGCGGAAGGCGCGGTCACGAGATTCTGGAATCAGGTAGATAACCGTGCGCGGTTCCGGGACCGGATACATGGGTAGACCAAACAGCGGAGTCCCTGTCGAGATAGCTTTTGCAAACGCCAACGCGATGAGTGTCTTGCCATCACCCGGATTCGCGCCGATGAAACAAGTACCTTCCTGCAATACGCCGTCGATGACTATGACGATGGGTCCATCTTCCATCTCCTCAACGGAGCGGAACATCGAGCGCCAGTTGGAAACGTCACCCGGTTGCGGTGCCGCCTGATTCGCTATTGAGCCACTCATCAGCACTTCGCCGCCATTCGGAAGGCCCTGCGGGAACTTGGTCGCAATCTCCCGAGCGTATTGGCGAACATCGTCGTCCTTGAATGGTGGCGCTATGTTGGTGTGCGCCCAACGCAATGTTCCTTCAACAACACCTTCGATGTCATAGCCGAGGTCTCGCAGCTTCCCGGCGTGGGAAATAATCGCATGATAGCGATAACCTTTCGGAATCAGATTGTTCTCGTCGCGGGGAGATTCGTTCTTTTCCGGCATCGGCTGCACCGCGACTTTGAAATCAATGCAGTCGTAAACACTTCCGTCGATGTCGCCGACGACTTTGACCTCTGGAGCATCGGCGTACTTTAGGTTGCGCAACCCCGGTACGCGTAGAACACGCGCCACTTCTGCAACAGCCGGGTCCGTGCCGTATTCAGCCGCGATTGCCTTCAGCAACGGTTCCGCGGTCTCCTGCGTCAGCCCCCGCACGTTCCAAGTAAACTGGAACTTGTTGGGACTGGACTCCAACACAACAGAGGGCGGCGGGGTCTTGGTGCTCGATAGAATTTTTTGGCGAACTGTTTCGCCGTTAGAATCAGCGTCGGCGTACAGGCGTTTAATCTCGGCGACGTTGCTCTTGGTACGGCCCGTCCCCTGACCGACCAGTTCCGGTTTGTAAGGGTTCATCGCCACATAAATGTCGAAGGCCGCGTTCAAGCTTTGAAGTTTCTGGTAATACCCCGGGGTGAGCGCCCGTGTGGCAGGAATAAACTCGTGAACCGTTTCCTTCTTGCCGTTGATTTCACCATTGAACATGAAGGAGAGGGTGTCGCCCGTCGCGAACAAGGCTTGTATAAATTCTTGGTATTGGTTGAAGGTGCTCACTGCTTCACCCCCGACACCGGCTTCACGTTCACCGCACACGGCAACTGGCCGGGCTGGCGCGGAGGCGCAACATCAAAGCTAACCTGCTCGCCCACTTGCGGGAGACGGTCGGCCATGAACTCGCTGAGGTGTAGAAAGAATCTTTCTTGCGGAGTAATACAAATGAAGAACCAACCCTTCGGGCTGGCTGCATAAATTGTTCCGATTTTACGTTCCATGATGACTCTCTTTGATGAAGACTTCGCCCGTGGGCGTTCGTTGCACCTGCTTTCTCGACTTCGCTGCCGAAATATCCGGCTAGCCAGCAGCGGGTTGTCGAATCCCGCCGCCGTTACAACTCTTAAACTTCCCTGCCTAAGCCACTTCCAACTCTTCCATCTCTTCTTGCATGCGGAGGTCTAGCAATTCCCACTCGACAATCTGCTTCATGCCGACGTGGTCTTCCAAGTTCTCCAACTGTCTTAAAACCTTGGCGATGTATGCTTCGTACCTTTCCATCGCCTTCGTTCTCCACGCCACTTCTTCTTTCAATTTTGCAATTTCAACTGTTGGGTCCATTTCGGCTTCCAAGTCCTTTCACTATCGCCGCTTTGGTCAGGATTGTCCCAACGCCGACGAACTTCAAGACAACAACTATTGAAACAGCTGCGCAACAAGCGCTCGAATCTCATCCGGCGACTTCCTGATGTCCAACAACCCCCGAACCTCTTCGGGATTCGAGAAATTCACAGGGATGGGGCGCATTGAGTCCGCGAGTTCGACAAGACGAAGCGTCAGAGAATTCAAACGATTGCCGTCTTGCACGTCGAGCGGACGGTGACCGCGAAGTGCCTGATTCAGACGCGTGTTGCTGACGCGGCCATCCAAAGCGCACAAAAAAGACACGGTGGTGCGCAGGTCTCTCAACCTCGATTCGATTCGACTTTCAACTGAAAGACTGGCGTACATCAGCCCTCGTGAAATAATCAGCGTTCACACTTGCGAAGATAAAAAATTGCGCAGCGGCCGACACGGGGGAGTGCCGACCGACTGCGCTTGTAATGTTCTGGGGGGTGAGAGGCTTGCGCCCCTCATATATAACGGCGTGTATTTACAAGCAGGCGACGTTTTGCCGCAATCCGCTGAATATGCAGCACTTACCGTCAATTTGGGTCCCACCCTTCGCGGTCGTCGGAGTTGTCCGGCACGTATGGTGCCTCTTCCCAGTAGGACTCTTTGTTGCCGAAATCCATGACCTTATTGAAATCCCCGATACGCCGGGCGTAGTTGCGGTGTTTGCCGATACGGACGCCTGCACCATAGATGCTGCCGCCGTACTGTGTTCCGCCATTCTTGAGCGCCAACTGGTTTTCCAATACACCGTCGTCCGAGTCCTCGTGCGGGTCATATGGCGGAACGAAGAGACCCAGACCGGGATAGAGTTTGATGAGTTCCATGTCCGGCTCGATGAGACGCAACTCAATCGCCTGCGTGATGACAAGATTTTCCCATTCGCGCCAGCCGTCCCACGTCATACCGTTCGCCATCATTTGCAGCGCATCGTCGCCGAGTTGCAGCACCTTCATGTAGCCGTCCAAATCGTAGTCGTTTCCAAATTGTACGAAACCACACTCACCTAACTCTGCCGATTCGTGCTCCAACCAACGCCCGTTGTCGGTCTTCACGTTGATGAACGTAATCGGGTACTCGTCGTAGAAGGTGATGAACACAGGTTCTTTCTTGCCAGAGTCCACGTAGTTGCGCGGGTCGGCTTCCCAGTGCAGTAAGCGGGAGCGCAAAGTGCGCCATTCAGCTTCCTTCGCGTGGAGCTGCTTCGTCTCTTCACGCTTCAAACGTTCGCGGTCGTTCTTCTCCAACTTGTCTTCCGGGCGATGAATCTTCTGCCACTGCGCGGTGCGCGTGACCAGCGATGCACGCAGTTCGTCGATTTCTTGCTTCAAATCCGCCGCTTGCTTCTCAGCGACAGATTTATCCATCAAAACTTTTTCTCCCGTTGGCAACCATTCGACGCCAACCACGGCATCGAACAATGACGCTACTTCCCAACGGTCCATCACTAGCAGTTCGCGGAAACTGTGAATGGTGCGCGTCGGTTTCTGTACGGACTGCGAGCGCTTTGGCCTCACGCCAAAGAATGTCGCCGCTTGCGCCAGTGTTCGACCTTGCAAATAGTCGGCGTCCTGCTCCAACAACTTTCCAGTGGTGCGGTCGCGCAACTCCCTCGTGGAAGTAGCGACGACGGGGCCAACGGGAGCCTCAATCGGCGGTAGGGTAGGCTGGCTCGCGCTCCATGGATTCGGATTAGCAGGCGTTGTGTCGGGCACACCAATAGGACGGTAGTTTTCATCGCGACCGTACGGCGCTGCGGGGTCCGTGCTGGGGACCACAGGCTGTGCGACTGATTTCAGATATCCCGGAATCTTCGGACGCGCCGGGCTGGGTGTCGCGACAGACGCAGGCTTCTTGCCCTTGTCGCGTTCGTTCAACTTCTCGCGCTCCTTAATCTTTTCGATGTCGTCCAAATCCTCGACCACGTCGTCGGCATTGACTTGACGAACCTTGGTGCCCTCAGATGTCTCCACCTCAACGACAGGCTTCTCGGGTTTGGCGTGCCCTCGAATCTGGCGGTTAATCGCGCCCATCTTTTCTTGGTACTCGGCGGCTGCCGCTACACTGGCTTGCGCTTGGCGAATGCCGCGAGCACGGATGCAGTTGGGGCGCTCGCAGAGCGGGACGCGGCTACTGGGTCGCGGGTTCTTGATGCCTACGAACGGGATGAACAAGTCCTCGCCGCACGCGATGCATTTCTTGATGATGCCTTTACTCATTCAGGTCTCCTCCCGCCGCGACTCCCGCAGCGGGTGCTGCGTTGCTGCTACTTCTTTTGCTTGTCCACAGAAAACACGACATGGGTCAGAACCCCATGCTTGCTAACACGGACATAAAAATAGTCCGCTCGCACAGGATTGCGCTGAAACAGCAACTGGAATTCCTTCGCGATGGATTTCGCCTCGGATTTAGTGACTCGGTAAACGCGAACGCCACCGTGCCCGTACACTTGCTTGATGAGATTCACTGACTGTGGATAGCCCTCATAGTTCGTCATCTCTACCAACTTTCAGCGCCTAAGCGCATCTCCGCCAACGCGCACACAAATGCGTCGGTTCGGAGTACTTCTACTGCTCGAAAGTCTTTTGAATGGAACTCTCGCGTCAGGACGACGCTAAGGGGGGAGAGAATTACGGGACGAGTCGGACTATTACCAGAAAACGAAAAACCTGAACCAATGCCCGGACTTCCGCCCGAGCAAACGAACGAGTCATTGCTCGCTCCCGGCGATGAGCCGGAGTGGCTGAAACCGTCGCCGGATTGGATTTGAAGTTCGCTCACGCAGCACCTTTTGCTTTTACTAACTCACGCACCTGCTTCATAAAATCATCCAAGTCTTCCCGCGTGACGCGGTCGTCCGCACCAATAACAAGGTCGTCGCTAATCGGTTCTTTAGACTCGGGGCGTAAATATCTCTGCAAGGCACGGCGGACCAACTCTGCCGTGGAGATGCCTTGCGAGTTAGCTGCGGCCTTCGCTTCCCTCAAAAGGTCCGGCTCGACCCAGCACAGTAGCTTTGCGGTCTTGTTGCTCATTCTTGAATACTAACCCGAAACCTATACCGTGTCAACACCTATTCCTATACCTAAACCTAATTCATGGTGGGTGGCAGGTTCATGAGCAGGGATTATGGTTCGTCTCAAGAATGAGACGCCCGGCAGCCCCCGGAGGCCCGGCAAGCCCTGAGAGACCCCACCCGGCTCCATTCGACCCGTCCTGCGCCTCCCCTGCGCCACCGGGAGGGGTCCTGGTTCGTTTTCGTAGTTGACCACGGGTATCTCTGATGGTATCTTGTGTGATGCCAATATGGATATCTATGTGGATGTCCACAGTCAGATAATATGAATCAGGAGAGCAACATGGCAAAGCACAAGAGGTCTGCGATTAGCTTGCGATTACCAGAAGAGTTGCGAGCGCGAGCAAAGAAGCAAAGCGAGAAGGAGGGACGCACGCTGACGGATTTCATCGTCCGCGTCCTCGACCGCTACCTGCTTGAACAGGAGTTTCGTGGGGGGTCTGGCTCGGAGGTGGCCGTGGCGGCGCAGGGGTCCATCGACAGGAACCGTAAGCTGCTCGAATTGCTGCGCAACAGTTGATGACTCCCCGCAAACAAAAGCACCGCTATCTGACGTTCGACGATGTCGTCGCCATCCACGACCGGGTGCTTGCCGAAATCGGCGGGATGCCAGGATTCCTCGATAAAGGACGTATTGAAGCTGCTGTGGGACGACTGACCACTGGTTACTACAACAACTTATTCGAAGAGGCCGCTGCCTTGATGGAGTCGTTGGCAAACAACCATGGCTTCGTGGACGGCAACAAGCGAACGGGCTTTTCCGCAGCCGATACTTTTTTGCGGCTGAACGGATTCTATATCGCAGTGGATTCACTGGTTGCCCACGAGTTCATCACGAGGGCCATGGCTGCGAAGCATTTTAAGTTCGACCTAATTTTGGAATGGATTTTTCTGGATTATGAGAGGCTTTAAACAATCGCGAGGCCGAGAGTGGGCCAAGAGAGCTGACACTAATAGTTCGCCGCGCCACCCGTCGCTCTGATGTCGAACTCCTCATCACAAGAAACAGCGACAGCTGCGACAGCACCACCACCACAATCATCAGCACCACCACAATCATCAGCACCATCACAATCATCAGCACTATCGCCACCATCATCAGCACCATCACCGACAGCCTCATTCGGTCTCTACCCCTCCTCCGGCTCCTAGCCTTCTCTAATGCGCTGCTGCTTGAAGAGGGTACATCATGGGACCTCCGTACCATTGAAAGGCTCTCAAAGCTGGAGTATCATTCGACAAGTATCAAGAGTGGCAGCGAAATTTGCTGCCCGGCAACCGAGCCACAAAATGTGGTCGCGGTGCCCGAGCCAGAAATGGCGGATATGGCCCAAGAGGCAAAACATCAAATGGAAATCCCACCACGGCGGTTCCGCTGGAACCGAGACGGGTATCTCAAGTGAGGTGCCCGTGAACTCAGTCAACGATTCCCGACAAGAAGTGCAGCCTATCGGCCCTGATTTTGTTTGTCAGAATCATGGGTCGCTGTTTCTGCTTATCCCTCGCAGTGCTTCCGCAAAAATTTGGTGCGATGAGTATCTTCCTGCCGACCGCCTGACTTTTGGCGACGGCGTTGTCATCGAACCGAGATATTTCTGGACCATCCTGATGGCCTTGCAAGATGAGGGTTATGAGGTGTCGCGTTGAAGACATCTCCCAACGGTGCCCCAATCTTATCGGGCAGCGGCCTTCAATCCGTCCGCGACCGCATCAAGAACAAATTCGATGAAGCGCGGAAAGCTGGGGCGACTTCATTGATGCCAGCTAAACCAAGAGTGGAGCGCACATTGTTATCCGCAGAACGCATACTCTCGGCAGAACCTACACCCCCGAAGCCGCTTCGCCCGTTGCATGAAATCATCGCGCCTGTCGTAAGGGTCGCGGAGAGAAAGTTCGCGCAAACAGCAGTTCGCCATCCGCGCCATCAAGAAACTTTTATAATCGTAAAACCCACAGAACCCGCGTCCACGCTGTTCGAGCAAGCACTGGCAGCAATCGCGCACGTACCAGCAGCAAAGAAAGATTCGCGGCACGAAATGGAGGACGAAGGATGATGAAGAAGACACAAAAGCGGAAGCGGGAGCGGCGACCGCGCCGAGAGTACGGCATCGGGGACTTCTTGAGTTGGATGCATAGCGGAGTGGGCGTTCGTCGTGCAGTCCAGCGTGTGGCGTATGAGGACCGACAAGAAAAATTGTTCAAAGATTTGAAGAGCGAAGGGCAGATAGTCCAATGAGCGGCCCGCATCCGCCCATCTACCGCGAAGTCTTCGGCATCGGCAACCCGCCTTACATTGATTTGGTGTGGTCTTCCGAAATCGGCGGCTACATCCCGAGACCGGAGAACGTGGTGCCTGAACCCATTCAAGCCGCCGTGCGAGAACTGATTGCAGCAGAGAAAAGGGTGCGGGATGCAAACTAGCTCCTATCGAGTGCTTGCTTTTCTCCAAGTTGCTTTTGCGTATCGGCGAGTGCGCTTTTTCGCGTGGAACCCCAAGACCCGCTACGCTCTGCGGTGCAGCGATGCGGCGGCGCTGACCGGGCTGCTGGAAGATGCGCCGTGGTTTGAGAGGTTGTCATGGATATAGTGAAATTCGAGCGCAGGAAGTCCAAGAAGGAACTGCACGACGAAAAGGTCCGCGCATATTGGGCGCTCTTCTTGCTACAGCATTCTGCGGAGAAGCCCAGCGCGGACGGGAGCTACTTCCTCGGGAACATTGAGAACCCGAAAGTGTTGGAGCAGAAAATCAACAGGGACACCCCGTACAGCCCCGCGCGAGGTTTGCGATGAGGTGGCTCGCTATATTCGCTCTTCCGTGCTTCGCCATCACGGCACACGCGCAGTTGCCTCGTATGGAGACGTGCATCGCTTTATCAGATGGCGTGAAGGTCTCGATGGACTCGCACACGTTGAACATTGTGAAGGATTCCATGATGGGCTGCGTGAAGACGGCAACACTGGAATTTGAAGCCGGGCATTTGAAGAGAGAGGAAGCGCAGGTCGCAGCGCGACGATTCATCACTGTGCTGTTGACGGTCGAGGAAGAACTGGACAACAGGGAGAGGCGTAGGGCAAAGGCATGATGCAGCGGCGCACATTTATTTCGATGCTGGGACTGGGGGCGTGTAGTCTCGCGCTGCCTAAGGAAAACCTGTACGCTCGCGTCCTTTCAAAAGAGAACCAGCACCTCGACTTCGGACCGTGCCACAAATGCGGTGCGACGACGTTTCAACAGCATGACACCCAGTGCCCCCACGCCAGCGTGCTGTACACCCGAGAGGGCCGGGTCGCTGTGTTGAAGCACCGCGGCGAGGTCACACATCAAGTGTGTAGGGGCCAAGACGAAGCTATCGAGTGGCTGCACCAACGCTACCAAACGGGAGACGAAATAGAAATCCACTGGGAGTACGGACCGCTGGAATTTCAAAAGAGGAAAGCGTGGTGATAGACCGCAAGACATTTCTCTCGCTGGCGGTTGGCGCAGCCGCAGGCGCTGCGTTGCCACTGCCTGCGTTCAAGGTTTGTCGAACTTGCGGCACACCAACTGACGTTCACATCATCGATTGCACGCGTCCGCTCGGTAGCGCGGAGCGGGCACGCACCGTTTGCTTTTCTTGCACGCCGGAAGCGCGTGTGATCGACAAATACTGGTACGGATTCCCTTCCGTGATGCACGCTCGCAAGCACAACGTTAAGTGCTCTGAGTGTGGAGTAGAACTGGGCTACATCCACGTCCGAGACCGAGAGTTCGAGTACCGTTTGTGCCTTGATTGTGCGCCAGAGGCGCGAGATTGCAGGCGATGGGTGCGGGACCTGCGAGGATGAAGATGACAAGTCGGATGTGGCAGCTCATCGAAGAGGGGACGCGCCGTCCGCTGACGAACGATGAAAAGACCGAGTTGCAGCGATTATTTTTGCGAGTAGCAGGTAAGCGTCCGAAGCTGGCCGTCTTGACGGGGGATTACGTTAACGAAGTGAATTCTGAGGCTAGGTTCCAGGGCAGTAGTTCGTCGATGCGGTTGACGGGGTGGTCGGCGATGCGAGTGAGCACGTCGCGCAGGTAGGCTTCGGGATCGATGTCGTTCAGCTTGGCAGTGCCGGTCAGGCTGTAGATTGCGGCGGCGCGTTCGCCGCCAGCGTCCGATCCAGCGAACAAGTAGTTCTTGCGGCCCAGAGCGACCACGCGCAGCGCTCGCTCCGCGGCGTTGTTGTCGATCTCGATCCGTCCATCGTCCACGTAGCGCAGCAGCGCTTCCCACCGGCCCAGCGCGTAACGAACCGCCAGCGCGGTGTCCGATTTTCTCGACAGTTTACCTAGCGTGGCTTCCAGCCATTGTTTCAACGATTCCAACAGCGGCCGTGCTCGCTCGTTGCGGACCTCACGTCGCTCTTCGGGCGAGCGCCCGCGGATTTCCTTTTCGATGGCATACAGTGCGCCGATGCGTTCCAGCGCTTCCGTCGCGACCGGCGATTTGTGAGCCGCCACCAAGTCGTAAAATTTTCTGCGCACGTGCGCCCAGCAGGCCGCTTCCTGAATGCGTCCCGCTTCGTAGATTTGCTCGAAGCCCGCGTAGCCATCGGCCTGCAGAGTGCCAGTGAACTTGCTCAAGTGCGCTTGCGGATGTTCGCCTTTGCGATCCGGCGTGTAGGCGAACCACACCGCCGCTGGTGTTGTATCTCCTGCGGGCCGATCGTCGCGAACGTAAGTCCACAGCCGCCCGGTTTTTGTTTTGCCGTGGCCCGGCGCCAGCACGGGAACCGGCGTGTCATCCGCGTGCAGCTTCGTCGCACTCATCACGTGGCGCCGCAACGCTTCCACCAGCGGCGCGAGCAACGCGCTCGTTCCGCCCACCCAGTCCGCCAGCGTCGAGCGTTCCAGCTCCACCCCTTCGCGCGCGTAAATCTCCGACTGGCGATACAGCGGCAAGTGGTCGCAATATTTCGAGACCAGCACATGCGCCAGAAGCCCCGGACCAGCAACGCCGCGCTCGATCGGACGGCTCGGCGCTTCCGCTTGCACGATCCGTTCACAGCACGCGCACGCCAGTTTCGGTCGAACCTGTCGGATTACTTTGAATCGCGCCGGCACGTATTCCAGCATTTCCGATACGTCTTCGCCGAGATGCTTCAACTCTCCGCCGCAGTCCGGGCAAGCTTCCTGCTTCGGCGGATACTTTCGCGTTTCGCGCGGCAGATGTTCCGGCAGCGGCCGCCGTGCGGGTTTCGCCGTATTCACGGCGACCGCAGGCGCTTGCGAAGGGCTCGCATTTTCTGCGCGCACCGCTTCCAGCTCATCCAGCCGCAGCTCCAACTGCTCGATCTGGCGGTCCAGCTTTTCCGATTTGCGGCCGAACTGTATCCGCCGCAGCTTGGCGATCAGCAGCTTCAAATGTTCGATTTCGTTGTCACGCGAGGCCAGTTGCTCGCTCTTGGAAAGGAGTTCTTTGGATTGCGAGAGAAGTTGCTCGTGCTGTAGGAAGATCAGCGCCTTCAACGCTTCGGGATTCAGTGTCTCTAGATTCGGAAGCGTCGCGCGCAGGGTCATCGTGCGCGCAGTATGCCAGAAACTTTTTTGCGCGCAAGAAAAAAACGCACGAAAAAACAAAATCAGCGAAGAAAAGTGCGCAAGAAGAAAATAGTGTTGCTCACACTGCCATCTGCGGTGCGTAACTGCGCACCGGCCGCCGCCAGTCGATGCCTTCCAGCAACATCGACAACTGCGCGGGCGTCAGCGAAACCGTGCCGCTCGCCGCTTGTGGCCAAGTGAATCGCCCACGCTCTAACCGCTTCGCAAACAAGCACAGCCCGTCGCCGTCCCACCACAGCAGCTTGATCAGATCGCCGCGCTTCCCGCGAAACACAAACACCTGCCCCGAAAACGGATTTTCCGCCAGCGCCGTCTGCACCATCCCGCTCAGCCCCACGAACCCGCGCCGCATGTCCGTCACTCCCGCCACGATCCATATCCGCGTCCCCGCCGCCAGCCCGATCATCCCAGCAACTGCTCCAACACCACACGCAACGCTTCCGCATCCACACGCCCCGTGACGCGAACATGTCCCTTGGGAAGTTCCACGTAAATCGTGCCCGTTGCTTCGGTGGTTCGATGTGTAGCTTGCCGCTTGACCGAGCGATGCACTTTGCTTGCCCGCGTTCCAGTCACATGCACCGGCAGCAAGTTCACCGTTTCTTGCCCCTCGCTCAACAACCCCTGCCGATACTGACGCCGCCACGCAAACACCTGGTTCGCATTCACTCCGTGCGCCCGCGCCACCTTGGCCACCGACGCGCCTGGCCCCAACGTCTCCTCGACAATCCGACGCTTCTCCGCCACCGCACGTCGCTTGCGTGGCTCTCTCTTAACGACTATCCGCTCCGAAGTGTCCACTTATTCCCCAAGTGGACACTTCCCGATGTGCCCACTTGAGCCATCATCCTCGATTACCCGCACTTCTCACAGACGGCCAGAAGCGTACGCTTACAGTAGCAGAGAACGACGAGCGATTGTTGAAGGACGAAACACTGTCTCCAGAGTGACGTGCCCTCGGTGTCGACTGATCTCAAAAGTGCCAGGCGATGCTGGCGTAGACTTCGAGGTGACGCCGTTTCAGATGCTCCGGGTGATTCGCGTTCTCGGAGTCGGCCGATGCCTACTGCCTCGATTAGAAGAAACCCGGGACTGCTGAAAACGTCATAAAGATGTAGAGGGGCTTGTAGGGGCGTTCGCTCTGCCCCCTCAGGTGCTCTATTTTGCGAACCAGAGGTACTTCTGATCAATCACTCTGGACCCATTGGTACAGGAAGGACGATGTCACCTCCCTGCGCGTTTGAGGGCAACTCAACTATCCTGCACATCGTCTCCCCGGTCGCAGCTTGTTTCTCAAGAGCCATCTTGAGATCTCTTGTTGCAACTTTATTGTTGTAAATAATTGAGATTTGTGAGTCTCCACATGGAATTGAAAGCTTCGCCCGACCTTGTTCGTCTGTTTTGCTGAATTTCATGAATTTAGCAAGAACATCTCGGGCAACTATCTGGGCTCCGTGAACCGCATTTCCATCCCGATCAATCACTCGAACTGAGACTTGCCGTTCGGGAATCTCAACCTGATCTACAACAGACCCTTTCAACCTAAATTCTACGAGAGTGTCTTTGTTCGTAACAACGAACTCACGGACAGCTGAGTGCCAGTAGCCGTATGGATAGAGAGAGATGGCTTGGTAGAGGCCTGGCGCCATAGTGGCCACAGAGAATTCGCCATCAACTGTTGTTAAGCCTCTTGTAATTTCTCCCTTCCCTTCAAGTGAGCGGACGATTATCAAAATCTTATCGAGCCTCTCTGCGCCACTAGAATCTGTCACACGAATCGTAACAGTCAAACTCCACGACGGCTGGCCGAACATGAGGGCCGCGAGCAAGAAGGCACAAATTGCTACTGAACGTAGTATCACAATGACCTCCTAGTCTTCGGTCGGTGCGTCGGGTATGGGTTGCGGCGTTGTGTTTCCGCTTTGCGGAGTGCATTGATTTTGCGCACACTGCGCATTGCCGTTGGCAATTATTGCTTCTGCTTCTGCAGCGACCTGCGCGAGCACGTCGTCGCTGACCCCAACTAACATCATATTGGCGTCTGATATCACAGTTTGGCCAAATTGCTCCGCTGTTCCGCCGGTGGTGTCGCTAGCCTGTGCGCTATTTGGAGCGTCACCAGCCGCCGCTGCGCCGACAGCAGCCGCGAACGAGTCCCCAGCTTGAAGAGCGTCAACTGCATGAGAGGTTTCGTGGCCAATCGTTACGTCAGGTGCTCGACTTCCTGCGGCAACATTCCCATAGTCAACTGTAACCACAATTCCGGATGAAACTCCAACAAGATGGCTGCCATCCTGGGAGGGCTTTGTAGTTTCGATTACTTCCGTCTTGCCCAGGGTTAGGCTAGTCGAACCGTTCGCGTTCTGTGTAGCTCCACCCAAATTCCCTGACTGATAGAATACCGGTTTTGGACTCTGTGCGACCTGTTCAACTGCTGCTGCACCTTGGGAGCTTAGCAACAATTTCGCGATGGCCTGTCTGAACTCACCGTAGTTGGGATCTGTAGTTGCAATTACAAAGTACTTACCCGTCGGATCAACGAATCTTAACGGATTATTTCTTGTATACGCATATCTATTTAGAGTCTGAGGGTCATTCCAATCGAAAGGTCCCGTGTCGCGCGAAGTGAAGCGGCCCAACCCAGATGCGTAATATCTCGCTCCAAAGTAGTCTAGGCTGGATTCAGAGTCGCGTTCCTTACCGGTGAACTTGTAGTTTTGAGAGCAAGCATTGATAGTTGGCATCCTCTCATCACCAAACGGATAAAAGTCACTTTCGTAGCATGCAGCGGTCTGGCCTGCTTGCACGAGGACCCGAGCAGTTCCAATGTGATCCGAGAAATAATAGAACACGTTGTTTTGAAAATCGCGCCGAGCTATTCTGCTAGCAGCGAAGAAAAGATACTCACTGAATGTAGAATTGGCGGTATTCCCTGAGCCATCGGTCTCATCAAGTACGTCGCTTCCTACGCTATACCAATAGAGTTTTGTTGGATGAGTCGGAGCGCTGCTAAGCGCTTTGCTGACCCTCTTGCCATCACCATCGTAGTTGTAGGTTTGTCCCGCAGCGGAAGTGAGGTGATTTTCTGCATCATAGGAAAACATTGTTGGGCCTAGTTCCACCGTGAGGTTGCCCGACGTGTCGTAAGTATCGCCGCTTATTTGATTCTGATTCGTCGCACCGACACTTAGATTTTCACCGCTACACCCGGAATAGGCGCTGGAGAGACTGGCGATACCAAGCAAGTTGCCCCATGCATCGTAACTCAATTGTTCTCCCCAACAGTTCGCCGGACTCGTTGAATATGTTGAAGTCGTTTGCGCTGTACTGATGCGATTTAGTGAGTCGTAGGTGAACGATTGAGAGCGCGTTACGTCGCGATTATTCGTGACACCATAGACATTTCCATTGTCACTTACCCCGAACGCGAAGTTGTATTGCAAGTCAAGCACAGTTCCTACAGTTGTCGTACCTCCGCATAAAGTTGTACTCCACGGAAGTGGTGTCCCGGTGGTTGTGTAAAGCCAGCAAAGTTGGAGTCGACCGTTGAAAATGTAAGTCGAAAATAAACCTAGACCGTTCGTCAGTGAGGCTAGAGCCCGATGCGCGGTATAGTGAGCGTTGGTCACGAAGTTGACGCCATTTAAAGTGTCCAGGGCTGAGAGCACCAAACCGGCACCGCCTGGTACATAAGTTAGGATTCTTCCACTCGGATACGTGAGGTTGGCGACGGACCCATCGTAGTTGTAGCCGTAACTGGTTGTCATTTGAACAGCACTTGGGTAACTATTGTTTGTACGTTGGATTGCTTTGACGCGGCCCATCTGGTCATAGGTCCGAGTCTCCGAACCAGCTAAATCTGACATCCCTGTCCGATGACCAATCGGATACGCGGAGGTGTTGCCTTGGTCGTAAGTATAGGTAGCTATAGGGGATGGCAAGGTACCATTTGTGCAAGTCTCAGCCGAGTACGCCTTTGCGGTGAGGCGGTTTAATGCGTCATGGCAGTAGGTAAGGGTTACCAAGGATGTTCCCGTCTGGTTTTGTGCGGGCATGGTCTTGAAAATTAGATTTCCGTTGCCATCATAAGAGTAAGTGCTAGGAACACTACTCAAAGTTGGTGTTTGCGCAGTATTGGACTCGGGGTTTGTAGAGCTAATAATTCGAGAGAGAGACTGTAAGTTCTCTCATTAGGAAGGCCATCGAGCAATTCCTTGAGAGAAAGAGAGGCACCGATGGTCGTTGACATTCGCTATCAAGAGGTCAAAGTTCGCCGCCCCAATCCTCATCTTTATAAGGGCGAAGACAAGTACACGGGCACAGTGACGTATTCGGTCGTCGGGAGTGTGGACCGCGAGCGCGTCCGCATGGCGCTGGGAACCGAGGAAAAGAAGTCTGCCGTCCGTCGAGTAGGGAAGATTGAGCAAGCCTGCGCCGAGGGCGCGACCTCTGCCTTGTGGCACGAACTCGAAGAGACTCTGCCGTTTAAGACGTTCAAGTTTTTCGCAGACCGTGCTGGCTACGTCGCCAAACCAAAAACCGCCTCACCCGTTGCGAAGCCGACGTGGCAAAGCTTGTGCGACTTCTTCGAGGCGGAGATGCAGCGCCTTATCGACAACAAGGCTCGTGGTGCGTCTTCGGAAGAGGGAACTATGTCGCCAACCACCCGAGACCGCTACCGCCAAAGCCTCCGTCACTTCGCGGCCTTCCTAGGAAATCCCAATACGACGTTGGACGACATCAAACCCTCCACGATTGAACTGTTCAAACTGGACCGCCGCAAGAAGATTTCCGAACTCAAGCAGTCCCGTGGCGGCACCAGTATCGCGCTCGACATCGCCATTCTCCACCGCATGTTTGCGCTCGCGGTGAAGAAAGGGCTGATGTCGCAGAAGCCCATCGACCTGCAAAACGAGTCCAAGCCGGGCAAAAACCCGAAGAACGGCGCTCGCCCCTTCACCGCCGATGAACTCGGCAAGCTTCGCAAAGTGGCTGATGACGACCTCTTCATGTTCTTGCTGCTCCGTTGGACTGGCCTACGCGGCTCCGACACAGTTAACCTCCGTTGGAGCAACGTTCACTTCGACCGTGGGGTGAACGGCGAAATCGAAGTCTTGACCCAGAAGCGCACCAAGGTTGCCATTGTCCCGCTATCGACCGAATTACGTAATGCGCTGGAAGATTTGCACCGCGAGCGTAAACCGAAGAGCGATGACCAGATTTTGTGGAACCCAGAGACCGGAAATCCGTTCACCAGTAGAGCGCGAATGTACGAACGTGTGCGCAAGATGGGTCTCCGCGCAGGCATTGGGCGTGCGACCCCGCACTTTCTTCGCGACACTTTCGCATGCGATATGCTGGCACGCGGTGCGGCCATCTACGACGTTGCGAAGATGCTGGCCGACACCGTGGACACCATCGAGAAACATTACGCGCAGTTCGTTCCCGCAGCGCGTGACGCAGCGCAGAGCCTCATGGACAGCGGCGTGGGCATCGAAGAGCGCGCCAAGCTGGCGAAGCAACGTGGCAAGAAGGTTGTCGGCTTCCCCGGCAGCCGTTAAAGTTGTCTCACCGCGCTCTCACCGTAGATACGACATGCGTGAACACTTTTCGATGTCGCGTATGTCGATTATCAATAACTTACGCGCTTGCAACGCCGTTTTCAGAATCCGGCTTACAGGCTCATCCGCCAATTTTTTCTTATTTTAAGGGTCCCGCAGCGGCCCCACGACGCAGCTTCAACCTTCCTTCAGCAATTCTCTTCGCTCCTACTGTTTTTCGCTGGCCTTGTTTCGCGAACAAAGTCGTTGCGCGTTTGTGCCTGCTTGTATAGAAGATTTGGAGTGAATAGATGGCGGAACGATCATGGCGAGAGGCGGCGGAAAGATGGCGCATGAGGAAGCGGCGAAGTCGGGCGCGGGCGTAAAGTTGGTGATCCGGAATATTGGCGTGCTGCTGAGCGGGGATTTGCAGCGGCCGATTCTGGATGCGGATACGGTGGTGGTGAAGGATGGACGCATCGCAGCGATCGGGCGCCAGAAAGAGGTGGATGCCGAGGGCGCGACACGCGTGATTGATGCGAATGGGACCACGCTGGCGCCCGGATTGATTGACAGCCACGTGCATCCGGTGGCGGGCGATTGGACGCCGCGGCAGAACCAGATTGGTTGGATTGACAGTTGCCTGCATGGCGGCGTGACCACGATGATTTCGGCGGGCGAAGTGCACATGCCGGGGCGGCCGAAAGATGTGGTGGGCGTGAAAGCGATGGCCATCACCGCGCAGCGGGCGTTTGCGGCGCTGCGGCCGAGCGGCGTGAAAGTGCTTGCTGGCGCGCCGGTGATCGAGCACGGAATGGTGGAGGAGGACTTTCGCACGTTGGCGGAAGCGGGAGTTCGATTGTTGGGGGAAGTAGGACTCGGCAGCGTGAAGGACGGGCCGACGGCGCGGCAGATGGTGGCATGGGCGCGGAAGCATGGGATGCAGAGCACGATTCACACCGGCGGACCGTCGATACCAGGATCGAGCCTGATTGATAAGGATGTGGTGCTGGCGGCGGATGCGGATGTGATCGGGCATGTCAATGGCGGGCATACGGCGCTGCCTGACGCGCAGATTCGCTCGTTGTGCGAGGAGTCGCCGCGGGCGCTGGAGATTGTGCACAACGGGAATGAGCGCGCAGCGCTGCTTACGCTGCGCACGGCGAAGGAGCTGAAGCAACTGCACCGCGTGATTTTAGGGACGGACGCCCCCGCGGGATCGGGTGTGCAGCCGCTGGGGATTCTTCGCGTCATTGCAGCGCTCTCTTCTATCGGGGAGATACCCGCGGAAGTGGCGTTTTGTTTTGCGACGGGGAATACCGCGCGGATGCGAAACCTCGACAGCGGGTTGATCGAGGTGGGCCGCGTGGCGGACTTTGTGTTCATGGACGCGGCACAGCATTCAGCGGGGAAAACGTTGCTCGAAAGCGTGCGGCTGGGAGATTTGCCGGGAATTGGGATGGTGGTGATCGATGGGGAGGTGCGGAGTGAGAGGAGCAGGAATACGCCCCCGGCGACAAGACTTCCGAAAATTGAGAAATAACGAAGTAACAAAGCAAGGATGATGATGAAGTAGAACAGGCTTAAGCCTGCTCTACTAGCGGAGGCCGTCTTCGCCTTTGATTTTGTCCTTCGTGAGGCCGCCGACGCGGGCGAGCGGGCGCCCGGAATCGGTTACCGCAATGGCTACCAGGATTTCGTTGGCGCGGGGTGCGTCGTTGACGCGGATTTCCATGCCGTCAAAGTGGCTGCGGACGAAGGCGGCGTCTTTGTGGCCGAGAGGAATGTCAAGTGCCACGCCGGTGCCGCCGCGTTTTTTGGAAGAGGGGATAAGCGCGGCGCCTTTACCGAGAGTCTTGCGCACGGGCGTGCCGAGTTTCGGATGGAGAATCGCGGCGGCGTGCTCGAGTTCGCCGTTTTCACCGACGGCCGCGGCTTTGCCGTAGCTTTCGGCTGACGGCCCGGCGATTCCCAGTGCAGCGACAGCGCGTTCGGTGAGCAGGGCGCCGAGTTCCTCGCCGATTTCCATGAGCTCGGTCAAATCCTCGACGTACTTTCCCGCAAACGGATTTTCAATCACCGCGGCCGCCGCGGCTCGACGCGTCGGCGGATTCACCACCCGGCCCATTTCCGTGCGAGTTTCTTCGACGAAGGTTACGATTTTCCGGATTTTGGCTTTCATCGCAGGCCGTCCTGGCCTTTAATCTCGGAGACTTTGAGGCCGCCCACGCGCGCGTGAACGCGCGGCCCGGTGCTCATCACCAGGGCCAGCAGGATTTCGTCGGCCTTGGGCGCATCGGCAATGCCCACTTCCATGGAATCGAAATGGCTGCGCACGTAGGACGCGTTGATGTGGGTGATGGGAACGTCGAGGCGCGTGCCGGGGCCGCCGACTTTTTTAGTCGAGGCGACAATGGCTTTGGCGTTGCCAAGAATTTCTCGCATCGCGTAGCCGCCAGGCACGTGCCACAGCGCACCATGTTCGAGTTCTCCGGCCTGGCCGACGATGGCGCCCTTTCCATAGCCCTCGACAATTTTGGGGTCGCCTCCGAGCGCGGCGACCAGGGCCTTGGCCATTTCCAGGCCGAGCGGATTCAGGTCTTCCATGAAGCCGGCGATTTCCGAGACGTATTTCCCCGCGAACGGATTGTGAATCACGGCCAGCGCGGCGGCGCGGCGCAACGGAGTGGCGGCGACGGGACCGCCTTCGTGGAAAACTTCTTCGACGACGATAACGCGCTTACGCAGTTGCACTTCAGGCATGCAGCAGGCTCCTTTGAGGCATTTCCAAGAAAATTGGCGCCGATGACGGCGAGACGCGGGTGTGACCTTGCAGGCAGATCGCGGCGGAATGAATGAAACCCTTCTCGCGAAGAGACTCGGCGACGCGCACGCCGGAATCCAGGGCCGTGTTGATCTCGGGGAGAGAAAGTGGCCCGACATCGCATGTCACGAGGAGATCGCCGAGATCGGAGTCGGGAGAGATTTTGCGGGCAGGGCTGCGGGTGATCGCGGGGTGGTTGGGAAGATCGACGGCGTTGGCGATGACCGTTGCGGCGGCGTCAGCGTCAGCGGCGCGATCGGCAAGAACGGTGACGGCGTCGGCGATGCCGAGGGAAAAGCTGCGGCCGCGCCAGCCGCTGGTGGCGATGCCGCGAACGGAATCCGCGGCGGAAATCTCGAGCGAACCAAAAAGCGATGGGCGATCGGGCCGCTCGACCATGCCGACGGTGTAACGTTGGGCCGTCGCGAGGTGCAGGGCGATGTCGCCGCCGTTGTTCACATAGGCGCGGTCCAGATCTGCGGCCCCGGTCATGGCTGCCAGAATTTCTTCCGCGACGGAGCCGGCGACGGCGGCCATCGGGGTGATGAAGCAAATCTTGCCGTACGGTTCGACAGCCGCGAACATGCGCTGCGCGGTTGTGCCATGCGGGCGTGGAATATTCTTTCGCACGCGGCTGCGCAGCAGGGGCAGCTCGCTGCAGAGTTCATCGAGAATGCCGGCGAAGCGGCGCGCGGCGGCTTCGTAGGCTGTGGCGATGGCCTGCCTTGAGCCGTCAGCCTGGATGATCAGATCAATTGGGCCGTCGTGCAGGTGCAGCCGGCGGCCGTCGGGGAGCATGCGGATGAGGGCGGGATCTCTCATGATTCGCTGCTCTCGACGTGCGGCTTCAGCGGCCAGGGGTTTTGCGGCAGCGAAGTGAGCTGCCGCTGGCGTTCCTTTTCTTTCAGGATCTCGGCGAGCGGCCGAACATAGTCCACATGGCCGCCGAGCAGCGCATAGTCGGCTTTCTTCAGCGTGAACTCGATTGGAGCGACCAGCGCCGGCGTAGGCACATAGCCAAACGCATTTTCCGGCATGCGCGTGACATCAACCATGAACGTGATGCCGCCGCCGGGCCAGATGTACGCCGGCGCGCCGCCACAGGTGACCCGCGTGAGTTTTCGTTTCACGGAGTCGGTCAGCTTCACAGGATTTTCCGTGACGCCGGCGCGCAGCGAGCCGCCGGCGCCCCCCATGAAAAGTACGCTGGCCAACGCCGGTTCGCAATTTTCGCGAATCCGGGCCACGGACTCCTTCAACACTTCCGGCAACTGCTTTTCGACCGGCCGCAAAGCTTCATCGAGTTCGTAGTAGGCATACTGCTCGCCAGTGGTGCTGACCATCAGCAGGCGGAGATGCGGCCAGGCGAATTTCTCCTTGAACGGTTTCAGAATCGCGAGAGGATCGGAAATATTCGTGCCGCCCCAGCCGGTGCCGGGATCGGCCACTTGAAAATAGCGGCCGGGAGTGGAGCGGCGACCCTGAATGGCGATGCCGGTCTCACGAACACCGAGAAGTTTTCCCGCCTGATGCTCGGAAAGCACGCCGGTGATGTGGTCGTCCACGACCACGACGTCATCCACTTTTCCAAACCACTGCTTGGCGAACATGCCGATGGTTGCGGAGCCGCAGCCCACGCGCATGCGCTCTTCGCGTAGGCCGTTGACCATGGGCGGCTGTCCGGCAGCGATGCGAACGCTGGCGCCGTCGTCAATCGTGAGTTCGACTTCCTTCCCGTTGCAAAGTTCGAGCAGCGTTTCGCAAGTCACGCGGCCTTCGCTCTTGCTTCCTCCGGTGAGGTGGTGCACGCCGCCGAGCGAAAGCATCTGCGAGCCGTATTCGGCTGTGGTGACGTGGCCGACGGGTTCGCCTTGCGCGCGGACGAGATTTCTCTCCGGGCCGAGATGCCGGTCGGTGTCGATTTTCAATTTCACGCCGCAGTAACTGAAGATGCCTTCGGTCACCACGGTGACCATGTCCACGCCTTCGACTTCGCTTGACACGATAAACGGCGCGGGTTTGTAGTCCGGATACGTGGTCCCCGCACCGATGGCGGTGACGAAGGTTTCCTGGCCCTTCATGATTTTGCCGTCCCAGTCGCCTTCGCGTTCAAGGAACGGGACCAGCGGTGTGCCCTGCGACTTGGCGCGATCGAGCAAGATGTGTGGATCCACGCGCACGAGTTGCCCTTCGACGTTAGCGTAACGGTCACATGCGCCGGCGTGGCCGCGCTTGATGTAGCACAGCACGGGGCAGGCGTCGCAGCGAACCGTATCTGGAGGAAAAACGTCAGCCATGTGCATTTCCAGAACCGCCGGCGGCCTTTGCAAGAATGGCGGCGCGGACCTTATCGGGCGTGGCGGGCAGTTTGCGGATGCGCACGCCGATGGCATCGTAAAGCGCATTCAGAATGGCGGGCGCCGTGGGAATAAGGGCTTGCTCGCCGATCCCTTTGGCGCCAAACGGGCCCGCCGGCGAAGCATCCTCGATAAGGATGGATTCCACAGGCGGCATGTCGCCGATGGTGGGAATCAAATAATCGTGAAGATTCTCGCCCTTGCCGGGGAAGAACTCTTCCATCAGGGCCATGCCGAGACCCTGTGCGGCGCCGCCTTCGATCTGGCCTTCGACAAGTGTGGGATTGATGGCTCGGCCAACGTCATGAGCGGCGGTGATTTTTAGAACTTTGATGGTGCCGAGTTGGGTGTCCACTTCGAGCTCGGCGAGATGCGCGCCAAAACCGTACACGGCATATGGTTTGCCTTGGCCATCCGCATTTTGCGGCGAAGTTGCCGGATCGAAAGTGGCCTCGGCGCTGACGACGTAACCTCGCGCGTCGAGCGGAAGATTGCGGAGGTCGATGCTGTTGCGCTTGTCGCCATCTTCGACCGCCAGCGAACCATCGAGAAAATGGATTTTCGCGCAGTCGCAGGCGCCCGCCATCTTCAAAATCGCTGTTCTCAACTGCTCGCCCGCAAGGTAAGCGGCTTTCCCGCTGACGAAAGTTTGCCGCGACGCGGAAGTCTTGCCGCCGTCCGGAGTGATGTCGGTATCGCCGGAGACCAGATCGAATCGATCAAGCGGGGCACCAAGCGCTTCGGCGCCGATTTGCGAAACCACGGTGGCGGACCCCTGGCCGATATCGACCGCGCCCATGTGAATGGCGATGCGGCCATCGCGTTTCAGGCCGATGCGCATCGTGGAAGGATTTGGAAGCGAAGTGTTCCCGCAGCCGTACCACATGCCGGCGACGCCCACGCCACGGCGAAGCGAATCTTGCGCGGCCGCGTTGAAAGCAGCGGCTTGCTTGCGCGCTTCATGCCAGCGCGGACGCAGCGCCTCAAAGCAGGCGCGAATGCCCACGCCTCCGCCGATGACCTGGCCGGTGACCGTGGGACTTTCGCCATCCAAAGCGTTGAGGCAACGAAAATCGAGCTTGTCCATGCCGAGCTTTTCGGCGAGCGAATCGTAGAGCTGTTCTTGCGCGATGGTGCCCTGAGGCACGCCAAAGCCGCGAAACGCGCCGGCAGGAAGCAGATGAGTGTGAATGGCGCGAGTGAGCGCGCGGAAGTGCGGAACTTTGTAAGGTCCCGAGGCGTGGATCGGCACGCGCGTGGCCACCGTGGGTCCCCACGAAGCATACGCGCCCGTGTTGAAGTCCGCGGCGAAATCCATGGCCACCAGTTTTCCGCCGGAGGTTGCCCCCGCGCGGCAGAAAATTTTCGATGGGTGGCGCTTGGTGGTGGAGCGGATGGACTCCGTCCGCGAATAGACCATGCGAACCGGTTTGCCCAGATGCCATGCGGCCACCGCCAGAAAGGGCTGCAGCGAAAGATCCAGCTTGGAGCCGAAGCCGCCGCCAACCGCAGTGGGAATGATGCGCACGCTGGATTCGGGAATGCCGAGGATGGCGGCGATGCCTTTTAAGTCGCTGTAAGGCGCCTGGGTGCAAGCTTGCACTTCGATGCGATCGCCGACCCGGCGCGCGAATCCCGCTTCCGGCTCGATGTAAGCGTGTTCGATAAAGCCGGTTTCGTATTCCGCTTCGACCACCACATCCGCGGTGCGCAAGGCATCGTCCACGTCACCGCGAACGACGCGCCCGCCAATGAGAATGTTCCCGGGACGGGATGCGTGGACCAGAGTTGCGCCGGGCTTGAGAGCTTCTTCAGTCTCCGTGAAAGCCGCCAGGGGTTTCCAAGTGATCGGAAATTCGCGCAGATCGAGCGAAGCGAGGCTACTGGAATCGCCGACGACGGCCGCGACCGCCTCGCCCAGGAATCTCGCCTCGCGCTCCGCAAACACCGGTTGGTCGGTAAATTCCGCGATGACGCCAAAGGAATTCTTGCCGGGAACATCCTGCGCGGTGAAAATTCCGTGGACGCCCGGATGCGACTGCCGATAGGCTTCCAGATCGCCAAACGTAAACTCCGCGCGATTGTGGGGGGAGCGCACGACACGGAGCGTTAGGGAATCTTCCGGCCACTCGTCCGCGCCGAAAATGTCCTGGCCGAGAACCTTTTTCTGGCCGTCGAGGCGCGCGACGCGCTTCCCGACGGCGCCATCCGTCGGGATGGCCGCTGGTTTTCTGGGTGGCTCATTCGCTTCCAGAACGGCGCGAACGATTTTCCGGTAGCCGGTGCAGCGGCAGAGAACGCCACCGAGGGCGTCCATCACTTGCGTTTCGTCGGGGCGCGGGTGTTCGTCCAGCAGCGCGACGGAAGAAACCAGCATGCCAGGCGTGCAGATGCCGCATTGCGCCGCGCCGTGCTGCAGAAAAGATTTTTGCAGGCGATCGAAGGCGGCGGAAGTCGCGCGGAGTCCCTCGATGGTCTCCACTTTCGCTCCGTTCAGTTGGCCGACCGCGGTCAGGCAGGCACACACGGGCTTGCCGTCCACCAACACCGTGCAGGCGCCGCAATCACCCGCATCGCATCCGACTTTTGTTCCGACGAGACGAAACTCCTCGCGCAGCACCTGCGAGAGCCGCGAACGCGGGTCGGAATGCACTGCGCGGATTTCGCCGTTGAGGCTCAGTGAGAGCTGTGCGGTGGTTTCCGCCCTGGTTTCGCTCTTCATACCGCGGAAGCCTTCTGCGCGCAGGCTTCCAGCGCGCGCTCGACCAGGGTGCGCGCGGCACAGTGGCGATAAGCCGAAGTGGCGCGGACATCATCGATCGGAGAAAGCTGCGCGAGATGCTCGGGTATCACATGCTGCCCCAGGCCGGGGCGAGCAGGCTTACCAACCAGCGCACGCTCCAATCCGGCCAGGCGCAACGCCTTCGCGGAACACGATCCAACGCAAAGCAACGCTTCGCGGATGGAGCCGTCGGAGTTCACAACCAGATTTGCCGCGACCATGACGATGGAGATGACCAGATAGCGGCGCGCCCCCAGCTTGAGAAACGTGGAAACGCCATTTTCAACCCGCCGCGGAATTCGAATGGAGACGAGGAGTTCGTCCGCGCGCCGCGCGGTTTTGCGATTGCCGAGGATGAATTCCGCGAGGGGAAGCGTGCGCGAAGCGGTGCGCGAAGAAAGCACCAGTTCGGCATCGAGAGCGAGAAGCGCGGCGACGCCGTCAGCAGCCGGGGAAGCGTTGCAAACATTGCCGGCGATCGTCGCCGCGTTTTGGATCTGCACAGAGCCGACTTCGCGCGCCGCGGCTTTCAGGCCGTCAAAGCCCGGCGGAAGGGGAGCGGCCAAAAGTTCGCTCCAGGTCGTGCGCGCGCCAATCAGAATATGTTCCGAGGTGAATTGCACGCCCTTGATTTCGCGCAACGCGGAAATGTCCAGCACCGGGCCGGAGAGTTGCCTGTCGCCGAGGGCCGGAAACACATCGGTGCCCCCGGCAAGAATGGTGGCCCGAGTATCGGCAAGAACGTTGAGGGCATCCTGAAGCGAGTTAGGACGAAAGTACAAAAGAAAGAACTCCCGATGAAACCGCGAACCAGGCGGCCTTCTACTTCTACAACGCCGCAGCGCGTTTGTGAAGTTGCCTGGAATTGTACCCCGGAAGGGAGACTAAGCGATGTTGTGGCAGACTAATAGCTCATGGCCAACGGCGACCACCGCCCCATCACGGGAACTGCGGCTTTCCAATTCACAGGATTCCGGCTGTACCAGATCGCGCGATTCTGCATCGTGTTTTGCACGGAGATGCAGTCGGTGGCCGTGGGCTGGCAAGTGTACGAAATCACCCACCGGCCGTTGGATCTCGGCCTGACAGGACTGGCGCAATTCTTGCCCGGCGTGTTGCTGTTTCTGGTGGCGGGGCACGTCGCGGATCGCTTCGACCGGAAAACCCTGTTGACGCTTTGCTACGGGGGATTCGGATTGTCGTCCTTGCTGTTGTTGGTGGTGGCGCTGAACGCGTCCATTTTGCACCGCGCCGGTTCGGTGGCCCCGATCTTCGCGATCTTGTGCCTGGTCGGTGCGGTGCGCAGCTTCAGCATGCCCGCCAGCCGCGCGTTGCTGCCACAACTAGTCCCGGAAGAGCAGTTCCAAAGCGCGGTGGCCTGGAACTCCAGCATCTTTCAGTTCGCCACCATCCTGGGACCCGCGATGGGCGGATTGCTTTATGCCTTTTTCCGCGGACCTTCGGCGGTCTACGCCACGGCATTGTCGGCGGGCACGATCGCGATACTGACGACCATGCGCATAAAAGTGCAATCGCCGCCGCGCCCGCGCGAGCCTTTCTCGGTGAAAACGGTGTTTGCCGGCTTCCGCTACATCTGGGCCCACAAACTGGTGCTCGGGTCGATCTCGCTGGACCTCTTCGCGGTGCTCCTGGGAGGGGCGGTAGCGCTGCTGCCCGTTTATGCGAAAGAAATACTTGTGACCGGCCCGTGGGGCCTTGGATTGTTGCGCAGCGCGCCGGGGATTGGCGCGGCGGTGATGGCGCTGCTGATTGCCTACAAACCGATCCGGCGGAGAGCCGGCGCGACGATGCTGTGGTGCGTGGCGGGATTTGGGGTGTTCACGGTGGTATTCGGATTGTCGAGAAACATCGCGCTCTCGATGATTTCTCTTTTCTTTGTAGGCGCCGCGGATATGGTCAGCGTGGTGGTCCGCGGGGTTTTAATCCAGATCGAAACGCCCGACGAAATGCGCGGGCGCGTGAATGCCGTGGACATGATTTTCATCGGCGCGTCCAACGAGCTCGGCGAATTTGAATCCGGGCTGGCCGCGCAATGGTTTGGCGCGGTGCCGGCGGTGGTGCTCGGCGGCCTGGGGGCGATTGTGGTGACGGTCTTGTGGGCGTGGATGTTTCCCGAACTGCGGCGCGCCGATTCTCTCAACAAGGCCGGCGCCGTGGACACCTCAAGAAACGCGTAACCCAAAAGAATTGTCCGCGGGCGAAGGAACCAGAAAAATTCTGGCCGTCCATCAGTGAACGTGGTCGTGGTCGGTGTCCGCGGCCTTGGCGGGAGCGGGTGCGGCAGTCGGAAGATTAGACGGAGTCATCGGAGTCAATTCCGCCTTGACCGAGGCAGGAATCTTGTCCGCGGTCTTCACCAACTGGCTGACTTGCCACATCTGGGTGTCGCTGAGGCGCTCCTTGAAGCCGGGCATGCCGGTCATGCGGATGCCGCCGGATACCTTGGCGTAGGATTCCCAAACTTCGTCGTCGGTCACGCCCATGCCGCGGAAGAGCAGCGGCGGCTTGGGGAACATTCCATTGGCAATGGCGTTGCGCGGTTCGCCGGGAAGGCCGTGGCACACCGCGCAGTTTTCCTTGTAAATCTTTGCGCCGGCGAGCAGGTTGGTTTCATCGGCGGGCACCGGGGAATCGGAGTGCGGCACCTTTGCCAGATAAGCGTGCAAGGCCATGTTCGCAAACTTGTGCTCGAAAGGCATTTCAGGAGAATTGGTAGCCACTGGGGCGTGCCCGGTGGCGAAATAAAGGTACGCGCCGAGAAATACGAACACAAAGCCCAGAATGATGCCCAGCAGGATGCCCTTTAGCATGTTCGTTTAGACCCCTCAGGAAGTTAGCTCGTCTTGTTGTGTCTCGTGCCACAAACTGCCTGCTTAGTTTACGACGACTGCCGCTTTTCTGCACCGGAGATTCCGCGGGCAATCCGCGAGGCATCGGCAATGTCACCCTAGGCCGAAATCAGGCCGCGCCCTAGTAACTAAACCCCGGGCCGGTGCGTCCTATGTAGCAGAGAACCAAGGTTTGCTATAGGCTTATCCGATAGACCCAACGCCCCCGATGTCCTCTGTGAGCCCACGGCAAGGCGTCAGTGAAGAGCTAAACTAACCGATTGTAAACAGGAGTCTTGCGGAATGGCACCAACTGATTCGGTCGATGTGCGCGACCCACGCGCCCCTGCTTCGGCCACCTCGATTTCCCCGGTATCGCGGGGCGCGGCGCCCAGTCGTTGGTGGATCTGGCTACTCGTGCTGGTTCTTGCAGGAGCCGGCTTGTGGTATATCCGCAGCCGGAGCTCGCAGGCCAACTCCGCCGCGGGCGGGGTCGGCGGAGCTCCCATGGGCGCAATGGGTGCTCCGGGTAGCTTTGTTGTGCCGGTCGTAGTGGCCACTGCAACCAAGGGCGACCTGCCGGTTTTCTTCAACGGCCTGGGAAATGTCACCGCCTTCAACACCGTGACCGTGCGGTCTCGCGTGGACGGGCAAATCGTCAAGATCAACTTCACCGAAGGACAAACAGTGCGCGAAGGGGAAGCGCTGATTGAAATCGATCCGCGGCCCTATCAGGTGCAACTCGAACAGGCCGAAGGGCAGTTGGCCAAGGATCAGGCGCAGTTGCGCGACGTACAGGTGGATTACGAGCGCTACACCTTGTTGTACAAGGAAGGCGTGATCCCCAAGCAGCAGCTCGATTCCCAGCAGGCGCAGGTGGGAACGTTTGAGGGTGCGATTAAGGCCGATATGGCCACGATTGATAACGCCAAGTTGCAGATCCTGTATTCGCATATCACCGCGCCGATCGGGGGTCGCGTGGGATTGCGGCTGGTGGACATCGGCAACATGGTGCACGCGACGGACACCAACGGATTGCTGGTGATCACCCAGGTGCAGCCGATCGCGATTCTCTTCACCCTGCCGCAGGACCAGTTGCCGCAAGTCCTCGCCAGAATGAAACAGGGACCGCCACTAACCGTGGAAGCCTATGACCGCGACAACACCATGAAGCTGGCCAGCGGGAAATTGCTGACCATCGACAACCAGATCGATACCACCACCGGCACGTACAAACTGAAAGCGGTGTTTGATAACGCGAAGAACGAGCTGTTTCCGAATCAATTTGTGAACGTGCACCTGCTGGTGGACACCAAGAGAAATGTGGTGCAGGTGCCGACCACGGCGATTCTGCGTGGGCCGCAAGGAGCTTACGTCTTCGCGGTTGGCGCGGATAACACCGTGAAAATCCACATTGTCACCCTGGCGGAGACCACCGGAAGCGTTACCGGGATTACGTCGGGATTGAATCCCGGCGAGGTGGTGGTCACCGACGGCCAGGACAAATTGCAGGACGGCAGCAAGGTGGACCCGCGGCCAGCCACCGCGCCGCCCGCCAACGGAAACAAGAGCGCCACAAATAACGCGAACTCGCCTTTCGCTTCGCCTGCCGGGGGACCCGCGCGATGAATCCCTCGCGGCCGTTTATTCTGCGGCCCGTTGCAACCACTCTGCTGATGGTGGGCGTGATTCTGGTGGGGCTGGTGGCCTTTCGCCAGTTGCCCGTTTCCGCGCTGCCGCAAGTGGATTACCCGACCATTCAGGTGCTGACGTTTTATCCTGGTGCAAGTCCGGAGGTGATGTCGTCCTCGGTCACCGCGCCGTTGGAGCGCAACTTCGGGCAGATTCCCGGCCTGCTGCAGATGACCTCGACGAGTTCATTTGGAAGCTCGGTGGTCACCCTGCAATTCAACCTGGACCTGAATATTGATGTGGCCGAGCAGGAAGTGCAGGCGGAAATCAACGCCGCGTCCAATCTGCTGCCGCAGGGACTTCCGAACCCGCCGATCTACAGCAAGGTCAATCCGGCCGACGCGCCGATTCTGACGCTGGCGATCTCTTCGCCAACTTTGCCCCTCGTAAAAGTAGAAGACCTGGCGGACACCACGCTAGCGCAGAAAATTTCGCAGCTTTCCGGTGTGGGACTCGTGAGCATCAGTGGCGGGCAGCGTCCAGCCGTCCGCGTGCAGGCCAATCCCACGGCGCTGGCATCGTATGGGCTGAGCCTGGAAGATTTGCGGACGGCTCTGGCCAACGCCAACATTGACCAGGCCAAAGGCACGTTCGACGGGCAGCATCAGGCCTATACCATCGGCGCGAACGATCAGCTTTTTTCCAGCGAGGGATACAAATCCATCATCGTGGCCTATCGCAACGGCGCGCCGGTGCGCCTCTCCGACGTGGCCACGGCGATCGACAGCGCGGAAAACGTGAAGCAGGCCGCTTGGGCGAACAAGCAGCCCGCGGTGATCCTGAACATTCAGCGGCAGCCCGGCGCGAACATCATCAGCGTGGTCGACCGGGTGAAGAAAATTCTGCCGCAATTGCAGGCCGCGCTGCCGGCTTCCGTGCGCGTGGAAATTCTCACCGACCGCACCACGACCATCCGCGCATCGGTCGCAGACGTCCAGTACACGTTGCTGCTGACGATTGCCCTGGTGGTGATGGTGATCTTTCTGTTTCTGCGCAGCCTGCGCGCCACCGTGATCCCCAGCATCGCGGTGCCGCTTTCGATCATCGGCACATTTGGCGTGATGTACCTGCTGGGCTATTCGCTGAACAACTTGTCGCTGATGGCGCTGACCATTTCCACGGGATTTGTGGTGGACGACGCCATCGTGATGATTGAGAACATCAGCCGTTACCTGGAGAGCGGGGATTCTCCGTTGCAGGCGGCGCTGAAAGGCTCGGAGCAGATCGGATTCACGATCGTGTCGCTGACCGTCTCGCTGATTGCGGTGCTGATCCCGCTGCTGTTCATGGGTGACATTGTGGGCCGGTTGTTCCGCGAATTTGCGGTCACCCTGGCGGTGACGATTCTGGTGTCGGCGGCGGTTTCGCTGACCTTGACGCCGATGATGTGCGCGAAGCTGCTACGGCACGAGCCGGAAAGCGAACAAACCTGGTTCTTCCGGAAATCGGAAAAAGTGTTTAATGATGTGATCGCGTTTTACGGGCGAACGCTGCAAGTGGTCCTGCGCTACCGCACCACGACGCTGCTGGTGACCATTGCCACGCTGGTGGGCACCATTCTGCTCTACATTTACGTGCCCAAAGGTTTTTTCCCGGTGCAGGACACAGGAGTGATTCTGGGCGTTTCCGAAGCCCCGCAAAACGTTTCCTTCGCGGCAATGTCCGCGCGCCAGCAGGCCCTGGCCGACGAAATCCTGAAGGATCCCGCGGTCGAGAGCCTTTCCTCGTTCATCGGCATTGACGGCACCAACACCACGCTGAACAGCGGGCGCATCCAGATCAACTTGAAGCCGCTGGACCAACGCAAGATCAGCGCGTCCGATGTGATTCGCCGCCTGCAGCCGGCGATTGCCAAGGTGGACGGCATCACGCTCTTCATGCAGCCGGTGCAGGACTTGACGGTGGAAGACCGCGTGTCGCGAACGCAATACCAATATTCGCTGGAGGATGTGGACCCCCAGGAACTCGCTTACTGGACGCCGCGCTTTGTGGAAAGGCTGAAAAAGCTGCCGGATTTGCGCGACGTTGCCACCGACCAGTTGAACGACGGGCTGCTTGCGACGCTGACGATTGACCGGGATACCGCCTCGCGCTTGGGAATTTTGCCCGCGGACATTGACAACACGCTGTACGACGCCTTCGGCCAGCGCCAGGTGTCCACGATTTACACGCAATTGAATCAGTACCACGTGGTGCTGGAAGTCGCCAACAGTTTTCAGCAGAATCCCGACGCACTGAAAAATATCTATGTGCGTTCCTCGACCGGGCAGCAGGTGCCGCTCAGCGCGTTTACGCGATTTGAGCCGGGCACATCGTCGCTGGTCATCAATCACCAAGGCCAGTTTCCGGTGGTCACCATTTCGTTCAACCTGGCGCCAGGGGCGTCCCTCAGCGGAGCGACCGCGGCGATTGAGCAGGCACGGCGAGATCTCTTAATGCCCCCGAGTATTCAAGCGACGTTTCAGGGCACCGCAGCGGCCTTTTTGCGCTCGGTTTCGAACGAGCCATTGTTGATTCTGGCGGCGCTGGTGACCGTGTACATCGTGCTGGGCATTTTGTACGAGAGCTACATTCACCCGATCACCATTTTGTCCACGCTGCCATCGGCAGGCGTGGGCGCCATCCTCGCGCTGATGCTTTGCAAAACGGAATTCAGCATCATTGCGCTGATCGGCATCATCCTGCTGATCGGCATCGTGAAGAAAAACGCCATCATGATGATTGACTTCGCGCTGGAGGCGGAACGCGAGCACGGCAAGTCGCCGCTGGACGCAATTTACGAAGCCTGCCTGCTGCGCTTCAGGCCGATCATGATGACCACCATGGCCGCGTTGCTGGGCGGATTGCCGCTGGCCCTGGGGCAGGGCGTGGGTTCAGAATTGCGGCGGCCGCTGGGCATCACCATCGTTGGCGGCCTGATCTTGAGCCAGTTGCTGACGCTGTATACCACGCCGGTGGTTTATCTGGTGTTTGACTGGCTGGCCAGCCGCTTGCACTTGGGAATTTCGAATCCCCTCGACGAGCCGGCTTCAGGAGACTAGGGCGTGAATTTTCAGTCCAACTTCTCCGCTCCATTCATCCGCCGGCCGGTGGCCACTTCGCTTGTTACCATCGCGATTTTTCTTTCCGGGGTGATTGCGTTTCGGTTTTTGCCTGTGGCGCCCTTGCCGCAGGTGGATTTGCCCACCATCGGCGTCGGCGCAAGTCTTCCCGGCGCCAGCCCGGAGACCATGGCTTCCTCCGTGGCCACTCCGCTGGAGCGTCAATTCGGGCGTATTGCGGGCGTGACGCAGATGACGTCGACCTCCACGCTAGGCAACACCGGCATCGCGTTGCAATTTGATCTCAACCGTGACATCAATGCGGCGGCACGCGACGTCGAAGCGGCCATCAACGCGGCGCGCAGCCAGTTACCCGCGGATTTGCCCAGCCAACCGACCTATCGCAAGGTGAATTCGGCGGATTCGCCGATCCTGCTGCTTTCGTTGACATCGGACACGATTCCTATCGGCGAAATTTATGATGCGTCCGACTCCATCCTGGCGCAGAAAATCGCCCAGGTGCCGGGCGTAGGGCAAGTGTTCACGTGGGGCTCTTCCCGGCCGGCGGTGCGCGTGCAAGTGAATCCGCAACTGCTGAACAGTTATGGAATCAGCATGGAGCAGGTGCGCAAATCGCTGCAGTCGGCGAACTCGAATCTGGCCAAGGGCGCACTCTCCGACAGCAATCGAACCTGGGCCGTTTCCGATACCGATCAGTTGTTCAAGGCCTATGAGTACATGCCGCAGATTGTTGGGGGACACACCGGCGCCCCGGTGCGTCTGGTGGACGTGGCCACCGTGGTCGATTCCACGGAGGATATCCGCAACCTGGCGCTAACCAGGGGGAAGCCCGGGGTCATCATCGGGATATTCCGGCAGCCCGGCGCAAACATGATTGAAGCGGTGGACCGGGTGAAAGCCACGCTGCCGTTGCTGCGCGCTTCGATTTCGCCGTCGCTGCACCTCAACATCGTCAACGATCGCACGCTGGTGATTCGCGCTTCCGTGCACGAAGTGGAACGCACCATGACGATATCGATCATCCTGGTGATTCTGGTGGTATTCGCGTTCCTGCGGAACTATTGGGCGACGGTGATCCCCAGCATCGCCGTGCCGTTGTCGCTGGTGGGAACGTTTGGGGTGATGTACCTGTGGGGATATAGCCTGGACAATTTATCGCTGATGGCCCTGACCATTTCGACGGGCTTCGTGGTGGACGACGCCATCGTGGTCATCGAAAACATCGCGCGACACATGGAAGCGGGCATGGGCGCATTCCAGGCTACCATGAAGGGCTCGAGCGAAATCGGATTCACCGTACTTTCGATGAGCGCCTCGCTGGTGGCGGTGTTCATCCCGATTCTGATGATGGGCGGAATTGTGGGGCGGCTGTTCCGCGAATTTGCTGTGACGCTGAGCGTGGCCATCGTCGTGTCCCTATTCGTGTCGTTGACGACCACGCCGATGTTGTGCGCGCGTTTCTTGCGGCACGACACACAAAAGAAGCATGGGCTCGCCTACCGGATTTCGGAAGGCGCGTTCAATGGGATGCTGAGGGGCTACGACCGTGGTCTGCGCTGGGTGTTGCGCCGCCAGGCGCTGATTCTGCTCATCACCATCGGAACCGGGGTCCTGAATGTGTATATGTTCAAGCACGTCAACAAGGGCTTTTTCCCGCAGCAGGATACCGGGCGCGTAATGGGTTTCATTCAGGCGGACCAGGACACTTCGTTCGTGGAAATTTCCAAGAAGATGCGAGCCTTCACGGATATCGTCCTGGCGGATCCGGCGGTGGACACGGTCAGCTCCTTCACCGGCGGCGGAAACGGCACAAGCACGGCGCGCATGTTCGTACAGCTGAAGCCGATCGAAGAGCGCAAGATCAATGCGGATCTGTTCATCGCGCGGATACGCGATAAGACGGCCGGGATTCCCGGCGCCTCGCTTTTTATGCAGTCGATGCAGGATGTCACCGTGGGTGGCCGTTTCGGCGGCGCGCAATACCAATACACGTTGCAGGCGGACAACCTGGATGATCTGTATCACTGGGCGCCCATCATCATGGAGCGGATGCGGCAGATTCCGGAGTTGCGCGATCTGAACTCCGACCAGCAGAACAAGGGATTGCAGTCGTATCTATCGATCGATCGCGACACCGCTGGGCGCCTGGGCGTGTCGGTGCAAGACATTGACAACGCCCTGGGAGATTCCTTCGGCCAGCGGCAAGTCTCGAATATTTACAAAGGGCTGAATCAGTACCACGTGGTTCTGGAGGTAGCGCCGGACTATCAGGAAAATCCGGAAGGCTTGAAGGATATCTATGTGCCGTCGAATACCGGAAAGCTTGTGCCGCTCAGCGCGTTCACGCATTACGAGCACGCCAATACGGCGTTGTCTGTGAATCACCAGGGAATTTTTCCCTCGATCACGCTCTCGTTCAATCTTGCTCCCGGAGCGTCGCTGGGGCCCGCGGTCGAGCACATCGAAGAGGCGCGGCGTCAACTCGGCGTGCCCAATACGGTGCACGCTACATTCCAGGGCACGGCGCAGGCGTTTCAGGATTCCGTGAAAGATCTGCCGCTCTGGATTCTTGCGGCGCTTGGCGCGGTCTACATCGTGCTTGGGATTTTGTACGAGAGCTTCATTCACCCGATTACGATTCTCTCCACCATTCCTTCAGCGGGCATCGGGGCGCTGCTGGCGTTGCAGCTGATGAACATGGACCTCAGCATCATCGCGATAATCGGGATTCTGCTGCTGATCGGCATCGTGAAGAAAAACGCGATTTTGATGATCGATTTTGCCGTGCAGGTGGAGCGCGAAGAACAGACGCCTCCGGAGGAGGCTATTTACAAAGCGGCGCTGCTGCGCTTCCGGCCGATCATTATGACCACGATGGCGGCGATGTTTGGAGCCTTGCCGCTGGCGCTGGGCACCGGCGCGGGTTCCGAGATTCGCAAGCCCTTGGGCATCACCATTGTGGGCGGCCTGATTCTCAGCCAGATGCTCACGCTGTTTACCACGCCGGTGGTGTACATCTACATGGACCGCCTGCAAGCCTTCTTGCGCACCACGTTCCGCCGCCCCACCGTAACCCCGGTAGCCGCGCATTCCGACGACTGATCCCGTGTAGCTCACCCCTCGAAGGGATGAGGTACAGGAAGGGCGCGTGCCTGAGGTCGAGTTCGATTAGAAGAGCTCGACGTGCACAAAATCCACAACCACATTGGTCCTGCGGTTCAGCAGCACAATATGTCCGCCAATCAGGACATTCGCGCAATCAGGAGGTGGCGGTGGCAGGTAATGTTCCAGTTCAGGCGGGCAAGGCTGAATGCGCTTTTGCAAACCGGGAGGCAGCGTGCCTCGCCGCACCAGTTGTTTTTCGAGGCCCGGTGGCAGCTGATCTTTCTTCGCGAGTCCCGGAGGAAGATTGCTGCTGTGATCGGAACACCAGCCATGGATATCCTTCTCGTGCCCGTAATAGTAACCGTGATCCTCGTCCTGGCCGTCATCGTCATGCTTGTTGTGGCCTTTTCCATTGCCATGGCCCTGACTGTTGCCTTGGGCCATCGCATACTGGCCAGAAACCAAACAGAAGGCGAGCGCACCGCCGAGTATCCACTTTGCTGACTTCATTCTTCTCTCCTTGGGAATCGAGGGCTGGATTTCACGATAAGGGTTCCGGCACGGCCACGCAAAGCGCAGCGCATGATGCGTGTCGCAAGATTGACTTGGCCCTAGGTACAGGCCTGTTGCGCGGGATGGGTGGGCCGCGCGGCTGGGTGTCAGCCGTGACTCAGGAACAGCTGCTGAAATCAATTTCAGCGACGTTTGTTGCGGTGGCTGGCAGAGCCTTCAACGGCTGCGCGGTTGCGTCCTTCGCGATGGTCTGCTCGGACGGCGTGCAGTCCGGCGTTCCTCCGCTAAGGGGCAGTGCCGCCCGGGCGTCTACCGTGAAGAGCACATCGCCGATCGCCGGAACGGAGTAACTGACTCCCGACGAGGAGAAGATGCCCACGCTCGGATTGCTGGCCGGGACTACCAGAGTATAACCGGCGCAGTTCGCCATGGCAGGAGCCCCGTTCGGGCAACTGGTGTTAGAGGAGACTGAGACGAGAACAGTAGAATCCACCTCCGGCGTGAGTTGCGTTGCCGGAATCGTTTGCAGCGGGATGGTGATTTGGCGAGTCGTAGCCGCGCCAGACGCGACCGTTTGCAGGGCGGAAAGGCTGACATCGATGGTTCCCGCCGTAGCGCCGTTCGTGGCGGTCACGAAGCCCTGAAAGACAGCGGGTGCCGTGGCGCCGACTTCGGCAATCAACGGGATCGCGCCGAGATTGGTTCCATTCGGCACGTTCAATACGGTGGTCGCGTTATAAGGCACATTCGCGGAACCAATGCCGACGGCCACGATGTCAAACGATCCGGTCGGCAGTGGGCAGAAGTTGAAATTTCCGTTGCCGTCAGTGACCGTCTGCATGAGGATGCGATCGATTCCGGAGATTGGGTCTTGCTGTTCGATGGCCACCTGCACGCTTCCCGATATGGGCGCCTTGGTGATGGAATCCAAAACCTGGCCACTGATTCCGGTATTATTCGCGCTGACCTGACCCGCGGTGAGGGTGGGCTTCAAACGGAATTCGCCATTGCCCTGCCGCACAATCGAAGCGCAGGCATTGAAATCAATGTTCAGATCCACGCTCTGGCCCGCGGTTACGGTGATCGGCCCGCCAACAATTTGCCCCGGAGGAATCTTCAGTCCGGTGTTGGCCTGGCTGCTCAATTGCAGTTCGTGAATGGTGGTGTCATCGAGGACCACGCAGTTGTAGCCGTTGCCCGCGCAGGCGTTGTTCGCAGGCACGGCGTCACCCGCGGCTGGAGAGTTGGACACCAGGAGCAGGCGAATCTGTTGGTAGCTGCCAACCGGCAGGCTGGCGGAACCGAGTTGCGCGAGCACGCAAGTGGTCTGCGGCTTGGAGAAAAGATCGATTTGCATGGGCTGGCTGGCAAGTTGCGGCGCAAGTTCCTGCCATCCCGAGCTGTTATCTGTTGCGTTGGGGTCGATGTGCGCCTGGACGGAGCGCACGGTGACGTAGACGTGCCCAAATTGTCCGTTGGGTGGCATGCAGCTCGGTGGGTCACTCAGGGTTACGTTTACCGTGCCCATCCCTGGACCCATGCTGGTAGAGGAACTCCCTCCACAACTCGCGATGATTCCCGCAATCGCAAAAATAACCACCGCGGCAAGCAAGAGCGCACCCGCGCGCGGGTTCCGCGCAATCCATTCAGATTTCATGTAGCCTCTCCCATCGATTCCAGGATTCTTCAGTTTTTATTGGCGCCGGTTGGGACAGGGTACCGGCGGATGACCGACCATCTGCGGGCTGGTTGCGGGTCCAGAGAGCTGGGCACTCTCGCAAGGTGGGATTATATCACCGACAAGGACGCGGCGAGTATCTGGGCTCCGAATTCGCTCGGTTAGCGCTACGAACTGCCGATGAGCCAGCCGGTTAGAAAGACGAGGACGCCGCCGACGATGACTTGAAACGCGGCTTGCAGGAAGGGTGTGTCCATGTAGCGATGGCGGATCCAACTAATGACACCCAGTTCGATGGCCACGACAACGACCGCGACACCAATCGCCAAATGAAAATCCGAAATAAGGAAGGGGAGCGTGTGGCCGAGGCCGCCCGCCGTGGTCATCAGCCCGGTGACGGTGCCGCGAATCCAGGGCGAGCCGCGGCCCGTCAGCGAGCCGTCGTCGGAGAGCGATTCGGCAAAGCCCATGGAAATGCCTGCACCCAAACTTGCGGCCATGCCCACCAGAAACGCGTCCCAACTCTTATGCGTGGCAAAAGCGGCGGCGAACAGCGGCGCGAGCGTGGAAACCGAGCCATCCATCAAGCCGGCCAGGCCGGGCTGCACGAATTGCAGCATGAACAGGCGCTTGTGCGATTCGGATTCGTCGGACTTGGCCTTCTCGGTGAGATGCTTTTCTTCGTACTCGCCGGCGGCGCGGGTGTGCTTGCGCTCTTCATCGGCGAGCATGTTCAGCAATTCGCGCAGGGGAGCGTCGGTGGTCAAGCTGGCCGCACGGGAATAAAACCGGCTGGCTTCCATCTCCATGATTTCAGCCTGGCGCCGCGCGACCTTCACGCCGAGCGGCCGCATCATCCACACCGGCCGCCGGCTCAGGAAGCCGCGCACATCCTCGCGGCGGATGGGCGGAATGTGATCGCCAAAGCGCTGGCGAAACAAGGCCAGCAGCCGATCGCGGTGCCCGGCCTCTTCCACGCGCATTTCCTCGAACATTTCGGCGGTGGCGGGATACGAGTCCCGCAGGGCGTCGGCAAATTCACCGTAGATGCGGCCGTCCTCCTCCTCGTTGGAGATGGCCACGGCAAGAATCTCTTTTTCGGTTAAATCCTTGAACCTCTTCATCATCAGGGCTTAGGTCCTCGGCAAAAGTAACGTAGAGAATCGCACAAGTTGCCGGGGGAAGCCAACACCCCACGCGGAAGCGGTGCCAATCTGTTTCCGATTGGCGAGCGATTAAATTGGTTGGCAGACCATTCGTCTGGAATGAAGGGTAAAGAGCAGCGAGGGCGCACCGATTGGGCGCGCCAGAAGTTGAGGATGGCTATGCGATTATTGCCGATGCGAAGCGAGTCGCGCTTGGCCTGCTCCCGGATTTCATCGTTACCCAGTCACTCGCAGGATGCCTTCGCGATGGGTTTTTCGTGGGGGTGCGATTGAAGCCATTCTTCCATGCTAGAGACGGTACGGAAGGTCTTGGAGTTGCACTGGTCCGCGACGGTCTGCCAGTAGACGGTTGCGCTGTTGGTTATGCCATCGAGGCATAGCCGCTTGTGAAAGTTGGTCCCCACGTCTGGCAGTGCGTTTCTCAGCCATACGACATTGGCCTCTTGAGATTCATTCACTTCGACGAAGCCGTCCCCGCAAGCCGCGATATGAAATGCCCGGAGTCTTTCCATGAGTCGTGTTTACCTTCCTTGCAAACCGAATTGGAATATCCCGTGGGCGGGTCGCGCTTCCGGATTTCGTTTCCTGGTGCGCGTCTCTAGTCCCCTATTCGTTGGGAATCAAGGGCAAGAGAAATTCCTGAAGCCGCTCACTCTCTGCAATGGTGAGACGGTCCAGCCGGATTCCCATTTGATCTCCACTGACAATGCGGACGACAGACCCAAGGCCGACAATCGGCTTCATTCGCGGGGACAGGTCCAAGCTGATATGCACCGGCGAACCCATCGCCAGCACCCGGCTAGCCTTAATCAACATGCCGCTCAGGCTGACGTCCACCGTCTCGCCCACCAATTCTTCCGCTCCGAACTTGAGTTTTACCTTGGATCGGAGTGCGATGCGCCGGGTCCGGCGCCGTCCGGATTCCGTTGCCCCTTGGGTGGAGCGGATCAATTTCATCAGGCGATCTTTGTCAATTGGTTTGTAGAGGAAATAGCTTGCGCCAGCTGCAAATCCGACGGACATGGCGCTCGGCCGTTGATCGTCGCTAATGAGGATAATGGGTGTGGTCCGGTTCCATCCCGACCGGCGCGCTTCTCGCGCAAGCTCGATCCCGTCGGGCGACGCCATATGCAAGTCCAAGAAAACCATCTCAAATTTTCCTTCATTGAGAAGCACGGGGGCCTCCGAACTACTGGTCAACGCCACAACATCGAGGCCGGCGGCGGTCAGAGCCCTCCCGACCATTTGGCAAACCGCCGCCTCGTCATCCACAACCAAGGCCTGCCTTAGCATGTCGTCTCTCCCGTGTCGCCGATTGCCGGCGGGGTCCACTCAACGAATAAGATAGCCTCAGCAGCGCCAATTGCCAGTCGGCCTGCCGGAGATGATTTCCGGCACATGGAGAAGCAGTTCCAGTTCCGCGTCCGGGCGGCGGACCGTCAAATGAGGGTCTGATAAGGCTGCTTTCATGGTGCCCCCGGCGCTTAAAAAAGGCGCTGCGCAGTTGGGGGTGAATAAAGGAAGGGAACTAAATACTGTACCTTTGGCCCGCAGGTGACAAGACTATTCTGTCAGGGAACAAGGGAATGTGCCTTCCATCATTAGGAAAAGCCAATCCAGCGTCCATTCCTCTTTCGTTTGGGTTACCGGAGATGTGCGGTTCCGCACTGTTTTTTGGGAGCGAAGCGCGCATGATTGATACCAGAAGGCTTATGCTGCCGTGCAAAAATCAGCCATAGATAAGAAGAAGGTTCGAGACCAATTGCGGAGCAAGCGGAATCTGCTGTTGGAGGAATATTCCAAGAATCCCATGAATACGCACTTGGCAATTGAAATCAAACGCCTGGACGACCGGCTTGCAGAGCTTACGGAGCAACTGGACCAGCATAAAAAGCCGCGGCCCGAATAAGGCGGCACCCGTTGTGTTTGCACAGGGAAGTACAGTCGGAGAAAGGAAGGCGAAGCGCCGTCGGCCAATACCGTTGCCGGTCTGGTACTTTCGTACTATCATCAGCGACGGGACGTGCTACTTCTTGCGAGTACGGACCTGCTATAGGTTTTCCTGGGATACCCTTCTATCCTGTTTTCACAAGGGAATCCAAGATTACCCGGGAAAGGCAGACATCCATGGCGGCCCCGTTTGATCTTATGTCCAAACTCAATACTCCAGGCGGAATCAGTACTCCCCGCGCAAAGCAGTCGGAACGCCGCAGTAGCCGGCGCTGCAAAATCACGCAATTGATGAGGATTCGCCCCTCGGATCCGGAACGCGACCCGTTCGAGGATATTCGCGGTTCGGTAAGCATGTCCCGCACGGGCGTGTATTTCCAATCCAGCGAACCTGCTTATGACGTGGGCATGCGGCTGTTTGTGACCATGCCTTATTCGAAGGAACCCTCGGCCATGAGCCACGAGTACCTGGCGGAAGTGGTTCGCCGGGATCACTTGCCGAACGGGCTATTCGGCGTTGGCTTCAAGATTTTGATGGAGCTGGGCACGCAAAGCAGCTACACCCGCGGCTATTCCATTGGGACGAAGTAACCCCCTAGGAAGGTAAAGGCATTGTGAAAACGGAAAGGGCGGGTGGCCGAAGCCATCCGCCCTTTCCGCGTTTGGGGGGTGGGGAAAGGCGTCGCGGTTCAGCTCCTGCCCATCGCGGAAAGCGTCTTGTGGCGCAGCAGCCCGAAATGGCGGTTCAGCGGATGCTTGCGTCCGAGAAAAGTGAACACCGGTGAACGCCGCGGCGTCAGCTTGGCCATGGCAATGTTCAGGCGCACATCCCGGCGGGCATATTTCATCCCGGCAATGAGTGCTTCGCGAGCGTCTTCTTTGCGCCCGGCGGACATGTAGACTTCGGCAAGGTTGAGATAAAGCTGCGCCTGGTTGCGCTTCATGCGCACGGCGCTGTCGCAAAGGCGTTCGGCATCGGCCCATTTCTGCTGGGTGCGGGCCAGGGCCACCCCCAGATATGACATGTAGTAGGGATTATTTTTTTCCAGCTCGGCGGCCTTCTGGATGTGGTTCAGGGCGCGGGTGGCATAATTGTCGCGAAGTAAGGAAAGGCCGGTTTTGAACTCCCGGAAGGCATCGGTATCCATCATATGTCCACCTCGATTATTGGCAAGAATTTCCCGGGAAGCTGCCAAGTTCGATCGCTGGGTCAGGCGCACTTCGCCGGGAGAGGAAGGCGCTTGAGAAAGAGACGAGAACGCGCTTTTCTTTCCGTTGCTTGAAGGGTAGCGAGATGGCCGAAGAAGTTGGCATTGCCGGTCCTTGATTAAGTTACGAGGGAGGGGGCGGTGATGCTACTGACCCGTGGGACAGAATTCGTTCAACGTCTCGGCGGGCTAGTGTTGAGACGGACACAAGCGGGGAGTGCCCGGCCGGGGCGCTCGGAACGGCACGCATGTAGCTTAAGCCTTCCGGGCCTGAGGGTTTTCATTCCGACGGCACGATTGCGTCTGTGCAGCGGAAAGCCTCACCCCTCGAAGGAGGTGAGCTACAGGTGTGCGCGGCGCCAGGCTTTCCAGTCGTTGAGGGTGGCCTTCAGCATGGCCTTTGCCGCCTTGTGCAGCCAGCGGTCCTTGCGCCGGGCTAAATCGCGGCGCACGGCGGGAATGGATTTGCGGCTGCCGAGATGGATATTTGCGGTTTCCCAGCCCATGTAGTAGGCCAGCTTCTCTTCGTCGCGTTCTTCAGGAAGGCTGCTGATTTCAATATGGCAGCAATCGGGCGCCAGCCGGCGGACTATCCAGTGTTCGGCGAAATGGACGTGGGGATCGCGAATGCGCAGGGCGGTTTCCACCAGTTTCCGGCTGAGAATTTCCGCGGTAGTCAGTTTCCGGGCCCAGATCCACGCCGACGGGGTGAGTTGCTTGGCCTCGCGCACGATGTGCGCGCCATCCCAGGTGGCCAGCGCGAGGACTCGCGGATGGCCCAGGCTGCCGAGGCCGGCGATACGCGATCGAAGCTCGTAGTTCAACGTGCTTAGTGGCATCAGCGCATGCACCAGCTTCCAGACGTCTTTCGGAAGCTGGCTCTTGTACCGCGGGCAGGCCAGGATTTTCTTCCAGAAAATCACGGGGTCGCGGAGTTTGTTGAGCGCCACCAGGCGCAGCCATCGGTGATGCTCGGCAAGGACAAAGGGGCGCCCACCCTCGGCCAGAGAGTCGCGGTAGCCTGCTTCGATAGCGCGGCAGGCCGCTTTTCGGGTGATGGAAAGGTGCTCTTCGTCGATCGCCAGGTAGGCGCTGGAGACCAGGCGCACCAGGTCCGCCGCGTAGGAGGCGGGCCAGGCTTCGTCGAAATCGTTCACACCCCAAATGAGGCGGCCTTCGAGGTCACGCCAGGTGCCGAAATTTTCGACGTGCAGATCGCCGATGGCGAGAACCTGCGGAGAGCGCGCGAGTTGTGGGCAGACGATCGGCCACCACTGCGCCCAGCGATAAAACGTGGCCCGAAAAAACGGGAAAGCGGACTCGGCCATGCTTTGGTGTTTGAGTTTTACGTCGGATTGCACCATGCGCACGTGGCGCGAGGCCCATTTCTCGAAATCGGCGGTGGCGTGGACGATGTTTGGAAGGTTGGGTTTTTTTGGGGGCATGGTTTTGGCCTGTACTTACCCCTTTGCGGGGTGAGGGTTTTCAATGCACCGGCAAAATCGTGGTGTGGCCATGAAAACCCTCAGGCCTCGAAGGCCTGAGCTACAGAAATGCCCGCGCGATTAGACACGAGCGTGGGTGGCCGCGGCGCGGGTGCGCGATTCGTAGATGGGGAAGCGCGCCGCCAGTTCGGCAACCTGTTTGCGAACTTTTTGCTCGACGGCGGCGTCTCCGACGTGGGTAAGAACTTCGGCCACTCCATTGGCGATTAGCTCCATCTCGGGTTCCTTCATGCCGCGGGTGGTCACCGAGGGACTGCCCAGGCGGATGCCGCCCGCCTTCATCGGCGGCAGGGGATCGAACGGGATAGCATTTTTGTTCACGGTGATTCCGGCGCGATCGAGAGCCTTTTCCGCTTCGCTGCCGGTGATGCCGCGGGAATGGACTTCAACCAGGAAAACGTGATTGTCGGTGCCGCCGGAGATGACCCGGAAACCGTGGCGCGAAATGGCGTTCGCCAGGGCCTTGGCGTTCGCCACTACCTGCTGCTGATATTCGATGAAGGATGGCTCCATCGCCTCCTTGAAGCAGACGGCTTTGGCAGCGATGGTATGCACCAGCGGGCCGCCCTGCGTGCCGGGAAAGGTGAGCTTGTCAATCTCCTTGGCGAAGTTGGCCTTGGAGAGCACCATGCCGCCGCGGGGGCCGCGCAAGGTCTTGTGCGTGGTCGTGGAGACGATGTCGGCGTGCGGCACGGGGCTCGGATGCACCCCCGCCGCAACCAGCCCGGCGATGTGGGCCATATCCACGAAGAAAATCGCGCCGACGGCCTTCGCCACTTTTGCAATGCGTTCGAATTCGATGATTCGCGAATACGCGCTGGCCCCCGCGACGATCATCTTTGGCTTGTGTTCCTGCGCCAACTTTTCGATTTCGTCATAGTCAATCCGCTCGTCTTGCTGGCGCACGTGGTATTCCACGAATTTGTACATCCGGCCCGAAAAATTCAAGGGATGCCCGTGGGTCAGGTGCCCGCCATGCGCCAGCGCCATGCCCAGCACCGTGTCACCCGGCTGCAGCGTGGCCATGTACACCGCCACGTTGGCGGAGGTGCCGGAGTGCGCCTGCACGTTGGCGTGATCCGCGCCAAAGAGTTGCTTGGCCCGGTCAATGGCCAACTGCTCCACCTTGTCGGCGAACTCGCAGCCGCCGTAGTAGCGCTTGCCCGGATAGCCTTCCGCGTATTTGTTGGTGAAAATCGAGCCCATGGCTTCGAGCACCGCTTCGGAGACGAGATTTTCGGAAGGGATCAATTCCAGCCCGGTGGCTTGGCGCACGGCTTCTTCGCGGAGCAGATCGGCAATTTGCGGGTCAACGGTGTCGAGAGAGCGTTGCATGCGGGTGTTGGCTTCGGTGGTCATCTGCTTCTCCAGAATCTGCGGCGCGAGGATGATGGTTGTTGTTTGGGCGGAACTAAAGTTCCGCCACTACAATTGTTGCGGCTCGCCTTGCAGAGAGTCTATCGGAGAGTGGAAACCACCGCAATCCAGCGGATCACGACAGAACTTCCGATTGAACTAAAGATCTTCGCGAAAGAGCTAGGTCAATCCGGGCTCAATCGGCGCAGCCGATCCGGGCAGGGGTGGCCAGACTAGCGCTGCCAAGGCCGGATACCTTGCCGCCAGGAAATAGATGGAATACGCGGGGAAGAACACGATGACTGGCACGGAGATCTGCGAAATCGCAAACATAAAAATCGCCAACGCAATTCCCGCCGCTGCGACGCCCAGGGTGATGGTATACACATTCCATATTGCCCCGGCCGTTTTCGCGCCTAAGAAGACAATCGCCCCGATGCCCCCGATGGGGATCAACAGCACGACAAGCAATATCAGCGAAATCAGGCCCACTGCTAGACTCGCCGCAATGGCCAGCACGATTTTCATGCCGATGTACACAGCGTATCCGCCTTTCTCAGCCTTTACCCACAGCCACAACCTGCGCCATCCCTCAAAAGCGTTGACGCCTTCCAAAGCCATTTGCGGAACCACAAAATCCTTGGTCATCACGTGAACCACCGCAAAGCCCACCACCAGGGCGAGAAACACCAGGATCAACACCAGGCCGCCCAGCACCAGTGCCAGCACGTGTTCGCCAGGGTGCGCGAACCAGCCCAGGCCCCAGGCGAACGCCGCAGGAATGCCAATCAGGATGACGAAAGCGGCGAGCGCTAACAGCATCAGCGTAATCTGCCACACAAATAACAAGCGGCCCTCGCGCCGGCGCCTCGCCCATCCCTGGCGAATGTGGCATTCCTTGGTCACGATGCTATCGAAGAGAATGAAGCGCATCACACTGCCGATGTAAGTGAAGAGCACAAGCATGCCGATCGCTACTACTATCAGAAACGCGATCAGACCGGCGAACATCCATGGGTGGTCGCCCAGCAGATTGGGCCACGGCAGACTGAGGAACTGTTCCGAGCCCTCCCGGCGATGCGGTGTGGGGATATTGAAACCTCCGTTGAAGCCACCTCCGGAACCCAGTTCTCCCGCCAGCCACCCCACCACGCCCAGCCTCCACCATTGGCTGAAGCGAAAGGGTTGCAGGAGTTGCTTCTTGGTGTGCTCAAAGGCAGGACTAATGGCGTCAGGGGCGGAGATTGGCAAGCGCACACCTCGGTCTGGCAGATTGCTCTATCCGGAGAAGGTACTCTGAAGGCGGAAAGAGAGCAATAAGACTAAATCCGCGGCTCACCGAATCAGCGGAAGCGGTTTGCATGGGCAAATTCCTGAAAAGCCGGGGAAGTTCGGCAGAGAAGAGGGGCCGGACACATACGGCGTGCCGTTTCTGGCCTTGTGGTTCTATACTTAATCTGCTGACCCGATACAGCAAATTCACACGACTGAGGTTCATCATGGCAAATATCTATGCCGACAACTCCCTGAGTATTGGACGAACTCCTCTGATTAAACTGAATCGCGTCACCGACGGCGCCAAAGCCACCGTGCTCGCGAAGATCGAGGGGAGAAACCCAGCGTACTCAGTGAAGTGTCGCATCGGGGCGGCAATGATCTGGGACGCGGAAAAGCGCGGGGTTCTGAAGCATGGAATTGAGATTGTGGAACCCACCAGCGGCAACACGGGGATCGCCTTGGCCTTTGTGGCCGCGGCTCGCGGTTACAAAATCACTCTGACGATGCCGGAAACGATGTCGCTGGAACGCCGGCGCGTCCTGGCCGCTTTTGGCGCGAAGCTGGTGCTGACACCAGGCCCCGAGGGAATGAAGGGTGCAATCAAGAAGGCCACGGAAATCTACGAGTCCGACAAGCAGCATTATTTCCTGCCGCAGCAGTTCGATAATCCGGCGAACCCGGCGATTCACGAAGCTACCACCGGGCCGGAAATCTGGAACGACACCGACGGCGCCGTGGACGCTTTTGTCGCCGGCGTGGGTACCGGAGGAACTCTCACCGGAGTCAGTCGCTACATCAAAAAGACGAAGGGGAAGAAAATAATCAGTGTTGCCGTCGAACCCACGACCAGTCCGGTGATTGCACAGACCGTGGCGGGTCAGCCGTTGACCCCAGCTCCTCATAAGATTCAGGGGATCGGTGGCGGCTTTGTGCCGAAAAACCTGGACCTGAGCCTGGTGGACCGCGTGGAAGCCGTCACCAACGAGGAGTCCATCGAGATGGCGCGACGACTCGCGCGGGAAGAAGGCATCCTCAGCGGAATTTCCTGCGGTGCGGCGGCGGCAGTTGCGGTGCGCTTGGCGAAGTTGCCGGAGTTCGCGGGAAAAACCATCGTTACCGTGCTGCCGGATTCCGGCGAGCGGTACATCTCGACAATTCTGTTCGAGGGGATTGGCTAAACAGCCAGCGGGTTCCAGTAGATAAACTTCGGGGGCGCGGATGATTCGTGTCCCCGTAAGGCCTTTTTCCGCTGGCGAGCCGCACTGAGAAAATCTATGACCACCCCGAATGGACAACTCGGCCGCTTGGCGCAGGAATTCCGTTCCGCGCTGGAAGCGCGCCTTTCCGGCGATCCAGCCGGCGAATATCGCCTGCCCTCGAAAGATGAAGTCACGAAATTTTGCCGGTTGTATCTGGAAGCTCTGTTTCCGCTGTATTACGAGCCAGAAGATCAGCGCAGCCCGCAAGCCGCTCATTTTCTCGAAGCGCTGGACCTGCAACTTGCCGAGCAGATTGTGTGCGCCGTGCGCTTCGACTGCCATTGCCGCGACAAAGAGTCGCCGAGAAATTTGCCGCGCGCCGCGGAAGAGTTGCTCGCTGCGTTTCGTGCCAAGCTGCCGCATTTGGCCCATCTGCTGGCCACCGACCTGCAAGCGGCCATGAAGAACGATCCGGCGGCCAGCGGCTACGAAGAAATTTTGCTGAGCTATCCGGGAGTGGAAGCGATCACCGTGCAACGCCTGGCACATGAACTCTACCAGCTGAAGGTTCCATACCTGCCTCGGATGATGACGGAAGTGGGACACAGCCGGACGGGGATTGACATTCATCCGGGCGCGACGATTGCCGAATCGTTTTTTATCGATCACGGCACGGGCGTGGTGATCGGAGAAACGGCGACGGTGGGGAGCAATGTCACGCTGTACCACGGCGTGACGCTGGGCGCGTTCAATCCCACCAGCCGGCGCGAGGGTGGGGAACTTGTGCGCGGGCTGGCCAACAAGCGCCATCCGGACATTGAAGACGGCGTCACCATTTATCCGGGAGCGACGATTCTCGGAGGCGATACGCGCATTGGGCATCACACTATCATCGGCGGCAACGTCTGGCTGACGCATTCGGTTGCGCCCTACAGCCGCGTCACCGTAAAGGACCCCGAACTGCTGATTCGTAGCAAGGCTCAGCAGACCGACCAGGATTGGTTCCTCGGCAGCGCGATTTAAGAAATATCTGAGCCTGGAGAATCCGCATTCTATGTTTCTGATAGAATCTTCTTGAGTACCGAGGCCAATTGTTCGGCGAGCCGCCCCGATTTGGCCACGGACTCGAGTTGCCGGTAAATGTCAGCGGCGTCTCCCTGTTTACGAATTCCTACCGCGCAGATGGCCACCACGCCAAGTTGCGGATAAACCCTGTAAATTACCCGATGATTTGCGAATTCGTGTTTCCAGAAGTTTGCCAGCGGACCGCGTAAAGGAAGACCGTATCCCTCCGGATTGACGGTCAATTTTTTCTCCAGAACTTTTCGCAACTGTTTCCTGGTGCTGCCGTCCAGGCCCTGAATATCTGCGGCCGCGTCCGGAGTGAAACGAAGATGAAATTGTTCTTCGATACGGGAATTTTGGCTGGCGGCTGGTTCGCGGGAAGGCGATTTGCGCTGCTTGTTCATTTCCCAAAAACTTCTGCGGTGGTAAGCAGGCGGCCAAACGCGACGTCGTCGTCGAGCGTCCGGGAGAGGTTCAATAGGCGGTCCCTGAGTTCCCGGTCGGCAAGAATCTCAAGCGTCGCAAGAATGGATTCGCGCTCGCGGAGCAGGGAGTCTAGAAATTCTTTGTCGACCAGGTATTTTGCGGATTGGCGGCGATTCTCGATCAAGACGACGCGCTTTGCCTTCGTGGCCTTCAGATAACGCTTCAAGTTGTAGCGTAAATCCGTGGCGCTCACCCGCTTGATGTTCATCCGTGGTTTTGCCATGTCGATGCTCCAAATGTACACTTGGTATTAATTAATGTACATGTGCGGTTTGCGAATGTCAATTGTCAGGCCGGGGGCGCGAGCGACATGTGGGGAGCGAGGGAACGGTGCAACGGTCGGGGCGAGTCGCGTTGACAGTGAGAGAGCGTGTTCGTTACGCTCGAATGCTTGACCATTGGCGAGAAAACGCGCAGGAAGAGGAGCAGGCCACGGTTAGAGAGCGGCCTAAAACAGAATGGCTGAAGAGAAGCTACCAACACGGGCGGAAGATTTTTCGGAGTGGTACAACCAACTGGTGCTGAAGGCGCAGTTGGCGGATTACGCGCCGGTGCGCGGCTGCATGATTGTACGTCCTTACGGCTGGGCGCTGTGGGAGAACATTCAGGCGGCGCTGGATAAGCGGTTCAAGGCTACGGGCCATCAGAACGTCGCATTCCCCCTGCTGATTCCCAAGAGCTTCATCGAGAAAGAGAAACATCACGTCGAAGGATTTTCGCCGGAGCTGGCGGTGGTGACCATCGGCGGCGGCGAAGAACTCGCCGAGCCCCTGATTCTTCGCCCAACCTCGGAAACGATCATCGGGCACATGTGGTCGAAGTGGATTCAGTCGTACCGCGATTTGCCGGTGCTGATGAATCAGTGGAACAGCGTCATCCGCTGGGAACTCCGCACCAAGCTTTTCCTGCGCACGCTGGAATTTTACTGGCAGGAAGGCCACACGGCGCACGCCACGCGCGAAGAGGCAGTGGCCGAGACCCGGCAGATGCTGGACGTTTACACCGACTTTGCCGTGAACGAAGCCGCGATTCCAGTCATCCCCGGCGCCAAATCCGACGCCGAGAAATTCGCCGGGGCGGACGTCACCTACTCCATAGAAGCGATGATGGGCGACGGAAAAGCGCTGCAATCCGGCACGTCGCATTTCCTGGGGCAGAATTTCGCGCAAGCCTTCGAAGTGAAATACCTTGATCAAAACGGCGCGCTGCAGCATTGCTGGACAACGTCGTGGGGCCTTTCCACCCGCATGATTGGCGCGATCATCATGGTGCACGGCGACGATCAGGGGCTGATTTTGCCGCCGAGGATTGCGCCCATCCAGGTGGTCATCGTCCCGATTTACAAAACCGATGAGGAAAAGGCTTCCGTCCAGTCCGCGGCCAAGGAGCTGAAAGCACAACTCATCAAGGCTAACCTGCGCGTCCATTTGGACGAGCGCGAAGGCTTCAGCCCCGGCTGGAAGTTCAACGACTGGGAAATGCGCGGCGTCCCGGTGCGCGTGGAGCTAGGGCCCAAGGACGTAGCCAAGCAAGCGGCCATGCTGGCGCGCCGCGACCGCCCCGGCAGGGAAGGCAAGGTCAGCGCCTCGCTGGCCGACCTGCCCGCCACCATCGAAAAACTGCTTTTGGAAATTCACCAATCGATGTACGACAAGGCTCTGGCGTTCCGGCGCGCCAACACCCGGGAAACCGCCACGTACGACGAGCTTAAAAAGGCCGTGGAAGGCGGGTTTGCCTTCGCGCCCTGGTGCGGCAGCGGCGACTGCGAAGCCAAGATCAAAGAAGAAACCCGGGCGACCATGCGGTGCATCCCAATAGATCAGACGGCGGTGTTGGGCAAGGAAATCGCGAGCGGCGGCGCTTGCGTGTATTGCGGTAAGCCGGCGAAGGACCGAGCCATTTTCGGCCGGGCTTACTAAGTCTGCCAGGAGCGCCAGGGGTACGGCCAAAGCCGCCCCGGCGTTGTAACTAAAGAACACCCTGCGGCCCGGAGTCTCGACAGCCTTGCGAGCGGGTGCTAGCGTAAAAGAGGAGCGTACAAACTGCCTGCGATTGGCGCCGGCAAAGGGAGATGCCTTTTGGTGAGCCGGAGAAATTCGACTGCAGGAGCCTCGCAAGTTGGCGAGGGCAAGCTAAAGGCAATTATTTACACGCTCATTCTGGCCGCCGGTGTGTACGTGGCCGTCAAAATTGTGCCCGTCTATGTGGCCAACTACCAATTGAAGGACAAAATCACCGAACAGGCGCGTTTTTCGGTGGTAAACCGTTATCCGGAAGAGCAGGTCCGCGACACCATCTTCAAGGTCATTCAGGACCTGGACATCCCCGCCAAACGCGAGGATATCAAGGTGGTTACCACCAACCACGGATTGCAGATCAGCGTGGCCTACAGCGTGCCGGTGGACTTCGGGGTCTACAAAACCGATCTCAACTTTGAGCCCTCCAGCGAAGCGCCCGACCTGATGAAATAAGCGGCGCGCGGCCATTCTTCTTTTCGGGAGGCCAACCGCTTTCACGGATGGAAGCACCGTTTTGTTCCGCTTCCCTCTTGCGAGACAATGGATCTTAGCCCGCTCTCAGGGAGCATTCTTTGCGATTGCGCATTCAAAAAGGCTTCTGGACTTCCATCGTTGGGCTGAGCTTGCTCGCCGGCGTCGCCCTGTGCTTCATTATTGCCGCGGGAGCATTCACCTACTTCTACATCATGTACGCGCGGATGATCGATTTGCGGCTCTCCGGCCACGTGCTGCAGAACACCACCCAGATTTTTTCCGCTCCGGAGCACATTTCCGATGGGCAGGCCTGGGGAGTGGACGACCTGGTGATGTACCTGCAACGCGCCGGGTATCGTCCCGAATCCGACGAAAATTCCCTGGGTGAATACACCATCAACCGCAGCACCCTCGATATCCGCCCTTCGAAACTCTCGTTTTTCGCCGGTAACAACGCCTTGGCCGTCCAATTCAACGGCAAAGTGATTCGCAGCATCCGCCCATTGAGCGGCGGATCGGACCTGGGCACTGCGGAGATCGAACCGGAGCTGATCACCAACCTGTTCGACAGCCTGCGCGAAAAACGCCGTCCGGTGCGTTACGAGGATTTGCCGCCTATGCTTGTGCAGGCCATTCTTTCCGCCGAGGACAAGCGTTTCTTCGAGCACCCGGGGTTTGACTTCATTCGTATTTTTGGGGCCGCTTGGGCCGACTTGCGCCACTCTCAACACATCCAGGGCGCCAGCACCATCACCATGCAGGTGGCGCGCACTTATTTCCTCTCCACCGATCGCACCTGGCGGCGCAAGCTTGCGGAAGCGATGCTGTCCTTGGAACTGGAACAGCGGTTCAACAAGCAGCGCATTTTTGAGATGTATGCGAACGAAGTGTATTTGGGAAATCGCGGAAGCTTCGGCATCCGCGGATTCGCCGAAGCCAGCGAGGCCTACTTCGGCAAGGATTTGCGGCAGTTGACGCTTCCCGAATGCGCGTTTCTCGCCGGCCTCATCCGCGCGCCGAACTATTACTCCGTGGCCGACCGGCATCCCGAGCGGGCCGCCCAGGCGCGGGACCGCGTGCTGACGCAGATGGTCGAGAACAAATACGCCACGGAAGCCGATGTGCAAGATGCCAAGCAGCTTCCATTGAAGCTGGTGCGCTCCTCGATCGCCGGCAATGAAGCGCCCTACTTCGTGGACATGGTGAAGGATCACCTGCTCGAAAAATATACCGAGCAGGAGCTGCTGAGTTCCAACTACCGCGTGTACACCACGCTCGATCCGCTGTTGCAGCGGGCCGCCGCGACCGCCATCGATAACGGGGTGAAAAACGTGGACGCCATGCTGGCCGCCAAGTATGCGAAGACGCACAGCGTGAAAGGGAAGAAGGGGCAACCGGCACAGCTCCCGCAGGTGCAAGCCGCGTTGATCGCGCTCGATCCGCGCACGGGCGAGATCAAGGCGCTCATTGGAGGCAGAGATTACGGTCAGAGCCAATTGAATCACGTGCTGGCGCATCGCCAACCGGGCTCGGTGTTCAAGCCGTTTGTTTATGCCGCGGCGTTCAACAATGCGGTGGACGGCGGACAACCCGTGGTCACGCCGTCAACCACGGTGGACGATGAGCCAACGGTGTTTGAATTTGACGGCCAGGAATATACGCCCAACAACTATGGCGAGCGCTTCATGGGCAAGGTCACGGTGCGCCAGGCGCTGACGAATTCGTTGAACGTGGCCACGGTGAAGGTTGCCGAGATGATTGGTTACGGCCGGGTGGTGCAGATCGCCCGGCAGATGGGATTGACCGCCAACATTCGCCCGACGCCCGCCGTGGCGCTGGGTGCGTATGAACTGACTCCGTTGGAAGTTGCGGGCGCCTACACTGCCTTTGCCACCATGGGGACGCGCGCGGAACCTTATTACATAAAATCGGTGGTCAGCGCCGGCGGAAATTCTCTCGAGAAAGTCGCGCCGGCAACCAGGCAGGTCCTCGATCCCCGCGTTGCTTATCTGGTGGACAGCATCCTGATCGATGTGTTGAACAAGGGAACGGGCGCGCAGGTTCGCGCAAAAGGCTTTACGTTGCCGGCGGCAGGAAAGACCGGGACTTCGCGCGACGGATGGTTTGCGGGATTCACTAACAATCTGGTTTGCGTCATTTGGATTGGGTTTGACGACAATCACGATCTGGGCCTCGCGGGCGGGAGCACCGCCGCGCCCATCTGGGCCGATTTCATGATTAAAGCCACGGGGATGCCGGGTTACCGCGACGTCAAGGATTTTGAAAAGCCGCAAGGCGTGGATTCACCGCTCATCGACGCGGATACCCTGGAACTGGCCACCCCGAATTGTCCCGTGACTCGCGAAGAAGTCTACGTTTCGGGCTCCGCACCGGTCCAGTTCTGCGAACTCCACGGCGGGCACGGACCGTTAAATGCCACCGGTTCGTTTCTCTCGCACATTTTTGGCGGCGGCTCTTCGAATCCACCTCCGCCGGGGAGCACGCCCAATGCCGGCAACCAGCCGGGTGACCACGCTGGTGGGCCGGGGCAAGCCGGAGACTCGGGAGGTGACCCGGCCAAGGCGGAGGAGAAGAAAAAGGGGCCTTTGCAGAAGTTTTTTGGTATCTTTGGGGACAAGAAAAAGAAAGATCCGGTGAAGCCTATACCGGACAAAGGAGACTCGCCATGACCAAGCATTTCTTGGCGATTCCGGCGGTAATCTTCCTCGCATTCGCTTTCCCCCCCTCGAGTTCTTCCCAGGATAGGTTAGTCCAGATTGCCACTCCTTCAATCGTCGCCGCAGCGCAGAAGCCCGCCACCAGCGGCCCGGCCGATGAAGAAATGGCGCGATTGTACCTGGCGCGCAAGGAGTACAAGGAAGCCGAGGATCTTTTTTATCGTCTCGCTTCCCAGAATCCCGGCAACCCGATTTATTGGAATGAGCTGGGAATCGCGCACCACAATCAGTCGCAGCTGGAGCTGGCCCTGAAGTGCTATCAGAAAGCCGCCAAGGTGGATCCCCACTATGCGGACGCCCACAACAACATCGGCACGGTGCTCTACGAACGAAAAAAGTATTCAAAAGCCATCCGTTCGTACAAGAAGGCCATTGCCCTTCGCGGCGATTTCGCGCCGTTTTACCTGAATCTTGGATACGCATACTTCGGCCAGAAGAATTTTGAGGATTCCATCGCGTCGTTCCGCAGGGCTTTGCAAATCGACCCGGGGTCCATGGACCCTAATAACTCGCGGGTGGGAACCGTGATACAAGACCGCTCACTTAGCGTCGAGCGCGGGCGATTTTACTTCATGCTGGCCAAGTCCTTTGCCGAGGCGGGTGATATCGAACGCTCGCTCCGTTATTTGCGGAAGGCCCGCGACGAAGGCTATTCCGATTTCAACTCCGTGAGGAAGGATCCCTCGTTTGCGGTGGTAATGAAAGACCCGGCTGCTGCGGAACTGTTCGAACCCAGGCCCATCGAAACGGCGCAGCCCTGAACCGGCACTGATTTTTCATCCCTGGAATCCATGTTTTTCGGCTGCGCGCTTTCCCTTGTACCGGAGAGCCTTGCGTATGCCCGCGTCGACTGCGGGTAAAGAACGTCTCTTAGAATTACCTCATCCGCCACCCGGGGCCCGCTGCCTCTGGTAGAATGTTGTATAAATGAAAAAGCGGCGGCAAAGGTTTCGCAAGTGCGTAACGATTTTGCTTGCCGGTCTTTTTTTTCTTTGTCCGGCCGGGATGCCCGGTCAGCAAAGCGCTCCCCCCGCCTCCAAGCGCATCCCCTCGCTACCCCAGAGCGGCGTGTATCTTGTCTTTCCTTTTGAAAACGCCGGCGCCTCGCCGCGGCTGGACTGGATCGGCGAAGGTCTGGAAGAGCTCACCATCCAAAGACTTTCGGCCGCCGGACAGCAGGTGTATTCGCATGATGGCCGCCAGGACGAGCTGGATCGCGCCGGGCTGCCGCCCAATGCGAAAATCAGCCGCGCCACGATGCTGCACGTCGCCCAGGAAATGGATGCCGACTACGTGGTGTTTGGCAATTTCTCTTCCGACGGAACATCGCTTACCGTCAACGCGCGGGTGTTGCGCGTCAATCCGGTCGCGCTGCTTCCGGCGGCCCACGAAAGCGGCCCGCTGGAATCCTTGATGGATATCCATACGCGGCTCGTTTGGCGATTGCTGACCACCACCGACCGCACTTTTCCCCTGAGCCTTGCGGAATTTTCCAAGTTTCAGCGGCGGCTGCAATTGGGTGCGTTCGAAGAATATATTCGCGGCTTGCTGGCCAATGATGACGCGGCGCGGGTCAGGAATTTGAAGGAGGCCGCGCGTTTGGAACCCGACTGGCCCGATCCGGCATTTGCGCTGGGCCAAGTGTATCTCACCCGCAACGACTGCCCGTCCGCCCTGGCTTGGTTCGCACGCGTGCCACCGAGTCACGAACGGAGCGTCGAAGCTATTTTCGCCAGCGGCGTGTGCGACTTGCAGCTCAACCAGCCCGACAAAGCTGAAAAAGTGTTCGGCTCGCTCCAGGAAGACTTGAAGCAAAACATGGTGAGCGGCGCGGATCTGCCGGAGATTTTGAATAATCTGGCGCTGGCGCGCGCCCGCCAGGGCAATCTTGCGGCCGCCCTCCCGCTGCTCGGACGCGCCCGAGACCTCGACCCCGATCAGGACGATTATCCCTTCAATCTAGGCCTGCTCTCGCTGCAGAGCAACGAGCTGGCGACGGCCACGGCCTATTTTCGCGATGCCGTCGAGCGCGAACCTGACAATCCCGAGGACTATGCCTTTTTGATTTACTGTCTGGAAAAAGCCGGGAAAAAAGACGATGCAGTCAAACAGCGCGAAGCCGCGCTCGAAGCCCTTGGTCCCACGGGTCTCCCGTCGCTGAAGCTGGAGTCGAAAACCGACACGCTGACCAAGTATCAGCGCGTCAGCCGGGAACTCGATACCACGATGCTGCGGCTGGAACTGGCCAGCCCAGGCACGGATTTGCACGGTGGGGTCCCGGCCGGTCCGACGGGGTCCGCCGAGACGTCGGTGGCGCACCTACGCCACGGGCGTCAGGAACTTGGCGCCGGGCGGCTGGATTCGGCGGAGCATGAATTTCGCGCCGCGCTGACCATCGATCCTGCGAACGCGCTTGCCCACCGCGAGCTTGCCGATATTTACCGCCGCAGGGGTAAACTCGATGAAGCGGTCCAGGAGTTGCAACTCTCGCTGGCGGCGCGCGATTCGGCCGCGGTTCGCGTGATGCTGGCGCGCATATACCTAGAGCAAAAGAAGCCCGAGTTGGCGCGCGCCGAAGTGGAAAAAGCCGTGAAGCTGGCGCCGAATTATGCGGAGGCGCGTGAGTTGCTGGAGCATCTGGAGAAGAGCAAGCCCACGGGAGGTGCGCGATGAACGCTCGTGGAAAGTGGTTTCAGCGTACGGCAGTTTTCTGCACGCTGGGAGTTTGTCTCTTATTGTTGTTGGGAGCGATCGCGTGCTTGCACGCCGCGCCGCCGGAGCAACAAAATGCGCCGGTGGTGGTGGAGCTGAAGATCGACCGCGAAGTTGCGCCGGTGTTGGCCACCTACATTGACGAGGGCCTCGCGGATGCCGCGCAGCGTCACGCGGCCCTGGTGCTCATCACCATGGATACGCCGGGCGGGCTGAGCGATTCGATGACCGACATTATTCACCACATTCTGGACTCCCCGGTTCCCGTGGTTGTGTATATTTCACCTGCCGGAGCGCGCGGCGCCTCCGCGGGATTCTATATTCTCTTGTCCGCGGACGTGGCCGCCATGGCGCCCGGGACGCACACCGGCGCGTCAACTCCTATATTGCTTCCGGGCGGCTTTTCGGTGCCCGTAGACGAAGTCTTGCGCAAGAAAATGAACAACGACGCTACGGCTTTTTTGCGCAGCTTCTCCGAAAAACGCAACCGCAATCCAAAACTAGCCGAAACCGCGGTCACCGAGGCGCAAGCATTCACCGAAAAGGAAGCCCTGGCAGGACATCTTATCGACTTGATCGCGCCCGACCAGCAAGACCTGCTGAGGCAACTCGATGGCCGGGAGATCGAGCGCTTCGACGGCAAAACCGTCAGACTCGCCCTGGCCAACTATCGCGTGGATGAATTCCAGCTCTCCGCGCGCCAGAAATTTCTTGCGCGCATCGTCGATCCGAACATCTTTTTTCTATTGCTGCTGGCTGCGGTGCTCGGCCTGTATACGGAATTCACCCACCCGGGAGTGATTGCCCCAGGCGTCATCGGCGGAATCTGCGCCGTGCTGGCGCTCTACGCCATGCATCTGCTGCCCGTGAATTTCGCCGGCGTGGTGCTGATACTGCTGGCGTTCGCGCTCTTTATTTTGGAGGCGAAATTTGCGAGTCACGGAGTGCTGCTGATTGGCGGCGTGGTCTCCATGTTCCTGGGCGCCATCTTTTTGATTCGTTCGCCGCTGACGCCGGGAGGTGTCAGTATGAGTGTCGCACTTGCGGTAACTTTGCCCGTTGCGCTGTTCACCGTGTTTTTGATGCGCCTGGTGCTCAAATCGCGCCGATGGAAAACGGCCACGGGCAAGGAGGAAATGCTGGGCGCCGAAGGCGTGGTCACCCTGGCGCTGCCGGCACACGGAGAGGGAATGATCCGCGTGCACGGCGAACTCTGGCGCGCCGCGGCGGCCTCGGCCGTTCCCGAAGGATCGCTGGTGCGGGTGAAGCGCGTGGAAGGTTTGAAGCTGTTTGTGGAGCCGAAGGAAGTTCAGGTCACTGCAGGCAACTAGGCTTGGCGTAAGTGCGGGAGGCAAATCATGTTTGAATTCTTCGGGCTGGGCACTCTGATCGTCGTCGCGATATTTCTCTTGTGGGTCTGGAATTCGCTGTACATCATTAAGGAGTGGGAACGCGGCGTGGTGCTGCGCCTCGGGCGCCTGCTTCCGGAGGCCAAGGGCGCGGGAGTACGGCTGGTCTTCTGGCCGATCGAGACGCTGTATCGCATCAGCCTGCGCCTCGAAACGCTCGATGTTCCCCCGCAGGACATCATCACCCGCGACAACGTCAGCGTGAAAGTGAATGCCGTTTGCTATTTTCGCGTGGTGGACGCCAACCTGGCGCTCTCCCAGGTGCAGAATTATCAGTATGCGACTTCACAACTGGCACAGACCACTCTGCGCAGCGTGGTCGGCCAGTTCGAACTCGACGAAATTCTTTCGCAACGCGACAAGGTCAACGGCAAATTGCAGATTATTCTCGATCAGGATACCGAGCCTTGGGGCATCAAGGTCGGCAAAGTGGAAGTGAAACAGGTGGACATCCCCGAACAAATGCAACGCGCCATCGCCAAACAGGCGGAGGCCGAACGCGAACGCCGCGCCAAAATTATTCACGCGGAAGGCGAGTTCGAAGCTTCGCAAAAACTGGCCGACGCCGCCAAGGTGCTGGAGACCCAGCCCACCGCCATCCAGTTGCGCTACCTGCAGACCCTTACCGAGATAGGTGTCGAAAAGAACACAACGATTGTGTTTCCCTTGCCTATCGATATTATTAATACTTGGATGAAAGTGGCGGGAGGACCTTCTAAATAGATGGCTTCTGGGGGGAAGCGCGGGGCGGGGGATCGCGTGCTGGAAAGCAAGCACGTGATTGGCCTGTTTTTGCTCATGCTGGTTTTCTCGGGCGTGTTCTTCACGCTGGGGTACGTCATGGGCCGCAACCAGTTTGAGGTGCAGGTGCGCGCCGCCAACGATGGAATGGGCCGCACCGAGGTGGCCAGAAACCCCAAGCTCGATCCAGCGCCGAAGAAAGCCGCGGATACTCCCGCCGATGGGGTTGATTCGGATCCGGCAACTTCTTCCTCGTCCGATACCACCTGGAAATTCTACGACAAAGACAAGTCCTCTAAAGTTGCGCCGCATCTCGAGCCGGTTCCAAAATCGGTGGCCGCTCCGCCCGTGTCTCGAACGGTGAACGCCAAGGCCCCCGTGCAGCCGTCCACGCCGCGCGCCGCAAGCGAAAAGATCTCCGCGAATGCGCCGCTGCTTCCGAACGGTTCCTTCGTTCTGCAAGTCGCCGCATTGGTGAAGCAGGATGATGCTCTGGCGCTGGCCGGCAGCCTGCAGAAGAAACATTTCGCCGCCTATGTGCAGACCCCGCAAAAGGACAAGTATTACCGTGTGGAGGTCGGCCCTTTTAAGGACCAGAAGAGCGCGGACGCCGCGAAAAAAGGTCTGGAGAGCGCCGGCTTCAAGGCCTTCTACGTAAAACACTGATGGCGTCGCGTCCCTGGTATTCCGCATTGGGTTCACTGCTTCCCCCTGAATTCCCCGCAGCGGTGCGGCTGATCATCGCGGCGTTCAGCGGCGCGATCCTCTCGCTTTCCTTTCGCGATGCGCACTCGAGTCTCTATTCCTGGTTTTGCCTCGCGCTTTTGTTGTTCAGTGTTTTGCGGGCGCGCGCGCGGGTCGCTTTTTTCTGCGGCTTTCTGCATGGGCTGATTTTTGTGCTGACCTGCGTTGGGTGGATCGCCGAAGTGCTCTCGGTGCACGGCGGGATGTCCACCGCGGCGGGTTGGGGAGTGCTGCTGCTCATCGCCACGGTGTGGGCATGCTCCATTGGGCTGTTTACCTGGATGGTGCAGCGGTTATCGCTCCGCAGATTCGAGCTGGCGCTTTTCGGCGCCCCCTTTCTCTGGATCTCGACGGAAGTTTTTCGCGCCTATCTTCCGGAAATCAGTTTTCCCTGGGGATTGCTGGGATACCCCGCGGCGGGGAATCCCGCGCTAGTCCAACTGACGACGATCACCGGGATTTACGGCTTGTCATTTCTGGTGGCCGTTTTCAATGCGCTGCTGGTTTGGATCGTGGCGAGCGCTCCCGAAACGAAAAAGGGCAGGCTCGCGACGGTCGCCGCGGTTCTGGTGGTTCTCCTCGCGGTGCAGGATTTCGGTCCGCGTCTCGTTCCCACGGCGGAAGGCCGGCATCTCGCGCGGGTCGTGCAACCGAACTTCCCAGAGGATTTGGAATATGCCGGCGATTGGTATGCCGGTCACAAGAAGGATCTTGCAGAACTCGAGCAGTTGAGCTTACGGCCTTCGCCCGGCTCGCAACAGCCGGACCTGCTGGTCTGGCCCGAGGCGCCCGCGCCCTTTTCCTTTCAGGATCCGCACTTCGGGCCGTACATTTCGCACCTGGCCACGGAGTTTCAGCATCCCGTGATCGTCGGCATCATCGAGTGGAAGCCCATCCTCGAAGGCAGAAAAGGCATTCCGCGCACCGGACTGGCGCCCTACAACAGCGCCGCGGCGCTCAACGATCTGGGCCAGAGAACCTTCCTCTACGACAAAATCCATCTCGTTCCATTTGGCGAGTACGAACCATTTCCGCTGATCCATCAGGTGGTCACCAGCGTATCCGAGGATGTGGGCGGCTTCCGCAAAGGCAAGGAACGCAACGTGGGCAAATTTCCGAACGGCAACACGTTTTCCATATTTATCTGCTATGAGGCCATTTACGCCGGGGAAATCCGCCAGTTCGCGAACAACGGCGCGCAACTGCTGATCAACATCTCCAACGACGGCTGGTTTGGAAAGTCCGAAGCCGCCGAGCAGCACATCCGCATGGCCCGGGTGCGCGCGGTGGAAAATCGCCGCTGGCTGATCCGCGACACCAACAGCGGCATCACCGCTTCCATCGATCCGTACGGCAACGTGTTACGCGTGATGCGGCGCGACACCCGCGATTCCGCCGACCTGCCTTATGATTTCCGCTCCGACAAGACTATCTACACCCGCTTCGGCGACTGGTTCGCCTGGATGTGCGTCGGCGTTTCCGCTATCCTAGTGCTATTGACATTCCGAAAGGCGAAATAACCCGGCTTCCAGCGGGTTCCCCAAACACCGCATGGTTCTTGAAGATCTGCAGCACCAGTATGAAGGACTGAAGCAGCGCATCACTCTTGTGCGGAGTTTTCTTTGACGCACCGCTGAACCGCGCGCGCCTGAAGGCCCTCGAGCAGCGCACCTCCGACCCCAATTTCTGGAGCAATCAGGAAGAAGCGCAGAGTGTTCTGCGCGACCGCAAGCGCGTGGAAACCCAGCTAGCCGCCGATGAAAAGCTCGAAGCGCTTGCCGGCGACATCGAAACCTACATCGAACTCGCCAAAAGCGAATCCAACGCCGAACAAAAAGAGGAATTGCTGAAGGATCTCGGCAAGGAACTTACCACCGCGGACAACTACGTCGGCGAACTGGAAACGCAGACGCTGCTTTCCGGTGAAAACGACCACCTCAACGCCATTATGACCATCAAGCCCGGCGCCGGCGGCACCGAATCGCAGGACTGGGCCTCGATCCTTCTGCGCATGTATCTCCGCTGGGCGGAGCGCAACGGCATCACCGCCAACCTGTTGGACGAAACGCCCGGCGAAGAAGCCGGCATCAAGAACGCCACAATTCAATTCAGCGGGGAAAATGCTTACGGGCTGTTGACCGGCGAGACCGGCGTGCACCGCCTGGTGCGCATCTCGCCTTTCGATCAAGCCGCGCGCCGCCACACTTCCTTCGCTTCGGTGTTCGTCATTCCGGAAGTTGATGACCGCATTGAAATCAACATCAAGCCCGACGATTTGAAGCTGGACACCTTCCGGGCCGGCGGCAAGGGCGGCCAAAACGTCAACAAGGTCGAAACCGCGGTGCGCATCACCCACATTCCCAGCGGAATTATCGTCGCCTGCCAGATGGAACGCAGCCAACATAAGAACCGGGAAATGGCCATGAAGATGCTGCGCTCGAAACTCTACGACCAGGAAATTCAAAAGCGCCGCGATGAAACCGACCGCCTCGACGAATCCAAGCTGGACATCTCCTTCGGCAGCCAGATCCGCTCGTACATAATGCAACCGTATCGCCTGATCAAGGACCATCGCACCAAATTCAGCGTCGGCGACGTCGACAAAGTCCTCGATGGCGACCTGACCCCATTCATCCGCACTTACCTGATGGCCAAAAAGACCAAAGGCAAGCTCGAAGTCCAACCCGACGACGAGACGGACGCCGCCTGAAAATCGGGCATCCGCTTTCCTCCACGAGTTGTTGAGTTGTGATACAATATGTATTACAGTGACTTCGAGGGTGGAACATGGAAGCCCCGGTCACACTCCGGCTCGATACCAAGACCCGGCGCCAGATTGCGAGCGTCGCCCGCCGCAAAGGCATCTCTAGGTCAGAAGTGATCCGCCGGGCCCTGAACTCCTGGCCCGAGTTTTCCGATTCCGGCAAATCGCCATACGAATTGCTCGCTGATTTGATCGGCGTCGTAAAGGGCGGCAATCCCCGGCACTCGGAAAAAAGCGGGACACAATTCCGGAACATGGTGGCTGCAAAACGGAAGCGTTCGTGATCCTGGTGGACGCAGGGCCGCTGGTGGCGTTGGTAGATTCCGATGATCAGCATCACAGGAAATGTCTGGCAGCGCTCCGCGAGATCAAGGAGCCGCTGGCGACCGTGTGGCCTGCACTGACCGAAGCACTCTATCTGCTGACCGACTTGCCGGCAGGCCAGGAAGCGGTTTGGGAATCGATCTTGCGAGGGGCAATCAGGATCCTTCCGCTGGACGCGGAGGACATCCCGCGAATCCGCGAGCTGATGCGCAAGTATCGTGACCAGGGCATGGACCTCGCGGATGCGGCTTTGGTCCGGGCCGCGGAACGCGAAGGCTCACGCAAGTTCTTCACGGTAGAACGCAAGGACTTTGCCGTGTATCGGCTCCACGGCCGGATTCGGCCGGTGGTCTTCCCGCAGTAAAATCCAATCGCTTCCAGCAGCCGCGTCTTGCGACCGCCGCTAAATGCCTTTGGATTCAGTTCAAGGCTCGAAATTCGCCACTCACTGCATAGGTAAACCGTGCAAATTCAATGCGTTGATTCCCATCCTGGCCGGTGCTACTCTCATCTAGATAGAGTCTGCTTTGCCTCTGGCACGTAGGCCCTAAGGGGTGTTCCACCCCTCCCCAAAAAGACGAGCGTAGAGGAGATTTGTTTTGAGCGACCGAAACATGCGTAACTTTCTGTTCACCTCCGAATCGGTGACAGAAGGCCACCCCGACAAGATTGCCGACCAGATTTCAGACGCGGTGCTCGATGAAGTGATGCGCCAGGATCCCAAAGGCCGGGTCGCTTGCGAAACTTTGGTAACCACCGGATTGGTGGTCGTTTCCGGGGAGATCACCACTTCCGCGCACATTGACTATGACGAATTGATCCGCAAGACCGTCGAGCAGGTCGGCTACGACGACGCGCTCTTTGGTTTTGATTCCACCACCTGCGCGGTGATGTGCACTATCAAGCGCCAGTCGCCGGACATCGCGATGGGCGTGGATACGGGCGGCGCCGGCGATCAGGGGCTGATGTTCGGCTACGCTTGCGATGAGACCGAAGAGCTGATGCCCATGCCGATCCAGTTGGCCCACCGTCTGACGCAACGCCTCTCCGAAGTGCGCAAGAGCAAGAAAGTCGATTTTCTCCGCCCCGATGGCAAGTCGCAGGTCACCGTCGAATACCGCGATGGCAAGCCGTTCCGGGTTGACACCGTGGTCATCTCCACGCAGCACAGCGACACCGTGCCGAGCGAGGATCTCCGCAAAGCGATCATGGAACTGGTCATCAAGCCCATTATTCCCGCGCACATGCTCGACGCCAAAACCAAATACCACATCAATCCCACGGGGCGTTTCGTCATTGGCGGACCGATGGGCGACGCCGGGCTCACCGGACGCAAAATCATCGTGGACACCTACGGAGGCTACAGCCGTCACGGCGGCGGGGCCTTCTCCGGCAAGGATCCTTCGAAGGTGGACCGCTCGGCCTGCTACATGGCCCGCTACATTGCCAAGAACATTGTCGCAGCCGGGCTCGCCACCCGCGCCGAAGTTCAGCTCGCATATGCGATCGGGGTTGCGGAACCCGTTTCCGTCATGGTGGACACGTTTGGCACCGCGGTGATTCCCGAGGAAAAAATCACCGAGCTGGTTCGCCAGAATTTTTCGCTCACGCCGAAGGCCATCATCGAGACGCTCGATCTGCGCAAGCCCGTCTATAAGCAGACCGCCGCTTATGGACACTTCGGGCGCAGCGGCCCCGGCTTCACCTGGGAAAAGACCGACCGCGCCGACGCCTTGCGGAAAGCCGCGGGACTTGGCACCCCCGTCGAAGCGGCCGCCCGCCGCTAGTTTTGGCGCAGCTTTATTGTCGCGAGCAGCAGTTTCCCTCTGTGCCGCAAGTGAGTCACCCTTGACGGTGGAAGTCGTCCCAATGAAGTCAACCGCTCTGCGAATGCAAATCTAAATGGCGAGGAATCCAATCATGGCTACGGCAGAACTCAAAAAAGGCGACGTAAAGGACATCGGTCTTGCCGATGCGGGCAAGCGCAAGATCGAATGGGCCGCGCAGCAGATGCCCGTGCTGCAACACATCCGCAAGCGCTTCATCAAGGAACAACCGCTGAAGGGCTTGCGCGTTTCCGCGTGTCTTCACGTCACCAGCGAAACGGCGAACTTGATGATCGCTCTGCGCGATGGCGGCGCCGACGCGGTGCTGTGCGCCTCCAACCCGCTTTCCACCCAGGATGAAGTCGCCGCCTCACTGAACCGGGATTACAACATCCCCACTTACGCCATCAAGGGCGAGGACAACGACACCTATTACCAGCACATGAAGGCGGCTCTCGATCACCAGCCGCAATTCACCATGGATGATGGCTGCGACCTGGTCACCATGCTGCTCACGAAGCGGCAGGACCTTGTCGGCAACGTCATCGCGGGCACCGAGGAGACCACCACGGGCGTGATTCGGCTGCGCGCCATGGCCAAGGACGGCACGCTGAAGTATCCAATCATCGCGGTGAACGACGCGATGACCAAGCATTTCTTCGACAACCGCTACGGCACAGGCCAGTCCACGCTCGACGGCGTCATTCGCGCCACCAACGTGCTCATCGCCGGCCTTAAGGTCGTTATCGCGGGTTACGGCTGGTGCGGCCGCGGCGCCGCGATGCGCGCCAAGGGACTCGGCGCCGATGTCATCGTCACCGAAATCGATCCCGTCAAGGGCATCGAAGCGGTGATGGACGGCTTCCGCGTGATGCCCATGGCCGACGCTGCCAAGGAAGGCGACATCTTCATCACCGTCACCGGCAATAAGAATGTCGTCCGCCGGGAGCATTTCGAAGTGATGAAAAGCGGCGCCATCGTTTGCAACTCCGGCCACTTCAATGTGGAAATCGAAATTCCGGCGCTCGAGGCGCTCTCTTCCAGCAAAAAAGAAGTTCGTCCGCTGGTGGATGAATTCCTGATGAAGGATGGCCGCAAGGTGTATCTCATCGCCGAAGGACGCCTGGTGAATCTCGCCACCGCCGAGGGACATCCCGCTTCCGTGATGGACATGAGCTTCGCGAACCAATCGCTCTCCGCGGAATATCTTGTGAAGCACCACAAGGAACTCAAGCCGCAGGTGTACGTCGTGCCCGAGCACATCGATCGCGAAATCGCCCGGCTCAAGCTCGAATCCATGGGCCATCGGCTCGACAAGCTCACCGCCGAACAGGAGCAGTACCTCGCCTCCTGGCAAGAAGGCACGTAACGATCGAAGCGTTTCGTAAGCCTTTTTGATTTAACCAGGGGCGTTTCGACAGAGTCGGGGCGCCACAAAATTTTGGCGCTTCAAATCTGGTGAACGCTATGTGGGACTACTGCGGACATTCCCTCGATGTGGCTCGCCTGCGTGGCGCGACCTACGCCGACGTTCGGGTGATGCATCTTCGCCAGCGGGATCTCACCACCAAGGGCGGGGAAGTCGGCACGCTCGGGCAGAGCGAATCCGTCGGCCTGGGCATTCGCGTGGTTGTCAAAGGTGCCTGGGGTTTCGCGTCCACCGACCAGCTTTCCCGCGATGGCGTGGCCGCATGCGCCGCGCAAGCCGTGGCCATCGCCAAGGCCTCGGCGCTCGCGAAAAGGGAAGATGTGCAGCTCGCCGCCGAAGCCACTTACGTGGACAGTTGGCAAGGTCCCTGTCAGAAGGACCCCTTCGAGATTCCTCTCGAAACACAGATCGACCTGCTGCTGAAGGCCGACGCGGCGATGCGGCAAATCAAAGGCGTCACCCTGTCCGAAACCGACATGCAATTTCGCAAAATCGATTCGTGGTTCGCCTCCAGCGCGGGTTCGAGAATTCACCAACGCCGGGTGCTCTCGGGCTGCGGCATCGTCGCCACTTCTTTTCGAGGCGACGCCATCCAGAAACGTTCGTATCCCAATAGCTTTGGCGGCCAGCACATCCTTGGCGGTTACGAATTAATCGAAGCGATGGAGCTTCCTAAACACGGGCCGCAGATTGCCGAGGAGGCGGTGGCCCTGCACTCCGCCTTGCAGTGTCCCGAAAAAAAATCCACGCTGATTCTCGGCGGCAGCCAGCTCGGCCTGCAGATTCACGAATCCATCGGGCATCCCATCGAACTCGATCGCGTTCTTGGCCAGGAAGCCAACTTTGCCGGCACCAGTTTTCTCACCCTCGATAAATTGAATAACCTGCGGTACGCCTCGCCCATCGTGAATGTCGTCGCCGACGCGCGGATCGCCCACGGCCCCGGCCTCGGCACGTTCGCTTACGACGATGAAGGCGTCCCGGCGCAGTGCATCGAGGTCATCAAGGACGGCGAATTCCGCGGTTATCTTTCCAGCCGGGAAACGGCGCACCTGGTCGGCCTCAAACGCTCCGGCGGCACCATGCGCACGGAAAGCTGGAACCGCCTGCCGATGATTCGCATGACCAACGTCAGCCTGCTGCCCGGCACTTGGACTCCGGAAAATCTTATTGCCGACACCGAAGACGGCATTCTGATGGAAACCAATCGTTCCTGGTCCATCGACGATCGCCGCTACCAGTTTCAGTTCTCCACTGAAATTGCCTGGGAAATCAAGGGCGGCAAAAAAGGCCGCATGCTGAAAAATCCAAGTTACAGCGGCATCACCACCGAATTCTGGAACTCCTGCGACGCCATCGGCAACGCCGATCATTGGGTGCTCTGGGGCACGCCCAACTGCGGCAAAGGTCAGCCGATGCAAACCATGGGCACCGGCCACGGCGCCGCTCCGGCACGCTTTAGGAACGTGAAAATCGGAACCGCTTTTTCAAACGAATGAGCGCCACAAAGAAAACCCGGCGAGACTCCCACCGGCACGAGGTTTCCGCCGGCGTGCGGCTGCGGCCGGAAAGGGAATTGCGCGCCATCACCCAGCGCGTTCTGCGGCTCGCCAAAGCCAGTGGCATCCCCGAAGTGGAAGTCCACGTCGATGAAGTGATCGATGCGCTGACCCGCTTTGCCAACAACGCCATTCACCAGCATGTTGCCGAGCACGGCCTCACCGTCTCCCTGCGTGTCGCGATCGACGGCCGCACCGCCCGCGTTACCACCAACCGCATCGAGGAAGATTCTCTTCGCGCCTCGCTGGAATCCGCGGCCTCGCTCGCTTTCAGCCAGCCAAAGGATCCCGGTCTCTTGCCCTTGCCGGCGAAACAGAAATATCGCGCCGTTCGAAGGTTTATTCCCGTCACTGCGGCCCTCTCTGCCGATTCGCGCGCTCGGGCCGTGAAAAAGGCTTGCGCTCTCGCCGAAAGCAAGGGCCAGCTCGCCGCGGGAATTTTCTCCAGCGGTCAAAGCCAGTCCGTGCTCGCCAATTCCCGCGGTCTCTTCGCCGCTTACCGCCAGACCCAAGCGGAATTTTCCGTCACCATGCAGCAGGGCGCCGCTACCAGGTGGGCCAAGGCCAATGCCGCCGACTTCCGGGCCTTCGACCCTTTGGCCCTCTCGATAACCGCCAGTGAGAAAGCCGCGCGTGCCGAGAACGCCGTCGAACTTCCGCCCGGGCGTTATACCGTTATCCTGGAACCCGCTGCTGTCCTTGATCTCGTCGGATTCCTTTTCTACGATTTTGCGGCCACCGCCGTCCGGGACCAACGCTCTTGTTTTTCCGGCCGCCTGGGCAAGCCGCTGCTCGGGGAAAATATCACCATCACCGACGACGTTTATCATCCCGAACAGCTCGGCGCGCCCTTTGACGGCGAGGGTATTCCCCGCCAGCGTGTCGTCCTGGTCGAAAACGGCGTTCCCCGAAATCTGGTCTATTCCCGGCGCTCCGCCAAAAAAGGAGCCACGCGGCCCACCGGGCATGGCTTCGCCCTGCCCAATGAATATGGCGAAGCTCCGATGAATTTGGTGGTAGCCGGCGGCGACTCGTCCATTGAGAAAATGATTGCCGGGACCGACCGTGGCCTGCTGGTCACGCGCTTGTGGTATATCCGTGAAGTCGACCCCTACGAAAAGATCATGACCGGGATGACCCGGGACGGCCTGTTCCTGGTGGAGAAGGGCCAAGTGACCCGGTCGGTGCGGAATTTTCGATTCAATCAATCGATTTTGCAAATGCTCAAGAATGTGGAGGCCCTTGGACCGGCGCACCGCGCCACGGCCGAGGAATCCTTTGAAATCGTGGTTCCCCCAATGAAAATCAGGGATTTTCACTTCAGCGAAGTTACGAAGTTCTAAGGTAGTTGCCCTCGCCGCTACCCCCACATTCCTGATACATTCCAGAAAAATTCTGCATTGTACTTCGCCGCCCGCAGCCTCCAATACTCTGGTATGTGTAGCGTGCGGCGCCAGCCGAACTGGGGGCACCCGGACCACGATGCGTGTGGCACGGGTTTCGTCGCGCGCCTCGCCGGACCCCCGACCCACGAAATCCTGCAAATTGCCTTGCAAGCTTTGGAACGCCTGTCGCACCGTGGCGGAGTTGATGCCGACGGAGCCAGCGGCGATGGCGCGGGCATTCTGTGCAGCTTGCCGGAGGCGTTCCTGCGCGCCCGGGCCGCGGAACAGCAAATTTCTCTCGGCGAACTCTTCGGCGTGGGCATACTCTTCGCTCCCCACACGCGGACTGCCGACGCGCAACGCGCCATGGAAGACGCCATCGGCCGCAGCAAACTGCGCCTGGCGGGTTGGCGCAAAGTTCCAGTGAATCCAAACGCCCTCGGCCGGCGGGCGTTTGAGACCATGCCGGAAATCTGGCAATTCTTCATCGAGCCGATCCCTGCAAAAGCAACCGGCGCCGATTTTTCCGCAAAATTCGAACGCAGCCTCTCCCTGCTTCGCAAGCGCGCCGAATCGCTGCTGCCCGAGCGCTGCTACATCGCCTCGCTGTCCTCGCGCACGATAGTCTATAAAGGCCTGCTGACACCCTGGCAGTTCCCGCATTTTTACGAGGACCTGCGCAGCCCGGAGTTCGTCACGCAGTTCGCGATATTTCACCAGCGCTACTCGACCAACACCGAGCCCTCCTGGCAACTGGCCCAGCCGTTTCGCTACGTGGCGCACAACGGAGAAATCAACACCATCGTCAGCAATCGCCGCTGGCTGCGCGCCCGGGAACGCGAGGTTCGCAAGAAAATCGGCGTCGGCGAGTGGTTCCGGATGTTGGAAGATTACGTCAGCGATTCCGCGAGTTTTGACAACGCCCTGGAACTGAAACTTCTCGAGGGCAAATCCGTGGAAACCGCAATGCTGGCGCTGGTGCCCACGGCGTTTGCCGAGGATCCGTTTCTCTCCTCCGACGTTCGCCGCACGCTGGAAGTTCTTTCGCGTGAAGGCGAGCCCTGGGATGGGCCCGCGGCCATGGTTTTCAGCGACGGTCTCTCCGTCGGCGTGAAGCTGGACCGCAACGGCCTACGGCCGATGCGCTACCTGGTGACCCACGATGGCCTGGTGATCGCCGGCAGCGAAACGGGCCTTGCGGATCTGGAGGAATCTCGCATCGCCGAGCGCAACCGCCTCGGCCCCGGCGAAATGATTCTGGCCACTCCACAAACCGGAGTGCTGCTCCGTTGGCGCGAGCTTTTGAAGAGCGTCACCACGCAAGTGCAGCGCAAAGCCAACTCGGTTCCTGAAATGCTGCATCTCGCCGGCGAGGCTCCGCGCACTCATGTCGCCGAACCGAAGCGTCTCGCCGGCGCTTCCGGTTGGACCGACGATCAATACAAGATTCTCTTTCGCCCCCTGCTGAGCGGAAAGGAAGCCGACTGGAGCATGGGCGACGATGCGCCTCCCGCTTTCCTTTCCACCTTCACGCGGCCGCTGTGGGATTACTGCAAACAACGCTTCGCGCAAGTTACCAATCCTCCGATCGATCCCCTGCGCGAGGCCCACGTGATGTCTCTGGAAGTTTCGCTCGGCAAGTCCCACTGTTTGCCCGGCCCCGTTCTTAGTGCCGCTGAGCTTACGGCGCTTTGTGCAGCTATCCCTGAGCTGCAAGTGGTTGACACAAGCTTTCCTGCCAAAAATGGAGTCCCGGGAGCGCGCCGCTGTCTAACTCAGTGCATATCTACCCCTCTGAGTAGCGGTGCGCGCCCGGGGCTCCTCCTCCTTTCCGATCGCAATGTCGGCGGCGAACGCGCCGCGTTGCCCGTGCTGTTGGCGGCCGCGAAACTTTGGAAGAGCGCCGTGAAGCAGGGCTTTGCCGACGTGCCTTTGATTGTGGAAAGCGCCCAGGTTTTCGATACTCATCACGTCGCCATGCTGCTGGCCGCCGGAGCCAGCGCCGTGGCGCCGTATCTCGCGGAGGAATTTGCCGAATCCGAAGAACCGGGAGCCTTCCAGAAGATGCGTGCGGGAATGTACAACGGGCTGCGCAAAGTTCTGGCGCGCATGGGAATTTCCACCCTGGCCAGCTATCGCAACAGCCACCTGTTTGAAGTGCTTGGCCTCGATGAGGATATTTGTCACGAATATTTTGAAGACGCCGGCCGGTATCCCGGCACCAAGTCGCTGATTCACGTGCTGCAGGACTATCTGAAAATGCACGCGTCGGCTTTTTCCAGCGGCGTCCACGAGCTCCCGGATTTTGGCCAGTACCGCTTCCGCAAAGGCGCCGAGTTGCACGCCAATTCGCCTGAATTTATCCGCCGCCTCCACGCCTTCGTTCGCAAGCCGGAGTCCGTGAAATATTCCGCGGTCGAGGAACTTGGCAAGGCCGCGGAACCCATATTTCTCCGCGACTTGTTGGAAATACTCCCCGAGCAGGCTGTCGCCCTCGATGAGGTGGAACCTCTCGAATCGATTCTTAAGCGCTTCAGCACCCAGGCGATGTCTCTCGGCTCCTTGAGCCCCGAAGCGCACAAAACGCTCACCCTGGCCATGAATCAAATCGGTGGACGCAGCAACACCGGCGAGGGCGGCGAAGATCCCGATCTCTATGCGACACCGGGCACCACGAGCAAGATCAAGCAGGTCGCTTCCGGCCGCTTCGGCGTCACCGCCGAATATCTTGTGCGTGCCGAAGAGCTGGAAATTAAAATGGCCCAGGGCTCCAAGCCGGGTGAAGGCGGCCAGCTTCCCGCGCGCAAGGTCACCGAATACATCGCGCGCATCCGCCACGCCACTCCGGGCACGCCCCTGATTTCGCCGCCGCCGCACCACGACATTTACAGCATTGAAGACCTCGCGCAACTCATTCACGACCTCCGCGCCGTCAATCCCAGCGCGCGCATCGGCGTGAAACTCGTCTCCGGTACCGGCATCGGCGTGATCGCCGCGGGCGTCGCCAAGGCAGGCGCGAATGTCATCACCATCAGCGGCCACAATGGCGGCACCGGCTCTTCTCCGCTTACCTCGATCAAGAACACCGGCCTGCCCTGGGAAATCGGCTTGCGCGATACTCACGAAACTTTGCTGCGCGCCGGCCTGCGTTCGCGCGTTTCTCTTCGCGTGGACGGCGGCATTCGCTTCGCTCGCGACATTCTGATCGGCGCCATTCTCGGCGCCGACGAATTCGGCTTTGGCACCGCTGCCCTGGTGGCCATCGGTTGCGTCATGGCCCGCCAGTGCCATCTCAACACCTGCCCCGTGGGCATCGCCACGCAGGACGAGGCTCTGCGCCTGCGTTTCAACGGCAAGCCCGAAATGGTCGTCGCTTATTTCCGTTCTCTTGCTCAAGAGATTCGCGGACATATGGCGGAAATTGGCGTTCGTTCGCTCACCGATCTTCGCGGCTGGTACGACCGCCTGGAAAGCAAGTCCGGCCTGGACGCCCTGTTGGTCATTCCCGTCTCCAAGCCCGCTCGCGTGGTGCCGCAGCAAACGCCCGTGCCGGAATCGAGCGGCGTGGAAGTCGAGGAACTCCTGCAGCAGGCCGAATCGCTGGCGCCAAATCCAACGGTCATCAACAATTTTCACCGCAGCATCGGCAGCCATCTCAGCGGCGATCGCATGCGTCTCCGCCTGCACCAACCAGTGCTTGCCGCATCCCTCCATGAATTTCAGGGCACGGCTGGTCAAAGTTTCGGCGCTTTTCTTTCCGACGGGCTCACATTGAAGCTTTTTGGAGAAGCGAACGATTACGTGGGCAAGGGCCTTTCCGGCGGCTCCATCGTGATTCGCGCCGGCAACAACGCCTGCAAGCGCGGTGACGTCCTCGCCGGCAATACCGTGCTTTACGGCGCGACCTCCGGCCAGCTATTCATCGCCGGCCAAGTGGGCGAACGCTTCGCCGTTCGCAACAGCGGCGCCATCGCGGTGGTCGAAGGCGTCGGCCAGCATGGCTGCGAATACATGACCGGCGGCATCGCGGCCATTCTCGGCCCGCTGGGCTTGAATTTCGGCTCCGGCATGACCGGCGGCTTGGCCTACGTTTTGCGCAGCGAAGTGGAAAACGTGCTCAACCGCGAGTTCGTGCAAACGCATGAACTGGAAGAGCAAGAGGAATCCTGCCTGCGCGCGCTGATTGAAGCGCATCGTCTGCACACCGGCAGCCCGCGTGCCGCGCGGTTTCTTGCACAGCATGGTTTGCAACATTTTGTCCGCATTCAGCCCATTCACCTGCAGGAATCCATCGAAGGTGTGTGGCGTGCGTTTTCGGGTGGCGTTCGCGACCCGGTCGCCGTCCCCGCGCCAGGCCTGCTCTCGGTCCCAGCCACATCTGCAGCGCACTATGCCTGATGTATTCGCATTAATCATTTTCTAATGTACAATCCGCTATATTTGCCTTCAGAGAGTGGGGGATATGGATTTCGATCAACTGACTACCTTTGTCCAGGTTGCCAAGCTTAAGAGTTTTTCCAAAGCCGGCCAGAAGGTGTTCCGCTCGCAATCGGCAGTCAGCGCACAGATCCGGCAGCTCGAGCAGGCGTACAAAGCCAGGCTTCTGGATCGTTCCGCGAAATCCGTTGAACTGACACCCGCGGGCGTCGTCCTGTTCGAATATGCGGAACGTCTGCTCCGCCTGCGCGACGAATCCATGCAGATCGTCGCCGACCGCGGCACCGTTGTGCAGGGTCCGGTAACCTTCGGCGCCAACGAAGCCACTTGTCTGTACCTGCTGCCCGATATCCTCTCGGAATTCAAGCGCCGCTATCCGCTGGTGCACATCAGCATTTATCGGAATTTCAGCCACAAGATTCTACAGCGGTTGGAGGAAGGCTCGCTGGACCTCGGCATCGTCACGCTGCCGCTGAAATCGCCGAATCTCAAGATGCACGTCATCAATCGCGACCGCTTGCGTTTCATGGTCAGCACCAAGAATCCGCTCTCGCAGCGCAGCCACGTCACGCTGGAGGAGATCGCGTCCGCTCCGCTGATTTTTCCGAGGACCGGCTACACGCGCCAGGTGCTCGACAAACTCTTTCGCCCGTACCGCTCCCGTTTGCAGATCGCCATGGAGCTGCCCAGCATCGGCATGATCAAGACCTTCGTCGCCGCCGACGTTGGCATCTCGATTATCAGTGAAGGCTTTGCCCGCGATCAGGTCAAAACCGGAGAAGTGAAGCTTTTGAATGTCGAAGGCGTCGACCTGTGGCGCGAACTCGCGCTGGTCTATCGCCGCGATCGCAGTTTGCCGCGCGCGGTGCAGGCGCTTATCAACATGATCCGCGAGCTCCGCAAGCCCGCCGATGCTTGATCGGGAGGGCCCAACTTCAGTCGTGCCGCAATCATCTGTGCCCAGCCCGGCTTCGGTCGCTGAGGGCTGGTATGACGGCCGTTGCAAAAGCCCCTCCGCCCGGTCACTGGTGACACCTTTTCCGCGTCCGCTCATCTAACCTTCATGGAACGACGTCACTTCATTTCTGTCGCCGGAGGCCTCGGCCTTGGGCTCCTGATTCCCGGTGTGATTTACCGTTATCTCATGCGCGGCACCAACGTCGGCGACGCCAACATCCGCGCCTATGTGAACGATGGCCCGCAGGCGGCCCTTCGAGCAATTACCCCGACCGAAGATTTTTATCTCACTTCCTCCCACGGAGAACCCGCGGTCGATGAGAAAAAATGGTCTCTGGTTATCGACGGTCTGGTAAAGAATCCTCTCCGCTTCAACTATGAAGAGATTCGCGCGCTGCCCCCTTTCGAGACCACCCTGACCCTCGAGTGCATTTCCAATTCTGTTGGCGGCCGCTTCATCGGCAACGCCAAGTGGAGAGGTACGCTGCTCCAGCCGATCATCGAGCGCGCCGGCGTTTTGCCCGGGGCGAAGTACGCGGTCTTCTATGCCGCCGAAGGCTACACCACCGGCCATCCCGTCGAACGCCTTTCCGACCGCGCGAATTTCCTCGCCTATGACATCAACGGCGAACCGCTCCCGCGCCAGCACGGCTTTCCCCTGCGCGTGCTCATGCCGGGCCGCTATGGCATGAAAATGCCCAAGTGGCTCACGCGCATCGAATTCGTGGATCAGGAATATCTCGGCTTTTGGGAACGCCAGGGTTGGTCCAACACTGGCGACCGCAAGACGCAAGGCATCATCGACGATCCCCGCAATCTCTCGCGAATCGCCGGAGACACTTTTGTCGTCACCGGCTACGCCATTGGCGACACTTCCGGCATCTCTAAGGTGGAGATCTCCACCGATGGCGGCAGCCACTGGCAGGAAGTCGAAATCTTCAGCAACCCCAATCCTTCGCAGGTCTGGGCCTTCTGGAAATTTGTCTGGAAAAACGCGCCGAAAGGGAAGCAGACACTGAAAGCCCGCGCCACCGATGGCCGCGGCAAGTTGCAATCGTCGATCGACAGCGGCGAATGGCCCGACGGCGCCACCGGCTATCACACCATCGAGGTCACCGTTGGTTGATGGCCCAGCCGGCGTGAACTACTTCACGTTGAAATCGAGACTCGCAATGGCCCGCGCAATCACGTTTTCCTGAATCTGGATCAGGTCGGAGTCCGCGAAGGTCATTCCCAAAACCGTGAAAACTTCTCCCTTAAGCGCCACCACCGCCAGAGTTCCCGACCAGTCATGCCCGTCGGCCATACCGCGATACTTGTATTCCACCGCCGGCAGCCCGCCCAACACGGTCTTCCGCTGGGAAATCAGCCGGTAATTGTCGTACACCTCGCTAACTTTTTTCTCCACATCCTGGGCTGCGGGCTCCAGCGAGCTCTTGGTCTTTTCGTGCCCAATCACCAACAACGTTGATTCGTTATTCGTGCCCATGGCCACGATGGCGTTCGGCAAAGTCTGTCCGGCCCCTTCAATCGGCTGCCAGCTCGGCGCTTTGTACATCCGGAACCCAAACTCGTGGTTGATGTACAAATTTCCCTGAATTTCTTCACGAATCGGCGGCGGTTCCTCCTTTGGCGGAGGTGGCGCGGCTGTGGAAGTCACCAGCGGCGTTTTAGGCGCGGCGCTGACCGGCTTGATCGCCGGCGGGGTGGCATCGCCCTTTGCGGCGGTAAGCGGAATTTCTGGCCGAACCGCGGCGTTGTTGCCGATCGCCGACGCTCTGGCCTGCTTGCTCGTGTCGGCGGAAGCCGGCGCTGCGACCGGCGCCGGCGCTTTACTGGTCGCCGGCTTGGCTGAGGGTTTTGCTCCCGCCGCATCCGGCGGCGTGTCCGGAATGATCGAAGCAATCTTGTCTTTTTCCACCAGCACGTAGCCGTAGTCGGTCTTGACCTTGAACATGTTGTCTTCATACGCGACGATCACGCCGTACAGTTTTTTGCCGTCTTTCAACCGGATTTCATCGGCGCGCGCGGCATCGGCGATTGCCAACGCGCTCGCGCACAGCAATGCGGCAAAGCCCAAGAGGGTTGGGGGGCGCCTGGAAGTGTTCATGTCAAAAGTATGTGCCCGGCGTTTCGCGCCTGCAACACTCACCCCGGCGGCGGTGTCCGGCGTGCTAACTCCGCCAGGATGGCTGCGATTCGCCGGATGATGCGGTCGAGTTCTCCGAGCGCCGCGTCCAGCCGGGTGCGCGTCGCTTCCGGCAATCGCGCGTGATTTTGCTGCAGCGCCAGCGCCTCCGCCAGCATGCGCAGCTCTTTGCGGTGCCGCGGGTTCAGCCGCTCCCACAGTTGCCGTTTGGCGCTGCGATTGCGTCCCAGCCAGCTCTCGCCGGTCGATGCCGGCTGGCCATTGTGCGGCTCGGGCGCTTGCGATGTTTTTTCCGTCGGTCGAATCATGTTCTGCTCAGAGGCGATCAGATCACAGCGATCAGCGATCAGGAACCGCTCCCTAATCGCGCGCCGCGCAACTCTTGCCTTCTGCTATCTGTTCGCTGTTATCTGTTATCCTCTTCCCGCTCAGCGATCAGCCGCGACACCCTACTCAACCACCCAATCGCTCCATCCTCTCCCCATTAATATGCTCGCCCTCCATCACCACGCCGGTCACCCGCATCGAGCGCGTCTCATACACCAGCCCGCCGTATTTGTCGTACACATCGGGGAAGAGAATCACCTCAAACAATCCGCGCTGATCCTCCAGCGTCACAAACATCATGTTGCGGTAATTTTTCGTGCCCACGTGCCGGTAGGTCACCACCCACCCGCACAGCGTCACCCGCTTTCCGCGCAGGTTGGACAGTTCGTCGCTCCACGTCTCGTCGTTTCGCGGCAGAAAATCCAGCGGATGTCCGCTCACGCACACTTCCAGCACTTCCCGCTCATACCGCAGCTTCTGCTCCCGCGTATAATCCGGCGCATCGATTTCCCGCAGCGCCATCCCAATCGCATCCTCCTGCTCCATCTCCGCAAACAGCACGCCCGCCTCCAGTAGCGGCGGCTCCCAGCCGGCTCTGCGTTTCTCATGTAGGGGCGGCTTTAAGCCGCCCTCTCGCTCTTGTATAGCCCGCCTTCCGTGGTGCGGTGTTCGCATCCCGGGCGAATTTGCGGTACGCGCCGCTTGCCCGGCCTGCAGCAAATTCCATTGCCACAACATCGCCGGCCGCGTCATGGCGCACACGTCGTCAAACGCGCCGCACTTGATCAGCGCCTCGATCTCATCGCGCTCCGCCGGCACCCGCGCCAGAAAATCCTCCAGCGAGCGGAACGCTCCCCGCGCCTCTCGAGCCTGCACCATCGCCACAATCGTCTCCACCCGCAGCCCTTTCACCTGCATCAACCCGATCCGCAGCGCCTTTGCCCCGTCCTCGGCTCTTTCTTCCGTCGTGTACTCCATCCGCGAAGCATTCACCGACGGCAGCCGCACCGCGATTCCCCAGCGTTTCGCCTCCTCCACATACGCCGAAACGTGATAAAACCCCGCGCCGGCGCTGCACATCGCCGCCAGGAATTCCGCCGTGTGGTGGGTCTTCAAATAGGTCATGCGGTACGAAATATCCGCGTACGTCGCCGCGTGCGCCTTGCAAAATCCGAATCCCGCGAATTTCTCCACCATCATCCAGGCCTCTTCGCGCTCCGCCCCCTGCAATCCCATGCGCTCCGCCGCTTTCAGGAATTTTCCGCGCAGCCGCTCGCGTTCTCGCTGCCCGGAAAATTTGGCCGCCGACCGCCGTACCAGATCCGCCTCGGCCAGCGACATGCTGCCCACCGCTTGCGCGATCTGCATCACCTGCTCCTGATAAATGCACACGCCCAGCGTGTCGCCCAGGATTGTTTTCAGCGATTCGTGCGGATACGTCACCGGCGCCTGCCCACGCAGCCGCTTCAGAAAAAGTTCCTTCGAGCCATACTCCGCCGCTCCCGGGCGGATCAGCGCCAGCGCCGCCGCCATCTCTTCCAGCGTGCGCGCCTTCATCGTGCGCAGCAGCCCGCGCATCCCCGGCGACTCAATCTGAAAAAGGCCCATCGTGCGCCCCGCCGCAATCACCGCGCAGGTAGCCGGGTCGTTTTCTGGAATCGCAGCAAAATCAATCGTCCGAGCCCTCGGACAAGGCGTAACCCCATCCGCCGCCACGGAAGAAGTGGCGAGTGGCCCGCCAAAGGCGGGAGTGGCGAGCGGAAAAGATATTTCACTGGGATTCTTCATTTCTTTCATTTCCTTTACTTCCTTTACTTCTTTTACTTCCTTAATCTCCTTTCCCTCAATATTGTCGAGCGCCAGCGCCATCGTCGTCAGCCCGCGTTGTCCCAGCAGGTCCATCTTGATCAGCCCCAGCGCTTCGATCGCGTTCATGTCGTACTGCGTCACCACGATGCCTTTCGTCGCCCGCTCCAGCGGCGCCAGGTGCGTCAGCGGCCGCGCCGAAATTACCGTGCCGCACGGATGAATCCCCAGGTGCCGCGGCGCGTCATCCAGCCGTAGCGCCACCTGCAGGATCGTTTTCCACGGCTCGTCGTTCACCGGCAGCGTGCGGCCTTCCGGCAGATGCTTGATCGCCTCCAGGATTTCGCGTACCGGGCGGTGCGGCAGCCGCTTGGTGAAGCGATTCACCTCGCCCGGCGGCACGCCAAACACTTTGGCGACCTCGCGCACCGCCAGCCGCGCGTGCATGGTGATGAAGCTGCCGATCATCGCCACGTGCTCCGCGCCCCAGCGCGCGTAAACGTAATCGAGCAGTTCGTCGCGCCGCGCCCCGCAGATATCAATGTCAATGTCCGGGCAATCGCCGCGCTGCACGTTCAAAAATCGCTCGAAATACAATCCCCATCGCAGCGGGCACACGCACGAAATCCCCAGGCAATACGTCACCATCGAGCTTGCCGCCGAACCGCGCGCCACCGCCGGTATTCCCCGCCGCCGCGCCTCCTCCACGATGTCCCACACCAGCAGGAAATACGGCGCCAGGCCCAGCTTTTCGATCACTTCCAGTTCGTGCGTCAGCCGCGAAAGCACCGCGGGCCGCAGCGGCCGGTAGCGTTTCCGTGCGCCCTCAAAACTCAGCTTCCACAAATAGGAAAATGCCGATTCACCTTCCGGCACCGGGAACTCCGGAAAAATCATTTTGCCCAGTTCGAGTTCCAGGTTGCAGCGGTCGGCAATTTCCAGCGTCGCGCGCAGCAGCTCCGGATGATCGGGAAACAATCGCTGCATTTTCGCTGCGGGCTTGAACCACGCCTCTCCGGTTGTAATTTCAGGTGCGGCCACTGTCGTCAGCAATCCGCCGGTGCGAATCGCATTCACCGCGCGATGATGCAAATGCTCTTCCGGCTTAAGGAAGTGCACGTTATTCGTTGCGACCAGCGGAATCTCCATCTCCCGCCCCAGCCGCTGCGCCTCTCGCAGCACGCGTCCGTCGCCAGCCGAAAGATGCTGCACCTCGATGTAGAGGCGGTCCCCGAAAATCTCCTTCCATCGTTGAAGGTGACTGGTGATTGGTGACCCGTTCGGCGAGCTCAGGGCGGGTTGGTGACTATCGGCTGTTGGCTGTCGGCTAATGGCTAATGGCTGATGGCCAATTTCCGCAACGCCACCACGCAAAATCTCCGCCGCCGGCCACAATGCAATCACCCCCGCGCTGTGCAGCGCCAACTCCTCCAACGTAACCGGCCGCCCCGCATCCTCCGCAAACGTCTCCTGCCCCGGCCGCACCACTCCCAAATGCCGCAGCGTCGTCAACTGGCACAGATTGCTGTACCCCGCCGCATCCATCGCCAGCAACACCGTCGGCGCGCTTGACGATTCTCGCTTTTCCTTTCTTCTTTTTTGAAACTCGCCACTCCCGCCTTTGGCGGGCCACTCGCCACTTCTTCCCTCCACCTCCAGCGTCACGCCCACAATCGGCTTCACCTTTGCCGCGCGCGCCGCCTGGTAAAACGCCACCGCCGCATACATCCCGTTCGTATCCGTCAGCGCCACGGCGGGCATCTTCTGCTCCGCCGCTGCCGCAATAATCTCCTCCGGAGGATTCACCCCCCGCAAGAACGAGTAATGGCTGTGACAACGCAAATGCACAAACATGGCAAGCGACCTGTGGGCTTTCGTTTTTCTGCGGTAGGGAGGCGGGAAGGAAAGGAATCTAAGAGGTTAGGCCAAGATCGGTAAGGGTTTGCCCAATCCCACAATTCGGCTCGCTGGCCCCGGTTGCTTCATTTCGGCGTGCCGCTCTTTCACGATGCTGTCATTGCGCCCCAATAAACAATGGCAACCATCAAAGTGCATGCCCAGCGCTTTCCACAGGGCGCGATCTTCCTTACACAATGCAGGCTTGATGCTTGTCTTCAAGTGACTCATGGCAAACCGGAACATTTCCACCTGCTTTTCAAAAGGAAGACGGTACTTGAATCCGGAAGGATCTTTTTCTTCCGTTAAATAATCGAAAATCGATTCGTCCCGCCCGTTTGCCTTCGATGCATTTCGCAAACCGTTGTAAGACGTGGCGCGCAAGGAACCCAAAGTAACCATCTCTGGCGAGAGCGCATTGATTTGCCGGATTGTTTCTCCGTATCCCTTCTTCCAATTGGGGAAGGGAATCATGGGGTCAAGTCGGAACCGGATGGGCCAGCCAGCCTTTTTCATTTTTTCCGCCGTGGCAAATCGCTCCGAAGGCAGCGGTGCGCCATGCTCCCATTTTGCGCCGATTTCCTCGGCATTGACCGACCAGGAAAAAACAACTTGCGGCGTTGGCGTCAATTCCAGCGCGTGCTGGATTTGCGTGGATTTGGTCAAAAAAATCAGCCGGTGCCGTTTCTGCGCGGCAAACAACGGAATGATGTGATGCGTCAGTGCCTTTCCGCTTGTCTTCTTGTAAGCGGAATCAAAAACGAGGCCATCCTGCAGTTCGCCCGCAATCATCATCTTGGGGATGGGGTCCGCCAGCCACTTTTTGATCTCTTCCACCATGTCGTCCACATTGGTGTAAACAAGGCCATACAACTCGTCAGGCCGGAAGCGAAACCACGGCACAGTCTGCAAGAAGCAGTAAGCGCACCGGTACGGGCATCCCCCAGCCACAACCAATTGCCAGAACCGGAAACACTCAATCTGCGTATCCTCGCCCGGCCCGCCAAACTGCCGGATGAAGTTTGACGATCGCTGTCCGGTTTGCATATTCATTCCTTATGCTGATCTAATCTACATTGCCAACAAAGTGGATGGTGGGATTATGAGCGGCAACGAAAGACTTTTCAGTAGGAATTTTAATCTCTTTCGCTTTGAGCATTTCACGAAGCACAACATTAAGATGCTTCTTGTTTAGCGCCGGATTTGTTGGACAGTGAATTGAGTGTATTCATGCGGCGGCTCCGAGTGCAAGGAGTTGCTGGCGCGCCTGGGCTGGCGTGAGGTAGCCCAAGCGCTGGACGATCCAGCGTTGGTTGTAGCGCTCACGAAATTCCGCCAGCGCGCACCGCAGTTCCTCCACGTTCTGGAATACCCTGACCCACAACAACTGCTCTTTCAGCGTGCGAATGAACCGCTCCACGCAACCGTTACATTCCGGCTGGCGCACGAACGATGGGGAAGACTCCATGCCCAGAAAGGCAATTTCCGCTTGATAGTCGTCGCTCATGTACTGGCTGCCGTGGTCGTGCCGGTTACGGATGCCCGCCGCCGCGCCGGCGCGGAAACCGCCGCAGTAATCGCGCACCCCTTGTCGCAGTGGCTCTAGCGCCTCGAAGCGCGTGGCTTTCTTGGCCGCGTGCAAGCCCACGCATTCCGTGGTGCAGTGATCCACTGCCACGAACACCGTCACCTGGCCTTCCTCGACGGTGGCCGTCATGGTGTGGTCGCTGGCCCAGACTTCGTTAGGCCGCGCCGTAATGATCGTGCCCGTATGGGGATTCTCGGCTTTCGGAAACATGCGCGTCGGCGCCAGCAGTTGTGCTTCGCGCATCAGCCGCAGCACCCGCGCTTTCGATGTGCGCACTTCCTGAAAGCGCAGCCGTGCCCACACTTTGCGATGGCCCTCGCCGTAAAATGGAGAGGCGTCGAGGACCTCGCGGATCTTCTCGAGCAACGCCGCATCGCTCCAAGCGGTTTTCGGTCCGCGCCGTCCTAACACTCGCCCAGGCTGCGCGGCAATTTCTCGCCGAAAGTAAAAGCTGGAACGCGCCATCTCCCATTCCCGCGTGACACGCACCACGCCGTAACGTCGTCCCGTGAAGGGCGAAGCGGCGCGGCTCATGGCTTCGACCTCCGCCAGACCAAAGGGCGTCCGGCCTCCATGCGGTGAATTTTCTCCCGCAGCAACTCGTTGCTCATGCTCAGATCGGCCACCAGTGATTTCAGCCGCTGCGTCTCTTCGTCGTCCACATCGACTTCCCGCGCTTTCAGGTTCGCCGCGCCGCCCTCCAGAAACTGATCTCGCCAGCCGGACAGCGTTGCTGCGATCACACCCAGTTCGCGCGAGAGTGTTTCCAGGTCTTCCCCGCGCAGCAGCCGCAGCACCGCTGCAAACTTACGCTTCGCCGACCAGCGGCCCCGGCCGTCACGTCGTTCTTCGGGAGGCCCTCCAGTCGCCCTCCGGGCTCCTTCCGGGCCTCCCGAAGCTGATTCTTTCTCCTTGCTCATACACACCTCCTCGTGATCTCTGATTCATTTTCATCACAATTCGGTGTCCAACAAAATCCTAGGGCGCGGGAATTAAGATGCTTCTTAAGATAGGGGATGCCTTCCGTTGAGTCCTGTATCTGCTGCCAGATTTCCTCATAGGAAATGGCTTTGCTTTGAAACCTTCTAAGCCAAATTTTGACTGGTTGTAGATTGGGTTCTGGTTTGATAAGGAATTCTTGGTTTGGGTTATCAGTCATCCGTGCTCTAAACCCATCTTTCGGACAGATTTTCCACATGACCTCAAGCATTAACTCACGACCTCTAGGATGGCTAGTAGTGTTTAGCGCCGGATTTATTGGACAGTGAATTGAGTGTATTCATGCAGCGGCTCCGAGCGCAAGAAGCTGCTGGCGTGCCTGGGCTGGCGTGAGGTAGCCCAGGGGCTGGACGATCCAGCGCTGGTTGTAACGCTCACGGAATTTCGCCAGTGCGCACCGCAGTTCCTCTACGCTCCGAAACACCCTGACCCACAGCAACTGCTCTTTCAGCGTGCGAATGAACCGTTCGACGCAGCCGTTGCATTCCGGCTGGCGCACGAACGATGGGGAAGACTCCATGCCCAGAAAGGCAATTTCCGCTTGATAGTCGTCGCTCATGTACTGGCTGCCGTGGTCGTGCCGGTTACGGATGCCCGCCGCCGCGCCGGCGCGGAAACCGCCGCAGTAATCGCGCACTCCCTGCCGCAGAGGTTCCAGCGCCTCGAAGCGCGTGGCTTTCTTGGCCACATGCACGCCCACGCATTCCGTCGTGCAGTGATCCACCGCGACGAACACCGTCACCTGGCCTTCCTCGACGGTGGCCGTCATGGTGTGGTCGCTGGCCCAGACTTCGTTAGGCCGCGCTGTGATGATCGTGCCGGTATGCGGATTCTCGGCTTTCGGAAACATGCGTGTCGGCGCAAGCAGTTGTGCTTCGCGCATCAGCCGCAGCACCCGCGCTTTCGATGTGCGCACTTCCTGAAAGCGCAGCCGTGCCCACACTTTGCGATGGCCCTCACCGTAAAACGGAGAAGCCTCGATGACTTCGCGGATCTTCTCGAGCAACGCCGCATCGCTCCAAGCGGTTTTCGGTCCGCGCCGTCCCAACACTCGCCCAGGCTGCGCGGCAATTTCTCGCCGAAAGTAAAAGCTGGAACGCGCCATCTCCCATTCCCGCGTGACACGCACCACGCCGTAACGTCGTCCCGTGAAGGGCGAAGCGGCGCGGCTCATGGCTTCGACCTCCGCCAGACTAAAGGGCGTCCGGCCTCCATGCGGTGAATTTTCTCCCGCAGCAACTCGTTGCTCATGCTCAGATCGGCCACCAGCGATTTAAGCCGCTGCGTCTCTTCGTCGTCCACATCCGCTTCCCGCGCTTTCAGGTTGGCCGCGCCGCCCTCCAGAAACTGATCGCGCCAGCCGGACAGCGTTGCCGCGGTCACACCCAGTTCGCGCGAGAGTGTTTCCAGGTCCTCCCCGCGCAGCAGCCGCAGTACCGCAGCAAACTTACGCTTCGCCGACCAGCGGCCCCGGCCGTCGCGCCGCTCTTCGGGAGGCCCTCCAGTCGCCCTCCGGGCTCCTTCCGGGGCTCCCGAAGCTGGTTCTCTCTCCTTGCTCATGCACACCTCCTCGTGATCTCTGATTCATTTTCATCACAATTCGGTGTCCAAAAAAATCCTAGGGCGCGGGAAGGATGGCTAGTAGCATGAATTAAAACATATTTAGTAGCTCCATTGTCGCCTAACATTTTTATTCTTGTAGAATAGCGAGCTCCCAATTCCGAACAAAGCAAGCGAATGGCAGCTTCGCACCGTTGATCCGAGTCCTCAATTGTCAAAAGCGATCGCCAGTTTGGAGTAATAAAAAGCGCATCCATGTTTTCAGTCTGTTCAGGATGGCGAATTGCCATGTCGATCCATCGCCACATGAATGTGATGAAGAGTTCGCATTTTTCGAATGCTTTTAGTTGGGCCAGTAGTTTCCCCGGCAATCGAAAACCATAGGGGTCGACGAACACGAATGCAGGTGCAAGGCGAGCGTTTTGCGCTTTCAGACGATCGATCTCTGTGCTGATAATCGCCTCAAATTCTCCCAGTTTGGTTGTAATGGAAACCTTAGGTGGGCGCTTAATTGCCCTCATTATTTTGTCGAGATTTTGTTGGTTTTCTTTATCAGCTTCGATGAAGAAAAAAAACACTTCGCAATTCTTTAGAATTCTGTCACGAAATGGGTGACCTAAGAACGTAGTAATTGCAATGAGAGGTGAACCCGGCTGTCCCGTTCTGTGTTTGCCGCGTCCCGCATTACAATCAATGTAAACAATTCTTCCAGACCAACTGCCGAGGATAGGAAACCAGCCGCCTAGATAGCCTCTCAATAACTGGTGCTTAACGCGCTGGAGATTGTCGTAGTCATCCCAATACTCGGGATTCTCATCTACGTAGATGGGCATATGTGCGGAATGTACAGCATTTATCTCATTATGGGTAGACATACTTATAATTAAATTATCGCGATAGGCACGGAGTGGAGAGCACTAACCCGTTTTCTTTGGTGGCGTAGTGCTCGCGGAGTTCGAGGCCTTTGCCGTAAAACACGGCGTTCCAGCCGTAGCGGCCGCGGACGCGGTCCACTTCGCGGTTCAGATACCAGCGCCGGTTCGCGTCCACATCGAACAGCTCGTTCTGCCGACGGTCGGCATCCAGGTTCGTCACGCTCACGCCGATATGCCGAATGGCCACGCGCCGCGTAAATAATTTCGCGAACAGCTCCTTGCTGGCCGTCAGCAATTCGCGCTCGTCATTCGTCGCGCGCGCCAGGCGCACCGTCTGGTGCGCGGAATAATGGTCCACATACCGCACCCGTACGCCAATGGTATGTGCCTGCTTACCATGGTCGCGCAGGGTTGCGCCAATCCGCTCGCTCAGATATTCCAGCAAGCCGCCCAGAAACTCCGTGTCGATCGTCCCGCCTTCAATCGTCGTCTCCCGCGAAACCGATTTAGGCGTCGCCAGTGTCATCACCTCGCGCCCGTCCAGCCCGCGCGAGCGTTCCCAGATCTGCTCGCCAATCACTTCGCCGAACGCCGCCATCAACACGGGCTTTGGAATCATCCGCAATTGCCCGATGGTCGTCACGCCGCGCTCCGCCAGCGCGCCCGCGTGCGTGTGCCCGATGCCGTGCAGCTTTTCCACCGGCAGCGGCGCCAGAAATCCTTCCTCCGTTCCCGGTTGCACGATGCGAAACCCGCGCGGCCGCTCCAGCCGCGATGCGATCGACGCCACCACTTTCGTCCGCGCCGCGCCCACCGACACGCTCAATCCCGTCCGCCCCAGAATCTCCGCCTGCAGTCGCCGCAGCGTGGCCTCGAAATCCGGATACAGCCGCTCGGTGCCCGCGAAGTCCAGGTAAAAATCGTCCAGCGCCGCGGTTTCCACCGCCGGGGTGTAGGTCTCCAGAATCCGCCGCACGCGCTCGGCAAAATCCGCGTAGTGCTCGTATTTCCCGGGCACCACAATCGCCTTCGGACAGATGCGCAGCGCGTCGCGAAAACTCATCGCCGTTTTCACGCCGCGGAATTTCGCTTCATAGCTTGCCGAAGCCACCACGCCGCGGCCCACCAGCACCGGCTTGCCTTGCAGCTTGGGATTCAGCACCTGCTCCACCGAAGCAAAAAACGCGTCCACATCCACATGCACGATGTGCGGCTGCTTCTCCGCGGCACGAGCTTTGCCCAGCCCCAGCCAGCCTATTCGGAAAGTGGCGAGTGGCGAGTGACGAGTAGCGGGCTTCGGGATAGGAAAGGCATCTTCGTCAATCGGGAAGCGCTCGATTGGAGAGCGTGGGCCTGCGGATTCTTCCTGCGTTGCGCACAGTGACTGATCTTCCGATCGGCCAGCAGCGTGGCCGGCATTGCGAAACTCGTCACTCACTTGCCCTGAGCGCGGCCGAAGGGCCACTCTGCCCTCGTCCTTTACCTCCTCCACTTCCTTTACTTCCTTTTCCCCCTGCCACTCGCCACTTGTCACTCGCCATTCGCTACTTCTTTCGACACACGCTTCCATGGCAGCTCCTGGCAGGGAAGCGGATGTTGCGCTACTTTAACGGGTGGCATCTGGCTCGGGAGAGCCCGAAGGCAATGGAGCCAAAGCCACCCGTTTCCCGTTTCCTCTACCGGGAGCGAATATAGGCGAACAAAAAGCGAAAGTCAATAACTTTTTCACTCGCCCTTTTTTCTTTCCCCTCCTGCTTACTCACTCTCCCCCATCTCGTCTATCGCAATGGGCGTGTTCGTTCCCCAATTCACGTTTCCGCGAAACCAATTTTTTCGCGGCAGGATGGTGTGTCCATGCGCAACTCTCTTCGCTTTCTTCTCACAATCTCCCTCGGTCTCGCCGTCTGCATCGGCAGCGCCCAGGCGCAATTCAAAAATGGCAGCCAAGCCACCGAGCTGACTCTCCCCCGCCTCAGCCAGCACGGCGTCACCACGCAAACCATCGGCATCAGCACGGTCACCATCGACTACGGCCGTCCGCTCGCCGGCAAGCGCGAAATCTGGGGCAAGGTGGTGCCTTACGGAAAAGTTTGGCGCGCCGGAGCCAACGAAAACACCGTCATCACGTTTTCCGATGATGCCACCGTGGAAGGCAAGCGTCTCGCCGCCGGGAGCTATGGCCTGCACATGATCCCCGACAAAGATCAGTGGACCATCATCTTCTCCAAGAACGCCACGTCCTGGGGCAGCTTCAGCTACGACGAAAAAGAAGACGCCTTGCGCGTCACCGTGAAACCGGGTAGTGGCGACACGTTTGACACCCTCACCTACACCTTCGACGACGTGAAGCCCGATTCCGCCACCGCCACCCTGCGCTGGGAAAAAATCGCCGTGCCGTTCCGCGTCTCCTTCGACGTCAACGCCATCACCCTCAAGAGCATTCACAACCAGTTGCGCAGCGTCGGCGGCTTCACCTGGGCCGGTTATGACGAAGCCGCGAACTGGTGCCTCGACAATAATTACAACCTGGAAGAAGCGCTGAAGTGGGAAGACACCTCCATCCAGAACGAAGACCGCTTTGAAAATTGGGAGACCAAGTCGCGCATTCTTGCCGCTATGGGCAAGAAAGACGAAGCCGCCAAGGCCCTCTCCACCGCTCTCGGCGAAGCCAACGCCACGCAGCTTTACGTTTACGCCCGCGGCCTGCAGCGTGCCGGCGATACCAAGCGCGCCTTTGAGATCTATCCGCAGGTCAGCAAGCGCGATCCCAACCACTGGCTCAGCCACCTGGCGCAAGCCCGCCTCGCGTCCCACGACGGCGATTATGCCGCCGCCTCCAAGGAAATGAAGCTGGCCATCGCCGGCGCCCCCGACGCCAACAAACCGTTCCTCGAGCCCATGCTCGCCAAGCTAGAAACCAAGTCCGACATCAACAACTGACTTGCGCGGCATTCTCCGCGCCGCGTCTAGAAAAGGCCCCGCCGCTCTCGCAAGCGCTGGGGCCCTTTCCTTTGTGGAGCGAGTGTGCAATTTGGAACGGTGAGCTCCGTCACAGCCGGGTATAAGAGCAACGCGTAGAAATGATTAAACAGAGGGTGGAGTTGTGGCCACCGATGGAAGAGGAGATTGTAAATGTCAAACGCAAAAACCATGAAAGCGGCAGTTGTTGAGAAATTTGGCGAGCCCTTGGTAGTTAAAGAAGTGCCCATCCCAACGCCCGGGCCGGGTCAGGCACTCGTGGAAGTATTCGCGACTGGAGTGTGTCACACCGATCTCCATGCGGTGGATGGCGATTGGCCAGTCAAGCCAATCATGCCGCTGATTCCCGGCCACGAAGGAGCAGGAATCGTCGCTGCTCTCGGATCGGGGGTTACCCACCTGAAGGAAGGCGACCGCGTAGGAATCGCGTGGCTGCACAGCGCCTGCGGGCATTGCGATTATTGTCTTGCCGGATGGGAGACGCTCTGCCCGGAACAGCAAAATTCAGGTTACTCGGTGAATGGAAGTTTCGCGCAGTACGCATTGGGGCAAGCGGATTATCTGGGACGCATACCCAAGAGCCTCTCCTTTGTGGATGCGGCCCCGATCCTCTGCGCGGGAGTTACCACCTACAAGGGATTGAAAATGACCGAGGCGAAACCTGGTGAATGGGTGGTGATCTCGGGAGCCGGCGGTCTGGGCCACGTGGCTATCCAATACGCCAAGGCTATGGGACTCCACGTCGCGGCGGTGGACCTGGGACCGGAAAAGATGGCGCTGGCCCGCAAGCTCGGTGCGGAAATCACCATTGATGCGAAAACCCGGGACCCTGCGAAAGAAATTCAAAAACAGATCGGCGGGGCGCATGGCGTGCTCGTCACCGCGGTTTCCCCCATCGCCTTCAAGCAAGCCGTCGGCATGCTTCGTCGTGGTGGGACGTGCGTGCTCAATGGTCTGCCGCCGGGGGAGTTTCCGGTTTCGATTTTCGACGTGGTTCTCAACGGCTACACGATTCGCGGCTCCATCGTTGGCACTCGCTTGGACCTGGAAGAGGCGCTGGCGTTTGCCGGAGAAGGCAAAGTGAAGGCCACGATTGAAACTTTGCCGCTGGAATCCATCAACGAAATCTTCAGCCGGCTCGAAAAGGGCCAGGTGAATGGCCGCGTGGTCCTCGGCCTCAAGCAAGAAACGCCCGCGAAGACGGCGATTGCACGAACCGCCAGCTAAGCCGGGCCGGCAAGCCGCAGCGGATCCCAGTAATTGGCAATCCGTAATCAGGAAGCGAAGAGGAAGACGCAACCTCAAGCCGCGGGTTTCAAAAATCGGAGCCCGAAGCGCCTTCCGAGTCTCTCTACGTTTGCGGAAAACGTTAAAGTGATTTTCTCTCCGCGTTTTCCATGTGAACGATTTCCCATACAGCCGGCCCGGACCGCCCGGTGCCCGCACAAGATTCTTGGTGGGTTCAAGCGGCTTCTATTGGAGAAGTCCCGGGGACCTTACTCGTCCAAAACAAATGTCAGCAGAGATTTGTTGATCTTGATCCTGCGCCGGTGGTATTCGATGAAGCCCAGTTTTCTGAATTTATTCATGAAGAAATTCACGCGAGAGCGGGTAGTGCCGATAATTTCCGACAAAGTCTCCTGGGTGACATGCGGCAGTTCGCTCTCCAACTGGTGCTGCGCTTTCCCATAGCGGCCGAGCACGAGCAGCGTTCGGGCCAGGCGTTTCTCACTCGAATTGAAGAGTTGATCGATCAAATCTTCCTCGACTCGATTATTATGACTTAGCATGTACTCGACAAAATGGTTGGATAGCGTGTGTCGCGTATGGAGCATGTGTAACAGTTCGTTTTTGTCGATGGCCAGAAGGGCCGTCGGCGTAATGGCGGTAGCTGTGCCCATGCGGAGCGGCTGGCCTGCCATGCAGCCCTCGCCAAAAAAATCGCTCGGACCAAACATCGCGACCACAGCCTCCTTCTCGGACCCGTTAACCACCGAGAATTTTACGTTGCCCGTTTGAATGTACAGGACGGTCCTGGCGGGCTCCCCCTGGCAGTAAATGGACTCGTCTTTTCGAAATTCCACGGCTTTTCTTGCGACTCCCGAGGTATCGAGAAAGATCTCCGGGTAAAGGGATTTCGTCTTGGATTCTTTGATTTTCATATCGACACTGAGAATGGCCCAACGTTGCGGAGCAGGTTCACCTCGTTGTTGCTTTCTTTGCGACGCACACTGCCGGCGGGAAGCAGAGGATCTGCTGCTTTAATTGCGCATCCACTTCGTCCGCGATGGTCACCACGTCTGGAAGCAACGTGCTGAATTTCACGCGATGCTCGTTCTTGTGCAGCGTCGAAAAAATGGAGACCTGCAGGATTCGGGATTCATCCACGACCATCGCGGCGGTGTACCCTTGTTCTCTTCGCAGCTCTCCGTGATGACTCGCGGCGACCGAAACCGGAGCTTTTGATCCTTTGTCCAGCCGCAGCCTGGCAATCACGTCATGCAGGAGTTTCGGAAGATGGCCGGCGCGTTCCTGGAAGTTCAGCCGGATTCGGGCGAGGTCCGGCTCTTTCTCCACAAGCTGCATCCACTCTTGAATCGTAGTTTCGAGTTCCCGTTCCAGAATGTCGGCCACGGACTCCGTCCCTTTCGAGTCGGGGGGCGAGCCATTGTGGCCTCCCTGCAAAGTTGTGGTTTTCGTCATCGTGGCCTCCGGTTAACCACGTTTAGTATCCGCCTTTGCCAGCCGCGATACTGTCCAATAGGGCGCTACTTCCAGTCCAAATCACCGAAAGAAGCCCTTCCTTGGCTCGCTAAGCCCTTAATTTCATTGGATCAAAGCCCAATCGCGAGAAATGGAGGATGCCGCGGGTGTGGCCGGGGGCGCATAAGCGCAATGTGCTTGCAGTGCCCCGGCCATCGCGCTGACCACCAGCCTAGAGCGGGTGCAGGGGATTGTTGCGTGTGGGGTCAAACCCAGGCCGGAGCGGTTCTGTATCACCTAACCCTGTGTCTTCGCTAATTGCGGGCAAGTGGCCCGGACCATCCGCCCGCGGGGTTTACCCAAGCGGAATTAGTAAAAAAGGCGGACACAACGCAATCGGTGATCGCCCGTCTTGAGGATGCGGAGTACACCGGGCGTTCGCTGATAATGCTGGAGCGTATTGCTGAGGCCCGCGGCGTCGCGTTGAAACTCCATGCAGAAAAGAAGCCGGATTTCGACCGCGAAGCCACGTTGGTGTAAACGGGTGGTGCGGACGGCACGAGCCATCCGTGAGGGACTGCCCGAGGAAGAGGCGCAGCTAGTACGCGCCGGCGCCGGCCGGGCCGGGGGTCTGATGCCTCCAGCCGACAGACTTGGGGCCGGGAGAAACGCCGGCAGCCACTTCCTGCCGCGCCGACTTCTCACGGGCCTTATCGCGGGATTTTTCTCGATGGGACTTGGCTTTCTTGGGTTTTTCAGCGCCGCCCGCTTTGGCAGCGGTGGAGTCCTTATGGTGACGATGAAACGGCCACCCATGGGCTGACACAGCGGAAACGGGACCTAGAGTGCTCAGTGCGAGCGCGCAGCAAATAGTCAAAACGAGTCGCTTCATTGCGAGGACCTCACTTACACCTTTTCTAGCATGTGGTTCAGAGTGAGGACTACTGTACCGAGGGACGGTATTGCGTCAGCTGAACCGGACCTAGATGTCTGGAGGCGAGGCGACAACCACCCCGCGAGCGGGCATTCACCGAGGGCCCCGCTTCCACAAAAGACCGGAGCGGCGGCCCCGCGGGCGGCGTCAGCTTCCCGCGTCCCGCTTAGCTGGAGATTGCCTTTCGCCTCTCGAACATACGAATGCCCAGGCAGCCGTGCAGACTTTGCCGCTCACCCGGCCAGAGAGGACCGCTATGAGCGAGCCGCCGATCTTAACCGCGAGGCTCCGTGTGGAGAAAAGCGCCAGAAGCGTTATCCGAGATCTCCTGATCGAACTATTTGCAAGAATTCAGGACGAGAGCACTTTCCGGAGCGCGACCCTGTATGTCGTAGGCGCTGGGCTTTAGCCCGGCCCGTACCATCCCAGGAGTAATCGGCGCCCGAATCGCAACTCCGGGAACGCCAACTCTCCTCCTTCCCGCGGGTTATGCGTGATGAATCTCCGGATTGGCAAGCTGGTCGTCCGCACTCACGCCACTCGAGGGAATAGCGTTCCCAGTGCGGAGCTAGACCCCTCTCTTTTCCTCCGTCGTTTGCCAGGACTCGGCCTAGAACACCCGGCCGAGTTGGAAGAACCATTTGTGATGGCCGGTGTCCCCCACGCTTCCACCGACCAGGATCGGCCCGAACGCGGTTTCGGCGAGCACGCCCGCGGCGGCGTCCGCAGAAAGTTTCGGAGCGGGGAAAGGATCGCCATACATCTTGCCAATTTCGCCGAAGCCAGTCAGGTATACCTGCTTGCCAACGAAAGGAGGCAGCGTGAATATCTTGTGCAGATAGCCGGTTCGCCCGATAAAATACTGATTGCCAACGAGCTCGTTCAGTCCGTATGCGCTGAGGCGTCCAACGCCGCCGAGAAAATAGGCCGGCGTGCCCGGGGTGGCCCGCCCTAACGTCGAGCCCCCGCTACCAATCAGATAAATCGACCCGCTGGTCGAAACCGGCTGAAAGTATTGCAGCAACAATTCAAGGGAGGGGTAGGCCTGCGCGGAGATGGGTGTGGTGTCGAACCACTCGAAGTTCGTTCGAACAAAATAGCCTTTTGTCGGAATCACGGCTTCGTTGGTGTGGTCGTAAATGTATCGGGCATGGAACGCACCAACGCGACCGTTGGCGGAGGCAAAGTCCGGCGTCCCCAGGCGCAGGGCGTAGTCTTGATAACCAATTCCATAGCCAACGCGGGCTTCGCTGAAACGAGTGAACAGATAACCCAGATCCACACCGCCGAGAACATTGTCCACACGATAGATCGCGCGCGGATCGGAGTATTTGTAAATTTTGAGGTTGGTCTGCGCGGCATCCACGTAGGGCGCAAAAAACCATCTCCCGAGCGGCTGGAAAGGACGGTACAACTCGGTCTGGATGCCATAGGTTGCGCCAAACTGCAGGTCGGTACGCCATTCGGAGCGATAACCCCAAACGTCCATGGCCGTGAGGCGCACACCGATGGTGAAGTCCACGTCCCGGGGTTCGCTGCCGTCAATGGCAACCGAGGGCAGAAGGAAGGGAGGAGCATATGTTTTTTCGTGAACCCGAATCAGCAACCCGCTTTGATTTCCCTCGTTGACCACGGAATAGGTGATGCTGTCATAGCGCCCGACACCGGTGAGGCGTGTCAGCACCTGATCGAGCGATTTAGTGTCCAGGGGCTTCCCGACCAGCGAGTGCAGCACCTGCTCGATATTCTTTTTGCCTTCGGGGTCCACGCCCTGGACCCGCACAAATTCTGGAACGCCGACGGGGCCGCGCTTCCGAGATTCCTTTTGCTGGAGATACTGGGCCCACGCGGTGTCGTCCAGGGAATAGGCTTTCAAGATTTGCGACTTGGCCTCGGCGGCATCGTATCCACGCTGAATCAGCGGCGTGATCTTTTCGTAGTCAGAGGACGAGAATTCGTGTACATCGGCATTGATGATCAAGTCCGCTCCGGCCATCCCGCGGATTTCCGTTTCCGCAATAACCAATTCCACCGAGCGCCCCAGCACGGAAAACGCTCCTTGAATATCTTTGGCGCTGGCCGGCGAGATTTGCAGGTGGACCCCGATCACTACGTCCGCGCCCATTTTGCGAACCACGTCGGTGGGCAGATTGTCCACCAGCCCGCCATCCACAAAAATATTGTCGCCCTGGCGAACGGGAGCAAAAACGCCGGGAATGGACATGGTTGCGCGCATGGCGTCGGAAAGGGAACCGCTCTGGAATACGTAGGGCTTGCCGGAAATCAGCTCGGTCGAGACGCAACGAAAGGGAATCGGCAAATCATTGAAAGTGGAAACGGCGCCGTAGCTCAGCACCTCCCGGTCAATCAACAAATTGATTTGATGGCCGGTGTTGAGTCCCGGGGGAAGGGTGGCGCCGTGTTTCAAACCGATCTGGATGGAGTTGGGAACTGCGCGGGCATCTTCTTTCCGGCGGAAGGCCAGGTCTTCGTAAGGTGTTCCGCCGCCAAGCAACAATCGCCAATCGGCGGTTTCCAGGATTCCCCGGGTTTCATCGGCGGTTTTTCCGGTGGCGTACATGCCGCCGACGAGCCCTCCCATGCTGGTTCCGGCCAGGTAATCGACGGGAATGTGGTGCTCCTCGAACCATTTGAGGACGCCGATATGGGCCTCGCCGAGCGCGCCTCCACCCTCCAGCGCCAAGCCGATTTTCAGTCGGTCCGACGAGGGCTGAGGTTTTGCTGATGCCGCGGCCGGGGCCGTTTGCTGCGGAGTTGCAGGAGTGTCCTGAGCGATGCAGGGACACGTAAAAGACAACGCGAGAAGCGCAGGCAGAACTATACGCATGGGGAACCCCTCGTGGTTAACGGCTGGGCGGAGAATGCTCTATCCGCCGTTTATGTTACCCGTGTTTGGTTTTGAGGCAAGCCACTTGTCGGTGGGTTACGCGCTTGTTGGGCCTACACGTTGGCTTCGTCTTCCGGGTGACGTTGGCGGTGGGCGAGGCCTACGCCGGCGAGCACCAAGAGGCCGCCGATGATTTGAGCGCGGCTGAGCGGCTCGCCCAAAAGCAGCGCGGCCATTCCGGCGGTAAGCGGACCTTGCGTAAGCAAGCTGATGGAAGTGAGCGTCGCGGGCAGGTGGCCGAGGGCGTAGGTCAAAAAGAGATATCCACCGAGTTGCGAAACCAGGCCCAGCCCGAGCACCGCCCAAAGCGTGCGGCCGTGCGGCACGCGTAGCGAGATGCCCATTGCCAGATTCATCACCAGCAGCGCCAGCGTGCTGGAGATCATCGCCAGCCGCAGGAACGCGAGGGTGCCCGTGGAGTTGCGAATTTTTTCGGTCACCATCAGGTACACGGCGAAACACGCCGACGCCGCCAGCGCCAGCAGATCGCCTACCCCGATTTGCGCGTGGCGCGTTAGGTCCGCCCACAAAATCACCACCGCTCCGGCGATGGCCATCAGCAGGCCCAACCAGAAGGCGCGCCCCGGGGCTTTGCGGAACACCAGCCAGGTCAGCAGGCCCACGAAGATCGGCGTGTTGTTGCCAAAGAGAGTGGCGTTGGCCGCCGAGGTCTGCAAAATCGACGTGTTGTAGAACGCCAGATCGAATGCGAAGAACAAGCCGCCGAAGGAAATGATTCCCAAGGTCCGCAGGTCGAGCGCCTGGCGGCGGCGATCGAAGAAATAGGTGGGCAGCAGTGCTACCGCGGGGATGAGCATCCGGTAAAACGCGGAGGCGGGTCCCGGAATGTCGGTCCAGCGCACGAAAATCGCCGACCAGGAGATACACACCACTCCACCGAGCAGCGCCAGGTAGGCGGGCAATCGTTTGCTGGCGGCGGCTTGTTGCGCGGTGGTGGCTGCTTCGGCTGGCAATGGGAACCTCTTCCTTTTCAATTCAGTATCCCATGCCCGGCCATGAGCACAGGTACCGCATTGGCCTCTTTGGATTGCCCGTGGGTTGCCGCAACCTTCCCTAGCGTCTAGGGTTGAAGTGGAGGCCTGGCCGCAAGGCTCGGGTCAGGAGTATGCCATCATGGCTGAACTAATTCCGAAGCTACACGTTGTGTCTTCCCAGACTCCGCCCCAAGCTGAACCCAAAGTGAGCGTTTGGCGCTGGGCGTTCCGCTTTCTTCGGTGGTCCACTTACCTCGCCACACTGCTGACCATTCTACTTTTGCTGCACAAGTCGCCTGCTCCGCTGGTTGTGGCAACTCCGCAGGCCGCGGCCAGCGCGGAACAAAAAGTCTCGCAGGTGCAGCAGTCGGTTAGCCAAGGGCAACCGGCGACGCTGCGCCTGGACCAGACCGAGCTGAACTCTTATCTGGCCAACCATTTGGATCTCGCTCCGCAGGGAACGCCTGCTGCGCCGGCCGCGTCGGACGAGCATCCCGGCGCGCCCACGGCTGCGGATATTGACCAAGCCCGCTCGTCGGTGAAAGACGTCAAAGTGACGATGGAGGGCGACCAAGTGCACGCCTACGTGGTTTTCGACATGCACGGAAAAGATATGACCCTGGACCTGGTTGGAAAATTGGGCGCGGCGGACGGGTATCTGAAATTCGAGCCGGTCAGCGGGCGCATTGGTTCGTTGCCTATTCCCCAGTCGGCTTTGGAAAGCGCGGTCAAACAGTTGATGGAATCGCCGGAAAACCGCGAGAAGCTTAAACTGCCTTCGGATGTCTCGGACCTGCACATCGAGAATGGCGAGCTAGTCACCAAATACCAATAATGCGCATTTCAATTGCGGGGCATGCCCGATTCCGAAGATGGCGGCGAGAGCTCAACCTTACTGAAATTGTGTAGGGCTGCGGCCTCCGCGTTATACTAATCCCCGGCGCAAACCCGGAGGATTCCACATGGACGAGCAGAAACTGCCCGACGAGAAGAAAGACCGCGAGTTGGGCATGAGCCGCGAGATTACCCGCCGCGATTTTCTGAACGGAGTGGCGGTGGGAACCGGCGCGGCGCTCCTTGGCAGCGCCTTTAGCGCGCAGCAACTGCTGGCGGCCGGCGCGCTGGACGAATTTGCTCCCGAAAAGGCGCCCGACTATTACCCGCCCACGCGCACCGGGATTCGCGGCAATCACGATGGCTCCTTTACCTTCGCGCACCGCATGCGCGACGGGGAATCGGTTGCTTCCCTCGGCGAGCCCGTTAGCACCGGCGAATCGTACGATCTGGTAATCGTCGGAGGAGGGATCAGCGGGCTGGCCGCTGCGTACCGCTTCCGGCAAAAGGCCGGAAAGAATGCGAAGATCCTGATCCTGGACAATCACGACGATTTCGGCGGCCACGCCAAACGAAATGAATTCCAGGCCGGTGGACGGATGGTGCTTTCCTACGGCGGCACGCAATCCATCGAGAGTCCCGGCCGGTACAGTGCCGAAGCCGCTGCGCTACTGAAAGAAATCGGTATTGACGTCCGGAAGTTCTATCAGGCCTACGACACGAAACTATACGTGAAGAGTGGCACCGCGGCTTTTTTCGACCAGGAAACGTTCGGCGAGGATCGCCTGATTACCGGCATGAACACCACGCCATGGCCCGAATTTCTGGCCAAATCGCCGCTTTCGGATGCGGTGAAGAGAGACATTGCTCGCGTTTATACCGAGCGGGCCGACTATCTTCCGGGAATGCAGCTGCAACAGAAAATCGCCACCCTGAGTAAAATCAGTTATGCGGAATACCTGACCAAGAATTGCCGCCTGATTCCGGAAGCGTTGCCGTTTTTCCAGACCTTCACTCACGATCTCTTCTGCGTGGGCATCGATTCGGTGCCAGCCTACCTGTGTTACGAAGCCGGCGACGACTACGGCTCGTTCACCTACGCGGGGTTTGATGGCCTCGGACTGCCTGAACACGGCAAGGAAGAGCCGTACATTTTTCATTTCCCGGATGGCAACGCGTCCGTCGCGCGGTTGCTGGTGCGATCGCTGATTCCCGAGGCCGTGCCCGGCTCCACGATGGAAGATGTGGTCACCGCGCGCGCGAATTACGCAAATCTCGATCGTTCCGCGAATCCCGTGCGCATCCGGCTGAACAGCACCGTCGTGAACGTCAGGCATCTTGGGCCGAAAAATGCTTCGAAGGAAGTCCAGATTTCCTATATGCGCGGCGGCCAGCTGGCCACCGTGAAAGGGAACTCCTGCATCCTCGCCTGTTACAACGTCATGATTCCTTACATCTGCCCGGAACTTCCCGAAGCGCAGAAAGAAGCGCTCTCGTATTTGGTAAAGTCGCCGCTGGTTTACACCCATGTCGCGATTCGCAATTGGACCTCGTTTGCGAATCTTGGCATCCACCAAATCGTGGCCCCGGGCGGCTATCATACTTATACCGCCCTCGATTTTCCCGTGAGCCTGGGTCAATACGAGTTTCCCTCGAAGCCCGAAGAGCCGGCTGTGCTGTTCATGTTGCGCACGCCGTGCAAACCCGGCCTGCCGGTGCGCGATCAGAATCGCGCCGGGCGCACGGAGCTGCTGCAAACGCCATACAGCAAATTCGAACGCAACATTCGCGAGCAATTGGGGCGCATGCTTGGCGGAGCTGGGTTCGATCCGGCACGGGATATCGAGGGGATCATCGTCAATCGCTGGGCCCACGGCTACGCGTTCACGCCGTTCGGCCTCGACGTGCCCGATTGGAAAGAGGGACAGCAGCCCTGGGTGCTTGGCCGCCAGCCGTTTGGCCGGATCGCCATCGCCAATTCGGATGCTGGAGCCAGCGCTTATACGGATGTAGCCATTGACCAGGGCTACCGCGCGGTAAACGAAATTCTCACACAGCGCTCTTAATCGGGTTGCGAATTTGGCGCGGCCGGAATCTACCGGCGATTTCCAGAGGCCCACACGGTTAATTCTTTCCGCAGTCTTCCAGGAAGTAAGCCGCATCCCGTGCGCCGAATGCCCTAGGATGGAAGCTCATCCCCGGCCATTCCGGTGACCTGAGTGAGGATCATGTTGATGACCACAAGAATCCCTTTTGCTGCAGCTCTCTTGCTGGCGCTAGTGGCACTAACCTTGCGCGCCCAGAATTCCACCAACGACGAGGCGGGGCACATTCAAGCGCTGGAGCTCGCCTGGAACCACGCCCTCGAATCGAAAGATACCAATGCGCTCGATATGCTGCTGGCCAACACCATGGTTTCCGTCGACATCGACGGGAGCGTCGCCAACAAAGGCGAATTTCTTGCCAGCATCAAGGCGCCCGACTATCAGCCGGCGCAAGCGGTCATCGAGCAGAGCAATGTGCAGATGTACGGCGACGCTGCCGTGGTCGTGGGCATTTTTCGAATCAGGGGAATGGAAAAAGGGAAAACTTACGTCCACCGCGAGCGATTCGTGGACACCTGGATCAAAATCAACGGGACCTGGCAGTGCGTGGCCACCACGGCCGCGCTGATTCCGAGCAAACAACCCGCCGACTGATGCCTGGCCATGCCGGGCCGCACCCTTTGCGCTCCGCTTTGTTCTCGCAAAGGAATCACCGCTTGTTTTTATCAGACCAACTATAATCGCTGATGAGGAGAAGCATGATGTCCATTCTGCGCTCTGGATTGGTGGTACTTCTTATTTTCGCGGTGGGGAGTTTTGGATTTCCCGCCTGCGCGGAGCCTCAAGCTTCGGTTCACATGCATCCTTTCGGGGCGATCGGCTCCGGGCAGAAAGCGGACTTATATGTCCTCACCAACGGCCGCGGAATGGTTGTGGCCATCAGCAACTTCGGCGCCACGATTGTGAGCATTAAAGTGCCGGACCGCAGCGGAAGGTCCGACGACGTGGTTCTGGGCTTTGACACCGCCGGCGAATATGAGAACGGCAAGGCCCACTTTGGTGGCACCATTGGGCGCTACGCCAACCGGATTGCGCACGGGAAATTCAGCCTCGATGGGCAGACCTTCACGCTTCCCCAAAATAATGGCGACAACACGCTTCACGGCGGGATTCTGGGCTTTGACAAGAAGGTCTGGGCGGCGAGGGAACTCCAGAGCAAAAATGGAGCAAAGGTGCAATTCACTTACGTCAGCGCTGACGGCGAAGAAGGATTTCCTGGCACGCTTACCGCCACTGTAGTCTTCACTCTGAATAAGAACAAAAACGAGCTGGAGATCGATTACCGCGCCAGCACCGACAAGAACACGGTGATCAATCTCACCAACCACAGCTATTTCAATCTTGCCGGGCAGGGGAGTGGGGATATCCTCGCGATGCTGCTGCAGATCAACGCCGGCAAGTTTACTCCCGTGGATGCAACGCAGATTCCAACCGGGGAGTTGCGCGACGTCCAAGACACGCCATTTGATTTCAGGAAGGCGGCCGCCATCGGCGCGCGCATCAACGCGAGCGATGAGCAGCTAAGGATTGGGCATGGGTACGACCAGAATTTTGTTCTCGACCGGAAACCGGGTTCCGCTGCGCTGCTATTGGCCGCCACTGCGCGCGACCCGAAAAGCGGGCGGATGCTGGAAATTTTGACCACCGAGCCCGCCGTGCAGCTTTATACCGGGAATTTCCTGGATGCCGGCGTGCGCGGCAAGGGAGGTGCGACGTATCCCCCGCGTTCCGCGTTCTGCCTGGAGACGCAGCATTTTCCGGATTCGCCGAACCACGCGAATTTTCCTTCCACGACGCTTACTCCCGGCAAGGAGTTTAACTCCACAACGATTTTCCGATTTTCCGTGAAGTAGCGGAGGTGCAGCGCGCGGAACTTTCGGAACCGCGTTCTTAGCTGCCCGATGCCGCCTTGCTCGCGGGAACCAACTTCTCCGCCTTTTCCATCAAATCAGCCAAATTGCCGCAGACTTCCGCGATCTGCGCATCCTCCAAGCGATTAAAAAACGGCAACGCCAGGCACCGCGCCGCCTCAAATTCCGTAACCTTTAAATCCGTATTGGGTGCGACCACACCCCGATACGCCGGCTGCAGATGGATCGGGGCAAAATACCGGCCGCAACCAATTCCGCGGCGGTTCATCTCCTTGGCAATCCAATCGCGTTGCAGTTGCGAAAAGCGCTCCGCGAGCCGAACCACGTAGACAAACCAACTGATTCTTCGCCGGGGCAGGGCGAAGGCCGGGAGCCGCAAAGTTTCCTGCGCCCGCAAGTGATCGTCATATTTCCGGGCAAGCTCCTCGCGTCGCGCCAGAATCGCATCGATCCGTTTTAATTGCCCGATGCCCAGCGCGCAATTCATCTCCGGTATCCGATAGTTGTAGCCAACCTCCGAATGCTGAAACCAGCCGTCCGTTTCCCCGCGCCCCTGATTGCGCAGCGCCCTTATGCGCGCCGCCAGGTGCGGATCGGCGGTGACCACGGCGCCGCCTTCTCCCGTAGTGATCTGTTTGTTGGGATAAAACGCGAACACGCCGGCATCGCCGTAGGTTCCCGCTTTCCGCTCGTCGTATTCCGCTCCAATGGCCTCACAAGCATCCTCAATCACGTAGAGGTGGTGCCGCCGGGCGATTTCCAGAATTTCGCCTAAATCGGCTGGACATCCGAACGTGTGGGCCACCAAGACCGCCTTCGTCCGCGGAGTGATCGCCGCCGCAATCCGCCCGGCGTCAAGATTCAACGTTTTCGGCTCGATATCCACAAATAAGGGAACCCCACGTTCATAGCGCACCGCGTTGGCGACAGCCACAAACGTGAAGGAGGGGACGATCACTTCATCTCCCGCGCCGATTCCCAACGCGCGGACGCAGAGATGCAAGCCCGCGGTGCCGGAACTTACCGCGACGCCATTTTTGGCGCCAACATAATTCGCAAGATTCTCCTCGAACTCTTCCAGCTTCGGCCCCAGACTGAGTTGCGGAGAACGCAGCACCGTGGCAACCGCGGCGATCTCTTCTTCCTGCACATCCGGAGCGGAGAGCGGGATTTTCATGGTGCCGCGCTCTTACTTATTAATTCGGCCGGGAAGGGAAGTGGCGGGTGCCGCTTGATCAGGAGCCCTCGCCCCAGCGGCACGGTCGTCAATACCTGCACAATTTTTTCCGACGCGTGGCCTTCTCCATACGGATTGATCATGCCTGCCAGCGAGGCACGAAACTCCCCCGATCTTGCAATCTCCATGGCCTTTTGGATTGCCGCCCGGTCTGGCGCGGCGTCCAGCACATTGCGAGCCCGCTCCCGGCCCTGCTGGCGCATACCAATATTTACCGTCGGCAGCGCGAAGGACGCGCTTTCCATGATTCCGCTGCTCGAATTTCCCACCAGCATCGCTACTTGCCGAAGCAAGCTCCAATAAGTGATCGCGTCCAGATTGATGAATATCTTCCCGCGGCCCCGATTCGCCAGGAACGCTTTGCTCTGCTCAATCAGCGCGCGGCTGCCCGCGTCGGAATTGGGGTAGCAGAACAGAATCGGCCCCTCAACCTGATCCAGTGCGGCAAACAATTCTTCCGTCTCTTCATTGGTGTCTCGAGCCAGCGTTACCGGATGGTACGCGACGAGAACGGGGGGAACCGTCAGGTCGAGCTGCAATCGCGATGCAAGCTCCTCGCGGGTCAAGAGCGTTTGTCTTCCCAGATGATCCAGCGACGGCGCACCTGCGCGGTGCACGCGCCACTCTTCTTCGCCCATCGCCATCACGCGCCGCCGCGCGGCGTGCGTGGACGTGAAATGGATGTGGCTCATCTTCGTCAGTGCATTGCGCACGGCATCGTCAATCGCGCCTTCGCTGATTTCGCCGCCCTCAATGTGGGCGATGGGAATCCGCAGCGCCAGGGCCACCGAAGCCGGCGCCAGCATTTCATAGCGGTCCGCGATCAGCAGCAGCAGATCCGGCCGCATGCGTCCGAATAAATCCGCCAGGCCGAGCGTGGCCACACCAATGGTCTTGGCCATGCCTACGTCGCTGTCCGAACTCAGCAAGCATTCAACGCGAGCGGCAATCCTGAAGCCGTCTTTTTCAATTTCCTCGAATGTATTTCCGAATTCCGGTGAAAGATGCGGTCCCATCGCCACGATCCGCAAATCCACGGAATCCGCGGCCAGCAAATCACGCAGCGGCCAATACAAATGCCCGTAATCGGCGCGCGAAGAGGTCACCACCGCGATGGTCCGCTTCATAGGGGAGTTGACTGCGGCTCCTTTCGCGATACATGAACCACGTTGCTCGGTTGATACTCCGGCACCAGTTGGCGCAAACCGTCCAGCAGGCCGGCCATATCCCGGCGGTCCGCACTCTCTTGCAACGCTGCCATCGCCGAATCAAATTCGTCGTCCGCCGGCTGAGGGCTGTTGACCAGGCGCAGCCGTTCTCTGCTCGTCGAATCCACCGACTCGCGCTCCGAAACAAACTCCTCGCTCAACTTGTCGCCGGGTCGCAACCCGGTTATTACCACCGGAACTTCGCTGGCGAGACTAATATCAGCATCCTTGATGAGTTGCTGCGCCAAATCCAAAATGCGCACCGGCTGACCAGGATCAGGAATGTAGATGCCACTTTTTCCATCCAGCGTCGCCGCCAAAACCAGCAAATCGACGGCCTCTTCCATGCTCAGAAAATATCGATTCACTTCGGGATGCGTCACCGTCACCGGCCCGCCTTCCGCGATTTGCTGCTGAAACCTCGGCGCCACGCTCCCCTGCGATCCCAGGACATTTCCCAAGCGCACCGCGCGCATCCGGCTCGCCGTGCCACTCCACCGCAGCAACGCCAATTCTGCCACGCGTTTCGACGCGCCCATCACGCTGCGCGGATTTACGGCCTTATCCGTGGACACCATCACCAACGTGGCGGCTCCATACGCCCGGGCGAGTTTCGCCAGCAGGTTTGTTCCCAGCCCGTTGTTGCGCACCGCCGCAACCGCGTTCCATTCCATTAGCGGCACATGTTTGAAAGCCGCCGCATGGATCACGATTTCCGGCTTGCGCTCTTCGAATATCTCCGCGAGCAGCGCCTCATCGCCGACATCCCCAAGAATTGCTGCCCGCACGGCGCCGCGGGAATCGCCGCTCAGCTCGGTATCCACTTGATGGAGATTGCCTTCCGAATGATCCAGCAGGATAAGCGACCGCGGCCGATGCCGGATGATTTCCTTGGCGAGCGCCGATCCGATCGAACCCCCGGCCCCAGTCAGCAAAACGCAACGCTCAGTGAAGGGGAGGGTCATCGGGAGTAAGCCATGGCTGCCGCCTTTGCGAGGCAACGCTTCAGGTCAGGCGTTGAACAGATGAATGGTTCCGGGGCCTGGACTCGAACCAGGATTCTAGGCTCCAAAGGCCCATGTGCTACCAATTGCACCACCCCGGAATGGTGTGGACAACTCTACCAGTCTACTTGAGAGTCTGCGGCTCACAAAATCGTGTTTCACTCATCCTGTTTCCCCTGGGGCGGACCCGCTTTTCGGGGCAGACCTTGAATCACCTCATTTTCGTGCCATGCGCCTTGGAACAATTTCTGCTAAAGTTAAAAGGTTGCGTGGTACACCGGAGCAGCACACCGGAGAGGTGGCCGAGCGGTTTAAGGCGCACGCTTGGAAAGCGTGTGTAGGTTAACCCCTACCGTGGGTTCGAATCCCACCCTCTCCGCCATTCCTTTAGAATCAGTGGGTTAGAGCCTTCCTAAAATCTTTCTCTAAGAAATCTCCAACTGGTCAGTTTTTCAGTATTGAGCACTGGGAGACTCTTATGTCTCAGTCCAAAATCACGCTGTACAAGTACATCAAGCTCGCGGAAGGCTCTTGGCGTTATTGCAAGTCTGCCTGCTATTCGAACGGAAAAATCAAGCCTAACCGGTCCGTCGTCGACGGTACGGAAGACGGACAGTGCCGCAATTTCAATTTCTTGAGCTTAGGGGACGCGCCGCCCTTCCCCAGTTTGGTCGCTGCCTTCCGTCCCTATTTGCCAGCGCTTCGGGCTTTCTCAGTGAACGCGGACGCTCTGCCCATTTCCAGGATTCGCTTGGCATCGAGGGAGCCATAAAGCTCGATGAGCTTGGCAACCAGTCCGGTCCAGCCAGTCTGATGACTGGCGCCCAGTCCGGCGCCATTGTCGCCATGGAAATATTCGTAAAACAGAATGTTGTCGCGCCAGAAAGGATCATTCTGGAACTTCTCCGTGCCGCCATAGACGGGCCGCCGGCCATGTTCGTCGGGCAAGAAGATCCGAATTAGCCGGCTCGAGATCTCCTTACTCACCTCGAACAGGTTCATGAGCTTTCCGGATCCCGTGGGGCATTCGATTTTGAAGTTGTCGCCATAATACAAATAGAAGTTCAGCAGTGCCCGGATGATCAGCACATTCACGGGCATCCAGACCGGTCCGCGCCAGTTGGAGTTGCCGCCGAACATTCCAGTGTTCGACTCCGCCGGGAGGTAGTCCACTCGGTATTCCTGTCCACTTACATGGAGGATGTACGGATGCTGCTCGTGGAACTTGGAAAGCGAGCGAATGCCATACGGGCTAAGGAACTCGTTCTCATCGAGCATCTTCGTCAGTATCCGGCGCAGCCGATCCGGGTTGACCAGCGCCATAATCCCCCGCTCGGCCACGCCGAAGTGTCCCGGGCCCGTGGGGTGCATGGTCTTGCTGAGTTCGGGCATCCGGCGTAGGCGTTCATTGATGTGTGCCATGACCCTCGGCATGCGCTCCCGCATACTAGCCTCGACGTCAATTGTCGCGCACAGCGGAAGGAGTCCCACCATCGAGCGCACCTTGAGCCGCGTAGCGCTGCCATCCGGGAGCCGCAGCAAGTCGTAGTAAAATCCATCCTCCTCGTCCCACATTCCGTCTGAACCCGGCTTATTCATCGCAGAGGCGATGTAATAGAAGTGCTCGGCGAACTTCACGATCATATCCTCGTAGCTGGGGTCGTGGACGGCGAGCTCGAACGCGAGTTCCAGCATGTTCTGACTGAATAGGGCCATCCACGCCGTGCCGTCCGCCTGCTCCAGGTGGCCACCGGTGGGAAGCGGTGCGCTGCGGTCGAACACGCCGATATTGTCGAGGCCTAGAAAGCCGCCCTCGAACACGTTCTTGCCGAAACGGTCCTTGCGGTTCACCCACCAGGTGTAGTTCAGCAAGAGCTTTCGGAATGTCGTTCGAAGGAAATCGAGGTCCGCCTTGCCGTGCAGCGCCTGCTCGGTCCTGTGCAGAAAGTATGTCGCCCAGGCGTGGACCGGGGGATTCACGTCGCTGAAGTTCCACTCGTACGCGGGCATCTGGCCGTTCGGGTGCAAGTAGAGGGCATCGAGCATCAATTCCATCTGCCCCTTGGCGAAGTCTGGATCGACAATGGAGAGCGGAAGCGTGTGGAAGGCCAAATCCCAGGCCGCGTACCAAGGGTACTCCCACTTGTCGGGCATGGAGATGATGTCGTGGTTCAGCATGTGGAACCACTCCGAGTTACGGGAAATTTTGTATCCGGTATGGAGTGGGTTGGAGTTGTGCTCGTCGAGCCAGTTATCACCGTCGAAGAAGAAGAACTGCTTGCTCCACAGCATGCCGGCGAGAGCCTGGCGCATGACTTTCGCTTCGTCGGGGGAAACCGAAGGTGGGGTCACCGAGCGGTAGAAATCGTCCGCTTCCTGCAACCGGGTGCTCAGAATATTGTCAAACTCCGTGCCGAAGGCTGAAGCGGTGGTTTTGCTCGACCCACTCTTGCCCGCATTGGCCTGGTTGGTCAGACGCAGCCGCACGGTGGCGGACTGACTGGGACCCACGACCAGCCGATAATGAGCCGCTACTTTAGTACCTTGGTTTCCAGGGTTCACCGCGCTTTGGTTGCTTTGCACCACGAAGTTGTTGATGCCGTCTTTGACGTAGGGACTCTCGTTCTTCTGCCCGGGGAAAAGCTGCTCGTGGTTTGTTTCGTTCTCAGTGAAGAGCAGCGGCACATTGCCTTCGCAGGCAAGGATGAATTCACCCAGCAGCGGATGCCTGGCCGCAACAGCACTCGTGCCTGCGGTTGCTGCGATCTGCCTGATGTTTGGTTTCTTTGGAGCTCTATTTGATTCGGCAATCCACGATGCCCAGTTGTTGCGGAACCATAGTGTCGGCAACAGATGTACTTCTGCCGGCCCTGGTCCGCGGTTGGCGGCGGTGATCCGGACCAGTATGTCCTCGGGACCTGCTTTGGCATATTCCACAAAGATGTCGAAATACCGGTCGTCCTTGAAGACGCCGGTGTCGAGGAGTTCATACTCCATGTCATTCTTCGAACGACGTCGGTTCGTCTCGACCAGATCGGCGTAGGGATAGGCCGACTGCGGGTACTTGTAGAGATACTTCATGTAGGAGTGCGTTGGCGTGCTGTCGAGGTAGAAGTAGTACTCCTTGACATCCTCGCCGTGGTTGCCCTCGCTGTTGGTCAATCCGAAGAGGCGTTCCTTGAGAATCGGATCCTTTCCGTTCCAGAGGGCCAACGCGAAGCAGAGATGTTGTTTGTCATCGGAAATGCCTGCAATGCCGTCCTCGCCCCAGCGGTAGGCGCGCGAGCGGGCATGATCATGGGTGAAAAAATTCCAGGCGTCACCCGCTTCGCTATAGTCTTCACGAACGGTTCCCCATTGTCGCTCACTGAGATAGGGTCCCCACTTCTTCCACGGAAATTTCTCATGTCGTGCATCATCCAACCGTTGCTGCTCCATCGTAAGCATGATTTTCCTCCCCGCCTCGGCGTTACCAAGCAGGCGAATTCCTCAGATATTTATTGGTTTCTTTACGCGATCTGAAAAGTGTGCGCATGGTATCCATCGGTGAGAGACGCTGTAAGAGTTCAACGCACATGGCAACTTGCCTTCAGCAGGTGGGGCATCCGAGAAATGATCCACAAGGTCGGGCGGGGTTGCACCTGGCGTTTGCGTGTGACCCCTGCTTAAACTTTTAGACGTAATCAGGCTTGCAGACAACTAGGGGAATCCCTAATTAGGTTTTCGGTCCTTTTCGGTTGCCACAGGATTGACAAACGCAATTACCGGCGATCTGGAACCGTCGACCCGGCACTTGGTGGTTGTGTGGTTTCGAGTAGCTCCTTCTGGAACCCCGCATCAGCGCGCGACGAAAAGCAACCATGGTGTTCCCACCACCAAGAATACGAACAAACAGAAAACGGTGGTCAGTAGGCCAAGCCGGTAGAGTTCAACTTGAGTGAGATAGCCACTCCCTACGAAGATGACGTTTTGGCTCCCTCCCTGCGGGGTAATCGTTGAAAAGTAGCTGCTGGCAAAGAGCAAGGCAAACGCCATCAAGGGTGCGGGAACGCCAGTCTTCACGCCGACTCCCAAGAAGACGTCGAACAGGGCCAATACCTGTGCCGTCTGACTGACAAACATGTAGTGCATCAATACGTAGAGCACGAGGAGAATCACGTATGTCATGGGCCACGCAATCCCTCCAAGCAGCGACGTCAAACGGCCGCCGACGAAGCCCATAAAGCCAAGCTCGTTCAACTGACCGCTCATTGCAAACAGAACTGCCAGCCAAATAAAGGTGACGAGGGTGCCGCCTTGTAAGTTTATGTCGTCGAGCGTAAGCACGTTGGCTGCAAGGAGCACGCCCAAGCCAGCAAATGCCACTGCGGCAAGGCTCAAGTTGAGGGTCCCCGCCATTACCCATCCGGTCACCATGAAGGCAAAAGCTACAGCGACGATCCACTCGTCTCGCGTCAAGCGCCCCATGCCTCGCAGCGCCTCTCTTGCAGCCTTTGGTGCATCCGGGGTCTTGGTCACGCCAGGTGGAAACAATTTGTAAAGGATAAGAGGAAGCAAGGCGATCATCGTCAATATCGGTATCGACGCGGCAAGCATCCAAGAACCAAAGTTGATCTTCACGCCATAAGGTGCCGCCAGTGATACGGCAATTGGATTGCCGGATGTTGCTGTGAGCCAAAGCGCGGACGACACACTGAGGCTGGCCATCCCGCAGAACATAAGGTAGCCACCCATCCGGCGGTTCTTCTGGTCGTCCGGTAGGGACCCGGAATTCTGGGCCAAGGAAAGAATGATGGGGTAAAGGACGCCGCCGCGTGCTGTATTGCTGGGGAATGCGGGTGCGATCATCGCATCCGTAAGAAAAATGCTGTAGCCCAAACCCAGAGTGGATCGCCCGAATATACTTACCACCAGAAGGCTGATGCGTCGTCCCAGTCCCGATTTCACAACCGCGTTCGCGACGAGAAAAGCTACCACAACAAGGAGCACGCTCTGATTGGCAAAGCCAGCGAAAGCCTTAGCGGGATCGACCGTGCGCGTAAGTACTGCAGCCGATACAGCCAGCAGCGAGGCTGTCAAGAGTGGGAACGAGTTCAAGATGACAGCGACGATAGCCGACGCGAATATCGCAAAGAGATGCCAAGACTCCCTCGTCAGTCCGGCTGGTATCGGCCAGAACCAAATACCAAGCGCCAGGACAAAGGGGAGGGCCCGCATAAGCTGTCGGCGAAAAGAGGCCATGGCCGTGCTCATTTGGTTTGTTCTCCGCCAAGCGCGGCAGCCACTGAGCCAAACTTTGCGCGACCCTTAAGGTTGACGGCCCTGCCGCTCACTGCGCCATCCTCCGACTCAACAACGTACTCCCACTGAAAGGAATACTCCCCGGTGATGCCGGAGAAACGGCCGGTTCCTCCCAGGAAGGTACCTGAGATGCGATTTCCGGTTCCCACCCACTCACCTTTCAATTCGCTGTAAACCTTGTCACCGCGCTCGTCAGTCCACACGCAACGGCCTAGCATGCCAACGAGATTGTCGGAAAAGCCGAGCGCCATCGCGCGAAACCCTACTCCCAACCCACGATCTCCTGTGAGTAGCAGCGACCCCGTTAAATCGAAGATCGAAGCGCGGTGATCGGTCTCGAGGTTGAGTGTCTGCCGAGTACCTGAGGCAGACCAGGTACCTTCAAATGTGTGCCACTCGTTTGGCGGGTGGATTGTCGGAGCCTGAACCGTTGGCTGACTGCAAGCGGCCGCAAACAAAAGAGAAACGAGAGCTACACCTCGTTGTGCAAGCGAAAACGCGTGCGTCGCCCACATCCGCGTGATCTTCCGAATACTCCTTGATGGCATGAATTTCAATCCGGATCGACTTTCACGAAACTGTACTTCGCGCTGAATTGAATACGAGGCGCATTTGCCGATTGGCCGTTTTGCAGCATCGTCCAACCATAGAGAAATTCCACACCTAGATTGAGCGACCCACCGGGGTTCCAAATCAGATTGGTGCCCGTGTAGGTGGCATGATTGTAGGTTGTTGGGGCGGCCAGATCGGTATTGTTCACCGCCGCGTAGGAGTAGATCGCACTCGAACGCAATTTTTTCAGCCAATAGTGCTGGTAGGAAGCCTCAACTCCAGCCGCGGGCGTGGCCTCCAAATGTGGATTCACGGCTGACGCGGGCTCCGCATCAATCCCCAGCCCGGAGGTGTCTTGAATGTAGCGCGAAATTCCGTGCCCGAAAGCGACTGCGAAGATAGCATTGTCTCTACCCACAGTCCTAAACCCCATCGACGTGTTTACGCCCCAGCCAAAAACGGAGTCAGTTCTCCCGTCCGGAAGAAACGCGGCGATAGAACGAAACACTCCGGAAATCTGAAAGTGCCCGCGTTCGAATTCCTGGCGCAATCGAATTGCCCCATCAGGACTGGGCGCGTTCGGTTGAGCTGAGAATTGCGGAGTCTTGAAGATAATGTCTGAACTCGGTTTTTCCACGGAGACGTAAAAAGTCGTGCTAGGACTAAGAGCAAATCCATAACGAAACTGCGGATTTCGGATACTAACCATGCCATTAGGCCCCTGGAAGTCCAAAGTGTCTGGGAAGCCATCCGGATCCATGAAGTTTGAGAAGGTCTGGCCAATCAGGAGATTCCTCGCTTGTGCGTAGGCGTGGCGAAGTCTCGGTGTCGTCGCATTGGTCCCGAAGAAGTCACCCTCCACATAGAATCGCACATCGCCGATCTTGGTATATGGAATCCTGAAATCCAGACTCAAGCGTGTTGGACGAATCGAAATAGTTGTATTGTTTACCGAAGTTGGTTGAGGGACAGGGAAGGAAGACGGGATGAACGAATCTGTGTTTCCCGCGGGCTTCAAATCGTTAATGAAGTCTGTCTTAAAGTAGCCGCCGATTTTCAACATGGTCTCAGTGCCCGGCAATCGAAAAAATCCATGATATTTCGGGTCGAGTGGCAAGTTGTCAAAGCGAGGGGCTGCCGCCGAGTCTTCAGAGAATTCTTGATATTTGGCCGTCGCAGAGCCTATTTGCTTCGAGGCAGGCTCCTGGCGAGGAGGTTGCGCGGTTTGGATGGTGCCCTCTTGTGGAACTGCAGGGGCTGCCGGCACGGCAACCGCCGGAGCCTGCGCCGATTCGGGCTTGGTGCCTTTCAATTGGTCTATCTCCGCCTGCATCTTGCCCATCTGCGTCTGCATCTGTTCAACAAGTTTTCGCAGGGCTTGCGTCTCGTCGGTGGGAGTCTGCGTTTGTGGCCAGGCCCTCACCGGCAACAACGCTGCCACTAAGAGGAGCCCAGTTAAGAAATACGGTCTCCAAATTCTCATCGCACTTCTCCTTATCCTATCCAAGCCGCCGAATCAAAATGGGTTTCCCCTCGGACGACTTTGGAAGACTTCTGCTAGTTCAACCTCCACTACGTCATGAGAGCGACGATAATCGTTCCCCCGATAGTCAAAAAAATGTGCCCAAACGCCGCGGTGCACGAGTAGCCAAGCGTGGCTACGGGACTGTCTGATTTCTCTTGCGCCGCAGCGACACCGGCGATCATTGTCTGGGCGCCGGCGATTCCGCCTACAAGGAGTGCCGCGTTGACCCTGAGAACGTAATAGCCAAAGAAAAGACCTGTCAGGAGGGGAAACAAGGTCACCACCATGCCCCCAAAGAAGAGCGCGTATCCATGATCGCGCACCGCTGAAATAAAAATTGGACCAGCCTTCAGCCCAACCATGGCCACAAACGCCGCAAGGCCGATGGACCTCATGAACAGGATTGCCGCATCTGGATATCTCCCGAACCAGGGGCGGACCGATCGTATCCACCCGACCAACACGCCCGCGAGAAGAGTTCCAACACTCGTGCCCAACGCAATCTTGAGTCCCCCAATCGGGAACGTGATGACGGCGCCCAGCAAGACGCCAATGAACACAGCGATTCCCAGAATCGAAAGGTCGCTCTCATCGGTTGGACGCAGTAACGTGCCCACAATCGGAGCCAGCTTTTGAACGGTCGACTCCGAACCTGTTACTTGCAGGGTGTCTCCCCTTTCAATGATTGTTCCTTTCCCGATTGGCAGCGATTGATCTCCGCGGATAATCCCGCGGAGCAGAACTCCGTGCGCTTCGTCCAAGTTGTCTGCAATGTCTTGAAGGGTTCGTCCGGCAATCCGCTTGTCCGTGACATACAGATCGAAAGAGGCAACCGGGATTTGGAGCAATTCTGGGTCGGCGACTTCGTCCGCAGTTGGACCCAACACCTTGACCAAGACTTCCGTGCGCCCCAAAACGGCCACGACATCACCAGTCTGCAAGATGGTTGTTTCGAGAGGCGTGAAAAGCTCACCGTCGCGGCGAATTCTTTCCACAAAAATTCGCGCCCCTTGAACGAGTGCTTCGGCCTCCGCGACCGTCTTCCCAACAGAGGGACCACCTTGTGGGATCTTGTATGCGCGGCAGCCTATTGCTTGCCATGCGGTTTGGATTCCGGCCTTAGCCGCGTGGATTCCAAGACTCGCTTCGACTTTCTTTGATTCTTCGCGCAGATCGAAGCGAAGGAGTCTTGGAGCGAGACTACTGCAGCACCAGATAACGCCCAGCGTGCCAAAGATGTAGCAAATGGCATCCGCCACGGCGATGTGTCCAACCCAGAGGTCCTTTTGTTCAGCAGACACTGACAACGCTCGAATGGCTTCACTCGCTGTGCCAATTGCGGGAGACTCCGTAAGAGCGCCGGAAAACAGACCAGCGGCGTAGCCCGGGTCCAGGTGCAGTAGTTTGGCCACTGCATAAGCAGCCAGAAGTCCCATGACCGGGACAAAAACGCCGAGCACCGCCCAGCGCCATCCATCCCCCTTGAGACTTCTAAAAAAACTGGGCCCAACCGAGTATCCGATTCCAAAAAGGAAAAGGAGGAACAACATTGATTTGGCTTGGTCCGAGACGGACATACGAAAAAAATTCCCGATGAGGATTCCGCCAAGAAGTGATCCTGTGACAACTCCCAGACCGACTCCACGAAACTTTAGCCGTCCGATCAGATATCCGATACCGATGGCAAGGTACACGCCCATCTCGGGGTACTTTGTAAAGAGTTTTGCCAACCAATCCATCGGTGATTCCTTTTGCCAAAAGTCTTCAGCGCACCGGATAGTCGTTGCGAACGCCTAGCCTGACGTGATTTGGAGCGGGGCCAGCGTTTCGAAAGTGCGATGCCTAACACGGTCCATTTCTGGCACCTTTCAGGATCCGTCAAGACAGCAGGATGATGAGGACCATGCCCCAGATCGTGAGCAGAGTGTTACCGACAGCATAGGTGACCGTGTATCCAAGCGCAGGGATCTGGCTGTGGGCCCGATCGCAGACGAGGCCCAGCGATGCCGTCGTTGTGCGCGCGCCGGAGAGGATGCCAAGCAAAATCGCGTCGTGGAACCGGAAGATGTACTTGCCAATGAACATTCCGAAGATGAGCGGCAGCGTGGTAGCAACGGCTCCCCACAGAAACAGGCTGATGCCCTGCGTTTTCAGACCATTGATGAAACCCGGGCCGGCAGAAATGCCGACGATCGCGATGAAGATATTGAGACCGACCGAGTTCATGAACCAAACGGTGGGGGACGGGATTCGCCCGAATGCCGGTCGTACCGATCGCAGCCATCCGAACACTAGCCCAGCGATGAGTGCGCCTCCGGCGGTAGACAGTGTCAGCGGCACCCCGCCAACCTTCAACACCAGCGCGCCGATTAGAGCGCCGATCACGATTGCGCCGCCGATGAACGCGACGTCAGCGGCATCCGTCGGCCGATCGGCGACGCCCAGTAAGTTGGCGGCGGCGGTGGTGTCCTGCGTGCGGCCGACGAGCGTGACCACATCGCCGCGGTTGAGTTGGGTGTTCGGCAGGATGGGTATATCTGTAGCGGTCGCGCCCCGGGTGATCTTCCGCAGGAAGACGCCGCGTGCTGCAGAGAGCTTTGCCAGTTCGGCGAGCGTCTTGCCCTCAATCGCCTTGTTGGTCACGAGAGTGTCGACGCCTTCTACTGGCATGCTCAACAGTTCGGGGTCCTCGACTTCCTTCGCTCCTTCACCGACAACTTTCAGGAGCACGTCGCGCGCCCCCGCGAGCGCAACCACGTCACCCTCGCTAAGCAAGGTGTCCGCGGTTGCATCTTCAATTGTTCCGTTGTGACGGATACGGAGGACGAATATACGTGCATCGGGCACAAGGGCCTCGGCTTCGATGACCCGCAGGCCACTGGCCTTTCCGCCGGGCTGCACGCGGAATGCACGCACTTCCCAGCGGTGCCATGCGGTTCCCGGCCCACCGAGTTGTTTGGTGCCGCCCTGCTTCTCTTCGTAGTCTTTGCAAGCAGCGACAAGGTCCATGCGCAACAGCGCCGGGCCGACCAGTGCGATCACGATCGCCGAACCGACAGTGCCGAACATATAGGTCACGGCGTACGCGATCGGCATCGAATTCAACAGGTTCTTAGTCTGGTCGGCGGCCAAGCCCAGCCGGTTGATGGCGTCGGTCGAGAGCCCCATGGCAGCGGAGATCGTCTGCGACCCCGAGTACAAGCCTGCTGCGTAGCCTAGGTCGTAACCGGCGACCTTGGCGATAACGACGGGGACCGCAAGGCAAAACGCACATTGGACCACCGCGAAGATAGCCTGCGGTATGCCATCCTTGGCGATGCCGCGGACGAACTGCGGACCAACGCCGTACCCGACCGCAAATAGAAACATCAGGAAGACGAACGCCTTGAGAGGCTGGGAGATAGTGATCCCGATCTGTCCGATCAGGACTCCTGCCAGGAGCGTGGCAGTGACCGACCCCAAGCCAATTCCTTTGAAAGTGAATTTTCCAAAGTAGTATCCGAAGGCGAGCGTGAGAAAGATGGCGATCTCCGGGTACTGGCGGAGAGTCTCAAAAAACCAGGTGACTATAAACATCGTCTGTCTCCTTAGAACGAAGCTTGGTTTCTTTCCTTTTTCTACGCAGGCAATTGAGCCTTCCATGCGTCAACCGCAACCTGCACCACTGTTGTGAGTTGCTCACCGATCTTGGCGTAAGCCTCATTGGGCAGATTGGCGAGCGAGACTCGCACGGACCAATCGGGTCCGGCAAAGCCGCTGCCGTTGAGGAGAACGATCGAGAATTTCTCCGCCAGCGCGACAAGCACATCGAATGGGTGATAGTTCTTCTTCAGGAATTCGACAAACGCCGGGCCGTGCATTTTTTCTGCCCAAACCATGATGTCGAGTGTGGCGTAGTAATCCGAACGCAGGGGATCTTCGGGAAGTGGCAGCTTCATCCCCGCCCAGAGGGTTTTCAAGCGGCGTTGCACAATTTCCTTGGTGAGCTTCTTGTAGCGATCGTCCTGGTCCAGGAGAGCGAACAGCGAGAACAGCGTCATCTGTACCTGCTGCGGCAGCGACAGGCCAGCGGTGTGATTAAGGGCCACGCAGCGACTATCCGCCACCATGCGGTCGATGAACTTGAGGTTTTCCGGATGAAGCGTCAGAGGCCCGTAGCGCTTATTCAATTTCCGGCGAGTTTCCTCAGGCAGCTTTGCGATCGCTTTATCGAAAATGTTGTCCTGATGAATCGCCACGACTCCAAGCCGCCACCCCGTGCAACCGAAATACTTCGAGAACGAATACACGCCGATTGTGTTTTGTGGGACTTCGGCCATCAAAGAACGGAAACCCGGCACAAAGGTTCCGTAAACGTCATCGGTGACTACGATCAGATCTTGCCGCTTGCTCTTGATCAGGGTTGACAACCGCTCCATCGAGCTCGGGCGCATGGCCACGGACGGAGGATTGCTAGGATTGACTAAGAACAGCGCTTTAATGGATGGGTCTTTGAGCTTGTCAATCTCTGCATCTGGATATTGCCAGGTGTGCCGTCCATCGCTCGCTGATACTTCGCTTGCATTGATTCCAACGATTTCGAAATTGAACCGGTCGAGATGGCAAACCTCAATGTAGGGAGTGAACATCGGAAGCGCGAGTGCGACCTTGTCCCCGCGATGCAACAGGTCGTTCACCAGCAAAGAATCGAAGATGTAGCACATTGCCGCCGTGCCACCCTCGACCGCGAAGATGTCAAACTTTCCGGCAGGCGCTTTGCCGCCGCACATTTCCTTGGCCAGGTACTCGTGCACAACGCGTTCGGCATGGACCAGCATGCGATCCGGCCACGGGTATTGATCCCCGATGATGCTGTCGATCAGTTCGTGAACGAAGGCGTCCGCGTCGAATTTGAATTCCCTCACCCCATATTCGATGGCTGACTGAAGCAAGCCCACTCCCGGCGCATTGGGATTTTTGGCCAAAAATTCCGACAACCGCTTTGCGATCCCGCTTTTTTGCGGCATTCCGCCTAGGTCGGGCGCGTCCCATACCCGTTTCGATTCCTGGACCGCGAATGTGCCCAGAGTGAAAAACGCGTCGCGTGGAGTCGTGGCGATCCAGTTTGGGTTGCCACGCCCAGCGTTCAGCATCGTCTGGGAGCTTTGGCGGGCGGCGTCGCTCGCCAGTTGGATCAATTTATCTTTCAGCTCAAATGGACTCAGCTTTTCAAATTCTTTTTGCTCTTTGAGGGTCACCGAGAGATGAAGTCTTGTTGCGCTCGCCATGGCTATTCTCCTTGGGCGAAATGGCTTCGCCCCGTTTTGAATTTGTTTCAAGCTGACCGGTAGCTGGGAATAAACCAGTTGGTTGTCCTCAGCTCTGAATTCCTCTTACGAACCCGGAACTCGCCTTTGGGTGAGCGGTCGTTCCAAGGTTTTGTGTCATGCGCCGTTCTTGCGCCCGATCTCAGGGATCTAAGCGCCCGACGCTGTGCGAGCCTTCGGTTTTTCCTGCTTTCCGGCATTCACTGTGTCTTTCACCGGCCCCTTCACGGATTGCAGAAACGCCGGATTCAACAACTTGAGTCCGAGTGTGGCGCTGAAACCATGTATCTCCTTGACGTCAAGCTTGCGCATGAACTCGATGGTCTGGGCGTTGATGACCTGTCCTGGAACCATGATCGGAAATCCCGGTGGGTACGGAATGACAAAGTTCGCGGATACCAACGGGGGTCCGTCTTTCAGGCGCTTGTCGATTTCCGGACTCGAGAGCTTTATGTGCTCGCACTGCTCCTCGCGGTAAGCCGCGAAGAATGCGGCGCGCATATCGCCTTCGCTCGTCCGACTCGCGGGATCTTCGCGGAACTTGTCGAAGAAACAGCTGAAGTTCGGAAGGTCCGGCACATCCGTCATGAGAGATTTCACACGAGCATCGAAGGCTTGTTTTACTGCGCTACCGCCTTCCGCGAGCCTCTTTTCGATTCCCTGTGAAATCTGAACAAGAACCTTGATGAGCTGGGCGATGTCGCTGCGGGTATTGTTGATGTTCGTTTGCAACAAGACGCTGTTGCGCGAGGTTTTGTTCAATTGAATGTCATATTCCGCGGCGAGAAGAGTCTTGAATTGAGTGCCGTCAAATCCCGCCGATCCGCAAACCAGCGTGAGACGGGTAACATCGAGCGCAAACTCGTCTTCCTTGAAGGCCTTCACGGCGGTTGCCCAATTCGCTCCGGGCGTCAGGTAGTCCACGAATCCGGAGTTGCGGAACTCCGCAGGAATCATTTCGTCCGCACCGAGTACCCGGAAGTATTTCGAGACGAGAGGATGCGAGTTGACTTCACGCCGGATATCCAGTGCCAGTTGGATGGCACGGTTCACCAGTTCATAGCCTTCCAGCTCCATCTGGCGCCGCGCCACGTCCAGCGTCGCGATGATCTGCAGGTTGGGGGAAGTCGAAGCGTGCGTAAAGACCGCCTCATGGAATTGCTCTTCCACCGTGTGGTAGTCCACGTCCTTGACCAGCACCATCGAGCCTTGACGAAGGCAGGACATCGACTTATGAGTCGAGTTGGTTTGGTAAACGCGGAGACGAACCTTGTCCGGGTTGGCGAGCAAGCGTGTTTCCAGTAGAGTTTTCTCATCTGCCTTCAGGTCGCCGCTCAGTTTCTTCTCTTGCTCTTTGTACGCCGCACGATACGCGGGATCCTTGAACTTCTTTTCCAGGATCGCGGCGGCTCCCATCGCAGTCCGGCGGCGGTAGAAAGGACTCCAGCGCGCAAATCCAAACCACGCCTCATCCCAAAGGAAAATAAGGTCAGGCTTGATCGCCAGGCATTCTTCCATCACGCGTTCGACGTTGTAGATGTGACCGTCAAATGTGCAATTGGTGAGTACCAGAAGGCGTGCACGGTCCAGTCGCCCCTCGGCTTTCAGATCGAGCAGCGCTTTTTTGATGGTTCGTAGCGGTACAGCGCCATACATGGAGTACTGGGTAAGAGGATAAGCTTCGACATACAGAGGATAGGCGCCAGATATCACCGCGCCGTAGTGGTGCGACTTATGGCAGTTGCGGTCGACAAGCATAATGTCGCCAGGAGCCAGTAGGGCTTGCTCCACCATCTTGTTGGAGGTCGAAGTTCCATTGGTCACGAAGAAAACGTGGTCCGCTCCGAAAGCTCGTGCAGCTTTGTCCTGGGCCACCTTTATGTTTCCCGTGGGTTCCAAAAGACTGTCGAGTCCGCCGGTTGTCGCTGAAGACTCGGCAAGGAAGAGGTTTGTTCCGTAAAACTTCCCCATATCGCGAATCCAGTTGGACTTGAATATGGACTTGCCCCTGGCCACGGGCAGCGCATGGAATGTCCCAATCGGGCGTTGCGCATATTTCTGCAGGTTGTCGAAATAGGGCGTCTCGAACCGGTCCGCCACTCCGTCGAGAATGCTGAGATGCAGCTCCAAAGGCTCTTCAACTTGATAGAAAACGCGCCGAATGCAATCGGCGGTCACGTCGCCAGCCACTTTCTCCACTTGCCGGTCACTCAGGAAGTAGATATCCAGCTCCGGGCGTATTTGCTTCAGGCCGTGCGCAAGCGCCATGCCGTATTCCCCTGCATTGGCATCGATACCGCTGGCAGCAAGATGACTCGTCAAAAATTCACGCAGAATAGGGCTGTTGTGCGAAGAGGCAAACGGGATCCCATCATAAATGATTACGGCCTCAAAGCTGCCGTTCAGAATTGTCGCCAGAACCGCGTCCTCAAAAGTGCCCACAAATACGGGTTCATACACGAATTTGTCCTGGGGCCGGCGTAACCTTCGAAGGTCCTGCGCCAGTTCCTGCCATGCTGCCCGGCGCGCCGGGCTCACCACCAACACTTCGAAATAAGGCCGATGTACGATGGTTTCGTCGCTTGCGCCGGTAACGTGGTCGCCGAGGCCGATGGCCGACTGTTCCTCGCCTTCCCAATCTCCTGCGTTGGTCCGATAAGAATGTGTCAGAAGTGCGGCACTCATCGTCTGCACGGAGCGAGCGGTGCCCGCAGCGTCGCCCGAAGCGATGCGATCCTCGAGCGATTTCAGCAGCGCGTGTCCCGGAAAAGCAAAGTAATCCTCCCACTGAAGCAGTTCCTGGAAGCTATTAGCGACTGCTGCCTGCTGTTCCGCTCGCGCAGGCGGTTGCTGATTCATCGATCTTTCCCACGTGCGTGCTGCTTGCAAGAGCGTGCGCCAACGATCAAATCGCGCTTCCGCTACCATAAAAAACTGGTCCACCCGAGGCGCCTCTGGTTTTGCTGAGGTACTCATGATTTCCTCCGTCATACGTTGTCAATTTCCGCTATTAGGGGACCTTCCCCACATTGCGCTCTGACCTGAGATCCGAGGCAGACTGGAGCAAGAAAACCTTGTGAACAAGCTGCTACCAGCCTTTCGCTCGCAGCTCAAACTCGATATGTTGTGTTTTTAACGCCGGTGAACAAGCGCCACAACTAGGGAAATCCCTAGCCTCCGCAAAAAGATTATTGTTTTAGTGAAGTACCGCATATGAAATGAGCGGACAGACACCGGTCTTGCCCAGCCGCAAATCTGCTCAAAACTAAAGGCAGGGACGAAGATAAATAACTACCGCGTCAGTAATTCTGCTCGGACACAGCCAAGGCGGGTCAGAGGCAGAGCTCAGATAAAAGTCACAGTTTAGTGGAGCGTCATCACGCCCGCGCGGTTGCGGACGAAGACAAATATTTCGTGACGGCGACTTCAAGATTAAAATGCATTGCTTCCCGTCCGAGAATCCCGCCCAACGCCGACTTCTGAACTATTTTCAGTACTCCCGGGTTGAGCCCTACCAACCACAGCAACACCCCGCGATCCCGGAGCCTGTTGACTGCTTCCGTGAGTACCTTCAGGGCGGTGTACTCAAGATCAGGGACGGCACTGAAATCAATTGCCACCACCATTGATTTGCTCGCGTCGGCCAAGCGCCGCATTTTTTCTGCAATATTTCCGGTGTTGGCGAAAAAGAGGCGTCCCTCGATGCGCAGCAGCGCCAATCCGGGAAACGTCTCGTCTTCGGGATGTTCCTCCGAAAGTGGACGGAAAACATTGGTGCCGGGCTTACGCCCCAGGAGATACACGGGCGGGTCGGCGACCTGATACGCAAGCCCCACCAGTGAAAGTACGATAGCAACGATAATTCCTTTTAGCGTCCCGAGTGCCACGACGCCTGCAAAAGCAGCCAGTGCCCATGTGAATTCGGTTCGTCGGATGTTGAGGATGGCTGCAAACTCATCAGGCCGAATTAATCCGATGGAGTAGAAAATCACCACAGCGGCCAGCGTGACATGGGGCATGAGTGCGAGAAGTGGCGCCAGTAAGAGCATGGTTGCCAGGGTGGCCACAGCCGTGACCAATTCGGCTAGTTGGCTGCGAGCTCCGGCAAGCCGATTCACCGCGGTTTGGCTGGTGCCTCCACCTCCAGGCATGGCGCCGAAGAAAGCACCGCCGGCGTTAGCCAATCCTGTGGCCAGCAATTCTCGATTTGCCTTGGGCTCCGGTTCCTCGCTCCGCGCAAACGCACGGCCGGCAGCGATAGTTTCGGTAAAGCTCATCAGCGCTATACCCACCGCCCCAGGCCAAAGTTCTTCTGCGAGCGAGAATTCCGGGATTGTGATGGAGGGTATACCCTGGGGAATCTGACCGACTAACTCCACGCCATGCATTGGAAGTCCGAAGAAACGCGCGCCCATGATTCCTGCGGCCACGGCGATTAGAGGGGCCGGCGCCCGTGGGAGAAATCGTTCGAATCCTATCAGCAGCGCAATCATGACCATCCCGACGGCCACTGTCACCAGGGAGGCGTCAGGAATCCCTTTGGCGATTGCAAAGATGTTGTGAAGGAAAGACCCCTTGGCAATATGTATGCCGAGTATCTTTGGCACTTGATCCAGGACGATGACGAGTCCAATTCCAGCTTTGAAGCCCACCAATACAGGCTCGGAGATAAAATTGGCCACTGAACCCAGCCTAAGCAGCGAAGCCAATACGAGTATTGCCCCCACCAGCAAAGTGAGCATTGCCGAAGCTCTAAAAAGACTTGCCGAATCGCCGCCGGGAACCACCTGGCTGAGTTCAGCAGCGGTCAAAATGGCGATGGTTGTGGTGGTGCTCACGCTGAGTGGACGAGAGGTACCCAGCACGGCGTAAATCATCATCGGAACAAAGGCAGTGTAAAGTCCAACCTGAACGGGTAGTCCGGCAATCGTGGCATACGCCATTGCCTTGGGAATGACGACGGCGGCCGTGGTGAGACCCGCGATTAGGTCCGGCCTAAGCCACTCTCGGTTATAGCTGAAGAGCCAGTCCGCAAACGGAAGGTAACTGTGACTTTGACGGCTGGTTGACAAGTCGATCTCCCGCCATAGTTCCTAAATGGTGCGCTCAGAAAAGAAATTCTCCCCCAGCAAGTCCACGCACGATCGCGAATTTTGTTGACCCCAGGGGCGGTCGTCAGCCTTCAGGTTTGTGGCCCAACTCGGAATGTTAGCCACCCTTAATTCCTGCCCGCACCTAGGGATTTGCCTAGTAGTCCGCCCTCCCCACTCGCGTTGGATAATGGATTGGTAAGTGGAGCCGTCGAGACAAGCCGGAGGAATTCGCAAATTAGGAGGCGATTTGGTTGCGCAAATCTCGGCGCCTTATGTTAGCGAAAATGGTCAGAACTGAAGCTGGGGTCGCCTCAAGCGTATTGTAGGAATTCATCTTCCCGCGACGAAAATAACGAAAGAACCCTTGAAATGCCTGGTCGCGCAACAAGAAGTCCCAAACAGGTCTTGGAACCGGTGGAGCGAATCTCGGAATTTTTGTTTGGGTTAATCACCGTTCTTACCTTCACCACGACAATCGAGGCGACCGGATTCGATCGTGGCAATGTCCACAACATGTTGCTGGCAGCCCTTGGCTGTAATCTGACCTGGGGAATTATCGATGCATTCTTCTATCTCCTCGACTGCCTAGGCAAACGAGGAAGAGGCGCTGTCCTTTTGAAGCAGTTGCACAGGACTTCCGATCCAGCCGCGGGAAAAGACCTAATCGAGGATGAGTTGCCCCCGTTGATAGCTTCCCTCCTTCCGCCCGATGAGTTTGAGTCGTTGAGACGCCACTTGATTCAGTTGCCCGAATCTGCCTCACAGCCTCGGCTTGCACTCAAGGACTGGGTTGGCGCGTTGGGCGTCTTCCTGCTCGTCTTTCTATCCATGTTCCCTGTTGCTGTCCCTTTTATTGTGGTCCGCGATGCGCGGTTGGCTCTTCGCATTTCCAATGGAATCGCGCTGGTCTTGTTGTTTTCGGCAGGCTATTCATTCGGCCGCGTCAGTAATAATGATCCTTGGGGGGCGGGGATTGTCATGGTGGTGGTTGGAGTGGCCGTGGTCGCGATCGCGAACCTCCTCGGAGGATGAGCCAGGACTGCGAAGGCGGTTTACGAGCGGCTGAACCAGCGATTGCGTTCTGCCCTGTTTAGGATGGTTGCGGTGCTGATGTGATCCGGCCCATCCAAAGCGCAATCAACACGAGGCCGATCGTCTGGAAAACTGCGAATAGGATCACTGCGGTTACAGCGTCACTCTCTGGAAAGCTCGCGGTGGCGATCACAAGTGCAACGCCGACGTTGCGCGCACCCGTAGTCAGGCCTACCGTTCTGCGAATTTCCCTTCCACGGCCGCCGACTACCCAGCCTGCCGCGACAAACAGGAGCAACAGAACGCAGATCCCGGCAAAGCCCTTCCAGGAGATATCCGCCAGGGTCCGGTACTGGAGGGTGATGATTAACACCAGCACAACAACGCTTAAGACTGCGGTGAACCGGCTTGCTGGTTTCTTTAACCTCTCCGCAAGTTGCGGACGTCTGGAACGAACAAATAGTCCGATCCCAAGTGGCAGGAATTGTGTCATCAAGAGTGTCGTAACAATCTTGATCGAATCGATTTTCAAATCGGCCCCGCGAGCAACGAAAGGCAACAGGACAGTTAGCAGAAGTGGCGCAAGAATAGCTGACGACGCCCCCAGTATCAGCATTAAGCCAACGGCAATCGGAGTGTTCCCCCTGGCCATCGCTGTCAGGGGTGGGGCGAAGGGAGCGCCAGGACACACAGCGATCAGAAGAAATCCGACAGCCACCAAGGGCTTAGCTTGTAGCGAATACAAAAGCAGAATGGTTATGAGAGGGACTAGTACGTAATTCGCCAGTCCCGCTTGAGCCACAAGTCTGCCGTTTTTGACTACGGCCGCCAAGTCACTCAAGGAGACGCCAAGTCCAGTCGTCATCATCATTTCGATGAGAAGAATCAAGACGAGAAGATTCGCGATTTTGTCTAGCGAAAGCAAATGCCGCACCCGCTGATCTCACAAACTGGATCGAGTTCATGATCAGAAGGGTCTGAATGCACCGACCCGGGCCACTCTCTTTTGGGTCATGCTAACCGCCAGTTCATCCCGAGAGATTTTTAGTCCGTCTTCCGGAGTAGTCTGGGCGAATAGAGCTCATAGCCATCACACCCAGTGTCATTTTCGCTTCGGGGGGTAATTCTTCAACAGCTTTTCAACTGCCTTTGTCAGGTTCTTTTGTTGTTTTTCCGGTTTTGCTTTAGGGTCAATGGTCTTACTGGCGGTGCCGCGCCACACTAATTCCTTCTTGGCTGCGTCATACATGTCCACATCCAACTGCCCAACATAAATTGTGGAAGTTGAGGCGTAGGTCGTGCTTGAGCTCATGCCGCCACCATAGCCGTACCAGCCGCCGCCCCAGCCCGGGCCATAGCTCCAGCCAGTGTTATACGACGTGAATTGTTTTTCAGTGCCAATCGCGGTTTGGTAGGCGATGTATAGATCAGCGTTATCCGAGGTAGTTTTCGTCAGACCCTTTTTTGCTAACTCCGCATCCAACGCATCAGTGATTTGTTTATCTACCAATTGGTTCGGATGGTCGGCACCTTTGATGTCAACCCACTTGTAGGTTTTATACTTGCTGAAATCGGCGTTCTTATCAAAGTTGTAGCGAACATCCTGAGCGTAGGCGCCAATTACACAAGCGAACAGCGCGGCCAAAACGAGAGATGCCATTTTTTTCATTTCAAATCCTCCCATTCGGTTAAGTCGAACTACAAATTCAGTATTTCTCCGGAATGAAATGACGACCCGCGAGCGGCGTCTGATCGTCGTAATGTCCCTTGTCCGAGCGCTTCGGAAGCTTGACCTTTTCGCGTGGAGTCTTTTTGTAAGGAAGCTTGCTCAGCAAGTGCGAGATACAATTGAGTCTGGCCCGCCGCTTGTCGTCGGAGCGAATCAAGTGCCACGGGGCGTGCTTCGAATCGGTAGCCTCCATCATATTGTCCCGCGCATGCGAATATTCATACCAGCGACGAAAGGATTCCAGATCCATCGGGCTTAGTTTCCACTGGCGGAGAGGATCTTTCAGGCGGGCTTCGAACCGGCGCTGCTGCTCCTTCTTGCCAACTTCCAACCAATATTTAATAAGGATGATCCCGGCATCCACGATATATTTCTCCACCGTAGGACACAGTTTGAGGAACTGGCGATATTGTTCTTCTGAACAGAACCCCATGACATGCTCGACGCCGGCGCGGTTATACCAACTTCGATCAAAGATAACGACTTCGCCAGCGGCCGGAAAATGTTGCATGTAACGCTGGATATACATCTGGGTCTTTTCGCGGTCGGAGGGGGCCGGCAGGGCAACGAGACGGAATATGCGAGGGCTGACGCGTTCAGTTATGGCGCGAATAGTGCCACCTTTGCCTGCAGCATCGCGCCCCTCAAAAACAACAATGACGCGCAACCCCTTGTACTTTACCCAGTCCTGCAATTTGCAGAGCTCCGCCTGGAGACGCCGGAGCTCTTTGCCGTATTTTTTCCTTTTCAAGGATTTCTCTTGTGGCGAAGCCTCTTGGTTGGCCATGAAATTGACTCCTCCATCACAAAATGAAACTTCGCAACAAGCTGTAACGCTCATCCGGAGATCTTGCACGCCTCCATCTTTTCATCCCAGGATCTGGCTCGCAGCCCTAGTACCTCCCCTCTGCATAATCCGCTGCAGCAGGCTCTATGGAGCCGGAGGCTTCGCAGGCGCGGATGTCCCACCCGTGCTAATCCACTGCGAATCGTTCAGGCTCCATCCGCCGCCCAGCGCCCGGTATAGATTCACGAGGGCCACCTTGCGGCCAAGGTCATAGGTAACGGCGAACTGCTCCGCCGGATACATCTGGATCTGTGCATCGATGATCTCGAAATAGCTGGCCAGCCCGCTGTCATACCGAATATTAGCCAGCCGGACTGATTCCCGATAGGCTTCAACAGAGTTGAGCTGCTCTGCGTAGGCCTTGGCCAGTTCTTGATGGGCCGAGAGCGACGTTGAAACTTCACCGAATGCCTGTGTAACTGATCTTTCAAACGTGATTCTTGCTTGATCGCGCTGTGCAAAAGCTGCCCGATATTCGCTTTTCAAACGGCCAGCCGTGAACAAAGGACCTGCCAAATTACCGGCCAGACTCCATGCTTTGCCGGTGCCAGTAAGTTCTGAAAGTTGTGGACTAACTCCACCAAGAGCGCCCGTTAATGAGATCGTCGGGAAAAAATTGGCTTTTGCGACGCCGACGTTGGCGTTTGCGGCAATCAGGTTTTCCTCAGCTTCCCGCAGATCAGGTCGGCGCTCGAGCAACTGCGATGGCAAACCGACAGGCACTTCGGGCGGGTCATTCTGCTCTGCAAGAGCACTGCCACGTGCGATTGGGCCGGGATTGCGTCCCAGGAGCAAATTCAGAGCTACCTCCTGGGCTACAACCTGTCGGCGAAGGTCCGGGATTGCAGAAGCGACATTGGCGAGAGCCGCTTGTGCTCGAGAAACCTCAAGCCCGGAAGACGCACCTCCTTCAAATTTGTGTTGAAAGAGGTCTAAAGTGTCCTGGAAGCTTTTGACCGTTCGGTGCGCTATTTCGAGATCGGCATCGAGCGCCCGTAATTGAAAATATCCCTGAGCAACTTCCGAGAGTACAAGGAGTCGAATGTCCCGCCTGGCCTCTTCACTAGCAAAATACACGGCACGTTGCGCTTCGTTCAGCTTGCGGATGCGCCCAAACAGGTCAATTTCCCAGATGGTGCTGAAATTGTAGGCATAGTAAGTATGGTTGGGAATATAAGGAGTTTGCTGCCCGGCGACGCTCGCGCCATATCCCACTTGAGGAAAATATTGTGATCGAGTCACACCGGCTAGAGCACGCTCCTGCTCCACACGTGCAAACGCTAACTGCAGGTCGTAGTTATTTTTCAGTGCTTCCCGAATCAGGCTTTGTAAAGCTGGATCCTTGAACAACTCCCACCAAGCTATATCTGCTTCGGAAGTCGTGGCTATCTGATGCTCCGCATAAAAATCGATTGGAGTCTGAACTGCCGGACGCTTGTACTTGGGACCGACGGAACAGCCAGTGAAGAAAAGTGAGAGAAGGACGACAGCGCTGATTTTTCGCATCAGTCATGTCCTCCTTCCAGCACGGCGGGTTGGACGACGGCTACATGAGGCTTTTTCTTGGCGATGCGCTCAACGACCACAAACAGGACGGGTACAAGGAAGACTCCTAGAACGGTGGCGGCGCTCATCCCAGCGACCACCGAACTTCCAAGTACCTTTCGTCCGATTGCCCCTGCGCCCTTCGCCGTCCACAGCGGAACGCATCCCAGAATGAATGCGAACGAAGTCATTAAGATGGGCCGCAAGCGCAATCGAGCTCCTTCTAGGGCGGCTTGAACAAGTTCCTTTCCTTTGGAGTGTTCCAAAATTGCGAACTCAACAATCAAGATCGCATTCTTGGCTGTCAGTCCAATCAACATGACCAGGCCAATCTGCGCAAAGACATTGTTGTCAAAGTGGCGAAGCAGCAGCCCGCCGTAGGCGCCGAGAACGGCTACGGGCACTGACAGCAGCACGCTAAAGGGGAGCGACCAACTCTCGTACAACGCCGCCAAAATCAGAAACACAAACAGGAAAGACATTCCAAAAACCATCGCTTGCCCGCCCTCGGCTTTTTTCTCCTGAAAGGACATGTCGCTCCAGGCGTAGCCGAAACCAGCGGGTAGGACTTCTTTTGCAACTTGTTCCATGGCGGCCATGGCCTGACCGGAACTGTATCCGGGAGCTGGTGTCCCGTTGACCTGGATACTTCGGAACAAGTTAAACCGGTTGGTGTACTCCGGCCCTGATACGCGCTTGATGGTGACCATGGAGGCCAAAGGAGTCATCTCGCCCTTTGAATTCCGGACATAGAAACTATTAACCTTATCAATGCTCGTGCGGTACTCAGGCTCTGCCTGCAGATATACCTTCCACTGGCGCCCAAAACGATTGAATTGGTTGACGTAAGCGCCGCCCAGGAAGGTCTGCAACGTCTGGTAAACTTCCCCGAATTGCAGTCCTTGCTTCAGCACCCGATCCTGGTCAATCTCCACATAGAGTTGCGGCACTGAAGGGCGGAATGTGCTTACCAGGGAGGCAATTTCGGGACGCTTCCGGGCCGCTTGTGTCAGCTTGTCGAGAGTGTCCGAAAGTTGTTGCAATGTTACCGCCGCTCGCGGTCCTGCAACATGAACGTGAATCCACCCGGCTGTGCCGAGGCCTGGAATAGCGGGAGGCCCGAAGGCGAAAGCGATGGCTTCCGGAATATCCGTCGCGCAATTTCTGGTTCAAGCTTTGCATTAGCCCATTGGCGGAAAGTTCATCGGTTTTGCGCTCCTCCCACGGCTCAAGCTGAAGAAAGTAGAAACCGCTGTAGCTGGCAGAGGTGTTGGACAAAAGACTGAATCCTGAAATTCCGCTGAAACTCTTAACACCGTGCAGGTGACCGAGCATGTCATCAATCTTGCGCATGACTGCGTCGGTGCGCTGCAGAGAAGCGGCATCCGGCAGTTGTATCTGCAAAAATGCGTAACCTTGATCCTCTTCCGGGATAAAACTAGTGGGAAGACTCTTGCCCATTCCCACAGCAGCCACGGAGATGCCGACCAGCAGGAGCATGGCAAGCACCCAGCGGCGAATGAGGACATGGCTCCAGCTTACGTAGCCCCCGGTCATTTTTTCGAACCCACGATTAAACAGCTCGAAGAATTTACCGATTGGACCCTTAGACTTCTTGCGCGGGCGAAGCAAAAGTGCAGACAGCGCAGGCGAGAGCGTCAACGCGTTAAACGCAGAAATGAGCACGGAGATGGCGATGGTAATTGCGAACTGCTGGTTTAGCAGACCTTTAATGCCGCCCAGCGCCGCCATGGGCATGAATACTGCGGAAAGTACCAGGGCGATTCCGACCACCGGGCCGGATACTTCCTCCATCGCCTTATGTGTCGCTTCCTTGGGCGACAGTCCATGTTCAATGTGGTGCTCAACTGCCTCGACAACGACGATGGCGTCATCCACAACGAGTCCGATCGCGAGAATTAGTCCGAAGAGCGACAGCGTGTTAATGGAAAAACCCAGCATCGGAAAGACCGCAAACGTGCCGATCAGTGAGACGGGCACTGCAAGTAAGGGAATCAGCGTCGCTCGCCAATTCTGCAGGAACAGGAACACAACGATAATCACCAGGACAAGGGCTTCCATGAGAGTCGTGACGATTTCCTTCATCCCTTCCGTAATAGGAAGCGTGGTGTCCATGGCCACGACGTACTCCAGATCGTTGGGAAACCGTGACTTCAAATCCTCCATCTGTTCCTTCACTTGTTTCGCCACCGCCAATGCGTTGGAGCCCGGTGCCTGATAGACGGCGATAATGACCGACGGTTTTCCGTTGTACCGCCCAATTTGCTGATAGATCAAGTGATCCCAGTTCGATTCGAGAGACATCCTTCAGCCTTACCGTCGAGCCATCGGGATTTTGCCGAACGATGATCTTCCCGAAATCGTCCGGATTTACGAGCCGTCCGGGCGCGCGAACGGCGTATGTGAACTGCTGGCCTTTGGGAGCGGGTTCAGCCCCGATCTGGCCGGCGGGATTCACCGCGCTTTGTTGCTGGACGGCGTTCGTCAAATCGGTAACGGTCAACCCAAGTTTCGTCAGCTGATCTGGCTTGACCCAGATGCGCATCGCGTAATCAGCCGCACCAAAATTCGTAACTTGTCCAACTCCCGGAACGCGGAGTAGCGCGTCGTTAATATTGATCGTGGCGTAGTTACCCAGGAACTGTCCGTTGTATGTGCCGTCTGGCGAATAGACAGACAGCACCAGTAGAGGAAGACCCATCAATTTCTTCACGGTCACGCCATACTGATTGACCGAGGTCGGGAGATTTGGGCTGGCTTGAGAGACGCGGTTCTGCGTGTTCACCTGATCGATGTCCACGTTTGTGCCCACGTCATACGTCACCTTGAGCGTCATGGTGCCGTCATTCGCATTGGTGGACATCATGTACAGCATGTTGTCCACCCCGTTCATCTGCTGTTCGAGCGGTGTGGCAACCGACTGTTCGATCGTCACTGCGTCCGCGCCGGTATATGTCGCGGCCACGTTTATCTGCGGCGGAACGATATCGGGAAGCTGGGCGACCGGCAGCTTGGCCATCGCAACAAGCCCAGCAATTACCGTGACAATCGAAATAACAATCGCGACTATAGGCCGACCGATGAAGAATTTCGACATGGCTACTTCTCACCAGGGAGTGCGTTTGCCTGGGTGTCTTTGAAAGCTGCTGGGGCCACGGTCATGCCATTCTTGACTCGCTGCAATCCGTCGACGATGACGCTGTCGCCCGCCTGCAAGCCAGATTCGACCACCCATACGTCGGCGAGTTGGGGCCCAAGCTGCACAGACTTAATGGTGACTTTGTTATCCGGGCCAACCACTCCAACCTGATAAACTCCCTGCAACTCGAAAATGGCACGTTGAGGAATCAGGAGTGCATTTTTACGCACCTCGGTTACGGCCCGAATGCGAGCGTACTGCCCAGGGCGTAACACGTTGCCCGTGTTCGGGAACTCTGCCCGCACCTGGATGGTTCCGGTCCTTGTGTCCACCTCGCGGTTAACAAAAAGGGCCCGACCGCGTTGGGGATATACTGTGCCGTCACCGAGAATCAGTTGCAGAGAGCGTCCCGCGGCCTTGCCCAACTTTTCACGCTGGAAGCGCATGTAGTCCTGCTCGGCGATGCTGAAGTCAATATTGATTGGGTCCACGTTCGATATCGTCGTCATTACGGTGGTAGGAGTCATCAAATCTCCGATGCCCACCTTGGAAATCCCCGCAATTCCGGAGATCGGCGATGTCACGGTTGTCCAGCCCAAGTTCAGATTGGCGTTGTCGAGGACGGCCTGATCCGCATCCACTTCTGCCGTTGCCGCTCGTTCCATGCTCAGGGCCTTATCAAGTTCAGCCTGACTGACCGCCCTCTGCGCGACCAACGGTGTGTACCTTTTTACGTCGATTTGCGCTTGCGCCAGGGAAGCGCGAGCGCGTTCAAGTTTCCCTTTCGCTTGCTCTACACTGGCTTGTGCCTGACGAGCGTCTAGCACGAACATCGGTTGCCCCTTTCTGATATAGGAGCCTTCGGTGTAGATTTGCTTTAGGAGAAACCCGTCTACTTTCGGGCGGATATCCGCGTCGACATTTCCGATCATCGATCCCACCCATTCCTGCCGGATCTCCACGTCTTGTTTCACAACCGGCGTGACGGTAACACCCAGAGGTGGGGGAGCTGGTTTTTCTTGCTTGGAGGAACATCCGGCGAGCGTGGCAAAAAGCAGCAGTGATGCACAGAAAAGCTGTGAGAGGCCTGGCAGGCAGCTGCAAATTTCTCGGTGGTTTGAGGGCACGGGAGTCGCACTAGAAAATGTTTGACGGTTCTGCCGCAGAGGGTCGCGCCTAATTGATCCTGTAATCATTCTTTTCGCCTCCGGACTGCAACTGCCACCATGCATTGGCCACCCAGTCCTTGGGTGTGTGAGGCCTGCTCAACTATTCACCGAACTTGCAGAACCTAGCATCGAATCAATGATGGCCACACCTAGGAGAATCCCTAGGGGAAGGAGTCGGTTCCTCCGCGAATGCCAGGCCATCGACTGAGGGAAGCAATTGGAGCTAGCCATCAACCGGGGAAGCCGATTCGTCCACAATGTCGGTCACTCGGCAGCGGCGATGGGCCCAGACAGCAATCAGCCTTTCAGTCTTTCGCCACCGACGCCGACGTATCGAACGGCCAATTGTCATCCGTTGGCACCCAGGATTTGTCTGGGTTATAAAGCTCCATTTCCTTGAAAATCTTTAGCGTGTCCGGGCCCAAATCCTTCTGATAGACAATTCCCTGGTAACCGACAATGAAGGACTTCACTCCAGTGACGCGGTAATCTGCGGGAGCTGCGGCAAGCGCGAAGCCTCCGATCATTGCTCCCTCCACAACGAAATCCATTTTGCCAAGAGGAGCTGCGGAGCCCTGACCTTTCAAGATCTTGAAATAATATCCGTGATACGGCTTGGATTTATCCGTGTAGCCTTCCTGCAATGCGTCCGCAATGCCTTCCGCGATTGGCCCGCCCAAGCTTCCATCGGCATTACGCCACACCAGACCGTCATGTTTGCCCGGGGAGCTGATGACCCGTTGGGCGTACTGATTTACTTTGGCGCCATCATGTTTTTCCAGGGCATATTCATGTTGGGCGTCCACGTAGCCGCGGCAGATTTCAATCGCATCCAGTTCGTTGCTTCCAATGCGGCGGTAGAGAATCTCTTGGCGGCCCGCCTTGGTATCGAAGAACCATCTCGTATTTCGTTTAACGATGGGGATCGCAAGGGGCCAATCATCATCTCCGACCACGAGAGTGGCTCGATTGGGATTTTTGGCGTCAATCACAATGGAGTTTTTCTGTTGTGCTTTCGCGAAGAAAGAGGCGGCAACGTTTTTGTCTCTGACGGGATCTTCGGAAGCGACTAGGTCTTCACTTTCTGGACCGAGGATTTCCTTCAGCGCCGGAACATCAAAGCTTTTCGCCGCCTGTATGAGTGTCTCGGCGGCCTCTTTCGGCGTGGCGAAGGTTTTCTGGGCCTGCTGCGCGCCCGGCGTTTCCTTTTGTTGCGATAATGTGGACGAAGCGGAGGTCAGCGCCAGCGCGCATGCGAATCCAATCATCGATAATCTTGTGAGTCCATGTCGTGCGTGCGAGTCCATCTTTTGCGATTTCATTGACATTTCCTTCTCCATGACTTGCCTACCGCCGTCCGCCGCCGCCACCACCACGGGAGCCCATGCTAGAACTTCCACGCGAACTGCTGGCACGTGCCGAACTGCCGCTCCTCCCGCTCGATCCGCCACCAAGGGCTCCTCCTTTGGAGCTGGCGCCGGAGGATACGCTGCGATTGCCTACGCGATCTCCACCACCCCCACCGCGGTCTGCTCCGCCACTGGCACGATTGCTGGCGCCTGGTTGTTGTCCACGCGAACCAGCATCGCGCGTGTTGGCTTGCGGCCGGTTGCCCTGCTGAGAAATACTCTGACGTGCACCGGCTTGGCGGTCGGACGCCGAAGCCCCGCGAGTGGTTCCTCCGAATTTATTGGCGGTTGCTTTATTGCCATACGGCGTTCCGCCCCGATGCTGCGGATTGTGTTGCCAATTGTTGCCAGCACCTCCGCCACGGTTGCCACCACCGCGAGCTGGCTGGTTCGACGGGCGGTTACCGCTGTTTATGTTGCTGTTGCGGTTGAAATTATTGTTGTTGTTTATCGTAACGTTGTTGTTGCCGCCCCACCCGCAGCCGTAACCCCAACCTCCGCCCCACGCCGCTCCCATGGCCAATCCAACTCCGAAGGAAATTGCCATCCCTGCCGCGTAATAGCCCGGCGGTGGGTAGTAGATGGGAGGATAGGGGTAGACAGGCGCGCCATACACGACTGTTGGATTGTAGCTGGGGACATAAACGACCTCCGGATTGGCCTGTTCAATCACGATGATCTGCTTCGATTCCACTACTTTTGTTTCCACCTTCTGTTGTTCATTGGATTTCAGATTGCCCGAACCTTCCGCCTTCTTGCGCATGCGTTGCACAGCTTCCATGACGTCGTTCTGCTGCGCCAGGAATGCATTCCCGAGGTCGGTTGTCCACTGAATATCATCCGCCAGGCGCTTCACCACCTCCGGAAGCGCGGCCATACCCTGAACGCTGGGATCCCACGGCTGTTTCTGCACGGCGTCAACCAGCGCCTTGTCCTTCAAACCCTTGTTTTTCTCCAGCCACTGCTGGAGTTGAACAATTTCCAGCGGGTATGTTGAAGCGGCAAGGACTTGCGCAAGCATCGGGTCCGGGTACAACGCGATGGGCGCGACCAGCGAGTCAAGCTGATCCGGCGGAATCTTGGCGGCCTCTTGCTCAGCCGCCTCGGCCGCCTGCTCCTGCGATTGAGCGGCCAAGAGAGCATCTCCAGGTACGATCAGCGCAGAACACAGAACAGCCATGCAGCTTTGCGCGAATTTCCACAGAAATCTTGATCTGAACATTTTCTTTTTCATGATTGAACTTTCCTTCGGAACTTCCACCTCTACGCGGTTCCGCTAACACTCCAGTTATTTCGATTCGGAACCGGCTTATCTCATCTCACTGTTCAACCAGAAGGGCTACTTCCACAACTAGGGAAATCCCTAATCGCCGGTGGAGGGCTTCCGCTCAGAACGCATCGCCGGCACTCAGTGGGGAAATATACGGTAAGCCGTCGAGTACCGCATAGATTGCCGGGATCAGGTGCGCCTTCATTCTGGATTTCCAGACATAACCCAGAGCGCCCTCCGCCAAACACACTTCGACGAACTCTTCCTCCGAATTTATCGTCAAAAACACAAATTTTGCATTGCAGCCAGATTGAACTAGTTTGTGGACGGCTTCAATGCCGGTCATTCCTGGCATGGCTATATCAACCACAGCCACGTCCGGCTTGAGGCGCTGCACTTCGGATACCAGCGATGCTCCATCGCTGGCCGTGCCTACCAGTTCAAAGTAGGGCCGCAGCAGAGCAATCTCGGCTTCCAGGAATTCGGAATGGTCATCGGCCAAAACTACACGCGGGCGAATCAAGGTTCGCCTCCATCCAAAACCATCCTGCGCTCACTTTCGTCGCGTTGAGGGCACATGGTCCAGCAAAGAATCTGGAGTTGACACTAGGCAATCTGACAGTTCTACGCTACTGGGGAAATCCCTAGGCCGGCAATCCGGTGTTCTCTACAATTTCAGCTTTTGTGGTGGAGGATTCGTGCGTGGCCGTCTAGTTCAGGAGGGACAGAGATGAGATGGTGCTTCAGTGCGAATAAAACCAGCTCCGCATTACTCTTGATGCTGAAGGATTCCATGATGTGATGTTTGTGGAACTCCACGGTTTTTTCGCTTAAGTCCAAGAAGGTGGCAATTTCTTTCATGGGCCGCCCCTCGGCTAACATCTGGACGATTTCTCGCTGCCGTGGGGTCAATCCCGTTGAAAACTGCCGCGCCCTCGCCTTTGTCGCGACCCAATCTTCCGCTCGCAATTTAGGTGTCACGTAGGGGCGCCCATTCAATACTTGCTCGATCGCCTTCAGCAACTCCGGGCCGCTTGAATGCTTGAGTACAAATCCAACAGGTCCCAGCTCCAGTGCCGCGGCGGCAAGATTCGGATCGTCTTGCATGGTTAAGAAAATGAATTTAACCCGCGGGGCTAGCGCTTTGATTCGGCGGGCCGCGTCCAATCCATTCAAAAGCGGCATCCCGATATCCACGACGATTACGTCTGGGGCAAACTTGATCGTTTCCCGGACCAGGGCACGTCCATCCGAAACTACCGCCACGACGAAATAACTCCTCTCAAGATAGACTCGCAATGTTTCAGCAAACATTGCGTGGTCGTCCGCGATGAGGAAGCGTGGACGCACATTCCCATTAAGCAGATCTTGCATGGCTAGCTGAACCTCTTCTATAGGGCGATGTTGCTTCCGGGGGCCGGCTGGTGTTGAAAAACAGCTATCTGAAAAGACCTACACAGTTAATTAGACCGGCGGGGAGGGGTTGCCGGCTGTGATGTAAGTCACTTCAAATTGTGACAACCATCCCGATAAGGGCTTCGGTTTTTGCGGGGCCCCCTCTAGTTCTAGGTGGGCTCATTCGTTAGATCGGAAGATGCGTTGCGGTGGCGTCGATGGCTTCTATTATTCTGTCACCCGCGGAAACCGTACGGCGCCGCGACACCTAACTAGGGATTCCCCTAGTTGTCGGAAGTAGGGGCAGCGTCTAAAAGGCTAAGCACATGTCACAGGCGAGCGGTCGGTGCACCCCCGCCGACCTAGAACGCACAGCAGGACTCGAGGAGCCTCCATTGCCCCCCAATGCCTCCCCGAGTCCTGGTTTCCAGCAGAAAGATTTGCTGGGACTTGAAAAGATCTTGCCCATCCCCAAGAACCCCGATAGAACGGCGCGATGAATATTCTGATGGGTGAGCAAGTACATCTTCGTTTTCTCCCGATCGCAGCAACCCGTCCTGGCGGCAGTCACGGTGGTCGTAATTTGGCTGACGTCTTCTCTGCTGCGCCCGACCCCGCCGCATCCGGTGGCGATGGAGAATTTTTCGAGACTTGCCGCGAAAATTATTTCAGGCGAAAGCCCGCCTGGCCCTCCGCTCTGTGGGCGGTTCAAGGGGCACCCAAGCTTCCAGCCGTGTCCCTTTGCCCGGTTCCGAATGAATTTTGAAATGTCCACCCGCGAGGTGGGCACGTTCTTTCAGGCTTCGAATGCCGAGACCTTCCTCCTGTTCCAACTTCTGGGTATCGAATCCCGAGCCCTGGTCAGTGACGATGACTTTTAACTTCTCGGCCTCTTTGTATACGCCCACTTGGGCAACACTTGCGCCACTATGTCTCTGTACGTTCCTAAGGCCTTCCTGAACGATGCGGAACAAACAGAGCGCGATATCGGGATGCACAGCATGGGGAATGTCATTATGAGTAAACTCCACCTGCACACCTTGCTGTGCCTGAAACTCGTGGCAAAACGCGCTTACTCCGGAAACAAGCCCCAGGCGCTCGAGAGTGGAGGAATGCAGACGATGCGAAAGTGAATGGAGATCTGCCCCCAGTTCGCTGGCAGAATTCACAAGCTCGTGCATCTGGCGGTTGGCTTCCCGGTCTGAAGCGGGTAGGGCCTCCGCCGCATTTTCCAGTCCGAGGGCCAGCAGTGCCAACCGTTGACTGAAATCATCATGCAGCTCCGAAGCCACCCGGCGCCGCTCTTTTTCCTCGGCGTTAATCAGCATTCCACTAAGTTGCCTTTGCTTCTCTTTGGCCAATTTCAACTGCTCCCGGCTGTAATGCAGATAGGCGGTCAGGGCGGAAAGACCAAGGATGATCAATAGTACTGTGGCCCATATCCATTTCGTGCGCTCCCAAAGACTCGGTTCTCGGAACAGGATGACGCTTCCTGGAGGAAGGCTGCTCTCTGGGATGCGCCATCGTTGCAGTTCACGCCAGTCGAACATGTACACACTAGGAAGAGTCCGCATGGGAAGTTCCTGGGGTTTCTTCCCGTCCAGCAGTTCCGAAACAATCTGAGCTGTAATCTTCCCTTGCTTTTCAAATGGCAACACGTACCCACCAACAATTCCATGCCCCAAGTACGTGTCGGATAGGCCAAAATCCGGGCCATTCGAGGCTGCCGCGATCATCGGAAGCGCCTTGGTTGCATTGAGAAATTTGTTTCCAGCGGAATCTTGCAAGAAGGAGGTATACAACACGATGGAATGGTCGGGTAGATTCTGCAGTTGTTCCAGTAAGCTGCCCATTTCCATATCCGTCAGATAGCGAATTTCTGCTTTCGTGTTGAAGGAACTGAGCGCCGCTTTCATCAAAGAGTTCGCTACCTTGTCAAAGGCGGAACTGCCCCCCACCACAATCACTTGACGCGTTTCCGGGAAAAGACTCAAGGCCATTTCAAGTGTCTTCTCCGGTTCAAGCTTCACCCACGTTCCCGTGAATCTAGAATCGAGTCTTCGATCGCTCAATTGACTTTCACTAGTCCCGCAAATAACGATGGGAACGCCCAAGAACAGGTTCTGGGCATGGATTGAGAGAAAATCGACCGCACCCGGGCCCTCCGCCACTATCACGTCCAAATTGTAACCGCCATATTTCTTCGCAAACCAGTTTCGTGCTTCTTCTCGCGACGGGCCGCTTGGAAACGACGCTAGATCGAGGCTCTCAAAGTAGAACTCGACGTCGCGACCAGGAGCCTCCTGCACCTCGGCGACAATCTGCTGTGTCAACAATTTGATAAGAGAATGCGACTGACCTACTTCCGTGATGATGAGGACGTTTTTCTTATGCGAGGCCTGCCCGGCTGCAATCGCGGCCGTGAAAAACAAAGAGAGGAATAAAGCGAACAACCGTGAAAGGTGGGTCCCCCTAGCTCCGCGGGTTAAGCAAGTCAAGGCAGTAGCCAAGCGTCGATTGTCATCCCAGTCCATTTCCTTCTACCCCGGCTTTTACCATCCAGCTATATGCCAAGCGGGGACGTTATGCAAGTAATGCGATGGCAACTCTTGGTCAGTCTGCCTCCTTGGATTGCGTTCCAGCTTCCGTCAGATCTCGGTCATTCAATTCACGAGTATCGCCAGGAGGAGGAATCTGTTGAAACTTTCCACCCTATTGCTGTGAGTGTCTTTTTGGGAGTAGTACTTTGTGCGCAGAACAGAACCCGTAACCCGCACCCGGAAACTCTTCTCCAGGGTCACTGAATTTTCTATTTCATCAAGCCGGTTTGTAGGGAAGCAAGATGACTTCGAAATCCACTCTCCGGACACCAGGCGAGAAAGGGTCCTGGCATTTCCTTTCGCGTGATTCACTTTGGAGGAACTTGTGCCTTGAATTCCTGGTTGCTCTTCCCTGTAGCAGGACTCGTGGGGACGGGTGGGTCCACTCGAGTCCTGCTGCTTGACAGGGGGAGAGCCGCTTCTCCGTAGCGCGGCTAGAACCGGAATTGAATGCCGGCCTGATAGCGGAAGTTGCTCTGGTTCTGGTTTCCGGAAGTGAATCCGTTGCCGAACCGGGTGAGTACGTAATCGACCTGCACGGGTCGGAAGGCGATGGCGTGCGAAAGTGGAATGTCGACGCCGCCACCGATCACAAAGTCAAATGCGTTGTTGCTCGGATTGTTGACCCCGCAACCTTCCAGCGCCTTACACAGGTTGCCGTAGAAGCTGGAATGGGCACCGCCAAACAATACTTCAGCGAAGGGTTCGAAATGTTCGGAGCGGAACTTTACGACTGGCCCAACGTTATAGGTGAAGAGATTGGCCGACGCAGTGGCGGCAACTGAGCCGTTTGTAAAAGTCACGCTGTTGCTCTGGTAGGCCCCAAATTCGCCTTTGATGCCAATCATCTTCGTGAAGAAATACGAGATGTCCGCGCCACCACCATTGAGTGAATGGCTGCTGAGGGTTCCGCTATTTTCGGGATTAAAGCGAAAATAGGAGTAATAACCTGTGATTTCCGCTTTTGGACTGTCCTGGGCACAAGCCAAACCGCCGAAAATCAAGCCAATTGCAACCAGCCAAGTAAATCGTTTCATTTCATTTCTCCGTTTCTAGGGTTAGCTGCGCAACTCACCACGCTTGAGATCCTCCGATTTTTCGAAGGAGAACCGCATCCGAGCCAAACCGAGCTGCAGTGGAGAAAGGACTTGGACGAGCGAGTCCAAAGCAGTAGGAAACCCAGCAAGCAAGCAAGCCTGACCGTCAGTCGGACTTAGCCTCTTCTGGGTCCCTTCTCTCCGGCCTCGACCAGCCGACTTCAGCAGGGACCTCGCGAATTTAAGCTTCGACCCCAGATAGTCACAACTAGGGATATCCCTAGTCGTCCGGCACGGCTCCTGCTACTTCGGGCTAGGGATTTTCCTAGTTGCCGGGAAGCCCTGTAGTACTCAGGATTTAGGAAAAGATTGTTGCAATCGGAGGAGCATATGAAGAGTGCCACCAAAATCGTTCTTGCCCTGGTGTTCGCGGTTTCTTTCGCTGCGGGTTTGCAATCACAGGACAAGCCACTAGTTCCAGATTCGAACGTAGTTAAGAAGTCCATCAAAGCAGTTGGATATGAAGTTAGCGGAGGGTCCACCAAGGTGATTTTTGTCGCTACCCCTGCGGCCCCAAATGCGAGTGGTGAGGCCAAGGTAGATGCCAGGAAAGGTGGTACGGCCATTGAAGTAAAGGTTACGGGCATGCCTCAGCCCACGACATTGGGAGCCGAATTCCTGACTTACGTCCTTTGGATCGTCACGCCAGATGGGTTCACTACCAACCTGGGTGAAATTCCAGTCGACAAAAACGGAGAAGGCAAGCTAAACACGAGTGCGCATTCGCAAACCTTTGCGATGGGTGTAACCGCCGAGCCTTATTTTGCGGTGCCTCTTCCGAGTGAAATTGTGGTGCTAGTAAACGACACCACGAAAAACACCAAGGGCAAGATTTATCCCGAGAACAGCTACAAACTGATGAAGCGCAGCCAATACGCGAAGCTAGGCAATCCGCTCGCGCTGACCCTGGACCTGAAGAACGTACCGCTCGACATGTATGAGGCGCGGAATGCAGTGGACATCGCGAAATCTCAGGGCGCGGAGAAGTACGCCCCCGAAATTTTCAGCAAGGCAACCGGCAGTCTTCAAATGGCGGAGAACTCTCTGGCTTCGAAGTCCGACAGGAGCAAGATCGTGACCAACGCCCGGCAGACCATCCAGTTTGCTGAGGATGCCCGAGCGCTCTCTGCGGAACGTCAGGAAACGGAGCGTATCCAGCAGGAAAAGGCTGCAGCGGCGGCAGCCGCAGCGGCAACAGCCAAGGCCAAGGCCGAAGAACAGGCAGCTACGGAGGCGAAGCGCCAATCGGAACTGACGGCGGCAAAGGAAGCCCAGATGAAGGCGGAGGCGGCTAAGGCTCAGGCAGAGGCTGAGGCCAAACAAGCGGCCGAGCAAGCCAAGACCCAAGCGGCCAAAGCGGAAGCGGAACGCGCCCGCGCCGCAACCGCGGCGCTGCGCGCGCAACTCTTGCAGCAACTGAACAGCGTGCTCCAAACCACCGACTCGCCCCGCGGTCTGGTGGTGAATATGGCCGACGTGCTTTTTGACTTCGGCAAATACGACCTGAAAACGGACGCAAAGATCAAACTAGCCAAGCTCGGCGGAATCGTCCAGGCTCATCCGGGCCTCCATCTAGCCGTCGAAGGGCATACGGACAATATTGGAAGCGACGAAGCGAATATGAAGCTTTCCCAGCAACGCGCCGATACCGTGCGTGATTTCCTCGTGCAGCAAGGGCTGGCGGCGGACACAGTGACATCCGTTGGGATGGGCAAGTCCGATCCCGTGGCAGACAACGGCACCAACGAGGGACGACAGAAAAACCGCCGAGTGGAAATCATCGTCTCCGGAGAAGCGATCGGAGCAAAGATCGGCTAAGGCGCTGAAAAAAATCGTGGCGGACAGTTGGTCTCTGTACATCGCATCCCAGCGGGGGCACCTGCGACTTGCACCGGTACTGACGGCGTGCTGCCTTACCATGCGGACGGTGGCAACTTTGTTAGGAAAAGCGCTGTGCCCGAAGATCCGATGAAAGCCGATTTGCCAATCCGCACCGGCTTCCCCAGCCGCCAGAAACCCACGCGGCTCCTGAGTGCCTGGGGAATACCCGCAATATATGCTGGGATCGCGATGGTGGCCGCGCTGACGTTTCCACGCGTCGAGAGCCGCATCTTTCCTGGACTCGTTTCCCCAGTGAGCGTCTCCGCTGCCACTGCGCTCTATTCCTCGATCGCCTCGGGCATGATAGCCCTCACGGGCATCGTATTTTCGTTGACGTTTGTGATGGTACAGTTCAGCGCCACCGCCTATTCACCACGCCTGGTGCTGTGGATAGCACGCGATCCAATGATGTCGCACGCCCTTGGGATATTCACCGCCACTTTTATCTATGCGCTGGCGGCGCTCGTAGGAGTCGACCGATACGGCTCGGGAAAAGTCCCGTTTGTCAGTGCTTGGGTGGTAGTCACTCTCCTCTTGTCGAGTGTGGGCATGTTCATTGGCCTAATCCAGCGGATCGGTTTGCTGCAGGTCAATCGCATGTTGATTTTCACGGGTGACCGGGGACGCCAGGTAATCACCACGCTCTATCCCCAGTCGAAACCCACGGATGCCGCCGCTGGATCCGTTGATTTTCGTGACATGCCTCGGACTCAAACGCTTCTTCACCACGGTCGGCCGCGCTCGATACAAGCCATCAATGTCGCCGCATTGGTGAATCTGGCGAAAGTGTCCGAGGGAGTCATCGAAATGGTTGCCGCGGTTGGCGACACGATTGTGGAGCTGACGCCAGTGTTGCACGTGTATGGCGCCGCGCGACCCATCGATGAAGGAAAGTTGCGGAATGGAATTGAAATCGGGGACGAACGCACCTTCGAGCAGGACCCCAAGTACGCGATCCGGCTGCTTGTGGACATAGCTATCAAAGCGTTATCGCCGGCGATTAACGATCCGACAACGGCGGTGCAAGCGCTTGACCAGATCGAGGACCTGCTGCTGCGGCTGGGTCAACGCCATCTGGAAATTGGAGCGTATTGCGATGGCGACGGCAAAATGCGGCTGGTCGCTCGATTTCCCACGTGGGACGATTTACTTCGCCTGTCCTTTGATGAGATTTGTGCCTATGGCGCTACCAGTGTGCAGGTTATGCGCCGCATGAACGCGCTCGTCGCGGACCTTACCCAAGCTGTTCCGGAAGAACGCCGACCGATTCTGAGGTATTGGAATGCGCGATTGAAAGCGACGATCGCTCGTTCGTTCCCCGATAGTGAGGAACGGATGGAGGCATCGAAGGAAGATCGGCAAGGACTGGGCGTACCCCGGGAGCCTTCTTCCAACAGTTCCTAAGCTTCGAGAATCAGATTGTTTTGGGCGCATTTTCATCCCTTCGATTGATAACCGCGAGTTTCGCTGTGCATGGTCCTTAAATATGCGTTCGTTGAGAAGTGATCACCAAGGTCCTCCGCTCCCTACTTTTTCGGAGGGGTAGGCTCGATCCCCTTTTCAATCGCCATCCATAGCCCCCTAGGGAATCCCCTAGTAGTCGAACAGCCGGCATATTCAGGAGAATTTGAAAAGCACCCTTTCCAGGTGCGGAAACTTTCTGATCGGAGGAATGTGTTGCTGCGCGCGGTAAAACTGAGCTTGCTCTTTCTGGTCCTTTCTCTCTCGCGGATGCCTTCGCACGCCCAGGAGCAGCCTGAAAATCTCTCTTCAGCTCTCCAGCTTCTTTCCGCACGAGTGCCCGGGGCCAATCTCCGGGCTGACCTGCGTCTCGCCCCTACCTCCATTCCTTCGGATCTCGTTTATGACGGTGCCCCACTGCCCATTTCCCTGGCCCTCCCGGCTGACACGCACTTCGCTGCCTCTGCAGCTACAGCTCCCAAGAACTTGCTTCTTCTCTCGACAAATTCTTGCTCCATGCCCTCCCAAATCGGCCTGCTTTCCACTTGTCTGACTCCTCCTCCTGCATTCTTTCCGGCCACGGCCGGCAAGTTCGCCCTCTATCCTATTAAGCCCATCCAACCCGCCTCTCCTCCAACCGAGAAGATGCACTGGAAGGCCGCGTTCTGGCAGTCTTTCGCCTTCCTTGTCGTCGGGCACGGTTTCCGCTTCGCCAACGATCCCGGCCTCCGTTACCTGCTATTACACAAGCCGTTCTGGCATGATTACTTGGCTTCCGCTGACAACTTTCACATGTCCCGCTGGGGGGATGGCGACGACTTTCTCGTCAATTACATCGGACATCCCATGGAAGGCGCGGTCTATGGCGACATCTTTATAAACAATGATCCCAGGGGTCGCTCGGCACGATTCGGCAAATCCTCGAATTACTGGTACAGCCGGCTGAAGGCGATGGCCTGGGCCACCGTCTGGGAAGCCTATTTCGAAATCGGTCCTGTATTTAGCGAAGCAGCCCTTGGCAACGAGGGCGGATATACCTACGTACCGGGCTGCGGCATGTACCCTTGTAAGGGAAAACCCGGATTTCACTACAAACCTCCCACCAATAACACCGGCTGGGTCGATTTCGTGATTACTCCGACTGTCGGACTGGGCTGGATCATCCTCGAAGACGCCATCGAGCGCGAGTTCGTAGACCGCCTCGCGAAAGAGAGTCCCGCACTGAAATATAAAATCCTTCGCGGCTCGCTTGCTCCCAGCCATACCTTTGCCAATCTGTTCGCCGGTAAGAAGCCTTGGTTCCGTTATTCCGGGGAAGGATCTTTCATCCAGACTTTTGGTGGCCCGCTTCATCCACCGGAGCGTCCTGCTTGGAAGGATGAGCCTCGCTACAGCTTCGGCGCCCAGTTCATCTCCATGAATTTCCCGCTGGAGAGCGAATCCTGCAGCAACTGCAAGCAGTCCTTCCCGGGCTTCGGTTTTGATTTCAGCTATCGTTTCGCAAAGTACGCCTATTTGGATTCTGTTGTGAACATCTTTCCAGGTTCCGGCTCATATGGCCACCATGGTGGTGCGCAAGAAAGCCTCATTGGCCTCAAGCTGGGTCGTACTCTCGGCAACTGGGGCCTCTTTTCCAATGTCCGCAACGGCTTCATCCATTACGACAAGACGCTGGCCCCAGGCAGTTCCTCGGCGTATGAAAGCGCTTGGCGCTATGCGCTCGATTTTGGTGGCACCGTGGAATACTCCGCGTCTCGCAATTCCACCATCCGTTTCAATGCCGGCACCACCCTGATTCACTACCTCCAAGATTATGCCGACCCAAATCAGCCACCGACCAGTGTTCTCTCCACGCAGTATTATTCTTTTCGAGGCAGCCCCTACCTTACTACCGGCTATGTATTTCGCTTCTGAGTGTTCGGCCGCACAAAGTCGGAGTTTCAACCTGGTGGCGTGCGAGAGACGATTGTGAAGACAAGCTGCCTCATAAATTGCTCAAGGTGATTGTGGCGCCATCAAGTTGGATTGTCCTCAGCAAGCGCTGTGGGTCTTATTGCCACCGACTAAGGCGTGAGGAATTATTTTAGAGCCAACATGGCTGTTATTTTAATGCGACCGGAGGCCCGCTGATCCGGTTCGCTTTGAGGTCGACTGTCACCCCGACGCGGTTGGCAATCTTGATAAAGGGGATTCCGTTGTTCATCCCGTAGTCTTTACGGTCGAAGGCCATTGTTTCCCTGATCGTGCCGGCGCCTGTTCCTTTGCCGGAAACCGTCATGAAAATGCCGGGTTCAGACTGCCGCTTGGAGCACGGAAAGCCTTGATAAGTTTCAGTAGAGTTCTATATAGTTATCTCCCGGGTAAGAACACTCCACAGAACGGTCCTGAATTACGTAGCATCTTTCAAGGTATACTTCCGCAGCTCGCTATCCGAAAAATCAAATCCAGGTGAATAACGAATGACCGCTCAACCGCAAACTCCGCCGGCACACGTCGGCATACTCCAGATGATGAATGGAGGTCACGTCGCAGGCGCTATCGCTTGCCTCGCGCAGCTGGGTATTCCGGACCTCGTCGATGACGCTCCCAAATCGGCGGAAGAGCTGGCAAGTCAGATCGGAGCTCACCCGCAAGCGCTTTACCGTCTGATGCGCGCTACTGCCAGCGTTGGAGTGCTCGCGGAAGGGCCCGAAGGAAAGTTTTCGCAGACGCCCAAGTCGGCGGTTCTGCGCAGCGACGCTACTCCCAGCCTGCGGTCCTTCGCGATCATGTGCGGCCGAGACTGGCACGGGCGCGGGTGGTCGCACTTGGAATACTGCGTCCGCACAGGAAAGCAGGCCCTGGACAAGATTTACGGCACGCATATCTTCGATTTTCTAAAGCAGCATCCGGCGGAAGCCCGGATTTTCAATGACGCAATGACCGAGCTGTCTATGATTGATAGCCCGGCCGTGGCCGAAGCCTACAATTTCCAGGGCATTCGCTCCATCGTGGACATAGCCGGCGGCCACGGATTTCTCCTGGCGACCATCCTGGAGCGGAATCCGCATTTGCGAGGCACTCTTTATGAGGCGCCCCACGTCGTCCAGGGAGCCGCGAACGGACCGCTTAAGCCGGTGATGGAACGTTGCACCCTCTCGTCCGGCGATATGTTTTCCTCGGTTCCCGCCGGCGCCGATGCTTATATCATGAAACACATCATTCACGATTGGCCCGACGATCTCTGCATCCAGCTCCTCAAAGCTTGTCGAAAAGGCGTGAATGCCGGCGGCAGACTTTTGGTGGTGGACAGCGTCATTCAGCCCGGTAATGATTTCTCTCCGGGCAAATTCCTTGATCTCCAGATGCTGATCTTCCCTAGCGGATGTGAGCGCACCGAAAAACAGTTTCGTGACTTGTTCGCCGCGGCGGGATGGGAGTTACGCCGGATCATCCCCACCGCTGCCTCCGATTCCATCGTCGAAGGAGTCTCAGCGTAAGAGTGAATGATGTATTCGACGCCATGGTTTCCTCGCGCCGGTGTCGGAAGGAGCTTCCTCCGGAAGACGAGATCTGCCCCCTGGTGCGGTCCAGTGGCACTGCCGTTTCTTCAGCTCTGTGGTTGAATCCCTATTTTCTAGTCAAAGCGAGTGGCTAGCGCAGTTCGTCGAGCGACGTCCCGCGAATCGAAGCATCCAGCAATTGGATGGTGTGCACCACTCGGATGCGGTGGCCGGCCCTCGCCAGCGCGGACTGCAATTGCAGTTGGCATCCCGGATTTCCTGTGGCTACCAAGTCGGCCTGCAGCGGGGCAATGTGGCCGGCTTTGCGGTCCCCAAGTTCGTTGGCGGCCTCTGGTTGCACCAGGTTGTAGATCCCCGCGGAACCGCAACAAATGGGCGACTCCGGAATTTCCAGCAGTTGCGCGCCGGGTATCTGGGAAAGCAGCGCTCGCGGTTGGGCGCGAACGCCTTGGGCATGCTGCAAGTGGCACGAATCGTGGAAAGCGATGCGCGCGTTGAGTGGATGGCGTTTTGCCCGAGCCGGAAATTCCGAAAGAATTTCGCTGATGTCCTTGCACTTGGCGGCGAACAGCTTGGCGCGCTGGGCATAAGCGGGATCGTCGCGGAGCAGATGGCCGTACTCCTTGACATTAGAGCCGCAACCCGCGGCGTTGACGACGATGGTTTCGACGTTGGCCTGTTCGAAGGCGTCAATCGTTCTGCGCGCGAGTTCCTGCGCCGGGGCCTCTTCGCCAGCATGGACGTACAAAGCGCCGCAGCAAGGCTGCTCTGGCGGAGCCACCACTTCGCAACCTTCTGCGCAAAGCACCCGCGCGGTGGCGGCGTTCACTTGCGAGAAAAAGGTTCGCTGCACGCAGCCGAGAAGCAGCCCGACGCGCCGGCGTCTTTCACCCTGGGCGGCGGTAACGTGGGCCACCTGTTCGGCCGCCGTAGCGGATGGCAGCAGGGAGTCCATGGCGCGCACGGATTTTGGCATCAGCTTGAAAAATCCGATGGTACGCAGCGCCGCTTGCAAACCGCTCTTCTCGTAGGCAAGCAGCGGCCAGCGCAGGAATTTCAGCCGTCCTGGCTTGGTGAGCGTCTCGAAAAGAAAATGGCGGTGCAATTTGGCTGTCGCGGGGCGCGGATAATTGCGCTCGATCTGCGCCCGCGTGGCTTCGATCAGTTTTCCGTAATCGACACCCGAAGGGCAGGCCGGCATACAGGCCACGCAGCCGAGGCAAGAATCAAAATGGCTGACCCATTTCTCATTCATCTCCGCCTTGCCGTCTAGAGCCAGCTTCATCAAATAGATGCGGCCGCGGGGCGAATCCATCTCCTCGCCCCACAGTTTGTAGGTGGGGCACACCGGCAAACAGAATCCGCAATGGACGCACTTTTCGAGGAGCTCCAGCTCCGGCGGATGATGCGAGTCGAATGCGCCGGTGAGATTTGTCTTTTGGTTCTCGCCGCCCATGAGCCTAAATGCCTCCCACGAATCGCCCGGGATTCAGCGTGCCGTTCGGATCAAGCTGCTGCTTCACGGCCCGCATCAGCGCGACCGCATCGCCCGTGTATCCCCACGCATCGAGCGAATACAGTTGTGGAGGGCGCCGCAAAACCACCAGCGATCCGCCACGAGTTCCCAATTCTTTGCGCAGCGATTCCGCCGCGGAAGATAGCGCGGCCAATTCGCCTTCGAATCGCAGCATGCCGATTCCCGTCGCTTGCACGACGCTTTGCCACGATATTTTTCGCGAGCCGGCGATTGCCGTCAGGCATTCGAATGTTTTTGCAAGATCCGCGGACAGCACGCTGATTTTGGCGAATAGGGAATTTTCTCCTGGTGAACTCCACAGTTTTTCCCGCGCATCCCAGATGGAGCCCGGAACCGCGTCCACCGGCGCGGGACGGAGGAGTTCGCGCAAATGCGATTCTTGCGCGGCCAGGCCGGCGTCCGTGGCTTCAAAAAGAATGTCGGCGAAGGGCTTGCCATCGGTTCCACAACGAATTTGCAGAGCGGTGTGGGCCAGCTTGGAATCCTGGATGGCCAAAATGCGGGCCTGCATCGAGGAAAAGTCTTCCGCAGCAAACGAAAATGTCTTGGCGGTGCGCGGCAAGGGATGCAGGCGAAAGACGGCTCGGGTGATGACGCCCAGCGTGCCCAGTGCGCCGGTGGCAAGTTTTGGCAGGTCGTAACCCGCGACATTTTTTACCACTTTGCCGCCGCTGCTGGCGAGGGTGCCGTCCGGAAGTGCGAGGGTGACGCCAATGATGAGGTCGCGGAGCGCACCGAAGCGCAGGCGCAAAGCGCCGGAGTCGTTGGTGGAGAGAACTCCGCCGATCGTTGCGCGTTCGGGCCACAAGCCATCGAAGCCCAGGCGTTGGCCATGTTGCGCCAAGGTTTGCTGCAAAGATTGCAGGGTGCAGCCGGCCTCGACGGTTACTGTTAGATCGGCCCAGGCATGTTCCAAAATTCGATTGAGGCGCCCTGTCGAGAGGATGAGTTCCGCCCGTTTCGGCGGGTTTCCCCAATCAAGTTTTGTGCCGCCGCCGCGAGGAACGACGGCCACACCAGCGTGGTTGGCGAAGGCCAACGCGGCAGCCAACTGCCGCTCGGTTTCAGGTTCGGCAACAAATTGGGGCCGCACCCCGCAGACCGCGTCGCCGGATTCCGCGGGACGCAGATGTTCGTTGCCCACAATGGACAGAAGTTCCTGCTCGATGGATTTGGTGCTAAGCATGGCCGTGGAGCAAGTTCATGGCTTGCGGTCAGAATCTTTCGGCGATCCCGGCGGTTTCCAGGGGATGCGCCACATATTCACCCGGTTTTTCGCCGCACAGGCGCGGAGTCGGAAATACCTTGGTGGGATTCGAAAGCTGCAGGGGATCGAAAGCGCAGCGCACCCGCTGCATGGTGACCAGGTCGGGCTCGCTGAACATCTTCGACATCATCCGCTTCTTTTCTTCTCCCACGCCGTGCTCGCCGGTGATCGATCCGCCGGCGGCGAGGCACAGCTCCAGAATCCGGTAAGACAGCGATTCCGCGGCTTGCTCCTGTCCGGCGATGCGCCGGTCGTAGAGCACCAACGGATGCAAGTTGCCGTCGCCGGCATGAAAAACATTTGCCACCCGAATGCCGGCCTCTTGGCTAAGGCGCGCGATCTCGCTCATGATTTGCGGCAAAGTGGTGCGCGGAATAACCCCGTCCTGCACGATGTAATTTGGCGAAATTCGGCCCACCGCGGCGAACGCAGCTTTGCGTCCTTTCCAGACCAACATGCGTTCGGTGTCCGATTGCGCCAGGCGAACTTCCCACGCGGCATTTTTCCGGCAAATGGCGTCAACGTCGCGCATCAGCGCTTCCACTTCGGCAATCGGGCCGTCGAGTTCCACAAGCAGCAATCCGCCGCAATCAGGATAGTTCGGATGTACCGCCGCCTCCGCGGCCTGGATCGCGAGGTTGTCCATCATCTCGATGGCCGCGGGAAGCATGCCTGCGGCGATGATGTCGCTGACCGCCGCGCCGGCTTCGTTGGTGCTTGGAAAGGCCGCGAGCAGGGTGCGAATGCACTCCGGGCGCTTCACGATGCGCAAGATCACTTTGGTGGCGATGCCCAGCGTTCCCTCGGAGCCCACGAAGACGCCCATCAAGTCGTATCCCGGCGCGTCCAGGCTTTTCCCACCGAGATGCACCAGCGAGCCGTCGGGCAGCACAACTTCCAGCCCCAGGACGTGGGTGGTGGTAAAGCCGTATTTCAGGCAGTGCGCGCCGCCGGAATTTTCCGCGACATTTCCGCCGATACTGCAAACCGATTGCGAAGAGGGATCCGGGGCGTAGAAATATTCGTTCGGCTGCACGCGGCCGGTCACATCCAGGTTAATCACTCCGGGTTCCACCACCACCCGGGCATTCGGCAGGTCCACTTCCAGGATGCGATTCATGCGCGCAAGGCTGATGACTACGCCGTTCTCCACCGGCAGCGCCCCACCGCTCAGGCCGGTGCCCGATCCGCGCGCGACGAAGGGAATCCGCTCCCGGTGACAAACCCGCACGATTCCTTGCACCTGCTGGGTATCCGATGGCAACAGAACCGCCAGCGGCATCACGCGGAAATTTGTCAGGCCGTCGCACTCATAGGTATGAAGTTCTTCCGGAGAAGAAATCAGGCCGCGTCCGTCGACGACCGTTCGAAGCTCATCCAGGATGCGCTTTTCCATAAGATTCATTCACCGCGAGCCTAGAAGCAGCTTGCTCCATTAGTGAATGAAGTTCAACCCGTTCGGGATGAATTGCGGAAAGACATAGGCATACATCATAACGATGACGCCCACAATGGCTGCGAGCGCCACGGAATGCCAGAAAACAAATCGAAATATGGTGCCCTCGTTCCCAACCTGGTTGGTGGCAGCCGTCGCGATACAAATAGATTGCGCGTCGATCATCTTACCCATCACGCCACCGGCGCTGTTGGTGGCGCACATCAGGATGGGGCTCAGGTTGAGTTGCTGCGCCGTGATTTTTTGCAGGCCGCCGAAGAGGACGTTGGAGGAAGTGTCGCTACCGGTGAGGGCGACGCCAAGCCAGCCGATGAAGGCGCCGAAGAACGGGAAAAACCAGCCAGTGCGCGTGAAGGCCAGGCCGAGGACCGCGTCCATGCCGGAGTAGCGCGTGATGTAGCCGAGGCCAAGCATGCAAGTCATAGCAACGATGGCGAAGCGCAAGCGGTAGAGCGTTCTCCCGAAGATCTTTATGATTTTGCCGGGGCCGAGGCCAAGGATCAAGCCGGAAACCAGAGCCGCCAGGAAGCAGCCGGTGCCGGTGGCCGTGAGCCAGTTGAAGTCGAAGCGGGCGGCTTCGGCAGCGGGTTTTGCCACAACGGGTACGGTGCGAAAAACTCTGTTGTGAAGCCCGGGCCAGTCCCATCCTGCGGGGCCGGGGCGATTTTTGCCATCGGGCAACTTAACCGTGAAAGCTGGCGTGGTGGCTTTGTTCATGGCCAACTTGATGCTCGGCAAGCCCCAGGCGAGCACGAATAGCGAGAGAATGGCGAACGGCAGCCACGCTTTCGCGATTTGGCTGGCGCTATAGCGGGCACCAGCAAGGGATTTCTGACGAATTTCCCACTCGTCACCCATGGTGTCCTTGACGGAAGTTTGGGTTGCTGCGTCGCCTTTGGCGGCGTCCGCTTCGCGCTCTTCGGGGAATCTCCAGATACGCTTGGGTTTCCAGAAGCGGAGGAAGACCATGGTGGCGAGGAGAGAAACTACGCCGGCGGCGATGTCCACAAGATTGCTATCCATGTGATTGGCCCAAAACCATTGCGTGCCAGCGAAGGAAACGCCAACGACGAGGATTGCGGGAAAAACTTCCCACGTTTCGGACCAACTGACCATGGCGCGGACCAGCCAGAAGGGCACAATCACGGCGGTGATGGGAAGAATTCGGCCGATCATGGCGCTGAGATCGCTCTCGGGGAGAGCCGTGACGGAGGCGAGGGCGTGGACGGGAGTTCCAATGGCGCCCCAGGCGACAGGGGCGGTGTTGGCGATGAGGTTGAGAGCGGCCGCGTGAAAGGGTTTGAAGCCGAGGCCGATCATGAAAGCGCCAGCGATGGCGACAGGCGCGCCGAACCCAGCGCAGCCTTCAATAAAGGCGCCGAAGCAGAATGCTACAAGAAGAAGTTGGAGGCGACGGTCGGGCGTGATAGCGGCCACCGACTGCTTCATGATTTCAAACTGGCCGGTCTCGACGGATATGTCATAGAGGAAGACGGCGGCAATGACGATCCAGACGATTTTGAGGAGGCCGTACGCGGCGCCGTAGGTGAAGCTGCTGATGGCCATCTGGGCCGGCATGTGGAACACCAGTATGGCGCAAAGAACTGCTGTGGCGGCGCCAGCGATGGCGCAGAGGTGTGCCCGAACCTTGAAGCCGGCGAGCAATCCGAGCAGCACGACGATGGGCAGCGCGGCGACCAGGGTGGAAAGCCACCAGTGGCCGAAAGGATCGTACACTTGCGTCCAAGTCGACATCCGTCCTCCAATAGCAGTGCGCCCGCAAATCGGCGCACCGGTGTGTACCTGATGGCTCAGGCCAGGGCCCTGCCAATTGCTGAGGTAATTCTGGAACCCTACCCCTTTTGCACGGCATCAATTACCCTCTTGCCGGACGAATGTCAAGAAATGACTCTGCGGACCATGGCTCCGTTGCCCGGTAATCGGGCCCGGCAATCGCGCAGATACCAGCCGGTTTCGTTGTTTTGAACTTGCCCTTAAGTACTATTGCCCTCAGGAGCCCTAGGAGTAGGATGGCCACGTTGGTCCTCCCGGCCCAAAGGAGAAGAGTTGGCGGACACGCCCTTCTTGCGCCGGAAGGAAGTGCGCGTCGCTGTGAAGATGTTTGTGAATCTTTGCAGCGCGGATAGTCCTTCCTTCGAAATCGCCCCCACCCTGGACATCAGTTGTCATGGCGCGCGAGTTGTGTCCAAGCGGAGCTGGCAGCCCAATCAGCAGGTGTCGGTGCGATCGATCCGCGGAAATGTTTACTCACGAGCCCGCGTTGTTCACTGTGAACCTTATGCGGACAACTCCTATGCGATTGGAATCGAGATGTATTATCCAACGGGTGACTGGACATCCAGCGAAGCCTCGCGGCCGATTTGAGGGCTGCGCGCCGTTGTGTGGGAGTCAACTGCGTAGGCAGGTTGCTGGAGCGGGCCGTCCATTTACCTTGCCATGCAAAAAAATCGAGGGCGACTCGGTGTGAACCGCGTCGCCCTCTTTTCGATTGAGTCGCGATGTATCCGCTCCCCGTTCCACTTATTCGAAAACGGCTCGGTTTGACCCTGGCCGCATCCTTTAAGTGGAGCCGTGAAGCTTCACCTCTTGGTACCACTCACGATTTCGGTTCGGTTTGACCCTCGCCGCATCCTTGAGCGCCCCGCAAAGCTTTCGCTTCCGCTTTTGCCCGGCAGCAACTCGGTTTTACCCTTGTCACCGCGAACTCTGCTGCGAAGCACACTCCTCGTTCCTACTCATCGAACCGGTCCGGTCTTACCCTCGCCAGTCCGCTGCATCGAATCGTGGAGCTTTCCCTCTCAGTTCAATTTAGTCGATGTCGGTTCGGTTTTACCCTGGCCTCCATCTTTGCCTTGACTCGGAAGTACTTCTTCCCGATCAATCTGAGCGCATAGTAGGAGCAACCGGAAATGCGTGCAAGAGCTATTTCACGGAAACTCTGTGGAAATTTGTGCATGCCTGTGCAAGAAATTTTCCATTGAAAACGACTGGCGAATTCTCCGTCGGCGGAAAGTCCACGACGATTTGACAGGGATTACGTCGCGGATTACTTGCGATCCCTTCCCGGCTTCCCGGCGTTTTTTGTGAGATGCCAGGCGCCGCACCAGGAGCAACGATAGGGGTGCAATTCTTTTGGCGCGCCGGCGGTTGCGATCTGGTGGGCCGCAGTCGACATCGCTTCGCCTTCGGTTGCGTATTTCCGTTTTCCGGTCACCGGGCATTTGGATTCGTCGTCCACCACGATTCCTTCCAAAGATTCTTCGCCGCCGCGCTCCAATGATTCAACTCTACGACTCTCGCATTTTATGCCATGAATTCCGATTCTCCGGCGAGCGTTTCGGTGAGTTGCCTCTTGCCACCGATGCTCTGAAGAGCGTACTTTGCAGGAAGGGCCGGCCGCCACCTGTCTTGCTCGCGTTATCATGGGAAGCTGGCGCTAACGACCAGAGGTGACCAATCATGACTGCTCCATCCCCTTCCATTCGGGGCGTTGAAATACTGGCGCCCGCGCATTCCGCGCAGGAGCGCGTGCTCACCCCCGAAGCGCTTGCGTTTATCGTCGAGCTTCAGCGCCGCTTCAATCCCAGGAGAGTCGAACTCCTGGCCGCGCGCGCCGAGCGGCAGAAGCGTCTGGACGCCGGAGAAAAGCCCGATTTTTTGCCGGAAACCCGTGCGATTCGCGAATCAGAGTGGACCGTAGCCCCCATTCCCAAGGATCTTCTGGACCGCCGCGTGGAAATCACCGGCCCCGTGGACCGAAAAATGATCATCAACGCCCTGAACTCCGGCGCGAATGTTTTCATGGCGGACTTTGAGGATTCGAATACCCCGACATGGGCCAACCAGATGGAGGGGCAGCTCAATCTGATGGACGCGGTCCGCCGGACCATCACGTATTCCGATCCCGCCTCCGGCAAGAGCTACAAGCTGAACGAACGTACCGCGGTTCTGCTGGTGCGACCGCGCGGCTGGCATCTGGACGAACGCCACGTTCTGGTGGACGGCCAGCCGATGTCCGGCGCGCTTTTCGATTTTGGTTTGTATTTTTTTCACAACGCGAAAGAATTGCTCGCCAGGGGCACCGGCCCATATTTCTACCTGCCCAAACTGGAAAGCCACCTGGAAGCGCGGCTGTGGAACGATGTTTTTCTGCACGCGCAGGACAAGCTGGGCGTACCGCGCGGCAGCATCCGCGCCACCGTGCTGATCGAAACCATCCTCGCGGCATTCGAGATGGACGAAATGCTTTACGAGCTGCGCGAGCATTCCTCGGGACTCAACTGCGGACGCTGGGATTACATCTTCAGCTTCATCAAGAAGTTTTCCCACGATCCCAAGGCGGTCCTGCCCGACCGCGGCCAGGTCACCATGACCACGCATTTTCTGCGCTCCTACAGCAAGTTGCTGATCCGCATATGTCACCGGCGGAACATTCACGCCATGGGAGGTATGGCCGCGTTCATTCCCATCAAGAACGATCCCGCGGCCAACGAAAAAGCCATCGCCCAGGTGCGCGCCGACAAGGAGCGCGAAGCGGGCGATGGCAATGACGGCACCTGGGTGGCGCACCCCGGCTTGGTTTCGGTTGCCAAGGAAATTTTTGATCGTCTGATGCCTGGGCCGAATCAGATTGATAAGAAGCTGGCCGATTTTCGCGCCACCGCGGCGGATTTGCTGCAAGTCCCAAGCGGCGAAATCACCGAAGCGGGGCTCCGGCAAAACATCGCCGTCGGCCTCGGTTATCTGGAAGCCTGGCTGCGCGGCACCGGGTGCGTGCCGCTGTTCAATTTGATGGAAGATGCCGCGACCGCCGAGATCAGCCGCGCGCAGATCTGGCAATGGATTCACCGGAATGCCCATTTAAAGGATGGCCGCAAAATCGATGTGGCTCTTTGCGACCGCATCATTGACGAGGAGCTCGCCAAGGCGAAACAAGCCGGCGACGCGGCGCGTTACGCCGCTTACGAAAAGTCCGCGCAGCTCATGCGCGACCTCATCCGCTCGCCGCAGTTCGTGGAGTTCCTGACGGTGCCCGCTTACCAGCAGATTCTGAGCGAAGGCAACTGATCCGGCCTACGGTTCGCGTGCGCTTCTCAGCGCGGGCAATTCGACACGGGCAATTCGATCGCTGTTCAGATTACAAAACGAAGTGTCATCCTGAGGGGCGTGACTTTTGCGCCCCGAAGGACCTCAACTTATACTTTCTGCAAATTACACAGTTGAGATCCTTCGGCTATCCTCGTCGGATAGCCTCAGGATGACAATTTCAGTTTAGGCATTGAAATTACTAGGTCGCGCTGTCACCGGTGATTGCTAGGTGTGGCAACTGGCGGCGCCGCGCTTTTCCAGATAGCGCTGGTGATACTCCTCGGCGCGCCAAAAGGTGCCTGCCGGCGTGATTTCCGTCGCAATGGGTTTGCGAAGCTTGCCGCTGGCCTCCAACCCCTGCTTGGATTTCTTGGCCTTGGCTTCCTGCTCCGGCGAGTGGAAAAAAATCGCGGTGCGATACTGCTCGCCGTAGTCGGGGCCCTGGCGATTCACCTGCGTCGGGTCGTGGATGGTCCAGAAAACGTCGAGAAGCTGATCGTAGCTGACTTTTTCGGGGTCAAACGTAACCTGCACAACCTCCGCGTGGCCCGTCGAGTCCGTACAGACGTCGCGATAAGTGGGGTTTTGCGTTTTCCCGCCGCTGTAGCCGACCGCGGCGTCCACTACGCCGGGAACCCGGCGAAACGCGGCCTCGATGCCCCAGAAACATCCTGCGCCAAACGTTGCTACTTCCTGCATAGTTTTTCCCTTTCCCGCGCGGCTCCCAGTGCGCTGATTTCGCTAGCTTGCTAAGTGCAAGAAATCTGCCCGGCCGCGCTGTGATGGTCTGTTCGCTGCCTATTAGAGTATAAACGGGGCAAAAGGTTTCGCCGGGTGATGGTCGGCTAGGAACCCTTTTTGGCCGGTGCTTTGGCCGTGGCGAGGCTCTTGAGCTTGTCCTGCGCGGGTCCTTTGTAGGGGCTGTCCACGGAGGCGGCATCGGTGAAGGCCTGCTTGGCTTCTGCGTTTTTCTTCAGATTGACATAGGCGAAGCCCAGACGGTACTGGTTGCGCGCGTACATTGCGGCGTTGGACTTCAGCAGTGGCGCGGCCTTGGTCAAATTGTCGACCGCCGTGGGATTCAGCTTTTTCTGCAGATCGATCTGGCCAAGCGCGCTGAGCGCCAGCCCCTTTTGCAACGCAATCTGCTTCTGCCAGTCGGCATCGCTCGCGCCATCGGGTTTCTTCGCGGTGTCGCAAAGCGCCGCGGCCTTCTTGGCATGGGCTTCAGCTTTGTCCAACTGATCGCCCTTTTCGCTGTAATCATCCGCCAACAGCAGCAACATGCCCAGGTCGTTGGGGTCTTTTGCCAGGGCGGCGTTTGCCGTTTCCAGCATCTTCGGGCGATTCTGGACTTGCTGATAGGCGACGGCCGCCGCGCCGAGGGCCTGCACCGAATTGGGCGAATCGGGGAACATCGTCGCATAGCGCACCAACAGGACTGCCTTTTTCGCGGGGTCCTTTTGCTGGTACGCCGCGCTGGTGAGCGATTGCTCGATATATTCCTGGTTGTCCTTGATGGAGTCGAGGTTCTGCTGCTGCTGGACCTTCCACTCTTCCGGCGAGGTTCCGGCGGGCGCGGGCTGGGCCTTGAAGCGCTGTAGAATTGCGGCGACTTTTTCTCCTTCGGCAAATAGCCTCTCGGTATCGCCTTTTTCGTTGGCGGCGCGCACCATGCTGACGCCGTTCGAGAAGTTGTCGGGGTCCAGAGCGTAGAGTTTGCCGCCGTATTCGAAAACCTTGTCGTATTGCTTGGCGGCGAGGTAGTAGTTCACGTACTGCTCGTCGGCGAGGATCTGCAGGTCGCCATCGGGGTGCGCGGCGGAGAACGCGTCGATCAGCTTAAGCTTGGCCGCGGCGTCCGTGGCGGCGTTGATGTCGTTGAGTTGATGGTCCACTTCGGAGCCGGCAGGAATGAGCACCATTTTCCCAAGTTGCGCGTGGAGCGGAGACGCCAAACAACAAGCTGCAATCAAAAAGACGGTGAGAATTCTAAGGCGAAGCATGCGTACCTCCCAGAAAAAGCTTGCGGAGCGAACCATGGATTACCCCGCATCTTAGTGCGCGGCGCTCCGCGGCGCAAATGTTTCGGCGGCGCAAACCTTTCACATCTTTATCAACTCTCCAGAAACTGTCTCAAAAATGGTCGTCGGGAGGGCACGACTTTAGTCGTGCCGAAAAACCCCCGAAAAGCTTGGGCTTTGGCCTCTGAGGTTGTGGAAACACAAAGTACACCTATTTATGTTTATGAGATGAGTCTCAGCGTTTCTTGCGCGCGCGTTTAACTGTTGGGCGGGTCTTCCGCGGCGGGGCAGGTTTCTTCCCGGCCTTGGCGTTTTTGTCGACGCGGAGTTTCCATGCGGTATGCAGGGCTCCGTGCAGCACTTCTTCGCTCGCCGCGGCCAGCCGGACGTGGGTCATGCCCATGCGTCCCCAGCCGCCTGGGATGGGAAGAAAAACCTCGGGCATTTCCTCGACAAACGCCGCCTGCTGCTCCAGCGCAATCATCAGGTTCCCGTAACCTTGTTCGCGGAAGCCAGCGTCGCGAAAATTCTTCCGCCCACGCGGAAGTCCGGCTGCCCCATGTGCGAGCTTTCCTCCGCGCCCGGGAAGCTAAGCGCAATCCGCCGGAAATCATTGGTATTCATAGACGCCTTGCGAGCAACTTTTCTTCCGAACGGGTCACTCTTCACTCTCTGAGTCGCAGGTCATCCGAAAGAAAAGCCTGATCGGGAAACTCCCGGCCTCGCCGTGCGTCACCCCGAATTTCCAACGGCGCACAGCCGTCACCGCCGCCTCGTCAATTGCCGGGTCGACGGACTTGACCACTCGCACGCCGATTACATTGCCACTCGGAGCAACCGTGATGAATAGGTCCAGGTCGCCTTCAATGCCCGCTGTTTTCGCTTCTTCCGGATACGCTGGCAGTGGCACCTCGATATCGCTTACGATTTGCAATTCGCCCGGACGTTCGGTGGTGATGGGAAGTGTTTCCGCGTAGAACACCTCGGCGCGGTCGCCCTTAACTCCCTCGGGACACATTTTGGGTAATAGCCCGTAGGTCAGTTCGATCTGTGAGGTGACCGGCGCATTTCGTGGCGGCTCATATTGAAATTTCATCGCGGCCTCCTCCGAAGCCCGCTGCAGTTCAGGAGGGCCGGTCAAGGCCTTCGCACGGATTACGCTCCCATCCTTTCCCACGACAATTTTGACGGCCACACTTCCCTGGACGCGCCGCTTCGATACCTCCTCGGGATAAGCGGGATCCGCACTCTTGATTATCTTGAGGCTCGCCGCCAGTTCCGCCACCTGCTCCCGCTGCTCGAACTCTTTGACCAGGCGTTCCCCTACGCTGTTGAATCCGGTCAGCAGGCCACCCCAGCGATGGGAATCGCTCCAGAGGACTCTACCCGAGTATGCGTCCACGACGGACAGGAACGCGTAATGAACGGGTGCCTGCTTGTTGTGATTGGGAATGGAGTCCTCGGAAACGTGACCACCGGGATCGATGGTCGCCGTCTGCCCTCCCGAGAGGATGAGATCGCCGCCCTGACCCGGGTCGGTCTCCAGGACCATGATCAAATCAGCCCTTTTGGGATCCTTGACGACTTTAAATCTTCCCCATTTGGCGAGCTCCGCCAGAGTCCGTTGGCCTACGGCGTCCACACCCGATTTGTCCTCAAAATAGACGGTCTTGGCGGAGGCAATCACCCCGGGATTCGCAATTTCATTTTGCGCTTGGGCGGAGCCCGGGGTCATAAGGCGGGCAACCAGGCAGGCAGTCGCAACCTGAGCGGAACATTGCATGAGCACCACCGAAATCCTAACGCGAGTGTACGCCCCAGAGTGCCGCCGCCTCAATCATCATTCTAATTACCATCAGCGACACTCGGGCACGATTTGACGCCCCTCGGCTATTCGCGAGAATATGAAAGATTGGGCTTGGAGGCTCGGATGGACCTGGGGTTGCGTGGGCGGGTGGCGATCGTGGCGGCAGCCAGCAAAGGGTTGGGGCGCGCGGTCGCGGAGGAATTGGCTCGGGAAGGCGCGGAAGTAGCCATTTGCGCGCGCACGGCGGCTGATCTGGAAAAGGCCGCGGCGAAGATTCGCGCTGCCGGAGGCCGCGAGGTCTTTTGGCAGGCGGTGGACGTTGGCAACTCGGCCGAAGTCTCCCGCTTCGTGTCCGACGTCGAAAAGCGCTTCGGCCGGGTGGATATTTGCGTTACCAACACCGGCGGGCCGCCGTCTAAATTATTCAGTGCCACCACCAACGAAGATTGGCGCGTGTGGACTGATCAGTTGCTGATGAGCACCGTCTATTTTGCCCAGGAGACCCTGCCGCGCATGCAAAAGAATAACTGGGGCCGCTTCCTGACCATCACCTCCTATTCCGTGAAACAGCCGGTCGAAGGACTGCTGCTTTCGAACTCCCTGCGCGCGGGAGTGACCGGCCTGGTGCGCACCCTGGCCAATGAATACGGCGCCTCGGGAATTACCGTGAACAACGTCTGCCCCGGTTACACCCGCACCGACCGCCTCGACGACCTGGCCGGAATGATGGCCTCGCGCACCGGGGCCACCCCCGAAGAAGTATTTGCCGGTTGGAAGAAACTCATTCCCGCGGGACGCCTCGGCACGCCAGAAGAGTTCGCCGCGGTGGTCACCTTTCTCGCGTCGGAAAAAGCTAGCTACCTCAACGGAGTTTCCCTAACCGTCGACGGCGGCACGACCAGGAGCCTGCTCTAGAGCCGCATGCCGACTCCGCCCCGCACATTGACACTTTCGGCGATGGAAGGCAACTACGCGGTTGTGAAATTCCCTCACGACGCGGCGATTCCTGCGTGGGCCACCAGCGGCGATTTTTTTTCGGTGACGCGCACGGCCGAGGAACTTTCAGTTGTGGCGGCGGAGGCCAATGTTCCGGCTGAATCGGAAGCTTTGCGCGGCTGGCGAATGCTGAAAGTGCACGGGCCGTTCGCCTTCAACGAAATCGGAGTGGTGGCATCGTTGGCCAACCCCCTGGCGCGCGTGGGCGTGGCGATTTTTGTGATTTCCACCCACGACACGGATTACCTGCTGGTGCAGCAGGAGGAAATTCCGGTCGCCGTGGAAGCCCTGGAGCATGCCGGCCACCGCATTTTGCATCTGGAATTGCTGAATTCATAAAACGCGTTAAGGAGCCAGTGGAATGATCAAGCGAAACATCCGACATGCACGGCAAACTAGCTTTATCCTCGCAATGCTTTGCGCCCTGTGGGCCCTGAGCGCGGCCGGATTGCTGCGCGCGGATGAGCCTTTTGCCCGCAGCCGCGATTACGACCTGGTGCACTCTAAAATTGCCTTGCGCTTCGATCCCGAGCACAAAAAAGTACTCGGCGACGTCACCCACTCCATCACCCTGCTGCGTGACTCCCTGGATAAGATTTCCTTCGATTCCGTGGGCCTGCAGATTGAAAGCGTGCGCATCGACAAGAGCGAGGCGAAATTCGACACTACGGAAAGCCAGTTGGTCGTCGCTCTGCCAAAGGGCGCCAAGGCCGGTGCAAAGTTCGATGTGGAGATAAAGTATCAGGGCGCGCCAACCAAGGGCCTGTACTTCATCCTGCCGGACAAGGATTATCCCAACCGCCCGCTGGAAATCTGGACCCAGGGCGAATCCGAAGATACCCGCTATTATCTGCCGACCTACGATTACCCCAACGACCGCCTGACCACCGAAACGATTCTCACGGTGCCGGCAAGCTGGAAAACCATTTCGAACGGTAAGCTGATCGGCGTGACCGACGCGAGCGATGGCATGAAAACCTGGACCTGGCGCGAGTCGCGGCCGAGTTCCACGTATCTCTTCACCGTGGTGGTGGGCGAGTTCGCGGAGGTGAAAGACTCCTGGCGCAACATCCCGGTGGACTACTATGCGCCCAAGGATCGCGGCGATCGCCTGAGCCCAAGCTACAGCCGCACGCCCGCGATGATCGAACTCTTCAGCAAAAAGTTAGGTGTGGACTACCCCTGGGAGAAATATGCGCAGGTGATGGTGGACGAATTCGTCGCCGGCGGCATGGAAAACTCCAGCGCCACCACCAACACCGCGGAGTCCCTGCGAAATCCGAAGCTGGTTCCGGAGTACGAGCAGGGAGAAGACCCCCTGATTTCCCACGAACTGGGCCATCAATGGTTTGGCGACCTGGTCACCACCAAGGATTGGGGAAATATCTGGCTGAACGAGGGCTTTGCCACGTTCATGGAAACGGTATGGACCGAATCGCATTTTGGAAAAGACGTCGCGGACTTCGATCGCTGGCAAGGCGCGCAGCAGTGGTTTGCCATGCGCTCTTTGTACGACAAGCCGATCGTGCGCTATGACTTTGCCGAGTCCGAGGAGTTTGACGGAAACGCCTACGGCAAGGGTGGCTGGGCTCTGTACATGCTCCGCCGCCAGTTGGGCGAAAGCGCTTTTTATGCCGGTCTCAAGCATTACCTGGAAGTGAATGCCGGGAAAAACGTGACCACCGCGGACCTGAGCAAAGCGATCGAGGAAGCGACGCACACCAACGTGGACGCGTTCTTCCAGCAGTGGATCTATGGCGCGGGCGCGCCGAAATTCGAACTGAGCTGCGCCTACGACGCCGCGAAGAGGCAGGTCGCCTTGACCGTGAAGCAGACCCAGAAACGCGAAGGCCGCGTCGGGCTCTTCCAGGTTCCTGTGGACGTGGAAATCACTACGGCGAGCGGCCCCAAGCTTTACCCCATTCATGTCACCCAGGAGTCGGAGGTGTTCATCTTCCCGGCGGATTCCGCGCCGCTGATGGTGCTGTTCGACAAAGGCACGCAAATTCTCGAATCCGCGAAGTTCAAGAAAGAAAAGAAAGAGCTGGTCTATCAATTGAAGAATGCCGGCGAAGTCGCGGACCGCGCCGACGCCGCGGAAGCCCTCGGAAAAATCAAGGGCGATGACGAAGCGGCCGCCGCGCTGGGCGAGGCCCTGCGCAACGATAAGAGCAGCGGCGTGCGCACGACCACGGCCCGTTCGCTGGGAGAATTGGGCGGAGCGGCGGCGTCCAAGCAATTGCTGGGGGCTCTCGATTCCGCAAAAGAACCCTGGGTGCGCGCAAATATCGTGGTGGCGCTGGAAAACTTCAAGGACGACGCGGCGATGATCGCCCGGCTGCAAATCGTGGCGCGCGAAGACTCTTCCTACCGCGCGCGCGGCGCAGCGTTGCGCGCGATCGGCCGCCTCAAGGGGCCGGGCGCGTACGAAACGCTGGTAGCCGCGGTCAGCGCCGATTCGCCGGACGGTTTTTTACGCAACGCCGCTCTGAGCGGACTCGGCTTGCTCGGTAATGACCAAGCTGTGCCGCTGCTCCGTGATTGGGCGGTCGCCGGCAAGGACATGGATTCGCGTGAAGCGGCCCTTGGCAGCCTGGCGCGACTGCAAAAAGAAAATAAGGAACTCACCCAGGTGATTGCCGGCTACCTGCAGGACCCGCACTTCCCGATTCGCCGCACCGCGATCTACGCGCTGGGCGGCCGCGGTGATGTATCGGCGATACCCGCGCTGGAAGCCATGCTGCAAAGCAAAGGCCTGAGCATCGAAATGCAGCCGATGATCAAGGAACAGATTGAACGGCTGAAAAATCCCCTGGCCAAGGGCGGGCCGCACGCCATGAAGGGCCCGGACGGAAACGCGCCGCCGCAAGCCGGCGGGGACGACCGCCTGATTCATCTCGAGCAGTTGGTGCAGGAGATGAACGACCGCTTGAAGGAAATCGAGAAACGGCTGCCCGCGGCGAAGCAATAGCGCATTACGGCTCGGCGAGGAAGACGCGCAGGTCGCGGAGGTTGTTACCCGTCGGCCCGGTGAGAATCACGTCGTCGAGCTTGCTGAAAAAAGTGTGAGCGTCGCTCTGCCGGAATGCCGCGGCAGGATCCATGCCAAGCGCTTTTGCGCGGGCCAAGGTTTCTCCATCGGCGACGGCTCCCGCCGCTGGACTGTTGCCATCCACTCCATCTGTTCCGGCGCTGAGCACGGTGATTTTTCGCCCGGCGATTTTTTCCACGCAGGAAAGCACGAACGCGGAATTCCGTCCACCCACGCCGTGTCCAGTCACCGGCGAACTCAGTTCTCCATCGGCGATCAGCGCCACCCGCTGCCCGGGATTTTCGCGTCGCCATTCTTCCAGTTTCTTCAGCAGGGCCTCGGCGGCCTCGGCGACCGGCCAATCGTCGGTGAAATTGTCGCAACACGTTGCGTAACCCCGGGCTTCGGCGGCATGTTGCGCCGCGTGAAAAAGATCATGCATTCCAAGAAGCAGTTGAAAGTGCGCGTTGCGGAACGCCGGGTCGCCCGGCTTCGGCGTTTCCGGCATTTTCCCCTCATCCAGCCAGCGAACCACCGCCTCGGGAAAGCGTTTCCGCAAGCCGTACTGTTCGACAATGCGATTCACATCGGCGATCGTCGATGGATCGGGTACCGTCGGTCCCGAAGCTAGGGCATTCTCCTTGCCTTCGGGGACATCGGTGACCGCGAGCGTTACCTTGGTGGCCCGCGCCGCGGCCAGCGCAAGGCGGCCGCCCTTTACCGCGGAAAGATGCCGGCGCACCGTATTCATCGCCTCGATGGAAGCGCCACACGTCACCAAAGCGTGATTCGCGGCTTGCAGGTCCTCCAACCGCATCCCCGGAACCAGCGGAAGCTCCAGCAGCGCGGAGCCGCCACCCGACAGTAGAAAAAAGACCACGCTGCGCTCATCCGCTTCACGCAGCAGCGCCAGAATTGCTTCCGCCGCGCGCCAACTGTCCTGGTTCGGGTTGGGATGCCCGGCCACGAAATAAGCGAGGCCGGGAAAAAGAGCTTCAGGTTTCGTGGGTGCCGCAACGACTCCCCGGAACGCATACGAACCGGGCAGGAAGGCGCGTAGGCCGGAGGCCATCGCGTGCGCCGCTTTTCCTACCGCGATGACGAACAGCGCGGGGCCCCCGGAAAGCTCAACCGCCCCGTTTTCGAGAATCAGCCGAGATCCCGCGAGCGCAAGCTTCTGCTCCATGGCCCACGGAATGTCCAGCGCCGCCAGCGTGTCCCGAAAAATTTCCCTGGCGAGTTGCTTTCCGGGTGTCATCGCTGCACCGCTCATGGGTTCAGGATTTCTTCAATATCGAGGGATTCAGCATGTTCGCGGGCAGCTGCCCCTTGAACAGCGAGATCACGTTGTTCGCTGCCATCACCGCCATTTTCGTGCGCGTCTCCAGCGAGGCCGACGCCAGGTGCGGCGTCAGTACCACATTCGCCCGCTTCAAGCCGGGGTGAATGAACGGCTCGTTTTCGTACACATCCAACCCCGCCCCGGCGATTTTCTTGGCCTCCAGCGCGACAACCAGCGCGGCTTCATCCACCACCGGGCCGCGTGAGGTGTTGATGAGAAACGCCGTGGGCTTCATGCGATAGAATTTCGGCGCATCGAACAAGCCGCGAGTTTCCGGCATCAAGGGAACGTGCACGCTGATGAAGTCCGATTCCGCCAGCAGCGCGTTCATGTCGCGATATTCCGCGTTGAGCGATTGCGCCACGTCCGCCGGCGCCTTCACAGCGTCTGTATAAATCACTTTCATCTGAAAGCCCAGCGCCCGCCGGGCAACGGCCCGGCCAATGCGGCCGAATCCCACAATTCCCAGTGTTTTGCCCCAGATATCGGCGCCGCACAGTTGATCGAGGTTCCAGCCCTTCCAGTCGCCGGACCGCGCCAGTTGCTCGCCCTCGCTCAACCTCCGCGCCAGCGCCATCATCAGGGCCCAGGCAAAGTCGGCGGTGGTCTCGTCGAGCACCCCGGGCGTATTCGTCGCCACCACGCCGCGCCGCGTGCAGGCATCCACGTCAATGTTGTCGTAACCCACCGCGACGTTCGCGGAGATACGCAATTTCGGCGCGGCCTGCAGCAGCTCGTCATTCACTTTTTCCGTCAGCAGGCAGATCAGCCCCTCTTTGTCCTTCACGTTCCGCAGCACTTCGTCACGTGGCGGGCGCTCCTCGTTGGTCCAATATTGCATGTCGCAAGCGTCGTCCAGGATTTGCCGGGCTTCCTCAAACAACGGGTGGGTTGCGTACACTTTCGGTTTTGCCATTCACGTCCTCTTACCATTTGCAATTCAGGCCCTCTACACTAGCACGAGACGCCGGACGCGCGCAGAGCGCCATTGCCAGCCGGCCGCGCGAATCACTATAGTGGAACTGCCGCAAGCTTCCGCTGCCGGCGCGCTATGGACCCTGCCCTAATTCGTGAACTGCAAACCCTGCTTGGGCCCACCAACGTCTTGTCCCAGAAAGAAGATTTGTTGCTCTACGAATTCGATGGCTCGGTCGAAAAGGCCCGCCCGGAAGTGGTCGTTTTTCCGCACACCACGCAAGACGTCTCTCGAATCGTGAAACTCGCGGCCAAATTTCAATCGCCCGTGGTTGGCCGCGGCGCGGGTACGGGCCTTTCCGGCGGGGCGCTGGCTCGCCGCGGCGGCGTGATGATCGTTTTTGCGCGGATGAACCGGATTCTGCAGCTCGATATCGAACGCCGGCGCGCCGTGGTGCAACCCGGCGTGGTGAATCTGGACATCACTCGCGCCGTCGAGCACGCGGGTTTGTATTTTGCGCCGGATCCATCGAGCCAGAAATCCTGCACCATCGGTGGAAATGTGGCCGAAAATTCCGGGGGGCCGCACACACTGGCATACGGCCTCACCACCAATCATGTCGCGGCACTCGAACTCGTGCTGCCCGACGGCGAAATCGTGCACGTCGGAAGCCATCACGGAGACACCCCCGGTTACGACCTGTGCGGATTGTTGGTCGGCAGCGAAGGCACGCTGGCGCTGGTGACCGAAATCACCGTCAAGCTTTCGCGCAAGGCTGAGGCGGTGAAAACGCTGCTGGCAATATTCGACGTCGTGGGCGACGCTTCGCGGACGGTGGTGGAGATGACCGCGCGGGGGATCACTCCGGCCGCCTGCGAAATGCTCGACGGCTGGACCCTGTGCGCCGTCGAGGACTACATCCACGCCGGGTTTCCGCGCGACAGCGCCGCAGTTTTGCTTATCGAGGTGGAAGGCCTGCGCGAAGCCGCCGAATCGCAAGCCGCCACCATCGCGGAGATCTGCGCCGCCAATCACGCGCGGCAAGTGCGCATGGCGCGCGACGCCGCCGAGCGCGACCTGTTGTGGAAAGGGCGCAGAAACGCCTTCGGCGCGCTTGGCCGCCTGGCACCCTCCAACTATGTGCTCGACGGTGTGATTCCGCGGTCCAAGCTGCCCGAAGCCCTCGAAAAAATCCAGGAGATTGGAAAAAAATCGGGCTTCCAGATCGGCAACATCTTTCATGCGGGTGACGGGAATCTGCACCCGATCGTGCTCTATGATCCACGGGACGCCCAGCAGTGCGCCCGGGCCATCGCCGCTTCCGAGGAGATTATCCGTATGTGCGTTTCGCTTGGCGGCACGCTGACCGGCGAACACGGCGTAGGCATGGAAAAAAATGAATTGATGACCCTGCTCTTCAGCGACGCCGATTTCGACCTGATGCGGCGGATTCACGATGCGTTCAACCCCGATTCCTCGCTGAATCCCGGTAAGATTTTCCCAATCAGCAAGGGTTGCGGGGAAATTCGCATTCGCAAATCGGGGCCGATGGCCAGGACCGCGTCATGAGCAGCCTTGCTGCGCGTCTGGACGACATGTTGGGCGGCGGCCGTGTGCGCGCCGCCGAATCCGAGTTGCAAGAATTTGCCATCGCCGGCCGCGCGCCCACCGCCATCGTCAAACCGCAGGCGGCGGAAGAAGTGGCCGAAATTGTCCGCGTGGCTGCCGCGGAAAAATTGGCGATCGTGTGCTGCGGCTCGCGGAGCAAGCTGGACTTGGGAATGCCGCCGCAGCGCTATGACCTGGCGCTGGACATGACCGCCCTGCACCAGATTGTGCATTACGATCCAGGCGATCTGACACTCAGCGTGGACGCAGGCCTGACTTTGCAAGAATTGGCGAATGGGCTGGCTGCCAAAAACCAATTCTTGCCGCTGGGCGTGCCGTGGCAGGAAACTTCCACCATCGGCGGCGCGGTCGCTTCCGGAATCGATTCCACTTTGCGGCAGCAGTACGGCACGCCGCGCGATTTCCTGATTGGCGCTGAATTTGTGGATGGCAAAGGACAACTCTGCAAAAGTGGCGGGCGCGTGGTCAAAAACGTGACCGGCTACGATCTTCACAAATTGCTGGTCGGCTCCCTCGGCACGCTCGCGGCCATCACCCGCCTGAATTTCCGGACCTTCCCGCTTCCCGAATCACGCGGCGGCCGCCTAGCAAGTTTCGCGACGCTGCAAGGTGCGTTGGCCTTTCGCAAAGTTCTCCTCGAGTCCGGCCTGCCTTTTTCGAATCTGGAGCTCTTCGATCCGGCATTTTCCTCGCTGTTGGCGGAATTTTCAGGAAAAACCAACGGAGGCGCGTTGCAGCCGTTCTCCGCGGAGGGTTGGAGCGTTTACACCTCATTTGAGGGCAACGCGGCAGTGGTCCAACGAATCCAGCGTGAACTGGAGAATCATTCCGCGGAATCGCACGCCATAAACGGCGAGAGGATCGAAGGCCGCGTATTCCAGCAAATGGACGAGGCATTGCGGGAAGCATTTGCCTGTCTGCGGAAGGCTGCTCCCGAAGTGGCGTTGCTGCGCATCGTCCTGCCACAGTTTGCACCCCAGGATGCGGCGGAATTCTTAGAGCCATCCAAGCAAGCCTCGCAGCGCACGGTCTTTCTGCTGCGCGCCGGCGGCGTGGCGTATCTCACGCTGCTCGGCGAAAGTGATGGCGAAACTCAAAGGGCCGTATTGCAGCGCGCCGTCTCCCAATTGTTCTCCTGCGTGAATGGGAAAAACGGCAGCGCCTCGTTGTTGCATGCTCCCGATTGGCTGAAGGCCCGGGTAAACGTCTGGGGGTCTGCGCGGGCCGATTTTCCGCTCATGCAGCGGATCAAGCAGTCGTTCGATCCGCAAAATGTTTTCGCGCCCGGTCGCTTTGTCGGAGGTCTCTGATCCGTGGCCGCGCAGCTCCCCATCTCCGGCGCGGTTCCCGTCTACGAGGATTTCTCCCGCTGCGTCCATTGCGGACTATGCCTCAATCATTGTCCGACCTATCGCTTGTGGCAACTGGAGGCGGATTCGCCGCGCGGCCGCATCCGCCAGATGCTGCTGGTTCAGCAAGGCGAACTGCCAGTTTCAGACGGATTCGTCGACCACATTGATAAATGCCTGGACTGCCGTTCGTGCGAAACCGCCTGCCCCTCAGGCGTCAGTTACTCGATGTTGGTGGAGCACGCGCGCGCTCGCATCGAGCAGGTCTACCAGCGGCCCTGGTTCACGCGGGTAGCGCGAAATCTGGTATATCGCCGGCTCCTGCCGTACCCAGAGCGTATCGCGATGGCCGCAAAACTTCTGCGTGTTTATCAGCGCTCCGGTTTGCAGGCTGCCGCAAGAGCCACGGGAATCCTCAATTTGCTCGGCCTGGCCGAACGCGATTTTCTTCTTCCGTCCATTGACCGCCATTTTTTTTTCGGCCATCTGGGCACAACGTATCCGGCGCGGGGAACTCGCCGCGCGCGTGTCGCTTTCTTCGCGGGATGCGTGGCCAATGTCACCTTCACCGCGCTTAACGAAGCCACCATCCGCGTGCTCACCGCCAACGGCTGTGAAGTGGTCGTTCCCGGCGGGCAATTCTGTTGCGGCGCGCTGCCCGCCCATGCCGGCGTACGCGATGTGGCCCGCAGCCTGGCGCGCAGAAACATCGCCGCCTTTGCCGCGGGCGATTTCGATGCGGTGGTCACCAATGCCGCTGGCTGCGGCTCCATGTTGAAGGAGTATGCCCACCTCTTCACGCCCGGCGAGCCGGAATACACCGCAGCCCTGGCCTTCGGAAAAAATACCCGTGATGTGACCGAATTTCTCGCGGCCCACGGCCTCTCCGCGCCGCTGAAGCCCCTTCAAGCGCGCGTAACCTATCAGGATTCCTGCCATCTCTTGCACGGTCAAAAAATTCGCGAAGCGCCGCGCCAATTGTTGCGCGCGATTCCCGGTGTGGAGTTGGTCGAATTGCCGTTCGCGGATATTTGCTGCGGTTCAGCGGGAGTCTACAACGTCACCCAGACAAAAGCGTCCCTGGAACTGCTGGCCGAAAAGATGAACTTCGCCAAATCCACCACCGCGAAGATCATCGCCACCGCCAACCCGGGATGCCTGCTGCAATTGCGCGCCGGCGCGCAAATTCATCACACCGGCCAGGAAGTCCTGCACATAATCGAACTGCTGGACCGCGCCGGCGCGCAGTCCGCTTAACAATGGAGCAACGGGACGACTTCAGCGCTCGGCAATCAGATAGCGGCAGCCCTGCGGCCCAGTCTTTGCGGAGTGCACAATCCCGGCGGGCAGATCGCAGCGGTCGCCGGTGTGAAAAGTTTTTGTCTCCCCATTCATGGTCATGCTCATCTCGCCGCTTAAAATAATGTGCGCCGATTCCGCCCGGTGGGTATGCTCGGGATAGTCCACCTCCGGACCGTCCTCCCAGACATACAGGTGGGCATAGCCTTCCAGCATCAACTTTTCGGCGAGGTCCTTTTCTTCCATACCGGCAATTTTAGCGCTTTTCTCGATCAGAAGACCAATTCACAAACGCATCGCCCAGACACGACTACGCCCTCACCGCAGCAATGGGGGTAGCTGCAGTGAGGGCGCGCCGTCTTCAGGAGAGAAGCTCGATTGCGCCTGCCCGTTGCCTATTCGCTGGGCGGCGGAGCGCCCACGGGAGCGCCCGGCATCGCGCCCTTGGGGCCACGTCCTCTGCGTCCCTGCGTTAGGTTGTAATCTGCGGGCACCGTGAACAGCGAAGCCGCGGGCGTCTGGCGCTGAATATTGGTGACCGTATACGTGGTCGAGCCACTTCGCGGGTCGGTGCGCGTCATCTTCACCACAATCTGAAGATCGGTGGAATACCACACCTCGTTGACGACGCTGATGGCCCTATCGTTTCCGATTTGCCCCACGGGGATCGTGCGCGTATATCGCGTGCCCTGCGCCGATACCCCATTGATGGTCTGCGTTCCAAGGTCGTCCTTCTTCAGCGTCCCGTTGGCGATCTCCTTCTGGACGTGCGCATCAAAATTGCTCTGCAGGGAATCGCCAGTCTGGTTGCGGCGCGGGCGGACCGGTAGCTGCGTGGCGGTCTTCTGGTCCGGGCGTAGTTCATACGACGTGCCGGCAACAGGGTCATGAATCAGGACAAAAGTTCTGGACTGCCCGCTAGCGGCAAGCGGCCCAATCGCCGGCAGGGTGATTTCCTTGCGCACTCGTCCCTGCGCGTCGCGAAAGAGATTCGCCTGGAACTTTCGATTGATGGAGGTGCCATCGGCGAGGGTCTGGGTCGTTTCGATCACCGACACCGCGGAATACGGCATCCCGGTCACCAGCTTGCCCGGGTGCATTTCCTCAAATCCCAGAATCTCCATGCGCCCGCCTAACGGGCCGCCGGGCATGAACCCGCCATGTGGCGGAGGCCCATCCGGCGGCGGTGCCGGTTCTTGGGCGGCCAGCGAGCACGCGGTCACCAGCATCGCGGCTGTCATTGCTGAAAGAATCCATTTCTTATTCATCCGTGCTTCTCCTCTACTTCTCTCCTGTTGCTCGTCTTCCATTCGCGGCAGGCGAGCCGCGCGAAACCTAGTTACTCGATCGCGGCAGGCGGTAAGCCTGCGGCTGCCCATCCGCGCCGAGCAATAAATCCACCTGCACTACATCGCCGGCGTGCTCTTCGTTCACGCTCAGCCCCAACGCGCTCAGCGAGCCGCGCTGCATCTCCACGCGCACCACCGTGGAATCGTCCAGCAGGCCCGGCACAGCGCCCGGGATCAAGGCAAACTCGTCGCCGTCATTTTCGGCAATCAGCGTTCCACCAAGCTCCGGCCCGCTCGCAACCGCGTGAATTGCCGCTGGCGTCGCCGGCCGGGACACTTGCACGGCATTCGGTGGCGTTCCCCGATGCCATAAAACCAGCGAACTCGCCGCGAGCAGCACCGTTGCCGTCGCCAACACCCAGCCCGCCAGAACCACCCGGCCGCGGTTCCTATCCGTCTTGTGCCGGGTGCGAAATTCCTGGCGCAGCCGCATCTCCACTCGCGATGGCGCGGATGCTTCGGACGTCCGTTGTCCCAGTTCGCGCAACTCCGCTCGCAACGCCAGGGAGCTTTCATATAGCCCCGCGCAGTTCGGACAAATCCGCAAATGTTCCCGTGCTGCGGCGGAATCCAGTCCGTCAGCGTGGAGATCCTGCTCGAGTCCCGCGTTGGCAAATTCTTGGCAATTCATCTGCGCTTCTCCTGCATATCCTTAGCGCCCGGCATTCGCGCGTTTCGGCGCTTCCCGCAGCATCTCGAGTTTCGCCAGCAGCAGCGCGCGGCCCCGATGCAACCTGGAGCGCACCGTGCCCACCGGACATTCCAGAACCCGCGCCGCTTGTTCGTAGCTCAACTCTTCCAATTCGCAAAGCACCACGGTTTCCCGAAACTCCGGCGGCAGCCCCAGCACGGCCTCGTGGACGCGTTCGCGCCGCTCGCGAAGTTCCGCCCAGTGCGCGGGTGTGCGCTCGTCGGCTGCCTCAATCACGTGTACTTCGCCATCGCCGTTCTTCTGCTCCAGCGAAAACTCCCGCGGCCGGCGTTCCAGGTGCTTCATCACCCGGTTGCGGGCGACCCCGTATAGGAACGCTCCCAGCGGGCCGCGTTCGGGATCATATTTTTTCGGCTCGCGCACCAGGGTCATGAAAACGTCCTGCACAATCTCCTCCGCGGCCCAGGCCTGGCCGGTCATTCGCAGCGCAAAACGATAGATCTGCGCCTGGTTGCGCCGGTAAAGCTGCGTGAAGGCCCCTTCATCGCCCTTCGCCGACCTCTTCAGCAGGATCTCGTCGCTTTCCTGTGCCTCGATGTGCATTGCTCCCCATCTGACGCCTGCTGTCATTACACTATTCCCGGCCGGGGCCCGGAAAGTTCCCGGCGAGAGCGCAGGCCGTTCGCCGGACGCCGGGCGTCCCACGTATGGCTACTCTAAAGCAAACCCGGTCAAAGGGTTAGAGTTTCGAGGGGAGCAGGCCCACAAGGAGTATCCCGCGGCCTGGTCCCGTCGGGCCGCCACAGAAACGACGCCTTCCGTTTTGCAGAGCGCCCTGCATTGCGGGCCGCAGAAATTGCGTGAGCGCTTCAGCGGCCCTTGCCGGGCCGAAACATCTTGCCTGCGATCCGCGTCACCATCCGCCGCGGCACCAGCCGCTGCGAATGCGCGCCCAGGTAGTTGCCCAGGCCGGAGATGACGCAGCTCTTCCCCGCGGCCAGCGCCTGCAATCCCGTGCGCGCCACCTTGTCGGCGGGTTCCTGATGCTTCGCCGTAAACCGCTCTTGCCCCGCAACCGCATGAAATTCCGATTCCGTCGAGCCCGGGCACAACGCGCATACGCGAATCCCGTGCGGCTTCATCTCTTCCGCCAATCCTTCCGCGAAGAAAAGATCGAACGCTTTCGTCGCGGCATACGTGGAAATATACGGCACCGCTTGAAACGCGGCCGTCGAAGCCAGGATCAAAATGTCCCCGCTGCGCCGCGCCACCATTTCGGGGAGAAACAACCGCGTCAGGTACACCACCGCCGTGCAATTCACTTCCACCATGTCTAGCAGCCGCTGCGTCTCCACCTGTGGCACTTCGCCGTATTGCCCAAACCCCGCGTTGTTGACCAACAGGTCGATGCGCAGTCCCTTTTCCTTGGTGAAGTCGAAAATCTCCCGCGGCGCATCTCGCTTCGCCAAGTCCGCTGCCACCACGTGCGTATGAATTCCATGTTTGCCGCGCAAAGCCTTTGCAATTTCCAATAGCCTGTCCATGCGCCGCGCGGTCAACACCAGGTGCGTGCCCCCCGCGGCGAGCTCCTCCGCGAGCGCCACGCCGATTCCCGCGCTCGCACCGGTAACCAGCGCCCACTTGCCCTTCCATTCGCTTATCATGGGAATTTTCCCTCGGGAAATTTGCGCTTCAAGCCGAATCGGTTGAATCCGATTTGCCTATCCGCAGCACCGAATCCTTGATGCGCGTGCCCTGCTCCTTCATGCGTTCCATCAACCGCCGCGCCCACACAAATTCGGCGGCCAACAGCGTCAGCCCAAAAAAAATCACCAGCCAGCCGGGCCCCGGCGTGACTAACATGATCGCTCCAAGCCCCAGGAGCGTAAACCCTCCCAGAATTTTAGAAAAGCGCCGAACTTGGTCAATCGTTTGAAAGAGCATGTGCCCTCGGGGGCAGAGGCGGGAAAACTCATTGTGACCTGAAATGGCGTTATGGGCAACCGCTTCGAAGCAAGATTAACGGGATTGCAACAAACGCCCGGCCGCGACCTTCCATGACCCTCAGGTTCCTCGAGATCAGCTTTTTTGCGTCCCCGCCGTACCAACCATGCTGCGCCGTGCATCCATTACTATCAGCAAGTGCACCTGGGCCCGTCGAATTCTTCCAACGAGGTGATCTCTCCATGATTTCCATACAACCCGAGCAAGCCGCATTCCTGCTCCAATATAATATGCCCGCCGTCAAAAACGAGCATCGCACCACCTGCAGCGTCATCGCGGCCATCCCTTCCGCGCACGCCGACTATCGTCCCGACCCGCAATCCAAAACCGCCATCGAACTTGCCTGGCACCTCGTCGCCGCCGAGCATCGCTTCTACGCCGGCATCGTCGCCGGCGCGTTCGACTTCAACGCCATCCCCCGCCCTGAAGGCGGGATCACCGCCCCGAATATCGTCAAGTGGTACGAAGAAAGCTTCGCCAGGAATTTCGAAAACTTCTCCCGCCTCACCGGCGAGCAGCTCGCGAAAAATATCGACTTCCGCGGCGCCTTCCAGATGCCCGCCGCCGCTTTCATCGATTTCAGCCTTCGCCACACCATCCATCATCGCGGGCAACTCTCCACCTATCTCCGCGCCATGGGCGGCAAGGTCCCTGCCATTTATGGGGAAAGCTACGATTCCGCGGAGTCCAAGAAAGCCGCGCCAGCTGGCTGAGCTCCTTCAGGTGTGCGCCCGCGATCCCGTCACCGGCAAGAACGCGGCGCCGCACCGGAACATTTTGCGTTCCGGCGCTTCCGCCAGATTCACGATGCGCGCTTCCACAAAGATCGCCGGGGCGTTCGGCGACTCCGGCGAAAACGGCACCGCGATCGTCACTTGCGCGGATATTTCATAAGGATTCTTAGTCCAAAAGCCCAATCCACCGCGAGACATGTCGACGCAGGTCACCATGTCATCGCCATACAAGTCGCTGCGCACGCAGGCAAAGTAATTCACCTTGGCCCTCAGCCGTTGCCGCCGCTCTGCCAGTGCCGCCGCGGTTTTTGCTGCTTCTCGCGACGCCGGGTCCGCCACGCGTACATCCCGCGCCTTGGTGTCCTGCGCCGCTTGCGCTCCCGGCCGGGTTAGGACGCGGTCCAACACCTGGAACGCGGCGTGCTCCACCAGCGCCTCCTCTTCCGTTTCCCTTCGAACGGCTGGTGGCATTGCCGCCGGCTCGCCGCCGGGCGTCGTCCGTGGCCGCTCCACTGCTTTCCGTGCCGCCTTCCCGGGTGCCGCCCGCCGTATGCTGCCGGGTTCCGCGCGTTTCCATACCGTCGCAAATCCACACGCCGCGCAATAGCGCACCAGCCCGCCATGAATCGCGCACACGTCAAACTCGTAATCCCCATTCAATAGCGTCACCGTCGCGTTGCACCCGTGGCATTCCAGCACCAGCTCCATCGGGCGATCCTGCAGCGAAGGCGCCGGGGGAAATTCGATCTGCCAGAAATCCAGTGCTTCGTCGAGAAATGCCACTCCATAGCTGTGCAGGTTGCCTTGCAAACCGATTTCGCCCACCACGCGGATCTCCGCCTCACGCTGGCTTTCGCTCATGCGTAGCACCAACTCCTGCTCCGCCGCCAGTTTGTGTCCGGAAACAATTCCCGCGCCATGATAACTGAGCATCACGGTGTGCGTGTCTTCCGTGAAGACACGTCCTTCATAATCATAGCCAATCAAGAGGATCGGAACGGTTTGCAATACGCGCCCGCTGCGGCGCACTTTTTTGAATTCCATCTTGGCAACCTGGGGAAGGGGCCAAGAATTTATCCACTTCAGAATACCGGAAAAATGCGCCGCCAGCCCGAGTTTTGCGCCGCACTTGTGCGGCAAAAATAATATTGGAGCGGTCAGCGCGCTGTTCCAATCAGAAACAGCCCTGCGGGGTTTGCTGATGAAGAATCTCTGCTCGGGTCAAGGTTTTTCGGGAGGGCACGACTTCAGTCGTGCCGTATTTCGCACGCAATCTGGCCGGCTTAGCCTCTAAGGTTCACATTCAAAACTTTCGCAAGGCCTATCCAGCCCTGCATACCCGTCTCTTGTACCGGGCGCCTTCCTCTCTTCTCTGGTTCCTGCTGCTACGCGCAATCTTCCCGCCCCACCCTCATCGCGGCAACCCCGATTCCGGAGGGCATCCCCGCAAATGCCACAACACCAGCGCCCGGTGCACCGCAAATTTTTCCCGCCACTTTTTCGATTGCCCGAAAGTCGCCACGGTAATCAGCCCGCTCACCAGCGAATCCACCGCCAGCCGTAGCAGCAACCCGCAATCGAGCGCCATGCACACCGCCGCGCTCCTGTGCTTTGCAAAATACGAATATCGCGAACGCCAGTATTCAATCCGCGCCGCCGCCAGATCCTGCTTTGCCGTTTGTCCCTGCCCGTGCCAAACGCGCACCTGCGGCAGGTGCATGGTCGCAAATCCAGCTTGCCGCGCCCGCAGGCAGAAATCCGTCTCCTCCAAAAAAAAGAAAAAGCGTTCGTCCATCCCGCCGAGTCTTTCCCACAGCGCGCGCCGCACCAGGAAAAATGCTCCAATCACCGATTCCACGGCAACCGGCTCGCGAAAATCCTGCTCCTTCCCGGGGAAGCGCCGCGGCCAAATGGTTCGCAGGAGAAATTTGTTCAGCAGTTCCGTCGCCAGGGAAGGGAAGTTGGCCATCGAATTCTGTTTGCGCCCGTCGGCATGAAAAAGCTGCGCGCCGGCGATGCCGCAGCGCGGATTCACCCGCATCCACTCCACGGCCAGCCCCAGCGCTTCCGGTGCCAGCCGCGCATCCGAATTCAGCAGCAGCAAAAAATCTCCCTGGGCCTCTCGCGCGGCAAAATTCACCCCTCGCGCAAAACCCAGGTTCCGCTCCATCCGCGTGTAGTGAATTCCCGGAAAAGCCGCAGGCAAAACGGAAGCGCTCTCATCCGTCGAAGCGTTGTCTATCACCCGAATTTCCTTGCTGAGCGAATCAGAGGAGGAAAGCACCGAGTCCACAGCCTCGCGCGTTTGCCCGCAAGTATTGCGCGTCAGGAGGATCACGGAAACGTCCAAACGAGCCGCTCCTTAAACCAGACGAAAAACCGCCGCGCGCACCGTGAAAGCGTCGCGCAACGCACAGAGTGTATCAGGCAGCAACCCGGTGAGAACAGGCGACCCGCGGAAAAGAAAGGTCAGAGTGAATGGCTCAAAAAAATTTGTGGGTATTTCTTCCACAGCGGCTGCTTTGCGGTTTTCGCGCCTGCCAGGGAGCCGGGGCCTTGGCCAAAGTTACCAGCTCTCGGCCGATAAGCACCGCAGGCGCAGCAGACGTCAATCCAGCTCGCTTGCCCTGAGCGGAGCCGAAGGCTGCGGGCTGGGACCGCAAGCGTTTCTTCTCCCCAGCGCTGTACACGCTACAGATGCTTTCCTTCTGCGAGGACCCCGGCCGTTCTTCTTTAACCGCCGGTTGTAGTCACACGTGCCACGCGCGTTGGGTGCCAGCGAGGGCGGGGCGGCCCGCCCCCTCGAGTTTACTGCCGAGAAATCCTTACGCCGCGGCGCCACTCGAGTGCGGCCGAAGATCGTATCCGTCGCGCTTCAAATAGCGGTACAAACTCGTGCGCCCGATCCCCAGTATTTGCGCCGCGCGCAACCGGTTCCCATTGCACATTTGCAGCACCTTCTGAATATGCACCTTGCGCACCTCATCCAGCGAGAGCGGCCGCCAGTCCTCGTCCCCCGCCAGCCGCGTGGTGCGATGCTGCAAGTGCTCCGGCAGATCGCTGATATCAATGAAATCGCCCATCGCCGTGATGCACGCCGTGGAAATCACGTTCTCCAGCTCGCGCACATTCCCCGGCCACGGATGTTGCAACAGCACCGTCTGCGCCCGCCGCGTCAGTCCCGCGATATTCTTCCCGTATGAATCGTTGTACTTCTTCAGGAAAAACTGCACCAGCAGCGGAATATCCTCCAGCCGCTCCGCCAGCGAAGGAATCCGAATCTGGATCGAGCTCAACCGGTAAAAAAGATCCTCACGAAATCTCCCCGAAAGCACCTCGGCCCGCAAATCGCGGTTCGTCGCCGCGATCAGCCGTACATTCACCTGCTTCACTTCCGGTGAGCCAACCCGCTGAATCTCCCGGTTCTGGATCACCCGCAACAGTTTCGCCTGCATCGGCAGCGAAGTTTCGCCCACTTCATCGAGAAACACCGTGCCGCCATTGGCATACTCGAACAACCCCTGCCGCGTGTCCGTCGCCCCGGTGAACGCGCCCCGCACGTGCCCGAACAACTGGCTCTCCAGCAAGGTGTCCACCATCGCCGAACAGTTGCACACTGCCAGCCGCTGCTGGCTCACCGGGCTGATCTGATGGATCGCCCGCGCTACCAGCTCTTTCCCCGCTCCCGTCGGCCCCACCAGCAAAACATTCGTGTAATGCCGCGCCACCTTCCGCGAAAAATCGAACACTTCCAGCATCGCCGGGCTTTTTCCCACAATCCCGTGGAACTCCAGATCCTTCAACAACTGCTCTTCCAATGCCCGCACCCTCCGCCGCTGGTCGTACAGCGCCGCCAGGTCGTCCAGCGTGCGCTTCAGCCGCACATGGTCCAGCGGCTTCGGCAGAAAATCCGCCGCCCCGCGCCGGATCGCCTCCAGCGCGGCCTCCAGCGTGTATTGCGCGGTCATAATCATCACGTGCACGCCGGGATCGCAGCGCAGCGCGCGATCCAGAAAATCAAACGGGTCGGGAGTTTGCAGATGCGTGCTGGCAAACACCACCCGGCAGCGCCCCATGCGGATCAGCCGCAGCGCCTCCTCCGCGTCCGGCGTGGTCACCGCCTCATAACCCATATCCGAAATTAGATGCGTGAGCGAATCACGTTCCCCGGAGTCGTCGTCTAGGATGCAGGGCGTCAGCGCGCTCTGGATGGGACTTACCACTGCGGTTTTGTAGGATGCGTAGGCCATGTCCCACAAAGAGGCAAGCGCTGTGCCAAACAGGCCGCCGCCCGACTGGCGCGCGCAATATCGTCCTCGCCCCCTCCGGCCAGCACAGTATTCTAAAGTTAAGTAGCATATTCTCAGAGGCGTCGCAGCGTTTCACAGATCATCGCCACGCCGTGCCCGGCCACCCCGAACACCTGAGAAGAAGCAAAGAAGCGCCAAAAATCACTGCCAAAATGGGCCATTGTCCCGAAGTGGACGGGAACCCGCTCTCAGTTCACCAACATACTCTGACGCCCGTTCCGCGGCTGCACTCCATTCAGCCGGAACTGGTGATGCCCTTGCGGGTCGCATCCCAGAAACTCCGCTTCATAAGGAATCGGATTCGCCCGATGCAGCGCCGTCGGCTGAATGGGCCGCACGAAAATGATCGCGCCTTCCGCCAGCATCCGCCTCAGCGTGATGTGTTTCCCCGCGAATTCGTCCCAGCCCAGCTCGGACCTCTCCACAAAGAAGATCTGATTTTCATCCCAGCCGGAAACCTCCACCAGGCCGGATTGTGTCAGCGGGAGCGGCTCCGAAGTGGGCATAAAAATCCTCCGCCCACAAAAGAGCAGTTCATCGGCCATCGTCGGCAGCGGAAACCCATTCCGCCTAAGCATTTGGCAGTGACAGCCCACACCACCTGTGCGCGGAAGATACAACTCGTCCCTTCCTGGTTCAATCTGCAAAAGGATTAGAACACCCTTGAGGTTTCGGCTGGCGCCGCGCCTCGCGGACCTCAACAGGCTAACTAACGGCGATTGCGCCCCAGTGCGGCCGGCGCCGTCGCGGTGGCGAACCCCGCGGATGTGCCCGGCCCGTTTTCGCTGACCAGCTTCTGCTCTTTGTGGGGCAGGCTGTGCAAGCCCTCAAGATAGTCCGCGATTCCACGGTACAAGCCATCGGCGACGCGCTGGCGCTGGCCGCCTTCGAACAACAGGCTCTCGTCGCTCGAATTGCTGACGAAGGAAATCTCCGAAAGCACCGCGGGCATCGTGGCCCCGCTCAAAACCACAAAAGGCGCCTGCTTCACACCCCGGTCCTTCTCCCGCCGGCTCACCAGTTGCAGCCGCTGCGAAAGCGCCTTCTGAATGTCCGCCGCAAACAGCTTCGATTCCGCGATCTTGTCGTTGCGGGTGATCTTTTCGATCAGTTCCGGAAGCTCGTGCAGCGAGGATCGCCCCGGCGCGTTTTCAAGCATCGCGAGTTCCCTGGATTCCGGCGAGGTTGCCAGGTTCAGGTAGTACGTCTCGACTCCGCGAGCTTCGCGAAAGTCGCTGGAGTTCGCGTGAATCGAGATAAACAGATCGGCGTTGGCGGAATTGGCGATCGCCGTGCGCTCTTCCAGCGAAACGTGCCGGTCGTCCTTGCGGGTGTACACAACCTCCGCGCCCGCAATATTTTCCTCAATCAGGTGGCCCAGCCGCAGCGCCACATCCAGGCAGAGATCTTTCTCCAGCAGGCCTTGCGGCCCCTTGGTGCCCGTGTCGTACCCTCCGTGTCCCGCATCGATCGCGATGCGCGTAATCTTCAAACCCAATTCCCGCGCCAGGGAAAGCTGCCTCCCCCGGATGGCCCGGGTCGGTCGCGCCGTGCCTGCCTCGATGGACCTTACAGCGCCCAGGCCGAGAGCGGCGTTACCGGCGATTGCCGGTTGCGCGTGGACTTCGATCACCAGCCGATAGGGATCTGAAAGGAGTTGCGCCGAGTAATCCTTCGCTCCATCCGCATCGAGTACCAGGCGAACCACATCGTCGCTGTATTGCGCGGCCCGCACTCCCTTCAGCAGTCCGTCTTCACCGGGAATGGTCTTCGCCCCAATCGATGCGCTCATCCGGGCCTTATGCAGATCGAAGTAAATCCGGTCCGGCGATGCGATGCGCGCCGAATCGTACTGCACCGCATCGTCCAGCAGGACCACCACGCGGGCATCCTTTTCCGCGTTCGACGCCTGGATGCCGGTCACATTTGGTATTCCCTGTGTGCCTGGTGGCCACTCGCTCGCGTCGCGGCTTAGCCGCAATTCCTCATCTCTCGTTGACGGCCGCCGCTCCTCCGCCGGTTCGCGCTGGGTCAGATTTCGTGCGGCGCTCACTCCCTCGCGTATTCTCTGGTTCATCGCTTGCAGCGTGTTGCGCGGCACGGCCAGGCCCGCCGACAGCAAAACTCCTACCAGCGCGCACATCCAAAGCGCCCAGGCCGGCAGGGCGAATGGCGCGCTCGATTTGTACGTCAGCTCGGGCATGGCAGAAACGTCGGCAGCCTTCACCTCGGAATCGGTCACCATAATCACCGGCGACGCTGCCACCGCGGGCGCGGGGCGCGCCGCGGCCAGCGCCGCGGACACCACCGCCAGCTTGCGATCCGCCTTCTCGACAATCTCTCGCGACACCGTGTGGCTTCCTCCCGCATAGGCCTCCAACAATGCGCGGTAACAAATCTTGTTGATATTTCTCGGAACCCCCTGACTCCGCGCGTGCACCAGCGCCACGGCCTCCGCCTCAAAAAGCGATTCTCCATTATGTCCCGCGACCTTCAACCGGTGCCGGATGTAGCCGGCCGTCTCCTCCTCCGACAGCGCTTCCAATTGCCTCACCACCGTGATGCGCTGCAACAGTTGTGTCAGGTGCTCCTGCCCGAGTTTCTCCCCGAGTTGCGGCTGCCCGGCCAGCACGATTTGCAGCAGCTTGGTGTTCGACGTCTCAAAATTGGAAAGCAGCCGGATGGTTTCCAGCACCGTATCGTCCAGGTTTTGCGCCTCATCGACGATCAGCACAAATCGCCTGCCCGCCAGCATTTCCTCCAACAACATTTCATTCAACTTGTTGTGCATGGCCACCAGGCCCATGCCCGTCGAGTCCACTCCCAGCTCGCTCAATAGGTATTGGAAAAATTCGCGGGAGTTGCATTGCGTCTGGAACAAAAACGCCGCGCGCGCCGTGTCGCGCAGCCCCTCCAGCACCTGATACAGTAGCGTCGTCTTGCCCATGCCCGGCTCCGCGATCAGCGCCAGAAAACCCCGGCCATCCAGGATTCCCTCGGTCAGCGCATCCAGCGCCTCGCAGTGGGTTTGGCTCGCGTACAGGTACGCCGGGTCGGGCGTGACCCCAAACGGCTCTTCGCGCAAATGAAAAAAATCGAGAAACATGGACGATACCTCCATTCACCAGCAACGCCGCCGCCTCGTCCCGAATGCCACCTTGCATTGAGGCTTCCGCGCAGCGTCGATTCGCCGAACAGCTGCTTTCAGGGTTCGCGCCCGGTTGGCAGGGCAGGGGAGCAACGGCGCGCAACTCAGCCGGAACCACCCTCGTGAATCTCCGGCAAACCAATACTCTACGTCCGGCCGCCTCCCCACGCAACGCTGCTGCCAGAAGTACCGGGGAAGCGTCAGGTCGCGGGCGCCATTATTGTTCGTTGGCGCGGCGCCGATAGCCAATGCGCGTGAGTCGACGGGTCAGAAAAACGCGCGGATCGCCACTTCCTGCACCCACGGGTAAATCTCGCGAAAAACCAGCATCCCCACCAGCAGCCCCGCCATCGCGTAATTGCTTCCGCGGATCCAGTCGAGATATTTCTGCGCCCGGCTTTCACCCATGAACACCATGATCCCGGTGCTGCCATCCAGCGGCGGCACCGGCAGCAGGTTAAACGTGCCCAGCAGCAGATTCAGGGAAAACACCACGCGCAAGACGATCCCCGCCAGGCTTGGCGCGCCGCTCACCGGATCCCGGTGGAAAAGCTGAAAATACATTCCGGCGCGCAGGGCCACCACTGCCAGCAGCATCAGCGTGAAGTTGGCCGCGGGTCCCGCCAACGCCATCCACGCCGATCGCCGCGGATGCCGCCGCTCCCACAGCGGATCAAACGGCGCGCTGGCCCACCCGATCATGCCGCCGCCGGAGAGGAAAAAACTCAGGATCGGGAAAACCACCATGCCAAAGGGCGACCTCCGGATGTGCGGAATCGGGTTCAGGCTCACCTGCCCGCCTAGCGCCGCCGTCGAATCCCCTCCGATTTTTGCCGCCAGCGCGTGCGAAGCTTCGTGGCACGTCGTCGAAAAGAGAAAAACCACATATGAGATGAATCCCATCATCAGCATTTCGGGAGTGATATCGTTCATAGGGCACTCAGCGTAGGGTCCCGGCGCAGGGAATGCAAGCCGCCTCGGGCCACACTTGGCGTAACGCTCTCCTTGCTTTCGAAATTCCACCGGGCTTCCGGCAAACTCAAATAAATAAGAGACAACGAAGGGATCACTTCCAGGCCGGGCAGCGCAGCTTGCAAAAACGCAATGCCGACCCGGAGCGCAACGCCCCACGGACGCGCAGCCCTCCACGAGAGAAGCAATCCAGACTAGCGCAAGCCGTCCGCGGAACCAAAAGAATTAAGCGCCCCGCAGCGCCCGGATTTGATTTCGAAAGCAGCCCCGGGGTAGTCTCCACGTTTGAAGATTCGGTGGCCGTGGATTTTGCAGATGGAGGTGCGGATGAACCTGATCCCAAAAGAAATCGAGGAGCATTATCTGCAAGGCAAAGAGTCGGAGCGGCTATTGGCCGAGCGAGGTGAACTGGAGCGGCTGCGGACGCAAGCGATTCTCGCTCAACATCTTCCGCGGCCACCGGCAGAAATTTTCGACGTGGGCGGTGCCGCTGGGATTTACGCCTTCCCGCTCGCCAAGCAAGGCTATCAGGTGCACTTGGTCGATCCGGTGGAGCTTCATCTTGAGCAAGCGAGATCTCACGCGGCTGCTTCGGGTGTCACGCTGAAATCCATCACCCGGGGCGACGCTCGCAGCTTGGATCTCCCCTCGGGCTGCGCCGATGCGGCTCTTCTGCTCGGGCCCTTGTACCATTTGGTTGAACATTCGGATCGTCAGCAGGCGCTTCGCGAAGCCCGCCGTGTCCTCAAACCAAATGGTGTCCTTTTCGCCGCCGCGATCTCGCGTTTCGCCTCTTTGATCGATGGGCTTTCAAGCGGTTTCTTTCGAGACCCGGAATTTCGCAAAATCATTGCGGCAGATCTCGCCTCCGGCCAGCATCGCAATCCGGTGAACCATCCGGCTTACTTCACCACCGCGTACTTCCACCGTCCCGAGGAACTGGCTGCGGAAGTTCGCGATGCCGGTTTTTGCGAAGTCCAAATCCGCGCTGTTGAAGGTCCGGGATGGAGTGCGGCCGCGTTTCATGAGGTTTGGGATAATCCGGAACAGCGACGAAAACTGATGGAATTTCTCGCTCTGATCGAGCGTGAACCTTCGATACTGGGCGCCAGTGCCCACCTCATTGCTGTGGCGCGGCCCTAGTCCCAACGGGTACGGCACGAAGCCCTCAAGAAATTGCTGGCCATCCTTTCTTTCCGCCTCTTTTTTGTGTATCGTTCCTGTAACACGTGTGTTGGCCGCCTTTTTGGGTGTGCGAAGGAAAGCTGGATTGAGGTCGAATCATGAAGGCCTGTTTCCTGCGCGCACCCGCTAGCCTGGCAACGAATCCCCTCGAATTTGGCGAACGACCCAAGCCCCAACCGGCCCCCGGAGAAGTGCTTGTCCGCGTGGAAGTCTGCGGCGTGTGCCGCACCGACCTGCACGTCATCGAAGGCGAACTCCCTCCCCAAAAATCGCCGGTCATCCCCGGGCATCAGGCGGTAGGGCACATCGAGGCCCGCGGATCCGGCGCGCAACGCTTGCCTGTCGGCTCGCGCGTTGGGATAGCGTGGCTGCACAAAACCGATGGCATCTGCGAATTTTGCCGCCGCGGCGAAGAAAATCTTTGCGACCATCCGCAATTCACTGGATACACTGCGGACGGCGGCTACGCCGAATATCTGGTGGCTCCCGAGGATTTCGCTTACCCGCTGCCGGAAAATCTCCCCGCTGAGCAAGCCGCGCCGCTGCTCTGCGCCGGAATCATCGGGTATCGCTGCTTGCGCCTCAGCGGCGTCGAGTCCGGCGCCCGCTTGGGGCTTTACGGCTTCGGCGCCGCCGGCCACGTGGCCATCCAGGTAGCGCGTCACTGGGGAGTCGAAGTCTACGCCTCCACGCGCGACGGCCGGCACCGCGCGCTCGCGCAAGAATTGGGAGCCGTATGGACCGGAGGCACCCTGGACGCGCCGCCCAACAAACTCGACGCCGCCATCGTTTTCGCTCCCGCGGGCGAAATTGTTCCCGCAGCTCTCGCCGCGCTGCGCAAGGGTGGGCGTTTGATCCTTGGTGGGATTCACATGAGCGACATTCCCTCGTTTCCATATAATCTGTTGTATCAAGAGCGCCTCATTCGCAGCGTGGCCAATAACACCCGTGAAGATGGGCGGGAATTTCTCAGGCTTGCCGCGGAAATTCCTGTGCGCATGCGCGTCCAGGTCTTTCCTTTAGCGGAAGCGAATCGCGCTCTCAATGCTCTGAAGAACGACGCCATCAACGGTGCAGCCGTGCTCCGCATTCGCTCCTGATAGGTTGGGCCCACGATAAACCGGCAAGGAAGCATGAGAACTCCCCCGCTCACGACGTTTATCGGCGCCGCGGGAGCTTTCCTGCGCGTGCCGAATTCCGGTTGCAATCCCTGCCGAATCGGCATTCCAACGCCCCCTCAACTGCTTGATTCCTAATCATTTTTTTGTGTGATTTCCCATCACCTTTGGGCCATATCACCCAGATGCCTGCCAATGCCCATGCTCCAAGTTTTTCGCGTCCCGCCCTGAAGATGAACTAAGCCATGTACAATCAGTTGACTAGCCCGGCCTGCAAGGGGCCGCCGGTCATCCGTCACTTCGGCACAGCAGGTGCAATTTGTTGCATCGTGTTTCGGTAACTTGGTTTTTGCTATATTTTCAGGCTTCCGGGCCGCCACCGTTCCCGAATCCCAGTTTTTTAGATTTCCGGATTATTTGTTTCGTCGAAACCAGCAGGGAGATATGGGTATGACGGTGAAAACTACGAATCGCTCCCACCGCGTTATTTTCATGGTCGTGCTGCTTGCCTTCGCCGTGGCCCTCACCACCGCCCTGGTGCTGGCAGCCGAGCGCAACCCCCAAGGAACGAAGTCGAGTACCCTACAGCCAAACACCGTACCCACATCGAGGGCCGTTTGCCTGTGGGGGAATCGCAATGTCTAGATTTCGTCCTCGCTCCCCCAATACTGGCGAATTTTTCCTGGGTTTGCTGGCTTTCCTGCTCCTCCTGGTGCTCCCGCTCCGCGCCGATATCCACCCGGTTCCCCTCGATAAAAACACGGACACCGCGAAGTGTCTCGAGTGCCACGCCGATAAAACCAAGGGAAAGAACGTCCACACCGCCGTTTCCATGGGTTGCATGAGCTGCCACGAAATCCGCGTCAACCGCGACGTCACCCGCGTCAAGCTGATCACCACCACGCCCGCCTCGCTCTGTTTCACCTGCCACGCCGACAAGAATCCCGCCGACATTAAGGGCGTCGTGCATGCTCCCGCAAGGCGCCACTGCCTCAAGTGCCACGATCCCCACGAATCCGATAACAAATTTCAGTTGCTTAAGCCTCCCGAAGGCGGCGAAAAAGAAAATCTCTGCCTCACATGCCACGCCACCGGCTTGCACCTCCCCGAAAAGGGCAGCCGCCATGCAGCCCTCGACATGGGCTGCGAAACCTGCCACCTCACCCACAAAACCGGCGAACGCGGCAAGCAGGAATTCGATTATCACCTCACCAAGTCAACGCCCGCGCTGTGCATCGATTGCCACGATCCGAAAGATGCTGGCCTGCAAAAGGCTCATCAAAACCAGCCCTTCGGCACCGCCGATTGCATTCAGTGCCACGATCCGCACCAATCTGCCGCTCCCAAGCTCCTTGCGAAGTACACCCATCCACCGTTTGCCGACGGGCAGTGCGAGGTCTGCCACGCTCCTGCCAAAGACGGCAAAGTTGTTCTCGCCCAGCCTGACGCCAAGTCCCTCTGCGTGATGTGCCACGACGACAAAGTCAAGCTGATCGAAACCGCCAAGGTCCAGCATCCCGGCGCGGCCGGCGATTGCACCGATTGTCACAATCCGCATGCCAGCAAATACATCGGCTTGCCCAAGACGAATCCCGTCGACATCTGCCTCGGCTGCCACACCGATATCGCCGAACTGGCCAAAAAGCCCGTGCACCATCAGCCGGCCTTCACCCAGGGTTGCGGCACCTGCCACGAACCCCACGGCGGTGAACGCGAAAAACTCCTCCGCGCCCAGGGCAACGCCCTTTGTCTCGAATGCCACGGCCCCGACGCGGTCCCGCAGGAAGATCAAGCGGCCCATGTCTGGAAGATTTTTAACGGCACCGTCCGCTTGCCGGACGACTATTACAAAAGAAACAAGGTTCCCATCCTGCCCCTCAAGTACGGCAAAGGCCATCCGATCGCCGGACATCCCGTTTCCGACGTGCCGGACCCCACTGACGTCACCAAGATTTTGCAGAAGCTGACCTGCCTGACCTGCCACCAGCCGCATTCCTCATTGCACGCGAATCTGCTGGTAAACGACCAGGAAAACAACACCAAGTTTTGCGCGACATGCCACAAGGATCTGACCAAGCGTTAAGCCCAGGCGTTAGGAGAGACTGCGATGCGTAAATTCAGCGGAAACGTTAAATGGTTGCGGCACTGGTGGCAGATCTTGGCGGTTCTCTCGGCGATTGCCGTTGTGTCCCCACTGGGACTGCAGGCCGACCAAAAGAAGAAAAAGGCGGACGCGAATGCCGAAAAGGAAGCCAAAATCAAGGCCATCGACTATTCCAACATTGTCTGGCCAAATCCTCCCGCGATCGCCCGGATCAAGTTCACCGCTTGGTATGCTTCCGACAAAGCCGCGCGTAACCTGCAAGGCGAAAAACAGAAAAAGTCGGCCTGGATGGATCGCCTGGCAGGCACGCAATCGAACGATGAAGTGTTTAAGCGCCCGTTTGAGCTGATTCAGCCCTACGGCATCGCTGTGGATTCCAAAGGCAACCTCTACGTCGCCGACCAAAAAGTGGGCGCCATCTTTATCTTCAACACCGAATCACGAGATGTCGACCTCATCAAGAACACCGTCCACGCAAACTTCGAGCGCATCATCGGCTTGGCGATGGATGACAACGACCGGCTGTTCGTTTCCGATCCGGGACTTCGTCACGTAATGGTTTTCAACAAGGATCACAAAGCGGAGGATGTCATCACCGATGGCATGGCCGATCCTGGAGGGCTCGCCATCGACACCCAGAATCGCCTGCTGTACGTCGCGGACATCGGCCTGGATCAGATTCTGGTGTACGACGCCGACACCCTCAAACTCCTCCGCAAGATTGGCACTACGGGACACCGTCACGAACTCACTTCTCCCGGTGATTTTTCAAAACCAGCCGGCCTAGCTGTGGACCCCGAAGGCAATCTCTACGTCGCCGATACCATGAACAACCGTATCGAAATCTTCGACGCCGATGGCCAGTTCATCAGCACTTTCGGAAAAGCCGGCGATGGTCCGGGCTATTTTGCCCGGCCCAAAGGCGTCGCAATCGATGGCGATGGCCACATCTGGGTCGCCGATGGAGCGCAGGATCGCGTCCAGGTCTTCACCAAGGAAGGGCAACTCCTGATCTCCCTGGGTGGTCATGGGGTTCTTCCGGGTCAGTTCCAGGGGCTCGTCGCCATTACTATCGACAAGCGCAACCGCGTGTTCACCACCGAAATTTTCCCCGGCCGCGCCCAGCAGTTTCAATACGTCTCTGACGCCGAAGCCGATAAGGAAAGCGAAAGGCGCGCCGCCGATCGCGCCGCCAAACTCAGCTCTGGCAGAGGCGCCCCAGCCACCCCGGCCCAGCCTATCCCAGAAGCCGCAGCGCCAGCCAAGCCCTAGCCACCAGCGCGTCGGTCTTCAGCTATGGGTCCTAATTGTAGCGCTAGCTTTCAATCCAGCCCGCCGCCGATAGGTAGCCTATTCTCTCTCGCTGGCCCGATTTCCGTACGCCTCTGCCATCAATCCCAATGATCACTTGCCCGTTTAACCCTTTGCTAACGCGAAACAAGGGCGTCAGTTGAACATCGCCGGTGTGACCGCTAACACGCTTCCTTCTTATGGAGTTCCGTGTGTGCGTTCGCGTCACAACTGGGTCATATCACGCAATCACCCCGCTCCGGCCCTGCCCAGCAACCTTTAACGCCATTGCCATTTCGCTATAAATTGCTCATACAAAATACCTTACAAAAATCTTGGCAACTCTCAAGGGACGTCTCGGTTCGGCATAGCAGATGCACTTTGGGGCACCGTAGGTCGCCCCGCTCCAAGGCAGGCCTTTCAAGGTCGGAGGGATTTTTGCAGCTCCTATGGAGGAATTTAATTTTATGAAAAAATTGATTTTGGTAGCGATTTTCGCACTGGCCAGCGCTGGATTGGCGATGGGTCAGAATTGGTCCTCTACGGTCGACGTTCTCGGCGCTCATAACAACAACGGCCGCGGCTGCGCTGGGTGTCACCAGCCGCACAGCGGGTCCTTCGGTTCGGGCCATAAGGGCGCGGCGGACACCGGCAGCTATGCGTTGTGGGGACAAGACGCCAGCCCACTCTACGGCAAGACGATTGCCTTCGGCGACGGCGGCAAATACACCGAAGTCCTGCCCAGTACGATCACCGGCGGCTCGGAAGAAGTCGGCGGCATTCTCCTTTGCCTCAGCTGCCATGACGGCAACGTCACTGCTCAGAACATGATGGCCAACCAATCCTATGAGCAGAGAATTGGTCTCTTGACCAACACCGCCTACGGTTCCCTGCCTATCCCCACGCTTCTCGGCAACGACGGAAGCACCGCCGGCAACTATAACAACGACCACCCCGTGGGACAGCTCGCCACGTTGACTAATGCCAAGAGCGGCGCTCCGATCCAGGGTGCGAACCAAGGTATCAGCTACGCCGCGGGAGTGTTCACGGTTACCGGACCTCCGTATTCCACGTTCGTGGCCAACTATGGCTGGCCAGCTCTCGCGCCCGGAAAGTGGTCTAATCCCTACGGCGTCACCACCGCTGGCGTGCCCTATGTGCTCTGCACCACCTGCCACAACCAGCATGTCATGACAGTGTACACCTCCTCCGCAGCTAGCCCGATCGCGGGCGACGGTGGCGGGAAATACTACGCTACCTTCTTCTTCGTCAACGGCCCCTACAACCCGAACATCAACAACGTTGCCAACACCAACGCACCCTCGACGACTCAGTTCTGCCGTCAGTGCCACTTCGGTGAAGCCAACGAAGCCAACAACACCAACAACATCAAGACCGTCTTCCAGTAGGACCATTGCTTCAAGGGGGAGAGAGGAATCTCTCCCCCTTTTCTCTTAGAGAATGCATCAGGAGGATTTCATGAAGTATCTGGTAGTTTTCGCTCTACTACTAGGAGTAGCAGTTAACGCAATCGCTCAGGTTTCTTCTCACGCTCCGACCGGAACCCCGCATCCTGCCACACCAGCAACGGCTCCCGCCTCATCCTTTCAAGTCAGCGACAAACCTGTAGCTCGCGTCAACGGTGCGGTATTGACCGATCGCGACCTCTTGCGTGAAATGCTCCAGATTTTCCCCTATGCCAACACCCACGGCGGATTTCCCAAGGCCCAAGAAGCCGCCATCCGGCAGGGTGCCTTGCAGATGATCATTTTTGAGGAACTCGTCTATCAGGAAGCGCGACGCAACAAATTGGTATTGCCCGCACAGCAGTTGAACCAGGCGGAAGTGGAGTTCCGGAAGCAGTTCCCTTCGACGCAGGACTATCAACAATATTTGAACGCAGAGATGGGCGGTTCCGAGCAGGCGGTTCGCGACAAGATCAAACGCTCCCTGCTCATCGAGCAAGTCCTGAAAACCGAAGTGGAATATAAGTCGGCGGTCACCCGCGCCGAGGTGCGCGCCTTTTACGAAAAAAATCCCGCGAAATATCAGATCCCGGAATCCTTCACCTTTCAATCCATTTCTGTGCTGCCGCCGCAGAAGCCCACTGGCGACCAGAAGCTGGAAGCCCTAAAGCGCGCCAATGACGAACTGAAACAGGCCAAGGCCACCAAGAGCTATCAGGATTTCGGGCTGCTGGCGGAAAAAGTTTCCGAGGACGATTTCCGTGTGAATATGGGCGATCACAAAACCGTCGATAAAGACAAACTCCCACCGCAAGTCGTCAAAGCGCTCCTCGCCATGAAACCCGGCCAGGTCAGCGACATCATCCAGATCGAGCAAGCCTATACCATCATTCGCCTGAATGCTCATACGCCGGCGAGAAAGAAAACCTTTGAAGAAGTGAAGAGTGAATTGCGCACCGAACTCCAAAAGAGCAAGTACGAACAACTCCGCGTGGCTCTAGACAAGCGGCTGCGCGCCAACGCCAAGGTGGAATTGCTCTAGCGCCAGGCCGGCGATGAAAGCGGAATCCTCCTACGGATCGCGCGCCAAAACCAAGACCTGCCTCTTGCCACGAAACGCCAGCGTCTTGGGAGGGCGCAACTTCAGTCGCGCCGTAAGCCGCCGCAACCAGCACGGCTCCAGCCGCTGCGCGAAAAATCCAAAACTTGTTATTTCTCACCTCCTTCACTCTGTGAACGGCGCGAGGAATCTGCTTTTCTCTCCGATTCTTGCCAAAACCTGCTCCGTAAAATTCCTTCGGCATGATCAGTCAGCGAGCGATCGCGTTCATGAGAACACTCCAAAATTCACCGCAATCAGTGTTGAGGAATTCAGCACTTTCAAGTGGGTGAGATGTCGCACCGGGGCTCAAATCTGCACCCAAGTCATCCTCAGGTTTAAGAATAACGCCTTAATAATCAGCTTGTTAGAAGCTTTCTGTGACAACAACACATGGCACTGGGGGTGCAATCACAATTCTAGGATTGTTTCAGTTTGAAGCCGTTCGCCATCTCCAGCAGAGAGGAACCAAGTCAAGTGAATCGCCTCATCCGATGCGCGGCAGGCCTGCTCCTCCTGATCGCTGCTCATGGGGTCAGCGCGCAGGTGAAGGTCGGCGACGATGTGAGCATGAATCTGAGTGGACAACTGTTGGGGGGGTATACGGGGAGTTACGGCGATCAGGTTCAGTCGAATCACGCGCTGAATTTTGGCGGGAACGCGTCGCTCAGTGGTTCCTACTACAATCCCGATTTCCTGAATTTCACCATCAGCCCCTACTACAACCAGTCGCAAGCAAACTCCAATTTTCAGTCGCTCACCGACAGTAGTGGCGTGAATGCGAACGCGAATTTTTTCACCGGCAGCCACTTTCCGGGATATGCGAGCTATAACTACACGCGCAACAACACCGGGACTTACGGGTTGATCGGAACTCCAAATTTTACGACGGTAGGTTCTGGCCAAGCTTTCGGGATCGGGTGGAGCGCCTTGCTTCCGGATTGGCCGACATTTTCTGCGAGCTACTCCCAGTCGACCGGGAGTGGCACGGTGTTTGGTACCGATCAGGAATCCAATTCGTCGACGCATACGCTCAATTTAAGGTCGACTTACCATGCGGCTGGGTGGCTGTTGAATGCACAATATGCCTATCTCAATATCAGTTCTACTATTCCGTCCTTCCTGAGCGGAACGCAAGGGACAGACTTCTCCAGTTCTAGCGGCAACAGCTACGGAATTAATGGAATGCATGATCTTCCGTGGCACGGATCGATCGCCCTTAGTTTCAACCACTCTTCCTATTCTGGAGATTATGGTTCCACGGTGGATCAGACTACGGGCAACACCAACTACACCACGAACATGGAGACGGCCAACGCCAGCTTCCACCCAACCTTGAAGTTGGGCCTTTTCCTAAACCAAACCTACACTGACAATCTGAACGGAGCCCTCTATCAAGGCATCATAAACAGTGGCGGCGGCGTTCCTGTATTTCAGATTGATTCCCACTCCAATTCTTCGTTGCTGAGTGCAGGCGCAAACTATAACTTCACAAGCAATCTCTACGGGCAAGCCCAAATCACATATTACGACCAGGCTTACTTCGGACAGAGCTTCCAAGGAAGTTACTTCAGCGGTACCGTCGGCTATGGCAAACGCATTCTTGATACTTTCATGGTCTCCGCCTCGGTGATCGAGAGTTCCAACAAGTTTGCGAACAACTCGCTGGGTTTCATCGGGAACTTGAATGGCTTCCGTCGCTTGGGGCTGTGGGAGCTAACCGGCGGACTTAGCTACGCGCAGAATGTGCAAACCTTTTTGGTGACCTACACGACTTCCTACTACAACTACAACTTGAATTTACATCGGCGGCTGGGAAGAGGAATGCAGTGGACCGGGGCTTTCAATGGAAATCACACCGGCTTCAGCCAGGTGGCCGGAACGGTGAATAGCAGCAATGGATTTTCTACCAGCCTGGCGCTCCGCCGCCTAACCTTCAACGCGAATTACATCCAGGGCCAAGGCCAATCGGTCCTCACCAGCACCGGCATTCTGCCCCTGCCGCCAACACCCGGTTTTCCACCAGAAGGTATCATCGTCTACAATGGCAAGAGTTATGGCGCCGGGATCACGTTGACCCCCATTCCCCGCCTCTCGATTTCGGGAAACTATTCTCACGCCATGAGCGACACACTCAGCAGTACCACCTTTTCCAATAACCAGACCGATATCTTCTATGGACAGATGCAATACCAGTTGAGGAAGATCAGCATGTTGGCTGGCTACACAAAATTCAAACAGGGAATCAGCGCGGCAGGTACTCCGCCCGGAAGCCAGTATTCGTTTTTCATCGGAGCGACCCGATGGTTCAACTTCTTCTGAGCAGGATGGCCAAAGCAGCCGTTTGCAACGCCCTTCTCGCCGGCATACTGGCGGGGACCCTTTTCGTTTCTCCTGTCCACGCCGCCCCCGACAAGAAAAAAGATCCGCCTAAAATCGAAATTCCCGACCTGCTCATGGACGGCGGACGCAAATTATCCTACGAGCGCGCCTTCAGCGGCGAACGCGAAGTTAAACCCAAGCGCAGCTTCTGGACCAAGGTCGTCGACGTGGCCATCGGCGCCCCCGATTTCCGCTCCATGGTCCGCCCCTACAGCATCGCCACCGACTCCAAAGGCCGCATCATCGTCACCGACCCTGGCGCGCGCGGCGTCCACATCTTCGATTTCGCCAGGGAAAAATACAAATTCCTCTCCCGCAAAGACACCGACAAAAATCCGCTGCTATCGCCGCAATGTGTCACCGTTGACGCCGAGGACAAAATCTACGTCACCGATTCCGAAGCCGGCAAGATCTTCGTCTTCGATCCCAACGGAAAATTCGAACGCGTTATCGGCAGCCTGAAATACGGCGAAGGCTATTTCAAGCGCCCCACCGGTATCGCCGTCGATTCCGCCGCGCAGCGCATCTACGTCAGCGACACGCTGCGCAACCAGATTTTCGTGATGGACATGCAGGGCAGCGTCCTGAAGCGCATCGGAAAGCCCGGCGCCGGTGATGGCGAATTTAATTTTCCCACTGAGCTGCATCTCGACGGCAACAACCTCGCCGTCGTCGACGCCATGAATTTCCGCGTCCAGGTCCTCGACAAAAACGGCGAGTTTCTATACTCCATCGGCAAAGTTGGCGATGCCGTTGGCGCAATGTTTCGTCCCAAGGGCGTGGCCTTCGACTCCGAAGGTCATCTTTATATCGTCGATGGCCAATGGAGCGTGGTGCAGGTCTTCAACCGCGAAGGTCAACTGCTCTATTACTTCGGCCAACTAGGCACCGCTCCCGGCACATTCCAATTGCCCGCCGGCTTGCGCATTGACGCGCAAAACCGCATCTACGTCGTCGACTCCTTCAACAAGCGCGTGCAGATCTACCACTACTACGGCACCTCGGGCCAGAACGAGAAGAAACCGTGATGCGCGCATCGCTTATCTTCGCCCTCTTGCTAATTTCACTGCGGAGCGACCCCTTCGCGCGCGCGCAAACCCCGCCTCCCATCCAGTCCGACACTCTCGGCATGCACAACATGTCCGTCACCAGCGGTTCGTCCGTGACCACCCAGGGCAGCCTCGGCTGCACTTTTTGCCATGCCCCGCACAGCGGCGTCGGCGGCAACACCCCGCTCTGGAATCAGACCCTCTCCGTTCAAACCTACACTCCTTACACCAGCACCACCTATAAGCAGCAAGGCAGCTCGCAGCCCATCCTCGGAAAATCGAGCAGCCTTTGCCTCAGTTGCCATGACGGCACGGTCGCCATCGGGCAGACCGCCGCCTACGGAAAAATTCCCGTTTCCGGCACATTGAATAATATGGACGCTTTCGGCACCAATCTCGGCGGCTCGCATCCCTTCAGCCTGGTCTTGCCCATCAAAGATGCCCCGGACCTCGCAGCCTCCCTTGTGACCCAAGGCGTAACCGCGGATCCTACCCAAGCTGTCAAGCTCATCGCCGGCAACATTGAGTGCACCAGTTGCCACAACGCCCACGTCCAGGGCATTGATACCGTCGCGCAAAAGTTTCTGGTGCGCGACAGCTCCAACGGGCAGATGTGCCTCGCCTGCCACGATCCCAATCGCATTGTCACCGGGCAAAGCAATCCCCTCGCCGGCTGGACTGGCAGCATTCACTCCATCTCCACCAATCAGGTGGCCGGCACCGCGAACGTAGGTTCCTACCCGACCGTTGCTTCGAACGCTTGCACTTCCTGCCACATGGAGCACAACGCCAGCGGCCCCGCGCGCCTCTTGCGCCCCGCAACGCCCGCCGCACCCGGCGTGGATCCCAGCACCCAGGATTGCATCTCCTGTCACAGTGGTCCGGGAAACATTTCCCCGGTGGCCGCGAATGTCTACGCCGAATTTGCAAAGATTTCTCACCTGCTTCCCGCCGGCACCAACGGCCATGACGCTTCCGAGCCAGCGGTGCTCAACAACAACCGCCACGCCACTTGCGTCGACTGCCACAGCCCCCACAACGGCAATGCGCTCACGCTCTTCTCCGCTCCGCCCGCCATCCGTCCTCCGCAAAATGGCGTCACTGGCGTCAGCGGCATCGACGGCATTACCGTTCTGGCTCCCGCCGTCAATCAATACGAATCCTGCTTCCGCTGCCACGGCACCAGCGTCGGCAAGCAAGTCTTGATCAAGTACGGCTATCTGCCGACGCGTCTGGTCTTTTCCGGAGACGCCCTGAACCTCGTGCCGCAATTCAGCCCCAATGCCACCTCCAGCCATCCGGTCACCCACGATCGCAGCAGCCCGCTTCCGCAACCCAGCCTCCTGGCAAACATGCTCAATCAAAATGGCACCGCTTCCGCGCGGCTCGTCGGCATGCGCATCTTCTGCACCGATTGCCACGCCAGCGACGACAACCGAGAATTTGGCGGCGCCGGACCCAACGGGCCGCACGGCTCCATCTATCCGCACATTCTCGAGCGCAACTATCAGTTCACCCAGGCAGCCGTCCCCGGCGGCCCCGTCAACAACACCTATCCGACGCCCGATATGAGCCCGCAAGGCCCCTATGCCCTATGCGCGAAATGCCACGACCTTAACAACATCATGTCCAACGCCAGCTGGGCGCAGCACAGCCGTCACATTTCCAACGACGGATTCTCGTGCTCGGTATGCCACACTTCCCACGGCATGGGTTCCGTCAGCGCGGGAGTTTCCGGTGAGCGGCTCATCAATTTTGATATCGCTGTCGTCGGCCCGAATCAGGCTTCGCCGATTTCCTATAACCGCGCCACCAATACCTGCACGCTTACGTGCCACAACGCGGCGCACAATGCCAACGGTTCGGTGTCCGTGAACGGCGTCGCCCTGCCGCAAATAATGCAGGGTATCAAGCACTAGCGAGCCGCCAACGCTTGCAAAGGGAAGCGCATGAGCTCTCCGTCTAAACCATCGCAACGCGTCGCGCCGCCAGGTGGATTCCTCCCCGCTTTGTGGAAGCACAAACTTTGGTGGATGCCGCCGCTGGGTGTTCTGCTCCTCCTGCTCGGCGTTATTTATGCGCTCGGACACCTCTCCAAAACCGATTCCGAAATGTATCCCACTTCCTTGCGGCGCTACTCTTCTCTCGTTCGTTGGTCCTGACTCATGCCACCCACGAAGAAAGAATTAATCCTCGCTACGCTGGTGATGCTGGCCCTTCCGGCCTTCGGCGAGCTGGCGCTGCGCCTGTCGTCTCTCCAATTTGATGCCCAGCTCTATGGCCCCAATCGCGAACTCGGCTGGACCCTGCGCCCTGGAGCCAGTGGCCTGGTTTCCACCGAAACACGGCAATTCGTGCGCGTCAACGCTCACGGCTTCCGCGATGAAGAACGCGACTACGAAAAACCTGCGGATACTTTCCGGATCGCCGTCCTCGGCAACTCCTGGACCGAAGCTCTGCAGGTGCCGCTTGAAAAAACCTACACCTCCGTCTTGCAGCGAAAACTCAACGAAATTTCGTGCTTCGCCGGGAAGCGCGTCGAAGTCCTCAACTTTGGTGTAGCCGGCTATTCCACCGCCCAGGAACTCTTTGCCCTCGACCAGGAAGTCTGGAAATATCATCCCGATCTCATTCTCCTCGCGTTTTATCCCGCCCGCGACATCGCCAACAACGTGCGCGAATTGAATAATGCCGTCGATCCCGAGCGTTCTCCCTACTTCGTCTATCGCGATGGCCGGCTCGTCCTCGATGATTCCTTCCGGTCTCTGCCCGCGCTCCAGCCGCGCCAAATCTTTCTGCAAAATGTCGGCTACCAGTTCAGCCAGCGCCTCGCAGTCCTGCAAGCCATCGACGCCGTGCGGCGTCTCGGGAAAATTCGGGTAGCAATGGCCGCGGCCAAAGAGCGCGCCGCAAACTCCGGCGTAGACAATCTCGAATACACCATCTACTCCCCGCCAACCACGCCCACCATGCAAGCCGCCTGGCGCGTGACCGAAGGCCTGCTCCTGGCAATGCGCGACACCGTAAGATCTCACGGCGCCGAGTTCCGCATCGTCACCCTGGCCACCCGTCCTCAAGTCATCCCCGACGCCGAAAAACGCGCCGCACTAATGCGCCAACTCGGTGTCTCCGATTTCTCCTACGCCGACAACCGCCTCCGCGAATTCGGCGCCACTTCCGGCATCCCCGTAACCAGCCTCGCCCCTGCCCTCTCTTCCTACGCCGAAAGGAATCACGTCTACCTCAATGGTTTCCATCCCGCCAATTTCGGCGCCGGCCACTGGAACGAGACCGGCCACCGTCTAGCCGCCGAAACCATCGCCGCCGACCTCTGCGCAACGCCAATTGCCACGAATAATCCGCCTAACGCCTCTAGGGAGGGCACGGCTTCAGTCGCGCCGAAAACGTTGGGAAAAATTTGGGCTTTCGCGTTTTTTGCGTCCGCCAGGTTTTTGGCGGAAGCCTCTGAGGTCTCCCTCGTACGCATCGTGGAGGTCAACGCGCCGTGATCTCCGCCTCCAACTTCCGCGAGCAACTCCGCATTCGTCTCCTCGCGCAACCTGAGAAAATCCTTCTCCGCGTGGTAGTCTCCCCTAATTTCGACCGCCCCATCGAATTCAGCGGCCGATCCATCCTCGAACGCGCCGAACAACTCGCCGCCTCTTTTTATTTCCCCAAAAATCGCTCCGTCGTCCTTCTCCTCCTGCCGCACTCCCCCGAACTCTTCCTCCTCCAACTCGGCCTAGTCCTGCAAGGCCACATTCCCGCCATCCTCGCTTGGCCCACCAGCCGCGTTGATCCCGAAAAATATCAGCGCAATCTCATTCATCAGTTAAGTCACTTGCCCGCCGACCAGCTCCTCACCTTGCCGCGCCTCGCGGAAAATCTCCGGGCGAGCCTTCCGTATCCCACCGCCGGTCTGCCGCTCGAAGACGGCGCAGCCTTCGAAGATCTCTTTCCCATCACCCCAATCAACAAAAACCTCGAACGCCGCGAATTCTCATCATCAAACGAGCCTCCCACTCCCGACACGCTCTTCCTCCAATTCTCCGGCGGCACCACCGGAGCCCAAAAAGCCATCGTCGTCACCGCCGAGATGCTCTTCCAACAATTTCAGCAACTCGGCCACGCGCTGCAATTCACTTCCGCCGACAGCGTCGTCTCCTGGCTCCCGCTGTATCACGACATGGGCCTCATCGCCTGTTACTGGCTGCCTCTCTGGCACGCCGCCGCATCGCTGCAAATGGCCGCCAACGATTGGGTGATGAACCCGGAGCGCCTGCTCCAATTCATTTCCCGCTATCGCGCCACTCTCTGCTGGTTTCCCAATTTTTCCTTTTCCTACCTCAGCCAGCGCCGCGAGCAGATGCAAGATCATCGCCTCGGCACCGTGCGCGCCTGGATCAACTGCTCGGAGCCGGTCCGCCGCAAATCCCTCGCCGAATTCGCCGGCGCTTTTTCCGATTGCGGCGTCAAGAATGAATCGTTGCAGGCTTCTTACGCCATGGCGGAAACTGTCTTCGCCATCACGCAATCTGAACCGGGCAGGGAACTAGCCACCATCCCGCGCAGCCAGGTGCGCCACGCAGGTCACGCTTACACCGATCTCGCTTTCGATCTGCTGGACGACGTCTACGTCTCTTCCGGCAAGCCCCTCGCCGATACCCAAGTCAAGATTGTCGCGCCCAACGGCTCCATCTGCTCCGAACTCGTTCCGGGAGAAATTCACGTGCGCACCCCTGCGCTCTTCTCGGGCTACTGGGGCTCCGATGGTTTCCAAACTCACTCTATAGCCGACGGCTGGCACGCCACTGGCGATTTCGGATTTCTCGCCGGCGGTGAACTCTTCGTCATCGGGCGTTTCAAAGATATTGTCATCGTCGGCGGCAATAACATCTTTCCTGAAGACGTCGAAGCCGTCGTCAACACCATTCCCGGTATACATCCTGGCCGCGTGGTGGCCTTCGGCGTCGAGGATCAGGAGTTCGGTACCCAGGCCTTGGCGGTGGTAGCGGAGATGCAAGGCAATTTCAAAGAAGAAGCGGCCTTCCCATTGGAAGCCGCCATTCGCAAACTCGTTCTCACCAACATCGGCACCGCTGCGCGATACGTTGCCGTGGTCCCGCAAAGATGGATCGTGAAAAGCACGGCGGGAAAAATTTCCAGGCGCGAAACGCGGGAACGCTTCCTCCGCGAGCGCCTCGCGGTTGCTTAGTCGAAGGAGAAAGCTGTGATACCCGATAGCGCCTCAATCCGCAATGCCGCCAGGGAGGCCGCATCCCAACTCACTGGTCGGCCCATCAAAGATGGCCAACGGCTGGTCACCTCCGGCCTGCTCGATTCGCTTTCCGTGCTCAGGCTGATTGGGCTGCTGGAAAAGAAACTCCGCATAAGGATTCCTCCCGAAACGCTTCAGCCGGAAGATTTCGACGATCTCGATCATATTGTGGAGACCGTGGAGCGGGTTGCGAAACCAATTCCCTGAGCGCCGCGTGGCTGAAAGTTCTTTCTCATGACCTTTAACTCCGTTCCTTATCTCGTCTTTCTCGCCGTCGCGGTAGCGCTCTTCTGGCTGCTCCCGCCGCGACTTCGTCGCGTGCTGGTGCTGCTGGCGAGTCTCGCCTTCTACGCTTCCTGGGGACTCCTCTTCGTCTGGGTGCCTCTTCTCGTCGCGGCGCTCGTCTACATCATCGGCGGCCAAATCATGTTCGATCCCGCGCGCCAAAGAAAATGGATGTGGCTCGGTATCGCCTGCGTCCTGGCCCTGCTGATTTTCTTCAAGTATCGCGGGTTTCTTCTCGACAATTTGGGTGTTCTGGGAATTTCTGGCGGGGCCTACACACTCTCACTCACAACCCGAATTGCCTTTCCCCTGGGCATCTCTTTTTACACCCTCGAGGCCATCGCCTATCTCATCGATCTCCGCCAGGGCCGCGTGAAACTCCCCGGCTTCCTCGATCTCTGCCTTTTCTTTCTTTTCTGGCCCAACATTCTTTCCGGCCCGCTGGTGCGCGCGCGCGAACTCATGCCCCAACTCACTTTCAGCAAGCCGTTCGAGCCGCGCTTCTGTTTTGAAGGCATGGATCGCCTGGTCTGGGGACTCGTCCAGAAAAATGCAATCGCTAACCTGCTGGGCATCTGGGTGGACAAAGGCTTTGCCCCGAACGCACCTGGCATTCCCACCACCATTGATGGCTGGTTTCTCGCGGTCGCTTTTGGCTTGCAGATCTATTTTGATTTTGCCGCGTATACCAACATGGCCATCGGCGCCGCGCGTCTCCTCGGCGTCACCTTGCCCGAAAACTTCCGCCAGCCCTATCACGCCGCCACGCCCCCGGAGTTCTGGAGCCGCTGGCACATGACCCTCTCGCGCTGGGTACGCGATTATCTTTTCTTCCCTGTCAATGCGAGGTGGGCCGGCGCTCCATTACCGCTCTACATCAGCCTCATCGGTGTGATGGCTCTGGTCGGCCTGTGGCACGGCGCGGGCTGGGGCTTCATTCTCTGGGGAGCGCTTCACGGCGTGTATCTAGTTTTGTATCGCGTCTACGAAAGCACGAAGGCTGCTGTGCCATCCCTCGCTGCTTCATCGCTGGCAACCGCCGTCTGGCGCCTGCTGACTCTGGTCGCCGTCACTGTGGCCTGGGTTCCGTTCCGCGCTGCAACATTCCACAACGCAGCCGCGATCCTCACGTCCATGTTCTATCGCTTCAGCAGCGGCAGAGCGTACGGAAGCGCCTTCTATGCATTCACGGCAGCCATCATCCTCTTCTGCTCCATCGAACCGTGGCTGATGCAAAAACTTTCCAAACTCGAAGACCGCGCCGGCGCCGGCGGCCCCTCGCCCTTTCGCATTCTCGCAAGGCCCATCGCCTACTCCTTCGGCCTCCTCCTCTTCCTGCTCTTCGACGAAAACAACGCCCAATTCATCTATTCCCAATTCTGACGCCGCACGCTGCCCACGTAGGCGATGGGCTTCAGCCCAGCAAGCCCCAATCATTTCCCACCCAAATAGCCCCCAGCTCCCAAGCCCGCTCTTGAGTTTCCGAATCCCTTCCAAATCATCCCCAAATCATTGTCATCCAGAGGGACGCGCAGTTCGCGTCCCGAAGGACCTCAACCCGCAAACCATGCATCAACCGTTTATCGAATCCGCGTCCCATCCGGCAAAAAGACAGGAAAATCATCATTCGGCCGCGCCAACATCAACTGCTGTGCCGCCGCCATCCGATCAAAATCAAACAGGAAAAATCCAAACTTGTAGTGCAGCGTCAAATCGCCCGGCGCTTGCGAAATCGCCCACTGATACTGCGAAGCCGTATCCTGAAACGTTTCCGGAGTCCCCGCGGCCCGCAATAGCAAGCTCCGCATCTGTTCCGCATGATTCAGCTGCCCGGTAAACGGCGGCCGCTGAATCCGATCCGCCATCTCCGCCGCAACCCGGCTGCGGTCGTGCCCAGTGAACGCCAGCAATCTTTCGCACTCGCCCTCCGTCAGAGGCTCCGCGCTTTGCGGCGTTCTCCGCACCTCCGCCGGCAACGTCTTCACAATCTCCTCAAACGCTTCCCGCGCCAGCAAGTAATTTCCCAGCGGCGTAAGATGAACATGGTCATACAGCAGTTCGCCGCCAGTCACCTCATTGCGGCTTTCGTGTGCGAACAAGCCTTCGGTGTCGAGCAACCGCGCCTCAGATCCGGAGTCCTTAGCTGTCTCGCGAATGATCTGGTTGATCCGCGAATCCGCCCGAAACCTCAGCGTGTCCAGATCCCGCGCCCGGATGTAGTGCTCCTTTGCGCCGGCGTAATCCCCCAGCGCCCAATCGCAACGTGCCATCCGAAACTCGAGCTCCGCATACTGGTTGTCAATCTGCGCCGCCGAGTCATACAACTTCAACGCCTCCAGATACGATTGCGCGCTTTCCATCGCCGCGCCGTGCTGCACCAGCGCCGACCAGGACTGCAAAGCATCCGCACTCAGCCCCGCGCGGTGCAGCGACCCGAATGGTGCGGAATCTCGCAGATTGGTGGCGATGGTGCTCAGCAATACGTGAGCCCCGGAAGCCTGAGCCGCCGCCACGATGTCCGCCAGGTTGCTTGCAAAATTCCTGTACGCCGGCGCCATCCGCGGCGAATCCGCGCGCACCCGCTTGTCCAGAAACATCTCCATGCCGCGCCATTCCTGCTTTGTCGTGCCCCTCTCCGTCAGCAACTGGCCAATTCGCGTCGAGCGCACGAAGATGCTGGCGCGAATCACCGGCAGGCTCATCGAACCAGTAGTCAGCACCGTCCCGGGTCCGTACGGCCCGACGACTTCATTGCTCCCCGCATACACGATGTACATATCCGGCTGATAGTTTGCCAATTCCCGCGCCATCGCCAGACTCACGTGCGAGTCGATCGCCACCATGCCGGTGTTGACCACTTCAAACTTCATTGCCGGAAAACGCGTCCGCAGCATCACCTCCAGATATCGGCTGAAGCCATACGCGAAATCGGGGTCGCCCATCGCCGCGGATTCTCCCAGCACAAAAATCCGATACGTGCCTGGCGGTTTGACCGGATCAATCGAAAAAAACTGCGGCGTTTTGATCATTCCCGGCGGGAAAAATGGCGCGGCGAAAAAAAGGTTGTAACAGCGGGAAGCCCTCCCGTGAATGGTGCAGGGCTCCATCAGGTTCGTCGAATACCCCACCCCAAAAAGCAGCAATCCGGCTTCCGTCAGAGCAAGAAGCAAGACCGGTGCCAACATCGCAATTGCCACCCGCGGCGCCCAAAACCGCCAGCGCGAAACCCGCTGCGGTTCGGATGTCGCCTGTGGCCCGGCCATGCCAGCTTCTGCTCGCTTCTTCTCTCGCACTTCCGTGTACTTCCTCGGTGCTTTCAATCCGATGCCTTCGCCCGCAGCGGCGAGCGGCCCTCAAAATCCTCGTGCCCCCCCGCTAAACCGCTTGCGCCATTCCCCAAATCCTCGCCGGCCTTTCCGGATTCGTGATATTCGCAATCCTCGTTCACGCCCCACAGGTCGTAGATTGTCTTTCCCGCGAGGATGTTCCGCGCGGCCAGCATGGCCGTCATCATCGCGTGATCCTGGTTGTTGTACCGGTGCATCCCATTGCGCCCCACAAGATGCAGATTCCGGCAATGCGCGGCCAGACCTCGCCGCACCGCGTCCACATTTTTCCGGTAGTTGTCGTCGTACACCGGATAAGCCTTGGCCTGCCGGATCACGCAGCCATCCACCACGTCTGCCGCGGACCCCAGGCCAACCTGCTCGAACTCTTTTCGCGCCAGCGCTTGCAACTCTTCATCGGCCATCGTCCACAGCCCGTCCCCTTCAAAACAAAAATATTCCAGGCCGTAACCGCAATAGCCGGCCTCCGGCGCCATCTCCGGCGACCACGCTTTGTAGTTCTGCACCCGCCCCACTTTCACGGCTGGATCGTGGATATAAATCCAGGTGTCGTTGAATCGATGGCGTTCACGCAGAATCAATGCCACGGTAAGAAAATCCCGGTACGCAAGGGAATTTCCCGCCCGGACCGTATCCTCGGAAAGCCGCGGCTCGATCTGCGCCACCAGCTGCCGCATCGGCATCGAGGAGACCACGTGCTCCCCGCGATATTCTTCCAGCGTTCCATCCGCGGTGCGCGCGCTCACGGCCCACGAGTTTCTCTCCCCATCGAAGCGGCAACCAACCACAGACTTCCCCAGCAGCACCTCGCCGCCCATCGCGCGAATCTTGGCTGCGCATGCCTCCCACATCATTCCCGGACCCAGCCGCGGGTAGCGAAACGTATCCAGCAAAGTCTTCACCGCCGACTTGCGATCTTCCCCCTTCCGTTTTCCCAGCACGGCGTTCTTGATCGCCACTCCCAACGAAAATCCCTTGATGCGCTGCGCCGCCCAATCCGCGGATATCTCCCGGCAACTCTTCCCCCAGATTTTCTCCGTATAGGTCTTGAAGAATATGCGGAACAACCGTTGCCCAAACTGGTTCACCACCCAGTCCTCAAATGTTCTTGGATTTGCCGCCGGATTCACCCGCGCCTTCAGGAATGACAAGACGCACAGCGCGCTCTCCACCACTCCCAGCTTGCGAAGCGCTTCCAGCGGCTTCAACGGATACGAATAAAATTTCCCGCGGTAATAGATTTTCGACGAGCGCGGCCGCTGCAGCAAATCCGGGCCAAGAATCTCCGTCCACAAGTCTTCCACTTCGCGTGATTTCGAGAAAAACCGGTGTCCGCCGATGTCAAAGCGAAATCCGTGGTACTCCACGGTACGCGCAATTCCCCCGACGTACTGCGGGTCGCTTTCCAGCACCACAACCGGCTGGCCCTGCTTGCACAATTCGTAGGCGGCGGTAAGCCCCGCCGGTCCCGCTCCAACGATGATGGCCTTATACTCGCGGTCGCTCATGGACCCGTTTCCCTGCTAGGCGGGGTTGCGGCGGGAGCATGTCCCAAACCAACCGTGCACGGCCTCAGCGCTGTTGCGCCTGCGCGATCAGTTGCAGGACCTCTTCCTTCTTGGAATACTCGGGATTCGTCTCCAGTAATTTCCGCCAAACGCCGATCGCTCCTGGTCCATCTTTCTTCCCCTGCCACTTTACGATGCCGAGATTGAAAAGGGTATCCGCCTTGTTCGGTTCGTACGAGAGCGATTGATTGAACTCCGCGATCGCCTTATCCGCGTTGCCGGTGTACCAATACGCCGTCCCTAAATCCGTGCGCACCGCAGCGTCACTCGGCTGCACTTTCAACGCGCGCTCGTAATATTCGATGGCGGTGGGATACTGCTTGGCGTCGTAATATATATTCCCCACGCCCGTCAGCAATCCCGCATTGTTCGGCTCGGCCTTCAGGCGCTCCAGCATTGGGGCCGCTTGCGTGTCAGCCGTCAGTTTCAATTGTTCCGCGGAGGGCTGCACACTCCCCATTCCAAAATTCGCCGGTGGTGGTTGGCTCGCCTCCACGGCCGCCGTGGGTGCGGAAACGCCTGCGGTCTTCACCGCAGCCAGGGTGGACTTGCGCACCAGCCAGCCGCCCGCAACTCCAACCAGCAAACAAACCACAATCAGCGCCGACGCCTGCGCCGCGCCCCAGGTGTTACTCGTTGTCGTCTGCAATGTCTCCGACATACGCAACGCCCCTTCCCGTATTCTTCCAACTCTTAATTCTTCGCCGCCATGTGTCGTTTCGCTTCGTTGATCATCTGTTCCACCGCCGGCTTGCGGTCCAGACCGGGATGCGTCTTCAGCAACTGTTGCCACACCGCAATCGCTCCCGCCGCATCATCCTTGCCCCTAAACTTGATCATCCCCAGATTAAACTCCGCGTTCACATCGTTTGGGTCGTACTTCAGCGCCCGCTGCAACTCACCGATCGCCCCATCCACATCGCCTGAGTAGTAGAGGTTCGAAGCCAATTCCGTGCGCGCGGAGACATTCTTAGGATCAACCTCCAGCGCCTTCTTGTAATAGTTCGTGGCATCCTGGAACTGGTGCGCGCTGTTGTAAAGCGCGGCCACCTGCGCCAGCAGCTTGGCATCCTTCGGGTGGCTCTTCAGTTGTTCCAGCAGCGGCGCGGCTTTCAGATCCGCCAGGGCTTTCATCTGCTCCATTGTCGGCACGGGGTGCCCATTCGGCATGATCCTGCCTTCGGCCGCGGGAGCCGCCGCGCGCGCCGGGGGGGGCGCCGTCCGTGCTCCCACAATAAAGTAACCCACCGCCAGCCCAAGGAGCAGCGCTGCCCCCGCAATCGGGTATACGCGCGAAGCTTGCAGCCCGGCCGACGACTTCGCCGGGCCACTTTCCACCTCGGAATTGCTTTCCATATCGTCGCCGCTCCTTCTCGCCTTTAGCCTTTGCCGGCCGGCCTTCGCGGCCCGCCAGGAACTTTTTCACCGCGGGCGTTGCGATTGGCTAAGTGTCTTCATTGGAAAACCTTATTCCCGTTCGAGCGGATCTTTGGCGGCTGCCGGGTCCCCGGCACATTCCCCACGCCTCATCGAACCCTTTTCCTTTATATAAGGTACCCGCTCCCGCTCACTAGCATCCGCGTCTTTCGTCACCCTCGGCTGTGACTCTCATCACATCTCATCTAGGCCCCGCAAAATCGTCGTCCCTTCAGCCGCCCCTTCACATTCCTCAACTTGTGCGATTCGCGACCGTTGCCAACACCAGGGTAGATTGCGATAGACTCAATGTTCTCTATGAAACCCGGGCGCATCTCCGGCAATCGCCTCCCTTGTGGGATCGCCATCCTTTGTGCCTGCTCGTTCCTGCTCCTCGCTCCGACACTCCTCAAAAGCTCGGATCACGCGCGAATACTGCCCGGCCCGTTTCCAGCTTTCCACGGCCTGGCGCGTTTTGCCATTGCCGACTTTGATGGCGACCTTCAGCCGGACCTGGCCTCGATTCGCGTCACTCGCGATGGCGTTCGGGACGCCGAATACGCTCTCGATTTGAAATTCAGCTCCGGCTCCCGTCCGGCGATCCGTATCCTCGGACCTGCGGGAGGCCTCCAGCTCACCTCCCAAGATGTAAACGGAGACGAATTCGCGGATTTGGTGGTCACCTCGCTCTTCGATTCCCATTTCGTCGCCATCCTTCTAAACGACGGAAGCGGCAACTTTCAAATGGCCGACGATGCCAGCTTTCCGCAGGCCGGAAAGCGCGCAAAATCCGCTCTTTCTATGCCCGGCAACTCTTCCGCAGACCAGGCCACCCTGGAGCAAAGTCGCGGCTCGCACGGAGAAGAGGGAACTCCCGTCCGATCGCAAAAGCCTCGTCAACAATCAGCGGGTAAGCCCCGTGCTCCACGAATTACCGGCGTTTCGGCATTGGCTCTGGCAAGTGCCGGCAGGGCCCCGCCATTCGTTTAATCTCTCGCAATCAATCCTTTATCCAAATTGTAATAACTTCCGAATGTGGGTCTCGCTATCGTTTCAGCCAGCGAGCCACAGGTGTAGGCCGGTGAGCATTCGCAACACGAGCCGGCTAAACAGGTTTCATCCGGAATCGATTCTGATTTTCGCGAAGCAACCAGAGGTGAGGGTAGATTTATGCAGAATTTCATGAGCCGCGTGGGCCTCGCCGCTCTATTGCTGGCCGCGACGGCAAGCTCAGCCTGCGCGCAGAAAGCGTTGACCTGGGAAGAAGTTCGCCAGCGCTTCGAAGCCAACAATCCCACGTTGCGCGCCGGGCAGATCGCCATCGACGAATCGAAGGCCAACGAAATCACCGCGTACCTTCGGCCCAACCCACAACTGGCACTCCTCTCCGATCAGATCAATCCGTTCCCCGGCGGGCCGCCCCATGGGCCGTTTGCCTTTTGGCTGACCTCGGCCACGGTGACCTATCTGCACGAACGGGATCACAAGCGGGAATTGCGCCAGGAAAGCGCTCAGAAAGCCACCGGCATCGCCACCTCAGCGCAGGCCGACCTGGAACGCAATCTGCTCTTCTCCCTGCGCTCCGCTTTCGTCCAGGCCCTTCAGGGCAAAGCCATCTACCAGCTCGCCAAAGACAATCTCGATTACTACGACCATTTTCTCGGCGTCAATCGCGAGCGCTTCAATGCCGGCGCCATCGCCCAAGTTGACATGGATCGTCTGGAGATCCAGCGCGTCCAGTACGAATCCGATTTGCAGACCGCCGACGTAAATCTCCGCACCGCCAAAATTCAACTCCTCATGTTGCTCAATGAACGCATTCCCGTGGATCAGTTCGACGTCACCGGCCTGTTTGAATTCAACGCCCAACTCCGGCCCCTCGACGATTTTCACCAACTCGCCCTCGACAATCGTCCGGATCTAAAAGCCGCCCTTCAATCCGTCGAAAAGGCCAACACCGACCATCGCCTCGCTGTCTCCAACGGTTCCACCGATCCCACCCTGGAGTTCGACGCCGGCCGCAATCCCCCCATCGATCAGTACATCGGCGTCGGCGTCACCATTCCCCTGCGCATCTTCGATCGCAATCAGGGCGAAAAGCTCCGCACCCAACTGGACATCGACCGCAACCAGAAAATCCTCGACGCCACCCGCGCCACCGTCTTCAGCGACGTCGATTCCGCCTACGCCACCGTTCGCAGCTCCGTGCTTTTGCTCCAGCCTTATAAAGACCGCTACCTCCGGCAAGCCACACGCATCCGCGACACCATCCAGTTTTCCTACGAGCACGGCGGCGCTTCGCTGCTCGATTATCTGAACGCCCAGGCCGACTATCGCAGCGTCGAGGTGAACTACTTGAATCTGATCGCTTCCTATCTGACCGCCGCAAGCCAGTTGAATCTTGCCGTCGGACGCGAGGTCCTCCAATGAGCCGCAAGCTTGCTTATCTCTTCGCAGCCTTCTCCGCGTGCGGCCTGCTCATGGCCGGCTGCGGCGGCAAGGCGCAATCCGGCGATGGCGCTCCGCCGCTCCCCAAAGTAGAGCAAGAGACCGATGTCAACATCCTGCAAGTGGATCGCCCAGACCAATTTCCCCTCGTGAAAGCAACCGAATCTCTGCAAGCGCCTTCGTTGACAGTTACCGGCGTGGTCAGCCCCGACGTCAGCCGCACCGTTCCCGTCATCTCCCTCGCCACCGGCCGTGTGGTGGAAATTCGCGCTCGCCTCGGTGACTCGGTTCAAAAGGGCCAGGTGTTGCTGCGCGTGCAAAGCCAGGACATCGCTTCGGCTTCGTCCGACTACCGCAAGGCCGCCGCCGACGAAGTCCTGGTTCGCAAGCAGTTCGATCGCGCGCAAATTCTCTACGACAAAGGCGCGATCTCCCTCAACGATTTTCAGGTCGCCGAGGACGCCGAGTCCAAAGCGAAAGTCGACCTGGAAACCTCCCTCGAACACTTGCGCGTTTTGGGGGTGGACAAGGATCACCCCAGCGGCATCGTGGACATCAAGGCTCCCGTCTCCGGCGTCATCACCGATCAGCAGGTCACCAACGCTGCCGGCGTGCAAGGCCTCTCCGGCGCCAATCCCTTCACCATCTCGGATCTTTCTCACGTCTGGATTCTCTGCGATGTCTACGAAAACGATCTCGCCAGCGTGCATGTCGGAGAAACCGCCGAAATCCGCCTGGTGGCCTATCCCGACAAAGTGCTCTCCGGGAAAATCAGCAACATCGGCCCGATTCTCGACCCCAACCTGCGCACCGCCAAAGTCCGCGTCGAAGTAGCCAACCCCGGTGCCCTCATGCGCGTCGGCATGTTCGTCAACGCCTCTTTCCAGGGCCAGAAAAAGGAGCGCTTCGCGGCGATTCCCGCTTCCGCCATTTTGCATTTGCACGACCGCGATTGGGTCTACGTCCCCGCCGGTGGCAAGAAATTCCGCCGCGTCGAAGTAAAAGCCGGCGCCACGCTACCCGACAAGATGCAGTTGATCCTCTCCGGAATCGAGCCGGGGCAGGAAGTCGTTTCTAACGCACTGGTGATGCAGAATGCCACGGAACAATAACTGCTCTATGCATCCTCAACAGACATCCAGGACCCTCCGATGATTCGCGCCATCGTGGATTTTGCTCTAGACAACCGCTTCATCGTGCTGGCTATTGCGGTCCTTCTCCTCATTTGGGGTGCAGTCTCCTTCCACAACCTGCCCGTCGAAGCCTACCCCGACGTCGCCAACAATTACGTCCAGATCATCACCCAGTGGCCCGGGCGCGCCGCCGAAGAAGTCGAGCAGCAGGTCACCATTCCCATCGAAATCCAGATGAATGGTCTGCCGCACCTCGCGCATCTGCGCTCCTTTTCGCTCTTTGGCCTTTCCAGCGTGATGCTCATCTTTGACGACGACTCCCACAATGATTGGAATCGTCAGAAAGTCCTCGAACGCCTTTCGCAGGTGACCCTTCCCAATAATTTGCAACCCCAGATGGGAACGGACTGGAGCCCCGTCGGCCAGATTTACTGGTACTCCCTGAAGAGCACGAATCCGAAATACGACTTGATGGAGCTAAAGGCCCTGGAAGATTGGACGCTCGAAAAAGAGTTCAAGTCCGTACCCAATGTGGTGGATGTTTCCAGCTTTGGCGGAACAACGAGGGAATATCAGGTGCGCGTGGATCCGGCAAAACTCGTTGCTTATGGGCTTACCATCGGTCAGGTCGAGCAACAAATTGCCAACAATAACGTGAACGCCGGAGGAAGCTTTATCGAATCAGGCTCGCAACAAATCAATGTCCGGGCTTTGGGCCTGGTCAGTAGCGTTGAAGACATCGAACAGACCGTCCTGAAAACGCAAACCGGCACTCCGCTCCGTGTGAAAGACATCGCCACTGTCTCACAGGGTCCCAAAATTCGCCTCGGCCGCATTGGCAAGGCCATTCGCCGCGAAGACGGCACCGTCATCGACAACGACGATGTGGTCGAAGGTATCGTGCTGCTTCAAAAAGGCGCCGATTCGGACAGCACCCTGGACGGCATTCACGCCAAGGTGAAGGAGCTCAACGAACACATCCTGCCGCAAGGAGTGCAAATTGTTCCGTTCCTCGACCGTAGCGACCTGGTCCATTACACCACCCATACTGTGCTGCATAACCTTGCCGAAGGGGTGCTGCTGGTTTCCATCATCCTGTTTTTCTTTCTCGGCAACGTCCGCGGCGCGCTCATTGTCGCCATGACCATTCCATTCTCGTTGCTTTTCGCCTCCATTTGCCTGGATCTAAACAAGATTCCCGCCAACCTGTTGTCCCTCGGCGCACTCGATTTCGGCATGGTTGTGGACGGCGCGGTCGTGGTCATCGAAAACATCGTCCGCCATTTCGATTTGCCCAGTTCCGCCACAAAAACCCCGCTCGAACGTATCCGCGATGCCGCCCACGAAATCCAGCGCCCCGTCTTCTACGCCATCGCCATCATCATCACCGCCTACATGCCGATTTACACGCTGCAGAGCGTCGAAGGAAAGTTATTTCGGCCGATGGCCTGGACCGTGGCGTTCGCTTTGCTCGGCGCTCTGATTTTCTCCATGACCATCGCCCCCGTCCTCGCGGAAGTGCTCTTCCGCAAGGGCGTGAAAGAGTGGCACAACCCGGTCATGGAATTTATCCGCGAGCGCTATCGCCACTCGTTGCGCTGGGCCGTCGAACACAGACCCGTCACTCTTTCCCTCGGTGCTTGCGTTCCTCTTCTCGCCCTGGCGCTCCTTTACAGCGGTTTCATCGGTTCTGAATTTCTCCCGCATCTGGATGAGGGCGCAATCTGGGCACGCGGCACTTTGGCTCCCAGCACCGGGCCCACCGAAGGCACCCGGATCATGAATGAGGCCCGCGTGATCCTGGCTTCGTTTCCAGAGGTGAAGCAGGTTGTTTCGCAAGTTGGCCGTCCCGATGACGGCACGGATACCACTGGCTTCTACAACACCGAATATTTCGTGGATCTGAAACTCAAGAACCAATGGCGGCCCGTTTTTCACCAAGACAAGGAGGCCCTGATCGACGCCATGGACAAAGAGCTCACCAAGATTCCCGGCGTCCTCTGGAATTTTTCCCAGCCCATTTCCGACAACGTCGAGGAGGCGGTCAGCGGCGTCAAGGGCGAACTCGCCGTCAAGATGTACGGCTCCGATCTCCGCACCCTGGAAGCTAAAGCCGATGAAATCGTAAATGTCATGCGCACAGTCAAGGGGATCGAAGACCTGGGCTTGTTCCGCGTGCTCGGCCAACCCAATCTGAATCTGGTCGTCGATCGCAAGCAAGCCGCCAGGTACGGCATCAACGTTGCCGACGTTCAGGATGCCATTGAAACGGCTGTGGGCGGCAAGGCGGTCACGCAAGTGTTGGAAGGGGAGCGGCGCTTCGATCTGGTCGTCCGCTACCAGGCGGCTTTCCGGAATACCAAGGAAGCCATCGAAAATATCCGCATCGTGGCGCCCAGCGGTGAAAGAGTTTCCCTGGCGCAACTCACCCGCACCGAAACGCTCGACGGCGCTTCTGAAATTTATCGCGAAGCCAATTCCCGCTACGTGGCCATAAAATACAGCGTCCGCGGCCGCGACCTGGGCAGCACGGTCGAAGAGGCCATAGATAAGGTGCATCAGCAGGTCAAATTGCCCGAGGGCTATCGCCTCGATTGGGCGGGCGAGTACGAGAGCCAGAAACGTTCTGAACGCCGCCTGCTCTTCGTGCTTCCCATCACCTTGCTCATCATCTACGTCATTCTTTACTCGATGTTCAGCTCGCCGAAATGGGCGCTCCTGGTCCTCGGTAATGTCGCCCTCGCGCCCATCGGCGGTTTGTTGGCGCTGCTCCTCACTGGCGAGCACCTCAGCGTCTCCTCCGGCGTCGGCTTCCTCGCGCTATTCGGCGTGTCCGTGCAGACCGGAGTCATCATGGTCGAATACATCAATCATTTGCGCGCGGCTGGCAGCTCCATCGAAGACGCCGCCGTGCAAGGCGCGGTCCTTCGCCTGCGGCCGATCATGATGACCATGTTGGTGGCCACGCTCGGCTTGTTGCCCGCGGCATTGTCGCGCGGCATCGGTTCGGATTCACAGCGCCCGTTCGCCATCGTGATTGTTGGCGGGCTCCTCGCCGCTCTGATCTTAAGTATCTACATGCTCCCCACGTTGTACGTCACCTTTGCGCGCGATACCGACAAATTGCCTCCCGCCGAGGCCGAATGGGAAGCCGGCGCGTAGATAACTGAACACTACGCAGTGACGACCGTCACAACGCGAGCCACGATGTTCCCGGCCCACGAATTACGCATTCTTTCCATTGCTTTCAACTAGCCCCCGGCCTACGCTTTTCTTAGTTGTTCCGCGGAGTCCATCTATGAAACGCGCCATGTCCATCGTCGACGGCAACGAAGCCGCCGCCTCGGTCGCTTACCGCCTGAATGAAGTCATCGCCATCTATCCCATCACACCGTCGTCACCGATGGGCGAATGGTCCGACCAATGGAACTCCGAGCACAAGAAAAACATCTGGGGTGCCATCCCTGACGTCATCGAAATGCAAAGTGAAGGCGGCGCGGCCGGCGCATTGCACGGCGCGTTGCAGGCCGGAGCCCTGGGCACCACGTTCACCGCCTCGCAGGGCCTGCTCCTGATGATTCCCAACATGTACAAAATCGCCGGCGAACTGACCTCCGCGGTGATTCACGTGGCCGCGCGCACGCTCGCCACTCACGCGCTCTCCATCTTCGGCGACCATAGCGACGTGATGGCCGCTCGCGCCACGGGTTTTGCGATGCTCGCTTCCAATTCCGTTCAGGAGGCCAGCGATTTTGCCTGCATCGCGCAAGCCGCCACCCTGGAATCGCGCATTCCCTTTCTCCACTTTTTTGACGGCTTCCGCACTTCCCACGAAGTCGGCATGATCGATCCGTTGAGCGACGACGAACTCCACGCCATTGTCGACGACAATTTCGTTCGCCAGCATCGCGAACGCGCCATGTCTCCCGACCGCCCCGTGCTTCGCGGCACCGCTCAGAATCCCGATGTTTTCTTTCAGGCCCGCGAAGCCTGCAATCCCTTCTACCGCGCGTGCCCCACCATTGTGCAAGAGGTGATGGACCGCTTCGCGCAAACGCACCGGCCGCCACTATCGATTGTTCGACTACTACGGCCCCGCCGATGCCGACCGCCTCGATCATTCTCATGGGATCCGGCGCCGGCGCGGTGGAAGAGACCGTCGACGCACTCCAGAAACTCGGCGAAAAAGTCGCGCTGCTCAAAGTCCAGTCTCTTCCGCCCGTTTGCCGCGGACGCCTTCCTCGATGCCATTCCCGAATACCGTGAAATCCATCGCCGTGCTCGACCGCACCAAGGAACCCGGCAGCCTCGGTGAGCCGCTGTATCAGGATGTTCTCAGCGTTTACATGGAGCGCTACGCCGCGAATCCCGCCGCCGGCATTCCGCGGATCATCGGCGGCCGCTACGGTCTCTCCTCCAAGGAATTCACCCCCGCGATGGTCAAAGCCGTCTTCGATGAACTCCGCAAGCCCGAACCTCAGAATCACTTCACCATCGGCATCCACGACGATGTCACCCACACCAGCCTGGCCTACGACCCGGACTTCTCCACCGAAGATCCTGCGCACGGTCCGGGCGCTCTTCTACGGGCTCGGCTCCGACGGCACCGTCGGCGCCAACAAAAACTCCATCAAGATCATCGGCAAGGGATCCAACAACTTTGCGCAAGGCTATTTTGTCTACGATTCCAAAAAAGCCGGCGCCATCACCGTCTCTCACCTCCGCTTCGGCCCAGACCCGATCCGCTCCACCTATCTGATCAGCCACGCCAAGTTTCGTCGCCTGCCACCAGTTCGCAGTTCCTCGACCGCATCGATGTCCTGTCCGCCGCCGAACCCGGCGCAACCTTCCTGCTGAACGCCCCCTTCGGCCCCGACGAGATCTGGAACCACATTCCCCGCCAGGTGCAGGAAACTATCCTCAAAAAGAAACTGCGCTTCTATGTGATTGACGCTTACAACGTCGCTCGCGAAGCCGGCATGGGCAGCCGCATCAATACCATCATGCAGACCTGTTTCTTCGCGATCAGCGGTGTCCTGCCGCGCGATGAAGCCATCGCCGCCATCAAGAAAGCCATCCTGGATACCTACGGAAAGCGCGGCGAAGCCGTGGTCCAGAAAAACTATGCCGCCGTGGACCAGACTCTCGCGCATCTCGGCGAAGTGCAAAGTTCCCGGATCGCGTCACCGCTCTCTTCGACATGCTCCCGGCCGTCTCTTCCCGCGCGCCGCTTTTCGTGCGCAATGTTCTCGGCGCCATCGTCACCGGCAACGGCGATTCGCTTCCCGTCAGCGCCTGCCGATAGACGGCACCTTTCCCACCGGCACCGCCATGTGGGAAAAGCGCAACATTGCCCAGCAAATTCCCGTGTGGGATGAGCGAGCTCTGCATCCAGTGCGGCAAGTGCGTGCTGGTCTGTCCGCACGCCGTCATTCGCGCCAAAGTTTATGACTCCTCGCTGTTGCAGCATCGCTCCGGAGACCTTCAAATCCGCGAAGCCCCGCTGGCGCGAATTCGAGAGCCTTCGCTACACGCTGCAGGTGGCGCCCGAAGATTGCACCGGCTGCCGCCTCTGCGTGGAAGTCTGCCCGGCGAAGAGCAAGAGCGAAGTCAAACACAAAGCCATCAACATGCAGGAACAGACTCCACTGCGCCAGCCGGAAAGCCTCAACTGGGAATTCTTCCTCTCGCTGCCGGAACTCGACCGCCACAAGCTTTCGCACTCCCAGGTGAAGGACTGCGCAGCTTCTCGAGCCGCTCTTCGAATTTTCCGGCGCCTGCGCGGGCTGCGGCGAAACGCCGTACATCAAACTGCTCACGCAACTCTTCGGCGACCGCCTGCTGGTCGCCAACGCCACCGGCTGCTCCTCAATCTATGGCGGCAACTTGCCGACCACGCCCTATACGCGATGAATAAAGAGGGCCGTGGTCCAACATGGTCCAACTCCCTATTTGAAGACAACGCCGAATTCGGTCTGGGCATGCGCCTCGCGGTGGATCAGCAAGCTCACTACGCGCGCGAACTCGTCTCCCGGCTCAGCGGCCAGCTCGGAGACGAACTGGTCAACGGTCTGCTCGAAGCCGACCAGTCCAAGGAAACCGGCATCGAAGAGCAGCGCCGTCGCGTCATCGAATTAAAGCAAGAAGATTGCCGGCCTCAATTCGCCCGAGGCGCTTGCCCTGCTGCCCATCGCCGATACGCTCGTTCGCAAGAGCGTCTGGCTGGTCGGCGGCGACGGCTGGGCCTATGACATCGGCTTTGGCGGCCTCGATCACGTGCTCGGCTCCGGCCGCAACGTCAACGTCCTGGTCCTCGACACCGAAGTCTATTCCAACACCGGCGGCCAGATGTCCAAGGCCACTCCGCGCGGCGCCGTGGCCAAATTTGCCAGCGGCGGTAAGCACACCGGCAAAAAGGATCTCGCGATGGAAGCCGTCAGCTATGGCTCCGTATATGTCGCCCGCGTGGCCATGGGCGCCGGCGACACCCACACCGTCAAAGCCTTCCAGGAAGCCGAAGCCCACGATGGCCCTTCGCTGATCATCGCCTACAGCCACTGCATCGCTCACGGCTACGACATGTCCATGGGCCTCGAGCAGCAGAAAAAGGCCGTCCTTTCCGGCTACTGGCCGCTGATGCGCTACAATCCCGCCCTGCGTCTCGAAGGGAAAAATCCCTTCCAGCTCGATTCCCGCGCCCCCAGCATTTCTCTCAAGCAATACGCCTATCAGGAAGCGCGGTACACCATGCTGGTCCGCAGCGATCCCGAAGCCGCCCGCGAACTTCTGAAACTCGCACAGGACGACGTCGAGCGCCAGTGGTGCGTCTATTCCAATCGCGCCGCCATGCCCGGACGCGGCGAATCCCCGCCCATCGCTCCCGTCGAGCCGGAGACCGCGCCGGAATCTGTGAACAAGGGAGGAGAAGAGGAATGAGCGACCTGCGCACAAAATATCTTGGCTTGGATTTAAAATCCCCGCTGCTGGCATCCGCTTCGCCGCTGTGCGAATCGGTGGATAACATCAAGCGCCTCGAAGACCACCAAATCGCCGCTGTGATTCTGCCTTCGCTCTTCGAAGAGCAACTCGAACTCGAAAGCCTCACCTTGGATTACGATCTCACCCGCGGCGCGGAAAGTTTTCCCGAATCCGCCAATTTTTTCCCCGACCTGCAAACCTACAATCTCGGGCCCGACGGCTATCTGGAACTCATCCGCCACGCCAAGGAAAGTGTGGAAATCCCCGTCATCGCCAGTCTCAACGGCATCTCCGACGGCGGCTGGCTGCAATACGCCAAGCTGATGGAAGAAGCCGGCGCCGACGCCATCGAGCTGAACATCTATTCGATAGTCACCGACCCGGCCGTCAGCGGCAGCGTAGTCGAGCAAAATTACATCGACCTCGTTCGCCACCTGAAACGCAGCATCCGCATTCCCCTCGCCGTCAAGCTTTCGCCCTTTTTCAGCGCCCCCGCGAATATGGGCGTTCGCCTGGATGAGGCGCGCGCCAACGGCATCGTGCTCTTCAACCGCTTTTACCAGCCGGACTTCGACATCGAACAATTGGAAGTCGTTCCCAGCCTGGCGCTCAGCCGGCCGGAAGAGTTGTTAATGCGATTGCATTGGACTGCGCTTTTGTACGGCAAGGTTAAAGCCGATCTGGGCATCACCGGCGGCGTGCACACCTCCGGCGACGTCATCAAGTGCATTCTCGCCGGCGCAAAGGTGGCGTTTATGACCTCGGCGCTGCTGCGCAACGGCGTCCAACACGCCGGCTACGTTCTTACGGAACTCAATCGCTGGCTGGACGAGCACGAATACGTTTCCGTTCAGCAGATGTGCGGCAGCATGAGCCACCGCGCTGTCGCCGACCCCACCGCCTTTGAACGCGGCAATTACATGAAGGTCCTAAGCTCCTACACGCTGCGCGCCAACGTCTTCAACGATTAACCCGCAAGCAAGTTTTCCGCAAACCTGCATCGCGATGTCGGGCTGGCTCGGCACCGCCCTCCGCGAACTGAGCTCCCCCTTCGAGGGGTGAGGGTTTCCAGATCGTCGCCACAATTCAGCAATAACCGCGAAACCTGTCAGGCCTCGAAGGCCTGAGCTACAAAATCCGCCCTGACTGCGCCACTCTTACTTGCCCGCTTCCCCAAACACCTCTTCCGCCACCTGAAACGCATGGTTGGCCGCGGGGACCCCGCAGTAAATCGCCGTCTGCAGCAAAACTTCCTGAATCTCCGCGCGGGAAACCCCGGCATTCGCCGAAGCCCGCAAATGCAAACGCAGCTCCTCCGTGCGATTCAGCGCCACCATCATTGCAATCGTAATCATGCTGCGCGTCTTCCGCGGCAACCCCGGCCGGCCCCAGATTTCTCCCCACGCGTAGCGGGTGATCAAATCCTGAAACGCCGAGTTGAATTCGTTCTTCCTGGCCTCGGCCCGTTCCACATGCGCTTTCCCAAGCACTTCCTTCCGCACTTTCATCCCATTTTTGTGCCGTTCGCGGTCATTCATCCATGCGCTCCCTGTGACTTCAGAAAAGCCAGCACCTGCTGGTTGAAGTCGTCACGTGCTTCGATATTGGAAAGATGCGCGGCTGCCAGTTCCACATATTTTGCCCCGGGAATTTGCGCGGCAAGGTACCGGCCGTCCGCCGGCGGCGTCACCGGATCATGCGTCCCGCTCACCACCAGCGCCGGCACCTGAATTCCGCCAAGTTTTTCCCGGTAATCCATGTCCCGCACCGCGCCGCAACTCGCCACATAGCCCGCCGCGTCGCCACTTTCCAGCATCCCCAGGGCCTCCGACGTTTCTCGTGGATGGGCCGCCCGGTATCCGGCCGTCAGCCACCGCTCGATCACCGCCCCAGCCACGGCCTTCAGTCCGCCTTGTTGCACCGCGGTGATCCGCGCATTCCAGGTATCCGGGGTACCGATTTTTGCCGCCGTATTGCAAAGCACGATTTTGTGAAAGCGCGCAGCCGAGTTGGCGCCGAGGAACATTCCGACCATGCCGCCCATAGACAAGCCGCAAAAATGCACGCGATCGAGTTTCAACGCATCTAGCAGCCCCACCACGTCTCCGCCCAACTGCTCGATGCGGTACGGCCCGGGCGTCACGCTCGACTGCCCGTGTCCCCGCGCGTCATACCGCAGAACCCGAAAATGTTTGGTAAACGCCGCGATCTGGCCATCCCACATCTCATGCGTGGTGCCCAGCGAATTGGAAAACACGGCCACCGGAGCGTGTTCCGGCCCATCCCAACGGTAAAAAAGTTGCGCGTCCGGCAATTTGGCAAAGCTCATCGTGATCTTCCTTGTCGTTCAGCGTGCCACAGCCGGGTGATTAACTTGCGCCAGCACGCGCTGCACAAACTCCTCCGCGCTTCCCAAATAATTGCGGACCTCAAACAGGCCCTCGAGCTCCGCCGGCGTCAGGTAGCCGCTGAGACCCTGCTCTTCCCGCAACACATCCTTCAAATGGCGATTCTCGGCGCGCGCTTTTTTGCAAGCGCCTTCAACCAGCCCATGCGCGGACATCTTGCCCAGGCGATCGCCCAGCGCCATGGTCACCGCTTCGGCGAAGATCAACCCATGCGTGCCGTCGAGATTCCGGCGCATCCGCGCCGCGTCCACTTGCAGGCCGGGCAGCATTTCCGCCAGATGATGCAAAGCGCCGCCGGTAAGCCGCACAATTTCGGGAAGCGTTTCCCATTCCGCCTGCCAGCCGCCCAGGCCGCGCTGCTGCTCCTGCACCATCGAAGCAAGCATCGTCGCCACCAAGCCAGGCACGCGCTGCGCCGCGGCAATCAGGGTCGCGCAGGTAATCGGATTGCGCTTCTGCGGCATCGTGGATGAGCCGCCGCGTCCTTCGCCGCCAGGTTCCGCAAGCTCGCCCACTTCGGTCTGCGCGTGCAGCGAAATATCGCGGGCAATTTTCCCCAGCGTTCCGGCGCACAGCCCCAGCGCCGTAGCAATTTCCGCCAAACGGCCCCGGTGCGTGTGCCACGGAATCGCCGGCAGCGGCAGATGCAAGTCTTCCGCCAGCGCCCTGGCCACGGCCGGCCCGCGTCCGGAAAGAGCGGACAGCGTGCCCACCGCGCCGCCGAATTGCAACGCCAAATTACGCGAGCGCAATTCCAAAAGCCGCTCGCGGTCGCGCTGCAACGCGTCCAGCCATCCGGCAACGATAAAACCAAACGTTGTCGGTAGGGCCTGCTGCATCCAGGTGCGCGCCGCCACCGGCGTTCCGCGATGCTGATCGGCCAGGTTCGCCAGCATACCCGTCAATTGCGCAAGATCCTGGTCGATCACCTCCAGTGCACGGCGGAGTTGCAGCACCACTCCGGTATCCAGCGCATCCTGGCTGGTCGCGCCCCAGTGCACAAAACGCGCGGCATGCTTGTTGCCGTGGGCCACCAATTCCGTGAGCCGCTTGACCAGCGGTATGGCCACGTTTCCTGCCAGCGCCGCCTGTGCGGCAAGTGCTTCCAGGTTGAAATGATCGGCGTGACATGTGGCGACTATCGCCCGCGCGTCCGGCTCAGGAATCACCCCGGCTTGCGCCTCGGCCCGCGCCAGCGCTGCCTCAAAATGCAGCAGGCTCTGGACGTACTCGTGGTCCGAAAAAATATTGTCGATCGCGTCGTAGCCAAACAATTGATCGAATAGGTTCATCGCCGCGATCTTCTCCACCCTTCAGCACTCAAAAAACACGGTCTCGTTTTCGCCCTGCAGCCGCACGTCCCACTCCAGGAAAGTTTCTTTGCCGCTCGTTCGCCGCGCGATCAACGTCTCCCGCCGCGATTCCGGCACCATGCGCAACACCAGGTCCGATCCATTCAACGGTTGGTCTGGAAAATACATCCGAGTCACCAGCCGTTGCAACAACCCTCGCATGAAAATCGAAATTTGCAAATGCGGCGCTTGCGGCTGGCCATCTGGTCCGCTTACCGGACCTGGCTGGATGGCGGTGAACGAGAATCGTCCCTGCGCATCGGTGGGCACGCGCCCAAATCCGAAAAACGCGGCGGCGTCTTCGCGCCAATCGCCCTGCTCCGGATGGTGATAGCGCCCCTCGGCATCCGCCTGCCAGATTTCCACCGACGCGTCCGGCACCGGCTGGGCGTCTCCGTCAAGCACTCGGCCCTGAATCGTGAACCGTTCCCCCGCGCAGCCCTTCGCAATATCCGCGCGATTCATCCACGTGAATCCGATGCTGAAAAACGGCCCGGCGGTCTGCGAAGGCGTGCTATAGGTGGCCATTTCAGCGCTCCAGCGGCGTCGCGTTGCGCCCGCGCAGGACAATATCAAACCGGAAGCCCAGGGCCATATCCGGTTCCGTACTCAGCCAGTCGAACGAGGAAATCATGCGCCGCCGCGCGGCCTCTTCCGGCACGCTGTGAAAAATCGGATCGAATTCCAGCAGTGGGTCGCCGGGAAAATACATTTGCGTCACCAGCCGGGTTGCAAACGCCGGGCCAAACAAGGAAAAGTGGATATGCTGCGGCCGCCACGCGTTGTAATGATTTTTCCACGGATACGCCCCCGGCCGAATCGTGACAAAGCGATAGCGGCCCTCTTCATCCGTGAATGTCTGCCCCTCTCCGCTGAAATTCGGATCTAGCGGCGCGGCGTGCTGATCGTTTTTATGCAAGTAACGGCCCGCGGCGTTCGCCTGCCAGATTTCGACCAGAGTGCCGCGAATGGGCCGCCCGTCCTCGTCCAGGACCCGCCCGCTCACTGCGATGCGTTCGCCCTGCGGCTCGCCTTTGTGCTGCCGCGTCAAGTCAAACGCCTTGGGCGGAACGATTTCCTTCGGGAAAATGGGCCCGGTCACTTCCGAAAGCGTCACGGGCAGCGCAATCAGCGGTTGCCTCGGCGCCCGCTTGATGGAGGACACGTACGGAGGATACAAATAGCTGGGTTGCGTTCCGGGAGCGGGCTTGCGATAACCCAGCAGGGGTTTCATGCGGCGGCTCTCCTCAACTAAACGCGTTCGATGATAACCGAAATCCCCTGGCCCACGCCGATGCACATGGTGCACAACGCAAAGCGTCCCTTGGTCCGTTGCAACTGATACATCGCGGTAGTCACCAGCCGCGCACCGCTCGCGCCCAGGGGGTGCCCCAGGGCAATCGCTCCACCGTTGGGATTCACGTGCGGCGCGTTGTCCGCGATGCCCAGCTCGCGCAACACCGCCAGCGCCTGCGCGGCGAACGCTTCATTCAATTCGATCACATCCATCTGCCCGATGCCCAGGCCGGTTTTCGCCAAAACTTTTCTGCTCGCCGGCACCGGGCCCATGCCCATGATCCGCGGCGCGACGCCTGCGGTGGCCGCGGCGATCACCCGCGCCTTCGGCGTCAAGCCATGCTTCTTCACGCCCGCTTCCGAAGCCAGCAGCAGCGCGCAGGCTCCATCGTTAATTCCCGAAGCATTGCCGGCGGTCACCGTTCCTTCAGGTTTCACCACACCTTTCAGCTTGGCCAGCGCTTCCATTGACGTGTCCGCGCGCGGATGCTCGTCCACGCAAACCACCAGCGGCTCGCCTTTCTTTTGCGCGATCGGCACCCCAAAAATCTCTTCCGCCAGCCGCCCCGCCTTCATCGCCGCGGCGGCGCGTTGCTGGCTGCGCAGCGCAAACGCGTCCTGGTCGGCGCGCGCCACGTGATACTCATCGGCCACGATCTCCGCGGTTTCCGGCATCGCGTCGGTTCCGTATTTCGCTTTCAGCACGGGATTCACAAAGCGCCATCCGAGCGTGGTGTCCTCAAGTTTCATATTCCGAGAAAACGCCGCGTCGGCTTTGCCCAACACAAACGGCGCGCGCGACATGCTCTCCACGCCGCCGGCAATCAGCAAATCCACTTCGCCGCTCTTGATTCCCCGCGCCGCTGCGGCCACCGCGTCCATGCTGGAGCCGCACAGTCGATTCACCGTGGTCCCGGAAACCTCTTTCGGCAGCCCCGCCAGCAGCAGCGCCATGCGTGCCACATTGCGATTATCTTCCCCCGACTGATTGGCGCACCCGTACACCACATCATCCAGAAATCCCCAATCCACCGTGGGGTTGCGTTCCATCAGCGCCTTGATCGGCAGCGCGGCCAGGTCGTCGGTCCTTACGCTCGAAAGCGCTCCGCCGTATCGTCCGATGGGCGTGCGAATGGCGTCACAAATGTAAGCAATCGTCATGTCTTGGAGTCTTTCCCCGCTTCCCAGTCTACCGTAAACGCACGGAAGAAAAGCAAACCCTATGCGCCGCCCGCGCCGTGTGGGGTAGACTCTCTGTGGGCCACTTTGCCGGGCCGCGCTAAACTTTTAAAATGCTGACCAACCGACGCGAAATCCAAATCGAATGGGGAGACTGCGACCCCTTCGGCATCGTTTTTTTCCCGCGGTACTTCGAATACTTTGATGCTTGTACGAACGCCTTGTTTCATCGCGCGCTGGGATACCCCAAAGCGGAGATGTTGCGGCGGTTTAAGATTGCCGGAATCCCGCTGGTGGAGGCCAGTTGCAATTTCAAGGTGCCGTCGTCGTTTGGCGACTTGGTCACCGTGGAATCGTGCGTGACCAACTGGGGAACCAGTAGCTTCTCGCTGCGGCACCTGCTTTTTCGCGGCGATGTCCTGGCGGTGGAAGGGCTCGAAAAACGCGTCTGGACCGTGCGCGATCCGGATGATTCCTCCAAAGTGAGAAGCCAGCCCATCCCCAAAGAATTAATCGAAAAATTCTCCTGAGGACGAAGCGCCGCCATGGCCACCATCCGAACACAAGTTGGGATTGTTGGAGCCGGGCCCGCTGGCTTGATGCTGGCGCATCTGTTGCACCTGCAAGGCATCGAAAGCGTGGTTCTGGAAAGCCACTCGCGTGAATACGTGGAAAACCGTGTGCGCGCGGGAGTGCTCGAACAGGGCACGGTGGACATGCTGCGGGAGTCCGGCGTCGGCGCGCGAATGCAGCGCGAAGGCTTGCAGCATCAGGGCGTGGAGCTGCGCTTTGGCGGCCAGGGACGGCGCATCGATTTTCAGGACTTGGTGGGAAAATCCATCACCGTTTATGCCCAGCAGGAGGTGGTGAAGGATTTGATCGCCGCGCGCCTCGGCTATAATGCGCCGATTTTTTTTGAAGCGGAAGCCATGCGGATTTCCGATTTTGACGCGCAACCCAAAATCCACTATGCGCACCAGGGTGCGGAACACGAAATAGCCTGCGAGTTTATCGCCGGCTGCGACGGCTTCCACGGAATTTGCCGCCCCGCGCTGCCCGCCGGGCGGATCCACTTCTACGAGCGGCAGTACCCGTTCGCCTGGCTCGGAATCCTCGCCCGCGTACCGCCCGCGTCGCACGAACTGATTTATACCTACCACGAGCGCGGATTCGCCCTGATGAGCATGCGCTCGCCCGAAGTTTCCCGTCTGTATCTCCAATGTCCGGCCGACGAAGAGATTGCCGGCTGGCCGGACGAGCGGATCTGGGAAGAACTGCGGGCCCGCATGGCGACGAAGGACGGATTTGTGTTGAAAGACGGCCCCATTTTTCAGAAGGGCATCGCGCCGCTGCGCAGCTTCGTGGCAGAGCCCATGCAATTCGGGAAATTGTTCCTGCTCGGCGACGCGGCGCATATTGTTCCCCCCACGGGCGCAAAGGGATTGAACCTGGCGGTGGCCGACGTGCGCGTATTCACTCGAGGACTGGTCGAATTTTACAAAAACGGAAAACGCGAGGAACTCGATCGCTACTCCGAACGCTGTTTGCGGCGGGTGTGGAAAGGACAACGCTTCTCCTCGTGGATGACTTCCATGCTGCATCGCTTTCCCAACGAAGACGGATTCGCCCACCAGATTCACCTCGCGGAACTCGACTATGTGACCAGCTCCCGCGCGGCTTCCACCTCGCTTGCGGAAAATTATGTCGGCCTGCCGTTCGATTCGCCTGGGCTGTTCTGATTTTTCCTTTGCGCTTTTCTTTGGGATAGAACCACCGCGTTTTGCAGCATCCCTATATATGTACGGTTATCTCTGAATGCCATCATCGCAAACAGCCTACGACGTCATTGTCACCTGCGCGGGACACAACGGACTGACCGCCGCCGCGCGCCTGGCGAAAGCCGGGTTGCAGACGCTACGTTCGCGATCGCTGGAAGTAAAACTCCTGGCCCAGCCTGCAAACGCTTGTTGACCGCTTGCCCCGCCTCCGTAACAATGTTTGCATCATGACCAGCAAGCTTTCCGACAAAACACTCGCCGTCCTTGGTGCCGGGAAACTCGGCGGCATCCTCCTGCGCGCCTACCTGAAGCAGAAACTCTTCGTGCCGAAAAACGTGGCCGCCACCGTGCGCCATGAAGAAAAGGCCGCCGCGCTCGCCAAGGAACTTGGCATCTCCGCAACCACCGACAACCGCAAAGCCGTGCGCGGCGCCGACATCGTGCTGCTCGGCGTAAAGCCGCAAGTTGTCGGCGAGGTGCTCAATGAGATCAAGCCGGAACTCGCCAAGGGCGCGCTGGTTATCTCTGTCGCGGCCTCGGTTCCCACCAGCTACATCGAGCAGCGCCTCGGCGAAAAGGTTCCGGTCGTGCGCGCCATGCCCAACACCTGCTCGATCGTTGGTTGCGGCATGACCGGCATTTGCAAAGGCGCCCACGCCGGCGCGGAACATCTCGAAATTGCCAAGGCGCTCTTCAACGCCGTCGGCCGCACCGTGGTTGTCGACGAAAAAAATATGGACGCGGTCACCGGCCTTTCCGCCAGCGGGCCTGCTTTCGCCTACATCATTCTCGAATCCCTCGCGGAAGCCGGCGTCAAAGTAGGCTTGCCACGGGATGTGGCCACGCTGCTGGCGGCGCAAACCATGAAAGGTTCCGCGAGTGTAGTGCTGGAAACCGGCGACCACCCGGCCTTGTTGAAGGATTCGGTCACCACTCCCGCGGGCTGCACGATTGACGGCATCATGGAGCTCGAGGAAGGGAAGCTCCGCGTCACGCTCATCAAAGCCGTAGTGAAAGCTGCGCAACGCGCCGGCGAACTGCTTTTCGAGAAATGATCCGTTCTTCGCCAGTTAGCCGGAGTGTCGCCCGCGCCCGCGCAACCTCTTGTAACCGCCTCGCCTTTCTGTGTTAGCATTCGCGCAGGGACATTTCGATGCCGGCAGCCTACATCCCGCTCATGCTTTTCTCGGTTCTGGTGCTCTCTTTTCCCGTGGTCACGCTGATCGTCTTCAAATACATTCGCCCCGGTTCGCGCGGCGGCCCGGCAAAATTTCAGCCCTACGAATGCGGCATTATGCCGGAAAGCAGCGCCCGCGGCCGCTACTCCACGCGCTTTTACATCATTGCGATGTTGTTCGTGGTTTTCGATGTGGAAACGATCTTCTTATTTCCCTGGGCCATCCTGTTTCGCTCGTGGCTCGCGGCTCATCTTGCGGTTTTCGCGCTGCTCTCCATGTTGGTGTTTCTGGGGATTCTGCTGGTCGGCTACGTGTGGCTCTACAAAAAAGGCGCGCTGGATCTCGCCTGAGCCGGCCTCCTGCGTCGCCAAAGGCATCAAAAAAAATCTTATTCCGGGCATGTGCGGCCGCTCATTGACGCCACTGGGAGCGTGTGTTAGAAACCCAGTACGCGACCCCTTGGCCGTGAGGTCGCTTCGATTGGTGTATTGCAGTCCGGCTCGCGCCATTCGCTCCTACCTATCGCGGGCGTTTTTTTGGCGGTATATTCCAGGGAAAGAAATCCACGCCTGCGCCGCGCTCCCGGCCTGGTAATCCAAGTGCAGTTCAAGGTCTCAGGGTCCATGGCAGACGAGTCCAAGGTGCCCCCATCGCCAGAAAGTTCGCAGCCGGAGGCGACTGGCGCTTCCCCGGCGGCCGCCGCCGCGGGTGCACCTCCAACTTCCGCCGCCAAACCCGTGATTCCCGCGGTCGCGGCTCCCGCTCCGCTGCAAGCGCCGCTCGATAACGATCTTTCGCGAAGATATCGCGAACAATTCGGGCCCGCGATTCTCGATGCGCTGGAAGACCGCAAGCAGGCGATTCTGATCGTGGATGCGGCGCAATGGCTGGAAGCCGCCCGGTATTCGCGCGACGCCGAAAAATTCGATTTGCTCGAGGACTACACCGCGGTGGACTGGCCGCGGCGCGAAAAGCGGTTCGATCTGGTCGCGCAACTTTATTCGTTTCCGCGCAACACGCGCCTGCGCCTGAAATGTGCCTCTGCGCTGCCGGCGAAGAAGCCGACACGCTTGTCTCCCATCTGGCCCGCCGCCAACTGGCTGGAACGCGAAATCTTCGACATCTTCGGCATCGTTTTTCGCGGGCCATCCCAGTCTGAAGCGCATTCTGCTTCCCGACGAGTGGCAAGGACATCCCTTGCGCAAGGATTACGACATTCTTCAGCAGGACACCGCCTGGGTCCGGGAAAATCTCGGCATCGAGAGCGGTCAGTAAGGTGTGACGATCTTGGCTGAAACTGTGCACGACAGACACGCATGCAAAAACCGGAACGATCTTGGCGCCGACGAACTCGTCATCAACATGGGGCCGCAGCATCCCTCGACCCACGGCGTGTTGCGCGTCAAGCTGAAGCTGGACGGCGAGCGGGTGGTCGGCTCCGAGTGCGTCATCGGCTATCTGCATCGCGGCGTGGAGAAAATCGCCGAGAATCGCAGCTACCAGCAGTTCGCGCCCTATGTGGATCGCATGGATTATGTCGCCGCGGTCAGCAACGGCCTGGGCTACTGCGAAGCGGTGGAAAAACTCCTGGTTGTCGAAGCGCCGCCGCGCGCGCGCGTGATTCGTACGATTCTCACGGAACTTCAGCGTATTGCCAGCCACCTGTTGTGGCTGGGCACGCACGCGCTGGACATCGGCGCGCTCACGCCGCTTTTTTATTGCATGCGCGAACGCGAAGAAATTCTTAAGATTTTCGAAAAATACTGCGGGGCGCGGCTGACCACCCACGCGTTTCGCATCGGCGGCTTGCAGTACGAGGCGTACGACACGCTGGAAAGAGACGTCGAGCGCTTCTGCACAGGACTTCGACAAAGCGCATCCAGGAATATTCCGACCTGCTCACCGGCAACAGCATCTGGATTGGACGCACGCGCAATGTTGGCCTGCTGAACGCCGCCGATTGCATCGCGCTCGGCGCCAGCGGACCGGTGCTGCGCGCCAGCGGCGTGAAGTGGGACCTGCGCAAGGCCATGCCGTACGCCGCGTACGACCAGTACAAATTTGAAATTCCCGTCGGCACCAATGGCGACACGTACGACCGCTACATCGGTGCGCATCGAAGAGATGCGCCAGTCGCGCCTGATCTGCCTGCAGGCCATCGAAAATATTCCCGCCGGGCCGATCATGGCGCGCGTCGGCAAGGTGCTGAAGCCGCCGCCGGGCGAGGTGTATCACGCGATTGAAGCGCCCAAGGGCATTCTCGGCTACTACATCGTCAGCGACGGCACGACGCAGCCGTATCGCGTGCGCATTCGCCCGCCGTCCTTCATCAATCTGCAAGCGCTGGACAAAATGATACGCGGGCACCTGGTCACCGACGTGGTGGCCATCATCGGCACGCTGGACATTGTGCTGGGCGAGGTGGATCGCTAACGATGAGTGCCAGCTCTTCATGCGGTGATGGCATTCGTGCAAACCTGGTGGGTGGAACTACTGTGCGCCGCTGCTGATCGTGCTTGTTGTGCCGCTGATCGCCGGCTACATCGTTCTCGTCGAGCGCAAAGTGATGGCCGACATGCAGGCGCGGCTGGGGCCGATGCGCGTGGGTCCGCACGGCCTGCTGCAGCCGATCGCCGACGCCGTGAAGCTGCTGCTCAAGGAAGATCTCATTCCCGATGAAGCGGATCAGCTCATCTTCTGGCTGGCGCCGGTGCTTTCGATGACTGCGGCGCTCACGTCGATGGGCGCGATTGCATTTGGGCCGTGGTTTCAGGTGGCACGCGATATCAACATCGGATTGCTGTTCGTCGTCGGCATCAGCGCGCTGGGGCCGTTTGGCATCGTGCTGGGCGGTTGGGCGTCCAACAATCACTATTCGATTATCGGCGCGCTGCGCAGCACCGCGCAGCTCATCAGCTATGAAACCACCGCGGGATTTGCGCTGGTCAGCGGTTTTCTGCTTGCCGGCACGTTTGAATGTGCAGCGCCATCGTGGACGCCCAGCGCGCGGACGACGTCTGGTACATTTTCCTGGCGCCGGTCGGATTTTTCACTTACCTGATCGCTTCGATTGCCGAAACCAATCGCGCGCCCTTCGATCTTCCTGAAGCCGAATCGGAACTGGTCGCCGGCTACATGACCGAATACAGCGGCTTCCGCTGGTCGCTCTATTTCCTCGCCGAGTACGCCAACATGATCGTGGTCGCGTCCGTCGGGACCACGCTTTTTCTTGGCGGATGGCTGCGGCCGTTTCCGAATGTTGCACTGGTTGGGCTGGATCGACGCTGTTCCCGCTGCTGCTGCTCGCTGCCGTGGGAGGCTACTGCGTCGATGCAGGGCAGGGAAGCAGCCCGTACCCGTGCAGTCCTTATTTCATGTGGTGCGTTGCGCTGGCGTGTTTTGTCATCGCCCTGATTTTCGCGCTGGCCGCGCCGCTTTCGTTCGCGCCGCTGAAATTCATGTATGCCGGAATTTATGGTGCATTCTGGTTTTTGCTGAAGGTGAGCGCTTACATTTATCTTTTCATGTGGCTGCGCTTCACGTTGCCGCGCTTCCGCTTCGATCAGCTGATGCGGCTGGGTTGGCACATCCTGATTCCGCTGGCGCTGGTGAACGTTGCCGGAGTTGGCGTGGGCCTGACATTGCACTCGGAGCTTGGCTGGAATCGGTGGCTGGCCATGGCGCCGACAACCTTGGGCACGATCGGGGTCGCGCTGCTGCTTATCCGGTGGAACGACAAGTATTCGGCGGCGGCGTCCGCTGCGCTGCTGGGCGAGCAGGCGAAAGCGGAGGACTCCTATGCTGGATAGCGTCCTCTTTTATTTTTTTGCGGGCATTGCGGTGCTGAGCGCCTTGCTGATGATCACGCGGCGCAACGCGATTCACAGCGCGGTGTTTCTGATCACCACGCTGCTGGCCACCGCGGGAATCTTTCTGCAGCTGCGCGCGGAATTTCTGTTCATCTCGCAAATTATTCTGTATGTCGGCGGCATCATGGTGCTGTTCATATTTGTGATCATGCTGGTTCGTCTGGACGTGCCGTTGCCGCGGATTCGCTCGCGTTTGATGAAATGGGTGGCGGCATTTGTCGCTTTGGCCGTTGGAGCCGAAGCAGGTGTCGTCATTCTGCTGGCGCGCAAAATTCCGGGCCAGGGCCTGATCATTCCCAGTCCGGCGGCCGGCGACAAGCTTCCGCCCAACACCGAAGAGTTGGGGAGGAGTTTATTTGGCGCGTATCTTCTGCCGTTTGAGATCGCCAGCATTTTGCTGCTGGTGGCGATGGTGGGAGCGGTGGTGATGGGGAAAAAAAGGACTGACACGCCATGATGCCCATCGGCGACTACCTGTTTCTGAGCCTGGCGTTGTTTTTGATTGGCGCGATCGGAGTGATCACCCGGCGCAACGTGATCATCGTGCTCATGTCCATCGAGCTGATCCTCAACGCCGTGAACATCAACCTGGTGGCTTTTTCGAGGTATTACGGTGACGTTGCCGGACAGGTTTTCGCGCTTTTCATTATTGCCGATGCCGCCGCGGAAGCCGCGGTAGGACTGGGCATCATCATTGCGTTTTTCCGCAATCGCGAAACCGTGTTGGCGGACGAAATGGATCTGCTGAAATGGTGACCGCCGTTCCAGTGCGGGCCATCAACGCCACAAGAAGGGCGCTGCTCGCCCCAGGGAGGGCACGACTTCAGTCGTGCCGTAATTCGCTGCGACCGGATTGGGCTTTAGCCCCTGGGGTACGCACATGAACACTCCTGGCTATTTTCTGGCGCACCTCTGGCTGATTCCGATGTTTCCTTTGCTCAGCGCGGCGCTGATGTTTTTCTTTGGCCGGCGCTTACCGAAGGAAGCGGTGAATCTGTTTTGCGTGGGCAGCGTGTTTCTTTCGTTCGTGCATGCGCTCGGCGCGGTGCTCCGCTTGTTTTCATACCCCGGCAACGAACGCATCTACCAGCAGATTCTTTTTCAATGGGTGACGCCGGGGGCGATGCCCACGGCGGCGGGCATGGTGAATTTTGTCGCGGACTGGGGCTATCTGCTTGATCCGCTCTCCTGCGTGATGATTATCGTCGTTACGTTCGTCGGTTTGCTGATCCACGTCTATTCCATCGGGTACATGGCGCATGAAGGCGGGTACTACCGATTCTTCGGCTATCTGAACCTGTTCATGTTTTCGATGCTCACGCTGGTGCTGGCCAACAATCTGCTGCTGCTGTTCGTCGGTTGGGAAGGCGTGGGGCTGTGCAGCTACCTGCTGATCGGATTTCTATTTCCTGAAAAAGTCGGCGGCCGACGCCGGGAAAAAAGCGTTCATCGTGAACCGCATCGGCGACGCGGGCTTTCTGCTCGGGCTTTTGCTGGTTTCCGCGACGTTCGGCACGGTGCGATTCACTTCGCAAGGGCTCGGTGATCCCACGGGCTTCAGCGGCATTCTGCAAACGCTGGGCAACATGGTGGCGCAACACCAATTGAATTATGGAGCGCCGATTTTTACCGCGATGGCGTTGCTGCTCTTTTTCGGAGCGGCGGGAAAGTCGGCGCAAATTCCGCTGTACGTCTGGCTGCCGGACGCGATGGAAGGCCCGACGCCGGTCAGCGCGCTGATACACGCCGCCACAATGGTCACCGCCGGCGTATACATGGTGGCGCGGATGAGCGCCATTTATCAGCTTGCGCCCGCGGCCATGGACGTGGTGGCCATCATCGGCGCGACGACCGCCATTTTCGCCGCGACCATGGCGGTGGTGCAAACGGACATCAAGAAAGTCCTCGCGTACTCGACCATCAGCCAGCTGGGCTATATGTTTCTCGCGCTTGGGGTCGGCGCTTTCGCCGCCGGCATCTTTCACCTGATGACCCACGCGTTTTTCAAGGCGCTGCTGTTCCTCGGCGCGGGCTGCGTGATTCACTCCCTCTCGGGTCAGCAGGACATCCGCAAGATGGGAGGCCTGCGCTACACGATTCCGGCGACTTCGGTGCCGTTCGTAATCGCGACGCTGGCGATTACCGGCGTGCCCGGCCTTTCCGGTTTCTTCAGCAAAGACGAAATCCTCGGCCACGCATTCAATCGTCACTTGATGATGGATCGGTATCTCGCGCTCTGGGCCGTGGGACTGATCACCGCCGGCCTCACCTCTTTGTATATGTTCCGATTGTTGTTCGAGACTTTTTACGGGATGTCGCGCATCCCGGTTGAAGCGGAAGGCCACATTCATGAATCGCCGAAGACCATGACGGTTCCTCTGATGATTCTGGCTTTTTTCTCGATTGTGTCGGGATGGCTGGCGCTGCCGATTCTTTGGGGCGAAGAGAGTCCGTTCGATCGTTTTCTGGAACCGTCGTTGCGCGGCGTGGAAGTGGATCCCGGCGCTCTCACTTTCGCGCGCCACAGTGTGCTGATGGAGTATGCGTTGATGGCCGCGTCGGTGGCTTTCGTCGGGCTGGGCTTCTGGCTGGCGTACAAGCTGTATCTTGAGAATCCCAAGCTGCACGCGAAGCTGGCGGCGTCCTGGCCGCGGCTGCACAGGCTGCTGGTGAACAAATACTATGTGGATGAAATTTACGACGCGTTGTTTGTGAATCGCATCAAGGATTTGAGCACGGCGCTGGGTTTGTTCGATTCCAAGGTCATCGACGGACTTGGGGTGGACGGCGCGGGGTGGCTGGCGCGCGTTTTTTCGCGGATATCGATGTGGTGGGACAAATGGGTGATCGACGCGCTGGTCAATCTGGCCGGCTGGTTGCCGAAGTTTCTCAGCATGCCGGTGCGGATGTTCCAGACCGGAATGCTTTCCACGTACGCGGTTTTCATTCTGATTGGGTTGGCGATTTTGCTGGGCTACTACGGCCACCACGTGCAGGCGTTTGTGCGCACTTTGCACTGAAAGGCGATTGGCATGGAGCATTCCTCACATCATCTTCTCAGCGTGATCCTGTTCACGCCGCTGGTGGGCGCGCTGCTACTGATGTTTATACCGCGCGATGCCCAGCTTCTGCACCGGCTGATGGGCAATCTTTTTGGGGTGCTGGGTTTTGTGGTTTCGCTGCCGCTGATGCTGCACTTTCCGGCGGGCAGCGGCGATTACGAGTTCAGGGAAGTGGCGGAGTGGATTCCGTCGATCGGGGCGAAATGCGCGCTGGGCGCGGACGGCATCAGCATGTTGCTGGTGATGCTCACCACATTGTTGGGAATGATTGCGATCACTTCCTCATGGAGCGCGATTCAGCAGCGCACCAAGGAGTATTACATTCTGCTGCTGTTGCTGCAGACGGGCATGCTGGGCGTTTTCCTGTCGCTGGACTTTTTCCTTTTTTATGTGTTCTGGGAAGTGATGCTGGTGCCGATGTATTTTCTGATTGGCGTGTGGGGCAGCGAGCGCCGGCTGTATGCGGCGATCAAATTCTTTCTGTACACGCTGGCCGGCTCGGTGATCATGCTGCTGGCGATTCTGGCGCTGTACTTCAACTACGCGAAGACGCTTCCTCCGAACGCGGCGCCGACATTCGATATTCCCACGCTGCTGGCGGCGGCGCAGCAATTTCCGGATGGCTTGAAGGCGTGGCTCTTCTGGGGGTTCTTCTTCGCGTTCGCCATCAAGGTGCCGATGTTTCCGTTTCACACCTGGCTGCCGGACGCGCACACGGAAGCGCCGACGGCGGGCTCCGTCATTCTTGCCGGCGTGCTGTTGAAGATGGGCACGTACGGATTTCTGCGGTTTTCGCTGCCGCTGCTTCCCGCGAACACCGCGATGCGCGCGAAGATCATCCACATCGTGATCGTGCTTTCGCTGATCGGCATCATTTATGGCGCGGTGGTCTGCCTGATGCAGAAAGATATGAAGCGGCTGATTGCGTATTCTTCCGTGAGCCATTTGGGTTTTTGCACGCTGGGCATTTTTGCGATGACGCCGCAGGGACTTGGGGGCAGCGTGCTGCAGCAGATTAATCATGGTATCTCGACCGGCGCGCTGTTCTTGATTGTCGGAGCGTTGTATGAGCGGAGGCACACGCGGCTGATTTCCGAATTTGGCGGGTTGGCCACGCCGATGCCGAATTTCGCGGCGATCTATCTGATCGTGAGCCTCAGCTCGCTGGGCATGCCGCTGCTCAACGGATTCATCGGAGAGTTCACCATTTTGCAAGGCGTGTTTGTGGTGAGCAAGGCGTGGGCGGCGTGGGGCTCGCTGGGCATCGTGCTGGGCGCGGCGTATCTGCTGTGGCTGTACCAGCGGACGATGTTCGGGCCGGTGACGCATGAATCCAACAAAATACTGCCTGATTTGAATTATCGCGAATATGCGGTGCTGTTGCCGCTGGTGGCGCTGGCGTTCTGGATCGGAATTTATCCGAAGCCGTTCTTTGCGTTCATCGAAAAGCCGGTGCAGCGGATTGTGCAGCAGGTGAATCCGGGATTCTATCAGGCGAATCGCACTCTGCCGCAAGCCCCGCCTGCGGCATCCGCCGCGCCGGAGGTCAAGTAGCCACCGGCCATGCATTTCTCCTTCCTGGACGCGATTATCAACTACATTCACGGCGACGGCATCACCGTGCTGCCGGAGATGGAGCTGCTGCTATTTGCGCTGGGGATTTTGATTTTTGATTTTCTGCTGGAGAAAAAAGAAAAGCACTGGAACGCGTGGCTGGCGCTGGCGGGAGTGGCGGCTAGCGGGCTCGGACTGTTCATGCAAGGGAAGCGATTCAACCTGGTGCATGCGTCGGGCGCGGATGTACCGTGGGTCTTTGGATTTCAAAATACGATTGTCATTGACGGCTTCTCGCTTGTTTTCGGCGCGATTTTTCTGGCGGCTACCGGCCTCGTGATTCTGCTTTCGGTGAAATATCTGGATATAGAGCGCGAGCAGGAGGGCGAATACTACGCGCTGGTGCTGCTGGCATGCATCGGGATGATGTTCATGGCTTCGGGGAGCGATCTAATCGTGATGTTCCTGGGCCTGGAAACGATGGCGCTGAGTTTTTATGTCCTGGCGGGTTATCTGCGGCGCGAGAAACGTTCCAATGAGGCGGCGGTGAAGTATTTGCTGCTGGGGGGATTCAGCACCGGAATTTTGGCATATGGATTTTCGCTGCTGTACGGACTGACCGGCAGCACGAATATCTGGGAGATCGGGAAAACGCTGGTTGTGCGCACGCAGGTGATGAGCAGCCGAGGAATGGCGGATTGGCTGGTGGTGCTGGCGTTTGTCACCGTGGCCGCAGGGCTTTTTTTCAAGGTTGCGGCGGTACCGTTTCACCAGTGGGCGCCGGATGTTTATGAGGGCGCGCCGACGCCGATTGCCGCGTATGTGAGCGTGGCGTCGAAGACGGCGAGTTTTGCGCTGCTGGTGCGGCTGTTTGTCTGGGTGTTCGGCGGATCGCAGCCGATGTGGCAGTATCTGGTTGGCGGCGTGGCGATCGCGTCGCTGACGTGGGGAAACCTGGCGGCGCTGACGCAGAATAATATCAAGCGGCTGCTGGCGTATTCGTCGATTTCGCACGTGGGATATATTTTGCTGGGGCTGGTGGCGGCGAATGAGATTGGGCTCCTGGGCATCGTGTACTACCTGATCGCTTATGCGTTCATGACCATCGGGGCTTTCGCGGTGGTGATTGTTTTGCGGCAGCGCGGATGGATCGGCGACGAGCTTCAGGACCTTGATGGGCTGCATCAGCGGAATCCGGCGGCGGCGGTGCTGCTGCTGATTTTCATGCTTTCGCTGGCGGGGATTCCGCCGACGGCGGGGTTCATGGGGAAGTATTTTATTTTTCTATCGTTGATTGAATCGCACCATCCGGTGCTGGCGATATTCGCGGCGCTCTACATTGTGCCGGCGCTTTATTATTATTTTCGGGTGGTGGTGCATGCGTGGATGAAGAAGCCGGGGGAAGAGCCGGCGCCGCAGATGAGCAGCGCGCAGGCGATAGCGCTGGGAGTGGCGGTGTTTGTCACGCTGGCGGCCGGGTTGTATCCTGAACCGTTCACGCGACTGGCGCGCTATGCCTTTGGACCCTGACGAGAAACCGAATCCGGAAATTCCTCCCGCGGTGAAGGGAGTGAAGAGCGCTGCGCAGCAGTATGCGATGGCGATGGAGCTGCCGTTTGTGCTGGTGGGGGCGGTGGTGGTGGGCGGGGCGCTGGGATTTTTTCTGGATCGGTGGCTGCACACGAAACCGATTTTTATGCTGATTCTTGGGGGACTCGGTTTTGCCGCGGGGTTGCGGGATGTGTTGCGGCGGGTGGGGAAGGATTGAGGATTGCCAGGGTGACCGGTCTGAAGACCGGCCACTACAGTTCGCGGAAACCCGAGAGTGCAGGCAGGAATGGCTGTGCTACAAGACGCTGAAATGTCTACCGGTCCGATCAACGTTGCGCGGTATTTGGAGACGGAGAAGTGGATTGCGCGGTTCACGTTGGCGATTGGCGTGGTTGCGGCTGTGCCGGTGGGTTGGATTTATGGGCTGGTGTGGGGCGGGGGGATATTGGCAGGGGCGGTTTTGGCGTGGTTGAATTTCCGGTGGTTGAAGCAGGGAATGGACGCGTTGATGGCGGCGGCTACCGCGCAGGCGGAGCAGCGGAAGGCGCGGGTTCCGGTGGGGACGTATTTCAAGGCGGCGTTCCGGTACGGGTTGATAGGGTTGGCGGTGTATGTTATTTTTAAGTATCTGAACGTTCCCGTATTGAGCATGATTTTGGGTATGTGTGCGCTGGGAGCGGCCACCCTTGGGGTGAGTGTGTACGAAATACTGGGTCCTCAGGAAAAATAGATGGAAGAACAAGTAAGCCAAGTAACCCACTGGTTTAACCATATTTTTGCGCCGATGGCGCTGCGTCTGCTGCACGCGATGGGCATTCAGCCGAAGGATTACGATCATCCGATTCCGGAGTATGTGGTGATGTCGCTGATCGTGCTGGTGTTTTGCACGATTGTGGCGCTGCTATTGCGGGCGCAGCTTTCGGTGGAACGGCCGGGAGCGTTGCAGCAGGGCGCGGAATTGCTGCTGATCAATCCGCTAGGGTTCGGCATCAAGGATTTGCTGGTCGAAAACGTGGGGCATGGAGCGGATAGATACATTCCCTTTGTCGGGTCCATCTCCATCTTCATTCTGTTCTCAAATCTGCTGGGTCTATTTCCGGCTTTCCGATCGCCGACCGGGATTGCCATCGTGCCGCTGGCATGTGCCAGCCTGACGTTCATTTATTTCAATTATCAGGGAATCCGGCACCACGGGATTGGCGGATATCTGAAGCACTTCGCGGGGCCGATGCCGGCGCTTTCGCCGTTGATATTCCCGGTGGAAATAATCAGTACCAGTGCGCGGATATTGTCGCTCACGGTTCGTCTCTGGGCCAATATTTTTGCCAGCGACCTCATCTATGTGATCTTCCTGGGCCTGCTCATTGCCCCGGTGCAATGGGGATGGTCCAAGAGCCCGGCGCTGGGAGTTTTCTTCGCGATCTTCCCGGCGGTGATTCCGATTCTGTTTGTTGGCCTGCACATTTTCGTTTCGGTTATTCAGGCCTATGTATTTACGGTGCTCCCCTCGATCTATATCGGGCAGGCGGTTTCCGAAGAGCACTAGAGTTTGCTTTTGCCGTGCAGCGTGAGACCGGTTGTAGGACGCGGAGCCGGGAACCACCCACTGGCGGCATTCCAAGGAGGCAGTAAATGAAGAAAGCAGTTTTGTTGTTGACCGTACTAATGGCTGTATTACTGGTAGCACCAGCCGCGTTTGCGCAGGATGGCGGCACGGCTGCTTCAGCGAAGGGACTCGCCTCGATTGCCGCAGGGATTGGCATGGCCCTGGCCGCATTCGGTGGCGCATTGGGACAAGGCCGGGTGGCCTCGGCCGCGTGCGAGGGGATTGCGCGGAATCCGGGAGCCGGAGCTGCGATTCGCACGGCGATGATTCTCGGGTTGGTGTTCATCGAGACGCTGGCGTTGTTCACGCTGGCTATTATTTTTGCCAAGGTTTAAGCGGCGAGGTGGTAGTTTAACAATTCGAGATTGAAGAGACCGCTCCGGCTTTGCCGGGGCGGTTTTTGTTTTGGTGGGGACGGCGGGCGGTAGGAAGGAGCGGCCCGCGCCCCGCGGTGGGCTCTACGGTGGGTACTAAAACGTTGGCGGGTGAGTAACTCCCCTGCCCCTATTTTTTGGAAGTGTGTGATTTTATTGGGGGATGAAGTTGAATGTTTTGATAGAGATTTGGACGTGGTGATTCTGGGGAGGTTAGGGGAGAGCTGTTATTAAATAAAAGGTATTAGTAAATAGATAACTAATCGCCACGCTAGCGATCCGGGAAAGAGGATGGAAGCGTTAGGGATGTGCGGGCCGGAGGAATCGGTGCCTTGGTTTTTGTGTTCGACGGCCGCGCGACGGAGTTTCCTGGTGGCCTTTTTCCCCTGTGGCCTGGGCCTTGCCCGCGTCGATGGGCGGGGGAGATTGGCGAGGAGCTGGATTTCCCTATTGCGGGCGTGTGGCAAAGTAGTACGTCAGCGACGCTGCTGCGGTGATGAACGCGAATATCAGAAGTGCGATCTGCAAGTGCACAATTGAAATCCCTCTGCGTGCCTGTATCCATTGTCCCATGTTGAACTCTCCTGATTGAGAATACGCCTGGAGAATTGGAGGGGCTGTCCGGTTTTGGACAGATCGTACGCAAACGGGAGAAGAGAGAGCCAGGAGGCTGCCGCCGCGTGGCGGGTTCCCCACTTTGGAAGGGGAATGCGGGCTGGGCTGATGCCCAGCGACTACGAGGTGCATTGGGGATTTTGGTCGGAGTCTGGGGGAGCGGGTTGGGGCGGGGCGGGTTGGCGTTGGGGAAGGCGGAAATGCTCGTTTACGCGGGCGAGGCAGGTTTCAATGGTGGTGTTCATGTTGTTGAAACCGATGGAGAGAGCCAACTCCCGCTTAGCGTCAGGGATGGACCTGGCGATGATCTGGGCGAGATAGCCGAGGGTGTGGGCGGTTTTTGGGTCGTAGTCGCCGACGGCTACGGAGATGAAGAGGCGGATGAGGGCGGAGTTGAGGGAGGTGTGGCTGACGAAATCGGTGAATAGGCCGGAAGCGATTTTTTCACCGGCAGCGATGGCGTCGTCGATGATGTCGACTTGGTGCTGGTGAACGTAACAGAGTTGGGAGTGCTTGTCCTTGCGGGGCATGCGGCAGCGGCGGCCGTCAGCGAAGGTGAAAGTGCACAGGGATCCGCGGTCCAGGATGGATTTCTTGGGCATAAAATCTCCGAATTTTAGATTTGGGAAACCTTGCGGGAGGAAAGAGATTCCGCGAGGCACACTACTCTACGAGGAAAGTGTGGGGAATGTGTATTTGTTTGTCAAGAGAAAAATAGGTTAAGGAAGGAGAGGAAGTTAAGGAGGTTAAGGATTCGGATGCGGAGGGGTTGGCGCCCGGGCGGAGACCCAGGGAGTTTTATAGGGGGGATGGCGATGAGCGAAGGCGGCGAAGAGCAGGCCGTCGAGGACCGGCGACGAAGGGGAGCCGCGCGGCAGCGGCGATGGTGTTGGGATGGCGGCGCTCATGGATTAGAGAAGAAGATCCGGAGGCGGCCGATCTGAGGAATGTGTGAGAGGACGCCGAGGAGCGAATCTCAGCGGCCAAAGCCGGGTAGATATTGGGGGCATATACGGTACGACCCTTCGAGATGCTCAAGGCGAGCTTAAGTCGCGCCCTCCCGAAGTCCATTTCAGATGAACTATAAAGCAGAAATCCAAATCGCTCTAATCGGTTATAGAGAAGAGGTGATGGGAGGCGGAGATGGTCTCCGGGGAATTTGCCGCCGGGGTTGCGGAGGGGTCGTGATCGTGTACGTTTTGGGCGCGATTTACGGCACTTGAAACGTTTGGGCATGCGGAATTTGGTTGAGGGCCAGGGGGGCGAAGCAAAACATCTTGACAAAGAAAAAGAGCTGCACTATAACGCGTGCACGGTGATAACCGGTTAGATTGTGACGGCAAGCGATTGCGAAAAGGGCGCATCGGGGTGCGCCGCCGATGGCCGGGAGCCAAAAGGCTCAAACGGGGATGGAGTCAGACAAGTTCACTCGGAGGGGATTATGCAAGTCACGCGACTTCGCAATTATCTTGGTGTATTGGTGTTGGCGCTGGCGGTGTTGTGTTGCAGCCGGCTGAATGCGGGGGTAACCGCGAGCATATCGGGAACGGTGACGGATGCGAGCGGCGCGGCGGTGGCTGGTGCCACGGTGACGGCGACAAACGTGGACACCGGGGTGACCACAACGCAGCCAACAAACGGCCAGGGATATTATTCGTTCCAGTCGCTGGCGCTGGGCAAGTACACGATTGATGTGCAGCAAAAGGGATTCAAGGCGTATCAGCAAACGGGGCTGGTTCTGGACGTGAATGCGGCGCTGGTCGTGGATGTGACGCTGCAAGTGGGGCAGAGCACGGAGAAGGTGGTGGTAGAGAGTTCAGCGCTGCATGTGGAGACCACCAATACGCAGATGGGCGAAGTGATTGAAGGGAAGGAAATGACGGATGTGCCGCTGGTGACACGCAGCTATACGGACTTGCTGGCGCTACAGCCCGGGGTGGTGAACACGGCTTCGGGGATGACGGGCGCTTATGCGGGGAGCTTCATTTCCGCGGGATTCGCGTTGCCGAAGATTTCCGGGGATTTGAACTCCGGGGCCCTGTCGGTGAATGGCATGCGGGAAGCGGCGAACGGATTTATTTTGAACGGCATATTGATTCAGGAAACCGGATATTCCGGTGCGGGAGCGATTCCGAACCTGGATTCGATCGCCGAGTTCCGGATTTTGACGAATAACTTCGATGCAGAGTACGGGAATTATTCGGGCGGCCAGATCAATGTGGTGACGAAGTCTGGTTCCAACAGCTTCCACGGGAATGCGTTCGAGTTTTTCCGGAACACGGACCTGAACACGGCCAACTTTTTTGCAGCCGGGCAAAGAGGGGCGTACCACCAGAACCAGTTTGGCGGGACGTTTGGAGGTCCGATTAAGAAGGACAAGCTGTTCTTCTTTGCGGACTACCAGGGGAATCGAGAGGTCATAGGGGAGACGCAGGTAATTTCCAATGCGCCCGCGGCGGGATTGCTGCAGAATGGCGATCTTAGCTCGATTACGGGTGCGTTGACGGGGACTGTGCAGGGGCAGGCGTGGGCGAACCAATTGACCCAGCAGTTGGCCAGCCAACTGAACGGACAGACGGTAAGCCCGGGCGAGGCGTACTATGCGCCGGGATGCACCGCCGATGGGTCGGGCGGAACAACCAAGTGCGTCTTTCCGAATCAGACACTGAACCCAGCGAATTTTAGCTCGATCTCGGCAAAGCTGCTGCCGTACATTCTGCCGCCGAATAATGCGAACGGAACATTTTCGACCAGCGCGCAGAAATTGAACCTGACCGACAACAAATTTAGCGGACGGATAGACGACAACATGCAAAATGGGGTGCTGACGGCCTACTACTATTTCGATAAATTCAACCGAGTGGATCCGTACTGGGCTTCGAACGCGCCGCTGTATCCCGGATTTAGCGTGGACAGCAACGGGCACACGCACACGATTGCGCTGGGTTACACAAAAACACTCTCCAGCGCATCGGTGAATGAATTGCGCCTGGGCTATTTCCGCCTGGACACCAAATTCAACCAGCCGCTGGGGGGCACGGGGGCGACACTGCAGGACCTTGGATTCGCTCCTGGAGGGTCCCCCAACGCGCCGGGTATCACGCTTGGAGCCCCATCCGTTCAGGGTATCCCGGAAATTGATTTCAACAACTGGGTGATCGGAGTGCCCAGCCGGCCGAATCGCATCACGGAGAACATGTACCAGGCGCTGGACAACTACAGCCTAGTGCTGGGCAAGCACACGGTGAGAATCGGCGGGCAGTATCACTTCAACCAATTGGAGGAGAATCTTTTCAACGTAGCCAACGGAAACTTTTTCTTTGGCAGCAATTTCAGCGGCCAACCCAGCGAAACGGGCAGCGATGTCCTGGATTTTCTCCTTGGAGCGCCGACTCAATTTGTGCAGGGGCAGTCGTACCCTTCGTATGGACGGAATTTCTACTTCGGCATGTATGGGCAAGACAGCTGGCGCATCAAGTCGAACCTGACGTTGAATTACGGGTTGCGGTATGACGTGAGCGCGCCGTGGCATGAAAAGTACAATGAAATTCAAACCTTGATACCTGGTGAGCAGTCGTTGGTGTTTCCGGGATCACCGATCGGCTGGGTGTACCCCGGAGATCCGGGAGTGCCGCGGGGGCTGGCGCCAACGCGGTGGAATAATTTTGCACCGCGGCTAGGTTTAGCGTATTCGTTTGGCGACCACGAAGGAGCGCTGGGCAAGGTGCTGGGGAAGCCGGGCACGACCAGCATCCGCGCCGGTTGGGGGATGTTCTATACCTCGTTTGAGGGGGCAACCGATTTCAACGAAATCGGTGACGCGCCGTTTGGGAATTACAGCGGACAAAACCAGCCAAGCTTTGCCTCGCCGTTTATTCAGCGGGGAAGCGGGGCACTGGTCTCGAATCCATTTCCGGTGGCCCCACCGCCGAAGAATTTCTCGATTCAAAACCCAGGAACGGGTCCTGCGTACAGCACTTTGGCGGGCTTCTTCAATGCATTCGGAACGATCGGGAGTTCACCGGCGTTCAATACCAATAACCGGCTGCCGTACGCGGAAAACTATGAGCTTTCGATCCAGCGGCAGTTCACTTCTTCGGACCTACTGACCGTAAGTTACGTGGGGACGCAGGGCCACCGGTTACTGTCCTCGATATCCGCGAATCCGGGCATCCCGTCTTTGTGCCTGCAATTGCAATCGGTGGGTTGCGGGCCGGGTGGAGAAAATAATATTTACACCGCGGCGGATGGGACGGTGTACGCCGGAACGCGAGGGCCTTTCAGCAATCCGTACCGCAACACGCCTGTGCCTGGCGCGGGTTATATCGTGCCGTTCGGGAACGACTCGTATTTCAGCACGATTGGGAACTCCGTGTACAATTCGGCGCAGATCAACTGGCGGCATACGTCGAAGACCTTGCAGGTCTTACTGGGGTATACGTTCAGCAAGTCGTTGGACGATTCTTCCGGGTACGGCGAACAGATCAATCCTTATAATCCAAGGCTGAGCCGCGGGCTTTCGGCGTTCGACAGCACGCACAACTTCGTGATCAGCTACAACTACCGGCTGCCTTTCGACAAGATTGAGACGGCCAAGGTACTGACACACGGATGGGAGCTGAGCGGGATCACGACATTCTCCACCGGATTGCCGATCACTGTTGTGGAAACCGACGACCATGCCTTAACGGGTACCGGATTTGGCGGTCCCATCGTATTGCCGGTGGATACGCCGAACTACAATGGACAGTCTTTGGGGATTACCAACCCGCGAGACAATCCGAATCACTATTACTTTAATATTACGGATTTCAGCCAGAGCGCAATTGGCCTACAAGGAACCGCGAACCGGCGGTTTTTTCATGGCCCGGGGATCAACAACTGGAACATGGCGTTGAAGAAAATCACCCCGATCAGAGAGGGAATGGCTCTAGAATTTCGAGCCGAGCTCTACAACCTCTTCAATCATGCGCAGTTCATAAATCCGAGCGGATTGGTTCCGGGACCCTTAGGCACGCCGGCCGCCCCGCTGACCAACTTTGGCCAAATTACCGCGGCGCGAGATCCGCGCATTGCGCAGCTTGGGCTGAAGCTGAATTTTTAGGAGAAGGCGGAGACTGTATACCGAGTAACCCCCGAGCGGGGAACCGCTAGGCGAAGGGTTCCCCGCAATTTTTTGGATTGGCGGCTGGCGCCCCGGCCAGCAATGATGGAAGCGAAAGAGACCCGGCAATGGCGGCCCACGGCGTACTGGCGGCAACACTTGTAAAACCAGGAGAGTATGAATTGCGGGAGTACCCGATGCCCGAGCCCGGGCCGGGGTGTGTGCTGGTGAAGATGGAGATGTCCGGAATATGCGGGACGGACAAGCACACGTTTCAAGGATATGTGACGCAGTACGGCGACCGGAAATTGGAATTTCCGATTATTCAGGGCCACGAAAATGTGGGAACGATTGCGGCGATCGGCGGGGATGGGCGATACACGGATTTTGAGGGCGTGGCGCTGCAGGTGGGCGACCGGGTGGTGGTGGGAGCGAATGTGTCGTGCGGAGAGTGCTACTACTGCCGGCACGATTTTCCGTATTACTGCTGCGAGAAGACGACGGATTACGGGAATAATTTGAGCGCGAAGAATCCGCCGCACCTTTTTGGAGGGTGGGCGCAGTACATTTATATTGTGCCGGGAAGTTTTCTGGTGAAGGTGCCGGACGATTTGCCGTCGGAAGTGGCGGTGCTGACGGAGATTTTTGCGGTGTCGGTGGGGCTGGACCGGGCGAAGCAGATGTCGGCGTTTCCGAACGAGTCGTTCCGGTTTGACGATACGGTGGTGGTGCTGGGAGCGGGTCCGCTGGGGATGTGTTTTTTGATGAAGGCGCGGATGCTGGGAGCGGGGACGATTATCGCGGTGGATTTGTCGGAGTACCGGCTGAATTTTGCGAAGAGGTTGGGGGCGGATTACACGATCAATGCGGGGAAGATGTCGAAGGCGGAGAGGTTGCAGTTTGTGCGGGAGCTGACGAACGGACGCGGGGCGGACATGGTGGTGGAATGCGCGGGAGTGCCGCAAGCGGTGCCGGAGGGGTTGGAGATGCTGCGGGTGAGCGGGTTGTTGGTGGAGGCGGGGAATTTTTCGGATTTGGGAGAGGTGGCGATCAGTCCGCATAGGCATTTGTGCGCGAAGAATGCGCGGATATTGGCGGTGGGCGGGGAAGAGCCGGCGGCATACGGGCCGAGCATGCGGCAGATGGCACGGTATATGAAGCATTATCCGCTGGGTGAGTTTGTTACGCACCGGTATAGATTGCGGGATGTGAATGCTGCGATGGAGACGGCGATTGGGGCGGAGTCGATGAAGGTGGTGTTGGAGCCGTGGCGGTGAGGGAGAGTCCGGGAGACCTCAGAGGCTAAAGCCCTGCTTTGGCAAGTTTTTTCGGCACGACTAAAGTCGTGCCCTCCCTTGGCGATTTGTTGGGAAGAATTTGGTGGAGATTAAGAGTGGCCGATCTAAAGTTCGGCCACTACAGGAGAAGCGATGAGCGGACTGAAAGAGAGATTTTTGTTTGCATGTGCGCCGGACAGTTGGGGTGTGCTGGATTATCCGGGGCCGTCGTGGGAGCAATCGTACGAGAAGATGCTGGATGAGATGGTGGAGGCGGGGTACACGGGAACGGAGCTGGGGCCTTATGGATTTTTTCCGACGGACCCGGCGGTGCTGAAGCCGCAGCTAGAGAAGAGAAAGCTGAAACTTTTGGGGTCATTTGTGCCGGTGAAGATGACGGACCCGGCGGCCAGCAAAGCGATGATGGAGCGGATCCGAAAGGTGGGGCATCTGCTGGCGACGCTGAAGGCGCCGTTTCTGGTAATGGCGGATGACCAGTCGCCGGAACGGAATGCGTATTCGGGGAGAGTGTATGACAAGGGCTGCCCGACGCTGAGTGCAGCGCAGTGGAAGCACGTGGGGAATATCGTGGCGGATGCGGAAAAGGTGGCGCAGGAGTTTGGGCTGGATTTGGTTTTTCATCCGCATGTGGCGACGTATGTGGAGACGCCGGAGGAGTGTGAGAGATTTTATGATGCCACTTCGCATACGAAGATTGGGCTTTGTTTGGATACGGGACATTGCGTGTACGGGTATGGGGATTCGGTGAAAGAGGCGGAGAAGTATAAGGACAAGCTGCGGTTTGTGCATATCAAGGATTGCAATTCTTTGGTGCTGGAAGAGGCGCGGAAGAATGAGTGGACGTTTGAAGAGGCGATTGAGCACAAGGTGTTCACGGTGATCGGGAAGGGAAATATTGATTTTCCGGCGTTTTTTCGGACGCTGATTAAGAACGGGTATGCGGGATGGTCGGTGATTGAGCAGGATGTGAAGTTTGGGGCGACGGAGATACCGCCGAAGGATAGTGTGGCGGCTAGTCTGCGGTATTTGGAGGGGGTGATGGGCCAGTTGGGGGCGGCGGCTAAGGCTTAGAAGATTTGGAAAATGGAAAAGGGAAAATAGAAAATGGGGAAGAGAAGGCAAGAGCTAACGCAGAGGGCGCTGAGGTCGGCGCGCAGAGGACGCTGAGAAGAGGTGACCCAAGAGCATAGGCAGGAGTGCCTGTGCGACAGGGGCTGTGAAAGCGATTTGGTGGGAGAAGGAATGGAGAGGGCGGAATGAAGATGATTGGGATTGGGGTTTTGGGTGTGGGAGAGATGGGGAAGCGGCACGCGGAGAATTTGCGGCAGCGGGTGCCGGGGGCGGAGTTGGTGGCTATTGCGGATGTGGCGGCGGAGCGGGCCAAGCAGGTGGCGGAAGAGTTGGAGGTTGCGAAGTCGTTCGGGAGTTTGGAGGCGATGCTGGAGTGCAAGGAAGTGCGAGCGGTGCTGATTGCGACTCCGGACAAGTTTCATGCGCAGGGAGTGATTGCGGCGGCGAAGGCGGGGAAAGACATTTTGTGCGAAAAGCCGTCGGCGCTGTCGCTGGCGGATGCAAATGCGGCGGTCGAGGCGGTGAAGAAGGCGGGAGTGCGGCTGCAGATTGGATTCATGCGGCGGTACGATCCCGCATATGCAGCGGCGATGAAGCGGATTGAGGCGGGGGAGATCGGGACGCCGATAATCTTCAAGTCGGTGGGGCGTGACAAGGATGAACCGCCGATGGCGGCGTATCACTCGGGCGTGAACGGGATGATTTTTTATACGAACACGATTCACGATTTCGATTTAGCGCGGTGGATGATGCGGGATGAGGTGGCGGAGGTGCAGTCGTATACGACGGCGGCGACGCGGCCGGAAGTGGCGCAGTTTGGAGATGTGGTGGCGAGTCTGGTGAATTTGAAATATGAAAACGGCGGGATTGGGAATATCGAGTCGTATGCGTCGGCTGTTTATGCGTATGACGTGCGAACGGAAATACTTGGAACAAAGGGCGCGATTTTTGTGGGGAGCTTGCAGCAGACTCCCGCGGTGTTCCTGAGCGCGCGGGGAAGTTCGCAAACGCTGGCGGACCATTTTCTGACGCGGTTTGCGGATGCGTATCTGGCCGAGGTGCGGGATTTTGTGCACAGCTTGCTGGAGGATAAGCCGGTGCGGGTTACGGGCGAGGATGGATTGCAGGCGCTGGCGATTGCGGTGGCGGCGGAAAATTCGCACAAGCAGGGAAAAGCGGTGAAGGTGACACTGGAGCGGTCGGCGGCGACGTGAGGCCGGGAGTTTGCGCAGATTATTGCGGCGCGGGGTTGGCGGGCTGCGGCGCCGGCAGGAGTCTTGTTCGAGGGAGGATTTCATGAGCCAGGGGGCGGCGGCGGCGTTCAAGAGCCCACTCCATAAGATGACGCAGACTACGGCGACGAGTTTGTGGAACGATTCGGCGTCGGTGGAGGAGTTGAGGTACTCGATCGAGCACGGCGCGGTGGGGGCGACATGCAATCCTGTGATCGTGCTGGGAGTGCTGAAGAAAGAGATTGCGGATTGGAAGAACCGGATTGCGGTGCTGCTGAAGGAATATCCGACGGCGACGGAAGATGCGATTGCGTGGAAGGTGGTGCGGGAAATTTCGGTGCGCGCGGCGGCATTACTGAAACCAATTTATGACGCACAGGGCGGGAAAAACGGAAGGCTTTCGATTCAGACGGACCCGCGGTTGTATCGGGATGCGAAAAGTATTGTGGAACAAGCGGAGGAGTTCAACCGGCTGGCGCCGAATATGATTGTGAAGATTCCGGTGACGGCGGCGGGAATACCGGCGATTGAAGAGGCGACGTACCGCGGGATCAGTATTAATGCGACGGTTTGTTTTTCGCTGCCGCAGTGCGCGGCGGTGGCGGAGGCGGTGGAGCGCGGATTGCAGCGGCGGGAGAAAGCGGGCAAGGACATTGCGAGCATGGGTCCGGTGTGCACGATCATGGTGGGGCGGCTGGACGATTGGATCAAAGTGCTGATCGAAAAGGAGAATGTGGCGATTGATCCGGGATATGCGGAGTGGGCCGGGGTGGCGGTGTTCAAGAAGACTTACAAGCTCTTTCGGGAGCGCGGGTACCGGATACGGCTGCTCTCGGCGGCGTTTCGAAATCACATGCATTGGAGCGAGCTCATTGGCGGGGAAGTGGTGATTTCGCCGCCGTATTCGTGGCAGGTGCGATTTAACCAGAGCGATATTGAGGTTGTGCCGCGGATGGACAAGCCGGTTGCGGCGGAGATTGTGGAGATGCTGGGTAGGAAGTTTGCGGATTTCCGGCGGGCGTCGAGCGAGAACGGGATGACGATTCAGGAATTTGATTCGTTTGGGCCGACGCGGAGGACGTTGCGGCAGTTTATCGGGGCTTGCCACGATTTGGATGGAGTGGTACGGGAGATCATGTTGCCGAATCCGGATGTCTAGTAGGGAAAAGAAAAAGAATTAACGCAGAGGGCGCAGAGGGCGGAGCGCAGAGATAGCTGAGAAGATAAGCCCGGGAGCGCTGGCATGAAAGCCAGCGCTACATTATCTACCTAAATTGTTGAAGAGAGGTGTGCGGCTGTGGGCAAACTTGCGATTACGGGTGGGAAGAAATTGCGGAAGGCACCGTTTACGCGGTGGCCGATTGCTTCGAAGGGAGAGGCGGCGGCTTTGAAGAATGTGCTGGAGAGCACGTTGTGGGGCGGGCAGCCGTTTCCGGGGAAGCATGCGGCGGCGTTTGCGGCGAAATTTGCGAAGTTGCATACGGCGAAGTATGGGCAGTGCGTGAATACGGGGACGGTGGCGATTCAGGCGGCGTTGAAGGCGATTGGGATCAAGCCGGGGGATGAAGTGATTGTGCCGGCGTACACATGGGAAGGCACGGTTGGGCCGGTGCTGCTGGTGAACGCGGTCCCGGTGTTTGTAGACGTGGATCCGGAGACGTATTGCCTGGACGCGAAGCTGATTGAGAAGGCGATTACGCCGAAGACCAAGGCGATTTTGCCGGTGCACCTGGGAATGCGGTTTGCGGACATGGATGAGATTTTGCGGGTGGCGGCGAAGCATAAGTTGAAGGTGGTGGAGGATTGCGCGCACGCGCACGGCGGAATGTGGAAGGGGAAGGGCGCGGGCTCGATGGGGGATTTGGGGGCGTTCAGTTTTCAGACCAGCAAGTTGATTACTTCGGGTGAGGGCGGGGCGGTAATTACCAATAATCTGGAATATTTGGAGCTGGTGCAGAGCTATATCAATGCGGGGCGGGCTAGCCTGACGGATCAGTATAAGAAGCGGATCATCGGGTTCAATTACCGGTTGGGGGAGTTTCAGGCGGCGGTGTTGGGCGCGCAGTTGGAGCGAATGCCGAAGCAGAGCGCGATTCGGATGAAGAACATGAAGCGGTTTGAGGCGCGGATGGGGAAGACGGAGGGGATTGGGCTGCTGAAACCAGATCCACGGATTACGCGGCTGGCTCCTTACGGGTATGTGATGAAGTATTTCGCGGAGAAGGTGAAGGGGATTCCGCGGGCGTCGTTTGTGGCGGCGATGCAGCTGGAGGGAGTGCATTGCGACGGGTTGTTTTACGAGCCGGTGTATAAGAGTTCGCTGTTCCCGGTGGATGCCACGGATTTTCCGGCGTTGAGTTGGGGCCGGGAGAAGGCGCTGGATTTGCGGTCGATGTATTCGTGTCCGGAGTCGGAGAAGGCGGCTTATGTGGAGGCGGTGTGGTTTCCGCATCAGCACTTTTTGGGGACGACGAAAGATGTGGATGATATTGCGGATGCGATTCACAAGGTGCTGGAGAATATTGAGGAGTTGCGGGGGTTGGATCATAAGGCGATTCGGAATCAGAGGTTGGGTAGGGCGGATCGGGAGAGTTAAGAGAAGAGAAAAACTTAATAGAGAGGTCACGGAGGTCGGAGCACAGAGGGCACTGAGAAGAGAAAATAGAAAATAGGGAAGAGGAACCCAAGAGCTGGCTTGAAAGACCAGCGCTACAGCGAAGACTGAAGCGAGAAGAGGAACCCAAGAGCACAGCCAGGAATGGCTGTGCCACAGTTTTGGAACGGATCGATATGACCGTTGAGAACAAAGTGGGGTTTGCGGTGGTGGGCTTGGGCGCGATTGCTAAGGGGTCGGTGTTGCCGGCGTTTCGGAATGCTCGGCGGGCGAAGCTGGTGGCTTTGGTGAGCCGGGACAAGCGGAAGGCAGAGAGACTGGCGCGGAAGTTTGGGGCTGCGGCGGCTTATGGGGCGGAGGAGTTCGAGACTTGCCTGGAGAATCCCGAAGTGACGGCGGTTTATCTGGCTACGCCGCAGGGGGAGCACCTGGCGGCCACGGTGGCGGCGGCGCGGGCGGGGAAGCATGTGCTGTGCGAGAAGCCGCTGGCGGTGACGACGGAAGAGTCGGCGGAGATGGTGCGGGTCTGCGAAGAGTGTGGCGTGCAGCTGATGACGGCATACCGGAAATGGTATGAGCCTAGCGCAGTGTTCCTGAAGAATTTGATACAGGGCGGGCAGCTTGGGAAGATTGACGTAATCAACACGGCGTTCAGCGAGTTGCATGTGGCGGGGCGCTCGCTTGCCTGGTTGCTAGAGAAGCGGATGGCGGGCGGCGGGCCGCTGATGGATTTGGGCGTTTATTGCGTGAACACCAGCCGGTGGCTGGTGGAAGAGGATCCGCTGCAGGCGAGCGCGCAGGCGTGGAAGAAGGATGTGGCACGTTTCAAAGAAGTGGAGGAGGGGATTTCGTTCCGGCTGGATTTTGCGAGCGGGTTGGTGGTGCAGGGGAGTTCGACGTATAGTTCGATGATTTCGTCGTTTGTGTTTGTGCAGGGAAGCAAAGGATGGGCGTGCCTGGCGCCCGCATTTACGTTTGACGAAGAGCGGCGGTTGACGGGGAAGATTGGCGGGAAATGGATTGATAAGAAATTCAGGGTGGTGGACGAGTTTGCGCCGGAGCTGGATGCGTTTGCGGGGGCGATTCGGACGAAGAAGGGTGTGGGGCCGGATGGGCGGCAGGGGCACCGGGATATGATTATTTTGGAGGGGATTTATGAGGCGGCTCGAAGGAGGGAGCCGATTGTCATAAGATACTGAATTCGTTTGTCGAGAGTTGGCGAAATCCATCCATGAGCTCCACGAAAAAGACCGGGCGAAAAAAAACTGGAAGAGCCGCCAGCATTTACGATGTGGCGCGGGAGTCGGGGGTTTCGGTGTTCACCGTGTCGGCGGTGGTGAACAACAAGAGCCACGTGGGGAAGGGATTGCGGGAACGTGTGGAAGCGGCGATTCGGAAGTTGAATTACCGGCCGAACCTGATTGCACGGAGCCTGGCGAAGCAGAGGACGCACACGATCGGGATGATTGTACCGGACATCGGAAACCCGTTTTTTCCGATCGTGGTGCGAGGCGCGGAGGACGCGGCGCAGAAGCATGGCTACAACCTGCTGCTGTGCAACAGCGACGATTCGCTGGACAAGGAAGAGAAGGCGATTGAGCTGCTTCTGTCGAAGCGCGTGGACGGAATTTTGCTGACGAAGGCGGCGGGGGATTTCCGGCCACCGTTGCGGCAGATGATTCAAGAGGTGGACATTCCGTTTGTGCTGGTGATGCGGACGTATCCGAAGCTGACGAAGGATGCGGTGATTACGGACGATTATCACGGGGCGTATGAGGCGGTGTCGCACCTGGCGCGGGCGGGGAGGAAACGGATCGGGTTGATCAGCGGGCCGCTTAAGGTGAGCAACGCGAAGGAACGCTGGCAGGGGTTTCATGATGCGCTGAAGGCGGAGGGGTTGCCGTACGAGAAGGATTTGGTGATTGAGGGGGATTACCGTCTGGAGTCAGGATTTCGCGCGGGGAGTTCGCTTTTTTCGCGGCGGCCGGATGGGATTTATGTGGCGAATCATCTGATGACCATCGGATTGTTGCAGGCGGCGGAGGAGATGGGGTTGCGGTGCCCGGAGGATTATGGGCTGGTGAGTTTTGACGATTACCCGTGGCTGGGGATTTTTCGGCCGCGATTGACCACTGTGGAACTGCCGAAGCACCAGTTGGGGACGGAGGCGGCGGAGTTGTTGATCAAGAGGATTACGGGGGATGCGAGCAAGGCGGCGGTGAGGAAATTGCAGCCGGAGTTGCGGATTCGGGAGTCATGCGGGTTTGGGTTGCGCGTGGCTGGGGCGGCGGAAGAGAAGTAGTAAGAGAGACAAGCTAACGCAGAGATACAGAGGGAGCAGGGAAGAGAAAATAGAAAATAGAAAATAGGGAAGAGAAACCCAAGGGCGACCCGACGCTGCGGGCGGGCCCTACAAGGGCGAGGAATCAGGTTTCGCCGAAGTCGAAAAGTTTGGGACGCAGGGTGAAGCCGCGGGTTTTGTAGGCGGCGTAGAGAATTCCAACCACCAGCCAGATTACACCGGCCCATTTGGTCCAGTTCTGCAAGCTGAATAACAAACCAAAACAGAAGACGAAACCGAAGCCGGGAACGAAGGCGTCGATAAAGAAATTGCGTTTGCCGGCGTTTTCCGGGCCGAAGGAAAAATGCAAGAGGGAGACGAGGTTGACGCCCATGAAGGCGATGAGCGCGCCGAAGGTGACAATTTCGGCGGCGAGTTCCCAGGGAATGGAGAGCACGCCGATGTAGGCGAGGGCGCCGACGATCCAGACGTTGTAGATGGGATTGCCCTTGGTGGGGCTGATGTGGCCGAAGATTTTTTTGGGGAGGACGTCGTCGCGGCCCATGCTGTAGAGCAAGCGGGAGGCGCCGACATGTCCCGCGAGGCCGCAGGCGATGCTGGAGACGAGGAGCATGACGCCGTAGGCGGTGAAGAGCCAGGGGCCGCTGGCGACGCGGGCGACGTCCATGAAAGCGGTTTCGGGATTTAGCAGGGTGGTGTAGTCGGGCCAGACGCGCTGGGCCATATAGACCTGGAAGCCGCTGAAGAGACCGGTGAAAATGCAGACGAGGACGGAGGCGAGGAGGACATTGCGACGGGGATTTTTGACTTCTTCGGCGAGGATGGAGACGCCGTCGAATCCGATGAAGACAAGAGCGGCGAGGCCGGTGCCGGAGGCGACGGCGCGGAATTTGAAGGTGTCGGCATTGTAGATGGGTTGGAGTGAGATGAGGCCGGAGAAATGCTGGTGGAGAATGATGTAACGGAAGGCTTCGACGATGAAGGCGAAGGTGACGATGACCATGAAGGCGAGGAGCACTTCGTTGGTGCGGGCGGTGAATTTGATGCCCTGGACGGTCATGTAGGTGATGAGGCCGACGGTCAGCGCGGCGAGGATGGCGAAAGGAATTCTTGGGGCCATGCGCTGGATGGCGAGGACGGCGTAGAGCGCGTTTTGGATTGGCTGGAAAAGATATTCGAGGAACATGGCCCAGCCGACGACAAAACCGACGTGGGGATTGAGGCCCTTGCTGATGTAGGTGTAGACGGAGCCGGAGGAAGGATAGACGGTGGCCATGCGGCCGAAGCTGACGGCGGTGACGGACATGGCGACCATGGCGAGGAGGAGAGTGGCGACGGCGTGGCCGTGGGAGAGGACTTGGGCTTCACCGAAGAGCGGGACGGCGGCGATGGGGGAAGTGAGAATGACGCCATAGTAGATGAGGTCCCAGAGGCCGAGGACGCGTTTGAGGTGAGGCGCGGAGTCGCCCGGCTGGGGAGTGACGGTGGTGGTTGCCAAGCTGGCCTCTTTCGTGGTGCGAAGAGATTCAGGGCCCAATTGCTCTTCAATAAAAATCGGGATCGGTGAATTGGTGCTGGAATCGTAAGTTGAGATCCTTTGGGACGCAAGAGACGCGTGCCTCAGGATGACAAGTTTGGCTTTTGTTTGAGCTGCAGTTCAATTACCCCACCTGAAAAAAAAGTTCCTTGCGTGGACTGACCTAATTTTCATGAAAAGAAATAGCGTTCTTTTTTGCGGGCTTGGTCGTAATTTTTGCGGGCCGCGCGGACGGGGTCGCTCTCGGAAACTTCGGCGACGGCGACATCCCACCAGGATTCGTAGCCGGGGACGCGCTGGTCGTAAGAGGTTTCGACGACTACGACGGAGGTGCGATCTTGTTTGCGTGCAACGGCGAGGGCGTTGAGGAAGTCGTCGTGGGTTTTGGCGCGGATGGTGAAGGCGCCGAGGCTGGCGGCGTTGGCGGCGAAATCGACGGGCAAAAGATCGCCGTCGTATTTGTCGCCGCGGCGAAAACGATAGTTGGTGCCCATGCCCTGGTTGCCGAGACCGCGGCTTAGGCCGCCGATGCTGGAGAAGCCGTGGTTGTCGAGGAGAACGATGTTGAGTTTATAGCCTTCCTGGAGGGAGGTGACGATTTCCTGGGCCATCATCAGGTAAGAGCCGTCGCCGACCATGACATAGACTTCGCGTTTTGGGTTGGCCATTTTTGCGCCGAGGCCGCCGGCGATTTCGTAGCCCATGCAGGAGTAGCCGTATTCCATGTGGTAGCCGCCGGGCTGGCGAGTGCGCCAGAGTTTGTGGAGGTCGCCGGGAAGGCTGCCCGCGGCGCAGAGCAGGATATCGGAGGGTTCGGTGAAGGAGTTGAGCGCGCCGATGACTTCACCCTGGGAGAGCGGGGGATCTTTGCGGATGGCGTAGATGCGATCGACTTCTTTTTCCCAGTCGGCGCGGAAGCCGGCAATGCGGGAGGCGTAGGATTTTTCCACTTGATAGCCGGCGACGGCGGTTTGGAGTTCTTCGAGAGTGGCGCGGGCATCGCCGGTGAGAGGGATGGCAGCGTGTTTGCAGGCGTCGAATTCGGCGACGTTGATGTTGATGAAGCGGACGGAGGGAAATTGGAAGGCGGTTTTGGAGGCGGTGGTGAAATCGGAGTAGCGGGTGCCGATGCCGATGACCAGATCGGCTTCGCGGGCGAGGATGTTGGCGCCGGGAGTTCCGGTGACGCCGACGGCACCGAGTTGCCGCAGATGGTCGAAGGGAAGCGAGCCTTTGCCGGCTTGGGTTTCGCAGACGGGGATGCCGGTGGCTTCGACGAACGATGAGAGGGCGCGAGAGGCTTCAGAGTAGAGGACGCCGCCGCCGGCGACGAGGAGAGGCTGCTTGGCTTGGCGGATCAGGGCGGCAGCTTGCTGGAGATGGCTGCTGTCGCAGCGGGTGCGGGGAATTTGCCAGACGCGCTTGCAGAAAAAGTCCTCGGGGAAATCGTAGGCTTCAGTTTGGACGTCCTGGGGAAAGCTGAGCGTGACGGCGCCGGTCTCGGCAGGAGAAGTGAGGACGCGCATGGCTTCGGGGAGGGAGGTGAGGAGTTGCTCGGGGCGTTGGATGCGATCCCAGTAACGAGAGACGGGTTTGAAGCAATCGTTGACGGAGATGTCCTGAGTGGAAGGGGATTCGAGTTGCTGGAGAACGGGCGCGACGTTGCGGCGGGCAAAGACATCGCCGGGGAGGAGCAGGACGGGAACTCGATTGATGGTGGCGGCGGCCGCGCCGGTGAGCATGTTGGTTGCGCCGGGGCCGATGGAAGTGGTGCAAGCGAGAGTGCGCATGCGGAAAGTGGATTTGGCGAAGGCGGCGGCGGTGTGGACCATGGCTTGTTCGTTGCGGCAAAGGTAATAGCGGAGGCGGGGATCCTGTTCCAGAGCCTGCCCAATGCCGGCGACGTTGCCGTGGCCGAAGATGCCGAAGCAGCCTTCGATGAAGCGATATTCATGGGAGTCGCGGCTGGAGTATTGGGCCTGGAGGAAGGCGACGATGGCCTGGGCGACGGTGAGTCGGCGAGTCATGGAGAGATTCTCCTTGGGAAGGGTGACGCTGACTGAGGATAAGCATGGAGCAGAAGGGGGCCGGGAAGCCAGCGGGAAATTAGGAGATTGTCTAAGCGCTTATCGGGGGCCAGCTGGTCGGCCTTACAGGAGTTCTTCCTTGCCATGCACACGCTCCAAAGAGATTCTCGGGAAGCTGCAGCTTTAGCGCACCAGCGGCAAACGCGGATCCATCTCTTTCCAGGTTTCCTTGAGCCAAACGTGGTTGGGGTCTTCGGTGACCGCGAGGGTGCGCGAAGTGCCCGCGAGGAAGTTGAGGTAGTAGACGTCGTAGCCGGGTCCGGCGACCACGGGATGGAAACCGGAACGCACGAGGACGGCGTCGCCATCTTGCGCGCGCACGGTGAGATCACGGGAGAGGTCGGGAGAATAGAGGCGCTGGAGAGCGAAGCCTTCCTTGGGGCGGTTGATGCGGTAGTAGTAGATTTCGTCGAGGTCGACTTCGGCGGGCGGGTTGTGCACATCGTGCTTGTGAGGAGGAAAGCTGGACCAGTTGCCGCCGGGGGTGTACACCTCGATGACCACGAGTTTGTCGGCGGGGAAGTCGGGGCGGATGATGTCGACGATTTGCCGAGAAGCGTTTCCGCCGCCACGGAGGCCCGTAACCACGTCTTTTGGAGTGATCAGTTGGGGCTGGAGCTTGGCGTTGGAAGGGACACGGCACTCGGCAATTTCACAAACGGTTTCGGCTTTGAAGGTGACGGAATGATTGGTGGGGAGATAGAGGGAGTAGGGCAGGCCGTCGAAAACATTTTTGCGCTGGCCGATAGCGTGGGAGCCCGCGCCCCAATCCACGGTGCAGCGGCCACCGAGAAGGACGAAAGCGGCTTCCTCGCCGCGTGTGGCGGCGGAATAGGTTTCACCGGGATTCAGACGCCAGGCGGACATGCTCATCCATTCCCATTGGACGCTTTCGCGGGAAAAGTGGAGGAGTTCGCCGGATTGGCCTTCGGAGAGAACGCGAGAATGAATGACGTTCGGAACAGTAGCCATGAAGCACCCCAACCTGCCCCGGGGATTCCCGGGAGAATCTGGCAGCGGAAAGCGGTCGGTGAGAGCTAGGCAAGATCAAAGCGCTTTGCCGCCGGGAGGAACGGCACCCGGAATCATGCTGGAAGTCTGCACAAAGGCGCAGAATTCCAAGTATGGGCCACTCGCTAACCGCCTAGATTGTAACGCAGGCGGGGGATTTTTTGCCAATGTTTCGCGGGAGTTTTGGGATGAAGGAGCGGCCAGTTTAGTTGAAGGAGGTGGGCCATTCGAGGTGGCGGTAGTGGTCGAACATATGCTGGATCTCGGTTGGGGTGACGCGGGGGAGGGAGAGTGGCGGGATGGCGTTTTCTGGGAAAAATTCGACCGCGGTGGTTTCGAGGCTCAATTTAGGGGCGCCGTCGGCGAGCAGCGCGGCGGTGGGCAAGTAGAAATGAAAGTGGCGGGTTCGAGAAGTTAGCGCGAGCTGTTTCTTGAAATTCCTCCGCCTTAAAACAAGGCGATAAACTTGAATTTGAGGTTCTTCGGGCATCGTTGTCGGATGCCCTCAGAATGACAATCTTGCCTTGCGTTTACCAGGTGCTAGCGCGGCGAGGGACGGTCGAAAGAAACATGTTGAAGCGTATTCACCGCATCATCGAGGTCCTGCTGTGATGGTGTCACAAAATTCCAACTGAGCCAGTAGCTGTTGCGTTTGGTGCACACCATGGAGCTGTAAACCGTAATCCCATCTTCCGCCCTTTTGTAATCCGCTCTATAGAAATCGCTTCCCCCCGAAACGAATGAAGATGGTTCACGGATGACTTCGGCGTTGGCGTGCGTCACTTGCGCACGGATGAACGCTGACAAGTATTCTTGCGTGGAAATCCCAGGCCGGTTCTTACTTTCGGGGTCAGCAACGACCATGACCCGGTTCAAGAGAGAATGCCCTGTATCACGGTCTCCTATGAACAGGTAATATGCGCCTGGGGGAAGAGCGGTTGGTGCCACTCTGCTTTTATGCCATTCTCCCGGCAGCATGTATGAAAAGCTGAAGAAATCGTTCCTATACGTGTTCCGAACAAAACTGCCGTCATCCGGCTTGGGCGTGGTGCTGCTCTTGGTCGATTGTTGGCAGTTAATGAGAGGTGCGGCGGCACATAACAGCATTATGAGTAATGACAGTCTGTTCATGGCTCTTGAGCTTACCAGAGTTGAACAAGCTTGGCGCCCGGCAAAACTCTACGGGCAAACCGGAAGTGAATAGAACCTGCCTGATTGGTCGCGCGGGGCCACTTGAAAGTGGCCGCTACGCTAGTTGTGTAAGGAAACTGGCGCCGTGGGGGATGGCGGTGTGGAAATTTTGGGCAATGGTTTGGCCCATGTCGGCGAGGGTGGGGCGGGTGCCGAGATTTGCGCCGGATTTTTGCGCGGGCGTGTAGGCCAGGATGGGGACGTATTCGCGGGAATGGTCGGTGGTAGCCCAGCGGGGGTCGGGGTCGCAGCCGTGGTCGGCGGTGATGATTAGAAGGTCTTTTTGGCCGAGCAATTTCATAAAGGGCGCTAGCTGCGCGTCGAATTCTTCGAGGGAGCGCGCGAAACCTTCCAGGTCTTTGCGGTGGCCGTAGAGCATATCGAAATCAACCAGATTGCAGAAAATGAGGCCGTGGGGGCGATCGCGGAGGGCGGCGGTTAGTTTTTGCATGCCGTCGGTGTTGGATTTGGTGGTGACGTAGTCGTCGAGGCCGCGGCCGTTGTAGATGTCGTGAATTTTGCCGACGCCGAAGATCGGGATTTTCATTTCAGCGAGGACATCCATGAGCATGGGTTTGGGGGGATCGACGGCGTAGTCGTGGCGGCGGGAGGTGCGGGTGAAGTGGCCGGGGGCGCCTTCGAAGGGGCGGGCGATGACGCGGCCTACGCGGTGCTTGCCGTCGAGGAGTTTGCGGGCGATCTCGCACATGCGATAGAGCTCGGGAACGGGGATTACGCTTTCGTGGGTGGCGATCTGAAATACGCTGTCGCCGGAGGTGTAGACGATGGGCTTGCCGGTGCGGACGTGCTCTTCGCCGAGTTCCTTGAGGATTTCGGTGCCGGAGGCGGGTTTGTTGCCGAGCGTGGCGCGGCCGATCTGTTGTTCGAAGGGTTGCATGATTTCGGGAGGGAAGCCGCGGGGGTAGACGGGGAAGGCTTGATCGAGCCAGACGCCTGCCATTTCCCAGTGGCCGGTGGTGGTGTCTTTGCCGGGGGAGTGGGTTGCGCCTTTGCCGTAGGAGGCCTTTGGGTTGGCTGCGGGAGCGAGATTTTTCAACGGGGCGATGTTGGCCAGGCCGAGTTCGACTAGAGTGGGGATTTTTAGCGGGCGGTAATCGGCGATGTGGCCGAGGGTGGTGCGGCCGACGTCGCCGTAGTCGGCGGCGTCGGGGAGGGGGCCGATGCCTACGCTGTCTAGGACGATCCAGAGGATGCGGGTGAAGTTTGGCATTGGATTTTGAGAGTGCACTGCGGACTTTAGCATGGGGATTGGAGGATGGGAATTGACGAGGAGGGGTGGGGGAACTAGGATGCCGGGGGATGAAGAAAAGGCAAGGACTAACGCAGAGGGCGCCGAGGTCGGAGCGCAGAGAGCGCTGAGAAGAAAGAAAATAGAAAAAAGAAAATGGAAAATAGAGAAGAGAAACCCAAGAGCTGGCCCCGTAAATTCATTCGGGGCGCAAAAGACGCGCTTGAAAGACCAGCGCTACAGCGAAGACTGAAGAGAGAAGACGAACCCAAGAGCACAGCCCCCTCGGCTTCGCTCAGGGTAAACAGGAATGGCTGAGCTACTTGAGGGAACATTTGGACGTGATTACGCGTATGAATCAGGGAGAGGTCGGTGATGGCACAGAATCGCGGAGTGCGGAGCGGCTCGGTGGTGTTTCCAGTGCTGCTAATTGGGTTTGGGTGCCTGGTGCTGCTGACGAGGGCGCTGCCGAATTTCGATCCCTGGCCGGTGCTGGGGAGATATTGGCCGCTGTTTTTGATTCTGATTGGAGCGGGAATGGTGTGGGACCGCTCGCGACGGATGCAACACCCGGAGGAGCCGGGCATGTTTCCAATCGGCTCGACTCTGGGTACGGTGCTTTTTCTGGTGATCCTGGCATTTTTGTTGTGGCATGGACATGCGTTTGCGTCACGGGAGTGGGCGAGCCCGTCGACGACGCGGGTGCATCGGCAGCAGACGATTGAGAGGAAAGGCGCCAAGGCGGTGCGGATGTCGGTGAAGATGCCGGCCGGGGAATTGATCATGGGCGGCGGGGCGGAGCAGGTGTTGCAAGCGGATTTTTCGTATGGCGGCTCTTGGAATGAGCCGACGATTGAGTACGCGGTGAGCGACGGCGTGGGGCGGCTGGATATTACGCAGCAGTCCGGCGGGACTGTCGTGGTTAGGTCCGACAATACATGGAATCTGAAAGTGAATGACGCGATTCCGCTGGATTTGGAAGTGGATGTTGGCGCGGGGCGAGGGGAGTTTCGGTTTGCGAAGGTGGATTTGACGCGGCTGGAATTGAATATCGGGGCGGGGCAGGCGGATGTGGATCTTTCCGGGGAGCGCGCGAAGGATTTGGAGGCGGAGATTCAGGGCGGAGTGGGAGAGGCGACGATCCATTTGCCGAAGAATGTGGGAGTGGTGGCGACGGTGCATGGCGGGTTGGGGGCGGTTGATACGCATGGGTTGAAGGAAGAGGATGGGCAGTATGTGAATGAGGCGTATGGGAAAGCGCCGAGTACGATTCACCTTACGGTGAATGGGGGAATTGGGAGTATTAAGTTGCAGGAGGAGTAGGGGCGGGTATTTGGAGAGCGCGGGGGCTGAAGCCCCTTTCTTTTGGGGCTTTCCGGCACGACTGAAGTCGTGCCCTCCCTGCGTCGTGTGCCCCCCAAGCTTTAGGAAGTCGTGCCCTCCCTATGTTGTGCGTTCCCTATGTCGTGTCCTCGCGAGGTTTGATTTAGTTTGCCTTCCTGAAGGGTGATCCAGAAAGAAAAGTTGGTGGCTTGCGGACGCATTTGCGGGCTTTTGCGGGGAGTCGTATACTTTGAAGTTTAGGCGGTGTGCGGAAAGCGAACTGTGTGGGCTTGCCTTTGGCTACGAGCGAAACTCTTCCCCCGATTCTTGAGCAACAAGAGGTTTTGCGGATCCGCGGGGCGCGGGTGCATAACCTGAAGAATGTCAGCGTGGATATTCCGCATAACGCGCTGACCGTGGTTACGGGTGTGAGCGGATCGGGGAAGTCTTCGCTGGCGTTTGACACGGTGTATGCCGAGGGGCAGCGGCGGTACGTGGAATCGCTTTCGGCGTATGCGCGGCAGTTTCTGGAGCGGATGGAAAAGCCGGACGTGGACGAGATTTCGGGGATTGCGCCGGCGGTGGCGATCCGGCAGAAGAATTCGACGCGGAATCCGCGGTCGACGGTGGCGACTTCGACGGAGATTTACGATTACCTGCGACTGCTGTTTGCACGGTGCGGGCAGACGTTTTGCATCAAGTGCGGAAGCGAAGTGCGGCGGGATTCGCCGGATGAGATTGCCACGCGGGTACTGGGGCTGAAGGCGGGGCGGCGGTTTTACATCCTTTATCAGTTGAAGATGCCGAGTGCGGAACCTGTGGCGGCGGCGGGGAAGCGGGGTGCGCGGAAGAAGGTCGCGCCGCTTTCGCAGGAGGCGTTGCGCGGAGTTCTGGCGGAGTTGCAGAAGCGCGGGTTTAACCGGTTGTACCAGGACGGGCGGGTGCATGAGTTTTCTTCGCCGGAGACCTTGCTGGATGTAAATTTCGGGAAGCCGGTGTATGTGCTGGTGGACCGGCTGGCGATAAATCCGGATTCGAGGTCGCGGCTGGTGGACTCGATTGAGATTTGTTACCGCGAGGGTGGGGAAGCGATTCTGGAGTTTGTTGCCGACGGCGATGGGAATGCGGCGGAGCGGCTGACGTTCAACGAGCGATTCGAATGCAAGAATGACGGGACGTTGTATCAGGAGCCGGAGCCGCGGCTGTTTTCGTTCAACAATCCGTTTGGGGCGTGCCCGCGATGCCAGGGATTTGGGAACACGATTGATTTCGATCTGAACCTGGTGGTGCCGGACCCGAGCAAGTCGCTGGATGATGGGGCGATTGAGCCGTGGACCAAGCCGAAGTACCGGGTGCTGTTGCAGGAAGCGAAGAAGTGGGCAAAGACGCGCGGGGTGCCGACGAACGTGGCATGGCGGCTACTGACGGCGGAGCAGCGGCGGCTGGTGCTGGAAGGCGATCCGGAAAACAATTTTGACGGAGTGAAGGGATTTTTTGCGTGGCTAGAGCGCAAGAAGTACAAATTGCATGTGCGGGTGTTTTTGAGCAGGTATCGCGGGTATGCGACCTGTCCGGATTGCGGCGGCACTCGGCTGCGCCCGGAAGCGCGGGCGGTGCGGATCACCGGGCAGTCGATTACGGATTTGTGCAAATTGACGGTGAAGGATGCGCGGGTATTTTTTGCGGAGTTGAAGCTGACGGAATCGCAGAGCAAGATTGCTGACAAAATACTTGAGGAAATTCGGACACGGCTGCAGTTTCTTGATGAGGTGGGGTTGGATTATCTGACGCTGGACCGGCTGACGTCGACGCTTTCGGGAGGGGAATCGCAGAGGATCCAGCTGGCGACTTCGCTGGGGTCGCACCTGGTTGGGGCGATGTATGTGTTGGATGAGCCTTCGATCGGGCTGCATCCGCGGGACACGCAGCGGCTGATTGATATTCTGAAATCGCTGCGGGATCTGGGGAATACGGTGCTGGTGGTGGAGCACGATCCGGACACGATTCAGGCGGCGGACCGGGTGATCGATCTGGGGCCTGGTGCGGGGGAACTGGGCGGGAAGCTGCTGTTTTCGGGGACGTATGAAGAGATTCTGAAGGATCCGAAATCGATCACCGGGAAATACTTGAGCGGGGAAGCGCGCATCCCGATACCTGGGACGCGGCGCAAGCCGGCAGGGAAGTTTCTGCGGATGTACGGGGCGACGCTGCACAATTTGCAGAACGTGGACCTGATGTTGCCGCTGGGGACGCTGACGGTGGTGACGGGAGTGAGCGGGTCAGGAAAATCGACGCTGGTGCACAACGTGCTTTATCGGGCGCTGCTGGCGAAGCGCAACACGGCGAGCATCAAGGAGTTTTGCGAGCGGCTGGACGGCGACGAAAACATCACCGATGTGATTATCGTGGATCAATCGCCGGTGGGGCGGACGCCGCGGTCGAATCCGGCGACCTATATGAAGGCGTTCGATGCGATTCGAGACGTTTTTGCGGAGACGCCGGATGCCAAGCGGCGCGGGTATGCCGCGGGGCATTTTTCGTTCAACGTGCCGGGCGGAAGGTGCGAGACCTGCCAGGGGGACGGCACGGTGACGGTGGAGATGCAGTTTTTGGCGGACGTGGAATTGATCTGCGAAGAGTGCCGCGGGCAGCGGTTCAAATCGAGCATTCTGGAAGTGCGGTACCACGGGAAAAATGTTCACGACGTGCTGGAGATGACGGTGCGCGAGGCGCTGGCATTTTTCGTGAATGTGCCGAAGGTGGTTTCGAAGCTGAGGGTGCTGAACGAAATTGGGCTGGGGTATCTGCGGCTGGGGCAGTCGGCTACTACCTTGTCTGGTGGCGAGGCGCAACGCTTGAAGCTGGCGGCGCATCTTACGCGGTCGGAGAACCAGGGGATTTTATATATTTTGGATGAGCCGACGACCGGACTGCACTTTGACGATATCGCCAAATTGCTGGGGGCGTTCCGGCGGTTGCTGGAGTCTGGCGCATCGCTGCTGGTGATTGAGCACAATTTGGATGTGATCAAGTCGGCGGACTGGCTGATTGATATGGGGCCGGAGGGCGGCGACCAGGGCGGGAAGATCATCGCCACGGGAACGCCGGAGCAGGTGGCGCGAAATCCGCAATCGCACACTGGACGATTTTTGGCGAAGGCGCTGGCCGGCGGAAACGGCGCGGCGAAGCGAGCGGGGAACGGAACGCCGGCGGGGAATGGGCCGGCGAAGGGCCGCTCGGACGGCGGGAAATCGAGTTCGCGGGAGCCGTGATGGGCAAGCGTGCAAAATGGCGCGTGGCAGTCGTTTCGCTGGTTTTTTTTCTAACATCTTCATTGTTTGCCCTTACCGTTGCGGGCAGGCAACAACCGCAGGATCCCTCCGGAAAATCCGCATCGGCCAGAAAACAAAAAGTTGCGAACCCCCTGAATGATCTGCTGGACGAGGCGCAGGCAGCGCTGGACAAAAACAATTTTGAAGCGGCAATCGCGCCGTTGCAGAAATTTATCGCCGAGAAGCCAGAAGTCGCTTACGCGCATTTCCAGCTTGCGTACGCGTACACCGGGCTCAATCGAGCCGCCGAGGCGCGTGAGGAATATCAGCGGTGCATTGAGCTGGACCCAAAGATGGCGGAGGCGCAGCTTAATCTGGGAATTTTGTTGCTGGAGACGGATCCCGCGGGTGCGGCGACGCCGCTGCGCAAGGCGGTGGAGCTCTTGCCGAGCCAGAGCCGGCCACGATATTTGCTGGGAGTGGCGCTGGAGCGTTCGAAGGATCTCACCGGAGCGGCAGAGGCGTTCGAGTCCGCGGCGCGGCTGGATCCCACGGATATGGAGACGCAAATTCGGCTGGGGGAAGTTTATCTGCGGCTTCAGCGGCCGGTGGAGGCGGAGAAGAAATTTCGACAGGTACTGGAGCGGCAGCCAAAATCAGCGTTGGCTTTGCGAGGGCTGGCGCTGAGCCTGGACGCGGAGAATAAGCCGGAAGCGCTGGATGCGTACCGGAGCTATCTCGGAGTGGAACCGCAAGACTCGGTGGCGCGGACACGATTCGTGCAATTGCTGGTGGCCAGCAAGCAGTTCGACGAAGCGCTGGCGGAGACACAGAAATCGCCGAACGGGCAGGCGATGTCCCTCGATGCGCTGCGACTGCGAGCGGATATTCTGATCGGGCAAAACAAATTGGAAGAAGCGATCACGGTGTTGAAGCAAGCCATTGCGCTGGCCCCGCAGGATGCACAACTTCATGGCGGGCTGGGGCGCGTGTATCTGCAGAAGCGGGATTTCGCGGACGCCGAGCGGGAGCTGAAGGCGGCGCTTCAGCTGGACAAAGGCAACGTGGTGTACTGGAAGGACCTGACCTCCACATTTTATCTGGGGGGGAATTACGCGGCGGCGCTAGCAGGCTTTGAAGTGGTGGACAAAATGGAAAAGCCCGGCGCGGGGGAGTGGTTTATCCGAGCACTTTGTTACGATAAGCTGGATCAGGTGCAACCCGCCCTGGACGCGTATCGAAAATTTCTGGACCTGGACGCGAACCAGCATCCGGACCAGGTCTGGCAGGCGAATCAGCGGATCCATGTCCTCGAAAAACGGGCCGAGAAGAAAAAGTAGCGGGTTGCCCATGCAGGGCGGGGGGCTGACTATCCTGCTGGTTGTGGCCGCGCTGTGGTGCGCGGGTGCGCCGGTGGCGGACCGGCTGAAGGAGCTGCAAGAGCGATTCGACCGGGAGACCCACGCCGGAGCGAAAATAAAATATCTGCAAAAGCTGACCCCGTGGCAATTTGACGCCGCGGCGCAAGCCGGACGGACTGGCGATTACGTCGCGGTCGGACTGATTTTCGAAAAGTATCGGGACAACGTGAAGGAAGCGTTTGAGCTGCTGAAGAAGCAGGAGCCGGACGCCGACCGCCATCCGGGCGGGTATCGCCAACTGGAGCTGGAAGCGCGGCGGGGCATACGGGAAGTTTCGGACACGTTGCTGGTGACGCCGGATGCAATGCGGCCTCCGCTGGAGATTGTGCGCAAGGATTTGAAAGATACGGACGATGCGTTGATCAATCTGCTATTTCCGCGGCGTACGAAGGATCCGGTGAAGGCGCCTGCTGCGGCGGAAGCGAAGCCATGAAACGGCGAGATTGCCTGCGAGGATGGCTGTTGATCGCGGCGGTTGGCGCTTGCGGCTTGCTGCCGGCGCTCGGGGCCGCGCAACGCCCGGAGAAGGATTATCTCTCGTCGCTGGAGGCGGACAAGATCCGCGACGCGGAGACCACCAACGACCGCATCAAGTTATTTCTCACGTTTGCGGAAGACCGGCTGACAAAATTTCAATATGAATTAGAACATCCCTCGACGAACAAGCATAGCGAGATGCTGAACTACCTGATGAACGCGTATGGCGGGTGCGTGGACGACGCCGCCGACCTGATCCAACTGGGGCTGGAGAAGCAGGACAATATCCGGCAGGGGATTGACCTGATGGCGTCGAAGTCGAAGGACTTTTTGGAGATTTTGAAGAAAATTTCGGCCAAGGGCCAGGAGCTGGAGATTTATAAGGACAATCTGGATGATGCCATCGAGGGCACCCAGGACGCGATGAATGAAGCGGAAAAAGCGAAGAAAAAGGCGGCGCCCCCGCCGGTGCGGCGAAAGAATTGAGGACTAAGCGTTGAGATCGCGCGGCAATACGGCGTCACATGTCTCCGGTGGAGAAGCCCTCTTTCAACGAATGTTCACGCGGATTGGTTGCGAAGGGCGGCCGCCGCATTTTCAGGTGGAGTACTACGCCTACAGCAGCCTGGTGATCACGCTGCGGCGGCGAGGCGACGTTTTCCATGTGCGATTTTCGGATTTGTTGCGGCGGGCGCCGCTGACGGTGCTGGAAGGCGCGGCGGCGCTGTTGCTGGCGCGGGTGTACCGGCGGCGGCCGCAGCGAGCGCTGGTGAAGGCGTATCTGGAATATGCGCGGTCGGATCGGACGCGGAGCCGGATTAATCATTTGCGGCGGCGGCGGGTGCGGCCCGCGGCGGCTTCGGGGCAGGGAGAGCATCACGATCTGGTGGCGCTCTTCGAGCAGTTGAATGAGCGATATTTTGCGAGACAACTGGAGCGGCCGCACATTGCCTGGAGCAGCCGGACGTGGAGGCGGCAGTTTGGATGCTACGATCCCGGGCCGAACCAGATTGTGCTGAACCGGCGGATGGACGTGCCGGGAGTGCCGCAATTTGTGGTGGAGTACGTGCTTTTTCACGAGATGCTGCACGTGAAGCACCCGACGCGGCGGTCGGGTTGCAGCCTGATTTCGCATTCGCGAGAATTCAGGGCGGAAGAGAAGAGGTACGAGCATTTTCGGGCGGCGCGGAAGTTTTTGGATCGGTTGGCGGGGTAGGAAAAACGGAGAGGGATTTAGATGTTTTAGCGTGGTCGAATTTGAGAATGTGCTTGGAGTTTACGTTGAGGTCCTTCGGCAGGCGAAAGGCGCGTCCCTCAGGATGACAGGTTGTTTGTGGGTGGGAACACTGCGGAGAGGAATACGGAAGAACGCGGAAGAGCACCGAGGGGGCTGAGAAGAGACGGAGAGCGGCTACATCTTGGATTTTTCTCTGCCGATTTCCTGGTTTAGTTTTTCGATTTTTTTGCGGATTTTGTCGCCGTCTTCGGCTTGGGGATAGAGATCGAGGTAGCGCTGATAGGCTTTGGCAGCGGGTTTTTTGCGGTTCTTTTTTTCGTAGGCTTCGCCGAGGTACAGGAAGGGAATGGCGTAGCCGGGCTTGGCCTCGGTGGCGTCTTCGAAGCGATCGATGGCGGCGTCGAAATCGCCTTTCTTCATGTAGTACTTGCCGACTTGAATGTCTTTATCGGCGCGCAGGGGATCCCAATGAGGCTGGTCGGGGGCGGATTGGACGGCGGAGTCGGCGTTGGGCTTTGGTTTTGGCTGGTCCTGCTTGGGAGGCGGAGGCGGGGGCGCGCTGGTGGGAGGAATTTGGGCGCGCAGCGGAGCGGCGCAGAGAGAAAGGGCGAACGCCAGAACGCCGGCGAGATTCCGCAATATTCGGATGCGAGTCAAGTGTGGCGCTCCCTGCGCTGAGATTCAGTTTATTCCAGGTTGCGTGGTTAGGACAATTGGTCGCGAGAGTTGAAGACCCCGGAGGCTTCCGCCAAAAATCTGGCGGACGGAAGAAATGCGGAAGCCTTCTGTTTTGGGCCGTTTTGCGGCACGACCTTTCGGCATTGCTGAGGGCAGGCTGAAGTGGTGCCCTCTTGAAAATGAGCCCTGCATAAGGACTAACTCGCGAAGTATGCGAGTTGAATTCGACGTAAGATGAAACGTGCGGCTGAAAGACGTGGCCGCGCCGCAGCGATTCCATGGAACCCCGCGAAAAAGCCGCCGCTTTGCCCGAGTCGCCGGGGGTGTATCTGTTCAAGGATGCCGGCGGGAAGGTTGTTTATGTGGGGAAGGCGAGGTCGCTGCGGAGCCGGGTGCGGTCTTACTTCCTGGAATCGCGGTGGACAGATGCGAAGACGGGTTCGCTGGCGAGGGAGATTGCGGACCTGGAGACGATCGTGGTGGAGAACGAGCGGGAAGCGCTGGCGCTCGAGAACAACCTCATCAAGCAGTACAAGCCGAAGTTCAACGTGATGCTGCGGGACGACAAGACGTATCCGTACATCAAGCTGACGCTGTACGAGAAATATCCGCGGGTGTATTTCACGCGGCGTGTGAAGAAGGACGGGTCGCTGTATTTCGGGCCGTATTTTCCGGCAAGCCTGGCGCGGCGAATTCTGCATTTCATTCACAAGCGATTTCTGGTGCCGTCGTGCTACGTGGACCTGACGAAGTGTCATGCGCGGCCGTGCTTGCAGTATTACATTCACCGGTGCCTGGGGCCGTGCACGGAGGGCTTGACCACGGAGGCGCGGTACGCGGAGGCGGTGCGCGATGCGCGGATGTTTTTAGAGGGGCGGCGGCAGGATTTGATCAAGAGCATCGAGGAGCGGATGATGGCCGCGGCAGAGAGCGAGCGCTTTGAGGAAGCGGCGTCGTACCGAGACTTGCTGCGCACGCTGGATGATATTGAGGAACGGCAGCGGATTGCCTCGGCGCAGGGGGATGATACGGATGTGCTGGCTTATTACGCCGAGCCGCCGCTGGTGGCCGCGAACTTGTTCCATCTTCGCGCGGGGCGGGTGGTGGACCGGCGGGAGTTTTATTGGGAGGAGCTGGAGGAGTTCGATCCGCATGAATTCGTGCCGTCGCTATTGAAGCAGTTGTACCTGGAAGCGGAGTATTTGCCGAAGATGATTCATGTGCCCATTGATTTTGAGGATCACGGGTTGCTGGAAGAGTTGTTGAGCGATCGCGCGGGGCACAAGGTGGAGATCCTAACTCCACAGCGGGGGAGCAAGCGCGCTTTTCTGGACTTGGCGGAAAATAACGCCAAGCATATTTTCGAACAGAGGTTCCGGGTCTTGAAGCCGACATCGAAAGCCATCGGCGAAGCGTTGCAGTCGGCGCTGAATCTTGCGGAGGAGCCGAAGCGGATCGAGAGTTTCGACATATCCCACATCCAGGGGACGGACACGGTGGCCTCGATGGTGGTGTGGGAAAACGGGCGAATGAAGAAATCGGACTACCGGAAATTCATCATTCGCGGGGATGAGGCGCCGGGAGGCCGGGTGCGGGCGCAAAACGACGATTTTGCGAGCATGTATGAGGCGGTGGCGCGGCGCTACCGGCGATTGCAGGAAGAGAAGAAGGCGCTGCCGGGGCTGATCCTGATTGACGGCGGGATGGGGCAGCTGCATGCGGCGGCGCAGGCGCTGGAGTCGCTGCAGATCATCAATCAGCCCATGGCCAGCATCGCGAAAAAGGAAGAGATTCTTCATATTTTGGGGCAGGAAGATGAACCGGTGATTCTGGAGCGGCACTCGCCGGTGCTGCATTTGATCCAGCAGATTCGCGATGAGACGCACCGGTTTGCGGTGGGCTTTCACCGGCAGCGGCGTGGCGCGCGGCAGACGCGCACGGCACTGCTGGATATCCCTGGGATTGGGCCGGCAACGTCGCAGCGACTGCTGCAAAGGTATGGCAGCGTGGCCAATCTAAAGAAGGCGGATGCGGAGGAGTTGAGCCGGATGGTGCCGCGGAAAACGGCGGAGAAAATCGTCCAACATTTGTCGCAGCAAGTAGATACAGTCTAACCGCATTAATTGAGAATAGGGGTTAGCATGTATTGCGGGGTGCATGGGCGTGTGCTACCGTGGTTTTTGTGGAGGAATATATGGCTGACAACGTAGGATCCAAGGTTAGTTACTTTCTGGTGGGGCTGGGCGTGGGCGCCCTGATGGGCGTATTGTTTGCGCCGAAGTCCGGCGAAGATACCCGGGAATATCTGGCGAAGCGCGCGGACGATGGACGGGAGTTCGCGCAAAAGAAGGCTAAAGAGCTGCGGGAACGCGCGGATGAATTGATCGAGCGCGGGAAAGACGTGGCCTCGCGGAAGAGGGAATCGCTGTCCGCGGCGGTGGATGCGGGAAGAGAAGCGTTCTTGCGGGAATCGAAGTCGTAAGTTTTCCGTGGTGACGTGGGGATTCCGCGAAGGCGCGGAGAGGGCAGGGTGTGTATGCAGCTAACGATGGAAATGTTCATCATTGTGGCGGCGATATCGCTGGTGGTGCAGGTGACTATCCTGACGGTGATGTTTTTCCAGATGAAGCGGACGACCGAGTCTGTGAATAGAATGGTGGGGGATCTGCATTCGCGGATGGGACCGATCCTGACGCGGACGCAGATTCTGTTGGACGATACGCAGCCGAAAATTTCGGCGATGGTGGAAGACGCTTCGCACATCGTTTATTTGACGAGGTCGCAGGCGCAGAAGTTCGACAAGATCGCCACGGAAGCGACGGACCGGCTGCGCGGGCAGTTGGTGACGGTGGACCGGATATTGACCGGGACGCTGGAAGCGGTGGAGGACGCCGGGACGCAGGTGCGGCGGAGCATCTGGGGGCCGGTGCACAAGGCTTCGGCGATTGTGCAGGGGATCAAGATCGGGCTGGATGTATTGCGGTCGCGGCGGTCTTCGAGGCGGGCGAGCGATACCGCGGTGGAGCAGGAAGACGAGTTATTCATCTGAGATTTTAGTGTTCGGGCGCGCGGAAGTGGACTTGCGCAAATTGAGATTGCATTCATGAGCGTTTCGCGCGCTGTGCTTATTTTTGCAAAAACCCCAAAACCAGGAAAAGTGAAGACGCGATTGCTGGGCGCGGTGTCCGCCGAGGTTGCCGCGACGCTGCACGAAGCGTGCATTGCGGACACGCTGCGATTTGCGCGCGCGGTGCGCGGGTGCGACGTGCTTTTGTTTGCGGGGGGCGGAGCGGGATATTTCCGCGGAGTGGTGAAGGAGCGAGGGGTTCGCGCGGGAGTGCAGATTTTCCCGCAGCGCGGGGCGGAGCTTGGGTCGCGGCTGGAGAATGCGTTTCGGAAGAGTTTTGGGATGGGGTATCGCGAGGTGGTGGTGATTGGAACGGATACGCCATGGATGGGAGCGGGGCGAGTGCGGCGGGCGTTTGCCGCGTTGCGTGGCAGCGACGTGGTGATTGGTCCGGCGGAGGATGGCGGATATTATTTGTTGGGGATGGGGAAGATGTTGCCGGGGATTTTCCGGAATATTCCCTGGAGCACGGGGCGGGTGCTGGAGTTGACGTTGGGCGTCGCAAAACGATTGAAGTTGCGAGTGAAATTGTTGCGGAAGGATTTTGATCTGGACCGGCCGGAGGATTTGCGGCGGGCGGAGAGGTTGTTGAAGAGGGAGCCGCGACGGGCGCCGGGGCTGGCGGTGGCGATTGGTGAATTTCTAAACGGGAAGAAGCTCGCGAGTTAAGCGTGGTTCAGAAAGATAGACCCCAGGGGCTAAAACCCAGTCTTGTTCCCGTTGTAATGGCACGACTGAAGTCGTGCCCTCCCTAGAAACGTTTGCGAAGTAGAGATTACTTGATCCAGCCGCCGGCTAGGACGACATCATCCTGGTAGAAGACGGCGGCTTGGCCTGGGGTGATGGCGCGTTGCGGGGTGGCGAAGGCGATGCGGGCGCGGTTCCCTGGTAGGGCTTCGATGGTGGCGGGGGCGGGTTCGTGCTTGTGGCGGATTTTGGCATGGCCGCTGACGGGCGCGGTGGGCTCGGCGATAGAAATCCAATTTACATTTTCAATTTCGAATGTGGTGACGCGGAGGGCATCGTCTTCGCCGACCACGATGCGATTGTTTTGCGGTGTCGATGGAGAGGACGTAGACGGGCTTGCCGGCGGCGAAGCCGAGGCCCTTGCGCTGGCCGATGGTGTAATTGTGGACGCCGGAGTGGCGGCCGATGACGGCGCCGTCTTCGGTGACGATGTCGCCTTCGTGATTATTCAGCGGAATATCTTCGGCGCGGGAATAGGCGTGAATGAACTGGACGTAGTTGCCGTTGGGCACGAAGCAGAGTTCCATGCTTTCGGGCTTTTCGGCGACGGGAAGATTGGCGTGGCGCGCGACGTTGCGGACTTCTTCCTTGGAGAGTTCGCCGAGCGGGAAGTCGCTGCGGGAGAGCTGTTCCTGCGTTAGACCCCACAAGAAAATAGGACTGGTCCTTGGAATCGTCGCGAGCGCGCAGGAGTTCGAAGCGTCCGGTGGATTCGCTTTTGCGGATGCGGGCGTAATGGCCGGTGGCGAGGCGCTCGGCGCCGATCTGGCGCGCCATGCGGAGAAGCGGCTCGAACTTCACGTCGGTGTTGCAGTTGGTGCAGGCGATGGGCGTGCGGCCGGAAAGATATTGCTCGACGAAGGGGCGGACGACGCGGGCTTCGAACTGCTCCTCGAAATTGACGACGTAGTGCGGGAAAGTTCAGGTGCTGGGCGACGCGCTTGGCGTCGTAGACGTCGTCGAGCGAGCAGCAGCGATGTTGCGCGGGGCCGTCGCCCTGGAGTTCCGGGAGACGGCGCTGATTCCAGAGCTGCATGGTGAGGCCGACGATGGGGTGGCCTTGCTGGAGGAGGACCGCGGCGACGGTGGAGGAGTCGACGCCGCCGGACATGGCGACGGCGATCAGGCCGCGATGTGGTTTCGGCGGGTGCGTTGCCGGAAGAGAGTCGAGTTGGAGTTGCGTGGACATGCTGGTTCTATTTTAGCGGTTTTGCGATTTGGGCTTGATGCCGAGGGAAGAGGGAATTTAACACCGAGGGCACGAAGGTCGATGCACACGAGTGCGCACGAAGTCTAGGACGGTGAAAGCGAAGAGGCATTCGCGGTTCAGGCAGGGTCGCGGCCTCGGACTTGTGATAGGTGGGGGAGAGATGGCGGAGTTGGGCGACCGCGGCGGGGATCAGGTCGAGGGCGGCAGTCGATTTCGGATTCGGTGGTGTGGCGGCCGAGGCTGAAGCGAAGGCTGGCGCGAGCTTCGGCTGGCAGAGAGGCCGATGGCGGTAAGCACGTGCGAAGGTTCGACGGCGCCGGAGGAGCAGGCAGCACCCGTGGAGCAGGCGAGACCCTTTAAGATCGAGAGCGATCACGCAGGGCTTCGCCTTCGATGCCGGGGAAGATGACGTTGGTGGTGTTGGGCGTGCGCGGGGCGTTGGCGGCGTTGACGCGGGCATCGGGGATGCGGGCGAGCAGGCCTTGTTCGAGCGTGTCGCGCAGTCGCGGAGATCCGGGCGGCATCTTTCTCGAGAGAGATGCGCGCGAGTTCGGCGGCTTTGCCGAGGCCGACGATGCCGGCGACATTTTCCGTGCCGGGGCGGAAGCCGCGCTGGTGGTGGCCGCCATAGAGAAGCTGCCGCAGGTGGCGTGCCGGCTCTTGACGAAGAGCGCGCCGACGCCTTTTGGGGCGTAGAACTTGTGGCCGGAAAGAGAAAGCAGATCGAGCTGCAGGGCTTTGACGTCGACGAGGAATTTTTCCGGCGGATTGGACGGCGTCGGTGTGGAAGTAGACGTCGGCCTCGGCGGCGATGCGGCCGATTTCGGCGAGCGGCTGGATGACGCCGAGTTCGTTGTTGGCGTGCATGATGGTGATCAGGACGGTTTCGGGGCGGAGGGCGCGGCGGAGGTCGTCGAGATCTGATGAGGCCTTCGCGATTGACGGGAAGATAGGTGACGGCGACGCCTTGCTTGTTCGAGCGCCTTGGCAGGTATTTAGGACGGCTTCGTGTTCGATGGTGGTGGTGATGAGGTGAGGGGAGGTAGAGGAAGTTAAGGAGGTCAAGGAAGTAAAGGATCGAAGAGCTACGCCGAAGATGGCGTGATTATCGGATTCGGTGCCGCCGCTGGTGAAGACGATTTCCTGGGAGCGGGCGTTGATGAGCGCGGCGACTTGTTCGCGGGCAGTTTCGACGGCGGCGCGGGCGTGCTGGCCGAAGGTGTGGATGGAGGAGGCGTTGCCGAATTCGGCGGAGAAATAGGGGAGCATGGCGTCGAGGACGGCGGGGTCGACGGGAGTGGTGGCGTTGTGATCGAGGTAGATACGATTCATGGGAGTGGAAGAATCAGGATAGAAGGGATGGGGGCGGGGCGCAAGCAGAGCGCGAAGATAAAGAAATTCAACACAGAGGCACAAAAGGGGCCGCAGAGGAGCCGCGGAGTTGACGGAGACGAGCGGGCCTACCCTTCGCAAAAAAAGCGCGAAGGGCAGGACACCCGAGAAATGGGCGCCGGGTTGCGACGCCCGCGTCCGGCTACATTTTTGGAGCAGGTTGCTTGGCTTCGGCGGGGGCCTTTGCGGCGGCGGCCTTGGGCTTCCAGAAGTCGGGATCGGACTTGATCCATTCGTCCTGGACGTAGCTCATGCTGGGACTGAATGCGAAAAGTTGATGCTGCGAAGATTCGACGCAGGAGGCCACGAGTTCGCTAAGCTTTTTCATGCCGTCTTCGCCCATGGCGGCTGCGAATTGCTTGTCATCGGCGAAACCGCGGTCGATTTCGGCGAGCGACTTGTGAGACATCAGCACAAGATAGTTGTCGCCATCACCGCCGTACTTTTGCAGGAACATGCCCCAATGAGAATCAGGGGCGCCCTTTTCATAAGCGGCTTTGACGAGCTTTACGGCTTCGGTCCATTCCTTGCCGTGTCCGGGACGCACGTGGTAGGAGCTGATTTCCATGAAGCGCATGGCGCTGAGATCGGCTTTGGGACGAAGGCTCATGTCTTCCTGCAGAATGAAAATGCCTTGGTCGTTGGAATCGAGGAGCTCGCCGTCGGCCATGTTGGCGCGATCGAGAGCGGAGCTCAACGCGGCGTTTTTCGCGACCGCAGCGCCATCTTTTTCCCAGGCTTCAAAGGACGGGTAGGAGGTGAAAAACAGGGCGCGCGTTTTGCCGGAGAGGGAAGTCATGGCGATGTAATGGGTGGGCCACTTGGCGCGCGACATCGCTTGCACAAAGGCGCTTTCGGTTTTTTCGTGAGCCACGCCGGATTTTCCGGGTTTAATGTACTCACGCTGGATCTGCAGGACTTTTGGGATTGCCGAGCTTGTGGACATTTCCTGCGCTGAAGCTGCAAAAAGACAGACGGCGGTTAAAGCTAAGGCGAGCGGAATCCGACTGAGCTTATTCATCTTTTTTGATCTCCTTTTTCGAACAAATGGGACCTGGGCGGGAAGTGCCGGTGAAACGAATGCGGCTATATCAGGTGGAACTGGAGAGAGCCTATAGCAGGCGTGGTCTGGGGTCAAGGCGAGTGGTGCAGAGTGCGGAAGGGATAGCCAAGTTTGTTCGTGCTAGAGTGGCAATAACAGGCGCCAGATTGGCTGAGACTTCGGGAGGGATGAAGTGGGATACGCGGAATTGCGGGAGTTTGTTAAGAGGTTGGAGAAGGAGGGGGAGTTGCGCCGGGTGAAGACGGAGGTGGATCCGGTGCTGGAGATTACGGAAGTGGTGCAGCGGGCACAGGCGCTGGCGGGGCCGAAAGGGAATCCCGGCGGGATGGCTCTGCTGTTTGAGAATCCGAAAGGGTCGCGGTATCCGTTGCTGATCAATGCGTTTGGAAGCATGCGGCGGATGGAGCTGGCGTTTGAGGTGGAGAAGCTGGATGAGGTGGCGGCGCGGATTCGCGGATTTCTGGATATGCAGACGCCGCAGGGGCTCTTCGACAAATTGAAGATGTTGCCGAAGTTGGCGGAGTTGGGGTCGTTCATGCCCAAGCAGGTGAAAGATGGGCCGTGTAAAGAAGTGGTGCGCAAGGGCAACGACGTCAATCTGTTTGATTTTCCGATATTGAAGTGCTGGCCGCAGGATGGCGGACGATTCATTACCTTTCCGCTGGTGTTCACGCGGAATCCGGAAACTGGGAAACGGAATGTGGGGATGTACCGGATGCAGATTTACGACGAGCGGACCACCGGGATGCACTGGCAGACGCAGAAGCATGGCGCGGAGCATTTCCGGCGGGCGCGGGCAAAAAATCCGGAGGGGCGGATTCCGGTAAGCGTGGCGATTGGGTCGGATCCGGCGACGACGCTGGGAGGGATTTTGCCGATTCCGCCGGACCTGGACGAGATGATGTTCAGCGGGTTCTTGCGGCGGGAGCCGGTGGAGCTGGTGAAGTGCGAGACGAACGATCTGGAAGTGCCGGCGAATGCGGAGATTGTGCTGGAGGGGTACGTGAATCTGAACGAAATGCGCACGGAAGGCCCGTTCGGGGATCACACGGGGTTTTATTCGCTGGAAGGCGAATACCCGGTGTTCCACGTGGAGTGCGTGACGCATCGGAAGGACCCGATTTATCTGGCGACGGTGGTGGGGCGGCCGCCGCAGGAAGATTTTTATATGGGGTATGCGATCGAGCGGGTGTTTCTGCCGCTGATGAAGATGACCGCACCGGAGATTGTGGACGTGTCGATGCCGGCGGAAGGGATTGTGCACAACTTGATGATCGTGGCGATCCGGAAGTCGTATCCGGGACACGCGCGAAAAGTGATGAACGCGATCTGGTCGCTGGGGCAGGCGATGTTCACGAAGGTGATTGTGGTGGTGGATCACGACGTGAACGTGCAGGACTATCGCGAAGTGGTGTGGAAGGCGTTGTGCGCGATCGATCCGGAGCGCGATGTGCAGTTCACGTTGGGGCCGGTGGATACGCTGGATCACGCGGCGCGGATGCAGGATTTCGGCTCGAAAATGGGAATTGATGCGACGCGGAAATGGGCGAGCGAAGGATTCGCGCGGCCGTGGCCGGACGAGATGTTGGTGGATGAGAAGACCAAGGCGCGGGTGGAAGCGATTTGGAAGAGTTTGGGGATTTGATGGGCGTTGGGAGCTGAGAGGAGCGCGGATTTAAACACTAAAGTGCGCAAAGATAGAGCGGAAGAGTTCGCGGAGAAGAGTTCAGAGTGGCCGAAAAGAGCGCAAGTACATGGAGAGGGAAGAGATAGGGTGGGATGCGCACAAAGGATAACCGTCCAGGGGGACAGGGGCGGATTGGGGAAAAAGCGCAAGTAATAGTAGTTTGCGGAATTCAACCATACAATTAGTGGTCTAACCTGCCTACAATAACAGGCGAATAGCCTAAGACTGCCTACATTCTTAGGACAACTACAGAAGAGAAAGGCTTGACGCTCAGGCGGAGTGGATGCAATAACGGTTTCACGAGCGGCACCCGGGGAATCCTGTGTTCTGCAGCAAAGTAGAAAAGGGTGCGGCACAGCACGTATCAAGAGAAGGGCGTGTGAAGGATAAGGTGGGCGTTCCTCGTGAGCGAATCGCGCGAAGTGATGAACGTACGGCAGGCGTCCCAGTATTTGGGGATCAGCCCGGACACTCTGTACCGGTACATCACAGAGGGCGAAATACCTGCATTCAAGTTAGGAAATCGTTGGAAACTTAGGAAGACGATCCTAGACAGGTGGATGGAACGTAAGATGAGTCAAGTGGTGGCGAAGCGCCGCTAGTCTCGTCAGAGCGTGAGGGAAAGAGGCCGCGATATGTGGTTACTCGGGGGATCGAAGAACAAACAGCTGGTGGGACTGGATATTGGGTCCAGTTCGATCAAGGCTGTGGAGTTGAAGTCGACGAAGGCGGGGTACGAACTGGTCAGCTTCGGGATGGAACCGCTGGCGCAGGACACCGTGGTGGACGGTGCGATTATGGATGCGCCGCAAGTGGCCAACGCGATCACCAAGATATTCGAAACGGAAAAAATCAAGACCAAGAACGTGGCAACGTCGGTGTCTGGCCACTCGGTGATTGTGAAGCGGGTGCCGCTGCCGCTGATGACCGAAGAAGAGCTGTACGACCGGATTCCCGCGGAGGCCAGCCAGCACATTCCGTTCGACATTGCGGACGTGAACCTGAGCTATCAATTGCTGGAAGCGATGGACTCGCAGATGGACGTGTTGCTGGTGGCGGTAAAGAAGGACAAGATTCTGAATCACACCAACGTGTTGGCGCAGGCCGGGAAGACGCCGGTGGTGGTGGACATCGACGCGTTCGGACTGCAGAACTGTTTCGAAGTGAACTACGAACCGGATGCCGGGCAGACGGTGGCGCTGCTGAACATCGGGGCCAGCGTCATGAACATTAATATCGTGCGCGGGGGGATACCGCTGTTCACGCGCGACGTCAGCGTGGGTGGGAACCAGTACACGGACGCGCTGCAGAAGGAACTGGACCTGAGCTTCGACGACGCGGAGCGCCTGAAGAAGGGCGATACCCTGCCGACGGTCACGGACGAGCAGAAGGGGCAGATACTGCGGAGCGTTTCCGATATCCTGACGCTGGAAATCCAAAAGACCTTTGACTTCTTCCGGGCGACGGCGAGCGGCGAGAACATTCAGCGAATCATGGTGGCGGGCGGGACGGCGCGGGTGCCGGGCCTGGTGGACCTGCTGCGGGAAGAGTTCGCCATGCCGGTGGAAGAACTGAATCCTTTCCGGAAGGTGCTGATTAATCCTGGGAAGCACAGTGAAGACCAAATCCGGGAGTTGGCGCCGAGACTGGTTGTCGCGGTGGGACTGGCCCTGAGGAGCTTCGACTAGCCATGATCCGCATAAACTTACTTGGACAAACGAGGCCGAAAGCATCGCGGCGGCCGGTGGACACGGGAGCGGCGCTGCCGCTGGTGTTCATCGGGGCGGGTGTGCTGCTCGGCGGACTGTTCCTGTTTTACTTTTATCATTCCTGGCAAACGCAGTTGAATGATGAGAACAAGCGCATCCAGCAATTGCGGGCGCAAAAGACGGATCTGGAGCAGATCAAGCTACAGGTGGAAGCCTTCGACAAGCAGAAGACGGTGCTGCAACAGCGGGTGGGCACGATCGAGCAGTTGCAGAGGGACCGCACCGGCGCGCAGGAGTTGCTGGACGAGGTCGCGAATACGGTCTCGAGAGCGGAGAACCTGTGGCTGATCTCGATGACCAAGAAGGGCACGGCGCTGACGTTGGATGGGGCAGCCGCTTCGCTGAACTCTGTGGCGAATTTCATTACGGCGTTGAAGCGCTCCGGGTATTTCCAGAAGGTGGAGATAAAGGACGCGAAGCAGGATGAAAAGAGTTCCTCGGTGCTGACGTTTGATTTTACGATTAACGCGGAAATCGCGCCCAATGGGCCGGCGGCGGCAGCCGCACCAGGCGCAAAACCAGCGAGTGCCCCGGTAAAACCGGCTCCGGCGGCAAGCGCGCCGGCGAAGAAAGGATAGGGGGAGACCATGGCCAATCCTTTCCGAGACATGTCGGTGATCATGCAGGGGCTGGTGGCCCTGGCCATCGCGGTGATCCTGGTATTGGTGGGAGTTTTTGTACCGGGTTCGCCGGTGGCGCAGGAGCGGGCCGACTACGACAAGGCGGTGCAGGAGCGAACCTCGCTAAATCAGGAAGTAACCCAACTGCAGGTGTACAAACAGCGGTATGGCGAACTGAAGCAGCAGATGGATGCGCTGAACAAGCAACTGGACACGCTGAAGACGATCGTGCCGGAAGAGAAGGAAGTGGATGAGTTTATCCGCCTGTGCAGGGAGCAGCGACGCGCGTCGAACGTGCAATTGCGAAAGCTGACGTCCCAGCCCATCGTGCCGAAGGAGTATCACTACGAGATGCCGTTCGAGGTGCAGGCGGACGGGCCGTACTTCAACATGCTGGATTTCTTTACGGAGGTTGGGCCGATTGTCGCGGATTATCAACGTAGGGGATCTGCAGTTCGACGATCCGGGCGCGGGTGCGGCGAAGGGGACGAAGTATCCGATCCGGCCGGGAACAACGGTAACCGGAACATTTACAGTGACGACATTCTTCACGAAGCCAGCTGATACGACCCCAGCAGCCGGAGCAATGGGTGCGAAGCAGCCGGTGAAAAAACCGTGAGCAGGGATGAGCGAGCCATGCGTCTAGCCATAACAGTCGTAACGGGGATTCTGCTGGCGGGGGCCGGGAGCAGGCTGCACGCCCAGACGAAACCGGCAACGGCTCCGAGTACGGCGGCCAAGCCAGCGGCGCCAGCGGCGGTAAAGCCGACGGGAGCCAAGAGCACGAAGCCAGCAGGTAAGCCGGCGAGTAAACAGGCGCACAAACCGGCGGTGAAGACGGCAGCGAAGGCGGCTCCAGCAGCAGGAGCGGCTCCGGCGGAGTCGGAAGAAAAGACTTCACGGCGCGATCCGTTTGAGTCGCTGATCAGCCGGCAGGAAGCAGCCGCCAGAGCGGGAGCCAATCTTCCGCCAGGCAAGGCGGGTTTGCAGGTGGGGACGCTGCGGCTGGACGGAATCGTGACGAGCGCCGAACGGAATGATCGCGGTGGTGACCAATCCGCAAGCGCGGACCTATTTTCTGCGTGAAGGCGACCAATTGTACGACGGACGAGTGGAAAAGATTGCCATGGACGGCGTGTCGTTCCACGAAATCGGGAAAGATGCGTTTGGGAAGCCAGTGGAACGGCAAGTAAATAAGAGAATTTACTCCAGTGCAGGAGAACAGCAATGAAGACGAACTGGCCGGCCTTTCGGTGTGGCTGCCTGATACTAGCGAGCGTGGTGCTGGGCGCGAGGCCTGGCAGACGTTCGCGGTCAGGAGCCCGCTGGCGCGACATCGACCGCCGCGGTGATTTCAAGCGTGGCGATCACGCAGGAGCCGCAGCGCGGCGGCGATTCGAGTGGAAGGAGCAGGGCGACTCGATGTCCATGCCGTCCCGGATGCAGAACCCGGAGCGCTTGGTGCTGGACTTCAGCGGAGCACGGCTGGCGGTGCAGCGGACGGTGATCCCCGGGGTGTCGGCGCCAGTGCGCGGAGTGCGGATCGGGCAGTTCCGGCCGGACGTAGCGCGGGTGGTGGTGGACCTGACGGGAGAAACGCCGTACCAGATCGCGCATGAAGGCGACTCGGTGGTGGTGTATTTCCAGATGCATGTGACGCCCGACGCGAACGTGGAATCGCCGGTGAGGTCGACGGCGGCGGATGCACCGAAAAAGACGATTGCCTATACCGCCAACGCGCCAAAGACGAGCGCGCATACGAGCAACGCAGCGAACGTGGCGGCTCCCCGGTTTCCATTGCCAAACGAACTGACGCATCCCGCGATGGCCCTGGCGGCGTGGCACGAGAATAACGGACCAGCGCGTCCAGATGGCGGAGCGCAGCAAGCCTCGCAGCAAGCGGCGCAGCAGGCAACGACGGCGGCGACGACGGTGGCGCAACAAGCGACCGTGTCCCCGGCGGCGGCCCCGGCGGGGCGGTACACGGGCGAACCGATATCGGTGAACCTGAAGGACGTGGACCTGAAGGACTTTTTCCGGCTGATTCACGAAATCAGCGGCTTGAACGTGGTGCTGGATCCCAACGTGAAAGGCACGTTGACGATCGTATTGGATGAAGTGCCCTGGGATCAGGCGCTGGACATCGTGCTGCAGAACAACGGGCTGGACAAGCAATTGACCGGAAACGTTCTGCGCATCGCCACGCGAGAGACGTTGAAGAGGGAAGCGGAAACGGAGCGGGACCTGGCAAACGCACAGGCCCAGGCCGTGGCACCGGTGACGGTGACCCGGGTGCTGAGCTATGCGAAGGCCACGACGATGAAGGACACCCTGAAGAAGTTCCTGTCGTCCCGTGGAGATATTCTTTCGGACGACCGTTCGAACCAGTTGATCATCCGGGATATTCCTTCGGTGATACCGACGATTGACAATCTGATCCGGCAGTTGGACCGGAAATCGCAGCAGGTGGAAATCGAGGCGCGGGTGGTATCGGCGTCGCGGTCATTTGCGCAGGATATAGGCGTCCAGTGGGGCTTTGCGGGAACCACGACGAGCGGCCGGTCGATCTTTGGAGCGCCGGCGAGCGTCGGTGTGAGCCCGGTGACCACTGGGACAGGCATTCCGCAACCTCCGCTGATCGGAGCGCCAGGCGCGACTTCCGGGACCACGACACCCGGTTTGCCGTTGAACGTGAACATGGGAGCGGGCGTGCCGACGAGCGGATTCTATTTCGGGCACCGTTCGCCCAACTTTGCGGTGGACCTGTTCATCACCGCGGCGGAATCGAAGGGCGTGGGCAAACTGCTCTCGAAGCCGAAGGTGATCACCCAGAACAACGAAAAGGCGACCGTCAAGCAAGGTACGCAGATTCCAATCCAGACGACCATCAACAACACGATTTCGGTGCAGTACATTGACGCGGTGCTGCGGCTGGAAGTGACTCCGCAAATTACCGCCGAAGGCACGGTGTTCATGGACGTGCTGGTTGAAAACACGCAGATCGATAACGGTATTCCGCGCGTGCAGGGCATCCCGGCATTGGATACGCAGTCGGCGCAGACGAAGGTGACCGTGCCCGATGGCGGGACGGTGGTCATCGGCGGAATCATCGTGACCCAGCAGCAGACGGACATCACCGAGGTGCCGATCGTCGGCAGCTTGCCGATCATTGGGTATCTGTTCCGGCGCACGAACGTCACCGTGCAGTCGCAGGAACTGCTGTTCTTCCTCACTCCGCGCATCATCCCTGGATAAGGCTTGTCCGGGACCTGGATGAGGAATTAGCCGGCCGGGGTAAGTGCTATCCGGGCCGGAGGGAAAGCGCGAGAGAAAAATATCGGGTAAACTGAGATCGAGGAGGCGCTGAGTCTCCTCGATTTTTTTTATGAGCACACTTTACGGGAAAAGACGCAGAGCACTCCTGGCGGAGATAGCCGGGCGGAGGCTGGACTGCCTGCTGGTGACGCATCCGGCGAACTGGTATTACCTGACGGGATTTACGGGGGAATCCGGGGCGCTGCTGGTGTCGAAAGAAGGCACGACGCTGGTCACGGACGGGCGATTTACAGTGCAAGCGAAGGAAGAGACCCAGGGAGTGCGGATTGAGCTGCAGCAAGGCGGGCTGTATCCGGCGGTGGGAGCGTACGTGAGAAAATCAGGCGCCGGGAAGATGGGGTTCGACGCGAACCAAGTGACAGTGACGCAGTGGAGCACGCTGCGTAAGGCCGTAGGAAGCAAATGGCGGGGAGTTGAGGCGGTCGGACTGGTCGAGCGCTTGCGGATGCGGAAAGACGCGCAGGAACTGGCGTTAATGCGGAAAGCGGCTATCCTGGCGGGGGAAGTGCTGGAGGGCGTGCTAAAACTCGTAAAGCCGGGAGTGCGGGAGAATGAGCTGGGAGCGGAGATCGAGTATCAAATGAAGAAGGGCGGGGCGAGCGGGGCGTCGTTCGAAACGATTGTGGCTTCGGGGCCGCGGGGAGCGCTTCCCCATGCCCGGCCGACCTCCAAGAGGCTGAGGAAAAATGAGTTGGTGGTGCTGGACCTGGGTGTTATACTCGGCCATTATTGCAGCGATATGACGCGCACGGTCCATGTGGGGCGGGCCAGCAAGCGCGTCCGGGCGTGGTACCGGTCGGTTCAGGAAGCACAAGAAGCGGCAGTGGCAACCGTGAGGGCAGGTGTGACTTGCGGGGAAGTGGACTCCGCGGCGCGGGAAGTTCTCAAGAAAAACGGATTGGAACAGTATTTTGTGCATAGTACAGGCCATGGCTTGGGCTTGGAGGTGCATGAAGAACCACGGGTAGCCCGGGGACAGACGGTTCGTCTGGAAACGGGAAATGTGATAACCATAGAACCCGGTGTATATGTGGAAGGCGTCGGGGGCATCCGGATCGAAGACGACGTGGTGGTGCTGGCAGGACGGAACGAAGTATTAACCCGCGTAAGGCGGGATCTCATCGAACTCTAAGAACAGGCATGAAACGGAAAAAGACCGCGAAAGCGAGAGAAGTCGGTTCGTTTGCAAGCCCCGAAATCGGGCAGATCGAACAGTTGCTGCGCTTCATGAGCGAGCACAACCTCGAGGAGTTTGAGTACTCGAGGGGCGATCTGCGGATACGGTTGAGGAAGCCCAGCACGCAGGTGGTGATGGCGGCGCCGCGGGCGGCAGCGGAGATTATAGTGCCGTCGGCGGTGGCTCCCGCGGCGGTAGAGAGCAGGAGCGAGGAGTCAGCGGCCGACCTGCGAGGGGGAGAAGACCTGCACCTGGTGAACTCGCCCATCGTAGGAACATTTTACGGTTCGCCGAGCCCAGGAGCGGAAGCGTTTGTGAAGGTCGGGTCGCACGTGGACAAGGGGCAAACGCTGTGCATCGTGGAAGCGATGAAGCTCATGAACGAGATTGAGTCGGAAATCAGCGGAGAAGTGCTGCGGATATTTGCGGAGAACGGGCAGCCCGTGGAGTACGGGCAGCCGCTGTTTGGGATACGCCCAAGCCGCAAGCGCTAAGCGGCCTGCCTGACTATGTTCCAGAAAATCCTAGTCGCCAATCGCGGGGAAATCGCCCTGCGAGTCATCTGCGCCTGCAAAGAGCTGGGAATTGCGACGGTGGCGGTGTATTCGGAGGCCGACCGCAACTCGCTGCACGTGCGATTCGCGGATGAAGCGGTGTGCATCGGGCCGCCGCGGAGCAGCGAGAGTTACCTGAACATTCCGCAGGTGATCAGCGCGGCGGAAATCACCAACGTGGATGCGATCCATCCGGGGTACGGGTTCCTTTCGGAGAACGCAAACTTTGCCAAAGTTTGCGAAGCGTCGGAGATCACGTTTATCGGGCCGAAGCCGGAAGTGATCGAGATGATGGGAGAAAAGGATCGCGCGCGGCGGGAGATGAAGACGCGGGGGCTGCCGACCATTCCGGGAAGCGACGGGGTGGTGGAGGGCGAGGAGCAGCTGGCGAAAGAGGCGGAGCGAGTAGGGTTTCCCCTGATCCTGAAGGCGGCGGCGGGCGGCGGCGGGCGCGGGATGCGCGTGGTGCGCACAAAGCAGGAGCTGCTGGCGGCGTACCAGACGGCTCGGAGTGAAGCGCAGCAGGCGTTTGGGACTCCCGATGTGTATATGGAGAAGTTTCTGGAACATCCGCGGCACATCGAGATTCAGGTGCTGGGCGACCAACACGGGAAAGTGATCCACCTAGGCGAGCGGGAATGCACGATCCAGCGGCGGCACCAGAAGCTGGTGGAAGAATCGCCATCACCGGCGATCGATGCGAAGCGCCGCAAGGAACTGGGAAGCAAGGTGGTGAAGGCCCTGGAAGCGATCGAGTACACCAACGCGGGCACGGTGGAATTCCTGATGGACACAGACGGCGCGATCTATTTCATCGAGATGAACACGAGAATCCAGGTGGAGCATCCGGTGACGGAGTTCGTGACCGGGGTGGACCTGGTGAAATCGCAGATACGCATCGCCGCCGGGGAAAAGATGGAAGACGCGGTGGGGGAGATGCATTTTTCGGGGCATTCGATCGAATGCCGGATCAATGCGGAGGATCCGGAGACGTTTGTGCCGTCGGCGGGGCGCATCACGACGTTTCAGGCGCCGGGGGGAACCGGAGTGCGGGTGGATTCGGCGGCGTATTCGGGAGCGGTGATTCCGCCGTACTACGATTCGCTGGTGGCCAAACTGATCGTAAAGGGCCGAGACCGCGCGGAAGCGATTGGGCGGATGAAGCGGGCGTTGGAAATGTTTGTGATCGAGGGGATCAAGACGTCGATACCGCTGCAACGGCGGATTATGGCGCACCCGGATTTTGAAGCGGGGAAGTTTGATACGCACTTCATCGAAAAACTTCTGAACGGCAACGGAAAATAGCGATTGATGCGCCTTGTGATACCCAAGCTGTATGTGATATTAGACGCAGGAATGTTGACGGAACCAGCCGGGGAAACAGCCAAAAAATTGATGGATGCGGGAGTGCGGCTGCTGCAGTACCGGGATAAACGGGCGGCGGCGCGGGAGCTATGGAGCGAATCGCGGGCCCTTGCGGCAGCGGCGCGGGCTGCGAACTGCGTGTTTTTTGTGAATGACCGGCCGGATGTGGCGTATCTGGCGGGGGCCGATGGCGTGCATGTGGGGCAGGAAGACTTGGAAGTGGAGCAGGCGCGCAGCGTGATCGGGGCGGAGCGGTGGGTTGGCGTTTCAACGCACAACCTGGAGCAATTTGGGACCGCGGCGGCGAGTTCGGCGGATTATATTGCGGTGGGGCCAATATTCCCGACAAAGAGCAAAGAGAATCCGGACCCCGTGGTGGGGATGGAGCTTTTGCGGCGGGTGCGTTCGCTGACGGAGAAGCCGATTGTGGCGATTGGGGGGATTACGCTGGAGCGGGCGCCGGAAGTGCTGGAGGCGGGAGCGGATTCGGTGGCGGTGATCAGCGACATTGTGAGGGCGAAGGATCCGGCAGGGAAGGCCCGCGAGTACATCGAACGACTGGAAGCCGTGAAGCCCGCGGCGCGCCACTGAGGCACCGAGAGCATGGCCGACGCTAAGAACGAGACTCCCATTCAGGCAGGCAAGGGCGAGCATGAATTTGTAAGAGCCATCGGCCTGTTCGATGGAACGATGATTGTCGTCGGGTCGATGATCGGGTCGGGGATTTTCATCGTTGCGGCGGATATTGGGAGGCAGACGGGGTCGGCGGGCGGGTTGCTGCTGACGTGGATCTTGACCGGAAGCCTGACGATCGCGGCGGCGCTATCGTATGGAGAATTGGCGGCGCTGTTTCCCCATGCGGGCGGGCAGTATGTGTATTTGCGGGAGGCGTATTCGCCGCTGTGGGGATTTTTGTATGGATGGACGCTGTTCCTGGTGATCCAGACGGGAACGATTGCGGCGGTGGCGATTGGATTTGCGCGGTATCTAGGCGTGGTGTTCCCCGCGATTTCCCCGCAGACATGGGTGATTCCGCCGATTAATTTTTCCTCGAAATTTGCGATCAGTCTGTCAGTGCAGCAATTGGTTGCGGTGCTGATGATCATTTTTTTGACGTTCCTGAATACCCGCGGCGTGAAGCTGGGGAAATGGATTCAGAACATTTTCACTTCGGCGAAGATGCTTTCGCTGCTGGGGCTGATACTGATTTGCGTGTTTGTGGCACGAAACGCCGCGGCGATTGCGGATAATTTTACGCATTTGTGGGCGATTCGCGGGGCGCAGACGATCGAGCCGGGAGTGGGATTTCTGAGAGGGTGGTTGCCGACGGTGACGGCAGGGAGCGGCTGGTACGGGCTGCTGCTGGCGCTTGCGGTGGCGCAAGTGGGGTCGCTGTTTTCGGCGGACGCCTGGAACAACATTGGATTTACCGCGGCGGAAGTGAAAAATCCGAAGCGCGACGTGGCGCTCTCGATGGCGTTTGGGACGGTGATCGTTATCACGTTGTATTGCCTGGCAAATCTGGCGTATCTGTGCGCGCTGCCGCTGGCGCAGATCCAGAATGCGCCGGATGACCGGGTGGCGACGGCGGCACTTTCGGCGGTGTTTGGAGCGAAGGGGGCGTGGATGATGGCGATTGCCATCATTATTTCGACGTTCGGGTGTAACAACGGGCTGATTCTGGCGGGATCGCGGGTGGCCTATGCCATGGCGAAGGATGGATTGTTTTTCCGGGCGACGGGGAAACTGAACACACGCGGGGTTCCTGGTGTGGCGCTGGTGTACCAGGGAATCTGGATTGTGGTTTTGATTCTGCTGCGGACGCGCAAGCCGGATGGAAGCTACGGGAATCTTTACAGCAATCTGCTGGATTATGTGGTGTTCGCGGCGCTGCTGTTTTACGTGCTGACGATTGCGGGGATATTCGTGCTGCGGGTGCGACGGCCGGAGGCGGAGAGGCCGTACAAGGCATTTGGGTATCCGTTGGTGCCGCTGTTGTATATAGTGGCGGCCAGCGGAATTATGGGTGTGTTGTTGCTTTATGAAACCCAGACGGCAGGGATGGGCATGGCGATCGTGCTGTTGGGGCTACCGGTGTATTGGTTGTGGGCGCGAGTGAAACGGGCAAGGCAAGAATCCCAGTGAGCGGGTCCTTCGAAATTAATGAATAGAAAAGGAGGAGTTGCATGGGCAACCCCTTGTTTGCGACCAAGCCGATCGACGCGCTAATGAAAGAGGCGACGGAAACGGGCGAGCATGGTCTGAAGCGCGCGCTGGGGCCGGTGAACCTGATCGCTCTGGGAATTGGGGCGATTATCGGCGCGGGCATTTTCGTGCTGACGGGTTCGGCGGCGGCGTTGTATGCGGGCCCTTCGATCATGCTGTCGTACATTCTGGCTGGCGTGGGCTGCGCGTTTGCGGGGTTATGCTACGCCGAATTCGCGTCATTGATACCGATTGCGGGCTCCGCGTACACGTATGGTTACGCCACGCTGGGAGAAATTGTCGCGTGGATTATCGGTTGGGACCTGATTCTGGAATACGCCTTTGGAGCAGCGACGGTGGCCAGCGGATGGAGCAGCACGTTGGTGGCTTTCCTGCAGGATTATGGGATTAATCTGCCACCGCAAATTTGCGACGTGCCCGGCGCGGAGTGGGTATTTTTCGACGGACGATGGGCGCCACTGACCACGCTGAATCTGACCGCCGCGCAACTGCTAGGAGCCCCGCATGCGACGGCGCGGTTCAACCTGATTGCGTTTCTGGCGATTCTGGCGGTTACCACGCTGCTGATTGTGGGAATCAAAGAGTCAGCCAATTTCAACACCGGAGTGGTATTCGTGAAGCTGGTCGCGGTGTTGACGTTCATCGCCGTGGCGGCGGCTTATGTTTTGAAGCATCCGGAAGTGGCACATGCCAACTGGGCGGTGTTCATCCCGCCCAACTCGGGGGCGTTTGGCTCGTATGGATGGTCGGGGATTTTGCGCGGGGCCGGGGTAGTGTTTTTCGCGTACATCGGATTTGACGCGGTTTCGACGGCGGCACAAGAGGCGCGCAAGCCGCAGAAGGATATGCCGATCGGGATTCTAGGTTCGCTGGCAGTGTGCACGGTGCTGTACATCATCGTGTGTGGATTGCTGACCGCGACGGTGCACTATACGCGGCTGAATATTGGCGCGCCGGTTTCGCTGGCGATCCGGGAGACAGGCGTGAAGTGGGGGAGCTACGTGGTGAACGCCGGGGCTCTGGCGGGCTTGAGCACGGTGATGCTGGTGATGCTGCTGGGGCAATCGCGGGTGTTTTACTCGATGGCCAAGGACGGATTGCTGTGGAAATGGGCCGGGGATATTCATCCAAAGTTCCGGACGCCGTGGAAATCGACGGCGATCGTGGGAATTCTGGTGGCGTTCGTAGGCGCGGTGGTGCCGATCGGGGATTTGGGGCAACTGGTGAGCATCGGAACGCTGCTGGCGTTTGTGATTGTGTGCGCGGGAGTGTGGATAATGCGGGTGAGGCGGCCGGAGCTGGTGCGGCCATTCAAGACGCCGTGGGTGCCATTTGTGCCGATCATGGGGATATTGATTTCGCTGGGACTGATGTCGGGATTGAAATTGGTGACCTGGATACGGCTGGTGGTATGGCTGGTGGTCGGGATGGTCATTTATTTCACTTATAGCGTGAAGCACAGCAAGGTGCGAAATTCCATCCAGCAATAGGGCCAGCTGAAGATTCGGCCCGGTTCGAAGCGGTAAGCGCCGGAGTTGTTTTCGCCGGCAACTTGGCGCTCGTTCCACTGCCGCGAATCGGGTAAAGTGTCTGTTCTGCCATTTCAGCCATGAGCGGACCGGGGAATAGCCAAACATCTTTCTGGAAAAGCTTGTCGAAACTTGACCGGCTTGCATTGGCTTTGTGCGTGATCGGTTTCGCGGCGACCTGGAATGTGTTGCGGAGCCTGCCGGGTGCCGGGCTTCTGCGGTTGATGGGACTGTTGGCGGCTTTTTATGTGGCGTACCGGTTCTGGAGCCGATGGCGGGAAGAGTTGCTGTGGAGCCTGCGGAATCGGCTGATCCTGGCGTATCTGTTCCTGGCGGTGGTGCCGATTGTGCTGCTGCTGATTCTGGCGAGCATGCTGGGGCAGATTCTGTATTCGCAGCTAGGCGCGTATCTGCTGTATCACGACATTGAGGACCATGTGGTGATGCTCGCTGATGCGTCGGCTAGCCTGACAGCGGCGGAGGCGGCCATGCCGGGGTCGCTGGACGAGAAGACCAGGCAGGAAACGCTGATGCGGCAGGTCCAACTAACGGTGGGAAGGGAGTTCCCGGGATTGCGGGTGAATTTTGAGGTGAAGCCGGAGTTTTTCCGGTTGGTGGCGGGGCCGGCGGCACATTCGTATGCGGGGATGATTCAGAACGTCAACCAACTGCGGCTGGTAGGGATGAAGGAGCGGGAGAGTTCAGAGGGGAAGCAGATTGTCGAAGTAAGCGCGCCATTCACGAGTGAGCTATTGGAGAGCGTGGCACCCGACCTGGGGCCGATTGACATCACGCTGGCGCAGACGGTGGAAGGGGACGCGGCGAAGAGTTCGGTGCGCATCGGAGCCAAGGATTACCGGGCGGTGGGGCGGATTGCGACGCACCGGCGGGAGCTGCCGGCGGCGGAGTCGTGGATGGATCCGGTGGTGGAGGGATTTTCGAAACTGGAAGCGACGTATGTGTCGCCGGAGGGGGCGGTGGAGCGGGCGCATCCGGTGTTTGCGTTTTATAAGGCGCGGCGCTCGCAGCTAAACCACCGGATTTTCGCTTCGGTGGGGGAGTTCAGCGGGGCGCGCGTATTTCAGATTCGACTGCTGGCGGTGGTGTTTCTGGTGATTGAGCTGGCTGCGCTGCTGATCGGTGTGGTGCTGGCGCGGGCAATTACGCGGACGATTTCGGATCTGTACCGAGCGACGCAATACGTACAGGAAGGGAATTTTTCGCATCGAGTGGCGGTGGAGCGGAAGGACCAATTGGGAGTGCTGGGCGAGTCGTTCAATTCGATGACCGGGTCCATCAGCCGGTTGGTGGAGGAGCAGAAGCAGTTGCAGCGGCTGGAAAACGAAATATCGATCGCGCGCGAGGTACAGGACCAGTTGTTTCCGCGGGGCTTCCCGCATGTGGAGGGAGTGGAGATCGAGGCGATTTGCCGGGCGGCGCGTTCGGTCAGCGGGGATTACTACGATTTTATTCAACTGGACCCGACGCACGTGGCGATTGCGCTGGGGGATATTTCGGGGAAGGGAATATCGGCGGCGCTTTTGATGGCCAGTTTGCAGGCGGCGTTGCGCAGCCAGTTGTTAACGCCGGGTAGCGAGAGGCTTAGCACAGCGGAGCTGGTGGGGCGGTTGAACAAGCATCTGGTGCGGAATACCGGGGAAGACCGCTTCGCGACGTTTTTGGTGGCGGTGTACGACATGACGACGCGGAAATTGCGGTATACGAACGCGGGACACTTGCCGGGATTTTGCCTGTCGGAGGGGAAGGCCATGCATCTGGATGTGGGGGGCATGGTGCTGGGAATTGTGGACGACTATCCTTTTCAGGAAGGAGTCGTGGAGGTGCCGCCGAACGCGGTGTTCATTGCTTATAGCGACGGATTAGTAGAGCCGGAGAATGCGTATGGGGAGGAGTTTGGAGTTTCGCGATTGGAAGCGGCGGCGCAGCGGGTGCGGCTGGCAGAGCCGAAGAAAATTGCGGAGGCGTTAATGACGTCGGCGGAAGAGTGGTCGGGAAGTCCGGAGCAGGCGGACGATATGACGGTGATTGTGGCGAAATTGAAGTAGAAATCGGAAATGTTCGAGCATTTCTTGACAGGCTCGCTGCGAGGCTCAAGGAGAAAGAGCTTGTGCAAGGACGCCGAAAAGCGAACCTCAGGGGCTAAAGCCCGGGCTTTCGGCGTTTCATTGGCACGACTGAAGTCGTGCCGTCCCGAGGGCCATTGAGGAGACAGGTTCTAGTGTAGAGTGGATTATAATGGCACGATTTTTGCGAGGAGAAGAATGGCGCTGCGAAACCGGGTTGCGTTGGTGACGGGAGGGAGCCGGGGAATCGGCCGGGGAATCGCGCTGCGATTGGCGCAGGAAGGAGCCAGCATTGCGTTTGCGTACCGCGCGAACAAGGCGGCGGCGCAGACGGCGTTGCGGCGGATGCAGGCGCTGGGGGCAGATTGCGTGGCGGTGGAAACGGATATCACGGAGCCGGGACGCGCAGAGCAACTGGTGAAGACGGTGGGGGACCGTTATGGGCGGATCGATATTCTGGTAAACAACGTGGGGGATTTCCGGTGGAACACGCTGGCGGAATCCTCGGCGGAGGATTGGAAGAGCGTGTTCGATTCGAACGTGATGAGCGTGTTTTTCATGTGCCGGACGGCGTTGCCGATCATGCGAAAAGGGCGGTGGGGACGGATTGTGAATCTGGGGGCGGTGGGAGCGGAGCGGGCATTTGGACAGGCGAAGATCAGCGCGTATGCGGCGGCCAAGGCGGCGGTGGTGGCACTATCGCGTTCGCTGGCCCTGGAAGAAGCGAAGAACGGAATTACGGTGAATGTGGTGAATCCATCGAGCATGGATGAGAAGGATTTGACAGTGGAAGAGGCGCGGAAGCTGCGCGATGCGCGGTATCCGATTGGGCGGCCGCCGACGGTGGAAGACGTGGCGGCGGCGGTGGCGTTTTTTGTGTCGGAGGAAGCCGAGTACGTGACCGGACAAGTGCTGAACGTGAGCGGCGGGTGGATGCTCTGAGCGGCCGGCAAAGAGATTGGCAATGAAGGCCCTGACAGCTGCGGAGATGCGGGAAGTGGACCGTCTGACGACGGAGAGGTTTGGTGTTCCCGGGCAGGGGCTGATGGAGTCGGCAGGGAAGAGGGTCGCGGAAGTTTTCCTGAAAAAATATGGAGAGAGAAGTGGGAAGCGGCCTGGACGGGTGTGCGTGCTGTGCGGGAAGGGCAACAACGGCGGAGATGGATTTGTGGTGGCGCGGCATTTGAAGGATCGCGTTGGGCAGGTGAAGGTGTTCTTGTTTGGGGAACCGAGCGAGCTGCGCGGGGATGCCGCGAAAAATTATGAGCAGTGGCGAGGATTGGGCGAGGAAGTCGCGGTGGTGCGCAGCGAAACGGACTGGGTGAATGCGTGGCCGGTGGTGGCAGGAAGCGAAGTGATCGTCGATGCGCTGCTGGGGACGGGAGTTCGCGGAGGCGCGAGCGGCTTGCTGGGGCAGGCGATTGAGAATGTGAACCGGTTTTCACAGGACGCGAAGGCTGCGTGGCCGGGATGGATTGTAGCGGTGGATATGCCGAGCGGATTGCCGTCGGATGGTGAAGCGGCAGAAGGGCCGGTGCTACGCGCGCATCTGACCGTGACCTTTACGGCGCCGAAGATCGGGCAATTGGTATCCGCGGAGGCGGGAAGTTGCGGAGGGCTGGAGGTGCGGGAGATTGGCACGCCGGGCGCGCTGGTGGAAGAAGTGGGGAAGGGAAAGCTGCGCTGGGCGGGGCCGGAGGAGTTTTCGGAACTGGCGTTGCGGCGATCGGCGGAAGGGCACAAGGGATTGTACGGACACGTGCTGCTGGTGGCGGGATCGGTGGGGAAGACGGGCGCGGCGGTTTTGTGCGGGCAAGCGGCACTGCGGGGCGGGGCGGGATTGGTTACCGTGGCAACTCCCGAGCCCGCGCTGGGAACGGTGGCAGCGGCGCAGGCGGAGTACATGACGGAGGCGCTGCCAACGACGGCTTCAGGGACGATTGCTTCGGAAGCGGCGCGGCTGGGGGGATTTGCGGCGCTGCTGCATGGCATGACGGTGCTGGGAATCGGACCGGGGATCGGGACGCACCCGGAGACGCAGGAATTTGTGCGCAGCGTGGTGGCGCATGCGGATTTGCCCATAGTGCTGGACGCCGACGGGCTGAATGCGTTTGCGGGGCAGGCCGAAATACTTGCCAACCGGAAATCGGGACATCTGGTAATGACACCGCACCCGGGAGAGATGGCGCGGCTCTGCGGGTTGACGACGCCGCAGGTGCAGGCGGAGCGGATCAAGATTGCGGTGGAACATGCGGGGAAGTGGAATGCCGTCGTGGTGCTGAAGGGATTTCATACCGTGATCGCGGCGCCGAACGGAGACGTTTTTGTAAATACCACTGGGAACGCTGGGCTGGCGAAGGGCGGGTCCGGCGATGTGTTGACAGGATTGCTGGCGGCGTTGATCGCGCAATTTGGGACCAGCGATTTGTACCGGGTGGTGGCGTTGGGGACTTATTTGCACGGGTGCGCGGCGGAAATAGCGACCGCGAAGACGGAGGAGTCCGGGATATTGGCGGGAGAGGTGGCGCGGGCGGTGCCGGCGGCACGGAGGAAGTTGCTGGAGGAGCTGCAGGGGCGTGGCTGAAGAGGCGATCACGCATTCGGCGGACGAGACGGTGGCGTGGGGTCGCGCGTTTGCAGAGACGCTGAAAGCCCCGGTGCTGGTGTTGCTCTCCGGAGAATTAGGGAGCGGGAAGACCACCCTGACGAAGGGGATCGTGGCGGGGCTGAAGGCGGCGGAAGAAGATGAAGTGACCAGCCCGACGTTCACGCTGCTGCACGAATACGGAGAGGGCGGGAAAGTGTTTCACGCGGATTTGTATCGCGTGGAAAGTTTTCACGACTTCGAGACCCTGGGACTGGAAGATGTGTTTGCCAGGCCGGCGATCGTGATTTTGGAGTGGTCGGAAAAGTTTCCATTGAAAACCGAATGGCCGCAGGTTCGCGTGCAACTGGAGCACCTGGGCGGCGACGCCCGGAAGATTAGGCGGCTCTAAGTGACCAAAAGAGCAACGCTGCACTAACTATCTGGCCACGACTGTCCTTCGGGTTCCTTGCGGGGCAGGGGGTGCGCTGCTAGCTTGGAAGATGGAGAGGTGCGGCGGCGCGGATGGCGAATGAACCGGCAAATCCGGGTCTGACGGGAGGGTCGCGCGAGGGGTTGAAGAGCTACAACCTCACGCTGCCGATGGGCTCGTTGTCCATTGGGGTGGACAATATCCATCATGACGTTTTCCTGAGCCCCAAATTCGTGCAGGTGGCGCGGGATTACTTGTTTGACCTGATCCGGCAGAATACCAGCGGCACCTACCTTTCCGGAATCGAATTCCGAAATGCCAAGCCGGTGGATTCCTCCGTCTTTCGCAAGCTGCTGACGGAGCTCTTGCAGAATTCACTGGCCAAAGCCAAAAAGCAAAAAAACATCGAGATAGATGTGCTGTTCCGGCTGGCGATCCTGAAATTTCTGACCGCAGAACTTGTGAATCAATTCGGGAACGTGATTCTGGATGTGAAGGAGTACATCCGGAAGCGCGGGGAATATTTTGAGCGCAGCCAGCAGGCGCACGTCATCAAAGCGCGGTTATCGGAGATGCAGTCGGCACGGCGGGACGTTTTGCGGATTATCGGGCAGTCGGTGGCGCAGATCTTCACGGATATAGAAGAGAATGTGGTGGTAAAGGCGCGGCGGGCCCTATTTGGGGAAGAATTGCCGTATTACGAGATGCTGAAAAACCGGCTGGTTTTTCTGGATGGGGGAAAAGACGATTTTTATTTCCTGGAGCATTATGTGCTGCTGGGGAATTATTCGCGGGACCCGGACCGGCTGGAAGCGATGGACACGCTGTTTCAAGATTTCTTGAGGGAAGCGGGGATTCGCGTGGCGCCGGACAGCGCGCCAGTGAAGGGCGCAGAGGAGTACCGCGTGTTGTTTGCTGAGGCGGAGCGGATGCGGGGAGAGGTCGCGTCGCTCGAAGAACAGCGCGAAGGCCTGCGGAAGCGCCTGGAAAAGGGCGACGGGCTGCTGAATAAATTCCTGAGCGCATCGGATCCGGCGGAAGTGAAGGCTACACTGACGGACGTGGAGAACCGGCTGCGGCACTTTCAGAAGCACCTGGAAGAGATGGGCCCGCGGCTGGACCGCGCGAAGAAACAGGCCGAATTTGTGCAGAAGGACTATGAGGGGAAGCTGGGCGATTATTTGAACGAGCCGGAAAACGCGCGCAAACTTTTTGACGTGAGCAACGCTCCGGAGAGCGAACTGGCGGCGCGGGCAAAATGGCTGGGGCAGCTGACCAGCCGGCTGGAACAACACGAAATGATGCCGCACGTGCTGGCGAGTTACGAAATCCGGCCGATTGCCGGCGACTATTGCCCGCCGGTCCATTTGCAGCAGTTGCGCAAGGCGCTGGTGTCGAAGGAAGAGGCCAAGCGGGTGGAAGAGATCCTGAAGCAGGTGCCGGCGAAGCGGTTGACGATGAAGCCGCTGGAAGAATTGTCGCGGCGGATCCGGAAGTATTCGCGGGAAGAGACGCAGGCGGCGGTGCTGCGGTTTGCCATCGATTTTCTGAGGCTGCGGCGGGATTTGCGGGACGCCGAGCATCTTGCGGCGTGCATGGAGCGAATCAACCTGGTGAGCGCGGAAAAGATACGGGAACTTTCGCGGCTGAATAACCGGTTGTACGAGTGCCTGCTGAAGGAAGAAGTGAAGTCCGCGGACGACCAGGTGTTGTCGCACGTGATTATCAAGGCGGACGTGCGGGGTTCGACGAAGATGACGCAGGATTTGCTGGCGCGGGGATTGAGCCCGGCGTCGCACTTCAGCCTGAACCTGCACGAACCGGTGAAGCGGCTGCTGGACCGTTACGCGGCGAAGAAAGTGTTTATTGAAGGCGACGCGATCGTGCTGGCGATTTTTGAGACCGAGTCGACGCAGGGAGATGCGCGGCCGGTGGCGAAGGCTTGCGCGCTTTCGAAACAGATTCTGGCGGTGTGCAATTCGTATAACGACGGCGCGGCGTCAACGCAGTTGCCGGCGCTGGAAATCGGGATTGGAGTGGCTTATCAGGGTTCCGCGCCCACGTATTGGACGGACGGGGATGCGCGGATCATGATTTCCAAGGCGCTGAATCTTTCGGACCGGCTATCGGGTTGCGCGAAACTGGCAAAACGCATGTTGGCTGGGCAGAAGACGCACTTTTCGGTGTTCCAGTTTTTGACCGCGCTGGAAGGGGCATCGGCGGAGGAGCTGGACGAATTTCTGGTGCGCTTTAACATGAACGGGATTGAGTTAAACGACGAGGGATTCCAGAAGCTTTCGGAAGAGATTTCGCTGGAGAAGCTGGTGGCGAAGCTCGATATGCCATGGGGCAAACAGGAGTTGTCGCTCTATTATGGCGAAGTGCCGATGGGAGAGTCGGTGGAGCTTTTGGTGGTGCGCGAGGGGTTGGCGAGGGAATTGTTGCCGGACGGGAAGATTGGGAAGATTTCGCAGCACCATTATTATGAGGTGTGCACCAGCCCGGTGATTTATGATTTGGCGGCGGCGTTGAAGAGAACGCAAGCGTTGGGATTGGAAGTTGCGCGGGTGTAGGGTTTTCCCAGGAAATCAGAGTTCAGACTCGGCTTGTGTGTCGCGCCGCACCTCGGCGGCTAAAGACGAAAGTATTTTGCGGTATTCATGGCACAACTGAAGTTGTGCCCTCCCGCATGGCATGACCCTTCGGCGGGCTCAGGGCAGGCTGAAGTCGCGCCGTTTCGAATTACTTTCCGGCGAAGCGGCTGGCGGAGAGATTTGACTGTGCCAGTTTTCTGGCGTCCAGCGCTCCTTTGTGATCCTTATCCAGGCGATCGAACTCCGCGGCCATGAATTTCATGTACTCTTCGCGGGTGATCATCCCATTTTTATCGGGATGCATGAGGAGGAGCAGCGGCTTGACCTGGTCTTCGCCGATCGCGAGAGTGTTCTGGGGCTTGGGCACGTCGGCTTTTTGGGCTGCGGCGGTGGCGAGCATGGTTCCGGTGAGAAGCAGCACGGCGACGATGGCCACGATCCACACGGTGTAGTTTGATCTCCGCATGATGAACTCCTTCCAGCACTGGCCCGGAACGATGGCAATGCGAGCTTGCCAACCGGAGCAGGCAAGTTTCCCGGGGGTGATCTGGGCTTCCGGCTGAGGCGAATGTACACCCTGGGTTGGGCCGCCGGTGCACGCAAAGAATGCATGGAAAGAATCGAAAATAGTGGGCCTGCGCTAAGCAAGAACATTGGGCAGGGATTGAATTCGCGCGCGGGAGCCCGGGGCAATGCGTGATTGGAGGATCGCGGCGATTCTGGGAGGAGTTTGCCCGGTCCGGTGCGTTTGAACCTGGGGTGATACTCTAATTGTGGGGGCGAAAGGGGTCCGGTGACCTTCCCGGCCTTCAAAGCCGGCGATTCGGCCCTTCGCGGGTCGAATGGTGGATTCGACTTCCACACGCCCCCGCCAAAAATTACGAAAATGAAAAGCGAAGCGCGAAGATCGAAGGGCGGGCCCACCCTTTGCAAAAAACGCAAAGCGTGGGCCACTCAGGAAGGTTAATCCCGGCTTTGTGGATGCGTCACCCGCGCGCGTGCCATGGATACGTCCCGTCTGTCCCCGGTTTCCCAGAATGGAGTGGAGTAAGAATTAACAGGGAACAGCGGACTCAGGCGGTCATCGCGAGAAAATGGCGGGATGGCGGAGAGGCGCAAAAAACGCAAAGGGTGAGTGATCGGACGGACAGCGAAACATTTTTGCACAAAAGAAAGTTTTAATAGTCCTTGACACCCACACTGTATGGGCACAGGATCACATCGAGGTTTCGCCGTTTGGGGCGAGACTTCCGCTACCCAGTCCAAACGCAGTTTCATTTAAGGCCAAGCACCACATCGAGGAAGAAGGAGCAGAACCTTTCAGGTTCCTTTTTATTCCCTCGAGTGTGGCCTGCCTCCCTGTTCGACGTGCAGGTTTGCATACCCCGAAACGCCAGCGATTCTCAGTGACACCATTCAATCCCGACTCGCCAGGAGCGAGCGGGAACAGCGAATTTCCAAAAAGGAGAACTATCATGTCTGAACAAAACAAAAATGCGGTCCGTCGTCTGTTTGATGAACTATGGAACAAGGGAAATATGCCGGTGGCAGACGAACTCATTGGAATTAACTACGCTCACCATGACGCCTCAACACCCGATGTTGGGAAAGGCCCCGAAGGCGAGAAGAAGAGAGTGGCTCTGTATCGCAACGCGTTCCCGGACCTGCGGTTGACGGTCGAGGAGCTTTTTGCGGATGGCGAAACAGTGGTGGCCCGGTGGTCGTGCCGGGGCGCGCATAAGGGCGAATTCAACGGGATTGCGCCAACGGGGAAGCAGTTCGTGATCTCCGGGGTAACGATCGCGCGATTCGCTAACGGAAAGATCGTGGAGGGCTACGTCAATTGGGACGCTCTGGGCCTGATGCAACAGATCGGCGCCGTTCCGGTGGCCGTCACCAAGAGCATGGCCGCCGCAAGGTAGGCGTACGGATTCACTTGCGTAAACCGAAAGGCCCGGCCACAGGTCGGGCCTTAGGTTGCGCTTCCTGAATCCATCGCGGTGGGTAGTGTCCTGGAATTTAGTCTAAGTTTGAATTTCTCCGCCGATTCTGCGTGAATGGCCCCCACCCGAAAGTCATCTTTGGATTCAATCCTTTTAAGCCGGAGTGTTGGACGTTGACGGCAAATCAACTTGCCGGTGAGGGACCCGTGCGTTCAATGTCGAATGTGGATTCGACTTCGACACGCTTTCGCCAGTGTTTGCGCTGCTGATGGATAGTGATAACGATTGCCGCGGACGCTCTCAGTTCATTGGTTGCTTTGCGGGTGCGGCCGTTTTGTCGCTCATCATTTCGCCATGCATCTTGGACATGTCGCAATTCTTCAGAATGTCGTCGACATAGGTTGAAATATTCTTGGAGTCCGGCGCGCTGTTGTGAACTTCTTTATCCAGTCTGGCGAGAGATTCCTTGATGGCCATGTCTTGCGTTTCCATCTGCTTCATCATGTCAGACATTTGCGCCTTCATCTTTTCGTCAATCGTCTTCATGTGATCCTGATGGTGCTGTTGCATCAGATCGAAGCTCCGCTTCATCTCCGCAACCGCGGCCCGAGCAAATTCGGGATTCACCGTGGCCGTTTTAGCCGCCTCCTGCTGCAGGGCTTTCGCGAAGTTCTCCAGGTTTTTCTTGTAGGCCATGGCTAACTGATGGTGCGGCTCTTGCATCATCGCGGACATATCCATCATGCCGTTCTGATTTTTCGCCATTGCGCCTTGCTGCATTCCGCCCTGTTCCTGCTGATTGGTTGCCGCTAACGTGTCCGTGACCGGAATCACCAAGCTGACGATCGCTAGAATCATTGTGCAAAGACGTGTATTCATCATTTTGTTGTTCTTTTTGTAGAAAGAAGGCTGTTCGGGCATGGGCGCTACTTTCCCTGAGGCTCGATAATAAGCGGGGCGAAGGAGGCGGTCTGTGCACTTTCGAACAGCAGAGAACTCTTGTTGGAGGCGCGCGTCAACGGCTTGGGCAAGCGAATCAAATCACAGGGATGCCCTGGAGAAGGAACTGTTCTGGAAAGCCTTAAATCAGAGGAACGTCTTTCTGGATGACCGGCGGACAAAAGGCTCAATCGATCTATTCCGTGGATTCGAGAGAGAGCCGGCTAAATCAGCGTTTGTCCGAACTAACGTTGAGGGGCTCAACAGGGGGTATAGAAGAAGTATTGAACAGATGGGGGAAGGCGAAAGAAAAACCTGCCCGATGCCCCGGGTTCCAAAATCAGACCCGGGGCAACCGGCGACAGCGCAAGCCCAGACAGTTCTTGAGCAGATATGGGGCAAATGGACCGGCAGCCACAGAGCTCTTACGGCCGGGTGCGTGGCGAGATTTCCAAGCGACGTTAGGACGATCAGTGGTGATGGTCGGCGTACAAGGCGGCTTCTTTCAATTCATGGTTGGCTTGTTCGAGGAGCTGGGTGGCTTTTTCCGCGTGGCCACCGAGTTGATCTTTATTGGCTTTTTGTGCTTCGACGATTTTTTCATACGCCTGAACGACGTGGTGCTGCGCTTCCGCCAAGTTTGCGTGACGGTTGGGGTCAATATCGGTTTCCGGCCGCTGGGCGAGTGCAATGCCCATCATGGTTAGACCGAGGGTGACAGCAATTGCGGGATACTTGAACTTTTTCATAAGTTCCTCCTTGTCAGATGCAGAAAGTGAGCTGGAATCCTCTAACGTAAATATCCGAAGATGAGGTTTATGACAAGGAAATTGGCAAGTGCCCGATGAACGCGGCGATTTAACGCGAATTGGCTCCCATTCGTTCGGCTGGCAGTGGGTAGCACCGTGGAAACGTGGGACTTCGTTAGTTTGTTTAACAATTCGGATTGCAGAGGGCCCCGCCAAGTTTGGGAGAGAACTTGTGGGCCGGAGTGATATTCTAGAGGGGAGTTGCGAGTAGGCCGAGTCGCTATGATCGGAGAGAAAACGCCCCCCTCCAGCGGCTGCGGGCTTCCCACCGAGAGTAAACCGAGGAGCGAGCCGGAGCGAACGGCTCGCGAGAAGGAACATGGCTAAATCCCTGCGTCCGATTCTGGAAATCGTCAAAAAACTGGAACTCCCCGAAAAATATTTTGAGCAGATTGGGCCGTATGGCGGAAAGGTGCGCCTGGACTTTTTGAAGGACGCAGGATTTCCGCGGCGCGGCAAGCTGATCCTGGTGACGGCGACGACGCCGACGGCGAGCGGCGAAGGCAAGACGGTCACGGCGATTGGATTGACGCAAGGGCTGGCGCGCATCGGGAAGAAGGCGATCATAACGTCGCGCGAGCCATCGCTGGGTCCCGTGTTTGGGATGAAGGGCGGGGCGGCGGGAGGCGGCGGGTCCACGATTGAGCCGGCCGCGAAGATCAATCTGCATTTTCATGGCGATTTTCACGCCATTGCGGCAGCGCACAATTTGCTGGCGGCGCTTATCGATGCGCATTTGTTTCATGGCAACGATTTGAACCTGGACCCCGAGCGCATTACGTGGCCGCGCACGATGGATATGAACGACCGCGCGTTGCGGGACATCGTGGCCAGCGCCGGGAGCAAGAAGGACGGAGCCGGGCGGCGTACCGGATTTGTAATCACCGCGGCATCGGAGATTATGGCCATCATCGCGCTGGCCAAGGATCGCGCGGACCTGCGGCGGCGGCTGGACAGCATCGTGGTGGGGATTACGCGAACGGGGAAGCCGGTTCACGCAAAAGATTTGCAGGCGACCGGGGCGATGATGGCGCTTTTGACCGAGGCGATACAACCGAACCTGGTGCAGACCGTTGAGGGAGTGCCGGCATTTGTGCATGCCGGCCCGTTTGGAAATATCGCGCATGGAACGAGTAGCGTGGTTTCGCAGGAGATGGGGCTGCGTCTGGCGGATTACGTGGTGAACGAGTGCGGATTTGCGGCGGACCTGGGAGGGGAGAAGTACATTGATATTGTTTACCGCACGACCGGGGTGAGCCCCTCGGTGGCGGTGCTGGTGACGACGGTGCAGAGCCTGCGGAATCAGGGGGAAGGGGATCTGGAAAAGGGGATTCCGAATCTGGTGCAGCATTTGGGAATACTTCGGAAGTTTGGATTGCCGACGGTGGTGGGGATCAATCGTTTCCCGAAGGATAGTGAAGCGGATCTGGAGCGGCTGGAACGCGCTTGCCGGGAAAATGGGGCGCTGAGCGCACGGCATACGGCATTCGCGGACGGCGGGGCGGGAGCGGAGGATCTGGCGCACCGTGTTGTAGAGACGATTGAAAAGAATCCGGGTGTGCAGGCGAAATGTATTTATGAACTTGAGGAAACTTTGGAGGCCAAGATTCAGAAGGTGGCGCGAGAGGTTTATGGAGCGAGCGGCGTAACCCTGAGCGAAAGGGCCAAGGGGAAGCTGCAAGAATTTACGGACTGGGGATTTGGGAAATTGCCGGTGTGCATTGCGAAGACACAATACTCGTTATCGGATAATCCGAAGCGGATGGGCGCGCCGAAGGGCTGGGAATTGAATGCGACGGACGCTTCGCTGTCGGCGGGGGCAGGGTTTGTGGTGGTGATTTCGGGAAGCATGATGCTGATGCCGGGGCTGCCAAAGGTTTCGCGGGCGATGGAGGTGGATGTGGACGCGGCGGGCGAGATTGTCGGGATTTGAAGAAGGAAAGGATTTAGCACAAAGGGTGCGGAGGAAGAGCACAGAGTTCACAGAGAAAGGGAAGCCCTGCGCACTGGGAAAAGCGGGTGCTACCGGGAAGGCCGGTGAGACGCGAAATGAGTTCTGGGGCGTCTAAAGTTTGGGTCTCACCTGCGGGGCGCCGGAAGGTATCCAGGCCAGCCCGCGCACCAACCAACTTGCGGGAACTCGAGGAGAGCTAAATGGGAAAGGTTAAGATGAAGCGAGTTCGTGCATTCGCCGGAAGTGTGCTTGGCGCGGGAATTTGTGTTTGCGTGGCGTTGCCGGCAGCGGCCGGGACACCGGCACAAACGCAAGCCCCGGCGGCGGCCTCCGCCAAAACCCCGCCGATCCTGGGAACCATCAAAACGATTGCCGGCGAGACGCTGACGGTGACTTCGGATGCCGGGGCCGAAAGTAGGGTGACGGTAACCTCGGCGACGAAACTCCTGCGCGTGCCGCCGGGTTCAAAAGACTTGACGCAGGCGGTGGCCATCCCGCTATCCGAATTTCAGGAAGGAGACCGCGTGCTGGTGCGGCAGCGCTGCGCGGGGGACCCACCGGTGTGCGAAGCGGCCACGGTCATCGCGATGAAGAAGAGCGACATCGAGGAGAAGCAGGCGCACGAACGCGAAGAATGGCAGAAACACGGGATTGGCGGCCTGGTGAAAAGCGTCGACGCGGCGCAGGGAACGATCACGATCAGCATGGTGACGGCCGGTGGCAAGAAAGAGGTGGCGGTCGCGGTGGGGAAGAACGCGATCATCCGGCGGTACGCACCGGGTTCGGTGAAATTTGACGATGCGAAAGTGAGCACCGTTGCGGAGATCAATCCGGGAGATCAGTTGCGGGCGCGGGGCGTGCGCGGCGCGGATGGGACGAGTTTTATGGCGGATGAGGTGGTGTCGGGATCGTTCCGGAATATCGCGGGAACGATAACGGCTGTGGATGTGGGCGGGGGAACGATCACGGTTTCTGATTTGGCGACCAAGAAACCGGCGGTGGTGAAAGTGAGCGGGGATTCGCAGTTGCGCAAATTGCCGCCACAGATGGCGCAGCTGATTGCGGCGCGCTTGAAGGGCGCTGCCGCAGCGGGCGGCGCTGCGACAGGCGGAGCACCCGCGGCGGGACAGGGAACTCCTGCAAGTGGAGGATCGGCCAGCGGGGCATCGGGCGGAGGGACTGGCGGCCAAGGACGTGGTGGCGGAGACCTGCAACAATTGTTGCCGCGGCTGCCGGCGACGCCATTGGGGGATTTTCAGAAAGGCGAGGCGGTGATGATTGTCGCTACCGGAGAGGCGAGCGACGCGCAAGTGACAGCCATAACGGTATTGGGCGGGGTGGAACCGCTGCTGCAGGCTACGTCGCAGGAACAAGCGTCGAGTCTATTGACGCCGTGGAGTTTGAGCGGGGGTGGAGGAGACGCAGGAGCGCAGTAACGGGGGCGGCAAGAAACCTAAGAGGTGCGGGATTCCGGCGAAATGAAATGAGAGGAAAATTAAGAGCAAAATTCGGGGCCAGAGTTGGGGTGTTTTTTCTTTTGCTGCTGCTGCCGATGTGTTCGCGGGGAGCGGCGCAAGCGCAGACCGGCATTATTCGGGGGCAGGTGACGGATCCTTCCGGAGCGGCGTTGGTTGGCACGACGGTGCTGCTGACGACGCCTGCCGGCGACTCGATGGACACGACCACGAACAAAGATGGGATTTACGAATTCAAGGGCTTGCCGGCAGGTACGTACGAGATTAAGGCGGTGGCGGCGGGATTTGCGATGTTCGATAAGAGCGGGGTGGCGCTGGCCGTGGGGCAGTCGCTACGGGTGGATATTGCGCTGACGTTGCAGGTGCAGCAGGAAAAAGTGATGGTGAACTCCAGCAGCACGCAGGTGGATGTGAGCCCCGCGAACAACGCTAACAGCATTACGCTTACGGGGAAAGACCTGGAAGCGCTTTCCGACGATCCGGATGAACTTTCTTCGGAGTTGCAGGCGCTGGCTGGTCCATCGGCGGGCCCCAACGGCGGGCAAATGTATATTGACGGTTTTACGGCCGGGCAATTGCCGCCGAAAGCGTCGATTCGCGAGATTCGCATCAATCAAAATCCGTTTTCGGCGGAGTATGACAAGCTGGGATACGGGCGAATCGAAATATTCACGAAGCCGGGAACGGATAAGTTGCACGGGCAGGTGCAGGTGATGGGAAACACTTCGGCATTTAACGCGCGGAATCCCTTTGAAAATTTGCCGGAGGGCGTAGCGCCGCCGGACTACAACTCCGAGCAGTACAGCGGGAACATCGGAGGGCCGATCAACAAGAAGGCGTCGTTCTTTTTCAATATCGAGCGGCGGGATATCGGGGCGCTGGGCATTGTAAACGCGAGCGTGGTTTGCGGAGATACATTTCTGAACATTCCGTGCCCCGCGGGACAGTCGCAATTCAGCATTCTTCCCGCCTACAGCGCGGCGATCAGCAACCCGCAAACGCGCACCAACTTAAGCCCGCGCGTGGATTACCAGCTCACGCCGAACAACACGCTGACGGTGCGTTATCAGTATTACCGGGACGTGGAGACGAATAACGGTGTGGGGCAATTTAACCTGCTGGAAGCCGGCACGAATGTTTTTAGTCAAGAACACACGTTGCAGGTGACCGACACGCAGATCATTGGGGCGCATGCGATCAACGAGTCGCGGTTTCAGTCCGTGCATGAAAATAACGAAAACACACCGACAAGCACGCTGACTAACCTGAATGTGGGCGGGGCCTTCAGCGGCTACGGAGGCGGAGGATTCGGCACCACGGACCTGCAGAGCCGCTACGAATACCAGAACACCACGTTTCTGAATTTTGGCAAGCATTCCTGGAAATTTGGGGCGAGGATTCGCGCCACGAACGACCGCGATCAAACTAGCGGGAATTTTAATGGCACGTTTTCTTTCGGCTCGCGACCCAATCCGGATCCGACGTGCGTTCCTACAGCCGCTAACAACAACTGCATCATTACCCCGATTGTGGCTTATCAAATCACCCAGCAGGGGATCGCCGCCGGGCTGCCGTTCGCCACGATCCAGGCGATGGGAGGCGGGGCGAGTTATTACACGCAGACGTTTCAGACGGCCGGGGGCACGCAGATTATTCCTTCGACGGTCACGCTGGTGGATGCAGGGCTGTTCGTGCAGGACGATTGGAAGGTTCGCCCGAACGTAACCGTGAGCTATGGGCTGCGGTTTGAGACGCAGAATAACTTCAGCGATAAATCGGATTTTGCGCCACGCCTTGGGATTGCCTGGGGGATCGGCGGAAACGCGAAGAATCCGCCAAAGACCGTGCTGCGCGGGGGATTCGGCATCTTTTACGACCGTTTTACGTACGACCTTGTGGAGACGCAGCAGCGCTACAACGAGCTGAACCCGTTGCAGCAGCAATTGCAGATCCAGAATCCGGCGTTCTTCCTGCCGATTCCGAATCCCGCGCCGACAGGGACGCTGGTCTCCACCCAGTACGCCGACAATAGCAATCTGCGGACGCCCTACACGATGCAGACCGGTATCACGCTGGAGCGCCAGCTAACGAAGTTCGCGAACATCGCGGTAACTTATTTGAATTCGCGGGGTGTGCACCAGTTTTATACCAACAACCTGAATCCGTTTATTCCGGCAAATGATCCTTCGGGCGGGGCGCGGCCCGACCCGACGCACGGCAACATTTTTCAATACCAGTCGGAGGGAACCTTCAAGCAGAACCAATTGATTGTGAACGGCAGCGTTCGGATGGGAGCGAAGCTCTCGCTATTCGGCTACTACACCTACAATCATGCGAATAGCGATACTTCGGGAGTCAGCAGTTTTCCCTCGAATCCGCTGAATTTGTCGGAGGATTACGGCCGGGCGAGCTTTGACATCCGCAACCGGCTCTTTTTGGGCGGCACGATTGGCCTGCCGCGAGGATACCGGCTGAGTCCTTTTATGATTGCGAGTTCCGGCATACCGTTCAACATCACGGCGGGCACGGACCCTTACCAGGACAATCTTTATAACGTGCGCCCCGCTTTTGCGGCCACGTGCGCGCCGGCGAACCAAACGAAATTCGGATGCTTTGACACAACTCCCGCGCCGGGCGCGACGCCAATTCCCATCAACTATGGCGAAGGGCCGGGGCGCTTCACCCTGAACCTGCGTCTGAGCAAAACATTCGGATTCGGCCCGACGCTCGAGAGCGCTGGCGGCGGTGGGGGGCCGATGGGCGGGGGAACATTCGGGAGAGGCCCGGGCGGTCCGCGCGGAAGAGGAATGGATGCGGGAGCCACGAATCATCGCTATGCGCTGACCTTCGGTGTGATCGCGCGAAATATTTTCAACAATGTGAATCTGGCCACGCCAATCGGCAATCTGGGATCGCCGCTATTTGGGGAATCGAACGGCCTGGCGGGCAGGCCGTACAGTGATCCGTCTTCCAACCGGCGGCTCGATCTGCAGGTCACGTTTACGTTCTAGTCCGCGTTCTCGATTGCATTGGAGGTGGCAGACCCTGGCCGCGGACATCTTTCAACCGGGATAAGGTTGAGATTCTTCAGGGCGCAAACGGCGCGTCCTTCAGGATGACAATTCGTTGGTTAGTGTGACCGATGGTGAATGGCCAATCCTGGAAAAGGGAGGATCTTCACACTCCGCCGAAGGCGCTGCCGTGCGATTTGCGTACCCTGCTGCAAATTAGGATATTCTCTTAGCTATCCTTTGGAAAATGGACGGCCGCTTTGCGCGGCTGCGTTGTTCTTAACTGGGAGACACGCGTGAGCCAGGCGAAAAAAGATCGGGAACTGGGGATGGACCGAGGCATCACGCGGCGCGACTTTTTGAATGGAGTTGGCGTGACGGTGGGCGCTTCGCTTGCGGTTCCCAGGACCGTTCTGGGTGAACTGCTGCATGAAGCGGATAAACCGTTCGAACCGGAGAAGCAAACCGGGTACTATCCGCCCGCGAAGACCGGCATGCGTGGCAGCCACGACGGCTCGTGGGAAGTGGGACACGCCCTGCGCGATGGGACGAAGTGGAACCATGCGAAAAAAGAGCACGGGACCTATGACCTGATCATCGTGGGCGGCGGCATCAGCGGGCTGTCGGCAGCTTATTTTTTCCGGCAGCTGGCAGGAAACAGCGCCCGGATCCTCATCCTGGACAACCACGACGATTTTGGCGGGCATGCGAAGCGGAACGAATTCACCAGCGGCGAGAAAAAGCTGATCGGTTATGGGGGGACGCAGTCGATTGCGGGGCCGAATTTGTATAGCGCCCAAGCGAAACATCTGTTTAGCGACCTGGGGATTGAGGTAAGCCGCTTCGAGACGTATAACGACCGGAATTTTTATGGCAGTCGGGGAATGGGCCAGGCGGTTTTCTTCGACAAGGGAACCTTCGGGGCGGACCGGCTGGTTCGCGGCTACGGGGGATACCTGAAAGCGCCGTCGGAGGAGTTTCTGGCTGCGGCGCCGCTCTCCGACACGGCGAAAAAAGATCTGGTGCGGCTGTGCAGCGAGAGAGTGGACTATCTGGCGGGAATGGACGCGACCGCGAAGAAAGCGTACCTCGCGAAGATCAGTTATCAGGAGTATCTGCTCAAGAATGTGAAGGTCACTCCGGAGCTGATTCCTTATTTCAGGCCGTCGATGCTGGGGTTGTATGGAGTGGGGATTGATGCGGTTCCGGCGGGCGATATGGCGGGCCTGAAAGAGCTACCCGGATTTGCGGGCCTGGGCATCGAGGATCGCGATGGACCGGGAATCAGCCTGGAAGTGACGCGGCAGGACGATGAGCCGTACATTTATCATTTTCCGGATGGCAATGCGTCGATCGCGCGGCTGCTGGTGCGCGCGCTGGTGCCGGGGATTGCTCCGGGCAGGACAATGGAGGACGTGGTTTCGGCGAAATTCAATTATGCGAAGCTGGACCAGGACGGTGCGGCGGTGCGCATCCGGCTGAACTCGACCGCGGTTCACGCGCGGAATCTGGGGGACCCGCAGCATGCGAAAGGCGTGGAAGTAACGTACGTGCGCGGCGGAAAGGCCCACGCGGCGCGGGGTAAAACGTGCATCCTGGCTTGCTGGAACATGCTGATCCCGTACATGTGCCCGGAAATGCCGGAAGCCCAAAAGAAGGGCTTGGCGTACAACGTAAAGGTGCCGCTGGTTTATACGAATGTGCAGATTCGCAACTGGACGGCGTTCGATAAACTTAAGATTCACCGGGTGAGCTGCCCTGGCTGCCTGTTCACCGGGATTGAGATGGACTTTCCGGTTAGCATGGGGCGCTACAAATTCACACAGGAGCCGGAGCAGCCGTGCGTTCTGCACATGCAGCATATTCCCGTGGGACCCGGCGCCAATGCGCGAGAGATGCAGCGCGCAGGGCGGCGGCAGCTTTACGAAACAAGCTTTGAGACATTCGAACGGGCGACTCGCGATCAACTGGCGCGGGCGTTGGGCGAAGGCGGATTTGATTCCGCGCGGGATATCGAGGCCATCACGGTGAATCGCTGGCCACACGGGTACTCGTATGAGTATTTGTCGCTATTCGATCCGGAGTGGCCCAAGGGGCAAGCGCCGAACGAGATTGGGCGGCAACCTTTTGGAAACATCCACATCGCCAATTCGGATGCCGGGGCGTTTGCGTATACGAATGAGGCCATCGATCAGGGCTGGCGAGCGGTGAAGGAAATCATCGCGAAGAAGAGCTGAGATGAGCAAGCGGAAGAAACAACGGCTGGATAAGGGAGTCGAGGCGCGACGAAGAGCGCGCAAGTCTGGGTTGGCGCCCGCGGGAACGAAAGTAATTCCCGACAAGCGGAAAAAGCCGGAGAAGCATAGGCCGGATCTGTTGAAGGAATTGGAATGAACCTCACCAGAAGTCATCCCATAATTGAGCGCACTGGGTGTTTCCACAACCTCAGGGGCTAAAGCCCAAGCTTTCCCGGGGTTTTTCGGCACGACTAAAGTCGTGCCTTCCCGACGAACATTTATCAGACAGTTTATAAGAACGGCAATCTCCCGATTGGCGTTCGTTCCTCGCCATTCTGGAGAATGGTGTTCCCAGGGATGTCTAGGTCCGACCGGACCTAGTTTTTTGAGCTTCAGCCGGGTCTTTGATCTGGGACGAGTTCATCGGGACGGAAGAGGGGCGCGGCAGCCATTTTTCGGCGCATGGAAAGTTCGGCGGTGATTTTTTCGAGTTCTGCTTTGTCGAATCCCATGCAACTGACTTGTACCTTGCCGCCGGGTTGAATTAGGAAGATGGTGGGAACGTTGGTAAGGCCATAGGCATTGGAAACGGGATAGCCGGGATCGTCGAGCAGGGTGGGAAAAGTCAGGCCGTATTCGCGATTGAACTCTTTGGTGTTGCGCGCGTCGTCCTGCGAGACGCTGAGGACCGTGACGCCGTCGCCGGCGTAGCGCTCGGCAACCCGCTGCAGAAAGGGAAGGGTGAACTGGCAGACGGGGCAGGAGATTTTGAAGAAAGCGACAACCACGGGACCTTTCTCGAGCAATTTGGCGAGCGAGTAGGCATTGCCGTCGAGCGACTTGAGGGAAAAGTCCGGTGCGGTGTGTCCAGCGTCGATGTTGGTCAACGGTGCCTCCCAACCAAGCCACCTGGTGAATTTGCGGGCGAGTGACATGCGAGTAGTCTAGCGCAAGTTTAGAAAGTGCCGTGAGCCTGCGTGCTGCGTGTGCTGCCATTCTCTTCTCGACTACGAATAAGTTCTGCCCGAACTCAACATTGAGATCCTTCGGCTATCCTTATCGGATAGCCTCAGGATGACAGTTGGGAGTTGGATGCGGAGACGATCAGTGGATGGTTTTGGTTTTGCGTTGCATGTAGTCCATTAGGAGATATTGGCCGAGATTGTAGGGCGTGGTGAAGTAGGCCTTGCCTTTGCACATCTGGGTGATTTTCTGGACGAACTGCACCAGGCTGTAATCGGTGGCCAGCATGAAGGTATTGATCATGATGCCGGCACGCTTGCACTTGTTGACTTCTTCGAGCGTCTCGCCGACGACGAAGGGATCGAGACCAAAGGCGTTCTTGTAGATGCGGCCATCTTCGAGAGTCAAGGCGGAAGGTTTTCCGTCGGTGATCATCACGATCTGCCGCATGTCCTTACGCTGGCGGAGCAGGATGCGCTGAGCCATGCGCAGGCCCTCGCGGGTGTTGGTGTAGTACGGGCCGACCTGCACGCGGGCGAGTTGCCCGAGGGGAACTTCCTCGGCGGAGTCGTGGAAGAGCACCAGGCTGAGGGTGTCGCCGGGGTATTGGGTGCGGATGAGATGGGAAAGGGCCATGGCCACGCGCTTGGCAGGGGTGAAGCGGTCCTCTCCGTAGAGGATCATGCTGTGGCTGCAATCGAGCAGCAACACCGTGGCGCACGAGGAATGGTATTCGCACTGGTGGACCATAAGATCGCGATATTCGATCTGGAGCGGAACCTTGGCGCCGTCCCTGCGAATGGTGTTAGAAAGCGTTTCGCTGATGTCCAGGTTCAGCACGTCGCCAAATTCGTAAGGACGCGAGATGCCACCGGACTCGACGCCGGTGGATAGGTCGCGGGTGTCATGACGGCCGAAACTACTGCGACCGAGGGAGCCGAGGAGATCCTGCAAAGTTTTGAAGCCGAGAAAGTCGATGGCCTTGTCAGTGATTTCGAAGCGCGCTTCCGGATTGGGTTCGTGCGGCTGGCCCAGTTGCCCGCCGGGAGTGTTTTGCGGTGGGGGCGTGACCTGCGGAGGCTGCTGGGGATTGATGAAGCCTTCCTGGGCCATGCGCTCGACCAATTTATCGATGAGGTCGCGAATTTCCTCGCTGTTGAGCGCGCCGGGATCCTGGAGGAGCTTACGCATCTCCTCGCTCATGGCGTCTTCGGGGAGCAAGTCACCTTCCTGCAGCGCGCGAAGGATGGCTTCTCGCAGGGCATCCAAGGAGTGCGAGGCATCCATCTCGGAAAGCCCGTAGAATTGGGACTCGAATCCGCTTTGGAGGAGGAAATCACCTAGGCGCTTCATTAGTTCGTCGAGGTCGACGGCGTTGGCGGGCTCTCCTACGTACTTTCCGTATTTGATGATTTTCATCTTGACGCCCTTATAGGCCCTTTTAATTTGAACTGGCAGGTCTAAAGTCCGGCCACTACAGTTGGAAAACTCGCGCCCACGCTGGAGTTGAGATCCTTCAGCCCGCAGAATGCGTGGGCTTCAGGATGACGACCCTTCGGCGGGTCGTCAATTGTAATTGCGGCGCGGGCGGCTGACGGATTCCCGCGGCTCGGGTGCGCGCTGCTTTTCCGCGTAGAAGCCACGCTCTTCGCTGCGCCCGATGCGGCGGTGAGCCCAGAGGCCTTCGAGAATCATCTCCGCGGCGGCAGAGGCTTGCGCTTCGTCCTTGCCATTAGTTACGCCGAGTTTGGCGACGTGCTCGAGCAATCCCTGCACTTGGGCGAGTTGCTGGCAGCGCTGACGGGTTGAGATAAAATCGGGAATTTTCAATTCGCCGCCGGCCTCGAACCACTGCACCACGGGTTGAAAACTGACATCGCCGAAATACTTGGAGAAGACGCGGCCGATTGCGGTGCGGATAAGTTCGCGGGCGATGGCCTCGGCGCCCTTGAGTTCGCCCTCGTATTCCAATTCCATTTTTCCAGTGATCGAGGGCAACGCGGCGTACAGATCGGCGACCCGCGCGACGGCATGGGTTTCTCCGGCGCGCGCGGCGTGCTGCTCCGTGCTGCTAACCAGGCTTTCGAGCGTGGAAATCGGGAGCCGCTGGCTCACGCCAGAGCGGCGGTCCACGCGCTTGTCTTCGCGAGCCTGGAAAGCGATCTCTTCCACAACTTCGCGCAGGTACCCGGGCACTTCGACGTCGATGACGGAGTCACGGGCGGTCCAGGCTTCCTGAGTGGTGATGGCGATGCCTTCTTCGACGGTGGAAGGATAGTGGGTGCGAATCTCGGCGCCGATGCGGTCCTTAAGCGGAGTGATGATTTTGCCGCGCGCGGTGTAGTCCTCCGGATTTGCGGAAAAGACGAGCAGAACGTCGAGCGGGAGGCGCAGCGGGTAACCTTTAATCTGGATGTCGCCCTCCTGCATGATGTTGAACAGGCCAACCTGAATTTTGCCGGCCAGGTCGGGAAGCTCGTTGATGGCGAAGATTCCGCGATTGGCGCGGGGCAGCAAACCGTAATGGATGGTGAGTTCGTCAGAGAGGTCGCGGCCACCACGGGCGGCGCGGATGGGGTCGACGTCGCCGATGATGTCGGCGATGGTGACATCCGGGGTAGCAAGTTTTTCGACGTAGCGCTGGTCGCGGGCGAGCCAGGCGATGGGCGTATTGTCGCCTTCGGCGGCGACGCGCTCGCGGCAGCCGCGGCAGATGGGCTGGAAAGGGTTGTCGTTGATTTCGCAGCCGGCGATCACGGGGATTTCCGGGTCGAGAAATTGCAACAGGCCACGCAAGATGCGGCTCTTGGCCTGGCCGCGCAAGCCGAGAAGAATGAAATTGTGGCGCGAGAGCAAGGCATTGACGATCTGAGGGATTACCGTGTCTTCATAGCCGTGCACGCCGGGGAACAGTGGATCGTTCCGCTCAATGGCGCGAAGCAGGTTGCGGCGGATTTCATTTTTCACTGAAACACCGGCGGAACGGGCGTCGAAATCGGGGATGCGCTTCAGCTCGCCGATGGTGCGAGGTTTCGGATGACCTGCAGGATGAACTGAGGTGCTTGGTGTCATGGGGCCCCTGTCTGCGGACCATTCGCGAAAGTCCGCGTACTGCGTACCGCTAATTTAGACCGTGACCATTGCCGCCGGCGCTCTTGTGCAGCGCTTTCTCATTGAGTAGATGCGGCGCCCAGTCGCGGAGATACCTCAGCAAGCGCTCGCGGCGTTCGGATTCCGTGCGCAGCTCCAAAATCTGTTGTTTCCAGAGCAAATCGAGGGGCAAGGAAGAAGCGATAGCGTAGGCGAGCGTCTCCTCGGAGGTTTCCACGACGTCGCGTGGCAAGCTGTTGAAGAGCAGCGTGTGGCAAGTCTCATAGACCTCGATGAGCTGACATTTCTGCTGGGAATCGAGGGGAGATTCGCGATCTTCCAGATAGTCGACCTGGCCTTCGAGGAGGGGATCCTCGGTGAAGAGCTCCACAACTCGAAAGATATCCCGGCCGACGGTGATGATATCCATCCGGCCGTCGGGATAGCGCTTGACGACTTCCAGAATTTCAGCGGTGCAGCCTACTTTCGTGATGCCGTCATCCATGGCCAGCAACATGCCGAAGGGGGAGCGGGCGTCCAGGCAGTCGCGGACCATGCGGCGGTAGCGAGGCTCGAAAATGTGCAGGGGAAGCTCTTCGCCGGGGAAAAGTACGACGTTCAGAGGAAAGAGCGGAATGCGATCGGGCCGCATGAGTACCAAGGGCCATGATAGCAGAGCGGCGAAAAAAGGGTGAAGGAGAGGGGTGGAACGGGAGAAGGTGGAATGCCGGCGAGCTATTCGGCATCGGTCGAACGTATCGGTTCAAGGCGGAGTCTGGGCTCTACCACAAGAGCTTCAGGGCGAATTGAAGCTGCCTGGCGGTGGTGGAGGTGCTGGTGATGGCCCCGGCGGTTCCTGACAAGCCGGTTGGGTTCGTGGCGGTAGGAGGAGTGAACACAATGAGATTGGGGGTATTGAAGTTTGCGCGGTTCAGAATGTTGAAAATTTCCAAGCGGAACTGCAGATGCAGCCGTTCGCGGATGGGGGTGTCTTTGAGTGCAGAGAAATCCCAAGTGGCAAGCCCCGGACCCGGAATGGTGTCACGGCCTGCGTTGCCATAGAAGCCGCTATTGGCCGGCGGGGCGAGAAATGCCTGGGGATTAAACCACTGATCGGGATTTCCGAGCACCAGGGGCCCGGTGAAATTGGGATTGATAAATGGACGAACCGGATTGCGAGTGTCACCGTTGTTCGATGGGTTGTAACTGAGCTGTGGGGTGAGCGGGAAACCGGATTGCAGGGTGACGATGCTCAAAAGCGACCAGCCGCTTACAATGTGTCCCTTCCAGCCGCCCAGATCGCTTGCGTACATTTGGCCGTGGCCGAAGGGCAGCGCGTAAATCGCGTTGAGGACAGCCAGATTGGTGACGTTGAAGGTGGCAAGTCCCTTGTCGGCGCGCAAATTGTAGGGGTTGGAAACCAGTCCAGGCGCGTTCCCAGCGGTCGTCTGGTTCAACGAATCACCATCGTCCAGCGCTTTCGAGAACGTATAAACGCCGCGGAACGACAGCCCTTTGCTGAAGCGCCGCGAGACATCAACTTGCAACGCGTTGTACGAACTATTCCCGACTGAAAACCACGTCCAGGTATTGGCGAGAGCGGGATTTGCTTTCGGCGTACCCGCTGGGATGTAGTATGTCCCCGCAGGCACAGGCGCACCCGCGAGAGGCGAGCCAGTCGGGAAGCCGATCGTCGGGGAGTTCGTGGGGGTCGTCGGCTGGCTGGGATTCCAAGTTGGAAAAACCGCCGGGCAAGGCGAGGCCGGACAAATCACAGGCATAGGCTCGTTGGCGTCGATGCCGATGAGTTCGTGATAGCCGTGCGAGCCAACGTAGCCGACCGTCAAGACAGTATTGGGAGAAAGTTCGCGCTGAACGCGAAGCGACCAGGAGATCAGCGTGGGCGTTTGCATGTCGGGCTGCACGCCGCCGGGAACTAGCTTTGCTCCGGAAGGCACGGGGGCCGTAGGATCAATCGGAAGTTGTGAAACCGCATAATTAGCGACGCTGTAAGTGGGATTGAACGGCGCGTTCTGGTCGGCGCGGTAGCCGAGGGCGTCCTGAAGATCGTTGTACATGCCGAATCCTGCGCGCAGCACAGTTTTTGGGCCCAGCGGACTCCAAGCCAGAGCTAGCCGTGGCTGCGGTAGAAAAGTCGCATTGTTCTGAGTGAACAAAGAGCTACCGATTTGGGGTTGCGAGGAAATTACGCCGCCGGGATAGGTGTAGTTCGCGGCGCGTCCGTGAGCTTCGTTCCAACCGGTGGTGAACTCTCCCCGAAGTCCAAGCGAGAGAGTGAGGCCAGGGCGGAATCTGATTACGTCTTCGGCGTAGATGGCGCCGAAGAGCGAGCGCCAATTCATCTCCGTGGGGGCCGGATCATAGAGGAAGGAACCGGCTAGGCCCTGGGTGATGAACTGGGTCAAACTGGGGAATGTGGCTTGGCCGTATTGGCTCAGGGCCAGCGTTTCGTTGGATTGAAACTGCTGGAACCAGGCGCCGAAACTGAATTGGTGATGGCCGCGGGTGAGGGTGACGCGATCTTCATAGGTGAAGATATTTCGCTTGATGGGGAGGTTGCTGCCGTTGTTGCTCCCCGCCAGGCCGATTTGCGCCGCGGGGTTAGAAGCGGCACTGCCGCCGACGACCACGGCACCAACCGGCAAGCCGGAGAGAAATCCCGGGACACCGGTCGCGGGGGTGCCGGGAGTTGGTTCACCGATAAAATAATAGGCAGCACGGGAAAAGCCGAATCGCACGGTGTTCAGGAGCGAAGTAGAAAAGATGTGGGTTTCTTCCAGACTTAAAACCTGGGCGCGCAGATTGAGGATGTCCGTGCTGTAGGGGTTCGCGGGAGTTGCCGTGACATCCCCGCCGTCGTCGATGGTGTAGATCGCGGCCAGGGAATCGGCGGAAGAGAACGTATGATCCAGACGGAGAGTGCCGAAGTCTTCGCGAATGGTTTGCAGGGGGCTGCTGAAGTATTGGGAAATCCCAAAGGTCTGACCCGGAACATCAAGCTCTGGAGTTCCAGCGGCAGGAGCGGGCCAAAGATTGAGGAGTGGCTGCACACTGGGCACGGCCGCCGCGCGGGCCGCGAGGCCGGGAACGAATGCCACCGAGGTCTGGTTCAAATCCTGGCGGAAACCTTCGTAGTTGCCGAACAGGAAGGTCTTGTCTTTGACGATCGGGCCGCCGGAGGATGCTCCAAACTGGTTGCGCTGGAAAGGGGGAGCCGAGCCTTGATCGAAGTAATTCGCTGAATCCAGGGCACTGTTGCGGACAAACTCATAGAGCGACCCGTGCCAAGCGTTGCTGCCGGATTGGGTGGCGATAATGACCTGGCCTCCGGGGCGCTTCCCAAATTCGGCGCTGTAGGAGTCGCGCTGCACGTTGAATTCGTGCACCGCGTCCACGCCTAATAGCATTCCACTCGGTCCGCCGGGCTGCATGTTGTTTTCGGCCGCCCCGGTATATTCCACCCCATTGAGAAGGAACAGATTCTGCTGCGGGCGATTGCCGGAAACCGCAAAATTGTTCGCCGTGGAGGAATTGGAGATGCCTGTGCCGCCCGTTTTCTGCGAAGTGAAGTTCACGATGCCGGGATTAAGGGGCAGCAGCAGATCATAGCTGCGGCCGTTCAGCGGGAGGGTCTTGATTTCCTTGGCGCCGACGAGGCCAGAAATGTCGCTGGTGGACGTGTTTACGATGGGAGCATCCTCGGAAACAGCGACCGCCGCTTTGACGGCGGTAAGCTGCAATTGAACGTCAATGGTGGCCTCTTGTCCCACGTTCAGTTCGATTCCGGCGCGCAAGGATTCCTGAAAACCGGATTTGGACACCCGAACTTCGTAGGGGCCGATGGGCAGGGCCAGGAGCAGAAAATCGCCGGCGCTGCCGGTGGTGGCGGTTCGGGAAAAGCCGGTTTCCGTATTCCTGGCGGTTACAGTTGCAGAGGGCACCGCTGCTCCCGAGGGATCCGTGACGACGCCTTTCACGCTGGCCGTTACTTGCGCCCGCGCCGATGGCACGCAACCCAGTGTCAGGATGAGAGAAGCCAGGAGCCACAAGGTACGGGGGGGATGGCAACGGTGAGAGTCCGATCGAGAACGCGAAGAAGAGTTTGTTCCGGCTTTCGACCCCCAAAGTGAAAACATCAGAATCCCCCCCCCGATGACTGGCGTTCAGGCAGCCCGCCGACACGCGCCGGTTCCGCACTGAATGGATATAATTCAATACGGTTCGCAACGTTAAGTCAAACCGACTCAATTCGAATAGAAGGTAGGTGAATTTGCGCGAATCGTGAGTTCAAAAATCGTTGGAACAGAGGCCAGGAACGGCCAAGGGCCAAGCTTCGGTGGGCCAATCAGAGACTAAACGAGCGGCGGGTTTGTTTAGGGAAGGACGGGAGGAAGCTTGAAGGTGGTGGTGAAGAAGGCCTTAACAGCGGCGAGAGTTTGTTTGTAGGCGGCGGAATTCGAACCCACGGTTGCGCCGCGGGTGATACACGCGTCCTTGTGGGTGAAGGGCTGGCCCGTGTTGAGATTGAAAATCTCACCATCTTGTTCGGCCAAGCGACACTGAGAGGCAACCTCGGCGTCGGGGAATGCAAACACCGGCGGGTAGGTCGCGGAGTCAAACACATGCCGTGCGCCGGGGAAGGTTGTAATTTTGACGTCCTTGCCGGCAGCCTGCAGGCGGGCGGCGTAGCGCTTGGCGGGTTCCACGGGGACCCAGTCATCGGCCTCGCCGTGAAAGATGCGAATGGGGCGGTCGGCAACGTTTTCGTCCAGAGCAAAGGCGATGTCGCAGCGCGCGTAGAAGGGAAGGTAGGCGGCGAATTCCACGCCTCCGGTGGCGTAGTATCCCTGGAAGCGGCGCATGCTGGCATATAGAACGGCGAAACCTCCCTTGGAGAAGCCCATGGCGGCGACTCGCGTCTTGTCAATCTGGGAGTGGTTCGCGAGGACATCCAGGGCGCGATAGGTGTCATAGATCATCGACAGGCCGCCGAGAAGCGATTGATCGGGAATCGTCGAAGTGATGCCTCTGCCGCTGAAGCAATCGACGATGAATGCGGCCATCCCGATATTGTTGAATTCGACGGCCCAGCGATGGACGTTGCTGCCGACACCGCCCGATCCGTGGATGAGAACGACCGCGGGGAAAGGCCCCGCACCGGCGGGAAGGCGCAACTCGCCGGCAATCACGGCCGGGACGCCGTCTGTCGCTCCGGTGAGGAACTGGTGGTCCGAGAGGGTCACCGTTTGAATGGGGTGAATTTCGATGCGGGTGGTGTGTCCTTGTGCGGGCGTCGTCATAAGCGTCTCTAGGATATAGTACAAGGAGACCAGAATGCCAAAGCATCCGGGTGGGGGACGATGGTGTCGAAAAATTCCACACGGATGCCGCTTGCCGGAAGTCACCGGGTCTTCACTTGCCTTGTGACGTGAAGCGAATAGAATACGGCTGCCGGGGAATCTCGACCAGTGTTCCAAAGTGCAGGGGACGCTCGACTGATGGCCTTACCCAACGCAAAGAGCAAGATCATCCAACATTATGACGTCGTCAGCCCCTATTACTACAAATTATGGGGAGAGCATCTTCATCACGGCTATTGGATTCGCGGCGACGAAACCAAGGAGCAGGCGCAGCAGCAACTGATCGAGCATCTCGCCCGGCTAGCGAAGATTCCCCAAGGAGCGACCGTGCTGGATGTCGGGTGCGGATTCGGCGCCAGCAGCATGTTTCTGTGGAAACAGTTTGGCGCGGCGACCACGGGAATTACTATTTCTCAAGTGCAGGTGGAAATGGCCAACGCGGCGGCGGCCAAAGCGCGGGCCAACGCGGAATTCCGTTTGATGGACGCGGAGGCAATGACCTTCGAAAAGCAGTTTGACGTGCTCTGGTCGGTGGAATCGATCTCTCACTATCATGACCGCGAGAGGTTTTTTGCCGATGCGGCAAAGATTATCCGGCCCGGCGGAGTTTTTGCGCTGACCGACTGGTTCAAGAAGCCCAACCTCTCCCGCGCGGAAAACAAAAAGTACATCGATCCGATCGAGAAGGGCATGTTCGTGCGCCTGGAAGAGATCGGCGAGTACGAGGAGTATTTGCGGTCGAACGGCATGGAAATCCTGGACCGCGAGGAGCTAACCAGGAACTGCGCGCGGACTTGGGACCTGTGTCTGGAGATTATCGGTGACTCGGCTTTCTGGGCCCTGGCCACGAAATACGGGCCGGACTTCATACGGTACTTGAAAGCCTTTCGGTCCATGCGAGCGGGATTCCGTTCCGGGGCGTTTGTGTATGGGCTGCTGGTGGCGCGAAAGCTGGACGCCGCTAACCGAGTTGATCCAGCAATCCTTCCATTTCGGAGCGGGCATGCTGGTTGCCCTGCCGAATAGCGGCCTCGATTCCCCTGGTCAAAAGAGCTTTGGCTTCGGCAGCGCGGTTGTTTTGCGCCAGTGTTTGCGCGTACATCTGATAGCCGGGGACGTAATCGGGATTGGATGCCAGCAAGGCCTTAAAATGGGATTCGGCGGCGGCGAGGTCTCCCTCGCGCAGGCATTCGAGCGCGACGCCGTATCGCGAAAAGGAGTCGTGGGGATTTTGCGCGAGAAATTGCTCGAGCTTCTGGCGGCGGGTTTTCTTTTGATCGTCCATAATGGTCCCGCGTATTATACGTGGAGAGCGGCAAGCGGCCAAAGAAGCCGCGTAAGGGAGAGCGATGAAGGCAAAGGGAAAAGCGACCAGCGCGTTGCTGGATGAGTGGAAGGTGAAGGGCAAGCCGGTGAGCGCTTCGGCTTCGGAAATGGCGGAGGTAGTGTTGCCGGCACAGACTAATCCGCTGGGGAAGCTGCTGGGCGGGCACGTGATGCACATGGTGGACATTGTGGCGGCGATGGCGGCGAGCCGGCATGCCAACAGTTACATGGTGACCGCTTCGGTGGACTACATCGATTTCCGGAATCCGGTGAGCCTAGGCGAAATAGTGATGCTGAAATCGCAGGTGAATCGGGTGTTCCATACTTCGGTAGAGGTTGGCGTGGAAGTGTTTTCAGAAAATCTGCTGACGGGTGAGCGCAAGCAGACCACCACGGCTTTTGTGACGTTTGTGGCGATCGACGAGCTGACGCGCAAGCCGCGGCCGGTGCCGCCGCTGATTGTACGGACGGTGGAGGAGAAGCGCCGGTGGCGGGAAGCGTTGAAGCGCCGGGAGATTCGCCTGGCGCACCGGCAAAGGGAACAAGGCTAGTTGGCAAAGCTGACGCGGACTTCGTCGGCGACGTTCAGGGCGTGCTCGACGCAGGAACCGATGGCGGGCCCGTGGAGGTAGTTTCCGGAGAAATACAGTCCCGGAAAGCGGGCACGCAGGGCTTCGAGTGCGGCAATTCTTGCCGTATGACCGAGATTGTACTGCGGAATGGCGCGTGGCCAAATTGTGACGTTGGTGAAGACGGGTTCTTTGCGCAATCCAAGCAGGGGAGCCATTTCGCGATGCACCTGGGCCGCCAGAGCTTCGGGTGATTTGCTGATAGCGGCGGGATTAGTCGCGCCGCCGACGAAGCTGGTGAGCAACGCCTGGCCTTCCGGAGCGCGGCCGGGGAACAAGGAAGAGTTCCAGACCGTACCGAGGATGCTGAGGCCCGAGGAGCGCGGGACGAGAAAGCCAAAACCCGTAAGAGTATCGCCTACATCGACCTTGCGGTAGCCGAGTGAGACAACAGCGACGCCCGAATAGGCAATGGGACCGAGTTGCGCAGGGAATCCGGCATCCAATGGTTCCAAGAGTGCTCCCGCGGTCTGCGTTGGTACGGAGAGTATCAGGCGCTCGGTCTCCAGAGTTTCATCGCCTCTGGGGCCGCGGAGGCTCAGCCGAAAGCGAGGGGCCTTCGGTTCCTGACTGGTGGCCAGTGCTTCGATCCTGATGACTTCCACGCCACAAGTTAATCGCTCGCCCAAACGGGCAGCAAGGGCGCGAACGAGTGTTTCGTTGCCATCGCGAAAGGTCTGCAGCGTGGGCTTTTCCTGCGGAACTTGCGGGGCAGCGCCGCGGGCGGCTTTCCGCCGCTTCATCACTTGAAAGACGCCGCGGGTCAGACTGCCGGAAATCTTTTCCGCTTCATAAAGGATCGGGAAGGCAGCGCGGAGACTGAGTTTCTCCGGGTCGCCGGCATAAATTCCGGAAACGAATGGTCCCACCAGCCGGTCAAGCAACGTGGCCGAAAATTTGCGGCGCGTGAAATCGGCGACGGATTCATCCGGCTCCGGAGACACGCTCTTCCCAAAAATATCGCGAAGAATCGCGCCGCGAGTACCGCCGCCGGTGAAAGAAGAAGCGAGAAGGCCGGGGCCCATGGGCACGGCTCGGAGTTTTCCGTCCAGCAAAACGTAGCGCGGGGCCTTGGGATCCGCGAGGATCCGTTCTTCGAGAATGCCCAGGTCCCGGCACATCGCAGTGATGAAGCCAGTACCGCTGAAGCTCTGCGGGCCGCACTCGAGGAGGTAGCCGTTGCGTTGGAGGGACTGGATCACGCCGCCCGCACGAGGCGCCGATTCCACGACCTGCGTGGCGATTCCCGCCTTCAGCAAGGCGTAAGCCGTGGCGAGCCCGGAGATTCCCGCGCCCACAACCAGAGATTGGACCCGATCGGACATGAAGGAGGCCCCCGCTGCGGCTAGAGGGTCTTGGAAAAGAGCGGCCGCGAAGCCAACTGCTGCTTTTCCAGATATGGATCGAACACCATGGCCAGATTGCGAATAAAAATGCGGCCCAGCCACGCGGCGCGAATTTCCTTGGAGTTGAGGACGACCAGGCCATCTTCCTGGGGCATTTTGAGGCGTTGGAGTTCCGGAGCGAAGTACTCGTCGAAATGAATGCCGAACTGTTTGGAGATTTCGTCTTTCACGATGACGGTGTGGCAGAGCAAGCGGCTGATGACTTCACGGCGAATAACGTCGTCGCGCGAAAGTTGGTAGCCGCGCATAGTGGCGGCGCCGCGCGCCTCGACAGCCTGTTGCCAGGAAAGAATGTCGCGGTGATTCTGCGCGTAGGTTTCCTGAATGCCGCTGATGGCGGTGATGCCCATGCCGTAGAGGTCCGCGCCGGCTTTGGTGGTGTAGCCCTGAAAATTGCGGTGCAGGGTGCGATTGCGCTGGGAGACAGCCAGTTCGTCGTTTTCCTTGGCGAAGTGATCCATACCGATGTAGAGATAACCGGCTTCCAGGAATTTCAGCAGGCCGCTGCGGAAAATGTCGAATTTTTTCATGCCTTCGGGCAGATGAGCCACGAAGGAGCCTTGCTGCTTCTTGAGCCAGGGCACATGGGCATAGCTGAACATAGCGATGCGGTCGGGAGAAAGACCGACGATCTGCTCGACGGTATGCGCGAAGCTCTCCGCAGTCTGGTAGGGGAGGCCGTAGATCAGGTCAACGTTGATGCTGTCAAAGCCGAGCTGCCGTGCATTGGCGATCAGGTCGCGGGTCACTTCATAGGGCTGAATGCGGTGGATGGCCTTCTGCACGTCTTCTTTGAAATCTTGAATGCCCATGCTCAGGCGGTTGAAACCCATGCGGCGCACGGTTTCGAGGTGAGTCGGCGAGGTTACGCGAGGATCGACCTCGATGCCGATTTCGGCGTCGGGAGCAAAGTTGAAGCGTTCGCGGGTGTAGACAAACAAGTCTTCGATCTGCTCTGGGGAGAGATATGTGGGCGTTCCGCCGCCCCAATGGAACTGCGCAACCTGGCGATCGCGAGAGACGCGGCTGGCGATGTGGTCGATCTCTTTTTTCAGGACGCTCAGGTAGGGAGGAGTGACGCTCTTATCCTTGCGGATGATGACGTTGCAGGCGCAGAAGAGGCACAGGCTCTCGCAGAAGGGAAGATGCATGTACAGGGAAACGGGACTGCGCTTATTTTCGGCGGCTTGCATGGCGGCTTCGAAATCGTTGGGCCCAAAAGAATCGCTCCACACCGGCGCGGTGGGGTAACTGGTGTAGCGAGGGCCCGGGCGATTGTAGCGGGTGACAAAGTCCTCTCCGACGGAAAGGTCTTCGTGCATTTGCCGTAACGATGGATTCAGGCTGGACACGGCGCTAACCTCCTGCGCTCAACTGCGTGTTTGCACTGCCGGCTGCGCTTGCCGAAGTGGCGCTTGCTGGCCGGTGTGAATGAACAACTGCGCGTTTTCCACGGGGGTGTGCTGCAAAATCCCGTGGCCAAGATTGAGAATGTGGCCGTGGCCGGAAAGCTCGGCGGCGATCTCCAGAGTCGACTGGCGGATTTTTTCGGCCGGCGCAAACAAGACGGCCGGGTCGAGATTTCCCTGGAGCGCAACGCGGGGGCCGGCCAGATCGCGAACCGCGGCGAGGGGAATGCGCCAATCGACGCTGAGCACGGTGGCTCCGGCGCGTACCACGGCGGGCAACAAATGATGAGAAGCCTTGGTGTAATAGATGACCGGCACTTTGTCGCCGAGCCCGGAGATGATTTCCTGCACAGCGGGCAAGACGAATTCGGAGTAATCCCGCAAATCGAGTTCGCCGCACCAGGTGTCGAAGAGCTGCACGGCGGAGACGCCAGCGGCGATTTGGGCTTTGAGATAGAGGATCGTCGCCTGGCCGATTTTGTGCAACAGCTCACGGAAGACTTTTGGCTCGCGGTAGAGAAAGCTCTTTACCGTGGCGAAGCCCTCCTTGGTGCGGCCTTCCACCATGTAACACGCCAGGGTCCAGGGGGAAGCGGCAAAACCCAGCACTGGGACATCGGGTCCCGCTTGCTTGACGGTGCGGCGCAGAGCTTCCATCAGGAAGCCGGTTTCCACTTCGGGATCGAAGATGTGCAGCTTGCGAACATCGGCTTGGGTGCGCACGGGCTCCGGCAGGTTGGGGCCTTGGTCTTCGAGTTCCAGGGGCAGGCCCATGGCTTCGGCAGGGATCAGGATATCGGAGAAGATGATGATGGCGTCGACGCCGAGGCGCCGATAGGGCTGCATGGAGACTTCCACGGCAAGGTCTGGCGTCTTACAAACTTCCAGAAATGAGTGCTTTGCGCGGATTTCCCGGTATTCGGGAAGGTAGCGGCCGGCTTGGCGCATCATCCATACGGGCAGCCGGGGAACGGGTTCGCACCGTGCGGCGCGCAGGAACAACTCCTTGCGGGTCAATGCAGGGGCCTGATTGGTCATAAATTTCAGAGTTTCAGAATAGCAAATCTGGCAGCATCCCGCTTTGAAAGAAAGGTTATATATCACAGGTAAAAGGCGGGGCTTCCACGGAACACCGACTCCGCTCCATCCCGCGGGTTAGGCGGGATGGAGCGGTAGTGGGTCAGTTTGAAAATGGGCGCTAAGGTTATACAACCCACAAATCCAGTGGATACGTCTGGCAGGGGCGCTTTTACTCTTGTCCGTTGGACAGTGCGCATTTATGGATAGCCCTGCACTATACGGAGTTGAATCCCGTGCACGCCGGATTGGTGGTCAACGCGCAGTCCTCGAAATGGTCAAGCGCGGCTGCACATTGCGGCTCCGCGGAGCCGGATGATTTTCTGAATACGGAGTTGTGGAACAAGCGCTGGTCAACGGAGGATTGGCGGGATTATTTTGCGGCCGGCGAAACCGAGGCGGAGATTGCGGCCATTCGCGGATGCACGCACACAGGCCGACCGCTCGGCTCACCGGCGTTCGTCCACTCCCTTGAGCAAATTACCCTCCGCCGTCTGATACCGCAGAAAGGCGGTCGTCCCGCCAAAACCGCGCACCATCCGGCACAACAGTTGCTTCCGCTTTAAGCACAAACCTCGCTCTTGTGGTTATACTCGTGCCATGGAAACGTCCCGTCCGTCCCCGGTTTCCAGCAAATCCAACACCGGCGCACCGATATCGGCTCGCCGGAAACCAACGGCTTCTGCGAACGCTTTCATCGCACGGTGAAGGAAGAATTTTACGCCGTGGCCTTCCGCAAGACGCTCTTTGAGTCGCTCGACCAGCTGCAGCGCGACCTGGACGCCTACGTCAACTTCTATAACCGCGAACGCGCCCACCAGGGCTATCGCACCCAAGGCCGCACGCCGTTTCAAACTTTCTCAGAAGGAGTTGCCCAACGGCACCGAAAGGAGATGAAACCCGAAGCAGCTTAGTTTACAATCCGCCCCACCGGACTCCCCGGTGTCCGCGAATCTCCAACTAAATACAGATGAGCAGATGTCGAAAACTGCGACTACTTTTTCTTCGATGGCCAGGTCGTCAGATCGACGCGTCATAGGTTCGCCCTCTTCGAAATGGAAGTGACGGGACGTTTTCGCACCAAAGCGGTCAGAGGGCCGTTGCGGGACAGCGTAACAACTGACCAATAGTTGATGCAATCTGGGAAAAAGTGAAGGCCTAATGGATGGCGTGTCATTCTTAGGCGGACGCTGGTAGCATAGAACGGCATGGATCCGACGATACACCACAAGTTTGACCCGGGAACCTCGGAGATCGCGCATCACATGAACGACTTGGATAGTAAGGTCGATGCCTATTTCTCCGCGGATGTCGAGACCGACGGGCCGATCCCTGGGGTGTTTTCTATTCTTTCGTTTGCGCTTGTATATGCGGGATCGTTTGACGGCCAGCACTTTCGACGACCTCAAAGCTATAAGCAGATTTTCTACAAAGAACTGAGGCCCATCTCCGAGAACTTCCAGTTGGAGGCTTTGCGAGTCAATGGACTCGACAGAAAGCGCCTCTGCATAGAAGGAGAAGCTCCCGAGAGGGCCATGACTGAGGCCTTCCAGTGGACTAGGAGCATCTCGCGCGAGGCACAACCTGTATTGGTAGCATATCCACTCAGCTTCGATTGGAGTTGGTTGTACTGGTATTTCGTTCGATTTTCTTCTGAGGGATCCCCTTTCGCCTACTCTCGTTGCTTCGATATCAAGACCGCGGTTGCCGTAAAAGCAGGCATCCCAATCTCGCAAGCAGGTCGTTCGCGCATTGATCCCTCACTGAGGCCAAGACACCCCCACACGCACCATGCAATCGACGACGCAATAGAACAAGCCGAGATATTCGCGAATGTATTCGAGTGGGAGGGAACTGGTGGGGCAACTCGCTGAACGACAAAATACGACGGACGCTCGGATTAAGGATTTACTCAACCAGCTTCAAGCGGCTGAACAACTCGCAAAAGGCAAAGCATGCGTCTACGCCACTGGCTCGTTTGGACGATTCGAGGCAAGTCTTCATAGTGACCTGGACCTTTTCATAGTCGGTAAGAAAAATGGTGAGCCAAATCAAGAAGGTAAGGAAGGTAGCCTTCTCAAACGTCTTGACGAGATTTGCATCAAAGCGGACCTCATAGATGCCACTCGCAAGCTGGGGTTCCCGGAGTTCTCTGGAGACGGGCGTTACCTTACCCATTACTCGGTTCATGACTTTACAAAGACCCTGGGCACGCCGGAAGACGATGTCACCAACACCTTCACAGCACGTCTGCTCTTGCTGCTCGAAAGCCGCCCCCTGCTGGAGGCCGCTGTATACAAGGAGGTCATCGAGGAGGTCCTAGCTGCTTATTGGCGTGATTACGAGGACCACAAAGAAGACTTCATGCCAGCATTCCTCGCAAACGATATTCTTCGATTGTGGAGAACCTTCTGCGTCAACTATGAAGCGCGAACGGAAAGAAAACCCGAGGAGGAGAAGGCAAAAGGTAAGCTCAAGAACTACAAGTTAAAGCACAGTCGACTCCTTACGTGTTACTCAGGCATTCTTTACCTTCTCGCAGTCTATGGCATCCAGAAATCCGTTCATCCGACCAATGCGGTTGCCATGGTAGGGCTGACCCCTACCGAACGTCTTGAGTGGATTCTGAAGCAACATGATTTAAACCATGCACACGGTGCGGTCGGCCGGATTTTAGAGCAATACGAGCGATTTCTCGAGGTAACAAACGCCGCCGAAAAGGAACTTGTGGGGCAGTTTATGGACAAGGATAAGAGTCGCGCCTACATTGGGGCGGCTTATAAGTTCGGCGACGCAGTTTTCGAAGCTTTAGCAAGTATTGGCTCCCAAAACCGCTTCCACAGGCTTCTAGTTGTATAGAGTTCCGGTTTCGTTCTGATTGTGAGAGTATTCGCCTTGCTGGACCAATGGGGCTTACTTCTCTTTCGTGGCTTTAATCGTCTGCGCCACTTACCGAACCAGCGACTCGTACTCCGCCTTGGAAATATCTTTTGGAGCAGCGTCGTATTTTTTCATCGTATTTAGCTGCTTATCTACATACTCCTTCGCAATCTCATACTTTCTCTCGTCGCTCATTTTTTCATCGCCTCCTGCTCCATAAACTTGTCGACTTTTCCCCGTGACCCTTTCGGTGCAAAATCGTCCCAGTACTACAAATACTGTTGATAGTTTCGAATGTGCGCTCGGCGTCACCCGGCGGTTGTGAACTGGGTCACAGAGTAGGTGTGCAGGTGAACGTAAACTCCTGATAGAGTCGAGAATGCAGAGCGAATGGAAGATACCCGCGACTACGCTATACTGAAGCCATCTGAGAGTTCGCGCGGACTGGGGGAGAGCGCGTTTCCGCCGCGTCCCGACTCGGCAAGGACCCAAGCCGATGAATCACACGTTTGTAATGTTGACGGTGCTGGCCTATCTCTTGAGCATGGGCCTGTATACGGGCTATCTCTATTCCGGAAAAGAGATCACCGGGCGCCTGGCTACCGTAATGATGTTCATAGGTTTAGCATGCCATTACGTATCCCTGTTGGTCCGCGCGAGAGGCACCCACTCGGTTCCTTATCATGATCTTCAGGGTTCCATGTCGCTGTTCGGCTGGCTACTCGCCGTCACCTATCTTTGCCTGGAAATCTATCATCGCCAGCGGACCGTCGGCGCCTTTGTAGTGCCCATCATCCTGGCCTTCTTCCTGGCGGCCTCCTTTGCCCCAGAGCATCCCGGCGCACCGACCCAGGCGCACGGTGTGGTATTCGCCTTGCATGTCACGCTGAGCATTCTGGCGTATGCGGGGTTCGCGCTTTCCTGCGTATTGAGCCTGATGTTTCTGGGAGAAGAACGCTTGTTGCGCATCCGCAAGCTGAGCGAGGTTGTTTGGCGGTTGCCGTCTTTGGAGTTGCTGGAGCGCATGAGCCACACCAGTGTCCTGGTGGGCCTGGTAACGATCGCGGCGGGCACGGCGCTGGGATTTCTTGCGGTGGACCGGCAGGCCGGGCAGCACTGGTATTTCGACCCAAAATACATCGTCACCCTGGTGGTGCTGGCGTTGTATGCCATCTATCTGAGCCTGGCGAGGACGGCGGCATGGCGCGGGGCCCGGGCGTCGCGATTGTGCGTGTTCAATTTTATTCTGGTGGTAATCAGTTTTACGGTTGTGAATCTCTACTTTTCCGCGCATCACCGGTATTTTTAGGAGCGCGCATCGCGCAGCATGGAGATCGTACTGGTTGGCCTGAATTTCCGCACAGCGCCCGTTGAGGTGCGGGAAAAGGTGTCGTTCTCCGGCGAACAAGCGCGGAGGGCGGCCGAAGAGCTTAGGTCGCAGGGGATCCTCGAAGAGACCCTGGTGCTTTCCACGTGCAATCGCAGCGAAATTTATGGCGTGCATGCCCATGCAAACCACGAATCGGCGGCCGCGTTATCGTCGTTTCTAAGCACGTTTCATGAGGTCCTGCCGGACCAGTTGAACCCTTCCCTGTATCACCACTACGACCATGATGCGGTGCGCCATCTGTTCCGGGTGTCGGCAGGGCTGGAATCGATGCTGGTGGGCGAAGCGGAAATTCTTGGACAGGTGCGCGAAGCGTATCTTCGCGCGCATGAGCATCAGGATACGGGCCCGGTGCTAAACCGGCTGTTCCAGGGCGCGCTGGAAATCGGAAAACGGGTGCGTGCGGAAACGGAACTGGGTACACGGCCCATGGGAGTTGCATCGGCGGGAATGAAACTGGCGGAGCGCATTTTTGGGAAGTTGAATGAGCGCAGCGCGCTGGTTCTGGGAGCGGGCACAATTAGCGAGCAAGTTGTGTCGCAGTTGCACGACCGGAAGATCAAGAATCTTTACCTGATGAATCGCTCGCGGGAAAAAGCGGAAGAGTTTGCCCGGCAGTACGAGGGAAAAGTGCTGGAGTGGGGAGAGTGGGACAGTTCGTTGAAATTTCCGGACGTGATCGTGTCGGCGGTGGGGATGCAGGGTTTTCTGGTGACAAGGCCGATGGTCGAGCGGGCCATGGCGTCACGCGGAAATCGCGCCATGTTCCTGATGGACCTGGGGATGCCGCGTAACGTGGACCCGGCGGTAGCGGAAATCTATAACGTTTATCTGTATTCGATGGAGGATTTGGCGGAGATCGTGAAGCAGAATCGGGACGCGCGGCAAAGCGAAGTGCCCAAGGCGGAGTCACTCGTCGAAGACCACGTGGCGAAGTTCATCTCCTGGCAGGCCAGCGTTGAATTGACCGGCGTACTGGAGATGTTGCGGGGCAACTTGAAGCAGCGGCGAGCGAGGTTCCTCGAAGAGCGACTGGCGGGCATGAATCACTTCAATGGAGAAGATCGCGAGAAAATCGGGGCGCTGATGGACGAATTGATCGAGCAGCTGCTGCTGCATCCCGCCGAACGCCTGCGGGCGGAAAAAGAGTTGCGGCGCAAGATTCAGAACGTGGAAGCCATCCGAGATTTGTATCTATCCGACCGGGAGAAACCGTGAAGCCCCTGCGGATCGGATCGAGAGGCAGCATCCTGGCCCGCTGGCAGGCGGAATTTGTGCGCAAGCGGCTTTTTCAGCTCACCGGAGTCGAGGCGGAGATCATCATTATCAAGACTTCCGGCGACAAAATGCAGCAGCAGCCGCTGACGCAAATTGGCGAGAAGGGAATTTTCATCAAGGAACTGGAAGAAGCGCTGCTGGAAGAAAGCATCGACCTGGCAGTGCACAGTGTGAAAGACATTCCCACGGAGACTCCGGGGCGATTGCACTTTCCCGCAGTTTGCCGCCGCGACGACGTTCGCGATTGCCTGGTTTCGCATAACGGCATGACGCTTGCGAATTTGAAGCCAGGCGCGCGGGTTGGCACCAGCAGCCTGCGGCGGCAAGCGCAATTGCGGCACTATCGCCCGGATCTGGACCTGCGCGAATTGCGGGGCAACGTGGATACCCGGCTGCGCAAGGTGGAGAGCGGGGAATACGACGCCATCGTACTCTCTAAAGCGGGGCTCGATCGCCTGGGCTGGGGGCAGAAAATCACCGAGGCGCTTTCGACCGAGATTTCGCTGCCGGCCGTAGGACAGGGAGCGATTGCAATCGAATCACGCGTAAAGGATCGCGACGCCGACGAGATATTGTCGCAATTGGACGATCTGGAAACGCGCACGGCAATCATCGCCGAGCGCGCGTTGCTTTCCGCGTTGCAGGGAGGGTGCCAGGTGCCGCTAGGCGCCTGGGCGCGCATGGAGCGCAGCGAACTGGTGATGGAAGCGGTGGTTTGTTCCGTGGATGGGCTACAATACGTTCGCGAAAAAGCGACCGCGCCACCGGATCAGGCGGCTGCCTTGGGCCAGCATCTGGCGCGAGTTCTTGCCGAAGGCGGCGCGCGGGGAATTCTGGAAGAGGTGCAGCGCGCCCGTGGTTGAGATGAATCACAAGCCGCTGAGAGGGAAGCGAGTGGTGGTGACGCGCGCGCTGGAACAAAGCCAATCGCTGGTGGATGCTTTGCGCGATGCCGGGGCCGAAACGATCCTGCTGCCACTAATAGCATTTGCGCCCGCGGACAATCCCGCGGAACTCGACGACTGCCTGAAAAATGGTGCGCCGTTCGATTGGATATTTTTCACCAGCCAAAATGCGTTGCGGGCTTTGCAGGAACGTTGCGCGTTGCTGGGACGTTCCAGCGCCGAAGTGTTTGCAGGCATGAAAATTGCAGCAGTGGGACCGGCAACGGCGGATGCGGTGCGCGCCGCGGGCTTGCCTGTGACCTATGTTTCCAAGGTGCACAACGGCGTGGCGCTGGCGGAAGAACTTAGCTGCGAAGTGCACGGGAAGCGCGTATTCCTGCCGCGAAGCGATCGCGCGAATCCGGAACTGGTCGCCGTGCTGGAGCGTCTTGGAGCGAAGGTGACCCCGGTGGTGGCCTACAAGACGGTGCCCCCGGCCAGCGAACCGCCGGAGGCCTGCGCTGCGCTCCTTCGCGGCCGGGCAGACGCCATTCTGTTTTTTAGCCCTTCGGCTGTGCATCATCTCCGCGATATTCTCGGCGCCGGGCGGCTTCGCGAGCTCAGCCACCAGGCAATTTTCGTGGCGATTGGCCCGGTTAGCGAACGTGCCTTGCGAGCAGAAGGAATCAGTCGACTCCTTCTGGCAGCAGATAGCACCGTGACCGCCGCGGTTGCCACGCTGATCGAATTCTTCTCAAAAGCAGGCGCAGGCCAGCAGCAACCTGCAGGAGCAAAACAAGGATGAGTTTCCCCATTCATCGTCCGCGGCGGATTCGGCGCACGGAGGCGCTCCGCGGGTTGGTTCGCGAAACCCGGCTCAGCACCGCAGGTTTTATCTACCCGATGTTCGTCTGCCCGGGAAACAAAGTGCGCCAGGAAGTCAACTCCATGCCCGGGATTTACCAACAGTCCGTGGATCAGATCGTTGAGGAGTGCCGCGAAGTGGAATCGCTGGGCATCCCCGCGATCATTCTGTTCGGCCTTCCGGAGTCCAAGGATGCGCGCGGAAGCAGTTCACTCTCGAAAACCGGCGTGGTGCAACAGGCTGTCGAGGCCATCAAGAAAGCCAAGCTGCAACTTCTGGTGATCACAGACGTTTGCTTGTGCGAGTATACCGACCACGGCCATTGCGGTGTCGTGGAGCACGGCGAAATTCTGAATGACCCGACACTGGAAATCCTGGCACAGCAGGCGCTTTCCCATGCGCGCGCGGGGGCCGATATCGTCGCGCCGTCGGACATGATGGACGGGCGGGTAGGAGCGATTCGGACACTGCTCGACGGGCACAAGTTTGAGAACGTCCCCATTCTTGCCTACGCGGCGAAATACTGTTCCGGCTTTTACGGCCCGTTCCGCGAAGCCGCGCAATCCGCGCCACAGTCGGGCGACCGCCGCAGCTATCAGATGGATCCCGGAAATGGACGCGAGGCCCTGAAGGAAGTGGCTCTCGATCTGGAAGAAGGCGCGGACATTGTGATGGTAAAGCCGGCGCTGCCTTATCTCGACATTATCCGGGCGGTCCGAGAACGCTTTGATGTGCCAGTGGGGGCCTACAACGTCAGCGGCGAATACGCGATGGTCAAAGCCGCGGCGCAAAAAGGCTGGATCGAAGAGAAGCGTGTGGTCCTGGAAATCCTCACCGGCATCCAGCGCGCCGGCGCCGATATTATTCTGACGTACCATGCAAAAGACGCGGCTCGCTGGCTGAAATCCTGAAGATCGCGAACCAAGGTGCCCCGATGAGTGCCACACAAGCGCAGGCAAAACCCGAACGGCGGCGTTCACGGGAAATTTTCGAAAAGGCCGAGAAGGTCCTGGTCGGCGGCGTGAACAGCCCGGTGCGGGCGTTCCGTTCCGTCGGCGGCGAACCTCTGATTATTGAAAAGGGCAGCGGGCAATACCTCTACGACGCGGATGGGAACCAGTTGCTGGATTACGTGTGCTCGTGGGGCGCGATGCTGCTGGGCCACGCGCATCCCGCGGTGACCGCGGCGATTGCGGATCAAGCGCAACGAGGAACGAGCTTCGGGGTCACCACCGAATTGGAATTACAACTCGCGACACTCATCATCAAAGCTGTTCCATTCATCGAGAAGGTGCGGTTTGTTTCCAGCGGAACGGAAGCCACCATGAGCGCGGTGCGTCTGGCTCGCGGCGTCACTAAGCGCGATCTGATTATCAAGTTTGAAGGCTGCTATCACGGGCACGCCGACAGCTTTCTATCGCAGGCCGGATCGGGCTTGGCGACGCTGGGAATCGCCGAATGTCCTGGAGTCCCGCAGGCTTTGGCGGCGCTCACGCTCAACGTGCCCTACAACGACCTCGATAACGTCGAAAAACGGTTCAACGAACACAAAGGCAAAATTGCGGCAGTAATCGTCGAGCCCATTGCCGCGAACATGGGCGTGGTCCTGCCGAAGGAAGGATTTCTGCAAGGACTGCGGGATCTCACGCGCAAGAATGGCGCTCTTCTTATTGTCGATGAGGTCATCACCGGCTTCCGGCTGCACAACGGCGCCGCGCAGACGCTCCTTGGCGTGGAGGGCGACCTTACGACCATGGGGAAAATTATTGGCGGCGGCGTGCCGGTCGCCGCATACGGAGGCCGCGCGGAACTCATGAACAACGTCGCGCCGCTTGGCCCGGTCTATCAAGCGGGAACGCTGGCGGGGAATCCACTGGCCATGCGCTCCGGCATCGCCACTCTCAAGGAACTGGCCAAGCCGGGCCTCTACGATGGGATCAACGCCCATGCGAAGAAACTCGTCCACGGTCTGCGGAATGCGCTAGCCGGCGCGGGGATCGCCGCGCAGGTCAACAGCATCGGCTCGCTTTCCACCATCTTCTTCGCACCCGAGCCGGTGACGAATTACGCCGGAGCCAAGCGCTCGGACACGAAATTCTACGCCCGCTACTTCCAGGAAATGCTGAATCGCGGGATTTTCCTGGCACCCTCGCAATTTGAAGCTGCCTTCGTTTCCGCGTCGCATACCGCGGCCGATATCGAGCGCACGATATCGAGCGCGCAGGAAGTGCTAAAGGTCATTGCTGCTCAGCAGTCGGCCTAAATTCACAAACAAGAGGGAATCCCGATGCACGAAGTGCTCGAAGAGCATGCACATCATCATGATGACGAGCCGTGGACACTGCCCGTCGCCATTACGATCTCGATTCTCGCCGTGCTGGTGGCCATGGCCACGCTGATGGGACATCGCTCCAGCATCGAGGTGGTGCTTTTGCAGACCCAGGCGAGCGACCAGTGGGCGTTCTACCAGGCCAAGAATATCCGGCTCCATGAAATGCAGAGCGTTTCGGACATGCTGGGAGTCTTGCCTGCCGAGGAAAAGGAAAAAACGGATGCGCTGCGCGAAAAATATCGAAAAGAAACCGAGCGCTACGAGAAAGACAAGGAACAGATCAGCGAAAAGGCCAAGGAATTCGAGGCCGAACGCATAGTGGTGGCGCGGCGGGAAGACCGTTACGATGCAGCCGAGGTGATCCTGGAAATCGGACTGATTATCTGCTCCTTGACGTTGCTCACAAAACGCAAGCTCTTCTGGTATTCGGGAATCGTCATCGGCGCAATTGGATTCGTGGTCGGGCTCAGCGGGCTTTTCGTCCACTGAGATCGCTTCCTCAAGCCGGGGCTATGCAACCGAAGGCGGCCGGGTGGTGCGCACCAGCGCCAGCTCATCCTTAAGACGGTCCATCCGCTCCAGCAGCTCCCGATGCCGCAGCACATCCGCATCGGGCTTTTTCCCGATGAAGGAAAGCGTCCCGCCGGGCTCGAGAATGCACTGATCCACCTCGGAGAGCGAGGCGAATCCCTGCTTGCGCGCCGCCGCTTCAAGTTGAGCCGCGGAAATCAGCTCTTTTTTCAACCGTTCAGGACGGAGATTGCCGCCCTCGATCAAAATATCCGCCCTGCCCTCGACAATCTCATCGAGTTTCCTGTGTTTGTACAGAAACCGCACCACCAGGTAGTTGATCGCCAGCAGGGAGGTGGCGCCCAGCAGTCCGCCGGAGACCGAATTGTCGTCCCCGATGATGGCATTTTGCACGGTGTTCGAAAGGGTGAGCAGCACAACCAAATCAAAAGGATTTAATTGCACCAGTTCGCGCTTTCCCGAAAGGCGCAACATCACCACCAGGAAGAAGTACACGATGATGGGCCGCAGGATTTTCTCCAGTATCGGCAGGGTGATGACGAACATGTCCTTCCAGATCCCGTGCATAGCGGAAGTCCCTCCAGGAGCTGGCCGTAACCGGGCGCAGCTCGATCATTCGTGCGGTTAACGGATACGCAGGGTAGCACGGAGCGGGCCGATGCGGCAGGCCAGGGGGCTTGCCACCTGTCCTTACGTACAGTCATTTTTTCGCAACGCAGAGAGCCACAGGGGTTTACGGAATTTGATGGGTAGTCTAATGTGGGTTAAGACAGAGATTTCCCAGTAAGCGTCAGCTGAACGTAACTCGACCTTTGGAGGCTTCCGAAAGTCACGTCGGCAGTTTTGTGTCCCCGCTGGCGATGAAGCGCCCCCTTCATGGCACATAGAATTGTTACGGACCCTGGGACGGCCCTGGGCGCCGCACAACTAACGTCGTTGGTCGACTCCTCAAGGGAAATCATCGCCGTGCTGGGCGCTGACGGAACCTTGCTATTTGCGAATGCCACTTTCTCAACCAATTTAGGCTACCGTTCCGAGGAACTCCTCGGTCGAAGTTTTCACGCACTGGTCCACTCCGTGGATGTCGCCCTGGTTCGCAACCAACTTGCCCAGGTGGCCAACCAAAGCATGGCGTCGCTCACCACCCGTTGCCGCCTGCGAAGCCGGGATGGCTCCTGGCGGTGGTTTGAGCTGGCGTGCCGGAATGGCGGGCGCGATCCGGGTTTCGAGGGTATTCTGGTGCACGGGCTGGATGTCACCGAGCTTCACCGCATGGAGTCGGAGCGCCAGGTGATTTCCGATATTGTTCACGCGCTGAACCAGACCGCCAACCTCGATCAACTGCTCACTCGCATTCACCAGGCGCTGAAGCACATTTTGCCCGCCGAAAACTGTTTCGTGGCGCTGCACGATCAGCAACGCGACGTCTTCGAATTTCCTTTCTTTGCCGACGAATACGATGCCGCGCCGCCGCCGCAAAAGGTAGGCCGGAGTTGCACCGCGTACGTCTTTCGCACCGGAAAAGCGAACCTGATCCCGCAATCCGAATTTGACAGTCTGGTGGAACTTGGGGAAGTGGAACTTGTGGGTTCGCCCTCCCCATCGTGGCTCGGCGTGCCTTTGAAAACGCCCACCGCGACGATTGGCGTCCTGGTTGTGCAGCACTACCAGCACGAGAACGCCTACGATCATCGGGACCTCGAGTTCCTGGACTCCGTCGGGGGCCACATCGCCCTGGCCATCGAACGCCGCCGCGCCGAAGAAGAGTTGCGGAAGAGCGAATCCATGCTCAGCCTTTTGTTCGAGCATAATCCACTCCCGACCTGGCTTTACGACGTGGAAACTCTCCGGTTTCTGCGGGCCAACCAGGCAGCTGTCGGCCAATATGGCTACTCGCAGGAAGAGTTTGCGCGCATGAGCATCCTGGAGATTCGTCCTGCGGCCGAGCGCGAGAGGATGGTCAGCTACCTGGAAAAGATGGGCGGCGAGAGTGAAGAGCACGGTTTCTGGAACCATCAGAAGAAAGATGGAAAAACGTTCGAGGTGGAACTCATCTCCCATGAACTGGTCTATGCCGGTAAACGCGTGCGCTTGGTAGTGGCCCAGGACATCAGCGAGCGCCGCCACCTGGAGCTCCAACTGCGGCAGTCGCAAAAGATGGAGGCGGTCGGCCGGTTGGCCGGCGGCGTTGCCCACGACTTCAACAACCTGCTGATGGTGATCAAGGGGCACACGGAGCTGATGCTGAACACGTTGCCGCCTTCCGATCCGATGGCACGAAAGATCGGGCAGATCGATCGTTCCGCCGACCGTGCTACAACGCTTACCAGGCAATTGCTGGCCTTCAGCCGGTTACAGGTATTGCAGCCCCAAGTGATCAATCTGAATTCGGTCGTGGAAGAGATGGGGAAACTCCTGCCCCGCCTGATTGGTGAAGACATTGAACTAATTCTCCGGCCGAACCAGCAGGTCGGCACGATCCGCGCCGATGCCAGCCAGATGGAGCAGGTGATCATGAATCTGGCGGTGAACGCACGCGATGCGATGCCCGGGGGCGGCAAGCTGCTCATCGAGACATCCAATCGCGACCTCGACCAGGCGTATACCTCCAGCCATCCGCTAATGAAGCCGGGCTCCTACGTGTTGCTGGATGTCACCGACACTGGCACTGGGATGGACGAAGAGACCCAGGCGCACATTTTCGAGCCGTTTTTCACGACCAAGGAAAAGGGAAAAGGCACGGGGCTTGGGCTGGCGACGGTGTATGGCATCGTTAAGCAGAGCGGCGGATTCATCTGGGTTTATAGCGAATTAGGCAAGGGAACTTCTTTCAAAATTTACCTTCCGCGCGTGGATGAGGCGGAAGTGGCGGCCGGAACGCCAAAACTCACCGCGGAGATTCCCGCCGGTACCGAGACCGTGCTGCTTAGCGAAGACGAACAGGATGTCCGCGAAATCGCGCGCGAATTTCTGGAATCGGGCGGCTACAAGGTGATCGAAGCGAAAAACGGGCAGGAAGCCGTCGAGCTGGCGGCGAAACATCGCGGGCAGATCGATTTGCTGGTCACCGACATGGTCATGCCCGGGATGACCGGGCAGGACCTCGCTGTACGCTTGCAGCGGGAGCACCCTGGGCTGGCGGTGGTTTTCATGTCCGGTTACAGCGAGCACGCGGCCACCGAAATGGCCAATGCGGATCCGTCCGTGCGACTGATGACCAAGCCGTTCAGCCGTTCGGCGATCTTGCGTACCGTTCGCGAAATTCTCCACAACCGCCAAAAATCCTGATCGGCCTCCGATGCCTCACCCATTCAGGGGTGAGAGTTTCCATAGCGCCGGCGAAATTGGGGCCACGCAGCGAAAACACTTGGGCCTCGAAGGCCTGAGCTACAACCCGAGTATCCATGAGTGAACAATAGGAGCTTTAAGCGATCTTCGGATGCTTGCGATGCCAGCTAGTGGCTTGCTGAAAGATTCGCGCGGCTTGCAGAACCGCGGTGTCATCACCCGCTCGTCCGACAAACTGCAAACCCACGGGCAAATTCTTCTCCGTAAATCCGCAGGGCACGGAAATGGCGGGCAACCCGCACAAGTTGCCGATGCCACCCAGCGGATCGGCAAAAGAAAGCCCGGTGACCAGGTTCGTCGTGAGCGGCGTGGCGGTGACGGGCAGGGAAGCGGTCGCCAGCACGTCGTAGGAATCAAAAAGGTCAGCCATCTTTATTTGCAGGAGGTCGCGAATCCGCAGGGCGGTGGTGCAATCCGCTCCCGAAATGCTTTGGCTGACGTAACCTGCCACGCGCCCCAAGGGATCCGCGAGCTCGTTTACGCGGCCAGAACGGATGAGCTGCGCGAATGCTGATCCCCCTTCCGCGGACAGCACCACGGTCGCGGCATCCTCCCACGGCCCTTCGGGCAAGGCCGCATCCCGTAAGGAAGGGAAGTGACGCCGGAGGACAATCTTCGCGGCATCCACAATTTTTCCGATGCCGGGATCGTATTGCTTCCACGCGTTGGTCAGCCAGCCGATGCGCAGGCTGCGGCCCTTCAAGTCCGCCGCGGGTGAATATGTAAACGCGGCGCGGTCCACAGGCAGGGTGCTGCGATCCAGCGGGTCGTGCCCTGCGATGGCCGCGAAAATGTTGGTGCAATCTTCCGCCGAGCGCGCCAACGGCCCGATTTTGTCCATTGAGTAGGCCAGCGCCATGGCGCCACGGTGGCTCACGCGCCCATATGTGGGGCGCAATCCACTGACACCGCAAAATGCCGACGGGCAGACGATCGAGCCCCAGGTTTCCGTCCCGATCGCGAATCCCGCCAGCCCCGCGGCAACAATCGCGGCGGAGCCCGACGACGATCCGCACGTCCAGCAAGATAAATCCCAGGGATTTTTCGCTTGTCCCTGCAGCGACGCGGAAGCAAACATGTATCCCATGCCTCCCGCGAGTTCGATCATCGCGGCCTTGCCCAGTAAAATGGCGCCGACGTTCCTCAGATGCTCGATGACGGTAGCGTCGTAATCGAAAACCTGACCGGCAAACGGCTTGGCTCCCCAGGTGGTGGGGATTCCTTTCACGGCGAGCAAATCTTTGGCGGCGTAGGGAATGCCGTGAAGCGGGCCGCGATAGTGGCCGCGTTGTATTTCTTTTTCGGCGGTGCGCGCCTGTTCCAGCGCCAGGTCCGGGGTAAGGCGGGCGTAGGCATTTAGTTTCGGGCCCAGGGATTCGCTGCGCGCGAGATAACTTTCCGTCAGCTCGACGGGGGAAATTTGCTTGGACTCAATCCGTTTGGCAAGCTCGCCAACCGATAGATAAAGAACCGAGTCGCTGAGCATTCGTGGTCCCCTCAGGATTTTTTCGCCGGTGAGCCGGCCGGTGTAACGGGCTTTTTCTTTTGGCGTTCCACCAGGGGCTTCAGATAGAGCGCCGGGTTGTCTCCATTATCTAGAGGATACGCGCGAATTTTGTCCAGGCTGGTCTGCATGGTCAGATTGGTCTGTTGAATGGTGGCTTTATCGTCCGCGCTGAAGCGGCTGCCGTATTGGGTCAAGATCTGCTGGTATCGCGCCTCCGCTTCGGTCTGGCTTTCCGCGGAGAGATGCGGATGCGCATCAGGAGCCTGCAGCGCGGGTGTGGGCAAAGCGTTCGCGAGCACGCTGGCGGCCGGCGCAATGGAGGCCGTGGCCGAAAGCAAAGCCGCGCGCCGCGCAAACTGGCGCCGCGAAATCCCCGTTTTCTTTGGTTGGTTCATCGTGCCTTCCCCCGGCGCTGGATTGTACGCGTGCCAGCGTCAGCCGAGGCTACTCAATCCGTAGAAACCCGTCAACTGGCCGGGGGGATAGGTGGTAGGAGCGGGTGAACCCGACCTTTTTGCACAATTTTGGGGCAATACTGCCGTGGCTACTTGGTGCCGGGACCCGCTCCTCCGGTTACGGCGGTTATCAGGGCTCACAATTTTGTTTCGTTTGAGCTTGCCTCATATGCCGTGCGGTTAGGCGATTGGAGCCCTTTGTCTGGCACACTTTCCAGGAGCAGAACCAATTGAGATGCATCGCGTTACCGGCTAGCGCGAAAGGTGTTCCAAATAGGACAGATTTACGCCAGCGCGTTATCGGACCATATTCGAGTGAAAAAGAAGGAACTGAGCATAAAGCAGTTGCTCTCCGTCCCTTGCCCATCGTGTGGTGTCGCTGCAGGGCAGCGCTGCCTTCTGCATTCAGGTGATCTACGCTCAGAACCACACGTGGACCGGAAGCTTTCCGCGATTGAGGCGATGGAAACGGGGCATCCAACATCCCAACGGAATCGGAGGTTCAATCAACCCATGAAATCAAACATCGAGGTCCTGCCCAAAATTTCGTTCGATTTGGGCGCCGTGGCGACACTGAACAAAAGCTTCGCAGCAGGAGAGACTATTTACTCGCAAGGGGATACTGCCGAGACGCTTATGTACATTCAAAAAGGCCGCGTGAAACTCTCGGTGGCCTCCAAGACTCACAACGAGGCAATTGTCGCCATTTTGGGGCCAGGCGAATTTCTTGGTGAAGCGTGCCTAGGAAGTCAAGATCTTCGCATGCGAACCGCCGCAGCGATTGCGCCCACGGCACTACGAATCATTGAGAGAAACGAGATGATCCGAGCGCTCCGCGCTGACCATGCGCTCTCTTACTGCTTCCTTTCTTTTCTACTTTCGCGCAATAGCCGGCTCGAGGAGGACTTAATCGACCAAGTTTCTCATTGTAGCGAACGGCGACTAGCCCGCGCTCTTCTTCTGCTTGCAGGCGGCGGGAATCGGCGCAAACTGCACAGATTTGGCGGAATCTCGCAAGAAACCCTGGCAACGATGATCGGCACTACGCGGCCGCGCGTTAACTTCTTTATGAATAAGTTCAGAAAGCTTGGATTCATCAGATACCGTGGCTCCCTCGACGCGCACGGCGGGATACAGATCAACACCACCCTTTTGGCAAAGGCCCTCTGCATATAACAAGAGGCCGCACGCCCCGGCGGTCTGAGAGTCTGGAACGGCCTCAAACCAAGCGCGAGAGAATTGGTTAATGGGGATCTTTTGTGGCTCTGGGGTGCTCGGCGCAAAGATGAGATGCGAATTCCTTGTCGAGTTCCTCTCCGAATTTCGTCTTCATCTCTTCAATGGAATTGCCAACCAACGGCCATGAAGGGATGAAAATCCAAGCGCATTCCGAGCAAGCCCAGCCCTGAAAATTCGGTCTTTCGACCCACACTAGTTTGCGACTCATCGGCACCATAGCACCTCGCGATTCGATGCGGTTATGCGCTTGTACATGACGGTCTGGCAGCGGTCTTCCGCGCCACTGCGCCGACAAAAACCGCACTCTTTTTTGCGTTGAGCGAGGTTCCGCGCAAGTCATCGCTTGCCGAACACATCTCAAAATCGAGCTGAATGCATGAGGCCTAAACTTAGCGATAGGAGGGGGTTGCTGTCTGTGGGGTATCCAACACTAGCAAAAACTACTATCTGAGTCCGAGTTCATCCTCGAACTGTTGAATGACGTCGTAGCACTCACAGGAGGATTTTTCGAGTTTCCTGCGGTTCACAATCTTCACTGCGCCTCGCACGTAATCTATAATTCCCTTTTTTTGCAGTACGGACGCGGCCACGCTCACCGTGGACCTATCGGTACCCATCATAGTCGCAATGAAATCGTGGGTAATCGGAAGCACACCGGAATGCACCCGATCCTGAGTCATCAGCAGCCAGCGCGAGAGACGCTGCTGAATGTCGTGGAGCCGATTGCACGCCGCGGTCTGTGCGACTTGCATTCCTTGAAGCCCCGCATGCCTGTTCAAAATCAACTGTAACTGCGGAGCCGACCGGAGGATGCGCTCCAGGGCATTGCCCATTATTCGGAATCCGTCGCCGGCGATTTGGATGATTTCGCGGACCGAACTTCTAGTCAAGCCGGCTGCCAGTCCTGCCCCAACGTATCCCTCGTTCCCCACCACACCCACTTCCACGGTTCGACCGTCTTTAGTCACGACAACTTGAGAAACCATTCCCCGGTTCGGGAAATAGCCAAACTCGATCTTTTGCGTCGGTTCATGAAGGCTGAGATGATGCGGCAGGTCCATATACGTCAAGTCAGCGCGCATCAACTCGTATTCATTGTCTGGAGCCGCGAGCAGCACTTTGTTGTGGACTTGTTTTCCCTCGCCGTTGGTCCGCTGGTCAACCTTCACGTCTCGAAAATTCTTCCCGCTCATGTCACTCCTGAACGGCACCGGAGTGCCTGATATCCATTTGGTGAATCTTCTGCGCGAAGCTTTATGGGCCGCGAGATTCCACGTCAATTCAACCAAAAGAGGGGTCAAACAATCTGTGCGAAAGGGGACAACGCTCAAGCCCAAGGCGGAGCGCATCGGACTAACCAACAACCGGGATGCCGGGCAATATTGCGGGTGCCCGCCAATGCCGTGGGTGTGGACTTTTTCGACCCACGCTAATTCCTGAGGCATGGACGAATCTATAATTCAGACAGCTGCACCTCTTCTCTCACGCCTGCCTTCAAGATCAGGCAAAAATAGGGCAGATTCCCTCTTTTTGAGCTTCTATCCCGTCAACCGGCCGGGCGGACAATTCGACCGAGGAATGATCCGTGAATTGGAGCAGTGCGCTATTCGACTTGGGTTAGGGTACGGACGTGGAGTTCGAGGGCCTGATTGTATTGGCGCTCGATCTGCAATTCGGTTTGCAGTTTTTTCGCGAGGAGTTCGAGGCGCGAGATTTCCACGCGCAACTTCTGGATGTCCGTGGCGGTGCCAACCGGGCGCGGCGCCGCTTGCGCTGCCGATGCTGGAGGTTGCTGGGCTGCCGTAATGCCCTGCTGCACGAAGGCCTCGGCAAGAGCGCGCGGCCAGACATTGTCCGTGGGCCGTGCCTCGGCGGGCGGCGGAGGCGGAGGAATGGCGGCAGGCGGCGGAACAATCCGCGGGGCCGCGGGCGGGGCGAACAAGCTGGTCAACGAAGGAACCGCCATCGGCCGCTCGGAGGGCTGCTGTAAAGCCGGCGCACCGTGGCCGATCAGGTTCTTCACTCGCGAAATTAATTCCTGCGGTTGGAAGGGTTTGCGAACCAACTCATCCGCCTGGACCGCCACGGCGCGATCCGCCACGCTCTTGTTCACCACGCCAGACATCAGAATCACCGGGGTCTTGGCGAATTGCGGATTCTGCTTCACCTGGCTGCAGACGGAATACCCGTCCTGGTCGGGCATGATCACGTCGGTGATCACAATGTCAGGCGGCTGCTGCTCGAATTGGGCCAGCGCCGAAGCGGCATCGGCGCAAGTGACCACATTGATGTTCTCGCGGCGAAACGCAATTTTGATGACTTCGCGCATGGTAGCGCTGTCATCAATAAAGTAAACCGTCGGGGTTCGCCGGGGTTCTACTTCGCCGGGCTGAGGTAGAACGATCGCGTCGCTCATTGTGCCTCCTTATCGGCCAATTCGTCGGAGCCGTCGCGCTCCGTTTCGTCGTATTCGCGCATGGCATCCAGCATCAGGTCGGTCGCGGAACGCAGAACGGTGCGCTGCCCCGACGCCGCGCCATAAATAAATTTGTAGACACCGGAGCCGCACTGCACGCAGCTCTTCAAAATGTGAATCACGGCCTCGTCACCAAACAGGGCGCCGCATTCCGCATGGGTGATTTCCCCGCCGTCATAAAATAGAACGGCATCCGTTTCGCCGGCGTTAATGGTCAAGGCGCCGGTCTGCCGCGCTTGCCCGAGCATCTGCATCACTCCAGTCAAGTCGTGATGGGTTAAGTTTCCGCTCAAGCTGGTGTCGGCCTGGCCGAGCATCTGGGTGGGCTGGAAACCGTCGACCTTGCTGATCAGGATATTTTTGACGTGATTGGCAATGACGGCCGGCGAAAGATGCCGGTCGATGTAGTCATCGCAACCGGCTTGAAACGATTCCATCAGGGCACGCTGGCTGCCGTCGCCCATGGCAACAATCGGCAGAGAAGCGTTTTTGGGGTCGGCGTGAATAATCTTGGCAATTTCCAGCGCGCCCATTTCGCGCATGTTTGTGGCGCAGATGATGACAGACGGCGCGTTGTATTCCAGAGTAGTCAAGGCAAACGCGGCTTGCGTGGACGTGGTTACTTCGAAACCCTCCCGGCGCAGAGCGTCGCCCAGACGCTTGGCAAAGAGCACGTTGCTGTCAATCAGGAGGATTTTCGCCGCCTTCCCGGGCATCATCATGCGCGCGCCTCCGGGATTCCGGTGTCCACCAACCCTGAGGCATGCCCTGGCCGGGGCATCAGGGCATCCAGGTTCAGCACCTCAATGACTTCGCCATCATGAGAAAGCCAAGCCGCAACATGCGGCGAGTCCGATTCACTGGCGGGAGTTAAATCCGCGGTAATCAATTCACATTCGCCGCTGACGGGCAGGGCTATCCAATCGAGCGATGCCCCGCGGCGCTGGGTCGCCACCAAGTAAAATCGCCGATAGGTCAGCTTCTTACCCGTGAGCCGCTCCGCCAGATCGCATACAGGAACCACGCGTCCGCGGCGGACGATCACGCCATCGATTTCCGCGGTGCGGTGGGCGAACCGGAAAACGCGGCTGGGGGCCACAAGCTCGGCAATCTGTTCGGCTGCCAAGGCGAATCGGCGCTCTCCCAGGCGCAGTAGCACGCAGGAACGCGCGTCGTGTTGGTTCATCAGGCTCATAGACTCAGGCCCAGCTCGTTCGCGGGTGAATTTGGGGGCACCGCATTCCGGCTCGCCACGGTATCCAACAGAAAAAGCTCCTCCTCGGTAAGGAATCCGGCGGGATTCACCACCGGGATCACGCTCTGGTCCAACACCGTCAGCCCGCGATACCAGATTTTTTCCTCATGGCAAAACGCCGCCGGCATGGCCTGCAGGCGCGACATGGTGGTCATCTTCTCGATGCCATCAATCAACAGCGCGGTGCGCGCGCGGCGCAAAAGAAAAATCAGAGAGGCCGGCGAAGGCCGCAATCCAAAATGCACGGCGCCATTCACCACGTACAAGTTGCTCTCGCCGCGCCGGAACATGTGCCGCACTTTGGGAACCGCGGGTTCGCTGATTTCCAGCGGGGTCCCGGCCAGGCTGTCCACGCTGCGCACTTCCTGCACCGAAGCCGACGAAATGGCGAAAATCTGGGTGCTGCAGCGGAACAATATGATCTGTTCCGTGCGCGCGTGCGGAGCCTTGTGCGCGGTGGCAAGCTGCATCAGCGCGCTCCCACGGGAGAAAGTCGGCTGAGGGCCAGCACGCGCTTTTCAATCGCCGGGTAAATGTCGTCGATGCCCAGAACCTGGTCCACCGCTCCGGTTTTGATCGCTTCCGCGGGCATCCCGAAAATCACAGAGGTTGCCTCATCCTGTGCCAACACGTAGCCGCCGGCGCCTTTGATGGCCTTCGCGCCGCGCGCTCCGTCGGCGCCCATGCCGGTAAGGACAGCGCCGATACTCATCGCCCCGCTGAACGCCGCAACCGATTCCATCGTCACGTCGATGTTTGGCAGATAGCCTTCAATGCGGCCGGATGCGGCGTCGAGCTGAATGCGACCAGTCGCTGAAACGCGGAGGTGCTGGCCGCCCGGGCAAATGTAAAACGTACCTGGTTGGACCGGCTCATTCGCTTCCGCTTCTTTCACGCGGATGCCAGTGAACTCCGCCAATTGCAGGGCATACTGGGTGGTGAAGGCCGCGGGCATGTGCTGCACCAGGAGCACCGCCGCGGGAAAATCCTTTGTGAATCCGGGAGCCAAGCGCATCACGGTGGCCGGGCCGCCGGTGGAGGCCGCCAAAACGACAACCGGGAATCGCGCATCCGAAGGAAGCGCTGCGCCATTCGAGGGCCGCGCCACAACCGGCTGCACTTTTCGGGTTTGCGTCGGATCCATGGGAGCCTGCAAGGCCGCCGCCAGCCGCGTGGCCGTACGCACCACGCGTACTTTGGCCGCCATGCGCACTTTCCGCAACAGGTCGTCCTTAACGCTCTGCATGTCGAGGTCAATGCCCGAAGATGGCTTGGTGACAAAATCGATCGCGCCGAGTTCCAGGGCCCGCAGGGTGCTCGCCGCGCCTTCCTTGCTCTCCGAACTCACAATCACAATCGGGCGCGGATTGCTGGTCATGATGTGCGCGGTGGCCTGTAACCCGTCCATGTGCGGCATGTTCAAATCCATGGTGATGACATCGGGCTTGAGGGAATCGGAAAGGGCGATAGCTTCTCTGCCGTCTTTGGCCTGGCCAATCACGTGAAATTGCTCGTCGCCATTGAAAATGGACTCCAGAACCTTGCGCATAAAGGTGGAGTCGTCAACAACGAGCACGCGAAACTTTTTGGAAGGTGCGCTGACCATGGTTCGTTTATCCGACCGGCACGATCGGACGCGCCGCCTCCGTTCCAATCAGTTGTTCTACGGCGGCCAGGAGCTGGTCTTCCTGCACCGGCTTGGTGAGGAAGGAAGATGCTCCCTCCTTCATCGCGCGATCCCGGTGTTTGGCGCCGGCGCGCGACGTCACCACCATCACGGGAATTCGCTTGGTTGACGGGCTCTGCCGCAACTGAGCCATCAATTCATACCCAGTCATGCGCGGCATCTCCAGGTCGGTGATCACCAGGTGACACCCGTGTTGGGTCACAAGCTCGGCCGCTTCCAGTCCGTCCGCCGCCATCTTCACGCGGTAGCCGTTTTTCTCCAGCATGCGGCCCACGAATTTGCGCACGCTGATGGAGTCGTCCACCACCACGATGACGCGTTCCTGATCCACGCGGTCAATCGCTTCCACGGGAATGGTGCCCCGCGCCACGGCGGCCGAGCCGGGGGCGAAGACGCGGGCCGCGCTGGCACTGGCCTGCACGGCGTGTCGCTCATTCGGCGCGGTCGCGACCATGCGGTTCAAATCGATCAACAAAATCAGGCTGCCGTCGGGAGCGATGGTGGTGCCGGGGAAAAGCTTCACGCGGCGCAGATATTCGCCCAGGTTCTTGATGACGATTTCATCCTTGCCTAGCACCTCTTCGACCACCACACCTATCTGCCGGCTACCCGCGGTCGCCACAACCATGCGGAAGTATCCGTTCACCGGTTCCAGCGGAGGCAAGCCCAAATAGGAATCCAGGCGCACGACTTCGGTCACGATGTCGCGCACCTTGGTCAGAAGTTTTCCGCCGACATCCTCAATTTCATCCGCGCGCAAGCGCCGAATCTCTTCCACCACCGCCAGAGGCAACGCAAAATGGTGTGAACCACAGCGCACGAAGAGCGCTGGCGAAATGATCAGCGTCAACGGCACTTTTAGAGTGAATTTCGTGCCCGAGCCTTGCTCGCTGTGGACTTCAATTTCGCCGTTCAGCGCGTTGAGGTTGGAGCGCACCACATCGAGTCCCACGCCGCGTCCCGCGAGTTCCGTCTTGACGACCGCAGTCGAAAATCCCGGGTGGAAAAGCATTTCGCGCAGGTCGCGCTCAGTCAGCCGGTCCGCGGTCTCATTCGAAACCAGGCCGCATTCCATGGCGCTCTGCTTTACGCGCTCGTAGTCAATGCCGCGCCCGTCGTCTTCCACTTCGATATAGATGTGATTCCCGCGGTGATAAGCGCGCAGGGAGACTTTTCCCTGTTCGGGCTTGCCAGTTGCCACACGATTGGCCGGGAGTTCAATGCCGTGCGCCACGGAGTTGCGCACCAGGTGAACCAATGGATCGGAAATCTGTTGAATGATGTTGTTGTCCAGTTCGGTTTCGCTGCCCGAAAAATCGAGCTCCACCTGCTTTCTTGAAGACTTTGCCGCGTCTCTCACCGCCCGCGACAACAGGGAGTAAAGCGTTCCGATCGGCACCATGCGCGCCGCGGTGATTTCGTCCTGCAAGTGATGCGCGAGCTTCGTGAACTCGTCAATGTCGCCCTCGACTCGTCCGGTATAACCCTCGAGTTGCGTCAGGACTTCATTCACGTCCGCTGAAATCTCCGTCATCGAACGCGAAAGAATATTGAAATCGTCGTAGCGGTCCATCTCCAGTTCGCTGAACTCTTCGAGGTACGAACCCTCGCCGGCCGCCGCGCTGGTCAGCAGCTTTTGCGTTTGACTCTGCGAACTGGCCCACGGCGTGGAAAGTTGCGAACGCACGCGATTGAACTCGTACTTTTCCTGAAATTCGTTGACTTTGCCCTGCAAGCGTTCTTTTGAAAAACTCAGCGTCTCGATCAGTTTTTCGAGCTCCGTCACGCGGCCAACCATTTTGGTGCGGCTGATCACCAGCTCGCCGACGGTGTTCATCATGCGGTCCAAACGGCCCAGCGCAATGCGCACCGATTTGTTAGCCGCGGCCTGCTTGGCAGTCAGCGGAACCCTTGGCGCGGCGCGCTCCGCGGCGGCCTTGACCGGGGCTTCCTGCTGCGCCTCCTCAGTGGGTGCAGTGGGGACGGCTTCTTCCACTTCCTGGGGCGCGAGAGCTGCAATGCGTCCCAGCAGGGAATCGACCCCCGCGCGCATCTCCGTCTCATTTACCCATTCCCGGTGCAGCGTCTTCTTCAGTACATCCACGGATTCAAGGCAAATATCAACGATGAACGGTGATGGCTGCAATTCGCCATCCCGCAAACGCCCAATCAAATCTTCCACGCGGTGAGCAATCGCTCCCAGCCGCCGCAATCCGACTTGTGCGGCGGAACCCTTCACCGTGTGGATCGCGCGGAACAGCCGGTTAATCTCTTCCGGGTTGTTATTGCCTTCCAGCGAAAGCAGGCAATCACCAACGATCTGCAAGTGCTCTTCGGCTTCCGGCCCGAAAAAGTCCAGAATCTCGTTGGGAACTTCGTCATCGAGAGGCAGCGCGTCGAAATAAGATCCGGTTTGCCCAACGTTGGCGACGTCCGGCTCTTCGTAGTAGGCCGGCAATTCCTGGGTGAGCGGCGGCGCCGGCGGCGCGCTCAAATTCAGAGGCGGCGGTTCGGGCGGAAAAGCGAAACGGTAGCGTTCCTTGAAGGTGGCGACGTCTTCGACATTTTCCAGTCCGGTATCGCTGATTTCCAGCAGGCTCGTTTCCAGCAGCGAGATGCCGTCGGATAGAAATTCAGTCAGCGGTCCGTGCAAGTCTTCACCAAGCGGCGCGTTCAACGCGTACTGGAAAATATGCGCAAGCTTCGCGGCGATTTCCGAGAATCGGGGGAAGCCATAACTGGCCGAAGTGCCGCTGAGCGTATGCGCGGAAATATACAATCGCTCCAGATCCTCGCGCCGCGGCTGCATCTCCTGTAAGACGCTGACAAACTCGCGCAAATACTGCAGGTGCTCCGAGGCCTCCTGGAGAAAGAGTTCGACGGCTTCGCGGTCCGGGGTGCTCAAGCGCGTCCCTCCGTTACCATCTCGGCCTTGTGCTGCTCTTGCGCGGTGGGCTTGCGGTACAAAATGCAATCACCGAGCACAATTGCCTGAAACTTTACCGGCATCTTCGAAATCGATTCGGAGTGCCCCAGAAAGAGGTATCCGCCGGGTTCCAGCGCCTCATAAAAGCGCTGCACCAGCGCACGGCGGCGCTCTTCCGTGAAGTAAATCATTACGTTCATGCAAAAAATCAGGTCCATCCGGCCGACGTACACCGGCGCGGCCAGGTTCATCGGCGCAAAGGAAATCATTTTGCGCAGGCGAGGCTTCACGTGATACTTGCCATCCACCTGCGTGAAGTGCACTGCAAGCTGCGTTTCGCTCACGCTCGCCAGACTTCTTCCGGAATAAATTCCTTTTTCGGCGTTTTTCAGCGCCAGCCGGCCAACGTCGGTCGCCAATATCTCCACATTCCACGCGTCCGCAAACGAAAGCGAATCCGCAATCGTGATGGCGATGGAGTAGGGTTCCTCACCGGTCGAACACCCCGCACTCCACACACGCAGCGTCCGCGGATTCTTCCAAAACTTCGAAACATGGAGCTCTGGCAGCACGCGCTTTTCAAACGCCTCATACACCGCGGGATACCGGAAAAACGAGGTCTCCTGGGTCAGCAGGCGCTCCACCAGGGATTCGTACTCCACGTTGGGTTTCTTAATCGCCCGCAGCAAATCATTTCCCCGCGCATATCCCTTTTCATGCATGTGCTCGTGCACGCGCGTGGAGAGAAATCTCTCCCGCGACTCATCGAAATGAATGCCTGTCCGCTCTTCAATCAACATGCGGATCTCGCTCAATTCGTGGTCCGTCAAACTGTTTCCCGCCCCGTGGCGTTCACTCATGATCTTCGCACTCGCTTCCCGGCAAACCTGCGGGAGTCAATTGCACAGCTAGCGAACTGCTCCTGCCGGGACCTGACGATCGGCTTCTTCGAGACTTGCGGCGGCCTTCGAATTCGCACGGAACTGTGCCAGAGCTTCATTGAGCTGGTCGGACAATTTCACCAGTTGGCTGACCGTCGCTACCGTGCCGCGGGTACCCTGCGACGTCTGCCGGGTGATGCCGGAGATAATTTGCATCGCGTGCGCTACGCCTTCCGTTCCGCGCACCTGCTGTTTGGAAGCCAGGGAGATTTCCTGCACCAGTTCGGCGGACTGCCGGACGACGCTCGAAATCGCGTCCAGCGCGCGGCCAGCCTGATCGGCGAGTTGTGCGCCGCCTTCCACTTCCTTGGTGCCGTCTTCCATGACCACCACGGCTTCGTTGGTCTCGGCCTGGATGGCCTTGATGAGCGCCGCAATGTCTTTGGTGGCGCTGCGGCTGTGCTCGGCCAGCTTGCGGACTTCGTCGGCGACGACCGCGAAACCGCGGCCTGCTTCGCCGGCGCGCGCGGCCTCAATGGCCGCATTCAAGGCGAGCAAGTTGGTCTGCTCGGTGATGTCGTTAATCACGTTGATGATTTCGGAAATTTCCAGCGAGCGGTCGCCGAGCGACTTGATCTTTTTGGCGGTGGCTTGCACGGAGGCGCGAATGCGTTGCATGCCTTCGAGCGTGTCACGCACGGCGCGGTTGCCCTGTTCGGCGGCGTCCAGCGCGCGGCGCGCCGCTTCGGCGCTGGCTTCCGCGTTGTTGGACACTTGTTTCATCGAAACGGTAAGCTCTTCCACGGCGCTCGAAGTGTTGGTGATTTCCTGGTCTTGCTGGGTCGCGCCGGCCTGCATCTCGTCCGCGGCCAGAAGAATGTTATTGGAGCAGACGGCCACTTCCATGGCCGCCTTGCGGACGCGTTCGAGCACCTTGGTGAAATTGTCGAGCATGTAGTTGATGGAATCGGACACATTGCCCAGCGCGTCGTTGGTGACTTTGCCGCGCAAGGCCAAATCTCCGCGCGCCACTTGGTTGATCACCGCCAGCAGGTCGGTGATGCTCCGCTGTAGCGATTCGTTGGCCTCCTGGTTGCTCGAAGCCTTGGAAACCTTTGCCACCGCGCGGTTCAGGTTCTCCGCGATGTAGCCGAACTCGTCGTTCGAGCCCACATCCGCGCGCGCCTTGCCGTCTCCCGCGGCCAGACGCTCCGAGAACGCCGCCAACTCGCCGACGGGAGTGAGAATGCCCGCTCCCAGCCGCCACGCCAGAATGATGCTGACGGCCAGCGCGATCACAGCGGCCACGATCACCCCGCTGCTTTCGAGCAGGCTGCCGCCGTTGGCCTGTTTCCCGGCGTTGAACGCGAACCCGATCGCCACCAGCCAAGCGATTGCGTTCAAGATAATCAGCCCCCAAATTGTGCTACTGAGTCGCGATTTCATTCCTGCCTCCCAAACTCTTTCCTGAATTCCGCAAAATCCTTAAATCCCCGGGCCCGGATAAACTTCCAGCAACCGCCGTAAATCGATCACCAGCGCCAACCGGTCGTCATGCCGCAGCATGCCCACGCAATGCGGCACATTTTCCGGGGCTTGTTCCAGCAAATCCTCGGCATCTTTCACCGAATACGTACCTACGACTTCATCCGCGGCAATTCCCAGGCGAAGATCGTCGTGTTGCCCGTCTCCCCGCAGCGACGCCACCACCACGTGTTTGGGCAGCAATCCGGCCCGGCGGCCTTCGGTCAAGGCAATGTCAATCAGCGGGACAATCGCACCGCGCAAATTAAAAATTCCCAGCACATATGCCGGCGCCAGCGGCAGCTTGGTCACCAGCGGCCACTCCAAAACTTCTTCCACATCCAGCACGGGCAGGCAAAAGCGCTCGCGCCCACTGCGAAACACGCAGTACTGCGATTCCGGTGTCCGTTCGATCCCGGGATCCAGCGCTTCCAGCAGCTCGCCCAACTCCGCATCCGCGGGAATCGGTGTCAATTGGAATTCTTCGTTCATCGCTTAACTTTCCCTGCTCCCTCAGGCGAAGCGGCGAACCGCTCGCAAAAGCTCTTCCCGCGTGAACGGCTTGGTCACATAACCGTCCGCGCCCTGTTGCTGGCCCCAGTAGCGATCGCTCGCCGTATCTTTCGAGGTCACCAGAATCACGGGGATGGAATTAAATTCCGTGCTGCCCTTCAGCTCCCGGCAAACTTGAAACCCATTGCGTTCCGGCATCACCACATCCAGCAGGATCACACTGGGGCGTTCCATGGCAATGGCTTCTTCCACCCGCTTCGGGTCGTTCAGCCCCACCGGCCAATATCCTTCGGGCTCCAATAGCCCCTGAATCAACTTCACTTGGGCCGGCGAATCATCGACAATTAGCACTTTTTTCTGCACAAGCTTTTACTCCGCATAGTTCTCCACGGCAGAAAATTGCACGTCGGCGGCCACCTTGGGGGCCATCTACCGGTGTGTTCTTACTTTTTCTATATGGTGGGAAATAAAGAGGTTACTGGTCCCAAGGGGAAAGTCAACGGCGGCTGGAAGAGGTTGAATTTACTTCTTCCGTCTCAACTTGCGATGGCGTCTCACCCTCTCGCAACTCGCTCGCCAGCGATGAGAATCGCTGCATGATTTCGTTGATCCGCAGGGCCATGGTGTGAATGGTCTTTAGCTGCGCCAGCGACTGCGCTGAAAGCTCACCCGGCTCCAGCAAGAGCAATTCGGCATTTCCGAGCAGGGAAGTCAGCGCATTATTGACGTTGTGCTTCATGTCGTACATGTAGCGGCCCAGCGTCGCCTGATTGGCGTATTGGGCCGCGTGCTTTTCGGCCTTTCGCGCAAGCTTCAGGGCCTCAGTGCGCCGCAGCGATTCTCCCGCCAGGAGCAAAACCACCTGCGTCCAGTCCTCCCGCAGAGGCACGTGCAGCAGTTTGGGATATCGGGCGCGCAGGAGACCCAATTCTCTGGCTTCCGAGGGCGCGCACAGGATCAACGCCGTGTTTGTTTCCATGGACCGCAATACATCCGCTAGCTTTCCGTCTTTCAGCGGGCCAATCACTATCAGATCAGATGCAGTGGTATCCGCATCTTTCCAACAATCGCCGGTGACCACGCAAATCCGAGGCAGTTGGCGTTCCACCTGCCAGCACGCGGTGAGCAATCGCGCGAATTCTGCATCGTCCGTCAAGATCAGTACGTTTGTGTTTCGCAAAGAAGCCTGCTCCCTGACCCGTTTTCCCGCTTGCCCCGGCCCCGCGGCTGGGAACTACAACTTCTCGGCTTCGTCCAATGCCGAAAGCAACCGCTTGGTGCTGATTCCCAGGTTTACCGCCGCTTCCGTATCCTTCGCCTGCTTAGCCACTTCCACCCGCTCCTGCAGCCGCGAAACCCCCACGCGCGCAACCATGAGCGCTTTGTCGAGAGCCGTCGCGTTTCCCGTCTCCTTGGCGCGTTCGAGTTCAGCCGTTACCAGCGCGCGAGCCACCACTGCGCGGCGCAAATCTTCCGCCGCCGGCCCATCCTCGCTCACAAAGGCGGTCACTTCCCACGAAGACATCAGCAGGCGCGCTCCACCAACTCTGACCGTGGTCATGGAACGACCCCGCGCTGGCGGGGCGGAAATCAACTGCTCCCAGATCTGTTCCATGCAAGTTTCAAAATCCAGTGCGGCTCCCACGGCATCAGCGGGTTGGTCCGCCTTTTCCTTGCCCTTCGGGGAAACCACTGGAGGATTCTCACCTGCCGGAACTTTCTTCTTCGGCGCTGCGGCTTCAGAAACGGGAGGCGGAATCGGAGCCGCGGCAGTTGTTTTGCCAAGTACCTTTTCCATCGCCCGTTCTACGTCCGTGCGCAGCCCGAGCAACTGCTCGAAAGCCTGATTTACCGTGCGTTCCGTGTATTCCTTCTGGAACGGCTGTTTCCAGTCATCCGACATCTGCTTGAGCTTCTCAATGGTTTCGCCTTTGCCGAGGCCCACACTCTGGCAGTCCACGGTCCTTGCGCCGGCACCCTCCAATTGGGTCAGCCCGGCCCGGATGAAAATCAAGTCCGCGTGCATCAGTTCAATGAGCGTGCGGCGCACCAGGAAATTAAATCGGATAAACGCCAGCATCGCCGAGGGATCGTAAAACATGCCGCCCGCACTTTCCTTCACGCGGCGGCCTTGTTCGATGAAATTCGTCTTGAGCATGTCCCGGGTGCTCTTGAATGCCCGCAGCGCCACGATCATCTTCTCCAGCGGATCGCACCACGGCAGCGGGGCCGAATCCACTTCTCCGAAGACCGGACGCATGACGTTGGCGACATCTACCAGTTCAATCTGCTTGTGATAAATCTTCGGTGGCGCGGTCAGCGCAAAATATTGCACCAGCAGGAAATCCGCTTTGTCGCGATCCACGGTGGTCTTGGATGGCTTCCGCAAGTGGCGCATGATCAGCGCCCGCAAGCCACTTTCACTGGCGTTTAGCGTGGTCATTTGCAGCAGGTGGCGCAACTGGTGGACCAACACCTTCTGGTCCATCGCATCCAGCCACGTCTGGATCTGGCTGAACAGCGCCCCATCGGCCGTTTCCGGCAAGATCCGTTTGTTCTGGGGAATGGGGATTTCCAGTTGCAGCTGTTTGGCGAGCGCCACGTAGATCGGAAAGACCGAGCGTAGCTCCTCCCACTGGGCTTGCCGAGCTCCATCTGCCTTCGACGGAGCAGACAGATTCAAGGTTGTCATGGTTTTGTTCACGGTTGCCTCATCCATTCGCAGGGGCCCGCCAGAAACCGGACCGCGACCGCCTTGCGCCCTTCGTGATATTGCAGCGCAATCACCGCCGCCTCTGCCGAACGTCCTCCTCCATCTTCTGAAATGCTCACCCGGTCATCGAACTCCAAGGGCAACGTGCTGCTGAAAATCGCATACTCTTCCGAACCGTATTCCACCAACGCCGCTTCCTGCAGGCGCGACGGCGAACTTCCTGCCCGCAATGCTGCGACCCGCACGGGAACCCGCACCCCAGGAAGCTTTGGAAAAAAGCGTGCCAACTGCTCGGTGCAACCTTGTTCGCCCGTGATCAACGTCATTTCCCGATTCATCCCCAACGGTCCAATCGCTCTATAATCGCCTGCCCGCCCGCATCGCGTGCAGATACACACGCGAGGAGGTCAGGGACACAATGTCCCGTGCAAGGAATTGCACGCCGAGCGCCAAAAAGTCATCGGCTGTTATGATTTGCAACTAGAAGAAAGATGGAGGCTTAGGAATTTCCCGATGTTGCATTGAACAACCGGCGTCTCACGCTGAAACGCCCGCGTCTCAAGTTTTGTTGATTCACCGAGTCGCCGTTTGAGACTTTCCGGGACTAACCCTCTCCTGCCGCGGCTTCCATCGCCTCGGCTTTTTCATGCCCGCGGAGTCCTATATTGTAACGCTTCAGCTTCCGATACAGTGTCGCCCGGCTGATTCCCAACATTTTTCCGGCCAGCGCTTTGTCTCCGTGCGCCTGCTCGAAAACCCGCAAAATCGTCATGCGCTCCATCTCCGCCAGCGCGGTGGTCGAAAGGGAAGCGGCCTCCGAACTGTTCGCCGCGTCGGTGCCGAGCGGTTGTTCGGTGCGTATGGCGGGTGGCAAATCCTTGACGTCCATGGTCAGGTGATCGCCCAGGGTCACGGCTCGGGCGATGCAGTTTTCCAGTTCGCGCACGTTTCCCGGCCATTCGTACTGCAACAAGCTCTTCATCGCCGCGGCGGTAACCTGCAAGTGTCCGTTGGGTGCATAGCGATTCAGGAAGTGATGCACCAGCATGGGGATATCCGAGCGTCTCTCGCGCAGCGGAGGAATGTGCACGGTTACCACATTTAGGCGAAAATACAGATCCTTCCGAAACGTTCCGGCGCGATATGCCGCTTCCAGGTCGCGGTTGGTTGCCGCCATCACCCGGACGTCCACATTGATCCGGTCGTTGCTGCCCACCGGCCGCACTTCTTTTTCCTGCAAGACGCGCAGTAGCTTGGCCTGCATTTCCAGCGGCAACTCGCCAATTTCATCCAGGAAAATCGTTCCGCCGTTGGCTGCCTGAAACAAACCGGCCTTGGTCTTCATCGCTCCGGTGAATGCGCCCTTTTCGTACCCGAACATTTCGCTCTCCATCAGCGTGGGCACGAGCGCCCCGCAATCCACGGCCACGAACGGCATCTGGGCCAGGGCTCCGCGAAAATGAATCGCCCGCGCCACCAGTTCTTTTCCAGTCCCGCTTTCGCCGGAAATCAGCACCGGCGTGCGGGTGTCCTTCAGCCGCGAAATCATCCGCAGCACATCCTGCATTCCCGCCGAACTCCCGATAATCCCATCCAGGTTTTCTTCGGTATTCACGCGCTCCCGCAGAAAGGCATTCTCGTTCACCAGGCGCACCTTGTCCGCCATGCGTTGCAGTAAGAGGCGCATCTTCTCCACGCGGAACGGTTTTTCAATGTAATCGTAAGCGCCGAGCTTCATGGCATCCACGGCGGACTCAATCGAGCCGTGCCCAGTCATAATCGCCACTTCCGTGCGCGGCAGCGCCGCCTTGATCTGCTTCAGCAATTCCACGCCGGTGAGATTTGGCAGTTTCAGGTCGGTCAGCACCAGGTCCGGGGGATCCGTCTCCAGGCGAGTGGCCGCGGCCTCGGCGCTCTCCGCCTCCTGACAAAGAAATCCCAGAGACCCGCCAATGGTCATGCACAGGCGCCGGATGCTTTGCTCGTCATCCACCACCAACAGCTTAATTTTCAGATCGTCGCTCATGGTTTCCCGAAGGTTTTCTCCACCATCGAAATCAGTTTTTGCACTCGAAAAGGCTTTTCCAGGCAGGGAGTGGCGCTGCTGGCCAGCAACGACTGTGTTTCGCTGTTGGCCGTGTCTCCGCTGATCAAGATCATCCGGCAGCTCAACTCCGGCCGGTTGTTGCGAATCCATTCATGTACATCCGCGCCGTTAATCGTGCCTGGCATGCGAATGTCGGAGATCACTCCGGCAAAGGCGCCGGCTTCCAGCTGCTTCAAGCCGGCCGCTCCCGAGGACGCCTGCACGACGCTATATCCCCGGCGTTCCAGAGCCGCACGGACAAACGCGCTCACGGAAGCCTCATCCTCAATCACCAGGATCGTCGCCGCTGCCCGCGGCATTACGCCCGCGGTCATCTTCCGGCCTCTTTCGCGGCGGCGGCAAGAGACGATTCCGTGGCCGCCGGCAGGCGCACCACAAACGTGCTCCCGCTCTCTCCCTCATTATTCCAGCAAAGAATCTCCCCATTGTGCGCACGCACAATCCCATAACAGATGCTCAGGCCAAGCCCTGTGCCTTTGCCGGCCTGCTTGGTGGTGAAAAATGGATCGAAGATGCGGTCCGGATCGGCGACTCCCGTTCCATTGTCCGTGAACGCCACTTCAACATCGTCATCCGCGCGCCGCGTGCGGATCCGAATGCGCCCGTGATTCCCGGATTCCTGAATCGCGTCGTAAGCGTTGTTCAGGATATTCAGAAATACCTGCTGTAGCTGCTGGGCATCTCCTAGTGTGGGGCTCAAATTTTCCTCGAATTCCTCGATGACCTCCACGCCATGGCTCGAAAAATCATAGCTGCGCAGCTTGATCGTCTGGCGCAAAACCACATTCACATTCACAGGCTCTTTCTGGGTGGGGCGTTGCCTTGCAAAGCTCAACAAATCCTGGACGATTTCCTTGGTTCGTTGCGTTTCCTGCAGGATGATCTGCAAATCCTCGCGAGCCGAAACTGGCACCTCCGGATTCTCCAGCAGCAGGTCCGTGAATCCCAGAATCGCCGCGAGCGGGTTGTTGACCTCATGCGCCACTCCGGAAACCAGTCGCCCGATGGTGGCCATCTTTTCCGCGTGCGCGAGTTTCGCCTGCAACAGCGCGGCATCCGTGATGTCCGTCATCACCACCACCACGTTGTTCACCTGATTCGCTTCATCGCGCATGGGGCTCAAGCTGATCGAAAAATGTCCCAGCGAACCGTCGGCCCGGCGCGCACGCAATTCCAGATTGTCCACTTGCTGCCCGTGCGCGGTGGTCTTCAGCGCCCCTTCGAAATCCGTCTGGTGGGAGCCCTCCACCCAGTCCACCAGGCGATGCCCGATCAATTCATCCTTGCGATAGCCCGCCTCGTAGCAGCGGCGGTTGGCATAGCTGATGAGTCCTGCAGTATCCAACACCAGGATCATGCTCTGCGTGGTATTCAGGATTTTCTGGTTGAAGTCGCGTTCGCGCTGCAACTGCGACTGGAACATTTTCTGCTCGGTTACATCGAGCATCAATCCGCGGATTTGCACCACATTGCCCAAAGCGTCGCGCACCGCGCTGATGTTTTGCATGGTGTGCAGCAGCCCGCCATCCTTCTTCCGCAGGGTCTCTTCGTAATTCCGCAGCGCCCCGCGTTTGGCAATCGCGTGCACCAGGCGCTCTTTCGCGGCCGGCGTGGGATAAAGATGAGCGCTCACATCCGCCCTCAGAAGTTCCTCGGCCGATTGGTAGCCCAACATGCGCACCAGCGCGTCATTGACGTCCAGGAACTGTCCCTCGGGCGATGCGAAGAATAATCCTTCCTGGATGCTGTCGAAGAGCTCGCGGTACCTTCTCTCGGCTTCCCGCCGGTCGGTAATGTCTTTCAACACGTGAATCGTTCGCGATTCTTCTTCGTTCGCGCCCCGGGTTCGCGATGTGGAAACCAGAAATGTGCGTCCCGCGCTGGTGGCAATGTATTCTTCCCGCGCTTCCCGCGTGTCGCGACAAAATGGGCAGGGAAGGGCGCTGCCGGTCTCCGCGATGTGCCGAAGGCTGCTGATCGGTTCGCCTACCAAAGCCGCCGGTGGAATTCCCAATTCAGTTGCCAGCGAACGATTGGTGCGCACGATGCGCCACGCCTGATCATGCACCGCGATGTAATCGCTGATAGCGTCAATATCCTCGACCCACTGTTTTTTCGAGCGCTCCAGTTGCGAAAACCGGCGCACCTTCTCCATGGAAAGCGCTGCATGGCTTGCCAGTGCCGACAGCAGCTTTTCCTCGTCTGCGGAGAAGCCCGCGGCTTTCCGAAGCAAGGACAACGTTCCCATCAGCTCGCCGTCGCTCGCATAAATCGGATAAAACGCGATGTGCAGCCCGCCGTGCGCCATTGGCCGCACTTCCAACCCCGGTCGTTTCTGGCGCAGGCTCTTCACCAGCCAGTCGCGCTCTTTTTCGTCCGCAGGGTATCCGTCCGTTGGCGAATAAATCTCCACGCGGCTGCCCACAATTTCGCCGACTCCGGCCCAGCTGGCATCCAGCATCTCCGCGGTGCGCCCAGCGAAACGCCGCAGGAATTCCGGCAAGACCCGCGAGTTTGCGGCTTCCACCACCAGTTCCATCAATTCTTTGGCGTAGTCATGCTTCGGGCGGCCGGCTGCCTTTCGGGCAGCGGCGGCCGCAGGACGGCGGGGAGAAATGTTCTTTCGCTCACGCATAAGGGGCTTAGGGGCTCTGCGCACGTCTCAATTTAAGAAGCCACGCCTTTCCACGCTACTGAGCAATCTCATTCTGAGTCAATGGGACTTCCAGCCGCTGACACTCATCCGTTACCTTGGCGACTCTGGATTCTGCCGCAAAAATCTCAGCGTGAGACCTGGGGCACATAAATTCAAGCTCAGTGAGACATCCCGGGTCTCGGCGCAGCTTTGCGCCGATTTCTTTCTCGCTGGTAAAACGCTAAATCAAAAGCATTTACCCACACTTTTCAAGAAGTATCGTCGACGGCAACGCTCGCTTGCGTCGTGGCAATGCACTTGCCTTCTCCACCGTGGGGTATTGTCCAATCTGAGGAGGGTGTGGTCCAAATGGCATTCACATGGGGCAAGAAGCTGCTCGCCACCGGCGTCGTGACACTATTCGTTGCTTCGCTGGCGTTTGCGCAGCAAACGACAATTGAGGAAGGCAAACGCAAAGCAAAAAGTAAAGTCGCACCGGCCGTTCCGGAACTCGCGCGCCGGATGAATATCACTGGCAAGGTGAAGATCGAAGTCGTCATCGCGCCGGACGGACACGTGAAGTCATCCAGAGCGCTTGGCGGACACCCTGTGCTCGTGCAGACCTGTCTCGATACTGTCAAGGACTGGAAATTTGAGCCGGCGCCGGAAGAGTCCACTCAAGTGGTGGAGTTTGAATTCAGGCAGTAAAGAGCCTCGTCGCAAGGGGCCAGGTTAGCTAGTTCGCTCTATTTTGAAAATATGGTTTTGACTTGGGGTGTGGAGGAAGTGACGCAATGACGATCAAGAAGCAACTTTATCGGAGCTTTGGGGGCATCCTGCTGATCCTCCTGATTCTCCTTCTTGTGGACGTTGGATCGATCTGGAAAGCCAGCAGCGCGAGTTCTGAGGCTGCCAGCACTCTCAACAGTGTGCGCACCATTGAATCCGTCCGCTACCAGATCATGCAGAATCGCCTCAACCTCAACAATTTTCTGCTGAGCGGCGATCCGCGAGATGAAGACAAGGTCAATAAAGGGTTCACCGACCTTGCCGACGCCGTCAAGAACGGGCAGTCGCAATCCTCCAACGAATTTCTGCACACGGCACTCATCCAGGTGGAAAGCACCGAAGCCAGTTGGGCGGACAATTTCGCTAAGCCTCTGTTGGCCAAGCGCCACCAGGTGGATTCCGGCGACGCCACCGTTTCCGACCTGCAGATTTTTTACCTGCAGAAGGATCCCGCGTCGTGGCTCTCCAAGTCTTCCACTGTCCTCGACCAAGCCAACAACGACATCAGTAAAGCCCTGGTGCAGTCCGAATCCACCGCCTCGACCGCCAGCAAAGTCAGCTTCTCTATCGTGGTACTGGGCACGATCTTCGCCCTCATTTTCGGATTCTGGCAGGCTGTTCGCACCGCCAAGTCCATCACCGATCCTCTGCAGCACCTCATCACCGTGGCCCAGGAAATCGGCAACTCCGGCGACCTGGACCAGAACATCGATATTCATCGCAACGATGAAATAGGGGCCCTGGCTACGACCTTCAACAACATGGTCGCTTATTTGAAGGAGATGGCTAGCGTCGCCATGGCCGTCGCGGAAGGCGATCTTGCCATCGAAGTTACGCCGCGTTCCAAGCGCGACACCCTCGGCAACGCCTTTGTTCGAATGTCCCACGGGTTGCAGGAAATCGTGCGCTCCACTCGTGATAGCGCTTCCCAGGTTTCCGCGGGCTCCAGCCAGGTGGCGGGCGCCGCCGATGAATCCGCCAAGGTGAGTGTCCAGGCTTCCTCCGCAATTGAAGAGGTCACCAGCACCATGCACGAGATGAGTATCAACGTGCAGAACGTCGTCAAGAATACCCAGGTGCAGGCTTCCAGCGTTGCGGAAACTTCCGCGTCCATCGATCAGATGGTCACTTCGATCCAGCGGGTGGCCGATACCGCCAAAGTGCTCCTCGACATCGCCAATCGTTCCCGCGAAGAGGTCCAGACCGGCATCCAGACCATGGAGAAGACCACCGATGGCCTCAACCGCACCAACCGCGCGATCCAATCCTCCGCGGAAATCATCAATATTCTCGGCCACCGTGCCGACGACATTGGCAAGATCATCGAAGTCATCGATGACCTTGCCGAACAGACCAACCTGCTGGCGTTGAACGCGGCCATCGAAGCCGCGCGCGCCGGGGAGCACGGCCTCGGCTTCGCCGTGGTAGCGGATGAAGTCCGCAAGCTGGCGGAAAAGTCCACCCAATCCACCAAGGAAATCGCCGACCTTATTCAAAGCATTCAGCGTGAAGCGCGCCAGGCGGTCGAAAACATGGAGCACAGCACCCGCATCGTTGAAGAGGGACTCAGCCTTGGCAATGACCTGGGCAGCGCGCTGCACAAAATTTCCGACGTGGTCACCGAAGTTTATAAATTCTCCCAGGAAATCGGCGCGGCCACCAACGAGCAGTCCGTTGGCTCCTCGCAGATTGCCAAAGCCACCAACCGGCTAACGGAAATCACCCAGGAAATTAACTCTGCCGTAGAAGAGCAGGCTTCCGGCGCGCAAGCCGTTGTCCGGGCCATGGAAAAAATGCGCGAACTTGTTCAGCAATCGGCTTCCAGCTCCACCGAACTTTCTGCCGCTGCCGAACAGATGCTCAAGCTTTCCCGGAACTTGCTCGACACCATGGACCGCTTCGTGATCGATCGCGCCCACAATTCGCACCAGCAACACGCTTCCGGGCCATCGGCGCGGCGTCCTTCTGCTTCCCGCGAATCCAGCGAGCTGGAATACGCCGAACTGACGCGTTCCTAGGGCGGAGAAAACGGCATGGAGAAAGACCTACAAATCGTTGGTTTTCGCATCGGCACCGAGACCTATGGGGTGCGTATCGGCGCCGTCCGGGAAATTGTCCGCGTTCCGGAAATCACCGCCGTGCCCAGCGCACCGGACCTGATCGAGGGAGTCATTAATCTTCGCGGGAAAATTATTCCGGTGATGGATCTCCGCAAGCGTTTCGGCAGCGCTTCCGCGACCTCCGACAAGAAAAACCGCATCCTGGTCGTGGAGCTCGACAGCAAGCTCATTGGCTTGATCGTCAGCTCCGCTTCCGAAGTCCTAAAAATCCCGCCATCGGAAATCGAAGCCCCCGGCTCCGTATTCGCCGAGGGTGAATCGAATTACGTCACCGGCGTCGGAAAACTTAAGGGACGTCTCATCATTCTTTTGGACATCGCCCGGCTGTTGCGCCGGCCCGAATATAAGAAGCTCGAGGAGGCTGTCGAACCCGTCGCGATGCTGAGGTAGCGCCTTGTTGCGTCGCCATCGCCACGGATGTTCGCAACACGCAATATGGGTACGATCATCGCCCCTATTCAGCTAACCGAACCGGAACTCAAGCTTCTCCAGACGCTCGTCTACCAGGAATGCGGCATGTTCTTTGACGAGCGCCGCGCTCATTTCCTGAAAGACCGCCTGCAGCGCCGCCTGAAGGCCTGCCAGCTGGATTCTTTCTACAGCTATTACCGCTTGCTGACCAGCAGGGAAGGGCGCGCCGAGCTGGCGCTGCTGCTGGAAAATCTCACCGTCAACGAAACGAGTTTTTTCCGCAACCGCCCGCAACTCGAGCTGCTTCAGAAATCCGTGCTGGAGGAAATTCTCCGCCACAAGCAAGAGCGCCGCGATTGGAACCTCCGCGTCTGGAGCGCAGGTTGCTCCTCCGGCCAGGAAGCCTATTCCGTCGCCATCCTCATCTGTGACGCGCTGGCTTACTACTATCTGCGCAACCCGCTGCCCTTTGAAATGCCGTCGCCCAAGCCCTTGATTCCGCCGCCGTGGAAGCTCGAGATCGTCGCATCGGACATCAGTTACGCCAGTTTGCGCACCGCTCAGGAAGGTTTGTATAACGAACTCCAGATGGAACCGGTGGACTACACCACGCGGCTCCGCTATTTCGAAAAATCCAGCGACAAATACGCCATCAAGTCGCAGCTTAAGGAACTCGTTCAGTTCGACTTCCACAACCTCAAAACCGAATTCCTGCCCCGCCGCAACGACATCATCCTTTGCCGCAACGTCATGATCTATTTCGACGAGGCGGAGCAGAAGCGGCTGATCGAAAAATTCTGGCACTGCTTGAATCCGGCGGGCTATCTCTTTGTCGGCCATGCCGAGAGCCTGTTTGGCTTGACCCAGAAGTTCCGCATGGTGCATGAAAACAACGGCACCGCCTACAAGCGGCTCGAGGCGAACTCTTGAGCTTTTTCCCCGATGACCGGGGTGCCGAGCTTCGCGCGCTCTTCTTCGAGAGCGCCAGCGAGCTTCTACAGACCATCAATGATGCCGGGCTGCAGCTCGAGAAGCGTCCCACGGACGAGGAACTCCTTCGTAGCGTCCGCCGAGCCATCCACACGCTCAAGGGTGATTCCGCTGCTTGCGGCTTTTCCAAGCTCAGCGAAATTTCTCATGAGCTTGAGGATATTCTCACGCCCCAGATTGGCCAGGCCCACGGCCCGCAGCTTGCTGAAGTCGTTCTCTCCGCAGTGGATACGTTCGAGAGCATGCTCAGTGCTTATCAGAAGCAGGTCGAGCCGCCTTCCGTCTCTCCCTTGCGCTCCTTGATCCAGAATCTCCTGCAATCTTCGCAGGACGCAAACGCTGGGGCGAGATCCACGGCCGGTTCGGTTCCCGCGCGTTTCGACTGGAGCGAGTACGAGCGGCTGATGATTTCCGAAGCGCTGTTGCGCGGCGACAAGGTCTTCAACATCGCCTTGCGTGTGGATCCCGGCAGCGCCATGCGCGCCGCTGCCTTTCAGCTGATCCGCAACGTTCTGCACGCTTGCGGCACGGTGATTGCTCTCCGGCCCGAAGACAATCTTGCCGCCGCTTCCGTGGAAATCGTCGAAGCCTCCGTCTCCAGCAAGCATCCCATCGAGCATATTTCCCATCGCTGCCAGATTCCCGCGGTCGTCTCCGACATTCGCATTGAAGCCGCTGAGCACTCGGAATCCACGGAACACGAACTCCTCGGCGACATACTGGAAGCCCAGGCCGCGGAGCTCTCTTCTCGCGCTACCGATGTTGCCGAGCCCGGGTCGTCGAACCAGGCCGCCGGATCCGCAGCGGTCGCGGCAGTCACGGAGAGCTCGCTGCGCGTGGATGCCACCCGCATCGATGCGGTCATGAACCTGGTCGGCGAGCTAATCATTGGCAAATCGATGCTCCACCGGACACTCACGGAATTTGACGTGCATCACGCGCGGGATCCCGTGCGCGGGAAACTTGCCGAAGCGCTGGCGTTCCAGTCGCGCATTCTTGACGAGCTTCACAAATGCGTTCTCAAAATCCGCATGGTTCCGGTCGAACAACTGTTCCGCCGCTTTCCCCGTGTCGTCCGCGACATCGCCAAGCTCTGCGGAAAAGACGTCGCCTTGGAAGTTTCCGGCGAACACACCGACCTCGACAAGGGCATTCTCGACGCCCTCTCCGAGCCGCTCACCCATCTTGTCCGCAACGCCGTTGACCATGGCATCGAATCCGCCGACGAGCGGGTCGCCGCTGGAAAACCCGCGCGTGGCACGATCTCGCTCAACGCGCACCATCAGGGTACGCAAGTGATCATCGAAGTTCGGGACGATGGCCGCGGCATTGACCTCAATCTCATCCGCCAGCACGCCATTCGCAATGGCCTCATCAAAGCCGACGACGCCAATCGTCTCAGCGATCAGGACACTCTTAACCTCATCTTCGAACCCGGCTTCAGCACCGCCTCCGAAATTACCGAAGTTTCCGGGCGTGGCGTTGGCATGGACGTCGTGCGCACCGTCCTCGACCGTCTGAAAGGCAGCGTGCACATCACTTCCACCAAGGGGCTCGGCTCCAACATTCAGCTTCGCGTTCCGTTGACGCTGGCCAGCATACAGACGTTGCTCTTTCGCGTTGGGGGCCGGCTCTTTGCCGTTCCTCTGTCCGCCGTCGTCGAAATCACCCGCATTCAGGACCAGGAAATTCACAAGGTGGACCAGCGCGAGGTTCTTCGCCTGCGCGATCAGATTCTTACCCTCGTTCGTTTGAATCAGCTCAATCGCATTCATACAGTAGAGCCCGCAAGTTCCAAAAGAACGAAAAATTTCGTGGTAGTCATCGGCCTGGGCGAAAAACGCTTCGGTCTGGTCGTGGACAGTCTCGTTGGCGAAGAAGAACTGGTAATCAAGGCCCTTCCCGGTGAAATCGTATCAAGCGATCTCGTCAGTGGCGCTTCCATTCTTGGGGATGGCACCGTCGTGTTGATTCTTAATGTTCCGACGATCTTGTCCCGGCTCAGCCGATCCCTGCCTCTCGGAGCCATCGCATGAGAGATCGTGTCCGAGTCCTGGTTGTCGATGATTCTGCCCTGATGCGGAAACTAATTCCCATGATCCTCGAGCGCGATCCCGACATCGAGGTCGTGGGCACCGCCATGGATGGCGCCTTCGCGCTTCGCAAAATCGCCGAACTCCAGCCGGACATCGTTACCCTCGATCTTGAAATGCCTCGAATGGACGGCCTGGAAACCTTGCGCACGATCATGCGTGGTGCGCCGCTCCCGGTCATTGTGTTCAGCACCCATTCGAAAGAAGGCGCCTACTCCACCTTCAAAGCGCTGGCCCTCGGCGCGATCGATTTCGTCGCCAAGCCCACCGACGCAGCCGCGGGAAATCTGGAACCAGTCGCGCTGCAGTTGGCGGAAAAAATCAAAGTCGCCCGTCGCGCCCGGGGATCCAAATCCATTCCAGGTCCAGCACTGGAGTCCGCGCCCCCTTCCAAGAAGCGCGGGCGTGCGGCGCTCCCTGCCAATCGGGTGATTGCCATCGGCATTTCCACTGGCGGCCCCAATGCACTGCAATATCTGCTTTCGCAGATTCCCGCCGATTTCCCCGCGACCTTCGTGATTGTCCAGCATATGCCCGAAGGTTTTACCGACATGTTTGCCCGGCGCCTTGACGAATGCTGCGCGATTGACGTCCACGAAGCGAAGTCCGGTGACCTGCTCATCGCCGGCCGCGCGCTGATCTGCCCCGGCAATCGCCACATGATGGTTCGCCGCATGCCGCGCGGCGAAATGGTGGTCCTCTCGGACACTCCGCCGATCAACGGCCATCGCCCTTCGGCGGACGTATTGTTTCATTCCGTGGCCCAGGAATTTGGCCCCACTTCCATCGGCATCATCATGACCGGCATGGGAGAAGACGGCGCGGAGGGCATGGGCGCCATCAAATCGTCCGGCGGGATGACCATCGCGCAGAGCGAAGAAACCTGCGTGGTCAGCGGGATGCCGCGCGCCGCCATGTTGAAGGGCTACATCCAAAAAGTTTTGCCGTTGGATTCGCTCAGCGCCAACCTCATCGGCAATTATGGCACTGGCGGCGGTGCGGCCGACAAAACGGATTCTTCGGAGAAGCCGGATAAGAACGAGAAGCCCAACAAGAATGAAAAAGTTCCAGTAACAACTCCGCGCGCCTGACGGGGCCGCGGAGCAAAAGGAGATTGTTATGCCACAGTTCGCACCGCTATATCGCAAGGACCAGCAGCCGGTCCGCTATCTCGTCGTGGACGACTCCGTCTTCGCTCGCAAGAACATCATGAAGATGATCGAGATCTTTGGCGGCGAGGTGGCTGGGGAAGCCGGCGACGGGCTGACCGCCATTGCCGAATTCAATCGCATCAAGCCGGACATCGTTTTGATGGATATCACCATGCCGCAGATGGAAGGCATCGAAGCGGTGGAGCGCATCGTGCGTCAGCATCCCGACGCTCGCATCATCATGGTCTCTTCCGTCGGCTATCAGGAAAATATTCTTGCCGCACTGCAAAAAGGCGCCAAGCACTTTGTGCAGAAGCCGGTGAAGCCTGAAGTTCTCTACGAAATTCTCCGCTATGTCCTGGGAGACGATCCGAATGCCGCGGGTTCGCCGATTGCGCTCGCGGGGGAGCATCAAATATGAGAATGGAACTCATCCAACCTTTCATTAACGCCGCCGACGCGGTCTTCGCGGAAGCCTTGCAGGCTCCCACCAATATCGCGGATCTCTCGATGGACGAGAACACCTATCGCCGCAAAGGAGTGGCTGCCCTTATCGCCATCAAGGGCGACATTGAGGGCCGCGTCATTCTCGATCTCGCTCCCGACGTCGCGATGCGCGTCGCCAGCCAACTTGCCGGCGCCGCTCTGCCCGAAAGCGAGCAGGTGATTCGTGAAACCGTCTGTGAGCTCGCCAACATGGTCATCGGCAACAGCGTCACGCTGCTCAACGATCAGGGTTTTCGGTTCAAGGTATTTCCGCCCGAGATTCACATGAGCGAAGAAGGCCTTGGCGGAAGCGTGGATACTGAAGCCATGGTTCTCTGCATCGAAACTCCCTGCGGCGACATCTACTTAAACATTGCCATGCACTACCTGCATCGCAGGCGCAGCGAACGCGCTGCCGTCAACGCCCTCGACTAGCCGCGAAGCGACAGATAAGAACCTCTTGTCGCGCTCTGGTATCACGCGCTTGCGCCTGTGTACTTGGCTTTCGCTACTCCGCGTCCTCTACGCCGAGCCAGTACCCTTGCTTGTATTCTGCCGTGCTGCTATGCTGATACAGCTAGATGACATCTAGCTGTAATTAGAGGATTCATTATGAGGGAAATAGGCGCCTTCGAAGCCAAAAACAAACTTGCTCATCTCCTCGACCTCGCCGAGAAGGGCGAAGAAATCATCATCACCCGTCACGGCAAGCAAGTCGCTCGTCTCGGTCCCATCCAGAAGACTTTCGACCGCGCCGCTGCCCGCCAAGCCGTCGAAGATATCAAGAGGATGAGCAAAGGCATGAAGCTTGGCGGCATTACCATCAGAGAGTTAATCGATGAAGGCCGTAAGTGACTTTCGTTGCGGATGCATCCCTGGCAATCAGCTGGCTTTTTGTGGACGAGCAGACGCCTGAATCCATGAGTCTGCTCAGCCGGATCTCTGTATCGGGTGCCGTCGTCCCCGGCCTGTGGCGCCTGGAAGTGGCGAACGCGCTTCAGGTCAGCATAAAGCGGCAACGCATTAGCCCTGCTCACCGAGACGCCGCCATACAAAAACTCAACTGCCTGCCAATCGAAGTTGATTCGGAGACCGACGCCCGGGCTTGGACCACCACTCTGCATCTCGCAGACTTGCACCAGATCACCGTTTACGACGCCTGTTATCTCGAATTGGCACTTCGCCGCGGACTCCCCCTGGCCACGCGTGACCAACAACTCGCTGCTGCTGCAGGCAACGCTGGCGCAATCTTGCTGCCCACCCGCTGACTCAGCCCTCCTTCCAATCGTCCTGTAGTACACTCCCCTCGTTCCGATTTCATTCCTGTTATTGTCTCGAACGTGGAGGATCATTTTGCTCCGGTCGACTTTCTCGTTTCTTTTGGTTCTTTTTTTCTCGGCTACGCTGAGGGCACAAATTTCCCCTCTACGCGATACTCCCGAACCCGGCTCCATCGACGAAATCTCCAAAGCCACCACCGAATCCCGCTTCCTCTCCCCTTGGGTGTCCTATCTTCCCGCTTCCTCGAGCGTCCCCTCCCCGCGCGCTTTCTTCGGCCGCATTATGGGGGCTCCCGGAGAGCTCGTCGACTCCGCAAAGGCCTACGCCTATTGTCGCGCCCTCGCCGCCGCCTCTCCTCGCGTCCGCGTCTTCACCATCGGCAAATCCGAAGAAGGACGTGACATCCTCCTCGTTGCCATCGCCGATGAAAAGGGAATCGCCAGCCTCGATCAGCTCAAAGCTGCCACCGCCGCACTCGCCGATCCTCGGAAAACCGATTCGGCCTCCGCCGAGCAGCTCATTACGGCGTCGCGGCCAATCTACTATTTCAACGCCGCCCTGCATTCCGACGAAACGGGTTCCACTGAATCCGTACTCGAACTTGCCTATCGCCTGGCTGTCTCGGACCAACCGATGATCCGCCGCATCCGCGAAAATCTCGTTGTGCTCATCAACCCCGTCTCCAACCCCGATGGCCGCGATAAGCAGGTGGAGTGGTTCTATCGCTATCTCAAAGGCAAGAACGACCGCGCCAGCCTCCCCCGCGAGGCCCCTCCCTATTGGGGCAAATACGTTTTCGTGGACATCAATCGAGACGCTCACCAGCTTACCCAGGAGACCACCAAAGCGGTCGCGCGAATGTTTTTCGACTGGCACCCCACCGTCGTCCATGATCTTCATGAAGGCGTTCCGCTGTTAATGACCTGGAACGGCACCGGCCCTTACAACCCCAACGTTGACCCCATTACCTTCACTGAATTTCTGGCGCAAAGTTTTTACGAAGTGCAAACCATGACCGGTATGGGGATGCCCGGCGTCTCCACCTGGAATTTCGGTGAAGGCTTCTCGGAACTCTTTCTCGATTCCGTGGCCATGAACCATAACTCGATTGGCAGAGGCTTCGAAACTTTCGGTAACGGTACTGCCGAAACGCTCACCTGGTCGCTGGCCGCCGACGAAACCTCATCCGAGTGGTATCGCCCGCTGCCTCCGCCCAGCGGAAAGTTTTCTTGGTCTGCCCGCGACAACCTCAATTACAACGAAACCGGGGAACTCGCCGCTCTCGATTATGCCGCCGCCAATTCGCGTACCTTTCTTCGGAATTTCTACGAAAAAAATCTGCACTCCTACCGCAAAGGCCTCGACGATGCTCCCTATGCTTTCCTCATCCCCGAAAACCAGGGAGATCCCGCGCGTGTCGCGCAACTAGTCGCCCGCCTTCTGAGCCAGCACATCGAAGTAAGCCGTGCGCAGGCTCCACTCAATCTCAAGGACGGCAGCTATCCTGCGGGCACCTACGTGGTGCGCCTCGATCAGCCCTATCGCAACTACGCTGTGGATCTACTCGCTCCCCAAAACTATCCAAAAGACGCTACCGAGCCCTACGATGATGTCTCCTGGGAACTTCCGGCGCATTATCACTTGCAGGCCGTGCCCACTGGGGATTCTTCGGTGCGTTCCGCAGCGCTCTCATTGCTCACCGAACGTCCTCAGCCTCGCGGCAAAGTGTCCGGCGCTGGCCCCATCTTTCTGCTGAAGGACTCCGGCCAGGAAGGACTTTTAGCTGCTCGCTATCGGCTTTCCACTTTCCAAATCGAAATTGCCGAGCGGCCATTCACTTCCGGCAGTGTCGAATATCCCGCTGGCTCCTGGATTTTCCCGGCGCAGGCCGGCCTTGCCGAAGCGCTGCACCAAGTTTCCGAGGAACTCGGTCTCGAGTTCGTCTCCGCTGTCGCCGCTCCAATCGTCGCACACCATTCCGCCAAACTTCCCCGGATCGGAGTATGGGTTCCCTGGGCGGACACCGATTCCATTGGTTGGGTCCGCTACTCGCTCGACCAGCGCAAAGTCCCATACATCTATCTTCGCGACGAAGACATTCGCACCGGCAGACTCAACGACAAAATCGATGTCCTTCTTTACGGCCACGTCGATCTGGAGCTCGCCGAGCAGATTGCGGGCATCCCGAAGCGCTGGAGTCCGATGGCCTTCAAGAAAACGCCGCAAACGCCCAGCTTTGGAACCCCCGCCGAATCCGACGACATCACCGGTGGCATCGGCTACCAGGGCCTGGCGCAAATCCAGGAGTTCGTCGAGCGCGGCGGCCTGTGGATCACATTAGGCAGCGGCTCGATGCTTCCTCTCGAAGCGGGTATTGTCCGCGGAGTTCGCCGCAACGCGGGCGGTGTTCCTCGGAGCACTCAGGGGGGCGGCTCCGATTCCGCCGCTGCCGCGCAGCAAGCCGTCACCCGCACGCCGGGTTCGCATCTGCGGGTCACCTTCGATCGACCGGATCATCCCATTGCCTACGGCTATTCACCGCATACCTATGTGTTCCGTCAGAACTTTCCTCTTTACTCGACGCCGCGCAGCTGGCTTCGGATGGCCTATTGCACCACCTGTCTCGACGGCCCCATCGACGCGAGCAGCGTGGTTCTCGAATGGGGCGACACCTCGGGCGCGCCCATTCTCGTCAGCGGTCAGATTTGGGGAGAAGGGGGCCTGCTCGGGCGCCCGGCCATCTTCGATTCACCCGTGGGCGCGGGCCATGTCATCAGCTTCAATTTCAACCCGCTCCACCGGGACATGAATCGCGGCGATCAGCGGATGCTCTGGAACGCCATCATCAATTGGCAAGCTATCCGGGCCGCGCCATCAAAATAGCGGCTCGCTCTCTGTACCTCACCCCTTCAGGGGTGAGGGCTTCCAACGCGCCGGCACGATCTCGCCAATGCGACGAAAACCCTCAGGCCTCGAAGGCCTGAGCTACAAGGCAAAGAATCAAATGTTGGGAAAACCTCGCGCCGCGCTAATCTGGCTCCCGCAAATAGGCAGCTCCATGCCGGAACAAGCCCGCAGTGGTGATCGCCTGCGAAGACACAATCCGAATCGGCACAAAAATCGCCCCAGCTCCCGGTGTGTACGGGACCGCCACTTCAATCCGCGATCCCTGCGGATACTGATTGCGGCTCCGAAAACTCATTCCGCCCTTCGACAAATCCTCGCAAACCACCACTTCTTCCTGGAATCCCCGTCGCCGGATGCACGCCAGCACGCGCGCCTTCACCCGTGCGCGATTCCGCCGTGGGATCACCCGCCCTTCCACCGCCGCCCGCGAGGGTAGCGCTTCCTCCACTTTGGCATCGGACTGAGTTTCCACCCAGATGGATGGGGCGTCGCAATGCTTGCACACTCGCGCCACGCACCGGCGTATCTCAAACGACTTCAACTCCATTTCGTTCAAGTACACCACTTCGCGCCGCTGGCAAAAACTGCACTCCATCATCATCCGCGCCAGCGATTCTTCACCTTCTCGTGGGGACGGGAACTCAATCTCCCAGAAATCGGCGTGCGGCTCCAGAATCGAAACGGCGTAAAGAAAACCTTCTGCCTCGCGATCGATCTCCGCCACGATCCGCGCCCGCACCGATTTCGCTGCGTCGCCCTCCAGTACCCGGCGCAACGTCAATTCCTGGCCAGGAAAAAGCTTTTCCTGCAGCCGGATCACGCCGCCGTTGCGGCTGGCCAACAGCGATTGCGCCGGTTTATTTAAAGCCTCGCCGTCACTGCCGAACCAGGAGGCTTCCACCTCCAGGCGCAGCGTTACCCGGTCGCTTTGACGAATTCCTTCGGTGCGCATGGCTCGATTCAATGGGGATTTACGTCCATTTGCAGGTTACCACGCGGAAATTCAACCGGCCCGGTGGTCTACGGGGTCTTGTCGTACCCACTAATAACCATGCGGCTCGGCGCATTCCGCAGGTTTACTTTTTCGCGGCCACCGCTCAGCCAACAGTTCCCAATCCCCAGCGGTTCGGGCAAAATAATTCAGGGTCGAACCTTGATTTGCCACCGGGTTTCTTCCGCCGCCTGTAGTCCAGGGTGTCAGAATTGAGCAAAGTCATCCCTATGATCGACCGCAATGGCTCTGACTCCGGCGTCACCGGAGTCCGCGACCGCCGCTACGCCATCCGTTTTCCCTTCGCTGCTGACGCCGAGCTCATTGATCTGGAATCCGGCCAGCACGCCACCGGGGTAACCTCTGATCTCTCCTTGGGTGGATGTTTCGTATGCACTGGAAAGCCCCTGCCCATCGGTGCCCGAGCGCGTATGAAGCTCACTCGCAAGGGGCAGGTCCTCGAAGCACTGGTCGCCGTCCGCATCGTCAAGCCGCGCATCGGAATGGGTATCGAATTCTTCGACCTCGAACCTCCCAACAACGTGATGCTCGCAACCTGGATCGACGCCCTGCGCCGCGCCCGCTGACCCGAACTGACGGCCTTACGCCACTCATTCCACTTTTCACTTCTTCTCTTTCTGCCGTGCACGTCGTTCGGGCAATCTCCGGATCTCAGTGCGCCGTATCCAACGGATGCCGGCTCTTCTCATAGAACTCATTCTGCAGTTTTGGGCTCTCGTCATCCGCCTTCACCGCCCGGATCGCTCGCACCACGGCATTGATCCAACTCTGCAAATCCGCTTCACCCTGCTCCTTCGTGGCCGTCGAACCGTCTCCCGAATAATGATTCGGAAACCGCGCATACCACCAGATTCCCGTGTATACGTTTTCCGGCAACTTCACGCGCTTCTGGTCGGCACCGGATTCCTCCTTCGCGCGGTCCATATGCGCCAGACTCGGATGCGTCACTAGCACGTTGGAAGTCTCTGTCTCCCCGGCGTGCCAGTCCGGGCCCTCCTTCTCCGCGCCCACTTTTTTTGTGGCCTCGTGCCCCCACTGCACGTACACCACGTAATCATGCGGGGTGTCGAGCTGCGCCTGCGCAAAATACGGCAGCATGTCTTCGTTTCCGCCGTGGCCGTTCACGATAAGCACTTTCTTGCAGCCATTCCGCGCCATTTCGTCGGTCGTCGCCTGCAACAATTTCAACTGAATCTCCGCGTTGTAGGCTATGGTCCCCGGCTCATGGCGCGCTTCTGAAATCTGCCCGAAATAATATTCCGGAAAAATCACCGCGTATGACAAAATCTGGCGCTGGGGGTGGGGTGTCGTTAGATTTATCAAACTCATTCGGAAATGGGAAATGTAGGGCATCGGTATGTCCTCCCATCGCGGAGAGAGAGTTTTCTGCTTGGGAACCCTTGCCGGGTTTTGGCGTGAGATGAACGAAGATCCACCCCTGGCTTTCACACGTGTAGGAGACTACTCGCAGCTTCAGCGCCCCGAGCAACGCCAGCGTTGCGTAGGCGGGGTACCACCATCGGCGGTCGCCGAGTTTAGGCGGGAGATCGAGAGGCGTTTCGCCATCAACGACAGCGTTGGTGTGGAAATTCTTGAGATGAATCCACGGGACAGCACTCTTTGCGAGCAGACCAAGACGCGCGAGATGTGCAGGCTGCATGAGATCGGCAAGCTTCCTGCCAAATTCCGTCGCGATGCCAGTCGGGTCCTCAAGGGGATCCCGGGTCAGAGTCCAATCCTTTACTGCGTCTCCCAAGTACCCGAGGTCGATCAGGCTGCCGTCCATTCGGGTTTCCCCATTTCAAAGAATTTGCAAAAACTCAGAATGTCTATCGTGCCGATGATAGACTAGGAGGCTGTCAGGTCTGTTTTTCTCGAATACAAAATGTCCGTAAACTATTGACAATAAAAGATATAAATGCGCATTTGCATTTTGTGGGTTATAGCCAATTTCTATCATTGACATGATAGAGACAGGCTTGTATCATGCCCGGATGAAATAGGGAGTATTACGAATCTACTTTAGGACCTGTTCTGATGAGCACACTGTCAATACTACGCAATGTCACTAATCGACTAGGTCGGAGCGAGGGTATCACAATGTTTTCGCACGAGGGAAGAAATCTGAAGCAGTTGCTGACGGAGTTCGGACAGACGAGCGTTAGATTTGATTATCACGAACCCTCGAATACGCACATTGCCTACTACATGGCCATCGGTCGTCAGGGCATTAAGGGGTTTGGTCACACCGCAGATTTTGCCTTCGAGCGTTTCATGGAAAACCTAACTGAGACAGTGAAGGGTGCTCCGGCGGAGGAACTCAAATATTGGTCAAAGCGGTGCGAGACTGAAGCCAATGCCGCTAAGAGACAGGCTGAGATCACTGAACTCACGCGCCAGCCACTTTCGTGTCAGATTGGTATGGCTGTTCCAGAGTCCATTGCACAATGGGTTTCGGATCAGTTCAAGAGGTATGGGCTGAACAGCCGAAACGAACTTGTAACAAATTTGCTTGCCAAAGGTGCCGAGCACCTTCAGCAGCGGATCGCAGCTGAATATACCGATGCGATTGGTCGCGAACTCAGGAAAGAGGCTCGCAAGGGCGAAAAGGAGTGGTCTCAGCACGTTACTCCTGAACTCCAAGCGAGCTTGATCTTGCTTGCCCGACGCTTCGGTGTTTCCGTGGCTATGCTCACGCGTTACATGCTTGTGAAAGAGTACGAAGCAGCGGAGAGGGAGAATGCAACGCAGAAATTGAGCGCTGCAGGTGTCTAAGCCCCAGCTCATGTTGCCGACCACCGGCGGCTTTCTGTTAGTCGTGTTGGTCTAGTAATTCCTAGCTAGTTCAAGCGCTTTTTCCATCTGCGTATCCTCGCCCGCAAGCAACTGGTCCGGTGCCAGCTCTATGGGGACGCCGGGCGTAACTCCTTTGCCCTCGATCAATCTTCCCTGCCATGTCAGATAAGCGGCCACAGGCAGGCCGAGGATATAACCCAGCTTCACACGGAAGGTCGTTCCGCTCAACAATCGGCCGGGTGTTTTCTTGCCGACGATAGTTGCAAGCCCATTCTCTTCTGCGAACGCCGCGACCATTTCTCCGGCGCTGGCTGTGTGCTCGTTCACGAGAATGGCCACTCGCCCGTGGAATTTCTGCGGCCCCAGGCCCTCAGTGACAACAAGAATCGACTTGTCAATAAATCCGTAGCGTAATGCGAGCCAGAAGAGAGTGGCCTTGTGTGATGGTATATGGCCAAATCGTGGCAATTGTTCTCTGGCATACCCCTTCTCCTTTCTTGCTCGCGTGAGACTGTATCCAACCTCTTTCTTGCCCGGAGTTAGATAGCTCATAAGGCGCAATCCACCAATGCCTCCGCCAGTGTTGCCGCGCAAATCCACGATGAGCCTGGTTGAATCTTTCAAGTGTGCGACAGGCCGTGTCGAACATTTTCGCAAGGTCAATCCCAACGGCCCCAGGAAACATCGTGACCTTGAGCCAGCCGACCCCATCGGGCAGTTGTGAACACAGCACTGCTTTCGGGACAATCACAGGATGGCTTTTTGATCTCGGAGATGGAACGTTCAGCGTTCCCACAATGCGTTTGCCATCTGGTTTTTGGACTGCGTACTGTGAGTCGTCTCCAAGTGGGAAAATCGGCGGTTCGGGCGGCTTCAACTCTCGATTTCGGACTTGAAGCAAAATGTCGCCTGGGCGCAAGCCTGCCGTATGCGCTGGGCCACCTTCGTGAACGTCTTGGAACATCCACCGCTGCTCACCATCGAAGTTGCACCTCATAAATGTGGCGGCGATGGCGTGGCGGCCAGGAATATTCGGACTTTTGGAGTGGCGAAACCCGGTGTGACTGGTCTTCAGTTCACCCAACAAATCCTGTATCTGCTTTTCGAAATCTTCGTCACTGCTACTTCGCAGAATTTGATCCTTCCTGGTTTTGGACAATTCTTCCCAATTCGCCCCGTTCATACCGGGATCGAAGTGCTTCCGTACCAGCAACCATTTGTGATGTATCGACCTTGTACCGCGCTGCGGAGCGGGCGAGATTCGAGGTTTTCTCAAGTAATCGCCTCGGGTTGTAACCGGGGCAATACAGGTCGGAAACGAGAGCGCAGACAACGAGGAAGCGGCTAAGGTCGGCGGTTTTCAAGGCTTGCACGGCTGCCGCTGCAATCTTCTGGTAGTCCACGTTCTGAGCGCCCCATGAAGCCTTGCTCTTCTTCTCTTCCCATGCGTAGAGCTTGGAAAGACGGCGGTGGTTGTCGTGGCCCAAACGCCGGAAGTAGTCGAGGGCTACCATCTCCAAGTCTGGCCGTGAGAAGGAATCCGGCAGCTTCTTCCGGATTGCTTCAAGGATACGCACTCGCGACTGCTTCTCGACACGCTCGGCAAGTGCTTCCTTCTTGCGTTGGACCTGCTCCTGCGGCGTCGGCTGGTAGCGGGTCACGCGATTGTGAACCTCGCATTTCTCCGTCTGGCAAAGATAGAAGATGCTGCCTGCACCCTTGCCGTCAATGAGAACAGCGGCTTTCGTGTTGGGGCACTCCCCTTTTGCTCTGGCCTTCCGGTACTGCCCTTCAAAGAGCACGTCTTTGGAATGGCCGTTTACCTGCCATGCGGGAGCTTGCGAAACGCGCAGAGGCTTCTCGCCCTTCTCCTCAAGCGGCTTCACCTGAATTTGCACGAGTGCTTCGACCTTGGCTCGGTAGCACTCGCGGTCCGTGCAAATGGACTTCTGCCGGACTTCGGGAAAGAGAAGTGGGTTGCTGCCCGTTCGTTTCGGGCAACGAGCGCACGCACCTACCTTTGGCAGAAGCGTTTCGTCCTGCGGGTCGAATGGCGCGTTCGTGAGGTCAAGATGGATTTCCCGCTCAATCCATGCGCGAAGCTCCCGCACCGTAGTCGCCTCGGCCTTCTTGTCTTTCAGGATGGCGGCGGCGTTCCGGTAATGCGGGAAGCACTCCTGTAGAGCGCGGCGTTGGTCGTTCGGCTGCAACCGTGCGATTTCAAATGCATGAGCAACCGTCAGCTTGTCATCATAGAACGCTTGCTTCGCTTCACATCTCAGCTCAACCTCGCCATGCAGATGGCCACTTTCGTCCGAAACATGCCGGCCCGTTACCGCGCAGTGTTTTCGCAGTGGAGAAATGTGACCTCGCTGAATACGTTTGGGAATACGGGGTCATGGATTAGCGGCATCAACTCCGGCCTGCTTCCCAACATCAACACCGGATACCTGAAGTCCACAACCCAACTGCTCCCGTACAGCGCGGACCGCCTCTCGGGCATGGATGCTACGGAGCTAGAGCGCGTGCAGTCCCGATACGCATCAATCGAACTCGCGGACGGCGCGAACATGAACGCGATGGCCACCATCGGCTCAATCCGTGGCAACGCCGAGAGCGTCCAAACACAAATTGCAAACCTCGAACAGGATTCGTTCTCTGCCGATCCTATTCTGAACACTGAAGTGTCGGTACTCAACAAGATCAACGCCGCCAATGTTCTGACGCTTCGAACAGTTCGGATTCCAACAAGCTCCTTGCCTCACTCCTTGAACAACAGACCATCATTGCCAAGCAGCAGCGTGAGGCGACCACCAACGCGATCAACGCCGACATTTCTAGGCGCGCAAATCTCTCTGGAAACATGTCGCAAGTTACAAGCACCTTAACCGATTCACTTCAAAACTTCCGGATGCCGTAGCAGGCACGCCGCAAATCACCCATCGCGTCGAAGGAGCCATCACAATGGACTACCTGCAGTTCATCTTTCAGGCCATCAACAACCTGCTCACGCAGAATCTCGGCTTCTTCGACGCAATGGGACAAAACCTTTTTCGCTCCTTCGCCACAATCCTTGTGGTTTGGTACGGAGTCAAATCGGCTCTCTCCTCAGCTAGCGGCAGGCACTTTCTCCACTTCGACAATTTCGCAAGCCTGCTCCTGACCATCAGCTTTGGCTTTGGAATGGTGAATTACTACAGCGCACCCATTCCGGGTGTTGGCACCAGTTTTCACAATCTCATTACCGATGAGTCCCAATTCCTGGCCAACAAGATCAATCAGACTCAACTGCAAACAGTGGAGGAGCGGATCGCCGACTTCGAGATTCGAATGGATTCGCCAGGTATTGCGGATGTCCTTGGAACTGTCATCTATGTGGTCATCATCATTCTGCTCGCGGCGGCTCTCCACTCGCTGTGGCTTCTGGAAACGGTGACGGGTGCATGAAAGACACAGATCACCCTTGGCGTCACGGTTCGCGTCACCCCGGGGGTGACGCGAAGTTATTGGGAGCGTAGAGGTTGCGCATGGCGCGACATTCAGTTTGGACGCGGGCAAAACGCTCGGATGGGCTGGAGCGACCCCACTTTTGGGAGCCTTTGGCTGCCCAAAGGAATCGTGGGGTGCGCTCCAGCCCGGCAAACAGGGAAAGGCTCTGTTTGCGAAGTGTTTCGCCCGCGTCCACTTAAGAGAAAGAAAGGAAGAGGAGGAAACATATGTCGATCATCAACAAACCCCCGCAACACGTGAAGCGCGAGTACGAGTTGGAAGAGCCTGTTGCTCTCGTGGTCGAGAAGTACGCCACGTTTATCGACAGCACGCCGGATCACGTCGTCAATTCGGCGCTGAAGATGCTGTTGTGGAAGGACACCCGCACCGCTGCCGAGGAATCAAAAACAGAACAGGATCAACGAACGAACGAGCACCAAGGATTTTGACCTATATGATCTCATCCACCCATACCGAAGTTCAGACGACCAACGATGAAGGAATCAATTGAGCGATTGCTCGATAGTTTGGAGGCCGCTTCGCTCCTGAGAATTCACCCGAAGACGCTTCAGCGGATGGCTCGCAACGGCGAGATTGCTCGGATACAGATCGGAAGACTGTGGCGATTTCGCGCATCTGTGCTGAATTCCTGGCTCACCGACAAGTCGCGCGCAAAGACTTCATGATATCTCCCAATGCAACGCCCTCGACTCTCGTCCGCAGCTGCTGTAACCTCCCTGTAGCCATCCGTGTCGCCTCAACGAAGGGAGAAAAATGAGCGCACACGAGATACCAGCCGGGAAGTCTGAAACTTGCGGAACGCAAGAAAGGGAAGGTCTGGGAGTTTCGATGGAGAGATGTCCTACTGGACGGTTCAGTCCGGCGAAGGAACATCAGTCATCGGTACTCTCGAAGACTATCCCAACGAGTCTGCGGCGCAGACTGCCGTGGATGCGGTCCGCTTGACCATCAACAAGCAAACACCGCAGCAACTCCTCATAGCTGTAAACGTCGAAACTCTCGTCCGACATTACCGGGAACACGAGCTTCCGGACATTTTCCACGAACGGAAGCCAAACCCCGGTGCAGCCGACGAGGGACGGAAGACGTCTTGCCACTCAGTACGCATACGAGATCTACCTCAAGTCGTGGATTCTTCCGCGCTGGCGTTCCTATCGCTTGGCCGATGTAAAGGCGGTGGACGTGGAAGCGTGGCTGAAGGTCCTGCCACTGGCTCGCGGAACCAAGGCGAAAATTCGGAATATCATGAGTGCCTTGTTCGCCCATGCCATCAGGTGGGACTGGACGGAAAAGAATCCAATCACAAGTGTGCGCCAGAGTGCGAAGCGTTCCAGAACGCCGGATGTGCTCACACCAGAGGAAATCAATGCATTGCTCTCCAAGCTGCCGAACCTCTGCGCACGGCCGCGGAATTGGACGCGTTTACAGGACTGCGGCGAGGAAGCTCCTCGGAGCTACAGTGGCAGGATGTGGATTTCGACAAACTTGTGATCCATGTTTGCCGCTCCGTGGTCATGATGGTCGAGGGGACGCCAAAGACCGAGGCATCGGCGAAAGACGTGCCACTCGACTCAGCACTTGCAGAGTCTCTGAAGAGGTTCAGGGACACCAGCTCCTACAAACAACCGACAAACTGGGTGTTCGCGTCGCCTCGGATGAAAGGAAAACAACCGTGGTGGCCGGAAACCTTGTGGCGGCGAATACAAAGCCGGCAGTGGACAGTGCCGGGATTTCGAAACGGGTCGGCTTCCATACATTCCGTCACACATACACGACGCTCCTAACTCAAAACAACGAAGACGTGAAAGTCGTGCAAGAGTTATCTGCGTCACGCCAACAGCCGGATCACTCTCGATTTGTACGCACAGGCGGGAATGCCGGAGAAACGATTGGCACAGAGCAAGGTTGTACGGATGGTGCTGGACAAGAAGTCTGCAGTTGCTTAATTCCTGGACCAAAATTGGACCAAAAAAGCCCAAAAAACGAATCGTTTTTTGGGCCGGTTCTTTTGATTTGGACCAAACTGGACCATGACAGTTTTTGCCGATTCCTTCTAAGTGCTTGAAAGAAATGGCGGGGACGACGAAGCTCGAACTCGCGACCTCTGCCGTGACAGTTCGCTGGTTATAAGTATTTTCAAGACTGGAAGAGCATGGACGGCACCCTAAGTCATTGCAAGTACGTCCTAGGCAAAGTTATTGTGTACCGCAGTGTGTACCACGCTTCTTCTCCCAGTAGCGGACTTCGCTTTCATCGCTGATCTTCTGTGAGTCGGCTTCTTTCCTCGATTTTGTAGAGCATCATTCTTGCAATCCTGCTCACCTAGGCAATTGCATAACAGAACTTTTGCACCGCACGCCCCACTTGGGGTGACGTGTCACCCCACTCCCCATGCCGTAGGCATGGCTCTCCCGGCTAACCGGCGCTGGCCGGTAACCGGCGAGAACAGGCCCCCAGGCGGCCATCAGCCACGCGACACGAACTCTAAGTCTTCAACATTCCCCGTGTCCCGGACGTACGCGCGTCCGAAGCGCTTCGGTTCGAGAACCATCACACCTGGGCCTTGCTCCCTCATGTGCCAGTCTATTGCCGGGTTGCCAGCGAGCCCGTCCACAACGAACTCGATCTCGCCCGGTTCGCCCGTGAAAGAGCACCCGGTCGCCTTTTCGTATTTCTTCACCGGACTGATATCTCACGGGCGGCCACCCCCCAGCCGTTTCCTCTTACCTGAACGTCGAAGGGCCACGATCACCGACACGGACGCCGCGAAAAGGGCAAGGGCGACAATGGAAAAGATGTTCCCTCGGGAAGCATACGCGTGACTGTACTCGTTGTGGAAGTCGGCGGCGAACCAGTTGTAGGGTAAGCGTACGGTCAGTGCCGTCTGGACGAAGTGTGGGTAAGTGGGGATGATGCCCGAAGTGGACACTTGCGATGGTGTCCACTTGGGGAATAGGTGGACACTTCAGATCGAGCCGTGGGTACGAGAGGGCCGCAGAGACGGCGGTGGGCGGTAGAGGAGAAGCGGCGCATCGTCGAAGAGACGTTGGCGGCAGAGGGATCGGTAGCACGAGTGGCGCGGGCGCATGGGGTGAACGCCAACCAGGTGTTTCAGTGGCGCAGGCAGTATCGGCAAAGGTTGCTGGGTTCGGGGAACACAGAGACGGTGAGTTTGCTTCCGGTCCACGTGACGGAAGCGCTGGCCCAAGAAGCTGTGTCGTTGAGTGGCGAGGCGGAACGCCGAACCGCGATGGGAATGATCCAGGTCAAACTCCCCAAGGGACAAGTTCGAATCACCGGCAGGATCGACGCAGAATCGTTGCGCGTGGTGTTGGAGTGTTTGCTGGGATGATCGGCCTGGCGAGCGGGACGCAGATCTGGATCGTCGCGGGAGTGACGGACATGCGGCGGGGATTTGTGGGGCTGAGCGGGATGGTGCAGACGGCGCTGGAGCAGAATCCGTTTTCCGGGCAAGTGTTTGTGTTTCGCGGCAAGCGCGGCGATCTGATCAAGTTGCTCTGGTGGGACGGTGACGGGCTATGCTTGTTGGCGAAGCGACTGGAGCGCGGGCGATTCATCTGGCCGCAAACGGCGAGCGGCACGGTGTCGCTGACACCCGCGCAGCTGTCGATGCTCCTGGAAGGGATTGATTGGCGGCGGCCGGTACGCAGTTACGCGCCGCAGATGGCGGTGTGAGCGAAATTATTTTTATTTTCCCGCACATTTTAATTTTGCTGTAAAGAAAGTCTGCTAGATTGGCGGCAATGGTTGCCGCGCATCACACGCTCCCCGATCTCGACGCACTCGATCCCCACGAACTGAAAGTTCTCATCCTCTCGCAGCAGGAAAAAATCTTCTCGCAGCACGAGCAACTCGTCTCGAAAGACGAGCAGCTTGCTTCGCGCGACACCGAGATCGAGCACTTGAAGCTGCTGATCGCCAAGCTGCGGCGGATGCAGTTCGGGCGTAAGTCGGAGAAGCTGGATCGTCAGATCGAGCAACTGGAGTTGCGGCTGGACGAGTTACAGGCGACGCAAGCGGAGAACCTAGCTGGCTCGCACACACCGGCAGGTGCCGCGCCCGTTGCAAGCGTGGCGGCGAAACCAGCGCGCAAGCCGCTGCCAGAGCACCTGCCGCGCGAAGTGCGAACGTATCCGCCGAAGCAGTCAGCCTGTCCGGACTGCGGCGGCGAGCTGAATTTTCTCGGTGAAGACATTTCAGAAATTCTGGAATACGTGCCGGCGCGATTCAAAGTGATCCGACAGATTCGACCGAAGCTGGCCTGCGCGTGCTGCGAACGCATCGTGCAAGCTGCAGCGCCGAGCCGTCCCATCGAGCGCGGCATGGCCGGACCGGGATTACTCGCGCACGTGCTGGTGTCGAAGTATTGCGATCACCTGCCGCTGTACCGCCAGTCGGAAATTT
>CAWAHR010000002.1:0-2441183 GCA_963781995.1 uncultured Acidobacteriota bacterium | reverse complement strand
GTAACCCAAAGAGCTGGTCTCTCCTTCCAGAGGCCCGTAGCCCAGCCTCCGGAGGGCGGCCAGTCAACAATCCGTAACGCGTGCCCCGCGTGACCTGACTTCATGGGTCCCCAATCCTTCTTGTACGAAACCATCGCCATATGTTCAAAGATTTATACAGCATTTGTCCGGTAAACAGGACCCCTCCTCAGTAACGTATTCCCACTCAAAAGCTTAGCCGAGCCGGCGCCATGGTTACGCGCGTGCAATAAGAGCAACGAAGTTCATCAGACATTCAGCAACGGAGGAACTAGGAAATGAATTGCTTTCGTCATTTATTGTTGCAAACAGGCCGGGGTGCGCTTGCGATGGCACTCTCCATTGGGCTGGGAGCAGGCAGCCTCCCCGCGAAGCCCTCAGATGCAGTGTCCACGCAAACCATGAAGAATTTGAACGCAGCGCTCAACGGTGAAAGAAACGCGCATGCCAGGTATCTTGCGTTTGCACAAAAGGCAGACGAAGAAGGTTACGGTGCTGTCGCCAGCCTCTTCCGTGCTGCGGCCGCTTCCGAGGAAATCCACGGCAACAGCCATGAGCAAACGATCCAGGGATTGGGAGCGAAGCCTGAGGTGCTGATGGAAGCTCCTGCTGTAAAGTCCACGGCCGAGAATCTTCAAGCCTCCATATCTGGTGAGACTTATGAGCAGACTGAAATGTATCCCTCATTCGTCACTCAGGCCCGGCTGGATCGCTACGTTCCGGCCATCGTGACTTTCGAAAACGCGCTTAGGACCGAAAAGGAGCATGCGGCGTTTTTTGCCGAAGCCCTTAAGAACTTGGACAGCCTCAAAGGCTCGGGGCAACGCACCTACTATGTGTGCACCGTCTGCGGGTTTACGACGACCAATTTGAATTTCAACAAATGCCCCAGCTGCTTCAAGCCAAAGGACCGGTACAAGGCAGTCAGCTAAACCTCCGTAGGTTGGGGGTTGTCCCGACCAATCGGGATGGCCCCCAACCCTTGGAGAAAACAGGAGAATGAAGATGATAGAACTCATTGCCATGCAAGCGTTGCCGCCAATCCCGAACTGGAGCGAGCTTCATCCCCTCGTCATCCACTTCCCGATAGCATTGCTCCTGGTCACACCGCTGTTCATCATCGCCGGTGTGCTGATGAATCCTCAAAAAGGACGCCCCTTTCTGATTGCTGCGTTTTCCCTGATGTTGCTGGGCACCGCCGGGACATTCCTGGCAATCGCAACAGGAGAAGCCGCGGGAGAAGTGGCAGAACGTACAGCGGCAGTGTCCGCCGTACTCGAGCGCCACGAGGATTTGGCGGAGACGACTCGAATCATCTTTAGCGTGCTGACGGTGATCTTTGCGACCATTTTGTTCTTGCCGCGTTTGTTGAAGCGCGAAACAACTACAGCTGTAGCTAGAATCCTCCCCTTGGCCTTCCTCCTGTTCTACGGGGCCGGAACCGTCGTCCTCGTAAACACCGCACACAATGGCGGACGGCTCGTGCATGAACTTGGTATCCATGCCAGCCTCGCACCAGCAATTGGAACAGCGACTGGCCCGGAATCGACTGGAGTCCCGGTTCAGGAAGCGGAGCGCGATCGTTGAAAGGACTGCTGTTCAGTCCTCGGATGGAGGCTTGAGGCCATATTTGGAAAGCTTGTAGGCGAGATGACTCCGAGAAAGACCGAGGCGCCGGGCGGTTTCTGCCTGGGCGCCTCGCGTTTCTTTCAGGGTTCGGTCGATCAGGGTCTTTTCTGCTTCGGAAAGAAACTCCCGAAGGTCTAGGGATTCCGGGAGGAGATCGAACCATTTCTTCGCGGCATCGGCATGCGCCGAGTCCGTCCCAGACGCCTCTTCTGCGATGGGAAAACTCTCGGGTCCGATCACAGCCGTAGGAGACAGGATGCAGGCACGCTCGATCAAGTTCCGCAATTCACGAATATTTCCAGGAAACGAGTACTGGATTAATCGGTCCAACGCTTCACGGCCGAGTTCGTGTCTCGGCACTTTGAGGTCCCGCGATGCCTGCTGCAGGAAGAGTTGACAAAGTATGGGAATGTCTTCGCGGCGCTCCCTGAGCGGTGGTATGGAAATCGGTACGACCGCAAGGCGATAGTACAAATCCTCCCTAAACACGCGTTCGCGAATGAGCTGATTCAAATCACGGTGTGTTGCAGCCAGCACCCTGACGTCGACTTGCCGGGGTTTCGTTGATCCGATTCGAGTTACCTGCCCATCGGTCAGGACACGCAAAAGCTTCGCTTGCGCCTCATGCGGCATTTCGCCAATCTCATCGAGAAACAGTGTTCCTTCATGTGCAGCTTCGAACAGTCCGGCGCGACTGCGTTCTGCTCCTGTGAACGCGCCCCGTTCATGCCCAAAAAGTTCACTTTCAAGAAGAGTTGGCGGCAACGAGGCGCAATTGACTGCCACGAATGGTTTTGTTGTACGGGGACTGCTCCGGTGAATGGCCCTTGCCACCAATTCTTTTCCGGTTCCCGTTTCTCCGAGGATCAATACAGGGGCATTTGTAGGGGAAACACGTGCGATCAGGTCGCGAACCGCCTTAATTGGTTCAGAATTGCCGTAGATGGCCGAGGAGCCCTCGAGGCGATCCACCGTTTCTCGTAGCTTATCGTTCTCGCGAAGAAGCGCTGTCCGTTCGCAAGCCCGCTTGGCGGTTGCCCGAATCACCTGTGGTTGGAATGGCTTCGTGACAAAATCAAAGGCACCCTGTTTCATGCTCTCGACCGCTAGTTCAATTGTCGCGAAGGCCGTTACGAAGACAACGGAGAGCGTGGGGTCCACTTCGCGCGCGGCGGCCAAAACCTCGAGTCCTTCTCCGTCCCCCATCTTTTGGTCTGTGAATACAACATCAAAATCGCCGGCATTGAGCTGGGCAATGGCCTCTGCGACTCCACTCGCTTCCGTCGTGACATGCTGGTCCGACCCGAGCGTTGAGGCCAGAATCCTTCTCATGTGTGGTTCGTCATCCGCGATCAGGATTCGACCCATGTCCGCTCCTCTGCGCCTCTTGTACAGCAAACCCTACCGGTAGTTCGAGCGTAAAACATACTCGTCCAGGTTCATTGACCCTCAGGAATAGATCTCCGCCGTGTGCACGAGCGATGTTTCGCGCAATGGCCAGCCCCAGCCCGGTACCTTGCCGCTTCGTTGTGAAGAATGGCTCAAAGATCTGCTTCAGCGCCTCCTTGGGTATCGGAGGTCCAACATTGTGGACCTCAAGCCAGATTGCTCCTTTGTCCGTTACTATTCCCCGCAGTGTAATCGATTGGTCTTGTGGCGAGGCCTCGATGGCATTCTTCGCCAGATTTATTAACGCCTGCTGTATTTTTCCAGCATCCATGCTGATCGCCAAATCAGATTTCACGTCGACCATTATGTTGGCACCTGTCTCCGAGGCATAAGCTTTGCACGCGCTGGCTACATAGTGCAGAGTGTCCGAAGCCAGACTGTTGGTCTTTTCAAGTTGTTGAGGCTTCGCATATTCGAGGAAATCTCCAGTCAATTTTTCCAGGCGATTCGCCTCTTTAGCTGCAATCTCAAACATTTCCTTCCGACTAGCTTCGGTGGCGCCACTCTCATTAGCCATGGCGAGCGAACTGGAAATCATGGCGACAGGATTGCGGATTTCGTGGGCAATCGCGCTTGACAAGCGTCCCACCGCCGCCAACTTCTCCTCCTCCAAAAGCCGCCTTCGCGTCTGACGCAACTCTTCCAAATTTCGCGCCATGTGAATTTCTTTTTGCTTCAGTCGATTGACGAGTAGCCACACGATAATCCCAACGAGGGTATAGATGAGGGAGACTGTTCCCGCTTCTATGTATTCATTGAATTCTCGAGAAGGGTGAAATCGGTAGTATTCCCAGACCCAGTAGAAGCTTAGGGCGTCAGCGATGGCTACAACCAGTAGCGTCGCAAGAAAGGAAAATCGGAATGCGGCTTCCAGGATGGGAATGATCATCAGTGCGAAATATTGACTATCCTCGTGATTCATCGCGGCAGCGATCAAGGTAAGCATAGAGTTCACGGCGATTGAGGAAAGGGTTACATAAAAAACATGGTCCGTCGAAATCGTGCTGGGGCGCGCCTGAATCCATATGAAGACTGCGGAGTGGAAAAGAAATCCGAGACCCAGGGCCACCATCAGTAACGGAGAAAGGCGCCCCCAATAGGGTGTCAGCAGAACATGCATGAATAGAAGTCCGGCGATGACGAAGAGGTTGAGAATGCTAAAGATGCTCGCCTGTTGTCGAAAGGATGTGATCGACGTTTCAAACGTTTCATCAGCAGAAAGTGTCATTGTTCCCGGACCTAGCCCGATTCTTGCTACTCATGAATGTCTCACATTCCTGACGTGTGCTGCAGCAAGTTGTGATTTTTACGGGGGAAACATTGCAAGACGGTAATTAACCAAAGCTACTGGAACAGTTCTTGCCCTACTTTCACAGGATCAGGCAACGCCAACCAGGAGCGGATATGGAGTCGGACTAGCGCTCTCACAATTGGGCCGCAGAAACACGCCTTGGTCGTCCTTATACTGTAAACTGCAAGTCCTCGAGCAATTCCCACAGAGCCAGTAATGCTGAATGGAATGAGTGTTTGCCGGCTGGCCGTCCTCTCGAGGTGCTTTCCGGAAGCGAAAGAATTGTCCATGGCCATGTTCAAACTTGACCCGGCACGCAGGATTTGCACATTCAGAAATCATGGGTGTTCTCGCAAGTTCCGTTTGTTGGTCCCTCTGTTTCCGATATTTGAGTTCGATGAAACAGTGGGCCGGGAAGGATTGGTATGGGCTTGCCGAGTCGAATGGCCCACGGACCATGCAGGCTGCTGAATAGCGAGCTTCGCTCGAAGGCCGAAGCTCCACCAGAGCCCGTCTGTTCGGCATTCGTGTGAGATCCTTCCGCGACAGCCATCTTGAGGACCCTTCTCACCTCATCTTGCCTCGGCGGCAAGACCAGGTACTCAAACGCGCCTTGCCGTAAGGCATTGAGATACTCTCCCCACTCTCCCGTGCGCGAGGTGATAACCACTGGAATGGGTTTCGTCCGGTTGTGGGCCTGCTTCAAGATCGCGTTGACTGCCTCCTTTGGAAGAAGATCCTCGCAAACCACCACCTGTACGGTCTCGTTTTTCATTGCTTCAGCCGCCTCTTCGGGCGACTTACAAAGCAAGGGGACGATTCCCGCTTGGGCAATAGCCTTCAGAAGTGCGGCGCGGTGCTCGTCGGAAAAGAAAACAACCAGAGCATAGGGCGATGCAAACTCTTGTGTTGAGGTTTCTGGTTTCATGACACGTCCTCGCTCAACATCTGCGGCCATTTCTAAGTCAGCAACTTCCTCTAAGTTCTTAGTGATGCAAGTCGTGTGCCGCGCCATTTACAACGCACAACTTATTCTCGGGTTGGAGGTTAGAATTGGAAGGGCACTTCCAATGATGGACGAAAGTTCAAGAATCTGAACGCCAAGCACAAGACCGTTCAAATCCTAATACAGAAGCCTCCGCGGCATACCCTCGCAATTGGGTGGAAGCACGATTGTGAAAGCGCCTGACTACCCCGACGTTACTTCGGGCCGCTGGCCGAGGGTGACAAACCCCTCATTTCGTTGAATCTGATTGCAGTGTTCCAGACTCAAGGACACAACCAGGTAAGAGGATCGCCGAAGGAGATTCCAAAATCTTAAAATTCAGCGCTTGCGGTACTTCAATTGCTCCAAAACCATTGGTACGCCGTCCGCAACCGTCTTTTTCAAAACCTGCGCTGGGAGGAATACCGTGAAAGCTCTGGATGCTAAACCCCTCATCTCCTTCAGCAATATCCTCTACCCAACCGATTTTTCTGCGGTAGCGGAATCCGCCCTGCCGTTTGTTTTCGACGTCGTAAGAATGTTCGGATCGCGAGTGACGGCTGTCCACGTTCGCACCCCAGATTCTTTGGCCTTGGCCCCTATGCCGTCATTTCCTTTCGAAGCGGACTCGACGGAAGATCTAGTCCGGGACCTGCGGGCTGGCCTCGACGATAAACTCAAAGCGGTGGAACACGAACTCTTGGTTGGAAACGGAGAAGTTTGGGATTTTCTGGCCAACGTGATTAAGGAGCGTGAGATCGATCTCGTTGTGATAGGAACCCAGGGAAGGACGGGAATCGAGAAATTCATGCTTGGGTCAGTGGCTGAACTGATCTTCCGTCAGACCGACTGTCCCGTACTTACGATTGGCCCTCAGGTTACGCATGACAAAGTAAACGGTTGGCAAATGACCAACATTCTCCTTCCCACCGATTTTACGCCGGAATCCTTGGCTGCCTGCCCACTCGCCTTCTCGTTAGCGAGAGAGCGCCGCGCTCGGCTGACACTTCTGAATGTACTTGAACAGCCAGAGGCAGAGGACCTGATTGATCCACAGCGCTACACAGATTCCACGGTGCGAATGCTCCAGCACCAAGTGCCGAAGGTGGTCAGCCAGGATTGCGAGACATCTTATTTTGTAACCAGTGGCAATGCCCCAGAGGAAATCCTCAAGGTGGCAAAGGAACGAGGCTGTGATCTGATCGTATTGGGCGCGCGTTCCGCCCCAGGCCGGCTGGGTGTCGCTACACATCTTTCCCGGCCAACGGCTCATCAAGTAGTTTCCAAAGCCCTTTGTCCGGTCCTGACAATCCGCGGTTGATGCCCCTCTATCGGATTCGGTTCGAATGATTGCAGAGGAACCGAGCTACGAATCCGCAAAAGGATACGACGGCTGTCGGAGTAGCAATTGGAGGGCTTATGAAAGTTCTGCTGGCGATTGACGATTCAGAATATTCGCAAGAAGCGGTCAAACAAGTCTCTACTCACTTCAACCCACAAACAACGGCAATTAAGATTCTCCATGTTCTGACCCCGGCTTCTTACCCAACGCCCCCTCAAATGTCCCGTGGGTATGCGCCAGAGATGGAAGAGTTAGAACACGAAGTCCGCTCCTTTGTGGACGATTCGGCAAAGAGGCTTCGAAATGACGGCTTCCAGGTGGACGCCGCTTTCGTGACGGGGGAGGCCCGTTCGACGATCATCGATTTCGCAGAGCACTGGGGAGCAGACTTGATTGCTGTCGGCTCTCACGGGCACAAGGGCCTGGCACGTCTTTTGCTTGGTAGCGTGGCTGAATCAGTGGTCCGCCATGCCAAAAGCTCGGTTTTGGTAGTCCGAAAGCCAGTGATGAACCCCGAATCGAGCTAGGGCGTCGTCTTATCGCCATTTCCAGTGACTTCCGGCAATGGCGATTTCCGTAGCATCTCGGCAGTAGGCATTCGCCCGGCTCAGGAAATCCACTTTGCGATCATAAATGCGGCGCCAGCAGCGAGCGCTCCGATGATCAAGGTCTGGACTGCGCCGCGCATAGGCGGAGCACCGGTGAATCTTCCCTTGATGTATCCGAAAATGAATAGGGCCAGCAGAGTCACGGTCACCGACAACAAGAAAGCGGAATGCATCCGAGTCAGCAATATGTAGGGGAATAGTGGCACCAGACCGCCGATTGCATATGCACCAGCTATTGTCAGAGCGCTTCTGAGTGCGCGGCCGGCAACAGGCGCCTCCAATCCGAGTTCGAAGCGCATCATGAATTTGACCCATGCCTGTGGTCTCTTCCTGAGGGCGGCGACGACGGTCTGGCTCTCTTCCTCATTCAGACCATAAGATTCGAATATCTCCGAAACCTCTGAGGCCTCGGCTTCCGGAATCGTCTCGACCTCCCTCTTTTCGCGGAGAAGTTCTTGTTCGTAATGTTCAGCGTCGCTTCTTGCTGCAAGAAAGCCACCAAGTCCCATAGCGATGGACCCCGCTGCGATTTCGGCCAATCCCGCCACAACGACTACGTGAGCCGAGGCAACAGCACCGGATAGGCCTGCAGCTAAGGCGAATGGGACCGTCAGTCCGTCAGACATGCCAATGACCACATCCCGCACACTCTCACCGCCCGTGAAATGCCTCTCAACATGTGGTGTCTGTGGCATAGAAGGCTCTCCTCTTTGGACTCACAGACTATCGCAGGAGGCCCAGCGCACATAGCTCGATCCGTGTCCACGCCGTTCGGTCACGAATCGGCGTGTCAGTCTGGATTCGGCCTTCAAGAGCGATGACGACGGTTTTCAAGGTCCTTAGGGCACTGAAATCGTCTTCCGCGAGAACTCAAGTCCAGACCTCTGCCTAGATAAGGTAGCGATGAGGCGGTTTTCCAAACCGCCGCCGAGTCGTTCTTGCGGATGAAATCGTACCCAAGGATGATTGATCTACGTTCTCACCATTCGGTAATGAACCGAATGCTGGTTGCCAGATTCAAATCCTCAAGCTTTCGCGACTGAGCTCGCTTCTCAGTTGCGGTGATCTAAGCACTCTTGTCGATCGATACCATACTGGTTGGCTTTCTCCTTTCGGGCCGAGCGCATCGATTCTTCAATACAAACCAGCGCTTCTTTGATTTCCTCTCTCAGTCGAGACGCCTGCTCATTGATCACCTCGGCACATCCGCCCAATTCGGTCACCTTGGTTTTGATAGTCCTGATCCTGCCGAGCGCAGTACGTACTGCCTCTACTTGCTGTTCGATGGACGCGGAATCGACCTCTGGTGAGACGGCTCGCAATGAAGCAAGGCGACGCTGCACAATCAAAAAGCGCACAGCTGTCGTAAGGTGCTGTTGCGTACACGCAACCCAAGGTCCGTAATCGCAAGCTCCTTCCGCCCACTCACCGATCTCACGTGCACTCAATCCGCCTAGCGTGCGCGAAACGTAGATGCCGGCATTAGCGTTTCGTTGTGCAATTTTCGTTGCCATATCGCTTGAGATCGCCTTTCGGCCCATCGGCCGTGAGCAACGATCACGAGCCTCGATAACAATAGACATGGGTTCAGCAACAATGTCGTCCCCACGGAACGTAACCAGAATGTCTCCAGGTTGGTTGTCGCCGCCCACGTGGTCGACTTCTGCACCAACAGCCCGTGCCCAAGCATATAGAGTTTCAGTTACCTCCTCTTCGAATGGAACGCCCTTAAACGTCGTTTGTTCTAGTGCCTCTGTGGCAGCTTCTTGTCCCCGAATCTCTTTTGCGAGTTCGTCGATTTCGGATACCAGAGGCCTCAGCGCCTCTTCAACTTGGTGTTTCACGGCCTTCGCCAAAACGCCATTGTCCGCCGTGGCTTTGTTCACGGCTTGGTCGAGGACGTTCTGGATTGACTCCGTGTTTTTTGGATTCAAAAAATCCCGGAGTGTCTGAAGAGCTGCGCCTAGAACCGACTTTGAACTCTTTGGGTCTAAGTCCTCTGACAATAGAGCTTTAAGGTCATTGATGCGTCTGGCTGTTTCAGCTGACGCTTCGTTGACCAACTTTTTGACGGGGCTAAGCACCTGGCCATCGTCGGCGCCAATTTGCCGCAGCAGATTTTTTTCTGTTCTTGCGGGAATATCTACAACGGCTTGCTCTACCTGAGACAAGAGCTCAGTCATTTTGCGCTTAACAAAATCGGTATCCTGAGCGGTTCTGCCGCGCTCAAGACAGAAGACTCCTACCTCGATGGCCTTCATTAGCACGGAGTCATGCTCCACTATAGGAAGACCGCGAAAGAAGTCAGCTACTTCCTTTACGGGCACCTCAAGGTGATTGATGTAAATGGAATTTTCAGAAATCTCGACGCGTGCCTGACCCATTTTTTCCTTTCTCTTTCTTCCAGTGACAGAGAGCTCGTTTCAACTGAATGAAGACCCTCTCCGGCAACTTGTCTTATTCCCTTCATAACGGCCGCCGGTCACTTGAGCCATGCGATTCGTCCTCGCATGGACGAGAACCTTGAGGCGCTATAGTTGTGCGCCGAGGTGCTGAGGGCGAAAGACCAGTGGGCGCAAGACGCGGCGAACCATGCAAGTCCGCTAAACCTTCACGTTGCGGCCGCAGACTGATCACGCGTCGGCGCGAAGCTTCCCCCCGGACAGCAGCATCTTCCGGTACTCGCAGTACATCAGGTTGCTGCGCCGGGAGCGGTCTGCGCCGACGAACAGCAGCCACAATCTTTTGTCGGCTTGGTACTGCTGCTCCAAGGCGTCGAACCACGCGCATAGGTTGTCGGGGACTCCCTTCTGCGCTTTGGCGATCCTGTCGAGCTTTTCGAACTTCCTCGCCGCCTGGACGTACTCGCCGCAAGCCTCGGCGAACTCCGCATCCGCGAGGGTCTCTCTGGTCGCCAGCGGCTTGACCTCGGCGGTGCCGTCAGGCTTGATCGTCGTCTCGATGACCTCGTCGAACATTTCCATTCATTTCTCCTCCGAAAAGAACAGGTTTAGGCTCCTCGCGATAGGTTCCCAAGAGCAAAGCTGAGGGCAAGACTTGGCTATGCACTGTAGATGTGGAAGGATTAATTGTTGCGCTGTTGAGTGATCCGCACGCTCCGATCCTTGCCATCGCAGAGAGTGAGAATCTTGTTCGCGAGCCGTTTCTTCTGCCGGGGCGTCGCGTCTGGCACCAAGGTGTCGAGACAGCGCAACACGTCGACCACGCGCTCGTGGGCTGCTTGGCAGATCTCATTGAAACTGGGGTCGTCGCGTTTGTAGCTCATTTCCCAAAAGGCGACTCGCCGATTAGAGTCTCGGTTTTTACCTTTCCCGTATTTCGATCTCGCGTGGTGATGGTTGTGATGTTGCGAATTTCATGGACCGTCACCACCCGGTCTTTCGACACGCTCGTATCGAGCCTACCGATCTTTTTATCGCTGTTGTCATTGATCTGCATGCTTCCTCCTATCGAGAACGTCTCCCGGCGCGGTAGCCGAGCTTGTAGACCAGAACCAGTAGAATGATCAGGAACGGCATCGGTTGCCTCCGGTGGTTCGCCGGAGACGAAGCGCGGCTTCGACGCAGACCGTCGCCTCTGGAGCCAAGATGCTCATGTTCTCGCAGACCTCTTCGTCCAGCAGTTGTGCAATCTCGGAGTTGTCGAGCAGCCGCAGCCGTCTGAACAGCTCGGCGGGGATCAGCAGTGCCGCTGCGAGTCGTTCCGCCGGATTGCGGGAGCGAACTCGCTTCCGCTGTTCGTCCATCAGTTCTCGGATCGTCAACTTGCCCTCTGCCTTAGGTATACAGGCGAGGTTTGAAAATCGTCCAGATGACTTTATCCTGAGTTATTTCTATGAGATGGAGTCGCAGCCGAGAGAGCGGGTCGATGGTCTGCTTCCGTCGCGAGAGACGATAGCGTCCGCACTTGCAGAAGATCATGGTAGTTCAGACGAGTTCTTCTCAGCGGGCGTTGGCGAGATCGAGTCGTTCACATGAGGAAGTCGCCGTGGTCGGCGTCCAGCTTTGCGCTTGCCTCCGAATCGCCGAGCAATTCTGCTCAACGTGCCAATTGACAGGTGGAACTCCTTCGCTAAATCTCTATAGCTCTCTGTTGGATTCCCTGAAATGTACCTGCCGACCTTGGCATTCAGTGCCCTTCGTGCCCTCTTAAGTTCAGCTTTGTAGTTGAAGGGGCACCGCACATCATCGAATGCGTCGTCTTTCATCCCCACCCCCACATGTTACGGTCACGCCAATTCTGGCACACAATCGCACAATTTATTGAACAATTCGAGTCTGTAAGTTGTTCGTGATAGGCCACTTACGCCAACTAGCCAATATTTTTGGCACGACTGTATACCTATGGTGGACGCAAGGAAACGCTGTAGCGGAAATCACAAAAGCAGGAAAAAACGATGAAAACTATCAAGGCGAAGATCGACAGAAAACGCTGGTACCACAAGGCGGCGCTGCTCGCCATGCTGGACGACATACTGCTTCGGCTGCGTGCGGCGCAGCTTGAGGGCAAGAGCGAATTCGTTGTCGTCGCACCCCGCAGCGACCAGTTCCTGACCCTCCTCTCCGACGCCGAGGCAGGCGACGAAATGATGACGCATGTGTCCGTCAATTACGACCCCGACAGTCCCGGCTTCCGGTCCGGGACGTTCACGGCCTCAGTCTCCAACTGGACGGCTGCACTTACGAGGGTCCGGGACTACGTTGAGTCGCTGCCCGACCGCTCCGACCCGACACCACGGTCGCAGTTCAATCCGATTACGAGAACAGGGCGATGGGTCAACTAAGACGACTAGCATCCGGTCGGCACTCAGGTGCGCGGCAGACCGGACCGGACAGGCTGAGCCACAGGCAATCAGCAGCGAGAGAGGAGACGAGATGAGTGACCGGGTTCTGAAAGCGAAGCGAGAAGAGATGTGGTCGCATGTCGTGGCGCAGGTGCGCCAATCACTTCGGAACGGAGCTGAAGCCGCAGGCGTCATCGCGGACGGCAACGACCCAGACGGCGGGGGAACCACGTACCCACTCATCGGCGATGCCGAAATGTGGAGCGAGCACGACTCAGACCTCCTGTGTGCCGTCTGCCGATTGTCACCCGTGACGCTCCCGATTGCTTTGGTGGTCCTCGCTCGCACCGACGACCTCAAGATTGGCCCGAAAGCCAAAGGGACCGTTTGCCACGAGTCGCGGGAGGGCTGGACGGCGGTGGCGCGATGGACAGCGCCCCTTCCGTCTGGACACCAAATTCCGGGCGATGCCCGGGACCGACCGGAAAGTATTTAGACGAAGTCACCCACATCATCAGGGAATTGACGGCGGAAGTGCTTGACGGGTTTCTCAGAAGCGGCGGGCAAAGGAATAGAGGCAGAGGAAGGAATGCTTAGTAAAATCCAAGCCGGAGGGCGTTAGGCCCTGCTCCACGGCCCGACGGAGAGCTTCCAGCGTGTAGGGTTCCAAGCGGTGAAGGAACACGTCGGTAGCCATGGGGATGTCGCCCGTTGTGAGCGGGATCGCTCTGCGGTCAATCAGTTTGGCGCGGTGCATGCGCGTTCAGAGTGTCCGTGTTCGCGTCAATAAATATCGGTCTCTCGCAGCCCGTGCCGCGCAGCCAACGCCGGATGTCGACGGACCAATGCCAAGTAATTTTTCCTTCCCCTCGACTTTGAACAGTTTCCGATAGGACCGTGCCGGGCTCTAAGCAGCCAAAAATTCATGCGCTCTAAGAGCGCCGCGTTTTTCAGTGAAGACCTCACGTTCATATTCCTAAGAATTCCTTTACGAGGCGCTCACGCCCCGGTTTTGAGTGAAAATCGAGGAACTGTTTGCTGATTCGAAAGGACTTGACCCGAACAGCCATACCGATTCCCCAATCCATCTATAGAGAGGAAAGTCCACGAACACCGCTGAACGGCTCGGAAATACGGTCTCTCATCTTTCCTCCAGCAGTGCTCGTCTCGGTGTGCGCCGCCGCAGTGGCCGTCCCGGCGGCGTCCACGGGCGAGATCAATGGCCATGGAGGCGCGGTTATGCGCCTCTTTTTTCACGGCCATACGATTCACGAGAGTTTCGCCTCCAACGCCGCGTTACGTTGGGTGGCGACGATGGTGTTGTTCTTGATTTGCTTCCTTGCCACGCGCTCGTTCTCAAGGCGTTGCCGTGTCTTCTCATAGTTCTCAAGTTGAAGTACGCGGGCTTCCAACTTGTTGTGCTCTTCGGCCATGGTCTTCACGATGGCTGTCAGTTTTTCGATTGTCATATTGTTTCTCTCCTGTCACCGACCTTGGCCGGTGAAACTCGTTAAGGCTTCAATCTCTTGGCCGCTAGCTGTGCATCTTCCTGTGTCAGGAATGGGCCGTAGAACTGGCCAGCAGCGACAAACTTGTACTGGTTGCCGTATGGGAACACCGTGCATAGACCGATGCCCTTGAGGAACTTGCAGACGTTGCCCGGCTTGTTCCTGCTCTTGTTCCAACCCTTGGTCAGCCAAGGATCAACTACCGGCTCACCCTCGTCGTATTCCGTGGCAGCGTCTCCATCGCCGTACTCTGTGAATACCGGCGCTACGAGTTCTTCGTCGAAATCATTCACCATGTGCTTCCTCCCACTTAAAGAATTCCGCTACGATCTGCCACAACGCCGCGCCGTCAGGATCGACGTAGTGATTGGGATAGACCTCAATGTCCGCATCGACGCGCAGTCTGAAGTCCGGGTCGTCCATCACCAGGTCGCCAGCTTCGATGAAACATTCTTCCAACGCTTGCTTTGCTTCCTTGGCCATCTCGATTGGGCAATGTACGTAGATTGCGTCGTGGTGTGGCGCTGCCAGATACGGCCCCCAGCCACGGTCACACATGAAGATGCAGGCCGCTCGTAGGACTTCACCGCAAGCGGACTGTTGCGGGAAGTTCAAGAGAGTGTTGAAGGGTGCATGTTCCGCATCCAGACGCCAACCGAAATCCGTCGCGACGTATCCGTTTGCTTGTGCTGCATTCACCTGCTCAGTCGCCCAACCCCAATACACGGAGTAGGCCGTCTTGTGGGCGTTGATGATCGCCGCTGCTTTCCACTCGGGCACGCCGAGGTAGATCGCGAGAGTTTTCTCTTTGACGCCGTAATTGATGGCCAGCAAAGCGGTCTTGTGCATCGCACGGATGCGCTCACGTTCACGGTCTGATTTGTCGCGGGTGGTGCCGGGAGGGAGCGCGCCGGTTACCATTCCAAATTCCACGTACTGGTCGGCTCCACTGCTGTAGATTCTCATCAACTCTGGGTCGCCGCTGAATCCCGCAGCCAGCCAGGATTCCGCGCCAGTCATGTCGGCATGTACGATTGCGTAATCTTCACGCGGCGTAATGAGATTGCGAACCCAATGCGGCCTGCTGAGCAAGAACGCTTTCGCCTTAGGGTTGTTGCGTCCTGTGGTTGTACCGAACGACCACATTGACGCACGGTTGTTGCCATCTTTACCGACGTAGGAGCCGAAGCGTCCGAGATCGTTGAGCGACTTGCGTGCTTGGCGCAGGTCTTCGAGGTACGGATGTGCTTTGGCCATTGGGCCGAAGACTTCTTCGTCGTGCAGGCTGGGGTCACCCTCTTCCGTTTTTGGCCAGGATTCGAGTAGACCTAGTCGTTCGAGTAGTTCCTTGAAGCGCGCCATCTTGAAGACTGCTCTCTGACGCGGATTCTTTTTCGTTCCTTCGATCTGGTAAACGTTGTAACCGTTCTTTTGCTCCACCTTCTCTGCGATTTCGATCTGGAGTTCTGAGCGGTGTTGAGCGACTTGGTTGTAACGCTCGGCGTTGACGGGAATCCCGTTGTGTTCGAACCATGCTGTGGGTTCTTGGTAACGGCCACGGTGGAGTGCCTGATCAAAGTTAAGCTCGGCGAACATACGGAGTGCCAATTTGTAGGTTCCTCTGACGTCAGCCCAACAATAGGTGATGATGCGTTTGGCGTGTTCTTCTTGGGTGCATGGGCAGGCAGGCACGCCGATAAATTCACGGCCATCTGCGTGTACGTGTACAGTGGTGCCTTTACGGTCGATTCGCGTGGTGGTTTGCTCTTCGACTGGAGCGGTGATTCCATAGTCGCGGATGTAGGATCGTTCAGTCTCTTTTTCTTGCAGACCTACGGCCATTGGATCGAGACCGTGCTCTCGCATGGCATCCACTAAGCCGGTGCCGAGTTCTTTGAGGCTGGTCTGTCCACGCCACACGCCGTTGATGGAATTGTTGTACTCGACGAATAGGTCGATACAGTTCTTGGGAATCGGCCAGCCGAGAGCCAGGAAAGTTTTCCATTCGGCGACCGCGTTGTAGGTGATGTAGAGTGCGTCAGGATTCGTGAAGGGATTTTCGTGGCCACTGTCGAAGAACATTTCGACCTTACGTTTGGAGCGAAGTTCGTAGGCGCAGAGAGCAACCGGAAGGTTCGGCTCACCGTTCAGGGAGATGAACTCCGTGTCGATGAACCAAACCTCGGTGTACTCCTGCGGAATGAGGGCCGACAGCGTCAGCCCTTCCGCGATTGCTGTTTGGGGCGGAGGCAAAGGTTACTCCTCACCGTCGAAGTCTTCCCAATTGCCGCCGCTCATATACCGTGCGACGATTTCGTCATTGAAGCCAATGACGGTGGAATCGAACGCGCCTTCGAGCAGCGCTTCGAATGTTGGGAGGGTTTCCCATTTCGGTTCCGGCACGGTGCCATCGGATGGTTCCACCATGTAGGTCGAGCGGGCTTTCACAGCTTCCACCAGGACAAATTCCTTGGACGCTGCTTCCATCGCGCGCATCGCGGCCTTGTACCATTTCGTGGCCGACTGGTTGATCGTCCACAAAATGAAACTTCCATCGGCCAGTGCGGCGGTGAAGATGTTGGTGATTGTGCAGGCGCGCTTGAAACGCTCCGGCAGTTGGTCGGATTCATACAAATCTGCTGGAATGTAGTGGGCGGTGTCCCGGTCTTTGTCGAAGAAAACAGGAACGCCGTACTGGCGATATTCCGGGCTGGGATGGACTTTGACGTAAAGGTGTTTGGGTGGTTTGCCGAATTCAACCGTGACTTGGCGGGCTTTGCCGGTGCGGGATTTTGAAACCCCGCCCTTCTTGGCTTTGCGCGCCGTCTCGGCTCCGACTGAGGCGAACTTCGACTGCGGTTTACTGGCCACGCCGTGAGCTTTGCCGTTTGATTTTTCGGCAGGCGTTTCGGACGCGACGGTTTCGTTCTCGAACACAGACTGGTTCATAGCTTTCTTTGGACAGCCTTTGGGATTTGCAGGAAAATAAAGACGAACTTAGGTTCAGCCTTGTTTTAGGTCGGCGAGGCTGAATCCGCCGACCCTCGATCTTGGTGGATGACCCACCGCAACCGCTGCATTTTACTTAGTACGGCGGTTTTGGGAATTTCGGGGAATTTCGCGCGCGGTTTGGCGCCCAGGGCGGGCGCCTATGTCCTCAATCCAGGCAGAGCCCCAATGTCTTCAATCCATTCAATCCGAGCAGAGCCTTCCTCGCTCGCATATATATAAGAAAAGACAAGGAGAGTTTGTAAGAGAGGATGAGATAGGCACTCCTCCTCCCAGAATTCTCCAAAAACAGGGTCGTCGTCGTTGCCGATGCGTAGTCGCTGCCTGAAGGTCGAGGTTGGTAATAATAATCTATAGCTGTAAGTAGCAGAGTATTTGGATAAGTGAGTGGGCGGGTGAGTTGAAGGGCGCTCAAAGCTCTTGGGGGAAATAGGTGAGGCACCAAACGCACTGAGGAAAGTGGATCAACTCAGAACTTCCCCGGCGCGGGTCTCTAGGACCGCCACCTTGCCACTAGAGGTCACGGCTGGTGGCGGAACCGGGGCGTTGCCGCTTGCCGTCCCGCGCCGGGAAACTGGTGTCCGCCGGAAGCCGCGGCGTTCGCAACGGTTGTTGGCTTCCTGTCCCGCTTTCATGAAGGGACTAGTCCGACTCAGCGTGTTTGCGGTGAAATTCCTCGTCTCCCCGCCTCGCCTCGTCGTCCAAATCCTCTTTTGCGGCTTTATTGTAAGCAGCCATGGCTTCCGGGCTGGTCATCGCTTCGAAGTTTAGGACCTGGAGAGTTTCACCCAGCAGGTGCGCACTCACTTTCATCATTGGCGATAGCACCTGTTGCAGGCGCTTGTCATCTTCCCGGTGGTTGAATGCGACAGCAAACGCCTCCAGCATCTGTATCACATCGCACACTCTGCGCCCGTGTTTTTCTGCAATTGCGTTCTTCATTGTTCCTCCCAATAGTCTTCCAATCGGATGCCAGACCCGTGTTCTGACCTAACGCACTGCCGTATTAAGAAATACCGTCCCTCGTGAAGAATCGTTGAAATTAGCCCCTCGCCATCGTCTCAGCGACTGCGTTGCACCAATCGAGGTACTGCTGATTCGTCGCGCGATTCAACAGAGTTTCATGCTGTCCTTCATACTCCGTGATCTCCTTTTGCCGATCCCTGGACCGCTGGGCCGTCGGGCGCTCAAGTTCGATTAGGTCTCTTGCGAATTGAACCTTCTCGGCCTCGGTCAGCGCGTGAGAATCCTCGACTAAATATTTATCTGCATTGAAGTCCATCTGAATTTTTCCTTTCTTTCTGACTGAGCTCACCGCAGGGCTACGGATATAACCAGGAGTGTGGTCTCTTCAGGTGCCGCCTCACGGCACGACCGAGCAGAGCCCGGTTTCGACCTTAGGTATTTGCCTCTGTTTACTCGCCCAGGATCGGCCGAACATCGTGGCCCGGGCGCTTCGCTGCAACTGTGTTGAACAGGTCCGCCAGGACGGCATTGAGGTACTTGCGAAAGCTGAGTTCGCTTGCCCCACCCTGCTCGTCGGGGTCGAATGCCGCGATCACGTCACGGCAGGCTTTATCTGCCTCTCCGCAGTTGAAGGAGCGGGCCGGCGAGAATTTTAGATATACCAGCAAATCCTGCGCCCAGTCCTCAACGACCTCGTCCACCGCAAAGCGGTTGAGGCGCCTCATCGCCCAATTGAGAACGTACTTCGGGTAGCGTTCGTAGAACTCGTCGAAGTTCCGAGGAACGACGAAGCCGTCGTTCCCCACATAGTGGCCTTCTTCTGAAACAGAAAACGGGCCCTTGCTGCGATCATTCATGTCTAACATGTCTTGTTCCTTGGCACTCTGCTGCCGGGGGTTGTGACCCGACCTCCGCATTAAACGGGCCGTGCGCCCGTCCACTCTGCCACTTGTCCTTGACGGCGAGTGCCATCTCAGAAAGTCCGCGCAGGAAAAAGTCGGTGTCGCACCGCGCCTTCGGCTTTTCTTGTGACCATTCCCGCGATGGCTTGGAACCTCTTGAGGATTTCCTTGGTGCCGGGATCCCGCCTCCACCAGTGTTCTCAACGTGAAGGATTGTTTGCTGCACTCGCGGATCGCGCCGCGAGACTTTTCTGCTCGTCTGCGAGGGGTAGTTCTTTGTCAGTTCACCGTGTCCGGGCACTTGCCCGCCCCTTTCCACAGTTCCTCTTCGCGCTCAAGCTCAGCCTCGTACCACTCCTGAAACTCCTCTTCCTTCGCTTCCTTCTCGGCTGCCTCGTCGGCCGCGTCAATCGCAGCCTCAATCTTGTCCGCGACGCGGGCTAGGGCGTCGGAGTACTGGTCGGCTTCCTCTGGCGTGCCGAAGTCCGCACGCCCCTCGCGGTCGTGGGCGTAGTAGCGGGCGGACGCCCGAAGCCCCGCGCAGAAGTCGTGCAAAGCCTCGCGGTAGTCGGAGTCGCTGACCACCGTGCTGCCGTCAAAGCCGAACGGGTCAATGTAGCTCGCCAACGACCCGAGGGCGTCAACGGCGACGCCACTCTCAAAGTCGGTAAGCTCTATCCTGTAACTTGTCCGCTTGCTCATACGGTCTCCTCTGTCGGGCAATTTTCCGTGACCGCCAGCGTGACCTGCGGCTGAACCTCCGTGTCTGATGCGGGGCATGGATATTGATTGTTGTTTCCTACGTGCTTGCCGTACTTTCCTGCGACAACGCTAGCCTTGAGACCACACTCAGGGCACGGCTCAAACTTTCGCAGCTTTTTCGCAGGCTTTTCTTGGAGTGCCTTCTGACATGCTTTGCATGTTGGGTTGGATTGAACAATCGCGCTCGTGTTCCCGTTCCGACCACAAGCGGTGGGCTTTTCAACCACCTCTCCGTTGAGCGTCGGGTCGCTATGTCCTGCCCACTGCATTCCGAGCACGTGCGTCTTTCCGTCCAAGGAGAACTTCATACCCTTGGGTGTGAACACTATCCCCGCCTTCGTTTTTTCTTTAGGCGCGGTCTTCTTCTTTTTCGGACGGTCAAATTTTCGACCGATTGTGTCGGCTACGTCAGCGGCTTTTTCTGTGACCGCCTCGTAGAAGACCGTTAGGCGATCTTCCCAACTGGCGTCCTTCTTCTGATCCCACACACCCTGAATGTTGATCACGTCCAGCAGTTGCTTAAGCAGTTCCTTGGGAGACGAACCATGGTTCGCTTTTCTCTCGGCGCGTCCATAGATAATGTTCTCGCAGGTGCGTGGCGTGACCTTGGCGAACTCCTTCGCCCACTCTTTACGGGTCGCGAAGCCGTTGACGGTCGCGCCGGACTCAAACGCTTCCCACACGACTGTCAGTGCGGACTTCAGTTGTACCTTGCGTGCCACTTTGGCAGCACGGAGGTCTTTCAGTGTCGCGGTCGATTTGCTGTCGTCGGTGAAGAGCCGCTGGGCTTCCAAGCCTGCGAGGTTGTGGTCAAGTCTGATTGGTTTGGTTTTCATCTTTATCCTCGGTATCCCAAACGGAACCGACAGAATCCGCACGGCGGCTCACCGTAATGTCTATCGTCACCGTGAGCACACACGGCACAGTCCGGTCTGCACTCATAATCTCTGCCGTCTGCGTCGGCGGCGTTGTGTTCATCAATGTCCTCAGCCCACTCTTCAGCCTGAGCGTCAAGCGCACACTGCCGCGCATCTTCCGCTTCTTCCGCTGCCACTTCCGCTGCTTCCGCTGCTTCTTCTTCGGGAGTCAGCTCGGGTGACATCACCTCTACGAAAATTCTGTCGGCAACTTCAATGAGGTTGAGCAAATCGTTCTTGCTCAGGTTGGTCAGTCTGCGGAGGGTGACGCCGCTCCGAACTAAAACCTCCTCGGTCACCTGAATTGGCGCGTTGTACAGCCCGGCGATTTCTTTCAGGCGCTCGGCGAGGACGCCTGTGCGGCGTCCCTTCCAGAGCGGGTCGGTTGAATCGTATCCGTAATTCATTGGGTCACCTTTCCGAAATTTGGCCTCAGCGTCAGGCACGCCGAGCAGATGTTGGCACGCACGCCGCTGTCAAACTTCACCACCACCTCAGCGTCGTTCGTGCATCCTATTGACTCGCACTTGGGCGTCTCCCACGGAAGTTCGTCTGGGATGCCCAAGGCTAGACGGTCGTCGTCGCCGCCCCATTCTGTGTTCTCGGTTAGGTCTTTGAGCGCCTCTTCAATTTCGGCCACGAAGGCTCGCCACTGCCGCACGGTCAATATCCTCACATCGCCCGCATCCGAGAAGTCTGGGTGGTCTATCACTAGTTTGTGGTGGAGGTCGCACGCCAAGAGGCTGCGATGGTATACAGCGGAGTACACCAGCTTGTTCGCAGGCTGGCCGCAGACGACGCCGTTGGGCGCTAGCTGGCACGTGTGCTTTGTCATTGGGGTCTCCTGTTCAGCTTGTCGCAAAGACGCTGGCAGCCCGCAAAAGTCTGGAACCCTTTGTTGGCATCCTGCGGCATCCAGTAGTCCGTCTCGTTGTCCCAGACAGACCACGTACGCTTGGTGTTGACTATGCGTCTAAGCCTCCGAGGGTTGGAACTGTTGATGAAGTTCTGCACGACGGGATCGCCGCAGCGTGCGATCATCGGCATATACCTTTCAGTTGTCTTTTTCATACTGCCTCCTATATTAGTTAAGGTGCAGCGACTCACGTTTTTGACTCAACTCTTTGGTACTAGCCCGCTGTTACTTTCGTACTCCCAAAATAAAAACAGCCCCGAAGCCATTTCGGCTCGGGGCTGTTGACTTCGCAGGCTCGCCCGCTATTTCAGGGTGTTTTTGCCGCCGCCCAACTGCTGCTTGTTCCTATTGGGTTAGATGCCGCTACTTTTGAATCGGCGCGAAACCGCGAAGAAGAATCGGAATCGCCACGCCGTGAATTGGGCTAAGCCGGACGTGTAGCTAATTCGACGTTTTCTAGGCTCGAATTGCAGCCGGGCAGCTAATCGAGGGTTTTTCGAGGCACGGATTTTTCGAGGCACTGTTCTGCAATTTGACGAGATCTAAGCCTCGGTTACACGAGATCGCTGCGGTCACGCCAGCCATACCTCAGATTTCCAGTCCGATTGGGTATTTTGATAGTGAGCTACGCAGGTCCCCACGATGACCAGACGCAGCGCGCCATTGAAGGACAGACCCCTTGGAACAGTGTCTCCAAATTTACGGCTCGCTACCCGCGCCCAATGCGGGTGTTATCCTGTTCCCTCGCCCAGAATCCCTGGCAGTGCAAGGACAGAAGCCGGGTGCCGAAGAGCGCCCCGCCGTATTGCAAATTCCTTTCAGCGTAGCAGCTAAGACCGTAGACGCAAATTCCCACGTCACGACGGGGGCGATTCTGTCTTCCGTAGGGGCTCGTTCCGCGCCGTCGGACCTGTTCGACTTACTTGAGAGCAAACCAGCGTGGTCTATCGAGGCACTAGCTGAGGTGCTCACTGTTTCGCCCAAGACGCTCTATAAGCAAGCCAGGCGCGGCAACTTTCCGTCCTTCCGAATTGGTTCGTGCGTTCGTGTATATGGCAAGGGCCTCGCTGATCACCTTCGTGGCAAGATGAGGAAGTAAAAACTTCCGACCGCAGTCGGGGCCTTCTTGTGTGCACTTATTTTAAAGTCTTCTTCGCCAATTCTGGAAAGCCGAGACTCGAAGGCATCGTTTCGTCCGCCCCCGAAGCAGTGTCCGGGAGCACGTAGAGATTAGCCAGCCACGCGGGGCAATTATCCGCAGCCCCGATATATTGAGCCAACGTTTCCAGATCGGAATGTCCCATGCATTCCATCACTTTTCGGATGTCGTTTCGCTTAAGTGCGTATGAAGCAAAGCTCGACCGAAAATAATGAACGTGGAAACGGTGACACTCTTTCCGGGCAGCGCAGCCCCGGCAGAAGCCGCAGTTCAGCCCAGCTTTCCTCGCCTTGGATTTAAGTGCGTAGAGAATTTTTACGTTCGGCAGATCGTTCTTAGTGCCCAATACGAAAACCGCGTTCGGACGAAACGCACGCAAGCGCAGCAACTCTGCTCGAAGAACGGGAAAGAGCGGTATATCGCGGGCCTCGCGATCTTTGAGTTCGAACTTTATGGTCTTTCCTTTGTGTTGTATCTCGTAGCCTGCAAGACGGACGACGTTTGCTTCGAAATCTACCTGCTGCCAGAGCAGGTGAGCAAGTTCGTCGTCGCGCAAGCCAGTAAGCAGCGCGACCATGAAGAGGGCGTGATGGTATGGATCGCAGGCCCCGAAAAGAGCAGTCAATTCAACGCCGCTGTAGATTCGGACTTTCTTTTTCTCGGAGCTCTTCAGTCTCTTGTGGACGGAAGCAGTGATGAGTCGCTTAGGCTCCAAGCCACAGTAGAAGAGAAAGCCACGGAGGCTCGTGTACCGCCGAGCGCGAACCCCGTCAGAGTAGCGCTTGTCCAACCCATCGCAGTATCGGATAACATCGACTTCTGTAATGTCTTCTGGGACTGCCTTTCCACAAACACGAACAAACTCCTCGACGATGACCGTGTAGAGCTTGATTGTGTCCTCATCTAGTTTGAGCGATGGGCTGCGCTTCTGTTCAAGGAACTCCCGACCGCATTCTGCAAGCGACTTCCGTTTGACCCGACTGGGAGTCGGGATGATATACCCGGTAGCCTTCGCATCGTTCTTCAACTTGAGTTCGGATTTCGCCCTCTGTAACTCATCCAAAGCTTCTGAGGGATCATTCCCGAGTTTCTTGTACCGAGGCAGCCGCCCATCGAAGTGAACAAGCACATAGTGACCCTCAGGCGCGTGGACCTCTGTTTTCTCCCTGCCTCTGCCGAGAAACATGAAATCGGGTTTAACTTTTCCCGTCTTGCCCATGACCGCTTTTCCGCGACGCCAGCCACGTCCCGGAATCTTGGCGGAGCGGAGCAGGGTAACTTTTTCGTTTGCCATTGCCACTGGGGTTCCTTTAGTCCCAAATGGCTAATACCGTGTTTTCCGAATTTCGAGCTAAATTCGAGCTAAGAAATCTCGGTATCGGGAAATGTCTTGCAAGCTGTTTGATTTTCAGCGGTTTGAAGACACCCCTTCGCCGCCGCAATGTTCTCCCCCCCTCTCCGCCATAGCACAAACACCCAATGTTTATGCGGGTTGTAGTGCCTTGCTACTACTTTTCCCATGATGCAGCCGATTTAATCTATACGTTTAGTAATATTCGAGAACTTGGAATTACACGATCTTGAAGAACCCGACAGGTCCGGGAGCCGCTGGGTTTCTGCTTACACGATTTTTATGCGGTGTCCTAAGCAGAAGGCTGCAAGTCGCAAATAGCAAATAGGGTCACTCCATTCCCAGATTAGGGCGGCGGTTTGGAAAACCTCCGCCGCGTCAGATGTGGCGCGAACGTGCGTACAACGGTCTAGGGAACCGTTGTGGTTTCACACGCGTTGCTTCGAGACGGTCTGTGGACCATGGGAATGTATCGTGTTCGTGGGCGACTTCATGCTGATGGATGGTCGATTATCGCCAACGTTGGAACCCCGCTCCAACGAAACTAGCTAACTTCCGCGATAACGAGGGACACGTCGTCGGTGAAAAGACCGTGGCCCCATGCAGCTACGCCGTCGAGGATCGTCTTCTGCATATCCGCGAGCGGTAGCGTTGCTGATTGCAGAACTAAGTCTTCCAGACCGTTGACGCCAAGCATTTCGTCGAGGCTGTTGAAAACCTCAACGAGGCCATCTGTGTACAAAATGAGGCGATCGCCCGGTGATAGTTCAACTTCAATGGATGGCTCGGACGGTGTAGTTTCGGCGAGGCAACCGAGGATACCGTTTCGCGACTCAAGCCGGCGGAGAGTGCCATTCGAAACGAGTATTGCCGGCGGCTGGCTGGCGGCAGAAAAGCTTAGTCGGCGTCCATCGTGGCTGAAACGGGCTGCGGCCATCGTGAAGAAAAATCCGTCGACCGTGATCCGAGTATGTACGAAATGATGAAGCTCCCGCAGCAAGGTTTCTGGCTCGGAGTTGCGTCCCAGTGCATGCAGTGTTTCAGAGTAGATGCGGTTGGCCATTAACGCCGAACCGACTCCATGTCCGGAGACGTCGGATAGGACAATGCTGAGGGAATCATCGCCTTGCGGGTGGACTACGCCAAAGTCGCCGCCAATGGTGCGGGCTGGGCTGTAGTACGCCTCCACGGCGAGGTTTTTCCAAACTAGACTATGCGGCGCAAGGGATTGCTGCACATGTGCGGCGAGGGCGAGTTCGGCATCCATTTCATCTTGGCGCTTTTGAAGGAGTGAATTCGATTCGCGAAGCTGCTCCTCGATACTCTTTTGCGCGCTGATGTCGGTCACGATAAGCAACACGTACTCCTGCCTGTCAGGACCCTGAATAACCCGGCCGCTAAAGATCGCTGGGATTTTGGTGCCGTCTTTCCGGGGCAAGTAGAACTCACTGCGGTGGCGGCCGTAACGGTGACCCGATTCGTGTTGCCGTTTGATATAGGGAAGGTCTTCGCTGGGGAAAATAGCATCGGGCGTGCAGCCTTGAATCTCGTCGCGCTCGAAGCGTCCGATGCGCGTAAGCGCTTCGTTTGCAAAGATCACTCGAAGCTGATCATCAACGACGACTACACCTTCATTAAGTTCTTCGAGGATGATCTCCATCTCACGAAGCCAATCTGGAGTTTCTGTGATGGTATTAGGCATAGTTTTGCTCACTAGCACGGCGATTCCCCTTCAGGTCTGCCGGATCGTTTGCATAGCCCAGTTTTCGAGAGTGACGTGGGTCGCGGTCGACCAACCGCGTGATCGTGGCGAACAGAAGACAGACCGATACTCCACACATCAGCACTCCCGCCATGCTCTCAAGAGGCCCTAAGAGTCTCCACATACTGGGAAGGGTCACGTCGCCGTAACCGACGGTGGCATAGCTGCTCGAGGAGAAGTAAAAAGAGAGTTCCCACGAAGGAAAGCATTGCAACCGGTAGAAACTCGCCCACAGAAGGATCACGAGCCCATGGAGAATAATGATTGCGATCGTCGATTTCACTACCAGGACGGCCGAGCGAACCGGACCAAATCCTTGGCCGCCCTTGGCCGTAACGCCCCGTAGCCACTCAACGAGCGCCGCAACCCCAGCACACTGCAAACAGAGTGTGAGGACTAACAGAAGAGCGGCGGCAGAGGCTTGAGGTATGAGTGTCATTTTCACTGCTTTCAGGTTGTTTGCGGAACGGCTTTAGCCGCTTGAAGAACTTCGTCATGTGTGGCCGAGTCCTTCGCTTCCCAGCGAATGATCTTCAGGTCAAGCACGAAGATGCTGTAAAGGACCGGCACCAAGAGCAGAGTGATAAAGGTAGCGACGCCAAGTCCACCGATCTGCGCGTAACAAAGAGGCTGCCACAGCGGACCGCCTTCGAGAGCAAGCGGGAAAAGAGCCAGGATCGTTGCTCCCACGGTGATCATTACAGGGCGAATTCGCTGGATGCCCGCATCGGCCAGCGCTTGGACCAGTGGCTCGCCCTTTGCGTGCATTTCCTCGATGAAGTCGAAAAGCACGATGACGTGGCTGACAATCACCCCGATCAGGCTGGCGATGCCGAGAAAAGCCATGAACCCGAACGGCGTATGCGTAATCGCGAGCGCGATCAGAGAGCCGATCACGCCATACGGAGCAGCAGCGAACACCAAAAGAGGTTTGACGGCGTTATTGAATTGAACGAGCAAGGCCAAGTAAATCCCAATCAAAGAAATCAGCAGAACGATTTTGAGATTTGCGAAGCCGTCTAATTGCTTGGCCCTTTCACCACCAATCCGCAGTTGATATCCGGGCGGAAGATTTTTCTGGAACTCCTGCAATTTCGGAATAATCGGATCGATTACTTCCGATGCGAGAACTCCAGGCTGTGGATAACACAAGATGGAAATAGTGCGAAAGTGTTCTCGCCGCGCGATCCGACCGGTTTGCAGGAGGTGCTCCACATTTGCGACCGACAGTAGAGGCACGCGGTTATTCGTCTGTGAGCTATACACATAAAGGTTCTTGATGTCGGCAAGCTGGCCGCGCTCCTGCATGCGAAGGCGCGCCACAACAGGAATGTTCTTGTTCCCTTCCTTGAACACGCCTACTTGCGTTCCACTTATTGCTGCCGATGACGCACTTGCGACATCGGCGTTGGTGATGCCCACCACGTTCGCGCGGTCAGGGTCGATTTGAACCTGTAGCTGGAGATTGTCCGGAAACCAGTCATCCCGAAGAACGGAAATGCCCGGGGCCTGGGCCACGATCTCCTGGGCCTGACGAGCGATGGTTCGCAACGTACGGATATCGTCAGCTTCGTTTTTCGCGTCCACGTCCGCCTGGCCGGAGATCATCAGCTCTACCGGATTCTCGACCGGGTTTGTTTGCAGTTGCCGCACAGTGATCCATGCGCCTGGGATCTGCTTTGCAAGGGCGTCCTGTATCGGGCGTTTCAGCTTCGGAGTGGCTTCCTTGTCCGTAACTTCAACAATAATTTGCGCATAGTTCGTTTGCGGCATTTCCGGTGAGACGGAAAACCAGAAACGCGGTCCGCCGCCGCCCGTAAAGGTTGTCAGCGACTTGAGAAGATGGCCACGTTCGGCCTTCGATCCAAGCTCGGGCGAAGTTTCGATCACTTTCCGAACCACTTCTTCAGCCTGGACTGCGGCATCGCTAGTTGCACTCAAAGGCGCGTCATTTGGCAGCCAAACGTCCAGATAAAACCAATACTGAACATCCTCAGGGAAGAATTGAGTCTTCAAGCGAGAACCGAAAAGTCCTCCACCGATGAGAAAAACAAGAGATCCGGCAAGAACAGCCCAACGATGTTTTATGGCTCTTTGGACAAGCCGGTTGTAGAAACCGTAGAAGCCTCGTTCGCGTCTTTCCTCGATGGTAGGTTCTGGCTTTGCCGGGGCACGTTGAATGTAGTAGCCCAAGAATGGGACGAACGTCATTGCAACAAATAGCGCGGACAGTAACGAGGCCGTCATGACGATCGGCAAACTCTTTAAGAACTCACCGGTATTTCCGGTCAGCATCAGGAACGGCAGGTAGGCAATGATGTTCGTAATCGTCGCGTAGAAAATCGCAGTCGCAAGCTTGGTTGGACCGAGCCAGGAAGCAATCTTGCGGGGCGAGCCTTCCGCCAACTCGCGCTTGATCCCGTCTCCCGCCACCACCGGCACGTCCACGAGAAGCCCCAAAGCGATGATGAGTGTTGCAATCGAAACCTGCTGAAGATCAATTCCCAGCACATAAACGATTCCGAATGTCATCGCCAGCGTGATTGGTATGGCTAGTGCCATGATCAGCGCGAGGCGCCACTCCCAGAAGCCGAGCAGCGCAATAATCACAACCAGGACGATCGCTTCCCCGAGTGCCCGGATAAAAAGATGGATGTTCTCCTTAACCTGAAGGGGTTGATCCGAGGTGTGCGCCAAAATGAGGTCCGCAGGAAGAATTTGATGAAGCTGCGAAAGCTTCGAGTTCACCGATTCCCCGAAACGCGCGATTTGTTTCCTGTCGCGCATGTAGACTGCCAACGTAACGGCGCGGCTGCGCTGCCAACGCCCACTCTTGTCCTGCCAGGTGTAGTAGTTCAGATATTGTGCAGGGGCTTGATGGCCCCGGCTGATCTGCACGAGATCTCGCAGGTACACCGGGGCACCTTCAGGTGTGGTCGAAACCGCGAGGTCACCGATGCTCTTCGCCGTATCGAATTTTCCCGATGGGATAAGTGCGACTTTGCGGTCGGCCGCTTCTATATTTCCACCAGGCGCAATAATGTTCCGGGCGGATAGTACTTTGGAAAGATCGGCGGGGCGCAACCCATAAGCTGCGAGCCGATCCTGCGAATAGTCTAAATAGACGGCTTGCGGCAAAACACCTCGGGTCTCGACTTTCGAGACCTCTGTAGCGCCCTGAAGCGTGCGGCCGATCAAGTCGGAAAAATTATCGAGGTCGGCGTAACTGTATTTGTCGCCGGCAACCCTGGCCAGTTTCTCTCTTGTTTCGCTGGGATCGCGGATAACCGCTAGCTCCCATGCATCCGGATGCAGCTCGGATCGTTTCAGTCGGTCCGAGAGGAAGTGCTGAATGAAGGCCCGAATCGCACTGTCATCCGCTTCGGAAATTCCATCTAGACCGATGAAACCGCTACCCTGAATGATTTCCGAATCTCGAATGATTCCGGAGTTTTGTGCTTCCTCTTGAAATAAATATCCGGCGTCCAGAACTTCCCGCGCCGAAATGGATTGTGGAAAGGAATCCACCACCGTGACGTGCTGGCCCGCGCGATTCTGCGGTTTCGAGTTGCGGGCTTTGCGAATCGCAGCTTCAACGGAATTGGCGCGGGCTGCTATTTCAATGTCGTCCGCCTTCGGGCTCGCAACGGTTAGCATCAACGCTGCGGTGTCTCCGAAATCGCTTTGGAAAATGATGGGTCCGGCGCCTTGGGGTAATTGAGCATTCAGGGCATTCAGCTTGAGATTGATGTCGCTGAACTGTCGCTTGGTATCGGTCACCCCCTCATCGAGCTGAAGGTACACAAAGGAATAGCCGGGGAGAGAGATGGACTTGATGCCATAGTCTGCGTCCATTCCAGGGTGGATCGTTTTGTTCTCCGCGGCAACGTCTTCAATGCGCCGGGTAACGAACTGCTCGACCTGCTCTGCTGTCGCTCCGGGCCAAGGACAAGCCGCCACGGCGACCCGCACGGGGATTTCCGGGTCTTTTCGCTGCGGCATGGATGTGTAACCGAACCAGCCCCAAACGAGCACCCCAACGAGCATCATCCAGGAAATGTGTGGATGCTCAACAAAGAACCGAGTGATATTGCGACGATTGCTGATGTCTTGATTTTTTTCGTGTGCCATTTTGCTATGCCCCTATCGGAGAACTTGAACTAAATCCCCATCCTTCAAATCGGCGACTCCAACTACGACGATCTTTTCCCCTGGTTTCACACCTTCCACTGCCACGTCATTCTCGTGGGTCTCACCTAAGGTCACCGCTCGCAAATGTGCAGTCCATTTGCCGTTCGCTTCGCTCGCGACGAAAACGCCGTAGCGTCCAGGTGAGGTAGGGACGGCGACAACGGCTGCCAGCGGCACGGAAGGCGCCGGAGCCTTTTCAGCGCCTGCAAGATTGAGTGAGGCAATCATTCCCGGCTTCAAATAACTCTTGGGATTGGGCACGGTCACTTCGACAGCGAAGACACGATTTTTTTCGTCTGCGCCCACGGCAATACTTGTCACCCGCCCTTTGTATTCTTTCGGATCTTCTTGCAAGTGGATGTTGAATTCCTGGCCCAGGCGGAGCTGCTTAACGGCGTACTCTGGAACACCGAAACTAACTTTGACCGCGCTGATGTCAGCGATCGTGAACGCGACAGTTCCGGGCGACGCCAGATTTCCGAGTTCGACATTGCGAGCCAGGATGAAGCCGGAAAAGGGCGCGCCTAAATCCGCGTCGGCCAAAGCCAATTGCGACTGTCGCAAGCTGGCCTTCGTCTGGTCCACAGCACCTCGGCTTGAGTCAAATCGCGCTTGAGTTTGGTCAAACTCCGGCTTCGTCAGGCTGTGCGTGGAGTAAAGCGCCTTAGAGCGTTCGTAATCCTGAGAAGCTTGGAGATGTTGCGCCTCGGCCTGCGTTACGGCCGCTGCGGCCTGGTCAAGCTGGTTTTTTAAGTCCTGGTGGCGAATTTGCGCAAGCAATGCGCCGCGAGATACAAAGTCGCCAGGTCCAATCTCACGGCGTCTTCCATCTGCGCCCATGACTTGTTTGATCTCGGTCACGTATCCCGAGGACTTGAAGGACAACGCCGCCTGCGCGAACGGCAACACCGAAGCCGAGTAGCGTAGGCCTTCTGAAGAAGAGTTGAGCGCAACATCCACTACGCGAACCGGCGTTGGAGATTTCGCCGCTACCTGCGTCGGTTGCTGACATCCGCTTGCCCCTGCGATTAGTGCCAATAGTGCGGCGGTTGCTTTCCACAATCCTATGCTTGATTTGTTTTTCATGTCTTTACTCCGCTCCTATCGCTTTTTCGAAGTTGGCCCGTGCCGTCCAAAATCCCGCGAGTGCCTGCTGGTACTGCGCCTCTACCTGCGATACCGCGGCTTGTTGCTGCGACAGATCGGACAGAAGCGCTGCTTTCTGGTTGTAGCGATTTGTCAGTTCGCCAAGCTTCGTTTGTTCTGCCTCACGCTGATCCGTTAATGCGTCCAGCAGAATGCGTGCTTCTCCCAGCTTGCGAAACTTTTCTTCAACATCCAGTAGAATGCGCTGTTCGAGGTCGCGTTCCGTTGTTGCCTTCTGCTCTGTCGTACCCTTCAGTTCTGCGATCCGGTGCTTCTTGTATCCCCAATCGAACGGTTGCCATTGCAACTGGAATCCGACAACTCCGGCGCTCTGCGGAAGGAAATTGACGTTTTGGAATCCAAGATAGCTGGCCTGCAAACTCAGATCAGGAATGTATTTCGCATGTTCGCGACGCACATCCAGGTCAGCAATCTTGGTCTGTATTCGGGCGCCACGCAGTTCGGGCCGCTGTTCGAGTGCCTCCTTTCGAGCCGTATCCAGATCGCATTCAACAAGGTCGCCGAACGGGAGCATCTCCACCGAGAAAGGGGTGCGTAGCTCGCGTCCCAGAAGACGATTCAGGTGTTGCTTCTGCAACTCAAAAGAATCTTCGGCAAGGAGCAACTGGTAGCGTTGTTGTTTTAACTTAGCCTTTACGGTGAGCGAATCGGAGAGCAATACGGTTTCCTGTGAGAGGCGCTGCTCCGTCAAGGCGGAGAGCGCGCTCAGTGCCTGAACAGCTGCTTTCGCACTGGTTACCTGTGCCTGTAGCTGCGCTACTTGGTAGTAGGCTTCCTTCACCTCTCGCACAGTGTCTTGACTCTGAGCGCGCACTCCTTCTTTGGCGAGGTCGATTCCGAGCCGGGCCTGCTTGACAGCTAGATTTACTTTGAAAAGTTGTGTGAGCGGTTGTGTCGCGGAGGCATTCACGAGGGCACCGAACCGCGCCGGTGAGTGAATGTTGGAATCGGTCCCTGGGATAGGACCAGTGGCGGGGTAGGTGCCGAAGGTGCCAGCGGGGACCCTAAAGTTCAGCGGCTGCAGCGGCGTTCCTGCAAGAACGTTAGCATCCAGCTTCGGCAGGTAATTTGTTTTGGTCTGCGCGACTATCTCTTGCGCCTTGATAATTTCAATTTTGCTGATGTGGATGTCTCGATTAGTGCCGTTTGCGATCCGGATCGCTTCGTCCAAGGTCAATAGCGGCTCGTTAGCATTAGCGGCCTCAGGCGCCTGCGCCCAGGCCACCGAAAAGAGGGTGAGCTGGAGGCACAGAATCAGAGCCACGCGGGGTAAAGATACTTTTAGGGTCCGACGTTCTGCCGGACCCTGTGTGTGTGTTTTGGTGAGTGGATTCATTTTGCGTACCCGGCTGTGAGTAATGCAGCAACCATGCCAACCTTCACACCGCGCAAGTTGTTGGATCTACTAGGGCCGACACATCCCTGCCAAGTTCGGTGTGCCCGAATGCGGGCAATGCTGCCGCGTGAGCGATGGTCGCAGGCACAATCGCGAGACCTCGTCCGATTCTGTTCAAAGCCGGCACACAACGGTCGCAAGGCTGATCTGCCGCGGAAGTTAGAACTGTTGACTGGCTAGATTGCCGCTGCCTGCCGCTTCGAAAAAACAGTTAGCAGCTTGGCCTTATTGCTTTTTGGAAGAGGACATACCGTGCCCACATCGGGGCTTCGCCCGCATGAGGGCACGTTCAATCCCAACGCATTCCGCGATATCTATTGATTCGAATAACTTACCCCGGCCGCCTTCTGGCACGAGACCTGCTATTTCATTGGACGATAGTTCGTAGGGAGACGCCCTTTGAAACGGGCATGGCCGATGATTTTTCCGGCTACTCACATACTAAGGAGGCAGGATGCTCCGCGTGGAAATATGCGATTCGGCTGAGACTTTGATCTTAAGGCTTGAAGGCCGATTCACCGGTGATGATGCTGAACACACTCGGACGCTGGCGCCGCGCCGCGCCGCGCGCCGTAGGCTTCTCGTCGATCTGACGGAAGTGGTATTCATCGACGCGACAGGGGAAGAAGTTCTCTCTTTTCTTGCCCAGTTTGGAGCCAAGTTCGTCGCTCCCAATTCTTACGTGCTCGATGTGTGCGAGCGTCTGAATTTGCGTGTGGCTCGCAATGGCAGCTCACATCTGAATACGTTGGGGGAGCCTCGCCCAAATCGCGACCAATCTCCTCAATGGTCCAAGCCACGGAAATGGTAACTAGGAGTCTAAATATGCCTTCCACTGAAAAGCTTGATACTCATCGCAAAGCGCTGACGCTAAATCTCGACGCTTCCACATTCGGTTCATTTGCCGAAATCGGTGCCGGGCAGGAAGTTGCCCGTTGGTTCCTTTTCGTCGGCGGTGCCTCTGGCACTGTTGCGAAAAGCATTTCCGCCTACGACAAGGAGGTCAGCGACAGTCTCTACGGGACCGGTTCCCGCTATGTCTCCAGGGAGCGGCTGGAAGCCATGCTGGAAACCGAGTGGACTCAGTTGCTCGATCAGTTAGACAAGACTCGCGGCAAAGACAAGCGGTTCTTCTCTTTTGTCGATACTGTGTCCGCGCGAAATTACGCCGGAACAAACGACGCCCATGGCTGGCTTGGACTTCGGTTCCAGTCGCATCCTGGCGGAGAACCTAGCGACATTCTCCTGCACATCAACATGCGGGACTCTTCCAACGTTCTCCAGCAGGAAGCCATCGGCATTCTGGGAGTCAATCTCCTCTACGCTGCCTTCTATCAGTTACAGACGAAAGAATCGTTTTTCGAAGGACTCGCTCAGGACGTCGTAAGGGAACGGATAGACATTGATTGCGTCGATTTTCGTGGACCGGCTTTTGCGAGTTGGGACCGCCCCACGATCCTGGCCTATCTGGTCCACGCGGGACTTGCCGAGGCTGTGTGCTTTTCGCCTTCGGGCGCGGCTCTGCCCCCCAACGAATTTCTGCACAACAAAGCTGTTGTACTGGCACCCGGATACTTCGGCCATGTGGATGCCGTGCATGCCCAAATTCATACGCAAATGCTGGCGGCGGGCATTCAAGAGCTTCATCGGGAATTGGGAGAATTTACTTCTGCTCCTATCGGCTGCTTCTGCTTGTCAGCGGCTCCAATCGCTGCACAAGAGTCAGCCCCAGAAATCTCCGACATGCTGACTCGGATCAATGCGCTTCTGTCTCAAGGCGGCAATGTCCTCTTGTTCCGCGAACGCGAGCTATACAACATGACGGCGCTCGTGAATCACTATACAAAAGCTCCGCTGCGCTTTATCGCCGGACTCTCGCTTTTGATCCGGGCCTTCGATGATCCGTATTTCAATCTCGAAGGCAGGCTTCTTGAAGCCCTAGCGCGTCTCCTGGCTCAGAACGTACGCATCTATGCTTATCCGATGACTGCAATAGACCTAAAGGAAGCGATCAAAGTCTTTTCAGCTATCGACTTGGAATGGAATGAAACGAAGGGCTGGGTCTCCGCTGAACAGCTGCGTTTCACGCTTCCGCTTGGACACCTCTATGCCTATCTTCTCGCGAGCAATTTTCTAGTTCCTATGCCCGCTCCAGCAAAATCTCTGGACGTTGCGAATCACTCCGATCCAAGACGAGAGGATGAACTAGCCGTTGGTGAGGTGCACGGTGCCTAAATTCCGTTATCTACTTCGGATTTGTTTTCGATCGTTTGTTCCACTTCTTGGGGTCAGCCTACTGGGGTACACGGTGTTTCGAATTGGTCCCGGGGCTGTTTGGAAGCAAGTCCAGGCGGTCGGCTGGGGCTTGGCGTTGATCATTATCCTGGGAGGCTTTTCTCAGCTGATTAAGACTTGTGCATGGCGCCAGAATTTTGCCTGCGATATCAGTGCCCTTTCATGGTCGCGCAGTCTTGGAGCGCAGCTGGCCTCTGATGCTGTCGGGCAACTCGGTTTTGCCGGAAAGCTGTTTGGGGAGGGCCTGCGCATTTCCATGCTTGGTTCTGCTGTGCCATTAGCGAATGGAATATCGTCTTCAGCCATTGACGGTGGATTGCACGCGTTCACTGCCGTGGTGGTCACAGTATTTGGAATTACCGCTACTCTGTTGCTGGTTCCTCTCGATGGTCGGTGGCGAATTTACGCGTTGCTGCTCGCTGCCGTTCTCATTGCAATAGTGGCCATTTCAGCCGTGGCTGTCGCAAGAGGGTGGCAGCTGATGGGAAACGCCGCCAGAACGATTGGGCGATTGCCACGGCTTAACAGACTGATCAGCGACAAACTGTCGGTTATTGATTCGGCCGAACATAACTTGCTCAGCTTTTGTCGCGAAGAGCCCGTCGCGTTCTTTGCGAGCCTGATCCTCAATTTCCTGTGGCACGCGATGGCAGTGTTGGAGGTGTATCTCATCCTGCGATTTATGGGAGCACATGTTGGTGTGGCTGGCGCCTTTGCAATGGAAGGCTTGACCAAAGTAATCAACCTCGTCGGCGCACTGAGCCCGGGCAACCTCGGGACCTACGAAGGTGGGAATATCCTCATTGCGAATATGCTTGGTGTGACAGGCACCGCAGGATTGACGTTGGCTTTGTGCCGGCGGGCGCGGTCCATCTTCTGGGCAGCAGTCGGGGCCACCTGGATGACAGTGATGAAGAGAGGCGGGACGACAAGCACAATGGAGGTAAAGGGCAATGATGAGCACCAGATTTTGCATCGCGCTTGCAGTCGCGTTGCTGCTGATAGCACCTGTCACTAAGGCTCAAGGCCCAGACGAGCCGTATAGATTCTTTCGAGAGTTTGTTGGCTTGAATGAAGACCAAATAGGAGCAATCCGCTCAGGAAAGGCAGTTGCCAAGGTCGTTGAGTCGCGCACGCCTGACGAAGTGTTCGTCTTTGGCTCGGTATACGTAAAGGCGAGTCCAGAGAAGTACGTCGAACTAACCTCGGACGTCGACGCGTTGCGCGAGCTCCCGGGCTATCTGGCGATTCAAAGCTTCAGCGATCCGCCACAGCTTTCCGACCTTGCGGGTTTCGCCCTTGAAAGGCAAGACATCGAGGAACTGAAAAACTGCCAGGTGGGGCATTGCCAGGTTCAACTGCCAACCGAGGCGATGGAGGGTTTTAAGCAGTCAATCGACTGGTCCGCGCCTGACGCCGCCGACAGGGTGAATCACCTGGCCCGTCAAATGGCGTTTCAGGCGCTACTCAATTACATGAAAGGGGGCAATACAGCCCTTGGAGTCTACCGTGACAAGAACCATCCTGCTGCGGTGGCGGAAACCTTTGAGACGCTGATAACACGATTAAGCGCACTTCCGGTGTACCTTCCCGAACTCAAGGAATATCTTCTCGAATATCCGAAGGCTAAGTCCGACAAAGTGCAAGCTGGCTTCTACTGGGAGGAAGTCAATTTTGGATTGAAGCCTACCTTTCGGATCATTCAGAGGATCGTGTATCGCGGAGCAAGCCCATCGGAGCCTGCCTATGCAATAGCCGAAAAACAGCTGTACGCAAGCCACTACTTCGAATCGGCACTCGATCTCACTGTTTGCGTCAGAGATGCACAGCGCCCTGGCTTCTACATCATTACCGCCAAAGGGTCGAAGCAGGCCGGCCTTACCGGGCTAAAAGGAAGCATTGTGCGCAAAGTGGCCGTGGACAAGGCCCGATCCTCGCTCGAACGGGTTCTCGTAACTATAAAACAGAGATTGGAATCGCACGGCACTCAGGGTGAATGATCCCTTCCCGGTTTCTGTTTTCGACGTGGAAATGGAATCCCTATGTGCCTGAATATTCAGCACGAGTAATGTTTAGCTTGCGCATCTTATTTTGGAGTGTCGTTCGTTTCAGTCCGAGGCGCTCTGACGCTCCGCCCTTACCCGATATCCTTCCGGACGCGGCCTTCAACGCGTCGATAATTGCCTGACGCTCCGCTTGTTCGAATGTCGATGATGCCGATCCAACGCTGCGGCTGGCCGTCCTCTTTAGCTGATCGTGAGGAACTTTCAACTCGTCCCCCTGCGTGAAAATCACGCAACGCTCGATAAAGTTCTCAAGCTCTCGAATGTTTCCAGGCCAGTCGTGATTCACCAACGCCTCCATGGCCTCCTTCGGAACGGACTTAATGCGCTTTTGCATTTGGCGGGACAAGCGCAAAACGAAATAATGAACCAGGAGGGGAATGTCCTCGCGCCTCTCGCGAAGCGGAGGGATCTCAATCGGGCAGACATTCAATCTGTAAAACAGGTCTTCGCGAAATTGGTTGTTGCGTATCATGCCTTGCAGATCGCGGTGGGTTGCAGCAATCAAACGAACGTCAACTCGGATAGTTTTTGCACTTCCCAAACGTTCAAACTCGCGTTCCTGCAGAGCGCGTAAGAGCTTTGGTTGCAGCTCCAAACTGATATCCCCGATTTCATCCAGGAAGAGTGTGCCGCGATCGGCCAACTCGAACCGGCCTCGTTTCTGCATGAGTGCGCCAGTGAATGCGCCCTTTTCGTGCCCAAACAACTCGCTTTCCACCAGTCCGGAAGGAATGGCCGCGCAGTTCAGTCGAACGAAGGTACGCTCGCGACGCGGACTGCGATTGTGAAGGGCCCGAGCGAGCAATTCTTTTCCAGTGCCAGTCTCCCCGTGCAGGAGCACTGTCGACCCCGTGGGAGCGACAATCGCAATTTGATCTAGCACTCTGCGCAGCGCGGCACTCTTGCCGACGATGTCCTCGAAGTTGTGTTCCGCGCGAATTTCCGATTCGAGGTAAAGGCGTTCCTCTTCCAGACGAGCTGCCGATGCGTTCAGACGCCCATACGCGAGCGCATTGTCCAGCGCGAGGGAGATCTGAATACTAATCTGCGTTAGCAAATCCAAGTCTTCATGCCCGAAAGCGTCTGGCTTCCGGCTGCCGATCGCCAACAGACCCAGCGGTCCGCTCCCGGTCGCAAGCGGAGCAACGGCAACCGAGATTATGGATTCGGCTCGCAAGTTGTCGGCAATGGTCTTCGGAAGTCTCTCGATGTCGTCGACTGACAATATATCGGACCTGCGGGCGCGAAGTTTCTCGCACTCCGTTTCAGTCAGATTCGTTGAGGCCATCTCCGCCAGCAACCCTTTGCCGTCGGGAAAATCCAGCACCACACTTTGAAGGCGTTGTGACTCCTTCTCAAGCAGCCAAAATCCCGTCAGATGATTGCCAAAATACGAACGAATCGAAGCCGAAGCCGATCGAAAAAGATCGTCCATATCCAGTTTCGAAACGACGTGATTGTTGATTTCGAGAAGTACCCGAAGACGGTCGCGCTCCGTAGCGAGTTCCCGTTGATACTGTTCTGCACAATCCCTAGCCAGCGCGCATTCCAGCGCAATCGCAACGTGCGACGTCAGAGAGCGGAGTAGTTCGACATCTTCATGCACAAACTCCTGACCCCGTTCCTTAGTCGCAACCAAAAGTCCGTATTTTTGTTGGGAGGTGAACACAGGGAAAATATAAGCGCTTCTGCCAATGGATTGGGCTGCAAAGGGAGCCAACTCGGTGTGTTTCAACATTTCCTGCGATATTTCAGGCAGGAAAACTGGTTCTTGTTGCTCCAGAGCTCGCGCTGCCGCGCCAATCTTTGAGATTTTGGTGCCCACTTTGATGGCAGGAGCGTCCGCTTCTCGATCAAACTCGAGAATATGCAAAGTTTCTCCATCGCCGTCTAGAAGATATAGGTCAGCTCCATGGAGCCGAACGCTGCTGGACAAAACGTCGCGGACACTGTGGAGGACGGCTCTTACCGTCGGTTGCTCGACCAGCGCGGCCGACACATCGAGCAATGCTCGATATCGGCTATAGGCGGGCCCCGAGCCTTCATTGTTTTCCGGCATGCGCATCAGACTAGCATCACCAGAACTAATCTTCCATATCGAGACACGCTCGCGTAATCGGTGATTGGAAAGCCTTCTTTGGCCAGTTCGTCATGGCCTCGTGCTGTTGCGCCTCAGTTGCCCAAATCGTCCGGCACGGTGCCCGAATACGGGCAACCTTCTCTTGGTAAGAGAGAGCCTTTGAAGTTGTGTGGGGCTAAGACCGTGAAAGCAGGCGGATTGCTCAGTCCGTTTCGCTATTTCGGTTTGGCAACGCGCGTGCCTTTTCATAGGGGACTGCAATTCACATTAGGAGAGAAGACATGCGGAACGCGATTCGAACATCGGTAATGCTGCTGACGATCCTGCTGCTACCTCTGCTGGTTCTCGTTGCGCAAGAGACGAGTGCACTCCTAATCGAAGGCCAGCAGGGACAGGCAAGAGTCATTCAAGTGCAGGGCAAGAACTATGTAGAAGTCGAGGGACTAGCGCGAATCACAGGAGGATCGCTACGCTTCGCCGGAAATCAAATCACTCTAACTTTGCCCAGCGGCCGCAATACAGTACCGCAGACGGAGCAATCCGCATCGGCGCCACAACCCGCGGTCGGCCTCTCCAGGCCATTCCTCACCACTGGGATCGAGACGATGAGGGAAATTCTTGAATGGCACGCCGCATTGAAAACTGGCATCGAGCGGGGATATCCGCTATCGGATGTGTGGTTCGGCAACTTCAGGAGACAAGTTCAATCAAGCCTGAAGCAGGCGGAAGCAGCGGCCAGCACCGACATGGACCATGGGGCCCTTCCACTGCTGACCAACGAGTTCAATACCATAAGCGCGTTGACGGATAGATACCTGAAAATCGCTGCGAGTAGAGACTATCTAGCGCCCGACTCATTGAATAGCGATCCTCTAGATCAGAGACTAGTGACGTGCTGGCACTCACTGGCGTCGATGGCGTCGTCAAATCAATTTGCGGACGACGGCTCGTGTCAGTAGGCGAGCGGCAAAGCCAAATAGTCAATCGCTCCTCAACGGCTCGCTAGACCGTTGTCGGGCCATAAACTTTGCTACCGATCTTGCTATTATTTTCGGACCATTTGAGGTTCACTAGCACCAGTATAAACACTAACGATTCTTTCTAATCGGGAGGCCGCGTTGCAAACAAGAGACATACCAACGCTGACCAGCCTCTCACCTCCCTCTCAACAAAGGAGACTTAAATTTCCCCGTTTCCCCAGAAATATAAGTGATTGAAAATGTAGACATCTTCCTGATTTTTCCTGTCACGCATTCCCGGATTTATCGTGATCAATTTCGACGTTCTGTTCACTGGTGCCAACCCCCAAATATTCCATGCACCTTGACAGAATATAACACTTTTGTTATAAATGAGGAGCTATGAAACCACAGGAACTCAAGTCGGCGCGCCTCAACAAGGGTTGGACACAGACCCAGGCTGCGGCTCATCTCGGGATGACACAAGCCTATTTGAACTTCCTCGAAAACGGGAAAAGAAGGCTCACACCCGTGCTAGTTCATAAGGCCGCTTCGGTCTACGGGCTCTCGCCGGAGGTTCTTCCGGTCGCCGACGTTTTCTTGCCGGTTCAGACGGACGATCAAAAATTGACAGAGATGCTCGCGAAACTGGGATACCCCGGCTTCGCGTATCTTCGGGCTCACACCCTGAAGAAGCACCCCTTTGAGGTATTGCTTACAGCACTGGCGCAAGAGAGTCTTGATGGGCGTATCGCTGAAGCCTTGCCGTGGTTGGCCATGAAATATGCCCAACTAGATCCCTGGCTCCTAGAGAACGCCCGGAAATTCAGTCTTCAAAACAAACTAGGCTTTGTCGTCACAATGGCGCGACAGTTGGCGGAAAAACAAAACAATGACGCTAGATCGAAAGAGCTGAGGCAACTCGAAAACGCTCTCGACGATAGCCGTTTAGCGAAAGAGGATGTCTTCTATCGCCCACTTCGCACAGCGAGCGAAGGGGAATGGCTGAGGAAGAATCGAACAGAAGACGCGGTGCACTGGAATCTGCTAACGGATATGAGACTGGAGCACCTTCAATATGCCAAGTGAGAAAGAGGGCGACAAAGTTCCTTCGCCGTGGAGAGAATTTCTAAGCGAGCTCGACGAGTCTCGGATTGAACCGCTCGAACTACATTGCATTGGTGGGTTTGTTTTGGTTTATTTTTACGGTTATCCGCGAACAACGGGTGATATCGACTACTGCTCTGCCGTGCCTGCGAATCTTAACCTTGATGAAGTAGCGGGGCAAGGTTCACCGCTTCATATGAAATATGGAGTCTGGCTCCATCGAGTAGCTGTCGCGAACCTTCCCGAAGAATACCAAGCAAGGTTGACAGAGATGGTCCCGGGTGAATTCGGTCATCTCAAATTGCTCGTGCCAGACCCTTACGATTGCATTTTGTCGAAACTAGAGCGAGGAAGTGGAAAAGATAGGGATGATGCTGACTACTTGTTCCGGTCTCAGAAACTCGACGCGAAACTGCTTCGCGAACGATACGAGAAGGAACTACGACACAATCTGATCGGAAATGTAGAGTGGCACGATGGCACTCTGAAGCTGTGGATTGAGATTTTCGAGGCTCCACGTTAAGTTGTCGACTCGCCCTGCCTAATGATGGCATCTACATCGGGAGCAAAGTGGAGCCCCGTAACAAGCCCACTTTCCTTGACTCTACTTGCTACTACTTTTGACCGATTTGAGCGTGTTTCATCCCCATTAGAATCTGGCGGTTAAAGGCAAATAAAAATGCGGGTTGAAAACAAGAGACATACCAACGCTCACCAACCCCTCAACTCCCACTCACCAACGTAGGCTTCAATCCCCCCCCTCTCCGCCACAGCACAAATCATCAGTAAACATGCGGCGATTAGCGCCTTGCTACTACTTTTTCCGGCAGTTACTGCATTTATAGCTATCGCACCTGTAATTCCAATTTGAAAACCAGTTGGGCTTTCCGTTGGCTGGCCTTATGGGCTGTGCTGCGAAAAACGGAACGAGGCGGTAGAACAAACCCACCCCCGGGCTAGAGACCACTCAGAATGCGAATTTCAAACCGAGCTGCAGGAGCCGTGGATTAAAAGCTGCCACTGATTGACCAAACTGCGGGCTGCTCAGATCACCTACGGGATTGTAAAGATTGACGCGATTGAACAGGTTGAAGGCATCAGCATGGAACTGGAGGCTTAGGCGTTCGTGAATAGGGAACGTCTTCAGGAGAGAGAAGTCAAAGTCCTTGAAGGCAGGTCCGCGGAAAACATTGCGCCCAAGCGTGCCGTTGGTGCCGACTCTCACGCACTGGGAGCCAGGACCGCTGGCGACAGGACCAAAATCAAGGATTGAATTCAATCCGTTCGGGCAGAAGACTTGGCTGGCGGCGGAAGTGCGGCTCTCAAAAGTTGGACCGTAGAAGGTGAGAGCGGGATTTCCGAAAATCCCATCTGCAAACTGTGTGTTGCTGAATCCAGACGTCTTAAGATCCCCCGCCGGACGATTGGGACGGTCGTAATTCAGACCGTCCATGTTGAAGTCGCAGCCGAGGAACCAGCCGAGACCGCAATAAACGTCGAAGGGCCTGCCGGATTGCAGCGTGATGATGGAACTGATCTGCCAACCGCCCAAAACGGTGTGTAGAACTCCTTCCTTGGGACCGGGAAGGCCGACAATAGCGGATAATGTGAAGCGATGGCGCACATCGAACTCAGAAGGGGCTCGATCATTGCGCTGATTGTGGACGTCGGAGACGCCACTATAAAGAAGGCCGTATCCGTTCACATTGAAGTAGTCGCCGAGACCCCCTTCGGTTAGATTGTCCAAAACTTTTCCGAACGTGTAGTTGGCGGTGAACCCATAGTTGTGTGTGAAGTTTTTCTTCAACTGGGCGTTGAAACCGTGGTAAATGGACTGGCTTTCGTTACTTATATAAGTAAGCCCACCCCAGCCCGGAGTGTAGCGGGTCGCAAAGTAATTGCAGGCATTCACGTTACAAATATCCCCGTCGAAGCGGTTGAAATCTTCACGCGTATAGCCGCCGACACCACGCGTGCCGACGTAGTTGAGGCTCACTCCGAAGTCGTGAAGGAACTGGTGCTGTAATCCCAGGAACCATTGGATGGCGTAAGCGGCGCGAAGATTGCGCGCCACTCCGTCGGGGGTGATGGTGGGGGCAAAGGCTGTATCAGAAATAGGCCCTACGCTGCCGTTCGGAAGGACGGGGCCAGCAAAATCTGGTGTGGGTTGAAATGGGAATCTGTAGTTGACAGTGTTCCCGATGAAGATGCTCGGTTGCACAAACATGGTTGCCGCATCCGGGGGATTGAGGCGAGACGCATTCGTGTAGAGATTCGAATACGGTTCGTTATATGCAATGCTGAACCCGCCGCGGATTGCCGTAGTGCCTTTGCCCAACGGATCGTAGGCAAAACCGATTCGAGGAGCGAAGTTGTGATACGGCGTGTTCCAGAGACTGGAAACGCGGCCGACGGTCGTTGCCGGATTGGCAAGTTGGTTGAAGATGCCTTGGCCAGAACCCAGAGTGATGTTAGTGAGGATGCCTTTGGTTTCTGTGGGGCTCTGAAAAACATCCCAGCGCAGACCGAGATTAAGGGTTAGGCGTGGAGTAACCTTCCAGTCGTCCTGGGCAAAGGCGCCCCACTGGTTCCACCGGAAATGACGCGGCGTATCGGCGAATTGGCCAAACTGCGGACTTGATGCATTACGGTTCACCGTGGCCGCGACGAGATACGGGGCATCCGCCGCGAAGGCAGCGATACTGCTGAACTCATAGTAAGGCGCTGTTTCCAGCCTATAATTGCTATTTTCCTGGATACGGCGGAATTCGAACCCGAACTTCAGCGAATGGCGCCCGACGACTTTATTCACAATTTCATTGACGCCAAAGTCGTTGAAGACGAAGTTGCGAGGAACGTAAAGTTCACCGCCCATAGGAATCGTGCCGTCGTCGAACGCGAGAAAGGCAAAATCGCTTTGCGGCAAGCCGGCCGCTTTAAGGATTTGCGCGGTCTTTGTAGACGACGGCATGGTGAAGCCGATGTTGCTGTCATTGCGGGTGTAAGAGAATCGCAGGTCATTGATAAAGCCGCTGCCGAACTCGTGAGTCCAGCCGACGCCCAAGGCTGCAAAAAATCCATCGAAGGGAGCGCCGAAGCCGCGGAGGCCAGCGCCAAATAGTTCTTGTGCGGGAACTTGACCGTTGGCAAGGGTGTTCACCCAGCGGACGAATACCTGATCGTGGGGAGTCAGGTGTTCGTCCACACGGATGAGATATTGATCTGCGGAATTGTGCTCCGTGATAGATCCCACGGCATTGCAAGTGTAGATAGGAGCTTTGGGGTCAAAGCCGAGTTTGCCAGCAAGGCAATTCGGACCGGGAAAATCGTTAAAGAATTGGGCAGCGATGGTGTCGGGTGAGTTCTGGATGACGTAGCTTCGGAAATCGGGATTCTCTGTGACGACACTGGTGGGGAAGCCGGTTTTCTGCCTGGAACCTTCATAGTCGATGAAGAAAAAAGTTTTGTCTTTGATGATCGGCCCGCCTAGAGACCCTCCAAACTGATTGAGGATGTATGGTGGGTTTATGCCAGGTCCTGCGAAATAGTTCTTAGCGTCAAGAGCGGCATTGCGGGTGGAGTAAAACGCCGTTCCATGCAGGTCGTTGGTGCCCTGCCTGGTGATGACGTGAACGATTGCGCCGTTGTTTCGACCATATTCGGCGGAAAAGTTCAGCGTTTGTACCTGAAGTTCCTGAATGGCATCCAGCGAAGGATAGATAAGGGGCTGGCCGCCGAGCCATTCGTTATTGTTGGAGGTGCCATCAAGGATGAAATTATTGCCACGGGGCGTCGAACCATTAGCGATAAAGCCGGAATCAAAGGTGACGGCGGAGGTAGGAGAAGGAACGCTGGAAACCACTGGAGCGGTTGTAGCGGTGACGCCCGGGACGAGTGTCGCAAGTTGGTAAACTTGGCGGCCGTTGAGCGGAAGTTCCTCGATGTCCCGAGTGGAAATGGTATCCGAGAGGCGGCCCTCTTCGGTTTGAACAAGCGGCGCACTTTCTGTAACGGTGACTGTCTCCGTGGAGCTCCCCACCTGCAGTACGATGTCGGCGCGGCTTACCACGTTAACGTCAACTTCGACATTGGATGCCAATCCGGCCTTGAATCCAGCCTTTTCGACTCGTACGTTGTACATCCCAAAGGGCAGGTGAGGCAGACGGTAGAAACCAATGGAGTCGGTAAGTGTTTCGCTGGTGAGTTGTGTGCCGGCGTTCGTGGCAGTAACTTTGGCGCCGGTGACTGCCGCACCGGAGGGATCGGTTACGTCCCCCGTTAGGGTCCCTTCCGTGAGTTGAGCCTTGGCACGTGGAACAATCGAAAGCGAGATCAATAGCAAACAAAACGCGCCTATCCAAACGTGCGTCTTACCTGGCATACACACCTCCCTCATGGTCCCCGGCTATCCTTAATTCCCGCGGCGAACTCGAAATGCATTTGGATGCCATCCCTTTCTAGGAATCCATGACGTTGTGGCAACCTTATGTCTGTTTCAGTAGAGATTGTCAAGAGCTATCTTTGCCAGGAAAAGGATTTGAGATTTTGATTTAAGGGGGCGAGAAATGGTCGGTGATTTGGACGACGATTCTGTGTAAACCTTGTCAGACTTCCTGTAAAGAGTAAGTGGCAACTTGACCCATAGCACAAAGTCGGAAAGAATAGACGTAATTTTGGTGCAGTTATGAAACGGCCATCGCTCTATTTCAAAATCTCTTATGTCTCCAAGATTCTTGGAGTTAGTCCCTCTTCACTTCGCACTTGGGAGGAACTCGGGCTTATCCGGCCCGCGCGCAGTCAGGGGCGATACCGCCTTTACACTTCCGAAGACGTTAAAACCGCGAAACACATCCTTCACTTACTGAAGAAACAGAAGCTCAATCTTGCGGGCGTTGCCCATTTGCTTTCCACGCAGAAGTCTGCGAATCGGAAGGGTTCACGAGTGTCCACAGATGCCACGGTGGACGTAGGTGGACACCTCGTGGATCTTCGACGAAAACAGGCGCTAACCCTGGCTCAGGTGGCACGCCAAGCGGATGTTTCGATCAGTTTTCTAAGTGCCATCGAACGAGGGCGCTCAAAACCTTCCATTGCGACTCTCCAGAGGCTCGCCGTCATCTATAAGGCGAGCGTGCTTTCAATGTTCGGTGCGGAAAAGGAAAATAAGGCCCACCGCCTCGTCCGGCAATCTGACCGCAAAGTGCTCAAACCGGAACCCGGTGTGCAGATGGAACTTTTGGTCCTCGGCAAATCCCAAATGGAGCCCCACATTTTCCGCATCGCTCCAGGCGTATCCAGCGGTGGCTCTTACCACCACGAGGGAGAAGAATTCATTCACGTATTGAAGGGATCGTTGGAAGTTTGGTTGGATGAGGTCGAACGATACACATTGACGCCAGGGGATACGCTTCACTTTGAAAGCACACATGCGCACAGGTGGAAAAGTTTAAGCGAGGGAGAAACCATCTTGCTTTGGGTGAATACACCGCCAACGTTTTAGTTGCGTCTAACGCCGGAGAAACCAGATGCATAAAAGCCTAGTGAAAGTCTTTATCGGTCTTGGTTGCCTGTTTCTATTTTCTATTCTGGAAGGTTTGCTTCCCTTCCTCACATACGCACAACATCTACCCTCCGGCAATAATCCAAGTTCAGGCAAAAGTGATTTGGGTCGGACGATACTCACTCGCAATCAGTTATTCGGAAAGGTCTCTCCTACCAGCCCCGTCGATGACAGTGCTGGCTTCGCAATTCCGGCGAATGCTTCACAGCCTAAAGAAGCATTTGAAGGCACTTTGACGCTTGGGGATCTGGCGACGGGCGGCCAATTTATCGAACTCTCCGATATTTTCGGCGTTCTTCCTGCTGGCGATTCAACCTGGAAACACCTTCCTGCTTTCACTTTCCAGTTTGTCCAAAGCGGCAGTTATCTGATACCGGTGGTGCAGGGATTGGCTATTACCGGTAGTCCTTCGTGGAATTACATCATTGGACCAGGTCGTGTTTGGCAGGAGGACGGTGATGATGGCTACGTCCGCGCTTCGCTTCCATTCGCCCTCGTCCAGCGCAACCAGAATTGCGTTCACAACGGAGAGATGACTTTTCTTTTCAGCAACACAAAGTCCCCCAAGGTTTCTAGCGTCTACTACCAACTCACTCAGGAAACCTGCTACCCGATGAAGTTCAACCTATGGGGAGTCGCCTCGGCCATTTACACCCCTGGTGCGGTTCCCGAAGCTGCGAGCTTAAAGGAGGCTCATGCGGCAGAATTGTCACATCGCCTTCCGACCAAACCACTTGAAGCCCTTGCAGCGGATTTCCCGAATGCCGGAATTAATCCATCCGCATTCCTGAGTGCTTACAAACACCCGGAAGATGTCACCACGTACGGAATCGTGATCCATGGGATCAACTACACGGCCAAGTGCCGGACGCGTTCAGGAGATTACGCGTTCTGCGGTGATATGCGATTACCCTCCTACTCGATCGCGAAATCCGTATTCGCCGGTGTAGCGCTGATGCGCCTGGGCCAACTCTTCGGTACACCCGTCTACAACCAATTGATCAAAAGTTTTGTCCCAGAAAGTTCGTCTGGGGGAAATTGGAGCGCAACCACCTTTAATAACGCGTCGGATATGGCCACAGGAAACTACAACTTTGATGCGTATGAAGCGGACGAAGACAGTCCAACGATGGATGCCTTTATAGTGCACGAGTCCTACGCTGCAAAGGTGAAAGACGCCTTTGCGTTCAAGCAGAACTACGTGCAGCCTGGCACCAAATGGGTGTATCAAAGCTCTGCTACTTTTCTGCTGACTCAAGCAATGAATGCTTTCCTAAGACAGCAGCGAGGAAAAAGTGCCGATATCTTCGACCTCGTGCGCGAAGATGTCTACAAACCTCTCAACCTCAGTGCGGGAGGCCTGACGACAATTCGAACGGACAACAGCGCAAACGGAGCCCCCAGCGGGTACTATGGTTTGTTCTTCAATCAGGATGACATCGCCAAGCTCGGTAATTTCCTGAACACAAGCAATGGAACACTCAATGCTTCCCAGGTGCTGGAACCTGGTCGTTTGAATGAAGCTTTATTCCGTGTGCCCAACGCTGCAGACGTGGGAGTTCCTATCTTAGGCAGCAGTTCTGCCTCAGCTCTTGGTCCGCCGCAATTGGGCAACAAAAGGCCAGTCAACCCCAACACCCGGCGTTACACCCATGGATTCTGGGGAAAACAAATCACCACAGCGGAATTTCCACAGTACTCATGCGACTTCTGGGTTTCCCTGATGGCTGGATATGGCGGGAATATTGTTGCGCTGCTCCCCAACGGCGCCACCTTCTACATTTTCAGTGATGGCCGGGAATTTCCCTTTGCTGATTCTGTACAGGAGATTTCCGGGTTGGCACCCATGTGTCACTAATCAAAACTAGGACCAAGATTTGTCAGCCGAACTCTGAAGGAGTTGAAATGCCAAGCCGCTGCGTAGTCAGGGAAATTGCTCTCGGAATGCTTTCCCTCTTGCTTCTCCCGATCCTCGCTTTGGCGGCCACGTGCCAGGATGCCGACCTGGTGGTGCGCGGCGCTCATATTGTCACCATGGATTCGGCGCATCCTTCGATAACCGCCATGGCCATTCGCGACGGCCGGATATTGGCCGTGGGTTCGGATCAGGAACTCTCGGAGTGCGTCAGCAAGCGGACTAAGGTCATCGATCTGCAAGGCAAGACGGTATTACCTGGTCTGATCGACGTGCACACGCATGCGATGGAGTGGGCCAAAGGCATCTTGAGAGATCAACTGGATGTGAGCTATCCCAAGGTTCATTCCATTGGTGACATCACCCAGATGGTGAGGGAACGTTCTTCGCGCACTGCCAAGGGCAAGTGGATCACTGGAGCTGGATGGGACGATTCAAAGTTCACAGAGCATCGGTACATCACTCGAACTGACCTGGATCTTGTCTCACCCGAGAACCCGGTTTATCTGGAACACGTCAGCGGCCATCTGGCTGTCGCCAATAGTGCGGCATTGACTTTGGCGGGGATCACGCACAATACCCATGACCCGCAGGGGGGCGTAATCGAGCGTGATGCTGCCGGCGAGCCAACTGGAATTGTCAAAGACACGGCCATGCAGTTCGTGTCCAATTTCTTGCCCGCCGACCCTCCGGACATGAACATCCAGGCAGCCAAGCTAGTCTCGGAAAGAGCAGCAGCAGTGGGCTTAACGACCATCCATGACATTTTTATTTCCGACGACGAGATCCGTGGCTACCAGGATGCCCACCAGAGAGGGTGGTTGGGAATTCGCGTCCAGATGTCACCAAGAATCGCCAGCATGGAAGATGCCGAGAAATTGGCTCGGATGGGAATCCACTCAGGCTTTGGCGATGAGCAACTGAAATTTGGCGCCGCCAAAATGTTCGCGGACGGAGGAATGGGCGCTCGTACAATCGCAATTTATCCCCCACCCCTTGAGGGTGAGCCAGACAATCTCGGCGTGCTGCGATGGAAGCTACAGGACATGCAGAAAGCGCATTTGATCGCCGCTCAAGCTGGCTGGCAGTTGGAAACTCATGCCATAGGTGATCGGGCAATCGATGAAGTCTTGGATTCGTATGCCGCTACTCAGAAGGCGCTTAATTTAACGGACCCACGTTTTCGCATCGTGCATTGCGGAATCTCTACGCCGGCCATCCAGAAACGTTTGAAAGAGCAGCACGTAGTTGTCGATGGGAACCCGCCGTTTGTCTATTGGATTGGAAGTTGGTTCAAGAAGTATGGTCCGGAGCGAGTTCGTTGGTCTTATCCCGGAAAATCTTATCTGGAAAACGGAATCATCGAAGCCGCAGGTTCGGATGTTGCCGTGACGCCTTTGAGCCCGTGGTGGGGAATATGGTCCGCGGTTGTGCGCATCGACTTGGCGACCGGCGACGTAATCGCTCCAGAAGAACGGCTCACCATTCTTGAAGCGCTTCGCTTGTACACGCTCAATGGAGCGTATGCGGGTTTCGAAGAGAAAGAAAAAGGCTCACTCGAAGTAGGCAAGTTGGCCGACTTCATCATAGTGGACCGCGATGTTTTGTCTGTTCCGAGTGATCAGCTAAAAGACGTGAAAGTGCTGGAGACTTTTGTAGGAGGAAAGCTTCTACAGCAGATGACTTCCCTGGCCTCAGAAACTCGGACGAACCAGGGGAAAGGCATGTTCCGCGCGTCCGAGAGTCCGCGGGGAGATTCGATGCGTTGAAGTGATTCTTGCCTCTACTTGCTACTAATTTTGGCCGATTTGAAGGTATCTTATCCCCTATAGAATCTGGTGATTGGAGAAGATTAGAATTGCGTATTGAAAACAAGAGACATACCAACGCTCACCAACCCCTCACCTCCCTCTCAACAACGTAGGCTTCAATCCCCCCCTCTCCGCCATGTAAACTTAAATCTTCCGGTGTTATTGGAAAATTTTGAGTCTTCATGGGCTTCGCTGTTTTCGTTTCTTCCGTTGGAGTGTAAGCGTCCGAAGCTGGCCGTCTTGACGGGGGATTACGTTAACGAAGTGAATTCTGAGGCTAGGTTCCAGGGCAGTAGTTCGTCGATGCGGTTGACGGGGTGGTCGGCGATGCGAGTGAGCACGTCGCGCAGGTAGGCTTCGGGATCGATGTCGTTCAGCTTGGCAGTGCCGGTCAGGCTGTAGATTGCGGCGGCGCGTTCGCCGCCAGCGTCCGATCCAGCGAACAAGTAGTTCTTGCGGCCCAGAGCGACCACGCGCAGCGCTCGCTCCGCGGCGTTGTTGTCGATCTCGATCCGTCCATCGTCCACGTAGCGCAGCAGCGCTTCCCACCGGCCCAGCGCGTAACGAACCGCCAGCGCGGTGTCCGATTTTCTCGACAGTTTACCTAGCGTGGCTTCCAGCCATTGTTTCAACGATTCCAACAGCGGCCGTGCTCGCTCGTTGCGGACCTCACGTCGCTCTTCGGGCGAGCGCCCGCGGATTTCCTTTTCGATGGCATACAGTGCGCCGATGCGTTCCAGCGCTTCCGTCGCGACCGGCGATTTGTGAGCCGCCACCAAGTCGTAAAATTTTCTGCGCACGTGCGCCCAGCAGGCCGCTTCCTGAATGCGTCCCGCTTCGTAGATTTGCTCGAAGCCCGCGTAGCCATCGGCCTGCAGAGTGCCAGTGAACTTGCTCAAGTGCGCTTGCGGATGTTCGCCTTTGCGATCCGGCGTGTAGGCGAACCACACCGCCGCTGGTGTTGTATCTCCTGCGGGCCGATCGTCGCGAACGTAAGTCCACAGCCGCCCGGTTTTTGTTTTGCCGTGGCCCGGCGCCAGCACGGGAACCGGCGTGTCATCCGCGTGCAGCTTCGTCGCACTCATCACGTGGCGCCGCAACGCTTCCACCAGCGGCGCGAGCAACGCGCTCGTTCCGCCCACCCAGTCCGCCAGCGTCGAGCGTTCCAGCTCCACCCCTTCGCGCGCGTAAATCTCCGACTGGCGATACAGCGGCAAGTGGTCGCAATATTTCGAGACCAGCACATGCGCCAGAAGCCCCGGACCAGCAACGCCGCGCTCGATCGGACGGCTCGGCGCTTCCGCTTGCACGATCCGTTCACAGCACGCGCACGCCAGTTTCGGTCGAACCTGTCGGATTACTTTGAATCGCGCCGGCACGTATTCCAGCATTTCCGATACGTCTTCGCCGAGATGCTTCAACTCTCCGCCGCAGTCCGGGCAAGCTTCCTGCTTCGGCGGATACTTTCGCGTTTCGCGCGGCAGATGTTCCGGCAGCGGCCGCCGTGCGGGTTTCGCCGTATTCACGGCGACCGCAGGCGCTTGCGAAGGGCTCGCATTTTCTGCGCGCACCGCTTCCAGCTCATCCAGCCGCAGCTCCAACTGCTCGATCTGGCGGTCCAGCTTTTCCGATTTGCGGCCGAACTGTATCCGCCGCAGCTTGGCGATCAGCAGCTTCAAATGTTCGATTTCGTTGTCACGCGAGGCCAGTTGCTCGCTCTTGGAAAGGAGTTCTTTGGATTGCGAGAGAAGTTGCTCGTGCTGTAGGAAGATCAGCGCCTTCAACGCTTCGGGATTCAGTGTCTCTAGATTCGGAAGCGTCGCGCGCAGGGTCATCGTGCGCGCAGTATGCCAGAAACTTTTTTGCGCGCAAGAAAAAAACGCACGAAAAAACAAAATCAGCGAAGAAAAGTGCGCAAGAAGAAAATAGTGTTGCTCACACTGCCATCTGCGGTGCGTAACTGCGCACCGGCCGCCGCCAGTCGATGCCTTCCAGCAACATCGACAACTGCGCGGGCGTCAGCGAAACCGTGCCGCTCGCCGCTTGTGGCCAAGTGAATCGCCCACGCTCTAACCGCTTCGCAAACAAGCACAGCCCGTCGCCGTCCCACCACAGCAGCTTGATCAGATCGCCGCGCTTCCCGCGAAACACAAACACCTGCCCCGAAAACGGATTTTCCGCCAGCGCCGTCTGCACCATCCCGCTCAGCCCCACGAACCCGCGCCGCATGTCCGTCACTCCCGCCACGATCCATATCCGCGTCCCCGCCGCCAGCCCGATCATCCCAGCAACTGCTCCAACACCACACGCAACGCTTCCGCATCCACACGCCCCGTGACGCGAACATGTCCCTTGGGAAGTTCCACGTAAATCGTGCCCGTTGCTTCGGTGGTTCGATGTGTAGCTTGCCGCTTGACCGAGCGATGCACTTTGCTTGCCCGCGTTCCAGTCACATGCACCGGCAGCAAGTTCACCGTTTCTTGCCCCTCGCTCAACAACCCCTGCCGATACTGACGCCGCCACGCAAACACCTGGTTCGCATTCACTCCGTGCGCCCGCGCCACCTTGGCCACCGACGCGCCTGGCCCCAACGTCTCCTCGACAATCCGACGCTTCTCCGCCACCGCACGTCGCTTGCGTGGCTCTCTCTTAACGACTATCCGCTCCGAAGTGTCCACTTATTCCCCAAGTGGACACTTCCCGATGTGCCCACTTGAGCCATCATCCTCGATTACCCGCACTTCTCACAGACGGCCAGAAGCGTACGCTTACGTTGGAGTCTCTCCAGTCGCCCTATTTCTCTCCAATCGCCACTTTTTTCGAGCTAAATTTGAGCCAAATGTCGCAGCCCGGAAATTTCGGTTCTTGACCGCTAGGCTACTGGGTTGTCTGATTCTCACGGGCGCTTCAGCGAAACGAACAGAAAAATCAAACTCGTTGCTCAGGCTGCGCTGACGTTGGAGCGCCTTCTTGACAGGCTGATCCCAAAGTAGGTTGCCCGCTGAGGGCGCTTGGCACAGAGTAAGGAAAAATCCATATCGCTTTGCTGACGTCGCGCTGTGCCCGAGCGCCCCGGGCCTGACATCCAACCTTGACAGCCAAACCGCCGAGTACAACACATCTCATAAATGCCTCGAGTCCCCGAAGCCTAATTTTGACCGTCTCGCTTTTGTGGTTCAACTTCCGGATTGCTCGTGAATCGAGAGCAACGCGGTAGTGTTGAGCTTGTACGATCCTCAAACGAGTGCATCGGCAATTTTGCGTCGACCGGGGAAGCGTTCTGTTGTCCAGATTTCAGAGTCACGGCCTGGGCACTTTGCATCGAACCGCCGTTTGCTAAATTGATTCGGCATAACTGGTTTGCTAAGGTCGTCGTCATGTCCGAGCGTTCCACCGAGCAGATACGCGAATTGCTCGATTCCCTTTATCGCCAGGATTCGGGACGAATCCTGGCAACTCTGATCCGCTTGCTCGGTGATTTTGATCGTGCCGAGGAGGCGATGCACGAAGCCTTTGCGGCTGCGCTGAGCCTGTGGCCGAAGAGTGGAGTACCCGGCAATCCGCGGCCATGGTTGATTTCGACGGCCCGATTCAAAGCCATTGATACACTGCGTCGGCGGGCGAGATTTGATGCGTCTCAAGGGGAGCTCGTGCGGTATCTCGAAGCGCAACGGAGTTCGGCGGAAAGTTCCAATGAAGAGGTCAGCCTTGAGGATGATCGGCTGCGGCTGATTTTTACCTGCTGTCATCCATCTCTAGCGCCGGAAGCGCATGTTGCGCTTACCTTGCGTGAGGTTTGCGGGCTGACAACTGAGGAGATAGCAAAGGCCTTCCTGACCACACCGCGTACGCTGGCGCAGCGCATTGTGCGCGCAAAGGCAAAAATTCGAGAGACACCGATTCCGTACGAGGTGCCCACGGCGCAGGAATTGCCGGAGCGACTGGGCGCGGTGCTGCAGGTCATCTATCTGGTCTTTAACGAGGGTTATTCGGCCGCGGCGGGAGCGGAGGTAACGCGGGCCGAGCTAACCGGCGAGGCGATCCGACTGGGCCGGCTGCTGAGCGAACTCCAGCCAGAGCCGGAAGTCATTGGGCTGCTTTCCCTGATGTTGCTACACGAATCCCGCCGCGCCGCGAGAACCGCTCCGACCGGAGAGCTGATTTTGCTGGAGAACCAGGATCGCTCGCTCTGGAACCGGGAGCAGATCGCGGACGGAGTGGCAATGCTGGAAAAAGCCCTGAAGTCCCGCCGCTTCGGCGCCTACACACTGCAGGCTGCGATTGCGGCGGTACATGCGGAGGCGGAATCGGTCGCGGTGACCGACTGGCGGCAGATTGTTGTGCTTTATGACCGATTGGCACGAATTCAGCCTTCGCCGGTTGTGCAGCTAAATCGTGCCGTGGCCATTGCCATGCGCGATGGTCCAGAAGCCGGCCTGGCGCAGATCGACGCGGTGCTGGAACAGGGCGAATTGGCGAATTATTACCTGGCTCATTCCGCCCGTGCAGATATGTACCGCAGGCTCGGCAGGACAGCTGAGGCCCGGTCCTCTTATGAGAAAGCTCTGGCGCTGACCCAACAGGAACCGGAGCGACAGTTCCTACAAGAGCGGATTCGGCAGTTGAAACAAAAAAAAATGGAATAGCCGCCGATTTCCAGGAAACCGAGGAGCGATCCCCAATTTTTCGACGAGGGGAGATTGGTGAACGTCCCGCTGTCCCCAGTTTTCCAGTTTTCGGATTGGGTACAAAAAGGGAATATCAGTTAAATTTCACTGACCGCTCCTATTCTCGCACTTTCAAATCACTGCCTTGGAAAAGACCTCTGCGACCCACTTGGTCAGTTCATCGCTTTGGGGTGCTGGCTCGCAAAACCGACGAACATGGAGCCCGTGAGTACCGACGGTGAATGGTTCGGAGTCCATCGTCTGTATGAACTCCATCACTCTTATACCGATACGGCTGTCAAAGAGTGGGATTGCAGAGGACACGGCGGAGTACAGCAAACTCCGCAATTCAGATGATAGCCCCTGAAAGGTGAGCTTCCCGGTGCTCTGCGCTTCGGCGTTCTGCTCTCTCGCGTCCGCGACGATGATGACGTCGGCATAAACCTGCCAAAATCCCATCCGACTGATGAGGTTCGTTTGTTGAGCGAGCTTCTTGAACTCTACCAGTTTGCTGGGAGTTCTGTTGCGAAGCTGGTTGATTCCGAGCTTGACTCTCTTTATTTGGTAAGCCACCGCCTGCTGCGGGAGGTCTGGAGCGCAGAAGAGAACGTCGATATCGCCCTTGGGGTCGCCCGGAGCGCTGGTCAACGACACGCATTGCCTGCTTACCATTCCTGACGGCATCCCATGTAACACAAACTCGCGTCCCCAGAGTAAGTCAGTGGCGATGCGGTTCACGAGTTTATCCTCGGGAATTTCCGCAAGCGAGTCGTGGATTAAGTCAGGAGTGCTCATCTACGCGGAATGGTAACACTAACTAGACAAAGGAGATAGATGTCCTCAAAATTGTGGACAAACGGAGGGGCTTGCGGAATTAAAAAAAAGTTCGACTCTGCTGTCGATTTTTCCAGTGCGCGACGACTATAAGATGAATATGCAGTGCGCAAAGCTGTGCTGCTGGCTCCCATCCAAGGGAGAAGACCATTCTAGGAGAAGACAATGCCGCAATATTTGGTTGCTGGTTACCTCCCCGACGACTTCGACCCGTCCCAAATGGACGAAGCGGCGGGCCGCGCGATCCACGCGTTCAACAAAGAGCTGGAGGACGCCGGCGTCTTGAAACTCGCTTGCGGCCTGGGGGCTGCGAAGTCGCTGCGAGCGCAGACCGATGGCAAAGTCCTCGTCACTGACGGGCCGTACCTTGAGACCAAGGAACACATCGGCGGTCTTTATATATTGGAATGCACTGACCTGGAGGAGGCGGTGGCATGGGCGCGCAAAGGCGTCGCCGCCACCGGTGGGCAGGTCGAGCTGCGAGAGATTTTCTTTGTGCCGTCCCCGAAAAGGGCTGAGGGGTTCGGCAACAAGGAACTGGTGCTGAGCAGTGGCGTCTTTGCCTGCCGTGCGCCAGTCGAAGTGCGCCCGTTCTTTAGAAGTGGTGGGCGGTTAGTGCGTCATCGAGTGAAATCCAAAGAAGAAGCGGGCCAATGGCGGGCTAGTCCCAATCTCAGGAGGAAAACAATGCGGATGAAAAAGGTTGTCGCAGTCGCAATCAAGAGCTTCGCAATGCTTGTTGTGCTCGGTACGGCGTACCAGGCAATGGCACAGGACGCCCCGGCACCTTATTCGAAGATGGCCCCGATCGAGCAGTACCTCATGACGGATCGGGATGCAGAAATAGCCTTGGCGCGAAGTGCAGCACCGGACTCCATTTCACGCGATGCCGAGGTCCTGGTTCTCGGACGTCATGGTTTCGAAACAGCGGTCAAAGGCAAGAACGGCTTCGTGTGTATCGTGGAGCGTTCGTGGACCTCCGCAGCGGATGCTGACTTTTGGAATCCGAAAGTGCGGACCCCGATCTGTTGGAACGCCGCAGCCGCGCGTTCCCTCCTTGTCCGCAACATTAAAAGGACCGACCTGATCCTGGCGGGACGCACGAAGGATCAGGTGGACGAGACCATCGTGGCAGCCGTCGACAAAAAAGAACTGCCTGCGGTGGAGTCCGGGGCGATGTGCTACATGATGTCGAAGCAAGGAAACGGTGGCGACACCGTCGAACAGGGGCCCTCCCACCTCATGTTTTACTTTCCGCAGACCGACCCTGCAATCTGGGGAGCGAATCTGCCGGGTTCTCCCATCATTGGTTTGACCGACACCCGAGAGCACGTGACTACATTCGTGATGGCCGCGCAGCGCTGGTCAGACGGAACGGAATATCGCGAAGGCTCTGTCGCCGAGCATCATCATTAGCACCTGCACGCCCACTAGACCTTGGCGGGCCGAGCTTCCATGGGTAAGAGGCAATTTTTTTGAAGGATTGGTCGAATTTCGGTTTCCCGTTCGACTATGTAGTGAAGGCAGGGCAACCGCACGGTTCGTAGGCAGTTAAAGGAAAAGGAGAAATCATGGCGCAGTATTTGGTTGCGATTCACCACCCGGACAACTACGACCCGTCCAAAGAAGGCGAAGAGATGATGCGCGATATCGACGCGCTCAACGAAGAGATGGTAGCTGCCGGCGCCAGGTTTTTCGCCGGCGGCCTCAGCGCGCCCCGCAGTGCGAAGTCGCTGCGACGGCAGGCGAAGGGTGATGTGGTCGTCACCGACGGGCCGTACCTGGAAACCAAGGAACACATCGGCGGCTTTTGGATACTGGAAGCTGCTGACATGGACGAGGCACTGGCGTGGGGTCGCAAGGCTGTCATCGCTTGCCGGGCGCCGGTCGAGGTGCGGGCATTTTTGGCGATGCCGGCCTGACGGCTGGCAGCGCGAGTCGCCTACTACTCCAATGAGCAATCAACTTACTCGTCGCGATTTCGCTATCCGCACCGCCGGCTTTGGTTTGGCTATGGGACTTGCACCTGCAGCTACGCTGGCGGAGGCTGAGCAAGCCGCGCGCTCAGAAACTTCGCCGGCGGTTGCGGACCCATATTCCCTCGTCGATCCCGAACTTCTTCCTGTGCTCAAGCAGTTCCCCGCTGCCGTTGACCTCTCAGCGGAGATGGTCGTCAAGTTCCGGCAATTGCCCGGCATGCCCCCGTTACCAGCTCCCGCGCCGCAGCCCGTGGAGCGGCGTATCCCCGGGCCGCCAGGAGCACCCGAGGTTCGGCTGTGGGTCGTTGATCCCGCGCCGTCGGAGAAGGGCAAGCCGGTATTGCTTCACATGCATGGCGGCGGCTTCATGATGACAGATCCCTTCTTGATGCCGCGCGTGCAAGGGATCGCGACAGATTGCCACTGCGTGGTCGTCTCGGTCGACTACCGGCTGGCTCCGGAGACGCGCTACCCCGGTGCGCTTGAGGACAATTACGCGGCGCTGAGATGGGTTCACGCCCATGCAGAGGAGCTGGGCATTGATCGCTCCAGAATTGCCGTGGGCGGTGAGAGCGCGGGCGGCACCCACGCAGCGAGCCTTGCGATTCATGCGCGCCACCGCAACAAAGTCCCCATCGTCTTCCAGTTGCTCGTCTACCCCGCGCTGGACGACCGAACGGGCAGCACGCGTCCAGTGCCGCCCGCCCTTGGCCGCTTTATGTGGACTGCGAGCGCCAATCGTTTTGCGTGGAGCTCGCTGCTCGGTGTTCCAGCGGGTTCGTCCAAGGTGCCGGTAGCTGCCGTACCCGCCCGGGTAGCCAGCGTCGCCGGCCTACCGCCTGCCTGGATCGGCGTGGGTGCGATTGACCTGTTCGCGGAAGAAGACATGGAGTATGCGCGCCGGCTCGTCCATGCCGGAGTCGCAACGGAACTCCTGGTGGTGCGTGGTGCCTATCACGGATTCGACCTCTTCGCGCCGGACGCGGAAGTCTCCAAACAATTCAGCGCGAGTTGGAAGTCTGCGCTGCGCAAGGCATTCGCCACTGGCAAAGCTGTTTAGCGGAGAAGCTGGAAGCGCCGCGGCAGAGTGCGGGGCAAAGTTAAGCAAAATCAGATGGACTCGAAAGGGGAAATCGGGGACAGACGGCACGTACCCGGGTTTTTGGGTACAACGAGCCAGGTGAACGAGCCGTCTGTCCCCAGGTTCCCCCCAGGTTCCCCAGGTTCCCGAGCACCGGGACCATGGGCGCATAGGCGTAAGCCAACGTCAGAGAGCATGGGGAAAGGGAGGACTCAAATGAGAAAGCTAATCTTCGCAATCAACACGACCCTGGATGGCTGCGTCGACCACACCAAACAATTTGTCGATGAAGAACTGCTTAAATATTTTACGCACCTCACGCGAGAGGCTGACCTGCAGGTCTTTGGGCGTAAAACCTATCAATTGATGGTTCCCTATTGGCCTGATGTCCTCAAAAACGAGGGTGAGACAAAAGCAGATATCGAATTTGCCCAGGCATTTGATTCCACCAACAAAATTGTTTTTTCGCGGTCACTCGCCTCCGCAGAAGATAGAAACACCAGGATTGTTCGTACCGGCATTCGCGACGAAATACTGAAGTTGAAGCAAGAACAAGGCAAGAATATTTTGGTCGGTGGCGTAGATATCCCTTCACAACTGATGCAGCTTGGCCTGATTGATGAATATCGTTTTGTCGTTGGGCCAACCCTTGCAGGAGCAGGGAGACGGCTGCTGGAGGGTGTTAGCCTGCCGGAGAAATTGCAATTAAAGCTTGTTGAGTCGAAGTTTTTCAAATCAGGATGCGTTGTGCTTCATTACTCGAAACAGTGACAGAAAAATCTACGACACCTGTGCTGCTGGCCGCCATCAAGGGGAGACAAACCATGAGAAACCCGGGGACAGACGGGAAGTTCTCCACTGGTCCTCGAAGCGGGGAAATAATGGAAAACGTCCCGTCTGTCCTCAAGTTTCCTGTCCCCAAGTTTCCATTTTCTAAGAGTGCCACAGGAAAGACCGATGTATCATTCGAGATCTAGCCCGCGCACGTCACGTTCACCGTGCGAGGAATTATCGGGACCGAGGCGTGGACCTTCCGAGATTGGGTCATCCACAAGTACACGAGATCCCATGGCAGATTGGCAAATGCGAGAAAAGCGGCCGCTCCGAGGACCTCGGCCAGAGCCAGCGGGGCCGGCGCTCAAAAACTACATCACGCCCGCCGGATTGCAGCGGCTGAAAGACGAGCATCTGTTCCTACTGAGTCGCGAGCGGCCCGCCGTGGTGGAGGTCGTAGCGTGGGCTGCCAGTAACGGGGACCGCAGTGAAAACGCCGACTACCTCTACGGCAAACGACGGTTGGGCCAGATCGATTCGCGGATTCGTTTTCTCACGAAACGCATTGACGCGGCCGTGGTCGTCGATCCCGCCGCCCCGCGGCCAGGGGCCGCCGCTACGCGCGTCTTCTTCGGCGCAACCGTGACCTACAAAGATGCCGCCAGCCTCGAACACGTCGTCTCGATCGTAGGCATCGACGAGGTGGACCTCGACCGCGGCTACATCAGCTGGCGCTCGCCTCTCGCCAATGCGCTGATGAAGGCGAGCCCCGGCGACCGCGCGCACCTGCTTGCGCCAGGAAAGGCGGAGCTTCTCGAGATCATCGAGGTCGAGTACGCGCCGATTCCGATGGATCCTTTCCGCGAACCGCTAGGAGCTCAGTCGACGCCCAAGGTCGAACACTCCTAAAATCGGGGAAAATCGGGGGACAGACGGAACGCTCACCTAGTTCGTTGTACCCAAAAACCCGGATACGTTCCGTCTGTCCCCAGGTTCCCCCAGGTTCCAGGTTCAAATAGCACACGCAGCATCGCCATCCACCCTTGCAAAAAACGCAAGGACAGGGCACCCTCAACGGAAATGATGCACGCAAAGATCGTTAAAGGTGAGTCACCGGCACGGCCACGACAGAAATTGAACCTATCGACATTCGACGATCAACTTCTGGATGGTCTCGACTTCTGCCGTAAAGCTTATGACCTGCTCGATCAAGTTCAGGCTGAAACCGATGGTATTGCAAGAATTCGAGTGCGCCGCACGCTGAGCGAAAAGCGGCTAATTGAAGAACTTCTCCCAATAGCTAGTTACGTGCAGGCACGCTACTGCGTCGGCCGTCGTATCAAGGTACGTTGGCTCAGCGGGTCGCAGTCTTACGACGCCATCCTCTGGTCGTCAGGTGGACTGGTCGAGCATGGCAAGGCTCCAAGAAAGCTTTTCGTTGAAGTCACTACGTCTGTTCATCAAAACGAATACCTCGCTCGCCGCCTGCTCCATGAGCGGGGAGGCTCGTTTGGCGTAAAGGGGATTTCGCGGGACAAAAAGACCGGCGGCATTGTTTCCAAACCTTATGTGGACACGCCCGACGAACTCGCAGCGGATCTGGCCGGGCAGATCATCGAGCGACTCAGGACCAAGAGCGCCAAGGGCTATCCACTGGGGACAGTGCTGATTGTCTACTGCGTTCCGAATGGCCCCATTCGGGATTCCGAATGGAACGATGCGATTGAGCGCGTGACAAAGGCCCAGTTGCACCTAGCCTTTCTAGAAGTATTCCTGATCGAACCCGTCATGTCGTATTCCGTCACTCTTTACGGAAGCCGGAAACGTAAGCGCCGCAGCTTGGCGACGAAGTGACCGCCGCGCCGCATTGAATAAAGCCCAACTTCCGGTCGCCATTCAACGCATCAGTGACCCACAGATTCCCCTGACGGGGCTAAAGAAATGGATTAGCTGTCGATTTCTTGGTCTCCCGAACGACTATATGATAACAGGACGATGCGCTGCGGCTCTCTGAGCTATGAGAAACAAGGAGGAATGGATGAAATACATCTGTTTGGGGTACTACGACAAAGGTAAATTTGATGGCATGAGTGAGGCCGAGCGAAACGCCATGTTCGACAAATGCTTTGAATACGACGACCATCTTCGCGCCAACGGGCATTGGGGTGGTGGCGAAGCGCTTCAGTGCCCGGAAACCGCCCTGACCCTCTATTGGAAGAACGGCAAGGTTGCAACCACCGACGGTCCCTATGCGGAAACCAAGGAACAACTCGGCGGTATTCTCATTCTTGAGGCGCGGGACATGAATCATGCTGTGCAGCTCATGGCGCAGCATCCGGCGATGACGTATGGCAATATTTTCGAGATCCGGCCAGCCGGGGACATGAGCGAAATCATGAAGGCAAGCGAGCAGCGGCGGCGAAAGGAGGCCTCGCGATGAGGGCAGCCATGGGGAAAAGAATGATCGGTGTCATGGTCTTGGCGCTGGCAATCAGCATCGGTTTCCTTGTGCCGAAGGCGGCGGCACAGTCGGAAAAATACTCGAAAATGGCGCCGGTCGACCAATACTTGATGGAAAGGAACGCCGAGATTCTGCTGGCACGGAGCGCCGCTCCGGATTCCATATCCCGCGACGCGACGGTCTTAATCCTGGGACGGCAAGGCTACGAGACAGCGGTCGAAGGCCGGAACGGGTGGGTCTGTATGGTGGAAAGAGGTTGGATGGGAATGTTTGACTGGCCCGAGTTCTGGAACCCGAAGGTGAGAGGCGCCGATTGTCTGAACCCCCAAGCGGCACGTTCGATATTGCCGATCGCTAAGCTGCGCACCAGGATGGTGATGGCCGGGCGTTCCAAGGAGGAGATCGTGACGGCAATCAAAGCGGCGTTCCAGAATAAACAACTGCCGAACCTGGAGAGCGGCGCCATGGCCTACATGATGTCGAAATCGGCGTATCTGACCGACGAAGGGGACCACAACGCAGCTCATCTAATGTTCTTTACTGCCGTCAAGGACAGTAAAGATTGGGGTTCAGGTGCAGTGGGCTCGCCGGTTGCGTCCAGTCCCTATTGGTTTATTTCGCCGAAGGGACCATCCCAAATGAAGGGGCTGCCAGCGATTCTTGTGTTCGTGGTCATGGTTGCAAATTGGTCCGACGGAACGGCCGCGGCCATGCATCCAGAGTAGATGGACCGCTACGCCATCGAGACATCCCACTGAGCCCCGGCATGGCAACCCGAGTGGCCTGCCCAGCGCGATCACAACCGCAGAAAACCGTGAACCGGATGACTCAAACCGTGGCTAAACCCGAGCCCCAGCCGCTCTGATCAGCGATGAAGACGGACAGGCATCTCCGCTTATAACGCCTTGCAGACCCACGTGGAAAAACGTATGAGCCATGGCCTGCAGGTGAGTTTCTCTTATACCTACTCCCACGCGACCGACGAGCAGAGCGCCCTTGGCCTGTTCTACAACGGAAACAATCCTCTCAATCTTCGCCAAGCCTACGGTTCTTCCGATTTCGACCGCACCCATGTCTTCAATTTCAATTTCGTCTATGAATTGCCAAAATTCACCTCCGATTCCACGTCCTTCAAAGGGCGCTTCACCAATGGTTGGGTCGTCGAAGGAATCGGCGTTTTCCAAAGCGGGCAGCCCTTTAGCGTCATTGACTACAGCGGGGCGGTTGCAGCATCTATTACGGCGTCAACGACGGCATCACGAACCCGATTGTGCCTCTCGCGTCAAACTGCACGCCAAAAAGCGCGGTGACAGGACACAGCGGCGCCACCCCCGGCTTTCCCGCGCTCAATGCTTCATGTTTTACCATTCCGATTTTGCAGCCAGGAGCTCTGGGCGGTGCCATCCCCTCCAACGATTCTTTTGAAACCAGTTTCACCACCGGGCAACGCAATATCTTCCGCCAGGCCTGGCAGAGACGCTTGGATATTTCCTTCGTGAAGGACACCAACATCACCGAACGCTTGAACTTGAAGTTCAGCTTCGACGTTTTCAACGTCACCAACACCGCCAGTTTCGATATCCCCATTGATGACGTCAGCCAGAACCAGTATTACAGCTATACCCCTGCGGAAGGCGCTACTCCCTTGCACTCGGGTTGTGGCACGCCGACTCCTGTCAACGGTTTCTACAACTGCCCGTTCGGCCTGGGCAACGTCAACAAAACCATCGGCAGCTCCCGCCAAATCCAAATGTCGCTGCCTCTCAGCTTCTGACGCAATTTCCGGTAGAATAATGATTGCAGCCGCCGGAGCGTCCCGTTGCTCGATACCGGAAATCGCGTGTCTACTCCTCCCGGGAAATCCCCGCTCAGAAATCCTTTCGTCTATTCTTCCCTGGTGATTTTTGGCGTGATTCTCTATGTAGCTTACATTCTTTATTCGCGCCACGAATCCAACCAGCAATACGAGCGGCAAACGAAAGAGCGTGAATCCCAGCAGCGCCATGAAGACGACCTTCGCGCCGTCGAGCAATTGGGCGGCGCGGAGCTCGCCATCCGCGGACTCTATGTTTCGCCGTCCACGATTCGCGCCGGCGAGTCCGCGCAACTTTGCTACGACGTCGCCAACGCCAAGAGCGTCACTCTCGATCCGCCGGTCGCCGAAGTCTGGCCATCCCACTCGCGCTGTATAAATCTGTCTCCCAAAAGATCCACCACCTATACCCTTTCCATCGCCGATGCCGCCGGAAAAACGGTCACTCAGAGCATCGAACTCCGGGTCCGCTGATACCCCTTTATGTATGTAACGCATTGAATATAAATGAGTTATTCCTTAAGGCCCAGGCTGCCCCTCCCTTTCCCTCTTGAATGCTCATTTCCCTCCAATCTATAATGTCCCCAGCGGAGTCCGGTCTGGCCGGATTCCGCATCATTTTTCTAACAAGCGGAAAACTTATGTCTGACCCTCTCGCCAAAATTAAGAAGAAGCTCCAGCAGGAAATTGATTCCCTGGAGCACGAACTCAACGTCGAACTTCCCAAGGAAATCGCCGTCGCCCGAGCGCATGGCGACCTTTCGGAAAACGCCGAGTACAAGTACGCCAAAGAACGCCAGGGTTACGTTAACGCCAAAATCGGCAACCTCAAGAAGCGCATGGGCGACCTCGGCATGTTGAACCTTACCAACATCCCGAAAGACCGCTCGGGTTATGGCTCGCGCTTGGTTGTGATCGACATCCAGAAAAGCGTCGAAGTCGAATACAAACTCGTCAGCAGCGAGGAAGCCGACGTCGAAAAGGGCCTTATTTCCACCACTTCGCCCATCGGCCGGGCGCTGCTCAACCGCAAAGTGGGCGACGAAGTGCAAGTACTTACGCCCGCGGGCAAGAAAGAGTTCGAGATTTTGCGTCTTTTCACCATTCACGAAGAGGCTTAACCTCTTCGGTCCGCCTTGCCGGCGGTGAGGTGCCATGTCTTATTGGGGTTCTGGTCCCGCTCTCGGTCTTCTCACCTGCCTCGGGTACGGTGTATTTCTGCTCGGTTCCCTCTACCTGTGGCGCTATCGGGAAGAGTTTTCGCTGTGGGTGGAAAATGAGTTCTCTGCTTTTCGCCGCAGCTTGTCCCGATTTGAATCCGTTGGGTCCTTCTACCTGCCGCGCTCCGAATCGCGCCTCCGCATTATTCCGGTCGGCGTATATCATTCCGTCAGCCGCCTGCCTGAGCGCCGCTTCTCCTGGGGCGCTTTCCTCCTGATCCTCGGCTTGCTCCTCTTCACCCTCGATTTCTTCATCTAACCCCCGATTGTGTACCACCCGGCCCCCCCGGCGTCCGACCGGCGCCATTCATAATCTCTGGCGACATTGCCGATTTGCGGCTCCTGTTTCCTGATCGCTGTTATCTGCGCGCTAAGCGCCTCTTACGGATTACTGATTACTGATCCCCCCTCCGCCTTTGCCTCCTCCTTCTCTGTTATTCTCTTTTTCTATGCGACCCTCTCTCATCGTTCACGGCGGCGCCTGGGACATTCCCGATGATACCGTTGACGTCTGCAAAGCCGGTTGCCACCGGGCGCTCCAGGCCGGATGGGATATTCTCAATAACGGCGGCCACGCTCTCGATGCCATCGAAGCTGCCATCATCGTTCTCGAGGACGATCCCGTCTTCGATGCCGGCTTTGGCTCGCACCTTACTCTCGACGGCCACGTCGAATGCGACGCCATCGTCATGGACGCCGCCACGCTTCGCGCAGGCTCTGTCGCCGGTCTTCGCCGGGTAAAAAATCCGATCCAAGCGGCGCGCGCCGTCCTCGAAAAATGTCCCCACATGATGCTCGCCGCGGAAGGCGCCGAGAACTTCGCCAGCAGGCATGGCGTCGCCCTGTGCAATCCCGAGGAACTTATCTCGCCCGCCGAACGCGAAGCCTGGCTCCGCTGCAGCAAGGATTCCCACGCCGCCGAAAATCATCGCGGCCATCAACAGGGAACTGTCGGCGCCGTGGCCCTCGATGCACAAGGGCAGCTCTTCGCCGCCACCTCCACCGGCGGCACGTGTTGCAAACTTCCCGGCCGCGTCGGTGATTCCCCTTTAATTGGTTGTGGTTGCTATGCCGATGCGGAAACCGGCGGCGTCTCTTCCACCGGCTACGGCGAAGCCATCATGCGGGTGGTCATGGCCAAGACCGCCGTGGATTTTCTTCGCCCTGCGAACTCCACGCCCGCCCGCGCGGCTCAGGCCGCGGTGCAACTCCTCGCCAATCGCGGCAAAGGCACGGGTGGTCTGATTATGCTCGACAAAAACGGCATCCCAGGCTTGGCCTTCAATACCCCGCGAATGGCTTACGGTTACGTAAATAAATCATCATCCTTTTTCACCGGGGTCTGAGGCCGCCGCCGTGCCGATTCCAGCCATCCTTCTTTCCGTCTCCGACAAATAATAAGGAGAAGACACGGTGTAAATTCGTTTGTTCCCCTTCGCCAGCAAAACCCATTGCAGCAGTCGCGCTCTCTGATTGTGCAGAAAATATTCGTACCAGCGATCCTCCACAAATTCCGGGATCACCACCACGATCCGGCGATCCGGGAATTCTTCCGTAAGCGCCAGCACGTATTCCACAACTGGCAGCACGATAAATCGGTAGGGTGAGGGCAGAATCACCAGCTCCGGCGGCTCCATTCCCGATTCCCGGTAGGGATTCACCACATAGCGTTCCCAATCTTGCTGCAGCAACGCCGCATGCTCGCTGGGTTCCACGTGCACCGCCGTCAGTTTGGGTGACAATCGCGCCGCAAACTCCAACCCCTGTTTTGCAATGGCGCTCCACCGGTCGATGGGAATGATCACGATCGGCGGCGCTTCGCCTGTAGGTGGTTCCACCGCCACCGTGGATCGCGTGGCCACGGAAACACCGTGATAGTGCTGCCGCACCTTGTGAAACGCCACGATGGTTAGCGGAATGAACAGCAGCGTCAGCCACGCGCCTTCCACAAACTTTGCCACCAGCACCACCACCACGGTCACTCCGGTGACGAACGCGCCCAATCCATTCACCAGCGCATATTTTCCCCAATGCGGCGTTCTCGCTTTCCACCAGTGCCGCACCATCCCCGCCTGCGAAAGCGTGAAAGCCAGGAACGCGCCTACCGCGTACAGGGGAATCAACCGGTCCGTCACCCCGCCGAAGAGAAACAGCAGCACCCCCGTTAAGACGGCCAGCACCACGACCCCCTGCGTGTACACCAGTCTGCGCCCGCGCTGCGCGAATCCGTGCGGCAGGTAATTGTTCTGTGAGATCGATCTGCATAGCCGCGGAAAATCGGCAAACGCCGTATTTGCCGAAAGCGAAAGCACCAGCAAAATCGACCCGATCGAAAGGTAATAGAAAATTCCCTTCCCGAACACCGCCGCAATCAACATCGAAAGGATGCTCTGGTAGCCCGGCTGCCCGGGATCGGTGGCCACAATTCCGTAAACCTTTACCAGGTACGAAATTCCCGCCAGCAACACTCCGAGGATTCCGATGATGATCGTCAGCGTCAATTGCGCGTTCTTCACCCGCGGTTCGCGGAAGGCCCGCACTCCATTGCTGACCGCTTCCACGCCCGTCAGCGCCGTGCAACCGCTCGCAAAAACCCGCAACATCAGCCAGAACGTCACTCCCTGAACTGCCGCAGGGGGCGGCGGCAACGGATTTGCAGCTATCGCATGCCCGCCGCTCATCAGCGTGTGCAGCACCCCTCCGGCAATCGTGATCGCTAGGCAGCCAACGAAAAGATACGTGGGCAGCAGGAACGCAAATCCCGCGTCCTTCACCCCGCGCAAATTCACGATCGTGATCAGCAGCAGTATTCCCAGGCACAGCACCATGGTATGGGGCAGAAGCCTTGGTACCGCCGAAATCAGTGCGCCCACCCCCGCCGAAATCCCGACGGCCGCCGTCAAAATATAGTCGGCCAGCAGCGCCGCCGCGGCCAGCAATCCCCAAAACGACCCAAGGTTATAGCGCGCCACCGTATACGAGCCGCCGCCCATCGGATACGCCTCGATCGTCTGTCGGTACGAAAAATACACAATCACCAGCAGTGCGATGATCGCCATGCTGACCGGCACGATGTAGTGCACGCCCAACAGTCCCAGCGGAATCAACAGGCTCAGCGCGGCCTCCGGCCCGTATGCCGCTGAACTCAACGCGTCTAATCCAAATATAGGAATCCCTTCCGCCGGACCGATCTGCTCCGCGCGTTCTTCCGAGCTTTTCAGGGGTTTTCCAAAAATCAGGTTAACAACGTTCATGGGTGTGGATGGATTCTCCGCCGGCCGAGGGTTGTTATAATGAACGAACCTTCATTTGTCCCGAACCGCTCTGCATTGTCAATGTACTTTTCACTCGCTCTTTTCCGCTGAAACCTTGCGTCCCGCGTCCAGTTGACCCGCACTCCAACTCTCTCTACCATTCCTTTATGTCCGCCAACGCTTCTCTTCCGCGCAGGGTCCCGCCCTGTCTCGCGCTCGCCGTAATCGGCTTACTCCTCGCGTTCCCAGCGACGTTGCCGGCCCAGACCGCCGACGACATTATCAACGCCTATCTCAAAGCCCGCGGCGGCCTGGCCAAAATCAAGGCTATCAACACCGAGCGCGTCACCGGCACAATCACTTTTGCCCCGGGTGTAGCGGGCCCCTTCATTGTCGAGCGCGAACGCTCCCTCAAGATGCACATGCAACTCACCATTAACGGGCAAAGCCTGATTCGCGTCTATGATGGAAAGTCGGCCGGCTGGGTCTACAATCCCTTCGCTCCCAACGCTGCCGTCACCCCCATGACCGCTGACGACCTGCGCGGCATCGCCGACGAAGCCGATTTCGAAGGCCCCTTCGTCGACTACAAAGCCAAAGGCAATCACATTGAATATGTCGGTAAGGACGCGTTTGAAGGCATCCCCGCGCAAAAGCTCAAGCTCACCGGGAAGCAGGGTGACGTCAGCTATTTTCTTTTCGATGCTTCCACCGGCCTGATTCTGGAGTGGCTGGGCACCCGCAAAATTGGCGGCAAAGACGTTCCATGGGAAACTGTTTTTCGCGATTTTCGCGAAGTCGACGGCTTGAAATATCCCTTCCTGGTGGAATCGGGCGCGGTCGGCTCTGACCAGATTCAGAAAATAGCCGCTGAAAAAATCGAAGTGAACATTCCCATTAACGAAGCCCGCTTCGGCAAACCCGACGTTCCCGCGCCGTCGCCGGCGCCTGCCGATCCCCCCAAACCCAACTGAATTTTCAGACCCGCGCTCTCCCACATGACTTCACCCGCTTCCTCGCCCAAATTCAATCCCCGCTCGGGGCTCTGTTCCAACTGCCAGCATGCCCGTCCAATCGAATCCGCCAAGGGCTCCCGATTCCTCCTCTGCCAGCTTTCCCAATCCGACTCTTCCTTCCCTAAGTACCCGCGTCTTCCCGTCCTCGCCTGCTCCGGCTATGCCCCAAAGCCCGCCGCCTGATCCTCCCTGATCCGGCCCCGCCTATCCCCCGCGTCCAAATTATAGTTGTTCACTATTTATATACATCTTTAGTATACTACCGATCGTTAAGTCAGATTAGTGCGCCCCAGGGAAGGGCACGACTTCAGCTTATCCTTCGTGAAGCTGAAGGGTCGTGCCGCAATCGATGCCCCATCTGAGCGGCTTTATCCGCTGAGGGCGTGGGTTACTTCTTCTCGGGCAGACTCGACGGATGTCCTATGCCAAACTCCTTCCAAACCGTTTCACGTCCGCTCGTCTTTGCTTCCTTACTTCTCTGCTTTGTTGCTTCTTCTCCCGCCGACAATCTGAAAATCACCAGCGCTCCGCTCGGTGCCACGGTTGAACTCGACGGTATCGCCGTCGGCACCACTCCCTTTGAAAAAGATTTTCCTGGCGGCTACTTCCGTCGCACTCACACCACCCTCGGTCAGCGCCTGGAGCATCCGATGGTCGCGCGTCTCTCTCTTGCCGGGTATGCCACCCGCGAGATCGCGCTCACCGAGGGCCCCATGAATTGGGTCGATCTCCACGGCCACAATCACGGCGAATACTGGCTCTTCAAGTCCGATCACTTCCATGCCGATCTCGAACTCGTCTCGGCCGCTTTCACGGGCGCCGTCACCGCCGTTTCCGCCGCGCAACCCGTGGCATTCCAGTTGGAACTTTCCATCGAGGAAATCGTCAAGCGCGCTAAGCCCGCCGTCGTCTGCCTCAAAGGATTCAATGCTATGGGCTCCGGCTTTTTCGTCACCGATACCGGAGTCATCGCCACCAACGCCCATGTCGCCCGCGGCGATTCCACATTACTGGCGCTCTTGCCCTCGGGAGTGCAATTGCCGGCCAGAGTGGTTTACGTCGATGCGGACCTCGACATCGCCCTGGTCAAAGCCGATGCGCCCTCGCCCGGCTACATCTTTCCTTTCCTGGTTCTCGCCGATCTCAATTCCATCCAGGAGGGTGATTCCGTTCTCGCCGTCGGCAATCCCGGTGATGCCATGCTTTTCAGCGCCACTAAGGGAATTGTGAGCGCCGTTGGAAAATTCCCCACCTTCGGGCCCGGCACCTGGATCCAGACCGACGCTCCCATCAACCCCGGAAACTCCGGAGGTCCGCTGCTCAACCCTCGCGGCCAGGTCATTGGTCTCAACACCCTGAAAATCACCAGAAAAAATGTCACCGGCATCGGTTTCGCCCTCAGCGCCACCGATCTCCTAGCTGTCCTCCATCGCTTCTACCCGGATGTTTCCGGTAACGCCACGCGGGCTTCTGCCGCGGCCCCGGCCGATTCCGTGGAAGCCGGCGAAGCGACACAGCTCGCGGCCGACTCCACGTATTCCTCCGCAACCTCTCCCATTCTTGCCCCTTCCAGCGAAGGCTACGGACAACTGACCATCACTTCCGAACCCGACGCCGCCGAGATCTACATCGACGGGAAATTCCACGGCAACGCGCCCGCCACTCTAAAACTTCCTGCCGGCTCCCACTCGATCCTCCTCAAATCTCCCGGCCACCCCGACTATGCCCGCACCCTAGAACTCCCCAAATCCAGCAAACTCAACCTAACAGCCATCTTCGACCCGTCCCCCACTTCGTGAACTCGTGCCGTACGCTGGGGACGTGCCCCTTCCATTGCCCCCACCCCTCCCCTGTGCTAGCATCCCCCCGTTAAGAAGAGCGGACCAGGGATTCATTTGTTTCTCCTTCGCCCCGCTGATCGGGACCCAGGTAGGGCCGCGCTCTCCTTCAAACCAATAATCTCACCAGGCGCTGGCCCGGCCTGTTTTTCGCTTGGCGGACCGTCGCCTGGTGACCTCGGTTGGTCACACCCTCGCGGAGGTCTGTCATGAAAATCTATCCCACCAAGGACATTAGAAACGTTGGCATTGTCGGCCACGGCGGCACCGGGAAAACGCAACTGGTGTCGTCGTTACTTTTTACCGCCGGAGTCACCCCACGATTCGGCAAAGTTGCGGACGGCACCACCACCACCGACTGGGATGAAGAAGAAATCGCCCGTAAAATCTCCCTCCAAACCGGTATCGCTTACGCCGAATGGGCCTGCACCCTGTGCGCAGGTAATACCGTCAAAATCAATTTCCTCGATCTCCCCGGCTATTCCACTTTCATCACCGAAAGCAAAGCATCGCTCATCGCCGCCGATGCCGCGCTCATCGCTGTCGACGCCCATGTCGGCGCCCAAGTGACCACCGAAAAAGTTTGGGACTACTGCGCCGAATACGATATTCCCCGCGCGTTCGTGCTCACCTGGATGGACCGCGAACTTTCCAGCTTCGAGTGTTCCTTGGAATCCCTCATCCAGGTTTTTGGCCGCACCGTTGTCCCGCTCCAGATGCCCATTGGCGCCGAAAAGGGTTTTCGCGGCGTCATCGATCTCGTCTCCATGAAAGCGCATATGTACACACCCGATGGCGACGGCAAGGCCACCATCGAACATATCCCCGATGCCTTGAAGGATGAGGCGGAAGAAGCTCACGAAAAACTAGTGGAAATGATCGCGGAAGGCGACGACGAAATGATGGAGGAATTTTTCCGCGAAGGCACCATTCCCATCCAGGACCTGATCCCCGCCGTCCGCAAGGCCATAGTTTCGGAAAAGATCGTCCCTGTTCTGATGATTTCTTCCACGCGCAACGTCGGCAATTCCAGCTTGCTCACCTTTCTCGCCGATGTCTTCCCGCATCCCGACGAACACTCTCAGTTCGGTTTCAAGGACCCCGGCGGCAAGGGCGACCGCATCGATCGCAAATACGACGATTCCCAGCCGCTTTCCGTTTTTGCCTTCAAGACCCTCGCCGACGCTTTTTCCGGCCGCATCAATTATTTCAAGGTGAAAAGCGGCGTCCTGAAAAACGACGCCACTCTGCAAAATTTCAATCGCAACATCCCCGAGCGCTTCCAGCACACCATGGTCGTGCAGGGCAGGCAGCTCACCGAAATTCAGGAACTGCACGCCGGCGACATTGGTGCCATCACCAAACTCAAGGAAACCGTCACCGGCGATACGCTCGGCGACAAAAGCGCTCCGATCTACTACGCTCCTGCCAAGCTCCCTGAGCCTTCCATCACCTTTGCTGTCGAGCCGAAAACCCGCGCCGATGAAGACAAAATCGGCGTCGCCATCCACAAAATTATGGAAGAAGATCCCGCGCTGCGTTTCTCGCGCGATCCCCAGACCAAGGAATTCCTCCTCGCCGGCAGCGGCCAGCAGCACATCGAAGTCGTGGTCGCCAAAATGCAGAAACGTTACAACGTGAACCTCACCCTCAAGCCCCCCAAGGTTCCTTATCGTGAAACCATTCGCGGCAAAGCCGACGCCGAAGGCAAGCACAAGAAACAGTCCGGCGGTCACGGCCAATTCGGCGTCTGCCGCGTTAAATTCGAACCCATGGAACGCGGCAAGGGCATCGAATTCGTCGACGACGTTTTCGGCGGGGCCATTCCCAAGAACTGGATCCCCTCCGTCGAGCGCGGCATCCGCGAAGCCGCCGCCCGCGGCTATCTCGCCGGTTTTCCGGTTACCGATTTCCGCGCCATTCTTTACGACGGCAAATACCACGACGTCGATTCTTCCGACATGGCCTTTAAGATCGCCGGCTCGCTGGCCTTCAAGGAAGCCATGAAGACCGCGCGGCCCTCGCTCCTCGAACCCGTCATGCACGTGGAAGTTTACGCACCGGATCAGTATTCCGGCGACTTGATGGGCGATCTAAGCTCCCGCCGCGGCCGCATCGCGGGCAGTGAATCCCGCGGCCACAACGTCATCGTTCGCGCGCAGGTTCCTTTCTCCGAGATGCTTTCCTACGCCACCGACCTGACTTCCATGACCCAGGGCCGCGCCAGTTACTCCATGGAATTTTCCCACTACGACTACGTGCCCGGCGACCAGGCTGAAAAAGTCATCGCTACCCACAAGGCTCTGCACGGCGAAGCCCTGGTGGAAGAAGAAGCCTAGTTTTGTGGATTGTAGGGACTGAGCTCGCTCGGCCCTTGTCGATTTTCACGCAGGCAAAGCCTTGCCTTTGGTCTCATGCCCAAACGGCAACAACAATATTCCAACAACAAACGCGATCGCCGTAAACGCCACGGGCTTTCCAATTGTGTGATAGTGCGCCACGCCCGCGCCCACCAAAAACGTAAATCCCGCCCCGGCAAACCGCCCCACCGAAGTCGCAAACGCAAACGCGCTTCCCCGGCACTCCGTCGGATACTGTTCCGGCAGCCACAGCGTATACATCGCGAAATTAGCTCCGCCGAGGCCTAGAAAGAACAAGCACACGATAAACCACTTCAGCGGGTTCTCTGGCAGGTAGAACACATACCCAAAACCGATCGCAATCGAGAGCAGCATGCACACGAAATAAATCCCCAGTGTCACCCGGCGCCCCAGCCGCTCCGCCAGCGGCGGCAGCACGATGCAACCAAGAATCGTCGCCACCGAAAGCAGCATGGTCGCCAGCGAAATCACGTGTGTTATGTTCAATCCCGCAATTTTATTGCGATTGATAATATCCGTCACCGCCGCCGGCACATACACCGACCCGGCCCACAATCCGATGATCGACACCAGCACATAAATCGAATTCACAATCGTCCGTTTGCGATACTCCGGGGAAAACAACACTGCCAGCGGCCGCAGGATCGACCATGTCCGCACTTCCTGTGCCTTGTTCTCCCAACGTTTGGGTTCCTTCACGCCATACCGGATGAAACTCACCAGCAGCGCCGGCAGTCCTCCGATGGCAAACATCCACCGCCATCCATAGCGCGCCCCGATCTGATAATTGGCCAGCGCCGCCAGAAAAAACCCCACGTAATACCCGGTGTGCATCCACCCCGCGGCCATCTTGCGCCGGTCCTCGGGCCATTCCTCCGCCACAAACGTGCCGCCCATGGCCCATTCCCCGCCGATGCCGATTCCCGCCAAGAACCGGAACACCGCAAGCTGCCAAACCCGCGTGCTGATGCAACACAAAAAGGTGAACAGCGAGTACCACAGAATCGTCAGCATCAGCGTGCGCACGCGCCCATACTTGTCCGCCACCGGTCCCCACAGAAACGCGCAGCCCCAGCCCACCAGGAACAGCGCAAACAGCAACCCGCCGTAATAGCCCACACCGCCTAAATCGCTGCGCAATCCCGATCGCGGCAGCAGTTCCTTCAACGCAGGCACCATCACCAGCGCAAAAATGTACGAATCCATTCCGTCGAGCGCCCATCCGCCCCACGATGCGAAAAATCCCCGCCATTGATTTTTGGTAAGTGTTGTAGGTGTCTGTTCGCTCATCGGTTTCGGCCACCCGCACACTACTCATTTCCACCCCGTTCGGCAAGCACATTTCTTATCGCTCTCGCCCGCAACGAATATGGCGGTTGTCGCGGCGTCCTGGTCTGGCGAATAATGGTGGCGATGAAAACCCACAAGCGTTCTTTACCCAAACCGGCAACTCAGGCGATTCACGCCGGCGAACCCGAGCGTCACGGCGTCGACGCCCCGGTCGCTCCGGAGATTGTGCGCTCCTCCACGTTCACCTTTTCCTCCACCGAAGAGATCAAGCTCTGGGCGGAAGGGAAGAGCAAGGCGTACATTTACTCGCGCTACGCGAATCCGACGCTGGCGGTTGCCGAGCGCAAGATCGCTGCGCTGGAAGGCGCCGAGGCCGCGGTGGTTACCGCTTCGGGTTCTGCGGCCGTTTCCAGCGCGCTCCTCAGCGTGCTGCGGAATGGCGACGAGCTGATCTCCACATCGCAGGTTTACGGCGGAACCTATCGGCTGTTGCGTGATATCTTCCCGCGCTTCGGCATCCGCACCGTGCATGTGGAATCCTCGCTGGAAGGCATCGAGAAGCTGGTTACTCCAAACACCAAATGTTTGTACATCGAGACGCCCACGAATCCCACGCTGCATCTCGTCAATCTGCGCAAGGCCGTTGCCTTCGCGCGCAGGCACAAGCTGGTGAGCATTGTGGACAACACCTTTGCCACCCCAATCCTCCAGAATCCTCTGGCGCTGGGATTCGACATCGTCGTGCACAGCGTCACCAAGGGACTTGCGGGGCATTCCGATCTCCTCGGTGGAGTTGCCGTGGGCAGCGCGCAGCGCATCGGCGCCGTTCGCCAGATGGTCATTTATCTTGGAGGCTGCATGGATCCAGAAGTGGCATTTCTCCTGGTGCGCGGCATCAAGACCCTGGATGTGCGCATCGAGCGGCAATGCCAAACCGCCATGCGCGTCGCGAAGTTCCTGGAGAAGCATCCTAAGGTGAAGCGCGTGCATTATCCGGGGCTCAAATCACACTCCGATCATGCCCTGGCGAAAAAACAGATGCGCGGGTTCGGGTCGATGCTGGCGTTTGATATGAAAGGCGGGCTGGGCGCGGCCCGAAAAATCTGCGATCGCGTGAAGCTATTCCTGCTGGCGGCCAGCCTCGGCGGCGTGGAGTCGCTCGTATTGTTGCCGATTTACGGCTCGCACTACCGCATGAGTGGGGAAGAGCTGCGCCGCGCAGGCGTCGAGCCAGGCACGGTACGCGTCTCGATTGGACTCGAGGACGCCGGAGATCTCATCGAAGATTTGCGCCAGGCATTGCGATAACGTTTTCATAATTTCCTTCGAATATCGCCGCTTCACCCGACGGGAATCTCGACCGCGGCGGGCCATTTCTTTTCCGTTTCTTCCGGCAATAGCGATTTCACGATGTCTTCCAGCTCGTGAGAGCTCTTCACGTGATCCGGATAGTTGTGCGCGGTGAGCTCGAAGATTAGGCCGTATTTCGCCCGCACCTCTTGCAGGCCTTCCTGCAGCCTCACGGCAATGCGCTTGGCGTTCAGGGTGTCCGTTTCCGGCAGCACGATTGCGAACAGGTCGTCGGCCAGGTGATAGACGGAGTCGGTCGGCCGCAAGCGCTTGGCGATCGCTTTGGCGGCGTCGCTGACCGCGGCTTTCTGGTCGTTTGCCGTGGCGCGCGAATGGGGATTGGCTTTGGCGAGGACGAGTGACATTGTTTTCTCCATGGTGAGCGCGCGACGGAATTCCATGCTCAGGCGGTCCCAGAAATGGTTTTGGTCGGGCATCGTGTTCAGAAGGTCGGTGCTAGCCTGAATCTGCAGGGCCACGTTGCGTTCCAGTTCGGTGAGGACGTGCTGTTTCAACTTCGTGAAGGTGCGCTGGCGGTCGAAAAGATACCCCACGAAGAGCGGCGTGAGCGCGCAAAAGCCATAGAAGGCCACACGCAACTGCCAGTGGTTGCCCACCGGGTGGACGAAGACCAACGGATACATGAAACTCGCTAGGCCGCCGGCAAGGATTAGCACAAAGACGGCGGAAAGAACGGTGAGCTGGAGGTTGCGACGTTCCAGGCGGTCCAGCTCCTGGCGATCGATCGTGGGCATGGGGCTCCTACTTGGGCAGCTTCCGGGCCGAATGGTCCAGGCTCGATGAAGTCGCCGGGCTCCTACTAGGGTCGGCATTGGCAGGGCGCTCTGCAATAGGCGGAGGGTACTGTGTGATGAATCAGGTAGGCTTGAAGTGGAGTAACTTGACAACGAAGTAATGTACGCAGGAAGCGCTGCGTCCCGGACTGGGAACGCCATTCCCAGGAATGGCGTTAGGCCCTATTTAGACTTTTCCCCGTGTCCGTTTCCCTTTGGTTTGTGAGTAAGGTGGAAATTGACATGCCCTGACCACAGGAAGCGCTCAACATTGAGCAGAGTCTTACCGGGGCTGTCCGCCAGAGCGGTCTAAAGGACCGGCGGTGTATTCGGCTTTCTTATCATGTTCCTCGCGCCGAATCCTCATTTCCTCATCGGCGACGGAGTGCAATAAACTCCGCCAAAAATTGGTCCACTTGCCTTTGCAGTTTTCCATGAAATTCGTCCAAACACCAAAGTCCTGATCGGAATGCATGTGTTTCTCCCTCTAGTTTGTTGGCTATTGCATTGCTGGGAGTGGCGTTCTCTTCCCGATCCGACGGCGCGAATAACACACGCGACCCGCACCGGTATGAAATTCCCTGGGATTGCAGCCGGTATCATAATGGGAATCAGGACTCGCGACTGTCCACTTTTGAACACTCCTGCGGAACTTCCCTAGGGGTTATTCCGCCTGTACCTCAGGGAATCCGAGGATTCCGGGGACAGACGGAACGTTTCCAGCTCACTCGATTCTCTTGGTTGAATGGGCGTGTGCCACACGACCGTGGTTCTCAAGGGTTGTGACTTTTCTTTGGGCTGATCAGAGGGCGCCGTCGACCGCGCGGGTGTAGAATACCGTTTTGGAATCCTTGGATGAGAAGTTGTCATCTAATGGATTGAGGGTCCTGAACCGAGGGTAGTGATATGAAGAAGACTATTTTGGCTCGAGTCGTCTTGGCCATCCTCATCACGGTTGCCCTGGGGTGGTCGCCGCAATCGGCGCTCGCTCAACATGGGGGACACGGTGGAGGCGGCGGGGGCTCCCACGGCGGTGGCGGCGGATTTCATGGAGGCGGAGGAGGCTTTCACGGCGGTGGAGGATTTTCCGGCGGTGGCCACTCAGGCTACGGCGGTGGACATTATTACGGCGGATATCATGGCGGTGGCCACTACGGTGACCGCGGCGGTTATGGCTGGGGTGGGCGAGGCTACGGCTGGGGTGGAAGAGGTTGGGGCCACGGATACGGCTATGGCTGGGGCGGCTGGGGATGGGGTTACGGCTTCGGGTGGCCCTATGCGGGATGGGGATATCCGTATGGTTACTACGGCTACTCCCCGTGGTATTACGCGCCCGGCTACGACTATTCCTACCCGGATTACGGACCTTCCGACTATCCGCCAGGGTCTCCGAATCCCGACGGTGGCAACGACGATCCGCCGCCGGCGAATCGCGACGCGAGGCCGCAGCCGCCTAACCAGAATGCGCCGGCGAGATCGTGGAGACCGCCTGCACCGGGAGGCGCAGGGAACGCAAACATCGGAGATAGCAGCGTTGCGAGCGTTGCGACGCGTGGGGCGGTGCTGTCCGTTGACAGGATTAGCGCGACGCCGAGCAATTACCGAGTAGCGCCTGCTGCCACGGAGCGGGCCGCCATGCAGCTGGCCGCCTTGCAACGGAGCAGCGCGCAAACAAACACTCCGCTTCGACCGGAAATGCAGAAAGCGTTACAAAGATTGCAGGAAATGCCGCCGTTTGCTCGTGAGCGGGAAATCGAAACCGGCCGCTACCGTACATTTTCTCCCGAGGAGAAGCAGATTCTCAGAGCTGCCGAGTGAGCGCCGCGAAAGAGGAAGAGTGAGCGTACAACGGCGGCACGTGGAGAAGCCGGCGCGACCCCAATTGGGAGCGTGGCATTCCCGGGCGCGGGGAATTTTCTGACGGAGCTACTTGGAATGGACCAGTTGCCAGTTTTGCGGCGGGAAGCTGATGGGCCAGAAGTCGGGAGAGGGATTTTCAAACTCGAAGGCGACGGCAAAGGCGCCATCCTGCGATTTGCGGACGCCGATGACGCGGCAGGGTTCTTTGGAGCCGGTCGCGGAGTTGATCAACTCCAGTTTGTGACCTTTGGGGAGCTTGTGGCTGATTTCGAGGAGACCCCCGTGGGCGTTGACCACCAGCGTGAAGGCGTCCATGAAGGCAGGTTTCCCGTCCGCCAGCTGCGTCTCAAGCCGTAGGTGTATTTGCAGCATCACACGTTCACTTCGACGGCGGGCGTCGGGATCGGTTCGCGGCTTCAAGTTTTGGTATCGCCCCCGCGGGTAAATTTGATTTTGGTCGCCATGGGCCGTTCGTAGGATTTCTTAATCGGGGAGCCGCAATGGCACGTGAGGAACGAATTCGTTTCATTTTCGGAGCCGCCGCCCAGGACGATAACCTCCAGGCGGCAGTCAGGATTTGAACAGCGCAATCTTTCCCCAGCTCTCCATCGCATCGCTTAGTTTGCCTCCCCTTCCGTGTCTCTGAAAACAAATATGAGTTTGCCGCGCACGATTTCGTGAGAGTGATCGGCGTGGGGAATGAAAAGAGCCGGTGCTGGCGTCGCGCGGAGGCGAGCGAGGGCGAAGGATTCCCGAGGAGTTTTGGGACGAAGAGTAAACCTGCGCTGGGGTGAACCCTGGGCGCGAGAATTTGGCCCCATGGCGGGAGTGTCTCCGAAAAGGGGAAGGATTTAGGAAAAGACGGGAGAGAGCTTCGAATACCAAGCGCAGAAAAATCCGCAACGCCGATCGGGTTGAGAACGAATATGTTTGTAGAATAACCGTATCGGGACCGGCGAAGACATCCGAAATTTAGCCTAATGAGGGAATCGCATTTGCGCGGAGTTGTGGATGGAAGTGTGCCTGGGAGTGGCAAATCTCGGGAAGGAAGTCGATTAGGCCGGACGGAAGCGCCAACTAGATTGCGATGAACGAGATATTTCACCAGTGGCGCCAATTGGGAAGCGAGGCGGCGCCGAATCACCAGGCGCGGGAAAAGTTTGGTCCTTGGGCTCCTGAGGATTAGAAAACGAGAAAGATCACCGGAAAACGCGGGCAGCAACTGAAGCTGCTTGGAATCCCAAGCAAATTCTTGATGAATTCTAATTTTCGGCCTCTCCCGCATACCGTGTGCAGAACGTACGAACCGCAAGCTACGAGGGTTCGTTGACGTCCATCCGAAGCAAATCAGGAGAGGCTAATGAAATTACGAAATGGAGAACTCAAGGCAAGCGCAGTAGCGGCGTTACTGGCTGCTGGGCTTTTGGCAGGCGTGGCGATTCATAGCGTTGGAGTCCAGAAACAGGCCGCGCCGAGCGCGCCGGCGGTGCAGGTGAATCCGATGCAGGTGGATGGAACCGCTCCACCGCCGCCTCCGATATTCAACCCTCCGAAAGCACAGGCGACGGCGTTGGAAATCCTCCAAGCGGATGGAGGAGCGCCACCCCCGCCTCCGATCCTCAATCCGCCGCCTCCAAAGAGCCTCGGATAGCGTTCTAGCCCGAGTGGGGTGATTAACCTTTAGAGTGAGGGGGAGGATACTCTCCCCCTCAAGTCGTGGTAACATCTCCCGTTGGGTAGGTTGTTCCGGGAGAGTGTTCCGAAGTCATGGTCTCCATGACCATCTGGTGCGTGGCAATCTTTCTGGAAGCGCTGCTGCTTTTCCGTGGAGTTCAGCAGAAGCTATTCCGCCGGTATCCATATTTTTATTCCTACATTCTGTTTGTGTTTCTGGAAGAATTCCTCCGCTTTATCGCCTACCGCTGGGACGCCCAACTCTATTTCAAGGTTTATTGGAGCACGCAGTACCTGAGCCTGCTGATCGGCTCGACAGTCATCTTCGAGATTTACCGGATCGGGTTGCGAGCATTTCCGGGAACCGCGAGGATGGCCCGCGCTTTGCTATTAATCGTGTTCGCTGCGATTTTCGCCAAAGTGCTGGAAAATCCCTCCGGAGGGATTTTCCAGTGGCTTGCTTTGAGGGCGGAAGAGCTGGAACGCACTTTGCGGGTGGTGCAAGCGTCTGCGCTGTTGGTGCTGGTGGCGTTGTGCATCTGGTACGCGATTCCATTTGGAAGAAATTTGAAAGGGATTGTGTACGGATACGGCGTGTTTGTCAGCATGAGCATCCTGCAGTTATCGGCCGCGTCGCGCTTGTGGAGTTACATCGGGGTGGTGTGGTCCTATCTGCAGCCATGTTCGTACCTTCTGGTACTTGGAATATGGGCGGCCGCGCTGTGGGCTTCGGACAGCTTTGCTGAAGCGAGACCATCCGGCAAAAATGGGTGCGACTACGGGGCGCTGGCGGCTTCCACGCGTGAGCTGCTGGAACAGGCGCGTGCGCGTGTGGGATCGGCGGTGCGGCCATGATGGAGCTTGTGGTGCTCGCCGGAATACCGATCCTGCTTCTCTTGATGCTCTCGCTTCTGGGAGCGACGTGGAATGTCGAAGAGGACACCGGTCTGGATGTTCAGGATGAATCGCGACATCTGTATCCCCGGCGGATGGAAATGGGTGCCTGCGTGCGGCGCATTTTTTCGCAGGAAGACCGTGAGTTTGTGGATGGCCAGGACTCCGAGCGGCTGCGACGAATTTATCGGGCGGAGCGCACGAAGATCGCGTTGTTTTGGGTGTGGAATAATTCGCAGGCCATGCGGCAAGTGATGCGCGAGCACCGACTGGCCGCCCGGGAGAGCAAGAATCTGCAAGCGGGGCGCGAATTAGGGCTGCTGTTGCATTACGTGGAATTCCGATTGCTCTGCGCGTTGCTGGTTTGCCTGATTCGCGTGTTCGGGCCGCACGCCCTGATAAATCTGGCGACCTACGCGATGGAAGTATCGCAATCCATCGATCGGGTGGTGGAGGAATTGACGAGTGGCACCCGCGTGGCATCGGCAGGGCAAATGGGAGGGGCGTAACGCAGCGATGAGCGAATTCGGCCAATTCGGGAGCCAGCAAAGCGCCTATGACGACCTCTTGCGCAGGACTTTGAGTGGCATACCCTGTGATCTGGCTCGGCTGATTTACCTGGCTTCCACGCGAGACTACAACAGCGGCGCGTACCATCACGAGGGATTGTCGATACGCCACCGGCCGGAAGAGGCTTGCGCAGCTTTGCAGTCGGCGCATCGCGACATTTTTTACCGGCTGGCTAACATGTCATTAGCAAACCTGGTGGAAGAACTGGAGCTTTACGTCCGGGTGTCGCGGGAACAGCCGACAGGATTCTTGCGAGCGTGGCAGGAGCTGGAGCCTTACCGCGTGGCGGTACCGATGGAAGTGGACCCCACGATGGTCCGATTGTTTCTGAGCAACATCAAGCTCGCGCTAGAGGTGCTGAAGCACCGTCGTCTGCAAGTTCAGGGGCTTCCGTCAAGCGCATTGCCACTGCCGTCACTTGGCCGATGATTTCGGCTTCCCTTCCATAATCCAATCGACGAACGCTGGCCGGCGAAAGCGGGTGCGGTAATAGCAGGAGATGTCCATCCTGGAGTTCGCACCAGGAACACGCATAACTGTCGCGAAGCTCGATGAAGTATATCGGCCGGTCGAATTCGGTGCGCCAACGGAGCGGTTGTATCTTGCGGACGCGTTGATCCACTTGCACAAAGGAACCGGGGCGGAGAAGCGGGTAAAGGGTGAAATCCTGCAGCCCGACGTAACCGTACAAGCTGTGCCGGAGATCCAGATGTTGCAACAGCGCGATGGGCACTTCCCCCCAAATTTCGACCATGCGGGAAAGCAGATTGGTGTTGTCGAGATCGAAAGAGCGGTCGAAGCGGACCGGAAAGGAGACCGTCTTGTCCGCGTCATAGACTTCGAGATTGGTGAGATGCGTGTTGGGCAGAGGAGAGGTCAATTGGTGCTGGGCAATTTTCTGCAGATCAATGCCGAAGACCAGCATCAAGTCGGTAAATTTGACATGGTAGATGGAGGCCAGGGAATAAAGCTTGAAGATGCTGGGAACGGAATCGGAATTTTCCAGCTGAGTCAGCCAGGCGTTGGAGATTTGGTATTCGGTATTTTTTTCGGCTTCGGCTATTTTCTGGCTCAGGGCTTCGACGTCGCGCGTAGTAATCCCCAGGTGGAACCGCAATTCTCGGAGATAGTCGCCTGGCAGCCGGGGACTCATAACTGTTCATGTTAACCCAATCGAGTTGAGAGCGTGAGTCGTATGGTGGTACATGGGCTGGCCGTGAATTATCAGGTCGGGCAATAGTTCGCGTGCCTCCATCGCCGATGCGCCGAGCTAACGTCCGACGCGGCAAACTGCGGCGCGCATGGTTGCAACCATGCGCCTACGAGAGCAGCGGCGATCGTGAATTATTAATGGATGTAGAAGGAGGATTTGGAGAGCACCGTGTAGTCGCGGCCTTTTTTGCCGAAGGACGGCGAGAGCCGGAGGTCGAGCTTGTGGGGTTTGCCGAGAGCGGCGGTGGCGGAGGTGTAGTAGCCGAGGGTGTAGCGGGTCTTGATGCGATCGATGAGTGCGCGGAACACGATGTCGAGATGCGCGAGATCGGGGACGTCGAATATCTCGCCACCGGTCTGGTCCACAACTTTGCGGATGTTGACGAGGCCCGGGGTCATGGAAGCGGCGAAGCGAACGCCCGAGGGGTTGTCACCGGGAATTTTCAGGTTGTACAGGACGGCGTCGGAGGCAATGAGTTCGGTAACGATGTCGTTGGTGCCCTGGCCGCCCTGGGCGGTGGCGATATCATCGCTGATGAGAATGATAACGCGGCGGTCTTTTTGCGGAGCGGTCAGGAGGTATTGAGCGGGGAGGAAAATGCCATCGTTAATGTTGGTGGCGCCGCCGACGCGAAAGGCGCTGATCTGCTCGGCCAGCTTGGCTTTATCTTTGGTGAAAGGGACGCGCATTTGGGCGTCGGTGGAAAAGGTGAAGAGGGCGACTTCGTCCTCGGGCTTGAGGGCAGCGAGAGCGGTGGTTGCGGCCTGGCGCAGGGGGATCAGAAACGGACCGATGGAATCGCTCAGGTCCAGGACGAGCGCGACGTTGAGCGGGAGTTCGTCGCGGCTGAAGATGTCGATCTTTTTGGAGACGCCATCCTCGAAGAGGTCGAAGTCTTCCTTTTTCAGGTCGCCCATGATCTGGGAGGATTTGTTTTTCACCGTGGCATCGAGGAGGACGAGGTTGACGTTGACGCGGATGGCGGTTTGCGGTTGCTCCTGGGCTTGCGCGGGAAAAAGAATGGTGAGCGTCAGGAAGACTGGCATTGCGAGCACCGATAAATTGGCTAGAGAGAAGTTTGTCATCGCGGCTGCATCTAGTGTGAAGGATGACGTAGGCTTCGACAAGGTTGTGCGGGATTTTTGTAGGGAAGCAATATCTAAGAGTTTCAACACAGACTGCACAGAGACAGGAGCACGGAGGCCGCAGAGATGTCAGACGCGTTACCTTGTTCAAAAATTCTTCCATGCGGATTTTCGTCTTTTGGCTGAGGACCGGGAAGGAAACTCGGAAAATCCTAGCACAAGCGAAGAGCGATGGGGCGGATCACTGGATTGGGGCGGATTTAACGGAAAACGTTGTTACGGGGACTTAACAGAACGCGCACGAGGAATTCACGGGAAGAGAACATGGGAGAAACCTAGGGCGGTCAGTGTAGGCCTCCCAGTCCGAAAACAATGGAATGAGGAGGGATACCGTATGACCGCAAGAAATTCCGCGTCCCAGTTGCTGCAAGGCGCTCGCAAAGGCCTCGCCGTGCTGGCCATGGCGCAAATGAGCTTGTTCAGCCCGCTCGCGGGCAGCGCACAGGCCAACGATCACGACAAGGACGACCACAACCGGGCTCGCACCCCGATCAAGCACGTGATCGTGATCGTGGGAGAGAACCGCTCGTTCGACCACATTTTCGCGACCTACGAACCAAAGAACGGCGAGAGCGTGGACAATCTGTTGTCGAAGAAAATTGTGAAAGAGGACGGAACGCCGGGCACGAATTTCGCGTTTGCGCACCAGTACGCCGCGGATGCGACCGACAGCCCGACGTACCAGTTGGCGCCGAAGAAGAAGACGCTGTTTTCGCCGCTGCCGGCGGAGCTGACCGGCGGGCCCGCGGACGTTTGCAAGAACAACGGAATCTGCACGCTCGCGGATGCGATGTCGTCGGAGGATGGACTGGCGCAGGACTACTATCAATACATGCTTACAGGCGGGTCGGAATTGAGCGGCAAGGTGCCGGACTCGCGGATTAACGGAATCAACGCCACGGCGCCCTTTTCCACCCTGCTCCCGGGGCCGTTCCAATTGACCAATAATACGAAGGCCAATCCGTTTACGAATGATTCGTATGCGGAGAGCCCGGTGCATCGGTTCTATCAGATGTGGCAGCAGGAGGATTGCGATGTTTCCCACATCTCGAAGGAGCATCCGAACGGCTGCCTGGCGGACCTGTTTGCCTGGACGGAAGTAACGGTTGGATCCAACGTGAACGGCAATCCTCAGCCCGCGAGCTTCAGCACGCAGTATGCCCCCGGCGCAGCGAATACCGGTGAGGGTGCGACGACCATGGGCTTCTATAACATGGCCCAGGGAGACGCGCCGTACACGAAATACCTGGCGGATCATTACGCGATCAGCGACAACTACCACCAGCCGGCCATGGGCGGCACAGGGTTGGACAGCATCCTGCTGTTTTTTGGCGATCCGATCTGGTTCAGCGACGGAAACGGAAATCCCGCGACGCCGCCGCACAACGAACTAGTGTGGTCGGGAACTCCGGATGCCGGCACGGTGGACGAGATCGAGAATCCAAATCCGCAACCGGGCACGAACAACTGGTGGATTCAGGATGGCTACGGAGGCGGAGGATATGGCTCGCCAGTGTATGGTGGCGGCAGCTACACGAACTGCTCGGACCCCTCGCAGTCGGGAGTGGCGCCGATTCTGGCGTATTTGAGTTCGTTGCCGCGGCCGATTGAGCCGAAGTGCGACGCCGGCCACTACTATTTGCTGAACAACTACAATCCGGGATATTTCGGCGACGGCAGCAACGCGTACCGGACCATTATGTCTACAACACGCCGTTCACGATTCCACCGACGAGCCAGAGGAGTATCGGCGACGTGCTGCTTGAAAACAAGGTGTCTTGGAAGTCGTACAACGATCAGTGGAACGCCTACCTGAACGACAAATACGAGTTGAATTACGGGACGGTGGGGCCGAACAGCGACCAGTACTGCAACATCTGCAACGGGTTTCACTACCAGACGCAGATCATGGCCAATGACAAGGTGCGCACGGAGCACATCACGGACACCATCGACTTGTATGCGGACATTGCCAACGGAACCTTGCCTGCGGTTTCCTTTGTGAAGCCGAGCGGGTGGGTAGACGGGCATCCGGCTTCTTCGAAGTGGGACTTGTACGAAGGGTTCGTTAAGAAGATCGTGGACGCGGTGCAGGCCAACAAAGAGCTGTGGGAAAGCACGGCGATTTTCATCACCACGGACGAGGGCGGAGGCTATTACGACTCCGGATACGTGCAGGCGCTGGACTTTTTCGGCGACGGCACGCGCATCCCGCTGATTGTGGTTTCAAAGCACACCAAACCCGGGCACATTTCGCACCAGTATACGGACCACGTTTCGGTGCTGAAGTTCATCGAGCGGAACTGGAATCTGCCCTCGGTGAGCGGACGCAGCCGCGACAATCTGCCCAATCCAAAAACGGATTGGGATAATCCCTACGTGCCGACGAACACCCCGGCGATCGGCGACCTCTTTGACCTGTTCGATTTTGGCGCTGGGGACCACAAGTAAAGACGGAGTACGAAGGAGTAGCGCAAATCGTCAAGCAGGAGCCTCCGGCGCGGGCAGGGATGCGCCGGAGGCTTTTGATTGCAGTGTCAATCCGAACAGTAAGCAAGTGAAACAGTCTTTGTTAAGGTTCTTCGGACATCCTCGTCGGATGCGCTCAGAATGCCAATTGTCGTGGTTGCTGCGAGGGGGGCTGGCCAATCCAAAGATTGGCCATTTCACACGGATATATAATAGGAACTTGACAAGTTGGTTAGAATACCAATAGGCTCGAGAGGCGATGGAGTTGGAAGTTTCCCTCTCGTGGCTGGCGATGACCTTGACGCCGGGCATAGCGGCCCGGCTGTCGGCGCGATTGCTGCGCGAATTTGGGTCCCCGGACGGCGTGTTCCGGGCCAGCTTGTCGGCGCTGGAATCCTGCAATCTCCCGGCCCCGGTCGCACAGGCCATCTTCAAGAAGCAAAACTTCTGGCGCGCGGAAAAAGAGGTGGCGGCGCTGCGGGCAGTGGGCGCACGGCTGGTGAACTGGACCGAGCCGGAATACCCGCAATCGCTGCTGCAGATTTACGATCCCCCGGTGATGCTGTACGTGCGGGGCGACGCACAGATACTGAACGAACCGACGATCAGCATTGTGGGGACGCGGCGGCCAACCGCTTATGGCACCCAAATGGCCGAGCGTCTGGCGCGAGATCTGGCGAAGCGCGGGCTGGTGATTGTTAGCGGGCTGGCGCGCGGTGTGGATGCTTTGGCGCACCTGGGAACCACGGCCGTAGGCGGCCGCGCGATTGGCGTGATTGGGACCGGAATCGATATCTGCTACCCAAAAGAAAACAAGAAACTCTATGAGAAGGTGCTGGAGCGGGGAGCGATCCTGAGCGAACTGCCGATGGGGTCGCATCCTGCGCCGGAAAATTTTCCCGTGCGCAACCGGATTATTGCCGGGATGCCGCTCGGGGTGGTGATTGTGGAGGGAAAGCAGTATAGCGGATCGCTGATCACCGCGCGGCTGACGATGGAGTTTGGGCGCGAAGTCTTTGGCGTTCCGGGGAATGTGACGCAAGAAATGAGCTTTGCGCCGAACCAATTGATCAAGCAGGGGGCGAAGCTGGTGACCAGTGCGGAAGATGTGATTGAAGAACTGCCGACACCGATTCGAGCGAGGCTGGTGCAGGCAGAGGCGATGGAATCGGAGCAACGGAATCTGCTGGCGGAAAGCGGCCTAAGTGGCTCACAAAAAACGATTTACGACATGTTGAACATCGAGGAACCCCGCCCGATTGATGAGTTGGTGGAAACCAGTGGGTTGAATTCTAGCGTAGTTCTGGCTACGCTCTTTGACTTGGAGATGAAGGGGATGGTTCGGCAGCTCCCCGGAAAGCAGTTCAGCAGGGTGCTGTTGTAATGGCAGGATTTACAGCGCTGCCGGCAGAGGGATGCACCGAAATTGCACCCACCCGCATCTTCTAAAAACAGGACCTGACCCAGAGCCTCGTACATAAAAGGTAGCGAGAAGGACACAGACCGCCCCGGTAGGCCTTCCAAAGTCAGTTTCACAGGTTACAAAGGAACTCATGGCACGTTCATTGGTCATCGTCGAGTCGCCGGCAAAGGCGAAGACGATCAACAAATATCTCGGGAAGAATTACACGGTAAAGGCTTCGATCGGTCACGTAATGGATCTGCCGACGAAGACGATCGGGATTCGTCTGCCCATTGACGAAGACGAAATCAACGCCAAGAAGAAAAAGAAGAAAAGCAAGCGGGGCGGGAAGTCCGCCGCGCCTAAGCCCCCGCTGAAGCCGATCTACCTGGATGATCCGAAGATCTTCGAGCCGACCTTGCAGGTGATCCCCGGTAAGGGGAAGGTGATTAACGACCTGCGGAAGAGCGCGGCTTCGGCGGACGCGGTTTACCTGGCGGGCGACCCGGACCGCGAAGGAGAGGCGATCTCGGCGCATCTGGCGATGGTGCTATCGAAGCCGGCAAAATTTCTGATCCCCGAGGATGACGAGGATCCGAAAAACGCGAAGAAGAATGGCGACAAGGAAGCGAAAGAGGCGGAGGCCGCAGCCGCAGGGAAAAAGAGTAAAGGGAAGTTCGCAAAGAAGCCTGCCGAGAAAGACAAGATTGAGTACGAACCTATCGATCCGAAAAAGATTTTCCGGGTGACCTTCAACGAGATTACGCCCAAGGCGATTCGCGCGGCGTTTGAAAAGCCGCGGCAGGTGGACGCCCAGCTCGTGGATGCGCAGCAGGCGCGGCGGGTACTGGACCGCATCGTGGGCTACAAGATTTCGCCGCTGCTGTGGGACAAAGTGCGGCGTGGGCTGAGCGCGGGGCGCGTACAAACCGTTGCCCTGCGGTTGATCGTCGAGCGCGAGCAGGAGATTCGCGCCTTTGTGCCGCAGGAATACTGGACCATCCACGCGATGCTGGACGCGGGCGAGCCGCCGATTTTCGAGGCCCGGCTGACGAAGAAGAAGGGCGAAGACATCGAGGTAAAGAACCAGGAAGCGGCGGACGCAATTGTCGCCGCGGTGCGCAAGGACAAGTGGCAGGTGGATAGCGTCACGCTGAAAGAGAAGCGGAGGAACGCCCCGCCGCCGTTTACCACTTCCAAGCTGCAGCAGGCAGCGTATAACCGGCTGCGGTATACGGCGAAGCGCACCATGGCGCTGGCGCAGCGGCTGTATGAGGGCGTGGAGTTGGGCGCCGAGGGCTCGGTGGCGCTGATCACGTATATGCGCACGGATTCGGTGCAGGTTTCCAACGATGCGCTGGATCAGGTGCGTTCGTTTATTCCGGAACAGTTTGGAAGCTCGTATCTGCCGGAAAAACCGAATTTCTACAAATCGAAAAAGGACGCGCAGGGAGCGCACGAAGCAATTCGCCCAACGGATGTGGCGCGGACGCCCGACGACGTGCGGAAATATCTGGAGGACGACGTATTCAAGCTGTACCAGTTGATCTGGCAACGGTTTGTGGCGTCGCAGATGCTCCCGGCCGTTTACGACCAGACGACGATTGACATCAACGCGGGCGATTACACGTTCCGCACCAACGGATCGATCATGAAGTTCGACGGGTATTTGAAGGTGTACCAGATACCCGTGGCGGGTGCGGACCGCGAAGACGACGAGAAGGACGACGAGGGAGAAGGCAAGGCGCTGCCACGGGTGACCCAAGGACAAGTGTTGAAGCTGGAATCAATCCGGCCGGACCAGCACTTCACGGAACCTCCTCCGCGGTACACGGAAGCGACCCTGGTGAAGGAGCTGGAAGAGGACGGAATCGGGCGGCCTTCCACCTACGCGTCGATTATTTCGACCATCGTCGAGCGTGAGTATGTGAAGAAGGATCAGGGGCGATTCACGCCGACGATGCTGGGTGAGCGCGTGTGCGTTCTGCTGATCAAGAGCTTTGAGGACGTCTTCGACGTGAAGTTCACGGCGCGGCTCGAGGAAGAGCTGGACGAGATTGAAGAAGGCAAGCTGCCGTGGCGGGAATCGGTGAAGGAGTTCTGGGAAAAGTTTGTCGTGGACCTGGAAAAGGCTGGCGACGAAATGATTTCCTACAAGGCCGGGATCCCGACGGGAAAAAAGTGCGAGAAGTGCGGCCAGGGCGAACTGTTGGAACGCATCAGCCGGCACGGATTCTTCCTGGGCTGTTCGCGGTATCCGGAATGTGATTTCATTCAGGACCTTTCGGAAGAGATTCCGGAAGACGCGGAGAACAAAATTGAGTATTGCGAAAACTGTGGCAAGGAGATGGCCCTGAAGCGCGGGCGATTTGGCGCGTTTCTCGCCTGCACCGGTTATCCGGACTGCAAAACGACGCGGCGCCTGGTGGCCGGAACTCGGATTGCCCATCAGCCGGATGAGCCGCTCGACGAGAAATGCCCCTTGGACGGAAACGGCCTGGTGAAGAAGCACGGGCGGTTCGGCGAATTTATCGGGTGCTCGGGGTACCCGAAGTGCAAGTACACGCGGCCGATCACCATGGGCATCAAATGCCCGAAGTGTCATGAAGGCGAATTTGTGAAACGCGGAAGCATGGGGAAGGGCGGGCGCGGCAGGTTCCGCGTGTTCTATGGCTGCTCGCGATACCCGGACTGTGATTTCACCACGCCGTTCATGCCCATTCCGGAGCCGTGCCCCAAGTGCGGCGCGCCGTTTGTGGTGGAGAAGAAGACCAAGATCGGAACCGTCCGCGCTTGCCTTAAAGAAGGATGCGACTGGGAAAAGCTGGCCCCGGAAGAGAATCCCGTGGAGAAGCCGGCAGCGACGCACACGGAAGAGCCAACTCCTGTTGGTGTGAAGGTCTGAGCGGTCTCGACTGGGCTTGCACCCGGACCAATTTAGAAACAATCCCTCCAAGAAAACCAATTGCGCGTGGAAGTGTATCTATACTTTAGGGAGTAAACGCGGGACGGAATGAAAGCCACGATTCAGAAATTCATCGAATACATGCGCTCGGTGCGAAACTCTTCGCCGCATACGCTGGTGAATTACGGTCACGACTTGGAGCAGTTTGTAACCTTCCTCACCCCGCCAGGTGTGGACACGTTGCCCCTCGGCAAGGTGAACCATCACGTGATCCGGGAGTTCGTGGCCCATTTGCACGAAAGCGGATTGGAGAAGAGTTCGATCGCCAGAAAGCTGGCGGCGCTGCGGTCGTTTTTCAAATATTGCGTGCGCGAAGGAAAACTGAACGAAAATCCGGCCCGCCTGGTGCCGACGCCGAAGCTGCCAAAGCGCATTCCGGCGGTGCTTTCCGCCGAGGAGATGAACGGATTCCTGAATCAGCTTGCCGGGAGCGGGGAAACCGCGGAACGCAGCGAGCGTCGAAAGAGCAAGGGCGGCCCGGCTCCAGCGGAGACCTCGGGCGTGCCAGAAGACGGCCTGCTCCTTCCGCGAGATCGCGCGATTCTCGAACTGCTGTATGCCGCGGGACTCCGCGTAAGCGAGTTGACTGGGTTGAACCTGGTGGACATGGATCAGAAAGACCACATGCTGCGGGTGCGTGGGAAAGGCAACAAGGAGCGCATCGTGCCTTATGGAGAAAAGGCGGCACTGGCGTTGCGGGCATACTGGCCGGTGCGCGATTCGCTGTTGCGACAGTGCGAGGAAGAGGGACGCCGAGCCAGCATGCACGCGGTGTTTTTGAACTACCGGGGACGCCGGCTGACGCAGCGGAGCGTCGGGCGAATTGTGAAGAAGTACGTGAAGCTGGTGAACGTCAACTGGGATCTGCATCCGCATTCGTTGCGGCACGCGTTTGCGACCCACCTGTTGGCGGACGGCGCGGACCTCCGGGCGATTCAAGAGTTGCTGGGCCATCAGTCGCTTTCGACGACCCAGAAATATACACACGCGTCGATACGGCAGCTCATGGATATTTACGATAAGGCGCACCCGCACGCTTGACGCGGGTGTACCCCTCAAGATTCCCTGCTACATCCAATGGAAATCATAGGAAACTAAGGGATGTGTGTGTCTGGGGGAAAAGAATGAAATGCAGCTGGGGATGGGCGGCGACGATGGTTTTTATGTTGGGGATGGCCCTAGCACAGCCAGCGAGAGCACAGGACAACTACGAAATTCAGGTGTACGGGTCGGATCTGGTTGATCCGGGGCACACGATGGTGGAGTTACACAGCAACTTCACGTTTCAGGGCTCGAAGACCGTGGTAGATGGCATGTATCCCACCGAGCACCAGTTGCACGAGACCATCGAAATCACCCACGGATTCAACGACTGGTTTGAAGTGGGCTTTTATATTTTTACCTCTTCGAAAAACGGATACGGCCTCGATTGGGTGGGCGACCACATCCGCCCGCGGGTGCGGGTGCCGAAGAAATGGAACTGGCCGGTGGGGGTGAGCATTTCGCAGGAGTTTGGATATCAGCGCAGCCAGTTTTCGCCGGATACCTGGACGTATGAATTGCGCCCGATTGTGGACAAACAGTTGGGGCGCTGGTACCTCGCGTTCAATCCGGCGTTCGACAAGTCGTTTCACGGGCCGAGCGAGAATCAGGGATTTACGTTTTCACCGAATTTCAAGGTGAGTTATGACATCACGAAGAAAGTGGCCGGGGGAATTGAGTACTATGGATCGCTCGGACCGGTGACAGGATTTGACCCGGTGGCGGAGCAGCAGCAGCAGATTATCCCCGCGATCGACTTGAACTTGTCCGAGAAGTGGGAATTTAATTTTGGCGTGGGCGTCGGCGTGACGCGATCGACGGACCATTTATTGGCGAAGATGATCCTGGGATACCGCTTTGATTTCTAACGCTCCTTACTCACCATTTATGATTCCGTTTGTTGCTCACGCAATCCAACGCGTTGTCATCCCGAGAGGCGCGTTCTTTGCGCCGCGAAGGATCTCAGCCGAAAGACCTCGCAAGGGTTCAAGGTTGAGGTCCTTCGACGATTCCTATCGGATCGCCTCAGCATGACAGTTCCTAATTGAATTTGAATAACGGGTAAGTTGCAGCTTGCGAGAAAATCTCGCCAAGCGGTAACTCTTCTTCTACTCCCCCTCCCCCCTGTTTTTGCGATCTGTTGATTCTAGAGGAGGATAAAGTCGTTTGTTTTGTATCAGATTATAAGTGATGAATCTAAAGGTGGTTAGGGAGGGGCGTGGATCGAGCGAGCGGGAACGTGCGCAGGCATACTTAGCTGGAACTCATTTATGCCCTATTAGTTAATTCATTGTCAAGTAAAAAGTGAAAGAGTCAAAATCCGCACCCTTGAAAAAGACTCAAGGGTGCGGCACCCAGAATGCTTCAGGCCATCAATCTGTCGGCCACCCGCCTACAAGTACAAAAGCAGGTACAAATTTTCAGGTCTTCTTTGCCTCGTCCTGCAACCATTCTAGTTCCCACTTCTCTAGCATCTTCCGGATGAAGGCGGCGCGTTTTGGGTCGATTTCCTTATCCTCGCCTTGCAGGTTCATCTGAGCTACGTCCATATTCAGGAAAACGTGATAGAACTTGTTCTCCCTCTTGTCGAACCAGTGCAACCTCGGCTGCCAGTAGGGCGCACCGTGTTCGCTCCACGAATCCACCAACCAGCCGCCAACCGTGGGGCCTGTTTTGCTAATGTAGAGGTTTCCCCACATGCGCTGATTATCCTCGGACCCAACGAAGCTGCGAATCATCTCGATTCCGCTAATGTGCTCCGGCGATGGCATCGGGCGTTCCTCCTAAAGCACCTTAGCACTACCCAAAGCAGCGTGCCAGCGAACCTATTTTGAGTAGAGGAGCCTGCACTCCTCTATCCTCCCTTGTTTCCTTCTTTCCATCTGCTCCAGAACTGGCACCGAAACGTTGTACGACCCGTTGCGCTGCTTGGTCCCGTTGCTGACCATGTCTGTCTGGAAGGCGGAATTCGCGTCCGCCACGCAACTTTCAAGTTTTGCACGTCTCGCTGAATCATCATCTGCGGCCTTGGTTCGGTCGGCTTCGAGTTGATGGATGGTCTGCTCTAAATGTTCAACACGCTTTTCAAGATTGGAGACGCGGTTATCGCGGCATCCGCCAAGCAGAAATGGAAGAAAGAACACCCCCCAACGCTTCATGCCGCCCATTATACCCTCCGGGAACTCGTACCGTGACTATGCAAAAAGCTCTAGAAGCGCGTTGACGGTATTGGGAGTGGCCAAGTATAATTGTGGTTTGCCTTTAGGCTTTGGAGGACAGATGTACGCCGTTATACAGACCGGGGGAAAGCAGTATCGTGTCGCACCCGGCGACACCATCCGCATTGAGCGGGTCAAGGGTGAAGTGGGCGAGCAGGTGAAGTTCGGGACCGTGCTGGCGGTTCACACCGAAGACAAAAAGGTCATGGCGGGATCCGATGCGTCGCAGGCCAGCGTCACGGGCAAGATCGTGGAGCAGGGCCGGGCGAAGAAGCTCACCGTTTTGAAGTTCAAGAAGACCAACCAATATAAGATTCAGCGGGGCCACCGGCAGAACTATACGGCCGTGCAGGTCAGCGAGATCAAGCTGTAACAATTTTGCTTTCCGGACTGGCCGGTCTAAAGACCGGCCACTACATTCGAGAGGAATTGAGTCATGGCACATAAGAAGGGCGGCGGCTCGTCCACAAACGGGCGCGATTCACACGGGCAGAGGCTGGGCGTAAAGCGGTTCGGCGGGGAGATCGTCAACGCAGGCACGATCCTTATTCGTCAACGCGGCACGAAGCACCAGCCGGGCGTCAACGTGGCGAAGGGCAAGGACGACACTTTGTACGCGCTGGTTCGGGGATATGTGAAGTTCGAGGACAAGGGTAACCGGGGGCGCTTCATCAGCGTGACACCCGCGGCGGAAGCAGCCAAGGCCGCGAACTAAGTCCGAAGGCATTGCGGCGGTCCCGGCGCGAGTCGGGGCCGCCTTTTTCTTTCTGGGGCGAACCAGGCGCGATCCTGATCTGCGTTGAGTTATGGAAAGAACAGAGTTCACCACAGCGGCCGCAGAGTTCCGCAAAGTACGCTGAGAAGAGTGAAGAATGTTTGTTGATGAAGCGAAAATTTCGGTGAAGGCGGGGGACGGCGGGAATGGGTGCGTCGCGTTTCGCCGGGAGAAGTATGTGCCGCGGGGCGGGCCGTCGGGCGGCGACGGCGGGCGCGGCGGCAGCGTGTACCTGGAAGCGAATCCCAACGACAACACCTTGCTGCGCTACCGCTACAATCGGGAATTTAAGGCCGACCGCGGGAGGCACGGCGAAGGCTCGAACTGCTCGGGCGTTTCGGGCGACGATACGATTTTGAAAGTACCCGTGGGCACGCTGGTTTTTGATGCCACTGGCAATATACTGCTGGCGGATTTGAAGCGGCCGGGGCAGCGCTTGCTGGTGGCGCAGGGCGGCCGCGGCGGGCGCGGGAATCAGCACTTTGCGAAGCCTTGGCATCAGGCGCCGCGAGAAAAAGAAGAAGGCGAGCTCGGTGAAGAGCGGAATCTTCGGCTGGAGCTGAAACTCCTGGCCGACGTGGGCCTGGTAGGTTTCCCGAATGCGGGGAAATCCACGTTGATTTCGGTGATCAGCGCGGCGCGGCCGAAAATTGCAAACTATCCCTTCACGACGCTCGAGCCGAATCTAGGCGTCGTGAATGCCGATGGTGGAACGGGCGGCCACGGGACGGAGTTGGGTCGTACTTTTGTGGTGGCGGATCTGCCGGGGCTCATCGAGGGAGCGAGCCACGGCGCGGGCCTGGGGATTCGCTTCTTGCGGCACGTCGAGCGGACTCGTTTGCTGGTCCACCTGATTGATACCAGCGACATGGCCGAGATGGATCCGGTGAAAGGGTTTGAGATTATCGAAGGCGAGCTGGGGGCATTCAGCGAGAAGCTGTTGGAGAAACCCATGATTGTGGTGGCGACGAAAGTGGATGCCACGACGGACCGCGCGAAGCTCCAGGAGTTGCGAAAATTCTGCAAGAAAAAGGGCTTGGAATTTCACGCCATTTCTGCGGCCGCTGGCGAAGGAGTGAAGGAGTTGGTGCGGGGAATCGCGGACGCGCTGGACAAGATTCCGAAGGAAACGCTCGACGAGGAAGATGCTGAAGCAGAGGAAGTAAGTGAAGTTGAGGAGATCGAGGATACAGAAGGCGCCGAATTTCACGATGGACGGGAGAAGATTGAGGAATGAGCCGGGTTCCGGAGGCGCAATTTCGTGAGAGAATTGAGTCGGGGAACATCCGGGAGGCGGATTGACGACTGCGCAGGCGAATCGTACGGCGGCAAAACATCATCCACGGCGAATTGCAATTTTTGGCGGATCGTTTGACCCCATTCATTCAGGCCATTTGGCAGTAGCGCGGGCCGCGGATCGGCGTTTCAATTTTGACGAAGTGCACTTCATTCCTGCGAGCCGCCCTCCGCATAAATTAAAACAGCATCTGGCGCCTTTTCCCCACCGTTTTGCGATGGTCGCGCTGGCGTCCGCGGATCATCCGCATTTCGTGCCGTCGCTGGCGGAGGCGGGTGAGGATTTCAGCGGCACGCAACTCCACTACTCGGTCGATACGGTGCGCTATTTCCGCCATTCCTACCACGGCCAGGGCGACCGAATATTTTTCATTATTGGCGCCGATGCGTTTCTGGATATTCCGATGTGGAAAGAATATGAAACGCTCCTCGGGATGTGCGACTTTGTGATTGCCAACCGCCCGGGCATCCGCCTGGAGGCGCTGCGCCTGGTCATTCCGCCCGACCTGCACGGCCGGCGGGACACCAAGCGCGAGAAGGAAGAAGAGACCATCGCGCATGGGTCGCCCATTGTTGCCCGGCTGGATAAGACGACGGTTTACCTGTTGGAAAACGTGGCCAGCGAAGTGAGCGCGACCGAAGTTCGCCGGAAGACCGGCCGCGGGCAATCGATTCACGGGCTGGTGCCGGCACGAGTGGAGGAATACATTTTGAAACAGGGGCTGTACCGGTGAAACTCGAAAAACTACCCAAAGGCGTGCGGCTGGCGGTCGAAGCCGCGCAGGAAAAGAAGGCCGGCGCGATCACCGTGCTGGATCTGAGCGGCCTCGGCGCGTTCACGGAATACTTCGTGATCTGCACGGGCCACAGCACACCGCAGTTGCAGGCCATTTGCTCGGAAGTTGAGGATGTGCTGTACAAGGAAATGAAGCGGTCGCCGGAGCATCGGGAAGGGCGGCGGTCGGCGGAGTGGGCGCTGCTGGATTTTGGCGGGTTCATTGTGCATGTGTTTGGAGACCAGGCGCGGCGATTTTATGATCTGGAGAGGTTATGGAGGCAGGCGCCGTCGCTGGTGCTGCCGGACGAGCCGGAATCGCGCAGCCGCAAAGAGCTTTCGGAAAAAGCGGGGTAGGGCGGGGTTTTCTTCTCAAGATTTGCGGCACGGCGCCCACTTCAGACCCTTCGGCTACGCTCAGGGCAAGCGGCAGCCGCTACAAGTGCTTCAGACTTAATCGCACAAATTGCGGGGGTGTCATTCTGAGGGCATCCTCGTCGGATACCCTCAGAATCTCAACGGCGTGAGTGCGCGCAAACCTTACGTTGAGGTCCTTCTGGGCGCAAACGGCATGCCGCTCAGGATGACAAGTTTTTGCTACCGGTTTGTTATTGGCAGCCTTCACGACTGGTGGTTGGCCACCTCAAGGTGGCTGCTACACTCGTTTGATGAGGACGGCGGTGAGATCGTCTTGTTGTTTGGTCCCATTGGAATGGGCCAGGACGGCGACGTAGAGCGACTTGATGATTTCCTCTGGAGTTGAGGCCCGATCGGCGCGAATGGCCTCTTTCAACCGATTCTTTCCGAACTCTTCCTGCGAAGAATTTTCAAATTCCACGAAACCATCGGTAATCAACAGAAAAATGTCGCCCATTTGCAGTTGAATTCTTGTGGAAGGGCTGGAAACAAACTCCGGAAGAATTCCCAGAGGGACGCCTTGCGACTCGATTTCGATAAAGGCGTCGTGTCCAGCGGAATAGAGCAGAAGGGGGCCGTGGCCTGCGGACAGAATTTCCAGTTCACCGGTGCCGGGCTTGCAAGCGACTCCCGCGAAGGTAACAAAACGGCTGGGATCCAGATCGCGAGAGATGGACGCGTTGATCTGGGTGAGCGCCGCGAACAAATCCGCATGAGCGGCAAAGCTGGAGCGCGAATACGCGCGGCAAGCCGCCGCCAGCAGCGCGGGACCAATACCGTGGCCGGTGACATCGCCAAGCACAATGCTGGTCCGGCCGTCGGGCATGGCGTCCCAATCGTAAAAATCGCCGCCAGTATCATCGGCGGGCTTGTTCCAGCCGGCAATGGCGAAGCCGGGAACTTCCGGCGGTTTTTGCGGCAAGAGCGCCTGCTGGATGTCCCGGGCGGTCTCCAGATCGTGCTGGACGCGGTCGAGTTGCCGGCGGGTTTCCGCTTCGCGAAGGGCGGCCTCGACGTGCTTGCGAATTTCGCCCGCCACTCCTCCCGCCACGAAACCACTCAGAAGAAGGATGATGGCGTAGAGGCTGACGTCGGTTTGCGTCACTGGTGCGGCTGTGCCGGGAGTTGGAGGAATCCACCCGAGATACACAGCGGCGCCAAGGTAACTTACGCTGGCGGTGAAGCCGGCGAGGCGGCAGATCCATGGATCCAGGCGCAGGATCGAAAGAATGATGAAAACAAAAAAGAATAGCGTGGCCGGACTGGCGAGGGGACGATAGGCCGCCTCGAAACCCGTGGTAGTGAGCCACGCGACGCCGATGGCCGGCACCGTGGTCTCCAGGATGGTGCTGGTGATCCAAGCGATACGCGGGAACTGGTATTGATGGCGCAGCGCGCGGTCGGTAAGCAGCAGCATCGCGTACTCATAGACCCCGATTACAGCCACGAGAACGAGATTCCAGACGGCGTGGCTGTTCAAAACCGTGGTGTGCAGCAGAAAAACGCGAATGGTAAGGACCAACACCACGATTCCCAGAAACGCAAGCACGCCAAAGATGCGCACGCGTTCGCTGCGAAGTTCCGCGGCGTGGAAAGCAGGCGAAGCGATATCGCTGTGGGGCATGGGGTCCAAATCCCGGGGCGGGTGCAGGCACATCATAAGTTGACCTTTGCCGGATTCCCACAAGAAAGTTGCCCAAGAGGAGAGACACCCGGCGGAGAGGAAGGTAGACTCGCGGAATGAAGATTTGCCTGCTGATGCTGGGAAAAACGCGGCGGCCGGAGTTGGGCGCGCTCCTGAACGATTACGTGAAGCGGATTTCGCGGAGTTGCGGGATTGAAGTGGCCGAGGTGCGCGATGCGGCGGCGGCGTTGAAGCGGCTGGAAGCGAGTCGCGCCGCGACTTCCGTGCTGCTGGACGCAGCGGGAAAGGTCCACGATTCCGAAGCCTTCGCGAAATGGATCGGCGAACAGAGGGACCGTGGCATTCGCGAAGTCATTTTCGTTTGCGGCGATGCGGACGGTTTTCCTGACAGCTTGCGGGAACGCGTGAAACAGAAATTATCCTTAAGCGCGATGACCTATTCTCACGAACTGGCGCGGGTGATGCTGGCGGAGCAGATTTACCGCGCGTTTGCGATACTTTCGGGGAGCGCGTATCCGAAATAGACAAGTGGGAGGGTAAGCGACGAGGTGTTGCTGGATCGTCTCCCCGTAAGGTGCGTTTTCTAGAGTTCCGTGAAATGATGTGCAGCGGCAAAACCTATGGCCATACGCATTGTGCCGGATAAAGACCAGCCGTCCGTAGCGATTGAAATTCCGTTGGAGAAGCCGTTGCCGGACTACGATTTGCATCAGGTCGAGCAACCGACTCCGCGGGATATTGACGGGCTGCTGGTGTCGCAAGGATTTCGCGACCTGGTGGACGACGCGCGAGGAGTGCTGACCGATTTGATGTGCAACCCGCCGCCGCTGCCGAACGATACGCATTTGGTGGATTTGGGGCTGAGCCACGCTCCCGATTTTGAGATTGCTCAATTGACCGGCGCGATTTGCCCGTCAAGCGACGAAGTATACCGGCCAGGCTTGTGGATCGTTTTGGAAGACAAGAAAACGCCGCCGAAGCAGGCGTTGGGTGAAGTAGCCCTCGAACATGCGCGAGTTATCGCGCATGAGCTGGTGAAGCGGCTGGGAGTTTGAAGGGGTTTCTCTCCGTTTTCTGATTCACGCCGCTTTCGCGCGTTTGTGGCTCCGCAACTTGACGTTTGTGGGACAACTCCGCAGACTTAACTGACTCACAAAACATCGCGCCCCCTGATGAGGAAACGCTATCATGCCGGAAGGAAAAGGACTGCTAATCGTTTACACCGGGCCCGGCAAGGGCAAAACTACTTGCGCGCTCGGCACGGCGTTTCGTGCGGTCGGGCAAGGCTTGCGCGTGCTGATGGTGCAGTTCATTAAGGGCTCATGGCACTACGGCGAACTGGACGCAGCAAAGATGCTGGGTGACGACAAGTTTGAAATCCGGCCGATGGGTCGCGGCTTTGTGAAAATCGGCGGAGCAGAAACCGATCCCGAAGACATCCGGTTGGCGGAAGAGTGCTGGGAATCGGGCCGCGCGGCGATTTACAGCGGGAAGTACGATCTGGTGGTTCTGGACGAGATCAATTACACCATCAGCTACAAGATGCTAGATGCGGAGAAAGTGGTGAAGGCGCTGAAGGGCCGGCCGGAGCAGGTGCATGTGATCTGCACGGGAAGAAACGCGCATCCGAAACTCGTGGAGGCGGCGGACCTGGTCACCGAAATGAAGGAAGTGAAACACCCATATACGAAGGGTATACTGGCACAGCGGGGAATCGATTATTGAGGAAAGCCATTTACCATTAGCCTTGAGCTGATCTGAGATAACTATAGGCTAGGAGCTAGCGGCTAATAGCTAATGGCTTTGAGTCAGGGGCTAAGACTTAGAACCGGGAACTCAGAACTAAGTATTAAGTATTAAGGACTGAAAACTCTCCATGTCGTGGTTTAAACGGGACAAGAAAGCGATTGAGCAGGTGACCCCACCGGAAGAGCGGCGGGTGCGCACGGAAGGGTTGTGGATGAAGTGCGAATCCTGCCGCGCCATCGTGTTTCGGAAGGATCTGGAAGAAAACCTGTTCGTATGCCCGAAATGCCAATTTCATTTCCGGGTGAATGCGAAACAGCGGCTGGAGCTCCTGTTTGATGGCAAGTGGACCGAGCACGACGCGGGAATGGTTTCCACGGATCCGCTGAAATTTGTGGATACCAAGCCGTATGCCAAGCGAATCAAAGAGGCGCAGAAAAAACTGGGCATGAACGATGCGGTGATCACCGCCGAAGGGCAGTTGAACGGCAAGCCCGTAATCTGCTGCGCGATGGAGTTTGGATTTATCGGTGGCTCGATGGGCGCGGTGGTCGGCGAAAAAGTGACGCGTGCGATTGAGATGGCCATGGAGACGCGACAGCCGCTGATCGTGGTGTCTTGCTCCGGCGGCGCGCGGATGATGGAAGGCACCATCAGCCTGATGCAGCTTGGCGAAAGTGTCCGCGGCGCTGGCGCGGTTGGATGAAGAGAAGTTGCCGTACATTTCGGTGCTGACGGACCCGACTACCGGCGGGGTGACCGCAAGTTTTGCGATGCTCGGCGACTTGAACATTGCCGAACCCGGCGCGCTGATTGGATTCGCGGGCCCGCGCGTGATCGAGCAGACCATTCGGCAGAAGTTGCCGGAGGGCTTTCAGCGCTCGGAATTTCTGCTGGAGCACGGATTTCTGGATGCGGTGGTGCACCGCAAGGACCTGAAGGGTTTCATCTCCAGCTCCATTGACCTGCTGACCTCCTGAAATGAATTACGAATGCGCGGTTCGTTATCTACTTTCCCTGGGCCGCGAACTGGCCGCGCCTACCCAGGCTGCGGCCGCTAAATTCAATCTCGAAAACATAACAATTTTACTGGAGCGGCTCGGACGGCCGGACCGCGCGTATCCGAGTGTGCATATTGCCGGAACGAACGGGAAAGGATCGACGGCCGCGTTTCTGGAACCGATTTTGCGGGAGGCGGGCTTCCGCACCGGGTTGAACACTTCGCCGCATCTGGAACGCATCAATGAGCGCATCTGCATCGCCGGTCAAGAGCTCACCGACGAACGGTTTGCGGAGCTATTCACGCGCATGCATGACGCGATTGAGGAATTGCTGGCGGAAGGGAAGCTGCGCGCGCACCCCACGTATTTTGAATGCGTGACCGCGCTGGCGTTTGAGTCCTTTGCGCAAGAGCGCGTGGACTTTGCCGTGATTGAAGTGGGCTTGGGCGGACGGCTGGACGCGACGAATGTGCTGGCACCCGTGGTGTCCATCATTACCCGCATCGATTTTGATCATGAGAACTTCCTGGGACATTCGCTGCACGAAATTGCCGCTGAAAAGGCGGGGATTTTAAAGGCTCAGGTGCCGGCCGTGTTCGCCGCGCAACTGCCGGAAGCGCACCAAGCGCTGGTGCAACGCGCCACGGAACTACGCTGCCCAATCATCGAGACGAACGAAGCCTACCGGGTGGAAGGCGAAACCATCCAGGATGGTCGCGTGACGGCCACGGCCGTCGTTGTCGAGACTGGCCAGCGGTTTCTGCTGCAGCCAAAACTTCCCGGCCGCTTCCAATTGCAAAATGCGTTGAACGCACTGGCGGCGGCGCGGATTCTGCAGAAACGCAACTATCGCATTACGGATGAAAATATCGTTCACGGCGTTGCCGCAACCGAGTGGCCCGGGCGGTTGGAACGCCTGCAAACGCGCCCGGATATTTATCTGGACGGGGCGCACAATCCCGGCGCGGCGCGGGAACTCGCCCGGTTTCTGGAGGAGAATTTCGCCGGGCGCAAAATATACCTGATTTTCGGAGCCATGCGCGATAAGGCTGTGGATGAAGTGACCGGCATGTTGTTCCCGTACGCCTATGAAGTGATTTTCACGCAGCCCGGGAACCCGCGGGCGGTCAGCGCCTCGCAACTTGCGGAGATGGCCGGCGATCACGCGAAGAGTTTCACGGTAATTAAGGATGCGGGAGAGGCGCTGGAGTCCGCGCTGGACAAGGCCAAGCCCGAAGACTCCATTTTCATCACAGGGTCGCTGTACCTGGTGGGCGAGCTGCGTCAAGCCTGGAAGGGGCGCGGAAAAGTCGCATCCCAATAAAAAAGACCGTAGAATGGGGCTTCTTCCAGAATCCTGCCGGCCACACGGCCGGCGTTCTGTTTTGTAGGAGCGAAAAGGGGCAGGCCAAAAATCAGCGCATGAGAAAAAATTCGCAAGTCGCAGGGCAAAAATCGAACGCGCCGCTCGTGGGCATCATCATGGGCTCCACGTCGGATTGGGAGACGATGGAGCACGCCGCAAACACGCTGCGGGATTTAGGCGTGGCGCACGAGACGCGGGTGGTTTCGGCGCACCGCACGCCGGACTTGCTGTTTGAATACGCCTCCGGCGCCGAAAAGCGCGGGATCGAAGTGATCATTGCAGGCGCGGGCGGCGCGGCGCATTTGCCGGGAATGACCGCGGCGAAGACGGTGCTGCCGGTGCTGGGCGTGCCGGTGGAATCGAAAGCCCTGAAGGGACTGGACTCACTGCTTTCGATCGCGCAGATGCCCGGCGGCATTCCGGTGGGCACGCTGGCGATAGGCAAGGCCGGCGCGATCAACGCCGCGCTGCTGGCCGCCGCGATTTTGGGGAATAGGCACCAAGCGGTTCGCGAGGCGCTGCGTGCATTTCGAACCGCGCAGACCAGGAAAGTACTGTCGCAGCCCGATCCGGCTGCCGCGGCACGCAAGGCCCTGAACGCGGTGCACGCGCAACTTTCTGGGAAGAAAAAGAAATGACCATCGGCATCCTCGGCGGCGGGCAACTCGGTTACATGCTGGCGCTGGCCGGTTATCCGCTGGGGTTGCACTTCCGGTTTCTGGATCCTTCGCCGGAAGCGCCGGTAGGGCGTATCGCCAATCGGGTGACCTCCGATTTTCAAGACGAGCAGGCGCTCGAAAAGTTTTCGCATGGCCTGGAAGTAGTGACCTACGAATTTGAGAATGTGCCGGTGGCGGCGGCGAAGTTTCTGGCGGAACGCGTGCCCGTTTACCCGCCGGCGATTGCGCTGGAGGAGGCGCAAGACCGCCTGCGAGAGAAGCGGCTGTTCCGCAAGCTGGACATCCCCACAACGGAATTTGCGGAAGTTGCGGAGCGCAAAGATTTGGACGCGGCCCTGAAGCAGGTCGCGTTACCGGCAATGCTGAAGACCTGTCGCTTGGGCTACGACGGAAAAGGGCAGTGGCTGCTGCGAACGGCTGAGGACGTGGAAAGGGCCCGGCCAGAACTGCCGCGGGTTCCGCTGATCCTGGAAAAATTTGTGGCGTTCACGCGCGAACTTTCGATTCTCGGCGTGCGCGGACGAAACGGAGATATCGCGTTTTATCCTTTAATCGAGAACCATCATCGCGGAGGGATTTTGCGGCTGTCGCTGGCGCCCGCTCCGAATCTGACGGTGAACTTGCAGCAGGAAGCGGAACATGCGGCGCGCAAAGTGCTCGAATCGCTCGAATACGCCGGCGTCTTGTGCATCGAATTTTTTGAAGCGGGCGGCCGGTTGCTGGCCAATGAGATGGCGCCACGCGTCCACAACTCCGGGCACTGGACCATCGAAGGCGCGGTGACCAGCCAGTTTGAAAACCATCTGCGCGCGATTCTCGGGATGCCGCTGGGCTCGACCGCTGCCGCCGGAGTCTCCGCGATGATCAACCTGATCGGGGAGATTCCGGAGAGCGCGGAGGTGCTGAACGTTTCCGACGCGCACCTGCATCTATATGGCAAAGAGCCGCGCCCCGGGCGCAAGCTGGGGCATGTGACCGTGCGCGCCGACAGATTCGAAAAGCTCCAGCAGCGGCTCGGCGAACTCCCCGCATTCTTCCGACGGCCGGAGTATTGCCTGGAACATGCATTGTCCGAGCAACTCGCCAAACGCGCCTAGTTCACAAGCGAGCCAAGAGATTATTGGTTCAGGAGCGGAGTGCTTTTCAGGGGTGGTGGCGGCGGCACCGACTTCAGGAAATCGTAAATCTCTGCGAGCTCTTCGTTGGACGCGGTCTTCGCGGTGTAGGGCGGCATTTGTCCAGTTGGTTCGCGGACGTAGCTGACAAACGCGGACAACGGAATCCGCGGAGGGCCGAGGCGTGAGCCTCCCGTTCGCGTCGAGCCCTGGCCCTCGAAGCCATGACATTCGTAGCAACCGTAGCTCACGAACAAGCGCTCACCATTATTCATCTTCGCTGCCGTCGAGGTCTCGCGCGCGGCGGACGGCTTGAGCGTCTGCAAGAACGCGTAGACGTCGCTCAACTCCGTGTCCGACACCTTTTGACTGCCGAAGGGCGGCATCTGACCCTTTGGTTTCCGGACCAGTTCCAGAAAAGCCGGCAGTGCCAGCGAAGTGGAAGCTATTCGCGGAACGCCGGTATTTTGCCCGGTTCCCGCAACGCCTTCGCCTTCGGAGCCGTGGCATTTGTTGCAACCCATGCTTTCAAAGACCAGCTTTCCATTTTGCGGGTTACCCTCTGCCGCGCTGCCGAATTGTTTTTGGCCGCGGGTGGTCCGCGCTTCGCTGGGCCTCGCCGCGTACAGCGTGGCCATAATCATCGTCAAAAAGACAAGGGCAGCGATCAAGGACCCATCGGATGAATTCAAAGAGCTCATGCGGCCCGCCCCACGCGATTTCGTTGCCGCAAGATGATCACGCAAGTTGAGTTCGCTCATTTTGATCCTTTAGCGCGGCTGCGTGTGAACGTCGACCAAGGCCGGCTCTCCGCCTCGGACGACTTCGAGCGCCCGGTGAAGCGCCGGCCCAAGTTCCTTAGGATCCGAAATAGGACCTTCTGCATACAAGCCCAGACCCTGCGCGACCTTTGTGTAATCGATTCCAGGATTATCGATGGCGGTGCCAATCTTGGCGCGGTCGATGCCCCGGCTGTGCCGGTCGGCCATGATCTGCACCTGCATGACCTCCTGATGATAGGCGCGGTTGTTGTGCATCACCGTCAGCAGCGGAATGCGATGATGGGCTGCAGTCCACAAAACTCCCGGAGCGTACATCAAATCGCCGTCGCATTGGATATTCACCGACAGCCGTCCGTCCTTGCGGTTTGCAAGCGCCGCGCCAACCGCGGACGGCGCGCCGTAGCCAATCCCATAACCTCCGGAGCCGCCAATGAACTGGTAATACTTATCAATGTTCCACAGCTTTAAGGGCCAGCCGCTCACGAAGCCGACGGTGGACACCAACGACCAATCTTCATCTTTAATCTGGCCCCAAAGTTCAGCGCATAGCCGCGCGGTGCTGATGGGGCTGGCATCCCATGCGTAGGTGGCCGCTTCGCGCGCCTTTTGCAATGTTTGTTGGCGTGCTGCCGCCAATCTGGCGCCGCGATCCTGCAACGAGCTCTTGCGGCTCGCGTCCAGTTGCTTTTTCACGGATTCGATCAGAGACGGCAGAGTAGCTTGGGCATCCGCTGCCATGTCCAGATCCACTTCGGGATACCGTTGAAAGTTCTGGTAATTGCTCTTGAAAAACAGACCGGTGGAACTGATGCTGATGAGCTTTGCCCCGGACTTGGTAATCGGCTGCGAGGTGCGATACATCTGGTCGCGATACGAATGGATCGAGCCCCAGAAGTCGTTCAACTCCAGGCCAAGAATTACATCGGCGTTGGCAATTTCTTCGAAGCCCCGTCCGGTCTGGTTCAGAGGATGCCGCGTCGGGAAGTTCATGCGGCCACCCATGTCCACAACCGCCGCCTGCAGCGTTTCGGCGAGTTCCACAAGGAGCCTCATGCCCGCTGCGGTGCGCGCCGCGCGATCAACAATCAACACCGGATTTTCGGCGGCGGCCAGCATGCGCGCGGCCTCAGAAACCGCGCCGGAGTCTCCTTGTGGAGGCGTCGCCAGAGCGAGACTCGGTATCCGCATCTTGACATCGGCCGAGATCGGATTTTCCTGCAGCTCGGCATCCGCAATCAGCAGCACCGGCATCATTGGCGGGGTCATGGTGATTTTGTAGGCGCGCACGGCGGATTCCGCGAATTGCGGCAGCGAAGTCGGAAAATCGTCCCACTTGGTGTAATCGCGGAGCATGGCCGCGGCATCTTGCACGCTGTGCGACCATTCCACCGGGGGCATGCGCTTGGTTCCATCCACGATATTTCCGCCGATGATGTAAACCGGTACGAAGTCGCAATAAGCGTTGTAGATCGCCATGGCAGCGTGCTGCAGGCCAACCGTCCCATGCGCGAAAACACCCAGGGGCCTGCCCGCAATCTTCGCATAGCCGTGCGCCATGCCCACGGAGGACTCTTCGTGGAGGCAGGTGATGAATTCCGGATTTTTGTTGCCGCCGTAATTGATCACCGATTCGTGGAGACCTCGGAAACTCGAGCCCGGATTCGCGCAGATGTATTCGATTCCCAGGGACTTGATTACGTCGACCATGAAGTCCGATCCGGTGCGATCCGCGGTGAGCACTTCGACAGGAGACGGCGTTCCGATTTCAGCTCCGGGCGACATCTCTGTTGGCGCGCTTGCCACGCGCTCCGGCGGCAAGCTCGTTGCCGGTGCGTTCGGTGCGGCGGCCAGCGCCGCCGCGCCAACCGCGGCGTTCTTCAGAAAAGCGCGGCGATTAATTTCATTGTTCTGGGGTTTGCCCATGGTCAGAACCTTTTCGTAGAACTTCTTCTATCACACGCCCCGCGATCACACCAGCAGGAATGGTCACTTCGCCATCGAGAATGTTCGGTTTGTCTGCGCGCCGCAAGATATGGCGAAGCCGTTACACTTGCAAAATGTCGCCTTCGCGGGCTACGAGTTCATACAGGACGGGGTTCACGAAGAATCCCAGAAGCAGGCGCGAGAGAAGTCCCGCAACGACCACGATGGCGAACGGCTTTTGCGTGTCGCTGCCCACGCCCGTGGAAATGGCCGCGGGCAGCAGCCCGAGGCAAGCGACCAGCGCGGTCATCATGATCGGGCGCAGTCGAAGCAACGATGCTTCCAACGTGGATTCGCGCACGCTTTTGCCCTCCAGCCGCAGCTTGTTGATGTAGCTGACCAGAATCACCGCGGTTTCGACGGACACTCCAAGCAGGGCCAGCAGGCCAAGCGAGCTGGAAACGCTGAGTGGCGTGTGCGTGAGCTTCAAGGCGATGAGGGCGCCAACGGGTTCGGTGATGACCACGCCGAGAGCGATGGTCACCGGGAATTTAAAGTTTCCGTACAGCGCAAAGAGAATCAGGAAGATCAGGAATATCGCCAGCGGCCCGATGATATAGAGCTGCGACTTTGCTTCCAGTAGTTCGCTGTACTCGCCACCCCAATCGAGGCGATAGCCTTCCGGTAAGCGCACGTTGTCGGCAATGTTTTTTTGTCCGGCGTTGACGATGCCTTCTAGATTCCGGCCCTGAATGGAAAACTGGATGCCGATGTAGCGGGAATTGTTTTCGCGATAGATGAACGAGGCGCCGCTGGATTCCTTGATGGAGGCGAGCTCGGAAAGAGGAATCTGCTGGACAGCCGGGGCGGGAACTAGAAGATTGCCGATTTCGCGCGCATCCGAGCGGAATTTCGGATCCATGCGTACCACCAGGTCGAAAAGCTTCTCTCCCTGGATCACCTGGGTGGCCGCCTGGCCGCCGATGGCGGCTTGCACCACTGCTTCCACGTCGGTGATATTGATGCCATAGCGCGCGATTTTGGCGCGATCCGCCTCAATGAGCAGGCTAGGCTGGCCAAGTTCGCGCACCACGGTGAGTTCCGTGAAGCCGGGGGTCTTGTCGAGGACGTTTTTGATTTCGACAGCCTTCTTTTCGAGGATGTCGAGGTCGGGCCCGAAGATTTTTACCGCCAACGCGCTCTTCAGGCCGGTGAGGGCTTCGTCGACCGCGTCTTCGGCGGGCTGCGTAAAGTTGAAAATCACTCCGGGGTAGGATTCCAGTTTGCGTTGCAGGTCCGCGACGAGCTGTTCCTTGGTGTGTACGGGGGATTGCGACCAGGACTTATCCTTGTAAGGCTTCAGGCCCACATAAAATTCGCAATTGAAAAAGCCCGTGGGGTCGGTGCCGTCGTCGGGGCGCCCGAGCTCAGACCCGGTGACCGTGACCATCGGATATTGGATCAGCAGATTGCGGACTTGCGGGGCAAACTTGGCGGCCTCTTCGAACGATATCGTGTACGGCATGGTGGCGCGCACCCACACCGCGCCTTCATCCAGGTGTGGCAGGAACTCTCCGCCGATCAGCGGCACCAGCAGCAGGCTGCCGGCAAAGATCAGCAAGGATACGATCAGCGTGAATGCCGGGTGATCCAGGCACCACTCCAGCCGTCCGGCATACTGGTCGCGGATCCAGTTGTACACCGGGTTCTGCTTTTCCTTGACCCCGCTCTTAAACCAATACGACGCCAGTACGGGGACCACCGTGAGCGTCAGGACCAGCGCGCCGAGCAGCGCAAATCCCATCGTGTCGGCCATGGGATGGAAAAGTTTTCCCGCGGGGCCATTCAGCGCGTAGATCGGAAGATAGCCTGCAATAATGACCGCCACGGAATAAAATATCGGGCGATCGACGTCCCGCGCGGCGGTAAGGATTACGTCCGACAATTTATATTCGGTGCCGTGGCGCAGCCCCAGTTCCCGGTAGATGTTCTCCACCATGACGATGGTGCCGTCAATGATGATGCCGAAGTCGATGGCGCCGATGGAGAGAAGATTCGCGGCTTCCCCGGTCCATTTCAGAAAAATGAATGCGAATAGCAGAGCCAGGGGGATCGTAAGAGCAGTGATGATGGCTGCGCGGAAACTCACCAGGAAAAAAATCAGGACGATAAAGACCAGAATCATGCCGCGAAGCAGATTGCCCTCGACGGTATCGGTAGTGACACGGACGAGATCGCTGCGGTCGTAATACGGACGAATTTTTACATCGGGTGGAAGGAGTGTCTTGTTGATCTCGTCGGTTTTCTTCTCAACGCCTTCCAGGACGTTTTGCGTTTGCTCGCCCCGGCGCATCAGGATAACGCCTTCGACCGCGTCTTCATCTCGCTTCTGCTTGGTCTGGAAGCCAAAAATGCCCAGGCGCGGGGCATGGCCAATTTCCACGCGACCGATATCCTTTATCCGCACAGCCACGCCATTTTGGCTGGCGACCACTACTTCACCGATATCTTCCGTGGACTTCACCAAGCCCAGGCCGCGCACGTAATAAAACTGACCGCCTTGGGTGTAAAAGCCGCCGCCCGTATTGGAATTGTTGGCGTTCAGCGCGGTCAGGACCTGCACCACCGGCAGATGATAGTTGTACAGCTTCACGGGATCGAGCAGGACGTGATACTCCATCGTCGGCCCGCCGAAACCAGAATCGTCGGCCACTCCCGGCACGCTCTTGTAGGCGCGCTCGATGATCCAATCTTCGTAGGTATGCAGTTCCATCGGTGAGCGGTCTGGGCTCTCCAGCACATAGCGGTACACCAGGCCGCTCGGACTAAACAGCGGGGCCATGCTTGGCGTGACGCCTTGCGGCAGAGTCGCGTCGCTGATTCGCTGGAACACTTCCTGGCGCGCAAAATAGGGGTCCACGCCCTCGTCGAACGTCAATCGCACGTCGGACAGCCCGTAAAGCGAGATGGATCGCATGACTTTTAGGTGCGGCGAGCCGTTCATCGCCAATTCCAGCGGCAGTGTGGTCAGGCGTTCCACTTCTTCGGCCGCGTGGCCCGGCCACTGAGTAATCAACTCCACCATAGGCGGGGAAAGGTCCGGATAGGCGTCCACCGGCATTTGGCGGAAGGACCAGGCTCCCGCCAACACAATCAACACCGTCAGCATCAGCACCAGGAAGCGCTGTTGAAGAGCGAATTGGACGATGCGATGAATCATCAAAAAGTCTCCGGAGCGCTCATGCTAGTGCTGGATGGAATTCTTGAATTGCAGGAACAAGCTGCCGTCGCCGACCACTTGTTCGCCCTCTTTCAATCCTGTGGCGATCTGCGTGCGGCCTTTCACGCTTTGGCCCAGGGTGACCACCCGCCGCGCAAATTGGCCAGGCTTCGTCTGCACATAAACGAAGGGCTGATTTTCCGTGTCGTGGAGTACCGCGGCGTCAGGGACGGTGACCGCATCTCGAATCGATCCGGCATTCACCACCGCGGTGACATACATATCTCGTTTCAATTTCCTTCCGGGATTCTCGGTGACGATGCGGGCCTGCAGAGTTCGCGTGTTTGGATCCAGCGCCGGCGCGATGTAGGAAATTCTCCCGTGGAAAAGCTCCGGGTAGGCCTCCGTGTTGATTTCGACCGCGTCTCCCAGGTGCACGAATGGCAGGTCGCTCTGATAAACGCTCACCAGCACCCAAACCGAATTCGTATTCGAGATGGTGAAACACTGCGTCACGCCGGTCTGCAGCAACTGTCCGGGGCCCACCAGGCGTTCCACAATTTCGCCGGCCACCGGTGCGGGCACCGGAATTTCCGCGGTGGTTGCCGTGGGATTCTTAATCAGCGCGTCCGGATCCTTCAGGCCCAGCGCGCGCAATGCATCGGCGGAAGATTCCACATCCGCGTGCGCCTGGGTGTGCGCGGACTCGGCCTGCTGCAGGTCGGCCTCGGAAATTGCTCCATGGGCGAAGAGATCCTGCGCGCGCGCATACAATTTGTCGGCCAGCGCGTAAGCATCCCGGGCCTTGATGTACGCGGAGCGGGCGGCGGAGTAGTCCGGGCTGGTGACCGTCAACAGCGGTTGCCCGGCATGCACGAACTGCCCCGGCGCCACCAGAATTTCGTGCACCGGTCCGCCAATCGCCGCAAACACCGGCGTGGTTTCAAAGGCGTTGAACGCCACCGTGCCCGACAAGCGCAGCGCGCGCGGAAGCGCCCCTTTTTCCGCGGGCACCACCTGCAGGTGGGCCAGCTGCTCTTTCGGCACGCTGAAAAGTTCCGCGGTGTCGGCGTTCGCTTCGTTGGAGGTGAACGAAGTCATCTTGGATTCCGATTCACCCGGACCAGAGCCGCAGCCTGCGACAGCGAGGCTCAGCGGCAGGCCCAGAACAATCACCACTAAGAAGTTCATCGGGCTTTGTGTTGAACGTTTCATGGCAGATTCCTTGTACCCACGGCCTGGCGCATTTGTTCCAGCGCGAGCATGTAGCTCGCGAGCGCCTGGCGGTAGGCAAGCTGATTGGCGCGATAGGTTCGTTCGGAATCGAGATAGTCAAGCAAACTGGCGGCGCCCTTGCGGTAGGCGTATTCGCTGATGTCCCGCGATTTTTTGGCCTGCTCAACGTACCCGCCCCGATAGAGCTGAATAATCTGGTCGTTGGTCTGCAAATTGCCGAAGGCTTGCACCACGTCGGTGGAAACTTGTTGCGCGGTTTCGCTGGCCAGTTCCTGCGCCTGGGTGACGGCGTATTGCGCGCGGGCGATTTCGCCCTGGTTCCGGTTGAAAATGGGAAGGGGCATGCTGTAGTAAAATGCGCCGGTATTTACGCCGGCCGTGTGGGTGTAATTGAAGGTCCCGGTGATATCCATCTTGCCGTTGGCCTTCTGCAGCGACAGTTGGCTTTCGGCGGCGGTGACGCCTTGTTGCGCGGCGCGCAGGTCCGGCCGGTTCATGGCGGCAACCGATTTCAATCCGGCGACGTCTGCATGAACCGGCTGGTAATCGAGTGTCCCTTGCACGTCGTAGTCGTCCGCCACGGATTCGAAGCCCAGCAATTGGCGGAGCGCCGCCAAGCTTTGTAGCTTGGCCAGACGCGCCGCCGAAACGTCGCTCTGAAATTGCAACATCTGGAGCTCGATTTTCAGATAATCGCCTTCGCTCATGTCCCCCACACGAAAGCGTTCGTTGCTGATGTCCACGGTCTTCTGAAAGCTGTCCTGATCCTGCTGCGCGAATTCCAGCGTCGACTCCGCCAGTAGCACGTCCACAAACTGCTGCCCGACGTTGTACACCAGTTGGCGCTCGCTGTCGGAGACCTGGGAGCGCACCATGCTGGTCTGGTCCCGCGCGGCCTGCAGCCGGTGCTGGCGTTTCTTTCCGCGCTCGAAAAGGTAACCCACGCCGGCGTCAAACTGCGCCTGCTGATCCATGTAATCGGAACTGAACTGGCTGGGCTGGAAGATCGGCAGGAACTGCGCGTCAAGTCCCAGTGTCGGGTTGGGGCGTAAGTTGGCGGTGATCTCTTCCGCCAGACTCTGCTGGATCGTCGAGCGCAAGGCCTGCAACGCATGGTTGTGCTGCAGCGACATGCGGATAGCCTCGTCCATCGTAATTCGAGCGGACGCGGACGGCGGCGCGCTGGTTTGCGGCGTCGGGGCTGCCGGAGCCGGCGCGGACCCCTGCTGCCCGGCGCCTGGCACCGGCAAAATCAGCAATGCAAAAACCAATATTCGTACTTGCTTCAAAAGATGACTCCTCGTGCGCCCAGAAAGAAGGGCCGGCAACACAACTGCATTTGGGAATCAGTTACGGCGAAGGAGTTTGCTACGAGAGGGGAGGGGCCCGAGGAGCAATACTCCGCGGAACCACAAGGGGAACCTGGGTCACGGTGCCGGGGACTTCCACCCGGTTCACGGCCGGCGCCATCTCCACAATCAGCGAAGCCGTGGTGATGGCTGAGCCGGCGGCAGAGCAGATGGGGCATACGTGTGAATCGATGGTGGGGGAGTTCAAATCCACGCAGCAATGCAGTTGCGCCGCGAAAAATACGCTCACGAGTAGTAAAGCCAGCAGGTATACGCGCGTGGATTTGTAAAACATTTTGCCAGTATCTCTGTCTGTATCATAGTACACCCTCAGGGCTTGCCAGCAACATCTCCAAGCGGATCTTGTGGCTATTCCTACAACTTGACAGACGTGAACTGCTTCTCGCTCGGCGGCCGGGTTGGAATCGAGCCACTTCGCGCAAACACAACACTGGGATTGACACCCATCACAGCTGTGTTGGATAGTGCGAATTCGGGAGGTTGTTCCATGAACGCGGTTGACCAATTTTTTTCGAGGCGTCGCCTGCTCAAGATGCTCGGTGTAGCGGGCGGCGGATTCGCTGCCTCTCGATGGCTTGCTGGTGGGGCGGCGATGGCTCAGGACCCGCAACGCGCCGCCGCTCTTGAGCCCTTCACCGGTCCCGGCGCCAACCCTCACTGGAATTCCGTCGGCGGATATTTCACCGAACCTCAAAAAGTTCCTTTGATTCTCCTCACCGACCGCCCAGTGCAGTTGGAAACACCCCGCCATTATTTCCGCTCTGCGTTCACTCCTAACGACGCTTTCTATGTGCGTTGGCACCTGGAAGGGATCCCAAACCGCGTGGATCTCAATGAGTGGAAGCTAAAAGTAGAAGGCAACGTCAATCAACCGCTGGCCCTTAGCCTTTCCGATCTGATCCAGAAGTTCAAGCCGGCTTCCGTCGCCGCGGTCAATCAATGCTCCGGTAACAGCCGCAGCCGCCTGCAACCTCGCGTGCCGGGCGCCCAGTGGGGCAATGGAGCGATGGGCAACGCCATGTGGACCGGCGTACGACTGCGCGAGCTTCTCGAAAGAGCGGGTGTAAAGAGCGGTTCCCTGCAACTCCAGTTGCAGGGACTCGAGACCGGGCAAGGGCCTGCGGGTTTCGGCTCCAATCTTTTCAAGAAATCGCTGGACCTCTCGAATCCGGTGGTGGATGAATGCATCGTCGCCTACTTGATGAACGGCGAGCCCTTGCCAATGCTCAACGGATTTCCGGTGCGCCTGGTCGTTCCGGGATATTTCGCGACCTATTGGACCAAGTGCCTGTCGTGGATCCGGGTTCTGGACGCGCCGGACGAAAATTTCTGGATGAAGACCGCGTATCGCGTTCCTGATACGCCGCGAGGCAACACCACTCCAGAAGCTGTAAAGGCCGGCAAAGTCAAAACGATTCCCATCGAACGAATGCCTGTGCGATCTTTCCTCGTTTCGCCGGACGGAACTTCCAAAATTCCTGCGGGCATGACGGTCACGCTCCGGGGTATCGCGTTTAGCGGGTTTGCACGCGTGAATCGCGTGGAAATTTCCGATGATGGCGGAAAAACGTGGACGGCGTCCACTTTAGGAGAGGACCATGGCGCTTACTCCTTCCGCACCTGGCAAACTCCTTGGACCGCAAAATCTCCGGGACGTTATTCCCTCGCCGTGCGCGCCACCGATGAAAAAGGCAACACTCAGCCCGATGAACCGGTCTGGAATCCCGGTGGCTATCTCTGGAACCGCATCGAGCGGCAAGATCTGGTGGTGGGAAATGCGAGCTAAGGGGAACATCGCCATGAAGAAAAGAGCGCTGGCATTTTTTCTTGTGGCCTGCGCTGTAGGGATCGCGGCAGGCGCCGTTTACGCCGATCTGAAAAAAGGTTACTACTCGCCCGCCCAGCTTGGCGGCATTCAGCAGACCGCTCCCGCCGCCCTTTCGCCCGATGCGACCTACGAAGTTTCCTCCTATCCGGTGCCGACCCTGGATCTTGCGCCGGGCGACGGCCGCCAGGAGGTCCAAATCTACTGCAATACCTGCCACAGCCCACGCTACATCACGATGCAACCCCCGCTTCCCGCCGCAACCTGGGAAGCCGTCGTAACCAAAATGAACAAGGCCTTCGGCGCCGGGATCCCCGAGGACTCTACTCGGAAGATCATCTCCTACCTGCAATCTCACTACACCCCGGAAACCCGCAAGCCATAAGCCAACGGCCCGCGCTCGGTCAGGAAATTACCACTCCGCCGAGGAAGTCGCTTCCTCCTAATTGGGCCCAGTGGTGCCCCCTGGCTGGTTGCCGCCGGCTTTGGCGGGATGCTACGATGCTGGATTCCATGAGTCCCACAGGTCCCATCCGACCCCGCATCGGCATCCCTTGGCGTACGTCCGAGGAGGGCGGGGACGGCCTACTCCCTTGGCGCGGCAAAAATCGCCATTATGCGGAGGCGGTCAAACTCGCCGGGGGCGAGCCGGTGGAGCTCTCCCTGAAGGATTCCAAGCGTCTGGAGACCCTCCTGCCGACACTAGACGGCTTTGTACTGCCCGGCAGCCCAGCGGACGTCGATCCCCGTGAATATGGCCGGAGCAACACGGGGCACTCCGAACCCGCCGATCCCGCGCGCGAACAGACCGACCGTGCCATTTTGGACCATGCCTTTGCCGAGAAAAAGCCCGTTCTGGCTATCTGTTATGGCTGCCAGCTTCTAAATGTCTATCTGGGAGGGACGTTGGTTCAGGACCTTCAGACGGAAACCAGCACCAAAATGGCGCACCGCCGCAAAGACCTCATTCCCGAATCCAAGGATGACCCGTGCCACCCCGCTCGGTTCGAGCCCAATAGCCGCTTGGCGGCTCTGGCGGGAACCAATGAGGCGGTCGTCAACAGCTCGCACCACCAGTCGGTCGAGCAGCCCGGTCGGCAACTAAAAATAACCGGCCGCGCCCCTGACGGCATCGTCGAGAGCATCGAGTGGACCGGCGACGCCAACTGGGTGACCGGGGTGCAGTGGCATCCGGAGCGCATGGCGGGTGACCCGCTGGCGGAGCGGCTCTTCGCCGAATTGACCGAGGCGGCACGCGCGGCGCGGAAGGCGTATATCCGCAAGCTGTAAGATAGCCGATCCACTGGGCAACAAGTTTACGATCCAGACTATGGGGGAATCATGATTTCACTGGCAGGCAAAGCGGCACTCATCACCGGCGGCTCGCGCGGCATTGGTGCGGCCGCCGTAAAACTTTTCGCGCAAGCGGGTGCCGACGTGGTGTTCAATTACAACTCCGCCAAGGAAGCCGCGAAGCAGGTCGAGCAGGAAGCCGCGAAACACGGCACTCGCGTGGAAGCTTTCAAGGCGGACGTGGGCAAACATGACGACAATCGGAGGCTGGTGGAACACACCATCAAGCGCCTTGGACGCCTGGACATCCTGGTGCCCAATGCAGGGGTTTGGAACCTGGAAGACCTGCCCATCGAGAAAATGACTGAAAAACAGTGGGACGACATGATCCGCGTCAACCTGAAGAGCGTTTACTCAATCATTCACTTCTCGGTGCCGCACATGATCAAGCAGAAGAGCGGAAAGATTATTCCCATCAGTTCGACAGCCGGGCAGCGCGGCGAATCCTTGCACACCCACTACGGCGCGTCCAAGGGCGGCATCATCAGCCTGACCAAGGGGCTGGCAACGGAACTCGCACGCCACGGCATCTTGGTGAATAGCGTGGCACCGGGCTGGGTGGCCACCGATATGTCGAATCCCGTGCTGGCCACCAAAGCCGGGCAAAAGATGGCCGCGGCCGCCATTCCCCTGGGCCGCGCAGCCACCGCCGAAGAAATTGCCGGGCCCATCTTGTTTCTGGCTTCCGACCTGGCAAATTTTATGACCGGCGAAATTTTGAACGTCAACGGAGGCGCGGTGTTGTGCGGCTAAGCGGCAAAACCTTCGGAGCATTTCTGGCCATCGCGATGGTTCTGGCTCCGGCGGCGGTGCGCGCGCAGAACCCGGACATGATCGCCCCGGAGGTGAGTGAAGCCAAAGGCAGGCAGATCCTCAATCAATTGCTAGAGGGCATGGGAGGGCAGGCCTACCTGGGCATGAAACAGCGCCAGTGCGACGGCCGCCGGGCGGTGATCGGACACAACGGCGAGCTGGCGGGTTACGTGCAGTTTAAGGATGCCTGGCAATTTCCAGACAAAAATCGCACCGATTATATCGCCCACGCGCGCAACACTCTGCTGGGCTTTATGATCGGCGTCCAGGATCTGGATCTATCCCATGGCGGCTTGGTGATCACGCTGTTCAACGGGGATCACGGCTGGACCATGGACCGCAGCGGGGTAACCGATATAGCGGAGGATACGGTCGCGGAATTTCAGGAAGCGGTGCAACGCAACTCCGATAATTTGCTGCGACTGAGCCTTAAAGATCCCGATCTCGGATTCCGCTGGGCTGGCCTGGGCACCGTGGATCTGCGGGAAGTGGATTGGGTGGAGATTACCGATCGCGAACTGCGGACTTACCGCCTGGCCGTGGACCGCTCCACCCATCTGCTGATCCGCAGCGTGGTGCGCGTCAAGGACGATAACACCGGGCAAGAGCGCGAAGACGTCACCATCTTCACGAATTATCAGCCGAAGGGTGGCGTGCAAGTACCCATGCAAGTTACCCGCGAGCGCGATGGCCGCCGCATCGCCCAATTCTTCTACGACACCTGCCAGATCAATCCGCCCTTGCCCGCCGATTATTTCACTCGGGAAGCCCTGGTGCAGCGCTTCAAAGAGACAGGTGGCAAAAAGGGTAAATAGTACTTCTTCCCTATGGCCCGCTGCCTCGTCCGGGCTGATAATTTCAATATTACGACTTGCTGCGGAGTTTGCGCTTAGTGACTCGGTAATAGCCAGATGGATAGCCTCTATCTGGTCGCCGGGAACCCTGCTAACGTTAAGGGTCCCAGCCGACATGTGAATTCGCGACCGTGCCGCAGCCGGCGCTACGGACGGGTGTTATGAGAGGCCGCAGGATCGGTTCGCACAAGGTGCCGCGGCGGGATTCCGGATTCAGTTTGACGGAACTCGTCGTGGCCATGGCCGTGGCCATGATTCTGATGGCCGTGGCCATGCCGTCATTCTTGCGCGCTTACCGCTCTTACCAACTCTCCAATGCGGCCACGCAGGTGGCTGACATTCTCCGGTTGACGCGTTATGAAGCGATTCGCTTGAACAAGCCGGTGAATTGCTTGATTCAGCCGGACACCTCGGATCCAACCATGACCCATGCTTCGATGACCGACACCAGCGGAAACCAGTTGACCGGTATCAGTGCGCGGGCCATCATGCTGGGCGCGGCTGGAAATCTGGTGGGTGCGGGCTCCGTGCCGGGCGCCGGCTCCTTGCCTGCGGCCGCGCACCTGGGCGCAACCACGCCCGCAAATGTTCCTCCCAGCGGCGCCACGATTCAGTTCGATGCCCGCGGCGCGCTCTCCACCGGCAACGTCACCTCTTTTTATCTGAACTCCGCCGCCGCACCTGAGGTCGGATTTCGCGCCGTGCTATTGATGCCCGCGGGTTCCATCCAGATTTGGACCGGGGATTCCGGCGGCAACTGGCAGCAATTGCGATGAAACTTCGAGCCCATCCAAACCGGAACCCAATTACCACTGCCCGGTTCGGCGGCGAACAGGGGTTCACGCTCATCGAGATGCTGATCGCCACGGTCATTGTCGTGGTTGGCCTGGTGGCTGTGGCGCAACTGGTGCCCACTTCCATGATGATGAATGCCAACAATCGCAGCGATGGCTCGGCGCTGGTCCTCGCGCAAAAACAGATGGAAGCGTTGCGGGCCATCCCGCCCTCGGCGACTACCTTCTCTGATCCGTTGGGAATCACATGTCCTTTGAGCACAACCTGCAATGTCGGAGATACCAGCCATCCGGCACAATTTGTGGGAAGCCCCGTGGTGCTCTTCAACAATTCACTCATCATCGATTATTCTCAGCCGCTTGTGCCTGGTTATGGGTTTACGTTTACGGACCCCAACGACCCCACCGGCGCCGTAAATGATATTCGCTGGGCGGTGGTGACCGTAACCAATGGCACCGTCACCGGCAGGCGCATCATCGTCGGCGCTTTTCGCCGCGGCATGAAGTCCCAGAGCTACCCGATTTCGCTCGACACCATGGTGTCCAAATGAGCGCCGCCAGGCTTCAACACCAGCGCGGATTCACGATCGTGGAACTCATGGTAGCCACGGCCATTTTTCTGGTGATCTGCGGGGCCATGTTCGGTTTGCTGCAGCTCTCACAGCAGAAGTATTCCAGCGAAACACAACTCTCCGGCGCTTTCCAGGAAACCCGGCTGGCCATTGACCAGATTGTGCGCGATTTCAATGTCTCCGGCTATCCAGCCATGAGCCTGTTTTCGAATGTGCCGGTGGATTCTTCCAAATACTCGGTGAGCCCCGTGGCGTGGGACCCAAACTATGCGGTTTCTCCCTGCCTTGTGGGGACTGCTGGAGGGGGAACCTGCCAGACGCCGGGTGATTTTGACCTCATTGTGGAAACGGATTTGGGCAGCGGAGTCAGCTGGATTCGCTATCAATTGATCGGTACTACGCTGTACCGTGCTGTCGTACCGAAAACCGCGGCAGGCGATCCTGTGGCGGCAACCTCCATACCAAGCGTGATGGTGCCGTTCCTGACCAATGTCATGAACAATCCCTCGTCCACACAGCTCTCGCAGATTACCGCCACCTATCCATCCATGTTTCCCGGCGGCGGGCCGCAACCGATCTTCAAGTACACGTGTGACACCTCGGCCGGGCCGCAACCCTGCCCCACGGCGGGCAGCAGCGGCGTGCCCGGAAATATCCGCGACGTGGACATCAACCTGATCGTCCTGACACGCCAGCCGGACTTGCAAACGCAGATATTGAAGCTCGTGGAGCTAAGCGGCCGAGGACACCGGGTGAATCCGTCGCAGTAAAAGAGAATCGCGGGTGATGTCATGATCAAGCGCCAACCACAATCCGACGCCAGTCACGGGGAACGCGGCGCGGCTTTGCTGATTGCTATTTTTGCGCTGCTGTTGGTCAGCGTGGTGGCCATCGCTCTGATCGTTTCTTCCAGCACCGATTCCGCGCTGGCCAGCAACTACCGCACTTCCACCAGCGCGTATTACGCGGCGCTTGCCGGCGTTGAAGAAGCGCGCGGCCGGTTGATGCCGGCGAATCCCAATTATTTTCCGTTGCCCGCTTCCCCGATGGGTCTCACCCAGGTGGTGTACATCATTAATCCCGCAGGCAGCGAGACGGTTGCGCCTGACAACACCGGCAACCCCGCGACGTATCCGGACAACGAGTACAAGCAGGAATTTGGCGTGGACGTTTCCACGCGCTTGGTCACAAAATACACCTCCGTTTCACCGATTCCGGGGTTTCCTGGCCCCTCTTATAAATGGGTGCGCATCAACGCGTTGACGGAACAATCGTTGGGTAATGGCGGCACCGGTGTGGATGTCAACAACGATGGCATCATCGATAGTGTTACTCCGCTTTTTTTCGATCCCGCAAACCACAACGCGATGAACGTAGTGACTCCCGGTTTGATCGAAACCCTCACGCCGCCCCCCACCGCTTCGCAAGCGCTCGAGATTACTTCCTATGCGGTGATGCCTAACGGCAGCCAGAAGATGCTGCAGTACGTGGTCCGGCCTCTGGTGATTTTTCCCGGTTTGCTCACGCAGGGATTTCCCGCCGCCTTGACGCTTTCTGGAAACAACGTTTTTTTTGACGGTCCGGGCACCTCCACTTTCTACATCCGCGGGCAGGATGGATGCGCAGGCTCCTCCGCCATCATACCCGCGATTGGATATACGAATAGCGCGGGAGGCGATACTTCGCACACCAACATCGTTGCAGGAGCCACGCCGGCGTCGAACTATCAGGGTGCGCCGCTCATCCCCGGACCGCCGCCGGCTCCCTCGACGTCCAGCTTCTCGGACGTCAGCGCTGCAACTAATCCGAATTGGATGACCCCCAGCGGGCTGGACGCGGTGGTGCAGGACATCACCAACAATGCCGACGCGGTGCTCCCCGGACCAACAACACCTAGCAGTTTTCCTTCTGGAATGTCCTCCAGCCGCCCGATGACCATCGTTGTGAACGGGGATCTGGACATGAATGCCTGGCACAACACCGGCTACGGTCTGCTGCTGGTAACCGGCACGCTGAAGTATGACCCGGACGCGAGCTGGCAAGGCGTCATTCTTGTCATCGGGCAGGGAAACTTTGTCTCCACCAAAGCCGGAACCGGCGAAATCGATGGAGCGATGTTCATTGCCAAAACCCGCGACGCCACTGGCAATCTCCTGGCCACGTTGGGCGCGGCTTCGTTCAGCCAGACCGGCACGGGCACCAGCCTCGGTCTCGGCATCAACTACAACAGTTGCCTGGCACAGGGCGCAGAAGGGCCCATTACCTACAAGGTCATTTCCTTCCGCGAAATTCCCCTGACCAATTGAAAGTGAACTTCCGTTCGGCGCGGCTTGAGCAGTCCGATGAAATGACCGGACAGCGGCGGCGCGCTATACTAGTGGAATGGGTTACTCCTCTCGAGAGCCACTGATACACGGCACAACGGTTTTGTGCGTCCGCAAGGACAACAAAGTTGTGCTCGTCGCCGATGGGCAGGTGACCATGGGCGATCACGTCCTCAAGCACACCGCCAAAAAAACTCGCCGCCTGTTTAACGATAAAGTGGTTGCCGGCTTTGCTGGCTCAACCGCCGACGCCATCTCGCTTTTCGAGCGCTTCGAAGGAAAATTGCAGGAGCACTCCGGCAATCTGCAGAAGGGTTCCGTGGAATTGGCCAAGGAGTGGCGCAAAGATCGCGCGTTGCGCCATCTGGAAGCTTTGCTGATTGTTGCCGATTCCAAGGCGACCTTCGTCCTCTCCGGCAATGGCGACGTGATTGAGCCCGACGACGGCCTCTGCGCCATTGGTTCCGGCGGAACCTACGCGCTGGCCGCTTCCCGCGCCCTGCTGAAGCACTCCAAGCTGGGGCTGAAAGAACTTGCACTCGAGGCCATGCGCATCGCCAGCGAAATTTGCATTTACAGCAACGCGAACTTTACCGTAGAAGAGATCTAGGGGCAGCGCCGGAATCGTCTCCTCCGGCGAATGCAAGGAATCGAACCTACATGCCGATCAAGTCTGACAAAGAGATCACCCTGTTTCCCGGCGGTAACGGCGCCGTGCCTCCGGAAGAGGCCGAACTGCTTCCCGCGCTGGATGACATGACCCCGCGGGAAATTGTCGTCGAGCTCGACAAATATATCGTCGGACAAGCGGCGGCCAAGCGCGCCGTGGCTGTTGCTCTGCGGAATCGCGTCCGCCGCCAGAAGCTTCCGCCGGAAATCGCCGAAGACGTTCTCCCCAAAAATATTCTGATGATCGGGCCCACCGGCGTGGGCAAGACGGAAATTGCCCGTCGCCTGGCGCGCCTCGCGGGTTGCCCCTTCGTCAAGGTGGAAGCCTCTAAGTACACGGAAGTCGGCTACGTGGGCCGCGACGTCGAGTCCATGGTCCGCGACCTGGTGGAAACATCTATCGATATGGTCCGCGAGGAACGCCTCGATGAAGTCGCGGATCGCGCCGAGCAGGCCGCCGAGGAACGCGTGCTCGACCTGCTGCTTCCGCCCCAAATTGAACCCCCCGGAACTCCCGAGGCTGAACGCATTGCTCTGCGCGACCAGACCCAGCGCACCCGTGAAAAGCTGCGCATCCAGTTGCGCGAAGGCAAGCTGGACCAGCGCATGGTGGATCTGGAAGTCCGCGAACGCTCTATGCCTTCCTTCGAAATTATTTCCAATCAGGGCGTCGAAGAGATGGACGTCAACATCAAGGACATGCTCAGCGGCATGTTCGGCCAGCAGAAGAAAAAGCGCAAGATGAGCGTTGCCGATGCTTTTGAATACCTGATCCAGGAAGAAGAGAACAAGCTTATTGATACGGACCAGGTAACCCGCATCGCCGTCGAACGCGCCGAGCAGATGGGCATCATCTTCGTCGACGAAATCGACAAAGTCGCCGGGCGAGAATCGGGCCACGGCCCGGACGTTTCCCGCGAAGGGGTGCAACGCGACATCCTCCCGATCATCGAAGGCACCACCGTCAATACCCGCTACGGCATGATCCGCACCGACCACATCTTGTTCATCGCCGCCGGCGCGTTCCACGTCACCAAGCCTTCCGACCTGATTCCCGAGCTTCAGGGCCGCCTGCCCATCCGCGTGGAGATGCAGTCCCTCAAGGAAGAAGATTTCGTCCGCATCCTCACTGAGCCCAAGAACGCGCTTATCAAACAATACATCGCGCTGTTGGAAACCGAAGGCGTGAAGTTGATCTTCACCGAAGACGCCGTTCAGGCCATCGCCCGCTTTGCCACCAGCGTCAACGAGCAGACCGAAAACATCGGCGCTCGCCGCCTGCATACCATCCTCGAAAAAGTTCTCGATGAACTTTCCTTCGAAGCGCCCGACTTGAAAAAGAAAAACGTGAAGATTGATGCGGCCTACGTCAACAAGCAGCTCGCCGACATCGTGAAGAACCAGGATTTGAGCCGTTATATTCTCTGAGCTTCGCACCGCCAAAATGCACACCCCCCGCCGGGATTACCCCCGCGCAACAACCCCCACCCGCATTGCCGGCGGCGTCTTTCTTTCGCTCCTATTTTTCGCTATGTCGCTACTTTATTCAGGCTGCGGCGCTCCCGGCGAACCCCTACCACCCATTCCCCCGATTCCCTCGGCCATTGCCGATCTGACGGCCAAGCAAGCGGGCGATGGTGTGTTGCTAATCTTCACGATGCCCGGCAAAAGCACCCTGGGCGACAAATTGCCACAGGTGCCGGCTTTTGAAGTTTGGCGCGGATCTCTGCGCGCGGACGGCACCCCGGATCCCAAATCCTTTCGCGTGGTGGACACGGTCCCCGGCGCTCTGGTCTCTCGCTACTTACAGCGCGGCCAGGTGCAATTCGTTGATCCGGTTTCCCCCACGGACCCGCAGGTACGCTCCGGCCAGGCGCTCGTCTATCGCGTGCGCACATCGGTTTCCGAAAAGCGTCCCTCCGCCAATTCGACCGATGTCTCGGTTCATCTCTATCCCGTCGCGGCGCGCTGCGCTTCGCTCGACGCCAGCGTCACCGAGCAAGGCATCCAGCTCACCTGGTCCGCGCCAGCGCAAACTTCTGCCGGCGAACCCCTCAAGGCCGTTCCGAGCTACCACGTTTATCGCGGGGAATTGGACCCGGCATCGGCCACCGCTGCCGCCGGCGATCTTCAGCAGGCCAAATGGAAAGCCCCTCTGCTGCAGCTTGGGGCAACCACCACCACCGACTATCGCGACTCCGGTTTCGATTACGGAAAAACCTACGCCTACCTGGTTCGCAGCGTAATCGATTCGCCGGATGGATCGCTCGAATCGAGTGACTCTCCCCTGGCCATCGTCACGCCGAAGGATACCTTCCCGCCGGCCGCTCCACAGGGTGTCGTCGCTGCGGTTCAGCCGGGTGGGTCTCCCGGCTCTTTCGCTGTGGAGCTCTCCTGGTCGATCAACGTGGAACCCGACTTGGCTGGCTACCGCGTCTACCGCAGTAACCAGGAAGGCACGCGAGGCGCTCTACTCACCCCAGCGCTCTTGCCGTCCCCTGCGTACCGTGATAATTCTGTCCAGTCCGGCCAGCATTACTGGTACACCGTTACAGCCGTGGATCGCGCAGGAAATGAAAGCGGTCTTGGTCTGCCGGTGGCCGTAGATGTCGCGCAACCTTCCCGCTGAAGATGGGTTGTTATTCTTGAGCGACTTCCTGGCAGGCCGCCCAGCACCATGCCTGTAAAGTTCAGTCCGCCGGGTTACCGGTGGTTCCACTTTCTTCGCAACGTTCCCATCCGCATCGGGATCTACACCGGTGTTTGGCTCTCCATAGTTCTCGTCGCCTGGGTATTGATCGCCAATCGAGTGCCATTCCTGGAGCCGCTGGCGCAGCAACGCAACGTTTTCGCTTCGGTGCTGCTGGCCCTGATTGCGGGCATGCCGGTGGTTCGCTTTTTGCGCTCACCTGCGGACTTGCTGCTCTCCGGGCTTCTGGCGTGGGGCCTGCTGACGTTGACTTATCGCATACTCTGCGCGATCTTCGTGCTGCTGGCGGAAAACTACGGCACCTTCCATGTGTTCGTGCTCGGCGCGGTGGTCTATCTGATTTTTGCCACATTGTCCTGGCTTGGTAAGATGGTGTGGCGGGCGCGTGAAGCACATGGCACGCAAATCCCCCGCTGAAAAGGTCCTCATCCCATGAAATTTTGCCGGTTTGTTCCCAAGTCTGCAGGCGTGGCTTCCCGTGTTTTGCCCGAGTACGGTCTGATCGAGGGCGACATCATTCACCGGATTTCCGCTCCTCCGTGGCAGCAATGGTCGCGCCTGGATGTGTCTCTTCCGGTGCGCGAAGCCCGGCTCCTTGCGCCCGTTGAGCCTTCGAAGATTGTCTGCATTGGCCGCAACTACGCTGCGCACGCCGCCGAAATGGGCAATGCACTGCCCAAGGAGCCGCTGCTCTTCTTCAAGCCCCCTTCCTCGATCATTGGCTCGGACGAACCGATCGTGCTCACCAAGTATTCGACACATGTCGACTACGAAGGTGAACTCGCCGTCGTCATGGGAAAGACCTGCGCGCAGTTGAGCGATTCGGATGATCCGTTCCCTTATGTCCTCGGCTACACCTGCCTCAATGATGTCTCCGCGCGCGATTTGCAGAAGAGCGATGTGCAGTTCGCGCGTGCCAAGGGCTTCGACACTTTCTGCCCCGTCGGCCCGCATATCGAGACTCAACTCAATCCCCTCGACGTCCTGGTGGAGACCCGCGTGAATGGCGTTGTGCGTCAGTCCGGCAACACCTCCCTGATGGCGTATCCCATCGCTTACCTGATTCGCTGGATTTCCCGCATGATGACCTTGGTTCCCGGCGATGTGATTGCCACCGGAACCCCAGCGGGAGTCGGCGCGATCAATCCCGGCGATTCCGTGGACGTTTCGGCTTCCGGAATCGGCGTGTTGCACAATCCGGTGCATGCCCCGGCTTCCTGACCTCGCGGGGAGCGCCCGCATTCGGTAAGATGAAGGGTCGTGGGGGACGAAGAACGCCCCGCCTGGGGTTTCGCTCAGCCGGCGGGGCGCCTGGCTTCCGCGATCCATATCCCATTCCTATTTGCCGAAAGGGTTGAGCGTTGAAAGAGTTGCTCGCCGACTGGAAGTTGCTCCTCGCGATTGGTGGTGGATGTCTCACCGCCCTGGCGCTGATTGCTTATGCCTTCGCGCGGCCCGCCGCGGATCCCGAGGCCGAGGAGCGCAAGCGCAGGCTGCACCTGAACCTGATCGGGAGAATCGCCGAAGGACAAGTGGTGGAACTTGCCCAGCATCCCGCGCCGCCGCTGGAACCCCGCCGGGGGCTTCTGAGCATGCGATCGCGTCCGTTGGCGGATAGCGGGCCGCGCAGTCTGGTTTCCTACAGTTATTCGATTTCCGGCGTGACGTATCACACCGCGCAAGACATCACCGGACTGGAAAGCCAGGTGCGCGTCGAGCGGCTGGTCACCGGATATCCCACCAGCGTGAAATACGACCCCGCGAATCCCAGCGATTCGATTGTCGTCGCCGATGACTGGTCCGGCTTGCGGTAGTATTTTTTGCTCCGGGCCATGCCTCGTTTCCGTCGTCTCTCCTTCGGCAATTTGCGGCCCTTGGAAACCGTTCCTAAATCGCGTTCGGGAGGGCATGGCTTCAACCGTGCCAGGAAAGCCGCGAAAATCTAGGGCTTTTAGCCCCTGAAGTCCTCAGATCATTAAAGGTAGCTCCGAATCGGTTGTGAGTGAACCTTCCCCGCGTTCAGCTTTGCAGGCGAATGGGTTATGCTTTGGCTGGCCGGAGCTTCCGGCAAGTTCATCGTCCATGAAACAAGTATTTCTTTCGATCCTGACGACCCTGATGATCGTCGCCACCACGCTGAGCGCGATGGTCATTCTGGTGCGCGCTACGCTGTACGTAACCTCGATTGAAGCGCCTTTGCCCCGCGCCGGCGCCATTGCCGCGGAAATTTTGCTGGGGGTGGTCCTGCTGCTCGGCACCGTTTGGCTGGCAACCCACGCGGCGGTCCTGATTTTCGCTCCAAAGAACGATGAGCCCGAGGGAGGGCCTCTTGGCTGAAGAAAATCGCACCTGGGAATCCGCCGCGAATGCCGATCGCATGGAGCAACTCCGCCGCATCTCCGAGGAAGCGGAAGCCGGCGGCGGAGCCGAACGCCGCGAGCGCGAGCACAAAGCCGGCAAGCTTTCCGCGCGCGAACGCATCGAACTGCTTCTCGATGAGGGCACCTTTGAGGAACTCGATAAATTTGTTCGCCATCGCTGCGTGGATTTTGGCTCCGAAGAGCAGCGCCCGGCGGGGGACGGCTTCGTCACCGGGTTTGGCCGCATCGAGGGCCGCCTGGTCTATGTCTTCGCCCAGGACTTTACCGTCTTTGGCGGATCCCTTTCCGAAACCAACGCGCAAAAAATCGTCAAGATTATGGACCTGGCCATGCGCAACGGCGCACCGGTCGTCGGCTTGAATGATTCCGGCGGCGCGCGCATCCAGGAGGGAGTCGCGTCACTCGCCGGGTACGCCGATATTTTTCTCCGCAATACCCTGGCCAGCGGTGTCATCCCGCAGATCAGCGCGATTATGGGACCCTGCGCCGGCGGCGCCGTCTATTCGCCCGCCATCACTGACTTCGTGCTGATGACCCGCGAAACTTCGTATATGTTTGTAACCGGGCCTGACGTCATCAAAAACGTCACCCATGAGGAGGTAACCAAGCAGGAGCTCGGCGGCGCCATGACCCACAATTCCACCAGCGGCGTGGCCCATTTTGTTTCCCGCGACGATGCCGATTGCCTGGCCATGGTTCGCGAGCTGATTGGGTTTCTGCCCTCCAACAATCTGGAGGACCCGCCGCGGCGCGCCTCCAATGATCCCGTCGATCGCCGCGAGGAATCGCTGAACTCCATCGTCCCCGAAGATCCCCTGAAACCCTACGACATCAAGGATGTGATTCACGCGCTGGTGGACGAGGGCTACTTTTTCGAGGTGCATGAGCACTACGCCAAAAATATCGTCGTGGGTTTCGCCCGGTTCGACGGCCGGCCCGTCGGCATCGTCGCCAACCAGCCGGCTTTCCTTGCCGGCACGCTGGATATCAACGCTTCCGTGAAAGCCGCGCGCTTCGTGCGCTTTTGTGACGCCTTCAACATTCCGCTGATCACTTTCGAGGACGTTCCCGGATTTCTGCCCGGCACCCAGCAGGAATACGGCGGCATCATTCGCCATGGCGCGAAACTGCTCTTCGCGTTTGCGGAAGCCACTGTGCCGAAAATTACGGTGATCACCCGCAAGGCCTATGGCGGCGCTTATTGCGTTATGGCCTCCAAGCACATCCGCACCGACGCCAACTTCGCTTGGCCGACCGCGCAGATTGCCGTGATGGGTCCGGAAGGCGCCGTGGACATCGTTTACAAGCGCGAGCTAAGCAACGCGCCCGAATCCGAACGCGCCGCCCTTCGCATGGAAAAAATAACCGAGTTCCGCAACCGCTTCGCCAATCCCTTCGTCGCCGCAGAACGCGGCTATATCGACGCCGTCATTGAGCCGGCGGAAACCCGCGCCCACATCATCACCTCGCTGCGCGCCCTAGAAAACAAGCGCGACACCAATCCCAAGAAAAAGCACGCCAACATTCCGCTATGAGGAGCAAGCTGACCCGCACCATCGAAAAGCCGGTAAACCGGCACGGCGCCTTCGTGAAGGACGATTCGCCCCGCGTGGTAAAATCCACCCAGCCACCAAATCGCCTATGTTCAAGAAAATCCTGATTGCCAACCGCGGAGAAATTGCCGTCCGCATCCTGCGAGCCTGCCGCGAACTGGGCATCCAAACCGTCTCCGTCTACAGCGAAGTTGACCGCGCCTCCCTTCACGTCCGCCTTGCCGATGAGGCCTACCTGATCGGCCCCGCGCCATCGCGCGAAAGCTACCTGTGCATCGACAAGCTCATGGACGTGGCCAAAAAATCTGGCTGCGACGCCCTTCATCCCGGCTACGGCTTCCTCGCGGAAAATCCCTCCCTTCCTCGCGCCTGCATCGATTCCGGCCTTACCTTCATCGGCCCATCCGCCGAGGCAATGGAAGCGATGGGCTCGAAAACCGCCGGCAAGCAACTTGCTCGGCGCGCCGAGGTCCCCACGGTGCCCGGCACCAGCGAGCCGGTTGAAAATCCCGAAGAGGCGCAAGCCCTGGCCCGCAGCATGGGCTATCCGGTTCTGCTCAAAGCCATCGCCGGCGGCGGCGGCAAAGGCATGCGCGTGGTGCCCAGCGACGCGGCGTTCGCCTCCGCATGGCGCGATGCGGCATCCGAAGCCTTGAACGCTTTTGGAGACGCCCGCGTATTCCTTGAAAAATATCTGATCGGGCCGCGGCACATCGAAATTCAGATTCTTGCCGACGCCCACGGCCGCGTGGTTTCTCTCGGCGAGCGCGAATGTTCCGTGCAACGCCGCCATCAGAAAGTTATTGAAGAAGCGCCTTCGCCGGTGGTCACTCCGGAACTTCGCCGCAAAATGGGCGATGCCGCCGTGCGTCTCGGCCGCGCAGGAGGCTACACCAACGCCGGCACCGTGGAATTTCTCGTGGATTCCGACCTCAATTTTTATTTCCTCGAAGTAAACACCCGCCTGCAGGTCGAGCACCCCATCACCGAACAGGTTACTGGCCTCGACCTGGTGAAACTCCAAATCGCTATCGCCGCCGATCACCGCTTGCCTTTCGCCTGGGAAACCATAACCCCGCGCGGCCACGCTATGGAAGTGCGTCTCTATGCCGAGGACCCGGACAATAATTTCTTCCCTTCTCCCGGCAAGATAATTTCCCGCCACGTTCCCACCGGCCCGGGCATCCGCCTCGATGAAGGCGTTTACGAAGGCTGGACCGTGCCCATGGATTACGATCCACTGCTCAGTAAATTGATCGCCTGGGGCAACAGCCGCGAAGAAACCATCGCCCGCCTCCGCCGCGCCCTCGATGAATACACCATCACCGGCATCCGCACCAACGTTAGCCTGTTCCGCCGCATTCTCACCGAGCCGGAATTTCTCCGCGGCGAAATTCACACCAAGTGGCTCGATGAACTGCTCGCGCGTCCCCATCCGCCCGCCTCCCCGCCGCGCCCCGGAACCGAAGAAGCCGCCTTGATCGCGGCAGCGCTCTGGCACAGTTCGCAGTCAAGCAGCGCGGGCTCTGGCAACCCGGATTCGCAAACGGCTCCTTCGCGCTGGAAAATGGAAGGTCGCCGCCGGCAAATGGATCACCTGCCATGAAATTCGAGATCCAACTCACCGGCGCAGCCGGCAAGCGCAAGCACATCGTGGAACTCCAGCGCAAAGGCGATGTTTGCAGCGCCACCCTCGATGGCCGGCCCGTCGAAGCCGACGCCATACAGGTCGCGCCCAACGCGGTTTCCGTCATGCTCGGCGGGCAGTCCTTTGAGATCCACGTCTCCCGCTCCGCGGACGGCACGCTCAAACTCCAATGCGGGCACCACGAATTTTTCGCCGACATCAGCGATCCCCGCGCCTGGCGCGGCCGCAAACATGGCCCGGTGGAGGTCGAAGGCCGCCAGGAAATTCTCGCGCCCATGCCCGGCAAAGTGGTGCGCCTTCTGGTCGCCGCCGGCGACGCCGTCGAAGCGGGCCAGGGCCTGCTCGTGGTGGAAGCCATGAAAATGCAGAATGAAATCCGCTCTCCCAAGAGCGGCAAGGTCGAGCGCCTGCTCGCCAAGGAAGGGCAAGCCGTCAACGCCGGAGAAGTCCTTGCCTGGGTCGAGTAATCCGCACTACTCTCTAAGCCATCCTGATTCTCGATTGGAGGTTCTCATGCTTCGCTCCCGCATGCGCTTTCTGCTCGCTTCATGTCTCTTCGTTGGATTGCTCCTCGCTTCCACATCTCCCGCCCAAGACAAACCAGACATTCGCCGCCAGATTGCCGACGCCTACGGCTTTTCCTCCTGGTCGCAAGTGGAACAGATTCGCTATACCTTCAACGTTGACGCGGGCGCGAGAAAAGTGGCCCGCACCTGGACATGGGAAATTAAACCCGACCGGGTCACCTACGAAGGTCCCGACAGCGCCGGCAAGCCCGTGAAGACCATCTACACCCGCGGCAGCATGGCGCCGGACGTCGTCAAGGATGTCGATCCAAACTTCATCAACGATCAATACTGGCTGCTTTTTCCGTTCCATTTGGTTTGGGATAAGGACGCCACCGTCGAAGACAAGGGCATGACCACCGCCCCGATGGGCAAAGGCAAAGCTCGCAAGGTCACCGTCACCTATCCGAAGGCCGGCGGAGGCTACACCCCGGGAGACTCCTACGATCTTTTTGTCGGCGCGGATAATCGCGTGGTCGCCTGGAATTTTCACCGGGGTGGCGTGGAGAAGCCAACGCTCACGGTCACCTGGACCGATTACAAAATGGCCGGTCCCATCCACATCGCTGAAGACCATCGCGGCACGTTGAACGACAAGCCGTTTCGCCTCTTCTTTACTGGCGTCGCGGTGAAACTCGCCGGCGCCAGCGACTTCGTCCCCGCAAAATAACCGCAATAAATCCGAAATTGGTTGATCAATAGCTGCGGGAGGGCACAGCTTCAGCTGTGCCGAAAGGACCGCGAAGACTCACGGCTTTAGCCCCTGGGGTCAGTGAATGGATCACTGCCTCTATAGTCGGGATAAATGGTAAGCAAAACTTCCACGGCAGGGAACTACTGCGTATTCGCGGGTGAACTCGTCGCCGGAGCGGGAACTGGCTGCTTGAGCGGCGGTAAAGTGGATTTAGCTGCATCCGGCAGCTTGCCGGCAGTTTCCACCACCTGCTGCGCCAGATAATTCGTAACCTTGGCTTCATCGCGCGCCACCGCCAGATACGCCGAGCGCAATAATTGTTCCTTGCGATTGCGCAAAGTGTCGCGGATGGTCTGCTGAACCTGGGGATCGTTCACGCCGCGCTGTCCGGCGGCTTCGCGGGCCACCAGTTTCAGGATGCGAATGCTGTCCTTCAACTGGATTGGCGGGCTCACTTGTCCCGGCTTCAGCGCAATCACCGTCTTCTTCAGCATCGGGTCGGATTGGTTCAGCGCCGATTCCGGAATATAACCAAGATCCCCACCGTTGCCGGCCGTGTTCACGTCCTCGGAATAATCCATAGCCAGTTGCGCGAAATCCGCGCCGCTGTTCAGCTTGTCGGTCAGCATCTTCGCCTTGCGCTCTGCTTCGGCTGGGTTGGTGGCGTCGTCGTTCTTGCGGTTCCGCACCTGCAATTCCTTGCGTGGCGTAATCACGATCTGCGAAATTCGGTACTGCGGCTCCGCCACATTAAACTGGTTGTGGTTGATGGTGTAAAAATCCAATACGTCCTGGTCGCTGATGGTGATCTTCGCGGCCACTTCCCGGTTCAGCAGTTTCTGAATCGAAAGCTGCCGCCGGAGATCCCGTTTCAGGTCCTCCACGCTCATGGCCCGCGCTTTCAATTGCCGCTGGAACTCTTCCTCGGTGAACGGGCTCTTCAACTCGGTAAATTTGTCTTCCACTTCTCCGTCGCTGGCTTCCAGGTTCAGCTTCTTCGCGCGCTCCAGCAGGATCTCGTTGTTGATCAGCTGGTCCACCACGTTCAGCTTCAGCGAAAGCGCTTCTTCCTGCGAGGGCTCCTGCCCTTCCGGATTCACCTGCGAACGGTAGTATTTCTCCACTTCATCCCGCTTGATTTCCGTGCCGTTCACAGTGGCCCACACGTCGGCCGCATGATGCTCCGAAGGCTTGCAGCCCGCGAGCACGGAAAACACCAGTCCCGCCAGGGGCAGAAGAGCCCCGGCGCGCCGCAATCCCACAGCTTTGCTGGAGGTGTTTGGGGATAAGTTCAAAGGTTCGCTCAGGCCGCTTTTGTCACACGGCCCAGACGGATGCATGCCGTGCACACGCGAATCTGTTTGTGAACGCCAGCCACCACCGCCCGCACGCGCTTCAAATTCGGATTCCAGCGCCGCCGCCGGGTGTTGTTTGCGTGGCTGACCACGTTTCCATAATGCGGCCCTTTGCCGCAAAGATCACACTTCATTGCCATATCGTTGCCTGCACTCCAAAAGATTGAAAAGCAAAGTCTTAATTGTAGCAGAAGGCCGCAAAATCGCCAAACAAATGCGCAATTCGCTAACGCCGATATTTTCACGGGTTTTGAACCGGTCGAAACTTCCGGCGCGCTCTGGCGGGGCCTTTCTTACGCAGCCTTTGCTATACTCAAGTTAGCCTTTGCGGCCAATGACAAAAGTGAATCCTCTGCGCATCTCCATCGTCGAATACCTGAACACCGCCCCGTTGGTGCGCGGTTTCACCCATGGCCCGTTGCGAGGAAAATACGATCTTTCCTTCACCGTGCCCTCGCAGTGCGCCGAGGCCTTGCGCTCCGGCGTCGTGGATGTGGCCATCATTCCGGCCATCGAATACCAGCGCATCCCGGATTTGGTGATTCTTCCGAATCTGGCAATTGCCTCCAAAAAGTCTGTGCGCAGCCTCTTGCTCGTTTCTAGGAATCCCATCCAGCAAGTCACGCGCATCGCGCTGGACCGCAGTTCCCGCAGCACCCAGGCGCTCACCCGTATCCTGTGCGAAAAGCGCTGGCGCATTGCACCGGAATTTTTCGAGGCCGCTCCCGACCTGCCAACCATGCTGCAAGACGCGGAAGCGGCCTTGCTTATCGGCGATCCCGCCCTCCGCCTGGCCATTGCCAGCACATCCAGAGCACATCGTAATGCTTCTGGCGAAATTACTTTCTCCGCTTCGCTCGCCGGCCTTCCCCATGCGGGCTCTCTATTCATCTACGACATCGTCGAAAACTGGTGCGCCGTCACCAGCCTGCCCGCGGTGCTGGCAGTCTGGGCAGCGCGCCGCGAAGCCGTCACACCGGAACTCGTGCAGGATTTCCAGGATTCGCTCGCTTTCGGATTGCAGCACCTCGACGCCATCGCCTCTGAAGCTGCCGCTGAAATGCAGCTTCCCGCCGCCGAATTGCGCCGCTACCTCGCCGAAAATATCGATTACCATCTCGACGAAGAAAATCTGCGCGGGTTGGCACGCTATTATGATCTCGCCGCCGAGTTGGGTCTGATCCCCAGGGTAAACGCAATCGATCTGGCTGCAGCGGCAGGAGGCCCGGCGAGCCACCCGAATTTTGCCGCCGCAAGCCGGTCCGGGCCACGAAGCTGAATTTGATCAGGGGAATCAGCAACCAAGAACTAAAGGCTAACGACTAACGGCTAACAACTTTCTTTCAAGGACACGCACCGTGGGAATTACAAAACAGCAAGCCCTCGAAATGCTCCAGTCCGATGACCTCGTCGGCATCGGCATGGCCGCTCATCAGCTCCGCCTCAAGAAAAACGATCCGCGCATCGCCACTTATCAGATCGATCGCAACATCAACTACACCAATTTCTGCACCGAGTACTGCTCTTTCTGCGCGTTCTATCGCCCGCTTGGCGCGAAGGACGGCTACATCCTCTCGTTCGAAACCATCTACGCCAAAATCGACGAGATGCTCGAGCTCGGCGGCACCGGCGTCCTTCTCCAGGGCGGCCTGCACCCCGACCTGCAAATCGGCTACTACGAAAATCTCCTCCGCTCCTTGAAATCGCGCTACCCGCAGGTGCACCTGCACTGCTTCTCCGCTCCGGAGATTTTGTGCATCGCGGAAGTCAGCGAGCTTTCGATTCGCGACACCATCCAGCGCCTGATGGACGCCGGCCTGCAATCCATCCCCGGCGGCGGCGCGGAAATTCTCGACGACGAAATCCGCGGCAAGATCGCCCGCCTCAAGTGCACCAGCGATGATTGGGTGGAAGTTCACCGCACCGCGCATGCTCTCGGCTTGCGCACCACCGCCACCATGATGTTCGGCTGCGGCGAAACCCTGCAGCACCGCGTCAATCACCTGGAACGTATTCGCCAGCTGCAGGAAGAGACCGGCGGCTTCACGGCGTTTATTCCCTGGATCTTCGCGGCGGAAAACACCGCTCTCGGCAAAAAGGTGCAGGAAACTACAGCCGTGGATTATCTGAAGACGCTCGCGGTCAGCCGCCTGTATCTCGACAACATCGATCACATCCAGTCGAGCTGGCTTACGCCGGGCATCAAGGTTTGCCAGGTCGGCCTGCAGTTTGGCGCCGACGACGTCGGCAGCATTTTGATCGAGGAAAACGTGGTGTACGCCGCGGGGGTCCGCAACCGCACCAACGAAGAAGAACTCTGCCGCATTATCACCGACGCCGGGTTCCAGCCCGCCCAGCGCGACACCCTCTACCGCTCCTACATCCTGAAGCAACCGGCCACGCGCGAACTAACCGCCGCTTAACTCTCACTTCTAGATTTGAAATGTAGCCCCGGCTTTTATGCCAGCGCCCCGTAGGAAGGCAATCAGCCACTATTTCCGCAATCGCAACAAGATCTCCACTTCCGTTCCATCCGGAAGGTCTAACGTCTCATTAGGCTGCAGCACGCCATCCTGATAACGGGCAACCAGGCGCATCGAGCCGCCTTTGGGCGCGGTTTTCTCCGTTTTCACACTGGCAGCACTGCCCGTTCCCGACGTTTCATCCAGCGCCTGATTCACCAACGCATCCGCATCCTTATTTTGCTCGCGGTAAACGTGGTTGATGCGGAACGATTCAAAGGTCTGCGACATTTTCTTCGCCCGTTCAAACAGCGGCCGCAATTCCTCACTCTTCACCTTATATTGCCCGCGCATCTGCTTGACCATCAACTCCGAATCGCTCTCGATGCGCAGCGCGCGAATCTCGTGATTCTGCGCGTAATCCAGCGCCGCGATCAGCCCAAAATATTCCGCTACATTATTGGTGCTATTTCCGATGTACTTCTTCAGCCGCGCCACGATCTCTCCGCGCGCATCCCGCACCACCACGCCATACGCCGCCGGCCCCGGATTCCCCCGCGATCCTCCATCCACATTCGCCTGATGCGCCGCAATTGCCTTGCGCTCTGGTTCCGCTTCCCCAAAAAGGCCCGCGTCTTTTGGCACCGATGGACGCTTGGCCATCACGAATTCGCCGCTCCCGTGGCCGATTCCTTCTGCGCGGCGTGGGCAATGGGTTCCAGCGAATACAAAATCCGCCCGCACGATTCGCAGCGCAAAACCTCTTCGTCGATGTCCGATTCCAGTTGTTGAATCGTATGCGGCAGCGCGCGCAGCCCGCACGCCTTGCATTGCCCGTCCCGCACCTGCGCTAGCGCGGTGCCGGGATGCTTCTTGGCAATCCGTTCATAAAGTTCCAGCAAATCCTCCTGGATCTTCTTGGCAACGCCGCGGCGCTCCGCCGTCGCCGCCTCCCAACCCTTCTTCTTTTCCGCGAATTGCTCTTCGATCTGCTTTTTCTCCGCCGCAATCGCCCGTTCGGATTCCTTCAGCTCCGCTTCCAGACGCTTCACCCGGCGTTCCGCTTCCTCCACCATCATCATCTGTTCCAGCACGCGGTCTTCGGCATTCCCGGCTTCCCCATCAGCGGTGGCGATTTCGTGCTGCAGCGCCTTATAAGCCTCGTTGGTTTTTACGGAACCGCTCTGCTCGCGGTATTTTTTCGCCCGCGTCTTCCACTGCTCGACGTCTAGTTCCAGCTTTTTCCGCTGCGCCAGCGCCTGCGTCAGCGCTTCTTTCGCGGAGGTCACCGCGGCCAGCTCCCCGTTCAACTTGGCATCGGCTTCCCGCAGCCGCTTGGGCATGCCTTCCAGCTCCGCGCGCAGCGCTGCGGTCACCTGGTCCAGCTTTTGCAACTCCAGCATCTGTGGAATAGCGGGATTCATGCGGGCTCGATTCTAACACACGGCGAACGCCCGCCTTGCGAACCGGGTAATGTCGTGGCCGACCTTTAGGTCGGTCACTGCAAAGTTGGCCACTGCAAAATGGCCCCCTGCGTCTTCTCGTCTAGCTTGCCTTCAAATCCCTGTGAATTAGTGCCGCGTCCACGAAGTACCCCAACCCCACTGCCAGTGGCAATATGCCAAACGCTGACGCCACCAGCGTTTCCGTTTCGCCCACCACCCGCGCGATCATCGCAAACATCAGGATCAACCCCACCCCGCCGCTCACCAGCAAAATCCCCGCCCGCCGCGACCTGGCATACTGCGAAATCTCCGGCTCCATTGGGATTTCCGCGCTCCGCGCCAGCGCCGCCAGCCGCTCTTCCGTGCGCAGCTTGCGCACCAGGTAAAACGTATACATCATTGCCAGGGGAATTCCGCAGGTCAAAACCACCGCAACCAATCCGATCAGATAGCCACCCATTTTCGTACCCCTTATTTCGATGTAGTTTCAGCAACCGGCCGGCTCGTGCTACCTCACCCATGAATACGCAGGCCCACGTTGGATTGTTCCCCCGAATTTTGGACCAGGAAGCAGGGAAAGGAGGCCGGGAAAGGGTGGAGAAGGGAAAGAGATCTACTGAATCTCCCGCACTTGCATCAGAGAATCTATCGCCAGCGTGGGATACCGGATCGGCGAGCCCTCCGGTGCCGGCGCATGCCGCGCCACCACCTGGAATTCCACCACCCCGGAGCAGTTCACTTCATACGAATAGCCATCCCGCTCCCTCCGCGCCATGCTCATCGATCCCGACAAGACCATCTCGTCCAGCGTCAAACATTTGCCGTTCAGCGCGATGGTCGAGCGTTCCGCCTGGGCTATCTGCAAAAGGTCGCCGCGCACCCCGGTCAGGCTGATCGCCTGTGTCGCTGCCGTGCCCTCGTCGCTCGTCGGCATCTTCTTCAGGGTGTACTCGTAGATACCGAACCCGACCAGCACCGCCACCAGTATTGCTGCAAGAGCTCGCATACCTCCATTCTTTCCGCGCGTTTTGCCCCGCGCAAGCGGTTCGCTTCCCATGGAGCACAATTAGTAACAGTCCCCCGCAATTTCCCCCGCCGTCACGCCCGCGAATCCCACTGGATCTTCTGGGCCACTTCTTCACGGTCATTCAGGATTTCACCGCCGATTGCAAGCAATCGAACGACATGACCGCCGCTTACTTCCACCTCGCCGGATAGCGCCGCTCTCCTCTTGTCTACCTTGGTAAACTGGGCAAATCTTCGCTCTTTTCAATTGACCTTCGGCTGCTTCTCCAGTAACTAAGGTAGGCATGGTTCTACTGTCAGTTAGGAGTCCTCGATGAACAAAAAGTCCCCTTACGTTGTTGCGCTAGCGTGCCTGATCTCGTGGTTCCTGGCCGTTCCCGCTGGCACGCTCGCTCTGCCCGACGCCCCCAATCAGCGCGCCGGGGAAGTCTCTCGCGTCATTCCCGCGGTCAGCATCATGCGCGGCGCAAAATCCATGAACGCCAGCGCAAAAACTCCCGTGGATTGGCAGGATGTGCTGAACACCCAGACCAACGGCCGCGCGCGTGTTTCCCTGGACGATGGCTCGGTGCTCAATGTCGGCTCGGATTCCTCCGTGCGCGTCGCGAAGCACGACGCCGGCGCCCAGCAGACCGAACTGGAGGTCACCGTCGGCAAACTCCGCTCGCAAGCGCAAAAGATTTCTCAGCCCAACGGCAAGTTTGAGGTGCACACGCCCGCAGGCGTCGCCGGTGTCGTCGGCACCGACTTTTACTCCGCTTACGAAAACAACGTCATGACCGTGATGGTCTTTGAAGGATACGTAAAGGTCTGTAACCTTGCCAATCTTTGCGTCACCGTCAAAGCCGGGCAGTTCACCACCTTGCGTAACGGCGATTCCACCGGCCCCGCGGCGCCCGCGCAGGCCACCCTTCCCATGCTCTCTGACGCCATCGCCAGCACCACCTTGGAATCTGGCTCCGGCATTGGCCAGGTTCACCACCTCACCAAGGGCACCGCCATTGCCATTGGCGTCCTGGCGATCATTCCCCTGGTGGTCGTTCCGATCGTCGTCACGCACGGCTACGGCACGCCTGCCACTACGACAACAAAGCCAGGAAACGGTTGCCCTCCCGGCTACCCCGCCTGCTGAACGACAATTGCCAGGTGCATATTCCTCGAGGGCCTTGGTGCGACATCTCGCCGGGGCCTTTTCTTGTAGCAACGCTCCTCACCCTGCGGCCATCTAACCATCAGTAGTAGCTTTGCGGCTTCACCCCGCGCACACCTCGCTTTGTCTCCCCGCCGGGGGTGGCGTACACTGAACCTTTGAACTTTGCGTCCAATTCTGAGTGAGGCACTCTTGAATCTCTCAATCCCCGTTTGCTCAACCCGCCGCTTCGGTCTGCACCTCGCGCTCTCCGCTCTCTTCGTTCTATCTCCCGCTTCGCGCCTTTTCGCCATTCCCCCGGACTCCGCTCCCAAACTTTCTCCCATCATTGATGCTCTCAAGGCGGAACTCGACCGCTCCATGAAAACGTATAGCGCCCAGGATCCCGCCGCGTACTTCATCAGCTACACGCTCACAGACACCCAGCGCGTAAACGTTTCCGGCTCCAACGGCGCCTTGCTTAATAGCGATGAAGGCCGCAATCGCTGGCTCGAAGTCGCCGTGCGCACCGGCAGCTATGAGCTCGACAATACTCACAAAATCGACGGTCGCCAGCCGCCCGGCGGCAGCCCCGGCACCAACGTCCCCATTGATGACGATCCCGATGTTCTCCGCCGCGCCCTGTGGCTCCAGACCGATATCCAATATCGCTCCGCCGCCGAAGCCCTCATCAAGATCAAAACCGGCAAGGAAGTGAAGGTGCAAACGGAAGAGGGCGCCACACCCGATTTTTCTCGCGAGAAGCCGCAAACCTACGCCGGCCCTTGGGTCTCCTTCACTCTCGATCGCAAACCCTGGGAGCAGAAAGTCCGCGATTACACCCGCTACTTCCGTGAATCAGCCGCCGTGATCAACTCCATCGTCACCTTCACTGCCCAGGCACAAAATCAGATTCAAGTCAGCTCCGAAGGCACGCAACTCCAGTTCGGCCAGATTCGCTATCGCCTCGAACTCTTCATCCAGGGCAAAGCCTCCGACGGCATGGACATCGACCGCTATTACAATTTTGACTGGGTGAATCCCTCCGATGCCCCGGATGACAAAGCGGTCCTCGCCGCCTCCGCGCAACTCCGCAAGGAGATGGAAGGCCTCGTCGTTTCGCCGTTAAATGACCCCTCCGTCGGCCCCGCGCTCCTCACCGGCCGCGCCGCCGCCGTTTTCTTCCACGAAGTCTTCGGGCATCGTGCCGAAGGACATCGCCAGAAAGATGTAACCGAGGGCCAGACCTTCGCCAGGAAAATTGGCGAACAGATCTTCCCGAATTTTCTGACCGTGGTTGACGATGCCACTCAGAAAAAAGTCGCCTCTCAGGATCTCCTCGGCTACTACCAGTACGACGACGAAGGTGTGAAGGCCGAGCGCGTATTGTTGGTGGATCACGGCGTCCTGAAGAATTTCGAGATGTCCCGTTCCCCTCTAAAGGACTTTCCGCATTCCAATGGCCACGGCCGCCGCCAGATCGGTGCCGCGCCAGTTTCTCGGCAGGGTAATCTCCTGGTTGAAAGCAGCAAAATGGTCACCAACGCGCAACTCCGCGCCAAGCTCATCGAGCTCGTCAAGCAGCAGGGCAAGCCGTACGGCCTGCTCATCGACGACATCGCCGGTGGTTTCACCTTCACCGGCCGCGGCCAGCCACAGGCTTTCCAGGTCGAGCCCCTGGTAGTCTATAAAGTTTTCGCGGACGGCCGCCCCGATGAACTCGTTCGCGGTGTGGACATTGTCGGCACGCCTCTTGCCGCGCTAACCAAAATTGTCGCTACCGGCGATACGCCCGAAGTCTTCAACGGCTACTGCGGCGCCGAATCCGGCTACGTGCCGGTCTCCGCCGCCTCCCCCGCCATCCTTACTTCCGAACTCGAAGTGCAAAAGAAGCAATCGTCCACGGATCGGCCGCCCATTCTGCCGCCCCCGGCGCACGACACCCAGAAATCCGGAGGCCTTCTGTAATGTCCGCCCTACGCCAGTTCGTTTTTCTTTTCGCCCTCGCTGCTTCCACGTCGGCTTTCGCACAAGCTCCGGCGGACAACGATCACACCCTGCAAGCCATGCGCGACGAAATGGCCCGCGCCAAGTCCCGTCTCGAACTCCAGATTCCCAAGCTCGACAAGCCCGTGCGCCCTTATTACCTCGAGTACCGCCTTCTGGACATGGATGTTCGCGAGGTGGTGGCCGAATACGGCGCCCTGGTCAGTTCCAACCACAATCGCAGTCGAGTGATGAATGTGGCCGCGCGCGTTGGCGATTACAAACTCGATAGCTCCAATTTCATCAGCGAGGAGGGCTTCCGCGGTTTCATCGGTCCTTCCGGCACCGTCGGCATCGATCGCGATTACGATTCTCTCCGCCAGGATCTTTGGATCGCCACTGACCAGGCCTTCAAGGAAGCCGTCGAAACCTATTCCCGCAAGCAGGCGTATCTCAGCAGCCTCGCACGGCAATCCGATATTGACGATTTCTCCCGCGTCCAGCCCGTTCAACACATCGAGCCGCTTGTCGCGTCGGACTGGACCAGCCGCAATTGGGATCAGGAAGCTCGCGACTCTTCCGCGGCTCTTCGCGCGTTCCCCCAGATTTACGAATCCCGCGTCACCTACTATCTGATTTTCACTACCGAATATCTGCTCACCAGCGAAGGCACCGAAATTCGCGCCAACCATTCTTATGCCGCCATCGAATCCGGCATGAGTTCCCTCGCCGATGACGGTATGCAGGTCAACCATTTCTTTGCCACCTACGCGCCGCGCCCCGCGGATCTTCCCGGCGCGGATGCCGTTCGCAAAGCCCTCAACGTCGCCGGCACCGAACTCATGGCCATGCGCGCCGCGCCTCCCGCTCCGGATTACACCGGACCTGTGCTGTTCGAATCGCGCGCCGCCGCCGCGCTGGTCGCTGAAGTTCTCACTCCCTCCCTCAGCGGCGCTCGGCCGCCCTTGGCATTTCAACCCGTCGTTGATCAGCTCATGAGCAGTCTCGGAGGCCGCAGCGATTGGAGCGGCAAAGTCGGCACCCGCGTTCTTCCTGCCACCGTCAATCTCGTGGACGATCCGGGCGCCAAGGATTTCAAGGGCGCGCTTCTCATTGGCGGCTACGCTATCGACCAGGAAGGCGTCCCCGGAGAAAGGGTCAACCTCGTTCAGGATGGCCAGCTCCGGGACCTGCTAATGTCCCGTCGCCCGGGCCCGGATTTTGAAAAGTCCAACGGCCACGGCCGCGGCGCTTTTCTCAGTGATCCCAAGCCGGTCATGAGCAATCTCTTCTTCTCCTCCGCGGAGACTCTTTCGAAGGACGACCTGAAGAAGAAATTTCTCGACTCCTGTCGCGCGGAAAAGCTCGAGTACTGCATCGTTGTCCGCCAGATGGACAACCCTTCGCTCAGCCTGCTGAACCAGGAAGACTTCAGCGAACTCCTGGCCAGCTTCGGCGGCAACGCCGCCACCGATCGCCTGCCCCTCGTCGTCTACAAAATCTATTCCGCCGATGGCCGCGAAGAAATTGTTCGCGGCGCCCGTATCAGCGGCTTCAGCCCGCGCATGCTGCGCAACATCGAAGGTATCGGCAGCGACGACTTCGTCTTCAACTATATGCAAAACCAAACCGTGGGCGTTTCCGGCACCGCGCTGGCCACCTTCGGCTCTGCGCAAAACGGCCTGCCCGCCGCCGTTGTCGCTCCCTCTCTGCTCTTCGAGGAAGTGGAAGTGCGTGGCGCGCGCGGCGAGCCCAAGCATCTCCCGGTTCTTTCCGAGCCGCCCATGAGCCCCAGAGGCCTGTAACCTTTTCCGCGCCCCCGACTCTCATAAAGAGGGGAATTGCGTCTTTGGGAGGGCACGACTTCGGTTTCCGAGCTCCCGATTCGCTCAGAGTGGGTAAATCGTCTCGGGAGGGCGTGACTTTGGTTTGCGAGTTTTCGATTCACGCAGAGCGGGAGAATCATCTCGGGAGGGCACGACTTTAGTCGTGCCATAAGCGGCTCGCAAAACCGGGGCTTTAGCCCCTGAGGTCTCGCAGCACCCGAAATCCCGCGATTTACAACTCACCCAATTCGGAGGTTTTTTATGGAATCCAATCGCCGTTCCTTTCTCGCTGCCTTGGGCGGCTTGACGGGCGCGTCACTCCTCGCGTGGGGCCTGCGCCGCGAACTACTGGTTTCTTCCACCCACGTTTCCGCCGATTCCCATGGCGGCCCGGTGAAAATCGTCCAGTTCGACGATGCCGGTAAAAAACTCGGTGTGGTCTCGCTTCCGAAAGTCGTGAAGACCGACGAAGAGTGGCGCAAGCTTCTCGGCCCCGAGCAATATCAAGTCACCCGCCACGCCGCCACCGAGCGTCCCTTCCAGAATGCCTACGACGAGAACCACGCCAAGGGACTTTATCGCTGCATTTGCTGCGGCAACGCCCTCTTCCTCTCCGACACCAAATTTGATTCCGGCACCGGCTGGCCCAGCTTCTGGGCGCCCATCGCCCAGGAAAATATCTTTGTTTCCACGGACAACACTCTCGGCGTGTCTCGCGACGAAGTCTCCTGCCGCCTCTGCGATGCCCATCTCGGCCACGTCTTCAACGACGGCCCCCGTCCCACCGGCCTCCGCTATTGCATGAACTCCGCGTCCCTCCGCTTCCTCCCCGCCAAAAAATCCTGACCTCTTGTGGCACCGCCATTCCTGGCCGTGCTCGCGGATAGCCCAATTGTCATTCTGAGAGCATCCGACAAGGATGCCCGAAGAACCTCAACCTCAAATCCGGCTCGACGTTTCGTCTCAATTCCCAATCTGTCGTGCCAAAGGCTATTGTTTCACTTCCGCCAACAAATCCTCATTATCGTTGATGGACACCCTGTCGATCTTGAACGGCAACGTCACTTCGATTGGCTCCGTGTCATGTTTCACCACAATCGTGCCCAGTCGTGCCGTTTTTGCTCCCACGTGCGCGTACAGCGGAATCACTTCCTTCCAATTGCCGGGAACCCCCGTCCGTGTGATCTGGCCCTTCACATGCGATTTCCCGTCCGCTGTCGCTTCGACGGTCGCATGAAAAGTGTATTGCGCAATTCCAGTCCCATAGACGTATTGGTTGAAGAACCAGTCCATTTTGTGATTCCCGTCGGCGTCCATGCCCGTCGTCATGTGTTTCTCGATCAGGGTCTTGAACTCTTCGGTCGTCGCAGCCTTCCCGCGGTAGGTGTTGACGAAATCCTGCATCGTCTCCTTGAACACCTTGTCGCCATTTTTGCTGTCGAACATCATGGTTCGAATCATGTACAGCACATAAGCGCCCTTGGGATAAATGAGTCGCCGCGTGATTCCCCGGCCCGTGCGCGAATTGCTCGCGCGGTAGCCCATCGTCAGCGGACCAACGTCGATAGCGCGGTAACCCTGGGGATCCCGCTCCAGCAGCAGTTGCTTCTCGTCATTCCAGAAAGTATCGAACTTTTTCTGGTCCTTCTCGACAAAGCTCAGATAAAGTGAGGCCGACATCTCCGCGAATCCCTCGCTCATCCACTGGTCGCGGCCTGAATTGAATCCTACGGTGTGGCCCCACCACTGATGCGCCACCTCGTGTGGCGTTACCACTTTCCAATAGCCTCGGTCGCCCCAGTCGATGCCAAGCTGGTGCCGCACCGTTGCATCGAAGTAATAGCAAATCGGAATCCATACCAGCCCCGGCCACGACTGCCCGAAGTTGCAGGCTGTCTGTTGCGTAAGTTGGATTCGCGTGAAAGACGATGGGCCGAAGTAGTCCGTATACAGTCCGACCGCAAGTTCGCCTTCGACGAGCGCCTGCTTATTCAGTAATGTTGTGTTCATGGTGCCCAGGGCCATAAGACTCGCCCCACCTTGCCTGGGCAAATCGCTGGTGACAGCTCGCTGGAGCCCGGCTACCCAGTCCGGAGGCGTTTCGTTCGCATACGACAGAATTAACACCGGCGGCTTCACAATTTTTCCTTCTTCAACCTTAAACTTCCCGATACTGAATCCGGCTACGGTCTGCGGAGATTCGCTCTTCCATACGCTGACTTCTTGTCCACCATCGGTTGATTCGCTTACCAGCGCACCCGTGGCGGCGATCTTCATGCCCTTGGGAACGCGAAACGTCATGTCATACGACGCGTACTCACCCAGGCCGCTGCTTGTGCTGTTGGGGTACCAGTTGCTGCGAGCCACCGGGAAATAGTTCCCCCCGCCTTCGTTGGTTACCGCCTCCTTCCCGCTGTAGCTTGTGGTGATGCTGAACTTCTCGCCCGCAGCCAGAGCCTTGGGGAGAATCACCGCGAAATCCGGGTCGTCGTTCTTGTCCTCCTGAATGAATGGTAACGACTGACCGCTTGCCGTAACTTCCTGGACCCGCAACGTCGGGAACAGCGATAGCGGCACGACGCGCAGCCCGTTGCGCAGCGAGACGAACGTCGTCGTCGCCTTCCCGGAAATCGCTCCACTTCTTTCGAGCGTGGTCTCGATCTCGTGATGTTCCATGCGAATCGTCCTGCCCACCGTGCCCGGTGCATGCGGTTCCGTGAAGCTGAACGATGCCCACTCTCCCCACTTGTTGTCGTCGAAGGTAAGGAATCCCACCTGGTCCCGATTTTCGTTCGGATCCAGCGAGTACATTTCCTTGTCGCTGTAGCGCTTCCCATGAATGAACGCCACAAACCATCCCCTCGGCTCCGGGCTAAGCACCTCTCCCAGAAGTTCCGCTTCCAGATTGTGCCGCAACTTGTGGCGTGATGTGCTCTGGCTGTCTTTCCATAGCCCGGCATCGCAACCGCCCGTAGCCGGTGTTCCTGCCTTCTTCAGCTCTTCATAGGTTGAATCCGTGAACCGCATCACTAACCGTTCGAATGTTTCGCTGAACTGATCCTCTTTGGTCAGGTATTTCAGGCTCCTGCGCTCCTGTTCCGTGGGTGGGGCGAGAAGAAAATTACCGTCGCCAATGAATGCAGCGCCGGTTACCTTCCCGTTCACAGGGGATGCAAAGCAGACGGTACCGGACTTTAGCCGGAATGTGCCCGCGTCCCTCTTCAGATCGAAATTTGTGACGTTTACCGCTTCGCTCCCCAAACCCAGATTGCGAAGCGCCAAATAGGTGCCATCCGAATTGGCACCGGCCTGCCCCCGCGCCATCGCCGCGCCGCTCAAAACCGCCAACACCACTGCCAGCACTCTTTTCATCAAATCGCTCCGGAAATTTTTGTTGACTTTCTGGATAAGAACCGCCGTGTCCGCCATCTTATACGCATTTGGCTTCGCGAACGTCACAACTTCATCCAAATCGTAGCCCCCCGTTCGGCATCCTTCCGCCACCTGTTGTAGTCTTACCTCATGGTCCTTTCCCGCGGCCTGCAGGTTGCCATCCACGAAAAGAAGAACGCCGCCTTGCTGAGCATTGGCTCGGCCGCGCTTTTGCTCTGCCTGAAAACTTTCCTGGTTCTGCGGACGGACAGCCTCGGCATCCTCTCCGAAGCCCTGCACTCTGGCCTGGACCTCATCGCCGCCATCATCACTTTTCTCTCCGTCCGCGTCTCCGACCGGCCCGCCGACGAGCGCCATCCTTACGGCCACGGCAAGTTCGAAAATTTCTCCGCCTTCATCGAAACCGGACTGCTCTTCCTCACCGCCGTCTACATCATCTACGAGGCCTTCCATCGCCTCTTTTTCCATTCCGTCCACATCCAGCCCAGCGTCACCGCCATCCTCATTCTTTTCGTGGCCCTGGCCATTGACCTGACCCGCGCCCGCGCTCTCACTGCCGTTGCCAAGCGCCACTCCAGCGAAGCCCTCGAAGCCGACGCCCTGCATTTCTCCACCGATGTCTGGAGCACCATCGTGGTCATCCTCGGCGTCGCGCTCGTCTGGGCCGGCAATGTCTGGAATCTTCCCTGGCTTTCCTACGCGGACTCGCTAGCCGGCTTGGCCGTCGCTGGCGTCATTCTCTGGGTCGGTTCGCAACTCGGCCGCCGCACCCTCGACGCGCTTCTTGACGCCGCGCCCGCCGGCCTCCAGGAGGAAATCATGGCTGCCGTCCGCGGCATTGACGGCGTTTTGAACGTCGAACGCGTCCGCCTCCGCCGCGCCGGCAATCGCTATTTTGTGGATGCCACCGTCAGCGTCGCCCGCACCGCCAATCTCGAACAGGTCCACATGCTCACCGACAAAATCGAAAAGCGCGTCGCCCAAATCGTTCCTGCCGACGTCATCGTCCATGCCGAACCTCGCGCTCCGCGCGACGAGCATCTCTTCGAATCCGTTCGCGCCGTCGCCCTTCGTCTCGGCCTCGCCGTTCACGACGTTACCGCCTCCCAGCAGGACGGCCATCTCTTCGTCGAACTCCACCTCGAAGTCGACGAAAACCTCAGCCTTCGCGAAGCTCATCGCCAAGCCACCGAACTCGAAGAGGGCATCCACGAACTTGGCAAGGGCGATGTCGACGTCAACATCCACATCGAGCCTCTCGGCCGCCACATCGCCACCCCCGACGTTCGCGCCGGCGAAATGCGCCAGCTCGAATCCACCGTCGAAAACTTCCTCAACTCCATGCCCAGCACTTACGACGAACTCATCAACTGCCACGAAGTCCGCGTCCGCCAGGTCGAACACCACATCCTCGTCTCCTGCCATTGCGTCATGAAGGGCGACCTCTCCATCACCCGCGTCCACGATGTCCTCGCCGCCCTTGAAGACACCGTCAAGGAGCGCTTCCCGCAAATCTCCCGCGTCACCATCCACCCGGAACCCCCCGAAGCCTCCTGATCGCTTCCCATCTTCTTTGAACGAACTCCTTTGTCGCTGTATACTCCCGGCAACGTGACTTTCCACACGGCACGCATTTCATTTCACTTCGGAGCCGCCATGCGCCGCACGGTTCTTCTCACTTTTCTGATCCTTGCTATTTCCGCCTCTGCTTTCCCCCAACATCCTCCCAGGCCCGATACCAACGCCAAGCCTCTCTTCACTCTCCGCGAAGTCATGGTTCCCATGCGCGATGGGGTTCACCTCCAAACCGTCATCCTCGCGCCTGTAAATCAGAAAGACCCTCTCCCCATCCTCTTCACCCGTACTCCCTATGGCGTTCCTGACAAACCGCCCATCGAAATTCCTCCGGAGGCCAAGGAACTCGCCCAAGACGGCTACATCTTCGTCCTCCAGAATCTCCGTGGCCGATTCAAGTCCGAAGGCGTCTTCGAACTTACTTCCCGCGTCGATCTTCAGGACCCCAAAGCCACCAACGAAACCACCGACGCCTACGACTCCATCGACTGGCTTGTCAAAAACGTTTCCAACAACACCGGCAAAGTCGGCATGTTTGGCGTCTCCTACGACGGTCTCACCTCCGCTCTCGCTCTTCTTCATCCGCATCCCGCGCTCAAAGCCATCAGCGAGCAGGCCTCTCCCGTTGATCAATGGATGAACGACGACGATCACCGCTACGGCGCACTTCGCGAAAGTTACGATTTCGAATACGCGGTCCTCGAGCAGGCCGACAAAAACAAAAATACCAATTTCGCGTTCGAAACTTACGATACCTATCAGTGGTATCTCGACCTCGGCCCGCTCTCCAACATCAACGCCAAATACCTCCACGGCAGTATTCCTTATTGGAATTCCACCATCGAGCATCCCGACTACGACGACTTCTGGAAAAAAGAAGCCTGGGTCACCCAGTTGCACGCTTCCACGGTCCCCAATCTCAATGTCGCCGGCTTCTGGGATCAGGAAGATCCCTGGGGCCCCTGGCAGATTTTTCGCCACGCCGCCGAACACGACCCCGATCACACCAACTTCATGGTCGCCGGCCCGTGGTTCCACGGCCAGTGGCAATCTCCGAAAGCCGACAGCATTGGCATCCTCCCCTTCGGTGGCCACGAAACCGCCCGCGAATTTCGCGAAACTCTGGAAGCTCCATTTTTCCGATACTATCTCCACGGCAAGGGCGAAAATCCAACATGGCAGGCCACCACGTTCCAGAGCGGCTCAAACACGTGGCGCTCTTATGACGTCTGGCCGCCTTCGCAAGCCCGCTCCACCAATCTCTATCTGCACCGCGATGGCTCGCTCTCTTTCGCCGCGCCCACCGCCACAGAAGCCGATCCTGCCTATCGCGAGTACGTCTCCGATCCCGCCAATCCCGTGCCCTATCGCACCCGCCCCATTTCGCCCACCTATCCCGGCGGCGATTGGCGCACCTGGGAAATGGCCGATCAGCGCTTCGTGGATCATCGCCCGGACGTCCTCACCTTCGTCAGCGCTCCGCTCGATCACGATCTCGTAATAACTGGGCCGCTTGCCGCCACCCTCTTCGCTTCCACTTCCGGAACCGACAGTGATTTCATCGTCAAGCTCATCGACGTCTTCCCCGAAAACGCCCAGAAGAATAAATTCGACCCTGAAGAAGGTCCCAAACCCGGCCAGTACGCGCAATCCCTCAACGGTTATCAGCTCCCCATCGCCATGGAAATTCGCCGCGGCCGCTATCTGGCAGGCAACGAACATCCGCAACCCCTCACACCCAACCGGCCCATCGAGTGGCCCATCCCTCTCCGCGATCACGACCACGTCTTCCTCAAGGGCCATCGCCTCATGGTCCAGGTCCAGTCCACCTGGTTCCCGATCATCGACCGTAATCCCCAAAAATTTGTCCCCAGCATCTACCAAGCGAAAGCCCTCGACTATGTCCCCGCCACCCAGCGCGTCTACACCTCGCCCGCCTATCCCTCGCACATCACCCTGCCCGTAATGCCATAAGCAGCCGCGTAACTTCGGCTGCCTGCGGAAATGCCGTGGCCTGCCCTCCGCGCAGGTCGCCCCGGGCAGCCCCTTTCTTTCTCTCAGTTTGCTAATGATTGTTCGCAATCGTGCGCTCGCCGATTACCGTTCATTTCTTGCTCCCTGGCGCCCCGCGCCACTTCCAACACTGTGCGATATGGGGCATCTTTCCTCCCGCGTCAGGTTCACAGTAAAGTCCGCCGTGATTTCAAGTTCGAAAACCCACGAATTGCGGTCTGGAGAAAACTACATGCATCGAGCACATCTCTACGCAAGCGCACTCTTCCTGACGGCAGCCATGGCCGCTAGCGGTTACATGATCGCCGCCGCGGCATCCAACGATGATCACGACCAGGTACGTGTCTACGACTCGCGGCACCATGACTATCACGATTGGGATGAACGCGAAGACCGCGCCTACCGGGCCTACCTGAACGAGCGCCACGAAACCTATATCGCCTACGAGCACCAAAAACATAAGTTTCAGCAGAACTACTGGAACTGGCGTCACGCCCATCCGGATCACGATTAACCGGCGCAATCCGCCCTCAGCGCGACCTCGGCTGCCCCCCCGTGCCGTCTTTGCGCGTGGGGTTCTCTTTCCCTTCCTAACTCTTGCCAATTACTGATCAGTGCCTGCTGACATTCATCCCGCGCGCTCATCCTCTGCTATCATCGGCGCCAGTGCATTTGTATGCCTCCCCCACGCACAAATATCCTGCAAGGCAAAATCGCCCTGGTTGCCGGGGCCACCCGCGGCGCCGGCCGCGGCATCGCTATCGCCCTTGGCGAAGCAGGCGCAACCGTGTACTGCACCGGCCGCAGTTCGCGCAAGCACCGCGCTACTCCCGGCCGCCCTGAAACTATTGACGAAACCGCCGAACTCGTCATCGCCGCCGGCGGCCGCGGTATTCCCGTAAGAGTCGATCACACCGAACCCTCCGAAGTAAAAAAGCTCGTCGCCCTAATCAAACGCCGCCACAAACGCCTCGATATTCTCGTCAACGATGTCTGGGGTGGCGACGCCCTCACCGAATTCGGCAAAACTTTCTGGACCGCCAATCTCGATAACGGTCTGCGTATGCTCAAGCAGGCCATCCATTCCCATATCATCACTTCCCACTACGCGGTTCCACTGATGCTCGGCCCCGCCCGACGGAAGGGAACTAAGAAAAGCGGCCGCCCAATTATTTTCGAAATTACCGATGGCGATGCCTTCTACTATCGCGGCAATATTTTCTATGACTTGGTGAAAATTTCCGTCATCCGCCTGGCCTTTGCGATGTCTCGTGAACTCCGCAAACGAAACATTGTTTCTGTTGCGCTGACACCCGGCTTCCTGCGCTCCGAAGCAGTCCTCGATCATTTTGGCGTCAACGAAGCCAACTGGAAGGACGTGGGGAAGCGCACAAACCCAGACAAGAACTCCAGCGAACAGAACGACGCGCCCAGTGATTTCCTGGTCTCCGAATCGCCCCGCTACATCGGCCGCGCCGTCGTTGCCCTGGCCTCCGATCCCCGCGCCATGAAAAAGACCGGCCGCGTCTACAGTTCCTGGGCCTTGGCCCGCGAATACGGCTTCACCGACCTCGACGGCTCCCAGCCCCACTGGGGCAACTACGCCCGCAAAAAATACGGCGACTACAAAATCTGCGACGACCGCTTCTACGCCTACTGGGTCCCCGGCCTCATCGACCTGATCTTCCCCGACTGGTTCTAATCCCAGTGTAGGGGCGGCTTTACGCCGCCCTCCGGGTAGCGCGGCCTACCAGCCGGCCAGCCAAAAGCGTAAACTTCCGAAAGCTCCCAATCACCAGACAACCAACTATGAAAAATAAACCGAACGAACGAACCTCCCTCCAATCCCATCTCCTCGAACTCCTCAAGGGTGGCCACGCGCATCTGGATTTTGATACCGCCCTCAAAGGCTGGCCGCCCGCGCTCCAGGGAAAAAAGCCGCGTGGCGCAGCGCACTCTCCCTGGGAAGTCCTGGAGCACATGCGCCTCGCCCAATGGGACATCCTCGAATTCACCCGCAACCCCAAGCACGTTTCGCCGGACTTTCCCGCCGGCTACTGGCCAAAGACCCAGGCTCCCCCAGACAAGTCCGCGTGGAAGAAAAGCATTGATGCCTTTCGCTCCGACCAGCAAGCCATGATCCGCATCGTCCAAAGCGAATCCACGGATCTCTTCACCCCGCTTCCCCACGGCGACGGCCAAACCATCCTCCGCGAAGCCCTCCTCATCGCCGATCACAACGCCTAGCACCTCGGCGAACTCCTACTCCTCCGCCGCCTCCTCGGCGCTTGGAACTAACCCTCCGCCCTAGGCCCCTCGTCGTCATCCTTCCCCCGGCAACGCCATTCTCCCGAATGCGACTTTTCTCCTGGTTCTCTATCTCCGGTCAATCGAATAACGGCCAACCACGTTCGGGGCGCGTGCTACCATTCCTGGCGCTTCTGCCGCTGGCTCAGCGCCGATTGGTCCAACGTTCCCGCGCCGGTTCCCTACGCCAATCTCACCAACCCGCAAACCCCCAATCTCTACTCCATGTGACCTGTTCCCATCCCTCCAATAGCTTCCGCACTCTTGGCACAAAAACCTGGGGAGAAGGGGTCTGGTCCTACCAATTATTCTCAGGGTCGTCGCCCATGTTCCTATCCTCTTCCACCAGTCACTCGTCACCAATCACCAGTCACAATCCCCCAGTCACTCTCACGTCACTCGCCCCCCACCGCTCTCCTCTCGCTCCGCTTCACCCGCTACAATTCTTCCCATGAAGCCCCGTCCCCTCTTGTTCCTCTTTCTCTTTTCCATTTTCTATTCTCTATTTACCTCTCCTCAGCCGCTCCACGCCCAATACTGGTCTCTGCAGGACACCTTCGTCCTCACCGACGTCAACGTTGTCGACGTCCGCACCGGCGAAGTCCGTCCCGACCAGGTGATCATCATCGAGAAAAACCGCATCCGCGAAGTCGGCCCGCGCAAGTCCACTCGCTATCCCCGCAACGCGGCCTCCGCCAGCGCCCATGGCGGCTACCTGATCCCCGGCCTCTGGGACATGCACGTGCACCTCGTCTTCGGCGACTGGTTCCCCCACGCGCAGGACATTTCTCTTCCACTCTTCGTCGCCAACGGCATCACCGGCGTCCGCGACATGGGCAGCGAACTCCCCATCGTCCAGAAATGGCGCGACGACATCGAAAACGGCGAACTCCTCGGCCCCCGCATCTTCACTTCCGGACCCATGCTCGATGGCCCCAAGCCGCGTTTCCCAAGTTCCGTCGCCATCGCCACTCCCGAAGACGCCCGCAAAGCCGTCGACAATCTCAAGCAAGGCGGCGCCGATTTCATCAAGTTGCAATCCCTCATTCCGCGCGATGCGGTCTTCGCCATCGCCGAAGAAGCTCGCAAACAGGAAATCCCCTTTGCAGGCCACGTCCCCGATTCCGTCCGCGCCTCCGAAATGTCCGCCGCCGGCATGCACAGCTTCGAGCATCTTATCGGCATCTTTGAAGGCAGCTCGCCTCTCGAGGCTGAATTCCTCAAGGGCGACAAGAACGAAACCAAATTTCTCGCTTCCTATGATCCGGCGCGCGCCGCCGCTCTCGCCGCAACCCTGGCCAAGAACCAGACCTGGCAATGCCCCACGCTGGTCTGGGAACGCGGCGGCAATCTCCTCGACGTCACCGACTTCAGCAAAGACACCCGCGCCAAATATGTCCCCGCTTACTGGAAAGACGTCACCTGGAAGAAATTCACCAACGAAGTCCAAACCGAATTCAATACCGACGACCTCGCCACCCGCCAGAAGTTCATTGAAAAAGAGCTGGAAGTTGTTCGGCTCATGCACCAGGCCGGCGTTCCGTTCCTCGCCGGAACGGACACGCCTCCCGGCGTCTACATCTTCCCCGGCTTCAGCCTGCACGAAGAACTCCAGCGTTTCGTCGCCGCCGGTTTCACGCCTCTCGAAGCTCTGCAAACCGCCACCCTCAATCCCGCGCGCTTCTTCCACAGGGAAGATGACCTCGGAACGGTGGAAAAAGGAAAATTCGCCGACCTCGTAATCCTGGAGGACAATCCGCTCAAAGACATCCGCAACACCCAAAAAGTTGCCGCTGTCATCCTCAATGGCCGGTATCTATCCCGCCCCGACCTGCAGAAAATTCTGCAAATGGTGGAAGACTCTGCCAAAAAAGAAAACCCGGCAACGCAATCCACCGGCATCTTCTGAGCATGTGACGCCGCGCGAAACTCCAGTTACACGCGCCCGCGTCTTCAGATAACAATAGTCCATGTCGTCTCCACGGGAGTTGCCGATGAAATCATTCTTGCACTGGATCAACGCGTGTTTGGTGGCCACATTCCTCATTTCCTCCGCGCTCTATCTGCAACCGAATGCCTTCGCCACCCCACAATCTCCGCGCCAGGCCGCAAGTGACTCCAAAAAACAACCGTGGATGGACACCAGTCTCACTGTCGACCAACGTGCGGAACTCGTCCTCAAGGAACTCACTCTCGACGAAAAGATCGGCCTGATGCATGGGAACGGTATGCACGGCTGGCCGGGAGGGCCGCGTCCCAATGAGTATCTCGGAAACGGCGGAGCAGGTTTTGTTCTGGGTGTGCCGCGCTTGGGAATTCCGATGATTCAGATGGCTGACGCCGCATACGGAGTCCGCAGCAGCGCGTTAAATGGCCGCTACTCCACCGCTCTTCCCTCCGATATCGCCGCGGCCGCCAGTTGGGACCCGCAAGCTGCCTGCGACTACGGGGCACTGATCGGCAGGGAATTGCGCGCGCAGGGCTACAACATGAGCCTTGGAGGAGGCTTGAATCTTGCCAGGGAATTGCGCAACGGCCGCACCTTTGAATACCTGGGCGAAGATCCCATCCTTGCGGGAACCCTGGCCGGCAATCGCATCAAGTGCGAACAGGCGCAGCACGTCATTGGCGACATCAAGCACTTCGCGGTGAATGACCAGGAACGCGGTCGCGAGGAACTCAACGCGGTGATCGGCAAGCGCGCGCTGCGAGAGAGCGACCTGCTGGCCTTCCAGATCGGCATCGAAACCGGGGACCCGGGCGCGGTGATGTGCGCGTATAACGCCGTCAACGGCGATTACGCCTGCGAAAATCGCTATCTGCTCACCGATGTTTTGCGCAACGAATGGAATTTCAAGGGCTTTGTGCTTTCCGATTGGGGCGGCGCGCATAGCGTCCAAAAAGCTTCCGCCGCGGGACTCGACCACGAGCAACCCCTCGACGATTTCTACGGCGACAAACTTAAGCAAGCCGTGCAAAGCGGCGAGATTCCACTCGCAGAACTCGATGAACATGTGCGCCGCATCCTGCGCTCCGAATTTGCCGCCGGGATTATCGATTTTCCGGTCCGCAAAAGTGTTGTGGCCGTCGAAGCTGGGTTCGCCGTTTCGCAGCGAATCGCCGAACAAAGCATGGTGCTCCTGAAAAACGAAGCCGGCATCCTTCCTCTCGATCGAAATAAAATTCGTTCCATCGCCGTAATCGGCCCTCACGCGGATGCCGGAATGATTTCCGGCGGTGGCTCCGCACAAGTGGATCCACAGGGCGCAAGCGAACCGGACTGGCTATCCAAAGTTTGGTTTCCCACTTCGCCTCTCAACGCGATTGCTGCCCGGGCCGTTGGGGCCAACGTGCAATTCGATTCTGGCGCGGATCCCGCCGCGGCCGCAAACCTGGCCAGGAGAGCGGACGTCGCCCTGGTCTTCGTTTACCAGTGGATGAGCGAAGACATGGATCTGCCGAATCTTGCCCTGCCCGAAAGCCAGGATGCCCTCATCGAACAAGTCGCCGCATCTAATCCGCGCACGATCGTTGTGCTCGAAACTGGCACCGCGGTAACCATGCCCTGGGCCGGCAAGGTCAGCGGCATTGTTGAAGCCTGGTACGCCGGCAGCAAGGGCGCCGACGCCGTCGCCAATCTTCTATTCGGGGATGTGAACCCCTCCGGAAAATTGCCCATCACCTTTCCGCGTTCTGAGCGGGATCTGCCGCATCCCACTCTAATTGTCCCGACCGCGGCGCAACTCGGACCCGACGCCGTCATGAAAACCGGCGAAGCCAAGCCCACATTTGAAGTGCGATACGATGAAGGACTCAAAGTCGGTTACAAGTGGTACGACGCCGAAAAAAAAGCTGTGCTATTCCCATTCGGTTACGGACTGTCCTACACAAGCTACGGCTACTCTGGCCTGAAACTCAACCTCGGAAGGCGGATCATCGCAAAGTTCACGCTCAAGAACACGGGCAAACGCGAAGGCATGGAAATTGCCGAAGTCTACGCCGCCCTTCCCCCGGATTCCGGCGAACCGCCAAAGCGCCTGGTGGGCTGGAGCAAAGTTTCCCTGCGCCCCGGTGAATCGCGCGAAGTGAGCATCAGCATTGATCCGCGCTACCTGTCGGTCTACGACGAAAAAACGGACACTTGGAAGCTCGTTCCAGGCGAGTACACCTTTTATGCCGGCGGCTCTTCCCAATATTTCCCGTTGCATGAAAAGATCTTGCTCAAGTAAACCTCGCATCGCTCAAGCACAACAACCTCGCGGCTTTCCTCGCCTATGTAGCGGCCGCCAGCCGCGTCGCACGGCCGCCGTTCCCGGACGTAACAATCCGAGTTTCCCAGTTTGCGAACCCCCGCAAATGCCTTAAAATTAGAGGTAGTCCCACCGTGTGGGCGTGTAGCTCAGCTGGGAGAGCACCTGCTTTGCAAGCAGGGGGTCGCAGGTTCGAACCCTGTCACGTCCACCAATCTTTTCCTCCAAATTGGTTATCGAGAAATCCCATGCGTCGACGCCGCTTCGGCCGCTGTTCGACGGGTTCCTATGATGGCGAAGTGGTATTTTGGTCGAGCAGGTGGAGTTCAGGCCGCAGCGGCAAGCTAGCCAGGCGAACCTTTGTGGCGTCATAGAAAGCATTGCCGATGGACGGCGCGATGGCCATGATCGGCGTTTCCCCGGCGCCCGCGGAAGGGATGTCTTTGCGGTCCAGGAGAATCGCTTCGATTTCTGGCAAATCGCGGAAGCGCGGCACGCGATAACTGGAAAAATGGGCATTCCCGATGCGCCCATTCTGAAATTGAATGGCCTCAAAGAGCGCCCCGCCGAGTCCCTGGATCATGGCGCCGACTACCTGGTTGCGCAGTCCATCGGGATTCACGATCGCGCCGCACTCGAAAACTTCCACAAGTCTCTTCACCGCCACGGCATTTTTCTTCCGGTCGACGTAAATTTCCGCAAACGTGGCCACGTAGCTGCCTTTTTCGTACCCGGCCGCAACGCCGAAGCCCTGCTCGTCCCCCATTTTTTTCCTCGGCCAGCCGAAAGCCTTCGCCCCCGCCTCCAGCACCGCGCGCATCCGCGGATCGTTCAAATTCTTCAGTCGGAATTCCAGCGGGTCCATGGACGCGGCTTGCGCCAGCGAATCCATGTGCGTCTCTCGCGCAAAGTGATTGGCCGTGGCGGCCAGCCCTCGATACGAGCCGCTGCGCAACACCAGTGGAACCGGGTGGTATTCCGTATGCTGGTTCGCCACCACGTACGGCGTCTCTATCCCCGACATGCCGGAGTGATAGTTGTGGAATTCCCAAGCGGTCAGTTTCCCGTCCGCCGCAATTCCGCTCTTTACCTCGATGACCCCCGCCGGACGAAAGTACGCCCAGGTAAATTCTTCTTCTCGCGTCCACACAAGCTTTACGGGGCGCCCCCCGGCAGCCCGAGCGATGCGCCCCGCTTCCAGTCCGGCGTCGCTAGTGTGCTTGCCGCCATAAGCCGAACCCGTGTCCGGCACAATCACGCGCACATTTTTTTCGGGCACGCGGAAGACATCCGCCAGATCGTCGCGCACCGCAAAGGGCCGCTGCGTCCCCATCCACACGGTGAGCTTTCCTTCCGTCCACTGCGCCACGGCAGCCCGCGGTTCAAGAGGCGCATGCGCGATATAGGCAACCGAATAGCTCGTCTCCAAAGTTTTCGCGGCCGCAGCCAGCCCGTCGGCGACCGAGCCCTTCGTCTGCCGGAAGCGTTCCTCTTTCGAGGGTTGCGCATTCTTTTTCAAATACGAAAAGATTTCCTGATCGGAAATCTGCGGAACTTCTTTCCATTGCACGCGAACGGCTGCCAGCGCCGCTTCCGCAGCAGCGACCGTCGGTGCAGCCGCGCCCACAAAGTCGCCGTCGTGCACCAGCACTACATCTTTCGACGCCTTAACCGCCGAATCGTCGTACGCAACCAGCGTGGCCCCGAATGACGGTGGCCGCAGCACTTTGCCGTACAGCATTCCCTCCGGCCTTAGATCGGTCGAATAGTGATGCCTCCCCGTTACGAAATCGCGCGCGTCAACTTTGGGGATCGGCTGGCCCGCCACGGTCCACTCCGAAGCAGGCTTGATGGGCACTTCCGCGGGAGGCTCATGCTCCCCCAAATCTTCCCGCGCAAGTTCCGCATAGCGCAGCGACTTCCCGGACGCCGGATCGGAAATTTTTCCATCGCCGGCTACCAGCTTGTCTGATGGCACGTTCCACTGCTTCGCCGCTTTTTCCTTCAATAATTCGCGCGCCGCAGCCGCTACTTTTCGCAATTGCGGACTCATCGTCGGGGTCGTCCGGCTGCCAAACGTACCCGCGTCGAATGGAGTCAGCGCCGTGTCCGCCAAAACCATCCGCACTCTGCCGAAGGCTACGCCAAGTTCATCGGCAATCGTTTGCGCCAGCGACGTGCGCACGTTCTGCCCAAGCTCCGCTTTCCCTACAAATCCAGTGACCGTGCCGTCTTCCCCAATATGCAGCCACGCCCCTATTTCCTTCGGAAGCTCCTCGTTGTGATAGCCGTGCGGGCTTGGCGCGGTCTCCTGCATCGCACCAACTTCCCGCGCGACCGCGAATACCGCCATTCCCGCCCCAAATATCTTGAAAAAATCGCGGCGTCCCAGGGCGAACTGGTGCATGGGCAGCGCGCGGAATTCATAGCGTTCCGGCTCCAGCAGCAATGTCTCCTGGGGTTTGCTCACTTGGCGCGCTCCTGCATTTTCCCCGCGGCCTTCTGCACCGCCTCGATAATCCGAACATGCGTACCGCAGCGGCACATATTTCCTTGCAGCGACTGCACAATCTGTTCTGTGCTGGGATGCGGATTCGATTGCAGCAGCGAAACACTGCTCATGATCATGCCAGAAGTGCAATAAGCGCACTGAAACGCCCCAGCATCCAAAAACGCCTGCTGCACTGGATGCAGTGCCCCATTCTTTTCCAGGCCCTCAATGGTAACAATCGGCCGCGACACCGCTGCACTCACGGGAATCTGGCAGGAGCGGCGCGCTGTTCCGTTGATCAGCACGGTGCACGCGCCGCACATGCCTTCGCCGCATCCATACTTCGTCCCCGTCAGGCCGAGTTCGTCGCGCAAAACGTATAGCAGCGGCGTACCCGGACCGTACTTGACCGAATACCGCTTGCCGTTGATTTCCAGTTCGATGCCGGTGGCCATTCGGTTTCCTTCTTAAAATTCAGGCGCCTGAATCAGCGTTTGTGGCAAGTGTCGCAGGAAGATTTGGCGTGATTCATTTCATGGCAGTTCAGGCAACTGTACATGGTGGTCACGCTGGTCACTTCGGACATGGTAGCCATCTCTCGCACTGCTCCGTGGCACGTCTCACATTTTACTCCTGCGTCGAGGTGCGCGCGATGCGACCACGCAACTCCGGGCAGAACCTTGTAAACACGCACCCAGGGGATGGGTTCCTTCGAACTGGCATACGCCGCCAGCTTCTGAATGGAGGGTTTATCCTTGGCAATCGTGGCGTGGCACTGCATGCAAACGGACGTCTCCGGGAAAGTCATCAGCTTGCCCGGTTCGGGGTTGCTGTGGCACTGCTTGCACGGCAAGCTGAACGCCAGATGCTGTTTGTGGCTGTATGGAATCGGCTGCTCGGGCGCCGGATGCGGGCTCGGATTATCCGGCACCATCTGCTTGGCAGCCTGTTGAGCCCCGGCCATTCCGCACAAACCAAGCAGCAAACCCAGAACTGGCACAACGATTCTCGAGGCTCTGTTCCTCGCTCTCCGCATCATGGCTTCTCCTCACCGCAAAAATGAACTCTTCACGCTTCCAGCCCTTCCAAAAGTTCAGGCCTTTTTGCCGACCACTTCCTCAATCGAAGTTCCGAAATCCTTCAGCATCACGGTCGCGGCGTTGCGTCCAGGTCCGCCGGTGACCGATCCGCCGGGGTGCGTCGTCGCGCCGGTCTGATACAACCCTGGAATCGGCATGCGGTGCTGCGCCCAGCCGGCCATCGGACGCAGCGGCCCGGTCTGCGCCGCGTTTTGCGCGCCCGCGTGCGCGCTGCCGTGCCAGAAATGCGGATTCATGCGTTCCAGGTCCAGGGGACTCTCCACAAAGCGCGCCAGGATTTTGTCGTTCGTCAAATTCGGCGCAAACCGCCGCAAATATTTCAGGTTTGCGTCGGACACGTCATTCTTGATTTTGTCCCAGTGCTCTGGTCCCTCTTTGAGCTGGTACGGCTGCCAGCCAAGCACCTTCAGCGTGTGCATTCCCGCCGGAGCCCGCGTCGGATCCGCAATGCTGCAGCAGATCACCTGCAACGGAGGTTCGTCCAGATTCACCACCCCGCGCGTGTCGTCAAATCCAAACCGCAGCGCGCGATAGGGAGACGCTAGGATTCCCGACTCCACCGGCGAGAGCGTCCCGCCGTCCACTTTGTAAATCGGCGGTTCGCTCGTGGCGTAATGCGTCACGAACATGGCATTTTCCGCTTGCCACGTTTCCACCCCATACAGAAAATCCTCGCCCCACATTTCCTTCGGCGCCATGTCCACCAGGTGCTTGATGTGAATGGTCGAAACCACGGCCTTCGATGCGCGGTACGCGCTGCCGTCGTTGCATTCCACGCCCACGCATTTGCCGTTCTCCACGATCAGGCTGCTCACCCATTTGTTGACCAAAATCGTCCCGCCGTGCGCTTCGATGAAGCGCCCCAGCGCCACTGTCAGCGCCCCGGACCCGCCTTTCGGCAAGGGCCGTCCGCTATGCTGTTGTCGCGGCGCGCCGTACGCCAGCCGCCCGGTTACCGGCGCGTCTGGCGGTTCGGCCGCCAGATGCGACATGTACAACATAAAAGTCCGGCAGTGGTCGTCTTCAAAGGTGTCGTGAATAACGTCCCATGCCGACATCGCCAACCGCCGTTGCCACTGTTTTCCGTGGGGCACCTGCGCCAACTGGTCGTTCAAGGGCTTCCCAAATCCAATGGGCGTGAAGGAACCCGCGGCGATTATGGGACGAATCGCGTCCAGGTCCGCCAGCATCTTCCGGTACGCGGCCGCATCTTTCTTGGAAAATTTGGCGAATTCCGCGCAGGTGCGATCCAGGTCGCGCCACTGGGTTATGTACGATCCGTCGGGAAACGGTACGTGAAACATCGGGTCCGGATCGATGTATTCCAACCCATAATCGCCGAGTTTCAGCTCGTCATTCTTGAGCAGCGGATTATCTTGAATAAATACGTGCGCCGTCGAACAGCAGTCGTCGTGGAAACCCTTCAGCGTCAATTCCGCTGTTTTTACTCCGCCGCCGATTTTCGGCCGGCCCTCCAGCACCACGCAGCGGTAACCCGCTTTCGCCAAGTAGGCCGCGGTGATCAAGCTATTGTGGCCCGCGCCGGCCACCACGATGTCGTAGCGGTCCGAAGTTCCGGTGACCTGCTGCAGCGCCATGTGCCTTACCGCCAGCGGAGCCATGGCTGCGCCTTTCACGAATCCGCGTCGCGTGATGTTCTTCATTCGCTCTCTCCCGTAGGGCCCGCCAAAATTGCCGCGCAGCTGGCAACGCAACTCCTGCGCCCGCTGAAAACTAGGTTTTCGCCTTCACCACTTCCTCAAGACTCGAACCAAAATCCTTCAACATCACGGCCGCGGCGTTTCTCCCGGGGCCGCCCGAAACCGAAGCCCCCGGATACGTGGTCGCGCCCGTCTGGTACAAGCCGCCGATCGGCATGCGGTGCTGCGCCCAACCCGGCATCGGCCGTAAACCGCCGGATTGCGCCGCATTCTGCGCCCCGCCGTGGCAGGTCCCATGCCAATTGTGCGCGTTCATCCGTTCCAGGTCGAGCGGGCTCTCCACGATTCGCGCCAGAATTTTATCGTCGGTCAAATTCGGCGCAAATCGCCGCAGATATTTCAAATTCGCATCGGAAACTTCGTCCTTGATCTTGTCCCAATGCTCCGGCCCTTCCTTCAACTCATACGGCTGGTTCCCGACCACTTTGATAGTGTGCATCCCCGCCGGCGCACGAGTAGGATCGGCGACCGTGCTGCACACGATCAGCAGCGGGGGATCTTCCACGTTCACCTCGCGCATCGCAAAGTCATACCCAACCCGCAAGCCACGCTCGGGAGTCGCCATGGTTCCCGCGGCCACCGGAGAAATGGTGCCCCCGGCAACCGGGAATTTTGGCGGCTCGGTGGCGGCGTAATGGGTGGCAAAAAGAGTGATGCCCGCTTTCCAGGTCTCAACCCCGGATAGAAAATCTTCGCCGAAGGCTTCTTTCGGCGCCATGTCCACTAGGTGCTTGATATGAATCGTGGAAAGAACCGCTTTTTCCGCTCGGTACGAACTGCCGTCGCTGCACTCCACTCCAGCGCACCTTCCGTTTTCAACAATAAGCTGGCTGATGGTTTTATTCGTAACGATCACGCCGCCATGCGCTTCGATCAGCCGGGCCAGCGCTTGCGTCAGCGTTCCCGATCCGCCTTTGGGCGTCGTCCAGCTCCAGCGTTGGCGTCCCGCACAGATTCCGTAGGCCAGACGCCCCGTGGCCGCGGCTTCGGGAGGTTCCACGGTCTGGTAGGCCATCCACACCATGAAGGCGCGGCAATGCTCATCTTCGAAATTGTCGCGAATGATTTCCCACGCGGACATGGCCAGGCGCCGCTGCCAGATTTTCCCTTTGGGATGTTCCGCCAGGCGCTCGTTCAGCGGCTTGCCAAAACCTATCGGGGTGTACGACGCCGCTGCGAAGAGCGGCTTCATCTGTTCGTACTCCGTCATCATCCGGCGGTAAGCCGCCGCGTCTTTCTTGGAAAACTTGGCAAACTCCTCGCACGTACGATCCACATCCAGCCACTGGGTGATGTAGCTACCGTCCGGGAAGGGAAGATGCACCACGGGATCCGGGAAGATGTATTCCAATCCGTATTGGCCGAGACCCAATTCATCGTTGCGAAGGATGGGGCTGTCCTGGATCAGCACATGCGCAGAAGAACAGACGTCGTGCTTGAATCCGCGCAGAGTGAGCTGCGCGGTTTTTACCCCGCCACCCACCACCGCTCGACTCTCCAGCACCAGGCAGCGGTAACCCGCTTTGGCCAGATACGCGGCGGCAATCAGACTGTTGTGCCCGGCTCCGGCAACGACAATGTCAAACTGGTCAGGCATCTGGCCGCGCTTCCCCGGCGAATTACCTCAGTCAGCGTCAGCGGTCAAAGCGCATTGCGGTTTGCCGAAGCCGACCGACGGCGGAATAGAAAAGACAAAAGCTTGTCGAATCGGTCTGGTTACTGTGCCACCATATAATAGCCTTCGTCAAGCGTTTCTTCGTTGTAACCTATTCAAAATTATGATAATTCTTCCACTATCGACAATGCGGTGTGGTGGTAAGACCACTTAACAGCGAGCTCTCGGAGGCTTTTTATGCTTGCCATTCTTCGCTCTGTTTCCTTCGCTCTCGGTTCGGTTCTCGCAGCCTTCGCGCTCACTCTTTTTGTTCCTCTTTCACCCGCTAGTCCCCAAGGAGATGCTCTCTCCGCCGAGCATCTCCTTAACTCTTACATCAGCAAAGGCGACCAGGCTGGCGTCGCCAGATTGCTCGACCCGGAATTTACCTGGACCGACCGGTCCGGCAAAACCCTCTCCCAAGCGGAGATGCTCCCCGCTCTAGCTTCGCTGGCAGCGGACACTGACGCCGACGTCCAGGTGATGGATGCGGAAAACATCGTGCTGATTCATGGCAGCCGTCGCATCCCCTCCCAAAATGCTTCGGTGCGTTTTGTCCGCGTCTGGATTAAGCGCTCCCAGGAATGGCAGCTTCTGGTCTATCAGGAAACGAACAAAGCGGAAAAGAATCCAGCGAAACGCGCCGGCTTTGGCGCCCCCAGCAACGGTGCTCCTGTCGCCTGCGAAAATCCCTGCAAAAGAGTGCCCTACAAACCGCAAGGAGCGGCGGAACAACAAGTCGTTTCCATGTGGCAGGCGGTCGAGCGAACCGTGCTCACCAATGACGTCGAAGCCTGGGCCCCCAATTTCACCGAAGACTTTATTTTTGTAACTCCTGATGGCGGCACTCCCCTGAATAAAGCGGATCGCATCGCCATGATCACCGAACTCCGGCGCACCAACACCACCCTGATTCCCGCCGAAGTCGTTTCGATGAAAGTTTGGGTGCTGGGAGATTCCGCGGTGATGCGCTCCGAGCACAAGCCCATGCACGGAAAAGTGATGCACGTCACGCGTTTGTTCGAAAAGCACGCTGGCCACTGGCAAATCGCTTTTGGCCAGCAAACCTGGATCGAATAAATCCTGCAAGTCTCAACTGTTTTTCTGGATCACTGCTTCAATACTGGTGCCGAAATCCTTCAGCATCACAATTGCGGCATTGCGTCCCGGGCCACCGGTAACCGATCCGCCGGGGTGGGTCGTCGCTCCCGTCTGATACAAACCCGGAATCGGCATGCGATGCTGCGCGTAGCCCGGCATGGGCCGCATCGCTCCCGTTTGCGCCGGGCCCGAGCCTCCCGCGTGACAGCTTCCATGCCAATTGTGGGGATTCATGCGCTCCAGATCCAGCGGGCTTTCGATGGTGCGCGCCAGAATTTTATCTTCCGTCAAATTCGGAGAGAAACGCCGCAGAAAGTTCAGCCCGGCGTCCGAAACCTGGCGTTTGATGGCGTCCCAATGTTCCGGCCCTTCCTTCAGCATGTACGGCTGGTAGCCGACGATCTTGATCGTGTGCATGCCCGCGGGCGCGCGTGAAGGATCCGCCAGGCTGCAACAGATCACGTGCAGCGGCGGATTTTCCGTGTTCACGGAGCCCGTTCGGTAGTCATAGCTCATCTGCATGGCGCGCTCCGAATTATTCATGAAGCCGGAGTGCACCGGCGAAAGCACGCCGCTGGAAGTCGTGTATTTGGGCGGCTCGGTGGTCGCATAGTTGGTCGCAAAGAGCGTGAGTCCCGCGTCCCAGGTCTCCACGCCTTCCAGAAAATCCTCGCCCCACAACTCCTTTGGGGCCATGTCCACCAGCTGCTTGATGTGAATCGTGGAAACCACCGCTTTGTCGGCCCGGTATGCGCTGCCGTCCCCGCATTCCACTCCCACGCATTTACCGTTTTCGATGATCAGCGCCTTGATCCACTTGTTGGTAAGAATGGTGCCCTGATGCGCTTCGATAAAGCGTGCCAGCGCGTTCGACAGCGCGCCGGAACCTCCTTTGGGCAGCGGGCGGCTTTCGCGTTGCTGGTGCAGTGGAATATAAGCGGCTCGCGCGGTGGCCGGATCCAGCACCGGCTGTAGCGAGTACGGGCAGCCCATCATGAACGCACGGCAGTGGTCGTCCTCAAACGTCTCCTGCACAATTTCCCACGCCGACATGGCCAGCCGCCGTTGCCAGATCTTTCCCTGGGGATGCGTGGCCAACAGTTCGTTTAGCGATTTTCCAAATCCAATTGGAGAAAAGGTCACCGCGCCAAGCAACGGTTTCACCGTTTCATACTCGGTGATCATCCGGCGGTACGCCTCCCCATCCTTCTCGGAAAATTTGGCGAACTCCGCGCAGCTGCGGTCCAGGTCGCGCCACTGCGTCAGGTAACTGCCATCGGAAAACGGCATGTGAAAAACCGGATCGGGATAGATGTATTCCAGGCCGTAGTCGCCGAGTTTCAGCTCATCATTCCGCAACAGGGGATTCCCGTGGATTCCATTGTGCGCTGAGGAGCAGACATCATGAATGAACCCTTCCAATGTAAGATGCGCCGATTTGACGCCTCCACCGACGATCGGACGCCCCTCCAGCACCAGGCAGCGATACCCCGCCTTCGCAAGATACGCCGCCGTAATCAGGCTGTTGTGCCCGGCGCCGGCAACCACGATGTCAAAACGCTCTGTCATAGCGATTCTCTAAAAAGTTACTGGGCCGCCAGATTTTTTTGCAGCGTGGCCCCGTCCACTTCTTTTTCCCAGCGCGCCACCACCACCGTTGCCACCCCATTCCCGATCATGTTCACCGTTGCGCGGCACATGCTCATGAACCGGTCGATCCCCAAAATCAACGCCATCCCCGCAACCGGAATCGTCGGGATCACCATCAGCGTTCCCACCAGCGCGATGAACGAAGCCCCCTGCACGCCGCTCGCTCCCTTGGACGTCAGGACGGCCACCGCCAGGATCGTCAATTGCTGCATCAACGTGAGGTGCGTGCCCGTGGCCTGCGCCACAAACAACGCCGCCAGCGTCATGTAAATTCCCGTCCCATCGGTGTTGAATGTGTAACCCGTCGGCACCACCAGCCCGACCAGCGCCTTTGAACAACCCAATTTTTCCAGCTTGGCCATGAGTGTCGGCATGGCCGGCTCCGACGAGCTGATCGCCAGCACCAGCACGATCTCTTCCTTGATGTAACGCAAAAACTTCAGGATGCTGAATCCGCACGCGCTGCAGATCAGCCCCAGCACCAGAACAACGAACAACAGGGAAGTGAGGTAGAACGTAGCGATGAGTTTTAGCAGCGGCCCGAGCGACGCCAGTCCAAATTTTCCAACCGTGAACGCCATGGCCCCGAACGCCCCCAGTGGCGCCAGCTTCATCACGATGTTCACCACCCCGAACACCGCATGTGTCAGCGCGTCGAACATTTCCAGCAACGGCTTGCACCGCGAGCCAACCGCCGATACCGCGAAGCCGAATAAAATCGAAATCACCAGCACCTGCAGGATGTCGCCCTTCGCAAACGCATCCACCACCGAATTGGGGATAATGTGCAGGACAAAATCGGAAACATTTTGCGCTTTGGCCTGCCCGGCATAGTCCGCCACCGCTTTGGCATCCAGCGTGGCCGCATTTACATGGAAACCGTCTCCGGTTTTCACCACATTCCCCACGATCATTCCGATGATCAGCGCCAACGTGGACACCACCTCAAAGTAAATCAGCGCTTTCCCGCCGACCCGTCCAACCTTCTTCATGTCTTCCATGCCGGCAATGCCGGTGACCACCGTGCAAAAAATGATCAGCGTGATGATCATGGTGATCAAGCGGATGAAACCGTCGCCGAGCGGTTTCATGGCCATTGCCGTGGCGGGGCGAAGATATCCGAGCGCGATGGCCGCAACGACGGCGAAAAGGACCTGAGCGGTGGGATTGGCGTACAGCGGCTTCCTGATACGGGCGGGCGTGGTCATAGGCGGGGCCGGGAACACGGAGTTGGTTGCAATCTACACCCCTCTCAAAGAGTTATTTGCAGATGCTGCCTTACAACCACTTTTCCGGTTCGCGAATGGCGCTCGCCAGTTCGCCAAGGAATTCCGCGGCGCGCGCCCCGTCCACCACCCGATGATCGCTCGAAAGCGTCATGGTCATCATCGGCCGGATGCCGGGCTTCCCGTCCACCGGCACCACCGCATCCGCGATCGCGCCCACGGCAAGAATCGCGCATTGCGGCGGCGTGATGATCGCGGTGAACGCATTCACCTTGTACATTCCAAGGTTGCTCAGCGTGAATGTTCCGCCGCTGATATCCGCCGGCCGCAAACGCCCGGCTCGGGCGCGCTCGGTCAATTCACGGCGCAAAACCGATAGCGCCGCAATCGGTTCCTTGTTGGTTTTCGGGATCACCGCGCCAACCACCCCATCCTTCACCGCCATCGCCACGCTGATGTTAATATCCGCGTTCTGCCGGATTCCGTCTCCCGCCCAGCTCGAATTCATCCGCGGATGTTTCTCCAGCACCCGTGCGATCAGCCCGATCAGCACGTCCGTTATCGTGGGTGCGGTGCCCGGCGCGCTCCCCTGGCTCAGTTTCTTTTGTGTATCCATCAGCGCGCCAGCATCCACGCTCTGCACCAGGAAAAAGTGCGGCACGCTGGTCCAACTCTGCGTGGTCCGCTCGGCCATCAGCCGCGCCAGTTGGCTTAGCGGTTCCGTCGCCGGCCCCGCAGCGGCCGCGCTCGCCGCCGGAGTAGCCGAGCCTTTCGCATCGGCCGCCGCTTGCACGTCTTCCGAAGTAATCGTCCCATCGGGGCCGCTGCCACGGATTTGTCCGATATCCACGCCTAGTTCTTTAGCCAACCGCCGCGCTTTCGGTGAAATTTGCGCGCCCGCCGCCGGCGACGAAGCTTGTTTCGGTTGCGCTGGCGCCGCCGCACCTGCCGGAGCCGCACTCGTTGCCCGCGCCGCAGGCGCTGCGGTCACCGCTTTTGCCGGAGGTTTCTCCCCGGGAGCCACCAGCCACGCAATCGTCTCTCCGACTGGAATCACCGCTCCCACTTCCGCGGTAATTCCCGTCAGAATGCCGTCCCCTGGCGCTTCGATCTCCACCACCGCTTTGTCGGTCTCGATTTCCAGCAAAGGCTCGCCCTTGCTGACGCTCTCGCCGTCTTTCTTGCGCCATGCCAGCAGTTTTCCGTTTTCCTGCGCCATTTCCAGCGCAGGCATAACCACACTAATCGCCATAATTTCTCCGGGAGCCGGGATTCAGGAAATCAGTCCGTGGCTGCCACTCCTTCTCTCTTCGCGCCCGCCACCATCTCTTTGACGTGCTTGCTGGGCGCCGCCTCGTTCTCACGCGTTGTCGATAGCGGCCCGTTCACCGTGAAATAGTGAGCGCCCGCCACCATCAACTGCTCCGCCGGAAACCGGGTAATCACCTCGTGGCCCGTCTCCGTCACCACAATCTCTTCCTCGATTCGTGCCGCGCTCCATCCGTCCTTCGAAGGCCAGAATGTTTCCAGCGCAAACACCATCCCCGGCTTGATTTCGTGCGAGTGCTCCAGCGACACCATTCGGCTGATCACCGGCTTCTCCCAGATCGCCAACCCGATCCCGTGGCCGAATTGCAGCGCGAACGCCGCCTCTTCATCCGGGAACCCGAACTCCTGCGCCTTGGGCCACACCGAAGCGATTTCCGCGGTCGTGCGTCCCGGGCGAACCAGGTCAATCGCCGCATCCAGGTAATCGCGGCACTGCTTGTAGGCGTCGATCATCGCGTGCGAAGCGTAGCCGATCGAAAAGCACCGGTAGTAACACGTGCGATATCCCATGTAGGAGTGCAGAATGTCGTAATACACCGGATCACCCGGCCGCAGCACGCGATCGCTGAACACGTGCGGGTGCGGATTGCAGCGCTCCCCGGAAATGGCATTCACCGCTTCCACATATTCCGAACCCAGGTCGTACAAAACCTTGCTCGCCAGCCCCACCGCCTGGTTTTCGCTCATCCCCGGTTTCATCGCGCGGTACAACTCGTCGTAAGCCGCGTCCACCATCATCGCCGAATGGTTCAGCAGCGAAATTTCGTCCTGCGTCTTGATCACCCGCGCGTCGGACATCAGTTGCTGCCCGTCCACAATCTTGATGCCCTCTTTTTGCAGCGCAAAAAGAATCGGCGGTTCCACCACGTCGATGCCCAGCGGCTCGTTCAGCAGCCCGTGCACCTCCAACTCCCTCTTGATTTTCTTCGCCACATTTTCCGCGCGGCCCATTTCCGGCGACATCGCTCCACGCAAAAGCGGAATCCCAGGACGCGACCGATCGCCCATCCACGGGCAGTTCTGCTGGTGGTGTCTCGCTGCCGAGCCAAAATCCCACAGAATCGGCTCGCCGTTTTGCGGCAGCAGGCAGAACCGGCTGATCTTGTCCTGCGCCCAACTGCCGATGTGCGTCGCGGTGATGTACCGCACGTTATTCATGTCGAAGCACAGCAGCGCGCCCATTTCGGATTTCGTCAGCAGCAATTTCGCTCGCGCCAGGCGTTCCTTGCGCAAGCGGTCGAAATCGATGCGGTTTTCCCAATCCACCGCCATCGGGCCGTAAGTCTTCAGTCCCACGTTACGCCTCCCGTCCGAATCTCTTTACGATTTTCCGCAAAGTTTGCGTGCCGCTTCAAATACCGTTTGATCCGTCGGCACGGTCAGGTCTTCCAGCGGCGGCGAAAACGGGATCGGCACGTGCATCGCGCCCATCCGCTTCACCGGAGCTTCCAGATTAAAAAATGCCCCTTCCGCGATCACCGAGGCGATTTCGCCGGTCACTCCATACCGCGAGTAGCCTTCGTCAATCACGATCGCGCGCGAAGTTTTCTTTGCCGATTCCACCAGGGTCCTTTCGTCCAGCGGCCACATCGTCCGCGGATCGATCACTTCCGCGCTCACGCCGATTCCCTCGAGGAGTTTCGCGGCTCCCAGCGCCACTTCCACCATGCTGCTGGTGGCCACCAGCGTAATGTCTTCTCCCTCGCGCTTCACGTCCGCCACGCCGAAAGGAATCGTGTATTCATCCGCCGGTACGGCGCCCTTCTGCTTATACATCATTTTGTCTTCGAAAAAGATCACCGGGTTGTCGTCGCGAATCGCCGTCTTCAACAAGCCCTTCGCGTCGTAGGGCGTCGAGGGCATGGCCACCTTCAGCCCAGGCACGTGGCACAGCCACGCGTGCAGCGATTGCGAATGCTGCGCCGCCGATCGCCGCGTCGCCCCAAGCGTCGTCCGCAGCACCATCGGCACTTTCCATGTTCCCCCGGACATGTAGTGAACTTTGGCCGCCTGGTTCACCAGTTGATCCATCGTCAGTGTCAGAAAGTCGCCGAACATGATGTCCACAACCGGCCGCAACCCGGTCATCGCCGCGCCCACTCCCATTCCCGTAAATCCAGCTTCCGATATCGGCGTGTCCAGCACTCGCTCGGACCCGAACTCTTCCACCAGGCCGGACAATACCTTGAACGGCGTTCCCGCTTCCGCTACGTCTTCGCCGAAGATGCATACCCGCGGATCCCGCCGCATCTCTTCCGCAAGCGCTTCCCGAATCGCTTGCGCAAATGTCAGTTCCCTCTGCACAGTCTCAAGCATAAACGTCCTGATCGACCTCCTCCACGGAGGGATACGCCGCGGAAATCGCAAACTCCACGGCGATTTTCATCTCTTCGCGGACTTCCTTCTCAATCTTCTGCAATGCCCCGGCATCGGCAAGTTTTTGGCTGATCAGCCACTCGCCCATGTTCTTGATGGGGTCCCGCTTTGTCTTCCACTCCTGCTCTTCCTGCTTCGAGCGGTAATATTCGCGATTGATATCGCCCACGTGGTGCCCGGTATACCGATACGTATTGCAAACCAGGAAGGAAGGCCCTTCTCCGCGCCGCGCGCGGCCCACCAGCTTCTGCGCCACGCCATGCACCGCCCGCACGTCCTGCCCATCCACGCTTTCCGACTGCACTCCAAACGCCGTTCCCCGCGCCAGGATGTCTCCTGCCGTCGTTTCAGAAAAATGTGTGTACTCGGTATAAAGATTGTTTTCGCACACATAGATCACCGGCAACTTGTACAGCGCCGCCAGGTTCATCACTTCATACAGCACGCCCTGCCCCAGCGCTCCCTCTCCAAAAAAGCACACCGCCACGTGGTCCGTCTTCAGCCGCTTCGCCGTCAACGCCGCGCCGGTCGCGATTCCCGCGCTGCCGCACACGATCGCGTTGGCGCCAAGATTTCCCGTCGCGGGGTCCGCGATGTGCATCGAACCCCCCTTGCCCCGGCAGTAACCCGCTTCCTTGCCGAGCAGCTCCGCAAACATGCGATCTGGCGTCGCGCCCTTTGCCAGGCAGTGCCCGTGCCCGCGATGCGTGCTGGTCACATAGTCCTTCCTGGTTAGTGCTTCGCAAATCCCCACGGCCACCGCTTCTTCGCCGATGTACAGATGCGCCAGTCCCGGCATCAGCGCGCGCGTATAAAGTTCATTCACCTGCTCTTCGAACAGGCGGATGCGCACCATCTGCCGGTACAATCGTATTCCCAGTTCTGCCGGCACCCCAGCTTCCGTCTTTGCCGCATCCGTGACCGTTTTCATTGCTTCACCCCGGACATTTGCGCCAACACCTCAAACACCACCGCAAAATCTTTTTCTGCCCGCCCCATGCCGCGCGCCGCGGTCAGGAACTCGTTGGTTACCGCCGTCGTCGGCATTGGCACATCCAGTTGCCGCCCCAGCTCCAGCGCCAGCAGCATGTCCTTCTGCATCATGTTCACGTTGAACCATGCTTCCTCTGGCTGCTTCAGCACAAATGGCCCGCGATACTGCACCATCGGCGACGCGATCACGCTGTGCGTCAGAACGTCCACCGCCACTTCGCGCGCAATCCCGCTTTTTTCCGCCAACAGCACACCCTCGCAAAACGCCAGCATCTGCACGGCCAGGCTTAGGTTGGTTCCAATCTTCATCACCAGCGCCAGGCCGTTCTCTCCCACATAAGTCACCTTCGGCCCGATGTCCAGCAGCAGCGGTTTCACCTTTTCAAAAGTTTCCTTGCGCCCGCCTACCATCACCGAGAGCTTGCCTTCCTGCAGCGTGATCACGCTTCCGGATACCGGCGCATCCACCATGTCGCAACCCTTCTCCCGGATTTTTCCCGCCATTTCCCGGCTGAACGCCGGACTTACCGTGCTGATGTCGACGAACAACTTTCCCGGTGTGGCCCCGGCGATCATCCCATCCGGTCCGTTCATCACCGCGCCCAGCGCCGCCGAATTTGTCACCATGGAAAAAACCACATCGGATTCGCCCACAACGGCGCGCGGCGAATCGGCCCACTTCATCCCCTTCTGGAGCAGCCACTCCCCTTTCGAACGCGTCCGGTTATATCCCGTGACGCTATGCCCTTTGCTGAGCAGCCGGTTCACCATCTCGCTGCCCATCACTCCCAGGCCTACAAACCCTAATTTAGCCACAACCTCACCTCTCACGGTTTTTCCTTGCTGTTCGATTTTTCCGGCGTATTTCTTATTCGTTTGGCGCCTTCTTCGAATCCTCGCGCACCTGCTTCAAGTGCGCTTTCATCGCCTCTCGCGCTCCCGCGGAATCCCGGTGCTCAACCGCTTCCAATATCTTCTTGTGATGATACTGGCCGCGCTCCGCCCCGCCCTTCACCTGGAAAATTCCAATTCGCTGTTCGCGCAAAATTCCCACGATCGAGTCAATCAACGAAAGTATGATCGGATTGCCCGCCGCTTCCGCCAGCGCCAGATGAAAATCCAGGTCCGCCTCGATATACGCTTCGGGATCGTCTTTCGAAGCGTCCATCACCCTCACCTGTTCCCTCATCGCCGCCAGATCCTCCGCGTCGGCTCGCTCCGTTGCCAGCGTGGCGATCTCCGGCTCCAGAATTTCTCGAACCTCCGCAAGAAAGGCAAAATTTTCATGCCCACCGCGCATCATGCGATCCAGCGACTGCCGGATCGTGTAGGAACTTCCGTCGGTGATAAACGTCCCGCGCCCGGGATATGCTTCCACCATCCCCTTCTCCCGCAGAGTCTTCACCGCCTCGCGCACCGCCGTGCGGCTCACTCCAAATTGCTCCGCAAGCTCGCGCTCCGGCGGCAGTTGATCCCCCGGTTTCAGCGCTCCTTTATGGATGGATTCCTCTACTTGCTGCACGATCTGCTCGTAGAGGCGTGAGGAGCGAACGATTTTGTACATTTCAACCTCCCCGACCGGAGTAAGCCAATCGACGCATGGAGCCAAACACCGTGGAAGGGGGACGCAACGCAGTGTTGAGCGAAGCAGAATGAGATATGGTCGAGTTGTCGGACCAAACTACCATTCCCCGCCCTCCCTCGCAAGCCTTTTTACCCCTCTTCCACCCACACCGTCTTTATGTTCGTAAATTCCCGGATGCCCCAGGCCCCCAACTCCCGCCCGTGGCCAGACCACTTTACCCCGCCGAAGGGAATCCGCGGATCGGAAGCCACCATCCGGTTGATAAATACCATTCCGGCGTCCAACCCGCTAATAAACTTCTCCTGCTCCGCGCTGTCATTCGTCCAGGCGCTCGCTCCCAGGCCAAACCGGCTGTCGTTGGCGATTCGAATGGCGTCGTCAACGTCTTTGGCACGGAACACGCTGGCCACCGGGCCAAACATCTCTTCCTTGTACGCCGGCGAATCCTTCGGGATGTTCACCAATACCGTCGGCGCATAAAAATATCCCGGCCGGTCCAGCGGCTTTCCCCCGGTAAGAATTTTCGCCCCGGCTTCCACCGATTTGCGGACGTCGCGATCCAGGTCTTTGACCCCCTCTGGAGTCGAAAGCGGCCCCACATCCGTGGCCGCATCGAATGGATCACCCACCTTCAAAGCCGCCATTTTTTCCGCAAACAATTTCTCGAATTTTTCCGCGATGCTTTCCGCCACGATGAAGCGCTTTGCCGCGATGCACGATTGCCCGTTATTGAAGATGCGCGCCTTCACCGCCGTGCTGGTGGCCGTCTCCAGGTTCGCGCTCGGCATCACGATGAACGGATCGCTTCCACCCAGTTCCAGAACCACTTTCTTGATTCTCTTCGCGGCCCCGATACCCACCTCGATACCCGCTTGTTCACTGCCTGTTAGCGTTGCCGCCATCACCCGCGGATCGCCCAGAATCTTGTCCACTTCCCGCGATCCGATCAGCAGCGTCTGAAAAGCGCCATCCGGAAATCCCGCCCGGTGAAAAAGGTCTTCAATCAACAGCGCGCTCTGCGGCACGATCGATGCGTGCTTCAGCAATCCCACGTTTCCCGCCATCAGCGCCGGTGCTGCAAAACGCAGCACCTGCCAGAACGGAAAATTCCACGGCATCACTGCCAGAACCGGCCCCAGCGGCTGGTACCGGATGTAGCTCCGCTTGGCCCCGGTTTCCACCTTCTCGTCGGCCAGAAAATGTTCGGCGTTTTCCGCGTAATACCGGCACACCAGCGCGCACTTCGCTGCTTCATCGACCGCGGAGCGAAAGGTCTTGCCCATCTCCGTCGTCATCACCTTGGCGAATGCTTCTTTTTCGTTCTCCAGGATCGTTGCGGCCTTCTGCATCCACTTCGCACGCTGCGCGAACGTCGTCTCTCGATAAGTCCCGAAAGTATCGATGGCCTTTTGCAGTTTGATTTCAATTTGCGCGGCGCTCAGCGGCTCAAAAGACTTGATCACTTGCCCTGTTGCTGGGTTGGTTGTGGCGATTGCCATGGTTGGTCTCCCTGAGGATGCACGGCCCGGATACCCAAGCCGCGGGGAAGGATTCGACCTGATGAATCCCAATTGGTCCTACCAATATACCCAAGTTGCCCTCCACTGTACAGCCTAAGCATCGATATTTCTGATTCATAGAATTTATTCGTTGACACCTTTCCTCTCCAAGTGGTACAGGGGTCCTACCTCTTTACGGTTGAGCTGGCACTTCCGCCCCTCTCGGCTCCGGCATCCGCTTTCCCGGACCTCGGCAACTAGCTCAGACATTGAGGAGCTGGCCACCGGGGAATACTCCCCGCCGGGCCCAATCCAAGGAGCCACTGATGAAACGCAAAAAAGCCGCCTGTCCGCCCCAGCCGCAGCCCGCTGCCAACCCTGACCCCGAGCCGCGCCTCTTTGCCCCCTCGCGCCGCAATTTTCTGCGCACCGCCGCTGGCGCCGGTTTGGCTTTGGCTGCTTCACCCCTCTCGGCTTTGGCCGATCACCACGGCCATCCCAGCCCAAACAGCATCTCTTACCTGGATCGCCGGATGTACATCCGCAACATGGAGGTCCTGGCGCATTTCGGCACCGGCGAGTCGCGCCACGGCAAGATGCAGATCATGTCCGCCGGCGATCGGCGCTACCTCTTTCAGCAGGGCGACGTCATCGACATCAGCGACGTTCGCAAGCCCGCCATGTTCAACAAGGCCGGCTTCGATGGCTACCAGGTGCAAGTTGCCTACAACAAGAATCTCAAGAAATGGATTCTGATGACCGGCGCGCAGACCCCCATCACCGATTCAACTCCCGAAGCCCCCATGGGCAAGTACGACGATCCGCATCTCGACGACAAGCGCAAGAATTACAAAGGATTGCGCGGCGTCAGGTTTTACGACGCCACCAACCCCTCCAAAATCGTCAAGCTCTCGGAATTCAGCACCGGCGCTACTGGCCAGGGCACGCACCGCAATTACTATGACGGCGGCAAGTACGCCTACCTGGACACCGCTCCCGATGAATCCTTCATCCATCAGCCTTCGTATTTTCGCGAGCTGGTCAACGGCAACATGATCGTCGACGTTACCGATCCCGCTGCGGCCAAGGAAGTTTCCATGTGGTGGGTCCCCGGGTCCCGCAAGGGAGAAGAAGTGGAATACAACAAGTGGATCTGGTCAAAACTCGTTCCCCCAAAGGTCGTGGCCGACCAGACTCCCTTCGCGGGATTGCACGGCCCCGTGTATGTTCCTAAAAAATTGGAAGATGGCGGCAACCGCGGCTATGGCGCCTTTGGCTGCAACGGCTTCATCATTCTCGATCTCTCCGACCCCGAACATCAGAAAGAAATCGGCCGCTTTGAACCGCCGGCCCAATATTCCGGCATGGGCATCGCCTTCCACACCATCTATTGCGGCATTCTCGAACGCGGATTCGTCCTCACCAACGGCGAAACCACCAACTCCGACTGCAATCAGATTTATTTGCCCAACTGGATTATCGACATCCGCGATGAGGCTCATCCCGTGCCGGTCGCGCAACTTCCCAGGCCGGTGCCGCCGCCGGAAGCCCCTTACCGAGATTTCTGCTTCAAGCGCGGGCGCTTCGGCGCTCACAATCCACCGCATCTGAAGGCCCCGGGGAGGCCTCGCCAGGAGTTCATCGCCTACTCCTATTTCATCGCCGGCCTCCGCTGCTACGACATCGGCGACCTCTACAAGCCCGAGGAAGTGGCCTATTTCATTCCCCCGCAAGGTGGCGATCTGAAGAAGTTCGGCAGCTATGACCGCACTGTGGATAATGTACTGGTCGAATGGGACCGCAACATCATCTGGACCGCCACGGACACCGGGCTTTACGCTCTTAGCTGCCCTAATCTCGGCAAGCCGATTCTCGATCCCATGCCGGTAACCGAATGGTCGCTCGACAAACTCAATGAAGGGGCTCCCTGATACCGGGTCCCCAGGAGAAAAAGGATGAAACTTCCTAGCTTTTCAAGATTAGGCGTAGCCGTGTGCGCTCTGTTGCTCTGCGCCGCCGTGCACGCGCAGGCCCCTCAAAAGCAGAAGGTCCACGTTCTCACGTTACTCGGCCGCCCGCTGCAATTTGTGGTTGCCGATAAACAAGGCCTGTTCGCGAAATACGGAATCGAAGTCGCGAACGATAATAAGAAAAATTCCGACGAACTGCGCGCCGCCCTGGCCGCGGGAAACGGCGACATCGCCTATCTGGCCGTGGACAATGCCGTGGCCATGGTCGAACTCGCTCACCAGGACGTCGTCATCGTCATGGGCGGCGAAGGATCGCAGAATGAATTGATCGCCCAGCCCAACATCAAGTCCATTTCCGAGCTCCGCGGGAAAGAGCTGCTTGTGGACGCCCCCAACACCGCGTATGCCCTGCAAATGAAAAAAATCCTTTCCCTAAGCGGCCTCACCGCCGGCAAGGACTACGAAATCAAGCCCTTCGGCGCAACCCCGCAACGCCTTATCGCCATGCGCGACAACAAGGAATTCGCCGGATCCATGCTCGGCCCACCGGTTTCTCTCGTCGCCAAACGCGAAGGTTTTGTCAGCCTCGGTTCCGTTCAACGGCTCATCGGCCCCTATCAAGCCGCCGGTTTCTTCACCCAGCGCGCTTGGGCCAAGGAGCATCGCGACCTCCTCATCCCCTTCCTTTCCGCCTGCATTGAAGCCCAACGCTGGCTCATGGCCCCCGCCAACAAGCAGCAGGTCATTGACATCCTGGTCGCCGAATATCACCTGGCCCCGGAAATCGCCGCCGAGGATTACGAAATCGCCATCAACCATCCCGGCGGCTTCGCCAAGGACGCGCAGCTCGATCTCCGTGGTTTCGAAAACGTCCTCAAGCTCCGCGCCGATGTGGAAGGCCAGTGGGGCGGCCATCCCCCTGCTCCTGAAAAATATTACGACCCGTCGTATTACCAGGCGGCGCTCACGAAAGCAAAGTAAACACTACGAGGGAGAACTCATTTGCGTAACATAATTCTAGGCCTGCTCGCGGGAATCATCCTGAGCGCGCTATCGCCCAACTCGCGTGCCCAGCAGCAAAAAGAACGCAACCTCGACGAAATCAAAGCCGAAGCCATCAAGCGCGCCGAAAACGGGATGTATCCCCTCATCGGCCTGGATCCTGCCGACGTCCGCGAGGCTTTCGCCAATATCAAGACCACCGACAATGACGAATGGGCCGCCGCCTTCAGCGGAATCGCCGATCGTTACATGAACGAAGGAAAATCCCTGCAATCCAGCAACCCCGCCAAGGCCGACGCCGACTTTATCCGTGCCTGGCGCCTCTATTCCTTCGCGCGCTGGCCGGTCCCGGCCTCCCCCGGCAAAAAGCGCGCCTACGCCATGGCCCTCGAAGCCTTCCTCGCGCACGCCAAATTTATGGACCCGCCACTCGAGGTCGTGCACATTCCCTTTGAAGGCTCGGAAATCGTCGGCTACATGCGCCTGCCGAAAAATGCCCATGGTCCCGTGCCCGTGGTCATCGCCATCAGCGGTCTCGACAGCCGCAAAGAGGACCTCTCGGAAAATTTCGGCGTGGTCCTCGGCTCCGGCATCGGTTTTATCGGCATCGACTCGCCGGGCACCGGCCAGGCTCCCATCAAAGCCAGCGAAACCGCCGACCGCATGTTCTCCAAGGTCATCGACTACCTGCAGACACGCCCCGACGTGGATAAAACGCGCCTCGGCGTGGATGGCCAAAGCTTCGGCGCTTATTGGGCCGCCAAACTCTCTATCGTCGAGCACGCTCGCCTGAAAGCGGTGGTTGCACAGTCGCCCCCGGTCGATGCCACCTTCCAAAAAGAATTCGTCCTCCAAAAAACGCTGGGCAACCGCGAATATCTTTTCGGCCTCGGCCCTGCGCTGATGTCTATCTTCGAAGGCGCAAACAAAGTCGAGGATCTAGGCGAAATCCTCCCGAAACTTTCGCTCGTGAACCAACATCTGCTGGGGAAGCCGACGACCTCCATGCTGATCATTGCCGGTGCCCTGGATACCCAGGTCCCGGTTTCCGATGCTTACCTGCTCTTGAGCAACGGCGACGTGCCCAAGGAAGCGTGGATCAATCCACAAGGCGGTCACTTGGGACGCCAGGTAAAAATCTGGCCGGACCCGGTCATCTTTCGAAAAATTCTGGTCCCCTGGCTGGTTAGAAATCTGGAACTCCCGCCGGCGGCGGAGAGCCACCCATAATCACCACCCGCTGAAGAGTCAGTGTGAGAGCATCATTTTCGCGGGAGGGTACGACTTCAGCTTGCCCTGAGCATGTCGAAGGGTCGTGCCGGAGATGCCGCAAAATCAACCCGGCTTTATCCGCTGAAGTTCGCTTTTCGGCGTCGTCACGCAAACTCTGAAACCCTTCACGCCCAGCTATATCCGTGCTTCACCAGGGGAAGTGACCGGATGCGCTTCCCCGTGGCCGCAAAGATCGCATTGCATACCGCCGGAAGGACCGGAGGTAGCGCAGGCTCGCCCAATCCTGTCGGCGGATTATCCGTGCGCAGGAAATGCACTTCAATCTCCCCGGGCAATTGGTTCATGCGCATCGGGGTGTACTCGTTGAAATTGCTCTGCATGGCCCGGCCGTGCTCGATGGTAATTTCGTAGCTCATCACCGAGCTCAATCCTTCCAAGACCGCCCCGCGCACCTGATTGTCCGCGTTGAGTGGATTGATGATTTGGCTGCCGATATCCCCCGCCACCCATACCTTGTTCACCTTCACTGCATTGTGAGCGTCCACGCTGAGCTCCACCACTTCCGCGAAATATCCGCGATGCGAGAACTGGAACGCCACCCCCATCCCCGTCCCTTTCGGCAAAGTGCGCTTGCCCCAGCCGGATTTCTCCGCCACCAGCCGCAACACCCCCTGCATCCGCGCGCCGTCCATGTTTCCGGAAAATGGATCCGGCTTCAGGTCCGGCGTGGTCACCCGCGGAAGTCCCAGCAACTCCAGCCGGAATTCCACCGGATCTTTTCCCGCGGCGTGCGCCAGTTCATCGGTAAACGACTGGAAAACCCAGGAAAAAGCATTGCTGCGCGGCGCGCGCAGCGCATATGTGGGCACGCCTAGCGGCATCAGCGAGGCCCCAAAATGAAAATTCGGCAAAAAGGTTCCCGGGAATTCGTTGCCCGGAATATTCGCCGAGGGAGCGAACGTCTCGCCCTCTCCAAAGGTCACAAAATGATTTTGCCAGGCCACCAGCTTCCGGGAAGCGTCCAATCCGCCTTTCAGAAAATGAAATCCGGCCGGGCGATAATGGTCGTGATGGAAATCATCCTCGCGCGTCCACAATAGCTTCACCGGAACGCCCGCCTGCTTTGCAATCGCCGCCGCCTCCAGCATGTAATCGTTCGTCAGCCGGCGTCCAAATCCGCCTCCCGCGCGTTTCATGTGCACAATGATGTCGTCGTGCGCAATCCCCAGCACCTTAGCCACTTGCAGCCGCCCGGATTCCGGTGTCTGGCTCGGTGACCAGAACTCCAGCTTCCCGTCATGAAAATGCGCCAGGCAGTTTTCGGGTTCCATCGGCGCGTGTGCCAGAAATGGATACTCATACGCGGCCTCCACCACTTTCGAAGCGGCGTGAAGCTCCTTCTCCGCATCTCCATCCTTGCGCAACATCACCGTTGGCGGCTGCTTGGAAAGTTCCTGGGCCCGCTTGGAGAATCCCTCGCTGCTCTGCAGTGCGGTCGCCCCCTCATCCCACTTGATCTCCAATTTCTGTCGCGCGATGTTCGCCTGCCACCAGTTTTCCGAAAGAATCGCCACGCCGGCGTGCAATCCCAAAAGCTCCGTGGTTCCCTGGATCACAAACGCCTGCTTCACTCCCGGCAGCGTTTTGATTTCCTCCACATTGGCGCTGACCACCTTCCCGGCAAATACCGGGCACTTCTCGTACACTGCCCACAGCATTCCCGGCATGCGGAAATCAATGCTGTAGATCGGCTTTCCCGCCACTATCGACGAAACATCCACGCCCACCGTCGGCTTGCCGATAATTTTGTAGTTTTTGGGATCCTTCAGCGTGACGTTCTTCAAGTCTGGCGGTGTCAGCGTCGCCGCCTTGGCGGCTAGCGCCCCGTAACCAAGTGTCCGCTTCGACGCCGAATGGATGACCTGCCCGGAGGAAGTTTCGCATTCTGACTCTGGCACCGACCACGTCTGCGCCGCAGCCGCAACGAACATTTGCCGGCAAGCCGCGCCTACCCGCCGCAGCGGATCCCAATTAATCGGCGTGGCCGTGCTGCCCCCGGCGCGCTGCACGCCGTATTTTGTTTCGTCCAGGTCGGCCTGCTCGATGCGCACGTCTTTCCAGTCCACATCGAACTCATCCGCGATGATCATCGGCAAATGCGTCTTGACGCCTTGCCCGATCTCCGGATTTTTTGCGGTGATGGTCACGATTCCATCCGCCGCCACCCGCACAAAGGCCGTGGGTAAATAAGCCGGCGTTGGTAATACCGGCGCCGTGGCCTGCCCTGCAAGCGCTCCCGTGAACGCTGGCAAACGGCACGCCAGCAAAAATCCCCCGCCGCTGACGGCGGAAACCCGAAGAAATGTTCGTCGATCGATGGCAGTGGCAGGCATAAATCCCCCAGGCATACTTCGCGATTGGGCGGCTCAAGGCCGGTGAGCTACCCCAGAAGTGTAACGCCCTTTACGCCGAATTGGTTTCAGAGTTCTCGGGCCGCTCCTTCATCACCCGCCGCATATTCTCCACGTCCAGTTCCCCTTGCCACCGGCTCACCACCAGCGTGGCAACTCCGTTCCCCACCACGTTCGTCAGCGCCCGGCATTCGCTCATGAATTTCTCAATCCCCACCAGCAATGCCAGCGACTGCACCGGAATCGAGGGCACCGCCGCCAGGATCGCCGCCAGCGTCACAAACCCCGTTCCAGTCACGCCCGATCCGCCCTTTGACGCCACCAGCGCGAACAGCAGAATCCCGCTGATCTGCCCCAACGAGAGATGCGTGTTGGTCGCCTGCGCCAGGAATATCGCCGCCAGTGTCAGATAAATATTTGTGCCATCGGTATTGAAGACGTAGCCTGTTGGGAATACCAGGCCCACCACCGACCGCGACGCCCCCAGCGCCTCCAGCTTGCGCATCATGTCGGGAAGCACCGTCTCCGAAGAGCTGGTGCCCAACACGATCAGCAACTCGTCCTTGATGTACGCCAAAAACCGGAAAATCGAAAATCCCGCCAGGTATGCGATGGTGCCCAGCACAAACACTACAAACAAGAAGCTCGACAAGTAAAACGTGCCCATTAGCTTTAACAGGTTCGTCAGCGAGGCCACCCCGTAGCTGCCCACCGTAAACGCCATTCCGCCCAGCGCTCCCACCGGCGCGGCTCGCACCACGATTCTCACGATCCCGAAAACCACCTTGTTGGCCACTTCAATCGCGCCCAGCGCGCGTTTTCCAAACTCCCCCAGATTCGCGATCGCGAACCCCGTCAAAATCGAAATCAGCAGCACTTGCGGCACTTCTCCCTCCGCCAGCGCGCCGACAAATGTTCTCGGAATAAAACCCAGCAGAAAGGGAATGAAGCCGGACTCTTTCGCCCGCCCGACGAAGGCCGACGCGGCCTTGGGATCCAGCGTCGACGCATCGATGTTCAGTCCGGCGCCCGGATGAAACACAACCGCCACCACAATTCCGATAATCAGCGCCAGCGTCGAAACCACTTCAAAATAAATCAACGTCTTTACGCCCACCGTGCCGACCTTCTTCAGGTCGCTCATCGAGGCGATTCCCTGCACGATCACGCAGAAGATCACCGGTGCGATCATCATCCGGATCAGCGACACAAACCCGTCGCCGAGCGGCTTAAGCGCTATCCCTGTCTTCGGGGAGATCGCCCCAATCGCGCAGCCCATCAGCACCGCGATCAGCACTTGCACGTAGAGAATCGTGTACCAGGGCCTTCTCTTTCCGGTCCCGCCTGCTTTGCCCACTGAGTGTTCTCCGTGCCGCACGAAACTCGGCTCCGCGTCTCAAAAATCCCGACTCGGCCTCAAATCACCACATCCCGTGGTGCTTCCTTCCCCGCGAAAAACCGTTCCACATTCCGCCAGGCCGCCCGGCACAGAAACGCCGTGGATTGCCGCGTCACCCCCGCAATGTGGGGAGTGAACAAAATACGCTGTGCCGCTTCGCCTTCTAATCCGATCAGCGCGTTGTCCGCTGGGGGCGGCTCCGCCGAATAGACATCCACCGCCGCGCCTCCCAGCTTTCCACCCTTCAGCGCCTCGGCAAGCGCCGCCTCATCCACAATTCCGCCGCGCGAAGCCTGAATCAGCACCGCTTCCGGTTTCATCAGTGCCAGCTCGCGTTTCCCAATCAGCCCAGTCGTCTGCGGCAGCAGCGGCACATGCAGAGTAACCACCTCCGCCGACTGAAGAAGCTCATCCAGAGCGCAGGCCTTGGCCCCAAGCGCTTCGCCTGCATGCGGGTCGCGAGGTGCCGGATCGTAAAAGAGAATCGTGCAGCCCCTCTTGTAGAAAGCCGCGGCCACCGCGACACCGATAATTCCAAATCCCACCACGCCCACGGTCAGCCCATCCAGCCCCAATAGGCTGTCCGCAATCATGCGCGCCCGAAACTCACGGTAATTGCCCTTGCGAATCTCCGCATCTGCCCGCGAAAATCGCCGCAACAGAACACTCGCCGTTGTTACCGCGTATTCGGCGACCGCTTCGTTGCTGCCTCCCGCAACGTTGGCCACCCCAATGCCACGTTCCTTCAGATTCCCCAAATCCAGCCGGTCCAGCCCCGCTCCGGTCACTTGGATGAATTTCACTCTCGCGCCATCGAACAGCGCGTTGGGCAATTTAGGACCCACGGCGGGGATCACCAGCACCCGTGCTTCCTTCATCAGCTCTTCCACATCGCCATCGGTGACGCCACGGTACGCCACTTTCAGGGACGCGGGCGGCAATGCGCCTACACGCTGGAAATCCGCTTCGGGCCGCAGGCAAAGAACGTCAAGGCTCATGATTGTTTGGGAATCCTGGGAGGAACGCCGGGCTCCTGCGTCGCTGCGGTGATGTCCGGCACCGGAAAGAAGCACAACAAGACCAGCGGCTCGTTGCCAGTGTTGCGCGTGACGTGCTTTTCTCCCGCGGGCATCAGCAATGTGTCCCCGGGTCTCATTTCGTACTCGCCGCTATCCGCAAATGTGGTGCCCTGGCCCGAAAGCGTGTAGATGCACTCTTCGAATTCGGAATGCCGGTGGGCCGCGCGCAGCGCATCCCCGGGTAGCACCACCGGAATCTCCACCTTTCGCAAAGTCAGTCCGCGCGCCCCGCGTTCGCCCGAAACAATCTCCATGGCCTTCCGGCCCGGAAGATCCATTTGCCTCGCCTCGCCCGGTTTGTACAGCCGGGCCATCAGCGCTCCTTGCCGATTTGCCGGATCTCGGCGGTGCCGCCCTGGATGCGATCGAGATTCTTGAATATCTCCGTGGATTGTTTGGCAATGGAATCGGCCACGCTATGGATCATCTTCTCGGCCTTTTCGATCGTCGCGTGTTGCGGGCTCCCGTACCATCCCGTCGGCGCAATCGAGCGCACATCCGTCAGCACCGGCTGATAGCTGCGCGTCCGCCGCAACGCATCCACCTTGTGCCCGTGAGCGTGGTCCGAAGAATAATCGATGCGCTCCAGGTGCACCAAGTCTGGCCTATAGGCTAGCACCGCCAGCGCTTCAATCTCTCCTCCATGCGTCAGCCCGCCGCACTCTTTGCCGAACATGTCTTCGGCCACGAAACACGCCTGCACCGTCAGCACCGTCATTCCGTGTTCCCGGTGCAGCAAGTCCGCGGCCACCGCCAGCGGCGGAATGTTCAGCTCGTGCCAATTCAAAATCAGCAGGTATTTCGCACCGTGCTGCGCCATGGACGCGCATGTCTCTTTCACCACCCGCATATACGTATCCGGCGACAGCGTGATCGTCCCTTCGAACGGCATGTGCAGCGGCGTCACCCCCAGCGGGCCGCCGGGAAGAACCAATCCATCCATGCGTTCCGCAACCGCGTGCGCAATCACGTTCGATGCAAAAATGTCCGTCCCGGTCGGCAGGTGCGGGCCGTGCTGCTCCACGCTTCCCTGGGGCAAAATCACCAGCGGATTCTTTTTCAACTGTGCCGCGATTTCCGGTTGTGTCAGGTCTATAAAATACCTGCTGGCTAGCATCGGGTCTCCTGTTAGTCAGTCGCCTTGCTCTCGGCGTCTTTCAGAATTTCGGCGATAGCCACGCACTCCCCGTTCTGCTCGATGGATTTCAACGCCGCGTACACCATCGCCACCGCCGCGTTGCCGTTCCGCGCGCTCAGTTCATTCGCTTTTCCCGTCCGGCAGCTTTCCGCGAACATTTCCAATTCCGCGCGAAACATATCGCTCTCCGGCACCTTCAACTCCTCGCGTTTTGCGTAACCCTCTGTACCACGCTGAATGTACAGCGTCGATTTCTTGTGCAACTGGTCCGGCGTATCCCAGGTGTCGAAATCGATCTCGTAGTGCATCAGCCCTTTGGACCCGAACACCCGCACCGAAAAAACTCCCGGCGAAGTCCAGCAACTGCCCACATACCCGACCTTTCCGTCCGCGAATTTCAGCAGGGTCATGGACTGGTCGTCCACCTCCGCGCCCACCGGCGAGAGTTTGGACGCCATCCCGCTCGCCTCCGCCACCTCGCCGCCCAGATAGTGCAGCACGTCAAACTGGTGAATCGCCAGCTGCGAGAGCGGGCCGCCCGGCGCTCTGTCCTTATACCAGCGCCAGGTCTTCGGTGTCAGTTCCAGCGCGCGATTGTTGGAAAAATTTGCCTCCATGAACGCCACTCGCCCCAATTCGCCGGCATCGATCGCCTCGCGGATTTTCCGGATTCCGCCCATCAGGCGCGCGCTGTGGCCTACCGTAACCGTAATCCCGTACCTCTTTTCCAGCGCCGCAATCTGCAACCCCTCCACCAGCGTGCTGGCAATCGGTTTCTCCGTATACACATGTTTCTTGGCCTTCGCTACCTGCGCCGCCATCGGCAGATGCTGTTCATTCGGCACCGTCAGAATCACCCCTTCAATCGACGCATCGCCAAGGATCGCTTCCATGCTGGCGGCGGCCGCCACCCCCATCTCGGCCTGAAATGCCTCGCGTTTTTCAACCGACCGGCTGTACCCGGCGACAATTTTCAGTTTTTCCGATTTTGCGGAGGCGCGAGTCAAAACCTTGGCCCAGCGTCCGAGTCCAACAATGGCAAGTTTTACGGGAGATGAAGTCACAAGTTCCTCGATCGATCAAATAAGATAAGGTGTAAAAATAGTTGTAAGTTCGGCCTATCCATAGTACCGTAATACGAGATTATGAGCCAGTCAAGTCCCCATTCCCATCCACGTTCCTCTCTCGGCACTATCCCCCGGGCCGCTGCTCCTCTTCGCCGTCAAGTTCTTCTCGAACTTCGCCAGTCCATCATTTCCGGCCGCCTCGCTCCGGGCGAGCGCCTCGTGGAGCGCGAACTGATTTCTATGATGGGCGTTTCCCGCACCGTTATCCGCGAAGCTTTACGCCAACTGGAGTCCGAAGGACTGGTGGCGATCATTCCCAACAAAGGCCCCGTCGTGCGCACACTCACCTGGGAAGAAGCGCAAGATCTTTACGCCATTCGCGCCGTGCTGGAAGGTTTGGCGGCGCGCCTGTTCACCGAACACGCCGACGAATCGCAGGTGAACCAGCTGGAGCATGAGCTCCACAATGTCGCCTCCGCTTACGAGACCGGCGATCCGGAAAAAATCCTGGACGCCAAGAACACTTTCTACGACATCCTTTTTGCTGGCGCCCGAAGCCAAACCCTGTCTTCCATGATTGCGTTGCTGCATGGACGCATTCGCCGGTGGCGCGCCATCGGCGTTTCGCATCCCTTGCGCACCAGGGAACGCCAGCAGGAGAGCATGCGGAATCTTCGGGTGATGTTAAAGTCCGTGCGCGCCCGCGATGCCCGCCTCGCGGAGCAGGCCATCCGCGAAGACGTGCAAAGGGCCGCGCTCGAACTCAACCGGCTGTTGGCCAAGGATTCTCCCGGCTCTTCAGCACCTGGCCTCGCGCGTCAATGAAACGAAAAACTCAAATCATTCCGGGAAAGTGAAACGAACATGACTACGCATTTCATCGTGCACGATAAAGCCGATACCGTCGGCGTGATGGTCGTCGAAAACATTGCCGCAGGCGAGAACTTAACCGGCTGGATCATGGAGACCGACGAAACCATCACCCTCAAAGCGCTCGACCCGGTCCCCTTGGGCCACAAAATCGCTCTGGGCGAAATCAAGCCCGGCGACACGATTCTCAAATACGGCCACGACGTCGGCCGCGCGGTCGCCGCCATTGGCAAAGGGAATCACGTGCACGTTCACAATATGAAAACGAAAAGGTGGTAACGATGGGACGCTATTCTTTTTTCGGGTACCGCAGGGAAAATGGCCGAGTGGGCATCCGCAATCATGTAGTGATTCTCCCGCTGGACGATTTATCCAATGCCGCCGCGGAAGCGGTCGCCAATAACATCAAGGGGACGCTGGCGCTGCCGCACGCCTACGGCCGCCTGCAGTTTGGAGAAGATCTCGAGCTGCACTTCCGCACCCTCATCGGCACCGGTTCGAACCCCAATGTTGCCGCGTGCGTGGTCATTGGCATCGAGCCCGGCTGGACCGGACGCATCGTGGACGGCATCGCGAAAACAGGCAAGCCGGTGGCCGGATTTGCGATCGAAGGCAATGGCGACATCACCACCATCGCTAACGCCTCGCGCAAGGCCCGCGAATTTGTGCAGTGGGCCAGCGAGAAGCAGCGCGAATCCTGCTCGATCGAGGAACTCTTCGTCTCGACCAAGTGCGGCGAAAGCGACACCACTTCCGGACTTGGATCTTGTCCGACGGTGGGCAACCTGATCGACAAGCTCGATCCCCTTAAAGCCACCACCTGCTTTGGTGAAACCTCCGAACTTACCGGCGCCGAAGTCGTCTGCGCCAGCCGCGCCGCAACCAAGGAAGTTGGCGAGCGCTTCATGCAGGTCTTCCGCGCGTATCAGGATGTCATCGAGCGCCACAAGACCAGCGACCTTTCCGAATCGCAACCCACCAAGGGCAACATCGCCGGCGGCCTGACCACCATTGAAGAAAAAGCTTTCGGGAATCTGCAAAAGATCGGCCGCAAGACGAAGTTCATTGACGTTCTGAAGCCCGCGGAAGCGCCTGCCAAGGGCCCCGGCCTCTATTACATGGACACTTCCTCGGCCGCCGCCGAGTGCGTCACGCTGCAAGCCGCCGCGGGTTTCGTGGTCCATCTTTTTCCCACCGGGCAGGGCAATGTGATCGGCAATCCCATCGAGCCGGTCATCAAGCTCACCGCCAACCCGAAAACGGCGCGCACTATGAGCGAGCACATCGACCTGGACGTTTCGGGAATCCTGCGGCGAGAAATGACCATGGACCAGGCCGGCGATCAATTGATTGAAATCATGCTGCGCACCTGCAACGGCCGTCTGACCTGCGCGGAAGCGCTCGGCCACCGCGAATTCGTGATGACCAAGCTCTACCAGAGCGCGTAGACGCAATTCGCAATTCGCTTCAACGCGACCAATCGAAGCAAGCCTGTCACCCTGAAGCTACCCGATGAAGATAGCTTCAGGATCTCAACGTTAAATCTGCACGCGACGTATAAGCTGAGATCCTTCGGGACGCAAACGTCGCGCCCCTCAGGATGACACATCGCGGCTGGCTTGGTTTTTGGGCACGATTCCGTTTTGAATGGAACACGGGGAAATCATTCGATTCGCGTATTAAAACTGAAAAGCATCTGCCAGCGCCCGTCGCGCTTTACCCACATGCGCGAATTGAAATAAGGTTTCGCGCCGCTGCGCTGCTCCCTGGCAATCATCAACACCGTTTCGCCGTAATCGTACATCTCCGCGGAAACCATCGCGGGCGGCGAATTATGCGCGCCGCTCTGTTTTTGTTTGGCGATCTGCGCAAGGCGATCGGCTTTGCTGTACGGCCGATCGTGATAGGTATCGGTGGCCGCGAATTCGTCGGCGATGAGCGGAGCGTAGGCTTCCGCATCATTTTCAGCCAGGGCTTTCATGACTCCTTGCCACGAGGCAATGGCCTCTTTTTCGGAAGGCGTCCGCGGCTGGTAGGGAATTTCCTTGCACGGATTTACGCAATCCCCCGAGGCCGCCGCATCCACACGCTCGGATTTTTCCACCTGGGTCACTTCCTGATACAGCGTTAGGCGCCAACCGGATGCACGCTTGACCCATACCCGCAGGGCATTCACTTTGCCGCGATTCGCTCGAACCACCGCAGCGCTGCCGTAATGCCGCGCCTGCGGTTCTACGCCGGCGTTCGCGACGCGTGGAAAAACTTCGAGCACTTGTGCGCGTGTGAAGCGCTTGCCCGCGGAGTCGATCCACGCGGCGTTACCGTCGAGAATCCGCTCCGCGGCAGCTTTGTCTTTGCTTTCCATCGCGTGAAGAAGCGATTGATCGGCCGCGAGCAGTGAGGAATCGTTCTGGGCGCGGGCGGTGCAAGTGCAGACAGCGAATGCCGCGAGCAATAAAAATGTCGGCGCGCCGACATTTACGCAAATTTGTCGAAGAGCTACACGCAAAGTTACGAAATTAGAGTGTTTCTCGTGGAACATTTCCCGCCGGCGTTCGAATGCTCGTTCCATTTCGATACTACTTCGGCGTTCCCGCCTGGATCGCGGTTTGGTAGCTGATCGCCATTACCCATTTACCGTCACGCTTGATCCACAGCCGGCTGACGTGCACCGGTTTGCCCGAATGCGGCTGGTGCAGGCAAGTCATGATCACCGCGTCGCCAAAATCAAACATCTTTGCCGACACCAGCGGCGAAGGCGCCGAGCCGACGCCGCTTACCTTTTGCTTGTCCAGCGTCTCCATGCGCCCGCTCTTGGAAATCGGGTGATCGCTGTTCGAGCTGATCTGCACGAATTCGTCGGCGATGTGCGGTGCCCACGCCGCGGAATCGTGCGCGGTCACGCCGGTTTCGAGGGCCTGCCACGAAGCGATGATGGCCGCCTCATCGGCATTGGCGGGTTTGAAGGGTACTCCCTTGCACGGATTTTCGCAGTCGTTGACGCCGGTGCCTTTCACGTTCGAAGGTTCGTCGAGTTGCTTCACTTCGTGATAGACCAGCAAGCGCCAGCCGCCCGGGCGCTGAATCCACATGCGCAGGACGTGCACTTTTCCGCGGCTCGCCTGCACCGCGCCAACTTGCCCATACGTGCGCTCGCTCAGTTCGACGCCGCTTTCATCCCCTAACGCGGGCTTGGGAACCGCATGCAGGACTTCGGAAGCCGTCAGCGTCTTGCCATCCGCATCGGTCCACGTAAAGTCGTCGTCCAGCATTCTGGCAAGAAGGGAAGCATTCTCCAGTGACGCGGCTTGCACGAACTTGTGATCGGATTGCAATACCGCCTGGTCGGTGTCGGCGGCGGCCGCTAGCCGGGAAGTGAGAACGACGCAGAAAGTGAAGCACAGAACAGCGAGAGCGAGGAACTGTTTGGTCTGACCGCGCATCCTGAATTATTCCTTTCGATGAAAAAACTATTCTAATGAATTGCTAGGGAAAGCCCTGCCGATAAAAAAGGGGCCGGAACGTGTCCGGCCCCCGGTTGAAGCTCAGACCTGATTTACGAGCTAGAAGAGAAACTTCAGTCCGAGTTGAATGGCGCGAGCCCCGCCGGAACCCAGCACCGGGTTCGCAGACGCGACGTCGGGGGTGAAGCAACCGCAGCCGAACGGGCCCGCGGAAGGATCAGCCGTTCCGCCGACGCCTTGGCCAGTGGCCCCGCCGAATGGATTCGCAAAGTTGGGGTGGTTGAATACGTTAAACATCTCGGCGCGGAATTGCGTCGTGAGCCTTTCGCCGAATTTCCAGCTCTTGGAAACCGAAAAATCCAGGTTGTGAAACCCGGTATCCCGGAAAATGTTCCGGCCGGAGTTGCCGAAGGTGCCGAAAGCCGGAGGCAAAAGAAAGGATTTGCCATTCCGGCTTACGAAGCAACCTCCCGTACCACCGCCCATAGCAGAGTTGAGGGAGGCAGCCATACCCGGGGTCGCTAGCGCAAGGTTCGAGCATTGGCCCCAATTCGCGGTGGACTGTGCGGTGGAGAGTGGCACAGGAGTTGGACTGCCCGGAGTCGTATAGGTGCACGAGCCGGATGCAGCTTTGCCAATGGTCCCGACACACAGGGGAATCGAATTCTGGCCGCCGGACTGGAAATCGCCGGGGTTGCCGTAGAAATTCCAGCGGTCGGCAAATTCGGCGGTCCCGCTGAAGTCGTTACTGGCGTCAAACGCCTGCCACGGCTGGCCGCTCTGCAGCGTCAAGATGCCGTTGACCTGCCAGCCTTCGAGCATCTGCGCAAAGCCCTTTTTGCTGGGCAGCGTATAAGTGAGCGAGAGAGTGAAGCGATGCCGGATGTCGAAATCGCTGTTCCCGTACTCGCCCTGTGGATTCAGGCTGTCCTTGGGAAGATACTGGTTCCAGTTGTAGGACTGATTGTCTATCGCGTGGGCATAGGTGTAGCCTGCGACAAAATCCAGCCCGTGGTAGTTGCGGCCAGTAAGGGTGAGTTGCAAGGCGTTGTAGTTTGACTGGTAGATATTCGAGTAATAGTTAATGAATCCCAGATACGGATACTGTGCGTAGAATGGTCGGGTGGGCTGGTTACCTTCCGCTGTGTAGCTGGAACCCAAGGCTGCCTGGTTAATATCCTGAATACCTGTCAGCCTGGAACCGTGATTGCCCACATAGGCGGCGTCCAGCGAGATTTTGTTGGAAAAGGCATGTTGAACTCCCAAGGTCCAGGTGGTGACATAGGGAGTTTTGTAATTGCGGTCCATCGCAAAGATATCGCATGGGCCGGCGTCGGTGACGTTGCCGAATGTCAGGCCATCGCCGCAGGCGACCTGTTGTACCAGGTTGGCAGGATAGACCGTGGCGCCACCGATCGCTGAGCCGTTCCAATTCAGTTGGTTAGCCCCAAGCGTGATGCCCGACGCAACGATGTTGCCGATACCGGGTGTGGTTACCCCGCCCACTTGAATGGCCGCGCCGGTCGGAACCACGTTGGCTCCCAGGGTGACTGTGTTGTTGGTGTTCTGTTGGGACAGGAAGGTGCTCATGGAAAGCAAGTCATACACAATGCTGGCACCCGCACGCACCACGGTCGTTCCATTGCCGGTGACGTCCCAGGCCACGCCGAAGCGGGGGGCAAAGTTGGTGGCATCCCTATTGTAAAGTGAGCCGATATTCTTGCCCACTTGTTCCAGGCCGACGGAAGGCTGGAAGTTCCCGAGTTGATTGTTCGCTTCGCTCGGAACGCCCTGGAGTTCGTAGCGCAGCCCCAGGTTCAGGGTTACGCGCTTCGAAACGCGCCAATCGTCCTGAAAAAACCCGGCAAAAAGGTTTTGCGTCATATGCCGTACGGGATCGCCAGCTAGGAGGCTCGTGCTGTTAGGTGTACCGGCTAGGAAACTTTCCAAGGGGGTCTCGTTGGTGAACGAGAAGTCACTCTGAAACCGGATGCGTCCCCTGCCGCCGCGGTAAGTGCCCTGGTCAATTTTATCGATGCGGACCTCGCCGCCAAACTTCAAGGCATGTTTTCCGCGCAGGTTGGATACCTGGTCCACAAAATCGTAGACGTTGTCGGGGCCGACCAACTTCGGGAAGTTATGAAAACCACCCAACTCGGTGAAGCCGTCGATGCGGACGTTGGGCACCCCTTGAAGGACTGGATTGGTCACCCCTGTGTTTATCGGGTTGGGCGACGTTGCGTTGGCAGGCATGATGGTCAGGTGATAGCGCGTGTAACCGATTCGCAAATCGTTGGCCCACTGCGCGCTCGGCGTCCAGGCATAGTGCCCTGCGACGGCCTGCGCGCGCGAGTGAATCACGGTGCCGTATTGGGGGAGTAGCTCCGTTGCATCCTCGGCCGTAAGGTTGTCGTTGCCGAAGAAATACGACCCGGTCAGCGTATTTTTCTCATTGATGTGGTAATCCACTTTTCCGATAGCGTTCCTGGAGGAATCCACATCGGGAAACCCTCCAGGTATGTTTTTTGCCCCGGATGTGTTTGGTCCGTAGTAGCCGCCGGTGCATGAGGTGTATGGCGCGGTGATGCCTGCCGGGCAGCCGAGAAGAGTGAGGCTCTGAGTACTGAACGGAATTCCCTGGGCCGCCAGCGCTGTCAAGGCATCAGGAACGCTGAAGGATGGGTCCGGCGCCCCCGCCGCAGTGACAGTTGTCGGGGAGTTGACCGGGACGGAATTGCCCACGGTGTAATTGCGGAACTCAAAACCACCGAACCAGAAGAGTTTGTCTTTGATGATGCGGCCACCGGCCGTAGCGCCGTACTGTTCGAGTTCGACCGGAGTCTTTGGCGTACCCACCTGGTTGAAGTAGTTCCGCGCATCGAACGAATCTGAACGCCCGAAAGCATAAGCGGAGCCGTGAATCTGATTGGTACCAGACTTCAGACCCACGCTGGTGATGGCTCCCGGCTTCCAGCCGAATTCGGCCTTGGGGTTCACCTGCGTGTTGAACTCCTGGATCGCGTCGATCGGCAAGATGGTTGCCGCGTCGCCAGCGACGGCGGCGGCGTTGGTGACGCTGAAACCCATGAAGGCTTCGTCGTTGCTCAGGCCATCCACCAGGTAGCTGGTGTCTTCAGGCCGGGCGCCGTTGGTTGTCTGCGTCCACGGACCGCCGCCAGGGTAGATGGTGGTGCCTGGGCGGAGGGTTAGCAGGTTCTGGTAGTTTCTGCCGTTCAGGGGAATTTCGTTAATGGTCATGTTGCTGATTGTGCCGCCAAGAGTGGTGGAAGTCGTGTCCACCATCGGAACTTCTTCGGTGATCGTAATCGTTTCGCTCGTCGAGCCGGTCTGCAGCACTACGTCAACCCGCAAATCCTTGCCCACTTCGATTTGAATGTTCTTCCGCTCGAAAACTTTGAAGCCCTTCACTTCCACACGCACCGAATAAGTGCCCGCCACAAGATTGAGCGCGACGTATGCCCCGTCCGAGTCGGTGATGAGGTTCTGGGTGACGCCGCGCGCCACGTCGGTGACGGTCACCGGTGCGCCAGCCACATAGCCACCGGATTGGTCGGTGACGGTGCCCAACATGCGCCCGGTGTTCCCCTGTGGGAAGGCCGGAAGGGCAAGAACAAGTAGGGCCGACAGTAAAGTTAAGATAACAAAAGACTTACTTAGACGAACACAATTCGACATGACTCACCCCTGTAAAATCCCTTGTCCGGGAGCTAGAACCCGCACAATAGGTATAGCCGCTGTACCATCATACGACGACGCTTGTCAACTATTTCCTTTCTTTTATGAAGTAAAATATTTCATGAGGAGTCGAAAACGCAACAATTGGTTTAGTGGACTGACCAGCCAAAATCATTCCCAATCGCCCTTCTTCTCCGTCTGCCAAGCCTTCCGGGACTCCCAAATCGGGTCTTTCCCGGGGCCATCACCGAGAGGCAATTGAGCCCCGCCGTCGCCCCCCGGGAGATTTTTCCCCCATGCGATCCCTTCCAAAGTGAAATCCTCAGTCCTGTACGGTGTAGAGCCAAATCTCAGCGCCATGGTCGGCGCGTGCCGGGACGCCCAGGAAGAAACGGTCAAACCCTTTTCTCCCTTTGCCAAAATAGCCCGCGGAACGTGCCCCAAGGGTGGAAGGGACCTTGGCGAGAAGCTGGTAGTGATCCGGATCCGTCTGTTGAAAAACGCTAATGTAGCCTTCTCCGCCGGGCACATAAATTCTCTTTCGCGATGAATCGTAATAAACATCGTCCGAATCCTGCACGCAGGGCAGCTCGGCCACGGATTTCCCGGAGCCCGTATCAAAAACGGCCATACGTGCGGGTTCATGGGTCGCCACGAACAGGCGATGATCGGCTTCGTCGAGGGCCATGGGGAAGTTGTGCTCCAGGGTCATCGGCCAACGGGTAATCGCCCCGGTTTTTCGATTGATTACCGCGATCTGCTTCAGGTCGGGAAGATTTACATAAATATTGGGGCCGGCGGATTCCAGTTGAAACGATTCCGGATGGGCGCCGACTTTGTATTCTTCTGGCAAGCGCTCATTGGAGGCGGCGTCCACCATGCCTATCGCGCCGGTTTCGTCTTCGCCGTAGCCCGCGTAAACGCGGTGGGCAGCGGGATCGTAGCGCAGATTATCGACGTCACCATGAAAATCGATCTCCTTGATCAGATCGAAGTTGTCGCCGGCATAGATGCGCATTTTTCCCTTGCTGCTGGCGACAAACAGTTTTTTCAAGTCCGGCGCGTATACCACGCCCTGAGGATTGGGAATGCCGGTTATGGAATGCGTGCGCACGCGGGCGCTGATGTCGATCACTTCGACGGTATTGTTCCCCAGTGCGGCGACGAAGAGCTGGTTCTTGCCGTCGAACCCAAAATGATCGAAGCGTCCTTGCACGCCGGGAACGGGGATCGCTTCAGTTAAGACCAGCGGATGAGGTGGCTCGGGCGTGACTGCGGTCTGAGCAGCGAGCCGCGGCACCGCAGCGAGGAATATAAGAGCGGAAGTAAAGAGCAGATGGCAGAATTTCAAGACGCCTCCTCAGATAAAACGTTGCCTATAATCGAGCCAGCAGGATAATGGCGGAAGGAGCATACAGCAAAAGAGGTTGACGTGGCAAAAGGTCAGGTGGTAGAACCACAATCCACAGGCTGGCAATTTCTTTGACGCCAACTCGCTCTACAACGCGAATCGAGGTCCATCATGGGTTCTTCACGCAAGGTCTTTTTATTGGGGTTTGCGGCGGCGCTTATTGCACCCTTGTTGCTGCCGTCCGGCGCGGTAAACGCTTCCGCTCAGCTTAGTACCGGCAGAGACGCCGCCGAAGCCATTCCCCCGCATGGCTATGTCGTCGCCAGCAAGGAAGTGCAGGGTTCGAAAATTCCCGGGGACTACACGTTCGTGTTGACCAGGGATGAGATCTACGTGCCGATCCTGGTTCGCAAGCCAAAAGGCAACGGCCCGTTTCCCGCAATCACCATGGGTTGGGGTGAAGGCCGCGAAGGCATGAAGAAAGTGGAGCAACTATCCGCACAGCTGACACAGATGCAGGACCGCATGATCGAGAAAGGGTACGTGGTGGTCACGGTAAATTACCGCAACGAAATTCCATACGCGTATGAAAGCTCCAAGCCGCCGCAGAATCTGCCTGACAGCATCAGCGGCGACCGGCGGATGCTGAAATCCGGGCCCACGCTGGATCACGAAGACCTGATCGCCATCCTCAAGTACCTTCAAACCCTCCCCTACGTGGACAAAAACGCCGTGGGAGCGATGGGCGTGAGCCACAGCGGCGAAATGATCATGAAGGCCTCGAGCGAGTACACCTTTGCCGCGGGAGTTTGCATCGAACCGGCCGACCATGAATTCCTCACCGTGAACACCGGCCCCACCGCGCCGCGAAAAGACAATGAAATTCAGTACAACGACATTGAGGTGGCTCGAAAAAACGCCAACAAAGCGGAGGCGATGGAACGCATTCAGCGTATCCACACCCCGATCCTGATCTTCGGGCGCGACACCGATCACCAGCAGGGAATTTTCAAATTGACCTACGAATGGATGAAAGAGGCGGGCAAGGATGTGCAATGGGCCAGTTTCAACCATCCGGTGCACGGTTATGTTTTTATCTTCAACCAGCCCGATGGTTCCTACAAACCCGATGAGATCCAGCAGAAAACGTTTCAGATCTTCATGGATTACTTCGATAAACATCTGAAACACTAGATCCCGCCGGAGGTTTTCTGCGAGCTGCCGGGAAGTTGCAAACTGGAGGTGTGCCGTGAAAGTGGGCTTTATTGGCCTGGGCGATATGGGACAGGCGATCGTGCCGCGGTTGTTGGCCGGCGGATTCCAGGTAACCGGCTGGAATCGAACGAAGAGCAAAGCCGAATCGTTGTTCAAGCTGGGCATGAAGTGGGCGGATTCGCCGAAGCTCCTCGCGGCGGAATCGGACGTCCTCTTCACGATCGTGACGGATTCCGAGGCCGTCAGGGCCCTCGCGCTTGGAGAAAACGGCATTATCTCCGGATTGCGCAAAGGCTCCGTGTATCTGGATATGAGCACCATCGATCCGGAAGTCAGCCGCGGCATTGGCGCGGCATTCAGCAAGGCCGGGTTGCTCATGATGGACGCGCCGATTTCCGGCACCACTTTGACCATCGGGCAGGGCAAGGCGTCGGTGATGGTGGGCGGCGACAAAGATGCGTTCCAACGAGTGCAGCCGGTGCTGCTGGCGATTGGGCCGAAAGTGACCCACATCGGCGCCCAAGGACTTGCCGTGCAGTTGAAAGTCGCCCTGAACATGACCTTGGTGATCGAGGTGATCGGTTTCTGCGAGGGCGTGGCGCTGGCGGAAAAAGGCGGCGTCCCGCGGGAAGTGGCCGTGGATGCCATGTTGAAAAGCGTTGTGGCTTCCCCGGTGATTGCCTACCGCGCCCCGCTGATTCTGGAAGGGCACATCTCGGATGCCACCTACGGCGACGTCAACCTCCAACAAAAAGACATGCTGCTCGCTCTGAACCTGGGAAGAAGAATGGGCGTCCCCGTGCCTTTGGGCGCGGCGGCGAACGAAATGTTGAATGCCTGCCGCGGGCTCGGACTCGACCACAACGATTTTGTCACCGTTTATGAGGTATACCGGCGACTCGGAGGAATGTCCAAATGAAGCCGTATCGCACGAATCTGAACGCTGTGCCCAAGGTGGGCGGGCTCACGGAAGAAGACGGCTGGATCAATATGCAGGTGCAGTTCTTGATCGACCAAAAGACCGCCGGCTCCGATAAACTTTTGATCGGATGGACCGTGCTTCCGCCCGGGGCTCGCCATGACAAACATCGGCATCCGAATTGCGACGAATTTTTCGTGGTCATTCAAGGCAGTGGGCACATTTACACCGACACCGGCCGCGAGCCCTCGGGCAAAGGCGACGTTATTTTCACCCCGCGCGGGCATTGGCATGGGTTCGACAACACCGGAAAGGAAGATGTGGTTCTGGTGTGGGGATGGAGCGGCGCGGGATCCCTGGAAGCCGCGGGTTACGAAATTCCGCCGGAAGGTTACTGAGCGAAGATCGGAAACGCGCGATGCCAAAGGCGTGGGAAGACCCGCGAATTGCAAGTGGCATGAAACGCCAACTCCGCTGGAGACGCGAACTCCTGGACGCTGGGAAGCAGGCGCTGGGATGGAAGCTGGCGTTCGGCGGGCCCGCGGCAATGGAACGATTGCGCATCAACGCGCCGTTGGTGGGATTTCTGATGGCCGACGCGGTGCTGGCGTCCGGCTCAAGCATTTCTCTCGCCGGCTGGACAAAACCCGCGGCAGAGCCTGAACTCACGGTTTATCTCGGGAAGGACTTGAGCTCCGGCAGCGACCGGGATGCGACCAGGGATGCGATCGCGGGAATCGGCGCCGCGATCGAAGTAGCGGATGTGGACCATCCGTCCGATGATGTCGAAGGCACGCTTGCCCGCAACATTTATCAGCGCCACGTGATTCTCGGTGGATGCGACTCCTCCCATGCTCGCGGTTTGCTCTCAGGTCTGAACGCCAGGGTGTCGCGAAATGCCTCGGAAATAGCCAGCACCCGTGATTTTGAGGCGCTGACGGGAGAATTGATCTCCATTGTCGGCCACGTCGCGGATCTACTTTCGTTTTTTGGAGAGACCCTGCGGGCCGGCCAGATTATTATCGCCGGTTCCATCACTCCGCCCATCCTGGTGCAACCCGGAGAGACGCTCAGTTTCCACCTGGAACCACTGGATCCGATTTCCGTAAGTTTTTCCTCCACCCTCCCGGCGGTCACTGAGTAACGCCGCGAAAAGCGGGAAACTTGCGCGGCGAAATTTCCCAGCGTATAGTTCGTGCAAATTCACTACGAAATGAAAGGGTCGGAACGGATGCTGAAGATTGCAATCAAGTCGGTGGCCAAGGACATTTGCATCGGCGCGATCGCACTTTTTTTCATTGCGTCTCTCGCGATGGCTGGGCAGAGCAGTGCAACAAAAACCGGCGCATGGTCGGGCGTCCTGGTCACCAGCGCCTGCAACGCCGATGAAGCCTTCAATGAATCCCCCGAGTGCTTCAAAATCGTTCCGGGCGCCACTATAGCTCTCTATGACGATACCAACCGCGTGATGTACGGCCTCGAACCGCAGAGCAAGGTGACCGGGCGCTTGGGAGACACAGTGACCGTGCGCGGCACGCTCGACGAGGACACCATCCAGGTCGCCTCCACCGAAATGATGTCCATCGGCCTGGCGGTCGGCCAGAAGGCCCCGGAATTTTCCGCCCGCGATGAATTCGGCAAGGTACAGACGCTCGGAACTCTCAAGGGAAAGAACGGCACGGTCTTGCTGTTTTTCCGCTCGGCTGACTGGTGACCCTTCTGCAAAGGGCAGCTGGTCCAGCTGCAGAGCGCCATACCGCGATTCGAACAGCAAGGCGTGAAACTCGCTGCCATCAGTTACGACTCCGAAGAAATCCTGAAGTTTTTTGCGGACCGCCACGACATTGGCTATCCGATGCTCGCGGATCCCGATTCGAAAATCATCAAGGCCTACGGTGTCTTCAATCACGAAGCAACGGGAATGCAAAAAGGCTTTGCCCGCCCCGGCTATTTCTTCATCGGCGCCGACGGCATCATTAAGGAAAAATTTTTCGACCCGAAATACCGCGAGCGCCTGACCGGCAACAGTATTCTCAGCAAGCTCTTTCCGGAATTGGGGCAGGAAGTGACCGACACGGTGGACGCTCCGCACCTGAAGCTGGAGTTGGAGCAATCCGACCGCACCGGTGTGCCTGGAACGCGCATCACGGTGTACGCGGTCGTGCAGTTGCCACCGGACGTGCACGTTTACGCGCCGGGTACGCAAGGCTACAGGCCCGTCAAGCTGGTGCTCGACGCAACGCCGGATCTGATGTTCGGCTCCGCGGACTATCCTGCGTCCATGACTTTGTATTTACCGGCGATCAAGGAAAAAGTGCCGGTGTACGAAGGAACCTTTCGCATCAGCCAGGAAGTGAACGTGAACACCAGCGCGGGGTTCTGGGGTTCGCTCGGGAAGGACGGGAAGAACGTTCCGATCACCGGGAAGCTGGAGTATCAAGCTTGCGATAAAGTGATGTGCTTTGTGCCGACATCGATCCCGGTGAAGTGGCAGGTCCAGGTGTTCCCGCTGGATCGCACGCGCGCGCCGGTGGACATCCGTCACAAATAAGCAGTCAATGTCCAGGCTCGAAATAAGGCCTGTTTTTTTCGCCGGGAATGAATTGCCGTATGATACGGGGATGCGACTTCTCCTGGTTGAAGACGACCCGCGAATCGCCCGGTTCGTGGCCAAGGGGCTGCGCGAAGAGTCCTATGCGGTCGACGTCGCGGAAAACGGAAGCGACGCTCTCTATCAAACCGAAATCAACGATTACGATTTGATCGTGCTGGACGTGATGATTCCCGGCATGGATGGGTTCGCCGTCTGCAAAGCCGTTCGCGCCAGCGGCAAGCGAACCCCAATTCTCATGCTGACCGCCAGAGACGGCGTGGACGACCGCATCACCGGGCTGGATTCCGGCGCGGACGACTACCTGACGAAGCCCTTCGAGTTCCGCGAACTTCTGGCGCGCCTGCGGGCCCTGCTGCGGCGTCCCAAGGAACTGCGCCCCCCGCGGATCGTCGTCGGCGATTTGGAACTGGATACCGGTGCGCAGGCAGCCAGACGCGGCGCACGCTCGATTCCCCTCACCGCCAAGGAGTACGCGCTCCTCGAGTATTTCGCGCGCAACGCCGGCCGCGTCATCGGCCGCTCGGAGATTGCCGAACACGTCTGGGACGAAACCTTTGATCCTTTCTCCAACCTGATCGAAGTTTATGTCAACCGCCTCCGCCGAAAGCTGGGAGAAGAAGCGGGCAAGCCGCTGCTCCAGACGCGCCGCGGCAGCGGTTACGTTCTCTGCGATGCACAGGTAGCCGGAAAAAAGAGCGGCGCGCAAAATTCCGGCGGAACGAAAAAATCCCATGCTTGATTCGGTGCGCTCCCGCATGACCCTTTGGTACAGCGGCCTCCTGGGCCTGTTTTTGATCTTGCTGGCGGCACTGACTTATTTTCTCTACTGGCAAAACAGCGTGGAACTTACAGACAACAACCTGGTGGAGTTGAGTGGAACGTACGTCTCCACGTTCAACGCCGAGCTAAAGGACGAGAAAGGGACACCCCAAATCAGGGACGCGGCTCGCGAAGCCCTGATCGAACATCGTTTCCGGGACGTCATTTTCGCCATTGTCGACGATCGCGGACAAGTGCTCCAAAGCTCCCTGGATCTGCCGGTAGTGCGCGGCGGACCGGAGCAGTTCACGCCGGAGATCTTTGCCTCCAAGGAATTTCAAATACTCGTGCACGCCGCCCCCAGCGCGGGCTCCGATCTGAAGTCCTTTCAAGATGTTCCCGGCGGCAAAAATGGAATGCGGGGATATTCCCGCTTGCTGCTGCCGGAGGGCCGCGGCCTGACACTGGTCACGCTGCAATCCCTGCATCCGCAAAAAGAGATCCTCGAGGGCATTCGCCACACCTTTTATTGGATCATTCCGATTGCCCTGCTGCTCGCCAGCGCCGGTGGTTATTTTCTTACCCGCAAGAGTCTGGCCCCGGTGGCGGACATGGCCACCCAGGCGCGCGGAATGGGCGCGGCGCGCTTGAACGAGCGACTGGAAGTCTCCAATCCGCGCGATGAACTGGGAATGCTGGCGCTCTCATTCAACGAATTGCTCGACCGGCTGGAGAAATCGTTCGAGCAGCAGCGGCGCTTTGTCGCCGACGCTTCCCACGAACTGCGAACTCCGGTGGCCATTCTGCAGGGCGAGACGGAAGTCACATTGTCGCGGCCCGATCGTTCGCCGGAGGAGTACCGCGAAACGCTGGCGATTCTGCGCGGGGAATCGCAACGCCTGGCGCACATCATCGAGGATCTATTCACCCTCACCCGCGCCGACGCCGGGCAGTATCCCCTCACGCGGCGCGATGTTTACCTCGATGAATTGGCCGCCGATGTTCTGCGCCGCACGCGCTCCCTGGCCATCGCCAAGGGAATCACCCTGACTTCCTCGATTCAACCAGAGCTTCCTTTGCAAGCGGATGAGGATTTGCTGCGGCGGATGTTGCTGAACCTCCTGGACAACGCGATAAAATACACGCCCGCTGGCGGAACGGTTCACGTCGATTGTCACCGGGAAGGAAATGTTTATGCGCTCCGCGTCTCGGACACGGGTCCAGGAATTCCCGCGGAGCTCCAACCGCGCATCTTCGAGCGTTTTTTCCGGGCCGACAAAGCCAGGTCACGCCCGGAAGGCGATACCGGCGGCGCGGGGCTGGGACTCTCCATTGCCCGGTGGATTGCCGAAGCGCATGACGGCCGCTTGGAACTTACTCGCTCGGACGCTTCGGGAACGACCTTTACCGCCTATCTGCCGGCGCCCGGCGGCAGCCCCAATCCAGGTTAATCGTGGGTTTATCTGCCAACCACTAACTTGGACATAGGAGCGGCAGCCACGTTTGACTCCTTTACAGGCGCAATTTGCCACGGCCGCTGGGGGCAGAGATGAAAAAGACCTTGATTCTGGCCGCATTTGCCGGCCTTTTGGCAATCGGATTGTGCGCTGTGGCGGGCGCGCAATCACCAACTCCCAAGAAATCCAATATCCCCGCATCGCTCAAGAAGGATGCCAGGATTTCCATCGAAGAGGCGCGTGCTATCGCGCTTAAGAAGGCTCCTGGCGAGATCCAGGAAGAAGAGTTAGGGAAGGAGAATGGCAAGCTGGTCTATTCTTTCGACATTCGGGCCACCGGGCAAAAAGGCATCACGGAAGTCCAGGTGAGCGCGATCGACGGTTCGATTGTGAGCGTCGGGAAGGAAAGCGCCGCGGACGAAGCCAAGGACAGGATTCAGGCAAGCCTTAGCCGTGGGCCGGGCGGTACATGATCATGCAAAAGAAAAGCCAGTTCGTGGTGGAAAACAATTCGGGTCGGAAACATCATCGCCGTGGGATCACGCTTTTGTTGTTGAGCGGTCTCTTTTCCGGCGCAGCTTGGGCGGCCCAACAGCCGGATGCTCCCGCTCCACAGCCGGCGGTCCTCGCAAAAAACGCTCAAGCGACGCCGCCGAGCGCGCCGCCGCCGGGAGCGCCCGTCCGGCTGACTTTGCAGGACGCACTGGCCTTGGCTCGCAAAAACGAGCCGACGTATCAATCGGTGGTGACCGATGCGGGCGTGGCCCGGGAGAATCGCGCCCAGACGCGCGATGCGCTTCTCCCTAGCGTGAATTTCAATACCGCGGCCATCTACACCCAAAGCAACCAAATCGGCGGCGTACGATACATCGCCAATAACGCACCTCAGGAATACATCAGCCAGGGAAACGTCCATCAGCAACTGGATCTGGCGTCTTGGGCCACCTACCGCAGCGCCGTGGCACAAGCAGCAGCAGCGAAAGCCCGAGCGGAGGTCGCATCGCGCGGTTTGGTCGTGACGGTGGTGCAGGATTATTTCGCCGCCGCCGCCGCCAAAAAAAAGATGGATTCGGCGATGCGCACGGCGGACGCAGGCGAAAAATTCCTGCAACTCACGCAATCCTTGGAGAAGGGCGGAGAAGTGGCGCACTCGGATGTCATCAAAGCCGAATTGCAGGCCCAGGACCGCCGGCGTCAGATGCAGGAAGCCAAACTCGGTTTGTTGAATGCCCGCCTGGATTTGGCTGTGCTCCTGTTTCCCGATTTCAACGACAATTTCGAGATCGGCGACGATCTCCACGGGAATGTGGCTTTACCTCCGCGGCCGGAATTTGAAGCGCAAGCTGCCCAGGGAAATCCGGACATTCGCGCGGCCCTGGCGGCCACCCAAGCGGCAGCACAAGACGTGCTGGCAGCGCGTGCGGGATATCTCCCGTCCATCAGCCTCGATTATTTCTACGGCATTGACGCGACACAATACGCGGTGAATAGCGTCGTGAATGGCAACAAGGTCTCCAATCTTGGCTCTTCGGCCATCGCTTCACTGAATTTTCCCATCTGGAATTGGGGGGCCACACAGAGCCGGGTGCGCCAAGCGGAACTAAAAAGGGATCAGACCAAGCGCGAACTTTCCTTTGCGCAACGCAAACTTCTTGCCGAAATGCGCTCGCTCTATTCGGAGGCGGAGACCTCCTTGAACGAACTCGCGGGGCTGCAGCGTTCCTCGGAGCTCGCTGAAGACAGCTTGCGGCTCACCACCCTGCGCTACCAGGGCGGCGAGGCCACCGTCCTCGAAGTGGTGGACGCGCAGACGACTTTTGCGCTGGCCAGCGCCGCCTATCAAGACGGCGCGGTGAGATATCGGGTCGCGCTGGCTAATTTGCAGACTTTGACAGGGGTGCTGACGACACCATGAACAACGGCAATTGCGAATTCCACGGAGTCAAAATGAAGTTCCTCTCAAGTATTTTGCTACTCGCGGGCGGCATCCTGCTGCACGGCTGCGGAGCCGCGGAGAAGGAGCCCGTGGCCCTCGTCACGGTACAGGTCACGCCCGCCAAGCGCGGACCCATCGATCTTGAGGTGTCGGCCGACGCGGTAGTCTACCCGCTGCAGCAGGCGATCCTCACGCCGAAGATTACTTCCACCATTGCGAAGTTTTATGTTCAGCGCGGCAGCAAAGTGAAGCAGGGGGAATTGCTGGCGCTGCTGGAAAACCAGGATCTGGCGGGCGCGGCCGAACAAAGCAAGGGCGAATTCGAACAGGCGGAGGCCAGCTACGCCACGACCACGGGGGCCAGCCTGCCGGAGCAGATTCAGAAGGCGGAGCTGGACGCCGTGGCGGCGAAAACGGCGTTTGACGCTCAGTCCAAGTTGTATGAAGCCCGAAAGCAATTGTTTGAGCAGGGCGCTCTGCCCCGGCGTGATTTGGACACGGCGGACGTGGCCCTGGCTCAGGCACGCAGCTCCAACGAGCAGGCCCGGAAGCAGCTTGCGGATTTGCAGCGCATCGGCAAGCAGCAGGCTCTGAAATCCGCCGGCGGGCAACTCTCGGCGGCCAAGGGAAAATACCTGAGCGCCAAGGCCCAGTTGGGTTATTCCGAAATTCGCAGTCCGATCGATGGAGTGGTCACCGATAGGCCACAATTTCAGGGGGAACTCGCGACCGCGAATCAGCCCCTGCTGACCGTAATGAACACTTCCAAGCTGATTGCCAAGTCGCACATCTCGCAGGCCGAAGCCGTGCTTCTGAAAGCCGGCAACCCCGCGGAGATCGAATTGCCCGGTCTCGATGAACCCATCAAGGCCAAGGTGACCCTGGTCAGTCCCGCGCTGGACCCGGGGAGCACCACGATCGAAGTGTGGGTGGAAGCCACCAAGCCCAATCCGGCCCTGAAGCCAGGCATGAATGCGCGCGTCAAAATGATTGCAAAGAGCGAGGAAGATGCCCTGGTGGTTCCTGCATCGGCCGTCTACAACTCGGAAGAGGCTGGCGATTACGTGATGCTGGCCGGTTCGGACAAGAAAGCCCATCTGACCAAGGTAAAGGTCGGAATCAAAAATAAAGAATTGGCACAGATCGAGTCTGGCATTAAGGAAAAAGATTCGATAATCACCGTGGGAGGCTACGCGCTTCCGGATGGCACGCAGATACTGGTGGAAGCTGCGCCAGTCGCGGAACCCGAAAAGGCTGCAGCCGGTGCGGATGCAAATGGTGCCGCCGCCGTACAACCCGCTGGGGCAGCGAAGCCGGCGAAGGGCAAGGAGTAGCCGCGCATGGCTTTCGATTCCGAAGACTCACGGGCAAAGAAAAACGGCCGGCCCCAGGAAGCGGCGGCGGAGCCCTGGTTTAAGAAGCTTGCCAGTCCCATCTTGTTTCTGTTGGTGAGCCTAGCGCTGGTGGGAATCTATCTGACCTTCAAGATTCCGGTGGCGGTTTTTCCCAGCACGGATTTTCCCCGCATCGTGATTGGCGTGGATAACGGCGTAATGCCGATTGACCAGATGCTGGTCACGGTGACCAAGCCGATCGAAGAGGCCGTGAACAGCGTGCCAGGCTTGAGCAAGGTGCAATCCATAACCAGCCGCGGCTCCGCCGAAGTGGACCTGTTTTTCGACTGGGGCTCGGACATGATCCTGACCCTCCAGCGTGTGGACGCAGTGGTGGCCCGGCTGCAACCCGAACTTCCCGTCGGCGCGAAAATTGACACCCACCGGCTGACCTTTGCCACCTTTCCCATTCTCGGCTACAGCCTGACCTCCGACACCATCCCGCAAACAAAACTCTGGGAAATTGCAACATACGACCTGAAGCCGCGCATCAACCGGCTGAACGGAGTGGCCTCGGTTCTGGTCCAGGGCGGCAGGGTGCCGGAATTTCAGGTGACCCCGAATCCCGCCCGCTTGCAAGCCGCGGGAATTACAGTCGCCGACATTCTCGATGCCATTCGACGCACCAATTTGATTGATTCGCCCGGACTGCTTGAACACGAACACCAGTTGGTGCTGGGGCTGGTCAGCGGCCAGGCGCGCACGCCGGAAGAGATTGCGCAAATTGTAGTGAAGACTCCGGCAAATGGTGTGCCCCTCCGGATTGGCGATATCGCCACGGTGGGCCCGTCGGAAGCGCCGGTGTACACCATTGTCACCGCCAACGGCAAGCCCGCGGTGCTGCTGAGCGTCAACCGGCAACCCGAGAGCAATACGCTGGATGTGGCCAGGCTGGTGCATGCCAAGATTGCGGAATTGCAGCCGGCGCTGCCGCCGGGTGTGCATCTGGAAGCGTTCTACGATCAATCGACCATCGTGCAAGAATCCATCTCCAGCGTTCGTGACGCGGTGCTGCTCGGAATCATTCTTTCCGCGGCGATTCTGGTGTTGTTCCTGCGGGATTGGGGTTCGTCGTTTGTTGCCGCGCTGGTGATCCCGGTTACGCTGGCGTTGACGTTGATCGTGTTGTGGCTGACCGGCCAAAGTTTCAATCTGATGACGCTGGGCGGATTGGCGGCTGCCGTCGGCTTGGTGATCGACGACGCCATCGTGGTGCTGGAAAACATTGTGCTGCATCGCGATGCCGGCGAGTCGCGCTTTCAAGCCATCCAGAGCGCTCTTGCGGAAATCACCGTGCCGCTGGTGGGCTCCACGATCACCCCCATCGTCGTCTTTCTGCCGCTGATCTCGGTCACCGGCGTCACCGGAAGCTTTTTCCGCGCGCTGGCCATCACCATGACGGTGTCCCTGCTCAGTTCGCTGTTGCTGGCCCTGACCTGGACCCCGACCTTAAGCCAATATTTTGTGCGCCGCAAAGATACCGTCGTCGCGAGTGCGGCTCCGGAAGGCGCGCATGACGCGGCGGCCCTGCTTGTTGCGGAAGAAGCGCACCTTTCCGGCTTTTTCGGACGGCTGGTGGATTTTTATGGCCGAGTGATGCAAAGCATCCTGCGAAAGCCCGTGGTGTTGGTGGTCTCCTCAGTGGTCATCGTCGGGCTTTCTTACGCCTGCTACAACTCCCTGGGATCCGATCTGCTGCCGGAAATGGACGAGGGCGGATTCATTCTGGATTACTACACGCCGCCGGGCAGTTCGCTGGCGGAATCAAATCGTATTCTGCAGCACATGGAGGAGATCATCCACTCGATGCCAGAGGTCGAAAACACCTCGCGGCGAACAGGCATGCAGTTGGGGCTGGCGGCGGTCACCGAGGCCAACCGCGGCGACTTCACGGTCAAATTGAAGCGCAACCGCAAGCGCTCCATCGACGAAATCATCTCCGACGTCCGCTCGGAAATCAAAAAAACCGAGCCGTCCGCGGATGTGGAATTCGTACAGGTGCTCCAAGACATGATCGGAGACCTGACCAGCCAGCCGGAACCCGTGGTGATCAAACTGTTTTCCCAGGATGCCAAACTGCTGAACACCTCGGCGCCCAAGGTTGCCGAATCCATTCAGAAAATCCCGCACGTGGTGGATGTTCTGGATGGTATCGAAAATTCGATCAGCGGTCCGGCTGTCACCTACCAGGTGAATCCGCAGATCGCTGCGCGTTCTGGATTTACCTTGGACGACGTGGCCATCGATGCCGCGGCGGTATTGGAAGGCGAGCCGGCTGCTACTCCTGTGGTCTTGAACGACCGCCTGTACACGATTCGCGTGCGATTCCCCGAGCAGAGCCGCGCTTCCCTCGGCAGCATCGGTAACACGCTGCTCACCAGCGCCACCGGGAAGACCGCGACCCTTGGAAGCCTGGCGACCATCACCTCCGATCCTGGGCAGACGGAAATCCGCCGTGAAAACCTGCAGCGCCTGGTGGAAGTGACCGCCCGGTTTGAAGGCGTGGACTTGGGCACGGGCATGGCCTCGATCAAAAAGGCGATTGCGGACATGCATCTGCCGTCGTCGATCCGGGTGGAGTATGGCGGCTTGTACGAGGAGCAGCAAAAATCTTTCCATGACCTGCTGATGGTGTTCCTGCTGGCCCTGGTGCTGGTGTTTGTGGTGCTGCTGTTCGAATTCCGGACCTTCTCTGCGCCACTGGCGATTCTCGCCTCCGCCTTATTGTCGACCTTTGGCGGATTTCTGGCCTTGCTGGTGACGGCCACCACATTCAACGTGGCGTCGTTCATGGGCATGATTATGGTGATTGGAATTGTGGCCAAAAATGGGATTTTGCTGCTGGACGCCGACCAGAGGTTCCGGCAGCTAGGATTCAGCCCCGAAGAGGCCATGATTCAGGCAGGCCGCCGCAGGTTGCGGCCCATCGCGATGACCGCGCTGGCGACGATCGCGGGCATGTTGCCCCTGGCCATGGCGATCGGCGCAGGCTCCCAAATGCTGCAACCCTTGGCGATTGCCGTCATTGGCGGCTTGCTCAGCTCCATTGTGCTGTCGCTGGTATTTACCCCTGCGATTAATTACTACCTGAGCCAATTAAGGTCCGGGCGGCATCAAGAACCTGCGGAAGCCTGAGCATGGCTTGCCCCAACCATGTTTTCCGATAGATCACGTTGGGCTAGAAACCGTATTGGGCGATGAGGGCTTTTGTTTTCTTGTCGATCAGGGCCAGCGCCCCTCGCTGCGCCGGAAGGCGCAATTGGAGTTTGCCACCGGTCACCGTGTCTTGCAGGCTTATGCCTGCGTCCTGATCCGATTCCGATTCCAGGACATACAAAACGCTGTCCCGAAGTTCGATGGGATAAGTCAGCGTCCCCGGCGATAGTCCTGCTAACAATTTAAAGGGCGGATTCATCGCCAGCTTTTGCAGTACTTTTTCATACACGCGAGCCGCCGCAGCCGAATCGCGCGCCAGTTCCACCGGATATGCTTCCAGGAACAGGGTGCCACGCCCCACAGCCACCTCTTTTTCCGCCGAGCCGTCCGGAAATTTCCAATATTCCAGCAACATCTGCTTCTGCTGATCAAATGAAATCGAATCCTCCTCTCCTGGCGATTCTGGACCAGCCGCATGCATCGTCAGCGGCTCCAGGGATGCTTTTATCCCCACTGGTGTCAGGCGATCGACCACGTGCCAATGCTCGTCGCGGGCTACCGGGCCGGTGACCAGCAGGTTCCCACCCTTTTTCACGTATGCGAGGAGCGCCTGCCAGGTCTCTTCCCGAAGTGCCTGCGCGGAAGGGAGAATGACCAGCTTCGGCGCGCCAAGCTGCTCGATCTGGTTTTCCGCAATGAAATAGCACGGCTGGTGCAGACCGTAGCTCAGCGCCCGAACCGCGCCCTGTTGCGCCGCAATCTGGAGCTCGTTGAAAGCCGAAAATTGCGCCGCCTGCGAAGTGACCACCGCGATTTCCGCTGGTTTTGGTTCTTGCAAGTACGGAGAGATCGCTAAAGAAAACTTCGCCAGGTTGCGCAGCACCGTCGCTTCCGGCTTTTCCGTTCCGTCCGGGCGAAGCGCCCCAATCGGCGTTTCGTTGCTGTCCGTCATGTACGAATTGGAATTCCAGAGCCATTCGATGGCGCCAGAGCCCTGCGCGAAAGACAGAATGAATTTGCGTTCGAAAAGCATCGCTTCCTGTTCAGGAGTACGCCGCGCCAATTCATCAAGTGTCAGTTCGCGCTGCAAACCGGTTTCCTGGATCAGCATCGCCCGGCCGGGCTGCTTGGCCACCAGCGAATCCCACAGCAGCGAGTCGTTCTGCCACCAGGAATGGCTGGTGGTGAAATCGACATACGGGGCAAAAAATGCCGGCGACAGGCGATTCATGTTGCCGCCTTCGTCCTGGCCCACGGTGATGGGCTGCGGAGATCCGGCGGCGCGAATCGTTTCCCGCATGCCGCGCACCCAGTCGGCAAATTTCTCTTGCGCGAACAAATAATAGTCATAAATACGCAGCGAATTCGCGCCCGTATACATTCCCTGCGCAGAAAATTCTTGTTCGGAAGGTAGCGATATCTGCCCCTGCAAGGAATCTGGAGGAACGTTCCACGCTGCCGCCAGCGCGGCGCGATCCGGATAGCGCTTCGCCAGCCACTCCGTCCACGCCGCCTGCTCCAGCGCATCCCCATTTGGGCGCATGATCCAGAGCCGCGAAGAAAAGCTCGGCTCATTGATCAGGTCCCAGGCGACGAAGGGCGCCTCGTGAAACCGCGCCGCGATGCCGCCAATCAGATTTTGCTGGCGGCGCACCGCTTCAGAATCCAGATAGGCATTCGCGCCGCCCAAAACGTCTGGAAGAAATGCAAAGAAAGTAAATTGCACGGGGATATCATATTTTCGCGCGGTCATTAAATAGGCTTCGAGCGTGCGCAGCGTCCGTTCATAGGGACGCCCGTTCTCATCGCAAAGTTTGTCCCAACCGGTCCACCAGCCGGTGCGCAACATGTTGAGCCCCGCATTGTGAATCAGGGAAAGGTCGCGGTTCCAGACGTAAACATTGGGATGATCGAAATACAACCGCTGGACCTCGCTGGACATGTACGTCGTGCCTACAACGGCCAGCGGCTTTCCGTTGACGGTGAAATAGTTGGAATTAACGCCCAGTCGCGGCCCGCTGCGGAGAAACTCCTCATCGCGAATCCAGTATGCCGAATGATAGATCGCGCGCAACGCGGCCCCCTCGAAAAGGCGCGCTTCGATAATTTGCAGACCTTGTTTCGCGGAAACAGCGAGCAGCGGGGGGGATGTGACCGGTAGGGAAATCGTGAGCGATTGTCTTTCGGCGGGGTGATCTTCAGGGAAAGCAGCCACTTGAATGGTGAGGGGAGCCCCCGCCTTTTTTAATGAACGAGAATTAATTTCCAGTTCGACGGGCTCGCCTGGGAGATACAGCGGCAGGCTGGGCCGCACGTAAAAATCTGCAGCGCCGCTCATCGCGCGAACCGCCAGCGCGCGCAGAAGTTTGCCGGCCTCCGCGGAGGAATAAAATTGCGCGGGAAGCTCGGCGCAAAGAAAAATCCATCGGCCCCCGTCGAATCCCGAAGAAAGATGGTCGATCTGCAGAATCGGCGCGGACATGCGGCGCCCATCCGTTTCACCCCAAACCAGCGGATCGAGGCGCGCATCCAGGTGCCCCGCAGCTCCCCCGCGGCGGTATATATCGTTGGTGCTCAGACGAATCACCGGGCTGAAGGCTCGCTGCCAGGAGAATTTAGGAACCTCTATGGGCACGTCCGGATTGCGGATAAATTCTTCGCGTTCGGAGCCCGGCGTGACCTGGTACTGGTCAATCAGCAGCGGGTGCAGGAACCGCACCGAATCCTCCCGCAGATGCCACCCGCCGGCATCGCGATACGCCGCGCGCGTGAACGGACGCCCGCCCAGCACCAGAAGATTTCCCCCGCGTTTCAGATAACTGTAAATCGCGGACCATGCGTTTTCCGGAACCACCGAAGCTTGAGGGAGTAGCAGGAGTTGCGTCCGCTGATCCGCCAGCAGAGTCAACAACTGATCGCTAGCCGCGAGTTTCGACTGCGGGAATGTCTGCGCGAGAAATTCAGGGGGAGGCGCCGCGGAATCCGCAGCCGGTATACCCGCTTCGGACCAGATCACCACGCCCGAAAAATCCTGAGCGCGCAGCACCGGCGCGGCAAGCATGCCAAAAAGACCAAGTATCGCCGGGAGAAGATGTCGCGAATTCCGCATCCCAGCTCCTTTCCATCGCATTCAGCATATCGCCGCGCCGCCCTCGAATACCAATCATTGCAGGCAGCAAATTACCCCAGAAACGATATCTCCCGAGGACCGAGGTGTGGCAACATCACGTCATCCGCGAGTCCCCCGGCAGGGAGAAATTTGAGATGCGAAATCCATGGCCAACATAGCTGCCCAATCCTCCACCGAGTCAGGCGGGACTACCCGAACCCAGACGGGAGCCTTGATCGCGCTCACCTCGCTGTTTTTTATGTGGGGATTTGTGACCGTGCTGAATGACATTGTCTCTCCGCACCTGCAGTCCATCTTCAATCTGAATTACCGGCAGGCCAGCCTGGTGCAAGTGGCTTTCTTTTTTGCCTATTTTATTTTTTCCATGCCGGCGGCAAAACTCATCGACAAGACCAGCTACAAATCCTCCATCGTGATCGGATTGCTGACCATGGGGCTGGGCGCGTTCTTGTTCATCCCCGCCGCCAGTGCCGCCTCCTATCCGCTTTTTCTGGGCGCATTGATGGTGCTGGCGGCGGGCATTACGATTCTGCAGGTTGCCGCTAATCCCTACGTCGCCGTGCTTGGGCCGCCTAAGACGGCTTCCAGCCGCTTGAACCTGACCCAGGCCTTTAATTCACTGGGCACCACAATTGGCCCGTGGGTTGGCGGGATGTTCATCCTGACGACCACCACGAAGAGCAGCGCGGAACTCCACTCTCTTTCCGCGCAGGCTTTGCAAGCTTACAAAGTTCAGCAAGCTTCCTCCGTCAAGGCGCCTTATCTGTTCATCGGCTTGTTGTTGGTGGCGCTGGCCGTGATTATTTATTTTCTGCATCTTCCTTCGATACCCGAGGCCCAGAAAAAAGGTCAATCGGCCGCCGCAAGCCTCTGGAAATATCGCCATCTGCTCCTGGGTGTGGTCGGTATTTTTGTCTACGTCGGGGCGGAAGTTTCCATCGGAACTTTCTTGATCAAATATTTCCATTTGCAAGAGATTGGAAACCTTCCCGAGATGCAAGGTGCAAAACTTGTCGCCTATTACTGGGGAGGCGCAATGACCGGGCGTTTCATCGGCTCCGCGGTGCTCCAAAAAGTGAAAACAGGGACCGTGCTGGGCATCGCCGCCTTTTGTGCCGCAACTCTGGCTCTAACTTCCATCTTGACCACCGGGCACCTCGCCATGGCCGCCATCCTCCTGGTAGGTTTCTTCAACTCCATCATGTTTCCAAGTATTTTCACCCTGGGAATCGCGAATCTCGGCCCGCTTACCGGGGATGCATCGGGTTTGCTGATCATGGCCATCGTCGGAGGAGCCATCATCCCGTATTTGTTCGGGACCCTTGCTGACATGCCAGCCATCGGATTGCACCACGCCTTCATCCTGCCGGTGCTTTGCTATCTCTACATCGCGTTTTACGGACTGAAAGGCTCTCAGCCGAAAGAAGTGCCATCGGCGAGTTCCGCGTCCATCGGCTGAAAGCCATTTGCGAAAACGCATTTGCCGGTCCAAAAAATAAGGGCAGAGCCGAAGCCCTGCCCCTGATCGCAATTAAATTGTGGACGCGCCTTACTTGGCCATTTCCAGGCCGGTGAGTTTGAGGTTATCGCCGGTAATCGTGCCCTTCACCACCACATGGTGTCCTGCATGGGCCGCGACTTTGTCCTGCGCGTCAATGGCGTAGACCTTCTGGTCGGCGTCGTTAACGAACACATACTTCGCGTTCTTTTCGTTCACGCACTTGGCCGCGCAAGCGGCGTGCTTTTCGTTTGCCCCTTTGGCGCCGCAAATGCTGTCGGAAATGTAACCCGTCCAACTCCCGTCGGCTCCCAATGTGAGGAACGCCGTGCAAAGAGTGAGTGCCAAACCTGCTGCGAATTTAACTTTCATGTCTGCTCTCCTCCCGAAGTATTGCTTCAGTAAAAGTCCCCGTCAGGACGCGTCCAATAGGGTGTCACAACTAATAAGTACGTGTCCAGAGCTGGAATTGGATGTGCCAGAATCTCGCCAGGGCACGAAAAAAGGGAGGATTCTCTGGGATCCTCCCTTTCCGGTCATGCTCTCAAGGAACACAAACTGTGCTCGGGCCCGGACTTATTGTCCCGAGGTGTTGCTGGCGGCGCTTGCCGCTGCTGCGGACTTCGGCGTGGACAAGTACCCGGTGATCTGGTTCTTGTTCACATCAAACACCACCAATTCGTAGGGAGAAGTGTGCGCGGCGCCCTTCACGTAAAACTGCACCGGCTCGCCCGCGGTCTTGTCTTTCTTTTCAATAGACTTGTCATCGGCAAGAACCGTAATCGTGTACTTGGACTTCTTCTGATCGGTCTTGTTCAACGAAATGGCTACCGGGCCGACATGCTGCGGCGTCTTGGCCTTCTGGATGGTGAATTCGTAATAGTTGCGGTCGCCGCGGCGCTTGAGTTCTTCCACATCGTCGTGGTTGCGCGCGATCAATCCGCTCATCACGCCCATGTCGCCGGTGGCGCGATCCAGCTTGTTCTTGGTCTCGTCGAGGTCATTCTTCACGCCGGAAACGTCGCCGTTCAACTTATTCACGTCTTCGGTATTGGCTTTCGTCGCCAGCTGGCTGTTCACACTGGAAAGCTTCTTGTCGTACGACGCCACCGCGGCCTTGGACTGCTTGCGCGCTCGATCGAGCTCTTCTTGCGTCACGTTCAGCTTATCCGTAACGACTTTAATATCGCTTTGCAATTGCTGATTCTGGTCATCCGTTCTGCCCAGGCGCTGCAGCAGAGCATCGTTCTGCTGCTTCAAGGAAGTCTGCAGATTCTGCTCGGTAGCCTTGCTCTGGTTCATCGCACTCCAGCCGAACCCGATCCCCACCAATGAAGCCACTCCCAGAACCGCAACCGCCAGGGCAACCCACCGGGGTGCGCCGGCCTGGGTATTGGAATCCTGAAACTCGCTCATGGACATCGTCTCCTTTTTCGGCGCTCACGCCGTATGCTCTGGAAGTGGGCACTCCCAGAACCAAAGTGCGGAATTGCCGGATGGTTGTCTTAATGTATTTAAATAGAGTGAGTTAAGAGTGTTCCAGGCAGTCAGGCGATGTTGGTTTAATAGTTCTAGTACTAGTAAAGATTACAGGTTACGTGCTACGCGAGCAATTTTTACAGGAAAATCACTCCACAGGCCGGGAGATTGAACCTATCCTGGAAAAAAAATCGGGCCGGAGGTGAACTACACTCCATACCCGGAAATATTTCAATTCAAATACTTTAGGGACAAAAATCAAGCGGCTTGCGAATCAGAAACCACTTTCGGCAAGCCAAAATAACGATCCAAGGTGGTGGTAGCGGCGTCCAGAACCAAGCGGCAATCGGCGCAGTCGTGCAAATGCCGCTCGATTTCCCCCTGAACGCTAGGAGAGAGCTTCCCCTCTAAATACATGCAAATCAAATGAATAGTGTCTCGACAGCTCATAAAAAGCTCCCCCAGTACTTGGCCGAATCCCCCCGGACCCGTCGCCAGACATAGTGCACCTGTCGCGCCAAATCCTTCGGGCCTCCTAAATTGGCGCAAATGTTGTATTTTCAATTATTTAATATGGATACCGGGTTTTGCCTGCTGGTTTATGGTGACCCACTCGGGAAATCTTTACCGCGTCATGAACGTTTACTGCACACGACATTACTGATCAGCGCAGCGGTGTGCTCACCATCTGCTTCAACGCCGCGATCCGCTCTTCCAGGGGAGGGTGGGTACTGAACAGCGACGAAAACGTGCCACTGCCGAACAGCGGCTGCACGATGCACAGCGACGCGGTGGTTTGCGAAATCGCCGTAGTCGGGATCCGCCGGTTGTAACTGCCCAGCTTTTCCAGGGCGCTGATCAACCCGTAAGGTTCTCCCACCATGCGCGCGCCGGTTTCGTCAGCGGCATATTCGCGAGTGCGCGATAGAAAAAGCTGCAAAAGCAGGGCCGCAAAGGGCGCCAGAAAAATCATAAGCAGGGCGGAAAGTCCGCCGCCGCCGCGATCATCATCGCGATCTCTGCCATAGCCTCCAAACAGCATGGCCCATTGGCCCATCTGTGCCATATAGGTGACCGCGCCCGCGATGGTCGCGGCAATCGAACTGGTCAGGATGTCGTAGTTGCGGACGTGCGACAACTCGTGCGCAATCACTCCTTCCAATTCATCGTCGTTCATCAGTTGCAACAGGCCCTGGGTGACCGCCACGGAAGCGTGGCTGGGATTCCGGCCGGTGGCAAAGGCGTTCGGCGCCGCGTCGGGAACCACGTAAAGCTTCGGAACCGGCAATACTCGCTTTGGCGGCCAGGCGCTCCATCACCGCATAGAGTCGTGGCAACTGTTCCCGCGAAACCGGCTGCGCGCCGCTGGATGCCAAAGCGATCTTGTCCGAGAAAAAGTAGGAAGCAAATTCATCACCACCGCAATCACCAGGGCGATTTGCATGCCGCCGCGGCCGCCGATGGCGCCGCCGGCAACCACCAGCACCACGCTCAGCAGGATCAGAATTGCACCGGTACGCAAGACTTTCATCGAATTGGCCTTCCTCCCTAAATACGCATCATTCAGCGGAAAATTTCAGTCTAGAAGCGGGCGCCATGAGCGTCAAGGCGCGCTCCGAGACGCTCGCATTCCAAACGTCCTTATTTCTTCGCGGCCGCGGCCGGTTGCTTTGCTGGAACGCGCTCGAAACGCATCGCGTCTTTCTGGCCGTCGCGGTCCACGCGAACGTGATCTCCCGGCAAGACTCCGCCTTCCAGGATCTGCATCGCCAGCGGATCCTGAATCAGCCGCTGAATCGTGCGCCGCAACGGCCGCGCGCCGTACGCCGGATCGTAACCCTCGCGCAACAGCACTTCGGTGGCCGCCGGAGTAATCTCCAGCGTAATCTGGCGTTCCGCCAGCAGCTTTTCGACATTCTTGAGCAGCAGTCCCACAATCCGCGCCAACTGCTGTTTGCCCAGCGGATTGAAGATCACAATTTCGTCAATCCGGTTGATGAACTCCGGCCGGAACGCTGCGCGCAATGCATCCATCGCTTCCTTTCGCGCCTGCTCGGGATCTTTTTCCGACAGCTCAAAGATTGCCGTCGAGCCGACGTTGCTGGTCATCACCAGCACCGTGTTGCGGAAATCCACGGTGCGGCCCTTCCCATCCGTCAAGCGGCCGTCCTCCAGGATTTGCAGCAGCACGTTGAACACGTCGGGATGCGCTTTTTCGATCTCGTCGAACAGAATCACGGAATAAGGATGCCGCCGCACCTGTTCGGTCAGTTGCCCACCCTCCTCGTAGCCGACATACCCCGGAGGCGCGCCGATCAGCCGCGAAACCGTGTGTTTCTCCATGTATTCAGACATGTCGATGCGAATCATCAGTTTTTCGTCGTCGAATAAAAATTCGGCCAGGGCTCGCGCAAGTTCGGTTTTCCCGACTCCCGTGGGTCCCAGAAAAATAAACGAACCGATGGGCCGCTTGGCGTCGGAAAGTCCGGCGCGGCTGCGGCGCACCGCATTAGCCACCCGGCCCAGAGCGTCGTCCTGACCGACCACGCGCTGGCGCAGGCGCTCCTCCATGTGCACCAGCTTTTGCGCTTCGCCTTCCAGCAGGCGGCCAACAGGAATCCCGGTCCACTTGCTCACCAGTTTCGCGATGTCTTCCTCGTCGACCTCTTCCTTCAGCATGGCGAGAATCTTTTTGCACCGCGGTGAAACGTTCCTGCGCCGCCTGGCAGCTCGCGCTCCGCCACGGTGATTTTTCCATAGCGGATTTCCGCCACCTTCGCGAGTTCTCCCGCGCGTTCGTGGCGTTCCGCCTCGGCCTTCAACTGTTCGATCTGCTCCTTCAGTTTGCGGATTTTCGAGATAGCTTCCTTCTCCGCCTGCCAGCGAGCTTTGCGGCCGCTGGAGTCCTCGCGAAGTTTGGCGAGCTCCTTTTCAATCTGTGTGCGCCGCCCTACGGAGTGTGCATCGGTTTCCTTCAACAGCGCCTGGCGCTCGATTTCCAGCTGCATGATGCGCCGCTCGATTTCGTCGATCTCCGTGGGCAGGGAATCGATCTGCATGCGCAGGCTCGCCGCCGCCTCGTCGATCAGGTCAATGGCCTTGTCGGGCAGGAAACGGTCGGAAATATAGCGATGAGACAACGTGGCCGCCGCCAGAATCGCGGCGTCCTTGATGCGCACGCCGTGGTGCACTTCATAACGTTCTTTCAGACCCCGCAAGAATCGCAATGGTGTCTTCCACCGTCGGCTCGGACACCAGTACCGGCTGGAAGCGCCGCTCCAGCGCGGGATCCTTCTCGATATATTTCTTGTACTCATTCAGCGTGGTCGCGCCGATGGCCCGCAACTCCCCACGCGCCAGCGCCGGCTTCAGCATGTTGGAGGCATCCATCGCGCCTTCCGCGGCCCCCGCGCCCACCAGGGTGTGCAATTCGTCGATGAACAGAATGATCTGCCCCTCGGCTTCGGATACTTCTTTCAGCAACGCCTTCAAGCGGTCTTCGAATTCACCGCGAAATTTCGCCCCGGCCACCAGTGCCGCTAGATCCAGCGCCACCAGCTTCTTGGTCTTCAATACATCCGGCACGTCGCCGGAAACGATGCGCTGCGCCAGTCCTTCGACAATGGCCGTTTTCCCCACGCCGGGCTCGCCGATCAGCACCGGATTGTTCTTGGTGCGCCGCGCCAGGATCTGCATCACGCGGCGAATCTCTTCGTCGCGGCCAATCACCGGATCCAGTTTCGACCGCCGCGCCAGGTCGGTTAGGTCCCGCGCGTATTTCTCAAGGGACGCGTACGTGGTTTCCGGATTCTGCGAAGTCACTCGCTGGCTGCCGCGTACTCCGGTCAACGCCTGCAGAATGGCTTCGTGCGAAGCGCCATGCTTTTTCAACAATTTTCCCGCGGGATCGCTGTCCGCCGCGGCGATCGCCAAAAAAAGATGCTCGGTCGAGACGTACTCGTCCTTGAATTTCGTGGCCTCGTCGAAAGAGCGCTCCAGCACATCGTTCATGGCCCGGCTCATATGGTGCTGCCCAAACCCCTGCACCTTGGGCAGTCGGTTGATCTCCCGCTCCACATCCGGCATCAGCAGCTCACTGCGGATGCCCAGCCGCGCTAGCAATGGCGGCACCACCCCGTCCTTCTGCTCCACCAGCGCCACCAGCAAATGCAACGGTTCTATCGATTGATTTTCGCGGCGCGCCGCGACTTCTTGCGACTCTTGCACCGCTTCCTGGGCCTTCACGGTCATCTTGTCAAATCGCAACATAAATTCCTCGCTTACCTGCGTCCTTACGAAGAAGGGGCTGGCATCGTTGCCAGCCCCCGTATGCTAACCCACGGCGAACTGCACCGTGAGGTGACTTCTGCAAACTACCTGCCTGCCGCTGCCGCCATCGCCGGGGCTTCCACATTCACCTTAATCTGCTTCGGCTTGGCTTCTTCCCGCTTGGGAATCGTCAGCGTCAAGACCCCGTTCTTGTACTCCGCCTTGATCGCCTCGGTGTTCACCGTGTTAGCCAGGGAGAAACTGCGGCTGAACGAACCATAGGAACGCTCCACCCGCAGATAGTTGTCTTCTTTCACTTTCTTCTCGAATTTGCGCTCACCGCGAATGGTGAGGTTGTTGTTCTCCACGCGAATGTCCAAATCCTCCGGTTTGATGTCCGGAAGATCAGCCTTCACCACCAACTCCTGCTCGGTCTCGTAAATGTCGACCGCAGGCGCCCAAGTCGTCAGATTGGAATCCTCGGGGGAACGCTCGAACGCTTCGTTGAAGAGGCGGTTGAGCTGTTCCTGAAGGGGATGGGAGCGATAGGGTTCAAAACGGCTAATTGAAGTTCTCATAGTAAATGTCCTCCATGCAAAGAATGTAGCACAAGCATATAATCTTAGTGTGTTGCTGTCAAGTACAATTCCTGCACTTCGATTTGTTAATCATCGCTTTTATTTTGTTAATGTTATGGGAAAAACGGCATGGCTTCATCCTTCCCTACGGCTCTTCTCCTGCCCGGCAATATCCCGTTTTCTTCAATTCTTGCTATAGTCCCCTCCATGCGCGTCGATGCTTTCGACTATCAACTTCCGCCCGAGCTGATCGCCCAGCGCCCCCTGGACCTCCGCGATGCATCACGTCTTTTGGTTCTCGACCGCCTCACGGGGCGAATCGAAGACTTCCGATTCTCGCGCCTTCCGGAGCTTCTTCGCGGCGACGAACTGGTGGTCTTCAACAACACTCGAGTAATCCCCGCCCGCTTATTTGGCAAGCGCGCCGGCGTCCATTCGCAGCATCCCTCCCGCAAAACCGTTCGCCAACATCTCACCGGAAGCGTGGAAGTGTTTCTCACCCGAAAACTCGATGGTGACCTTTGGGAAGCGCTGGTGCGGCCAGGCAGGAAAATGCAAGTCGGCGAGAAGGTGATATTCGGAACCGGAGAACTCCAAGCCGAGATCGTGGCCCGCGGGGAATTGGGAATTCGCTCCCTTCGTTTCCTGGCACACAACAGCTTATCGATCGAGCAGAACTTGGAGCAGCTCGGCCATGTGCCGCTGCCCCCATACATCGATCGCCCGGACGAAGCGGCCGACCGGCAACGATACCAGACGGTATTTGCGCGGCGACCCGGCGCGGTGGCGGCTCCAACGGCGGGACTCCATTTCACTCCGGAGATTCTCGAAAAACTAAAAGAACGCGGCTGCGAGCTTTGCGAGATAACGCTGGACGTGGGCCTGGGAACCTTTCAGCCCATCCACACCGAGACTCTGGAAGACCACAAGATTCACACCGAAGCTTACGAAATCAACGAAGAAGTAGCGGAAAAAATCCGCCGTGCGAAGCGCGAGGCCCGCCCCGTGTTCGCTGTCGGCACCACGGTGGTGCGCGCCCTGGAAGATGCCGCGGCCCGCGGGATTGCCGCCGGCGGCGGGGAATCGTTCGCGGCAGGTAGGGCGCAGGCGGAAATCTTCCTGCTGCCCGGCCATCACTTCCGCATCGTCGACCGGCTGCTGACCAATTTTCATCTTCCGAAATCAACTCTGTTGGCGCTGGTTTCGGCGTTTGCAGGGCGTGAAAATATTCTCGAAGCTTACCGCCACGCGGTGAAAGAGCGTTACCGGTTTTACAGTTATGGCGATTGCATGTTAATTCGCTAGCGGTGGAGCAACGGAACAGTCGAATGCGAGGGCGTCAAGCGCAGGACGGCTGCCAGCCAAACCACTTTCTCCCCGGCAGCCAAGGCCCGAATGCTCACATCAAAACTTCTTTCAAACGAGAAAAAAAAGGGAAGCCGTCTTGGAAAACAGCTTCCCTCGCGTCGGGTCAGAAAAGTTCACAAGCGCTCCCGTTACTCAGAGAGAACAAATACTTGTGCTTTTCCTTCAAACCGCAGCTCCAGCACCCGGCCTTCGCTGTTGGATACGATTTCCGTGTAGGGAGACTTTGCGTCGCGCGCTTCCCAGCGTCCCGCGGACTCGGCGACGACTTTCTTGCCGTTAAGCAGCGTCAGGTGGTTGTCGTCGATCATCGCCCGATAATCGCCGGCCTTCACATCCATCTTCCCAACCTTCACGGTGTGCAGAATGGGGAGATCCTTCGAGAGCGGCTTGGCGAATACCGGAACTGTGATTGCCAGCGCGGCGGCCATTGCCAAATTACGAACCAATGAATTGCTTTTCATGTGTGTCATTCCTTTCAACGGAGCGATTCAGCCTGGAACTGTCCGCAACGGGGAGAGAGTGTTGACACACAAGCAGGTGAAGAGTAGCCTCTCGATGAAGGCACCTCTTCTTCCTGGTCCAAGAGCCGGAAAGACTGCGTGTCACTGGCCCCGCGGCTGCCACCGCGGGGTTTCTTTCGTAATCTCTATCCATCCCGAACAGCCATAAACTCGGCTGCACTCGTATAGACGAAAAGCACTACGCGAATGTTTCGTGGGCGACGCCAGATTTTTTAGGGACTTTTTTACATACTTCAGCTCGTTCCACTGGGGAGACTTGGAAATGTTCACTTTGCGGCGTGCAGCCTCCCTTTGCTTCATTTATACTCGGGAAAGGTCCGGAACCCTGGATGCGACTCCTAGTCCTTACGGATATCCATGCAAATATGACAGCTCTGGATGCCTCTCTGAGTGCCGCTGAGGGGCAGTGGCAGCGTCTCGTCTGCCTCGGCGATATTGTTGGGTATGGACCTGATCCCAATGAGGTCACCTCGCGCATCCGGGAACTCGGAGCTGTAACAATTCGGGGCAATCACGATAAAGCCGTTGCCGAGTTGATGCCCACCGACGACTTCAATCCGGTGGCCAAAGCCGCGGTGCAGTGGACCCGTTCGCAACTATCCAATGACAATTTGGACTGGCTGGCAGCCTTGCCCCAGGGCCCGCGGGAAGCCGAAGGTGTGGTGCTGGTTCACGGCGCGTTTCAGGACGAAGATGAATACGTGTTCACACCTTCTCAGGCATTGGAAGGCCTGCTCGATTCCACCATGCAAGTGACCTTCTTCGGGCACACCCACCATCAGGGTGGATTTTCTTACTATGATTCGGAGTTGGAAGTGCTCTCCTTGCATCCCCGCAACACCGAGTCCCATTGCGCCCTGCGCCTCGAGGAGCCCAAACGCTACTTGTTGAATCCCGGTTCGATCGGGCAACCCCGCGATATGGATCCCCGCGCGGGCTTTGCCATCGCCGACCTCGAAAACCAAACCGTCGAGTTCTGGCGCGTTCCCTACGACATCGGCAGCGTGCAACAACGCATGCGTGCCGCTCGGTTGCCCGAGCAGTTGATTCTCCGTCTGCAAGTTGGCCGCTGAATAGAATTTGGGCATGCGCCGGCCGCCGCTAAGGAAACTTCATGCAGGAAATACTCCAAAATCAGAAGCCCCCCGAGAAAGAGAAGCTCTCGCCAACGGCGATTCTCCTCGGCCTCCTGGTTCTGGCCGCCGCCGCTTTCAGCCTCTGGCATCTCCTGAAGATATCGGAAGGCCCGGCGTCGCGCGCCCCGCAAGCCAATCTTCCGGCACAAATGAGCTCCACGGAAGCTGCCTATGTCCAAAACATCCGCATTGAAAATATCGCGCTCAGCCGTGCCGAGAATTTTATTCACCAGGAAGTGACCATCTTGAATGCCGACGCCGTCAATGCCGGACCGCAGAGCATCGCCAGCATGGGCGTGACCGTGGAATTCCTGGACGACTTGCAGCAGGTGGTGCTGCGCGAAAATCGCGCCCTGCCGGGGACTCCTCCGGCCCCGTTGGCTCCGGGGCAGAGCCGCCACTTTGCAATCTCCTTCGACCGCGTGCCTCCCAGTTGGAACATGCGGCAACCTTCCGTTCAGGTCACTTATTTACGACTATCGCCTCTAAAATAAATATTACGTAACGAGTTCGTTATATTAGACTGTCGCAATGAATCTCGCCGAGGATCTGCGCGCCAGCCTGCGGGAAATCCTGGTTCACACCGCCATCGAAATTCGCGAAAATGGCAGCCGGCTTACTTCCTCCTCGCCGTTGTCCTGGGAAGTGCGTGGCAGCTCCGAAAAGCCCCTGCTGCATCTGTGGTCGGAAAACTGCAACGTCACCCGGCGCGTTTTGGCCATCACCAGCAATGCCGGCGACCGCCTGGCCCTGGCCGTCGAGCGCTTCGGCCGCATCAAGCCCGAGCGTATGGAAATCGTGCGCCTGGAAATGGCCCGGAGCCCACGCGAAGTTTCCCGCGAGGGTTACTGCGAACAGTTGCGGCGCATCCTCGCGGAACAGTTTCCCGACGAAACCCTGGAAAAAATCAGCGTCGCGCCCGATCTCGAACACTCGCTCTCCCGCATCTACACCCGGGGAATTCTGCGCCACGGCTCCGCGCATATCGCGTTTCTCGCGGTTCCTGAAGGGGAATCAACCGACGCGCTGGAAAGCAGTCTCACCTATGGCTTGCTCTGGCTCGAAAGGTCGCGACAAAGCGCCAAGCGCGGCAGCCTGGCGGCCTTGCGGCTGATTCTTCCCAAGGGCAAAGCCGCAATGCTCGCCAACCGGCTGCGCGCGCTGGCGAAAAGCGTCGAAATTCAAGTTTACGAACTTGACCCTTTGCGCGAATCGCTCGAGCACGTCGAGCCCTGCGCCAGCGGGAATGTCGCCTCCTGCTTGGTGCCCCGCCGCGAAACGCAACTTCTGCTGGACCGGGCCCGCGCCGCGCTCGCGCCCATCGTCGCTCTAAGTCCCGAGTCCATCCGCGCCCACCCGTTGCCGCACACCCAGGAAGTCGCCTTGCGCTTTCGCGGCCTGATTTTCGCCCGCTGGCACGAGAACAAAATCTATTTTGGCGGCGATTCCACCTGGGAAGAATTGCGGGCCGCCAATGAAACCGCGCTCAAGCAGTTGATTGTGAACCTGCAGAATTTCCGGAACCCGCTGGCCGGCAACGTGCGCCACGCTCTTTACCGCGCACAACCGGAGCGCTGGATGCAGACCGTCATCAGCCGGGACGTCAGCCGCATTGATATCGCGCTCCATCCCGAGCATGTTTACGAGCAAGTGTTCGCGCAGGTAGCCGGGCAACACGGCATCCTGGACCTGTTGTGCGTCACACGATCTGGGCGCCTGGCGATTCTGGAACTCAAGGCCACCGAGAACCTGGATCTGCCGTTGCAAGCAGCGGACTACTGGTCGCGCATCCGCTGGCACCAGACCCAGGGAGACTTCGCGCGTTACGGCTATTTCCCGGGCCTGGAACTGCAACCCGCCCCGCCGCTGGTTTATCTGATTGCCCCGGCGCTGCATTTTCATCCCACCACAGACATTCTGCAGCGGTATCTCTCGACGGAGATGGAGATCATCCGGGTGGGCCTGGCCGAAAGCTGGCGGCGCGGATTGCGCGTAATGTTCCGCCAATAATTTCCGGGGCGGACAAGCTGTGTTTGCGCTTGCCTTCACCGTCCCACTGTGTAGAATCAGTTCCTCTTCGTGCGAGGGCCCAGACCGTGACATTTTCCGTTCAGATTCGGCAAGCAGATAAAGTTTCTCTCGTGGACGTAAGCGGAAGGCTTACTTCCTTCGAAGCCCAGGCCTTTCGCGAGGCCATCCAACGGCTCCTGCGTCAGGGAAATACCGACATCGTTTTAAATTTGACCGCGCTGGAATATCTGGACAGCTCTGGAATCGGCGAACTGGTGCGCAACTACCTGGCCGTCGTCAAAAAGGGCGGCGCCATGAAAGTGGTGGGACTCGCACCCAAGGTGGACGAAATTCTGAAGGTGACGCAACTCTACCAGGTCTTCCCGGAATTCCCGGATGAAGAATCTGCGCTGGAAAGTTTCCCAAAACCCAACCGCAACGCGTCGGCATAAGGCGCGGCATTCCGTATCTCGAAAAAAATCGCCTGAAAATAGGAGAGGAGCCTGCTCCACGTGAGTGGCTCAAGCTCCCCGGGGTGTGTCCTCGAAGTGGTTGTTATAAAGTTAGATGCATCGCGGGCAGAAAGGTTTCCCGAAAGTTGCTCCGGCTGAATTTTCCTGAAATACCCGCTAAGTTTTAATAAAACAAATACTTACGCCAGCGTTCGTCGCGATGCCCGATCAACCGCATCAATTGCCGCGAGGTATGCAGCGTGAATGGCCGCGGCTTCCGCGCCAGCTTCAGCCCGGCTTCCTCCGGCGTGCGATCGCCCTTGTCGTTGTTGCACCGGTAGCAGCACGCCACCAGATTCTCCCAGCTGGACCGCCCGCCGCGCGATCGCGGCATCACGTGGTCCAGCGTCAACTCCGAACTAGGAAACACTTTCCCGCAGAACTGGCAGGTATTCCGGTCGCGCAGCAGTATATTCTTCCGCGACAGCGCCCGGCTCTGCTGCGGGATATGCCGGTAGGCCAGCAGGCGAATCACCGAGGGAACCTTGTGGGAGTGCGCGGAGGAATGCACTTCCGCGGCGTGGACTTCCTCTGCCTGGGCAACGCCCTTCAGCAGCAAAACCATTGCGCGGCGCACCGCTGTCACATTGATCGGTTCGTAAGTCGCGTTCAGGACCAGGACGGGTTCCTGCATCAGGGAAGCACGCCGGGGAGTGAGGCTATGGACGTGTCGCCCGCCAGTATTCCCCGAAGCGCCGGGCACAAACACGCTGCCCACTTCGGGGACGTATCGCCCCCGGGGATCGACCGCCTCTGGTCGTCTAGCGCTCATCGCGCCCCTTCAGGCTTGCTGCCTTCTCTGACCGGAATCGCCAATCGGACGGCCCTGGCGATGGTCAGCCCGACGACCGATTTGGCGCCTGCTTCGCGTAACGCACGTGAACATGCGTCCAGCGTCGCTCCTGACGTCATAACATCATCTAGCAGCAAGATTCGGAAATTGTCAACCCGGCCGCCCTCACGAATGACAAAAGCGCCACGTACGGCCTCCCAACGTTCCTCAAAATGAAGCAGTTGCTTCTCCGGCCGAGGCCGCTCGCGCTTCAGTAACACCGGCCGGTACGCCAGCCCCAGCCACCGCGCCAGCGGGCGGCCAAAGAGGTCCACCTGGTTGAACCCGCGCTCCTTTTGCCGGGTGCGGTGCAGGGGAACCGGAACAACCACGTCGGCGGCAAACTTTTCCGGCTGTTCGCGGGTCACTTCCACCAGCCGCTTCGCGAACCACACTCCCAGTGGCTCGATGCGCTCGAATTTCTGCAGCACAATCGCCCGCGCCAAGGCACCGCCATAAATTCCATAACTCCGCGCCGCATCGAAGGCAAAGCCTCGCTCCCGGCATTCTCCGCAGAGCGCGCCAGACTCGGCATTGGCATGGATGTTGGTCCACGGTTGCCCGCAGCGTTCGCAAATTCCCCCCGGCGCAAGCTTCTGGAAGGACGCGAGGCACGCGTCGCAGATCGGCAGGCGATCCGCCCGTGTCAGCAGCGCCTCGCAGAGACGGCACCCGGACGGAAACAGCACCGATGTAAGCGCGCCGGCCAGGGTCTCCAGCCAGCGCGCGGCACAGCCGCGGGTGTTTCCAATGGCCATGGCATCACCGCTCGAACGGTGTTCGCGGCCATTATAGTTTAGTTATCTAATGAATGGGTAATGAAAGGCGGTCCCTACAGCAGGCCCTGTTCTTTCTTTTCCTGGCAGCTGATGCAATGCTTGGCCCACGGCACGGCTTCCAGGCGCTTCTGTTGCATCTCTTCCTGGCAGTTGGCGCAGGTGCCGTACTCTTCACTGCGAATCCGCTTCAACGCTTCATCAATCATGTTCAGAATCGCGCGGTCCGTGTTGGTCTGGCCGAACAGGAATTCCTTGGTATAGGAGTTGGCTGCCTTGTCCGCCAGGTCCACCGTCGGATCGTCGTCCGCCTGCCGCCCCTCCTCTTCGGTGCGCGTGATGGTCTTCACCAGCTCATCGCGGCGGTTCAGCAATTTCTTCTTGTAATACTCCAGGCGTTTTTTATCCATGATTCCTTCAACCCTCCCCCAGATGGCTCCCGGGGGCCACCTAAAAACTCCGTAGTGTAGACTGCCTTGCCGTTAGTGTCAAGAAAACGTGTCCGGACGAGATAATCTGGATGGCAAAATAAATGATTAGGTTGCATCTTGCCAGCGGCTTTCGCGGAATTTTTTCTCGCGCGCAGGCGTTTTGGATGGGCGCGGACACTTACGGAATGTTCATCCGTCACATTTTGCAATTTTGCCCGCGTCCTAACTTCAGCAACACACCGCGGTGGGGACGCCGGCGATCTGGCCGGCCGGCGCCCCTCCCAGCTGGATAATCCGAATATTTTCTCCGTGCGATGAAGCCTTTTCGCAGCAGCACCGTCTAACTAGGCGTCCCGTCCGGGTGTGGCCCCTACACGAAATCTTTCAGGACCTCGCGAAATGTGCTGGCCAACTCCGCCCGGCAATTTGCCTGCATAAGGCGTAGAGGAGACCCGCGATGAAAAAATCACTCTTGTTGTTGTCGGCGCTTGCGCTGCTTTTTGCTTCGCAAGGAAATGCAAACTCTCGGAAGCAGACCTCGCAATCCAGCGCCAACCCCTCCAGTGAAGACAAAACTCCGCCCAGTTATGACATGAAACCCCAGGCGCTCCTGGACCTGCAGGATGTTCATAAGAAGATGGTGGGCCTGGCCACCGCAATTCCGGCCGAAAAATATACTTGGCGCCCGGAGGCGGGAGTCCGCTCTGTAAGTGAGTTGTTCTTGCACGTCACAGCGGCGAACTACAACATTCCCGGGATGATTTCGGGAACCACTCCCACGCCCGCTTTCAAGGTCGAGGGTTTTGAAACGTCCACGACGGACAAAGCAAAAATCATCGAGCAATTGAACCAGTCCTTCGTTCATGCCGAAGCGGTGATCCAGAGCATGACCAATGCGGATTTTGCCAAGCCCGAAAAAAAGCTAGGTCCGGAGGCCAACGACGGTGATGTGATCTATCTTCTTGTCGTCCACAACCACGAGCACCTCGGCCAAGCCATCGCCTACGCCCGGCTCAACGGCGTCACCCCGCCCTGGACCGAGGAAGCCCAAAGGAAGACCAAGGCGGCAAAAGACGCCAAAGACGGCGCTGCTCCCATGAAGAACTAGTGCTTCTCTGGCTTCGCTGGCATCCCTCGTGGCCCGCCCTTTTCACCGCGTGAGGCGGCCTTTCGCGGCAACGTGAGCGCGATGAAGGGCATTTGAAAGGCTTGCGGCGATTTCCCACAGCTTCCACAGGGGTGTGGAAAGGACGGGAAAAAAGTTTTGTGAAACCCTTGACATATTTCTGTCTTGCGGTAAGATTACAGATGGTTCGGCACTTCCTCAAAAGTGACGGGCCGTGCAGGGGATTCACAGTCGGGTCTCAAGTTCTCCTAGAACAGATCCTATAGTGAGGCGCCTTACGAGCACTGGGTGAAATTTTGTCGAGCTTCGCGTGGAGCCGCTACCAACAGGCGGCTGTGCCCGGCGCTCGACGCCGGGTTTTGTATTTTACGGACAGTTTTTGGCGGCAACAGATGCTGAAAACGGTTCAGGTCCTCCGCAAGGAGGGCGCCTCGATGCAAATCGAGGCCCCTGATGGGATCAGGGCCAACGCTCTTTGACAACAGTAAGGCTGGCAAATTCACGCCGATAACCCGGACGCGATTACGGTCGCCCTGGGGATTGATGGTGTGGATTACATACAAGTTCTGCTCGAGTATGTTGAGCAGTGCTGTGGATTACAAGGCGAGCTCAGTCAAGCACCTGCGGATTTGCGGAGTCGACAGCCCGGAGCCGAGCAATCGGACCACGGAAAAATGGAGCTGCAAGAAACAGGGCGAACGAGCTGTGGAAAGCCGGAGTTTAGCCACTCCGGTGAGCGATGAATCGTGCAAACGATTCATCGCACCCCAGAAGACGACGTATTGAGTGAGTTTTATGATTAAGCTACTAAGGGCGTACGGTGGATGCCTTGGCGCTAGAAGGCGATGAAGGACGTGGCAAGCTGCGAAAAGCCTCGGGGAGCCGCAAGCAGGCTTTGATCCGGGGATGTCCGAATGGGGAAACCCGGCGGGATGAACTCCCGTTACAGCCGGCTGAATACATAGGCCGGTATGAGCTAACGCAGGGAAGTGAACCATCTCAGTACCTGCAGGAAAATAAATCACAGAGATTCCGAAAGTAGCGGCGAGCGAAATCGGAAAAGCCCAAACCGACGTGTTTACACGTCGGGGTTGTAGGACCGCGTAAGTAGAGTTACCAATCCGGACACTACGTGAACCTGCTGGAAAGCGGGACCATAGAGTGTGACAGTCACGTAACGGAAAGTGGACCGGACTCGAAGCGGCATCCTGAGTACCACGAGACACGTGTAATCTCGTGGGAAACTGGGGAGACCACTCTCCAAGGCTAAATACTCTCTAGCGACCGATAGTGAACCAGTACCGTGAGGGAAAGGCGAAAAGCACCCCTGCGAGGGGAGTGAAATAGAACCTGAAACCGTATGCTTACAAGCAGTCGGAGGGCCATGCATGGACTTCGGTCCGTGAAAGCCTGACGGCGTGCCTCTTGCTTAATGAGCCGGCTAGTTAATGTCACGTGCAAGGTTAAGCGCAAGCGAGCCGTAGGGAAACCGAGTCCGAATAGGGCGACAAGTACGTGGTATTAGACGCGAAGCGGGATGATCTACCCTTGGCCAGGTTGAAGGTCGCTTAACCGCGACTGGAGGACCGAACCGGTGTGAGTTGAAAATCGCTCGGATGAGCTGAGGGTAGGGGTGAAAGGCTAATCAAATTCCGTGATAGCTCGTTCTCCCCGAAATGTCTTTAGGGACAGCCTTGCATGAATTGCCACGGTGGTAGAGCTCTGAATGGACTAGGGACCAACTCAGGTTACCGAATCCAATCAAACTTCGAATGCCGTGGACAACTATGCGGGAGTGAGACTACGAGGGATAAGCTTCGTGGTCAAAAGGGAAACAGCCCAGATCGCCAGCTAAGGTCCCTAACTATGTGCTAAGTGGTAAAGGAAGTGTATTCGCTCGGACAGCCAGGAGGTTGGCTTAGAAGCAGCCATCCTTTAAAGAAAGCGTAACAGCTCACTGGTCAAGCGGATATGCACCAACAATCCAACGGGGCTCAAGCACATGACCGAAGCTGCGAAATTGTACATCTGTACATTTGGTAGGGGAGCATTGCGTGGGGTGTAAAGGTAGACCGAGAGGACTACTGAATGCCACACAAGAGACCCTGCCGGCATAAGTAGCGATAAACACGATGAGAACTCGTGTCGCCGAAAGTCTAAGGTTTCCTGAGGAAGGTTAATCCGCTCAGGGTTAGGCGGGTCCTAAGGTGAGGCCGAAAGGCGTAACTGATGGACAACAGGTTAATATTCCTGTCCCGCCTGGCGACGTTATACGATGGGGTGACACAGAAGGATAAGGGAGCCACCTGATGGATGGTGGTTGCTCAGCGTAAGCCGGTCCCCGCAGGCAAATCCGCGGGGGCATTAACGGTGAGGCTGGGGACGAGACCGTTAGGTCGCAAAGTCTCTGATTTCACGCTGTCAGGAAAAACCTCTAAGGAGTCGTCCAGGTGCCCGTACCACAAACCGACACAGGTAGACGAGGTGAATATCCACAGGCGCTCGAGAGAACGCTTGCTCAGGAACTAGGCACATTAGTCCCGTAACTTCGGGAGAAGGGACGCCGCTGTAGGGTTTATAGCCCGAAGCGGTCGCAGTGAATCGCGCTCTGCAACTGTTTAACAAAAACACAGCTCTCTGCAAAGTCGAATACGACGTATAGGGGGTGACACCTGCCCGGTGCCGGAAGGTTAAAGCAAGGGCTCAGCCCGCAAGGGCGAAGGCTCGAACTGAAGCCCCGGTGAACGGCGGCCGTAACTATAACGGTCCTAAGGTTAACGATCGCGCAGCCTTAGTAAAACTGAACCATATGCGGGAAACTCCTCACACAGCCGTCCGGTACTCGTTCCGATGTGAATCGGAGCAGTCAAAATCCGGCGGACACGGGGACAATCCGCAGGGAAGACTCCAGGAGGTTAAAATCATGGAGAACCCTCAGAGACTTAACGTTCAGTCGCAGCCTGAGAAGCTACAAGCCCAATGGGTTGTCGGATTCGTTGACGGCGAAGGTTGTTTCTACGTCGGCATCAACCCGCACCCAGAGATGTCCTGCCAATTCCAAGTACTCCCCGAATTCACCGTCGTGCAACATCGCCGTGACATTCAACTCCTCCATGCACTGAAGAAATTCTTCGGCTGCGGAGTAGTCAGAACCAATCACGGAGACCGCATGGCGTACCGAGTCCGGGGGCTGGATCACCTCAACGAAAGGATCGTTCCTTTCTTCGAAAAGCATCCGCTTAAATCGAAAAAACGAGTCGACTTCGCGAGGTTCCGCAAGATCCTGCACCTCATCAAACAGGGAAAACACTTGAAACAGGAAGGCATCCACGAAATACGGGAGATAGCTTCGGTAATGAACACAGGCAGCGAAAGAGAAAGTCCGTCTTCTCTGGAAACAGAGTAGGAGGAAACGAGCGAAATTCCTTGTCGGGTAAGTTCCGACCTGCACGAATGGTGGAATGATAGAGCGACTGTCTTGGCAAGCGGCTCGGCGAATTTGTGGTTCCGGTGAAGACGCCGGATGCCCGCATCTAGACGGAAAGACCCCGTGCACCTTAACTGCACTCTGGTCATGAGTAACGGTCCGATCTGCGTAGCATAGGTAGGAGTCTGTGAACCTCGGGTTTCGGCTTGAGGGGAGACACCAGTGAAATACTACCCTGATTGAACTGTCGCTCTAACCTTCCACCCGTGACGGGTGGGGAGACACGGCCAGACGGGTAGTTTGACTGGGGCGGTCGCCTCCTAAATTGTAACGGAGGCGCTCAAAGATCGGCTCAGGTGGATTGGAAACCCACTGTGGAGTGCAAGAGCATAAGCCGGTTTGACTGTGAGACTTACAAGTCGAGCAGGAACGAAAGTTGGATCTAGTGATCCGGTGGTCCCGCGTGGAAGGGCCATCGCTCAACGGATAAAAGGTACGCCGGGGATAACAGGCTGATCTAAGCCAAGAGTTCACATCGACGCTTAGGTTTGGCACCTCGATGTCGGCTCATCGCATCCTGGGGCTGTAGAAGGTCCCAAGGGTTAGGCTGTTCGCCTATTAAAGCGGTACGTGAGCTGGGTTCAGAACGTCGCGAGACAGTTCGGTCCCTATCTGGTGTGGGCGCAGGAAACTTGAGAGGAGTTGTCCCTAGTACGAGAGGACCGGGATGAACAGACCCCTTGTGTACGAGCTGTCACGCCAGTGGCACCGCTCGGTAGCGAAGTCTGGTAGAGATAATTGCTGAATGCATCTAAGCAAGAAGCTCGCCTCAAGATAAGGTTTCCCAAGGCAATCATTGCCTAAGAAGGACAGTCGCAGACTACGACTTTGATAGGCTGGAGGTGTAAGCGCAGTAATGCGTTCAGCTGACCAGTACTAATCGTCCGTTCGGCTTAATCATAAAACTTACTCAAGCCGTCGTTCATTCGACAGCTCTGGTAGGGATCGCCCTCACCGGCGGTCCGCTTGAGAAGAGTTCATTGCAGGCTGGTTTCTAGACCAATCTGCAACGTCTTGTAGCACACAGTAATTGTTCGGCAGCGGGCCGAACTTGTATCGCCAGCCAAGACTGTTGTCGCCATCGCGGATTTTGTTTCCTCGCGATGGTGCCGATTTCCAGCCAGATGTTTTAAATCCTGGCATCGATTTTCCGGTGGTCATACCGCGAGGGTCACACCCGTTCCCATCTCGAACACGGAAGTTAAGCCTCGCTGGGCCGATGATACTGCACGGGTAACTGTGTGGGAACGTAGGTCGCCGCCGGGATTATTTCAAACAGGCCCCGAACTTAGGTTCGGGGCCTGTTTCTTTTCCGCCTCCTCGGGATCGCCATTCTCCCGAATGGCGTCTCCTTCCTCCGCGATTAGGCAGTCGTGCCCTTCACCCGCTCCACTTTCTTGTTTTCTGGAAACATCAAGAAATCAAATTTGTTCCGCAGATTCACCCCTGGTTCCATCTCTATGGGCCTCGTCTCTTCGTAACGCAAACGAAGCTGCTTGGCCGTAAGCGTCCGAAGCTGGCCGTCTTGACGGGGGATTACGTTAACGAAGTGAATTCTGAGGCTAGGTTCCAGGGCAGTAGTTCGTCGATGCGGTTGACGGGGTGGTCGGCGATGCGAGTGAGCACGTCGCGCAGGTAGGCTTCGGGATCGATGTCGTTCAGCTTGGCAGTGCCGGTCAGGCTGTAGATTGCGGCGGCGCGTTCGCCGCCAGCGTCCGATCCAGCGAACAAGTAGTTCTTGCGGCCCAGAGCGACCACGCGCAGCGCTCGCTCCGCGGCGTTGTTGTCGATCTCGATCCGTCCATCGTCCACGTAGCGCAGCAGCGCTTCCCACCGGCCCAGCGCGTAACGAACCGCCAGCGCGGTGTCCGATTTTCTCGACAGTTTACCTAGCGTGGCTTCCAGCCATTGTTTCAACGATTCCAACAGCGGCCGTGCTCGCTCGTTGCGGACCTCACGTCGCTCTTCGGGCGAGCGCCCGCGGATTTCCTTTTCGATGGCATACAGTGCGCCGATGCGTTCCAGCGCTTCCGTCGCGACCGGCGATTTGTGAGCCGCCACCAAGTCGTAAAATTTTCTGCGCACGTGCGCCCAGCAGGCCGCTTCCTGAATGCGTCCCGCTTCGTAGATTTGCTCGAAGCCCGCGTAGCCATCGGCCTGCAGAGTGCCAGTGAACTTGCTCAAGTGCGCTTGCGGATGTTCGCCTTTGCGATCCGGCGTGTAGGCGAACCACACCGCCGCTGGTGTTGTATCTCCTGCGGGCCGATCGTCGCGAACGTAAGTCCACAGCCGCCCGGTTTTTGTTTTGCCGTGGCCCGGCGCCAGCACGGGAACCGGCGTGTCATCCGCGTGCAGCTTCGTCGCACTCATCACGTGGCGCCGCAACGCTTCCACCAGCGGCGCGAGCAACGCGCTCGTTCCGCCCACCCAGTCCGCCAGCGTCGAGCGTTCCAGCTCCACCCCTTCGCGCGCGTAAATCTCCGACTGGCGATACAGCGGCAAGTGGTCGCAATATTTCGAGACCAGCACATGCGCCAGAAGCCCCGGACCAGCAACGCCGCGCTCGATCGGACGGCTCGGCGCTTCCGCTTGCACGATCCGTTCACAGCACGCGCACGCCAGTTTCGGTCGAACCTGTCGGATTACTTTGAATCGCGCCGGCACGTATTCCAGCATTTCCGATACGTCTTCGCCGAGATGCTTCAACTCTCCGCCGCAGTCCGGGCAAGCTTCCTGCTTCGGCGGATACTTTCGCGTTTCGCGCGGCAGATGTTCCGGCAGCGGCCGCCGTGCGGGTTTCGCCGTATTCACGGCGACCGCAGGCGCTTGCGAAGGGCTCGCATTTTCTGCGCGCACCGCTTCCAGCTCATCCAGCCGCAGCTCCAACTGCTCGATCTGGCGGTCCAGCTTTTCCGATTTGCGGCCGAACTGTATCCGCCGCAGCTTGGCGATCAGCAGCTTCAAATGTTCGATTTCGTTGTCACGCGAGGCCAGTTGCTCGCTCTTGGAAAGGAGTTCTTTGGATTGCGAGAGAAGTTGCTCGTGCTGTAGGAAGATCAGCGCCTTCAACGCTTCGGGATTCAGTGTCTCTAGATTCGGAAGCGTCGCGCGCAGGGTCATCGTGCGCGCAGTATGCCAGAAACTTTTTTGCGCGCAAGAAAAAAACGCACGAAAAAACAAAATCAGCGAAGAAAAGTGCGCAAGAAGAAAATAGCGTTGCTCACACTGCCATCTGCGGTGCGTAACTGCGCACCGGCCGCCGCCAGTCGATGCCTTCCAGCAACATCGACAACTGCGCGGGCGTCAGCGAAACCGTGCCGCTCGCCGCTTGTGGCCAAGTGAATCGCCCACGCTCTAACCGCTTCGCAAACAAGCACAGCCCGTCGCCGTCCCACCACAGCAGCTTGATCAGATCGCCGCGCTTCCCGCGAAACACAAACACCTGCCCCGAAAACGGATTTTCCGCCAGCGCCGTCTGCACCATCCCGCTCAGCCCCACGAACCCGCGCCGCATGTCCGTCACTCCCGCCACGATCCATATCCGCGTCCCCGCTGCCAGCCCGATCATCCGGCCAAACACTCGAGCGCAGCGCGCAACGCGGCCACATCCACGGCTCCAGCAATGCGCAGAGTCCCTTTCGGGAGTTGGATCTCTATCGTTCCCGATCGCCAAGCGGTTCCGTCACCTTCGGCTGCTCTCAAGGATCGCTCATCGGCAATCTTCACGGGCAGGAGTTTCGTGGCTGTGCCGCTTTCCAGCCGCCCTTCGCGATACAGTTTCCGCCAGTGGAACACCTGATTCGCGTTCACATCGTGACGCCGCGCCACTCGCGACACCGACGCCCCAGGCTGCAAGGTCGCTTCCACGATCTTGCGCCGCTCTTCCACACTCCGCCGCCGCTTCTTCACCCCTGCTACCTTCACACTGACTATCTGATTCGATGTGTCCACGATGCCCCTTCGTGGACACATACAATAGTGCCCACAAAGGCCATCTTCCTCGACTACCCACACTGCGCATAGACGGTTAGAATCGGACGCTTACGCTTGGCCGCAGTCACCAGATGTATCTGCATTACCGCGCGGGCGAAATGAACACCGATACAGTTCCTGGGACCAGCCGAGAACGGAATGGTCGCCATGCGATTCCGGCTTTTCACGTCGTCCGGTTGATGCCGGGCCGGTTCGAATCGGTCCGGCTCCGGCCACAGATTGGGATTCCGTTGAATGAAAGGGATGTTACCGATTCTAGAGTTGCCGTATCCTAGATAGATTCCCTGTTAGGGTCAAGGCATTCAGCATGCGTGGGGCACGCAATTACCTGTAGGGGCGTTTACCTGCTCTGAGCCTAGCCGAATGGCCTCAGGCGCACGCCTTTCTCTTCCTTCCCAACTTGAAGCGCTGGCGTTCATGCCAGTCCACGCAGGAGGGGCCTGTGTTGCTCGGCAAGCTTCCGCCACTTCCTGCCCTGCCCATAGCCGAAGGATCTGTGGCCGGAGGTGGTCAGCCCATTGACCACTTGAACGGCGTGGGGTGCCGGGTGCCCCTCGATAAGAGCGAAGGCTTTTGTGTCCAAAGGAAAATTGGCAAACCCTACGATAACAATTTGCGCTTGAGGGTGCCTGCCAGCCCGAGCAGACCGGAGCCGAGCATCAGAAGGGTAGAGGGTTCAGGCGCGCCCACCGGCTTTCCGTCAACTTCGACGCCGCTGTACGCAAGTCCCGTATCATATGCTGTATCGGTGGCGTTTGAGACCCCAAACGCGAGCTGGTATGCGCCGGCGGTCGGAATGTTGTAATCTTCTTGAATCCAGCCTGTATAGCCGCAACCGTTTCCAGGGCCCACAAAGCATGATCCAGAAGATAAGCCCAGTTGGTCCCAGACCGGTCCACCAGGTATGATCGCCGATGTAGACGGGTTCAGGGTCACGCCAGATGCGAGCGCGGGCAATGTCCCTCCGGGAACGGTATTCCCGGTCGGCGTAGTTTGCGCCGAAAATATGAGCGCCACTGGGGTGCCCGTAGTGGTTTCCAGTTCCGCCCACGCAAAGTCGGGATACTGCGACGTGCCGTCGGAAGTTATGAAGTTGAAGTCAAACTGCAGCAAAGCTCCTGCGTTCGCCGTAAAGCCCGCCGTCGTGGCCGTCGATCCGTTCGTCGCACTCGCCGGTGTTACAAGCGGACTCGGGAGGAAACCCCCGTCTGTTGCTCCGCCGTTCGTCGAGACGTAAGAATAGTTAGGTCCTCCTATGGGCGGACTCGTCACCACCCCGTTCGGAGTATCAGTACCGCAATTACCCACACAACTCTGAGCGTGCGTGGCGACGCTGCTCAGGAGACCCAGAACGCCTACCATACAAATCGTTCTTACCTTCATGGTTCCCCCTTTAGCCGATAATCGGCCTTCTACTACTGGGCTTATCCCATTGTGGGGTCGAGCAATCCCCTAACCATGCAACACCCAAAGAATAGGAATCCCTATCTTATAGTGCCTGAACGCCTTGGGGCGACAGGCGCCAGCATTTACCCAGCCCACAGACCATAAGTCAGCACGTTCCTTGCACATTTCCGGAAAGTTTATGCAAGATGTGATCACCTGCGCCCCATCAGTTCAGCTTGCCTGCCTTCCTTCGGAGTCGTTTTCTTTCCCTGGCGCAGAACCAAGAGGTTCTAGATAAGATACGCCGGGATTGGTCGGGAAATAGTCCCAATTCCGCTCTGAGGATGCACATTGGTCCAATGGCAACCGGTTCGGCAGTTCTAGCTGACGGCGAAACCTCTGCGGAGATTCTTGACCAAAATCGCAAGGCAATTGGTTTGGAAATCGAGGCGTTCGAATTAATGGGGAGGAAAACGTTCCGTCTTTCCCCTGTTTCAAGTCGACTCTGTCGAGGGAGCTGACGCCGTCATCTAATCAGCCGCGCCTTTTTCATGGACGCCATCTTTGCGACTATGGGATCCTCGTCAGCCGGATTCCACTCCCGAAAGGCCGTGCGCAGCTCATTAAGAATCTCTGCGGACTTGGCTATGAGGCATATCTGGCCGTTGGACTTGAAGTGGAAGAAGAAACCGTTTGAAGAAGGAACGAAATCGGCCACCCAGCCATAGGCTATCACCTGGATTAGAAAGGCGTGCAATTCCACAAGCTCATCCTCACGAAATAGCTGCGCTGGAGCGATATCGAGCGAGCGCGGTTCACCGTGCGCACGGCGAATGTCTTCCAATATGCGCCAGCCGGGTCTGACAAGCTGAGGACTACCGATATCCCAACGCTGGAGCCAAATCAACCCGCCGTTGAAGCCCACCTCTTCTCGGACATAAAGAATGTCTCGCGACAAAATTACGATATCGCGATGCCCTTCCGGGGCGGTGATGAAAAATCTGTGTTCTCTCGAGGCCTTATACTGAAGAGTATCGTCGCGCATTATTCCCAGGCTTGTGGCGTCCTGAGAACACCATTGCCGTGCTTCCGTTGTGTTCATTGCCTTCATCTGGCTCCTTGTTGCCTCCCAATTTCCTAGAATGCGGCTGCCGCTTCAAAGAGAATTACCAAAATACGGACGACCCGGTAGGTACGGTAGAGTAGCACGGCAGCGCCAACGACCGTCGCTGCCTTCGCTACGGTTTGCGCGTTATCCTGGTGCCCCACCGGTCGAAATGTTCGCGGGGTGATTTGGCTTACCTCGATCAAGTGACCAATATCCGTCGTGAGGATCCCAAAAAGCGCGTGGAGGTGATTGACCCGGTGGTTTGAACTTTGGCTCCCACTTTGGCCTGTACTTGTCGCTGTCGGTGCCAGGGACCTTCACCCACTCATTCGGTTCACCGTTGGGACCGAAATCAGGGGGAAATCGGAAATCAGGGGACAGACGGGAAGTTTCCTCGCCCTTCATCAAGCTACCGAAATGCAAGAAAACCTTCCGTCTGTCCCCTGTTTCCGTCCCTGTTTCCGAGACGCGGGTGCCCACCCTCGGGGTGATCGGGTGGCTCTTGAGAGGGTGGGATCGTCTCTTCTTTGCTTCGAACTGTGGACTTCTGACAATCAACTTTGGACCACCACGGATGGCGCGGGCTTCGACCTGTGCTCTCTGGGCTCTTCGTATCTTTCCTCTGAGCCCAACAGCCCAGGATCCCCCCGTGAGGACCGAGCTTTCGCATGCTATCATCCCTGCCGCGATGGCGTAGTCCTGACTGCAAACCGCGCGGATCGCTCGCTGAAATTCCCGCGTGCGCACGGCTTTCGCTCGTAGCCAGTAAGCTAGGAAGGGAGGCCCAGAGATGGAAGCCCAAAGGAGTAGCATTGATGATCCTCAAAGGAAAATTCTTCGCAAAGCGGTGGATTTACCCGGCGGCGGCATTTCTGCTGCTCGCTGCAAATGGTTGCAAATCCCCGTCGTTGCGCAAACAGGCGGATGAGAATTCCCTCGAAAGAAATTCCGCTTCGGCCCCGCAAAGCCCCTCCGGTCCGAACCTGGATCTGAATTGCGTCGTGGATCATATTCAGAATCCGCCCGAGGCGTTCCACTATTCGTATAAGAAAGACAGCAGCAATCCCGTGAACCAGGAAGCGGACATCACTCCACAGACGATCGACGGCACAATAATGATTGGAGGCAATTCCCATGCGTTTCACGGCGTGCGCTCTGACCAGAATAGCTGGCAGACGGCGTGGTCCAACCTGATGGGAATTTCGGGAATGTCCAGCACCATCGCGCTGGTAAATCACAGCTCCGCAATGGTCCGCGAAGGCACCGAAACAGTGAACGGGTACGATACGACCCGCTTTTCCATTGATACCGCGCGCGGTTCTGCGGCCGAAGCCGGCCTCTATCGCGCCACGCTGGGGGCCGACGGCTTTGAAAAAGGAACCGTATGGGTCACCGCAAAGGCATGTCCGGCGAAATTGTCCCTCGACTCCGAAATGCACCTTCACGATGGCAGCGTGGATAAAATTCACTACGAAGTTGAGATGGTCAAAAGGTGAGTGGCCCCCCGGCGTTTTGCGTGCACCAGCGGACAGAAACGCGCCATTCCTTAAAAATCGCAGCCGGGCCCACCAGGCGACCCGGACTCTTTCCACAACTTTTCCCAATTCCAGAGGCCGTACATCACCTTTTGCGGCAACGGGAATCCGAGCTGATGCGCGAGCATCAACACCTGCCCGCGGTGGTGGGCTTCGTGAGCAAGCATGTAGCACAGCATTTCCGGGCCAACCGGCCAAGGTTTGGCCCAGCCGTCTCTGACAAACCTCTCGACGTGGCCCCTGCCACCGCTGAGCGCTTCCGTGAGCATCTCCGCGCAGCGAGCGGCGCTTTCCGCCAATCCCGCGCGGGCCTGCCGCGGCGTGCAGTGCGCGCGGCTGAGCTGCCGCGGAACCTTCAGGTGCGGAGCCGTAAGCCGGACCCACTTGGAGCGGACATTGTGCATGTGCGTGAAGATCGCCGCAATCGAGCGCGCCTTGCCGGGCGGTTTGGCGTTCCACGCGGCAGGGTCCAGATGCTCAATAATCATCTGGTTCATTCGCTCATTCGCGGCAAAGATCCGCACCGCCGCCCGCCCCAGCGGTGTGTCAGCTTCCTGAGTCCGAACCTTCCGTGGTCGCGCAGTCACCACTCCACTCCTGCACTCTCTTCGCTATCGGCTGTAGACTGTCGGCGGTCGACTTTCCTCAAACTCCAAACTGCCGCAAATGATGATCCACATGCTTATACATCAACGCTGCCCACTCCTCAGGCGTCATTCGTCCGAAAAAAGTATGAGGATGCTTGGTGCAGCCCTGCGGCCCGCCCGCGCAAAACCGCTCGACCAATGCGGACAACCGCTGGCCTTCCTTTCCAAGCTCCCGTTCATCGGACACCACCAGACTCCTCGCCGTCGGCGCATTCCGCCCCATCGGTTTTTCGTCCTTCAGCACTTGCGACTTCGCTATCGGTCCGAAGAGCCGCCCCACGAACATGCGCGGCGGATTGTTGTCGCCCACGGCCCACTCCATCGCCACCGAGCAGTGCGCCATCGCCTGCGGAGCCGTCATCTTGCCCCACTGCCGCTCGCTCTTCGGCCCCAGCCGCGCGATCCGCTCCTTCACTTCTTTCGCCGTCTCCGCCTCAAATAAGTTCTTCATGCCCAACGCCTCCCTCTTTCCGCCGGCCGCACCGGATCCAGCTGCTCTTCCCGTGAGACTGGCGCCTGTCCAATTCGATTCTCCCAAATGACCCGATGGCACATTCTAATCAAAATCGCACGGACATTGTGCATGGCTCCCCCGCACCCCCTTCAAAACAAATTGTCATTGCGGCGAAGCCTCCCGATGAACTACATTCACCCGCATTCCCCACAGCGCAGGCCGCCACCGCGCGAGAAAAGGAGATCGAACAATATGCAAGTTGCTTCCAAACTTTTTGCGGCAGGTTCCGTCCTCGCATTTGCCCTCGCCAGTTGCGGCGGCGCCGGCTCCGAACCTTCTGAATCCGAAATGAAAGCCGCCATGGAGGAGGCCATGAATCACCCGCCCGGCGAAACCGTCTCCGACCCCGTCAAGATCGTCTTTTTCAAGAAGGAAGCCTGCGACGCTCCCACCCCGCAAGGTTTCCGATGCACCTTTGATGTGAAAGTGGCATCCCGGAATCTGGGCGCCTCCATGTACAACAACATCCCCTTCGCCGAATTTTATAAGGATAAGCAATCGGGCAAGTGGGTGATGCGCCCGCCCTTCTGAGCGCACAAATTGCAATCGAATCGTTCGTTGGTTTTCAGTTCGCGGTGCGTTTCGCCGTCAACTTTGTTCGACATCGTGCTGCCATGCCAAGCAGCCGGCTGCCGAGTAGAATCAGCGTCGGTTCCGCTCTTCGCACTCACCTTGAAATGGCCGAACACCGATCGCGCCCCGGCTCTCCGCAAAGAGTTCCATAACGGAAACGCCAAAAAGGTTTCTCCACAATCAATTATTTTTTAGCAAGAGGAAACCCATTCGAATGCATTTGTCCCTTATCGGCACTCACACGATCCGCCGCCATTTTCCCCGTAACCCTCGTCTGTTGAGTAGTTCACGAACACACATTTGGCCACCCGCGGCACCTTCTGTTGCCACTCTCAGCAATACCGGAACGCTCTTCAAGTGATAAACATTAAAGTATTACTTTCAATGTCGGCGCGCCGACATGTTTTCTCCCCGCGGATTAGGATTCGCCCGCTATTCATCCAAAAATTGTGATAATTTATCAGTGGCCCTGTTCCGCGGAACGGGGCCTTTTTCTTTTTCACCTGATGAAGTTACTGGAGAGGAGGGCGCGTGGAAATTCATCTCGGCTGCGGCGATCTGAACGATGCAGAATTTGTAACCGCGTTTGAAAACTGCCGGTTGCAACACGGCGCCTTTCATCACGCGGACCACATCCGCCTGGCGTGGATTTACGTCACGCGCCACGGGGCAACCGGAGCAGAGGCCAAATTGTTAGCGGGGATTCGCAAGATGGCCCTGCACGCCGGCGTGCCACAAAAGTTTCTCCACACCAGCACAGTCGCGTGGACCAGGCTCGTCGCTGCCGCGCAACAAAATGCCTCCATCGCGAAGAATTTTTCAGAATGGATTCAACTGCACCCCGAACTTCTCGATCGCAACCTGCTCGCCAAATACTATTCCCCCGGCCGCCTGGAAACGCCAGAGGCGCGAGCCGGCTGGATTGAGCCGGACCTCGCGCCTCTCAATCGTTAAGCTGTCTCAGTCGTTGCCCGCAGCCGCGGCGTGTTGCGGCTCGGGAATGCGCGGCAGTGGCCGATCGTGGAACTGTTCGGCTTCCGTCGATCCGGCAAGCGCGGTGGTGGACGCCGTGCCGCTGGTGATGACGTTCTGCACTTCGTCGAAATATCCCGTCCCCACAAAGCGCTGGTGCTTCGCCGCGGAATATTGGTGTTGCTGCTCGCTCCGGAACTCCGCCTCCTGCAACTCCGAATACGCGGACATCCCGAGCGCCTTGTATTCGCGCGCCAGCTCGAACATGGTGTGGTTCAACGCGTGGAATCCCGCCAGGGTGATGAACTGGAATTTGTAACCCATCTTGCCCAATTCGCGCTGGAAGCGCGCAATGTCTTCCGTGCTGAGATGCTTTCTCCAATTGAACGAAGGCGAGCAGTTGTAAGCCAGCAATTTCCCCGGGTATTTCGCGTGAATCGCTTTGGCAAACTCGCGCGCCTCTTCCAGATTCGGCTTGGAGGTCTCGCACCACAGCAAATCGGCGTAAGGTGCGTACGCCAGCCCCCGCGCAATCGCGGCCGGAAGTCCGCCGCGAACTTCAAAGAAGCCTTCTGCCGTGCGCTTCCCGGTGCAGAACTCGCGGTCCCGCGGATCGATGTCCGTGGTCAATAAAGTGGCGCTGTCAGCATCCGTGCGCGCCATGATCAGCGTCGGAACGCCCATCACGTCCGCCGCCAGCCGCGCCGCCACCAGCTTCTGAATCGCTTCGGTCGTCGAAACCAGCACTTTGCCGCCAAGATGCCCGCACTTTTTCGCCGACGAAAGTTGATCTTCAAAGTGCACGCAAGCCGCGCCGGCTTCGATCATCGCCTTCATCAGCTCAAACGCGTTCAGGTTTCCGCCGAAGCCCGCTTCGGCGTCCGCCACCATCGGCGCAAACCAGTATTTTCCGTTCTTTCCCTCGGCGTGGTGGATCTGATCAGCGCGCGCCAACGCTTGATTGATGCGCCGCACCAAGTTGGGCACGCTGTTCGCTGGATACAAGCTCTGATCCGGATACATTTCGCCGGAAAGATTCGCGTCCGCCGCCGCTTGCCAGCCGCTGATATAAATCGCTTGCAGGCCCGCTTCCACCTGCTGGATGGCCTGGTTGCCGCTCATCGCTCCCAGCGCCGCGACGTAGGAATCAGTCTGCAGCAGATCCCACAGGCGTTCCGCGCCCAGCCGGGCCAGCGTGTGTTCGACGTGCACGGTACCGCGCAGCCGGTGAACATCTTCCGGCCGGTACGGCCGCGTGATCCCCAGCCAACGGGGATTCGACTGCCACTGATTTTCGAGCGCCGCAGCGTTGTGGACCTGTTTTGTGGACATCAGGACGTCTCCCTTTGTTCGATCTTTGAACGCCAGGCCCGGGAAAATCCCGGTACCGCGCAATTCGGGTTCAGAGCAGGGCCATTTTGCGAAAAGAGAGGTGGTCAGTCAAACGGATTGTAATTATCATCGCGATAGACAATTTCTATCGGTACGTCTAGGATGAACGTAAGGGAATCCCGGCGGCCATGGAAATTCTCCAACTGGAAACGTTTCTAGCAGTTGCGACCTACGGCGGCTTTCACCGCGCCGCGGAAGCCCTGCGCATCAGCCAACCGGCGGTTAGCGCGCGGATTAGTACTCTAGAGGAATCCCTGGGCGCCCGGCTGTTCGAGCGCGATCACGGCAAGTTTTCTCTTTCGCTGGCGGGCAAAGCGCTACGCCCTCACGCCGAACAGCTTCTGCGACAGGTAGCCGTGGCCCGGCAGGCCGTCCACGAGTTGCATCCGATTACCGGCGGTGCCCTTCCGATTGCCGCCTCGCTTTCGATCTGCACCTATCTGCTTCCCGAGGTGCTGAAGAAATATCAGGAGAGCCATCCGAATGTTGTCGTCAGCGTCCGCAGCGGAAACTCCGCGCAGGTCCTGAAAATGGTTCTCGATGGCGAAGTCGATCTCGGCCTGGCGCGCTCCTTGAATCACCCGGAAGTCGAAACCATTCAACTTCGCGACGATCCGCTGATCCTGGTGGGTCATCCGGGGCACCCCGCGATGGCCAAAAGAAAACTTCGCCTCGAAGAACTCGAGTCCATCCCGATTATTTCTTACGATCGGGGCTCCAGCGACTGGACGCTGATGAACGGACTCTTCCGCCGCGACGGTTTGCTGCCCAACATCGTGCTGGAAGTCGAGACCATCGAAGCCTGCAAGCGAATGGTGCTGCGCAAACTGGGACTCGCCTTTCTCCCGCAAATTGCCCTGGTCGAAGAGCTGCGCCGGGGAAGGCTCTGTCCGCTGGAAATCACGAATTCCGAGCCGTTGCGCCGCAGCTTAGACGTGATCTTGCCTCGGCGGCGCCCGCTTTCCAAAAGCGCCAAAGGACTTGTGGCCGGGTTGCGCGAAGCGACGCAAGCGCCCGTGCAGGTTGCGCCGCCGGCGAAAACTCGCCGCAGGAAGTGATCGCTGCAATCATCCGGCTGGCTTCTCCACGCGGCGCTGCGTAGAATGGGCCTCGCAACAGGAGCGGATGATGGGTGACCCGCAAAAGACGGTACTGATTACCGGTGGTACGGACGGTCTTGGCAAAGCGGCCGCGCTATTGCTGGCTGAGAAGGGCTACCGGGTGTTTGCCGCGGGGCGCTCCGCCGGAAAGCGAGCGGACCTCGACCGGCTCGCGGGCAGTAAAAAACTTCCGTTGGAATCCGTGGAACTCGATGTTTGCGATGACGCTTCCGTTTCCCTCGCCGTGCGGCAAGTCCTGCAGAAATCCGGCGCCATCGACGTGCTCATCAACAATGCCGGCGTGGGTTTTATGGCCGTGGTCGAAGAGCTGAAGCTGGCGGATCTACGCCTCCAATACGAGACGAATATCTTCGGCTTGCTTCGCGTCACGCAGGCCGTCCTGCCGCACATGCGCGAGCGCAAAACGGGGCGAATCCTGATGCTCAGCAGCGTCGCGGGCATCATCACGCCCCCCACCTATGGCGCTTACAGCAGCAGCAAGCATGCCGTGGAAGCGCTCTCCAATGCTCTGCGTCTGGAGTTGTATCCCTTCAGTGTGGACGTGATTCTCATCGAGCCGGGCTACATCATGACCAATTTCCAGCAGACCACGAAGGAGCTCGCGCAGTCCTATGTGCAAGGCTCGGCCGCGAGCCCTTACGCCAAGGTTTATTCGTCGGCGTTTGAGGCGGCCAGCACCAGCCGGCGCGAATCGAAGACCACGCCGGAAGATTGCGCGCGAGTCATTCTCGGCGCCATCGAAGCGAGCCACCCGAAAGCGCGCTACACGGTGACTCCATTGGCGAAGTGGGCGTCCATCGGGCGGCGGCTCCTTCCGGACACGCTGCTGGATTCATTTCTGCGCCGCAAATTTGGAATTGTCCGTGAGGAAGAAGATTGACCCGTCGCTTATACGTCTAAGGGTCCAAAATTCACCTATTCTCGATGATCGCTTGAACGTACCCGGCCAAATTGGGGTCCGGGGGGCCGACGGCGTGATTTCCTCCCCGGCCAAGAAGGACTAAAGTGCTTGCATCAACCTTGCATTTGTGAGGATTGCTTTCATGAAAATGGAAACTTTGGCCGTTCACGCGGGCGCGGGAGCCGATCCGGTTACGGGTAGCGTGGCGCCGCCCCTCCATCTCTCCACGACGTTCCTCCACGGGCCGGCCGCGGAAGAAATTCACGGTTACATCTACGTGCGCGACAAAAATCCAACGCAGGACCGCCTGGAAGCGGCCATGAGCGCACTGGAAGCGGGTGAAGATGCCTTGGTGTTTTCTTCCGGGATGGGCGCCACTGCCGCTTTCTTCCAGAGCCTGGAACCCCATTCGCATGTGATTATTCCGGAGGACGTCTACGTTCATGTGCGCGTCATCGCCGCAACCTACTTCAAAAACTGGCAGCTTGAATGCACGACGGTGGACACGCAATCCAACGCCGCGGTTGCTGCCGCGGTCCGCCCCAATACGAAGGTAATCTGGACCGAGACACCGTCGAATCCGCAGATGAAGATCATGGACATCGCCGGCGTCGCGCAAATCGCACGGCAGGCCGGCGCTTTCCTGGTAGTGGACAACACCTTTGCCACACCCGTGCTGCAGAGGCCCCTGGAGCTGGGCGCCGACGTGGTGATGCATTCCACGACGAAATATTGCGGCGGTCACAGCGACGTGCAAGGCGGTTGCCTGGTGTTTAAGCGGCGCGCGCCGCTCCACGAAAAGTTGCTTCATGTCCGCACGGTGCTGGGCGCGGTATGCTCTCCGTTCAATTCCTGGCTGATTTTGCGCGGGCTTCGCACGCTGGCCTGCCGCATGGAGCGCCACTCCGCGAACGCCATGGCGGTGGCCAGGTTGCTTGTGGAGGCGAAAGAAGTGGAGCGCGTGTTTTACCCCGGACTAGCGACCCATCCGGGACATGAGATCGCCGCCGCACAGATGAAACAGTTTGGCGGAATGATGTCGATTCTGGTGAGAGGCGACTGGGAAGAAGCGGTGCGGGTGGTATCGCGGGTAAAGATTTTTCAGGCGGCCACCAGCCTCGGCGGAGTCGAAAGCCTCATCGAACACCGCGCATCCGCCGAAGGGGCAGGCTCGACGTCACCGCGGAATTTGCTGCGGCTCTCCGTTGGCCTGGAGCACCCGGACGACCTGATCGCCGATCTGCTGCAGGCGCTGGCGTGAAAACGGCGGCTGGACGCTGCCCCGGGAATGAATCTTCGCGTCAGTTGGAGATCTGGAACGACATGCTGTTTTCGCGAAGCTGTTCCCACTTTTTTCGCCAGGTATCGTGCAGCGGGCTCTCCGCATAGTCCGCAGCCGCTTCCGCGCTGGTGAATTCGATCACGTATACTCCGCTCCAATCCTGCAATTGATTCCGCTCGGTCTTCAGCCAGATGTTCTTGATGCCGGGAATTTTCGCGGCCATGTCGCGGATGCCGTTGATGGCCTGCTCCTGATCATTCTGGGAAGTGGTATTACGGAATTTGTAGGCCACCACATGGATGACGGTCTTGGGCTGCCCGAAACGATTCACCGCCGATACTTTCTGCGTGACCGCGCTCCCCGCAACGCTGCCGGCCAAAAACAGTCCGATTCCCATCACGATTTGCATCTGTCGCCGATTGCGCGAATTCATGGAATTCCTCCCTGTGCGAATCACCCTGCCAGTTTAGGCGACCCGATGCGACATCGGCAACCCGCCTCCCGTTTGACGGAGAACGTGATTTGCCGTTAGGCTGAATTCTTCATTTCCAAGGAGAAACGGATGAACCGGAAACTCGGCGGGGCGGCACTCTTGTGCGGTACGGCGATTTTCCCCGCGTACCTCCACGCGCAAAACGGCTCGGCGGCGGACACCGAAGCCCGGGCCATCTTCCGGCAATTGATCGAGACCAATACCAGTGACTCCGTTGGCAGCGTCACGAAAGCTTCCGAAGCGATGGCGCAGCGGCTCCTGGCGGCGGGCTTTTCCGAAAAAGACGTCGTGGTGGCCGGGCCGAACGATCGCAAAAAGAATTTAGTCGTCCGCTACCACGGCTCCGGCCAGAAAAAACCCATTCTCTTCATCGGCCACCTCGACGTCGTCGAAGCCCGCCGCGAGGACTGGACCACGGACCCCTACCAATTCATCGAAAAAGACGGTTTTTTTTACGGCCGCGGCACCCAGGACATGAAAGAAGGCGACGCAATCCTCGTCGAAAGTTTTCTGCGCCTGAAGCGCGAGGGTTACGTCCCAGACCGCGATTTGATCCTGGCCCTGACCGCCGACGAAGAAGGCGGCGATTTCGACGGCATTGACTGGCTGATCAAGGAGCATCGCGACTGGATCGACGCGGAATTTTGCATCAATCTCGATGGCGGCGAATTCGAAAAGCTGAAAGGGAAGCGCGTGCTCGCCGGTCTGCAGGCCAGCGAAAAGGTGTATGCGGATTTTCAGTTCGAGACTACCAACCCCGGCGGCCACAGCTCCGTCCCCGGCCCCGAAAACTCCATCTACGAACTTGCCGCCGCGCTCTTGAAGCTGCAATCCTTCTCTTTCCCCGGCAACATCAGCGAAATTACGCGCAATTATTTCGCGCACTCGGCAACGCTTACCACCGGCCAACTCTCCGCGGATCTCCGGGGCGCTGCCAAGGAGCCGCCGGACCCGGAAGCGATCAAACGGCTGTCCACGAATGCGTATTACAACTCGCTGCTGCACACAACATGCGTGGCCACGATGCTCTCCGGCGGCCACGCGCCCAACGCGCTTCCGCAATCGGCGCGCGCCAATGTGAACTGCCGCATCTTCCCCGGCGAAGATCCGGAAAACATCCGCAAGACTCTGGAGCGCGTGGTGGCGGATCCCAAGGTAAGCGTCACCGTGGTGCCGGAAAAAACGGCGGACGGGCAACTCATCCCCATCGTCGCGGTGCCGCCATCGCCGCTGTTGCCGGAAGTGACCACCGCCCTGGATCGCACGCTGGCCACCATGTGGCCGGGCCTCCCGATCGTCCCCACGATGTCCACCGGCGCTTCCGACGGCAAGTATCTCCGCATCGCCGGCATTCCCACCTATGGCATCGCCTGCATGTTCTTTGACATGGAGGATCACCGCTCCCACGGCAAGGACGAACGCGTAGGCGTCCAGGATTTCTACGACGGCGTCGAGTTCGGCTACCGCTTCATGAAAACACTTTCATCGGCGAAGTGAAGTGTGACGCCGTTCCCTGTGGAGGGCGGCTGGCCAGCTCGATCCTCTTTAATTTTTTCCTGACGTTTTCTCCCAATGTGGGGATACCACCTCGCAAACTCATCGCCAGCCCCATCAATAAGAGCCGGCGTCCGGGGGATTCGGGGCCGGACGTGGAACTAATCCGTACCAAGGTGGGGCGGAACACGCGGCAACTGGAGTCCATCCGCAGGCGGATGGCGCATCTTTAACCCAGTAGAAACCTCCTGGGTGGCCTACGCTTTGCGCCGTTTGCAAAGCGAGGGCAGCTCCTGTCTTGGAAACGCAGCGAATCCTCGCCTGATGAGGACTACATCCACGGATCGATTTTCAGAAGCCCAACTCCTCGATAGGAGTAGCACCAACTGCTCCAGGGCCAATCTCCAGGATGTTGGACAAGCTTCTCTTTGACTGGATTCGCGTGCATGTAGTGGAGTTTTTCCCGCAGCTTCGCGCGAGAATACCCATTGAAATCGTAATATCTGCGCTGCCAGAATCTGCGCAGCTCGCCAGCGGCTTCTGGGAAGCGCAGAGTGAGCTGGCCTTTTCGGGCACGCTTTCGGCCGCGCGTGCGGCGCGATATTCTCTGCTTGAATACTTTAACAATTTTCGCTGGGCTAACGCGGCCGGATTCACTGATCAGCAGGTGAACATGTTCGGGCATGATGACGTAGCCCGCGAGGGCCAAGCCGTACCGGGCGCGATCTTACTGGAGAATCTTGATGGTAAGATTTCTGGCGCGGGCGGTGCCAAGCAAGGGCCTGCGCTGATAGCAACAAAAGGTGATGAAATGCAGGTCGTCGTAGCCGGTGAGGCGTTTGAGGTTCTTGGGCATAGGAGTGAAGAGCGGCCCACCCGCTGCGCCAGATACTACGATGCCGCTTCTGAAAGGTTCTTGTGTGAAAACCCAATCATCAGATGGCTGGGATGAAAACGGGCGGCGGCGAACCGTAGGCTGAAAAGAAAAAGCCCCCGAACTTCGGGGGCTTTTTCTTTCGGAAAGAAGTAAGAACGCTTACGGCTTGGTCGGTTCCGGCGCGGCGCCCGGCTTGGCATCTTGCGGAGCCGCGGTGCTGGCGGCCACCGGCTTGGAAGAGTCGGCGCCGTAGCGCATCAGGTAGGGCATGAACGGCGTCACTTCAAACGGCATCTTCTCGCGTTCCGCCACGGTTCCGATGGGCTTGCTCTTGATGAGTGTCAGATTGTCGTTCCACGGATCGATCTTCACACGGCCGCCGAGAGGCAGCGCCGCAATCTTCTGCGGGTTCTGCTTCGGGTCCATGGCCATCGTGGATTTCAAGTCGTTGATCTGCGGCACACGGTTGCCAAGGTGTCCGCTGATGAGGTTCGGAATTTCCTTTTGCCGGCTATCGAGAGCCTGCAGGAAAAGCCCCGCGTTGGCCAGCTGATTCTTGTACGGAGAATTGTTCAAAATCTGGAGGGCCTTGGCATTGGCCTGGTTTTCCTCATCCGGCGTGCGTGAAAAGCCGAAGTGCCGGAAGGTTTCCTTATCATCCACCAGCAACTGGTCGAAGAAGGCGTATTGTGAATCCAGGCGATGGCCGAGCACAACGTGGCTCAGCTCATGGGCCAGCATGGTTGCCAGGCTGGCCTCGTCGGGCAGCACGTCGATCAGGCCGCGGCTCAGCACGATCGTGTGGCCCACGGTGAACGATTCCAGCGTGGAAGTCATCAGCACGCGGCAGCGGACTTCCGGGTCCACGTCGATGTTATTGGTAACTTCCAGGTTGTTGACGACGGTCTCCAGAACCTTGTCCACTTCGCCCTTGGGCGCCATCAAGCCAATGCGCTCCAGCCGGTCAATGATGTTGTCTTCCGCCTGGCGATCCCAGGAACGCTGGGCTTGAATCGGAGACAGGTCGTTGGCGGTCTTGGTGTCGTCCTGCATCGGCGTTTCCACCAAAATCTTGCTCAACTCCTGCTCCTGCGAAGCACCGCCGAGGTTGTAGCCCCACAAGCGGGTCTGGGCTTTGAAGTCGAGTTTCTTGGAAAGCGCGTAGTGCAGATCTTTCTCTTCGCTGTACACAAACGTCGGCATCCACAAGCCCGGCTGCACGTTGGTGCGCCAGCTATCAAAATGGAAGTACCAGCTGGAGTGGCCGTTGCCATTGTAGGAGCCGTTGAAGCGCACGATGTGGTAATCCTGATCTTCCACCCAGATGCGGCCCAGGAAGCGGCCCTTGCTGTTCTTCTCGTTCGGCGTTACGTCAAACACCAGGCAGCGCACTTCGCCCAGGAATTCGCGGCGCACGTAGTCAAACTTGTAGTGCTGCCGGTCGAACCCGTTGGTGTCGATGAAGATCATTTGCAGAAAGCCGTCAGGCAGGAACTGCATCGCGAAAGTGAAGAAATTGCCGACGGAAGAAAAGACCTTCTTGCCCTTGCTGGCAGTGTCGTTCAGGGGCACCAGGCTGACGCCTTTGGCGAAGTTGGCGCGCCCCAAAAAGTACTTGTCACCCGCGGGCACTTCACCCAGGTCTTTGTCGGCCTTCAGATTCTGAATGTAGGTCTCCACCAGCGGAGAGTAGTTGCGGACTTGCTCGTAGAGCTTGGTCTCATTGCCCACGATGCGATCGACGACCTGCTCCATGGTGCGCGGTTGATCCGCATCGGCGGGAGGCGGCGCAGCCCAGGTTGTCGCCCCAGCGCAAGCGCCGAACGCCAGGACAAGGATGTGTGACAACAACTTTCGCATGATCATTCCCCCTCAGTAAGCCAAACGGAATTCGATACGTACTCGAGCCGGAAAATCCACCGACTCGCCCGCGCGCAATGCCGGCTTGAACTTCATGTGTTGCGCGGACCGCACGGCCGCTTCATCCAGGCCATGCCCAAGACCACTGACCACCTTGTTGATCTGAATGGTGCCATTCGCCAGGAAAACCATGTCGATTACGACGTCCCCTTCAATCTTCAAAGAGCGTCCCTCGGCAGTATATTCCGGGCGCGGCTTGTCAAGAATCGTCGGCGAAGTATCCGCCGGGCCGCCGTTCTGTTGCTTCTTTTTCGGGGCCTCTGCCGTGGCGTCAGCCGCGTTGGCAAAGCCGGTCGCAACGACTGTGCCCTTCTTACCGCCGCTCGGAGGAGGAATCGCCGTCCCGTTGCCGAAACCTGTGCTAGCTACCGTGCCGCGAATTCCTTCTTTGCCGCCGGTCCCATTGCCGTATCCTTCGCCGCCAGGCAATGCGGGAGAACCCAGGCGGGCCACGTTGGTGGCATGTTTCGGATCACCCTTGCCGGCCACTCCGTTCGGATCGCCAAATCCGCCGGTCTGCACTTTTTCCACCGGAGCGATTACCGTTGCCGGTGCCGCGCTCCCCGAATTCATGTTGTTAAGTTTTACGTCCTCTTTCGGACGCTTCGGGCCATTCTCTTTAACTTCGATTTTCGCCGCTTCGAACTTCGGCGTCATGTCCGGATCTTTGATTTCCACCTTTTCCACTTTGGGTTTCACGGTCTTGGGGGCTACCAAGTTGGCAAAGATGTGCGGTTGCTGAGGATTCAGTTTCGGCGGCTCGACAGGCGTCGGCGCGGGCGTAGGTTTAGGCACTGCCGCTTTTACCTTTGGTGGTGGCGGGGGTGGGGGTGCAACGGGAATCTCGGTAATCGGCTGAGCAATCGCGGTATACGAATATTGGATCGCCGTTTTCATCTGTTCCGGATAGAGCATGGGAACGATGATGAAGAAGCCCAGAAGGGAAAGCTGCACAGCGGCGCTGAATCCGACTCGTTGCCAGTTGGGCTTGGCATCCGGCAACAGCGCCAGACGCGCCGGCACCGGCTTGCTTCCAATGTGTTGTTTCCAGGCTTCCGGGTTTCCCGCACGGCTACGGTTGGGACTGAACCCGACGCCCAGTGACCGGCTCGTTGGTGGATCTGCAATCATCGTGGTCATCCGCTCGCCGCCTCGTGCAATGATTTGTCCCGCAGTCCTGGCCCATCGCAGGGCTAAAACTTGAAAACAGAATGAGTGTGCTACCAGTACGAGAGTACTTAGCGGGTCTGGGCTCTCGAATAGGACTTTCGTACTAAAGACGCGAACTCGCTAATGCTAAAGCAAGTGCATCTCCACACTGGGTTTCTGACACTCGGACAAACCCGCCGAGGCGAATTTCGTTGCGGGGCGGGTAACGCAACGCTCTATAGAATAACCTATTTGGAGGGGCGCTGACCTGGAGAATTGCTCGTAAATGCGCACCGGTCACTCCTTTAGGATACTCTTTAGGATGCACCCCGCGCCCGCGGCGTTGGTTATTTTCTTAGCGTTGTAGGATGCTGAAAGAAGGAGTCTTAGACTCCGGGCAGGAGAATTGTGCCGCAGTCCCCGGAAGAAAAGAACCCCCCGCGTGGCTCTTCCCCACTCCTCGCTTCCTGCGAGCCCCTGGTCACTTCTTTGTACTCCCTCGCGGGTGCGGGCCGCTGGGGAATTTCCAAGGCTCAATTCAGCGGCGGCCTGGAGCGCAGCCTGCGCCGGCGTTTCCAGGACGGCTGGCCCTCTCCAGAACGTTTGGAAGAGTACCTTTTTACACTGCATCTTGAGGATCTTTCGCTGGCCACGGCTTGCCTGGAGGGCTCCGAAGCCGCTTGGGAATATTTTGTGCAGGAATATCGCGGGTATCTTCGCGCCGCCGCTGGGGCCATCACCAAAGCCAGCCGCTATGGAGCGAATCCCCAGGAGCTTGCCGACTCGTTGTTCTCCGATCTCTTCGGCTTGATGGATGGCAAGCGCGGCGAGCGCTCGCTGTTCCGTTATTTTCATGGGCGCAGCTCGCTGAAGACCTGGCTGCGCACGGTGCTGGCGCAGCGCCACGTGGATCACATCCGCGCGCACCGCCGTTGGGAATCGCTGGATGGCGAGGACGCCGAAAAGCCGGAGCTCCCGCCGGAGCACGTGCAACAGCCGCTACTCGATCCGCATCGCGCGCATTATCTTTCGTGTTTCTCCTCGGCCTTGCAGCACTCCCTGAAGAATCTAAATCCTTCCGATCGCGAGCGCCTGGAACTTTATTACGCGCGTCAGATGAAGCTGGCGGAAATCGGCCGGCAGCTTGGCGAACATGAATCCAGCGTCTCCCGGAATCTGGATCGCATTCGCGGTGAACTGCGCTCGCTTACGGAAGACCACCTGCGCGATGCGTTTTCGCTGAGCGCCGCCGAAATCCAGCAATGCTTCGAATACGCCGCCGAGGATGTACCCATTGATTTCCGGCAGATGTTCCCGGAAACAAAATCGCGCACCTTGCCGGCCGGCAGGAAGGAACCATCGTGAAGCGCTGCAAGAATGGCCTTCGCCATCGTTCAAAGGAAGGAGAGCGCCATGCCGTCTGACGATCGCGACCTTAAATTTGAACGTGCGCTGGCGCATCGTTTGCGTGGCGGCTCCGCGCAGGCGGGCTGCCCGGACGCCGAAATCCTCGCCGCGTATCACGAGCGGACTCTATCCTTCGACGAAATGGCCTCGTGGAAGAAGCATATCGCCGGGTGCGCCGCGTGCCAGGAGGCTCTCGCGCTGGTGGAAACGACGGAGAAGCAGTTGGCCGAAGAATGGGAAGTGCAAAAGATTCCTGTGTTAGAGGCAGCGGCGATTCACAAGCCGCATCCCGCAAGCGTCCCATTGCAGAAAACAAGTGCTGCTGCGCAAGCCACTCCGCACACGGATGAAGCTCCCATTGTGATGAGGTCGCGGCGTCGCCCGGCACTCATGCGTTGGGCTGTTCCTCTGGGTGCTGTGGCCGCCGGCGTCTTGATTTGGATTGGCGTCCACGAACAGCGCGCCTTGCAATCGCAGCGTTCCGGCGGTATTGAGGTAGCGCAAAACCGTCCGGCCGCGCAGGATCAAAAGCTCAGCGCCCCTGAGCCCAAGGCGCTGCCGCCGGTGGAACGCGATTCCCTGCGAACGGAGATGGAATCAAAGACCCGCCGGCAGGACGCCGCAGCTTCGGACGACGAACGGCGTCAAGTGACCCCCGCGGCTCCCACACCGGCAGCCGGAAATCCAGCCAAAGACGCGGCGAGTGTCAAGAAAGAACCGCTGAGCAAGTTTGCGTATGGCGGCCAGGCAGCGGCCCCGGGCATTCCGCCGGCGAAGATTTCTTCCGAGTCCAGCGCCGATAAACTCGCGGCTGAGAATCGTCCGGCGCTGGTCTCCCCGCCACCTCCTGCACCTGCTTCCATTGGCAGCACGGCAAGGGCTGGAGTCGTTGCCGCAAGGGAGGAGAGCAACGCCGCTCCAGCGCCCGCTCCTCCGCCCGCCGCCACTCAGACGGTTGAGGTCACCAGCGCTGCGCCGGCCGTTGAAACTTCGTCCGCCTCGGCGGCCAGGAAGAAAGCGAAAGTCGAGCTCCCGCAGTCGTCGGCGAATCTGGATACCAACGCCTTGACCATGAAACAGGGTGTCTCCAGCGAAATGGTGCAAGTGATCGCGTCAGATACTGGGCTGATTCTCACGCCCGATAATAAAGTATGGTGGAAGTTGCAGCCCGGCGGCTTGGTCGAGCTAACTACCGATGGCGGCAAGAAATGGAAATCGCTGAATACCCGCGCCTCAGGCGAACTCACCTCCGGTTCCGCGCCTTCCGACCGTGTCTGCTGGATTGCCGGGAAGGCCGGAACACTGATTCGCACCACCGATCGCGGGGGCCATTGGACCCGGATCACCACCCCGATCAGCGAGGATTTGGGCGGCGTTCACGCTTCCGATGCGAAGCACGCTTCCATTTGGGACGCGGCTAACCGCAAAAGTTACGAAACTTCCGATGGCGGCGCCACCTGGAAGCAGACTGCCAACGAATAGAACCCCTGCAAGAAAGTTCGCTGGCGGCGTTCTAAGTAAGAAGGCAAATTCCTGAGTGAGGTGACGTGCAGATGAATACTCCACGGTTTCCCAAAAATGGCGGTTCGCGTTGGATGGCGGCCGCGGCGGCCATTGCCCTGGCCGGCGCCGCCGCGTTTGTGCCGGGCTATTACGCCGGCAAGAAGCCCGATCCGCAGGAAAAGGACGCCAGCCGCAGCGCTGCTGCCGATCAGTCCACGTCCTTGAATGACCAGACGGATCTGGCGGTGACCGTGTACAACTCCAACATTGCCCTGATCCGCGATGTGCGGGAGTTGCAGATTCCGCGAGGGAATTTCCGCCTGAAATTCATGGATATCGCCGCTACCGTCAACCCCGCCACCGTTCACTTCCGCTCGCTGACCGAGCCGGACAAGGTCAGTGTGCTGGAACAGAACTACGAATACGATCTTCTGGAGCCGGCAAAGCTTCTAAATAAATACGTCGGCAAGGAAGTCACCCTGGTGCGCAGCTACATGGACAACGGCACCACGAAGCACGAAGAGATCAAAGCCACACTGCTGGCCAACAACAACGGCCCGGTCTGGAAAATCGGCAACGACATCGTCACCGGAGTCTATGGCGAAAGTTACCGCTTCCCCGAGGTGCCCGCGAATCTCTACGACCGGCCCACGCTGCTGATGTCGCTGGAAAATTCCGGCGGCGCGAAGCAGAAAATCGAGACGTCTTATCTCGCTGGCAATCTTTCCTGGAACGCCGACTATGTGCTCACCGTCGGACGCGATGACAAAGCCGCCGACCTCGACGGCTGGGTCACCATCACCAACAACAGCGGCACCGCGTTTCACAACGCCAGGTTGCAACTCGTTGCCGGCGATTTGAACCGCCTGCCGCAACGCGACCAGTACCGTGCGATGGAGATGGTCGCCAATGCTCCCGCGACCAAAGCTGCCGGGCAATTCCAGCAGGAGAATTTCAGCGAGTATCATCTTTATTCGCTGGCTCGCCGCACCTCCGTCGAGGACAAAGAGACCAAGCAGATCAGCCTCCTCGAGGGCACCGGCGTTCCCGTCGAGAAGCTTTTCGTTGTGAACGGGCAGAATTTCTATTATCACAACGCGCAAAATCCCGGCTCGCCGCTCAAGGACCTCGTCATGGTGTTCTATAAGTTCAAGAATGAAGAGAAGGCCGGCCTGGGGATTCCGCTGCCGGCGGGCAACCTGCGCGTCTACCAGAAAGATTCCAAAGGCGGGCTGCTCTTCATCGGAGAGGATCACATCGACCACACGCCGAAGGACGAATTCGTCACCGTGAAAATCGGCAACGCCTTCGACGTCGTCAGCGAGCGCAAGCAGACCGACTACAAGAGCCTCGGCAGCCGTTTGTGGGAAATGGAGTTTGAAATTACCCTGCGGAATCACAAGGATACACCGGTCACCGTGCAGGTGAATGAACCCATCGGCGGAGATTGGGAGATGCTCAATTCGACTTACAAAGCCACGAAGACAGCGGCGTTTGCGGCGCAGTTCGAAGTTCCCGTGAAAGCCAACGGCGAAGCGGTCCTCAAATACCGCGTCCGCACCAAATGGTAGTTGGACTCCGCCTGCCGTAAGCGTGTCATCCTGAGGCCCGCGCATTTAGCGGGCCGAAGGATCTCAACTGACAGTACGAGCCAGGCGTTCGAGGCGAGATTCTTGGCGCCGACCTCAGGCGGGCGCGAATAATGACAACGCGCTTGTTCTGATTGCCGATAAAAGGGTCGCTTTTTTTGCTGGGCGACCCGAAGGCCGCCGCTGCATCGTCATTCCACAATCGCGTCGGCTTCGATTTCCAGCAGCATCTCCGGCGAAATCAGCTTGCTCACTTCCACCATCGAAGTCGCAGGGCGAATCTCCCCAAAAAACTCCCCGTGGGCCCGCCCGATTTTCTCCCACTCGGCGATATTGGTCACAAAGATTCGCGTGCGGATGACATCTTTCAGCCCGGCGCCCGCGCGGCCCAAAGCGGCTTCAATGTTTCGGATGATCTGCACAGCCTGGGCATACGCATCGCCGGCTCCCACGATTTTTCCATCGGGTCCGGTGGCTGTCGTTCCGGAAACGCTGATGTGTTTGCCGATGCGCACGGCCCGCGAGTAGCCCACGAGCGGCTCCCACGGCGTCCCGGTGGCAAAGTTTTGGCGTGGCATTTTGGCCCCCTCTTGCAGGCGGCAACACGAATCGCCGATGTCCCGCATGCTAAACTTAAAGCAGTATGGCACAGGCGAGTCACGCTCGGGCCGCGTGCCGGAAGCCGAATCTATGCGCTGCAACAACATTTTGGAAGCGGTGGGACGTGTCCCGCTGATCCGCTTGAATCGGATCAATCACGGTCTCAAACCGCAAATGTGGATCAAGGCGGAGATGCTGAATCCCGGCGGCTCCGTAAAAGACCGCATCGGCATCACCATGATCGATGAAGCCGAGAAAAAAGGCCTGCTGAAGCCCGGGGGCACGATCATTGAAGGCACCTCCGGCAACACCGGCATGGGTCTGGCCCTGGTTGCAGCCGTGCGCGGATATAAATGTGTCTTCACCACCACGGACAAGCAGTCCAAGGAAAAGGTAGATTTGCTGAAGGCGCTCGGCGCCGAAGTGATCGTTTGCCCCACCGCGGTTGAGCCGGCAGATCCGCGCAGCTACTACAGCGTGGCGAAAAAACTGGCCCGCGAAATTCCGAATTCTTACTATCCCAATCAATACGACAATCCCTGCAACCCCGATGCCCACTACAAAACCACCGGGCCCGAAATCTGGGACGACACTGAAGGCAAAATCACCCATTTTGTTTGCGGCATGGGCACTGGCGGCACTATCAGCGGCGTGGGCCAATTTCTGAAGGAAAAAAATCCCAACGTAAAGATTATCGGCGTCGATCCGGAGGGCTCGCTGTATTTCGATTTTCACAAGACCGGGAAAATCGCCAAGGCGCGCACGTACGTCGTCGAAGGCATCGGTGAGGATTTCTTTCCCACCACGATGAACATGCAGATTTTGGACGACGTCATCCAGGTGAACGATGAAGAATGTTTCGTTGTCGCGCGTCGCCTGGCCAAGCAGGAAGGCATTTTCACCGGGGGCTCCGGCGGCGGCTGTCTCAGCGCGGCGCTGCGTCTGGCGAAGGATCTGGGACCGCAAGACCTCGTTGTCGCGCTCCTGCCCGATACCGGAATGCGCTACCTCAGCAAGGTCTACAACGACGAATGGATGCGCGAGCGCGGCTATGTCGAGTCCAGCGTGCCCATCACCGCCGCGGAAGTGGTGCATGCCAAGCGGCAGTCCGGCAAGGTCCGCGAACTGGTGATCGCTCGGCCCTATCAGACGGTTTTTCATGCCCTGAAAACCATGCAGGAGCAGGACATTTCGCAAATCCCGGTCTTCGAGGAAACTATCCCCATCGGCACCATCTACGAAGATCAGATCCTCACGCTCGCGCTGCAGGGCAAGGATCTCCGCAAACTGGTGGTGCGCGAAGTGATGAGTAAGCCGCTGCCACGAATTCCCGGATCTTCGCCCGTCGAGCGCGTCACCTACATGCTCAGCCACGAAAATCCCGCGGTCTTCGTGGAACTGGACGAAACCCGGTTCGAGATCCTCACCAAGTACGACTTGATGAGCACGGTCGCCGGATTGATGGAACAAAAACGCTAGCCGCATCCGCGCGCGGCGCAGAGCACAGGAAAACCAAAAGTGAAAATTCAGGATTTCAACGATCGGCTGAAGGATTCCATTCTCATCGCGGATGGCGCCATGGGCTCCATGTTGTATGAAGGCGTGGGCGCGGTCCGCTGCTTTGACGAACTGAACGCCACCGAGCCCGAAGCGGTCTTTCGCGTTCACCAGGCCTATATCGAAGCCGGCGCGCAGATCATCGAAACCAATACCTTCGGCGCCAATCGTTTCAAGCTCGCCCACCTGGGACTGGGCGACGAAGTGCAGCGCCTCAACAGCCGCGGAGTGAAAATTGCCCGCGAAGCCCGCGAGGCCGCCTCCCGCGAAGTGCTGATCGCCGGCTCCATCGGCCCGCTCGGCATCGGCGTCCAGGCGCGTCACCCGGAGCCCGATCAAATCCTGGCCATTTTTCACGAGCAAGCGCTGGCGCTCGAAGAACGCGGCGTGGACCTCTTCATCCTCGAAACGTTTTCCTATATCGAAGAGATCATGCTGGCCATCGACGCTATCCGCTCGTTTTCCAATCTGCCTATCGTCGCGCAGCTCACCTATTCCGAAGAAGGCACCACGTTCGGCGACGTTCGCCCGTTTCTTGCCGCTTCGCTCCTGAAAGAGAAAAACGTGCAAGTCATCGGCGCCAACTGCACCCTGGGCCCGCAGTCGCTCCTGCCCATTCTTCAGGAACTCGCGAATACGCAGGACATTTCCATCAGCGGCATGCCCAACGCGGGTTTCCCCAAGCGCGAAGGCGACCGCGTCGTCTATCCCAAATCCTCGCCGCAATATTTCGCCCAATTTGCTCGCGAAGCTGCGGAAATCGGCGCGCGCATTCTCGGCGGATGCTGCGGCACCACGCCCGCGCATATTCGCGCCATGGCCGAAGCGGTGAAGACGCTTCGCCCGGCCAAAGCGCATTCGCTGGCCACGGTGGTGGCTGCGGCCCAGCCTGCTCCGCCCATGCAGGAGCGCGAGCCTGAGAGCAAGTTTTGGAAAAGGCTGCAGAAAAAAGAGTTCACCGTGTGCGTGGAAATTGATCCGCCCAAGGGCATCTCTCTCGACCGCATCTACGAACAAGTGGACCGCGTGATGGCCTCGAAGAAAGTGGACGCCATTGACATCAACAGCGGCGCAATGGCCCGCGTTGGGATGGACGCGCTTGTTGTCGCGGGGGCTCTGGAAGCCCGCGGCATCGAGACCGTTCCGCACCTCACCACCCGCGATCAAAACATCATCGGCTTGCAGGCCATGCTCCTCGGCGCATGGACCGTCGGCGGCGTGCGCAACGTTCTCGCCATCACCGGCGATCCCCCGTCGGTTGGCGACTACCCGGAAACCAGCGGCGTCTACGAAGTGGATTCCGTCGGCCTGGTGAAAATTCTGCATCGCCTGAATCAGGGAACCGACTGGGCGGGAAAAACGCTCGGCGGGCAAACCAATTTCACCATCGGCGTGGCGCTCAATCCGGTTGCCGACGATCTGGACGTGGAAATCGCCCGCTTTCACGCCAAGGTCGAAGCCGGCGCCCACTTCGCGATGACCCAGCCGCTCTTCGATCCCGAGCACTGGCACACGTTCCTGAAAAAACTGGGAGGCAAGCCGGCCATCCCGGTGATGATCGGCATCTGGCCGCTGAACAGTTACAAGCAGGCCCTGCGCCTCAACAACGAAGTTCCCGGCATTCTGATTCCGGAGGCGCTCCTGAAATCCATGGAAGCCGCCGGCGCCGCCGCGCGCGATCGCGGCTTTGCAGTAGCCCGAGAAATGCTGGCCTGGACGCGCACCGAGCTCGCCGGCACCTATCTTATTCCTCCGTTCAAGCGCTACGAAGAAATCATCGAAATTCTGTAGCTCACTCCTTCGAGGGGTGAGGATTTTCATCGCGCCAGCAAAATTTGCGTTGTCGGCAAAATAGCGCCGTCCGCCAAATTTATGCCGTCAGCAATATTTGCGTTGTCGGCAAAATTGCCTCGTCCGCAAACTTTACGTCGTCAGCAATACTTGCCTCGTGGGCAAAGTTGCGCCGTCGCATCGAAAAGCCTCAGGCCTCGAAGGCCTGAGCTACAGCACTATTTCGTTTCCGGCAGGCTTTGCGTGGTGTGGTCGTGGATGATGCGCCAGCCCTCCGGGAATTTCTGAAAAACCAGCGTGAAGATTCCGCCGACATCCCCGGCTTGGCGTTGCAAGTGCCACCTTCCAAGGACCAGCGCGGCGTCCGGCCCCAGTGGCCGGATCTCGAGCTCCGAAAAATCCAGCGTGCCCATTGCGGCTCTATCGGAATAGGTTTTCTCGTAGCGCGACATCACCGGTTGCCACCCCCGGGTGAATCCCCGGGTTCCGGCGAAGGTCAAATCGGGTGAATTCCAGTAGCCGTCCATGAATCCGCGGATGTTGCCGTTGTTCCAATCGCGTTGCTGGGCTGTCAGCACGGATTGGATTGCGGCGCGGTCTGGCTCTTTTGCCTGCTGGGCGTGCGAATTGCGGGTGCTGGCAACCGGGGCTGCCAACACCGCGAGAAGTACCAGTGTCGAGAAGACTCTTTTTGCGGTCATTTACGGCTCCTAACTACATTAGAAAGAATAAGATATCTAGACAATCGCGGCGAGACCGGAGCCGCTGCCCGAAAGCCATCCCAAAAGTGCTATGGCGATAGTACCCGCGAGCTATTGGGGGAATAGGGGTGCGCGGGAATAATGACTGTGGAGGCTGAGGGATGTTCTCCACAATGCTTTTTGCGATCGCCATCGTGGCCATGGGACAGTTCGCGCTGTATTACTGGCGCGCGGTCTTCACAGGCGTGGCCAGCCTGCCTATTTCCAGCCAGGTGCTGGAAGCGGCGCAGGTCGATGAGTCCACGATGCGCGGCGACGACTTTGAAAAGCTTGCCAGCCTGCACTATCTGACCCCGGAGCTGAAAGAAGCGAAGAGCGGGCTGCGCCTGGTGCGTACTTACTACCAGGTGATTCAGCGCGCCGAAAACGTGCTTGGAAGCGTCTCCCCGATGATTGCCAGCTGGAGCGAAAAAGAGCGGCTGCTGTGCGCGCGGTTTGCCGCGGTGCAGATTGACCGGCGGTTGCAGGCCAACCTGGCGCAAGCTGCCTCGATCCGTTCTATCTAGTTTGTCACCCCTCACAACTCCCATCCTTGCCAGCTTTCCGCAATTCAAGAAGAATGGCCGTACTGTTCGCTGTTCTACGGAGACGCTGATGGCTATGACCGCGGCACAGAATGTTCTTCGGACAGCCCGGATTGTCTATCTGGCTCTCCTCGCAGCTATGTTTGGTTATCTGGCGGTCCCGCTTTTCGCTCTTCAGATTAAGGTGCAAGAATCACCTTCATTCTTGGCTCCCGTGTGGGGGCTGCTTTCATTGTCAGCATTGGGGGCGGCCATGTTCTTCCGTAACCGATTGATGCAGCCAGCGAGTGAAACTCTTCGGAACAATCCGGAGGACAAAACCGCAGCCGCACAATGGCAGAGAGGCGTAATCCTCTCCCTGGTATTTTGTGAAACCGTCGCTGTCCTCGGCTTCGCCTTGCGTTTCACCGGCGCGCCGTGGAATATTTGCGGGATATTCTACGCCGTTGGAATATTCTTTATGCTGGCGTGGTGGCCGCGGCTGGAACTCCCTCCGAGCTAAAACGCACATTTTTTCTCAGGGCCCTCAGTACGCCCAGCGGACCAGAGTTGCGCCGGAGGTGAAGCCCGCTCCAACCGCGGCCAGCAGGACCAGGTCGCCCTTCTTCAGTTTCTTTTCTTCGATGGCGGTCTGCATGGCCAGGGGAATGGTGCCGGCGGTGGTGTTGCCATAGCGCTCGATGTTGATGATCACTTTGTCGAGCGGCATGCCGAGGCGCTCGGCGGTGGCGGTGATGATGCGGCGGTTGGCCTGGTGGGCGATGAAGCAGTCCACATCCTTGCCGGTCAGACCGTTTTTGGCCAGGAGGCGCTCGGTCATTTCCGCCATTTTCTTTACCGCGTATTTGAAAACGTTTTTCCCGTCCTGGTGGATGTAGTGCATTTTCTGATCCACGGTTTCGTGCGAAGCGGGGTGCAAACTTCCGCCGCCCGGCATGTACAGGAATTGCCCGCCCGCGCCTTCGATTTGCGCGACGTGATCAATGATGCCCGCTTCACCCTCCGCGGCGGGTTCCAGCAGGACGGCGCCGGCGCCGTCACCAAAGATAATGCACACGGCGCGATCCGTGAAGTCGGTCATGGAAGAGTTGACGTCCGAGCCGATCACCAGAACTTTTTTATACTGCCCGGATTCCACAAATTTTGTGCCGATATTCAGGGAATAGAGAAACCCGGAGCATCCCGCGGAAACATCGAAGCCCCAGGTGTTGGCGATGCCCAGCTTGTCCTGCACCAGGCAGGCCGTGGAGGGATACATCATGTCGGGCGTGACCGTGCCGACGATGATCAGGTCCACCGATTGCAAATCGAAGGGGTGCGAGGCTTGCAGCTTTTTCACGGCTTCCACTGCCAGGTCGCTGGCGGCCACGCCTTTGTCGGCCAGGTGGCGTTCGCGGATGCCGACGCGTTCCATAATCCACTCGTTGGTGGTGTCCACCATTTTCTCGAGGTCGGCGTTGCTGAGGATGCGCGGGGGAACGTAACCGGCTACACCCGTGATTTTTGCGGCGATGCGGCGAGGCATGATTCTCCTTGAGTAAACCCTGCACCCTGTTGAGAAGATTGATTGTATGCGAGGGGCTTTGTGGGAAACAAGCGCGAGAGTTTCCTTGGCCCGATGGCGCTCATTTCACCACGGGGGCAAGAAATTCGTAGCGCCAGGTGAAGGCGGCGGTCTTTTTCAGCATGGCGGCGACGGAGCAGTATTTTTCCTCGGTGAGCGCCATGGCGTGCTGGACCGCGGCCTCGTCCACGTTGCCGCGGATGCGGAACAGGACGTCGAGCTTGGTCCACACGGTGGGCGGTTCTGCGGCACGCTCGCCGGAGCAAAGGACCTCGAGGGATTCCACTCTTTGGCGCTTCTTTTCGAGGATCAGCACCATGTCCGTGGCGGTGCAGGCGCCCAGCGCCATCAGCACCATTTCCATCGGCCCGGGGGCCTTATTGGACTGGCGGTCGGAATCGATCGCGACCGCGTGGCCCGACGGGCTGGTGCCCAGGAATTTTTGTTCGCCGATCCATCGGATGGATGCCGTTTGCATAAGGACCTTCCCGTGGCGGAGGGGATGCCGTGAGGTTGGATGCCGCTGCATCCTTAATGTAACAGAAGAGAAGAGTGGCCAGCGACCCATGCAAGGTGGGGAGAGGAACGTAGCGCGTGTCCCGTGCCCATGATCCGCGGACAGGTGGCCTTCGCTCTTATCGAAGGCCACCCGGGATCAAGCCAGGAGGCCGACTTTGTCGGCTGGTTGGTTCAAAAACTAGCGTTACATTTGAGACTGGGGAGGGGGAAGCTACTTGCCGATGGCGAGGTAGGAGGCGGCGCTATAGCGGGCGGGGTTGGAGGCGTCCCAGAAGATACGCCAGGTGGTGAGCGGGGCTTTGCCGGGGACGCCGCGAGTGTAGAAGATTTGCAGGCCGTCGCGAGACCATTCGGCGTTGCGCTGGAAGGAGTCGGTGGGGCCGAGGATGGTGCGGCGCTTGGAGAGAACTTCGTAGAGGAAAAAAGTGGAGTTGAAACCCATGGAATCTGTCGGCGCTCCGGCGGGGGCTTTCCGATAGTTGGCGGTGACTAGGAGCAAATCGGGATTGAGGGGATTGGGCCGAAGCGTGTCGCTGCTGATAATGTCGAAGGTGTCGCCGTAGATGTCCTTGAGGGGGACGGATTGCGGGGGCTTGTCGTTGCTGAGCCAGTAGGCGTTTTGCAGGTCGGAGGCGAGGACAGTGGTGGGCGAGGTCCAGCCGTGGAGGGAGTCGACGGATTGCGGCGACAGGAGAGCGGAGTTTTCGGGGGCGCTGAGGGGCAGGGTCCAGACCTGCCAGAACTTGCCGTCGTATTTCAGGAAGGCGACTTGGGAATCGTCGGGCGACCAGAAGGCGCTGCGGGCGTTGGTGGAGGCGAGATCGCGGGAGCGGCCGGTGTCCCAATCGTAAAGGACGAGGGAGCGCTCGGGGCCGGTTTTGGAGTCAGAGCGGGTGAAGAGGAGCTTTTTGCCGTCGTGAGAGACGGCTAGCTCGGAGCCGGCGGGCGCAACGGTTTTCTTGATCGCGCCGCGACTGAAAATGATTTTGCCGGCGACGTCGAGATAGGCGACGGCCGTGGGCGACTGGAAATTGGTGATGGGATCGAGGACGGTCTTTTTGTCCTTATCTTTATCCTTATCTTTGTCGTCGGCGTTTTCGTCGGGATCGAGCTGGTTCTTTTTTCGGAATTCCGGGAATTTGTCGGGGGCGCTCTGGCCGCAGCCGGTGAGCGTGCCGATCTGCGCGTGCTGGACGATTGCTTTGAAGGTGAACTTGGTGTCGGAGAGGTTGTCGGAGCAGGGTTCGCGGGAAAGCTTGACGGCTACATCGGCGCCGGTGACGTCGTCCTTGGCATGATAGGTCCACGCAGCGCCCGCTTCGTCAGCAGTGATTTCGGCGGGATCGAGAACGATGGGCGGGTAGCCGGCGCGGTCGAGGCGCTCGGGGCCCTTCATACCCAGGCGCAGGGCCCAGACGGGCGCGTTGCCGTGGGCCAGGATAAGGATGGGATAGTGACGCGAGACGGGCGAGGCGACCGGTGCGGTGGCCGCGGGCGCCCCAGGCTTTGCCGGGGTCTTGGCGGCGGGCGATTGCGCCGGCGTTTGCGGGAAGGCGAGGCCGGCGCACAGCAACGAGCTGCACAACAACAGAGTTTGAGCGAAACGCGGCGCGCGCATGCGGAGGGCTCCCAAAAATACTGTATCAAGAGGCGCTAGAGGTGAGTGAGGAGAATGGCGGTGCGGCATCGCCAAGGTAAAGAGGCGGGAGAGGCGAGCCGAGGGCGGCGGCGGCGGATTATTTTATTGACATGGCGAATAAAAAGCGAAACAATGGGAGCGCTTCGAGGTGAGCCATGTCCCCAGTTCTCCCCCAAACGCTGCCGCGTTTCGCGATGCGGCGGCGCCCCGCTAGACGCCCCGTAACACAACTCCTGCCCTTTTGCCCTGATGAACCAAAGCCAGAGGCCGGCGCCCTTGCCCAGGGCCAAGCCGGCTGGCGCGAGGGAAGTCTGGAAAGCCCAACGGCGGATTGCCCCCCGCCGGAATTTCCGGCTTCCCCTGCGCCACTGGTGGGCATAGCTCGCCTCGCCGCCGAAGCGCCGGCGGCGGATACGAAGCGGAAGTCTGTGGAGAAGCCAGAATATTTTTTTCTGCCGGTGAAATCGATTTTGAATAAGTGTGAATCGGCGCGGGTGCCGTTTGAGTGGACGATCAATCCGTATCGCGGGTGCGAGTTTGCGTGCAAATACTGCTATGCGCGGTACACGCACGAGTACATGGAGATCGACGGCGGGGAGTTTGAGCGGAAGATTTTTGTGAAGCAGGATGCGGCGGCGGTGCTGGGGCGGGACGTGGAGCGGAAGTATTCGTATGCGTCGAAGGCTTCGGGCTACACGAAGGCCGAACACATCGCGATCGGGACGGCGACGGATCCTTATCAGCCGGCGGAGCGGGAATACAAAGTGACACGGGCGTGCCTGGAGGAGTTGGCGAAGCGGGAGGGATTGAGCGTTTCGATCATTACCAAGTCGAACCAGATTGTTCGCGACATTGAGCTTTTGAAGGTGATTGCGGCGAAATCGGCGTTGACGGTGAATATCACGGTGACCACGTTGAAACCGCGACTGGCTCGGTTGTTGGAGCCGAGGGCGCCGCGGCCGGATTTGCGGCTGGCGGCGGTGAAGAAGTTGCGCGACGCGGGATTGCACGTGGGCGTTTCGGCTTCGCCGCTGCTGCCGGGGATCACGGATGCGGACGGGGAATTGGAAGGCGTGGCCGCGGCGGCGAAAGAGGCGGGAGCGGAGTGGTTTTTTTCGGGTGTGCTGTTTTTGATGCCGGCTTCGGCGCGGCAGTTTCTTCCTTTTATTGAGGAGAAATTTCCGGGGCTGGCGAAGCAGTATCGGGAGTGGTACGCGAAGAACGGCTACGCGCCGGAAGCGTACCGGAAGAAGGTTTCAGAGCGCCTAGCGCACATTCGGCAAAAGTTTGGATTTTCCTCGCGGCCATGGGAAGGGGAACGGCCAAGTTTCGTGCAGCCGCAGATGTCTCTCGTCTGGGATGCAGGTGAGGTGAGCGGGGAAGTACAACGGATGCGTTCCTGCTTGGCGGGATAGCGCTATTTTAAGGATGATGGCGGCGAGGTAAAGCAGGCGTCGCTAGGGAGTGACGATTTCCCAGATCTTTGACAGGTGATGGTCGTCGTGTTCGGCTACGAAATACAGATGATCTACCAGGCGCATGGGTTGCTGCAGGCGGGGATGGAGAAGGGAGCGGGCGAAGAGTGATGGCTCGAATTGGTTTACGCGATCGAGCAAGCGAAGTCGTGCGGCGCGGAAGTCCGCCAGAAGTTTTCTTAAGTCCCGGGAATTGTGGTTGGCTTCGTGGGTTTTGCGATTACTTAGGTCCGCGACCTTGAGGGTTTTTCCGTCCGCGAGGAAGTCCTCCACGCGCGCCAGCCATAGGGGTTCGAGATCGAGGAGGTGGCCGGCGTGCTCCTGAGCGGACCACTTTTCTCCGGGCTTAGTGAGCAACGCAACGGGCGGTGCTCCAAGCATGATCTCTTCGAGGCGCGCCGGGGTACCGCGCAGCCGGATGCAGAGGTTCGGGTATTGCTCGAGCGGAAAGGTGAAATCAAATTTGCGTTCAAACCAGAGTGGAATTTGGCTCATCGTATATTGATACACGCAGGTGTGTGGACGTGTCTAGAAAAGGCAGTCGGAAGGAACAATCCAATTTTGCACTCTGAACTCACCAAGCGGCTTGGCGGGGTCAAAATCGCGAGTTGTGGGGGTATAATGACGGAAAGATTACCCGCGAGGCGGCTATGACTATTGAAGAGCAAGTCCTCGAAAAACTGCGCGATTTGCCTCCTGAGAAGCAGAAGGAAGTGCTGGAGTTTGTAGATTCGCTGAAGGATAAGGAAGGCGCGAAGAAGCCGCGCCGCAGCCTGCGCGGATTATGGGCAGACATGGACTTTCACATCACCGAAGAGGACATCGCCGAGGCCCGCCGTGAAATGTGGGGGAACTTCCCACGAGACATTTCCTGATGCGCGCGGTTCTCGCTACGCGTGCGGCTGGCGGCGGATCGAAGTGAATTTCACCCAATTTCTATATCTTTGTGTGCCAACGCAATCCGTTCGGAAGGTCCTGGGAACTATATTCGAGGTGAATGACTCGCCGGCTTTTGGGCATCTGGCATGCGGACGATGCATGCAGCAGAAGCGGCCTCATCAGGAGAGCGCCTCCTCTCGGGACCAGGCATGACACAGCTTCGGATTTGTCCCAGCTTGCAATCTGCTCGGCGTTGAGCCTGCCATGCTGGTGGGAGCCAGGGATCACCCGTAGCGGGCCGTTCTGATGGTCGTTGGCATCGAGGTGGATTCTAATTGCTAGTATTCCGCGCAGCACATCTTCACTCGGCTGCACGTTCACTACGCCACTTTTAGTTGTCCAGGGCCCGAATCCTACCAGTTCCACTCGATCTTGCACTGTGATCGTCAAATCCTGGTGCCAAGGGACTTTCCAATTTGATTTTTGTGTTTTATTAAAAAGAATTCCCTTAATTGCAAAAGAATTTGGACCAAGTACGGACGCAATCAGACGACGGACTTCCTGCAATTGTGCGAGTTCCTGAATAATAGGTTCCCTGAGTAAGTTTCGTTGACCGTATTGAGTGGCGTCCAATGATTCTGAGAGCCGTTTTAACGACGAGTCGCCCAGGCAGCTAGGAATAATTGCGAAGCCGTCAAGCTCGATTACGTTGCCAAGTTTCTCAAGAGTGTTTCCTGCAGCGATTTTCATGGTTGAACTTGTAACCGTGATCCCGAGTGTTGTTGCTCGCCAAGATTTTACGCTCCAGCGTCAAGGAACGATGATGCGGGATTCTTCGCGTTTTAGTTCGTGGGCGCCGGGGAATTGGCCGCGGAGGAATTCGATGAAGCGGCGGGAGCGCGGGCGGCCGTTGGTGCGCAGGAGGCCCATGCGGTAGAGGAAGACGAGGAGCTGGAAGATTTCGGAGTCCTTGGGATGGCCGAGCGGATTTTGCGCGGGCGACTGCTTGGTTTCGGTGAGGAAGGCCGAGAGCGAATCGTAGAGGCCCCGTTGGACGGAAGAGACCGGGGGCTGCTCGTACACGATGCCGGAAGCGAGGGTTTTGTAGGATTCGGAGAGGGATTGCAGTGCGGCGAGGACGTCGGGATCGGTGGCGGCGGGTTGGGTGGCGCAGAATTTTGCAACGGCGAAGGCGATGGCGGAAAGAAATTGCGGATGGAGGCGGACGAGATCGGGAGCTAGGCGGACGTCGAGTAGCGGCGCGTCGGGAGGAATCTGGCGTGGGTGATTTTCCTCGTAGCGGTGGGCGGCGAGGAGGTAGGCGCAGCCGGCGGGGCAGTCGAGAGAGACTTCGCGTTCGGTGCCGCAGCAGACGGCACAGATTTTTTCGGCCTTGGCCGGGCAGAAGCGTTCAGCTTTGCGTTTTTGACAGAGCGGACAGGACACGAAAGACCCCTGAGTTGACGAGAGTTTGCGCAACTACTCCAAAAAACCGCAGCGGCTACAGCCGGATTGATTCGCGCGTATTACGGCACGACTGAAGTCGTGCCCTCCCTGAGTGGCGGTACAGAACGCTGTGCGACCCAGAATATCACGCCATGATGACTTTGTTTTGGAAGCGGCGGGCGGCGATGACGAGGAGCAGCGTGCCCATGAAGAAGAGGGCGACGGCATCGGTCCAGAGATGCTCCCAGCCGGCACCGCGGAGGATGATGCCGCGGGTGATGTCGATGAAATAGGTGGCGGGGACGAAATAGCTGAGGATGAAAAAGAATTTGGGCATGGTTTCGCGCGGGAAGATGTAGCCGGAGAAAAAAATGCTGGGAAGAATGGTGAGGAAGGCGAGCTGCATAGCCTCCGCCTGAGAATTGGCTTTACTGGAAATGAGGATGCCGAGCGAGAGCGAGACGAAAAGATACGGCAGGGAGAGCAGGGCGAGCAACAGCACGCTGCCGTGAATGGGCACGCGGAAAATGAAACGCATGAAGCTGACAATCATGCACAGCTCGAAGAAACCGATCATCAGGTAGGGAAGCAGTTTGCCGAGGAGCAGGCCCATGGGGCGCACTGGAGTGACGAAGAGCTGCTCGAGGGTGCCGCGCTCTTTTTCTCGGACGATGGAAAACGCAGTGAGAAACGTGGTGACGTTGAGCAGAAGAATCGCGGTGAGGCCCGGGAGGAAGAAGTTTGGCGAGCGGGAATCGGGATTGAAGAGGATTTTAGGGCGCATATCCACGGCAAATGGGGCTTCGCTGTTTCCGAGGACGCGGCGGAGCGATTCGTCCAAGCCGATAGCGGTAGTGACGTTGATGGCCTGGCCGGCGACGGAAGAGTCGGAACCGTCGATGAGCACGAGCACTTGCGCGCTCATCTGGTGCAGCAACTTATCCGAATAGTCGACGGGAATCTTGATGCCGACGCGGCATTTGCCGGAGACGATGGCATCGGTGAGGTCGTGATCGGTGTTGACGAAGCGGACGAGATTAAACGTATCGGAATTCCGCAAACGGTCGAGGAGTTCGCGACTCTCGCGGCGGCCGTCGGCGTTGTAGACGACGGTGTTGATCTGGCGGATGTTGGTGTCAATGCCGAAGCCCAGCAAAAACATCTGCAAGAGAGGAATGATCAGCGAGAAAAAGAGGGTGCCGAAGTCGCGGCGCACGTGCAGCGCTTCCTTGTAGAAGACGGCGCTGAAGCCGCGGAAGGGATTAACCACGGGACCCCTCGATGTCCGCCTGGTGCTTGAAGGTGAGTTCGACGAAGACGTCTTCGAGAGAAGGGGCGAGCGGGCGGATTTCCGCGACGACGATGCCTTGCTTCAGGAGTTGCGCGCGAAGGTATTCAGGATCGAGATCGTCATTGATCAACGCATGGATGGATTGTCCGAAAATTGTGGCGCTGCGGATGCCGGGAATGGTGCGCGCAATGCGCAGGGCGCGGGTGACTTCGGGAGTGGTTATTTCCACGCGATAGGTGCCCGCGGGTTGCACTTCGGGTAACTGGCGGAGGGTGTCTGGCGTGCCATCGGCGATGACCTTGCCGAAGTAAATATAGGCCACGTGGCTGCAGCGTTCGGCCTCGTCCATGTAATGGGTTGTGACGAAGAATGTGATGCCGTGAGCGGAGAGTTCGAAGAGCAAATCCCAAAGCTGGCGGCGCGCGACGGGATCGATGCCGGCGGTGGGCTCGTCGAGGAAAATCAATTTTGGTTCGTGCAGCATGGCGCAGCCGAGGGCGAGACGCTGCTTCCATCCGCCCGATAACTGCGCGGCAAGGCGGTTCATGTAGGGGCCAAGGCCGTTGAGCTGGACGATGTCGTCCATGCGCTGGCGCAGGCGATCGCTGGAAAGGCCGTAAATGCGGCCATAGAAGGTAAGATTTTCGGTGACCGTCAAATCGGAGTACAAACTGAAATTCTGTGACATGTAGCCAATATTTTCCCGGACGGTTTCGGGATCCTTGCGCACGTTGATGCCGAGGACGCTGGCTTCACCGCCTGAGAGCGGCAGCAGGCCGGTGAGCATTTTGATGACCGTGGTTTTTCCGCTGCCATTGGGTCCGAGAAAACCGAAGATTTCGCCCTTTTCGACGCGGAAGGTAACGTCATTCACGGCAGCAAAGCTACCGAAGCGGCGCACCAGATGTTCGGCGGAGATGGCGGGTTTTTCGGCTTCGCTCACGGCTCAGCTTCCGGGCGCCAGGGTGACGTCGGCGGCCATTCCGGCGCGCACGCGGTGGGAAGAATCGTCGATGCGCACTTTCACGCCGAAGACCTGGTGAACGCGCTCTTCCACGGTTTGCACGTTGCGCGGAAGAAATTCGGCCTGCTGGTTGATCTGCTCGACGACGCCGTCGAATGCCTGATTGGGAAACGAGTCCACGCGAATCTGAGCTTTCTGGCCAAGATGCACGCGGCCAATCTCGGTTTCAGGAATATAGATGCGCACGTAAATCTGATCGCGTTCGAGAAGCGTGGCGATTGGCGTGTTGGGAGCGATCAGGTCGCCGGGACGCACGTCGAGAACTTCGATGGAGGCGGCGGCCGGGGCCAGCACCTGGCGTTCGCGGAAGCGGGCTTCATCGTAAGCCAGCGCGGCCTTGGCGGAGGCGATATCTTCCACGCGGTTGCCATTTTCAAATTTGTCGAGTGTCGCCTGGGTCTGGTGATAGCGGGCTTCGGCGGCGGCGATTTCCTCGTGACGATAGCCGCGGTGCAGCTCGTCGAGCTTGTGCTGGAAGTTTTCCTGTTGCGCCAGCGCCATTTTCCACGCGGCGTCGGCGGCGTCGCGCTGCTGCTTGGAGACGAGATCTTTTTGGGCCAAGGTATCGTAGCGTTGAGCATCCAGGCGCGTGCGGACCTCGTCGGCGGTGGCGCGGTCCAAATCGGCTTGTGCGGCGGCGATATCTTCCTTGCGATAGCCGTTCAGGCGCTGGTCGTACTCCGCTTTGGCCTGGGCAGCGGTGGCGCGGGCTTCGGCAATTTCTTCGGGACGATAGCCGCGCTGGGCTTTCTCCGCCGCGGCGCGCGATTCCGCCAGGGAAGCCGCAAGCTCCTTGTCATCAAAAGTGACCAGGACCTGGCCGGGTTCGACCGGGTCGCCTTCACGAACAAGAACTTTGTCGATGCGTCCGCCGATTTTGGAACCTACGCGGATGTTGCGGGCTTCCACTGTGCCGGACCCGTGGAGGGAAGTGTCCCGATGGAGCATTCCGGAAGAGTACACGGCCAGGCCGATAAGCGCGGCGACGACGAGAATGGGAATGAAGAACTTGCGTTTCATAGCTTCCTACTCTGCCTCCAACGCGAACTTATCCGGCGGCGGAACGGGCGACGGCGCGCGGCGGGGCGCGAGTCCGGTCCAGAGCACCTCAAACGCATCTTCCATGCGGGAAAGCAGCGAGGCATCCCCATAAAGCGACCAAATCAGCAGCGTTCCGAAGATGGTCTGCCGAAAAACGTGGGCGATGACCTCCGGTTTCAGGTCGTCGCGGATTTCGCCGCGCTGCTGGCCGAGGCGGATCATTTCCGAATGGATGGCGATCACCCGGTTTTGCAAGTCCAGCATGGATTCGCGAACCGGGGAGTTGGAAAGAAAGGCCTGCAGGAGAATGCGGATGATGGAAGGATTGCGCATGGGTTCCTGCGTCATGCGCGCACCGAGGGAACGCAGGAAGACGGGCATCGGTTCATTGGTAGTGCGCGCTTCGGCAACGGCCGCCTGGAGTTTGCCGAGTTGCATTTCGCCGAAGGCGAGCAGGATGTGATCCTTGCTGGGAAAATAATTGAAGAACGTGCCTTTGCCGAGATCGGCGGCGTTGGTGATGTCTTCGACGGTGGTTTCAGCGAAGCCTTTGCGGGCGAAGAGGTCGAGGGCGGCGCGGAAAAGACGCTCGCGGCGCTCGGCGGAATGGCGCTCCCTACGGTTGACAGGGAGAATGGAAGGAGTATGGGGCATGAATTGACCTGCAACCATATATGACTGTAGGTCAGTTCATTGCCATTTGCAAGCAAAAAGCCCAGGGAGGATTCTTCCGGGGCCAGTTCGCAAGTATATGCAAATGTTTATGTTAGTAACTATATTTCCTTGCCCGAGGCGAGATTTTTGGGAGACTTTTTGTTCAGATACGAGATCAGTTTTTGTGCCGATGGCGGAACCGGAACGACGCCTTGGAAGACGATGTCCTTCGAAGAGACGGACTTTTTGTAGACCTTTTCGTTGGCGGAGTTGTCTGGGCGCACCGTCGAGCCGGCCAGGGAGATTCCGGCGAAGAGGCCGCGGGCGCGGGAATAGGAAAGGATTTCGGCGCGCATAGTCACATCCGTCGAGGCTTCCGCGTTGCGGCCTTTGGGCCCGGCGGCGGCCGACGCGTCACCTCCAAGTTTTACTTTCGAACTGAGAATGGCGTTTGCGCCCCGCCCGTTCATAACCAGCAGGACGAAGTCGGTGGCCTGACCGCCGATCTGAAAACCAAAGCTGCCGCCTTCCAGGGCCATCATGGTGGGAGCGCTCCAAGGACCATTGAAGTGCTCGCCGCTGCGACAGACCATGGCGCCGCGGCCGAAGCTGGCGCCGAAGACAAAGGCGGCTTTTACGACCGAGGGATAAATAATGATGCAATAGGCTTTATCAATCAGGTCCTGCGGGATGTCGTCGGGAATATCCATGATTTCCTGGACCACCGTGCCACAGTTTTCCAGGCGTGATCTTTCTTTGCGGTCGTCAGCTACCAGCGGCGGGCAGAGAAACGAGACTGCCAACAAAAACGGAACCATCTTTTTCATTCGAATCCACCTTTTCCAATCTGTGCCTGCGCCATAAAAGATAAAACCGTCCGGGGGGCGGAAGTTGCGGGGCGTGGCTGGAGGTGAGGTTGCGCCCTGCTCCTGCTCCCGGCGGCGTCGCGGGAGGAAGCGCCCACATACTTTCGACTATACTTTCAGTCCATGGGAATTGCCAAGCGGGGAATTGTGGAAACATTTTTGGGAAAGGGCAGTCGGGGAGCGCTTTGGCTGCTGATGGCGCTGGCATTGGGGCCGTTGGCGGCCGCGCAGGAGAAGGGTTCGCGGGAGAGGCCGAACCCGGCGACAGGGCGGTTTGCGGAGCGCGTGGAGACTTTGCTGAGAGCGGCGCCGGTGGACAAAGGGGAGTGGGGGCTCCTGGTGGTCGATGAGGCGAGCGGCGCGACGCTGTATCAGAAAAACGCGGACAAGTATTTTTTGCCGGCGTCGAATATGAAGTTGCTGACGACGGCGCTGGCACTGGACACGCTTGGGCCGGAGTACCGCTTTCGGACCACGATCGAGACCAACGGCACATTGGCAGCGGACGGGAAACTTTCGGGAGATCTGATTCTGGTGGGGCGCGGGGATCCCAATTTGTCGAACAGGAAATTTCCCTATGAGAGCAAGGAAGAATTTGACGGGCCGCCGGAGCGGGCGCTGGCGGCATTGGGGGATGCGGTTGCGGCGCGCGGGGTGAAAGAGATTGCCGGGGACGTGGTTGGCGATGACAGTTATTTTCCACGGGAACGGTACCCGGACGGCTGGGAAATTGACGACATGGTTTGGGAGTACGGCGCGGCGATTTCCGCGATCGTGGTGGAGGACAATACCGTTACGGTGACGCTGACGCCGGGAGAGAAGGCCGGCGATCCCGTGGCCATGACGATCAGTCCCTCGACGCTTGAATTTGCGGTAAGAACCGAAGTCACCACGATCGGCTCAAAGGAAAAAGAGGACTTGAGATTGACCCGCGACCCGGGCGGCGACATCGTGCGGGTAACCGGAACGCTGCCAGCAAAAAGCGCACCGCGGAAGCTGGTACTCGGAATTCAGGAGCCGGCGTTGCAGGCGGCAAATTTGCTGATGCAATTGCTGAAGGACCGTGGAATCAAAATTAACGGCAAAGCTCGTGCAATGCATGATCCGGACCCGAGCGAGGCCGCGCGTTTGGTTCTGGCGGAACACGAGTCCATCCCACTCAAGGATTCGGTGAAGCTGGTGAACAAGATCAGCCAGAACCTGCACACGGAAGTGCTGCTGCGGGCGGCGGCGCGGCAGCAGGGACGCTGGGCGACGCCCGAGGATTTGCAGAAATTTCCGGCGGCGTTTTACGCGAAGGCGGGAATGGCGGGTGGCGACGTGATTCAGACGGATGGATCGGGATTGTCGCGGCACGACCTGGTGACGCCGCGGGCGTTTGTGGCGGTGCTTGAGTATGCGCAGAAGCAGGTATGGTTTCCGGCGTATCTGGCGTCGTTGCCGGTGGCGGGCGCGGACGGAACCTTGAACGAGCGGATGAAAGAGCCGCCGCTGGCGGGAAAAATCCATGCGAAGACGGGATCGGTGACGCATGTGCGGGCGCTGACAGGCTATGCGGAAACGCCGGGTGGGAGGAAACTGATTTTTTCGTTCCTGAGCAATAATCAAGGCGGAAAAAATCACGAGGTGCACGTGGCGCTGGATGGATTGTGCGTGGCGATGGTGGAAGAGTTTGATGAGAAGAGAGAAGCAACGAAGTAAGGAAGCAACGAAAGAGCGATGACGAGGCGGATGGTGAGCGAACAGATTATTACGGTGTTCGGGAGTTCGCGGCCGAAGGAAGGCGATGGGGAGTACGAAGAGGCGCGCGAGCTGGGGAAATGGCTGGCCAGAAGCGGATTTGCCGTGTGCAGTGGCGGATTTGGCGGGGTGATGGAGAGCGTTTCGCGCGGAGCCAAGGAGGCCGGCGGGAAAACGTATGGAGTGACCGCGGAGTTTTTCAAACGCGAGGCAAATGCGTGGGTGGACACGGAAGTGCGGATGAATACGTGGGAGGAACGGCTGTTTGAGTTGATCCGGCTGGCGGATGGATTTGCGGTGTGCAAAGGCGGGACGGGAACGCTGGTGGAGCTTGCAGTGGTGTGGGAGATGCTTAACAAATCGGTGATGACCGGGAAGCCGATTGTGGCGGTGGGGGATTTCTGGCAGCCGATACTCGACCGGGTGCGCGAAGTCGAGCAGGGGCCGCGGCCTCCGACGGGTGACCGGGTGTGGGGCGAGGCGAATGGGAATCTGGTGCATAGCGTGGCGAATGCGGAAGCGGCGGCGCAATATCTGGCGGCCACGCTGAAGATTTAAGAGACGGATTTAACACCGGGGTCGCGGAGAGAAAAGCACGGAGGGCAGAGAGAAGGATGTCGCGGCCGGCGCAAGAGGTTCTGGAATTCGACAAGCTGCGGGAGTTGCTGCGGCTGAGGACGACGTGTGCGCCAGGGCGGCGGGCGATCGACGCGCTGGAAGTGAGCACAAACCGCGCGGCGCTGGAGAGTACGTTCGCGCTGATTCGCGAGGCGCGCGAATGGCTGCGGCTGGCGCGGGAGTTGGGATTTGGCGCGCTGGCCGATCCGGAACAGTGGATGGCGCGGCTGGAAGCGCCGGGGACGGTGCTGGAGGCGACGGAGTTTCTGGACGCGGGATCGCTGCTGGAAACTTCCGGCTGGTTGAAGCAGCAGTTCCGGGAGGATGCCGACAATTATCCGCTGCTGGCGGCGCGGTGCGCGTCGTTGGGGGATTTCCGCGATTTGCAGGCGGCTATCCGGCGATGCGTTCTGCCGAATGGAGAGATCAGCGACGATGCTTCGAGCGCGTTGCGGCGGATTCGCGGGAGCATCCAGCAGACGCGGGACTCGATCCAGAAGCTGCTGCGGCAGATGTTGCGATCGCGGCAGGCGGAAAGCGGAGAGGACTACGTCACGCTGCGGAATGAGCGGTTTGTGATTCCGGTGCGTTCCGAGCACCGGCGAAATGTGCCGGGCGTGGTGCACGGCGCGAGCGGAACGGGGCAGACGGTGTTCGTGGAACCGTTCGAGACCGTGGAGACGAACAACCAGCTGGTGCAACTGGCGGAAGACGAGGCAGCGGAAGTTTTCCGCATCCTGAAGGAATTGACGGAGCGCTTGCGAGCGATGAGCGGGCCATTGGCGGCCGCGGCGGCGACGATTGCGGAGCTTGACAGCGTGTTTGCGCGGGCACGATTTGCGCGGGATTTCGACGCATGCATGCCGGAGTTTGCGGAGCGCGCGGAGTTGCGGCTGGATGGGGCGCGGCACCCGGTGCTGGAAGATAAATTGCGGCGGGAGAATCGCGCGATTGTGGCGATGTCGCTGGCGCTGGGCGGCGAGGAGCGGCTGCTGGTGATCAGCGGACCGAACACGGGCGGAAAAACCGTGGCGCTGAAGACCGTGGGAATCGCGGCGCTTTCAGCGCAGGCGGGAATTCCGGTGGCGGCGCAGCGGGCGGTGCTGCCGCTTTTCGATCGCGTGCTGGTGGATATTGGCGACGAGCAATCCATCGCCGCGGACCTTTCCACGTTCTCGGCGCACATGCTGAATTTGAAAGCGATGCTGGCGGAGGCGACGCCGCAATCGCTGGTGCTGGTGGATGAAATGGGCACGGGCACGGCGCCGGAAGAGGGCGCAGCGCTGGCGGTGGCGCTGCTGGAGGAGTTTCGCAAGAAGAATTGTATCGTGCTGGCGACGACGCACCACGACCGGTTGAAAACATACGCTTCGAAGACGCCGGGGATTGTGAACGCGGCGGTGGAGTTTGACGAGGTGAACCTGCGGCCGACGTACCGGTTGATGGTGGGGGTGCCCGGAGGATCGAGTGGGATCGCGATTGCGCAGCGGCTGGGGCTGGCGGCGACGATTATTGAACAGGCGAGGGCGCTGTTGACGCCGGAAGCGCATGAGGCCGCGGACTTGATTGCGTATTTGCATCGCAGCCGAGACGAGCTGGACCGCATGCAGAAACAGATGACGGAAGAAAGACATTCGCTGGAAGAAGAACGGCGAAAACTGCGTTCGGATTGGGTGGAGAGGCAGAAGTTGCGAATTGCGGATCTGGAGAAGCAGTTCGCGGAGATGCAGAAGCGGTTCGAAGAAAACGTGGCCGGCGTGGTAGCCGCGGTGAAGGACCGAGAACTGCGCGCGCAGGTCGAAAAGACCTCGCGGCGAAAGTTGCAGGATGTGCGCGGCGAGGCGAAGGAGGAGTTGAACGCCGCAGTGGTGCAAACGATTTCGGAATCGCAGCAGGATTTGGGCATCCGGCTGGAGACGCTTGCTGAAGTGAGCGCGGAAAGCCTGCGGCCCGGCGTGAAGGTGCGAGTGAGGGGATTCAGCAAACCGGTGATTCTGCGGCGCGTGGAAGGAACGACGGCGGAGATTGAAGCGGGGCCATTGCGGATGAAGGTGGCGGTCGACGAAATAACTGGAGTGGAAGGCGAGGCCAAAGGCAAAGCGGCGGTCCAGCCTGCGAAGCGAGAGAATATTACGGTCATCGCGCAATCGAGCGAAGGCGGCGCGACGGGGGAAATAAACGTCCTCGGTTTGACCGTGGAACAGGCGAGCGAAAAGGTGGATAAATTCCTGGATGAGGCGGCGCTGGCAAACGTCGTTCGCGTGCGAATCATCCATGGTCATGGAACTGGCGCTTTGCGCAAGGGCCTCGGTGAATTTCTGAGGAGTCATCCTTTGGTGGATCACGCAGAATTTGAATCGGAAGAACACGGTGGGAAAGCAATCACCGTGGTGGATTTGAAACTTTGAGCTCATGGCGGAAGCGGGATCATTCGCGGATCGGGTGAAGCAGCAGGCGGACATTGTTCGCGTGATCGGCGAATACGTGCGCCTGAAGAAGAGCGGGCAAAATTTCACGGGATTGTGCCCGTTTCACGGGGAAAAGACGCCGTCGTTCGCGGTGCATCCGGTGAAGCAGATATTTCACTGCTTCGGCTGCGGCAAGGGCGGGGATGTTTTCAGTTTTGTGATGGAGATGGAAAAGTGCCCGTTTCCGGAGGCGGTGAAGATTGTCGCCGAGAAATGCGGCATCCCGATTCCGAGGCCAAAAGAGCGGACGCCCGAGGAGCGTAAGGAGAATCAGCAGCGGGCCGCGTTGATCGAAATCCAGCGCGAAGCGCAGGCGTTTTTTGTGCGGCAACTGGAATCGACGGCGGAGGGCCGGGTGGCGCGGGCGTACCTGGAAGACCGCGGGCTGAACGCGGAGACCATCGCGCGATTTGGAATCGGGTATGCGCCGAACGGCGGCGATCTGCTGTTGCGGCAGTTGAAGCCGAAGTATGCGGAAAAATTGCTGGTGGAATCGGGAGTGATTTCACGCGACCAATCGGGCGCGCGGCTGTTCGATCGATTCCGCAAACGCATCACGTTTCCGATCGCCAACGAGTCCGGGAAGATCGTGGCGTTCGGCTGCCGCGCGCTGGGCGACGAGCTGCCGAAGTATCTGAACTCGCCGGAAACGCCAATCTATTCGAAGGGCAACGTGCTGTATCACATGGACCGCGCGAAGGAGCCGATCCGGCGGCAGGATTTCGCGATTCTGGTGGAAGGGTACATGGACGCGATCGCCGTGGCGCGCGCGGGCATCGGCAATGTAGTCGCGAGTTGCGGCACAAGCCTAGCGGAGCCGCAGATTAAATTGCTGGGGCGGTTCACGAAGCGCGTAATCGTCAACTATGACCCGGATGTGGCGGGGCAAGCGGCGACGGAGCGCTCGCTGACGCTGCTGCTGGAGCATGATTTCGAAGTGCGGGTGCTGGCGCTGCCGGCGATTGGAGACAAGAAAGCCGATCCAGACCTCTTCATCCGCGAAAAAGGCGCCGAGGCTTACGTCAAATTGTTGAAAGAAGCGCCGCCTTATGTTGATTACCTGATCGCGCGGGCACGGCAGATGGACTTGAGCAGTGGCGAAGGCAAGCAGCGGGCGCTGAATTTCCTGATGCCTTACGTCCAAAGGATTCCCAATCAACTGCTGCGCTCGGAATGGGCTTCGCGGATTGCTCAGCAATTGCGGATTGATGAACCGGTGTTGCGCGCGGCGCTGAACAAGGCGGCGACCGAGCGGCGCAGCGAAGTGAAGGTGCAGCCGCAACTGGTGGGCAAACCGGCCAAGCAGATCGAGCGGCGGCTGATCCGAATGCTGGCGGAGGCGGAAGGCTTCAAAAAGGAACTGGCGCAGCGGCTGCAGCAGGCGAAACTTTATGAGGGGCTGGAGACGGAAAAGGTTTTCGCCGCGCTGATCGTTGCCGGGCTATCCGACGAGCCCATGCAGGCGACGGAGATTGGCGCATCGCTTGAGGAGCGCGACCGCCGGGCGTTTTTTGAGATTTTATTTGAAGATGCGCAGGAACCCACGTGGGAGGAAGCGGAAAGCTGCGTGGAAGCGCTACGGCGGCGGCAGATCGAGCAAGAACTGGCCAAAGTGCAGCGAACGATTGAGGCCAACCCGAGCGGCACGGGGTTGCGGGAGCTCCTGGAACGCAAGCAGGAGTTGATGAAACAGCTTGCCGCGGCGGGGTAGAGAGATTCCCAATTTAAGGTTCTGCGAACGAGATCAATTGGGGTCCTTCGGGACGCAAACGGCGCGCCCCTCAGGATGACAATGGTGGGGAATTTCTCGACTAATTGCCGATACTGTTTCAGGGACGAGAAATACGGACCGAAAATCCGGATGGACATTTCGGAATGTTCAACCTTCAGCGGCGAGAACAAGCTAATCTGAAACAACCACATGAACACTGCTGATACCAGAATGATCCGGGTCATCGCCTTCTTCAAGTTGCTGAACGCAGTGCTCCTGATTGCGGTGGGTGTGGCTGCTCTAAGGTTGCTACACATAGACATTGCAAACATGGTGGAATTTTGGGTCCCGAAGCTCGGGTTGGGTCCGGGCAGCCGGTTCGTGGGACGCGTGCTGTTGGAAGCGGCTACACTCACCCCAACAAAAGTAAAGGATCTGGCGGCCGGAAGTTTTATTTACGCGGGGCTGTTTGTGACGGAGGGCATTGGGCTCTGGCTGCTGAAGCGTTGGGCGGAATGGCTCACGGTGATTATTACGAGCTCGCTGCTGCCGGTGGAGATTTACGAAGTCGCACGCCATCCGGGAGTAATCAGGGTTTTGGTGCTGGTGATCAATATCGCTTTTGTGGCGTATCTGGTCTTTCGGATTCGCGCGGAACGCGCCGAATCGAAATGAAGAAAAGGCCGGGTATGCGGGATCCCAGAGCGGTCATTCGAAAACTCCTTGGCCGCTAAGTCAGAACCGGCACATTGGCGACTCCGGCCAGACCGAAGACTCGCTGATAGCGCTGAATCTCTTCACGAGGACCGAGCACTTTTTGAAAGTTGTCGGAGAGCTTGACGGCCGGCCTGCCATTGGCGTCGTTGAGCTTGCATACCAGACTTAAGGGAAAGAAGTCATTGCCGCCGCGGGGATCACAATTGCGAAAATCATTGGTAAGCAGGGTGCCCCAACCGGCGCTGAAACGGATGCGGCGTTCGGGAATCCATTTGCGCTCATCGAGAAAGTCGCTGGCCTGGCGAAAATCGGAAAGAGCAGCGCCGTTGCGAATCTTTCCAGAGAAATGGGCATGCAATGCAAGAATTGTGTCCACATCGAGAGAGTCCGAAGCAATGAAACGCTTTTGCCGCGGGTCGCTGCCACGCTGTTCAAGCCAGGAAATATATTCGTCGCCGGCAAGAAAAGGATCTTTGCTATCGGCGCGTTGCCCGGTCCATTCGGCCACCCAGTCCGGGGCATTGCGGAGAAACTGCGTGGTGCCGAAAGTGTCTGGCAGCAGGATGAGCAACTCGCCCTGGTAAGTCTTCTGCCAGAGGTCCAGCAGGCGGTATTGCGCGGACTTGAGTTCTTCGTCGCCGTTGGCCATCGCCGCCAGGGCCATGGGCAATTCGTGGGCATTGGTGCCGATCGCTTCGAGGTCGTGCTGATAGGCGAGATATGTGTTGGAGGTTCCGGTGAAACTGCTGCCGAGCACGTCGCGCATGGCTTTGACGACGTACTCCTGCCACAAGAAGCTGTGGCGGCGCCGGGTGCCAAAGTCACTCACTTTCAATCCGGGAGTGCCGCGCAACCGTTCCATTTTTTCCCAAAGCTTGGTTTTGGCGCGGGCGTAGAGAATATCAAGTTCGAATTCTGTAAGACGTTTCAGGCTGGCGCGAGTCTTCAGTTCGCTAATCACGGAGAGCGCGTAGATCTCCCACAAGGTGGTCTCTGTCCACAACCCGCGAAAGGCGAGGCTGAACTGCCCATCCTGCACCGACAGGTCATACTCGGAGAGACGAAAGTCGTGTTCAAGCCACTCGAGGAATGCCGGCTCGAAGATGCCGCGACGTCCATAAAAGGTGTTGCCTGCGAGCCAGATCAGCTCGGACTTGTGAAATCGCAGCCTCTTGGTCTGCTCCAACTGTTCGCGGAGTTCGCCGACCTCGATCAGCTCCGCAAGGCGAACATCGGCGGAACGGTTGAGAAAGGAAAAAGAAGCGGTGGTCTTCGGGAACTGCTTCCAGATGAACTGAAGCATTAGGAGTTTGTAAAAATCGGTATCAAGCAGGGATCGGGTGATGGGGTCGAGTTCCCAGTTATGGTCGTGCGCACGCCGCGCGAAGTTGATGATCACAATGCATCCACTTTACCTTAGTCGGAGCGGTCTGCGGCAGTGGAGGGGGTTTGAAGAGCGGACCACCACGACCGCGTCTTCGGAGAAGTGCCGCCGAGGGGGCGGGGCCGCCTGGAGAGGACCGCTGGCATTGTGCGACTACTCCCCCGCTTGCTAATTGTTTGGCTGTGGAAGCTTTTGCCGGGGAGGAGGCTGGCGCGCTCCGGTGCGCCGGTAAAGCCTTTGTCCGGTAGGAAATTCAGGGTCTAGGCGGGCCCGGAAAGCTTCCACTCCAGATGCTGAAATCCACAAACTAAAACATTGACTGGACGCGACTTAAGCGTGTAGCGTAAAAGGGTTGCGCGGATAACGGATTCGTGCGTTCCGGCATCTATATGTATGTCCATGGTGCACGGGGCCGTTCCGAACTTTTTCCAATGTGAAAAGGGCGCGGCAGGCGGGCAAGCGTGCGGCAGCAATTGGGATATAGCACGGCGCATAGGGCTTCACCGAAAAAATCGAGAGTCTTCCGGGGGATTCGCTCCCTCCCATCGCCCCTTGCGGGCTTTCTCTCTGGGTTTCGTGTGGACGATGCGCGCAACTTGGGTGGGGAAGTTGGCGCGGAAAACGAGAGACAAGTTTAGGAAGCGGGAGGAGCGCAGTGGCAGCAACCGGGTTAGAGGAAAAATATGATGCGGTACGCCAGCTTATTGCCGTCGGCAAAGAGCGCGGGTACCTGCTGTATGACGAAGTAAACGATTCGCTTCCTGCGGAAGTACATTCTTCCGAAGAGATCGACGACCTGCTTACAACTTTCGAGCGCAACGGCATCGAGATTTACGAAGATGCAGCGTCGGCGAAAGCGGCACGCGCGGTGGAAGTGTCTTCCGACCACGGCGACCGCGATGCGGTTGCGAAGGAGGACGGGCACGCGGAAGAGGGCAGCGATCTGGATTTGACGCCGGGATCGCTGGAAAAAACCAACGATCCGGTGCGCATGTACCTGCGGGAAATGGGTACCGTGCCGCTGTTGACGCGCGAAGGCGAAGTAACCATCGCCAAGCGCATCGAACGCGGGCAACTGGTGGTGATGAAGGCCATCACCCGGTCGCCGATTGTAATCAAGGAGCTCATCGCCGTCGGAGACGACCTGCGCAAGGGCGCTCGGTCGATCAAGGAGATCGTGCAGTTTGACGACGAAGAGCTCACCGAAGAGAAAATCGCCAACAAGACCAAGCAGACGCTGAAATATATCGACAAGATTGCGAAGCTTTACGAACTAGCGTTGAAGCAGGCGGTCAAGCTCGATAAAACCGCCAAGGCGAAGAAGAAGCAGTACATTCGCGCGAAGTGGGATGTGGCGCGGACCCGCATCGCGATTTCGCTGGAGATTCGCGGAATCGATTTCAACCCGTTTGAGAAAAAGCGGCTGATTGACAAAATGCGCGGCACGGTGGAGCGCTTGCAATCGCTGGAGCGCGAGGCGGGCCGCCTGGAGCGGCGCGCGGACGTGTCCAAGGGCGAGAACGCGATGGAGGCGCGGCGGGAGCTGCGCACGCGACGTTCGGAACTGAAGGATATCGAAGAGGCCAGCGAAGTCGGGCTGACCGAACTGAAGCGCACGCTGACAATTATTCACCGCGGCGAAGCGGAGGCCGAGCAGGCCAAGAAGGAATTGATCGAGGCCAACCTGCGCTTGGTGGTTTCCATCGCCAAGAAATACACCAACCGGGGCCTGCAATTCCTGGATTTGATTCAGGAGGGGAACATCGGCTTGATGAAAGCCGTGGACAAGTTCGAGTGGCGCCGCGGCTACAAGTTTTCGACCTATGCGACGTGGTGGATTCGCCAGGCCATCACCCGCGCGATTGCCGACCAGGCGCGCACCATCCGCATTCCCGTGCACATGATCGAGACGATCAACAAACTGGTGCGCACCAGCCGCCAGTTGGTGCAGGAACTCGGGCGCGAGCCGACCAGCGAGGAAATCGCCAAGCGCATGGACATTCCGGTGTCCAAGGTGCGCAAGATCCTGAAGATCGCGCAGGAACCGATTTCGCTGGAAACGCCGATCGGGGAAGAGGAAGATTCGCATCTCGGCGATTTCATCGAGGACAAGGCCGTGGTTTCGCCTTCCGACGCGGTCATCAACCTGAACCTGAAGGAGCAGACATCTTCGGTGCTGAAGACGCTGACGCCGCGCGAAGAGAAAGTCATCAAGATGCGCTTTGGGCTGGATGACGGCAGCGAACACACGCTCGAAGAGGTCGGGCAATCGTTCGCGGTGACTCGCGAGCGCATCCGCCAGATCGAAGCGAAGGCGCTGCGCAAGCTGCGGCATCCGTCGCGTTCGCGCAAACTGCGCGCGTTCCTGGAAGGTCCCTCGCGCGATTACCTATAGAAGCAGTTCTTAGTTTTTGTTCTAAGTTTTAAGGAAGAAGCGGAAGAAAACGCCCGGCGATGACCGGGCGTTTTCGTGTTCGCTTACACATTTGGTACGGAATGCGTCAGGCGTTTTGCCGAGGGCTTACCACTTGCTGTGGGCGGCGGCGCCGAACAGGTCCGACATCGCGGAGCCGTTGGCGTCACGCGGGTCCAGGAAGTGCTTGCGTTTCCGGTGGGAATCCGGGAAATTGGGAAATCCCAGCGCCGGCAGCCGGCATCTTGTGAACATCCGATGAAAAAGATACAGAAAATATTTGCGGTCATCATCCTTTTGCTGATCGGCCTCAGCGTTTACGGGTTTTTGATATCGCGAGAGTCGCAGGAGTCGCAAGAGGAAAGAGCAGCTGGAAAGGCCAATAATCCGGGCAAAGGCCTGGTGGACCAGACCCCGCTCAAAACGGCGCAGCAACTCGCTCCACTCGCCGGAACCCATGACGAGCGAACGCTGGCGCAGGAAGCGTTGCGCCTGGCGGATTACGAGGTGGACCTGACGTTCGATGCAGCGCTTCACGATGCGCTGCTTCATCCGCCGCCGCTCAGCCCCGAGGCCAAGGAAATCCAGAATCGCCTGAAAAAGGCCGAAAAGCTGCTTCAAGCCGACCAGGACAAAGCCAAGCGACTTTCCGAGGATGTGGGGAAAGCAAAAGGGAACAAACGGGATTTTCTGCAAGATCAGCTGGTGCAGGCGCAAGCGGACATCGAGCTGGACCAGGACGAACTCGATGACGCGAAGCAAGATTTCACCCGCGCAGGCGGCAATCTGGCCGAGCGCATCCAGGCGCTGAAAAAAGAGCACGAAGAAACCGCGCACGTGACCGCTTCGGCGATGCCCACCGGCGCGCCGCCCGCGGAACAGGTTGGGCTGTTGCACCGTGTGCAGAAGTGGGTCGAATTGCGCGCGGAAAAACACCAGATCCAGAACGCCAAGGATAAATCGGACGCGGCGGCAACGGCCCTGGCGGAACAGCACAACGCGCTGGACGCGAAGATCGAGGAACAGAAACAAAAATCCCCGGAGCTGGCATTGCATTCGAAGCACCGGACAGATCTCCTGGCAGGGAACCCGGCAGCGCCGGTACAGCGCACCGCCGAAGAAGCCGCCGAGCTGTTGCAGAAGACCCAGGAGGTGGCCGCGGACCAGCAGATGCTGGCGATGCTCGACAAGCGGGTCGAAACGCACAAAGAGCTTTCCACCGTCTACGCGCAGTGGATACAACTGGTCGCTGCCCGGGAGTGGACCGTCTTTCACCGAGCGATCGTCGGGGTGTTGATCATTTTGGTGATTGCGCTGGTGGCGATCTTTTTCAGCACCTGGATGAACTCGCTGGTGAATAAGCTGTCGATGGACCGGCGGCAGATTCAGTCGCTGCATACAGTGACGCGGGTCTCGCTGCAGTTTCTGGCCCTGCTGCTGATCCTGCTGGTGGTGTTCGGGCCGCCGGGGCAGTTGGGCACGTTCCTCGGACTGGCCGGCGCGGGCCTGACGGTGGCGCTGAAGGATTTCATCGTCGGGTTCATCGGATGGTTTGTGTTGATGGGCAAGAACGGCATTCGCCTGGGCGATTGGGTGGAGATCAACGGAGTGACCGGCGAGGTGGTGGAGATCGGGCCGTTCCACACGGTGCTGCTGGAGACCGGGAACTGGACCGACTCCGGGCATCCCACGGGGCGGCGGGTGACCTTCACCAACAGTTTCGCCATTGAAGGACACTATTTTAATTTTTCCACCACCGGGCAGTGGCTGTGGGACGAACTCACCGTGGTGCTGCCCACCGGCAAGGATCCTTATCCAATTGTGGAAGCCATCCGCAAGAAAGTGGAAGAAGAGACGCGCGAAAGCGGCCAGCAGGCGGAGCAGGAGTGGCGGAGCGCGGCTGGTTCGCGGGATATGAGCGGATTTTCGGCGGTGCCGGCGATCAGCGTGAAACCGGTGTTGGGAGGCGTGGAAGTGGCGGTGCGCTACATCGCCAAAGCCAACGAGCGGTTTGCGCTGCGGTCGAAATTGAATCAGTCAGCTGTCCAGCTATTGGGCGGAAAAGAAGAGAGTTGGCCGGCGCCGCAATAGCCGGTGTTTTATTCGGAAGCACCTTGCCGGCGGACTTCCTCGCTGGTCAATCCATATAACGGCGGGGTGGAGACACCGAGCATCGCCAGATACAGATAAATCTGACCGCGGTGGTGGATTTCGTGCTCGACCATGAGCCTCAGCCACTTCCATTTGGTAATTTCCACCTCACCCGGCGTTTTACATTTGGTCTGCAAGTCGGCGTCGGTGAGGCGGGAGAAAATTTCCAGCGATTCCTTGTGCAGCCGCTCCATCAGGGCCAGGATGTTTTCAAATGAGTCTCCGAATTCCTTGCCGTGGCTTTTGTACTGGCTGGGCTTTCCCTGCAGATTTTCTCCCCACAGGTAGCGTTCGGTCACCGCCAGGTGGCGCAGCAAATCGCCGAGCGTGAATTTTCCCGGCCCGTAAGTCCAGTCGAGTTTGTCGGGCGGGATGCAGCGGGCCACGCGCATAGTGCGTTCGCGGACGCTGGCGAAGTATTGGAGAAATGGCTTGATGGTTTGGATTTCCATGGGGCCTCGGAGGGTTGGCGATAGCAAAGCGCAGAAAAAAGCTTAGCGCAAGAGGGCGCGAGCGCGCGAGGCGGAGAACGTGGCGCCTGCATACATCGCGGCGAGCAAAAAGAAACCCGTGGCGATGCTGAAGCGCTGGGCGATCCAGCCGAGCGAAAAGCTCATCGCAAGTTGCAGGATGGTGGCGATGATGGCAAAGGCGGACTGGGTGCGGCCCATGAAGTGGCGCGGCACGATGGACATTAATGAGGACTGCGCAACGATGCCCCCGAGCGCGCGGAAAAAGCCGAAAAAACCCTGCAAAATCGCCGCCCCCAGCAGGAAAGTCACGAACGGCGCGGCCACGTGGCCCAGCGCCAGCCCGACCATCACCGCGACGTAGAGCGGCAGACGTATCCGCTGCGGAAGTTGGCTGGTGATCAGTCCTCCGGCGATCGCGCCGATGGCCCAACCCGCTTCGATGAAACCGAATCCCCGCGAACCGGAATGCAGGACGTCGTTGGCCAACGCGACCACGATTACGTTGGAGCTGACGATGCTGGCCATCAGGATGGCGTGGGTGATGCCAAGCGCCAGCACCACCGGCTGCTGGCGTAGATAGCGAAAGCCTTCTTTCATGTCCGCGGCGTACATCGCCAGCGACAATCCGGCTTCCGCAATTTCTGGATTTTCGCCGCTTTCGAGCGCTTGCGATGTGGTGTCCGCGGATTCCGAGTATTCGCGCGGATACTGGCGGTGATCGCGCGGCGAAACGTAGCCGCGGCGGAGTTTGTAGAGGCAAACCGCGGAAACGAAATACGTCAGCCCATCGATCAGTAGAATTCCGCCGATGCCCATGTTGTCGTAGAAAAAGCCGACGAACGTGCCGGCCAGCAACATGCCGCTTTGCACCCCGACGAGAACGGAGGCGTTCGCGCCGGTGAACTGGCTAGGCGGCACTACTTCCTGGACCAGCGCGTTTACGTTGGACCAGTAAACCGCGGAGCCGGTGCCGGTAATCAGCGTCATGAAGTAGAGGTGCCAGATTTGCAGGTGACCGTGCCACGCGATGTAGGCAATGCCCAGCACCGCGAAGCCGCGCGAAAGATCGAGCAACACGCCGAGGTAGCGGCGGTCGAGGCGGTCAATCAGCACGCCACCGAGAAACGGCACAACAAGGCCAGGTATCGTTACGACGATTACCTGCCAGCTCACCGCGACCGTTGAGTGGGTCGCCGACATGATGTACCAGCTCACGCCGATGAAGTTCATCCCACTGCCGAACAACGAGACGAACATCGCGGTGAAAAAATAGCGGAACCCGCGCTGCTGCCAGAGCAGCGACCAGTCAACCCGGTGTGTGACGGCGGTGGCCATCGAGCGTTTCAGTTTACTATTTCCCGGGCACCCGTTGAGATGTCGCGATGCAGCATATTTCCGCGACGCCACCCCTTTTTCCTGGGTTCGACGAGGAATGTTGCGACTATGATGGAATCGTGAGTGAACTTCTTAATCTGCGCGGACTGACGGTAGAATTGCCGACGACGGCGGGATGGGTGCGGCCGGTGAATGAGGTGTCACTGCACATTGCCGCGGGTGAGGCGCTGGAGTTGGTGGGGGAATCGGGCAGCGGGAAGACGATATTGTCGCTGGCGTTGATGGGATTGTTGCCGGCGGGGGCGAGGACTGCGGGTGAGATTTGGTTGAGGGCGACAAAAGAGATTGAGGAGGTTAAGGAAGGGAAGGAGATAAAGGATTCGGCGGCTTCGCCTGCGGCAGGCGGAAAGGACCTTGTTGGCCTGGGCGAGGAGGAGTGGCGGCAGGTGCGCGGGCGCGAGATTGGCATGATTTTTCAGGAGCCGATGACTTCGCTGAATCCGGTGATGCGCGCCGGGCAGTTCGTTGAATTCGGGTCGGCCCGCCTTATCCTCGAGCATCCCGAGGGCGGCACAGCAAAGAGCTGCTCGCGGCCGTGCGGGAGATACCGCGCCCTGGCCAATTGTGATATTTTTCCCTCAGGTCCTCCGTAGTCTTCTCAGCAGCTCGAAACAACTCGGTGGTGGAGGGGTCCTCGATGGCAACCATTTCCGCGCCTGTGGCCGAGCCGCAGGCGTCTATTTCTCCGTTTGGCCGGATCGTCGGCGTGCTCTTTTCCCCCCAGGCCACGTTCGCGGACATCGCGCGCAAGCCCAGTTGGCTCCTGCCGGTGGTGATCTCCACGATTTTGGCCATCATTTCCGTGGTGGTGTTGAACCAACGCATGGACTGGAGGGATTACATTTCGCAACAAATTGAAAAAAGTCCGCGGGCGGCGAATCTCTCCGCTGAGCAAAAGCAGAAGCAGATCGAAATGTCGGCCAAATTGACGGTGTACGTTGTTTACGCCGCGGGCGCTATCGGCTCCGTGGTTTTGGCGCTGGTAGTGGGCGCGGTGATGATGCTCGCTTACAACTTGCTGGCCGGCGCGGGCGCCAGTTTTTCGCAATCCTTTGGAATCGTGGCGCACACCCTGGTTGTGGGCATCGTCAGCACTCCCCTATTTCTGCTGGTCTTGTTTTTGCGGCCGCCGGGAACCGTGGATCCGGAAAATCCGGTGGCCACAAATTTGGCGGCGCTGCTTCCCGAGGATTCCGCCAAGTGGCTGTTTACCCTGTGCAAGTCTCTGGATATTTTCACCATCTGGATGCTGATCCTGATCGCGATCGGTTTCGCGGCCGTAAACCCCAAAAAACTGAAAGGCGGCAAGTCTTATGCGGTGGCCTTTTCCGTGTGGGGAGCTTTGGTTGCGGGCAAGGTGCTCTGGGCCTCCGTGACCTCCTGATACACTAGCCGGGTGAATTTTTCGTTTGAAGTTTTGCAGAGCGATCCGAGCGGCGCGCGGCGTGGCCTCCTGAAGACGCCGCATGGCGTGATTGAAACGCCGGTGTTCATGCCCGTGGGCACGGCGGCGACGGTGAAGGGCCTGACGCAGGAAGCGCTGGAAACCCTCGGCGCGAAGATCATCCTCGCCAACACCTATCATTTATATTTGCGGCCCGGCCACGCGCTGATCCGGAAGCTCGGCGGTTTGCACAAATTCATGTCGTGGAACGGCGCGATCCTGACCGATTCGGGCGGCTACCAGGTTTTCAGCCTCTCGGAATTGCGGAAGATCACCGACGAAGGCGTGCGCTTCCGCTCGCACCTGGACGGCTCCGAGCATCTGCTCACGCCCGAAAAGGCCGCGGAAATTCAGCTCGCGCTGGGTTCGGACATTGCCATGGTCCTCGACGAATGCATCGAGACGCCGGCGCCGCGCAATATTGCGGAAGCGGCGTTGAAGCGCACGACCGACTGGGCCCGCCGCGCGCGGCAATACTTCCTTCAAGAGGCGCAACGCACTGGCGAACCCCCGCAATGGCAATTCGGCATCGTGCAAGGCGCGACCTTTCCGGATTTGCGGAGGGAAAGTGTGCGGCAACTCTTGGAACTCGAATTTCCGGGCTACGCGGTCGGCGGCCTGGCGGTCGGCGAACCACATGAAACCACCTGCGAGATGACCGCGGAAGTCACCGCGTTGCTGCCGAACGATCGGCCGCGCTACTTGATGGGCGTCGGGCGGCCCGAGCAAATTCCCGATTACGTTGCGCGCGGCATTGACATGATGGATTGCGTGCTGCCGACGCGAGCGGCGCGGCACGCCTGCCTATACACCAGTGAAGGCCGCGTGCTGATCAAAAACGCGCGGTACATCGAAGACCAGCAACCGATCGATCCGAATTGCCGTTGCGCGGTCTGCCGGCGCTACACGCGCGCTTATCTTCGGCATCTGTTCGCTGCCGGAGAAATCACCGCGGCGATCCTGGCCACCCATCACAATGTCCACTTTTACCTTGACATAATGCGGCAAATCCGAGAGGCTATCAGTTTTGGACATCTTGCAAATTTCGCAACAGAGTTGCGCTCGCGTTATGTGGCGGGTCCAGCCTGAAGCGAGCCGCCCGAGACGCTCGCAGGGCGTTTAAAGGCGCAGGCAACCCGCACAAGTCGAGTCTCAGCAGGAGAATCGAGCGGGAAGGGAAGCGGGAAAGCCCCCGCTAGAGGATGGTATTCTCTCCTTCCGGCCGGGGACGCGGCCCGCAGGTTGGTTCAGCGGGTCGATTCAGGGAAAATTCAGAAGGTACGGAGCGCTTCGGAACATGAATCTTGCAGCACTGATTTTTTGGCAAGCCGGTGGCATCGGGGGGCTTGGCGGTTTTTTGGTTCCCCTGGGTCTCATGTTCGGGATCATGTATTTTCTGGTGATTCTGCCGCAGCAGCGGCAGCGCAAGAAAGTGCAGGAGATGCTGGCGGCCGTGAAGAACGGCGACAAAGTGGTGACCACCGCGGGCATCTACGGCACGATTAATGGCATGGACGGCGATACGGTCATTTTGAAGATCGCCGATAATGTAAAAATCCGCATTGCGCGGGCAGCGATTGCTTCCGTGGAGGCATCCGAAGATGCGAAATAACTCCGCGGGCCGCTGGATTTCGCGCTCGATCTCTTAACCATGAACCCTAATCTGAAGTGGAAAGCCCTGTTCATCCTCGTAGTCATCGTGCTGTGCATTTTTTCGATTGTCGGCTTGCCGACTTTCCCGACTTCCTTCGCGCAACTCAAGGATAATTTCGCCAGCCAGATCAAGCTGGGTCTGGACCTCCAGGGTGGCACGCACTTGATTCTGCAAGTGCAGGTGCAGGAAGCCATCGCCCAGGAAACCGACCAGATGGTGGAGCGCCTTACCACCGCCATGCGCAGCCGGAATATCCGTTACGACGAAGTGCGCCGCGCCGACGATACCCACATCCTGGTGCGCAACATTCCTTCCGACCAGTTATCGCAGTTTCGCGACCTGATTCACGAGCAGTATGAAGGCGTCTGGGAACTGGCGCCGGCGCCGGGCGACCCCACGGCCTACATGCTCACCCTGCGCCCGAGCGAGATTGCGCGCATTCAGGAATCCACGATGACCCAGTCGCTCGAAACCATCGAGCGCCGCATCAATGCCCTGGGACTCACCGAGCCGACTATTCAGCAGCACGGCACCAAGGAAAACGAAATTCTCGTGCAGCTTCCCGGCGAAGGCGATCCAGAAGCCGCCAAGCGGGTTATTCAAGCCGGCGGCCAACTGGAACTGAAGCTGGTGTTAGATCCGACTCCCTACCCCTCCGAAGCCGCAGCCATGGCCGCTCACGGCGGAGTCTTGCCGGCGGGCAGCGAGCTGCTGAAGGAGCGCCCGGAATCGCACATCCGGCAAAGCCCCACGGACGTCGGCGATAACTGGTACCTGGTGAGCCGCACGCCGATCGTTACCGGCCGCGACTTGCGCAGCGCCAACGAAAACCGCAACACCGATATGCCAGGACAGTGGCAAATCAATTTTGTCCTTTCGAACGAAGCCGCCAAGCGTTTCGGTCCATTCACCGAACAGAACAAGGGCCACCAAATGGCCATTGTTCTGGAGCATCAGGTCTACTCCGCCCCGGTGATCCAGAGCCGCATCGAGGATCAAGGCCGCATTGACGGAAACTTCAGCCAGGAAGCCGCGCACGAATTGGCGCTGGTGCTGCGCGCGGGTGCTTTGCCGGCTTCGATCAAATATCTGGAAGAGCGTACGGTTGGACCTTCGCTGGGCGCCGATTCGATTCGCCACGGCGTGCAAGCCTCGGTACTCAGCTTGCTAGTAGTGATGGTGTTCATGGTGTTCTACTACCGCTTGTCGGGTGTGAATGCGGTTCTCGCATTGATCATCAACCTGGTCATTCTTCTGGCGGCGCTGGCCATGTTCGGGGCGGTTTTGACCCTCCCAGGCATCGCTGGCGTGATTTTGACCATCGGTATGGGTGTGGACTCCAACGTTCTGGTCTTCGAGCGCATCCGCGAAGAGCTGCGCAACGGAAAGTCTTCCGCGGCAGCGGTAGATGCGGGCTTCTCCAAGGCTTTCCTGACCATCATTGACACCCACGTAACGACGGTCGTGTCGGCGTTCTTCCTGTTCATTTTTGGAACGGGCCCCATCAAGGGCTTTGCAATCACCCTGACCATCGGCTTGATTGCCAATGTGTTTACCGCCATCTACGTTTCCAAGACGATTTTCCAATACCACTTGGGCAAGATGGATCGCCAGGCGGAGCTCAGTATCTAGGTACAGCCAATCAGTTCCAGTACTCCCCCATCGAATGGGGACTGGGAACAAACGGGAACTTGTTGGAGTCTAAAGAAGGGAAGCGCGAAACGGCATGATCGAGCTCTTTAAACAGCCCAATCTCGACTGGATGGGCAAGGCCAAGTATTTCTTTGCCTTGAGCGGTGTCCTCTTGGCCCTTGGCTGGGCCGCCATTTTTTTGCACGGCGGAATCAAATACGGAATCGATTTCCGAGGTGGCACCAACGTGGATGTACGCTTCGCCCAACCGCCAAACGTCGACCAACTGCGCAACGGCCTGCGCGGCCAGGGCTTGGGCAGCAGCGAAATCCAGAGCATCAGCGATATCGCCAATCCTAACTCCAATGAGGTGATGATCTTCGTCGAGCAGAGCGGCCAGGCCGATCAGGCCCTGGATGAAGGCAAGGCCAAGGTGCTGAACGCGCTCAACGCTACCTATGGCGTTTCCGCTTCCGGCAAGCCCGATCTCAACGCCGCCACCCCGACTTCACTGGCCAAATTTCTTTCCTCCAAGGATCCCCTGGGGCTTTCCGTTGGCGCCGGCGACAAATATCCGCAACTCGCGAAGGCGCTGCTGGCGTATCGCGATAAGGACAAGAATGGCGTGCTCACCGGTTTCGATGAACTGGCGAAGGTGAGCGGCGCGACGCCCGCGGTGGTTTCCGCGCTCAAGGATGGTTTTTCCCTCGCGCCCTTCGCGATTCGCAATGTGGAAATCGTCGGACCCAAGGTAGGTGCCGAGTTACGCAATCAGGCTATTCGAGTAACCCTCTATGCTTTGGCAGGCATGCTGGTATATATTGCCTTCCGGTTCGAGTGGGTGTATGGCGCCGCTGCGGTTCTGGCGGTCTTTCATGATGTCCTGATTACCCTGGGCCTGTTCAAGATTTTTGGATTTGAAATTTCGCTAACGGTCATCGCAGCTTTGCTTACCCTGGTTGGTTACTCGATGAACGATACTATCGTCATCTTTGACCGTATCCGGGAGAACAGCCGCCTGCTGCGCAAGGAACCATTCGCGGACATAGTAAATAAGTCGATTAACCAGACATTGTCGCGAACCATCCTGACCAGCGGACTGACTTTTCTCACCGTGCTCGTGCTGTTCCTGATGGGCGGCCAGGTGCTTCGGGCTTTCGCCTTTGCCCTGGTGGTGGGGATTGTGGTAGGAACGTACTCCAGTTTTGGTATCGCCGCGCCGCTGGTCGTCGCCTGGAATAACTGGCGGGGACACGGCGGGGTCGCAAGCACCGGAACCGCAGCCGGCAATAAAACCCGTGGGAACGATGGTGGGCAGCCCCGCCTCGCGCCTGTCGGGAGGAGGTAGTACTTAGCCATGTTTGAGGAAATGGTCGTATCAAGCCCGACGAACAAGAAGACCAACAAGCCGTGGACGGTATTTATATCCATGGCTGTCCAGGTTCTGTTCCTCGCCATTCTCATTCTAATTCCGTTGATCTATACGGAAGCGCTGCCGAAGACGCTCATGTCTTCGATCCTTTTGGCGCCGCCTCCGCCGCCTCCGCCACCTCCGCCGCCGCCCGCCGTGCAGGTGATTCGCAAGCCCGTGGCGCATTTGATGGATGCGGGCAAGCTGGTTCAGCCAAAAGCCATCCCCAAGGACCTCAAGACTATTAAGGAAGAACCGGAGCCCGACATGGGCGCCGGCATGGTTGGCGGCGTCCCCGGCGGTGTTGCCGGCGGGTCCGCTGGCGGTGTGCTCGGCGGCGTCATTGGCGGCGCCGGTGGGCCTCCCCCGCCTCCCAAGGCCACGAAGCAGCGCGTCACGGTTGGCGGCAACGTGCAGGCCGCGCGCCTGGTGAACCGTGTCCAGCCTCTCTATCCACCGCTTGCGCGTCAGACGCGCATCAGCGGCACCGTTAAGCTGCACGCCATCATCGGCAAGAACGGCGCGGTGGAGCAGTTGACGGTGGTTTCGGGACATCCACTCCTCGTGCAATCCGCACTGGACGCTGTCCGGCAGTGGCGCTATCAGCCAACGCTGTTGAACGGCGACCCGGTCGAAGTGGATACCGAAATTGACGTGATTTTCTCTCTCGCTCAGTAAGTTGTTCAACGGGGCGGCGCGGGTGTCGTGGGACGTACGCGCCGGTCTGAGTCCGCAGTCGAATTAACTCACTCGTGGGACCGGCTCGCCCGGCACCCTAGGAAATAAGGAGCAAACGAATGTTAGCAACTCTGTTCATGTACGCGGCATGGCTGGAGGAGGGCGCCACCGCATGGGACCTGCGTTCCATGTGGACCTCCATGGGCTTGCTCGCGAAAATCGTAGTGGTCATTCTCTTCATCCTTTCGGTGTACTCGTTTGGCGTCATGATTGACCGCTTCCTGATGTACAACAACGCGCGCAAGCAGTCGCGCTTGTTCGTGCAGCAGGTTGCCGGCGCGCTCAAGGACGGGAAACTCGACGAAGCCATCGCCATCGCCGAGCGCAACAAGAAGAGCCATATCGCCAAGGTCGTCGCCACGGGCCTCTCGGAATTCCAGTCGGCTTCGCAGCAGGTATCCGACGCGGAAGTCATCGAAGCCGCGAAGCGCGGTCTGGAGCGCTCGGTCGCGATCGTGCACGCGGAAATGAAGCGCGGCTTGTCGGCGCTGGCCACCATCGGTTCGACGGCGCCGTTCGTCGGGCTGTTCGGTACGGTCGTCGGTATTTTGAACGCGTTCAAGGGCATCGCCGCCGAAAAGGCCACGGGTCTCTCCGCGGTTGCCGGTGGTATCGCCGAGGCGCTGGTCACCACGGCGTTCGGTCTCCTGGTTGCCGTGCCCGCCGTGTGGGCCTACAACTACTTCACCAACAAGGTGGAGGCCTTCGACGTGGAGATGGACAACTCCTCGATGGAGCTGATCAACTATTTCATCCTGCGCCGCGGCGCGACCAAGAAGTAAAACGGAAGAAGGCATACGATGGCCTATAAGCCACAAGCCGGCCCTCAGATGGCAGCTCCGAACGTGATTCCGATGGCGGACATCATGCTCGTGTTGCTGATCATCTTCATGGTCGTCACTCCTATGTTGCAGAAGACCCATCAAGTGAATCTGGCGCCGGTCAATAATCCTCGCGATATGAAGGATGCCGACCGGGACGACGCCATTGTTGTGGCGGTCACTCGCGATGGCACCCTGTACATGGGCAACAACAAGACCAAGAAAGAAGACATCACGGGTCTGGTCAAGGACCAGATCGCCAATAAGCTGGATAAGACGGTTTACGTGAAAAGCGATGCACGCGCCAAGTATGGCGACGTCGTTGCGGTTGTGGATGAAATCCGCTCCGCGGGCGTCGACCAGGTTGGCCTGCTGACGGAAAAAATACCATCCGGCGGGAGTCCCGCCAAAACCCCTCAGACGCAGGAGAACAAGCCCGGCGCCTGAGGCTGTAGTCACGTTTTCGCTGTACGCACATTCGTTTGCTGAGTCTCTGGCTCCGCGCCGGCTCCCACCCGGCGCGGCAGCCAACTCCGAAAGCGGTGCGCGGCGGCTCAACAGGAGATTTCGCGATGGGGATGGATGTAGGTACTAGCTCCGGATCGATGGCAACGCCGAATGTCGTGCCGCTCATCGACATTCTTCTCGTGCTCATCATTATTTTCATGGTTATCACTCCGCTCACCCCGAAGGGCCTGGACACCTTGGTGCCGCAGCCTTCGCCGAACCAGCAGCAGAACCAGGAACTGGAAAACAAGACCGTGGTGGTGCAGGTTCTGAAGGACAACAAGCTGAAGATCAACAATGAAGACGCCACTTGGGTAACCCTCGGGCCGCGCATCGAGCAGGTGTTCAAGGATCGCGCCGAGAAAGTTGCGTTCGTCAAGGGCGACAATGACATTGAGTTTCAGCAGGTGGCCCGCGCGATCGACATCATGCGCGGCGCCGGCATCGACAAGGTGGGTTTGATCACCGCCAAGCTGGAAGCAGGGCAGTAGCTCGCACGCGGGTTTCGCGCAGGGATTTGGGAGTCCTCCTCGCAGGGTAATTTCTGGTTGCGAGGTGACTCATGGCCATGGGCGTTGTTGGTGGCAAGCGCGGGATCGTTTCCGAAATGAACGTGGTCCCGTTGATTGACATTCTGCTGGTGCTGCTGGTCATCTTCATGATCATCCCGCACCACCAGAGAGGGCTCCAGGCGGCGTTACCTCGGCAAGCCGACCGCCAGCTCCCTTATGATCCACCCGAGACAATTATTGTGCAGCTTGCCTCGGATGGCTCAGTCCACATGAATCAGTCGGCAGTGAGGCTCGAGGAGTTGGGCGCACGTCTCCGGCAGGTGCTCGCTCCGCGCTCCGACCGGGTGGCGTTCCTTCGGGCGGATCGTGCCCTGGAATTTCAAGCGGTGGCCCAGGTTCTGGACCTTATGCATTCGGCGGGCGCTACGCCCATCGGGTTGCTGAGTTCTGAACTGGAAAAAAACCGCTGAACGTGGTGGAATGGCCCCAGTGGGCGGATGTGAATCCTAGCCGCGGCGGGAAAGCCGGCCGCGCATATCAGGGATGGTTGCTTCGATGACTTATGCAATTGTGTCACGGGAAACCGGCTCGCGGTTTTCCCGCACTGCCAACCAGGCGCTTGCCGTGGTGGCGTTGTTGATCCTGGCGGCCGGAGTTTCCGGCTGCAACAAACTGCGCGCGCGCGACCTGCTCAACAAAGGCGTTGCGGCGTTCAAGGAAGCGCAGTTTGACAAGGCGGTTGAGAACTTCAAGGAAGCCAAGGAACTTGACCCGGACCTGATGAATGCGCGGCTGTATCTGGCCACCGCCTATGCCAGCCAGTATATTCCGGGCGCGCCGTCGGACGAAAACAAGCAGCACGGCGAAGCTGCCATTGCCGAATACAAGAGCGTTCTCGAAAAGGCGCCTGATAACTTGAGCGCGATTGACGGACTGGCGTCTATTCTCTACCAGATGGCCGGCCAGCCATTTGATCAGAAGAAATTCGAGGAATCCAAGTCCTACCACCAGAGACACATTCAGTTGAAACCCCAAGATCCCCAACCCTATTACTCGGTTGGCGTAATCGACTGGGCTCTGGCGTATCGCGGCAATACCGAAATGCGCGCGGATTACAACAAGGCGCACATCAACAAGCAAATCCACGACACCGACCCGTTGCCGCCCGACGTTCGCACGGCTTATACCGAGAAGTACGGTCCGCTGGTGGACGATGGCATTGCCAGCCTGAAGAAGGCCGTCGAAATTAATTCCGAATACGACGACGCCATGACCTATCTCAACCTGCTCTATCGCCGCAAGGCCGACATGGTCGAGTCTTCGGCCGAGCGCGATTCCTATACCAAGATGGCCGATGATCTCCTCGACAAGGTGAAGGAAATCAAGCAGAAGCGGGCCGAGCAGCAGGAACAGAAGTCGGGTTCCTGACGCCGGATAAACCCCGGTACTTTTGGAGCCCCGGCCGCCAGGCAGGGGCTCTTTTTTTGGGTCGCGACTCTTGCCCGAGCCGGCCTGGCGGCGGATTGGGTATTTACGGGCGCCAGCCCGCCTATGGCGGCGTGTTCCCCTACGTTAAAACTCATTATCTTTCTCTTGCCTTTACCTAACTGGTAACTATAAAATCGCCTAACGGCGGCGGCTAGCGGCTCTTGATAAGGCCTTCGTCCCGGAGAGGAGTGGTCAATGGCAGCAACGGGCAGGATGCGAATCCTCATGGTTGAGACTTCGTCTGGCGAATCGGAAATGGAACTGCTGCGCCAGCGCATTTCCTGCATGTCATGTTCAGAGTTGCTGCGTTTTGGCGTGTCGGCAAAATTCCGGTGTTCGCATGGGCCGCGTCTAGAGCCGCCCCAAAGGGAAGTTCTGGAAGCGCAACTCATCGAAGCACGGGCGGAGTGGAACCGGCGGCATCCGCGCTTGCCGCTCCGTGATTCCTTTTGAGTTGACTGGAACCAGTAACTATTTCTGCTGACGGAAACAACCCCCAATCCGTCTGATACTTCTCTCTTCAGATTATGGCGCTTTTCCGATCCACCACAGAACGGTGGCGACGATCTTCCACGGCTGCTTCGCGTTTATGGTGACCGCCCCGTATTCGGGATTCTCGGCCACCAATACCTCCGTGTGGTCATACCGCCGGAACCGCGAGATCGTCAATCCCACATCCTTGTGCCACGCGATGACGATTTTGCCGTCCAAATGGCATGGGTCAATTTGCGAGGAATCCACCGCAACCACATATCCATCCTGAATCAGCGGCGCCATGGAGTTGCCCCGCACACGCAAGCAACTCGTATAGGAAGGGTTGGGGCACCAGCCTTTCGGTGCGGCCATCATGTTCTCCACCGGAGCATCGCTCAGCATATGCAGGTCGTCGCCCTTTTCGCCGAGGGAAGCGGCGGCCAGATTCAACATTGGCAAAGCAACTAGCTGGATTTTCTCGGAGTGTTCCTTGCGGCCGCTGCCGGCACTCACGATCTCAAAATTCTGCAACTTGGAAGTGCGGGTGTTTTTTTCAAGCGTTGGCAAGACGCGCAGCACGTTTTCGCTGCGCAGGCCGGCGCGTTCCCAGAAGTACCAGCAGGAGGCGTCGTGGGCAAGATTTCCAAGCCCAATGTAGCCGTGAGACGGGGGTTCCTGCGCGCCGCGCTCCCAGCGAGACACAGCCATCGCCGAGAAGCCCAGCCTGGAGCCAAATTCGGCTTGGTTTAGATTCAGGCTCACACGCAGCGCACGGACGGCTTTTGCCCAGGGAGGCCTGCCGGAGAGGGATGGTTTCCGGAACATAGCGAATCGCAGCTCTGGAAGGGAGTGTACGCTACCGTACTAATAGGAGCAACAAGGGATAGCGCCATGCAGCGACTAACAAGACGGACTAGCCTCCCGCGTTAGAAGAGCGTACTGTGGAGTTACCAACGTAGAGATTCTTCCCCCCGGTTTGCCTTCGCTGGTCACCGCGAATCCAGAAGAGGGTGACTAGGAGCCAGGTGACCACTCATAGCCCGCACAGCAACGGAATTCTGCGAAGACTGCCCCCCAAGGAATTGCACACCATCTTTCCCAAGTTAGAGTTCACAAAACTCCCTCTCCATGCGGTATTGAACGAAGCTGCCAAGCCGATCAAATACGGCTACTTCATGAGCAGCGGCCTCGCGTCGATCCTGACGGTCTTGCGCCATGGCAAGATCGTTGAAGTGGGGCTGACCGGGGCGGAGGGGTTTGTGGGTCTGCCTCTGGTCGCGGGCCTCAAGAGTGGCGCCGCCCGGGTGATCGTTCAGATTGACGGCAGCGCCTTTCGAATCCGCGCCAAGGACTTAGCCAGCGCGTCGGAGAACTGTCCAGAGTTGCAAAGAAGCTTGCAACGCTACGCCCAGGAAGTTGCGGCGCAGGCCGGTCAGATCGCAGCCTGCAACCGTCTGCACAATGCCAACCAAAGATTGGCGAGGTGGCTGCTCATGAGCCAGGACCGCTTAGGCGGCGACTTGGTTCGGCTCACGCAGGAATTCCTGGCGCACATGCTCGGAATGCGACGCGCCAGCGTGAACGTGGCCATCGGGTTCCTGCAAAGAGCGGGGCTGATCAAGTTCGTTCGAGGAGCGGTTATGATTCAAAATCGTCCGGGGCTGGAAGCCGCTGCCTGCGAATGCTATGCCGCCATCATGCAAAACCGCGAAAGGTGGCAGAAAGAATCCTGAGTGACCGGCTCAGCCGGAAAGAATCCGATTGGCGGTTCGATCCTGGCTGGGTGAAAGGAAGTTTCCTCAAACGCTCCGATCCAAAATGGCGCGGCTGTTCGAATGCCTCCAAAAACCGTTTTAATTGGCCCTTTTGGTATACTGGAGCATGCCGTCGCCTGCCAATATCCCATTGAACTTTAACCGGGACCGGACCGAGCGGCAGTTGAACGCCCGCCTGGAAGAACTCCTCGAAAAACTCCGTACCAACCGCCCTTCGGAAGACCCCTGGCCGGTGCGGCGCGCCTACGAGATCGCCGCCGAGAGGCACCATGATCAATTTCGCGCATCCGGCCACCCCTATATTTCCCATCTGCTTGATGTGGCCCACATCCTCGCGGACCTGCGTATGGACGCCACCACGCTCGCGGCGGCCCTGCTGCACGACGTAATTGAAGATACCGAATTTCCCGTGTCGCGCCTCGAGGAGCGCTTTGGTGGAGAAGTCGCCCAGCTGGTGGAAGGCGTCACCAAAATCAGCCGGCTGAACATGATGGCGCCGGAAGCCCGCCAGGCGGAAAACGTCCGCAAGATGCTGCTCGCCATGGTGCAAGACGTCCGGGTGGTCATGGTGAAGCTTGCCGACCGGCTGCACAATATGCGCACCCTGGAATTCCTGGAGCCCGCCAAGCAGCAGCGCATCGCCCGGGAAACGATGGACATTTACGCTCCCATCGCCCACCGCCTCGGCATGGCGGTCATCAAAGGCGAACTGGAGGACCTCGCTTTCCGCTATCTGGAGCCGGATGCGTATTTCTCCCTCCAAAAGCAGCTCAGCGACAAAGCTCCCTTTCACCAAAAATTTCTCGAGGACGTGCAGAACACCATCCGCACGAGGCTGGTGGAAAACGGCATTCCTGCGGAGCTCGAAGCGCGCATCAAGGGGCTCTATTCGCTGCACCGGAAAATCGTCCGGCAAGAACGCAGCCTGGACCAGATTTACGATTTGCTGGCGATTCGCGTGATCTCCGATTCGGACCGTAATTGCTACGCCGCGCTGGGCGTGGTGCACCACATCTGGCGGCCGGTGCCGGGCCGTTTCAAGGATTACATCGCCATGCCCCGGCCGAATCTTTACCAGTCGCTGCACACCACGGTAATTCACTCCGGACAGCCATTTGAAATTCAGATCCGCACCCAGGAAATGCATCGCATCGCGGAAGAGGGCGTGGCCGCGCATTGGAAATACAAGGATGGCAAGCCGATCTCGACCGACGACGACCAGCGCATCGCCTGGATGCGCCAGTTGATCGAGTGGTCGCAGGAATTGCAGGAGCCCGGCGAATTCCTCTCCACCCTGAAAGTGGATCTGGCACCCGTGGAAGTGTACGCCTTCACCCCGAAGGGACGCGTTCTGGAGCTGCCGCGCGGGGCGACCCCCGTGGATTTTGCGTATTCGGTGCACACGGAAGTGGGCCACCAGTGCGTGGGCGCGAAAGTGAACGGCCAGATGGTTTCGCTGCGCCATGAAATCGTGAGCGGCGACGTGGTCGAAATTCTCACGCAAAAAGGGCACAAACCCAGCCGCGACTGGCTCAGCTTCGTCAAATCCTCTCACGCGAAAAGCAAGATCCGCCACTTCATCAATACCCAGGAGCGCGAAGAAGCTACGGAAATGGGCAAGCGGCTGCTGGAAAACGAGTCGCGCAATTTTCCCAAAGGGTTGAAAAAAATTCCCAACGAAGATCTGCTGAAACTCTCGTCGGAGTACGGATTGTCGCGAGTGGACGATTTGTACGCGGCGGTCGGGTTCGGAAAATATTCGGCGCGCCAGGTGCTGTCCCGTTATTTTGGCGAGCCCAACAAGGAAGACGAAAAGAGCGCCGAAGACGCCAAGCCGACGCTGGTGAAAACCGTCAAGCGCATGCTGGGCATGGGAGAAGCGCCGCTGATCGTCAAAGGTCACGATGACTTGATGGTTTTCCGCGCGAAATGCTGCAACCCCATTCCCGGGGACGACATCATCGGCTACGTCACCCGCGGCCGGGGCGTGGCCGTGCACACGCGCGCGTGCCCAAATGTACAGAATCTGTTGTACCAGACAGAGCGGCGCATCGCGGTGGCCTGGGGAGGCGAAAGTTCCGCGACTTTCCCCGTGGAGTTGCTGGTCCGCGCCAAAGACCGCGCCGGGCTCCTCGCGGAAATCACCGCGGTGATCAGCGATGCCGGATCCAACATCCGCACGCTGGAAAGCCGCCCCGACCGGCAAAACGCCCGAATTGAAGCCAGCTTGGAAATCACCGACAAGCGGCAACTGGAAAACATTCTCTCCAACATCCGGCGTATCAACGGGGTTTACGGCGTCGAACGCGTTTATCAGCCGTAAGACGCTGCTTCTTCCCCTGTCCCATGGTCCAGTGTTGGCCAAGGCACAGCTTCCCCCTTACCGGCTCGCCCCGCTTACACTGGAACTATGCGGAATTCGCTCCTGCTTCTCTCGCTGCTCACCTTCATCCTGACGGGATGCAAGAAGCAGCCGGAGACTGACTATACCGCGCTAGATCAATCGGGGATGTGGTCCAGCAGCCTCGACCAGCTCAAGAAATGGAAGGTTTCGCAAGCGGAAATTGGCGAGCTGACCAGGCTGAAACAAGCCGGTGCCAGCGACGAACTCTGCCTGGCTCTATTGAAAGCCGCGCGCGACCACAATCACGAATTCACCAGCGGCGATTCCGCCGTCAATTTGTCCCGCGCGGGTTATTCCGATGCCCAAATATTGGAGATGGCCCAGTCGGATAAGATCGACATCCTCAGCGGCGACGCGGTCATGCTGAAACTGATTGGCCTGTCCAATTCCACCGTCCAGGCCGTCATTCTGCGGCGGGAGCAAGGGCTCCCAACCATGACCAGCGAGCAGATCGGCCGGCTGAAAAATACCGGCATGTCCGAGAGGCATATTCTTGAACTGGTCAACCAGGGTCTTGCGGGCCAGCAAGCCGAGGCGCAAATCGTCAAGCTCGAAGCCACGCGCAACCACGCGCATACGGACTTTGTCCACACGCGCGGCCGGCGTTCGCGCTGATCCTCCCACTCCTCCGTTCTGTCTGTTATCCTGCTCTGCGTATATCAGGAGAGACACCCATGAAAAACATCGTACTTACCGACCGCGGCCCTAAACCGATCGGCCCCTATTCCCAGGCGATTAAGGCCAACGGATTCGTGTTCGTGTCCGGCCAAATTGCCTTGGACCCGAAGACCGGAGAATTTGTCGGCAGCGATGTCCGGCAACAGACGGAGCGGGTCATGGAAAATCTAAAGGCGATTCTGGAGGCCAGCGGCGCGCCCCTGAATCATGTGGTGAAGACCACCGTGTACCTCAAGGACATGAATGAATTCGCCGCGATGAACGAAGTCTATGCCCGCTATTTTGCAGCTGCTCCGCCGGCGCGCTCCACCGTGCAGGCCGCACGTTTGCCAAAAGACGCGCTGGTGGAAATTGACGTGGTTGCCGCTCTCTGAGCCGAATACGGCGGGAACGCCAATCTCCCCAATGGCGCGTTTGGCCGGCTTAACAACTCCTCAACAACGCCAATCGGGAAATTCAACCCGCTGAACCCGCGGGACGGAGCAGAGTTGGCGTTCCTAAAGAAAAAGGCCATCACTCTGGCGATGGCCTCTTCGAAAACGATTCATTCTGTCTGGAGTTCTTTACGGGCGATTCGGACTTTCCAGCGCCTCGGAAACTGCAAAGCCGGTCACAAGGGCGGTCCCGGTCACGGCCGTAATCAGGAAGTAGTTGCGCCCCGCGCGCAGCGGCTGCCCGCCCATGCCTTTCTTCTTGTCCTTATCCTTGTCCTTGCCAGAGCCGGCGCCTTCCGGACCCTGCGCCATTGTGGGTGCCGGATCGAGAAGCACATGGAACGCTTCCCCTTCGGGGATAAGCTCCGTTTCCGTGCCAACCGTGATCGTCAGCGGCCCGCGCTTGCTCATCACCAGAAGCTCTTTTTCATTCAGGTAAGTTACCTGGCCAATCGTCGGTGCGTCGGACTGCGCGCGGATGGCCGCTCGGGAAGCATAGAGCGTGAACGCATGGGCGTTGCCGGTCGAAAACGTGGCGGTGCCGCGCACAAGCTTTGCGGAGGGCGCTCCCTCGGCGTCGTTCACGGTAGCGATGCTGGCACTTTGCAACAGCAGCCGCGCTGCGCCAGCGCGAATCTGCATACTGCCTTCCGGGTCGGTGGCCAAGCGGTCCCCGTTGAATACGGTGGTGCCTACTTCAGCGGAGGAATCACCTACGCGCGCGTGGGCGGCCGTAACAATGGTACCGAGCGACGGGGTGGCTTTCGGACCTCCCCACGCGGGCGAGATCGCCAAACCGAAACACGTTAAGGTTGCGAGCGATGCACGCAGGCCTCGCATAAAGTCCTCCCAGGGCGGTGCAGTCAAAGCATACTTCCGGGGCCGTTCTGTCGTCAATCGATAAACCTAGTTAACCCGGTTGCGCGGCTCCAGTTGAAAGCTTCCCTCAAATAACTTCGACAACAAGGAAGACTCGGGTGGCTCGGCTTGCGAGGGCTCAGCCCAGGTGGTCATGGAATCCAGATTCTTGTGTCTCAGGTGCTCGACACTCGCAAGCTCCGCCGCGTCTTGGTGCATAGGCCAAAGAATCCACTACTCCATGACCCGATCACAGAAAATGTGTCTCTTGCTGTCCCTCACCACTGTCCGATGCGACAAGAAAGAAATGACCCGGCGTGGGATATTTCAAGCTGAGGGAGTCAGCTAAGCGAGTGATGTGGCTGGGACATCCTGCTGATGACGGTTCGCGAAATAATGTCGGACGATCCGCTGCAATTCGTCTGGAACGAGAGGGAAGGCAAGAAAGTCGTATGCGCCATGGTCCATGGCTGTGAAATAATCGGCCCAATCACCGATCCTAGAAACGACGATAATGGGGATATTCTTCGATGTCCGCTGCTCCAACTGGAGAAGGTCGGTATAATTCCCGTCCGGCAGGATGTCCTGGCAGAGGATGACGGCCGCATCCCCGGCGGCCAAGAGTTTGCGCGCTTCAGCGATGCTGGCGGCCAATGCAGGGTCTATCCCACAAAGCAACAGAGTTTCGCCAAGAGCGCCACGAATCCTGTCGTCGGCGCTGACGACGAGCCCACTAGGCATCTCCAATTTATTCGCCGCCCGCCGCAGAACTGCTGGAAACATTTCGGGAATCTCGCGGGCGCGACGATTCTGGGCGTCCGGGAGTTCAGCTACTCCCGATTGGAATCCGAACTGATTCATTTGATAGCTCCTTCTTAGTTGGACAAGGCTGCGAACGAGCACGGCACTTCTTGCCTTGCGCCGTGGTTCTGAACGGGGCATGGGAACTCAGTCCCTGGCCTCGTTCTTCGCAGCCTCGAACTTCAAGATAACCAAGCAAGCGCCGGGCGGCTATCCCTTCGAAAGGGTATTTGCAGGGGATCGGCAGGGGATGCGCAGAGGCACTACAAAGTTAGTGAATAATACCCTTCCGCACCGCGTAGAGGATTAACTCCGCAGGATTGTGCAGGTTCAATTTTTCCAGGATGTTTCCGCGGTGAGTCTCCACTGTGTACGGGCTGATGTTGAGGTCCACGGCGACTTCTTTGTTAGTCTTGCCTTCGGCAACCAGCTGAAGAATTTCGCGTTCGCGCATGGTGAGAAGTTCGTACGAGTCAGTGACACATTTTTGTTTTAGAACGCGGACGTAGTCCTCCGCCAAAAGGCGGCTGATTGCAGAGCTGAAGAAGGACTTGCCATGGGAGACGGCATCAAGGGCGGCCAGGAGCTCCGAGGCGGCAGAATCCTTGAGCAGGTAAGCGCGGGCGCCGGCCTGAAGAGCGCGTATGACATAACTTTCGTCGGAATGCATGCTGAGGATGACTACCCCAATCGAAGGTGATTCCTTAAGGAGAGCTTTGGTGGCCTCGATGCCATTCAGCAGTGGCATCCCGACGTCAATGACCACCACGTCTGGATGGAGTGTGGCGGAAAGAGTGACCGCATCGCGGCCATTCTCTGCTTCCCCGACAACTTCGAGATTGGCCTGGACTTCCAGCAAGGAGCGCAGGCCAGCGCGCATCACCGTGTGATCGTCGGCCAGCAAAACGCGCAACTTTCTCATGAAGGCACACTTTCGTAGGGCGTGAAGGCAGCCGTCAGAGGGATATCCGCGCGGAGTTGCGTGCCGTGGCCCGGGGTGGATTCCAACTTGAACGAACCGCCCAAACGGGCGATGCGTTCCTGCACCCCGAGAAGCCCCATACCGCGCTGCCGCCGAGCATCAAAGCCTACGCCGTCGTCTTCAATAGTGAGGATGAGGTGATTGGAATGCTCCTGAAGCATGACGCGCACTTTGCGGGCGTGGGCGTGTCTCGCGCAGTTGTGCAGCGCCTCCTGGACGATCCGGTAGATACACGTTTTGTGATCTTCCGGCAGATCATCGGCGAAGTGCTGGTCGACGATTTCAATGGCAAGGCCGGTGCGCTTGGAAACCTCGCGCCCCTGCCATTCCAGAGCTGCAATCAGGCCCAAATCATCAAGCATCGAGGGGCGCAACAACAGGGCCATGTTGCGGACCTCGGTGACGCAATTTTCCGCGAGAAGTTTAATTTTTTGCAGCCCGTCGCGGAATACGCCACCGTTCGGCGAGGCTTCAACAAGACCCTGGACATCCATCAGCAGCGCGCTCAGAGATTGCCCAATCTGGTCATGTAGATCGCGGGAAATCGCACGGCGCTCCTGTTCCTGGGCGTCCACCAGCCTTTTGGAGAGTTCTTTCAACTCCCGGTGAGACACTAGGCTTTCCTGATATTTCTCTTCCGCGCGGCGTTCCAGATGCGAGACATAGACCACGGTGGACGCGGCCAGCAGGAGTCCGAGCGCGAAGGCCACGATCGTCCCGGTGCGAAGCCGCTCGCGGAACTGCACAAAGACATCGGAGATCTTGCGCTCGGCGTCGCGCAATTCAAGTTCGTTTAGTGCGCCAACATCGCGGGTGATTGCCAGTACGGTGGCGTGCTGCACGAGAGCGGTGTTATGCAAGCGAGTAAGACGCTGCTCGGTAACATCGGTGTTCAGAACGCGCTCGGCCATTAGCCAGTAGTTGGTGAGTTCGTCAGAAAGATTCTGGAAGGGTGCGCGCTGGTTGTTGGAGAGGGATTGAATGCAGGAATTCAGTTCGGCATCGGTGCGGTCGCGCATGGAATAAAGCTGGTGTCGAAGGGTTTCCCGGCCCCCGACATCCGGCTTTAGGAGCGCATAGTCGCGCATGATGTTGCCGGATTCATAGAGACTCGAACGAACTTCCTCGAGCGTGCGCTCGCGATTTAGAAATTCCTGGCGGACCCGGGCACTGCCGGCCTCGAGATCAGACAGCAGGTGAATGGAATCGAAGGAGAGAAGCCCCATGAGAATCAGCAAGGCCCCGAATCCCGAAACCATCACGGCCCGCGGCCCGACGCGCCGGCTTCCATGAGGAGGCAGCGAATGTTGCGGAGGAGGAACCTGATCGTGAGAGACATCACCGCTGGACATGCGAACTCCTTGAGGAGAGTACTGGCATAGACGACTCGAAGGTTTGGTGCGGTGCCTTCCGCCGGAGAACCGGGTCACACCGGTTATCCTCTGACGCCAGCAGATCGCCGCAGGACGTAACAACCTGATTGCGCCCACGGCCAACATACTTTCTTAGTTTAGCGTCATGGGGCACTCAGGGATATAGCTTGAAGACGGTATAGCCTGTCAGGGCACTTAACTACCGTGAACAAAGGCGAACTACAGTAAACAGTCCGGCGCCGGCGCTGCGCGGATTTCTCCGAGCATTCATTTGCCCGGGCTTGGTGCGGCCACTGCGGAAATGACGAAGGAAGTTAGCCTGGCTGCAATCAAACCGCGCATCAGTGATAATTGACGGGTCACGGATGGGCGCTGAGCGCTCCCCGCGACGGAGGCCGATGCCGCCGAGCCCGAACAACCCGAGCTCACTCGACCCAATTGGAGCCCCTGTATCGCCGCTTGGCCTGGCCGCCACCAGCAAAAGTTTGCTGCCGTGGCTGATCGCGGTGGCGTTTTTCATGGAATCGCTGGATACCACGATTCTAAATACGGGTGTACCCACCATTGCGGCGGCCCTGCACGTGGCTCCCCTGAGCATGAAATCCGTGCTGGCAAGCTACACCCTGAGCTTGGCCGTTTTCATCCCCATCAGCGGCTGGATGGCGGGCCGCTTCGGAACCCGGCGTGTTTTCGCCTCCGCCATCGGCATCTTCACACTGAGCTCATTTTTGTGCGGCATTTCGAGCAACATCCATGTGTTGGTCGCGTGCCGCATCCTGCAAGGCTGCGGGGGAGCCATGATGGTGCCCGTGGGGCGGCTCACGATGGTGCGCACGTTCGCCAAGTCGGAACTCGTGCGCGCGATGAGCTTCGTCGCCATCCCTGGCCTGATTGGGCCAATGCTGGGGCCTCTCGCCGGCGGGCTGATCGTCGCCTATCTACACTGGCGGTTCATATTCTTCGTAAACGTTCCGATAGGTCTCATCGGCTTGTACCTGGTCTACCTGCACCTGCCGGACTACCGTGAAGAACATACCGATCCCCTCGATGTGACCGGGCTGATCCTGTTTGGATCCGGAGTCGCGTTGCTCTCCTACGTGCTGGAAGTATTTGGCGAACACACTCTGAACGCCCGGGAAGTTGTGGGGCTCCTGGTTCTTTCCCTCCTTCTGTTGGCGGGTTACGGATTTCATTCCACGCGGGCCGCGCATCCGCTGCTGCGTCTGGCCCTGTTTCGCATTCGCACCTTCCGCGCCTCAGTAAGCGGGAGCTTCCTCACCCGGCTGGGGATTGGCGGCATTCCGTTTCTCTTTCCGCTGTTGTATCAGGTTGGCCTGGGATTCTCGCCGGTGCAATCCGGCCTGCTCATGATGCCTCAGGCCCTGGCAGCGATGAGCCTCAAGATGACCATGCCGCGAATCCTGGCGCGCTTTGGCTACCGCGGCGTCCTCGTCTCCAATACGCTGATGATCGGCCTGCAGATTCTGATTTTTGCCACCATCGGAAGGAACACGCCGGTGTGGATTGTTGTAGCCCAAGTGTTTTGCTATGGATTTTTCACATCCCTGCAATATACCAGCATGAACACCCTCGTCTACGCCGATGTCACCGAGGAGGAAGCCAGCAGCGCCAGCTCCATCGCCAGCACCATGCAGCAAATGTCCATCAGCTTCGGAGTCGCTACCGCCTCCCTGGTCACCGCCTTCTTTCTCCCCGATCGGTTCCGTTCCGACCCCCCGCAATTCATTCATGGAATCCACCGGGCCTTTTTCGTTCTGGGCGCGATGACAATTCTCTCCACCATCGTGTTCAGCGAATTGAAAAAAGGAGACGGCGACGCGGTAAGTCAGCGCAAAGAGGTGCATTCCTAGCTGCAAGCCGGCCTAGGGCCGGGCCCGAGGGATCGCTTTCGTTGGCACAACCCCGCATTCACTGCTAGAATGCCTGCACAGTATGGCCGACTGGAAGCAGATCACCGCGCGAATCCGCAGAGCACGCACCGGGAAAGACCCCGCGGCTCAACTCACCAATCTCTTCATCAAGACCCGAGACGCCATGGTCGCTTTCGAACTGGCGCGCTATTTCGAATCCGTTGGCAATTCTGCCGATGCCGGCAGATGGTATCTCACTGCTGCCGAGCGCTTCCGGCGTTCCGATTGGAAGACCAAGGCGCAGGAGAGCGCCACGCGGCTTGGTGCCACCGAAGCCGCGGAAATTCCCGCGGGTTTGACAAAGCCTGAAGTCGTGGCCACCGCCAACGAAACTCAACCGGCAGGAGAGAGCGAACCCGAAAAAGTTCCAGCCGAAGCGGATTCCTCCGTGGTTGGCTCTGAAGCGGGAACGCCCGTGGAACACAGGCCGACGCCCTCCGGTCCGGGCCATCGGCAAAGACGCGGACGCCGGGGCCATGACTCGCATCGTCCTTCTCGTCGCGGCGATTCCTCGCAGCGCGACTCCCGTCTCTTTGGACCCTCTCGCAGCTTCACACCCGCAGCGCCTCCGGAAGAAGCAGCCCCCACCGTGATCGAACCCTCTTCACGCGCTTCTTTCGACGAGACCTCCGAAATCAGTTCACCAAGTCTTCGCGGCCGCTCCGGTGATCCCGGGCTCGCTTCTCGACTGTCCCAGCTGGAAATGAATTTTCGCCGTTTGCTGGCTTGCGCTCCCACAAAATTGGAAGACGCTGACCGCGCCCCCGCTGGTCCGGGCGTATGGGTCCTTACGGACTCTGACCTCACCACATATTATTACGTCGAAGCCTGCCAAACCTTGCGGGTGGCCATTCCCAACATGGCGCGCGGCGGCACCGCGCGGCGCGGCGGCGAATCCATCAAGCCAAAACTTGCCGAGCACTTGGGTATCGCGGAAACGCGGGTCTCGAAATACCTTGCCGACCACTGCGTGGTCCGCTGGCTGCAAATGGATGACGGCGCCGCGCATTTCGCGCATTTCCTGGTCGCGGTTTTGCATCCAAGCCTTAATGAATAGCCCGGCCGGCGAGGCCTTCCCTGCATCCAAAACTTCAGGTACCTGCGTCCTAGCAGTAACCCCCTTTTCTTGCCTGCATTTACGCCCATTCACTGTGCACCCACGCCGTTCAACCCTCCTTTTCGACCGTTCGGCGTATCCCCCTGGCTTCTCCCTCTTTACCCATTCAAACTATACATGCTCAATGACTTAGAGCTCACGCTCGCCGCGTGGTAGTCTGGAAATGCCTATGGGGGGCAGTTCCAAGTAGGCTGTTTGGGGCGTTTGATCAAAACCCACGTAAGTTTTTATTGCAAGACTCTGAAAGAGAGGCTACGGCTGTATGGCCAACACGATTAGCACGCAGATTTTCCGGTCGCTGGACTGGGTGATTTGCAAGACCGCGGGCATCACCTTCAATACCATTCAGCATTTCAACAAAAAGAATCCCAATCCTTCGGTCACCCCGCAGTGGTCCGATAAACCGCTGCTGAAGTCCTGGGAGAAGACCCGCCCGACGCTTGGATTTCCGCGCCAGACCGACTCACTTTGCCCGGCCTGCGTGAAAGAAGCCCGCGAATCCATCATCAAGGGCGAAAAAGATTGGCGCGACCTGATGAGTGAAAAGGTCGGCGAAATCAAGGCCCAGATCATCGAGCGCGACGGCCAGGTCTGGATGGTGAAAGACTGCCCGCTGCACGGCCACTATGAAGACATGATGGCCATCGATTCCGATTTCCTGAAGTGGATTGAAAAGCAGTTCCCCGGCCGCGATATTCCCGCGCATAACGACGAAGGCCTGCATAAGCACGGCTCTTCGAACGTCCGCTATGGCCGCGGTTCGGTGCTCACCGTTGACCTCACCAACCGCTGCAACATGATGTGCGATCCCTGCTTCATGGACGCCAACCAGGTTGGCTACGTCCACGAACTAAGCTGGGACGAAATCGTGGAAATTCTCGACAACGCGGTGAAGATCAAGCCGCGCCGCCAGATGTCTGTGCAGTTCTCCGGCGGCGAGCCGACCATGAGCCCGCACTTCTTCGACGCCATCCGCTACGCCCGCAAGGTTGGATACAACTCCGTGCAGGCCGCCACCAACGGCATCGAATTTGCCAAGAGCAAAGAGTTCGCGAAGAAGGCCTTTGAAGCAGGCCTCCGCTACGCCTACCTGCAATTCGACGGCATCGGCAACGACGCCAATAGCCACCGGCAGATCGGCAACCTGTTCGATGTGAAGCTGCGCGCCATTGAAAACCTGCACGAAGCGGGCATCGAAATCGTGCTGGTGGTGACCATCGTCAACAACGTGAACAACGACCAGGTTGGCTCCGTCGTGAAGTTCGCGATGGAAAACCCCAAGAAGATCTCCTTCGTCAGCTTCCAGCCGGTTTCCTTCACCGGCCGCGACGAGGACATTACTCCGGAGCGCCGTCTTCGCCAGCGCTACACCCTCTCGCATCTTGCCAAGGACGTCAGCAATCAGGTCGGCAAGATTCAACCGACCCGCGACTGGTTCCCCATCTCTTTCATCAGCACCTTTGCCGGCTTTGCCGACATGGTCAAGGGCAACGAATCCCAGTGGGGTTCGCTCTCCTGCGGCTGCCACCCGAACTGCGGCGTGGGCACCGCGCTGATGATCAACAAGGAAACCAAGGAATGGGCGCCTGTTCCGCGCTTCCTGGACGCTCAAGGCCTCACAAAAGACGTCACTGCGGTCACCGACGCCGCTCGCGGCAAGAACTTTTCCAACTTCATGATGGCCATGGCGCTGCTCAAGAACTATCACCCGTTCCAGGGGCCCAAGGGTCTGAAGCTTTGGGACCTCTTCAAGAAATTCGACAAGACTTGGGCGCTCACCAAGGGCGCTTCCAGCAAGTACGGCAAGACTTCCCCGGAACGCACCTATGAAGACGCCATGCAGCGCCGCGCGCAAGACCCGTGGAACTTCCTCTTTATCGCTGGCATGTGGTTCCAGGATCTGTTCAACTACGATTTCCGTCGCACCGAAATGTGCATCATCCCCTATGGCACGCAGCAGGGCGAAATCAGCTTCTGCGCGTACAACACCGGCGTTGGCTGGCGCAACATCATCGAAAACATGCACAAAAACGCGACCGTGGCCGAGTGGTACAAAAACCACGGGAAGCACGAGATTTACGCCAAGGGCAAGAGCGTCAACCTCGGCTCCTACGAGCACTCGCTGGTCATTGATGCCAATGACGCGGCGCGCGTTCGCCACCTGGAGCACGACATTCCCCTGACCGCCGCCGAAGAGAACCGCATTCGCCGCAAGATGGCTCTCGAGGAGCAGGCCAGGGTTCGCGCCATCTACGAAGAACTGGTTCTGAAGAAGCCACAGACGGCAGTCGTGCAGATCGGCACGGTTTCCGACATCGCCAAGGCCGTTCCGGCAAACTTCACCAACGCCAACAAGCCCATCGGTATCGCTCCGGCCAATGGTAACGGCAACGGTCACACGAACGGCAACGGTCATTCGAACGGCAACGGCGCCCCAGCGCCCAAGTCCACCGAAGCCGCCGCCGAAGCCGTAGCCGGCGACTAACCCCGGGCACTGTAGCTCAGGCCTTCAGGCCTGAGGCTTTTCCAACCGTCACCACCTATTCCAAAACGGCCCCGACTTGGTCGGGGCCGTTTTCTTTCTATGCAAACCCAGATACGCAACGCTGCATCCTTGTGATAGCTTTTTGCTTATGAACAGCGATGAATTACTGAGTTCGGCTGTGGCATTAGGCACCCTTTGGATGCTCCCAATTGCTTGCGCGTGCGCCTGGTGGCTTTCCTTCCGTAGTTCTTCAATCATTACGATTTCTCGCTCGCGCCGCACTGCAACAAGAATTGGCTTGATTCTGGCGACTCTCAGCATCGCATTCGGTGCGTTCGCGCTGCTTTACTGGCGACATTACTCCAGGGACAGCACGGGGCCGCCCTATCCTACGTTTGTCACCACGTATATAGGAGTGGCCCTCGCACTTCTTTCTCTGCCGTTTTCTCTTTCAGCGACTTCGTGGAACCGCGTGGCATCCGTTCTTTGTTCCGTCGGATTGCTAGGTTTTTACTTCATGATGTTCCTCTCGCCTTGATCGAGGCGAGTGGCTATTGGATTTCTAGCGTAGGACTTTGCAGGAGCCTACTCATGTGCAGAAACATAAGGACCCTCTATAATTTCGACCCGCCCGTCACCCCGGACGAGGTGCGCGCCGCCTCGCTGCAGTTTGTAAGGAAAATCTTCGGTTTCAACAAGCCATCCAGGGCCAACGAAGCCGCATTCCACGCCGCCATCGACGAAATAGCCGGCGCATCCACCCGTCTCCTGCAAGCGCTTGAAACTACCGCCCCTCCCAAGAATCGTGAAGGAGAAACCGCCAAAGCCAAGGCACGCTTCGCTGCTGATTCCGCGCGCGTAGCTGGAGTTAATTGATTTGCTATACTTATATTGAGCTAAGACCTTAAGTTAGGACACCCCAATGCCCATCTACGAATACATCTGCGAAGACTGCAAAGAGCATTTTGAGAAGATCGTGATTAACAAGCAGCAGGAGATCGCCTGCCCCAAGTGCTCCAGCAAGAAAGCCGCGATCCAGCTTTCCGTCTTTGCCACGGCCGGCTCAGGCGGCTCCTCGACTCCCTCCGGCGGCTTCTCCGGCGGCGGAGGCGGCTGCTGCGGTGGCGGCTGCGGCTGCCACTAATCCCGCTCAGGCTCCCGCGCTCTTCGCTTTCACCGCTGCTTCAATCTGCTCGATCATGGCCATGCGGTCCCAGTTATCCCAGGTCTCCTGCACCTTACCGCCGGCAATCCGCGCGATTCCCATGCCGCTTAGCCTTATCTCCGCGCCAGTCGCCTCAATGCCCAATCCCGGCCCGGTGTGGCGCATCGTGGCCATCCAGCGCACCACGATTTTGTCCCCGGCCCCAAAACAATCCTGCAATTCGATCTGCATGTCGGGAAACGCACTCAACAGGCGGGCGTGCATGGCCAGAAAGCCTTCTGGCCCGCGAACGTCTCCGCCCATTTCGCTGATTCCGTGCATCACCGCGTCGGCCGCCAGCAACTCCGGCACCGCCTCGCTCCTCTTTTGATTCCATACTTCCTCGAACCATCGTCTCCCCAAAGCCACATTGTCATCCGCCATTTTGTCCTCCGCGGGAATCGCCGGGTTCCGCGGTTGTTACTCTACCAAACAGTACCGTCCACCGTCATGCTCAGCAGCGCTGCGTGGCGCCTTCCCGGCCCCGGTGATTTTCGGCAAGCGCCGCGCTCACGCATTCGCTGTTTTCTCTGTTCCTGGCTACCGATGTGTGCTCACCTCTCGCTGCTCGATCCACACTGCGCCACGACGCGAGGCGAAGCCTTGTGCGATAAGAGACAGTTTGAAACTTGTACAGATAATGACAGACACGCGAACGGCGAACATCCAAACTCTCATTGTCAGCAATCGCATTTGTAAAAGAAAAGTCAGGTGCAAATATGTGGCGCAGAAATTGTCCCGTTTGTAGGCAACCGTTGGTAAAGAAGCATCCCGCTGAGACCGTTTCCTGTTCTTGCGGCAAGTTCGTCTGGAAGGGCTGACCCTGCTTTGACCGCAAGAAAAATCCAGCTCCAGGCTTCCTGGACGGCATCCCTGGCTCCCGTTTACACGCTCTTATTGCTGCTGCCGCACGCTCTTTTCGGCCAGGGACTTCCTGCAAGCTCCGCGAACCTGGTCCTGGAACGCGGTACCCCCGTGGAACTCCAATCCGCCCAGACCATCTCCTCCGCTCACGCGCGCAAAGGCGACCGTCTCGAATTTGTAGTCACAAGAGACGTGGGCATGGCCGGCTTCACGGTGATCCCCGCCGGTGCCCGCGCCACGGGTTCCGTTATCGGAGTGAAAAAAAAGCGCCTTTTGGGACTGGGCGGCGACCTGATCATCAAGCTCGACTCGGTTGAACTTGCCACCGGCGAGAGCGTGGGTCTGGTTGCCCGCAAGGAATTCAAAGGGAGAGCGCATACCATCCGCATGGGAGTGGGGATGGCCATCGCGGCGGCGGTCTACCTTCCCGTGGTGCCGGCGTTCATCTTAGTTCGCGGCCGGGACAGCACGGTTTTGAAAGGCACGGAACTCACCGCCTACACCAGGGGAGATTCGTTGCTCAACATAGCGGCTTTGCCATTGGCGCGGAAAAATGTTTCCGAGATCAGCGAAATGATCAATCTGTTGCCATCGCGCGTGACCAATGGGGAAGGCCGCGAGGGCGACATGATCAACCTGATCTTTCAGGCCCGGGAAGCGGACTTGCAAGAGGCCTTTGCGCAAGCCGGTTGGTTGAAAGTGGAGAAATCCAGGCCGTTGATCTTCTGGCATCTCCTGCTGCAGCGCGAGCACTACACGAAATTACCGATGGACCGGCTGTACGTTTTTGGCAGGGCCCAGGACTATTCTTATGCGCTGCCCGATCCGCAGTCTATCGTCGCGCGCCGCCATCATCTGCGCATCTGGAAAACCGATCGCTCCGTGGACGGTGTCCCCCTGTGGGTGGCGGCCGCGACGCATGATGTCTCGATTCAATTTGTGAAGCACAAGTTCCGGCTCTTTCACAGGATTGACCCCAACGTGGACGCCGAGCGCGACTTCATTGCCGGGAATCTCGCGAACACGCCGCTATTCACCCGTGAAGAGTACGTGAACTGCTCCGCTCCTTTATCCGGCGCGCAAACCGCCACCGGACAAACCTATCACTCCGATAGCCGGATGCTGCTGCTGGAACTGCATCAGGGACCTGCGCTGATCGCTGGTGCAACGCAAATCGCGAACAAGTTGCCGTAACCACGTCGTCCGCCGGAAGTTCTTGCACGCTCTTCTTCCGTTCCTCATTCCAGAATTCGGCACTCCATCGTTTTCTAGCGGGAATAGCTTTTTTTATACGGCGGGATAGGCTGATCGCTCTTGCGTTGGAGATCGGGCAGGGGTTCCTTTACAGATGTCTCCAGCGGCAGCACGCCCGCCCAGACTGGCGGCGTGTAGTCCGCTTCATCGTCGATCGGCCCGCCGGTGCGAATCTTGGCGCTCAGTTCTTCCAGCGGCAGTGCCAGCACCGTGGTGGCCTTCAACTCTTGCTCCATGGGTTGCCGCACATCGTCCCACCGGCCTCTCATCACCTGCTCCAAAAACACGCGCAGAGCTTCCATTTTGTCCGCCGGATCATCCATCAGTCTCGCGATCCCCATTCCTCGCAACCGGATCTCCCCGTCCGTGGCCTCGATGCCCAAGCCCGGCCCGGTGTGTCGCATCGCAGCTATCCAGCGCACCACAATTTTGTCCCCGGCGCCAAAACCATCCTGCAACTCGATCTGCATATCGGGAAACGCACTCAGCAGTTTCGCGTGCGAGGCCAGAAATCCTCCGGCCCGCGAACGTGCCCGCCGGTTTCACTGATTCCGTGCACCACGACGCCGGCTGCCAGCAAATACGGCACCGCCTTGCTGCGCTTTCGATTCCAAACTTGCTCAAACCACCGCTTTCCCAAATCCACGTTGTTTTCCGTCATGGTGCTCTCCGCCGGAACGACCTGGTTCCAGCCGGGTTACTCTCCCAAAGAGTATCGTTCCCGGCTACGCGAAGAATTCCTCGGCCGCCCATCTTCAGGTTAACTATATTTTCCGGATTGTTCAGATAGAGCCGATCACGAGCAATTCAGGACGGGGCATGCTGCGCAATTGACAAATCGCGTTTGTGCTGGTTTTTCATGCGGTAGAGATCGCGATCGGCGGCCTCCATCAAGGCATCCGCCGTCATTCCATCTTGCGGGCAGATCGCGAATCCCGCGCTAATGGAGATCAGCCGGCTGCTGGCCATCCCTGGCCACGTGATCGCAGATCCGGACTAACACTTCCTGCGCGCCTTGGGGCGTTGTCTCGGGCAAGATCAACGCGAACTCGTCGCCCCCGTGCCTTGCAGCGGTATCGATCCCACGGGATTGCAGTCGCAGCACATCGGCAGCGCGCCGCAGCGCGCGAGTTCCCTCCTGATGGCCGCACTGGTCGTTGATCTTCTTCAATCCATCCAGGTCGAAAAGGAGCAAGGCGAAGGGCCTTCCGCTTCGGTCCGTTCTCTGTATTTCCAGCTCCAGCGACTCGGCAAGTTGCCGGAAGTTGGCAAGTCCGGTGACCGGATCCGTAACTGCGAATTGCTGGATATCTCGAAACAAATGAAGGTTATCGAGGAACGCTCCGCCAAGAATCACCGCGAAGCCCGTGAACTGGAGAATCGCGGCTAAAGCAAAAGTGGCATCCAGCCGCCGGTCGGATTGCGCGGCGGCCAGCGAACTCCAGAAATTGATGGTCGCGGCAAGAAAAAGGGAAACGTCGAAGGGAGCACGCGCATTCTTCAGACGACGATGGTAAGCGAATGCGCCGAGAAGAAAAAAGGCCGCGGGAATCAGATTTCCTGGGCGTGGGAAAAAGCGGCCCGGTTGCACGACAAGATTTAGCGGAAGATGCCGGTGCATCACGCTGAGAAGGATGGAAACCAGCACCGCGAGTACAAGCGCCATAGCAATTTCGCGGCGCGGGTTACGCGACCACGCTCGCTGCCGTTGAACCAGCAAGGCGCACACTAGCAATATCGCCAGCAGCGTCCTGCCGATTACCCAAGTCATGGGATCGCGCAGGCTCACGGTTGATTCATATCGCGAGAGTGTCGGCAAACTGACGCTCGAGCTTGCCAGCGTGATGCCCACAATCACGAAGCCTGCGGCGAGTATCAATGGCAGACGGTCTCGAGTACCGCGAAACCTGACGAAGGCCGCGCCGGCAAAAGTGATGGCCACAATACCGCTGGTGAATTGAAGCTGTCCGAAGAGAATAGGGTCAGGAGAGATGAGAAAGCCACGGAGGAAAGCAGAAATCGCCAGAACACAAATTCCCCCGAGGATGGGCAACCATGCCCCGGGAGATGCCAAGAGCAATTTCCACGCCTGGTCCCGTCTGTCCATGCCCGCACCCACGCATTGCCGGGCTCTACTCAAAGATTACTCCAATAGGATAAAAATGATGTGATTCGTGCAGGAAAAGTTTCGAGTCGGGCACTCCCCTCACGCACGAGCATTAATTTCTTCGGGAGCACTCTTTGACCAGACACCATTCCCCAATGTGATGGGAATCACCCGTGGGTGTGACTTGCTTGCGCGGCTTCCCCTGAATTCCAGATCCACATAAAGCAGAAGGCCCGCCACGCAGACGGGGCCTCTGCGTCATCTGCAGGCTGCGTCAAACGGATCAGCTCTAATGGACGAGCGGCACCGTTATTTGAGCCGTCAGACTGCCGGGAACTCCCGCGCTGGCTGCTGAAAGGGTTACCGCGAAGCTGCCAAGAGTCACAAAGTTCGGATTGCTGCCGCTCCTGTACGAAACCTCCTAGCGGGAATGCGCTGATGGTTGATGTGCCGCTCTGACCATCGGTGATCGTCAGCATTGAAGGCGCAACCTGCAGCGCGTAATCCATTGTGGAAACTAGCAACGGACTCGCACTTGAGTCCGAGCCCGTAAGCACCGAATCGCCGGCATGTTTGGCGATCAGATTGTGCGGGCCCCCGGCCAGATTAGTGACCATCAGGCTTGCCGCGAGACTCAGCCGAAAGGCCCTGATGGCGTAGCCAAATCTGCTGAAATCCCGAACCCACTTCAAAACCCCGTACTGCGTAAACGGCATTGAGGCTACATTTGCGGGATCCTCTGAGATTCAAAATTCGGGTGGCGTGCCATTGGGTCTTCCTATCCGGCTCTGCTTTCTCCTGGGAATTTGTCAGATTCAAATAGAAGGATGTAACGCACGGGAAAATGTTTGCGAATGCACCAACTGCCGAGGACTTCCTTCAAGAAACCTTCTATAACTCATTACTGCTCTGGAAGTTACCGACAATGTATCCCGGGTCGCGCGGGATGGCTTGGTCCGAGACGTGCACTATTGCCCAGTTGGGAGATCTAAATGAAATTTGCTTGGGTGTGTTTTCTTGCTCTAGCCGCGATTCTTGTTCTAGGCGCGGCTCAAGTTGCGCTCGCCGACGGCGCCACTGGCACCTTGAATCTTGGAGCTACTGGCTGGATTGCCGGCGCAACCTTGACGACCAGCGGAGGTAGTTCTGGTACTTGGTCGCTCACGATGGATTTTAGCAACAGCTCTGGTAATACGGTGGACATTAACTCCTTTGCATAGCAGATGTTCAACGCCGGTAGTTCCGAGACCTTTTCCATCTCCACCGAGACGCTGAACGGCAGCTCCACCATCACACCTTGGGAATTCTTCGCCGACCACAAGCTCAACAATGGCAGCACCCCTGACTGCAGCACCAACTCTGTTAAAGGTTGGATCTGTGGGGACACAGGAAAGCCGACCTTGAGTCCATATTCTGTGGCCAACGGAACCACCGCCGAATTCATCATCACTGGCACCTACTCGGGGACAACTCCTGTGAGTACGCTGGATCTGATGGCCAGCGGCTGCCTGGTGGCAGGAACCTGCGATCTTGATGGCGGCAGCAACAACAATAATAAGTGGGCCGTCTCGACTGGTATGGGCACGGGTACCACGAACGTCCCGGAACCCGGCACCTCCACGCTTCTGATGGGGGGATTTCTCGGACTTGCGTTGCTTGGCCGCAAAGCGCTGCTCGCGTAATTCGTTCCAGCAAAGCTTACCGCTTCTTCAAGACCCTTCATCCTGACCGGTGCGGGGTCTTTTTTTGCGGCAAACACGGCGCGCCGCGGCAACTCCAGTTATTGTCGGGAATATTTTTTCAGATAGTCCGGCACGGCGGGATCGCTCTTTCTTTGCGGGTCCGCCAGCGGCTCCTTGGCCACCGTTTGCAGCGGCAGGACCCCGGCCCAGACCGGCAGCGTATAATCCGCCTCATCATCCACCGGGCCGCCGGTGCGAATCTTCGCGCTCACTTCTTCCAAAGGCAGCGCGAGAACTGTAGTGGCCTTTAACTCCTGCTCCGTGGGTTGCCGCACATCGTCCCAGCGGCCTTTCATCACATGCTCGGTGAACACCCGCAAGGCTTCCATTTTTTCGGCCGGGTTTTCCACCAGGCGCGCGGTGCCCAGAATCACCACCGAGCGGTAATTCACGGAGTGATGAAACGCCGAGCGCGCCAGCACCAAGCCGTCCACATGCGTCACCGTGACGCTCACGGGCACGCCTTCGCTCAGCGTGCGCAGCATACGGCTGGCGGCGCTGCCGTGCAGATACACAATGTCTCCTGAGCGGCCGTAATTGGTGGGAATCACAAACGGTTGGCCATCCACGCTGAAACCCACGTGGCACACAAAGCCCGCGTCGAGAATGGCGTGCACTGTTTCCCGGTCGTATTTGCCCCGTTTCGGCAGCCTCTTAACCCGGGTTCGTTCGGTTGGTGTGAAATCGCTCATACCCACTATTCTAGTGGGTTGCCGGGCCCGCGCCAGAGCCAACTTGGCCTTCCGCCGTCGGCCCGCGCTTTTGTGACGACAGCCACGGTAGCAGGTCGGGCTCGGCAAAGGCCTTCTTCCAAACTTCATGGCCGGTCTTGCGGTATTCGGTGTAACGCAGATTTGCGTGAGCCTTGTTTAGCTGTTTCATCATCTCGCGCACCAGAATCACCGGCACGGTGTCGTCCTGCTCGCCCTGAAAGACCCACAGCGGCGTGTGCGCCAGCACCGGCAAATCCGTGAAAGTGTCGTACGCCGAAAGGATCACCGCGGCCGCCCACTTCCCGGGATACGCCTGAAGCGTCGACCAGACTCCCAGGCCACCCATGGACTGTCCCGCCAGATAAACGCGGTCGGTATCAATGGAGAATTCTTTCTCCACGTCGGCGAGCGCGCTCATGGTCATCTCCAGCCATTTGGTCGGCTGGTTCAGGTCCGGGTCGGACCAGTTGTCGCCGGAAGGACACTGCGGCAGCAGCACAAACATGGGGAATTTGAGTTGAACCTCTTCGCTGGCCCAGAAATGCACGGGGATTTGGTTGCCGCCGGTGAGCTGCTTTAAATTGTCGCTTCCGCGCCCGTCGCCTCCGTGCAGCCAGAGCAGCAGCGGATATTTGCGGTTAGCGTCGTAGCCAAGCGGCACGTACAAGCGATACGGCAAGCGCTCGCCCTCCTTGTTGGCATATACCTTTTTGCGGAATTCGATGTCGTCTTTGGTAAGTTGGCCGCCCACTGCTAGAGGCGCCAGAATCAGGGCGAACATTGCCAGAATCGGCGCCTTGGTCCAAAACCAATTGATCACCACGCTGCTCCTTCGCCCTTCGCGGTTGCGTTCCAGGTATTGGCTAAGGCTTCGCGGTCCCGCGCACCACGCGGAATCCTGAATATTCTGATGTCGCCGTGCAGGTGGAACGCGGGTCCGCGGGGCAGTCCGCGCTTCCGCCTTCCAGTTTACCTTTTCCATCCGGTGTTGCGACCCACTCGGCCACATTTCCGCCCAGGTCAAAGGCCGGTTCCTGGCCTTCCTGCCCCTGCCCAGGGAAGCTCCCCACGGGTTTCAGCAGGGGCGCGCCGCCGCCGAGTTCTGCGATTTTTTCTCGCAGGCGGGCGGAGTCGTCCGGATTGGGCGCGTAACCCGCCCAATAATCCAGCGTGTTTTCGCCGTCCTTTTTTTCGTACCAGCCGGCCGCTTCTTTTTCCATCGGCAGCCGCCAGCTTTGCCCGGTCAGCTTGGAAAGCCATTCGGTGTACGCCTTGGCCTGGTCGAACGTCACGCCGTTCGCTGGATAGTCCCCGGTGCCCGGCTGCATCTTGTAATTCTTGTCGAAGCCCGAGAACTGCGCGCGGGTCACTTCAAAGCGCCCCACTTCCACGTCGCCGCGCTTCACAACTTCCGGAATGAGCACCGGCTTGCCCTTGAACGCGAAGGCGCTGCCGTACTCGCCGCCCATGCGCGCCACATTCCTGGACTTCAGCGCGGCATCCAGCGGCGAACCCGCCTTCAACGCTTCATTTTCCGCCGGCGCAGTCTTGAAGAAATACTTGTCGAACCAAGCCATCTCTTCCTCGACCTTGCGCATCTGGTGCGTCAGCTTTCGCGGGCCGTGCGGTTCGCCGGGGAAAATCACGAATTTCACCGGCACTTTTCCATAGTATTGCAGCGCGCGGAAATACGACCAGCTCTGCGCCGTCGGCACGTTGGTGTCCGCGGTGCCGTGGAAAATCAGCACCGGTGCTTTCACCTTGTCCATCTTGAAGAACGGCGATTTGCGCACGTACAGATCCGGATCCTCCATCGGCGATTTGCCGAAATAGTAGGAATCAAACGAATCGCCGAACATCACGTTGCCCCAATCGCTGATCCATTCCACGTCGCCTGCGCCAACGCTGGCCACTTTGTAGCGGTCCGGATAAGTGACCAGCAAGCTGGTCGAAAGAATCGAGCCGTTCGACCAGCCCAGCGTCGCCACCTTATCCGGATCCGCGAAGCCCTTCTCAATCAAATAATCCACGCCGGCGTTGATGTCCGGCGTTTCCAGGTCGTAATATTTTCCGCAGCAGATCGATTCCACCCACTTTAATCCGTAATTGTTGCTGCCGTGATAGTTCACCTGCAGGACGAACGCCCCGCGCTGCGCCAGCAACGGCAGCGGGTACGCCCAATTGTTGACCCAGAAATCCTTGTCCGAGCCGGTAGGCCCGCCGTGAATCGCGGTGATTACCGGGTATTTCTTGCCCGCTTCGTAATTCATTGGATAATGCAAAATGCCTTCGACCTCGTCGCCATTCGCGCCTTTCCAGCGGATCACTTCCGCCTTCGCGAACTCCCGCGACTTGATGAGCCCCTCATTCAGGTGCGTCACCTGCACCGGCGACATCAGTTTGCCGCCATCAAGCTGCGCGCGGTAAAGCTGCGGCATCACGCTGGACGTGGAATACTCGTACACCATCGTCTTGCCGTCAGGAGTCGCCTCAAAAAACTGGATGTACTTCGCCGTTTCACCTTCCAGTGCAACCCGTTTCCAGCTCCAGGCGTCGCTCGATTTTGTTCGCGTGTATTTCGCGGTGGCAAATCGGTATCCCCCCGCGAGTCCCGCGACGAATCCATCAGTGGTTGCCGCCAGGTCGGAGCCGATGCCATTTTCCCAATCGAGCGGAACCTGGACGCTCTTTCCCGAGGCCAAATCGAAGTAATAGAGAAGCACGATGGACGCGGTGATGAATTTCGGATGCGTCGAATATGGCGCCCAGGCATAGAATCCGCCGCTGTCCGGCGTCCATTCGAATCCATGGGGATAGATGCGCCCATCGCCGAAAATGCGCTTTTCCGTCCCGTCGGTAAGATTGTGCAAAATCGTCACCGGCGGAACTTTCTGATCGAACACATAATGCAGGCTCTTCTCGTGCACCGCGACCGCGTATTTCCCGTCCTTCGACACGCTCCAGTTTCCGATCCAGTCGCTGTTGGCCGTCAGCCGGGTCACCTTCTTATCTTTCACGCTTATTTTGAACAGACGCACCGGCGGCGTGTGCTCCGCATCATCCGCCACTTCGGAGTCATCCTTCTTTTTCTTCTCGGCCTGCTCGTAGGCGCTGGGATCCTCCTCGGCGCTGAAAATCACCGTGTCGTGGTCCAGCCAGTCCACGCGCTGCGGCGCGCGCGCAAGTTCCGTCAAAACGTAAGGCTCGCCGCCATGGGGATTGATCAACCAGATCTGCGTGGCCGCGGTGTCGGGCTTGGCCTGCGGGCGCGCCTTGGAGCTGACAAACGCGATCCATTTGCCATCGGGCGACCAGCTGAACGATGAGACGGTGTCGGTTCCGCGGGTCAGTGGAATTTCCTGGTCGCTCGTCAAGCTCGAGAGATACAGGTTGGTCACAATCGCGTCTTTCTCTTTGTCGCCCTGGGCTTTGATCCATGCGACCCACTGTCCGTCGGGCGAAATGCGGAATTGCCGGATGGTCTCGGCAAAGACGGCATCTTCGGGTTTCCACGGCGAAATCTTAGCGGGAGTTTTCATTTCTTCCGTGGCATGCGGCGCGTTCACGAAGGCGCAGCCACAGACAATCAGCACAAAAAGGCGAAGATGGCGGAATCGCATGGATCTCCCCTATAGTCATTTTGAAAACCAGGCCTTACTCGATCGCTTCTGGCGCATCGAGAATAGTGCAATTGACGCAAATTAGGAATGGTGTAGTCTGAAGCCCGCGCCTAAAAGAGGAATTCCCGTGGCTCCTGGCAAATCCATGTTCACTCGAGAGACGTTCCGCTTTTTTCGCGATCTCGGCAGGAACAACAAAAAAATATGGATGGACGCGCACCGCGAACGCTATCAGGCCGCGGTGGTCCAGCCTTTCCGCAGATTGCTTGAAGAGCTCGCCCCCCACGTTCTGGAGCTCGACGATCGCTTTGACGCCATGGGGCGCACCGGCGCAAATTTCTCGCGCATCAATCGCGACATCCGCTTCGCCAAGGATAAGACCCTCTACAAGACCCAGATGTATCTGAAATTCCAGCAGCCGCTGCCGGGAGACCGCCAGAGCGGCCAGCTCTACGTCGGACTCTCCACCGATGTGGTCACCGCCGGGTTCCGGGTGTATGCCGGACCGAAACGCCGCGAGTCCACGCTTGCCGTGATTGCGGAGCCGCGCATTCTGGCCAAGCCTCGGTGGGTCGCCGACCAAAAATGCCGCCTGGGCAGGAAATACGACAGCTATTGGTACACCACCGAAAAAGGGAACTGGACCAAACACGAGGGTTGGCCGGTCCGCACCGAAGACTGGAAGAAAATCCAGGCCTGGATCGTGCGCAAGAAGATGAAGCCGGGGGCGGCGACGAAACCAAATTTTCCCGGGGAATTGTTTAAGATATTTCGCGAGCTTTACCCGCTGCTGAAATTTACTACCATTCCGTAAACGCGATCTTTACGAAGGGACCAATCTTGAAACGAATCCTGCAAATCCTGATCTGGACCGCGGTGGCCGTGCTTGGCGCCGTGGCCCTCGGCACCATCGCTTTTCACCGCGGCGAGGCCATCAACGCCACCTGGTTCGTGCTGGCCGCGGCGTGTTCTTATCTGATCGCCTTCCGTTTCTATTCCGCGTTTATCTCCGCGAAGCTTTTGGCGCTGGACAACACCCGCGCCACTCCCGCCGAGCGCCACGACGATGGCCGCGACTTTGTGCCCACCAACAAATGGGTCCTCTTCGGCCACCATTTCGCGGCCATCGCCGGGCCCGGGCCTCTCGTCGGACCAACCCTCGCCGCCCAATTCGGCTATCTGCCGGGAACGTTGTGGCTGATCGTCGGCGCCGTATTCGCCGGCTGCGTGCAGGACTTCGTGATTCTCTTTTGTTCCATCCGGCGCAATGGAAAATCTCTCGGCGAAATGGCTCGCGAGGAAGTCAGCAAGCGCGGCGGCTTCATAGCGCAGCTTGCCGTCCTGGCCATCATGATCATTCTCCTGGGCGTCATTGCGCTGGTGGTTGTGAACGCATTGAAAAGCTCTCCCTGGGCCACCTTCACGCTGGCCATGACCATTCCCATCGCCCTCCTTCTGGGATTGTATCTGCGCTTCTTGCGGCCGGGGCACGTTCTGGAAGCGTCAGTGATCGGCGTCGCCCTGGTGCTTTTCGTAGTCGTCGCCGGGCAATGGGTGGCGGACTCTCCGGCCCTGGCGAAAGTGTTTACCCTCAGCGGTGTCGCGCTGGCCTTTTCGATCATTGGATACGGTTTTGCGGCTTCCGCGCTGCCCGTCTGGCTGCTGCTCGCGCCGCGCGACTATCTGAGCGCGTTCATCAAGGCCGGCGCCATTTTTTCTCTCGCCGCCGGCATTTTGCTGGTGCATCCACAAGTCCTGATGCCGCCACTGACGCGCTTTGTGGACGGCACCGGCCCGGTCTTCGCCGGCAAAATCTTCCCGTTCTGTTTTATTACCATCGCTTGTGGCGCCATCAGTGGATTCCACTCGCTGATCTCCAGCGGCACCACGCCGAAGATGATTCGGCACGAAGGGCAAGCCCGCTTCATCGGCTACGGCGCCATGTTGCTCGAGTCGTTCGTCGGCGTAATGGCCATGGTGGCCGCCTGCGCGATGACCCCGGGCGTCTACTTCGCGATCAACAGCCCCTCCTCCATTGTCGGAGCCACCCCGGAAGCCGCGGCCGCGACGATCTCCAGTTGGGGCTACCCGCTCACCGCCGAAACCATGACCGGCCTCGCCCATGCTGTCGGCGAGCAGACCCTGCTCAACCGCGCCGGTGGCGCCCCGTCGCTCGCTGTCGGCATGGCCCAGATTTTTTCCAACACCATCGGCGGCGAGCCCCTGCTCAGCATCTGGTATCACTTCGCAATCATGTTCGAAGCCCTGTTTATCCTCACCGTCCTCGATGCCGGCACGCGCGTCGGGCGCTTCATGATCCAGGAACTCGGCGGCCGGCTCTGGAAACCCTTCGGCCGTACGAATTGGATGCCGGGAATCATTCTGTCCAGCGCAATCATCGTCGGCATGTGGGGCTATTTCCTGTATCAGGGAGTCGTGGACCCCTTGGGCGGCATCAATTCGCTATGGCCGCTCTTTGGCATTTCCAATCAGTTGTTGGCCGCCGTGGCCCTGGTGGTGGCCACCACGATTCTGCTGAAAATGGGCAGGCTCAAATGGATCTGGGTGACCTTGCTGCCGATGGCCTGGCTGGTGATCATCACCATGACCGCCAGCTATCAGAAAATTTTCAGCGCCAATGTTCGCATCGGATTTTTATCGCAGGCCGGGGCCCTGGCCGCGCAGATTGCTTCCGGGAAAATCGCCGCGGCAAAAATTGCGGAGACCCAGCGGAACATTTTCAATCTGCGGCTGGACGCGGCGGTCACCGCCGTGCTGGCCGGGATGATCCTGGTGCTGATCGTGGAGGCACTGGGGCAGTGGTACGCTATTCTTAGCCGCGCCAAGGCGCCGGTGCTGCACGAAACGCCGTTCGCGGCCACCCAATGGGCGGAGGGCGACTGATGCGCACCTCTTTGTCGCAATTCACGCGGGCGCTGCAAGCTTTCTGGCGCGGCCTGCGCCAGTGGAGCGGCGATTCTGCCTACGAAACCTACCTCGTTTGCGCGGAACGTCAGCAAGCGAAGAAGCCGATGTCCGCCACCGAATTCTACGTCGAACAACTAAATCGCAAATATTCCCGCCCCAACCGCTGCTGCTGAACAAAGCGTGTAGAAATTGGGCGACCAATCTAGGGCCTGCCTTCTACTCGCCCTGAGGGAGGGAGGCGGGCCGCTCCCGGTGAAGGACTGGCTAGAGCATCTCCTCTTCGTCCTCAGCAGCCTTCAACGGCGTCACCTTATGCGTAATCTTCACGCCGTGTTTCTTAATCCCCGCCAGAATCGCCCGGCGCACTTCCAACGAAAGCGCCTCCGGCGGAAAAATGCCTTCGTCATCGAGCGGAAAATATTTGATGAACATGGAGGCCACGTGCGCGGTTGCGTAGGCCACCGGCGTGGTTACCCGCCCTTGGCGCCGGATTTGATACAGCGTGGGGAACATCGCGTCGCTGCGAATCGAGAGGCGCTGATCCTCTTTCGGCGCGTGCTTCAGCCCCGTGACAATCACCGACGCCGCGAACCGCGCATTCTGCAGGACGCCCTGGCGGATCAGTGCGGCGATCTTCCGCGGGGACGAAGTCTCCGGAAAGTGATGCCGCGGAATGCCACGTGATTTAGAAAGCTTTCCCTGCTTGTGCCAGCGACGCAACCGGTCGAATTCATTGCCCCCGATTTTCACGTCCAGTTCGCGCATCGGGATGTAGTGCGGCAGGGTGGCCACTTCGTCTTGCGCCGCCAGCACCACGTTGGCCGCACCGATGGGGTCGGGAAAGCGAAACTTCTCGAGTTCTGCAAAACGCTTGGTGAGCTTGTATTTCCCATGGCGGTAAATCCGCGGGTGCGAAACGGCCTCGTCGAACGAAACTTCCGGCGACCACTGGGAAATTGGGTCATCGCTCTCCGAGCTTTCGTAGAGCCGGATGTGCACGCAGTGGACCTCATCCAGGAGATCCGCCGCGCGCTTCACCAGCAGGTTGGTCAGGCCGGGTGCCGCGCCGGTATTGATGAGCGCCGCGCGATGCTTTTCCTCGAATTTCTTTTTGTAGCGCACCTGCTCCGGCTTAAATGGATTGCGGGTCAGATGCGAACTGAGATCGAGATAGTGCGCACGAAGCCGCAACGCCGCCCGCAGTACAATTTCGTTGAACACCGAAGCCGATGCGTTGACGATCAACTGGCAGCCCTTGGCCGTTTTCACGATCGCGCGAAGATTCCGCGCATTTACTGTGGCCACAGGGATGGCCGATTTCTTGCCCAGAAAACGCCGCGCCCGCGCGGGATCGCGATCCCCGCACCACACCACATGTCCTTGACGTTCCAGGAGTTGCGCAAGCAGCGACCCTGTCGCTCCCGCACCCAAAATAAAGATTCGCATGCTGTCAGCAGACTTTACCACACTCGGCGCAAACCACAGGAGGCGTGTTCGCGAGGTTTTTACGCTTTAGTATTCTCCGGAGGTGCAGGCGCGCCGCGGAGCAAGCCCTCGGTGCTCAGGTCTTCGTCAATGTCCGGCCAGTGGATTCCGTAGCCGCCGCCGGCCACCTTCCAATTCTTGCGTTGCTCAGCCGTGGCATGAAGCAGCCTGGGATACCAGCTCAGAGGCACACTGATCTTGCGGCCATCGCTCAACGCAACACAGAGCGAATCCTCGGTAAAGCTGACATCCGCAACGCGCTCACCCGGCCTAAGGGTGGAAATGCTCATTCCATGCCTCCAGAAGAGCCAGTTGATGCTCTTCTACTATGGATTGTACCCGACGAAGTTCGACCGTGCTAAATCCAAAATTGTTCGCCAACGAGATCGGCCGCAACCAGTATTTTGCGGATTTCTCGTCCCTGTCGATATGCACATGGGGCGGCTCATTGGGTTCGTGACTATAGAAATAGAGACGATACGGGCCAGCTCAGAGAACGGTTGGCACAATATTATTATATAGTGAATATTAAGTATTGAGTAACAAGACCCCGGCTTCAAAGAAGCCTCCCCTCCGATTGCGCAGTTTTTCGGACGGGGGTAGGATTAAGGATGTAACTCCGATTCCGCCGGCCTGCGGGAGAGACATCCCATGGCGGCGGGGCGAGGCGGCCGAAGGTGGCTTGCCGAGGGTTCGGGTGGAAACGCCCGCGCCTCCCGCGCTTGGAAAGGAGCTGGTACACCGGAAATATGTAGATTTCCGGTTAGAACCCGATTCCTTGTGCGAATCGGGTTTTTTGTTTTTGGGGCCACGCTCATGACACTACACGACAAATTCGGACGCCAGATTACCGACCTGCGGATTTCCGTCACCGACCGCTGCAACTTCCGCTGCGTCTATTGCCGTTCCGCCGACCCGGAAAATTACCGCGAGCACGAGCAGATTCTCTCCTGGCCCGAACTCGAACGTCTGGCGGGCATCTTTGTCGGCTTGGGCATTCAGAAGATGCGCATCACCGGCGGCGAACCCCTGGTCCGCGACGGCGCGGAAAGCTACATTCGCAAACTGCACGATCTCGGCGTCCCGGACATTTCCATGACCACCAACGGCTACTTGCTCGCCCAGCGTGTGCCTTCCCTGATTACCGCCGGCTTGCATCGCATCAACATCAGCCTCGATTCCCTCGACCCCATCAAGTTTGAAAAAATCACCCGCACCCGCTCCTACGATTCCGTGATGCGCGGCATTGACGCGGTGCAGTCCTCGCCCCTCGCCCCCGCGAAAATCAACGCCGTCCTCGTCCGCGGCTTCAACGAAGACGAAGTGGAAGCCTTCGCCGCCTTCGCCCGCGAGCGTGGCGTCATCATGCGCTTCATCGAATTCATGCCCCTGGACGCCGACCGCCACTGGTCGCGGGACATCATGGTCCCCGCCGACGAAGTCTATCGCCGCATCCACGCGCAGTGGCCCCTGGTGCAGATTCCCCACGCCAAGAGCGAAACCGCGCGCAAGTACCGCTTTGCCGACGGCGCTCCCGGCGAAATTGGCCTCATCGCCCCGGTCACGCAACCCTTCTGCGGCCACTGCTCGCGCATTCGCCTGACCGCCGACGGCAAGGTGCGCACCTGCCTCTTCAGCAAAGACGACCACGATCTGCGCGCCCTGCTCCGCAATGGCGCGTCCGATGACGGCATCAAAAACCGCATCCGCGCGATGGTCGATGAAAAAGAAGCCGGCCACCGCATCAATGAGCCAGGCTTCGTGCCTCCCTCGCGTACCATGGTGTTCATCGGCGGCTAGGCTAACCTGTCCCACCTTCGCATGTTATCCTTGCGATAGGCCTTGGTTTCACCGCGAACGGACGGAATAGCATGCCCGAAGACAACGACGACGAGCGCGAAGAACAACCCGAACAACCGCAACGCCTGTTCACCCTCACCGAAGCGGAGCGCGCCCGTCAGGAACTCGAACCCTTTCTGATCGAAGCCATCGGCGCGCGCAAAAAGCTTTCCGTGCTCGAACAGGAGCTGACCGCCGTCTCCACCCGCATCCTGATGATGGGCGGCATACTGGTGCCCTACGCAAAGCTCGCGGAAAAGCGCATGGAGCAGCAGAACCTCGCCGAAGTGATGAAGAGCAACCTCGAGAAAATTCTCTCCACCGGCTGCCTCATCAAGGACCTCGACATCGGCCTCCTCGATTTCCCCGCCATCCTGGATAACCAGGAAGTGTATCTCTGCTGGAAGCTCGGCGAAGACCGCATCCGCTACTATCACCGGCAGGACGAAGGCTACTCCGGCCGCAAGCCCCTGGACCCGCGCGACACCGGACCCGGCCCGCACGTGCAGTAAGACACTTCGGGGGTGCCGCACTTGCGGTAAGACACTTCGGGAGGGCGCCACTTCAGTCGTGCCGTACACCGCGGCTGATGATCCCGGCTTTAGCCGCTGAGGTCTTCGAGTTTGGCCGACCCGATCGAATGGCGAGCGCTGAAGGAAAGTCGCGACAACCACATCCAACAGACAACCCCGATTCAGAACCAATTACCACCAAGCCGTCAGAGGAGCAACGATTCGTCATGACCGAAAACCGACTAAAAGATTCCGCCAGTCCCTACCTGCGCTCTGCCGCCCACCAGCCCATCGACTGGCGCGAATGGGGCGACGACGCATTCGCCTCTGCCAAAACCCAGGACAAACCCATCCTGCTGGACATCGGCGCGGTGTGGTGCCACTGGTGTCATGTCATCGACCGCGAAAGCTACGAAAATCCCGCCATCGCCAAAATCATCAACGAACATTTCATTCCCGTGAAGGTGGACCGCGACGAACGCCCGGATGTCGATTCCCGCTATCAATCCGCCATCAGCGCCGTCAGCGGGCAGGGAGGTTGGCCGCTCACCGGTTTCCTGATGCCCGACGGCAAACCCTTTTTCGGTGGCACCTATTTCCCGCCGGAGGATCAAGGCGGACGCCCCGGCTTTCGCCGCATCCTGCTCGCCGTCGCCGACGCTTATCAGAACAAGCGCGACGATCTGCTGAAAACCTCCGAAGCCCTCGCCGATGCGGTCGCCAAGGCCGAAGCATTCTCCGGCGCGCGCGGTGAATTCGATCTCAGCGTCATCGATTCGCAAATCAGCTCTCTCACGCAACTCTTTGATCTGCGCAACGGCGGCTTCGGCAAAGCCCCCAAATTTCCCCACGCCTCCGCCGTCGATCTGCTCCTCGAGCGTTTCCGCCAGACCGGCGATAAACAGCTCCTCGCCATGGCCGAAACCACTCTCGAAAAAATGGCCAAGGGCGGCGTCTACGACCAACTCGCCGGCGGCTTCCATCGCTATTCCGTCGACGAGCGCTGGCTCGTCCCGCACTTCGAAAAAATGTCCTACGACAACTCGGAATTGCTCCGAAACTATCTCCATGCCTGGCAGGCGACCCGCAATCCATTCCTGAAAGAAACCGCCGAAGGCATCATCGGCTGGGTGAATGGGGAACTCTCTGATCAGCAGCGCGGCGGCTTTTATGCCAGCCAGGACGCGGACTACTCCCTCGACGACGACGGAGACTACTTTACCTGGACCCTCGACGAATTCCGCGCGGCATTGCCCCCCGATGAAGCGCGAATCATGGAGTTGTACTTTGACGTGGAAGCCCACGGCGAAATGCACCACAATCCCGCGAAGAACGTCCTGTGGGTCGCTCGCGCCGCCTCCGAGATCGCCAAGTCGCTCGGACTCGACGAATCCACTGTCCGGCTGACGATTGCCGCTGCCAAACGCAAATTGCTCTCCGCGCGGAAACCGCGGCCGACGCCGTTCATTGACCAGACCATGTACGTTAGCTGGAACGCGATGTTCGCGTCCGCCTATCTCGATGCCTCCCGCGTTTTGGAAGCAGAACTCGCCACAAACTCCCGCGCCTTTGCCTTGAAAACCATCGACCGCCTGTTGGCCGAGGTGTGGAGCGAGGAGAACGGCTTCGCGCATCGTGTTGGCGGACCGGCCCTGCGCGGCTCGTTGGACGATCAAGTCTTCGGCGTGCTCGCGCTACTCGATGCGTATGAGGCCACGCTGGATCCAAGATATCTCCGCGCCGCGCAACGCACCATGGACCTCACCATCGAAAAATATGGCGATGCGGAAAACGGCGGCTTCTTCGATCGCGCTTCCGACGCCCCCGCCATGGGCGGTCTGGAAGTCCGCCGCAAGCCGTTTCAGGATTCCCCCACGCCTAGCGCCAATTCCGTCGCCGCAATGGCCCTCGCGCGAGTGCACGCCTACACCGACGACCCCAGGTATTACGACTGGGCCAGGAAAACTCTCGAAGCCTTCGCCGGAATTGCTCCGCAATACGGCCTCTTCGCCGCAACCTATGGCTTGGCCGCCATTCTATTCGCGGAACACCCCACCCAAGTTGTCATCACCGGTGCAGACGGCAACCCCGCCGCTTACAAACTCGAGCGCGCCGCCAACGACGTTTATCGCCTCGGCAAGGCCGTCCTCCGCGTCACTCCGGCCACATCCCTCGAATATCTTCCCGTCGCCCTCCGCCAGACGCTCCCGCATCTCCCCAAAGACAAACCCAGCGCCTTAGTCTGCGCGGGCAACACCTGCCTACCGCCCACCAGCGATCCCGAAGAACTAAACCGCCTCCTCCAAAAGGGAATCGCCGGCACCGCCGCCGGCTAGCCATCAAGTAGCGCCAAAAGCAAGAGAGGCGCCCGACCAAATCCCGGACGCCTCTCCAAGTTGCGGCTGTAGGGCCCGCCCTCTGAGGCGGCCCGCTCAGTTTCTATTTCTTCGGCCTTGATTCCGGCGGCACCATCCCGTTATTCCGGTAGTACACCACCAATTGCCCATAATGCTCGCCCGAATGTTCGATCAACCCGTAAGCCAGGTCATACAGCCGGTCCAGATGTGGGCTCCCAGCTTGAACCGCTTCCGTCAATCCCTTATCACCCTTGGCCTTGATGACCGCCGCACCATCCTCCACGGCCTTCTTCACAAACGCCACCAGGTCCGCCCGGCTCGTGAGCTTCAAGTCCTTCGGTTCGTCCGGATACCGTGGCTTCTTCCCCTGTGCAATGTCCGTAAAATAGTACATCGAGGCTGCCGCATGTACCATGTTCTCCTCGAACGTCCGCGATTCCGCCTGCGGCTTATAACTGAATTTGTCTTCCGGAAAATCCGCTGCCATCGCAATCAGTTTCCGGCCGATGTCGTTCCACGCCTCCAGCACGGCTTGGGAAGGACTGGGCGCAGGCCCCGGCTTTTTCTTTGCTGCCTCTTGTCCCAGCAAGGGCAATGCGCAGAAGCCCCCCACTAACAGCAGTCCCGTCAAGAATCTCATTCGTTTCATTGCTTCTCTCCTTAAGAACCCGCGATTTGGCCCGTAGGCTCAGACGCGCCGGCTGGCTGGAAGTTTCGCCGCCGCCCCTTAAAGGGCGAACCACCCGGGCTTGGCCGTCCGCCATCATACGTCATGGGCCCCCGGAAGTCTCGGGAAGCCATAGAAAACCGGAGGGTTACTCCTTGCACGAAGTCCCGAAGTCCTTATCAAAGCCTTAGTTCCAACGTGCTATTCTTACAGCATACCGTCGAGGGAGCCTTAATTTGATCTGGAGCTGGATTTTGCTGCGCGCTGCACTGCTGCTGGCCGTCATGGCCGGCCTCTTTTTCTCGCAGCGCTTCTGGTATCGGGCTTTGTGGCGCGTCACCAGCCATTGGGGACGCACTCCGTTACGTGTAGGCGTTCGTCTGCTCTACCTCACCGGTCTGCTCCTCATCATCGCCACCGTTGCCGACAACATCCGCCAGGACCATGGCCGCGTCCTCCCCAGTCACTCTCCGGTGACCGCGTTTGCTGGGCTGTGGTTCGCCAGCGCCCTCTTTGGATACCTGGCGATCAAGGTCGTCCATGGCGTCGAATGGCTGTGGCACCGCTTTCATAAACCCGCGCCCAAGGAAGTCGCCAAGCTTCCCGCGCACCGCATCGACCTCGAAGATATCGTTCCGGATCCCTCGCGTCGCACCTTTTTCCGCACCGCCAGCGTGGTCGCCGGCGCCGCGCCGTTTCTTGGCGTGATGTACGGCTTCGCCGCCGAGCGCCTGCGCTACGAGTTGCGCCGGGTGGAAATCCCCCTGAACAACCTGCCGCCGGAACTCGACGGCATGTCGATTGTGCAGATCAGCGATATCCACTTGAGCGCGTATATGACTCGCGAGTCGGTTCGTCGCGCCGTGGACATGGCCAATGACGTTGGCGCGGACCTGGCCGTCGTCACCGGCGACCTCATCACCGGCATGCGCGACTCCATGGCCGACTGCGTCGAAGAAGTGCGCCAGTTGCGCGCGCCGCTCGGCGTCTACGGCTGCAACGGCAATCATGAAATTTACGCCCGCGCCGAAGATCTGGCCGAGCGCCTTTACCAGCAGGCAGGCATGAAACTGCTGCGCCGTGAAAATTCCATCATCAACTACAAGGGCGCGCAATTAAATTTGATTGGCGTGGATTATCAGCGCGAACGCACCCCTGGTGGCCGAAAGCAGCAGATGCTCGCGAATCTTGAACCGCTGGTGCGCCGCGACATGCCCAACATTCTGTTGTCGCACAATCCGAACACGTTCAATCGCGCTGCGGAACTCGGTATCGAACTCTCGCTCGCCGGCCACACCCATGGAGGCCAGGTCCAGGTCGAAATTCTGGACGTCAGCCTCAGTCCCGCTCGCTTCATCACCGATTACATCGCCGGCCTCTATCACCGGCCGCTGCTCATGCCCGATCAGCCAAAGCGCATGGGCGAAACCATCAAGCTCATGCAAAACGCCCCCAACGGCCTCTCCGCTCTCTACGTGAATCGCGGCCTCGGCACCGTCGGCGCTCCAGTACGCCTCGGCGCACCGCCCGAAATCACCCACATCGTCCTCCGCCGCGTCTAACCCCGATTGCCCTGTGCCCGTGTAGGCGCCGGGCATCAGAGTCTGTCCGAGAACTCTACTTTCGCGGGAGGGCACGACTTCAGCTTGGCCTGAGCAGCTCGAAGGGTCGTGCCATAAACGTCGCAAGAGCAGCCCGGCTTTAGCCTCTGAGGTTGTGGAAACACCCAGTGCACCTATTTATGAGATCAGGTCCTGCCATTTATTTGCCGCGGCCGGTTCTCCCGCCTCGTTTCTTGTTTGCTCCGCCGATGCTAGAATCACCGCGGGAATTGCATGGCCATTAAAGAGAAGAACTACTGGCTTGATACCGTGGCGGCTCCTGCCAAGGGCACTGCCGGCGCCTTGCTCGACAAAGTCGACGTCGCCATTGTCGGCGGAGGATTCTGCGGCCTCTCCGCGGCGCGCGTCCTGGCGCAGCGTGGCGTGCGCGTGGCCCTCTTCGAAGCCGAAACGCTGGGCTGGGGCGCAAGCTGCCGCAACGGCGGCATGGTCCTCACCGGGATGAAGTTGCCCGTGCCCACGCTCATCCAGCGCTATGGCCGCGAACTCGTGCAGCGCATGTACGCCGCCTCCCTTGAATCCATCGATCTCGTCGAGCGGATCGTCAAGGAAGAGGGCATCGATTGCGATTTCTCCCGCTGCGGTCATCTGGAAGTGGCCTGCAAACAAGCGCATTTCGATGATTATTCCGCGGCCGCAGCGCGCATCAAGAGCGAATTCAACCACCAACTGCGCATCGTCCCAAAGAGCGCCTTGTCCGGCGAAATCGGCTCGGACATTTATTTTGGCGGCATGGTCGACGATACCAGCGCCGGCCTGAACCCCGCCCGCTTCGTTCATGGCCTCGCCAAGGCCGCGCAACGCCACGGCGCCTGCCTCTTCGATCACACCCGCGTGATGCACGTTTCCTCGCAGGCGAATGGCGCAAACGGCAGCTTCCGCTTGGAAACCTCCAGAGGTTCGCTCGCCGCAAAAGAAGTCTTGTTGGCCAGCGGCGCTTACACCACGGAAGCCACGCCTTCCCTGCGCAAGAAAGTCATTCCCATCGGCTCGTACATCATTGCCACCGAGCCGCTCTCCCCCGCCCTCGCCAAGGAAGTTAGCCCGCGCAACCGCATGATCTACGACTCCAAGCATTTCCTCTACTACTACCGCCTGACGCGCGACAATCGCATGCTCTTCGGTGGTCGCGCCGCCTTCTTCCCGGAATCCGAAAGCACAGTCCGCGATAGCGCCGAACTCCTACGCAGGGGAATGCTCCAGGTCTATCCCCAGTTGCGCGATGCAAAAGTCGAATACGTCTGGGGCGGCACGCTCGATTTTGCGATGGATGTCATGCCCCACTCCGGAAAAATCGACGGCATGTATTTCGCCGTGGGATTCGCGGGTCATGGCGTGGCGGCGGCAACCTGGATGGGCGCGAAACTTGCCGGCGTAATCTGCGGCGATTCTGACGACAACCCGTTCTCCCGTATCTCATTTCCCGGCGCGCCCCTCGGCCTGCGCAGCGGCCACACCTGGGCCCTGCCCCTCGCCGGCGCCTACTACAAAATCCTCGACTGCCTAACCTGAGAAACGATCTTCTGCAGGTGCGGGGATTTAGAGTCTGTGTGAGAACATCATTTTCGCGGGAGGGCACGACTTCAGTCGTGCCGTAACGGCCGCAAATTCAAGCCAGCTTTAGCCTCTGAGGTTCGCCTTCCGGCGTCGTCACACAGGCTTTAGCCCCGCCCGAATTCCTGCCTGACAAAAGCCAGGCGCCTACCCGCTGGCAACATATTTCTTGATCTTCGGAAACACGAAGTACGCTGCCACTCCCAGCGCCACCGGCACCGGCCCCCACTTCAACGCAAATTTGTCGCTGAACACCAGCGCCACAATCGTCATCAGAATCGGCGCAATCACTACGTAGGCCAGCCCCGCATTTCCCCACGGGATACGGAACGGCCGCTTCGTTTCCGGCTGCGTCCTCCGCAATTTCCAGGCGGCCGTCACCGTCAGCACCGTCACCATGCTCCGCAGCCATACATACACGGTAAGCAACTGCGCCAGCGTATGAAACGCCAGCAGCGCGTAAATCGCCGAGGAAATCAGAATGGCGATCCACGGCGTGCCGTATTTCGGATGTTTCGCGGCGAACACCGGCGGCAAGTAGCCGTCTTCCGCCATCGAAGACGGCATGCGTGTGCTGGTCAACACCGTCGCGTTCAGCAGCGAAACGTTGCCCAGCATAGCGGCAACCGTCAAAGCGAATCCCAGCAAGCTTCCTCCGATGAGCAGTCCCGCCGTCGGCAAATACGCCGTGTTCCATTTAGCCCAATCTCCCAAGGCCGCCAGCGAAAACAGCGCCGGCAGAAAATACGTCGCCATCGAGAGCGGCACCACAATCGCCAGCGCAATCGGAAAATTGCGCTGTGGATTTTCAATCTCCTCGGCCACGCTCGAACACTGCTCGTATCCCGAATACAACCACAATCCGAGCGCGAGTCCCACGCCGAACACCTGAAACGCCGGCACGTGCGGCGGCACAAACGGATGAAACGGATTGCCGTGCCATCTCATCGCCGCGATCACGCACAACCCCACAACCGGCGCCAATACCGAAATCTCCAGCACCGTGGACACCATCCCCACCAGCTGAATCCCGCGAATATTCACGTAGGCCAGCAGCGCGATCAGCGCCACCGACACCAGATAATGCTTCCACCCCGCCAGCGAAGGGAAAAAGATCCCCAGGTAATCGCTGAACAGCACCGCATAGCTGCCGCCCAGCAGCCACGAAGCGCTCCAGTTCCACCATCCCGCCAGGAATCCCCAAAAATTTCCGTAGCCCGCGCGCACCCAGCGGTAAAATCCACCCTCCACGGGAATCGCGGTCGTCAATTCCGCGGCCACCAGCGAAACCGGGATGCACCAGAACACCGGAATCACCAGCAAATAGACCAGCGTCAACCCCGGCCCGCTGGTCGTAACCATCTCTTCCATGCCGAACGGGCCACCCGTCGTGTACGCAAACATCACGAAGACGAAGTAGAAAAGTCCCGCGCGCTTCATGGCGGATTTTGTTGAACTCAATGGTGGCCCTTTCGATTGATGCTGCGGATAGTACTCCAAAATGGCCTGCCTCGCCGAACTTGCCAGCCCTCGTCGTTCGGTCAATAATCTTGTGCGCGAGTGCTGGAGGAAAAGTGATCAATCTCAAGAAACTGTTGGTGTCTGCGGGGCTGGTATGCGCCGGAACCGCCTGGTTTTCCTTGACGGCCACGGCCACCGCCGATGAATCCCCCCTCTATGGCTTCTCCGCCGAATCCTCCCGCGACGAGCGCCACTGGGAAGAAAAGCTTCGCGCGATACCCAGCCCCGAAAATATGCGCGCGTACATGCAGCGGCTCTCCGCGCGCCCGCACAATGTCGGTTCGCCCTACGACAAAGACAACGCCGAATGGCTCGCCGCTAAATTCAAGGAGTTTGGCTTCGACACCCAAATCGAAACCTACGATGTTCTCTTTCCCACCCCCAAGGAACGCCAGGTCGAACTTCTCGAGTGCCAGGGGAGCTCCACCACCGACTGCGCCGTGAAATTCACCGCCAAGCTCGAAGAGCCCACCCTTCCGCAGGATCCCACCTCCGGCCAGAAATCCGAGCAGTTGCCCACCTACAACGCCTTTTCGAAAGATGGCGACGTTGTCGCGCCGCTCGTCTACGTCAACTACGGCATTCCCGAAGACTACGAGCGCCTGGAACGCCTCGGCGTCTCCGTCAAAGGCGCGATTGCCATTGCCCGCTATGGTCATTCCTGGCGCGGCATCAAGCCGAAGGTTGCCGCTGAACACGGCGCCGTCGGCTGCCTCATTTATTCCGATCCGGAAGGTGATGGTTATAGTCCAGGCGACACCTTCCCCAAAGGCGCGTATCGCCCCGCGGATGGCGTGCAACGTGGCAGCGTGGCCGACGATCCCATCTTCCCTGGCGATCCTCTCACTCCCGGCGTAGCCGCAAAAAAAGACGCCAAGCGCTTGAAGGTGGAAGACTCTCCCGTCATCACCAAAATTCCCGTCCTGCCCATCTCCTATGGCGATGCGCAGCCACTTCTCACCGCGTTGACCGGCCCGGTGGCTCCCAACGAGTGGCGCGGAAATCTTTCGCTGACCTATCACGTCGGTCCCAGCGCGCTCAAGGTCCACCTGAAAATGAAATCGAACTGGGATCTCAAGACAATCTATGACGTCATCGCCAAAATTCCCGGCACCACCAATCCCGACCAATGGGTCATCCGCGGCAATCATCACGATGCCTGGGTCAACGGCGCGGAAGATCCCATCTCCGGCCTGGTGGCTGAACTCGAAGAAGCCCGCGCGTTCGGCGAACTCCTGAAATCCGGCTGGAAACCCAAACGCACTATCATCTACTGCGCGTGGGATGGCGAAGAGCCCGGCCTGCTCGGCTCAACCGAATGGGTGGAAGACCACGGCGATGAATTGATGAAACACGCCGTTGCCTACATCAACTCGGACACTAATGGCCGCGGCTATTTCGGCGCCGAAGGCTCGCACACCCTCGAAAAATTCATCAATGATGTCGCCCGCGATGTCCAGGATCCCGAAACCAATCTTTCCGTCTGGAAGCGCGCGCAGCTCTCCACCATTGCCGATGCCGCCAGCGCCGATGAACGCGCGGAAGCCCGCAACCGCGCCGATCTGCGCATCGGCGCGCTCGGCTCCGGCTCCGACTACGGCGCCTTTGTCCAGCACGATGGCATCGCCTCCCTCAATCTCGGCTACGGCGGCGAAGACGGCGGCGGCATCTATCATTCCATCTACGACGATTTCTACTGGTTCACCCACTTCAGCGACACCGATTTCGTCTACGGCCGCGCCCTCGCGCAGACTTCCGCCACCGCGGTCATGCGCCTCGCCGATGCCGATATTCTTCCGTTCGACTTCACCGATTTCGCCGATACCATGCAGACCTACGTGAAGGAACTCAAGACTCTTCTGGAGAAAAAGCAGGACGAGGTTCGCGAGCGCAATCGCCAAATCGAGGAAGGCGTCTTCCAGGCCACTTTCGATCCCCGGCGGCCCACGGTCGCTCCAAAAACCGAGGCGGTCGCCCCGTTCATCAATTTCGCGCCGCTCGACAACGTCATCACCGACCTCGCCAAGGCAGCGGAGGCCTACAAAAAAGCCTACGACCAGGCCAGCGCGCGCGGCGATATCGCCAAAGCTTCCGCTTCATCGCAGGAACTTAACCATCTGCTGATCGAAAGCGAGCGTCGCCTGACCAGTTCGGAAGGCTTGCCGGGGCGTCCCTGGTTCAAGCATGAAATTTACGCTCCCGGCCAGTACACCGGTTACGAAGCCAAAACCATTCCCGGTGTGCGCGAAGCCCTCGAACTCAAGCGCTGGAAAGAAGCCGAAGAACAAGTCGGCGTCGCCGCGAAAATCCTGACCCAGGAAACCGCGCTGATCAACGAAGCCACGGCAAGATTATCCGCGCTCCACTGAAAGGGACATTTCTCCTGTAGGGTCCGTCTTGCGAGGAGGTCCGTTCTTGGGTTATCTGTTCCGGCCGTCCGCAGGGGCGGACGGGTGTCTTTGACTTTCGATCCCGCGCACGAGCGGGAGGGCACGACTTCAGTCGTGCCATAAAACACGCGGCAAGAAGGCTTCAGCCCCTGAGGGCTCCGAGATAATCAACCGTCAAACTTACAAAATTGGTTCTAAAATAATATCCCGGCCGCACGGTTCTCATAATTCGCCCCGCGCCCGGCAACAAGGAGCCCTCTCATCCCTTCCTACAATCTCGCTATCGTCGGTTTCGGACACGTGGGACGCTCGCTCCTGCGCCTGCTCATCTCGAAAGAAAGCGAGCTGCGCCGCAAATATGACGTCCGCTGGCGCCTCACTGGCGTCGCCACCCGCCGCATTGGCTGGATCGCCGAGCCCGAAGGCCTGAATCCCATCGCCGCCCTTGGCAACCATTTTCCGCCAATCGCCACTCCGCCCCGCAACGTCCGCGAGTGGCTGGAACGCTCCAAAGCCGATGTGCTTTTCGAGGCCAGCTCGCTCGACACCGGCTCCGGCCAGCCCGCCATCGATCATCTGGTCGCCGCCCTCGAAGCCGGCGCCCACGCCATCACCGCCAACAAAGGCCCGATCGTCCATGATTACCAGCGGCTCGCGGCGCTGGCCAAAGAAAAAGGCAAACAGTTCCTCTTCGAATCCACGGTCATGGATGGCGCACCCATCTTTTCTCTGTTTCCCCTGGGCCTGCCCGCCACGGAATTGCGCGGGTTCGCCGGCGTTTTGAACTCCACCACCAACGTCGTCCTCACCGAAATCGAAAAAGGGCGCTCCTTCGACGAAGCGGTAAAGCGCGCGCAGGCCCTGGGCATTGCGGAAACCGATCCTTCGCATGATCTGGATGGCTGGGATGCGGCGGTCAAGGTCACTGCCATCGTCAATGTGTTGATGGGTGTGCCACTGCGCATCGAGCAGGTGCAGCGCACCGGCATTCGCGAACTCAGCGAGGAAAAAATCCGCTCCGTGCGCGCCGCGGGAATGCGTTACAAACTCATCTGCCGCGCCGAACGCCGCGGCGACGGCGTCGATGCTCGCGTCAGCCCCGAACTTCTGCTGATGACCGATCCCATGGCCGGCCTCGAAGGCACCAGTTCCGCAATTCGCTTCGATCTGGATGTCATGAACATTTCCCTGGTCGAGCACAACCCCGGCATCGAAGCCACCGGCTACGGCCTCCTGGCTGACTTCCTCCGCGCCGCCCAGTCCTGACCCCTTTGGAGTGCGGGAGCTCAGCTCCCGCTTTCACGGTGTAAGCCCTATCTTCCAAACCAACGTTCGCAGCGAATCGTAGCCCTCGAAAGCGGCGGCAGAGCCGCCGCACTCCAAAAAACCGCAACCCCCCAACTCCTCACCCCGCCCGCGCTCCATCCGGCACCCGCTTTTCCGGCATCGCCAGCACCGGCGTCATGCCATCCGCATATCCAATATCAAAAAGCATCCCCTCGGAAACCTCGCCGGCCATCTTTCGCGGCTCCAGATTCACCACAAACAACCCCTGCTTGCCCTCAATTTCGCGCGGGTCGCTTCTTTCCTTCTTGATCCCAGCCAGGATCGAGCGCGTGTGGTCGCCAAAGCTGACCGTCAATTTCATCAGCTTCTCCGAACCCGCCACCTCTTCCACTTTCTGGATCGTGCCCACACGAATATCCAGCGCCTCCAAAACGGAAAACGCCACCACAGGTTTAACAACCGCTGGTGTGAATTCGCTCATGGCTCACCTGCGAAAAGTTGCGGCATACGCCGGAGTGGGAATCGCCGCGTCGCACCGTTCATCGCGAATCGCCGCGTCCGCCACCAGCCGCAGCGGAATAATCCCCGCCCACACGGAAAGCGCGTAGTCCGGCGCATCATCTTCCACGCCGCCCGTGCGCACCTTCGCGGAGACTTCTGTCAGCGGCAGCTTCAGGATGCTCGTCGCCTTCAACTCCTTTTCGTTTGGCTGACGCGCATCTTCCCACCGCCCGGGAATCAGCTTCTCCGTGAACGCCCGCAGCGCCGCCAGCTTTTCCGCCGGCTCGCTGATCAGCGTGGCCGTCCCCAGCGCCACCACAGACCGGTAATTCATCGAGTGATTGAACACCGACCGCGCCAGCACCAACCCATCCGCCAGCGTCACGGTAATGCAGACCGGCCACCCGCTCGCCGCGCCCCGCAACATCCGGCTAGCCGCCGACCCATGAAAATAAATCGCATCGCCCACCCTCGCAAACATCGTGGGAATCACAAACGGCTGGCCGTCCGCCGAAAATCCAACGTGGCACACCAATCCCTCGTCGAGAATTTTGTAAATGACTTCGCGGTCATACACCGCACGGTTAGCTTCGCGCACCACCCGCGTGCGGTCGCTCACAACAAACGAATCAGCCATGGAAAACCTCGGAGAGAAACACGGCGCAGAGTTGATAGCCGGCGCCATCGCGGCATGAGTGGGAGCAACGCGTTCGATGGTATCACGCCAAGTGGCGCGGGCTTTAGCCTGTGCGCGCCAATCCCTTTGTGAGAAACTACTCTGCCAGAGCTAATTCGCACACTCGGAGCCCCTCGCATCATGAGCACCCCTGTTCGCAATGTAGCCACCGCCATATCCTTCGACACCCCCTGGGTTCGCTCCCAATTCCCCTCGCTGAAAACCCAGATCAACGGCCAGACCGCCGCCTTTCTCGATGGTCCTGCCGGCACGCAAGTCCCCACCCAAGTCATCCACGCAATCCAAAGCTATCTGCTCACCGCCAACGCCAACACCGGCGGCGCATTTCTCACCAGCCGCCGCACCGAGGAGATCATCGCCCACGCGCGCGCCGCCATGGCCGACCTCTTCCACTGCGATAAAGACGAAGTCATCTTCGGCCAGAACATGACCACCGTCACCTTCGCGGTCTCCCGCGCCATCGCCCGCGAACTGAAGCCCAGCGACGAAATCCTTCTCACCACGCTCGACCACGACGCCAATTTCTCTCCCTGGAAAGCCCTGGAAGAAAAGGGAATCGTCATTCGCCAGGTGGACATTCGCGAAGAAGACTGCACCCTCGATCTCGACGACCTGAAGCGCAAGCTCAACGAAAAAACGCGACTCGTCGCCGTCGGCTACGCGTCCAATTCCGTCGGCACCATCAACCCGGTCGCCGAAATCACCAAACTCGCCCACGCCGCGGGCGCCATGATTTACATTGATGCGGTCCATTACGCGCCGCACGGTTTAATCGACGTGAAATCCCTCGACTGCGATTTCCTCGTCTGCTCCCCCTACAAATTCTTCGGCCCCCACATGGGCACGCTCTACGGCAAGCGCGAGCACCTGCAATCCTTCCGCCCCTACAAAGTCCGCCCCTGCACCGATCAAATTCCCGACCGCTGGGAAAGCGGCACGCAAATCCACGAACTCATCGCCGGAATCGGCGCCGCCGTCGAATATCTCGCCGAACTTGGCCGCCATTGCGACGCGCAAGCGAAAACGCGCCGCGAAGCTTTGGCAGCCGCATTTCATTCCACCGTCGCCCATGAAACTGGATTGATCTGGCGCCTCATCGAAGGCCTGAAAACCATCCCTGGCGCCCGCGTTTACGGCATCATCGACCCGCAACGCTCCGCCGAACGCTGCTCCACGCTTTCCCTGCGCATCGGCAACCATCATCCCACCGCCATCGCCACCTTCCTCGGCGAGCGCGGCATCTTCACCTGGGACGGCAACTACTACGCTCTGAATCTCAGCGAACGCCTCGGCGTCGAATCCCAGGGCGGCATGCTCCGCATCGGCCTGGTCCACTACAACACCGCCGATGAAGTAGACCGCCTACTCGCCGCCCTTCGCGAATTCGCGAAACTGTAGCGGCCGCCCGCCGCGGGAGACGCTTTTGACTTACGGTAACTTATGAGTTGAGTCCTACCTATATTTGAAAGGGAAGCGACCAAAATTCCCATGCCAAAACGACCGAAACCTCTTGTCCTCACCGTCCTCGATGGCTGGGGCTACCGCGCCGAAACCGAGGGCAACGCCATCGCCCTCGCGCGCAAACCCGCTTACGACGAACTCCTCCGCAAATTTCCCAACACCCTCATCCAGACCTCCGGCCCCGCCGTCGGCCTCCCCGTAGGCCAGATGGGCAACAGTGAAGTCGGCCACCTCAACATCGGCGCCGGCCGCGTCGTGCACATGGACATCACCCGCATCGATCTCCTCATCGCCAACAAGCAACTCGATCAAGTCCCCCTCTTCCAGCAAGCCATGGAGCGCGGCCGCCAGCGCCAGCTCCATTTCATCGGCCTGCTCAGCGATGGCGGCGTGCATTCGCACATCAACCACCTTTTCGCCCTCCTCGAAATGGCCAAGCAATGGAAAGTCGAAAACGTCTTCGTCCACTGCTTCATGGATGGCCGCGACACCCCGCCCAACAGCGGCCGCGATTACGTCCGCCAGTTGCAACAGAAAATGCGCGAACTCGGCGTCGGCGAGATCGCCACCCTCGTCGGCCGCTACTACGCCATGGACCGCGACAACCGCTGGGAGCGCATCGAACTCGCCTATCGCGCTCTGGTCCACGGCGAGGCCGAAACCAAATCCAACGATCCCGTCGCCGCCCTCCAGCAATGTTACGAGCAAGGCGTCACCGACGAATTCGTCAAGCCCATCGTAGTCACCCGCGGCACTGGACCAGCCGCTCCTCCCGTCGGCCTCATTCGTGATGACGATGCGGTCATCTTCTACAACTTCCGCGCCGACCGCGCCCGCCAAATCACCTACGCGCTCGAAAGCCCCGGCTTCGACAAATTCGCCGACCCCAAGCGCCCCAAAAATCTCTTCTACGTCGGCATGACCAAGTACGACAAAAACTGGCCCTGGCTCAAGTGCATCATCACCCCGGAAAAACTCGAGCACATCCTCGCCCAGGTTTTCCAGGATCTGCAGTACAAAAATCTCCGCTGCGCCGAAACCGAAAAATACGCCCACGTCACCTACTTCTTCAACGGCGGCGTCGAAAAGCCCTTCGGCGGCGAAGAGCGCATTCTCGTCCCCTCGCCGAAAGTCGCCACTTACGATCTGAAACCCGAAATGTCCGCCGAAGGCATCACCGACACCGTCGTCAAGGCCATCGAAAAAGGCGAGTTCGACGCCATCATTATGAATTATGCGAACGCCGACATGGTCGGCCACTCCGGCAAGCTCGAAGCCACCATCAAAGCCGTCGAAGCCGTGGATGCCGGCCTAGCCCGCATCTACCAGGCACTCAAACCGCGCGGCGGCGCCTGGATCATCACTGCCGATCACGGCAACGCCGAAACCATGATCGATCCCGTCACCGGCGGCCCGCACACTTACCACACCACCAATCCCGTCCCATTCATCTGCGTCACCGATAACGACGCCCTGCAACTCGCTCCCGGCGGCGCTCTCCGCGACATCGCCCCCACCATGCTCGGCATCCTCGGCGAACCCGCGCCCACCGACATGACCGGCCACGACCTAAGACGCAAGCAAAACCCTAAATGAACCGCACCACTCCAGAAAACACGAAGCTCACCCTTTGCGTCTGGCACCCCTTCACCGAATGGCGCCCCCCGGCCTCGTTCGCCGAAGCCATTCGCCAGCGCTGGCCCGCCATGCGCGTTGTCCACCTTCCCGATTACGACCGCCTGCCGCAAGAGCTTCCGGAAACCGACATTTTCGTCGGCTACTCCCTGCGCGCAAAACAACTCCTCGACGCGAAAAAACTAAAATGGATCCACTCCACCGCAGCCGGCGTGGCGCAGCTCATGTACCCGGAACTCCGCGATTCCGGTATCCTGCTCACCAATCCGAGCGGCATCTTTTCCATTCCCATGGCCGAACACACCATGGGCTTGCTGCTCGCGCTAGCCCGCAATTTTCCGGACTCCGTGCGCTATCAGGATCAATCGAAGTGGTCGCAGCAGGAACTCTGGGATCAACCACAACATCTAACCGAACTCAACGGCAAAGTGCTGCTCATCCTGGGCTACGGCTCCATCGGCCACCAATTGGCCCGCCGTGCGAAGGCTTTCGACATGCGTGTCTGGGGTGTCTCGCGTTCCGGCAAAGGCGATTCAACGCTCGCCGAAAAAATCGTTCCCGCAACCCAACTTCACGAACTCTTGCCCCACGCAGACTACATGGTCATCAGCGCCCCAGAGACTCCCGAAACGAAGCACCTCATCGGCTCACCTGAGCTTGCGCTGATGAAGCCCACCGCCCGGCTGGTCAATGTCGCCAGGGGCTCCATGCTCGATCAGTCGGCTCTAATCGCCGCCCTGCAACAGAAAAAACTCGCCGGCGCCGCGCTCGATGTCGCCGACCCCGAACCGCTCCCCGCCGATCACCCGCTCTGGAAAGCCCCTAACCTGCTGATCACCCCGCACACCAGTGCCATCAGCGACCGTCTCTGGCCCCGGGAAACCGCTCTCATCCTTGATCTACTGGAACGTTGGTTCGACGGCCGCGAACTCTTCAACCAGGTCGACCTCCACCGCGGCTACTAGTTATTTCGCACCAAGCGAAACGATGTCATCCTGAGGCTATCCGACAAGGATACCCGAAGGACCTCAACTTAAGAATCTTGCACTATGTCTATTGTGAAATTCGAGAACGGGTAATTGTTCCCAGTGAGAAACGACGCCTAATCTCCCACTCCACCCTTCACCGACTGATATCCCTCGCGCGTGTACACCACAATCTTCTGCTTCTTGCCTTTCTGATCCAATACCACCAGGGGCCCTCCGTCCGGCGCCACCAGCTCCACCTTGATTTTCCGGTATTTCCCATCCTGGCTCTGGTTCGACGGCGTATACGACAAACTGTACTGGTGCCTCAAAAACGCCGCCACTTCCTTCATGATCCCCGGAAGCTCCCCGTCAAATTGCGGGAACCATGCAAACCCCCCGGTCATCTGCGCAAACGTCTTCAGTTGATTCTCCGCTTGCAGGAACGTCAAGTCTCTCCTCCCGCTCAGCCTCCCCTGCATCTCCATCCAGTTGCTGATCGGCTTGTCCACCCCAACCGCAAAAATCGTGGTATCCGTTCCGCGAAGCTGCTTTATCGTCTGATCCAGCGTGTGTTTCGAAAACGTATCGATTCCCGAGGCAATTACCAGGATTGATTTTTTCCCCTTTACGTCCTTCAGGCGGTCCGTGGTGTCCAGGATCGCGTCAAACAAATTGGATTCGCTGAAGCCGGGCACAAACAAGTGGTAGATCGCGCTGCGCACCTCTTCCTTGTTCTGCGTGAAGTCCACTTCCGTCCTCGGCCGCATGTCAAAGGTGACCAGCGCCACCCAATCCTTCTGATTCAGATTCGGAAACAGCGCGTCCGCCCAATATGTCGCGTAATACGAAAACCACCCCCAGTGAACGTTGCTGAACTCCAGCAGCACCACCATCGTGATCGGTGCATCCGTCGGCCCAAAGTTGGTGATCGTCTGCGGCTGGCCGTCTTCCAGCACCCGGAAATTTTCTTTTTTCAATCCCGGAATGATGTCGCCGTTCTGCGTCGCTGCCACCACGTCCAGCGTCACCACCGGCACTTCCACGGAAATCGTCACCCCGCCCTCTTGCGGCTTCTGCTGTTGCCCGGTGGCTGGCTTCTGCGCCGGCGCGGGATTCCCCTGCGCCGGGGAAGTCGGCTCAGGTCCCGCGGGAGCCTGCGCCCGCATCGTTGCGCAAGCACCGGCCAGCGCCCCAGCCAGGAAAAGCGTCCGCTTGGTCACTTGCCAAAAGCGTCGTTTCATTCGTTTCCCCCTGTGCTCCGCGGTAACCTTCCTGGCTCTTGGACGCCAGAATCCTTAGATGCCAAAATCGCGCCCCATGTTTTCTGTATCTTGGACGCGTCCCGTGTGAAATACGTAACGCACCTCCCACACCCCTCCCGGCCCGCCAAACTCTGCATGTTAGTATGGAATTTAGTGGCGGCAAAACGCATTCAGATGGGGGTGTCTACTTGCTCCGCAGGCACATTTCTCTTCCGCTTTTTATTCTATTGACCCTGTCCGGCTTCCTGGACCGGAATCTCGCCGCGCAGGTCTCGCAAAAATTTACCGCCGGGGGCATTCCCCAAGCCTATTCGCCCGTCGGCGACACGACCGCTCTCGCGCTCGAGGCCCAGAACTGGCTCGTGGAACTCCTCAAAATCAACACCACCAATCCCCCGGGCAATGAACAAGCCGCCGCCAAGTACATCGCCGGCATTCTCGCCAAGGATGGCATCACCGCCGAGCTCCTCGACCTCGCTCCCGGCCGTAGCGCCGTTGTCGCCCGCCTACGCAGCAGCGCCGTCGCCGATCCCTCCAAAGCTCTTCTCCTCGTCGCCCACATGGATGTAGTCGGCGTCGACCGCAGCAAGTGGTCCGTCGATCCCTTCGCTGGCATCATCAAGGACGGCTACCTCTGGGGCCGCGGTTCCATTGACGACAAAAGCATGCTGGTAGCCAATCTTGCCGCCTTCATTGCCCTCAAACGCGGCAGCACCCATCTCAATCGCGACGTCATTTTTCTTGCCACCGCCGACGAAGAGCAGTTCGGCGACGCCAGCATCAAAATGATCATCGCCAAGTATTGGGACAAAATCGCCGCCGGTTATGCCCTCAACGAGGGCGGCAAAGTGGTTGTAAAAAACGGCAAAGTCCAATACGTAGCCCTCCAGGCCAGCGAAAAAGTTTCCGTGAACGTCACCCTCATCGCCTCTGGTAAGGGCGGACACGCTTCCACTCCCACCAAGGACAACCCCGTCGTCCACATTGCCGCCGCCGTCGATAAAATCGGCAACTACAACACGCCCGTGCACTTCACTTCCATCGTTCGCCGCTACTTCGAAGCCCTCGCTCCTCTCGAAGACGAGGAAACCAGCAAGTGGATGCGCGTTGTGGACACTTCCGACCGCGGCGAACACGCCCAGCGTTTCCTCGCTGACGCCAATCCCCTCTGGAACTCCATGATGCGCGACACCATTGCTCCCACCATCCTGCAGGCCGGCGTTCGCAGCAATGTCATCCCCTCGGAAGCTCGCGCCGTTCTCAACATCCGTCTGATCCCGGGCGACACCATCGACGTCCTCGTCAACGATCTGAAGAAGCTCGTCAACGACCCGCAAATTCGCTTCGATATCGCCCCCGAAGGCGGCCTCGCGGCTCCCAACTCCTCCATGGAAAATGATTTTTACAACCTCATCACCAGAGTGAGCGCCCAGGAATTCGGCGGCGTGCCCGTCATCCCCTTCATGTCCACCGGCGCCACGGACTCCGCGCAGCTTCGCCTTCACGGCGTCCAGGCCTACGGCCTTCGGCCCTTTCCGATCAACGAAGCCGATGACGCCCGCGTTCACGGCGACGAGGAGCGCCTCCCGCTGGCCGCCTTCCCCAAAGGCGTGGACCTGATGGTTCACATCGTCTCCGAGTTTTCCACCAGCCGATAACCAAGAGCGCGCTCATCGATTCATTTCGCGAGGGCACGACTTCAGCTTGGCCTGAGCAGCGCGACGGGCCCTGCCGTAAGTGTCGGGAAATTCTTGGGCACTAGAGTCTGTCGGAGGACTTCACTTTCGTGGGAGGGCACGACTTCAGTCGTGCCGTATATGGCGCAAATCAATGCGGCTTTAGCCGCTGAGGCCCGCTTTTCGGCGTCGTCACACGGACTCTTTAATCCTTGAGGTCTCGCAACAAATTAAGGCCGCTATTTATGCCGTGACCTCCGTCCGATTGTTCTACAATGAGAGCTCACACATCGATGCACTCGCGGCACTCCAAGATTGTCTGCACCATCGGTCCGGCCACCCATTCGCCGCGCATGATCCGGCGTCTCATCGAGGCCGGCATGGATGTCGCCCGCATGAATTTTTCCCACGGCACTCACGAGCAGCACGCGCATACCATCGCCATGCTGCACGCCGCTTCCGCCGAGCTCGGCAAGACCATCGGCATTCTCGCCGACCTGCAAGGCCCCAAAATCCGCACCGGCGCCCTCGCCGGCGGCGGTCTCGTCAATCTGCGCTCCGGCCAGCAATTCATCATCACCACCGCAAAGATTCTTGGCGATTCCACTCGCGTCAACACCACTTTCCGGCCCCTGCCTCGTGAAGTGAAGCCCGGCGACCGCGTTCTCCTCTCCGACGGCCTCATCGAACTCCGCGTTGAAAAAGTCCGGGGCCCCGAAGTCATCTGCCGGGTCGTTAACGGCGGCGACCTCGGCGAGCACAAAGGCATCAACCTGCCCGGCGTAAAGCTGCATGTTCCCGCCCTCACCGAAAAAGATCGCAAGGATTTGCGTTTTGCCCTGGCCCATGATGTGGACTACGTCGCCGCCAGCTTCGTTCGCCGTCCCGAAGATGTTCTGATCGTCAAATCCCTCATCCGCCGCGCCGGAAAAGACACTCCGGTGATCGCCAAGCTCGAAAAACCCGAAGCCATCGACAATCTGGAAGGCATTTTGCGCGCCTCGGACGCCGTCATGGTCGCCCGCGGCGACCTCGGCGTTGAAATGAGTCCCGAAAAAGTTCCTGTCGTACAAAAAAATATCATCGCCCGCGCCCGCGAATTCCGCCGTCCGGTCATCACCGCCACCCAGATGCTTGAATCCATGACCCACAATCCCCGTCCTACCCGCGCCGAAGCCTCCGACGTCGCCAACGCCATCTTCGACGGCTCCGATGCCGTCATGCTCTCCGCCGAAACCGCCTCCGGAAAATATCCCATCGAAGCCGTCTCCATGATGGCCCGCATCATCCACGAAGCCGAAGCCAGCATTCAGGAATTTCCGCGCCCCACCACCGCCCAGGAGCAGCTCAAGGTCGCCGAAACCGTCGCCGAACTCGTCTGCCACGCTTCCCGCGAATTGAATATGAAGCTCATCGCCATCTTCACCCACAGCGGCTTCACCGCGCGCCTTGTTTCCCGTTACCGTCCGCTCGTTCCCATCGTCGCGTTTTCCCCGGTGGCGGCAACGCGTCGCCGTATGTCGCTCTTCTGGGGTGTCGCCTCGCGCGATATTTCCGATGTCAAAAAAATTGACGGCCTCGCCGATCTCGCCGAAAAACGCCTCCTCGAAGAGCGCCTGGTCAAAAAGGGCGACATCATCGGCATCGTCGCCGGCACCCCCATGGGCATCCGCGGCAGCACCAACTTCATGAAATTTCACGTAATCGGCCGCAGCTAGAACTGTAGTGGCCGAACTTTAGATCGGCCAGCACGAAAGCTTGCTGTCCCGAACGCGGCGCTTTTTTTCCACTACAAGCTGTCTCATAAATGGTGGTCGGGAGGGCACGACTTCAGTCGTGCCGAAAAACCCTGGAAAAGCTTGGGCTTTATCCTCTGAGGCTGGGAAGCACCCAGTGCGCCCATTTATGAGATCTAGCGATACAGGTGGGAACTTGTCGTCCTGAGCCTATCCGAAAAGGATAGGCGAAGAACCTCAACGTAAAGTCCTGCGAAATTCGTCTCCCTAAGAGACGCTCAGCTCAATTCACCCAACTATCCGGCCGCGAAGGCGGCTCATCCTTCGTCTTCTTCATGTACACCTGAAATCTTTTACGGTTCCGCTGGTACTTCCAATCCGCCACTTCATTCCGCACCCGGTACAAAAACGATCCGCGCCGCAAATATATCCACCCGATCAGCATTCCTCCCAGATGGCACAAATGACTCACCCGGTCCCCGGTCTCTCCCAGCGTGCTGAAAAACTCAATCGCCGCCATCACCGCCACAAACGGCCGCATCGGAATCGTCAGCGGCAGCGGAAACAGCCAGATGCGCCGGTCGGGAAATAAAATTGCGTTGGCGATCAGAATCCCGAAGATCGCCCCCGAAGCTCCAATCGTCGGCACATCTTGCGGCCGCATACCCCACAACATCGGCGTCACTTTCACCAAAATCGTGATAATTCCCGCGCCGGTCCCACAAATAAAAAAGTAGTTGAGAAAGCGGTTCTTTCCCCACACCAGTTCCAGTTCCCGCCCGAACATCCACAGCATCAGCATGTTGATCAGCAGGTGCCACAACCCGCCGTGCAGAAAGATGTACGTGAACGGCTGCCACAACCGCAATCCGGGAATCGGCCCCAGCGGCACCAGCCCAAACCAGTGATTCAGCCAAGCGGTCGCATAGGGAGGGAATACTATCGCCACCAGCTCCTGCAGCAGGAACACCCCGGCGCAAATGATAACCAGGAGTTTTACCGCAGGCGTGATAAACCCGCGCCAATCAAACCCAACCCGAGGCGCGCCGAAGGACGAGCTCATATTTGCAGTGTACGGCGGCCCAACCCACTCCGTCAAAAGGCTCTTTCCCGTGGGCGCGCCCATGTAGGCGCCGGGCTTCGGCCCGGCGCTCTTGCCTTTCCACTACCCCGTCCTAATCCAACTTCTTCCTCGCAAAATAAAACAACGACCCCGCCAGCACCACAAACATAAACGCCCCAAACAGATTGCCCGTCGCCAATCCCCCCAATATCTTCGGTCCAATCGCAAACAAATCCGGCCGCCACGGCAACCGCAGCACCGACGAAACCCACTGCGGCACGCGATTCGAAATTTCCGGGTCCTGCAGCAAATTGATAATGATCCCCAGCAACCCGAAAATTCCCCCCGCCGCGATCAGTCCGCTCGAATATAGCGCCCCCGGACTAGCCTCGCTCTCCGCATCCGCCGCCTTTTCCTTCATGCTCGCTTCTACCGCCCAGCGCACCAGGCCCCCCGCGAACATCGCCGCCGTCGTCGCAATCGATATGTACATCCCCGTTGCAAACGCCAGCGATCTCACTCCCAAAATCTCCACCGCGATCACCAGCGCCACGCCCATCAGCACCAGCCGCCACGGCAGCCTTTGATTCAAAATCCCGCTGATCACCGTGGCCATCAGCCGCGCCTGCGGAGCCGGCGCCTTGTCGCTGCCGATCCCTTGCGCCCACTGATACTCAATCTCGTGCGTCCCGCTGTCATACAGATATTCGCCGTCGGGAATCTCATGCGAGCCCAGCACGTTAATCAGCACATAGCTCTTTCCCTGATAAGCAAATGTGTCCCGCTCCACCTTCACGCCCGATGGCAGCGCCTGCAACGTCACCGGAATCTGCGTCGGGATGTACTTTTCCAGCCCTTTGTTCATCAGGTTCAGCGTCGCTCCAATCGCGATCGTCGAAATCGTCACCCCCACCAGCAATCCCATCTGCTGCCAGAAAGGCGTCGCCCCCACCAGGTATCCCGTCTTCAAATCCTGCGAAGTCGCTCCCGCAATCGCCGCCGCGATGCACACCACTCCGCCGATCATCAGCGCCAGCACCGCATAATTCGGCGCCGTCCATCCCGCCAGAAAGAAAATCGCGCACGTCGCCATCAGTGTTGCAATGCTCATACCGCTGATCGGGTTCGACGAATTCCCCAGCAACCCGCTGATCCGGCTCGCCACGGTCACAAACAAAAATCCGAACACCACCACAAACACGCCGGCAAACAGATTCTGATACCACCGCGTCGCCGCTCCCTGCATCGGGTGAAACGTCAGCAGCACCCACATCATCACTACGATCAGCGCCGACCCCGCGATCACCCACTTCATAGGCGTGTCCCGCTCCGTGCGGCTGTCCGCCATCGCCGCGCCGCTGTTCCCGCCTTCCCCGCGCACATCCTTCAATCCCGCCGTCAACGCCGCGATAATCGTCGGCAGCGTCCGCAGCAGCGTGATCAGCCCCGCCGCGGCCACCGCGCCCGCTCCCATCGGCCGGATATAACTCCTCCACAAATCGTCCGGTGTCATCAAGGGAATCGGAATCGTCGAGGGATAAATCGGCGTGTTCCCCGCCAGTTGCCCGTAAAATTTGATCGCCGGCATGATCACCAGCCACGACACGATCCCGCCCGCGAACAAAATCCCCGCCACCCGCGGCCCGATGATGTACCCTACTCCCAGATATTCCGAAGTCACCGCCGCGCGAAACGACGCCCCCGGAAACCACTCCGGCCGCGCTTCCGGCTGCCCCGTCCACGCCTGCACCGTGTTCATCAAAAACGTGTACACCCCGCCCAGCCCCAATCCCCAAAACACCCGTCCCGCGAACGATCCGCCGCGCTCTCCCGCCACCAGCACATCCGCGCACGCCGTGCCTTCCGGAAACGACAGGTTCCCGTGCTCCTTCACAATCAATTGCCGCCGCAGCGGAATCATGAACAGCACGCCCAGCCACCCACCCAGCAGCGCCATCGGGAAAATTCGCCAGAACGTGAACTCCGACCCGAATCCCAAAAAGATCAGCGCCGGCAAGGTGAACATCACTCCCGCGGCCAGCGATTCGCCTGCCGACCCCGTCGTCTGCACAATGTTATTTTCCAGAATCGTCGAGCGCCCGAACGCCCGCAAAATGCTGATCGACAACACCGAAATCGGAATCGACGCCGAAACCGTCAGCCCCGCCCGCAATCCCACATACACCGTCACCGCGCCAAACAGCAGCCCGAACAATCCTCCCAGCAGCACCGCCCGCAACGAAAATTCCGTCAGGCTCTGCGCCGACGGCACATACGGCTGAAATTCTCCCGCAGGTGCCGTGGAACTCCATGGACGGTCGCTCACCGTTTCCTCCTGAATCTGCTGAGTTGACTGCAAATGTTTGGCTGCAAACGTCTCGCGTCGAACACTTCAAATCGAACGCCCGGTTGTTTCTGTGTGCCCGGATTATGCCCCACCCCAGCCCCGCAGCAAAGCGCTTCCTCCGCCCCGGGAGCGCCATTCTCCGAATGGCGCTCTCATCGCGTGGCACAGGTATTCCTGTTTACCCTGAGTTATGCCGAAGGGCCTGTCCTCTTCGGTGCGGGTGCTCGCCTCTTGCGCTTTTTGCCTGCACGCCGCAGCATGGCGGGCGGGACAATCTCATCCTCGAAATGCTAAGCTGCCTTTTCGTAGGTTCTTGCCGTTCCCGCAAATTTGTGGTGACGCCGCCACATCAGGTTTTGTGCCACGTTTCCATTAGGAGGAAGGTTGGCTGAAATCGCATCCGAAACCGCTGAAATGTATCTGGACTTGATGAAAAAGTGTCTCACCCGCTCCGTTTTTCCAGACTCCTACCGCCAGCTCAGGACGCGACCATCCAGACGCCGCAACCCCCCTCGCTTGGGCCATGTATCCCTTCGTCGAGCCGCTCCTCGCAAAGGACAACGTCAAGCTTTTTGCCTACTCGCCCTTCGATCCCGACGCCCGCCGAGGGCCGCGACTGGCCTCCCGAGGCCGACACTATGATCGGCCTGAAACGATTGGGGAACATCGAATTTTGCGTCAAGGAAATTCTTCGCAACATTATTCCCGGTGACCTGATCGAGACCGGCGTCTGGCGCGGCGGCGCCAGCATCTTCATGCGCGCCATTTTAAAGGCCTGCGGCAATCCCAACCGAATCGTTTGGGTGGCCGACTCCTTCGAGGGTCTGCCGAAACCCGATGGCCGCTATCAGCAGGACGCCGGCGACCGCAACTGGAAATCCAATCACAGCCTCGGCATCTCTCTCGAACGGGTCCAGGCCAACTTCGCGCGCTACGGCCTGCTCGATGAACGCGTCCGCTTCCTCGTCGGCTGGTTCAAGGACACTCTCCCCGCAGCCCCGATCCAGCAACTCACCATCCTTCGTTTGGACGGCGAGATGTACTCCTCCACCATGGATGCCCTGCGCGCTCTGTACTCCAAGCTCTCTCCCGGCGGCTACGTGATCGTCGACGACTACGGTTCCACCCCTCCCTGCAAGCAAGCCGTTAACGATTTCCGCGCCGAACATAAAATCACCGCCCCATGCAGCCCGTCGACTGGACCGGCTCGTTCTGGCAAAAACCCGCCTGACCCGCGATCGCGTCCCCTTCGAAAATCTGCCCCGCATCCTGTAGCTCGCCCCTTCGCGGGGCGAGGGTCTTCGCCGCGCCCAAGGGCATGCCTATTTTCCGGGAAAGTAGGGCGCTATGCAGGCGACCGGACGCCCTGCCGGGTGACCTAAAAACGGAAGCTCTCCAAAGTCTCTCTTCTGGTGCAAACAATTTTTATTCGCGTGAAATCCATTCGAATGCTTTTTTCCCGAATCGGAACGTGCTCTCTTCACTGCAACTTTCTCAATAAACCCAGTCGTTTGACTGGCTCGCAGGTGTTCCGAAGCCCGCCGAGCGAGCATCTTGTTGCTACTCCTGGCAATACCGGGACGCTGCCAAACTCATAACTCTTAAAGTATTACTTTAAATGTCGGCGCGCCGACATTTTGCAACCAGGGAGCGTCGGCGCGGCTATATCCTGAAATGTGACTGCCATGCCGGACACACCCACGAAGACCCCGCTGCGGACGGGCTTCCTCCGCCCCTTTCTTCGATGGCTGGTCATCGGCGTGGCGCTTCTTTGGTCGCTTGCCGCGCTGATCCTGGTGGCCGCCCGGTGGATCGACCCGCCGACAACCGCGGTGCACCTCCAGCGCCGCTTGCAGGCCTGGATTCACCACACGCCATATCACGAACGCTACAAATTCATTGCCCTCAGCCAAATCTCCGCCGATCTCCAGCACGCTGTCATCGCCGCGGAGGACGCGCAGTTCTACCAGCATCATGGATTCGATTGGCACCAGATCGAAATCGCTGCCGAAGACGATTTGGAAGGCGAGCGCACTCGCGGAGCTTCCACCATTACGCAGCAACTCGTAAAAAACCTGTTTTTCGGAACGGGCCGCTCTTTCCTCCGCAAGGGCGCGGAGGCCACACTGGTGCCGGTGGCCGAATTGGTCCTCGGCAAACACCGCATTCTGGAGATTTACCTTAACGTGGTCGAATGGGGCCCGGGTATTTATGGTGCGGAGTCGGCGTGTCGTTACTACGGCGAAACCCCGGCCCGGAATATCGGCCGGCAACAGGCGGCGCGGCTCGCCGCCATTCTGCCGGCTCCCCTGAAGCGACGACCCGAGCGCATGAATAACTACAGCGCGATCATCCTCAGGCGTATGGGCCAAATGGGTTGGTGATCGTGGCTAACATTTTACGATGGACAAAAGGAGGGCCGGCCTGGAGCGATGGCCGCTTTTGAAGTAATCCGTAAGCAGTGATCGGTAGGAGGCCAGCAGTTAGCAGCGAGCCGTGAGCAGGAAGCGCGGAGGAAAAACCTTAAGACCCCGGCGCCACGACGAGACGGGGCCACCCCTTAGCAAAAGCGAAGAGTGACCCTCGATAAGAGCGAAGGCGTTGTCAAGACACAAAACTCCGGTGCAGTGTTTTTCTCACCGCGTTTCGTCCAGAGTTGGTGGAGAACCGAAGCTCTGTAACTCATACGGTGAATCAGCTTACTGCGGATCGCTCCGCCAACCATCGATACGACCTAACCATCGGCCATGATTCTTCTATCCGAATCCCGGCTCTCACCGGGACGGGAGCGCCCAATCAACCCTCCGGGCTAGCTTGCGCCATCCAGGGCCACTCGTGAGCTGCTCCCGACGCGAGCGATCTCTGGATATGCGGTATTGGTTCTCAGCATCCAGTAGAGTCGCACGGCCAATTTCCTGGCCGCCGCCACTTTGGCCACTCCTCGCGGCTTGGTGTGGCAGCGGTGTAAATACTCGTTGCGAAATCCTTCGTCATACCGCACCACGCACTGCGCCGCTTCCACCAGCAGCATGCGCATGAAGCGGTTGCCCTGCTTGCTGATCGATCCGAAGCGCTGATGCCCGCCCGAACTGTACTCCCGCGGAATCAGCCCCAGATAACTGGCCACCTGCTTGCCGCGGGGAAAGCGCGAGACGTCGCCCATGGTCAGCACAAAGGCCATCGAGGTGATCGGCCCCACGCCCGGCTGGGTCATCAGCAAGCGCGCTCGTTCATTTTCTTCGGCGACGTTCTTCACCGCTTCGTCCAGCGCAGCGACCTGCTCGTTCAACATGCTTCTTAACTTAAACAGGTCTTCTCGCCGCCGGCTGGCCCAAGGCGCGAGCGGCAACTCACAGAGCACTTTCTCTCCTGCGGCGCTCCACAACCTCCGCCCTTTGGTGATGCCTTTGTTCATCGCCAGGTGCTGCAACTCGTTCTTCACCTGCACGCGCATGCGCACCAGCTTGTAGCGGTGCAGGAGCAACTGCCGCAGATCCTTCTCCTCGCTGGAAGGCGTCCAGATCCGCGGAAACCGATTTTCCACCAGTAACTGCAACAACAGTCGCGCGTCCCGCGGGTCGTGCTTCTGCTGCCGTGGATCGCACGCGCGAATTTTCGCCGCATCGCCAACCCACACTTCGTGTCCCAACTTGCCGAGCAACTCCAAAAACCACTGGCAGTTGCCAGTGGCCTCGATGCCCACACGCACCGGGACCGTAAGACGCCGGTAAAATCTTTCGGCGTCTCCCGAGGAGTGCACCAGCTTTTCGTTGTTCGTCTCTCCACTGGCCATGTTCAACCAACAAACCTGTTGCCAACTAGGGTGAAAATCACATCCAATAAGGATCATCGAAGGCTCCTTCCTACCGATTGCTTCGGTTCTCCAAACAGAAGCATACTCGGTTCCGAACGGAGCCTTCGCTCTTATGCAATCAACCCTTTAAAAACCGAAAGGGAAGGCCACCCAAGAAGTTATTAGGATGCGCCACCCGCCTACAACGCTCTGGAACAAATGACTCAGCTCCAAAAAGTCATTAACAGCACGACCTACACGACCGGATACGCCTACAATGTCGCCGGTGAACTTACGCAAATCACTTATCCTTCGGGTCGCGTCGTGCAGCAGAGCGTGGACGCAGTGGGCCGCCTCTGCGAGATCGCGCCTTCTACTACCGGATGCGGGACCGCTTCCAGCCCTTACGCCACTGGCTACGGTTACAACGTCGCCAGTGAAGTGACCGGATTCAAGTACGGCAATGGCATCTATGCCTCTCTCGGATTCTCTTCCGACCGGCTGCAACTGAACTGCCTGGACTATTCCACCACGAACCGCAATGGAACCTGCGCCCACGATTCCACCACGAAATTTGGCTTGAGTTATTCCTACGGTTCGGCGGGGAGCAACGACGGCCTGATCGCGGGCATCACAGATAGCGTGGACAACGGTCGGACTGTGGCCTACGCCTATGATCCCCTGTCGAGACTCTCGACCGCCTTGACGACGGGATCATCCAGCTATCCGCAATGGGGCCTCTCCTGGGGCTACGACCGCTACGGCAACCGGCTCAATCAGACGTTGACCGCTGGTTCTGGCTATCAAGGCTCTGTGCAAGTAACCACGTCCTCGAACCGAATCAATTGCATTGGGGGTTCGGGCCAAAGCTGCACGGGAGGCGTCGTTCCCACCTACGATGCCAACGGCAACATGACCTACGATGGGACCAACACACTGGTGTACGACGCGGAGAATCGTGGTGTCAGCGACACCAACTCCAGCGCATCAGGGGCCTACATCTACGACGGAAACGGTTTGCGGGTGAAAAAAGTCAGCGGAAGCACCACCACGGTTTATATTTTCTCGGGTTCCAAAGTGATTGCCGAAGATGACAATGGTGCAGCGGTCGGTTCGCCCTCTCGCGAATACATCTACGGCAGTGGGGCATTGCTCGCTAAAATCGATTCTTCCGGCACCAAGTATTACCATCAGGACCATCTGTCCAACCGCCTAGTCACAGATTCCAATGGCAACACCTACGCGCAGATGGGGACCTACCCGTTTGGAGATCCCTGGTACAACGCCACAAATGAGTAAGCGTACGCTTCTGGCCGTCTGTGAGAAGTGCGGGTAATCGAGGATGATGGCTCAAGTGGGCACATCGGGAAGTGTCCACTTGGGGAATAAGTGGACACTTCGGAGCGGATAGTCGTTAAGAGAGAGCCACGCAAGCGACGTGCGGTGGCGGAGAAGCGTCGGATTGTCGAGGAGACGTTGGGGCCAGGCGCGTCGGTGGCCAAGGTGGCGCGGGCGCACGGAGTGAATGCGAACCAGGTGTTTGCGTGGCGGCGTCAGTATCGGCAGGGGTTGTTGAGCGAGGGGCAAGAAACGGTGAACTTGCTGCCGGTGCATGTGACTGGAACGCGGGCAAGCAAAGTGCATCGCTCGGTCAAGCGGCAAGCTACACATCGAACCACCGAAGCAACGGGCACGATTTACGTGGAACTTCCCAAGGGACATGTTCGCGTCACGGGGCGTGTGGATGCGGAAGCGTTGCGTGTGGTGTTGGAGCAGTTGCTGGGATGATCGGGCTGGCGGCGGGGACGCGGATATGGATCGTGGCGGGAGTGACGGACATGCGGCGCGGGTTCGTGGGGCTGAGCGGGATGGTGCAGACGGCGCTGGCGGAAAATCCGTTTTCGGGGCAGGTGTTTGTGTTTCGCGGGAAGCGCGGCGATCTGATCAAGCTGCTGTGGTGGGACGGCGACGGGCTGTGCTTGTTTGCGAAGCGGTTAGAGCGTGGGCGATTCACTTGGCCACAAGCGGCGAGCGGCACGGTTTCGCTGACGCCCGCGCAGTTGTCGATGTTGCTGGAAGGCATCGACTGGCGGCGGCCGGTGCGCAGTTACGCACCGCAGATGGCAGTGTGAGCAACGCTATTTTCTTCTTGCGCACTTTTCTTCGCTGATTTTGTTTTTTCGTGCGTTTTTTTCTTGCGCGCAAAAAAGTTTCTGGCATACTGCGCGCACGATGACCCTGCGCGCGACGCTTCCGAATCTAGAGACACTGAATCCCGAAGCGTTGAAGGCGCTGATCTTCCTACAGCACGAGCAACTTCTCTCGCAATCCAAAGAACTCCTTTCCAAGAGCGAGCAACTGGCCTCGCGTGACAACGAAATCGAACATTTGAAGCTGCTGATCGCCAAGCTGCGGCGGATACAGTTCGGCCGCAAATCGGAAAAGCTGGACCGCCAGATCGAGCAGTTGGAGCTGCGGCTGGATGAGCTGGAAGCGGTGCGCGCAGAAAATGCGAGCCCTTCGCAAGCGCCTGCGGTCGCCGTGAATACGGCGAAACCCGCACGGCGGCCGCTGCCGGAACATCTGCCGCGCGAAACGCGAAAGTATCCGCCGAAGCAGGAAGCTTGCCCGGACTGCGGCGGAGAGTTGAAGCATCTCGGCGAAGACGTATCGGAAATGCTGGAATACGTGCCGGCGCGATTCAAAGTAATCCGACAGGTTCGACCGAAACTGGCGTGCGCGTGCTGTGAACGGATCGTGCAAGCGGAAGCGCCGAGCCGTCCGATCGAGCGCGGCGTTGCTGGTCCGGGGCTTCTGGCGCATGTGCTGGTCTCGAAATATTGCGACCACTTGCCGCTGTATCGCCAGTCGGAGATTTACGCGCGCGAAGGGGTGGAGCTGGAACGCTCGACGCTGGCGGACTGGGTGGGCGGAACGAGCGCGTTGCTCGCGCCGCTGGTGGAAGCGTTGCGGCGCCACGTGATGAGTGCGACGAAGCTGCACGCGGATGACACGCCGGTTCCCGTGCTGGCGCCGGGCCACGGCAAAACAAAAACCGGGCGGCTGTGGACTTACGTTCGCGACGATCGGCCCGCAGGAGATACAACACCAGCGGCGGTGTGGTTCGCCTACACGCCGGATCGCAAAGGCGAACATCCGCAAGCGCACTTGAGCAAGTTCACTGGCACTCTGCAGGCCGATGGCTACGCGGGCTTCGAGCAAATCTACGAAGCGGGACGCATTCAGGAAGCGGCCTGCTGGGCGCACGTGCGCAGAAAATTTTACGACTTGGTGGCGGCTCACAAATCGCCGGTCGCGACGGAAGCGCTGGAACGCATCGGCGCACTGTATGCCATCGAAAAGGAAATCCGCGGGCGCTCGCCCGAAGAGCGACGTGAGGTCCGCAACGAGCGAGCACGGCCGCTGTTGGAATCGTTGAAACAATGGCTGGAAGCCACGCTAGGTAAACTGTCGAGAAAATCGGACACCGCGCTGGCGGTTCGTTACGCGCTGGGCCGGTGGGAAGCGCTGCTGCGCTACGTGGACGATGGACGGATCGAGATCGACAACAACGCCGCGGAGCGAGCGCTGCGCGTGGTCGCTCTGGGCCGCAAGAACTACTTGTTCGCTGGATCGGACGCTGGCGGCGAACGCGCCGCCGCAATCTACAGCCTGACCGGCACTGCCAAGCTGAACGACATCGATCCCGAAGCCTACCTGCGCGACGTGCTCACTCGCATCGCCGACCACCCCGTCAACCGCATCGACGAACTACTGCCCTGGAACCTAGCCTCAGAATTCACTTCGTTAACGTAATCCCCCGTCAAGACGGCCAGCTTCGGACGCTTACGTTCATTCGCACGCTGAAAGAGCAGTTGTTGTGGGTCAGGGTATTCCAGAACGTGGAGGAACTGCGGTGCGCGCTGGCGGAATTTCGTGAGCGCTACAACCAACGCTGGATCGTCCAGCGCTTGGGCTACCTCACGCCAGCCCAGGCGCGCCAGCAACTCCTTGCACTCGGAGCCGCCGCATGAATACACTCAATTCACTGTCCAACAAATCCGGCGCTAAACACGGTCGATTCGATGCCCACCCGCACCGGACTTTGCAAACTCCGGTAGAACTCGTGTGCTTCGCCGCTCTGGTGATCCAGCCTTCGCTCCAGAAGCAATTCGCCCGTTTCGTCGTTGGCCATGGCAATCTGCTGATAGCGTGTGTGAAAATCACAACCTATAATAATCATCGCTCGGCTCCTTTTTCCGAGCCTTGGTCGTTGAACGCTACCAAGTCTACTTGGGAACAGGAGCCGACGCAGTCATCCAATCAGCCCGGCGAAAGGGTAATGGGCGGGTGTTCGAGGTTCGAAGTCCGTCTGTCCCCAGTTTCCCCAATCAGCCATTTGGCTCGACTTTAATTAGAGGTGGAACAGCATAGAGTTTAATTTCTAGCTTATCGCCTCGTTTGATTTCATTGTCGTATACCAACGTGACCTTTCCCTCACCAAGTAGGGTGTGGGCTTTCGTTAAGTATATGAGCCTTTCTGCACGGGCACTTCCATTATTGAAAATAAAAATCGGCAACTTCTCGTGTTGTGGACAGTCCACTCCCTCGTAAACAATTGAATCACCTGACGACCTCCTGTGCCCGAACATAATCATCCGTTTTGGTTCGGATATTGACGCTCGTCCCAAGATTTCTTGCTTGTAGACATAAACTGGTGGCTCGTAGACGGGAGGAGGGGGTCCGTCGATTTCAATGCGAGGCGGTTCGAATTGGATGTCCATGGGGGGGCATTCCGAGCATTCCTGAAGTTTCAGTTCAAGTTGTTCAGGACTTTGACCACTACGCAATGATAGACTTCCCCAGTAAGGACAGAATCCTTTTGCAGTAATTTCGAACTTGGATAGTCCAGGGGTGAGGAAGAAGAAAAAGTCTCCATCCTTGTCCGTCTGACGAGAGTAAAGCTGCCGCCCCATAAACTTGACCTGCGCACCCATGATCGAGCCACCACTAACGTCCGTCACCCTCCCTTCAATACGCACAGTTTCTCCCGATTTTTGACCGGGGACTCCAGCCACAGTCGCCAGCGTAAAGACAGCAATAAAACCACATCGCCGGAATCTTCTTCTCATAAACTACCTAGGTAGGCAATGGTCAAAAACATTTTGCGTGTTGGCAGCGGATACAGTGTTTCCACCTGGCACTCGATTGCCATCAAACATGATTCCGGATGCCATGAAGCCGCTCAAATCATTTATTGCATGACCCAACTCATGAAGCATAAAGATAGCATTACGAGTCGTGTTACTCACACCTCCCACAACAGAATAAGAGGCATTCCAGCCACTATTAAATATTGAGTTGGGGTCGGAATTTACCGTAATTATTGCTGTATTTGTTGTTCTCGTGGGTGACGATGCGCCGGCCGCAAGATTCTCCGACGTAATTGGCGGACCGAGTTCGGTTGTGGCAACTGCTGGCGCTCCGTTCACCATAGGTGTCGGACCCACTTGAATTGTTCCGTACTGCGGGTTGCCCGCCATAAGTTCGCTCAAGACCTGAGCTGGGTCCATTAAACTTACACCAGCCAAGAAGTCGGCGCACTCTTTGTTCATTAGGAGCTCCTGCGCCTTGCTAACTGCCTCATTTACCAAGCAACCGGTTCTTAATGTCCCCGCGCAGGTTTGACCGCCGCCGCTGGTATTGCCGCTGCTATTGCCGCCCGGCGAAGGGAAAGCAAAGAAGCTAGTCGTGAAGTAGCCCCCATCCCCGACGACGAATCCGTCGTACATTATTTGATAAGTTGTCACAACGTTAATAAATTCAATTCCGCCACCACCATCACCGCCTCCTCCAGAGCCAGTCCAGTTCGGGCACCGTCCTTCGCACTCCATCTGACCCGATGGATCGACCGCGTTGGTCGGGTTATTTTCCACATAGGTATACCGGTCAAGTGATTGTGGGTCACTCGTTGAACCTGAAAGCGGGTCTAGGGAAGTGAAACGCCCTATGAGCCATCTGTAGAAGCGGGCTTGGGCGTAATCATTACTGGATTCGGAGTCGCGCTCGTAAGTGGTGAAGTAGAGCTTATCATTTGTGTAAGCGTCCGAAGCTGGCCGTCTTGACGGGGGATTACGTTAACGAAGTGAATTCTGAGGCTAGGTTCCAGGGCAGTAGTTCGTCGATGCGGTTGACGGGGTGGTCGGCGATGCGAGTGAGCACGTCGCGCAGGTAGGCTTCGGGATCGATGTCGTTCAGCTTGGCAGTGCCGGTCAGGCTGTAGATTGCGGCGGCGCGTTCGCCGCCAGCGTCCGATCCAGCGAACAAGTAGTTCTTGCGGCCCAGAGCGACCACGCGCAGCGCTCGCTCCGCGGCGTTGTTGTCGATCTCGATCCGTCCATCGTCCACGTAGCGCAGCAGCGCTTCCCACCGGCCCAGCGCGTAACGAACCGCCAGCGCGGTGTCCGATTTTCTCGACAGTTTACCTAGCGTGGCTTCCAGCCATTGTTTCAACGATTCCAACAGCGGCCGTGCTCGCTCGTTGCGGACCTCACGTCGCTCTTCGGGCGAGCGCCCGCGGATTTCCTTTTCGATGGCATACAGTGCGCCGATGCGTTCCAGCGCTTCCGTCGCGACCGGCGATTTGTGAGCCGCCACCAAGTCGTAAAATTTTCTGCGCACGTGCGCCCAGCAGGCCGCTTCCTGAATGCGTCCCGCTTCGTAGATTTGCTCGAAGCCCGCGTAGCCATCGGCCTGCAGAGTGCCAGTGAACTTGCTCAAGTGCGCTTGCGGATGTTCGCCTTTGCGATCCGGCGTGTAGGCGAACCACACCGCCGCTGGTGTTGTATCTCCTGCGGGCCGATCGTCGCGAACGTAAGTCCACAGCCGCCCGGTTTTTGTTTTGCCGTGGCCCGGCGCCAGCACGGGAACCGGCGTGTCATCCGCGTGCAGCTTCGTCGCACTCATCACGTGGCGCCGCAACGCTTCCACCAGCGGCGCGAGCAACGCGCTCGTTCCGCCCACCCAGTCCGCCAGCGTCGAGCGTTCCAGCTCCACCCCTTCGCGCGCGTAAATCTCCGACTGGCGATACAGCGGCAAGTGGTCGCAATATTTCGAGACCAGCACATGCGCCAGAAGCCCCGGACCAGCAACGCCGCGCTCGATCGGACGGCTCGGCGCTTCCGCTTGCACGATCCGTTCACAGCACGCGCACGCCAGTTTCGGTCGAACCTGTCGGATTACTTTGAATCGCGCCGGCACGTATTCCAGCATTTCCGATACGTCTTCGCCGAGATGCTTCAACTCTCCGCCGCAGTCCGGGCAAGCTTCCTGCTTCGGCGGATACTTTCGCGTTTCGCGCGGCAGATGTTCCGGCAGCGGCCGCCGTGCGGGTTTCGCCGTATTCACGGCGACCGCAGGCGCTTGCGAAGGGCTCGCATTTTCTGCGCGCACCGCTTCCAGCTCATCCAGCCGCAGCTCCAACTGCTCGATCTGGCGGTCCAGCTTTTCCGATTTGCGGCCGAACTGTATCCGCCGCAGCTTGGCGATCAGCAGCTTCAAATGTTCGATTTCGTTGTCACGCGAGGCCAGTTGCTCGCTCTTGGAAAGGAGTTCTTTGGATTGCGAGAGAAGTTGCTCGTGCTGTAGGAAGATCAGCGCCTTCAACGCTTCGGGATTCAGTGTCTCTAGATTCGGAAGCGTCGCGCGCAGGGTCATCGTGCGCGCAGTATGCCAGAAACTTTTTTGCGCGCAAGAAAAAAACGCACGAAAAAACAAAATCAGCGAAGAAAAGTGCGCAAGAAGAAAATAGCGTTGCTCACACTGCCATCTGCGGTGCGTAACTGCGCACCGGCCGCCGCCAGTCGATGCCTTCCAGCAACATCGACAACTGCGCGGGCGTCAGCGAAACCGTGCCGCTCGCCGCTTGTGGCCAAGTGAATCGCCCACGCTCTAACCGCTTCGCAAACAAGCACAGCCCGTCGCCGTCCCACCACAGCAGCTTGATCAGATCGCCGCGCTTCCCGCGAAACACAAACACCTGCCCCGAAAACGGATTTTCCGCCAGCGCCGTCTGCACCATCCCGCTCAGCCCCACGAACCCGCGCCGCATGTCCGTCACTCCCGCCACGATCCATATCCGCGTCCCCGCTGCCAGCCCGATCATCCGGCCAAACACTCGAGCGCAGCGCGCAACGCGGCCACATCCACGGCTCCAGCAATGCGCAGAGTCCCTTTCGGGAGTTGGATCTCTATCGTTCCCGATCGCCAAGCGGTTCCGTCACCTTCGGCTGCTCTCAAGGATCGCTCATCGGCAATCTTCACGGGCAGGAGTTTCGTGGCTGTGCCGCTTTCCAGCCGCCCTTCGCGATACAGTTTCCGCCAGTGGAACACCTGATTCGCGTTCACATCGTGACGCCGCGCCACTCGCGACACCGACGCCCCAGGCTGCAAGGTCGCTTCCACGATCTTGCGCCGCTCTTCCACACTCCGCCGCCGCTTCTTCACCCCTGCTACCTTCACACTGACTATCTGATTCGATGTGTCCACGATGCCCCTTCGTGGACACATACAATAGTGCCCACAAAGGCCATCTTCCTCGACTACCCACACTGCGCATAGACGGTTAGAATCGGACGCTTACGAATGAACCGCTCCACGCAACCGTTACATTCCGGCTGGCGCACGAACGATGGGGAAGACTCCATGCCCAGAAAGGCAATTTCCGCTTGATAGTCGTCGCTCATGTACTGGCTGCCGTGGTCGTGCCGGTTACGGATGCCCGCCGCCGCGCCGGCGCGGAAACCGCCGCAGTAATCGCGCACCCCTTGTCGCAGTGGCTCTAGCGCCTCGAAGCGCGTGGCTTTCTTGGCCGCGTGCAAGCCCACGCATTCCGTGGTGCAGTGATCCACTGCCACGAACACCGTCACCTGGCCTTCCTCGACGGTGGCCGTCATGGTGTGGTCGCTGGCCCAGACTTCGTTAGGCCGCGCCGTAATGATCGTGCCCGTATGGGGATTCTCGGCTTTCGGAAACATGCGCGTCGGCGCCAGCAGTTGTGCTTCGCGCATCAGCCGCAGCACCCGCGCTTTCGATGTGCGCACTTCCTGAAAGCGCAGCCGTGCCCACACTTTGCGATGGCCCTCGCCGTAAAATGGAGAGGCGTCGAGGACCTCGCGGATCTTCTCGAGCAACGCCGCATCGCTCCAAGCGGTTTTCGGTCCGCGCCGTCCTAACACTCGCCCAGGCTGCGCGGCAATTTCTCGCCGAAAGTAAAAGCTGGAACGCGCCATCTCCCATTCCCGCGTGACACGCACCACGCCGTAACGTCGTCCCGTGAAGGGCGAAGCGGCGCGGCTCATGGCTTCGACCTCCGCCAGACCAAAGGGCGTCCGGCCTCCATGCGGTGAATTTTCTCCCGCAGCAACTCGTTGCTCATGCTCAGATCGGCCACCAGTGATTTCAGCCGCTGCGTCTCTTCGTCGTCCACATCGACTTCCCGCGCTTTCAGGTTCGCCGCGCCGCCCTCCAGAAACTGATCTCGCCAGCCGGACAGCGTTGCTGCGATCACACCCAGTTCGCGCGAGAGTGTTTCCAGGTCTTCCCCGCGCAGCAGCCGCAGCACCGCTGCAAACTTACGCTTCGCCGACCAGCGGCCCCGGCCGTCACGTCGTTCTTCGGGAGGCCCTCCAGTCGCCCTCCGGGCGCCTTCCGGGCCTCCCGAAGCTGATTCTTTCTCCTTGCTCATACACACCTCCTCGTGATCTCTGATTCATTTTCATCACAATTCGGTGTCCAACAAAATCCTAGGGCGCGGGACATCGAATCGACCGGTCCCATTCACTGGTTCGAGCGCTTGCTCGCCGAACTTGGTCACGAGTTGTGGGTCGGGGACGCTGCGAAGATTCGCGCCAGCGAAGTGCGCAAGCAAAAGACCGACGAACGCGATGCCAGGCTGATTCTCGATCTTCTGCTCGCCAAGCGCTTTCCGAAAATCTGGGTTCCCACACCCGTCGAGCGGGATCTGCGGCAGTTGCTTTGGCATCGGCACAAGCTGGTATGCATGCGTACGATGTTGGGCAACCAACTGCACGCCCTGGCCATGAGTCTGGGACTCTGCCGCAAGAAAGCCTTGTTCACCAAAAAAGGTCGCATGGAGTTGCTGCGCTTGCAGCTGGCTCCCTGGGCCAGCCGGCGGCGCGAAGAACTTCTGAAGCTGCTCGAGCAAATCGAAACACCGATCGCCGAGTTGGAGCGAGCGGTAACAGAAGAAGCCAACCGCCGTGAGGATGCCGTGCTGTTGATGACTCATCCCGGAATCGGCCCGGTCACTTCCCTGGCCTTTGTTCTGGCCATCGGTCCGATCACTCGTTTTCGACGCAGCAAGAAAATATCGAGTTATCTCGGGCTGAATCCGACCGAAGCATCCAGTGGCGGACGGCGGCGTTTGGGAGGGATCAGCAAGCAGGGCAACACCATGGTGCGTTGGTTGCTGGTCGAAGCGGTGCATCCGGCGGTACGCAAGGATGCGGCGCTGCGGCAGGATTATCTACGATTGAAATTCCGTAGAGGACACGCGATTGCGAAAGTGGCGATCGCGCGCAAGTTAGCTGTGCGTATGTACTGGATGCTGCGTAGTGGAGCAGCGTACGCGCAGCTGGTTCGCATGCAAGGCAGCTCGGGGGCCACCCTGATGGACTAAAGTCCATCGTCAGGCTGATTGAGCACCTTGCTCCCCTGAGAGATCAGGGGATCTGAAAAATGAATCCTGATCGGAACTAGCAAGATCGAATAGATGGCTGGTGGAACCAGAGTCCACCCCTGATTCACAAAGCGGGCCTTGGTCGAAATGAAGGAAAGAGCGGAGTCCCTATTAGGTGAAGAAAAAACGAGCCCTTGCGACTCGCACACTACTCGTGTCTCTTGACAGAGCCAACGCAGTCATAGAGGGTGGCCCGGTTTCGAAAACTTGAATTTTCTTGACATGGAAATCGCATAAAGTATCTCACTGTCATACGTCTAACAAAAGTAAAATTAGGCGGGGTGCCCCAGGTTCCGGTGTTTGGTACCTGGGTCTTCGGGTGGACTTTTCTTTCTTAGCTCTCGACATCGATCTCAATCAGAGCCGCGTCTTTTCCATAGTAGAAAGCCCAGCTGCTCCACGCCCAATCCTTGGGGTGCTTCACCAGTCCGCGAACCACTGGATTTGCGTGCATGTAGTTCAGTTTCTCCCTCTTTTTCCCTTCGCTGTAGACATTGAAATCATAAAACCGCGCCTGCCAAAAAGCCCGCAGCGGTTCTCGCGTCACTTCAAAGGGCAATGGCAACTGCGCGATGCAAACGGATTTTTTCCGCTTGCGCAACTTTCGCGCGACGCCCAACTTCAGTTTCTGAAGGACCGTCGAAGGCGTCCCCTGCGGCGGCTCGCTGATCAACAGATGCACGTGTTCCGGCATGACCACGTATCCAAGGAGGTGAAATCGCATCGCGGACCTTTCCCAGTTCCTTCACGAAAATGTCCCGCGTCCGCGCGGTCTTCAAGAACGGCAAGTGCCGGTAACAGCTGAAGGTAATGAAGTGCAGATGACCATTGCCGTAGTAGCGTTTCAGTCCCGACGGCATCGCAAACCCCACGGAAAGAAACGGCCACCCCAAGACCCAGGTACCAAAAACCGGAACCTGGGGCACCCCCCCGCCTTACTTTACTTTCACGAGACGTATGGCAGTGATATCCTTTGTGCGATTTCCATGTCAATAAAATTCAAGATTTCGAAACCGGGCCACCTGCCCAAAATGGTAACACTCCTTCTTATATCGTCCTACGATGAGTTTTTCACTCGCTCGAAAAGCGGAGCAATTTGGGGAAGGATCTACTTCCGGATCGGTGATAGTGAGTTCTTCCCCGAGAAGGGGTGGACTGACCTGGTGGGAGCGTTTCTTCGGGGCTGGTTAGGCAGCCTGCTCAAGATCTCAGGAGGCACTCTGAAAGCGGACACAGTCGACTTTTATGATGGTCCCCTCAACGTAGGCATCCGTGCGACTGGACATGGAGTTGCTGAACTTGCTTTCACGCACCGGGAGAAAGTAGTCCATTACGTGAGTGCGAACCTCCGGGCGTTACTTGAGAATTCACTTGACGTGGCCCAAGAACTGCTTGCCCAGTGCCAGGAAAAATCATGGACCAACGACGATACAGCGGCCCTAACTCTCCTAGCTTTGGAAACTAAGCGTGCTTTGAAGCGCGGTTGACACGGGCGGGTGGCGAACCCCTTGACCTGCTCCCCGCAATCCGCAGGAAAGTGTATATGATTCTGCGGGAATTCAGCTGAGTTGGGCGATCTTCTTGTCGAGGTGTGCGAGGGCGGCTTCGAGGGACTTGCGGTGATTGGGATTGGTGGCCGTCTCCAGATCGTTCACAATTCGGATTCGGGATAGCTGCAGGTCCTTGCATTCCTGCTCCCGGCGCATCTCCTCCGGGGTCTTCGGTCCTTTACTAGGGCCGGTACTCATAGTCTTTTTCGCTTCCACTTGAGATTCGACATCTTTGCTCTCCCAGCCGCGTGCCATGGCTCTAGTTTGACACACTTTCCCCAGATGAATCGATGCTACAAGCGGTTGGTGTAGCCAGACCTAAGCACCCGCAGCCCGGCGCTTCCGAAGCGTACTCGGGGTGGAAGGGTTTGCCGCGAGGACGGATTCTTCCGCCAATCTTGCAAAACGCTCCGCGAAAATGCCCCGGTACGAAAATTCCGCTTTGTGATCTCCCCAGCGGACTTGCAGCGTCCAGCCGCTGGCGGCGGGCTCCGGACGAATCCGCGTGATCTCCGCCACGGGAATGACCACCAGAGGATGGAAGTGGGAATCCAGCGCCCAAATGTGTTCGGGGGAAATGAACAGCCGGACGTGCGCCGCGGGCGCATTGCCCGGTTGATAGTGTCCGCCGCTGACCACGGTCTGCGCGCCAAGTTCCCGCGCCTTGCGATCGGTGCTGGATTCCGTTTCCGCGGGCGGCAAAAGGATGGCCACCACAAAAAGCAGCAGCCCAAAGATGGCGGTGAACCAGCCTTGCCATAAGGTCAGAGGCAGCACCACCAGGGCCGCGCCGAAGCACGCCAGCGCCACGCGAAAAAGCGTCCACGAACTTTCGTTGCGGTGCAATTGCAGCAAGCGAGGGAAGCGCCGCAGCGCGAGGAATACCGCCGCCCCAAGAAAGCCGCGTACCCTGGGCAAGAGTTTCGGTTGTTCGGTGGTGATTACTGTAGGCGTCGTGCTCATGGCTGGCGTGCTGCCTATTTTACATCAGGCTGCAGCCCTTGTATCTCCCTCATTCTGGCAAAGGCCCGGCGGACGTGCGGGATGGTAATCGAGCCGCCGACGACCAAAGCGACGTTCAAGGCGTCGATGACCTGGGAGCGCTTCCAGCCAATCTCCCCGCAACGGACCAGGTGGTAAGTGATGCAATCGTCGCACCTTAGCACGGTGGAAGCGACCAGGCCCAGGAGTTCCTTGGTGCGGGCGTCCAGCGCGCCGGCGTCATAGGCCTGGTGGTCCAGAGAAAAGAACCTCTTAATGCCCAGATGCCCGCAGTTAAGGATCTCCTCATTGAGTTCTTCGCGAAATTTTTGAAAGTCATCCAATTCGTTGGCCATAGCTCCTCCGGAAAAAGGCTTCCGCATTGTAACGCCGGCGCGCCTGGCAAGGCTCGGCGCGAAATTCGGCCTAGTTGGAAACTTCCAGAACCGCGCCTTTGCGGCCGATCACCCATCCAGGGCGCGCACCGGTGGGTTTACCGGAGTCCCAGACCAGCACGCCGTTGACGAATACCTTTTCGATGCCCGTGGAGAGCGCGGTTGGATCGGCAAAAGTCGAGCGGTCAATCACCGTTTCCGGATGGAAGAGCACCACATCGGCAAACGCGCCTTCCCGGAGGACGCCCCGGTCTTTCCACCCGAGGCGTTGCGCGGGCAGCGAGGTCATCTTGCGAATCGCTTCCGGCAGGGTCAACCAATGTTTTTCGCGAACGTATAAGCCGAGGACCCGCGGGAAAGTGCCCGCGCCGCGCGGATGTTGCGAGCCGATGCCGCCGTCGCTGGCCACCATCACCCACGGCTGCTGGTAGAACGCCCGGATGTCGCTCTCGATCATGGATTGCCCGATGATCAGCGCCTCGGTGTGCGCCGCGTCGCCTTCGCGAATCAAGCGGATGTACATGTCCACTTCGGAGATGCCCTTGGTTTTTGCCAACTCGGCGAGGGTGTGGCCCACGTAGGATTTATTTGGAGAAAACTCGGTGATGGTAATGTGTGAGCCGCCGCCGTAGCTCGCCAGCGCCGTGGCTACACTCTTCGGGTTCTCATACTGCTTGTCGGGAACGACCACTTTCAGATCGGAATGCCAGGCGTCATAGGGGTAGCAATCGGCAAGAAAATCCACGCCGCGCTTTTGCGCCGCTTCGATGATTTTGATGTATTCCGTCGCTTGGCCCTGGACGCCGACGGTTCCGAGCTTGATGTGCGAGTGCTCGACGGGGATGTGGGCGCGCTCGCCGATGGCGATTTCTTCGTTCAGCGCCGCGAACGATTTGTCGGCTTCGTCGCGGATGTGGGTCATGTATATGCCGCCGCTTGCCGCGGCAATTTTGGCGAGCGCCACCAGTTCGTCCGTGCCGGCGTAGCTGCCGACTTCGTATTCCAGGCCGCTGGAAAGCCCGAGCGCGCCCTGGTTCACGGCCTGGCCCATGCGCTGCTCCATCAAGCGGATCTCGCCGGCGGTGGCGGCGCGCTTGAAATCGTCGCCCATCACCAGTTGGCGAATCGTGGCATGGCCCGCGAATGTCCCGACGTTCAGCGCGGCCGGATGCTCTTGCATCAGCCGGACCCAAGTAAGCAGCGGCCACGGCGAGTCGCCATCCGCGCCGATGATCAGCGTAGTGATGCCCTGGGAGACCTGCGTTTCGGCCGCCAGGTCCTTTGGCAGGGTTTCTTCCGAGTGATTATGAATATCAATGAACCCCGGAGCGAGAACCAGCCCTTTCGCATCGATGATGGATTCGCCAGGATCCGGCTGAAGTTCTCCGATTCCCACAATATGGCTAAGGGCGACGCGGACATTTGCTTTGTATAGAGGCGCGCCGGTGCCGTCGGCAATCTGCGCGTTCAGGATCAGCAGGGAAGCGGGTTTCCTTTGCGAATAGGACGGAAGGAGAATCGCACAACCCAGAAGCAGAAGAGCGAACGGGATCGATGATCTTGCTCGTATCATTTGCCGGAAAATTCCTTCTCCCGCGGTTGCGACGGGGGCAGCTGAAAAAAGTTAACACGCCTGGGAGTTTCCCCGATCCTCCGCCGAACCGGCTATAGCAAAGTCTCGGTCAATGCTTTGTGCGCGAGGTCTGCTGCGCCGGGTTTTCCGGCGAGCACCAGATTGGCCCATTCGACGCCGGCTTGCGAGATGCGCACGGCCTCGCTGGTGAGCGATTCCGGGCCGCCCGAATCGGAGTTGCCGAAGAACACGCGGTCCATCGGCTTCGAAGCGATCATGCGGTTTTTGGTGTATTGCCCCGGCACGGCCATGAACATGGGATGCCCGCGGCGGTAGACGCGGATTTCCACAGGGTCGACGTTGAATTCAGGGAGCAGGCCCTGAAAATCCTTGAGCGCCTTCCCGGCCAGCGTTTTGCAATCGTCTTCATTCAACAAAATCGCGCGCTCGGATTCGCGCAGCGGCGTGTAAAAGGTGAGGATATTGTATTTCGGGTGGTAGCCGGGATTGTTGCGGATGGTCCAGTCCGCAACGATGAAGTCCGTGAACGTTTTGCCGGGGCACCAATTGTCATAGCCCTTCCGGTAGACAGGCTTATCGAAAATCATGTTGATCATCGGATAAGGCGCGTAGCGCATCCGGCGCATGGCCTGCTTCTGTTCGTTGGGCAGGCCGGCGACGAGTCGCGAAGTAATGTATTTCGCCGTGCACATCAAGACCACTTTTGCGGCAACCGTGGTGATCTTGTCGCCCTGTATATAGGTGACGCGCACTTCGTCCTTGTCCGGCACCACCGCCACGACCGTAGCATCGCTCAACATCCGCTCCGCGTTGCGCGGCTTGAGGGCTTCCACCAGCTTGTGCGTGATGCAGCCGAGTCCGCCGGGAAGAATTACGCGTTGGTCGTCGAGCCCCTGAATCAGGTATTGCGTGTCCGCGATGCCGATCAGAGCGGAGGTATCTTCCGAAAGCGCGCCCCAGTTCGATGGGCCATAAGCGTCCCAGAGCTTGGTGACTTCCGGGGCGTACGGAGCGAGATATTTTGTGAACGGCTGGCTGTCGAGTTCCTCGGTGTTTTTCTTGATGTCGATTTTCATGATGGCGTCGCGATATTTCTTGAAACTCGCGATGACGTCTTTGGGGTAAGGAAGCTCGTCGATTCCGGAGCGCCAGATGTCCGGGGCGTATTTGCCGTTATCGATGATCGGATCGGGCATGTTGATCAGCGGCATGTCCAGGCCGATCTCCTTGGCCAGCAGGTCGCCCGCATCGCCGCGATACCCGTAAGCGGCGCCGGTGCCGAAGATTTGGCCTTCATACTCTTCCTGATACGCGTTGCCGCCGAAATGCTCTTCTTTTTCGAGCAGCAGCCAGTCTTTCCCTTTCAGGAAGTACCCAGCGGAAAGGCCCGCCACCCCCCCGCCGACGATGACCACGTCGGCCTTCTTCGTTGCGTCGGGTTTTGGAAACGAGTGCCCGTCCCGAACCTGGTGGCAGACGGCGAAGTGTTCGCCTTCGACCACGGGTGCCGATGCCGCGCCGCCGGGCTCGGCGAAAAGCGCCTTATCGATCGAACATCCGGAAGCAATCGAACCGGCAACGACGTACTTGATGAAATTGCGGCGGGTTTGCGGCATGAGAGTCATTTCTCCTAAGGGTCTACTAAGGGCGTTCCAGAAGTTCCTGGGCTTCTTTGCCGGTGCTGCGGGTGCGAATCTGATACCAGACCAGAAGCAGAATTACAGACACCACAAAAATCAGCGTCGAGATGGCATTAATCTCTGGCGTGATGCCGCGGCGCAGGCGGGCCCAGATTTCCAGCGGCAGCGTGTTGTCGCGGCCGATCAAAAAGAAAGTGACCGCGATTTCATCCATGGACAGCGTGAAGATCAACAGGCCCGCGGCTATCAGCGAAAGTTTCAGGTTCGGCAGGGTTACGCGCCAGAAGGTCTGCCAGGGCGTGGCGCCCAGATCGAGCGAAGCTTCTTCCTGCGCGCGGTCCATTTTTTGCAGGCCCGCGAAAAGTTCGGTGGTGGCGACGGAGATCAGCGCGGTGCCGTGGCCGAGGAATACGGTCGCCAGGCTGAGTGGAAGTCTCGCGAGAACCGCGAACATCAGCAGCGAGAGGCCGGTGATAATCCCGGGCAGGATTAAAGGCAAAAGGACCAAGCGGCGAAAAATGGATTTGCCGGGGAAAGTGGCGCGATCGAGAGCGAGAGCCGCAAGAAGCCCCAGCGTTAGCGAGAGGGCCACCGCGCCGGCAGCGACCAGCAAACTGTTCAGGACGGAATCCCAGATAGCGCCGTCGGCAAAGAGTTGGCGGTACCAGTCCAGCGTCAGATGCTTTGGCGGAAACCCGCCCACACCGTCTCGATTGAACGAATAAACTATCAGCACCACGATCGGCAAATAGAGAAAAACGAAAACCATCAGTGCATAAATTCCGAGCACGGGCGAGCGGCGAACGCTGTCAGAAGAGGCGCTCATCGGAACGACCACCTTTTTTCCAGCCGCTCGGTCAAAAACAGCAAGGAGATCGTCAGCAGAAGAATGCTCACGGAAATCGCGGCGCCCAGCGGCCAGTCGTATGCAGTGCCGAAGAGGCTTTGCACGATGTTCGCGATCATGATGCTGGACGGGCCGCCGACCAGCAGCGGTGCGAGGAAGTCTCCCAGCGTCAGCACGAATGCGAACGTGGCGCCCGCCAACAAGCCGGGAAGCGAAAGGGGAAGAATCACGCGCAAGAAAGTTGCCCGCGAGCCGCCGCCGAGATCGTGCGAGGCTTCCACGAGATTGCGCGGAATATGTTCCAGCGAGGCGTACAGCGGAAGGAAAACAAAAGGTGTATAGATGTGCGTGAGCATCAGGACGACGGCAAAGGGGCTGTACAGGAAAAAACCGACGGGTTCCCGGGTGACGTGGAGGTACTGAAGGAATCCGTTCAACACGCCCTCCGAGCCCAGGATCGTTTTCCAGGCGTACCCGCGAACTAGATAGCTTACCCACAGCGGAACGATCACCAGTTGATATAGCAAATCCTTGCGCGCGCCGGCGTAAAACGACATGTAATACGCCAGCGGATACCCGAGCAACAGCGACAGCAGCGTGACGCCGGCGGCAATCCGCATGGTGCGGAACAACACTTCCAGATACACCGGATTCTGGAACAGTTTGCCGTAATTTTGCAGGTTCCACTGATGGACGATCATGCCATCGCGCACCAGCCAGAAACTGTGCGCGAGCATTAGCGCGTAAGGAAGCAGCAGGAACAGTCCGACCCACAGGATGGGCGGCAGGGAAACAATCGATTTGTAGGCGCGTGAATACATTTTCAGCTCACTCGCGGACGGCTATAGCATCCGCGGGTGAAAACCAGAATTCATGCTCTCCGGGGACCGAACCACGCGCGGGAATTCGCGCGCGCAACGGCTGTCCGGCAAGATCCAGCTCCAGATGTTCACTGGAGCCCGAAAAAATCTGTTGTTGCACCGTCGCTCGAAAGCGCACCGCATCGGGCGAGGAAGAACCGTCGGATGTCAAGTGGATGGATTCCGGCCGTAGAGAAAAAATGGTTTGCCCGTCGGGTAGCTCTGCCTTCCATTGCAGCGGGCCGCAGGCGACCTCGCCGCTGCGGACTTCGGCGCGCAGTAGGTTGGTTTGCCCAATGAACTGCGCCGTGTAACTGGTCGCGGGATGCGCGTAGATCTCGCGCGGCGAGGCTGCCTGTTCGAGCGCGCCATCTTTTAACAGGGCGATGCGATCCGAAAGCGCCATGGCTTCGTCCTGATCATGAGTCACGAACAGAAAAGTGATGCCCAGCTCGCGTTGCAGCGACTTCAATTCGCCTTGCATCTGCTTGCGCAGGTTGGCATCCAGGGCTGAGAGCGGCTCGTCCAGCAGCAAAAGCTTTGGCCGGTTGACCAGCGCTCGCGCCAGCGCCACGCGCTGCTGCTGGCCGCCACTGAGTTTCGTGGGGCGCGAGCCGGCGAACTCCCGCATCTTCACCATTCGCAATGCTTCCGCGACCCGGCCGGGAATTTCCGCCTTCGCCGCGCCGCTTACCTGCAAGCCGTAACTCACGTTTTCCCGCACCGTCAGATGCGGAAACAGCGCGTAATTTTGGAACACGGTATTCACGCGCCGCTTGTAGGGCGGCAAGGTGTCCAGCCGCTCGCCGCTCATCCAGAGTTCGCCACTGCTGGGCTGCTCGAAGCCCGCGATCAGCCGCAGCAAGGTCGTCTTGCCGGAGCCGCTTTCTCCCAGCAGGGTGAGAAATTCTCCCGAGGCAATTTCCAGCGAGATCTTTTTCAACACTTCCCGGGCGCCAAATCGTTTTGCAACATCCCGGATTTCGAGTAGCACATCGCCCGAGCCATCAGCGGCGAGGGCGTGCGGCGGGCTGGAACCGGCAAGTGTCACGGAGCGGCCTTGACCTCGTTCCAGATCTCGATGTATTTGGCGCGCCGGGGCACGTCTTGCCAAAAATAGATGCGCTGCATGTACGCGTCGGGATCGTCCAGGTGCAAACCTTTTTTCTCCGTCTCGGTCATCGATTGCGCGGCCGCGGGATTGGCGGGCGTGTAATGGGTGACGTCGGTGACCTTTTTCTGCGTTTGCGCCTGGATCATGTATTCGAGGAAAGCATAGGCGAGCTCTTTGTGCGGGCTCGCTTTGGTGATCATTAGGTGGTCGATCCAGCCGGTGGTGTTTTCTTTCGGAATCGTTTCGCCGATGGGAAAGTTGGCCTGCTTCAATTGATTGGTCATCAACGGCCAGCCCATCGCGGCCACCACTTCGTGATTTTCGAAAAGATTCGTCAACTCGCCGCCGGTGGACCAGATTTTGCGGATGTTGGGTTTCATGGCCAGAAGTTTTTGTTTTACCGCGGCGAGCTGTTCGTCTGAAAGATTGTAGAGCTGTGACGCATCCGGCTTGTCGTAGCCGAGCATTTGCGCGGCCATGTACAAAGTCGAGAGATCGTCCCATACGGAAATTTTCCCCTTATATTTCGGGTCCCAGAAAATTCCCCACGAATCCGGAGCTTGCGCGAAGACCGTAGTGTCGTACAGCAGCGGATTCGGACCCCACATGAACGGAACGCCAAAGGTCTGGCCGTTGGACTTCACCAAGGGAAGATCGCGGAGTTTCGGAGAAAGCTGCGAGTAGGTCGGCAGTTTGCTCAGGTCCAGCGGCTCGGCCAGCCCCGTGCCTGCGATCGAAGCCGCAACGTCGCTCGACGGCGAGATCACATCAAAATTGCCGGCGCTGCCCCCGCGCAACTTGGCCACCAAGTCGTCGCTCGAACCCATGTACGACGCCGAAACTTTGCAGTGATGCGCCTCTTCGAAAGCTCGTACAAAAGACGGGTCCGCGTAGCCTTCCCAAACCAGCAGGCTCAGCGACTCCTCTTTTTTCTGGCAGGCGGCCAGCAGAATCGCGCAGGCAACCGCCGTGCAGGCTAAGCTGACCAGCCACGGCTTATTTTGCTTCCGCTTCATAGACGATCTTGCCTCCTACGATAGTGGTGACGACCTTTGTATCACCAATAGTGCGCGGATCGATTTCAAAGATGTTGCGATCCACCATGATCACGTCGGCCACTTTGTCTACAACGATCGACCCCTCGGTCTTTTCGAGGCGCCCAGCGTATGCGGCCCCGATCGTGTAACCTTCCACCGCCTGCGCAACGCTGAGCCGCTGCGAGGACACGAAACCCTCCTTCGGCGTGCCTTCCGCCGTTTGCCGCGTTACCGCGGTCTGAATTCCTTCCCACGGATTCAGGGTCACAATCGGCCAGTCGCTGCCAAAAGCATATCGTCCGCCGGCTTCCCGGATGCTATTCCACATCCACGCCCGGGCGGCACGATCCGGACCCAGATTGCGCGCCCACACATCCAACGTGTCCTCATCGGGATAGGCGTGCAACGGCTGCATGCTGGCAATCACGCCGAGCTTGGCGAATCGCGGAATATCTTCGGTCGCAATCGTCTCGATATACTCGATGCGATTGCGGCGATCTTTGGTGTGATTTTTCTTTTCGGCGAATTCGTAGGCATCCAGAGAGGCGCGCACGGCGTAATCGCCAACCGCGTGGGTATACATCTGCACCCCGCGCTTATCGAGATCCGCGACCGCGGCTTTGTATTTTTCCAGGTCCCAAAAAAGCGAGCCCTTTTTTGTCGGGTCGTCGGCGTATGGTTCCAGCAGCACCGCGGTGTGTGACTCCACCACGCCGTCCAGGACAAACTTCACGCTGTTGGCGTCGATCCAGGCATCGCGGTATTTTTTTCGTGCGGCCTCGATGCTGTCTAGGTCCTTCTGCGCGAGCTGGTATTCGTCGAGCCGGTAGGCCACATGAAAACGCACGGACAATTGCTTTTCCTGGCGCAACTCGTCGAGCAGCGGAAGAATGACGAAATCCCAGCCTGCGCTGTGGACCCGGGTTAAGCCATTGCGATTGGCCCATTTCAATCCGGCACGCAGGGCCGTCAGTTTTTCGACCTCGCTGGGATCAGGAATCACCTTGCGGATCAGCGCGTCGGCATCTTCTTTCAACGCACCGGTAGCCTCCCCGGTTTTCGGATCCCGCACGATGATTCCGTTCAGGGGATCCGGGGTATCCTTGGTGATCCCTGCCAGAGCCAGAGCCTTGGAATTCACCCAATAGCTGTGGCTGTCAAATCCTTCCAGAAATACCGGCCGGCCGGGGAAGAGTTCATCGAGGTATTTTTTGTTTGGCAGTGTGGTTTCGCCAAACATCGCATAATTCCAGCCGCGGCCGAGGAGCCAGTCCCCGCCCGGGTGTTGGGCAGCGTAGTCCCTCAAGCGCTTTTGCAATTCCGCGACGTCTTTCGCGCCCTCGAGATTGATGCGCCCCAGGCTCAACGAGCCGTCGAGGAAATGAACGTCGCAGTCGGTGAATCCGGGCAGGACCAGCTTTCCGCCGGCGTCGAGCCACTTGGTGCCGATGCCGCGGTAGCGCTCGACTTCCTCGTCCCGGCCAACCGCTTGAATTTTTCCTCTGCGAATGGCGATCGCCTGCGCCCAGGGCTTCTGCGGATCCAGCGTGTAGACCTTGGCATGAACAATCAGAATGTCCGCGGGAGCAAGCCGCGCAGACTGCTGCGCAAACACAGGGCAGGTGACCGCCAACACGGCGGCGGCCAGGGCCATTGCGCTAAGAAAGGTACGCAGTCTCAAGGCGATCCTCGAAGCACCGCACCTGGCGGCAAGCCGCCGCAGGATGGACGGCAACTTCAAAACGTGGGCGGGGTGTTGACCCACAAAATCCAGGCTTCCGCGCGGCCCGGGTTTTTCCAGCGGTGCGGCGTGGAGCTTTCGAAATACAGGCTGTCGCCGGCCTTCAAACGGTAGTGACCTTCGTTATGCAGCCACAGTTCGAATTCGCCCCGCAGGACATGCAGGAACTCTTCGCCCTCATGGGCATAGGATTCGCCGCTGCCGCCGCCGGGCTTCACGCGAAAAAGATGCGGCTCCATCGCGGTATTGCCCCAGGCCAGCAGCTCCATGCGCACGTTGGCGCTGGTCTCCAGGATTTTGCGTTGCGCGGGCCGCACCAGATGCTGGGCGTCGCCGTTGGTTTCGAAGAGGGATATGATGTTGGTCTTAAAAAATCGCGCGATGCGGCGCAGTGTGGCGATCGAGCAGCGCATTTGCCCGCGCTCCAGGGCGCTCAGGAAGCCCACGGAAACGCGGGTGGCGCGGGCCACCTGGGCGAGGGAAAGATTGCGGCGCATGCGCAGGCGGCGAAAACGCTGACCGGGGAGTTGCGGCGCGTCGGCCGGCGCGGAAACCACTCCCTGCTTTTTCAGGACGTGCACGACGGCAGCGGGATTCAGGCCGCGCGCGCGGCGCAGAAAGATCGCGCGCTGCAGCAGGCGCACGTCGGATTCCGCGTACATGCGGTAGCGGCTCTCGGTCCGCTGCGGCGATACCAGACCCAGCGCTTCCCAGGCCCGCAAAGCCGAAGAGGAAATTCCCAGCCTGCGGGCCACTTCCGAAATGCGCAGCAGCGGCCGGCGGCGCAGGGTTTTCGATGCGGGCGAGAAATTCTTTCTGCTTGACACGGCTCCCGGCTTTCTCTAAGTTTACGGGATTATAGTAAGGTTCCGTGGGCCGTAGCAATCACGAAGTATCTTGTTGTCGGGGCAAGAGAGCTTCGGTGAAACAGGGGTGAGTCAAAAATGAAAGACGCCAAGCGCCTTCCGCTGCTTAAGTCGGTGTGTTCCCATATCATTCTGTTTGCCGCCATCCTCGCATTCATCACTCTGTTCTCTACGTCATTTGCCAGCGCCCAGAGCACCGGCGGCCGCATTCGCGGCACCGTCACGGATGCCAGCGGCGGCGCGGTTGTCGGCGCCAAGGTTACCCTCATCAATGAGGGCACCAATTCCGCGCGCGAGGTGCAATCCTCCAACAGCGGGGAATATCTCTTCCTGGAAGTGCCCGTGGGCAGCTACGAGGTGGATGTCAACCATCCGGGATTCAAGAAGTATGTCCGCAAAGGAATTGTTCTCGTCTTGAACGAGATCGCGACCGTGGATATCCCTCTGCAGGTTGGCTCGACCGTGGACACGGTCGAAGTCACCGGCGCGCCGCCGGTGATTGACACCACCACCACGCAGCTTGGCGCGGTGATGACGGAGCAGTCCGTGCGCGAACTCCCGCTGAATTCCCGCAATACTTATCAGTTGCTGCAATTGCAGCCCGGTGTGCAGTCGCAATTGGGCGCGGATTTGTTTTATGGCAGCAGCAACCCTGGCGTGGTTTCGGTAAACGGCGGCCGCGGCCGCTCCAACAACTACATGGTGAACGGCGGCGACGGCAACGACATCTTCGTGAATGCTCCCGCAATCCAGCCATCCCCGGATGCCATTGAAGAGTTTCGCGTGCTCACCAACACCTTTGACGCGGAGTACGGCCGCAACTCCGGCTCGGTGGTGAACGTAGTGACGAAGTCCGGCACGAACAACATCCACGGTGACGTGTACGAATTCTTCCGGAATACCGTGCTCAACTCCAAACAATTCTCATTCGTGCCGTCGCCCAAGCCGGACTATAAACAGAACCAGTTTGGCGCCACGCTGGGAGGGCCGATCCGCAAGGACAAGACTTTCCTTTTTGCTTCCTACGAAGGCAACCGGCTCGCCCAGGGCATCGCTTCCGGGCCGGTGTTCCTGCCGACAGCCGCGCAGGCGGCAGGTGACTTCTCCGGCGGATCCACCTTTGCTGGAACCCTGACCGACCAGACGTTCGCGGATCAACTGAACAGCCGGCCGGGTTGCGCAACTGCGATCAACACAGCTGGCGGGGCACCCGCGGTGATTGGAAATGCCTATTCCTCCATTTTCCCCAACAATCACATTCCCACGGCGTGCTTTGATCCCACGGCCATGGCACTTTATAAAAACTATGTAGCGCCGTACGGGACGGGCGAGGTGAATCTGGTACCCGACCAGCGCGACACTTCCAATCAGTTCACCGTGCGCTTTGACCATAATTTCAGCGCCACCCAGCATTTCAGCGTCTACTATTATTTCAATGACGATGACAATCCCGTCCCGTTTTCGAACTTCCAGGCTGCCGGGGCAAACGTGCCGGGCTTCGGCGCCGTCACCAAGACTCGCGTCCAGCAATGGAACATTTCCCATACTTCTACCATTGGCTCGACGGCCGTCAATGAATTCCGCTTCAACTATTTCCGCGAAGGGCAGGGCAACCTCAACCATCCGTTAAGTACGTTGCCGAGCTTGCATGATGCTTGCGGGACGTATGTGGACCCAGCCAACTGCTTTGCCGATCCCAATAATCCCACTTCCGGAATTACCACCAACATCCCGGGCCGCGAAGGTGTGCCGTTCGTGAGCGTTGCGGGTGGCTTCGCCATCGGAAACAACTTTGAGGGCGAGTTGCCTCAAGTCGGAAACACTTTCCAATGGACGGACAACTTCAGCAAGGTGATCGGCGCGCACAGCGTGAAATTTGGCGCCGATGTCCGCCGCCAGCGCTTCGATCAGTTTTTGTATTACAACATCAACGGGGACTTCTTATTTCAGCCATTCGGCTCCAACAACTCCCCCGGCGGCGCTGACGGTTATCCCGACTATTTCCTTGGCACGCCGACGCAATACTCGCAGGGGGCCGCGCAGGGCGAGAATATCCGCAATACCGGCTTGTATCTGTTCGCGCAAGATAGCTGGAAAATTAAATCAAATTTGACCCTGAACTACGGTTTGCGGTGGGAACTGAATACCCCCTACATCGATACCAAAAACCGCATCCAGACTTTCCGGCCTGGACAGGACACCACTCAGTATCCTTGCTGGCTTTCCGCGACGGGCGCCGCCACCATTAATAATGGAGCCGGGTTTAACGCTGCTTCGCCGGGAGACTGCGGACCAAATTCAGCGCAGAACGCCTATTTCCCGACCGGCCTCGTTTTCCCCGGCGACAAAGGTGTTCCCCAAGGTCTGACGTCAACCTACTACAAGGCGTTTGCTCCCAGAATTGGATTGGCCTACAGCCCAAGCTGGAGCGATGGCGTGCTGAAAGCAATTACGGGCGGCCCGGGGAAATCCACCATCCGCGCCGGCTTCGGCATTTTCTACAATCCGATCGAACAACTGGTCATGGAGCAGTTCAGCGCGGAACCTCCGTTTGGCGTCAGCGCGTTTGCCTCCAGCCCGCTTTTCAACACCCCCTTCATTACGCAAAGTGGCTCCCAGCTTCCGAACAACGGCGGAGGAGTCATTAACCAGTCGCCCAGCACGCCGTGCTTCGATCCCGCGGGTCCCAACGGTTGCGTTGACTGGTCGTTGTTCCGGTCCATTTTGCTATATGGCGAATTCCAGCCGCACCTGAGGACGCAATATGCAGAGCAGTACAACCTCACCATCGAGCGCCAATTGACCTCGAGTATGTTGCTGCGCGTGGCGTACGTGGGCACGCAGGCGCATCACTTGCTGGCCTCGCGCGACTTGAACTACGGCAATCCCCAGACCTGCATCGACATTAATAATATTCCTGGGCAGAGCTGCGGTACGTTCAGTTCCGATAACTATTACTCCTTTAACGTCCCCGCTGGGACGACGTTCCACATGCCCTATATCCCGGGTCCGAACGCGAACGGACCGAACATTCCGTGCCCGGCCGGCAATCCCACTAACCCTGCCGGGTGCACAATTGTTGGCGCGGCCGGTGGCACTCCGGTTACCCTGGTCGGCCTGCGCCCCTACTCCTCGCCGAACTGCAATCCATACACGGGTGGAGGTTGCCCCGCGGATGGCACGGCAATTTTCAGCAACATTTTTACAGAAGATACCGTCGCCAATTCCAACTACAACGGCCTGCAGGTTTCCGTCGAGAAGAATTATTCCCACGGCTTGCTGTTCCAGGGTTCCTACACCTTCAGCAAAGCCATTGACCAGGGTGCCTCGTTTGAAAACGAGCTCAATCCAATCAATCCCAACGCCACCCGTGGGGTCTCTCTCTTGAGCGCCAAACACCGCTTCGTATTCAGCCCGGTTTGGGAATTGCCCATTCCGAAAAAGGAAGGCTTTGCCGGGAAGGTCGCCAATGGCTGGCAGGTCTCTGCCATCATCACCTATCAGAGCGGCTTCCCCATCCGCATCCAGGATCAGAACGACTCCGAGTTCCAGAGCAGCATCTTCTTTGAGTCGACGAATACACCCTATCAGACCGGCCCGACTCAGTTCGTGAATCCGCGAACGAACAACGGGTATTGGTTCAATACATCGACCTTCTGCGACTATGCTACCGCAACACCGCAGAACCCCTGTGCGCAGGCTCCTGGAACTTTCGGGAATACCCCGCACGCCCTGTGCTGCGGCCCTGCACTGAGCAACACCGATCTGGTAATCGCCAAGAGAACTCCGATCACCGAGAGAATCAACACCGAATTCCGCGCCGAGTTCTATAACGCTTTCAATCACACGGAATTCCAGAACATCGACGGAAATTTCTCGAACTCGACCTTCGGGCAAGTTCTAAGGCTTCGTGATCCGCGCGTGATGCAGTTTGCCCTAAAGATCCTCTTCTGACGATTGGAATAGAAGCGCGTTGCGTGGGGGCGCCCCGGCCAGGTCGGGGCGCTTTCGTGCGAATAGGAGAATCGGTCAATGCCAGCCGCAGGCGCTTCACGCGGCTTCTGGAAGCACCAAAAAAGGCGTAAACTAAGAGCGTAGTTCCCGCAGGAACCACGCCGTTTACCTCGCTTGATACTGACCGCAGGGAACAGACCTGCCACAGGTGACCAACTAGGAAGGCCTACCTGGATGGAGTTGCAAAATGCACGACATTCTTCAGAAGGAAATCGCCCTTTACGAAAAGCGCACTCCCAAATCCGCCGCCGCCCACAAAAAGGCGGAGAAGCGCATCCCCCTCGGCGTGGCCAGCAATTACCGCGCCTATGATCCTCATCCGATTTTCGTTTCAGAAGGCCGCGGCAGCAAGCTCACCGATATCGACGGGAACGAATACATCGATCACAACCTGTGCTTCGGCACGCTGATGGCCGGCCACGGGCATCCCGCGGTCGTCAAGGCTGTCAAAGACATCGCCGACCGCGGCACCACCTTCGGCATGCCCCATGGCATGGAACTCGAACTCGCCGAAGAGATTTGCGCGCGGTATCCGGTCGATATGGTGCGATTCGGCAACAGCGGCACGGAAGCCACCATGCACGCCTGCCGCATCGCCCGCGCCGCAACGGGCCGCGACAAAATTTTGCGTTTCGAAGGCGCGTATCACGGACTGCATGACACCGCGCTTGTCAGCGTCAAGCCCAAGCTGGAAGATGCCGGCGACATCCACGCGCCCAATTCCGTTCCCGGCGGCCTGGGTATCATCAAAGCGGTTCTCGATAACGTTACTGTGGCCACCTTCAACGATCTCGGCAGCGTCGAGAATCGCTTCAAGCAGTTCCCCGGGCAAATTGCCGCCATCATTATTGAGCCCATCCTGATGAACGTCGGCCTCTGCATGCCGCAGCCCGGATTTCTCGAAGGCCTGCGCGACCTCTGCACCAAGAATGGTTCGCTGCTGATCTTTGACGAGGTGAAGACCGGCGCGAAACTCGGCTGGGGCGGCGCGAGTGAATATTTTGGCATCAAGCCGGACATCATCACGCTGGCCAAATCCATTGGCGGCGGCGTTCCACTGGCCGCATTCGGCGCCGGCAGGGCAGTGATGGACCTGATCGTCCAGCACAAGGTTTTTCACGGCGGCACGTATAACACCAACCGCTTCGCCATGGCCGCGGGCCTGGCAACCTTCCGCGAAGTGCTCACCCGCGAGAACTACGTGCACGTGGACAATCTCAGCAAGAAGCTCACCGACGGGTATCGCTCCATCGTCAAGAAAAACGGCGTGGTGGGCTACGTTGCCAGCGCCGGGGTCAACGGCGCGCTGATGCTGTATCCCAAGGAGATTCGCAACTATCGCGACTGGCTGAACATTGACGTCGACATCTGGCGGCAATTCTGGTTCGGCATGGTCAATCGCGGCGTGCTCGCTATGCCCTACTGGTGGGATGAGCAATGGACCATCTCCGTGCAGCACACCGAAGCTGACATTGACAAGCATCTCGCGGTCTTTGAAGAGGTGGCCCCGGGCCTGGCCAAGGCCCAGCAGGAGCGTGGCGCGAAGTTCGTCGGCGCCGCGGGGCACTAGGACGTTTGTTGTTGGGCCCGTCCGCCGACAGCGGACGGGCCGCTCTGTACCATGAATCAGGAGCCGGACGATTGACCACCGAGGCCACTGCAACCGCCAGCCCCTCCGAAACCACGCATCTGAAGCGGGTACTCGGGAAGCGCGACCTCGTGCTCCTCTTCGTCGTCGCCGTTTTCAATCTCAACGTTTTGCCTTCGATTGCCGCCAACGGCGGCGTCACCATCTGGCTATGGATCATTTCATTGATCCTTTTTTTCTGGCCGCAAGGCATCGCGGTGATCGAATTGGCTCACCGGTATCCCGGCGAAGGCGGCGTGTATCTCTGGGCCAAGGAAGTTTTCGGCGACTTCCACGGTTTCCTTTCGGGCTGGTGCTATTGGACCAACAACATGATGTATGTGCCGACCGTCATGCTGTATTTCGTCGGCGTTTCCGTTTTCGTGCTGGGTCCTGGCCACGAATCGCTGGCCGACAACAAGCCGTTCGCCCTGGCCGCTTCGGTGGTGCTGCTCGGCGTGCTGGTGGTTTTGAATATCGTGGGCCTCGGAGTCGGCAAGTGGATCAACAATCTTGGCGGGATCGGCACATTCGTCGCCGCATTTTTGCTGATGGGCCTTGGGGCGGTGGTGTGCGTCAAGTTCGGCACTTCGATTCACTGGGCCGACTTCAAGGTTCCCGCTAACCCGCGCTTCGTTTTAAATTCGTTCGGCGTAATCTGCTTTGGCCTGGTGGGATTGGAGCTGGCCTCCATCATGGGCGACGAAATTGAAAATCCCCGCAAAACGCTGCCCGGAGCGGTGGCCTGGGGCGGTGTGCTCTCCGGGCTGCTTTACGTTGGCGCCACGCTCACCCTGCTCATCGCCGTCAGCAAGGACAGCATCAGCGTGCTGCAAGGAATTGTTCAGGCGGTCACTCACATGGCCGGGCAAGTGGGAATTTCCTGGATCGTGGGGCCGTTTGCGCTGATGTTGAGCTTGTCGATCGCGGGCATCGGCTCGGCGTGGCTGGGCGGTTCGGCGCGCATCCCTTTCGTGGCGGGGCTGGACTCTTATATGCCGGCGTGGCTTGGCCGGATTCACCCCAAGTACGCGACGCCCTATGCGGCGCTCATCGTTCACGCCAGCGTCTCGCTCATCCTGGTGATCGTGAACTTCAGCGGCAGCGCGATCTGGAATTGGTTTTTTGCGTGGTCGCCCGTGAGGACCGTGATTTCGGCAATGGGGGTTTCCGCGGGATTTTTCGTGGCCAGCAGCACCGGCGTCCAGGAAACTTTTCAGAAACTTTTATCCCTCGCGGTGGTGCTGCAATTAATTCCGTTCCTGTACATGTTTGGCGCGCTCATCAAGATCGCCATGGACCCCAAATTCGTGCGCGGCCACTATGGCAAGCCCGCTTTGGTCTTCGCTGGATTTTCCGGGCTGCTGACCACGATTCTGGGTATCGCGCTGGTGTTTTTCCCCGCCCAGCAGATCACGTCGCTGGTCGCCTACGAAGTCTGGATGTGCGGCGGGACGATTCTGTTCATCGGCCTGGCGGCGTTTTTCTTTTTTATTTACGGGCGGCGGAAATTGGCCCGCCGACTTGCCGAGGTGGCCCCTGCAGCGTAAGCAATCGGAGTTCGGAGGCGATTTATGTCCAGTCCAGCAAAACCTGCGGTGAAAACTTATCAGAACTACGTCAACGGACAATGGGTCCCCGCGTCTGGAAATGAAACATTTCCCGTGTACGACCCTTCCACGGAGGAAGTGATTGCCCACGTCGCAGCGGCCGGTGCGACCGACGTCGACAACGCAGTGAAAGCCGCGCGGGCTGCTTTCAACTCCGGGCCATGGCACGCCATGTCCGCCGCGGATCGTGGACGCATCCTGTCCAAGCTGGCCGAAAAGATTCGCCAGAATCTTCCCATGCTTGCGGAATTGGAATCCCGCAACAACGGCAAGCCCATTGTCGAAGCGGAATACGACATCGCCGACGCCGCGACCTGCTTTGAATATTACGGCGGCCTCGCCAACAAAGTGATGGGCAACGTCCTTCCTGTTCCCGCGAACGCCGTCTGCTTCACCATGCGCGAACCGGCTGGCGTCGCCGGGCAGATTATCCCCTGGAACTATCCGCTGGTGATGGCGGCATGGAAACTGGGTCCGGCGCTGGCCGCGGGATGCACCTGCGTGCTAAAACCGGCCGAGCAGACCCCGCTGACAATGATGGAATTTGCCAGTTGGTTCGAAGAGGCGGGGCTGCCGCCGGGTGTGGTCAACGTGGTGAACGGCATCGGCGAAATCGCCGGAGCCGCCATTGTTGCGCACCCGGACGTGGACAAGATCGCCTTTACCGGCAGCGCTGCCGTCGGCAAGATCATCGTGAAAAGCGCCGCCGACACGTTGAAGCGCGTGACGCTGGAGCTTGGCGGAAAATCCCCCAATGTGTTTTTCGCGGACGCCGATTGGGAAGCCGCCGTGGATGGCGCGCTGTTCGGCGTGTTCATCAATCAAGGCGAAGTCTGCTCCGCCGGCAGCCGTGTCCTGGTGGAGAAAAAAATATACTCCAAGTTCGTCGAGGCCATGACGGAAAAGGCCAAGCGCATCAAGCTGGGTCCGCCGCTCGACCGCGACACCAAGATGGGCCCGCTGGTCAGCCAGGAACAGTACGATCGCGTGACCTCGTACCTGGAAATCGGCAAGAAAGAAGCGAAGACCGCCATTGGCGGCGGCCGCCCGAAGGCCTTCGGTAAGGGCTATTACGTCGAGCCCACCATCTTTTATGACGTGGACAACTCTGCGCGCATTGCCCGCGAGGAAATCTTCGGTCCCGTCGCGTCCGTGATCCCTTTTGAAAACGAGGCCGACGCCATCCGGATCGCCAACGATTCCCCTTACGGTCTCGCGAGCGCCGTCTGGACGCGCGACATCTACAAAGCGTTTCGCATCGTCAAATCGATTCGCGCAGGCGTGGTCTGGGTCAATCACATGCAGCCCACTTACGTCGAGGCGCCCTGGGGCGGCTACAAGCAGTCCGGCTTCGGACGCGAGCTCGGTCCCTGGGGCCTCGAGGAATATCTCGAAACGAAACAGGTGTACATCAATCTCGACGAAGCTCCGATCGGTTGGTACTGAGCTGCAAAGTTTGTCTGAATTCAAAAGGGGGAAGTGAGAACCATGAAGAGCATTCAAATGCGCACCGAAGTTCCCGGACCGAAGTCGAAGGCGCTGCTGGCCCGCCGCGAAGCCGCCATCCCGCGCGGCCCGCAGCTGGTCACGCCGATTTTCATTGCCAAGGCCGAAGGCGCTTGCATCGAGGACGTCGACGGCAACCGCTATCTGGATTTCGCCGGCGGCATCGGCTGCCTGAACGTCGGGCACCGCGCCCCGCGCGTGGAAGCCGCCATCCGCGGGCAGCTCGAAAAATTCCTGCACACTTGTTTCGGCGTCACCCCGTATGAGTCGTACATCGCGCTCTCCGAAAAATTGAACGCGCTGGCGCCGATGAGCGGCGCGAAGAAAACCTTTTTCGTCAACACCGGCGCGGAAGCGGTGGAAAACGCCGTGAAGATTGCCCGCGCGCACACCAAGCGCCCCGCGGTAATCTGCTTCGAGGATGCGTTTCACGGCCGCACGCTGCTCGCCATGTCGCTGACCAGCAAAACCAATCCCTACAAGATTGGCTTCGGTCCGTTTGCTCCGGAGATTTATCGCATTCCCTACGCCAACTGCTATCACTGCTCCTACGGTTTGACCTATCCCTCGTGCAAAATGTCCTGCGCGTATCACCTGGAAGACACCTTCAAGCGCGTGGTCGCCGCGGATCAGGTGGCCGCAATCATTGCGGAGCCGGTGTTGGGCGAAGGCGGCTTCGTCGTTCCGCCGAAGGAATTCTTCCCGGTGATCCGCGAAATCTGCAACAAATACGGCATCGTGTTCATTGCCGACGAAGTGCAGAGCGGTATCGGGCGCACCGGAAAGATGTTTGCGATCGAGCATTACGGCGTCGAGCCGGACTTGCTGGTCACCGCAAAATCGCTGGGCGGCGGCTTGCCCATTGCCGCGGTTACCGGCCGCGCGGAAATTATGGATGCGCCGATTCCCGGCGGGCTCGGCAGCACCTTTGCCGGAAATCCCGCGTCGTGCGTTGCCGGGCTGGCCGCGCTCGAAACCATCGAGAAGGACGGCCTGCTCGCGCGGTCCACGGCCATCGGCAAACGCTTCGAGGAACGCGCTAAAAGTTGGCAGCAGAAATGGCCGCTGGTCGGCCACGTGCGCGGCCTCGGCGGCATGTGCGCGATCGAACTCGTCAACAATCGCGAAACGCGGGAACCTGCCGGCCCGCAAACCAAGGAGCTTTCGCGGCACGCCTACGAACACGGTTTGATCACCATCACCGCGGGAACCTACGGGAACGTGATGCGCATTCTGGTCCCGCTGGTGGTAACCGACGAGCAGTTCGACGAAGGCCTGGACGTTCTTGAAGCGGGCCTCGCTCACGTGGCGGAACAGAAGCAGGCCGTTCTTACTCACGCTTGATACTTTCTCCGGGCGATGTGAACCGGCGCAACATCGGCCGATGCTTTCCGCTCACTTATTCTTCGAACGAGGTGTCTTATGTCCAGCACGGCGATGAACTCGGCGCTTGGCGCCGTTGATCTGAAGGATATGCGGCTGTTCCGCGAAGCGTGTTACGTCGACGGGCAGTGGGTGCAGGCGGCCGGCGGCGCCACAGTCGGTGTCGACAATCCCGCCACCGGCGAAATTATCGGCAAAGTCCCCAAGTTGAGCGGCGCGGAAACCCGCAACGCCATTGAAGCGGCGAATCGCGCCTTTAAATCGTGGAGCGCGAAGACCGCCAAGGAACGCGCCGGTGTTCTCCGCAAATGGTTCGATCTGATGATGGAAAATCAGGAGGATCTGGCGCGCCTGATGACTCTCGAGCAGGGCAAGCCGCTGGCCGAATCACGTGGGGAAGTGGCGTATGCGGCCGCGTTTCTCGAATGGTTCGGGGAAGAAGCCAAGCGCGTCTACGGCGATACGATTCCGGGTCACCAGTCCGACAAACGCATCGTCGTTCTCAAGCAGCCCATCGGCGTTGTAGCCTGCATCACCCCGTGGAATTTTCCGCTGGCGATGATCACCCGCAAGGCCGGACCGGCGCTCGCATCCGGATGTACCGTGGTCATCAAGCCCGCCACGCAAACGCCTTTCTCGGCGTTGGCGCTTGCGGAACTCGCCGAACGCGCCGGAGTTCCCAAGGGCGTGCTGAACGTCATCACCGGCTCCGCGAAAGAGATCGGCGCGGAACTTACCTCGAATCCCGTTGTGCGCAAGCTCTCGTTCACGGGTTCCACCGAAGTGGGAAAGATTCTGATGGCTCAGTGCGCCGGGACCATCAAAAAGCTTTCGCTGGAACTTGGCGGAAACGCACCGTTCATTGTTTTTGACGATGCGGATCTCGACGCCGCGGTCGAAGGCGCGATCGCCTCCAAATACCGCAACACCGGGCAAACCTGCGTGTGCACGAATCGCGTCCTGGTGCAGGACTCCGTCTACGACCCGTTCGCGGAAAAACTGGTGAAAGCTGTCAATCAGTTGAAGCCCGCGCCAGGGTTGGAACCGGGAGCATCGCAAGGGCCGCTCATCGATAACGCCGCCGTTGAAAAAGTGGAAAGTCACATCAAGGATGCGGTCTCGAAGGGAGCGAAAGTCGTTGCCGGCGGCCATCGCCACGCGCTTGGCGGACGTTTTTTTGAGCCGACCATCCTGGTGAATGCCACCCCGCAAATGGCGGTCGCTCGCGAAGAGACCTTTGGCCCGGTCGCGCCGTTGTTCCGCTTCAAAACGGAAGCGGAAGCCATGGCCCTCGCCAACGATACTGAATTCGGCTTGGCCGCGTATTTCTACGGCCGCGACCTCGCGCGCGTGTGGCGTGTCGCCGAGGCGCTCGAGTACGGAATCGTCGGCATCAACACAGGAATCATTTCCACCGAAGTTGCTCCCTTTGGCGGCGTGAAAGAATCGGGCCTCGGCCGCGAAGGTTCGAAATACGGCATCGAGGAATTTCTCGAGATCAAATATTTGTGCATTGGCGGGATCAAGGGCTAATCCCGCGCGAAAATGAATCTCCCTTTGCAGGGCCAAACGGCGATTGTCACTGGTGCCGGCAGTGCGACCGGCATCGGCTTCGCCATCGCCAACCTTCTTTTCCGGGCTGGCGCGTTCGTGGCCATCGGCGCGACCTCGGAACGAATCCTCGATTGCGCGAAACGCCTCGATCCTTCCGGTGAACGGGTTCTCCCGTTCATTGCCGATTTGACGGAAGAGGCGAACGTGCAAAAAGTGGTTGAAGAAATAATGCAGCGCACCGGCCGGCTGGACATCCTGGTGAACAATGCCGGCATGGCGCAAAACGGCAAGCAACCCGGAAACGCCACGGTCGAAACCCTCAACTACGCCGAATGGCAGCATCAGCTCGCGATGACTCTGAATACCGCGTTTCTGATGACCCGCGCCGTGCTGCCGGCCATGAAAAAACACAAATACGGCCGCATCGTAAACGTGACCTCTGTGACGGGTCCGCTGGTCAGCAACGTGGGCTCCGGCGCCTATGGGGCGGCCAAGGGCGCGATGGATGGCCTTATGCGCGCCGTGGCTATCGAACACGGGCTCGACGGAATCACCATCAATGGCGTGGCTCCGGGCTGGATTCAGACCGGCTCGTCGCTTCCGGAAGAATTGCTGGCCGCGAAATATACGCCGCTGGGCCGCGCGGGCCGCCCCGAAGAAGTTGCCGCGGCGGTCGCATTTCTAGCTTCGAAAGAAGCATCCTATATAACCGGGCAAATCCTGGTGGTTGACGGCGGAAACATTCTCCAGGAAATCAAGCGAGCTGCGGCTCACCTCTTCGAGGGGTGAGGCTTTCCCCGGGGCCAGCAAGATCGTGCCATTGCAACGAAAACCCTCAGGCCTCGAAGGCCGGAGCTACAAAGCCGGTTCAATCTGCACAAACTGCCAGCCGAAGCGCCCCTTGATGCACAGGTGCCCATTGGTGACGGAATGATCCAGCGGAGAAGTCACCTTCACAATTTTCCCGTCCTGGGCATGAACGGTGAGATCGCATCCGACCCCGCAATAAGGGCAAATCGTATCCGTCCTGGTTTGCCGCGATTCATCCCAGGCGCCCGCGCGACGCATGTCAAATTCCGATTTGAACATCAGCGCGCCGGTGGGGCACACCCCGATGCAATTCCCGCAGTAAACGCAGGCGGATTCCGGCAGGGGAATCCCGAATTCCGTGGAAATGTGCGCGCCCGCGCCGCGGCCGGCAACCGCGATCGCAAAGGTGTACTGCGCTTCCACGCCGCAGGCCTGCACGCATTTGTAGCACAGCACGCATTTTGCGTAGTCCCGGACGTAGAGTTGGTTGTCGATTTTGACGGGCTGCCCGTGGTCGGCCGCGCTCTTTCCGAATCGTGAAGGATCGGCGCCGTATCGTTGACAATAAGCCGCAAACGCCGGCCAGGTGGAGAGATCGACCGACGAAGCGAGAAATTCCAGCACCAATTTGCGGCTTAGCCGTACCCGTTCGGAATCCGTGCGAATCACCATGCCCGCTTCCACCTTGCGCGAGCAGGCGGGCGCCAGGACGCGGGAACCCTCAAGTTCCACAACGCAGAGCCGGCACACATTCACCGGAGTCAGATTCTCCAAAAAACAAAGCGTGGGTGTTTCGATTCCCAGGTGGCGAGCCGCCTCCAGAATCGTGGCGCCTTCGCTCACCAGCAGCTTGCGGCCATCGACGCTGATTTCCACCAGGCGCACCGGCTCGGCTGGGGGCGCATCCGGCAATGGGCCCTGTGGCACGGGAATCAGCGGAGAAGGCGCCAGCATCGGATCGCTCATGTAAAAAGACTCCATCGCTCGATGGCCGAGAGCAGCGCGCCAGGCGCCGTTTGACCCAAGCCGCAGATGGACGCATCGCGCATCGCCTGCGCCACCTCTTTTAGCAAGGCAATTTCGTCCTGAATCGAGGCGTTTCGCGTTCCGGCCGTCAGTCGGCGCAAGATCTCTTCCTGCCGGATGGTGCCTACCCGGCAGGGGACGCACTGCCCGCAGGATTCATGATGAAAAAATCTGGCAATGCGCGCCAGGATCTCTTTCAGGTCCACGGAATCGTCAAACAGCATCACTACGCCGGAGCCCAGGCTGGCGCCGGCGGCCCCGGCCCCCTCAAAAGTAAGCGCCACATCCAGCTCTTGCGGCGAGACAAATGTTCCCGCTGCGCCGCCCAGGAGCACGGCCTGCAGCTTGCCGCTGCCGCCCACGCCGCCGGCCAGCTCGATCAGCTCTCGCAAGGTCAGGCCGAATGGAATTTCGTAGAGTCCGGGATGCGCCACATGCCCCGAAAGGCAGAACAGGCGATAGCCGGTGGATTGCGGCGTGCCGATTCGCGCGTATGCCGCGCCGCCTTTCAAAATAATCTCCGGAATATTGATGAGCGTCTCCACGTTGTTCACCACCGTCGGCTGCCGGAACAGCCCGGATTGCGTGGGGAAGGGAGGTTTGTTGCGCGGCTCTCCGCGGTAGCCTTCTATCGATTGGAACAGCGCAGTCTCTTCGCCACAAATGTAAGCGCCCGCGCCGCGGCGAACCTCAATATCGAAGGTAAGAGAGCTCCCCAAAATACGTTCACCCAGAAAGCGTTTTTCGCGCGCGGTGCGGATGGCCTGCGTTACACTGCGAAACGCTTCCGGATATTCGCCCCGGATATAGATGTAGCCCTTTTTTGCTCCCACCGCGATTCCCGCGATCGTTAACCCCTCCAGCAACGCGAACGGATCACCCCTCATCAGCACGTGATCCTTGAAAGTGCCGGGCTCGGACTCGTCCGCATTGCAGATCACGTAGTGAATCGAGTCCGGCTTCCGCTGGCGAAGCACGGCCTCCCATTTTTTTCCGGTAGGGAACGCCGCTCCGCCGCGCCCCAGCAATCGCGACTCGATCACTTCCTGCACCACCGCCTGCGGCCCTATCTCCATCGCGCGCCGCAGGGCCGCATAGCCTTCTGCCTGCCGATATTCGTCGAGACTCGCCGGGTCCACCTGGCCCACACGGCGCAGCAGCCGGAGTTGCGGCTCCCCGAATTGTGGAAGAAATTCCCGCAACAATGGCCGCGATTCCTTCAGTCCCTCCCCGCCCTCGGCGCAGTCTTGCAGGTTGGCTCGGCAAGATGCCGCCGAGGCTCGCCCGATCATCCATTCCTTCGCTGATTTTCCCGCCGACCTCAACAACGCCGCTGGCCCTTGATCGCAAAGTCCCAGGCACGGACTGCGGAACCATGCGGCCTTGCCGCCCAGGCAGGGGGCGCCCTCCTTCCCCAGTGATTCTTCCAACTGCTTGCAGAGCGATTCGGCGTGTTTTGTTTTGCAGGCAATGTCGTCGCAAACATGCAAGGCTATCGGCGGACTCGGTTCCAGCCGGAATAAGTCATAAAAAGAAGCGACCCCATGGAGTTCCGCGGGCGGCACATCCAGGTGCACCGCCGTGTAGTTCAGCGCGCCAGGACTTAGCCACCCGATGCATGCTTGCAACGAATGCAGAACCGGCAGCAGCAGGTGCCGCCGATTATCCTGGGCCTCGGCGCTGCTGCCATCCCGCTGCGCGTCGCGCGGCGCTCCGGTCCATTGCGTTCCCGATGCGCCCAGAACTGCGTCCACCGCGGATCTTTCCTCGGATGTCGGTGCGTCGCTGGTGAGATGAAGTTCCACTCACTTCTCCTGAAGCTTCTCAATCGCAATCGCGGCTGCTTTAAATTCCGAAGTTCCCGATTTCGGGTCGGGCGCATCTATGGTCAGATCGTTGGTGCGCACTTGATCGGGAAAGTGCAGGGTCATGAAGGCAAGTCCCGGGCGCAGGGTTTCATCGAAATGCACCGGGGCTTCCACGGCGCCGCGGCGGGAACGAATGCGGACACGCTCGCCTTCCTGCAAAGCCAGCCGAGCACCGTCCTCCGGTGAAAGATCGAGAGTTTCGGGCCGCCGCAGCGGCGATGAATACTTTTCAGTTTGTACGCCGGTATTGAAGGAATCCAGCCGCCGCCCGGTGGTGAGACGAATCGGAAATTCAGGCGTAAGCGTGTCCACCGGCGGCTCAAACTCGACGCAGGAAAACGGCGCCCGGGGGCCAAGCAGCGGCTCCTTCCACAGCCGGCTATGGAGATACTGCTCGCCGGGATGCGATTCGGTGTAGCACGGCCACTGGATGCCGCCGAGTTCCTCCAACCGCACGTAACTCATGCCGGCATGCATCGGACTCAAGCGGCGCAATTCGTTCCAGATGGTTTCGGCGTTCGGCTGGCCCCAATCGTGACCAAGGCGGCGCGCCAGTTCAAACAGGATGATGGTGTCGTCCTTCACCCCATCCGGCGGAGGAACCGCGGCGCGCACTCGCTGGACGCGCCGCTCGCTGCTGGTCACCGTGCCTTCGCTCTCGCACCAACCCGCGGCGCCGGGGAGCACCACGTCGGCAATCTTCGCCGTATCGGTATAGAAAAGGTCCTGCACGGCCAGAAATTCCAGCTTGCCGAGCAGCTTGCGCGCGCGACGCCCGTCCGCTTCCGAGGCGATTGGATTTTCGCCCAGAACATACAGCGCGGTCAGCTCGCCATGTTCCATCGCCTCAATCATTCTGGTTACATGCATGCCTGCCCGGGGATCCAGCTTCGTGCCCCAGGCCTGCTCAAATTTGCCGCGAAGCTCCGCATTTTCGACGTGCTGAAAACCCGGGAGGTGATCCGGGATCGCGCCCATGTCGCCGCCACCCTGCACATTATTCTGCCCGCGCAGAGGATTTATCCCGCTGCCGTAGCACCCGACATGACCAGTGAGCAGAGCGAGGTTGATGAGCGCCAGGACGTTATCAACCGCGTTGTGATGCTCGGTGATGCCCAGGGTCCAGCACATTTGCGCGCGATCTGCACTCGCATAGGCATGCGCGGTTTCCCGGATCAAGCGCGCGGGGATGCCCGTTTCCATCTCGCCGCGTTCCAGGGTGTATTTTTCGACGCTGCCGCGATACGCGTCAAAGCCGCTCGTAGCGTGGCGGATAAATGCTTCGTTGGCGAGGCCGGAATGGATGATCTCCCGCGCCATGGCGTTGGCCAGGGCGATGTCCGAGCCCACATCCAGGCCGAGCCAAGTGTGCGCCCATTGCGCTGACGCGGTGCGGCGGGGATCCACCACCACAAGCTTCGCGCCGCGGCGCACCGCCTTCAGAAGATGGTGGAAGAGAATGGGATGTGTTTCGCGGGCATTGGAGCCCCAAAGAAAAATGAAATCGGTCTCGGCCATTTCCCGGTAAGAACTTGTCGCCCCGCCCGCCCCGAAGACCGTCGCCAGACCGGCGACGCTCGGCGCGTGTCAAGTACGGTTGCAACTGTCAATATTGTTGCAACCGATGACCGAGCGGACGAATTTTTGAGCGATGTAGTTCAGTTCGTTGGTGGTCTTCGAGCAACTGAACATGCCGAAGGTCCGCGGGCCATGCTTTTCGATCTGCCGGCGCAGCGAGCCGGCTATCAAGTCGAGCGCTTCCTCCCAACTCGCGGAGCGGTGACCGTTCGGGCCGCGAATCAGCGGAGTCGTGAGCCTACCTCGGGCATCCTGAGACATCGAAAGCCCCTTCCAGTGCGTGCGGCAGGGAGCCTTGGCCGAATGCAGCAGGCCAATGTTTTCGTCCTGGACCGACCTCGGACCAGAGCGCAGTCGCAGCAGCACCTTCATGTTATCGAGAAACACTTGCTGGCCACAACCGGGTATGGCGCCAACTTGGCCACCGTGCGAGACTCGGGCTCCGGCGGCGGTTGCCGGCTATTTACGACGGCAACGAAAAGCAGGCTGCCAAGATCGCATTTGTGCACTAGAATGGGGAAAGTCCAAGGGCTCGTAGCTCAGCGGTTAGAGCAGCGGACTCATAATCCGTTGGTCCCAGGTTCAAATCCTGGCGGGCCCACCAAGTTCATCCAGCTCTCAAGTCGGTCATCCGGTTCCTGGGTTGTGACCCGGTCGCTTAGCTCTGCTTCCGGCGTTCCTTCCACTTCTGCCTTCTCGCAAAAGGAGATGCTTGGAGCGTTCCATGCATCGGGGGATACAAATGTGGCGGTCTTTTGGAAGGTGGGCAAGTGGTGCAGTGTGCCCCCCAAGCGAAGGCACGGAGCGCGTAGAGAAGCGCAGGAGCTAGTTCTAATAGTCCTGGACCTTGAAGCGCCATTCCGTGCACAGAATTCTTTCTCGTGTGTCAATTTGCGATTGACATGGTTTGGCCAGCGGAGGACAATGGCGCTCGGTTTTGTGTCATCTGCCGGTGCAGCCGACAACGAAGCTTAAATTTGGGCTTGCACAATTCGAGCAGCGAAGTCGGCCATTTAAGAAAAAGATTGCATAGCTTGAATTTTGGTTTTTTTTTTCACTTGCGCAAGTTCAAGAGATGCATGGGCTTTGTAGCTCGGATGGACTGGGACATTTGGTCGCTGAATTGCATTCTTAAATCTGATTCTTCTGTGGTTGATGGTTGATAACGGGGGTTGCTCGTGAAAATCGCTCGCTTCTTAATGCTGATCGCATTCTCTGGGATGGTCGCTTCGTTCGCGCTTGCGGACACCGCTCCAACCGATCCGAAACTAATCACTCAGGGCTGCGGCGGCACAGGCCAGGCAGTGTGCGATGCCAGTGTTTTGACGTCGCCCACTCAGACGCTTAGCCTTTCGCTGACCTTTCAAGCGGTCACCATCAATGGCGTAACGCAGGACATTGCCACCGATAGCATCATCAATGAATCGGGCAAGGCGCTTAGCACGTTCAGCCTTTCCTTCACCGTCCCCACGGGCTTGATTTTCGAGGGATGTGAGACAGGCGGTCTCTTCACTTGCACTTCCCTGAATGATGGAAATGTCGGCGCCGGTGGCACCGCGCTTTATTCGCTGACGGGCGCCTCTATCTGTACTACGGATAAGAATGATTGGTCCATCAACAACGAGACGGGTGTCGCGACCAAGGTAAACGATGGCGATGGAAAAGATGATACCTGCCAGTCAGCGTTTAACATCTCGTTGATAGCCAACCCGGATGGCAGCGATAACATTATCCCTGGCCAGACTACCGTGACCGGTTTCTTGGCTGTCCCGGAGCCTTCTTCAGGTTTGCTCCTGCTCTTCGGTCTCACAGCGGGACTCTTGAGCTTCAAGCGCCTTTCCAATGGTGCTGTCTAAGAATTCTTAAGTCGTTTTCATCTCTTCGCCGGGTGGGTGTGTGTCCGCTCGGCGAGTCATGGCCCTCCTAGCCTATGCTCCCCCCACCGGCAGTTTCTAGCGAAGATATGAATGATCCGCTGATAACGCAGCACATATCTGAGCAGTGCCGAGGTCCGTTCTTGTTCCGCCGGCACTCCACATGAAGGACATCCCGCACGCGGATCCCTCAGCGGCTCTGCCCGCCCCACCGGCCCTTGATGCACCTAGTCGAAAGTCTTACAGCTCTCCGGAATCTCCGGCTACCGGCGAGAGAGCGACGCTTGCCGTGTTCGGCCAGCGATCCTATTTCTTAGCAGCGTATTCTTTGATCAGCGCTTGATAATCGGGCCGCGCTCGCAGTGGAGTAAACTCCGGATCCGCTTCCACATCGGCAGCCGATTGCCCCTTCTGCATCGCCTTTCGCAGCTCCGCCACCGCTTCCGCCGGTCGATTGGCAATCGTCTCCAAGGTCGCACCCGTAAGGAAGAGATCTAACGCTCCCGGCGAAATGGCTTTGGCGCGCTGGAGCAACCCCCGCGCTTTGCCAAGATCCCCGGACTTCGCGTAGTACAGCGCCATCTGCCCCAGGATGCCGGAGCTCCGAGGATTCACCTGCAGTTCTTTGGTGCACAATGCGATCGCTTTTTTGTAGGCGAGGTTGGCCTTATCCTGTTGGCCGGCCCAGCGATAGCCATCGGCCAAATTCCCCGTCAGCAACTGGTCGGACGGGTTCATCTCTACCGCTTTTTCAAACATGGGCACGGCTTCGGAATATCGTTTCAGCGAAAAAAGCGAAGTAGCCAGATTCGAATAGGTCTGCGCATCGGGCCGCAATTCCAGTGATTTCTTGAATGCAGCGATACTCTCCTCATATTTCCCCAGGCTGACATACACCGTCCCGAGATTGTTATATCCGTTGGAGTTTTCGGGTTCCAGTTGCACCACCTGCTGAAAGGCTTTCAGCGCGCGTCCAAAGTCCCCAAACGAATTGTACGCTTGCCCCAGCGAATTCGCGTTCATCCAGTAGTAGGGGTTGATCTCGACCGCTTTTTCCAACGCCTCGATGGCCAGGTCTTTCTGGCCCACGGCCGCGTAGGCATTGCCAAGCCTTCGGTAGGCCTCATCCGATTTCGGGGCAAGTTCCAGCCCGCGCTTGAGCTCAGCAATCGCCTGCGTATTTTGGCCCGTGGATCGGTATACGGTTCCCAGCGTCATGTGCGCCTCGGGCAGCTTGTCATTCAGCTCTGCCGCTCGGCGCGCGGCGGTAAGGGCCTTATCCGACCACGCGGCGTCCTTCCTCACGGAGTACATCCTCAGGCTGGCGTCGGCCAACCCCGTGTATGCCAGTGCAAAGTTCGGATCTTTCTTCAGGGACTGGTTAAAGTAATCAATGGCCTGCTGAAAGTTTTTCGGATCAAACTGGCCCCGCATGGCATTTTTCCCACGCAGGTAAAGATCATACGCATCCGCGTTATCGGTGGGATGGGCGGCAGCATTCGCCACCTCCGCATCGGCGGCATTAGCTTGCATGGCCGTGGCCAGCTTCCCATAGATCCGATCTTCCAGTACCAGCAAGTCCCCGGAAACCCCGGGAAACTCCTCATTCAGCAATGTCTTGTTTTCCGACACGTTTTCCAGCTTCACCGTGATTCGCAGATTGTCCCCGGTGCCTTGCACGGTCCCCTGCACAATCATGTTCGCGCCCAATTTCTTCGCCATTTGGGCCACCGGCATGTTCGGATCGATCTTTCTGGCCGCGTCCAGCGAAGTCACGTGGAGTTCCTTCAACTGAAAGAGCTTCGCTGATAGTGCTTCTTCCAAACCGTCCGCGATGTATCCGATGCTGGAAACCGTGGCCGCATCCCCGACCACGCGGAACGGCATCACGGCCACGTACTTGGCTTGGGCCGCCGCGGGAAGGATTCCGCTCACTTGTCCGCCGGCGGCTCCCGGCGACGGGAAGATCAGCCTTCGGGTTCCGGGAATCGCCAGGAATAGCACTGCGGCAAGCAGCAGTGCGCCGCCCGGTGCCACCCACTTCCAGGGAATTTTGCCCGGCTGCTTCGGCGCCTGCATGATGATGGACGCCATCACCGGGCGTTTGCCCTGCCAGGCGTCCAGATCCGCGATAATCTCCGCGGCGTTGGGATAACGGCGTTCGAGATCGCGCTCCAGGCAACGGCTGACGATATCGCTCAGCCCAGCGGGCACGGTAGCGTCAATTTCGGAGAGCGGCACAGCGCGTTCCTGGTTGCGCATCAACAGGCTGGCCATGGCGGTTTCCGCCCGGAAGGGCATCTTCCCGCTCAACAATTCGTAGAAAATCAGGCCCACCGCGAAAAGATCGGAGCGCTGGTCCAGCGTCTTTCCCATGGCCTGCTCGGGCGACATGTATTCGATGGTGCCCATCAGCGCGCCAGTCTGGGTCATGCCCTCGGACTGCACGGAACGCGCCAGGCCAAAATCCATCACCAGGATGCGCCCGGACTTATCGCGCATGATGTTTTGCGGCTTCAAGTCCCGGTGAATGATGCCAACGCTGTGCGCGGCATCCAGCGCCATGCACACATGCCGGATCATGTCCACGGCTTCGTCCGGCGAAAATTTTCCATGCTCCTTCAGAAGCTGGCGGAGGTCGCTGCCTTCTACAAACTCCATGGTGATGAATTTCACGCCATCGGCTTCGGCCAGATCGTAAATGCGGATGACGTTCTTGTGCGTCACCTGGTGGGCGGTAAGGAGTTCCTGCTTGAACCGGGCAAGAATGGCGGGATTGCTGGCAAGTTCCGGGCGGATCAACTTCAAGGCCACTACCCGCTCCACTTCGCGGTCGGCCGCTTTGTAGACCGCGCCCATGCCGCCTTCCCCGAGCAGGGAAAGAATTTCGTAGCGGCCGCCCAGGAGGTCGCCCTCCTGCAGGACAACATTCGTATAGGAAGTCACATAAGAACGGGGACCACTGGGAGTCCTGATCGAGGTGCCGCCTTCCAACGAGGCGTTCGGGTGAATCACGGTTGCGCCGGGGTCCACCGGGGGTCGGCGTGGAGGCGCGGGTGGGGGTTCTATAAAAGTAGCGCCGCTGTTGTCCAAAGGCACTTCGCTGGACGAGCTTTCGCCTTTGGCCGGTGCGCGAAGTCCTCCGCCCTGGTCCTGGCCACCACCTTTTTTGGGCTTCGAATCGTCCATTGTGCGGTCAGACCCCAAACACACCCATATCAACAGCTTGAGCGGAGCTGTGTGCGTCCATCGGCGTCAGTATATACCGAGGCGACCCGGCTCGGCAGCTAAACTCAAAGGAACGGCCGGGAGGGTAACTTCGGAGTTCAGTCTCCCTGAACTAACAACATCCACCTTTAGAACTAGTTCGCTAGACCGATGTCCAAACTAACAACAGATACCGTTTGGGTACATCAGTCGTTTCGGTTCATGACAGCGGTGTCCCAGTACCGGACACTTTTTACAGGGCAGTCTCGTTTTAGGACACCTGTGTACTTGGAGGAATGTCTCATTTATGCGACGTAATGGAAATGATGGACGATTCGTGCGCAATCGCGATGTCGTTGCTCGGCAAATTGAGGGAGAACTCATCATCGTGCCGGTTCGCCGCGGCGTCGCGAACATGAATTCGTTGTACACCCTCAACCCCGTCGGGTCGGTGTTGTGGAATTTCATGGCTGACGATCACAGCGTTCCGGAGATGGTCCAGCGGGTCTGCGACGAATTTGAGGTGAGTGCGGCACAGGCCAGCAAAGACATCCAGGCATTCCTGGACTCGATGGTGGAAGAAAAACTGGTCGAATCGGTCGCCTGACGCCTGGGAACAGTCATTCGGTGCGCATCGGCCCCAAGAATCGTTACCCAGGGATAAGCGGCAGCTCTTGAACGGAGAGTTCGGATTGCTGAAAACGGCCACATACGGAGAGTTTTCAAATCAGGTCCACGCGCGGCAACAAGGCCGCCGCGCGCCGACCGAGGTCTCGATCGAAGTTACCCATCGTTGCCCGTTGGAGTGCCAGCACTGTTACAACAACCTGCCGATGAGCGATACCCAGGCGCGGCTTCAGGAATTGAGCCTGGCGGAATACACGCGCTTGTTCGATGAGCTTATCGAAGCGGGGTGCCTGTGGATTCTGTTTACCGGCGGCGAGATTTTCGCGCGCAAGGATTTCCTGGATATTTACACCGAAGCGAAGAAGAAGGGTTTCATCATCACGCTGTTCACGAATGGGACGATGATCACCCCACGCATCGCGGATCACCTGGCGGAATACCGGCCCTTTGCGGTGGAGATAACCCTGTACGGCGCGACTCGGGAAACCTACGAAACGCTCACCCAGATTCCCGGCTCTTTCGACCGCTGCATGAACGGCATCAAGCTGCTTATGGAACGCGGCCTGCCGCTCAAGCTGAAAACCGTGCCCACCACCGTTAACTATCACGAAGTCTATGAAATGAAGCGCTTCGCGGAAGAGGATTTGGGAGTCGAATTCAAATTTGACCCACTGGTGAATCCGCGGACCGACTGCTCGCAAAGCCCCTTGAATGTCCGGCTCACTCCGGAGCAGGCCGTGGCGTTGGAATTCCAGGATCCCGTGCGCATGTCTGAATACGGCAAGCTGTTCGAGCAGGAACGCGCCGTTGCGCATCGCCCGATGCCCAATAACCGGTACACTTGCGGCGGCGGCCACAACGGCTGCGCGATCGATCCCACCGGCCGCATGACCATTTGCGTGCTCTCTCACCAGGATGGCTATGACATTCGCAGTGGGAGCTTCCGCGAGGGCTGGGAAGGCCGGCTGCAGGAAATCCGGGACATTCCCGCGACCCGTGAAACCATTTGCACCAAGTGTGAGATCCGCTCGCTTTGCAGCATGTGCGCGGCGAATGGCGAACTTGAAAATGGCGATGCCGAATCGCCCGTGGATTTTCTCTGCCAGGTCGCGCATCTCCGCGCGTTCAGCATCGGCCTGCAAGTCCCCAAGCACGGTGATTGCCCCTGCTGCGCGGGCGGCATCCACCACACGGAGCTGGTGCAGTCCGCCCAACGCTTGAAGAAAGACGCGGCAGATTTCAAAAAAATAGCGCCTATCAGCAGCTCCAGTTCGCTGCTTCCCGTCCTCGGATCGGGCACTGGATGCGGCGGCGGAGGGTGTTCCTCGTGTGGAACCACCCTAAGGTGATTTTTTGAGCCCAGAAAGAAAGTGATGAAAGAGAAGCCAAAAATCGAAAGCAAAGAGCGCGCCGCCTACCAGCCGCCCGAGGTCGTTCGCGTCAGCCTGCGTCCGGAAGAAGCGGTGCTCGGGCATTGCAAAGTGTCCGGCTCCGCGGGGCCTGGTTCTGCCTCTTGCCTGACATTCTTTTGCAAGACATTTGGATCGTGATGAAACAATTTGCCAAGATCGAACTGCCGGAAGATAAATCGGCTCTCCCGCCAAATGCCACCGAGGCTACGCGCCTCGCTTTGCAGATTGGCGGCTATTCGTTGGGCGTTTGGTGCGAGCCGGGGATGCCGGTGGTCCTGGATCCGGAGCATCGCCCGTTTGTGCAGGTGTTGGATCAAGGCCGCGGGTGCGACCTCGAATTCGAGGTTTCCTGGGCGCCCGCTCTAGAACTCCCGAAATCCTCGCCGGACTTTGCCTCCGGTGGATTGTGGACCGCGTACCGCGTTTCCACCGGCACACTATTTTATTTTTCCAGTCCGGCTTTTGGAACCCAGCCGTACAAAGCGGCGTGGTTCGATTCCTCTTTCTCACGCGGACACGTGGTCTTGAACCGCCCAAGCTTTGCGGCGGGGGATTCGCTCTTCCCTCTCGAATATCCCCTTGACGAACTGTCGCTTATGCATCGCCTGGCGCTGGGTGAAGGGGTTGAACTGCACGCGCTCGGCTTGGCCGACCAGGATGGCAGCGGCTACCTTTTTCTAGGCCACTCTGGCGCGGGCAAAAGCACCACCGCGCGGCTCTGGATGCAGCAGCCCGGCGTGCGCATGCTGAGCGACGACCGCATAATTTTGCGCCAACTGGGTGGAGAGTACCGCATGTACGGCACGCCTTGGCACGGAGACGCCGGTGTAGCCTCGGCCAACAGCGCGCCGCTCACCGCGATCTACTTTCTGGAGCAGGCGCCCGCTCACCAGATATTGCCGATGGCGCCGCCCCGGGCCGCCGCCGAGCTTTTTGCCCGCGCTTTCCTTCCGCACTACGTGAAGCGCGGCATTGAGTTCACCTTGCATTTTCTCGACGAACTTACCTGTGCGATCCCATGTTCCATCTTCCGATTTGCTCCGACGGAAGACGCTGTGGAGGCCATACGCCATGCCCACGCGTGAAGTTCAGGTGCGCCAGGATTCCCGGCTCTTCGTGGAGCTGGCCCAGGCCCTGCTCCGCCGCGGCCATCCAGTGCGGTTTCGGGTTCATGGAAACAGCATGCAGCCCAACCTTCTCGAAGGCGACGACGTGCTCGTCGCCCCCGCCCGCGCGGACGAACTCCGCCGCGGCGATATTGCTCTCACACAAACTTCCCACGGCATCCGCGTTCATCGCGTGAAGCACGCGGCTGCGGACTCCATCACCACCCGAGGCGATGCCGGGCTGGAATCCGATCCGCAAACCACGCGGATCATTGGTCGAGCGTTCGCTTTTTCCAGGGATGGTAAGGAATATCCTCTCAATCACTGGCGGAATTCCGTGGTTCATCCGCTGCGCGGGTTTTCTCGCCGCCTGCGCGCCGCGGCGATATCTCGTCTTCGACATTGTTCCCAGTTTTTCGCGGGGATCGTCGGCCTCTTTCTCTTGGGAGCGGCGTTCCTTGCTCCGGCTCTTCACGCGCAAACCGCCGATCTTCAATTGACGCAAACCGCTTCCTCCCCCGCGGTTGCCACCAACGCCACTACCCAGTCGCTGGGAACCGCCGCAACGGTGACTTGGACAGGCGGAGTTGCCTCGTTCACCTTTCCTACTCCCCTGCCGTCGGGTGTTTTCACCGGCGCACTTCTCACCACCACTGGTTTTACCCCCGCCGGCTACAATCTTACGAATACTTCCATTGCCTCCGTAAATTACGCGACCGGCGTGGTCACCGTCGCCGTGGCTGCCCCGACGACGGGGACAGCCACCAGTGCGGCCTGGTCGTCCGGTATCGCATCGTTCACATTCCCCACTCCGCTGCCTTCGTTCGCTGTCGTCGGCGCGCAATTGACAACCACGGGTTTTACTCCGGCTACCTACAACGTCACCAATGCGACCATCACCAGCGTCAACACCGCGACGGGTGTCATACAGGTCGCACTCGCCGCCCAGCCGTTAGGAACGGCCACCGCTGCATCCTATGCTGGCGGCCAGCTAAGGTTGACTTTCCCCACTCCTCTGCCTTCCAATGCCGTGGCTGGCGGCATAGTGACCACAACGGGCTTTACTCCCGCCGGATACAACGTTACGAATGCGACCATCGCCTCCATTTCCGGAGGGAATCAAATCCGGATTACGGCGGCCAACCCGGGTGGGTCACCCGCAACCATTCGCGGAACTGGCAGTGTAGGCCCCGGAACTTCCACCGCCAACGGCACCGCGACCATAAATCCCTCTACCTCCACCACTAACGGCACCGGCACCGTTCCCGCCGGCTACACCTACACCGAAGTCGTCACCAACAACTCTTCCAGCGCCGCGGTCACTTCCGGAACAATCACCGCGTACATGCAGACCCCGGCGAACACTGTCTTTGAGTCTTATGCCGGCACCAATTGGACTTGCAATACTCCCGCTGCAGGAGGCACTGGCCCGGTCATTTGTACCTACAACACCACGCTGGCCAGAGGGGCAACGGCATCGGCCCTCACTCTTTTCTTTCAAGTTGTCTCCGGCACCGCCTCAGGAACCACCATCCTGAGTTCCGCTACGGTTACCAACTCCACCTTTGTGGATACGGTCCCTTCCAACAACACCAGCATCACCTCGATTCTCGTGGAGCCCGCTAACACTTCCGACCTAGGCGTCTCCATGTCCGTTTCTCCCACTCCGGTTTTCGTCTCTTCCAAGCTTACTTACTCCATCCAGGTTCAGAATTTTGGCCAGGCTGCGGCGCCTGCGAGCGCCAACGTGCTTACGGATGTGCTTCCTTCCGGCGCCACCGGTGTTACCTTCGCCTCCATCGCGGTTCCATCGGGCTGGAGTTGCACCACTCCCGCTGTCAACAGTTCCGGCACCGTTTCCTGCTCGATTACATCCGCCATGCCTGCCACGCCCGCGGCGGGTTCCAGCGCAACGATCGGCATCACGGTGAATGCTCCCACCACTGCCACCACTCTCAACAACACGGCAACGGTTTCTCTCGCCGGCGATCCCAACTCCGCCAACAATTCCGCAACGGCTTATACCGTCGTGCAGCCGCTGGCCTGCGCAACCCCGGGCCGCGATGGCGCGGGCGGCTCGCTCACCGGCATCGTTAACACCTATTACCCGCCCTCCACCCTCGGAACGCTGGCCTCTGCAGCCACTTCCGTTGTGCTCGGCCCGGCCAAGGGTTCTGTTAGCCCTCCGCCCCCGCCGATCGCAGCCGGCGATCTCCTGCTGATCATCCAGATGCAGGGTGCGGCGATTAATAGCAATAACACCAGCTCCTATGGCGACGGGCTTCCCGGCGAACCTGCCTCCGGCTCTTCGAATCTCGGGAGTTCCGGCCTCTTCGAATTCGTCACCGCTACTGGCTCCGTCCCCCTCACCGGTGGGACTCTCACATTCACAGGCACTGGACCTACCGGCGGATTGCTGAACAGTTATTCAAACATCGCCGCTTCGTCCACGGGCAGCACCTACGTGGCCCAGCAGACCTATCAAGTCATTCGCGTCCCGCAATACAGTTCCGCCACACTCAGCTCCGGCTTGGTACCTCTCGCGTGGACGGGCTCGCTCGGCGGCGTACTCGCGATTGATGTCTCCTCGCAACTCACTCTCGGGGGCACGGTTGCCCTGGATTCTCTCGGCTTCCGCGGTGGCGGGGCTCAATTGCTCACCGGCCCCTCCGTCGGCGGCACGGATACGCCAACCGATTACGTAACCGGCGCTCCAGCGAATAACACCACCACCGCCGGCGCAAACGGCTCCAAGGGCGAAGGCATCGCCGGCACTCCCCGCTATGTCGCTCCGGCCACGATCACTACCACCAGCAACCCCACCGACGCGTACGGCGGGACGCTAACGGATTCTTTGCCCAACGGCAGCTCGGCGCGCGGCGCTCCGGGCAACGCGGGCGGCGGCGGCACGGACGGGCATCCGGCAGCCAACGATTACAATTCCGGCGGCGGCGCGGGCGCCAATGGCGGCGCCGGTGGCCAAGGCGGCTATGGCTGGAACAGCATGGCGGCCACCAATACCACGGACGGGGGTTTTGGCGGCGCGGCATTCCCTGCATCCACCAGTGCTCTGGTGATGGGCGGTGGCGGCGGCGCGGGCACCACCAATAACGGCACCTATTGCAATTACAACAGCGGCACCGGCACTTGCACCGCCAGTGGCAATGGCACGGGCATTTACAGCAGCGGCGGCGCCGGCGGCGGCATCGTCATCGTGCACGCCGGCTCCGTCACCGGCAGCGGCACCATCACCTCCAATGGCCAATCCACTCTCAGCACCTTAAATGACAGCACGGGTGGCGGGGGCGCCGGCGGCTCCATTCTTTTCTTCGCCAATAGCGGCGGCTTGGGCGGTCTTACCGTCTCCGCCAATGGCGGCAGTGCGGGCGAGGCTTGGCCCATCCAGACTCCCGGCGGATTCCCCGGCCAGCGTCATGGTCCCGGTGGCGGTGGAGGCGGCGGCGTTATTTATCTCACCGCCGCGCCGCTGAGCTCCAGTGTCATCGGTGGTTTCAACGGCTACACCAATACCGTGCAGGATTCCTACGGTGCCACTGCGGGTTCGGCAGGCCTGGTCGCCACCGCGCACGTCATCACGGAGACTCCTGGCACTCAATCCGGCGCCTACTGCGGCAGTGCCGATCTCTCCGTTACCAATTCCGGTACTCCTGTGGTGGTGCTGCCAGGTGGCAACATCGTCTACGCCCAGACGGTCACCAACAATGGTCCGCTCGACGCCGTCAACGCCGTCTTTAGTGAACCCGTCCCCGCCAACACCACCTTTGTGTCATTGCCCGCGGTCGCCGGCTGGAATTGTTCCACTCCTCTCGCCGGGGCTACCGGTAACATCACCTGCACCAACCCCGATTTTGCCAACGGCGGCTCCTCCATCTTCACCCTCACCGTGCAAGTGAATGCCGCCACCGCCAGCGGCACCCAAATCGTTGATGTCGCCAACATTCTTTCCGGAACCAACGATCCCAATTTGTCCAACAATTCCGCCACCGTCGTCACCACCGTTGGCGGCGCCGGCACTGCCGATCTTCAGGTGATCAACACTTCTTCCGCTCCCACCACTCTGGCTGGCTCCAACGTCACCATGACCGCCGTAGTTAAAAATCTTGGCCCTGCCACGGCCTCCGGCCTCACTTTTACGGAACTAGTTCCCGTCAACACCACTTTGGGTGTGGCCTTTGTGCCTCCGGCAGGCTGGATCTGCAACTTCTTCCCCCTCAATTCTCCCGCGGGCACACTGCTCTCTTGCACCATTGCTTCCCTGGCTCCCAATGCAACCGCAACCTTTCCCGTGGTGTATACGGTAGCGGCGGCCACCCCTTCGGGAACCGTGATTTCCTCCGAGGCCGACATCACCTCCGCCACTCCCGATTCCAATTCGCTGAACAACGATTCCGTCGCCACCACCATCGTTGCTTCCGCCGGCCAATCCGACTTGGCTGTTTCCAGTTCCGCGTTGCCTAGCCCCGTCACCCAAGGCAACAACATTACCTACACCCAGTCGGTCACCAACAATGGCCCCACCGCTGCCGCTGTGGCCACCTTTACCGACACCATTCCAGCCGGCACAACCCTGGTCTCCTTCACGCCGCCTGCGAACTGGACCTGCAATACCATCGCCGTCGGCGCCACCGGCACCTTCAGCTGCACTCTTAACAGCGGCCAGAATATTCCCATCAGCGGCTCCGTGAATTTCCCTCTGGTCGTAAATGTGAATTTGGCTACCGCGGCGGGAACGACCATCACCAACACTGCCAACATCAATACGCCGTGCTCCTCGGGCGGCACGGACCCGAATTGCGCCAACAATTCCGCTTCCACCAACGTGATTGTGGCTTCACCCTCGCAGTCGGACGTCAGCATCGTAAAAACCGCGTCACCCGAGCCCGTCAATCAGGGCACGAATCTTACTTACACGCTGGTCGTTTCCAACGCCGGGCCGGCCGTCGCGCAAGGCGTCACGGTTTCCGACAACATCCCCTCAACAACCGCATACGTTTCCGTTTCCACGGCGCAAGGTTCTTGCTCCACCACGGCGATCAGCGTCTCCACACCGTATCCTTCGACCGTTCAGGTCAACTGCAATCTCGGCTCGATCAGCGTGGGAGCACAGGTGGTCGTCACCATCAACGTTACCGCCTCTACCCTGACCGGCTCCGGATCGCTCACCGTCAACACGGCCACGGTCAGCAGCACCACGTCCGATCCCAACGCCGCGAATAACACTTCAAGCGCCAGCTCCACGATTCAGTCGCCCACCGCTGTCAGCATCTCCTCGTTCAACGCTTTCCGGAGAGCGGATGGCTCGGTGATGCTCGAATGGCATACGCTGGAAGAGTCGCGCAACATCGGCTTTCACCTCTATCGAGAAGACTCCGCGGGCCGTCATCGCGTCGATCCGTCCCTGATTGTTGGCTCCGCGCTGCTCCTTCGCGGCTCGCGCCCGCAACATGCTGCCAAGACCTATCGCTGGATAGATTCCCAGCCCCCGGCCGACGGGACCTACTGGATTGAAGACGTCGATATCAATGGCACCAAGACGCTCCACGGGCCAACCAACGCGCAATCCGCGGAATTTGCGCCGTCCGCGTCCATGGCCGCTTCGGCCAACTACGTTTCGCCCACGCTGACCCAACTGCACGCCGCCTCACTCTCGACGATTCACCCAGCGCTCAAACTGATTTCTCCGCGGCCCTTGCCGCCTCCGCGCCCTGTGAATGCTCCCCTATTCACGGTCGCCGATCATTCGGCGGTCAAGATCGGTGTCGAAGCAGAAGGCTGGTACTCGGTTCCATTCAGCCAACTGTACGCCGCGGGCCTGGACCCCAACACCGATCCGCGCACCCTGCACCTGGTTGCCGAAGGCGTTGAGCAACCCATGCTGGTCACCGGAAATGCGGCAGGCAGCGGCTCTTCGGGCGCCATCGAGTTTTACGGCACGGGAATTGATACTCCGTTTTCCGGCACCCGAATTTACTGGCTGGTGCGGGAATCGACTGCACCTAGGCGCATCGTTTTTGCGGCGGCTCCCAACTCCGGAATTGCCGCGCCTCCGAGTTTCCCCTTCACTGTGATTCGTGAGGACCGCATCAGTTATTTCGCGGCTTTGCTGAACGGGGAGAACAACGACAATTTCTTCGGCCCGGTGGTCAGCAGCGATCCCGTGGATCAGGTCCTGGAAGTGGCGCACATCGATACTTCTTCTACCCAGCCGGTGACCCTCGATATAGCCATGCAGGGAGTTACCGACGGTCAGCAGCATCAAGTCAGCGTCCAGTTCAACGGCTCCACTATCGGCGAGGTCGATTATTTTGGCGAGATACCCGCCTCGCAATCTTTCCCCGTGGAAACATCGCTCCTAGTCGAGGGCAATAACACCGTCACGCTCACCGCGCTCGATGGCGATAACGACGTCAGCGTCGTGCAATCCGTTCAATTGCACTACCCCCACACCTATGCGGCCGATGGGAACTGGCTGAAAGCGCTTGCGCCCGCGGGATCCAGCGTGCAGATTACCGGCTTCACCAATCCGCAGATCCGCGCCTTCGATATCACCGACCCGCTCAACATTACCGAATTGCCCGGAAAGATTTCCTCCACCGGCGGTTCCTATCAGATTGCGATTACCATCGCTCTCTCCGGCCAGCAGCAACGCACTATTTTGGCTCTGGCTGCCGACGCGGTTTCCGCGCCGGTATCGCTGGCGCCGCATGTGCCCACTTTCCTCGACGACCTGAAGTCCGGCGCGGATGTAGTGATCATCACCCATCCTGATTTTGTGCCGAACCTTGCGCCGCTGGTGCGCCTGCGCGAATCGCAAGGGCATCACGTGCAACTGGTCACCACGGACCAGATCTTCGATGAGTACAATTTCGGAGAGCGCAGCCCATTTGCGATGCGTGCGTTCCTGCAAGACGCCGCTTCGCATTGGAGCCGCAAACCGCAAGCCGTTCTTCTTGTCGGCGACGCTTCATTCGACCCGCGCGATTATCTCGGCCTGGGCGCCTTCGACTTCGTGCCCACGCGCATCATCGAAACTTCCGCCTTCAAGACCGCCTCCGACGATTGGTTCACCGATTTTCAACAGAATGGATACCCCACGATTCCCACGGGCCGCCTCCCGGTGCGTACCACCGCCGATGCCGACCTGGTGATTTCGAAAATCGTGAACTACGAGCAAGGCGCCTCCACTGGCCTGTGGAACTCCCAAGCCGTTTTCATCGCCGATCAGAACGTGGATAGCAACTTCAGCAACGCCGCCGCCGCGGCTTCCGCGAATCTCCCGGCCGCTCTTACCCCCAGCAAAATTCTTACCGACGGCCTCCCCGCGGATGCCGCCCACGCGCAAATTATCTCCGCGTTGAATAATGGCGCCCTGCTGATCAATTACGACGGCCACGGCGCGGAACAACAATGGTCCTTCGCCGATCTTTTGAGCACGGATGATGCCCATGCCCTCACCAACGGCGGACGCCTGCCGGTGTATTTACTCATGGATTGCCTGAATGGATTTTTCCAGGACGTTTACGCTGAAAGCCTGGCGGAATCGCTGCTGCTGGCCCCCAATGGCGGCGCGGTGGCTGTGTGGGCTTCCTCGGGATTCACCAGCCAACCCCCGCAGGCCACCATGAACCAGGCGCTGCTCCGCCAGTTCGTCCTGCATCCCCAGGAACCCCTGGGCCGAATGATTCTGGACGCGAAATCCGGCACCACCGATAACGACGTTCGCCGCACATGGATTCTCTTTGGCGATCCGGCAATGAAATTCCAGATGGGAGCTTCCGTGACACCGGCGGAAGCGACACAAAAACAACCGGCTAACGGCGCGCCTGGCAACTCCTCGGCTCCGTGCAGGCCCGGGCTGGCATGCGTGGAAGGGAAACCCCGGCAATGAAAATCAAGCATCTTCTTTTGGTTTTGACCACCGTCGTCGCGCTTTGTGGCAGCCTGCCCGTGGTGGCGCAGACTCCCAACGAGCCGCTTGGATTGGTTGCCATTGCCAAATCCGCGCGAATTGGGAATTCAGCTGCTTCAGAGGGCGCCACGATTTATTCCGGCGACTATCTCTCGACCGCGGATGGCGGCTCTCTGCAGGTGCGGATTGGCGCGCTGAGCATCGAACTCCAGGGCAGTTCCTCGGCGCACATCTATCGCACTCCCTACGGCGCGGTCGTCGAACTCAACCGCGGAAGTATCCTCTACACCACTCCGGGAGGCTCGCGAAATGTGGTCATCGTGGCTTCCGACGTGCGCGCGACTCCGGTGTTGAGCATGGCGGATTTTGGGCGTGTCTCGCTCGAGGACCAATGTAATGTCATCGTGCAGAGCGAGCGTGGCCAGGTGGACGTGCGCGTTGGCTCGGAATCGCACCTGGTGGAAGCTGGAAAGGCCTATCGCGTCCGCGCGGAAAACTCCATCAGCTACCGCAAATACCTTTCACCCGATGCCGATGATTATCACAATTATCACGAGCATACTCCCTGCGCCGCCTATCACACGGCCAAGGGACACTCCCCGGTGGCTCCCGGGCAGAGCCGCTTCCTGTACCTTGCGGTCGGCGTTACCGGGACCGCTGCCATAATCGGTATCACCGAGGCGCTCGAGAGCCCCACTCGCCCGTAACGTCTGAGCAATGAAACAAAAACGGCGGGCTGGCGCAAAAAACGCCACCCGCCGTTTTTTATTTTTGTCCTGATTGTCCTGCAGCGGTTTTAATTGTGCCCGCCGGAAAGTTCCCGCACGATGGAGCCCACGAAATTCTTGGCATCGCCGAACAGCATCAGCGTCTTGTCCAAGTAATACAACGGATTGTCGATCCCCGCGAAACCTGCACCCATGCTGCGCTTGATGACCATGACCGTGCGCGCCTTGTCCACATCCAGGATCGGCATGCCGTAAATGGGGCTGCTCTGATCCTCGCGCGCCGCGGGATTCGTCACGTCGTTCGCGCCGATGATCAGCGCCACGTCGGTCTGCGGAAAATCCCCATTGATATCGTCCATTTCTAGAAGTTTGTCGTAAGGAATGTCCGCTTCCGCAAGCAGCACGTTCATGTGCCCCGGCATTCTTCCGGCTACCGGGTGGATACCGAACTTCACGTCCACGCCCCGCTTGGTGAGCAAGTCGTAGAGTTCCCGTACCTTGTGCTGTGCCTGGGCAACCGCCATGCCGTAACCCGGCACGATCACCACCTTGCTCGCCGCCGCCAAAATTCCCGCCGCCTCTTCTGGTGAAGCGCTGCGCACCGGCCGCGCCTCTTTCGCGCCCGCCGCGCTCACCTGTTCCTGCCCGAACGCGCCGAACAGCACGTTGGTAAACGACCGGTTCATGGCTTTGGACATATTCACCGAGAGGATCAAGCCCGATGCGCCATCCAACGCGCCCGCGACGATCAGCAATTTGCTGCCTAGCACGAATCCCATCGCTGCTGCCGAAAGTCCGGCGTAGGAATTCAACAGCGAGATCACCGTGGGCATGTCCGCCCCGCCGATCGGAATGATCATCATTACCCCGAACGCCAGCGGTATCCCGATCATGATCGGAAACAGAAACATTTTGTCCGGATGCAATACCAGCGTCACCGCGATTCCAATCGAAATCGCCAGCAATCCCAAATTCACCAGGTTCTGCCCTTTGTACGTAATCGGGCGCTGCGGCAGCAGTTCCTGCAGCTTTCCCGCCGCCATTAAGCTTCCTGTGAACGTCAGGGCCCCTAATATCACTTCCAGGGAAAGCACGCTCATCATGAATCGGGGAACATTCGGCGCCCGCAAATAAAACTCCACCGTGCCCACCAGCGTGACGCACAGCGCGCCGAACGCGTGGCTCAATGCTGTCCGTTGCGGCACCGCGGTCATGGCCACGCGGCCCAGCGGAACGCCGATGATCGTGCCCAGCACCAGCCCGGTGGCGACCAACGGGTAATCCACGATTCCCTTGTGCAGCAGCGTTCCGGCTATCGCCAGCGCCATGCCCACTTCGCCGGCCAGGACGCCGCGCCGCGCGGTTACGGGAGAGCTCAACCATTTCAGCGAAAGCACGAAAAGGGCGGTGGCGATCAGGTACGCAATTTCAAGTATGTATTCGCTCGCGAACATGATGGTTACGGCTTCCTCGGGCCGCTGGCTTTGAACATTTTCAACATCCGGTCGGTAATCATGAAGCCGCCCACGATGTTGCTGGTGGCTGCAACGATCGCGATCGTTCCCAGAACCCGGGCCAGGGTGCTCTTGCCTTCACCCGCCAGGATGATGGCTCCGACCACCGCGATGGCGTCCAACGCGTTGGTTAACGACATTAGCGGCGTATGCAACAGCGGCGAAACCCGCCGGATCACTTCGAAGCCGATAAACGCGGCCAGCAGGAAAACGTACAGGCTTGTAATCAGGTCCAGTTGCATCAGGCTCCTCCTCCCGCCGGCGCGGTCTGCAGCGCAGGCATCGAGAAAAATTCCCGCACCCGCGCGTTCACCACTTCGCCGTCGCGGGTTACCAGCGTCTCCCGCATGATTTCGTCCTGCAAGTTCAATTGGAATTTCCCGTCTTTCACCAGGTGTATCAGGAACGAGCTGATGTTGCGCGCAAACATCTGGCTGGCGTGATACGGCACCTTGCCGGCCAGGTTGAATTCGCCGATGATGGTCACGTCGTGCGTCACGGTCACTTCGTCCGGCTTGGTCAATTCGCAATTGCCGCCGCGCTCCGCCGCCAGGTCCACGATCACCGAGCCCGGCGCCATCCGTTCCACCATTTCTTTGGTCACCAGCACCGGTGACTTCTTGCCGGGGATGACCGCCGCGGTAATCACCACGTCGCTTTCCGCGATCACATTTCCCAGCAGCTCACGCTGCCTCTGGTAGAAGCTTTCGTCCTGCGCCTTCGCATATCCTCTGGCATCCTGCGCATCCTTCGCTTCAATGGCCAGTTCCACAAAGCGCCCGCCAAGGCTTTGCACCTGCTCTTTCGAAGCCGCCCGCATGTCGTAAGCGGAAGCCACGGCGCCGAGCCGCCGCGCGGTGGCGATGGCCTGAAGTCCCGCGACCCCCGCGCCGATGATCAGCGCGCGCGCCGGCGCAATCGTGCCCGCGGCGGTCGTCAACATCGGGCACATTCGCGGAAGAGTGTCCGCGGCCAGCAGCACCGCCTTGTATCCGCAAATCGTGGCCATCGAGGAGAGCACATCCATGCTTTGCGCGCGCGTGGTGCGCGGCATCAGTTCCACCGCAAAAGCGGTTACCCCGCACGCCGCAATTTCCTGCAGCGTGTTTTGCGTTCCCAGCGGCCGCAAGAATCCCATCAGCACCTGACCCTTGCGGAACAGCGGCAGGTCCACGTTGCCATTTTTGTCGTTGGCCCCGTAGCACAGGAACTGCACGATCATGTCCGCGCTGCGGAAAACTTCGGCGCGGTCCGCGGCCAACTTGGCGCCTTTTTCAACGTAGTCTTTGTCGGGATAGCCGGCGGCCTTCCCTGCGCCGGCTTCGATGAGCACTTCAAGGCCCGCCTTTTTCAGGCTGGGGATTACCGCGGGAACCAGCGCCACCCGGCGCTCTTTCGGATAAATTTCTCGGGGCACACCGACGATCATGCACCCTCCTTCCTGAATGCTATGGATGTAAATGGGGATCGCTCGCGGCCGGCCATTTCCTGTTTTCTGATTCTTGGGCGCATCCGCACTTCTGTCTCCGGCAGTAAGCTACAGCTTCTCTTGCTTATCTCTGTGCTGGCGGAATCGGGGGCGGAGCAAAGGCCCCTGTTCTGGAAAGGCCGCAGTCACGATTTCAAAACGAAACACTGCAAACACGCTAATTTCATCAACAGCAAAATTCTATCTCTAATGTGCATCCCAGGACAAGGCGGCACAAACCCCGGGCCGCCTCCTCGCACTCTGTGTTCTTCCTCTCTGTCCTCGGTGTTCAAAATCTTTATTAATCCCCATCGGTAAGAATCACCAAGAACCCCGATCAGCGTAGGCTCTCATAGACGGATCGCGCGTCGCGCAGCTTCTTCAGGACCAACACTTTTTCCGCGGGAGAATTCCAGTCCGGATATGCCGAGGTAGCTTCCAGAGTGCGGTCAATCCACGCCTCAAAATATTCGGCATCTTTCCTCGAATAAGCGCGCTTCCCGGCGATGGTCACATAGACCGGGCTCGTCGTCGCGTATGCGTAGTTATCCATCACCGGATATTCCGCCTTCTCGCTCCACGCCCGCAACACGCACCAGCCGCTCTCTTGCAACGCCAGTGAGCCTCCGATGTCGGCGGTTTCTTTTGCACCGTCCGTCGAAAGTGTCTGCACCACTTTTCCGTTGCAGACGACCTCCAGGTGATCCACCGGCACAATCGAACGCAACCTCGCGGTGAAGGGAACCGCGGCCTGTGCCGCCTCCAGTTTCAATTCGCTTCCCACCATCTCTCCTCCCAGGTGGAATTCGATCAACGGCCCGTTGGTCGCAAATGTCCGCCCCAGCTTCAATTCGTCCATCCACATGTCGATGCCCGCGGGCCACTCGGGCATCCACACATACACGCGATCAAACCCAACCTGGCCGCGAATGGGAGCGGCGTAATTCGTTGTAGCATCGGTTCCCGCCCCGGCTGGCAATTTAAATCCCAGGTTCAAAAGCTTGTACCACACCTCCGCCGTCGATTTATGATCGCTGAATCCCACAATTTCCATGTAATCGAGTTTTCCCAGCGCCACATCCACGGGCAATTCGTCGGTGATCCTCTGCGCCGGCTTCGCGAACGGATCCGGCACCTCGTCAAACGGATGCACCGCTCCCACCAGCGCGCCCTGCTCATGCGCCATGTCGTACACATCCGCATTCATCGGATACAAACTCGCCGCCGCCGTGTTCGGATACCCCGCATACCCGGGCAGCAACAGATGGTCCTTCAAATGCAGAATCCCCCGATGCCCCCAATAGCTGGTATGAAACTCCTGTCCCATCAACATCCGGGCGTCGGGATCGATCTGATCCCAATCGGAACCACGGATTCTGTTCCACAGACCAATGTCCGGAACTCGTTGCTCCTTATTCACCGTCAACTCATGGAAAAACTCGATCCCCTCGGCCTCGGCCATTCCCGCCAGTCTCTGCGGGTCATTCAGATAACTCCCTCCATAATTCATATGCACGTGCATGTCGGATGCGCTCCAATGCTCTCCGCGATCTGGATTAAAGCCGATCGCCTCCAGCTTGACATTCACCTGCACAGGTCTTCGATCCGTAATTTCAACGGTCTTGCGGAATAACCTTCGTTCAAGGCCTTGGCTCACTTCCAGCGTTACCTGTCCAAAAGGGACCTCCAGCTGCTCCCATCGGCCGCCGCCTAAGTAGTAGTAATGGCGCTCGAAACGCAGCTCTCTCCTGTCGAAACCATCGTCAGCGAATATCCAGGCTTCGGGGGGAGAAACGAAGCGGCCAGCCCCGTCCGTAATTGAGATTCGCGCGTTGGGAACATCCGAACTCGGGTCTATGCGAACCCATAAGCGGCCGCGCGGATGAAGATATGTGAGATGAGTCAGGAAAGACGGAGCGAGCCCTCCGTCCTTTTCACCGTCGACTCGCTTCCAGTGAATTCCCGTCGATCCGGGCCGGTTACTGATGAAGGCGATCGACTTTCCGTCCGGTGACCACCGCGCATTCGTCTCGTCCCAATCCCCGTAGGTCAGCGGAAACGCGTCTCCGCCCTTGGCCGGCATCGCCCACAAATTCTGCCACTGGCGTCCGAGATAAGAGCTGTAGACCATGCGCGAACCATCCGGCGAAAAGTCCGGGCGCGCTTTCCAACTGGTCTCTTCGTAGTGAATCTCTCGCGCTTCCGTTCCCGGCTCGGCCTTCATCAGCCAGAAACCGCCAGTCCCCTGGATGTGCCCGCGATTCGAAACGAACAAAATCTCCTTCCCATCGCGACTCCACACCGGATTAATCTCCATGTCGTAGGCGCTGTAATAGTAGCGGGGCAGGGAACTCTTCGTTTCCCCGGTAAGCCGGACCTTGTTTTCCAGCACTCCATTCTTTACGTCGGCCACGAACACGTGAAAGCGCCGGTTGTATTCCGTGGAAACCCAAACAATTTTCGTTCCGTCCGGCGACCACCGCGGCTCCACATTCACCGCGCCGCCGCTCGTAAGCTGGCTGCTCTTACCAGTCGCCACATCCAGTAGCCACAACTCCATCGCATCCGTCTGGTAAGACACATAGACGACGCTCTTCCCGTCCGGCGACCAATCCGGCTGGTAGTCGTAACCCGCCCCGTCCGTCAGCTGTATGGCCTCTTTGGAATCCAGCTTCTGCCGCCACAGCGATCCCGCCATCGAATAAATCAACTCTTGCGAATCCGGGCCCCAGCTCAAGCTGCTCGGGCCGCTGGTCAACGTCGGCAGATAAAGCTCGCGGTAATAATACGGGTGCGGCTCATCAATCTGCGGCAGCACCGGGCGGCGCTGCGCAAGCGTTGGAAGCACAAACACAACCAACAACACGGAAAGAATCTTCAAAACTCGCGTCAAAGCCATTCTCCCGGACTGAATACTACGCCAAAATACGAAGGGGCGCAGCCTCGCCGCGCCCCTTCGTCTCCACCACAGCAATTTCTTCCGAGAGCTGCCCCTTAAGCCAGCCCCAACTTGTTTAGTGGCATCTCCCGCAACCGCTTGCCCGTGGCCGTAAACACCGCGTTGTACAGCGCCGGCGCAAACGGCGGCAATCCCGGTTCGCCAACTCCGGCGGGAGGCGCATCGCTTGCAATGATGTGCACATGGGTCTCCCGCGGCGCCACGTTCATTCGCGCCACCTGAAAGGTATCGAAGTTCGATTGGTCAATCACGCCATTCGACGCGGTGATTTCTCCGTAAAACGCGATGCTCGTCCCCATCACCGCCGCGCCTTCAAACTGCTGCCGAACCGTAATAGGATTCACGATGGTCCCCGCATCCAGCGCCGTATCCACGCGGCGAATCTGCACCTGGCCGTCCTTCACTTCCGCCTGCACCACCGTCGCCACGTAAGTGAGGAAACTGCGGTGCACCGCGATTCCCATGCCCAAGCCATTCCCCAATTTCTGTTTGCCCCAGCCGGACTTCTCCGCCGCCATCTGCACCACGCGCCGCAATCTCGCGACATCGATTGGATACTGCTCGTAATCGCCGTCGTAATTGGGATAGTCCTTCGGCAACTCGCTCTTGGGCATGATCCGATCCGGCCCCAGCAGCGCCAAGATGTATTCGACCTGATCTTTTCCAGCGGCATGCGCCAGTTCACCCACAAATGAATGAACCCCAAACGCATGATAAATATTGGCCACCGAGCGCAACCAGCCAATTCGCGTGTGCGCGGGCGCCGGCCCATTCTCCGCGCGATGATTGGCCAGCGCGAAGGGCACGTCGCTGAAGCCTAGCCCGATCTCTCCCGCGTCCGCATACTCCGTCGGATCAAATGTTGAGGCAATCGGGGGAAAAACGCTGCGTTGCAGCCACGCCGTCGGCTTCCCATCCGCTCCCAGCGTCGCCTTGAAGTACATCGCGGCCACCGTGTGGAACGAATCGAACTTGATATCGTCCTCGCGGCTCCAGACCACCTTCACCGGCTTCCCGGTTTTTTTCGAAAGCACCGCTGCTTCCACGATGAAATCCGGAAACGATTTCCGCCCAAACGCGCCGCCCAGCAGCGTCACGTTCACAGTCACATCTTCCTTCTTGATTCCCAGCGCGGCGGCAATCGCATCCTGCGCGCCTTGCGGATTCTGCGTCGGTGCCCAGGCTTCCACCTTGCCATCCTTGAAATGCGCCAGCGCCGCGGGAGGTTCCATCGAAGCATGGGCCAGCATCGGCGCATAATATTGCGCCTCCACCACCTTGCCGCCCTTTTTGAATTCCGCGTCCACGTTGCCGTTTTCCCGCACCACCTTGCAGGGTTTCTGCGAAGTCGCTTCCAAATCTTTCCGGAAGGCATCCGAATTCCACACGCTGTGCTCGCTCTTGTTCCATTCCACCTGCAACTTTTTTTTGCCCTGGAATGCCGCCCAGGTGCTCTCCGCAATCACCGCGACCCCGCCCAGCGCCTGGTAGCCGACCGGCGGCTTAAACGGTTCAATCGTCGCCGTCTGTTTTACACCGGCCACCTTCAACGCCGCGGAATCGTCCACGCTTTTCACCGTGCTGCCATACACCGGCGGGTGCATCACCGATGCATACACCATCCCATCCAGTCGTGCGTCCTGGCCGTACATCGCTTCACCAGTGCACATCCGCTGGAGGTCATACGCTTTATTGGGCTTGCCGATATAGCGCCAATCCGTGCGCGCTTTCAGTTGCAACTCTTCTTTTTTCGGCACCGGCAACTTCGCCGCCGCGGACGCCAGTTCGCCATAGCTGAGTTTCTTGCCGCTGGCCTTGTGTACCACCATGCCCGGCTCTGTCGTGCACTCCTTCTCCGGAACGCCCCAGGTCTTTGCTGCGGCGCGAACCAGCATCAACCGCCCGCTGGCGCCCGATTCCCGCAAGGTATCGAAGAAACTCCGCACGGAATGCGATCCATCCGTGTCCTGGTCGCCGTACTTTGCGTCGCCGCCGCCCTGCACCACCTTCACCCGGCTCCATTCGGCGTCCAGTTCATCGGCAACGATCATCGGCAATCCGGTTCGGTCGCCGCTGCCCATTTCCGAGCGATGTGCAACGATATAAACCGTTCCATCCGTCGCGATCGCCAGATACACGTTCGGCTGCAGCGCCGCCGCTGCCATCGATTCCGCAGCCGAGGGTTTCGCCGATGCCAGCAAGCTTTCCGGCAGATACCGCGCGCTCAGCACAAACGCACCCGTCCCCACTATCCCCTTCAAAAAACCGCGACGGCTCACATTTTCGATTTGAATCATTTCCTCACCTGGCGACGCGCCGACGAAAATCACCCAAAATTCGTCTACTTCTGTCCTCTATCCTACCTTCATTCCATTAGCTTGCAAGTCCGGGTGGCTTTCGCGGTACCGTAACGCGAAGAACGCAAATTCATTGCCTCACTCGTGCTCCGCTGGCATACTCGTCTCCCGCAGCATGGAGAGTCTTCGACAATGAACCGCGAATATCATCGTTGGTATTCCCCACGCCTCGGCCTGGAGCTCGGCGTTGTAGCTTACGGACACTGGGGCCCTCCGCTCTTGGGCTTCCCCACCAGCGCCGGCGATGAATGGGAACTCGAGGGCCAAAGCATGGTGGGCGCCCTGGCCCCGTTCATCGATGCCGGGCGGATCAAGTTTTACACCGTCAACTCCATCAACGGTCTCAGCTTTTACAACAAGGCCGCCCATCCCTTCCATCGCAGCTATGTCCAATCGGTCTTCGACTCCTACCTCCGCGAAGAAGTCGTGCCCTTCATCTGGGACCACTGCCGCGCTCGCGTCGCCATCGCTACCATGGGCGCTTCCTTCGGCGCCTATCACGCCGCCAACTCCCTCTTCAAGCATCCCGACGTCTTCAAGCGCTGCTTCGCCATGTCCGGCGTTTACGACCTACGGAATTTCATGGATGGCCTGTACGACGACAATTTCTATTTCAACAATCCCGTGGATTATCTGGCCGGTCTCTCCGACCCCTGGTATTTCGAACAACTCGCCTCCTGCGACATCCACCTCATCACCGGCACCGGGCCCTGGGAGCACAGCGGCCCCACCTACCGGCTCTCCGAAGTGCTCAACAGCAAAGGCATCCGCCATTCCGTGGACAACTGGGGCCCCGAAGGCGGCCACGACTGGCCCTACTGGAAGCACCAGATGGGCTCCTACCTCGCCCAACTCTATTGATAGCGCCGGCAATTCGCTCCCGAGCTCTCGCACTATCAAGATGCTATCACGATATCATTCAGAACTCATTCGTGATATCATGATATTCTACTGCTCGGTAAGCTGTTCTCGGAAGGAGGCCCTATGGCGCAACTGGTCGTCCGCGATCTGGAACATGCCGTCAAAACCAAACTCCAGCGCCGTGCCAGGCGCAACGGCCGCAGCATGGAGGAAGAAGTCCGCGAAATCCTCCGCGACGCTACCAAGGAAGAGGCTCCGAACCGCAAAGGACTCGGGACGCGGATCGCCTCCCACTTCCGCGGGATAGGGCTAAGGGACGGCGAGGAAATTCAAGAGCTACGTAACATCAAACTTCAAATTCCCGACTTCGAGGAATGATTATTCTCGACACCAACGTGCTCTCCGAATTAATGAGAGACACACCCGACCCTTTGGTGCTCGACTGGCTCGATCGCCAGCCTTCCAAATCCGTGTGGACCTCCTGCATCTCTCTCATGGAAATTCGCTTTGGAATTCTCCGCATGCCGGAAGGGAAGCGACGGGAACGCATGTTGGAGGAGTTCGAGGTCATCTTGCGGGAAGAAATCGAAGAGCGTTACGCGCCGTTTGATGCGGCTGCTGCCGCACAGACGGCCGCTCTAATGGTACTTAGGAATCACCAAGGGCGTCCCATGGAGTACCGTGACGCCATGATAGCCGGGACGGCGCTATCCGCGAACGCTGCCTTGGTGACACGCAACACCGCGCATTTTTCTGATCTTGGAGTCAAGCTTTTCAATCCGTGGGACTAAATTCACCTTCATTGCGAGTCACCCGGAGGAGACCGCGTTGTTTGCGCACCGAACGTCTCAGGCTACCCCCTTCCTCGATTGTTCCGGGAAAACTTCTCGGCAGGCACGCTTTAGGAATCCGCTTTTCAGCCAGCCGTCACGCCAATCCCAGATGCCCCATCTGGTAGCGGCCCTTTTCAATCACCTGGTCCTGGTCGATCCACACGTCGCAATTGCGAGTCAGCACATCCACATGGGTGCGCGATTTCCAATCGGCGTGCGTCTGGCTGCCATAGGGATCGCCGAACGCGATGTGCACGCCGGGGAATTTCTCGTCCTGCAACAAAATCCCGATCATCCGCGTCAATCCCAGGTTCGTCCCAAACGCCAGCTCGCCGACGCGATCGCTGTTCTCATCGGTATGGCAATACTTCCAGAATTCGTCTTCCAAGTCCTTGCGCTTGCATTCGGCGTGGACCAGGCGTCCTCCGGCAATCTCCAGCACGAGCGGCGTGCCCTGCAAGTCGCCATATTTTCCGTTGAAGTAATCGCCCGCGGTGGCGTCGCACACAAACCTTCCATCCACCGTCCCCGGCGTCGTAAAAACTTCACCTGCCGGCAAGTTCGACCAGTACCGCGGGCTGATCAGCCCGCTGGTCTTCACCCAATCCAGATGCCGGTCAAAATGCGCCGAAAAGGAGGTACCGGCCTCGGTCTTCACCCTCAGGGTTTCCGCGCGCAGCATCCGCTCGCGTAGCTTGTCGCTCAACCGGTCCACCATCCGGTAATCCGCCCGCATGCCTTCCTGCATAATTTCGGGAGTCACGCCGATCATGTGCGCGTAACGAATCTGCCGGCGCTCCACCACCTTCACAATCGACATGCGCGCGCCCAGCTCGCCCGGCTGCGGCGTCATGCACAGCACGCCCACATCGGCCGTCTCCAGGACTTCCAGCACTAACTCCGGCGCTCCCTTCATCGGCCGCGGCCCGAAATCTTCCAGAAGCAAGCCGGTGAATACCGCCCCGCGCGCCGCCAGCGCTTTTTCCAGACTTGCCGCAACGCTTCGGCTGGCTTCATCCGCAATCAAGGCCACGTGTTCGCCAGGTTGTACACCCAGGCACACGTCAATGGCGTTTTCCGCGCCAGGCATCAACTCAATGGGAGCGTCTCCAAAGGTCATTGCTATTATTTTACCTAAAATTCTCGTTCCGCCAATATTCCTAATTCATTTTTGTTCATGCTGCTCCCAGCCCACCGGGGCGCCGCGTCCTCGGTCTCGGAGTTCCTGTGTTTGGCTAGGCGCTGCCTCACAAATGAGTTTCGGGAGGGCACGATTTCAGTTGTGCCGAAAAGCCCGGGAAAACTTGGGCTATAGCCCCTGAAGTCCCCGAACCCCCGGATGCACCTATTTATGAGATGACTCTTGCCTATCCACACCACCAACTATCCTCGTCCCCCAATCCGTCATACAATTTCCACGCTGCCGCCGTTTTAATGCACGTATCCCTGGTGGGAATGCGTTGGTTTTTCTTCCCGGCATTCCTCCCACGAATATCTCTTGCCCGGGCCGCAAAATCCGGAGAGGTCCCCATGAATCGCCTACGCACTCTTGTCGTTCCGTTCTTTTTCGCGCTCTTGCTTTCCGTGGCCAAGCTCGCCTGCGCTCAGTCCGGTCCCGTTCGAGTTACGCCGGAGTGGCTCTATGGCGAAGGCAGCCACATCGCCGAACTCCCCCGCACGTTTTGGCTCTCGGACAGCACCGCCATCCTCTACGATACGCGCCAACCCGAATCCCAGCGCACCTTCGAGCGCCTCGATCCCGCTACAGGCCGGCGCACCCCCATCCTGGACATGCCCGCCGCCATCGCTTCTCTTAACTCGCTGGCCGCCGCCTTCGCCGGAAAATCCACGCTCCCCTGGCCCGTTGCCTTTGACTCCGGCGGCAAACAAGCCCTCTACGAATTCGGCGGCGACGTCTTCCTGCTCAATCTTCCCACCGCTGCATTCACCCGCGTCACGCAATCTCCTGCGGAAGAAAAAGACGCCGAATTCTCGCCCGACGGCCGCCGCATCTCCTTCGTCCGCGAAAACGATCTCTACGTTTTTGACATCGCTGCGAAAACGGAATCCCGTCTGACCTTCGATGGCTCCGCCACCACATTGAACGCCACACTCTCCTGGGTCTACTGGGAGGAAGTCATGGGCCGCCGCGATCTGGCCTACTGGTGGTCACCCGATTCGCAATCCATCGCCTATCTCCAAACCGATGAGTCCGGCGTGCCCGTGAGCACTTTCGTCGACTTCGCTCCTGTGCAAGAGCGCGTCATCCACCAGGTCTACGCGAAACCCGGCGACAAGAATCCGCGAGTTCGCGTCGGCATCGTCGGCGCAAGTTCCAGCCCCGGCCCGACCCGCTGGATCAGCGTCTCCGACAAGCCCTACGAATGGCTCTTCGGCGTCAAGTGGCTCCCCGACTCCTCGCGCATCAGCTTCCAGACTCTCGAACGCCCACAAACCATCCTCGGGCTTTATTTCGCCGACTCCAAATCCGGCTCTGCAATCCGCATCCTCACCGAAACCGATCCCTACTGGATCAACGTCAGTGACGATCTCTATTTCCTCAAGGATGGCAAGCAATTCCTTTGGGCCTCGGAGCGCGACGGCTTCATGCACCTCTATCGCTACCGGATGGACGGCACCCTCGTGAACCAGGTCACCACGGGCGATTGGGCCATCGCTTCCGCGGGCGGCATCGCTCCATGGGTACACAACGCTGTCGTGGGTGTTGCCGACTGGATCTACTTCACCGCGTTGAAAGAATCCTCCGTCGAGCGCCATCTCTATCGCATCAAACCCGACGGTTCCGGCCTCGAAAAAATCACCGTCGAGTCCGGCACCCACCGTGTCTCCATGTCGCCCGACACGAAATATTATTTCGACCAATACTCCAACATCCGCACGCTCCCGGCGCTCAACCTCCATACCTCTGACGGCAAGCTCAAAGCCGCGCTGGCCGCCCCGCGTCCGCAACTTCTTCCCGCGGACATGCAGTACCCCGAACTCCTCACCATTCCCGCTGCCGATGGCTTCCCCATGCCCGCGCAAATCCTCAAGCCCAAGAATTTCGACTCCTCGCGCAAATATCCTGTGATTTTGTATGTTTACGGCGGGCCTTCCATTCCCACCGTCAGCAACTCCTGGCAATCCTCCGAACTCGCCAACCAGATGCTCCTCGACGCGGGCTACGTCGTCGTCGGCATGGACAACCGCGCGGCCACCGCCATCAGCAAAAAATTGGAAAACACCATCGGTCAGAATCCCGGCGCCGGCGAAACCGCGGATCTCCTCGCCGGCGTCCGCTGGCTCAAATCGCAGCCCTGGGCCGATGGCAGCCGCTTTGGCGTTTGGGGCTGGAGCGGGGGAGGCACCATGACCCTCAACCTGATGACCCAATCGAAAGAATTCAAGGCTGGCATCGCCGGCGCGCCGGTCACCGACTGGCGTTATTACGATTCCAAGTGGGCCGAAGCTCTCGTCAAGCTTCCCGCCGGTAATCCCGCCGCTTACGACCGCACTTCTCTCGTCAAACACGCCACCGATCTCAGTGGGCATCTCCTGCTGATCTACGGCACTTATGACGACAACGTGCACCCGCAAAATGAACAGGCATTCATGAATGAATTAATTCAGGCGGGCGTTCTCTTCGAGGTTATGACCTATCCCATGCGCAAGCATGGCTTCACGGACACCGCTGCGCAAATTCACCGCGAAAAAGTAAAACTCAACTTCTGGCTCAAGAATCTGTAGGAAATTGGCGCGGGCCTTAGCTCGCAAGATTGCGCTGGTTCCAGCCGGGCCGCCGCTTTTTCCTCATTGTTGTAGGGAATTCCCAGCCAAGCACTCTTAGGCCCGCGCCGCCTTCTTTACCCTCTTCGGCTCCACTCGGAACGCCGGAATCTGCCCGCCGCCGCTGGTCACATTCGCCAGGCTGCTGGCGCTCAACCGGGTCAAGAATCCTGCCAACTTGCCGCGGAACATATACGGCGCCAGGTCCACCAGCATGTCGCGGAACTCCACCTTCCCGTTTGCCCCGATGTACGGATACTCGCCGCGGCTCATGGAGATCTTCTCCTGTGCGATCCAGCAACCATGTTTCTTTTGCAAGTTCCCGCCGGGCAACGCCTGCTCGATCGATTTTTCCCACTGCTTGGCATCCACTTCCCACCCCAGCGTCACGCCCGTGCCGCCATACTCGTCGCTAGGTTTCAGCACCAGTTCCTGCTGGTTTTTCCGGATGTGCTCGAGCAAAGCGATCGGCTTTCCCTGGTAATCCGTTTTCACGTCCTCGACCACGCGGGTCCACGGCACGTGCCGCTGGATTACTTCGCGCTCCTCGGCGGAAAACAGCTTGGCGTTTTTCTGCGCCGTCAACACCGCAAAAAACGCCTTCACATGCGGAATCTTGCAGCGTAAATTATTGGCCACGCACACCGCTTGCGCTTCGTAAGCTTTCACCAGCGCCGCGCACTCCTTCGGTCTGGCCACCAGGTCGTTGATCAGCACCCTCCGGTACACCAGATCGATCTTCTTGCCCTTCGCCGCCAGCTTCTTGCCGTCCCATTCGAGCTCGCGTGGGTCGGCCAGCACCACCGGAACCCGCAGCGCCTCAAAGCGCTCCTTCAAAATCTCAAACTCGCTCCACGTCGGTACCTCTTTCCAATCTACGATCAGCATCTGCGGGCGTTGCGACGGCCCGCCCCAATCGCGGTACGTCCCAATCAGCGCATCCAGCAACTGCGCACTCAACGAATAGCTGTGAATTTCAAACCTCTTCGTGAACTCCTTCATCACCGGTAATTCGCGAAAAATCTCCGAGAGCGTTTCCGTGTATCCGGCTCCCGCGGGCGATTCGCCGTTGTACTCCGTGAATTTCAGGGAATCCGGCAGTAGGAAAGCATCCACCCGCGAGGCCGTGCTGGCGGGTCCGCCACCCGCGGGCAAGCGCACCAGGCGCTCTTCTTCCGGGCGCAGATGGAATTGCGCGAACAGCGTTTCGTCTTCCATCGCCAAGCTAGCGACGCGCTCACCAAGCCGCGCGAGAATTTCCGTGGCTCGGCGGACGCGCTCCTCATCCTCCGGCGAGAGAAAATATGGCCGAAGAAAAGGACAATGCACCCGGTTCCCAAAGGTGAGTCTCGCGCCCTTCAGTTCCTTCAGGAATTTTTTCGGAAAGTCAGGAGACTCCTTCAGAATGGGCCGCAGGACTGCATTCCAATATTCAACCGGGCCTTGGCTGGAAACGGAAGTCTGCGCAGGTTTCATCGCTTTGTGGATCCCGACGGCGCCGATTGCGCCGCCTGGGCCGCGCGGGGCGCGCCGGTAAACCCCGCCGCCGCGCCGATGCCCAGCATCTCTTCCCAGCGCGGCCAGGTGTTGGCGATGTGGCCGTGCAGCGCGCGGTCGATCACCAGCCGGGCCATCCTGTCCACCACCTGCTCAAAATAAAATTCCGTGATCCGGTCGCGCTCGAAATCCGGCGCGGGATTCAGGAAATCGATGGCGTAGGGCACGCCATCCTTGATCGCAAACTCGATGGTGTTCATCTCATAACCCAGCGCCAGGTTTATCGTTTGCGCGTCCTTCACCACCCGCGCTCCCAGTTCTTTCGACAAATACTCGTGTTCCACCAGGTATTTGCGTTCCTTCGGGTCGTACGCCACCGGCAAAATATCCGTTTTCCCAAACGTAAAACACCGCACGTACTGCCCGAAATCGATGAACTCCTGCAGCGTCATGCAGTACGGCGAAGTCTTGTCGTAAGCCTCCCAAAGCTCTTCCTTATTATTCACTTTGTAGACGTGTTTCCACCCGCCGCCCGAAAACGGCTTCAGAATCGCCGGTCGGCCGACATAATCCAGCAGTCCATCCCAATCGATCGGATACGTCAGGTTCCGCAGCGACTCCGAATTGATATCCACATCCGCCGGATAACCCTTCTGCGGCAGCAGCACCGTTTTTGGAATCGCTATGCCCAGCTTTGCCGCCACCGAATAGTTAAAATATTTGTCATCCGCCGTCCACCAGAACGGATTGTTGATCACATACGTTCCCTGCAGCACCGCATGTTTCAGGTACCCGCGGTAATACTCCACTTCATGCGAGATGCGGTCCACGACCACTCGATATTCCGCCGCCTCGCCCATCTTCGTCCCGCCAAGTTTCACGAATTCAGCGGTCACGCCCTCTCTTTTTCCGAGCGCGTTCACCCGCTCGATAAACGCCGGAGGAAAGCTGTACTCGCGTCCGCACATCAATCCGACTTTCAACATCGGTCCCTCCTCGCCCTATAATCCTTGGCCCGCCGCGCACGTCAGTTGATCGCACCCGCCGAATTCGATCTCGCGTCCATCACGCTGGCGCGCGTCTCCATCACCAGGTGGCGCACCACATCCTTCAAGTCACCGGACTGCCGGTAGACACGCAACTGGCGCTCGGCGCTGGTTCCCTCGTTCAGAATTGTGTGGATATACTCGACGGCGCTGCGGCTGCCCAATTCGTCAACCACGTCGTCGATCAGTTCCATTAACTCCAGCATCAGCTCGCGCACCGGTACCTCCGCTTCGCGTCCAAAATCAATCAATTTGCCTTCGATGCCGTACCGCGCCGCTCGCCATTTGTTCTCCTCGATCAGCGCTCGGCGATAGATGCGCCAGCTTTGGTTGCGCGTATACAGCCGGTGGAGCTTCACGACGATTGCCTGCGTCAGCGCGGCGATCGCCACCGCTTCCTCCACCTTCGTAGCGGTGTCAAACATCCGGAATTCCAGCGTTCCATACGTCGGGTGCGGCCGCACGTCCCACCAGATTTTCTTGCCGTTGTCGATGCAGTTCAGTTTGATTAGCAGATTGATGAAGTTTTCGTACGCGCTCCACGACTCGAATACTTCGGGAATGCCCGTTCGCGGAAAGCGCCGGAAAACCGTGGTGCGGAACGATTTCAACCCCGTGTTCCGCCCCATCCAGAAGGGAGAACTCGTCGAAAGCGCCAGCAGGTGCGGCAGGAAATATCGCACCATGTTCATCATGTCGATGGTCGTCTGCTTGTCCGGCATCGCCACGTGGATGTGCATCCCGAAGATCAGCAGCGACCTCGCCAGTTGGCCCATCTCTTCCACGATGTTCTGATAACGTTCCCCGGGAGAAATCACCTGATCGATCCAACTCGAAAAGGGATGGGTCCCTGCTGCAGCCACCCGCAAACCGGTGCTTTCCGCCGCCATCACCAGTTCGCTGCGTGTCCGGTGCATTTCCAGGCGCAATTCGCTCACGTTGTCGCAGATTTTCGTGCCGGTCTCGACGATCGACTGGTGCATCTCCTGCTTCACCAGGTCGCCGACTCCCCGAGCCGCGGCGGATGACAGCAGTTGCACCACGTGCGAACGCAGCTCCAGCGTTTCTGGATCGATAATCTGGAATTCCTCTTCGACACCGATGGTGAAGCGGTGAGCCATGGCGGCCCTCCCGGCTGCTGGGTCTCTACTGGGGACTTCGGAGCACATATCATACTCCTCCCCTCCCAAAAAACACATTATGCCCGCCGCGCTGCCCGCCAACTGCATTGACATGGCTTATGGCCTGCCTTACACTCGCGCGTCATTGGCTCCATTGTTCAGTTGCAATCATCTCCGATACGGAATCGAGGCGTTTTAATGCGCATTCGTTCGATAATGAGCACTTTGTTTTCTTTGGCGTTGTTTTTCCTCGCGTGTCACCTGCTAACGGCCGCGGCGATCGCGAAAATTCCCCAGGAACCCGAAAAGAAGCCGGAGGAAGTTTCCAAAGTTACCAGCGTCGAGGTCACCCCGGCCCAGTCGGCGTCCACCGTCGGCGGCAAGCTGCAATTCAAGGCCATCGGGAAGGACTCCAACGGCCAGCCGCTTCCAGACCCGGTCAAGCACTGGTTCGTCGCGCCGTTCGATTCCGCGGCCGCCGATGACAACGGGGAAGTTTCCTTCGTGCAACCCGGCGAAATTATGGTTGGCGCGCTGATCGGCAAGAAAATCGGCTATGCGCATGTAGTCATTTCCAAGCCGCACATCGCCAGCATCGAAATTCCCGCTCCCTCCATGCCGCTTGCTGCCGGAGCCGTTCATCGCCTCATTGCCACGCCGCGCAACGCCAATGGCGATCCGCGCACGGATATCGCTCTGACGTGGACTTCGGAAAATCCGTCGATTGCCATCGTGGATGCCGCGGGTCTGGTGCACGCGCTGAAGCCAGGCAGTACCAAGATTCGCGCGGCTGGCGATGGCATTACCGGCGAAACCTCCGTTCAGATCGTCAAAAATTCCGTCACGAGCCTGGAAATTTCTCCGGCGACCGCCAGCGCCAAGACCGGCGACGTGGTGCATTTCGCCGCCAAGAGCAAGAGTGGCTCCGCCATCTCCGCCGAAATCACCTGGTCGCTGCAAAACTCCGGTGCGCAAATTTTCCCGGATGGTTCGTTTGTTGCCGAACGCCCCGGCACCTACACCATCGAGGCGGCCGTGGGAGATCGCTTGGCTTCCGCCAGCATCGTCGTTGCTCCGCGAAATATCGGGCGCGAAACCGAAGTCGTCGGCCACGTCATGCCCAAAGACGAGCAGTTTGCCGAGGAATGGATCTGGGATCACTATGCTTATCTCTCCGCCATCAGCGACAAAGTGTACGTTTACGACATCGCCGATCCCGCTCACCCTCAGACCTCCGATCCTCTCAAGGTCGACGCCCGCCTCGTCAACGACGTCAGCGTCACTTCCGACGGAAAGATCGGCGTCATCACCCGCGAGGGGGCTTCCAGCCGCAAGAACGGCATCGTTTTTCTGGACACTTCCGACCCGATGCATCCCAAAGTACTCTCCGAATACACCGCCACAGTCACAGGCGGCGTCCACAGCGCCTATATCAACAAGCATTATGTCTATCTCACCGACGACGCTACCGGTTCCATGCGGGTCATCGATTTTGCCGACGTGAAAAATCCCAAGGAAGTGGCGCGCTGGCAGGTGGAAAGCTCCGGCCAAATGCGTATCCCGATTCCCAAGGAAGAAGGCGGCGGCTTTACCATGGTCGGCCGCTATCTCCACGATCTGCAGATCGTGGATGGCCTTGCGTATCTGGCCTACTGGCGCGATGGCGCCGTCATTCTCGATGTCGGCAACGGCATCAAGGGTGGCAGTCCCGAACATCCCCAGTTTGTCGCCAACTACCGCTTCAATTACGACGAACTCTACGGCTCCAGCTGGCTGGCCGGCGCGCATGCCATCTACCGCTACAAAAATTATCTGTTCGTCGGCGATGAAGTTTTCCCGGCGGACTTCGATATCGCCTCCAAAAACCGCATTCCGGTCCGCGGCATCGCTCACGTGCTGGATGTCAGCGATCTCTCGCATCCGCGGGAAGTGGCAACGTATAGCGTCCCCGAAGCCGGTTCGCACAACATCTGGGTCTTCGACGACGTCCTGTATATGGGTTACTACAACGGTGGCGCGCGCGTCCTGGATGTTTCCGGCGAACTTCGCGGCGAGCTTTACAACCAGGGACGCGAGATCGCCCATTTCTGGAGCGGCGACCCCCAGGGGTTCCGTCCGAATCTGCCCTTCGCGTGGGGAGCTTATCCCTACAAAGGCCTGATTTACGTCAATGACGTTCATGCGGGACTCTGGATCATCAAGCTGGGCAAGCCAAAACCCTATTCGATGACCACCGATCCCCCGCTCCAATAACGGAACCACTCTTTTGGTTCGTGAAGGGACCGCCCGCCGCAGCGGGCGGTCCGCTCTTCTCTACGCCCCGGTGTTAAAACTCTTTCTTCGCTCAAAATCCTTGACATGCGGATTCGACGTCAGCGTTACTCTATCTTCCAAAAATCAATCCCCGCGGCCTGCGGCGGCGTATCAATCTCCGCCACGATTTTCCGCGCCTCCAAATCCACCACCTCCACCGTGCCGGGCTCCTCTCCCACACCCTCTACGGTGTAAAACGCATACCGATTGTCCGGCGACGCCGCGACGCCGTGAACCACTTTGCGCTTGGTGGGAAGGCGCGCCAATTCTTTTCCGCTTGTAACATCGAAAATGGAAACCGAGGCGTCGCGCTTGTTGGTTGCCAGCAACAGCTTCCCGTCCGAAGTGGCGCCCAGGTTGTAAACTCCATTTCCCGCGGGAATGCGGCGCACCAGTTTCCACTCCTTGGTATCCACCTCCACGATTTCGTTCGACTTGTTGCAGGCTACATACACGCGGCTTCCGTCGCTGGAAGGCTGCGCCCAGGTGGGGCTGCAGGTAATCGCCGCCATGTTCATGGGCCTGCTCATGCCTTCGTGATGCTCCATTTTTTCTTCCGGCAATCCGGCAAAGCCTTGCTCTTTTCCCGCGCTCACCCGGAAACTCCGCGAGACCCTCATCTTCTCCGTGTCAATCTCCACCAGCAGGTCACTCATCATGCAAACGGAATACTGATGCCGGCCGTCCGGGGCAATGCGCGAACCGTGCGGCATGATGCAAGTGGGAATCCGGGCCACTTCCAGCATTTCATGGGTGTCCACCACGGAAACGCTGCTGGGAACCGGATCACCGTGCAAATTAAAGTTCACCGCAAAAAGGAAATTTCCGTCGGGCGTCACGTCGGCGGTCGCGGGGAAGAGGCCCAACGTCACCTGTTTCACTACGCGGTCGGTCGCGGTTTCATATTTCAAGGCGGTTCCGTACGGCCTGCCATGGCCGATGGTTACGTAATAATTCTTCCTGTCCGGCGAAAAGGCGATCCCGTGCGGACCGCTGATGTCGCTCTGCAGGATCCGCGTCTCGATGGTCTTCTCGATCGCCGCGCCGCGCGGCCCAAATCTCACCGTCGCGATGCGGTCGGCCGACTCGCACACCAGCTTCACCCAGTATTCTTTCGCTGGAAGGTCCCCGCAGCGGGCGCTCAGGCCGCAGCTCAATAACGCAGCGGCTACAATTGGTTTCCAGGTGACGCGGTGCGCGCGTTTCATTTGGCTCTCCAGTTCCTCACGCGCATTCTATCGCAATTGCTCCGTCAATTTGGCACTCGACGCGAATTGGCCTCAGCTGAGACACTTTCCCCATGCACATCACGCCCTTTCGCATTGAAGAGTATATGGGCAAATACGAATTTGCCGCCAAGTACCTGCTCTCCTCCTCGGATGCCGAGTCCGTCAGCATCGGAGAGATTCTCTCGCTCGAGCCCGGCGCCCACGACGCCTTCTTGAAGCAGAGGTGTGGCTACACTGAATCGTTCGGCGCACCCTGGCTCCGTGAAGTCCTGGCCACCATTTACACGTCCATTCATCCCGATGATCTTGTGGTTGTTTCCGCCGCCGAGGAAGCCATTTTTCTCTTCTTCCATGCGTTGCTCACGCCGCAAGACCACGCCATTGTGGAAACGCCGTGTTATGAAAGCGCGCTTACTTTGCCGAAGAGCACCGGCGCCGCCGTCAGCGAATGGCGGCGTAAGCCGGAAAACGCCTGGGCTCACAACCTCGCCGAGCTCGAAGCAATGATTCGCCCGAATACCCGTGCCATTTACATCAACACGCCGCACAATCCGACGGGCCTGCTGATGCCCCCGGAAATCTTTCGCGGCGTCCTGGAACTCGCCGCCAAACGCCGCATCTATGTCTTTTCCGATGAAGTCTACCGCGAGCTCGAGCATGATCCCGCCGCGCGCCTCCCGGCCGCCTGCGATCTATACGATCGAGCGCTCAGCCTGGGCTCGGTCAGCAAAACCTACGGCTTGCCGGGCCTGCGCCTTGCGTGGCTCGCTTCCCACGACCGGGCCTTCCTGCAAAAGATCGTTTCCCTCAAGCACTACACCACCATCTGTGCCAGCGCTCCCAGCGAATTCCTCACCGCCGTGGCTTTCCGCCATCGCCAGAAATTCATCGGCCGCAATCTGCAAATCGTGAACCGCAACCTTCCGCAACTGACTTCCTTCTTCGCGCGCCACGCCGAGCTTTTCGACTGGACTCCGCCGAACGCCAGCACCATCGGCTTCGCGCGATTCAAGGCGCAGAAAGATGTCCTCGCGTTCTGCGAAGAGCTGGTGCGCGATGCCAGTGTGCTGCTGCTTCCCGGCACGGTGTACGACGAACCACGCCACATCCGCTTTGGCTACGGCCGAAAGAATATGCCGGAATCGCTGGCGCAGCTGGAAGCGTACTTGAACTCGAAGGTCATGACGCCCTCGGCGTGAATTTCAAAAGCAATCTCATCAAAAAAAAGAAAAAGGCACCCGGAATATTTCCGAGTGCCTCTTTTTGCGCTTAAATTGTTACGCTGGCAATCGCGCGCTAGGCCGCGCCCATCGATCGCCGGGCCTGAAAGCATTCGCGGCAAAATACCGGGCGGCCTTGCGTCGGCCGGAAGGGAACCGTGGTTTCCTTCCCGCATTGCGAACAGGTGGTTTTGGTTTCCGAACGTGGGGCTGACCCGCCGCCACCTCCGCCACCCTCCGCCCGCTTGGCCTTGCAACCCTTGCAGCGCTTCGGTTCGTTTTTGAATCCCTTGTCGGCGAAAAACATCTGTTCGCCGGAGGTAAAAACAAATTCGGCGCCGCATTCCGAACACTTCAGCACCTTATCGTGGAATTCCATGACCCCGCTCCCCCTGGACCCGTATCGGGCGGGGGGCCGGGCTCTTGCACAACCGGCCTGTTCACCGACTTAGACCTGTAACCGGGGGACGCCGGGCACGGATCCCTGGGGCCAGCTGGCGCAGATATGGACCAAACACCCAACTTGCTCTGCCTGATAGGGGCCTGATTCCGGAAGTGCGGCGCCGAGCCGCGTTGCGCGCAGGAGATTAATCCTGCTCGCGACGCTGCTTCTTGCGCAGTCGCTTCCGCGAAAGCGCTTCCTTGGCCCGGCGTTTCTCACCGGGCTTCATATAGAAGCTGTGCTTCTTGATCTCCTTGATGATGTCTTCCTGTTGCACCTTGCGCTTGAAACGCCGCAAGGCATTCTCCAAGGATTCATTCTCTTGAATGACTACTTCTGCCAATGTACTTCACCCCAATTCCGGTTCGGATTATCTGCGTGCAGTGCTGTCGCTGTTATGCCGCACTGCCCCTGAATACATTATCGCACGAGGTTGTTGGCTTCTTGTAGTCAATTCCCTCAGGCAAGTCAAGTAATCTTTCGGCTAATCGCTTTTTATCCTTGCGGTGATGGCTTCGGAGTTACTCTTCACTTCCGGAGCAATGCCCGCCGCCGCTGCCTTCCCCTTGCCACTGCTGGTACACTGAGAAGCTTCAAAAATCCTCGCTCGGGAGCGGATCTCCATGCCCGATATGCGCGATGCCATCGGAGTACTTCTCGCCGGAGGCCAGGGCGAACGCCTGTGGCCCTTGACGCGGGACCGCGCCAAGCCGGCGGTGCCCTTCGGGGCGCTCTACCGCATCATTGACATCACCCTTTCCAACTGTGTGAACTCCGGGCTGCACCGGGTTTTTGTGCTGACGCAATATAAAGCGTTGAGCCTCTCGCGGCACGTCCGCGCCGGCTGGTCGCCGTTGATGGGCCTGGGCGAATTTATCGAGGTCCTGCCGCCGCAGATGCGCGTTTCGCAGCAGTGGTATCAGGGGACCGCCGACGCCGTATATCAAAACATCTATTCCATCGGCAGCGAACGTTCCAGGTACACGTTCATTTTGTCCGGCGACCACATTTACAAGATGGATTACGCCAAGATGTTGCAGCGGCACATCGATTCCGGCGCGGAGGTTTCCGTCGCGACCATCGAGGTTCCGGCCGCCGAAGCGGCGCGGCAGTTCGGGGTCATCGAAACCGACAAGGACTGGCGCATTGTCGGCTTCGAGGAAAAGCCCGCCGTCCCCAAGACTTCTCCGCACAAGCCCACCCACTGCAACGCATCCATGGGCGTGTACATTTTCAATACCCAACTGCTGATCCCCACGTTGATGGCGGATTCCGATGATCCCAAGTCCGCGCACGATTTCGGCAAGGACATTCTGCCGCGGATTATTTCCAAGCACCGCGTTTTCGCCTACAACTTCGTGGATGAAAACTCCAAGGAATCGCTGTACTGGCGGGATGTCGGCACCATTGACGCCTATTACGAAGCCAACATGGACCTGGTGAGCGTGTCGCCGGTTTTCAACCTATACGACAAGGACTGGCCGCTGCGCACCTGGCAGCACCAGTATCCGCCGGCAAAGTTTGTGTTTGCCGATGCCGACCGCATGGGCATTGCGCTGGACTCGATTGTGGCTCACGGCTCGATCCTTTCCGGCGGCCGCGTGCAAAACTCGCTGCTCGGGTACAATGTCCGCGTCAACAGCTATTGCGAAGTCACTGCCTCCATCATCTACAACCACGTCAACATCGGCCGCCACTCGCGCATCTGCCGCGCCATCATCGATCGCCACGTCAGCCTCCCGGAGCGCACCGAAATCGGCTACGACCTGGAAGCCGACAGGCGGCGATTCCACGTAACTCCATCCGGCATCGTCGTCGTTGTCCGCCAAGAGTCGCTCATCGAAGAACCCGAATCGCCGTGATGTGAAGCCCTTTTCCGTTAGCCAATAGTCAACAGTTCCGGGCGTTGAAGCATTGCTCTTCGCTGATGGCTAACGGCTATAGGCTGTCGCCTTCTCCCCAATCACCAGTCACCTCCGCGACCTCTGCTACAATCTTTACTTCCAATCCACACAGGAGCCTCCACACCCATGTCCACGAAAATCACCCGCGTTCGCGCACGCCAGATCCTTGATTCGCGCGGCAATCCCACCGTTGAAGCCGACATCACTCTCGAATCCGGCGCTTTCGGCCGCGCCGCCGTTCCTTCCGGCGCCTCCACCGGCGAGCACGAAGCCCTGGAACTGCGCGACGGCGACAAATCGAAATACCTCGGTAAAGGCGTACTGAAAGCGGTGCACAACGCCAACACCGAACTTGCCAAAGCAGTGATCGGCTCTGATGCCGCAGATCAACGCGCGCTGGACCATCGAATGATCACGCTCGACGGCACGCCAACCAAGTCGCGCCTGGGAGCGAACGCGATCCTCGCGATCTCCATGGCGGCGGCTCGGGCGGCGGCGGTGGCGTTGAAGCAGCCGCTGTACAAATATTTGTCGCGCTATTCCACCGACACGTCCGCGAACCTCCTTCCCGTCCCGATGATGAACATCCTCAACGGCGGCGCGCACGCCGACAGTTCCGTGGACTTCCAGGAATTCATGGCCATGCCCATCGGCGCTCCAACCTTCAGCGAAGCGCTGCGCTGGGGCGTGGAGGTTTTCCACGCACTGAAGGCCGCGCTGAAAAAGCACGGGTATTCCACTTCGGTGGGCGATGAAGGCGGCTTTGCGCCCAGCTGCAAGTCCAACGAGGAAGCGATTCAAATCGTTCTAGAGGCCATCAGCGCGGCGGGCTACAAACCCGGCGAACAGGTGGCCATTGCGCTCGATCCCGCGGCCAGCGAGTTTTACGATAAAGCCAGCGGCAAATACGTGTTCAAGAAATCGGACAAATCCACGCATTCATCGGGGGAGATGTCCGCGTATTGGACCGCCTGGGTGGAGAAATATCCCATCGTTTCCCTCGAAGACGGAATGGCGGAAGACGACTGGGCCGGATGGAAATTGCTGACGCAGAGCGTGGGCAGCAAGACCTCCAAGAAGAAAATCCAGGTCGTCGGCGACGACCTGTTCGTCACCAACACTGAACGGCTTTCCCGCGGGATCAACGAAGGCATCGCCAACGCGATTCTGATCAAGCTCAACCAGATTGGCAGCGTGACGGAAACGATTGACGCCATCGAGCTGGCCCGCAAGGCCGGATACAACTCCATCATTTCCCACCGCTCCGGCGAAACCGAGGACACGTTCATCGCCGACCTCGCCGTGGCCACCGCCGCCGGCCAGATCAAAACCGGCTCCGCCTCGCGCACCGACCGCATCGCCAAATACAACCAGCTCCTCCGCATCGAGGAAGAACTAGGCTCCGCCGCCCGCTTCAACGGCAAAGCCCCGCTCATGTAGTGGCCGAACTTTAGATCGGCCAGCCATCTCGGCATTCTGACTGTATGCCGATTGTAGGGCCCGCCTTCCGAGGCGGGCCGACCTCCAATGACTCGCACACCCATCATCCTCGTGCCTCTCGTCCTGGTCGCATCCGCCGTAGCCATCGCCGGCCATCTGATCGGCAATCTCTGGCTCATATATATTTTCAAACCGCTAGCCACCACCCTGATTTTCTTCCTGGCTTTCACCAACTGGGCCAAATCCAAACTCCCCTTCGCGCTCTGGATCTCCATCGGCCTCGTCTTCTCCCTCCTCGGCGACATTCTCCTCATCTGGCCCGACCAACTCTTCGTCGCCGGGCTGGCCGCATTTCTCCTCGCCCATCTCGCCTATCTAGTGGCCTTCACCCGCGACGCAGAATTTCCCGCCAACTGGCCCCTTTGGCTCGCCTTCCTGACCATAGCCGCAGCAAACTTTTTCGCGCTCAAACCCAATCTCCCCTCGGGCCTCGCCCTCCCAGTAGCGCTCTACGCCGTGGCCCTCTCCACCATGACCGCCCAAGCCGCAGGCCGCGCCCTCCTCCTCCGCAACTCCTCCGCAAAACTAGCCGCCATCGGCGCCCTCTTCTTCCTCCTCTCCGACACCCTCCTCGCTTGGAACCGCTTCCACCACCCCATCCCCCTAGCTTCCCTCCTAATCCTCGCCCCCTACTACGCCGCCCAACTCCTCGTCGCCCAATCCACGACCCTGTAGTGGCCGACCTTTAGGTCGGTTCTTTCTTTTCGCCTTTATGTAATATAACTAACTATGATATATACGCCCCATGCCCAACCACCGCAAAAACACCCGTCTCCCTCCCGCCTATTATCTCGGCCAACGTCTCTACTTCATCACCGCGTGCTGCGACGCCCGTAAACCGCATCTTCGCGATCCGTGTTTCGCTCAAGAGGTTTTGCGGCTCCTAAAAACATACGCCGCCCGGCAAAATTTTCTCCTCCATGCCTTCTGTGTAATGCCCGACCACATCCATTTCCTCGCCGAAGGCGGACACCCTCTTTCCGATCTCCGCGAATTCGTCCGCCTCTTCAAGCAACACACCGCCTTCGAATTTCACAAGACGTCTCCTGCGCATCTCTGGGAAAAGAGCTACTACGACTATATTCTGCGGCCTTCGGATTCCATCGAATCGGTGGCTTGCTACATCTGGTGGAATCCCGTGCGCAAGAATCTCTGCGCCCGCCCGGAATCCTTCTCCCTTTCCGGCTCGCAAACAATCGCATGGATGAAGTGCGCAGCCGGCGGCGCCTCCTGGTCGGCTCCGTGGAAGCTCCCAGAACCAGCCTAAAGGCTGGCCACTACAATCTCCCACCCCGACACGCCCGAACCTAACGTCCGTCCTTTCCGCACAACTTGTAGTGGCCGACCTTCAGGTCGGTTCTTCTCTTCTCTCAGCCCGTAGCCTCGGCTCTTAAGCCAGCACTCTTCGGCATCCCCTAAAGTCGAGACCGATCCCCCAATGCCCCGAGTGCTGCTCATAGTTCAGTTTGGCATACTTGATGTACTATCTACCCAGACCTTCCTGAAGGTGGGAGTCGCCGATGCTCATCAAGACAGTGGACGTCAAAAACTTTCGATGTGTAAAGTCCGGCACATTGAATTGCGGCAAGCTGACAGCGCTGGTAGGTGCAAATGGGGCCGGCAAATCTACTTTTCTGAGAGCACTAGCCCTGTTTTACGATCTATCGCCAAAGATCGAAAAAAGAGACTGGTACAACGAGGATCAGGCGGTGCCAATATAAATCGAGGTGACCTTTACGGATCTTGGCGAAGCCGATCGACAACGTTTTTCAAACTACTTGGATGGCGAACTGCTCACAGTTGTGCGGGTAATCTCTCTAACGGACAACAAAATACAAACCAAATATCACGGCTCAAGACGAGCTAATCCGGAATTTAGACCAGTACGATCAGCTGGGACGGCAGGGGAGGTCAAGAAGGCCTACAAGTCGTTAACCGATTCTGGTAAGTATCCCATGCTGCCTTCGTATACAAATCGAGAGGATGCCTTGGAAGCCCTTGAGGGGTGGGAGGCCAAGTCCCAAGGACTTGAATCCGTAACGCTCAATTCCATTCTCAAGAGTATTTTGGAGTTGAGTGCCAAAACGAAGCACTGAGGAGCCTCTCGCGTTCCGGCCGTTTTTCCACAGCCATTCGAATGCTAATTTCAATTGTGTTCTAAAAGTAACTTGTCAGTACACTATCTCTTCGTTATATCTTCCCCATGAGCAACCGAAGACCAGATGCATCCTACAACCTTTGCGACTTTCGATTCGCCAGCGGTAATCACTGCACCATGCCCGCCCATCCCGAACACAACGGCCTCTGCCTCAACCACGCCACCATCCACCGCCGCACCTTCCACCGCGAAGACGATCTCCTCCGCGAACTAGCCAGCCCCGCCGGCGATTTCATCACCCAGATCGACATCAATCACGTCCTCGGCAAGCTCTTTGACGCTCTAGCCGCCAACCGCGTCTCACCGCGCCGCGCCTCCACTCTCGCCTACATCGCCCGCTTGTTGCTCCAATCCCAAAAAGGTGCCAAGAAGGAAGCCACCCAGTGGGAAATCGACGCCAACATCTTCCGCCGCCTGGCCGAAATCAAATATCCCGACCCCAAAAAATCCAAGCCCGCCCCTTCCCAACCAAAGCCCGCCAACGAATCCGCCACCGCCAATCCTCCGGCCGTTCCCAAATCTCCACCAAAATCCTGATCCAGACGGGCCGCATGTTTTTCTGCCAATCCTTCCAGTCCTTCCCCTCCGGCTCTGCGTCCTCCGCGGTCTCTGCGGTTAGATTTCCCTTCTTCTCTCCAAGCTACAAACTGTCGGCTGTAGGCTGTCGGCTCCTCTCCTCCCATTTTCCATTTTCAATTTTCCATTTTCGCCTTAAGTCCAATATTTCCCCTAGATACGCACATCCAACTTCTAACTTCTTTCTTTCCCCTACATACGCAGAAACAAGGGGGTGTACCCTCCATTTTTTCAAAACCTTAAAGTTTTACTTTCAATGTCGGCGCGCCGACATTCTTGTTTTTTCCCCATATTTTTTGCAGTCTTTCGTGTCAAGCGAGATGGCGAGAGCGGAGAGGTGGCACAGGCATTCTTGCCTGTGCGGGGTTAGTTGCCAATGGATCGGGTGCACAGCCAGGAATGGCTGTGCCACCACACTGCGAAGAAGGTGGCATAAAGCCGCCCCTACAATTGGAGGGGAGGAGAGAGCTACGAGCTTGTGGATTTGGCAGAGCGGCGGAGGTCGGACACTACGAGGCGGATGTCTTCGTAGGTGATTTCGTCGGGGAGGGACTTTTTGATGGGGCCGAGGAGGTCCAATCCGAGTTGGGCGGCGGATTGACGGATCTGGTCGGCGTGAATGGGGTGGACCCAGTCGGGGCGGAAGGCTAGTTCGCCTTTTTCGATGAGATCGGCGATCAGGGAGACTACCGTGGAGACCTTTCTGCCGCGGAGTTGGGCGATCTCCTCGAAGGTGTGGCCTTTTTCGAGGAGGTCCAGGGTTTCCAGCGCGGGGCTGGACGGTTTGGCGTGCCATTCTTTGGTGGCGCGGTCACCGCTGGCGAATCGGCGGAGGGCGTCGAGGATTTCGGCGCCGTAGATTTCGCATTTTTTTTCGCCCATGCCGGTGATCTGGCGGAGTTCGGCGATGGAGCGGGGCTGGGCCTGGCAGATGGCGTCGAGGGTGGTGTCGTGCAGGACGATGAAGGCGGCGATCATTTTCTGGCGGGCGGCGTTTCTGCGCCACTCGCGGAGGAATTCGCGCAGCTCTTCGTTTACTTGCACCGTGGGATTCAGTTCAAATCCCTGGGCTTCGAGGGCGCGGTTGGGATTTTGGATGACGCGCGCGGTTTGGGTGGAGCGCGCGGGCATTGCGAAGAGCCACTTCGGCACCCCGGCGCAGATGTCGCAGATTTCGCAGCGGTCCCACTTGGTGGCTTCGCCGAAGTGGGTGCAGATGCCTTTTTGGCGGCATTTTTCGGTGCCGACGAACTCCTGCATTTGGTAGTAGCGCTGCCAGGCGCGGTCTTTTTCCTGGGGATCGCCAATCTGGTTGATGAAGAAAGCGCGCAGGGCATTGTCTTTCTTTTGCCAGAAGAGGTAGCAGTCGGCGGGCAAGCCATCGCGTCCGGCGCGGCCGGTTTCCTGATAGAGCTGCTCGATGCTGTCCGGCAAGCCGAGGCGCACCACAGCACGGACGTTGGGCTTGTTGATGCCGAGGCCAAAGGCAATGGTGCCGACGAGGACGCGAGCTTCTTCGGTCATCCACTTTTCCTGATTTTCGCTGCGGGCGCCGCTGTCCATCTGGCCGTGGTAGCCGATGGCGGCGATGCCGCTTTCTTCGAGGAGATCAATGATTTCACCGACGCGGGCCACGGTGGGCGTATAGACGATGACGTTGCCGTTTTTCACTTTTTTAACGGCTTCCGCGACGTAATCGTCCTGCATGTTTCCATTGCACTGGCGGACGATGTAGCGGAGGTTTTCGCGGCGGAAGCTGGAGACGGATTTGAGGGGGTCGCGGAGGGCGAGTTGGGTGACGATGTCGTGGCGGACTTGCTGGGTGGCGCTGGCGGTGAAGGCGGCGATGGGGTGATCAGGGAAGAGTGCGCGGAGTTTGCCGAGCTGGCGGTATTCGGGGCGGAAGTCGTGGCCCCATTGGGAGATGCAATGGGCTTCATCAATGGCGAAGAAGGAGACGGGGACTTTCTTGAGCCATTCGGCGGTGCCGTCCATGACGGCGCGTTCGGGGGAGACGTACATGAGGCGATATTCGCCGGCGATGGCCTTTTGTTTGACTTCGCGGCGATCGGATTCGACCACGGCGCTGTTGAGGAAGACGGCGGGGATGCCCATCTGGCGAAGCTGGGCGACCTGGTCCTGCATCAGGGCGATGAGCGGGGAGATGACCACGGCGGTGTGGCCTTCGTGAAGCACGGCGGGAAGCTGGTAGCAGAGGGATTTGCCGCCGCCGGTGGGCATGACGACGCAAACATCGCGGCCGGAGGTGAGGGCGCGAACGATCTCTTCCTGCTTGGGGCGAAAGGCGTCATAGCCCCAATAGCGCTTGAGGGCGCCGGAGAAGCATTCTGTAGCGATGGCGGGGCTGGGTAGGGTAGCGGTGCCGGGCATAGGAAACTCCGAAAGATTCGTGGATCCCTGTGGGAGAGGGAGGCGATGCGTAGTTTCGCTTTTACTTCGCCAGTTGTCAAGAGCTATCTTGGTAATTTGTTATTTGGTTATCCACAATGAGGGAAATGCTGTGGATATGCCCGTTTTGGGAAGAAACGAGGGATAGCAGCGGGCAGCGATCCGGTAACAGGAGGCTGAGAGCAGCCCGCAGGCCGCCTTCGGCGGGCAGGATTGGGAGTGGGGGACGATTATGGCTTTGCCGCGGGTTTGGCGGGGGACTTGGTCATGAGTTTTTCGGCGTCCGCCAGGGCTTTCTCGGCGGGAATTTCGGCGCCAGATTTGTCGACGTAGTGGATGTCGAAAGGCCCATCGAGGATAAAGACCGCGGCGCAGGGCTTGGAGCCGGCGCACTTGGCCTGGTGGATGTGATGGGCGGGAAGGTAGCCGAAGTCGCCGTTGGCGAGGATGACGGGCTTTTCGTCCTTCATGGAGATTTCGAGGAGGCCGCTTAGGGGGATCGCGCTTTCAGCGAATGTGTGCCAGTGCCACGGGACGATGCAACCGGGTGTGAATTTGAGCTGGACGACGGAAGGCGTCTTGAAGGGATCACCGCGGAGAACGGCCAAAGTTGCACAACCGGGAAAGCCGGGGACGGCGGCAAATTTTTGAGTGGAAGATTTGCTGACGATGGGCTGATTGGACGTGTCTTGAGCAGATGCGCCGATGGTTATGGAAGCGGCCAAAAGCGCGGCTAGAAAAATGGATTTCATGCGGGCCTCCATGAAGTGTGGCGATACGTTAGCCTTTCTGGAAAGCGGGTGTCAATGAGGATCGCGGGGATTTCGTGAGGCAATCCGGTGGCTGTTATTCTGTTTGCAGGGTGGTTGCAGGAGTAGCTGGCGCTCCTGCGGTGATTGGCGGGAGATTCAGGATGACGATTGAAGGAGAGTGGATTTAGTGCCACCGATTATTAGCGCGCAGAGGTTAGGGAAGCGGTTTGGGGCGACGCCGCTGTTCCGGGAGATTTCGTTTACGGTGTCGGAGGGCGACCGGATCGGGATTGTCGGGCCGAACGGGTCTGGGAAATCGACGCTGCTGGCAATGCTGGATGGGCGGGTGCTGCCGGACAGCGGGGACGTGGCGGTGCGCAAGGGGAAGCGAGTGAGCGGAGTGCTGCAGATTTCGGAGTATGCGGAGGGGGATACGGTTCGCTCGGTGATTGACGCGGCGCTGGACCGGGCGAAGGTTGCGGAGGGGGACCGGGCGGGGCGCAAGGCGGAGATTTTGGGACGGGCGGGATTTGCGGATCTAGAGGCGCGGGCGGCTGCACTGTCGGGAGGATGGCGGAAGCGGCTGGGGATCGTGGAGGCGCTGGTGCAGCAGCCGGACGTGCTGCTGCTGGACGAGCCGACGAATCACCTGGACCTGGCGGGGATCGAGTGGCTGGAGGGGGTGCTGCAAAATGCAGCATTTGCGTGCGTGGTGGTGAGCCACGACCGGTATTTTCTGGAGAATGTGGCAACGGCGATCGTGGAAGTGAATCCGGCTTATGAAGACGGGGCGTTCCGCGTGGAAGGGAATTACAGCACGTTCTTGGAGGGGAAGGAGGCGTACCTGCACGCGCAACGCAACCGGCAAGAGGCGCTGGAGAATCGCGTGCACACGGAGATCGATTGGCTGCGGCGCGGACCGAAGGCGCGGACCACGAAATCGAAGGCGCGGATCGACAAAGCGCATGAGCTGATCGGGGATCTGGCGGAGTTGAACGCGCGGACGCGGACAACCAGCGCGAAAATCGATTTTACGGCGAGCGACCGGAAGAGCAAGCAGTTGGTGACGCTGGACGCGGTGACGCACGGAATGGGCGGGCGGACGCTGTTTCGAGACATTCATTTCGTGATTACTTCAGGGATGAGGGTTGGATTGGTGGGCCCGAATGGGAGCGGGAAGACCACGCTGCTGCGGCTGTTGAAGGGCGAGAACAAGCCGGAGCAAGGAAGCATCAAGCTGGCGGAGAATTTGAAGATTGTTTATTTCGACCAGAACCGGGAGCTGGATCCGGAGGTGACGCTGCGGCGGGCGCTGGCGCCGGACAGCGATGCGGTGATTTATCAGGGGCAGGTGATTCATGTGGCGTCGTGGGCGGCGCGGTTTTTGTTTTCGGGCGAGGCGCTGAATCAAAAGGTGGGGCGGCTTTCGGGCGGGGAACGGGCGCGGGTGCTGATTGCGCAGTTGATGCTGCAGCCGGCGGATGTGCTGCTGCTGGACGAGCCGACGAACGATCTGGATATTCCGACGCTGGAGATTCTGGAGGAGAGTTTGCTGGAGTATCGCGGGGCGCTGGTGCTGGTGACGCATGACCGGTACATGCTGGATCGCGTGTCCACGGTGGTGCTGGGGCTGGATGGGTTGGGAGGAGCGGAGCGGTTTGCGGATTACGGGCAGTGGGAGATTTGGCAGCGGGGGCGGGTGTCGGCGGCTAAGAGCGAGGAGCGGTCGGGGGAGAAAGGCAAGCCAGGGGGCGGGACGGCAGGTTCGAGGAAGAAGTTGAGTTACAAAGAGAGCCGCGAATTGGAGACGATGGAAGAGCGGATTGCGGAGGCGGAGAAGGAGTTGCAGGGGAAGCATGAGTTGTTGCTCGATCCGCAGGTGATGGGGGATGCTGTGCGTTTGCGGGAGCTTTCCTTGGAACTGGAGGCGGCGCAAGAGGGGATTGATGCGATGTATGCGCGGTGGGGAGAGCTGGAGAAGAAACGGGGGGAGTGAGTTGGATTGAGGGCCAGCGCTGTGGGGAAGAGTCAAAAGAGGAGAAAATAGAAAATGGAAAATAGAAAAGCGAAGAGCGAAATTTAGCTCGGAGGCACAGAGGAAGAGCACCCTTCGGCCTGGCTCAGGGCAGGCTGAAGTCGTGCCCTCGCGACGACCATTTATAAGACAGCCTTTAGTGTTGGGCTTGTTCGGTGGGGAGGGAGGCTTCTTCTTTGGAGGGCAGGATTCGCAGGGCGTCGTTGGGTTGGTGTTGCCCGTTGGTGTTTGCCCGGGAGTTCGCTCGGCGCTGGCCGATCTTGATGGAGGCTTTGAAGATGGCGCCGACGGAGAGGATGCCGGCCAATTTATGGTCGGCGATGGAGGCCAAGCCCATAGAGGCCACGCAGCCGCAAGAAGCGCAGTCGGGATTTCCGCCAAACTGGCAGGGAGTGATGCGGGTGGCCAGGTCCGCCGACAGTGTTTGCGTCGTGAGTGCGAAAACACAATCCTGGGGACTTTGCGGCGGGGAGGCGAACTGCTGAATGACCACGGCGGGCATGTCCAATTTTGGAAATTGCTTTCGCAATTGCAGCATGTCGGCAATGGCGCGGGCGCGCTCCTCGGAACCGAGGATTTCGGGCATGTGATCGCCGACTTGCGGGGTGAACATACTGAACCAGACTTTTTTGATTTCGGGACGCGGAGTCCAGAATTCAAGGAATTCGGCCAGGTATCCGGGGCGCTTCATCATTTGAGCGGTGATGGTGCAATGGACGGTGACCCGCTGATCGGCAATGTTTTTAAGAATACGGTCGTAGGTTGCGGGGGCGCGGCGGAGATCATGTTCGGGTTGCAAGCCGTCGATGGAGACGACCACGTGCAGACGATCGAGAGTTGCCCAGGTGGGACCCATGGCGCGGAAGGCGCTGGTTACCAACTGGACGTGAATGCCGCGGTCCAATAAGAGGGGAAGCAGCAACTCCAATTCGCGGAAGCGGACCAGGGGATCGCCGCCGACGATAGAGAGGTGGAGAGGTTTGAGGCGATCGACGACTTCGAGAACGCCGTCGACCAGGGCCTGGCCGCGGCGATCGTTCAAGTCGCGGAGGGTCTGGCCGCCGCCGAGGTGGGCGTCGTCATAGGCGTAACATCCGGGACATTTCAACGGGCATTCGCGGGTGATTTCAATCGAGAGAGAGGGGCGCTCACCCTTGAGGATCTTTCCCCAGGCTTGAATGATTTGGTAGGTGTGCACCGAGGACTGCTCTTTTCCGACCGGTTGCGAAAAATGCGGTCTGTGGATGCGTTGCTAGGGCCCAATCTGAGTGAGAAACAGAACAGATCACCGATCGTGTGCCGAGACACGATCGGGGGTTACGGTAATTCGAGGGTTGGGAAAAGGCGTCGTTGGGAAAAATGGCGCGGAGGTTTGCGTGTTGCTGGAGGCCCAAGAGTAGAGGGGAGAGCCTGCCCTGAAACGGCTGCGAATGTGAAGTGGTGCCGGAATTTTCCCCTCCTAGCCTGCCAACAGTATGCGCTTAATTGACCGCCCGGGGGGCTGATTTTTTGCTTCCGCGAAAGCCGTGAGCAGGGGTGGAGAATCTGGGAAGAAGAGAAGATTCATAACGCCCTTCGACTGCGCTAAGGGCAGGCAGAGAGCATAGAGGACACAGAGAAGAGGTAGCCGTGTCCGCTTGGCACGTCGGATACAGGGCGGAGAAGAAGAACCTACCTTGTGGAAAGACGTTAAGGGACAGGGCACCCGAGGCGGCTCAAAGACGAGGCCCGGGCGACAGAAAGCAGTCGCTCGCCGTTAGTTTGATTTTTGTTGGGTGGCGACTTCTTCGTGATCCAAGTCGGTTTTTTGCCAACTACCGCCGAGGTTGTATTCCTTCATTTTCATGGCGAGAGTGACGGTTTTTTTGCCGAGATCCTTTTCGTAGACGACGCCATCTTCATCAACAACGAAGGTCATGACGCCGGAAGAACGGTACTCGGCCGGATAGGCCACGATGGCGAAGCCTTCGGTCATTTTGCCGTTGACGACGTAGTTTTTGGGACCGCCGGGGGCGTTTTTGCCTTGGCGGGTGAGGATATGGAAATAGTAGCCGCGGAAGGGAACGGGAGGTTCACCGCGGCTCTTGGCATATTCCTCCGCGACTGCCCAAGCTACCAGAGGACCGATAGGACTTTCGGGGTGGCCCGCGTCGGCCTTCCAGTAGAGGCCGTTGCTCTTCCCGGGATCGCTGAAAATTTGTCGGGCGTATTCGTTATTCTGGGTAGAGCGATATTCCTTTTCCGCAGCGGCGAGTTCCTGGCAAATGCGAATGGCGGACATTTCATTGCGGCCGACGCGGCGTGCCAGGATTTCCTGCTTGCCGGCGTCGGTGTTGAAATACCAGGTTTTGCCGTTGTTGACGATGGGGATGGGGGTGGGCCAATTCTTGGCACCGATGTAGAGGGTGACCGTGCCATCAGGTTCTTTCACGAGGCGATGCATTTCCTGAAATTTCTCGACGAAATTGGCGCGGCTCTGGGCGTCCTGGGCATCATCGCCCGAGGAGACGATCTCCTTGCCGCTTGGCCCGAAGAGATCGAGCAGGGTTTTTTCGTCGTTATTTTGGGTGGCGGCGAAAAGAGCCGCGCTGGCGTCTTCCGGAGAGGAGAAAGTTTTTTGTCCGGGTTGCTGGGCAGCGGAGCGGGCCGGAAGGCTGCCCATCAAGAGGATAGCGACCGCTGCAAACTCAAGAAGATGGCCACAATGAAAACGGTGGAAATTCAGCTTTGCTTGGCGCATATAGCTATTCTCCGTTGTTTAAATTTCACGAAGCACTTGGAAACGATACGAAATCACGATTAATGATGACGGCCGCCGCCACCACCGCCACCGCCATGAAAACCGCCGCCCAGGCTGGAACTGCCGCGTGAGGAAAAGCTGCGAGCTTGTCCACCGTGGTCATAGCCGCTATAGACGCTGGAGCGGACGCCGCGTTGACCAGTGGGAGGAGCATACCCGCGTGCCGCGCGGTTGTTGCCCTCGAAAGGTTTTGGCGAGGCACCGGGACGATTGTAAACGTTGCCGCGGCCACCGCTAAAACCCTGCGCGCCACCGCGGGCGCCGTTGTATCCTTGCGCGCCGCCGCGGGCCGAGTTGACGCCACGCCCGCCGCCGGACCCATTGAAGTTGTTGCCGCCGCGTACTCCGCCGCCGCCGCGGTAATAAGTGTTGCGGTTATAAAAGGTTCTACTCTGGGAGTAGTACCTGTTGTGGTTATACATTCCGTAATGGTTGTGCCAATCGAATCCCCAGTGATTCCATCCCCAGCCATAACCGCCGTACCACCCGACGCCGAAGCCGAGCCCAAAAGAGAGATACGGGCCGCCGAACCAGATACCGGGGTAGTCGTACCAACCAGGCCATGCGTCAATGGGGCCACCGTAAACCGACCAGGGATTGTAAGCGGGGACGTAAACCACATCGGGAGTGGCGGGCTGGATGACAATCGTGGAGCCTTGCGTGGTTACAGTTTGCTGCGGAGTGTCCTTGAGGTTGCCAGCTTGCTCGGCGCGCTGGCGCATAACCTGAACGGCATCCATCACGTCTTGTTCCTGGTTGTAGTAGGCGTCACCGAGAGAGGAAGTCCAGGAGATGTTTTTGTCCATATTGCCGAGGACCGAGGGAAATCCGGTAAGGGCCTTGACGCTGGGATCCCAAGGTTGTTGATCGACGGCTTGAGCAAGAGCGTCACCCTTCAGATCAGGATGAGATTGGACCCAGCGATCGGCTTCGACGACTTGTTCGGGGAAGGTGGAAGCGGCCAGGATTTGAGACACCAGGGAGTCCGGGTAAAGAGCGATGGGTGCGACCAATTGCTGCAATTGGTCGGGAGTTTGCTGGGCATATTGCGGACCCTGGGCGGATTGCGCGGGAGCCTGGGGGTCTTGAGAGGCCGGTAAGTTCTGAGGCAAAGTGACGAAGAAGAGCGCCAGAGCCAAAAGCGAAACGAGAAAGTGCCTGCTCGGGCGAGGTAGTGAATGCCGTGCAGCGTCTTCGATCATGTTCATGTGCTTGAACCCCCTGTACACACTGGTCCCGTGAAGCGTCACCTGCAATTAGACGAATAGGGGACGAATTGGGTTACGGTTTTTCCATTTCCACCCGCTGGCTAGCGAAATCTCCGGCCAGCGCCAAGACCATTCACGTCGCGCTACTCGATTGCGAGGAAGTGATCCTCGGAAATGAAAGATTTCATCAATACAAACACCGAGGTGAATAAAAAGTTGTGCATCGAAAGCAGCAAAAGCCCAATGGTTTCAGGGCCGCACTGGGTTCGCTTGCAAGACAAATCACCGCCACGATGCAAGCATCCCGCGGCAGCTTTTACGATACCAAGAAGATTTTTGGAGTGCTGTACAAAAGAGAACAACAGGCTTCACGGCAGCGTGTAGAACTCCTCTCAGTAACAGCGGCATTAGATGGTTCGGTGACCTCGGGGGCTTGCGCTGAGAAATCTGGCGGACGGGCCCGAAGCGAGCGAGAGCTCAAGTTTTTTCCGGTCTTTCTGGCAGAGATGCGCAAGGCCCGCTAGAAGCGCAGACGGGAGGAGACCCATCTGGTGAGTTCGCTCCAGTTGTCCTTACACACTTGGGGTGCCATAATCTCACTCTTACGGTGCGGACCAGAGCGCGTCGGCTGCGGAGTCGCTGAAAGCCAGCATGGAGCACTATACACGGGGGTAATTATGGCGATGAGGGATAGCTGGATTGAGAAGCGCGAAGCGGCGCAGGCGTCGGCGAACGGAAGCCGGAACATGTCGCAAATGCATCTGGCGCGGCTCGGGGTGATTACCGAGGAGATGGAGTACGTTGCGAGGCGCGAGAAGCTAGAGGCGGAGCATGTGCGCGGCGAAGTGGCGCGGGGCCGCGCGATTATTCCCGCGAATATTCATCACCGCAATTTGGAGCCAATGGGGATCGGGATCGCGTTTAACTGCAAGATCAACGCGAATATCGGGAATTCGGCGACGACCTCGGAGATTCATGAAGAGTTGAAGAAGCTGCACCATGCGGTGCATTACGGCGCAGATACGGTGATGGACCTTTCGACGGGGGGAAATATTCCGGAGATCCGGCAAGCGATTATCAATGCTTCGCCGGTGCCGATCGGGACAGTGCCGGTGTACGAGGCGATTTCGCGGGTGCGGCGGCCGGAAGATTTGACGATCGGGTTGATGCTGGAAGTGATTGAGGAGCAGGCCGAGCAAGGCGTGGATTACATGACCATTCATGCGGGGGTGCTGCGAGAGCAGGTGCCGCTGGTGAGGAAGCGGATCACGGGGATCGTGTCGCGCGGCGGATCGCTGATGGCGCATTGGATGGAGCATCACAAGAAGCAGAATTTCCTGTACGAGAATTTCGAGGACATCTGCAAAGTTTTCAAGAAGCACGATGTGAGCTTTTCGCTGGGGGACGGGATGCGTCCGGGATGCCTGGCGGATGCGAGCGACGCGGCGCAGTTCGCCGAGTTGAAGGTGCTGGGCGAATTGACGAAGAAGGCCTGGGAGCACGACGTGCAGGTGATGATCGAAGGGCCGGGGCACGTGCCGATGGACAAGATCAAGGAGCAGGTGGATAAGGAGATGGAATGGTGCCATGAGGCGCCGTTCTATACGCTGGGGCCGCTGGTGACGGACATTGCGCCGGGGTACGACCACATTACGAGCGCGATTGGGGCGGCGATGATTGGGTGGCATGGGGCTTCGATGCTGTGCTATGTGACGCCGAAGGAGCATCTGGGATTGCCGAATCCGGAGGACGTGAAGCAGGGCGTGATTGCGTACAAGATTGCGGCGCACGCGGCGGATGTGGCGCGGCACAGGCCGGGAGCTCGTGACCGGGATGATGCGTTGAGCTATGCGCGGTTTTTGTTTGACTGGAACAAGCAGTTTGAGCTGTCGTTGGACCCGGCGACGGCGAAGGCGATGCATGACGAGAATTTGCCGGATGATTTTTACAAAGAGGCGAAGTTCTGCTCGATGTGCGGGCCGAAGTTCTGCTCGATGAACATTACGCAGTTGGCAGAAGCCGAGGGCGGGAATGATCAGTCGGAGCGGAAGCAGAAGTTCGCGGAGTTGTTGGTGAAGGTGCAGGGGGCGGGAGCGTAAAGCAGAGGCGTTCCAGATTAGTGATGCCGGCGAAAAAGACGGAGGACCTTCGGGAAGAGTTTAACCGGTGGGCGGAGGCCGGGCGGGGGGAGGGGATGGAGCAGGAGCACCTGCCGATCACCCTGCCGGTGTTGGAGAGAATGCAGTTGGCGGCGACGGACAACGTGCTGGATGTTGGTTGTGGGACGGGTTGGCTTTCGCGGCGGTTGGCGGGGATAGTGGCGGAGGGGCGGGTCGTCGGGATGGATATTTCCGACGAGATGATTCGGGTGGCGCGGCGCACCAGCGTTGATTGCGAGAATATTCTATATGCCGCCGGGGAAGCAGCTGAAATTCCGTGGGACGCGAATTTCTTTACTCATGCTATTTCGGTGGAGTCGGCGTATTACTGGCCGGAGCCGGCGGCGGGGATGAAGGAAATTTTTCGGGTGTTGCGGCCGGGCGGGTCAGCGTGGGTGCTCATTAATTATTACCGGGACAATCCGCATTGCCACCAGTGGGGGCCGCTGCTGGCGGTGCCCACGCAGCTGTTGTGTGCTGACGAATGGAGTGAGATGTTGCGCGCCGCCGGGTTTACGAGTGTCACGCAGGAACGAATCGTTGACCCTTCGCCTTCGCCGGAGAGTTATAGCGGGCGGTGGTTCCGGGATGTGGCGGAGCTTCGTGCGTTTAAGGGCGCGGGTGCGCTGCTGGTTCGCGGAATCAAGGAGTAAGGAAAGGGTTACTTTGGTTTCGTCGCCCACCGTTATCTTTTAGGCTGAATTCCCGCAGGCTCATCCGAGATTCCTCTGTTCCTCTGCTAAGTTGGATGGAAGCACGCCCAAGTACGGAAAGACAAAAGCACCGCTGCTTTCGTGTAAACATCAGTAAACCGCATGAATGCGCCACACTCCACCTATGATGTCCTGATCGTCGACGACTCGCCCGTTTATCGGAAGCTGATGGAGCAGGTATTGGAGTCGCAGCCGTTCCGGCTGCACTTTGCGCGGAACGGGGCCGAAGCGATGGAGGTGTTTGAAGAGCATTCACCATCGATTGTGCTGACGGATTGGATGATGCCGGATTTTTCGGGGCCGGAGTTGTGCCAGCGGATTCGCGCGGATGTGTCGAAGCCATATACCTACGTGATTCTGATGACCAGCAATACGGAAAAGGGCAACGTGGTAAAGGGACTGCAAGCGGGGGCGGACGATTACCTGACCAAGCCGTTCGACCCGGGGGAGATGCTGGCACGGATTGGGGTGGGGCGGCGGATCATTGATTTGAACCGGGAACTGGCGGCGAAGAGCGTGAAGCTGGAAGAGGCGGCGCGGACGGATCCCCTGACGGGATTGCCGAACCGGCGGGCGATCGAGGAGTGGGCATTCAAGCAGTTGCGAGGAGCGGCGCGGCACGGATTTTCATTGTGGGTGGTGGTGGGAGACATTGATTCGTTCAAGACGATCAACGATACTTTCGGGCATGATGCCGGGGATATTGTGATCAAGACGTTCGCGGAGCAGTTGAAACGGTGCACGCGGATATCGGATATTTGCGGGCGGCTGGGGGGCGACGAGTTTCTGCTGGTGCTGACGCACGTGGAATCGGAGAAAATCGAAGCGGCGATCAACCGGTTCCGGGAGCAGTTTGCGGCGCTATCGTTTCCGTTTCAGGGGCAGAGCGTGAGTGTAACGGCGAGTTTCGGGATTGCCGGGTGCCTGGGGAAAGAGATGCCGGAGTTTTCGGCGGTGATGCGCAAGGCGGACCAGATGCTGTATGAGGCGAAACGGGCGGGGCGAAATCAGGTGCGGGTATTGTATCCATAAGTATTGCGGGCGTGATAGTTTTCCTCGGTGACCTTGCGGCAAATCAAAAAGACTTACAGGTGAAGCGATGTCCTTTCTGAGTGAGGGTGTGGCGGTGATCACGGGGGCGGGCTCCGGGATGGGGCGGTGCCTGGCGCAGCAACTGGCGGCGGCGGGATCGTCGCTGGCGCTATCGGACGTGAATGAAAAGGGACTGGCGGAGACGGTGGCGCTGCTGGGATCGCCGAGGGGGAAGGTGACGCAGCACGTGGTGAACGTTGCCGAGGAAGCGCGGGTGAAGGTGTTTGCGGAAGAGGTCGCGGCACAGCACGGGCGGGCGACGGTGGTGTTTAATAATGCGGGAGTGGCGCTGCTGGGGAAATTTGACGAGCTGTCGTTGGAGGATATCCGCTGGTTGATGGACATTAATTTTTGGGGCGTGATTTATGGGATGTATTACTTCATGCCGCTGCTGAAGAAAGAGAAGCGGGCGCACATTGTGAATACTTCGAGCGTATTCGGGCTGGTGGGAGTGGTGGGGCAGACGGCGTATTGCGCGAGCAAGTTTGCGGTGCGGGGGTTCACGGAATCGCTGCGGCACGAACTGGAGGGCACGAACATTTTTGTTAGCAGCGTGCATCCCGGGGGGATCAAGACGCGGATTGCGAAACATGCGCGGCCGGGGGCGAGGGCCTCGGCCAATCTTCATCCGGACAGCGTTTCACGATTTGACCGGGTGGCGATTACGACCGCGGAGGATGCGGCGGCGCGGATATTGAAGGGGGTAGAGAAATACGAGCCGCGGATATTGATTGGGTCGGATTGCCGGCAGGTGGATATTCTGCAGAGGCTGCGGCCAGTGGGATATTGGAAGAGTTTGGCGAAAAAGATAAAGGATCCGGGGGCGGGGAAGTAGACGAGAGATTGGTCGAAGCCCATGGATAGAACGGTACAGTTACGGTCATCAAAATGGGGACAAGCCGAGGCTCTGCTATGATAGGGATTCCAAGACAGACGCCGAACGGCGAGTCTGAGCCTGGGGAAGGATAGATTCCATGATCTTCCATGTCTCATTGAAAAAGGCCGAGGACGGATGGATTGTAGCGGAGTGCCCCGCGCTGCCCGGGTGCGTGTCGCAAGGGCGCGATGAAGAGGAAGTGCTGAAGAACATTAAGGAAGCCATCACTGCCTGGTTGTGGGCCGAAGACCAGAAAGCCTTGAAAGGCTTGAGCGGAGACCGCACGCCGGTGGTTGTAGCCGTTTAGCAGATTCTGGCGGCGCTCATGGGTTGACTCAACAATATTTCAGGAAAAGAAATATTTCAGGAAAAGAAGCGGTCGGAGGGTTTGGGAAAGCGGGTTGGCAGGTTGTTGGCCAGGTCGGCAGTCATGTGGTCATGACGAAGAGCGGGATACGCTCGAATCTATCGATTCCCCAGCATGAGGAGCTATCCGTCGGGACGTTACGTGCTTTGATTCGGGCAGCGGGAATGAGTGTTGAGGAGTTTGTGCAAATTCTCTCCGCGTGACGCGCGAGGTCCACCGAAGATCCCTCCCGTGCCGGTAGCCTAGCTTTTACCTTCGATAAGAAAAACTCACGAAAAACGGGCGGTGGCGGGGGCTATACTGCTGAGCTATTGGTTCAGTGTGGGAGGTGTGGCATGCCGATGGTGGCGCCTGCAGCCGAGTGGGGAAGATTGTCTACCCGATTGATGTCCGAAGCGCCGGAAGCGTTTGATTCCGAGGGGCGCGTTCTCAACTTGATGGATGGAGAGTGGAAGGAGCCGGGATTCGGGCGGCATTATGAGTCGCCGATCGACGGGCGGAGCCTGGGGCGAATTCCGATGATTGACCTGGAGACGGCGCGGGCGGCGGTGAAGTTCGCGAAGGCTGAAGCGGCAACGTGGGCGAAGACGGACCTGGACGAGCGGCGGAGGCGGGTAAGCGATTGCCTGGCGGGGCTGAAAAAGCAGCAGGAGCTGATTGCGCTGCTGCTGATGTGGGAGATCGGGAAGCCGCACGCGCAGGCGTTGACGGATATCGAGCGGTGCATCAGCGGGGCGGAATGGTACGTCGCAAACATCGAGAACATGCTGGGGAAGCGCGAGCCGTTGGGGCTGATTTCGAATATTGCGTCGTGGAATTATCCGATGTCGGTGCTGATGCATTCGGTGCTGGTGCAGCTGCTGGCGGGGAATTCGACGATATCGAAGACGCCGACGGATGGCGGGCTGTACGCGCTGACGCTGGCGCACGCGGTGGCGAGGAAATGCGGGCTGCCGGTGTCGCTGGTGAGCGGGTCGGGCGGGCAGTTAAGCGAGGCGCTGGTGCGCAACGAATTTGTGGATTGCCTGGCGTTTGTCGGCGGGAAGACGAATGGCGGGGTGATCGCGTCGACGCTGTACGACGAAAACAAGCGGTACATGCTGGAGATGGAGGGAGTGAACACGTACGGGGTTTGGAAGTTTTCGGATTGGGCCGGGTTGGGGCAGCAGATGAAGAAGGGATTTGACTACGGGAAGCAGCGATGCACGGCGTATGTGCGGTATGTGGTGCAGCGGGAACTGTTCCCGCAGTTTCTGGAAGCGTATTTGCCGGTGCTGCGCGGGCTGCGGTATGGGAATCCGGTGATGGTGGAGACGGAGACGGATGCGCTGCCGAAATTGGATTTTGGGCCGCTGATCAACAGCAAGAAGGTGGAAGAGTTGCGGGTGCTGTATGTGGAGGCACTGGGGAAGGGCGCGATCAGCTTGTTTGAAGGTGGGGTGCAGGAGAGCATGATTTTTCCGAATCAGGATACGTCGGCGTACGTGGGACCGGCGGCGCTGCTCAATATACCCAAGAATTGCCGGTTGTATCACAGCGAGCCGTTTGGGCCGCTGGATACGATCGTGGTAGTGGACCATCTGGAGGAGCTGATTTCGGAGATGAACGTGTCGAATGGGGCGCTGGTGTCTTCGATTGCATGCGATGACGAGAAAATCGCGCGGCGGGTGGCGGAGGAGTTACGGTCGTTCAAGGTGGGGATCAATTCGATCAAATCACGCGGGGATCGGGAAGAGGTCTTTGGCGGGGTGGGGCAGTCGTGGAAAGGGTGCTTTGTGGGCGGGAGGTATCTGGTGCTGGCGGTGACGTCAGGAGAGCCGGGGGAGAAGTTGTATGGGAATTTTCCGGATCATACGCGGATGCCGGAGGAGTTGTCGATGAGGGCGGTGGGGGCGGGGTTGAAGTGAGGCTCCGACTTGTGGGAGTTTTTGACGGGGATTGAGTGGGGGAATATACTGCGCGAGTAGAGTGGATGGCCGATCTAAAGTTCGGCCACTACAGGAAGAGAGCGGAACGCTCAGTGGCTAAAGCCCGGTTTATGTTGCGCTACTTGCGGCACGACCCTTCGCTCTGCGCAGGCCAAGCTGAAGTCGTGCCCTCCCGAAGAGTGTAAGTAGCCGCACAGACTGAATTGCAAGAGAAGGAAGAGGAAAGCGGACGTGGGAGTGATTGACCAACGGTTTGAGAAGAATGTGCTGATTAGCTCGGTGGACTATGTGTTCAACTGGGCGCGGAAGAGTTCGCTGTGGCCGCTGACGTTTGGGCTCGCGTGCTGCGCGATTGAGATGATTGCTTCGACGACGGCGCGGTTTGATATGGCGCGCTTTGGGGCGGAGGTGTTCCGGCCATCGCCGCGGCAGGCGGATTTGATGATTGTGTCGGGGACGGTGACGCTGAAGATGGCGCAAGTGATTCAAAGGATATGGCAGCAGATGCCGGATCCGAAGTGGTGCATTTCGATGGGGGCGTGTTCGAGCGTGGGCGGGCCGTTTAATACGTATTCCGTTTTGCAGGGAGTGGATCGGGTTGTGCCGGTGGATGTGTACGTGGTGGGGTGCCCGCCGAGACCGGAGGCGCTGTTCTACGCGCTGCTGAAATTGCAGGATAAGATCGACAACATGAGTCTGGCGAAGCGTCCGACGGAGGTAAGGTTGCGGGCGGAGATGGCGGAAGAGTTCAAGAAGAGTGTGATGATTGCGCAGGTGGCGGAGCCGCGGTAGGAATTAGAAAATGGAAACGGGATAACAGCGAGCAGATAACAGATAACAGATAACAGGAAGCGGGCTTTCGCCGGGCATTGATTTGGGATCGGACCAAAGGCGAGCTAGGAACGAGGGATATGGCGTTTGTGCGGACGGTGAAGGTGGCGGAATTGCCTCCTGGGAGCATTCGGGAGTTGCAGGTGGAGGGGAAGGCTGTGGCGGTGGCGAACGTGGGAGGCAAGGTGTATGCCATCAACAACACTTGTTTGCACCGCGGGGGGCCACTGGGGCAAGGTTTGCTGGAGGGGAAAGTGGTGACTTGCCCGTGGCATGGGTGGCAGTTTGACGTTACAAATGGTAAGACGGTGCAGAACCCGGCGGCGGCGGTGGACTGTTATCCTGCGGAAGTGCGGGGGGAAGACATTTTTGTGGATTTGGGGTAGATCCGGGCTTCAAAGAGGACCAGCGGCATCGAAGGTGACCGCAACGGAAGAATAAGGAAAGTAATAGCGGAATTAAACACAGAGGGCTCGGAGGAAGAGCACCCTTCGGTCTCGCTCAGAACGGGCACAGTTCATAGAGAAATGGGCGGAAAACGCTCCGGGCTGGGGCGTGGGGCGGGCCGAGGTGCGGTTTCCTTCATAAGCTATAGAAAATAAAATACTTGGTGATGAGAGGGGGACGGGAGCCCTGCGTGCTGGGGGTTTTGCACATGGTTTTGCCCCTATCCCTCACATTTTGTTTGGTTTTCCTCCGCCGACCGTGTATATTTTCGGCGGCTTTGGGTGAAGATGGCGACTGCGACTCCTCAGACACGACATTATTGGATCTTTAGCACTGACCCGCACCACTATCACTGGGACACATTGTTTGTGAAGGGCAAAGAGATGTGGCACGGGGCGGGTTCGAAACCCGATGCTATCCGTGCGCTCAAGCAGGTTAAACGCGGGGACCGAGTATTGTGTTACCACTCCGCGCCGGAGCGTTCGCTGTATTCGATTGCGGAGATTACGCGGGATCCTTATCCAGACCCCCATGATTACAAGGGAAAGAACCTGGTGGCGGACCTGCGGGCGTTTGAGAAGTTGCCGCGGCCGGTGACGCTGGCGGAAATGCGGGGGAATCCAGCAGTGAGGAAAGCGAAGCTGCTGAAGAATGTGCGGCTGATTATCTCGCCGATCAGCGAAGCGGAATATCAGGAACTGCTGCGGATGGCCGGAATTGTGGCTACGCCGGGCGTGCCGCTGCCCTGAAGACGTCCCGCCGGGATTTTCCGATTTCTGCGAAATCAATTAGCTGAATTTATTAGCCGCGCGTCCAAGGAACAGGACTGTGTTTAAGGAACAACCGATGAAAACCAAATGGAAGGGGCGGGCGCTTTTGTGGGCGTTTGCTGCTGTGTTTTTGTGCGTTTGCGGGGTTCATGCGCAGGAATATCCCGTGGCGACGAAGACGCTGAAGAATGGGATGAAAATACTGGTGCAGAGCGACCACAGCATTCCGAATGTGGCGCTGTACACGTTTTACAGGATTGGTTCGCGGAACGAGAGGCCGGGGACGACCGGGCTTTCGCATTTTTTCGAGCACATGATGTTCAACGGAGCGAAGAAATACGGCCCGGGGGAGCTGGACAAGGCCATGGAGGCGAATGGGGGGTCGAATAACGCGTACACCACGCGAAATGTGACCGTGTATCAGGACTGGTTTCCGCGTTCGGCGCTGGAGCTGATATTCGATATCGAGGCGGACCGCATCCAGAACTTGAGCTTCGACCCGCAGAAGATTGCGAGCGAGCGCGGGGTGGTGGCCAGCGAACGGCGCAGCAGTGTGGACGGGCAGAACGAAGGGGTGCTGGACGAGCAGCTGTGGGCCACGGCGTTTATTGCACATCCTTATCAATGGCCAGTGGTTGGGTGGATGAGCGACATCGAGCACTGGACGATGGAAGATTTGAAACGCCATTTTACGATGGGGTATTCGCCGAGCAATGCGACGATGGTGGTGGTCGGGGATGTGACGCCGGAAGAAGTGTTTGCGCTGGCGGAAAAAGAGCTGGAGCCGATTCCATCGCACGCTCCGCCTCCACCGGTGACGACGGTGGAGCCGGAGCAGATGGGGGAGAGGAGGCTGGTGGTTCGCAAGCCGGCGGAATTGCCGCTGCTGATGATCGGCTACCACGTGCCGCAGACGAACAACCCGGATTTTTACGCGCTGAACGTGATGCGATCGATATTGTTTCAGGGAGAGAGTTCGCGGATGTACCAGCGGCTGGTGGACAAGGATCAGATAGCGCTGGACGTTGAATCGGAGACGGATTCCGCGTTCGATCCGACGCTGCTGGTGTTTACAGCGCAACCGAAGGAAGGCGTGGACCCGCAGAGATGCGAGACGGCGATTTATGAGGAACTGGAGCGGGTGAAGAGCGCGCCGGTTTCGGACCAGGAGTTGGAGAAGGCGAAGAATTTCCGTCTGGCGGAGTTTTACCGGCAGGTGCGGACGATAAATGGAAGGGCAAATACCATCGGGACGTACGAGGTATTTTTCGGGGATTACCACCGATTGTTTGAAGCGGCGAAGAATTACAGCGGGGTGACGAAAGACGACGTGCAGCGGGTGGCGAAGAAATATTTTGGGGCGAATAACCGCACGGTGGGGACGCTGCTGCCGGAGAACGAGGAGAAGGGCAAGCCATGAGAAGGGGACTCGCCCGGTGGGATGGAGGCATGTTGAAAAATTTGCTCAAGAGAGAAAAGCAGATCGCTCACCCCGCAAAATGCGCGGGGATTCGGGATGACAGGTCCCACAACACGGGGATTTTGGGGAGCGGGTTCAGCAGGGTGATGGGAATTGCGGTGGTGGTGGCATGGCTGGGGTGCGTCTCGAGTGCTTGCGGGCAAAAATTGCAGATGCCAGGGCATGAAAAAGTGGTTTTGAAGAACGGGTTGACGGTGCTGCTGCTAGAGAAGCATAGCGTGCCGATGGTGAATGTGGCGGGGATCGTGAAGGCGGGTAGCCTGGCGGATCCGGCTGGGGAGGAAGGGCTGGCATCGACGACCGCGGGACTGCTGCGCAAAGGGACGAAAACGCGCACGGCGCAGCAATTTGCCGCGGACATCGATTTTATCGGCGGGAGTTTCGGGGCCGACGCGAGCGCGGATTATTCGAGCTTTGGAGCGGAGTTTCTTTCGAAGGATACGGCGAAGGGATTGGAGCTGGTTTCCGACGCGCTGCTGCACGCGACATTTCCGCAGGCGGAGGTGGAGAAGCTGCTGGCGCAGTCGGTGGACGGGGTGAAGTCGGCGAAAGACAGCGCGCGGGAAGTGATTTTCGATTATTACCAGGGGTATTTGTACAACGGAAAGGGTTACGGGCGGCCGACCGGAGGCGATGAAGTTTCGCTGAAGAAGATTCAGCGGGATGCGATCGTGAAGTTTTACGAGACGTATTACACGCCGGGAAACACGATCCTCGCGGTGGCGGGGGATTTCAATGCGGCGGAGATGAAAAAGAAGATTGAAGAGGTGTTTGGGGGATGGCCGGCGAAGGCCGCGCCAGCGGTGAAGGAAGAAACGGCGGCGGGGGTGAAGGGCAAGAAGCTGCTGCTAGTGAACAAGAGCGATGCTACTCAGACGTATTTTGTGATCGGGAACGTAGGGATATCGGCGACGGATCCGGACCGGGTGGCGATCGAGGTGGTGAACACAGTGTTTGGGTCACGGTTTACGTCGATGCTGAATGAGGCGTTGCGGGTGGAATCCGGGCTGACGTATGGGGCGACCTCGTTTTTTACGCTGGAGAAAGAGCCGGGGCCGTTTGCGATGTACAGTTTCACGCGGAATGAAACTACTGGTAAGGCGATGGACATGGCGTTGGAGGTTTTGAGAAAGCTGCACACGGACGGAGTAAACGCAGAACAGTTGAGTTCGGCAAAGAGTTATATCAAGGGTCAGTTTCCGCCGTCGATCGAGACTTCGGGGCAGCTGGCGGGGATGATTGCGCGGCATGAATTTTTGGGATTGGATGACAGCGAAGTGAACCAGATGGAGGCGCGGGTGGATGGGGTGACGCCGGAGATGGCGAAGCAAGTGATTGCGAAGCATTTTCCGATGGAGAATTTGACGTTTGTGCTGGTGGGGAAGGCGGCGGAGATTGCGCCGGCGGTGAAGAAGTATGCGGAAAGGCAGGATGCGAAGGAGATTACGGCGCCGGGGTTTTGGCCGGGTGGAAAGTGACTGGTGAAAGGTTAAGCGAAAGATTTAACACATAGGGCACTGAGGAAAAGCACAGAAGGCACGGAGATTGTCTGCTGAGGGATTAAGTGGATGCCAGAGCTGCCAGAGGTGGAGACGGTTGCGCGGGGGTTGCAGCGGGAGATCGCGGGGCGCGTGGTGATCAGCGTCAGCCTGGGCAAGACGGATTTCATGGACAATCCGGGGGAGATTGAGCGGGGATTGCCGGGTTCGCGGATTCGCGGGGTGGAACGGTATGGGAAGTTCATGCTGCTGCGACTGGAGAGCGGCGGGGGGAGGGGAGGGAGGTCGGAGGAAGCGGCGCTGCTGGTGCATCTGGGGATGACCGGGGCGATGATGCCGCGGCCGGTTGGGGAACCACACGCGAAGCACACGCATCTGGTGGCGCTGCTCGATGATGGAAGAGAGTTGCGGTATGTGGATCCGCGGCGATTTGGGCGGATTGCGATGCTGGCGGGGAAGACGCTGGAGAAAGAGTTGCGGCGGTTTGGCGCGGATCCCTTGGAGGTTTCGCTGGGCGAGTTTATCGAGCGCATCCGATCGCGGCGTGCGCGGATCAAGGCGTTGCTGCTGGATCAGCAGGTGCTGCGGGGAGTCGGCAATATTTACGCGGATGAGAGTTTGTGGAAGGCGAAGCTTCATCCGGCGCAGATTGGTGCGCGGCTAGAATGCGGACAAGTTGGAAGTCTCTATCGGGCGCTGCAGGAAATCTTGCGGAAGGCGATTCTGTTGCGGGGATCTTCCATTTCCGACTTTCTTGACGCTGAGGGCGAGCCGGGAGAATATCAGCTGCACCACAAGACGTATGGACGGGAAGGGAAGGCGTGTTACCGCTGCAAGACGGCGATCCGGCGGATCGTGGTGGCGGGGAGGAGTAGTTTTTTTTGCCCGAACTGCCAGAAGCCGCCGCGGGGTTCAAAAAGAGGGCGGCGCGCGAAACCTGTTCGACGGGCCGGTGCGTCTAAGGTGGCAGCAAGAGTTACCTCAAAAAAGGGTCGATGAGTCCCGCAGCATGGACACGGTCCCGATCACGAAAGACATAGACATTCAGGGGGAAGTGGGATGAAAAGAAATCGCAAAGCCGTCGGTGTGGCTGGGCTGGTGATTTGTTTGCTGGCGGGAAGAGAGTGGCCGGCGCACGCCGCGAGCGAAGAGAAGGATCCCGTGACCGCGGCGGAGGGGCAGATTATCAGCGAAATCCGGGAGCACAGCGAGCTGATGGACAATCTGGAGTATTTGTCGGACCAGATCGGGCCGCGACTGACGGGTTCGCCGCAACTGGAGCGGGCCAGCCAGTGGACGGCGGAGATGTTCACGAAATACGGGCTGACGAACGTGCATCTGGAGAAGTACAGCATTCCCCATGCGTGGATGCGGGGCACGGCGACGGCGCGGATCATTGCGCCGACGGAACATCCACTGACGATTGCGTCTTCGGCGTGGGCGCCGAGCACCAAGGGCAAGGTGCGGGGGCCGGTGGTGTATTTTGCCGCGACGAAACCCGAGGATTACGCGAAGTACAAAGGGAAATTAAAAGGCGCGATTGTGATTTACCAGGAGCCACGGCCGCTTTCTCCGGCAAAACCGAGCGACCAGAATGCGGAATATTATCACCCGTTGGAGCAGCCGCCCCCGCCGGCGGGAGACCCGGGGCGCCCGGATCCCTACGAGAAGTATGTGGAAGCGATGAAGACGCGGGCCAATTTTTTTAAGGATGAAGGAGTGGTAGCGGTGCTGCGGGATTCCGGGAAGGCACACGGGTTGCTGAGTATGACCGACGGGACGTTTGAACCGTTTCAGATGGGGCCGATGCCGAGCGCGTTCATTACCGGCGAGGGATACCGGATGATCTACCGGATGCTGAAGAAAGGACCGGTGGAACTGGAGCTGGAGATTACGAACTCGCTCTCGAAGAAGCCGGTGGAGGTGGCGAACACGGTTGGGGAGATCCGCGGAACGGAAAAGGCGGAGGAAGTGGTGATTGTGGGAGGACATCTGGATTCCTGGGATCTGGGGACGGGCAGCACGGACAACGGGACGGGGTCGATGGCGGTGATGGAAGCGGCGCGGACGCTGGGGAAGTTGAATTTGAAGCCGAAGCGGACGATCCGGTTTGTACTTTTTACGGGTGAGGAGCAGGGGCTGATCGGTTCGAAAGAATATGTGCGGGCGCACAAAAGCGAGATGGGGAAGATTTCCGGAGCGTTGATCCACGATAGCGGGACGGGGCGGGTGCTGGCGATCGGGCTGCATGACAACTATCAGGATCTGCCGATCGTCGATCAACAGATTTTGCCATTGGGCGAGCTGAAACTGCTGGAACCGACGACGGCGCGGGAATATGGAACGGACAGCCTGTCGTTTGACGAGGTTGGGGTGCCGGGATTCTGGTGCGTGCAGGACATTGCGGAATACATGAAGACGCATCACAGCCAATCGGACACGTTTGACAAGGTGTGGAAGGACGATGTGAACCAGGGAGCGCAAGTGCTGGCGACGTGGGCGTACAGCACAGCGGAATTGCCGGAGATGCTGCCGCGGCGGGCGGTGCCGCCGGTGGCGGCGGCTGAAGCAAAGGCGGAAGCGGCGAAAGTGGATCCGGTTGCGGAGACGGACAAGAAGATCGTCGAGCAGGTAAAAGAGGATGCGGCGCAATTGAAGGCCGACCTAACTTATTTGACGACGCAGATTGGGCCGCGGCTGACGGGCTCGCCACAACTGGATCAAGCGAGCCACTGGACGGAGCAGCAGTTCAAGGCGCTAGGGCTGGAGAATGCGCATCTGGAGACTTGGAGCATCGCGAATAGCTGGACGCGGGGACCGTCGGCGGGACGGGTGACTTCACCCGCAGTACATGAGCTGACTTTGGCTGCGGCGGGGTGGTCGCCCGCGACAAACGGGACAATCAAGGGAGAACTTATCGGGATCGATGCGGAGAAGCCGGAAGAGCTTGAAAAATACAAGGGAAAGCTGGCGGGGAAAATCGTGATTATCGGACGGCCGCGGGAGATGGAAGCGCCGCTGAATCCGAAGCTCACACCTTGGGGGCAGGGGACGCTGCCGCTGAACCATCCGAAGAGCGAGGCGGGATTCGACATGCGCGCGTACGCGCAGATGCGCGGCGCGATCATGAAAATGATGGGAGAAGAGAAGGCGCTGGCGGTGCTTGCGGGATCGGAAAAGATGTTCGGACTGCTGAACATGTCGACGTTCTCGCGTGATTATAAGCCTTCCGCTTTCCCGGCAGCATTCCTGGAGCGAGAAGATTACTTACAGCTCTGGCGCTTGTTGGATGGGGGGGCGCCGGTGCAGATGGAATTGAATTTGCAGAGTTCGTTCAGCGGGAAGCCGGTAGAGGTATACAACACTGTGGCAGAAATTCGCGGGACCGAGAAGCCGGAGGAGGTGGTGATTATCGGAGCGCACCTTGATTCGTGGGATTTGGGAACCGGGGCCACGGACAATGGGACGGGATCGATGGCGGTGCTGGAAGCGGCGCGGGCCTTGCAAAAGCTGGGGGTGAAACCAAAGAGGACGATTCGCTTTGTGTTGTTCACCGGGGAAGAGCAGGGGCTGAATGGTTCGAAGGCTTATGTGGAAGCGCACAAGGACGAGTTGCCGAAAATATCGGGAGTGCTGGTGCATGACAGCGGCACGGGCAAGGTGCTGACGATCGGGTTGATGGAGAATTACAACGTGCGAGAGACGATGGACCGGGTGCTGTATCCTTTGGCGGCGGAACCGGTCGGTATAATGGAACCCACGCTGAGGCGGGAGGGCGGATCGGATCATGTGCCGTTTGATGCCGCCGGGGTACCGGGATTCTGGTGCGTGCAGGAAGTGGCGGACTATGAAAAGATGCACCACTCGCAGGCGGATGTGCTGGACCACGTGCGATGGGACGACCTGACGGAAGGGGCACAGGTGCTGGCGGTGTTTGCCTATAACGTGGCGGAATTGCCGGAGATGTTGCCGCGGAAGAAGAAGTAATGAGGTAAAGACGTAAAGATGTAAAGAAAAAGGGAAGAGAGACGATGCGAGTGGTGGCGCAACGGGTGAGTCGCGCGAAAGTGACGGTGGAGGGGAAGGTCACCGGAGAGATTGGACCGGGGCTGATGATTCTGCTTGGCGTGGGGAAAGAGGATACAACGCAGGTAGCGGCGGCGATGGCGGAGAAAGTGGGGAACCTGCGGATTTTTGAGGACGAGCAAGGGAAGATGAACAAGTCGCTGCTGGATGTGAAGGGCAGCGCGCTGGTGGTATCGCAATTTACGCTTTATGGAGATGCGCGGGGACAGCGGCGGCCGAGTTACCTTGGGGCGGCGGCGCCGGAGATGGCGAAGAAGTTGTATGAGGAGTTTTCCGAGGCGCTGCGCCGGCTGAACATTCCGGTGGGGAATGGGATATTTCAGGCGATGATGTCGGTGGAGCTGGTGAATGAAGGGCCGGTGACGATCCTCCTGGATTCGGACAAGACGTTCTAAACTGAGTGAAGACGGAGATGAAAGCAGCAACTTCTGAAGTGAGAGTTCGCCGGACCGAGGCGCGGGATGTAAGCCGGCTGGCGGAACTTTCCGGGCAGCTTGGGTATCCAACGTCGAGGAAGCAGATGAAGGATCGGCTGCGAGAAGTGATTAAGGACCGCGATGGGGCATGCTTTGTCGCGGAGTCGCCGCAGGACGGGGTGATTGGGTGGGTGCATGTGAGCACGACGCCGCTGGTGGAAGTGGGGCGGCGGGCCGAGCTGAATGGTCTGGTGGTGGACGAAGGGGTGCGTAGCCGCGGTACGGGGGCGCGACTGCTGGAGGCGGCGGAGAAGTGGGCTCGGGGGAAGCGATGCAAGGGGATGTCGGTGCGGTCGAATGTGTTGCGAGAGCGGGCGCATGGGTTTTATCTTCGCAACGGGTATGAGCATTACAAGACGCAGAAGGCGTTCCGGAAGGCGCTATAGCGGCGCAGACGGCGGCCAGAGCATTTCCCAATAGAGCGAAAGTTATCAAGAACAACAATCCAGCTGGGCGCGCCTGGCCAAATGTATCGTAATACGATAGACTGTGCACATGGCTGCACGGATTACCGACGGGGAATATCTTGCGCTATCGCAACTGCGGTATCTGATCCGGCGTTTTTTGCAGGAGGGGGATACGACCGCGCGGCTGGCGGGGCTGGAGCCGCAGCAATACCTGTTGCTGCTGGCGATTCGCGGGCTGGGACCGGGGCAGGAGGCGAGCATCCGGACGATTGCGGAGCGGCTGGCGCTGCGGCACCACAGCACGGTGGAACTGATCGATCGCATGGAAGCACATGGATTCGTGAAGCGCACAAGGGGCCGGGAAGACCGGCGGCAGGTGCTGGTATCGCTGCAGCCGCGCGGAGAGAAGCTGTTGGAGAAGGTGGTGGCGCAGCGGATCGTGGAGTTGCGTTCGCATGGGCGCGCGCTGGTGGGGGCCATCGGGAAATTGCTGGAAGCGAGGCCGAGTGATACGAAGAGGAAGAATTAATGCGAAGAGTATTGACGGAAAGAATAAAACAGAAAAACCCGCCCTCCTGAAATGAGTGCAAAAGGGGGCGCGAGTTCAGAAAAAACCCGCACCCTGAAAACCGCAGGGTGCGGCACCCAAGCTTAAGAACCTGACAGAGGACATATCTTTGGAAAAACAGGCCGATGCAACTGGAAAGACTGTTCCGAAGAAAAGCGCAGCGCGGCGGAATGAGGAGCTGGGAGACTTCACGACGACGTGGAGAGTGCTACCGATTTCGCTGCTGGCGATGGGCATCGGGGTGGTATGCGCGTTTGTGGCGCTGGCGTTGCTGAGGCTGATCGGGCTGTTCACGAATTTGTTCTACTTCGGGCGGTGGAGCACGGCGATGGTTTCGCCCGCGGGAAACCATCTTGGATATTACAGCGTGCTTGTGCCAATCGGAGGAGCGCTGATCATCGGAGTGATGGCGCGGTTTGGGTCGGAGCGCATTCGCGGGCACGGTATTCCGGAGGCGATCGAAGCGATTTTGATGAATGGCAGCCGAGTGGAGCCGAAGGTGGCGTTGCTGAAGCCGCTATCGTCGGCGATTTCCATCGGGTCGGGCGGCCCGTTTGGCGCGGAAGGGCCCGATCATCATGACGGGCGGCGCGGTTGGATCGATGATCGCGCAGTTGTTTCATCTGACGAGCGCGGAACGAAAGACGCTGCTGGTGGCGGGCGCGGCGGGAGGAATGTCGGCGACGTTTGCTTCGCCAGTGGCGGCGGTGCTGCTGGCGGTGGAGTTGCTGTTGTTTGAATGGAAGCCGCGCAGCCTGATTCCGGTGGCGCTGGCTAGCGCAGTGGCGGCGATTGCGCGGCGGTACCTATTGGGACTCGGGCCATTATTCCCGGTGCCAGAGCATCCTCTCTTTATTGGGCCAAAGGGGCTTCTGGGTTGCGCACTGGTTGGATTGCTTGCCGGTGCGTTGTCTGCCTTGTTGACCATTTCCGTGTACGCGGCGGAGGACGCGTTCCAAAAATTGAAGATTCACTGGATGTGGTGGCCGGCGATCGGCGGGTTGGCCATCGGTCTTGGGGGGCTGATTTTTCCCCAGGCGCTTGGGGTGGGTTACGACACGATCGGCGCGCTTTCTGGACGGAAGCGTCACCACCAAAGTCATTCTTGGAGTTCTACTGGTCAAGTGGTTCATTTGGGCGGTATCGCTGGGTTCCGGGACATCGGGCGGGGTGCTGGCGCCGCTGCTGATGATGGGTGGGGCATTGGGTGGGATTGAAGCAATGTTTCTTCCAAATGAAGGGGCAGGCTTCTGGCCGTTGATCAGCATGGGCGCAATCTTGGGTGGGACGATGCGCGCGCCTTTCACGAGTATCGTATTTGCGTTCGAGCTGACTCACGACGCGAATGTTTTTCTGCCGTTGCTGGTGGGTGGTGTGATTGCTCACGCCTTTACGGTGCTGACGCTGAAGAGGTCGATACTGACGGAAAAAATTGCGCGGCGAGGGTATCACTTGAGTCGTGAGTATGCGGTGGATCCGCTGGAGCTGCTGTATGTGCGAGAGGTGATGCGAGCGGACGTGCTAACGTTGCCGGAGGGCATGTTGCTTGGAGAGGTTTTAAGCTCGCCGCAGCTCTCGCGTTGGCATGTGCAGCGGCTGGTACCCGTTCTGGATGAGGATGGGGGAATTGTGGGGGTATTTACTTCCGGGGATCTGCACCAGTGGTTAAAGGAGAAGGGAAACGAGAATTCGGCGCGAAGTTTACGCGAATTGGTGCGCACGGAGTTTGCCCGCGCGGTTCCCGAAGAGCCCTTGCGAGCCGCGGTGCACCGGATGGCCGAGGAAGGAATTACGCGCTTTCCCGTGATGGAGCCGGGGACTGAAAAATTTCTAGGGATCCTTTCCCTTGACGATTTGTTGAAGGCGAGGACGCGGCATTTGGAAGAGGAGCGGCGGCGGGAGAAGACGCTGGGCATCCGTTCGTTGGACGGATCGAGGGGAGGGCCCCGCAAAACGGGCAGTGCACGATGAAAGCCGACATCCCGAAAAGTTCGGGGGCATGGTGGAGTACGCGGCAGGCGTCGTGGAAAGCGTTCGTGAACGACCGCGAGGAACAGGTGTTCCTGGCGCTGACGCTGCTGATCGGGGCGATCGTAGGCCTGACGGTGGTGGCGTTCATCGAGATTACCGGGCATTTTGGGGCGCAGCTCTATCCCCCGTATGCGGCGGCGTGGCGGAGGTTGCTGGTACCGGTGGCGGGTTCGCTGGTGATGGGGTATCTGCTGTACAAATATTTTCCGGACGCGCGAGGCAGCGGAGTGCCGCAGACGAAAGCGGCGTTGTATGCGCGGGGCGGGTACATCGGCTTGTCGACAGTGGTGGGAAAGTTTTTTTGCACATCGGTGACGCTGGCGAGCGGAATCCCCCTGGGGCGGGAAGGGCCGGCGGTTCAGGTGGGCGGGGGAATTGCATCGGTGCTGGGCCGGGCGCTGGGATTGCGGCCGGAGAAAGTGAAGGCGCTGTTGCCGGTGGGTGCGGCGGCTGCGGTTGCTGCGGCGTTTAACACGCCGCTGGCGGCGGTGCTGTTTGCGCTGGAAGAAGTGGTGGGAGATATGCACGCGCCGGTGCTGGGATCGGTGGTGCTGGCGTCGGCCACGAGTTGGGGAGTGTTGCGGTTACTGCTGGGGAACGAGCCGCTGTTTCAGGTGCCGCAGTATCAACTGGTGAATTCGTGGGAGCTGGTGGCGTACGGAATTCTGGGGATTGCGGGGGGATTGGTTTCGGCGGGGTTCACGCAGTTGCTTTTGAGGCTGCGGGAGTGGTTCAAGAGGCAGCCGGTGAAGACGGTGTGGTTTCAGCCGGTGGCCGGAGGCGTGGTGGTGGGGATCATGGGGTGGTTTGTGCCGGCGGTGATGGGGGTCGGGTATCAATACGTCGGGGATGTGCTGAACGACAGCTTGACGTTGAAGTTGATGCTGACGCTGCTGGTGTTGAAACTGGTGGCCACGGCGGTGAGCTATGCTTCGGGAAACGCGGGCGGGATTTTTGGTCCGAGCCTGTTTCTTGGGGCGATGCTGGGCGGGGCGGTGGGAAGCGTTGCGCAGCATTTTTTTCCGAGTTATGTCGCGTCACCCGGAGCATATGCGCTGGTGGGGATGGGGGCGACGTTTGCGGGGATCATTCGAGCACCGATGACATCGGTGGTGATGATATTTGAGATCACGCGGGATTATGCGGTGATTGTGCCGCTGATGCTGGCGAACCTGGTGAGTTACTTCATAGCGTCGCGGCTGCAGAAAGAGCCGATATACGAAGTGCTGGCGGACCAGGATGGGATTCACCTGCCGAAGTTCGGGCGCGGGGAGCGGCCGCGACGGCAAGTGATTCAGATTTTGCAACCGGCGACGCAAGTGCTCGCGGCCGAAGAATCGCTGGGACATGCGTTGGAGTTGACGAAAGAGGGAGAGCAGCATACGTGGGTGGTTTCGGATTCGCGGGGAGTGATCGGGCTGGTGACGCGGGAGCAGTTGGAAGGCGCGGCGGGTGAATTGGAGCCGAGTACAGCGGTGAAAGCGCTGGTGAAGACGCGGGAATTTCCGCATGTGCACAGCGATCAGTCGTTTGACGATGCGTTGGATCGGATGGGGGCGATGCACGTGGATGTGTTGCCGGTGGTGAGCCGGGCGAACATTCATCAGTTGTTGGGAGTGGTGCGACTCAAGGATGTGCTGGAATCGTATGGAGTGGCCGGGAAGCCGCGGAGTTAGATGCGGGTGCGAATGCAGGTAAGGTTCAGGGCTGGTAGTTGGGGAATTTTTGGCGGACCTGGAGGAAGCGTGGAGATTGGGAGCCGCGCTTCAGGTGGAAATTTAGGATGCGGCGTTCGTTCGCGGTTGGCAAGTTTTCCTGAATATCCGAGGGTAAACTTCCTTCCACTTCCGATCGATTCTGGATATACGCGAGGCGGAAGGCAATGTGCTTTCCGGTCGGCGCCACGCGCATGACCAGGAACTCTCCCGCGCGATAAGCGCCCTGGGCGTCGGCCAGGTAATTGAGTTGGTCTCCGCGGAAGTTTTCATAGCGGACGCGGATCGCACCCGAGCCGGGCGAGAATGTTCCCTTCAAATTTGGAAATACCTGCACCGCATCCTTGTTGCGGATGCGATTCAGGTCTGCTTCGGCAGCATACTCGGAATCGAAGTAGCGGCAGCCGGAATTCACGCATCTGATTTTCCAGAGAAGCTTCTTGGCGCGACGGGCGCCACAGGCGGGACAGATAACCAGCGACCCCTTGGAATCCAGCCATCCCATTTTCACACCTCCCCAAGATGGTTCCAGAGAAACAACCTGAGAAACGTAAGCAAATCTTCAGATTTGCTTACTTCGATAAGGCCCCTCTACAGGTGACGCCTTTCTCCCACAAGGCCCTCCGGGACGGAGGTTGCCGCCACTGCTTCAGGGCAAGGAGAGAAAGCTGCAGGATCCGCTTTAGGCGGAAGCAGCCTGGCGGCTGTCTCTCTGGAACTTTTTCGAAGCTGATAGCGCTTCCAGACGAAGAAGGGCGCTTTCACCTGGCCGTGCTGAATCTGGCGGCGGCGATGGACCAGGGAGGGAAGCCCCATGGCGCGCAGAGCCGCATAGGGGAGCGAGCGAAAGTAGCCCTTTTTATGGCCGCCGTGGAATGCGATGGAAAGTACCTCCTCGGCGAGCCAACGGTCGAGGAGATGGAGTTGGGCTTCGTCGCTGACGTGTTTGAGATAATAGTCGATGATGGCGACGTTGCGGACGCTGTCGTCGAGGGCGCGGCGGGCGAGTTCGACGACGAATTGGGCGCGCTTGCGGAAATCATGGATGCGGGCGAGCTTGGCGCGGCGACGGCGGAAGGCATAGCGGAAGATATTGCAGATTTTGCGGGACTTGTCGCGGGAGAGGCGGATGGCTCCTCCAGCGCAGAATTCCAGGCCGAGATGGCGGAAGCGGGAGACGGGTGTGAAGCCCTCGGTGGGCATTGCACCCTTGCAGAGCAGTAGGTTTTGCTGGTGACTTGCCTTGCTGGAAAGGCGTAGGTGAGTGAGTACGGTGTCAAAACGCGAGATGGCTTCGAGCACCGCTTCTCTTTGCTCGGAAAAAAATAAGAAATCGTCGGCGTAACGGAAGTAGCAGAGCCAAGGGATGGCGTCGAGCTGGCGGTCGAGAGGCGCCAGGAATAAATTAGCAAAGAGGCAAGCGATGGAAGTTCCGAAGGGGATTCCGCGAGCGGCGGAATGTGTTTCGCCGGCGTCCTCGTATTGAAAACGAACGCGTTGCTGCAGCAAAGCGAAAAGATAGTCTCGCGGATCGACGAATTCCTGGAGTTGCTGCAAGAGGAGGTCCTGGTCGACGGAAGGAAAATAGTTGGCGATGTCACGTTTGGCCACGAAGAGGGGAGAACTTGGGGCGGCGAGGAGACGGGCAATTTTGCGCTGGCAGCGATCGAGGCCAAATCCCCTGAGCCGGTAAGCGTAGGAATTGTTCGAGAAGCGATTGTGAAAGTGAGTGGAGATTAGCCGGTAGAGCAAGAGATCGACCAGGCGCTCTTCCCAGGGGAAAATGTAAAGGGTTCGTTTTTTGCCACGGAAATTCCGGTGGAGGGCAACACCCGGCCGGAAGGAAAAAGATTCCCGGTGCAAAGCCCGATGGATAGCGGCCAGATTCTGTGGACCACGGCGAGCAAAGTCGTAGAGGTCCTTTTTGTCCGTGGAAGTCAGGAGGGCCTTGCGCCAGGAAAAAAGGGGTTTGGTGTAGAGGCGTACAGCGCACTTGTAGAGTTCCGCTTCGTGGTATAGGTCGCGCCACCGGCATTTAGGCGCGCTGGTCGAAACGGCAGGCGTGGTGGAGAGAGACGCTACCATGATCGGTAATGGAGGGGATTCTATTCGGGACGCGGGGTACGGTCAATCGTCACCGAGCTTGGGTCCAGGGGAGAGTACGTTCAGCGGGTGAATCCTGCTAGAAGGCGTCACCGCCACCGCCGCCGAAGCCTCCGCCGGAGAAGCCTCCGCCACCGCCGCCGGAAAATGCTGAGCCTTCGGCGCTGCGCGGGGAGGAGGACATGGCGGTGGCGGCTAGCGAGGACATGGAGTTCAGGTCATTCGCGAATAGATAGGGATAAAAATTGGGGCCGTAGCTGCCTTGATACCATTGCGGCGGCTGAGTGTAGATTCCCTGGAAGGCCTTGCTCCAGTTTTTTTCGACGCCGAGGGCCATGGCGAAGGGCAGAAATTTCTCGAACATTTCGGGAGTCTTGATCGTGCGGTTGAAGCGGTCAGACTCCACGTGAGCCAGGAAATCCTCGAAGCCGAGGATGCCTTCTAGGGCGCGTACTCCCGTTTGGGTACGCGCGGGCATGAACCAGCCAAAGCCACAGATGATGATGCCGGTGAGGATCCCCGCGACGACGAAGGGAAGCGGGGCCATGCCGGAGTGGTTGGAGAGCCAGATTCCGCCAGCGAACAGGATGAAGCCGATGACAAAGCCGAAGAGGATGTAGCTGGAACGGACGCTGTCGGGGCGGTGGGTGTAGTAGCCGTCGCCAAGGAGTGAGGCGAAGATCTGATTTTTGATGGCGGGGATGCTGGTGTAGAAGGTGTTGTGGAGGGATTCGAGGGGGACGGCATCGCCTGCGTTTCCGGCAGTGAATATTCCGTCGAGGAGTTGCTGTTCGTGGGGTTTGAGGGAAGTCCACTCCGCGTGCGATTTTTTCAAGTGAAAGACGTAGTTCTTGCTATGAGTGAGGCCGAGGAGATGGTCTTGCTGTTTTTCCTGGATGACCAGGTAGCCGCGGACGGCAAGGTCGACGATGGAAGCGGTGATGTCGCGCATATCCACGGAGTTGTCGATGAGGGTGCCGACTTCGCCGGGGGTCAGGTTGTCGGGCGGCTCATATTGCGCGGCAATGGGGCGGAGGCGGGGGTCGCGGCCACGATTCCACCACCACCAGAACATGAGGAAGAAGGCGGCGATGGGAAGGAAGAGCGGCCAGTTGCTGCGGAGGATGCGGGAGAGGACGGAAAAAGCCGTGGGTTCACGGACCGCACCTTTGTCGAAGGCGACGGAGACGGTGAGGCCTTCGTGGAGGGCGAGGGGGCCGCGGGTTTGGACGTCCACGCCGGTGCCGGAGATTTCGAATTCCGCGTCATGCCCGGTGGAGCGAAAGGAGCCGGTAAAGACTTTGGCGCGGAGATTTTCGGTGTTTGAAGGAAAGACGATGTGGGCTCCCGCGGACTCGATAGGGATGCTCCATTCGTCGCCGGTGACGTTCCAGTAGAGTTCGTCGTGATCGTCGAAGAATTTGAGAGCGTCGGAGACCGTGTATTCGATCGAAATGGTGCGGGTGGAATCGTCGGCGTTCGGGATATAGATTTTGAGGTTGAGGTAGTGGCGTTCGCGGCTGGTATCGTAGCGGAGTTTGGCGCCGGTGTCGTCGGTGATGGCTTTGACGTCGAGGAAGAGGGTGTAGTTCAAGCCGGTAGAGGTGGAGTATTCGATGGGAATGGAGCGATTGATGCCGTGCCAGGGGCCACCGACGAATTGGAAGGTGATGTTTTCGGTGACGTCGACGGTGCCGTCGGGGAGGACCACGATGTCCGCGTAGAATTTTTTCAGGTGGCGTTGCTTTGCGGCGGCGGGAGCGCCGAGGGCTAGCGACAGCAAGAAGAGAGCTGTGAGCAGGGAGAGCCAGCGGGAGGATGAGAAGCGCACGCTCATGAGATGTGCGGCGCGGGATTATGCCGTGGGCGCGCCGGGGGTGCTGAAGCTGACCTTGGGAGCTTCGCGCTCGGCGGCCGAAGAGACTTCAAAGAATTCGCGCTGCTTGAAGCCGAGCATGCCGGCGAAAATGTTGGTGGGGAATTGGAGGATTTTGGTGTTCAGGTCGCGGACGACGGCGTTGTAGTAGCGCCGGGCGTTCTGCACGGTGTCTTCGATCTGGGAGAGGGAATTTTGGAGCGCAGTGAACGATTCGATGGCGCGAAGCTGGGGATAGGCCTCGGAAAGAGCGAAGAGGCTTTTGAGGGCGCCGGAGAGTATGTTTTCGGCTTGGGCTTTGTCGGCGGGGCCGGTGGCGCTCATGGCGCGGTTGCGGGCGTTGACGACCGCTTCGAGAGTGCCCTTCTCGTGGCCGGCATAGCCTTTGACAGTTTCGACGAGATTCGGGATGAGATCGTAGCGGCGTTTGAGTTGGACGTCAATGTCGGCCCAAGCGTTGTCGCATTGGACCTTGAGGCGGACAAGGCTGTTGTACATCCCGATGACGAAGAGGACGAGCAAGACGAGGACGACGAGAATGACGATGCCTACCATCGGCCAACCTCACAGGGAGAGAATCGTAGAACTGCGCTTGCCTTCACTATACGTTCGGAGGGCAGAGGAGTAAAGAAGGTGGTGGGGAGGGTGTGCGGAAGTGGGGTGTTGGGCGTGGGGAGGAATTTGGATTGCGGGGATCGCTTAGACAGTAAAAGCGGTGGCAGAGCGGCCGCACTCCAAAATTGCCGCTGAACTGGTCTTACCTCTGGCGTATAGTAGCAAACTAATATATGCTCCGGGCGGGTCGAACTTCCCGCCAATATGCTCTTCAAGACGCTCAGCGCCTCGGTTTATGGGATTGACGCCCACCTAGTATTGGTGGAGGTGGATGTCGGTGTGGGGCGAATGCAGGATTTCAACGTGGTGGGGCTGCCGGACAACGCGGTGAAAGAGAGCCGGCAGAGGGTGCAATCGGCGCTGAAGAATTGCGGGTTTGAGTTTCCGTACGGGCAGGGTGTGACGATCAATCTGGCGCCGGCGGACCTGCGCAAGGAAGGGTCGGCGTTCGATTTGCCGATGGCGCTGGGGCTGGCGGGATGCCAGGGGCAATTTTTTGGGAAGGCACTGGACCGGATGATGTTTCTTGGGGAGCTTTCGCTGGATGGAAGTGTGCGACCGGTGCGCGGGGCGCTATCGGCGGCGATTGCGGCGCGGGAGAACGGGATCAAGGCGGTGGCGGTGCCGGAGACCAATGCGCGGGAGGCCGCGGTTGTGGATGGGGTGGAGGTGTACGCGCTTAAATCGCTGCCGCAGGCCGTGGACTTGATCAATTCGCCGGAGTCGTTTCAGCGGGTGCAGGTGGATGCGCAGCAGATGCTGCGGGAATCGGCGCAGTACAGCGTGGATTTGCGGGATGTGCACGGGCAGCAGGCGGCGAAGCGTGCGTTGGAAGTGGCTTGCGCGGGCGGGCACAATATATTGTTCATCGGGCCGCCTGGAGCAGGGAAGACGATGCTGGCGAAGCGGATTCCGACGATGCTGCCTTCGATGTCGTTGGATGAGGCCATCGAGACTACGCGGATTCACAGCGTGGCGGGGATTCTGGAGAACGCGCAGGGATTGCTGGGGACGCGGCCGTTCCGTTCGCCGCATCACACGATCAGCGATGCGGGGTTGATCGGCGGAGGCGCGGTGCCGCGGCCCGGGGAGGTTTCGCTGGGGCACAATGGCGTGCTATTCCTGGATGAGTTGCCGGAGTTTCAGCGCAATGTTTTGGAGGTGATGCGGCAGCCGCTGGAGGATGGTTCGGTGACCATTGCGAGAGCGGCGATTTCGGTGACTTTTCCCGCGCGGTTTATGCTGGCGGCGGCGATGAATCCGTGTCCCTGCGGATATTTTGGGGATCCCGGGCATGAGTGCCACTGCACGCCGCCGATGATTCAGAGGTATGTATCGAAGATATCGGGACCGCTGCTGGACCGCATTGATATACACATTGAAGTGCCGGCGGTGAAGTACAAGGAGTTGCGGGCGCCGACTTCGTCGGAGGATTCGGCGGCGGTGCGGGGGAGGGTGATCGCGGCGCGGGAGAAGCAGTTGGAGCGATTCCGGGCGGAAAAGAAGACGTACAGCAATGCGCAGATGGTGCCGAAGATGATTCGCAAGCATTGCGCGATCAACGCGGATGGGGAAAAACTGCTGGAGAGCGCGGTTACGCGGCTGGGGCTTTCGGCACGGGCGCACGACCGGATACTGAAGGTGTCGAGGACGATCGCGGATCTGGACGGGTCCGAGGAGGTCCAATGCAAGCATTTGAGCGAGGCGATTCAGTATAGGACGCTGGATCGGGATTACTGGGCTTAGGCAGATGTCCCAGGAGAAAGAAGAAGAGCTTAACGCAGAGACACAGAGTGCGCTGAGATAACCCAGAGAAGAGGAACCCAAGAGCATAGGCTCTTCGGCTTCGCTCAGGGCAAGCAGGAATGGCTGTGCTACAGCGACGCCGAGCTAAAGTTCGGCCAGTACACTTCGGGGAGAACCGCTCCATTGACTTATCTTTAAGCGCTGTGTTACGGATAAGTACGCGTTTTGTGAGGAAAATCCAGCAGTTGTAACCCGGAATGGCGCCAGAGACCAAGCACCTGGAAGTTACCCTGGACACCCACGTCGAGAGCGTGAATCTCGCCGAGGAGATGTGCGTGCGGGTGGCGGAAGCGGCGGGGTTCAATGAGGATGAGTGTTACCGGATCGGAATGGCGGTGCGCGAAGGGGTGATCAACGCTTTTCATTATGGAAACCAGGAAAAGCCGGAGAAGAAGATTCACCTAGCGATAGAGTTGACCATCGAGCGAATGATCATAAAAGTAATGGATGAGGGAAAAGGGTTCCGGCTTGCGGACGTTCCCGATCCTTTGGCGGAAGAAAATCTGTTGAGCACGTCGGGCCGCGGGATCTTCCTGATGAAATCGTTCATGGATGATTTTGATGTACTGCCGGGGAAAACAGGCGGCGCGGAACTTGTGATGGCCAAAAGGCTCCCCTTGCTGGGGAGTCCATCGAGCAACGGAAGCGGCAAAGCGTCGGGTTCGGACGCCACGCCACACCAGGAAGCGTAGGAACGGAATGCCTTCTCTTTTCGCGACGACACGGGAGTTCAGCGGCATTACATTGGTGGATTTGAGCGGGCGAATCTCGCTGGGGGATGGCAGCGCGTTGCTGCGGAAGACAGTGCGGGATCTGCTGGACGAGGGGCGGACGAAGATTATCCTTAATCTTGGGGACGTCAACTACATTGACAGCTCGGGAATCGGCGAGTTGGTGAGTGGGTTTACCGCGGTGCGAAACCGGGGCGGAGAGTTGAAGCTGCTGAATCTGACGAAGAAGGTGCACGACCTTTTGCAGATCACCAAGCTGTTTACGGTGTTTGATGTTTTCAATGAAGAGTCGACGGCTGTTCGGAGTTTTGAATAAAACTCTTTTCGTTCACAGGGGCGCCGGATTTTTCCGAAATCTCAGGGGCTGAAGCCCAGGATTTCAGAGGGTATTTGGCACGGCTGAAGCCGTGCCCTCCCGAAGTTCGTTGGAGTTGTGAGGATGTCAGCAGAGACGGAGAGGCTCTAGTTGGGGGCTTCGATTTGGGGCTTAGAAACTTTTTCGGAGACTTGGGAGGGAGTGGGGAGCTGGGTGTGGTCCCAGCCGCCGCCGAGGGCTTCGATGAGTTGGACGGAGGAGGTCATTTGCTGGGTGCGGAGAGAGGCGAGCTGCTGCTGGGCGTCGAGTAGGGTGACTTGGGCGACGAGGACGTTGAGATAGGTGTCCACGCCGGTTTCGTAGCGGGCTTTGGATAGCTGGAGGAATTGTTCCGCGGACTGAACGGCGAGTTGCTGCTGCTGGATCTGTTTGGAGAGGATGCGCTCGGCGGCCAGAGAGTCTTCGACTTGTTGAAAGGCGATCAGGACGGTCTGGCGATAGCCGGCGACATTGGCGTTATAGATCGCGACATACTGATTTACGGTGGCGCGTCGAAGGCCGGCGTCAAAGATGGTTTCGGAGATGGAAGGACCAACGGACCAGAAGCGGCTGGGCCATTCGAGAAGGGTCTGCAGGGCGGAGCTTTCGAAGCCCGCCTGGGCAGTGAGAGTGAGATTGGGATAGTAGGCCGCGGTGGCGATGCCGATTTGGGCGTTGGCCGCGGCCATGCTGCGTTCGGCAGCGGCGATGTCGGGCCGGCGTTCGAGGAGTTGCGAGGGAACGCCGACGGGAATGGCCGGAGGAGCGGCGTTCAGCGGCTTGTAGGGAAGCGAGAAGCTGGAGGCCGAGGTGCCGACGAGAACGGCGATAGCGTGCTCGAATTGCGCGCGAGCGATTCCGAGGTTGGTGGCGGCGGACTCGGCATTGCGGAGAGTGACTTCGGCTTCGGTCAAGGAGAGCATGTCGTCCACACCGGTTTCATAGCGGGAGCGAGCGAGCTCGACGGAGTCCTGATCGGCTTTGACAGTGTCGTCGAGGATTTTCTGTAAGGCATCCTGGCCGCGGAGTTCGAAGAAGAAAACGGCGAGGCTGGCTTGCTCTGTGAGGCGCTCGTTTTCGAGATCGGCGGCGCTGAGCTGAGCGTTGTACTGAGCTTCGCGGATGGTGTTGCGGACTTTGCCCCAGAGATCCGGCTCCCAGGAGATGTCAAATGGAAGGGTGGTAAGCGTGCTGTACTGGTTGGACGGTGCCGTGGATCCGCCCCCGGCAGTCCCGGTGGTACCGACGGAATTTTTGAGAGTTGCGGAGGCCTGAGAACGCTGGAAGGAAGGAGTGGTGCCCACGGTGGGAAAGAGTTGCGAGCGGGCCTGGGCAATGAGGGTGCGCGCCTCCATGAAATTTTCAAAGAATTGACGGATGTTCTGGTTGTTGATGTTGAGCTGGTCTTCGAGGGCGTTGAGTTCGGGGTCGTTGTAAATCTCCCACCATTTGCCGTGAAGCATAGCGTCCTGCGGCTGCGCGACTTTCCAATCGCCGGAATCCTGAGCCGGGGATGGGAGCTCCTTGTAGGCGGGCGGCGGGACCTGAACGGTGGCGGCGGGGGGATGGTACTTGGGGCCGACGGTGCAGCCGGCGAGCAAGAAAGCAGCAAATGCGATACCGACGTGAGTTTCGAATCGAACGCTATTCATAGTCGTAGCCATTTTAATCAACTTGCAGCGGAGGGGGCAGGCCCATCCACTGGACGAAAAGTGTCGCGCTCTTTTCCGAGAAAGCGAAGGCGAAGCCGGTCGAGGGTGAGATAAACGACGGGCGTGGTGTAGAGGGTGAGCAGCTGGCTCACGATCAGGCCGCCGACGATGGTGATGCCGAGAGGGCGGCGAAGCTCGGAGCCGGTGCCGGTGCCGAAGGCGAGGGGCAGGGCGCCGAAGAGCGCGGCCATGGTGGTCATCAGGATGGGACGGAAGCGCAGCATGCAGGCTTCGAAGATGGCGTCTTCGGTACTTTTGCCGCCTTCGCGCTCGGCCTGCAGAGCAAAGTCGATCATCATGATGGCGTTCTTCTTGACGATGCCGATGAGCAGAACGATGCCGATGATGGAGATGACGTTGAGATCCTGTTTGAAGAGCATCAGAGCGAGCATGGCGCCGACGCTGGCGGAAGGGCAGCGTGGAGATGATGGTCAGCGGATGCACCAGGCTTTCGTAAAGGATGCCGAGGACGATGTAGACGGCGAGCAGAGCGGTGAGAATGAGAATGGGTTCGGTGCCGAGGGATTGCTGGTAGGCCTGCAAGGTGCCGGCGAAGAAGCCGTGGATGGTGGAGGGCATGCCCATGCGCTGCTGCATCTTGCCGATGGCGAGGGTGGCGTCGCTGAGGGAGATGCCGGGAGCGAGATTGAAGGAGACGGTGACGGAAGGAAAGAGGCCGGTGTGGTTGAGAGAGAGCGGGGTGGTGTTGGCCTGGCTGGTGGCCATGGCGAGGAGTGGGACGTTGCCGGCGGAGGTGACGCTGCTGCTGCCATTGGGATGGAAATAGACGTTCTTGAGACCTTCGGGACTCTGCCAATACTGGGGAGCGACTTCGAGCACAACGTAGTACTGGTTCAACTGGGTGTAGATGATGGAAACTTCGGACTGACCGAAGGCGCTGTAGAGTGTCCTGATCGAGCGATTGCGCGGTCTGGCCGAGTCTTGCGGCGGTCACGCGGTCGTAATTTAGACGAACGTCCAGGCCGCCGTTCTGCTGGTCGGTGTTGACGTCCTGCAAGGCCGGGAAGTTTCTTCATCTCCGCGAGCATGCGGGGGCCCCAGGTGGTGAGATCGGAAACCTTGTCGGACTGGAGGGTGTACTGGTAGAGAGCGGCGGTATTCCGGCCGCCGATGCGGAGATCCTGCGAGGCCTGCAGGAAAGCGGAAGCGACCGGCAGGCGGTTGAGTTGCGGGCGCAGGCGATTGATGATTTCCGGGGCGCTGATTTTGCGTTCGCTGAGCGGTTTGAGGGCGATGAAGATATTTCCGGTGTTGGTGGCGCCGCCACCGCCGGTGAAGGCGATCACATTTTGAATGGCGGGATCTTTCTTGATGACTTCCACAATTTTCTGGATCGAATCGTTCATCGCCGGGAAGGAGGAGTCCTGCGGGCCTTGCACGCCGCCGCCGAGCGAGCCGGTATCCTGCTGGGGAAAGAAGCCCTTGGGGATTTTGATGACCAGGACGACGTTGAGCGCGATGGTCAGGAGGAGAACGGTGAGCGTGAGGAGGGAGTTGTCGAGGACCCAGTGCAGGGTGACCCGGTACAGGAAAGCAGGCGCTCAAAGAAATGCTCCCTGGCCATATAGACGCGGCCATGTTTCCGGGACGCTCATCGCGCAACAGGTAGGCGCACATCATGGGCGTGGTGGTGAGCGAGATGACCATGGAAACGAGAATGGCGGTGGACAGAGTGATGGCAAATTCGCGGAAGAGACGGCCGACGATGCCGCCCATCAGAAGAAGCGGAATGAAGACGGCGATGAGCGAAATGCTGATGGAGAGGACGGTGAAGCCGATCTCCTTTGCGCCGTGGAGGGTGGCGGCGAAGGGGTCCATGCCGGCTTCGAGATGGCGGGTGATGTTTTCCATGACCACGATGGCGTCATCGACGACGAAGCCGGTGGAGATGGTGAGCGCCATCAGCGAGAGATTGTCGAGGCTGTAGCCGCAGAGATACATGACCGCGAAGGTGCCGATGAGCGAGACGGGCACGGCGACGGCAGGGATGAGCGTGGCGCGGCCGTTGCGCAGGAAGACGAAGACCACGAGGATGACCAGAACGATCGAAATGATGAGCGTGCGTTCGACGTCGCTGACGGAGGCCCGGATGGTGGTGGTGCGGTCGAGAACGATGGTGGTATCGATGCCCTGAGGGATGGAGGCCTTGATGGAAGGCAGCTCGGCGCGAATGCGATCGACGGTGTCGATGATGTTGGCGCCGGGCTGGCGGAAGATGATGAGCATGACGGCGCGCTTGCCGTTCAGGTAGCCCGCGGCGCGGACGTTCTGCACGGAATCGATGACGTCGGCGACATCGGAGAGGCGAATGGCGGCGCCGTTGTGGTAGCCGACGATGAGCGGGCTGGTAGTCGTCTGCGTGGGAAATCTGGTCGTTGGCCACGATGTCGGCGGTGGTGTTGCCGTCGGTGATCTGGCCTTTGGCGAGATCGGAGTTCTGCAGGCTGCAGCACGGACTGGATGTTGGCCATGGTCAAGCCGTAGCTGGCCAGCTTGGTGGGATTCACCTCGACGCGGACGGATGGGAGCGCGCCGCCGCCGACGTTGACCTGGCCGACGCCCTGAATCTGCGAGAGCTTCTGCTGAATGACGGTGGAGGCTTCGTCGTAGAGCTTGTCGGGGCCGTATTTATCCGAGGTGAGGCCGAGGATCATGATGGGCGCATCGGCGGGATTGACCTTGCGATAGGTGGGATTGGCGGGGAGATTGGCGGGCAGATAGGTGCGGGCGGCTTGATGGCCGCCTCGACGTCGCGCGCGGCGCCATCGATGTTGCGGCTGAGATCGAACTGGATGGTGATGGTGGTGGTGCCGAGGCCGCTGGTGGAGGTCATCTCGGTGACGCCGGCGATGTGGCCGAACTGGCGCTCCAGCGGAGTGGCGACGGAAGAGGCCATGATCTCGGCGCTGGCTCCGGGCAGGCCGGCGCTGACGGAGATGGTGGGAAAATCCACCTGCGGCAGGGAGAAACAGGCAGCACCTGGAAAGCGATTGCGCCGGCGATGGCGATGGCGACCGTCAGCAGCGTGGTGGCGACCGGCCGGTGGATGAATGGCGCGGAGATGTTCATGAGCAGCCCTGCGGGTTGCGGTTCGGCTGCCGGAATGAGGCGCTTCGGATCTCGCGCGAGAAGCGCTGTGCCAGCTTGTCAAAGAAGATGTAGATGACCGGCGTGGTGTAGAGAGTGAGCACCTGGCTCAGCAGCAGACCGCCGACCATGGCGATGCCCAGCGGGCGGCGCAGCTCCGAGCCGATGCCGGTGCCGAAGGCCAGCGGCAGACCGCCGAGCAGCGCGGCCATGGTGGTCATCATGATGGGGCGGAAGCGCAGCAGGCAGGCCTCGTAGATGGCGTCGGTGGAGCTTTTGCCGTGCTTGCGCTCGGCCTCCAGCGCGAAGTCGACCATCATGATGCCGTTCTTCTTGACGATGCCGATCAGCAGGACGATGCCGATGATGGCGACGACGCTCAGATCCTGGTGGAAGAGGATGAGCGCGAGGAACGCGCCGACGCCGGCGGAGGGCAGCGTGGAAAGAATGGTGATCGGGTGGATGAAGCTCTCGTAGAGAACGCCGAGCACGATGTAGACGGTGACCAGCGCGGCGAGAATCAGCAGCGGCTCGTTGGAGAGCGAATTGCGGAACGAGGCGGCGGTGCCCTGGAAATCGGCCTGCAGGCTGGCGGGCATGTGCAGGTCTTTCTGCACTTTGTTGACGGCGGTGATGGCGTTGCCGAGCGAGGCGTTGGGCGCGAGATTGAAGGAGACGGTGATGGCGGGAAACTGTCCCTGGTGAGTGATGGAGAGCGGCTCGGTTGTACGTTTCGAAATGGGAGAAGGCGCTCAGCGGGACGGCGTTGCTGATGGCGGAACTGGTGGCGCCGGCGGACGTGGAGCCTTTGCTGGAGGTCGCGGTGGAGGTGCTGGATGCGAGCGCATTGGCGGGCGGAGCGAGCGTGTTCGCGGAGGGAGTGTAGAGCGCGAAGTGGTGAGGGCGTTGGAGCCGGCGGAAGTGGAACCGTTGCCCGGAGAAGGAGGCGCGCCGGCGCCGCTGGTGCCGGAGGAGGCGTTGGACTGGATATAGAGCTTGTTCAGCTTGTTGGGGTCGAGTTGGAACTGCGGCTGCGCTTTCGAGAATCACGTGGTACTGGTTGAGCTGCGTGTACATCGTGTTGATCTGGCGCTGGCCGAAGGCGTCGTAGAGAGTGTTGTCGATGGTGGTGGGGGCGATGCCGAGGCGGGAAGCGGTGACGCGGTCGATGACGAGCGAAACGGCGAGGCCGCCGGTCTGCTGATCGGTGGCAACATCTTCGAGCTCGGGCAATTGCTTCAGGCTGCGCGACGAAACTGACTGGTCCACTCGTTCAGTTCGGTCGGGTCGGGATCTTCGAGCGTGTACTGGTACTGGGTGCGGCTGACGCGATCGTCGACGGTGATGTTCTGCACCGGCTGCATGAAGAGCTGAATGCCCTGGACGTCTTGCGAGCTTGGTCTGCAGGCGGCGGATCACGTCGGAGGCGCTGATCTTGCGCTGCGTCGAGCGGCTTCAGATTGATCGACATTCGGCCGCTGTTGATCGTGGTGTTGGTGCCGTCGGCGCCGATGAACGAGGAGAGGCTCTCGACGGCGGGATCCTCGAGGATGACCTTGGCGAGCTCCTGCTGCTTTTCGGCCATGGCCTTGGAGCCGATGGTCGGCGAGCGCCTGCGAGATGCCCTGGATGACGCCGGTGTCCTGCACCGGGAAGAAGCCTTTGGGAATGATGATGTAGAGGAAGATGGTGAGCAGCAGGGTGGCGAGAGCGACGAGCAGCGTGATGGTCTGATAGCGAAGAACGAACTTCAGCGTGCGGCCGTAGAAGGCGATCATGCTCTCGAAAACGCGCTCGGAGGCCTGATAGAAGCGGCCCTGCTGCTCCTTGGGATTGTGCTTCAGAATGCGCGAGGCCATCATCGGCGTCAGGGTGAGCGAGACGACGGCGGAGACAACGATGGTGACGGCCAGGGTGACGGCGAACTCGCGGAACAGGCGGCCGACGACGTCGCCCATGAAGAGCAGCGGAATGAGCACGGCGATCAGCGAGACGGTCAGCGAGACGATGGTGAAGCCGATCTGCTCGGCGCCCTTGCAGCGCCGCCTGCATCGGCGGCTCGCCTTCTTCGAGATAGCGCGAGATGTTCTCGATCATGACGATGGCATCGTCGACCACGAAGCCGGTGGAGATGGTCAGCGCCATCAGCGAGAGGTTGTCGAGGCTGTAGCCGAGCGCGTACATGGCGGCGAAGGTGCCGACCAGCGAGAGCGGCACGGCGACGCTGGGAATGATGGTGGCGTAGAGATTGCGCAGGAAGAGGAAGATGACCAGCACGACCAGGCCGATGGTGAGCAACAGTTCAAACTCGACGTCGGAGACCGAGGCCTGGATGGGGGTGGTCAGGTCGGTGAGCGTGGTGACGTCGATGCCCGCTGGGAAGGTTGGCCTTCGAGCTGCGGCAGCAGCTGCTTGATGCGCTTGACGACGCTGATGGTGTTGGCGCCGGGCTGGCGCTGCACATTGAGGATGACCGCCGGAGTCTGGTTCATCCATGCGGCCTGATTGTTGTTCTCGACGCCGTCGACGATCTTGGCGACATCGGTGCAGCATGACCGGCGCGCCATTGCGATAGGCGACCACGACCGTTCGGTAGTCCTTGCTGGTGACGAGCTGATCGTTGGCATCGATCTGGTAGTCCTGGCGCGGGCCGTCGAAGTTGCCCTTGGCGGCGTTGACGCTGGCCTGGGTGACGGCGGTGCGCAGATCCTCCAGATTGATGCCGTAGGAAGAGAGCGCCGCAGGGTTGGCCTGAATGCGCACCGCGGGCTTCTGGCCGCCGCTGATGCTGACCAGGCCGACGCCGCTGAGCTGCGAGATCTTGGGCGCGAGGCGCGTGTCGACCAGATCCTCGACCTGCGAGAGCGGCATGGTGTCTGCGAGGTGATGGCCAGAGTCAGCACCGGCGCGTCGGCGGGATTGGTCTTGCTGTAGATCGGCGGCGCGGGCAGGTTGGCCGGCAGAAAGCTCTGCGAGGCGTTGATGGCCGACTGCACTTCTTCCTCGGCGATATCGATGTTCAGGGTGAGATTGAACTGCAGCACGATGACCGAGATGCCGCCGGAACTGGTGGAGGTCATCTGGCTGAGGCCCTGCAGCTGGCCGAACTGGCGCTCGAGCGGCGCGGTCACCGTGGTGGCCACGACGTCGGGGCTGGCGCCGGGATAAAAGGTGAGGACCTGGATGGTCGGATAGTCGACCTGCGGCAGCGCCGAGACGGGCAAGTTGCGTGTAGGCGACGATACCGACCAGCAGGATCGCGGCCATCAGCAGCGACGTCGCGACCGGTCGCAGAATAAATGGAGCGGACGGACTCAAGGAGCGGCGCTCCCGGGAGTGTTCGAGGGCAGCGGGTTTGCTTGGAGATGACGACCTTGGAGTTGTCCTGCAGCTTGTCGAAGCTGCTGTTGGCGACGACATCTCCCGGATTGATGCCGGTCGACCTGAGGTTATGCCGCCATCGGTGACGCCCGGCTTCATGCTGCGCATGTGGGCGACGTTGTCCTGGATCACATAGACAAAGGCGGCCTGGCCGTTGTGCTGAATGGCGGACGAGGGAATCAGCGTGACCCCGTGCAGCGTGTTCACCAGCAGGCGGGTGTTGACGAACTCGATTGGGAAAGAGCGCGTCGTCCTTGTTGTCGAAGGAGGCGCGAGCTTTTACGGTTCCGGTCGTGGTATCGATCTGGTTGTCGAGCGTCAGCAGGGTGCCGGTGGCCAATTTTGTTGAGCGCGGCGCGATCGAAGGCATCGACGGCAAGCTTGGCGCTCTTGCGCAGGCGTTGCTGGACCTGGCCGAGATTGTCCTCGGGGATGGTGAAGATCACGGTGATGGGCTGGATCTGCGTGATGACGGCGAGCGGTGCGGTTCCGGAGGACTGCACGACGTTGCCGGGATCCACGAGGCGCAAGCCGACTCGGCCGGTGATGGGCGCGATGATGTGGCAATACTCGACCTGCACCTGGTCGTACTGCACCGCGCCCTCGTCGTTTTTGACGGTGCCCTGCTCCTGCAGGACCATCTTTTCCTGATCATCGAGAGTTTGCTTGGGAATCGCGTTGCGAGCCCAGGCATCGCGGTAACGATCGAGGTCCATTCTTGCCTGCGCGAGCAGATTCTGGTCGCGCTCGAGGGTGCCTTGGGCCTGCAGAAGCGTGGCTTGATAGGGGCGGGGATCGATATCGATCAGGGGATCGCCTTTGCGAACGAGCTGCCCCTCCTTGTAGTGGACGGCGGTCACGATGCCGTTGACCTGGCTGGTAATCGAGGCGGTGTAGACGGGTGTGACGGTGCCGATGGAGTCGAGATATACGCCGATGTCGGCTTGCTTTGCGGTTACTGTCAAAAGCGAAACCGGGCCGCCGCCGGATCTAGGGGACTTCGAAGCGGTCGTTGCATTATCGCTTTTGCGAAGGATCAATGTGAGGGCAAACCCAAAAATCAGGAGCAGGATAATCCAGACAATGATGCGGACACCGGTGTGCCGAAGTGGAGGAGCGGCGGGCGAGTGATTTTCCAGCTCATAAGCTGGTGGCTCGTGATGATCAGTCGGCAAGTGGGTGATCCTTTGAAATGAGATCGCGCCCGGAAAGTGGACCCGATAGACACAGAGTATTGACGAATTGTGGCCTAGTTTTGGATACAAGCCAAATGATGATTTTTGATTGCCTGGAGGCCGGGTTCACAGGGGAATGACAACTGGAGGGCGTGACCTCAGAGGTTAAGACCATTTAATTTTCCGGAATCTACAGCACGACCCTTCGATCTGCCCAAGGCACGCCGAAGTAGTATTGCCTTCCCCAAGACCAGTTGTGAGGCAGCTTCCAGAGAGGGCTGTGACGTGACGGAAGGCTGCGTGGGTGCGAGGCGCTCGCCACTTTGCGATTCCTGCGGCACAATCGAAGGATGAGTTCAGCGGGAGATACGGCGTGGATCGTTGAGCAAGCGACGAAGCTTGGCTTTTCGATGTGCGGAGTGGCGCCGGCGGAGAAGTTTCCAGAACATGCCACGTTTGAGGAGTGGCTTGCGCGCGGATACAACGGAGAGATGGACTATCTGTGCGATCCGCGGCGGCGCGAACCGGGGGGAACGCTTGAAAAGGCGCGCAGCGTGATCGTGTGCGCGCTGAACTACAACACGGCGCATCCTTATTCGAGTGAAGCGGCGGCAAAAAGCGAGGGCGAACTGCAAGGATGGATTTCACGCTACGCCTGGGGGCGCGACTATCACGAAGTTTTGTGGGAGCGGCTGAATGCGCTTGTGGAAATGATGGCCGAGCGCTTCCCGGAGCCGCATCACTCGCGAGCGTATGCGGACACGGGGCCAATCGCGGAGCGAGTGTTCGCGAAATATGCGGGGCTTGGGTGGCTGGGGAAGAATACGCTGGTGTTGAATGAAAAGTTGGGGTCGTGGTTTTTTCTGGGAGTGGTTGTAACCACGTTGGAGCTGACGCCTTCGCTGAGGCGGAGTGAAGCGCCGCCGGCGGATCTTTGCGGAAACTGCCGGCAGTGCCTGGATGCTTGTCCGACGGGCGCGCTAGTGGCGCCGTATTTGCTGGATGCGCGGCGGTGCATTTCATATTTGACGATTGAGTTGCGGGGTAGGATCCCAGAAGAGTTTCGCGAGCCGATCGGACGGCATGTTTATGGCTGCGACATTTGTCAGGAGGTTTGCCCGTACAACCGGGAAGCGCCGGTGACGAATTTGGGGGATTTTGAGCCGAGGCAATTCTCCGACGGAGCGAGCTTGCTGGAGCCAAACCTGGAATGGCTGGCGGGAATGAGCGAAAAGGAGTTCCGGGAAAAATTTCGCGGGAGTGCGATGAAGCGGACGAAGTGGCGGGGGTTGGTGAGGAATGCGTGCATTGCATTGGGCAACGCGAATTTACGTCGAGGATCGGCGGAGCATGGGCGAGTGATGGAATTGTTAGGGAAGCTTGGGGAGTCGCCGGAAAGTGCGGTTGCGGAGTCTGCCCGGTGGGCGCTTTCGCGCATCACATGAGGGGAAGTGAATAATAAGGGGTGGAGGATTGTCTGCCGCGCCTCCGGCGCTTGGCGATTGGGGCTGCAGAGTTGGATTGGTGTTGGGAAACTGGCGTTGCGGCATTGCTTATCGCGCGGGGCGGCTGGTGTTACGACGTTGTCGCGGAATGGTTCGGCTGAGCTAGCAGGAGTATAGGGCGCGGTTGAGCGGCGGTGGTGGAGGAGTTATAATTCGCGGGCACGTCCCGGCGCCCACCGGAGTGTAAGGGTTCCATGGATCGCCGAAAGTTTCTTGTGAACGGCAGCATTGTTGGCGCCGGATTACTTGGGGCGGAGAGTGCAGCCCGTAGTCTAGTTCAGGCTGGAACCGGCCGGACTTGGAATCACATCTCAATATGAAGGAGAAACCCGTGGCTTTTACAGTGCCGCCTTTGCCGTACCCGAATGACGCACTAGAACCATACATTGACGCACGAACGATGGAAATCCATCACGACAAGCACCATGGCGCTTATGTAACCAACCTGAACAAGGCCCTGGAAGGACATGCGGACCTGCAGGCCAAGTCGATCGACGACATTATGAAGAACCTGGACGCGATTCCAGAGAATATCCGGATGGCGGTGCGGAATAATGGAGGGGGCCACTGGAACCATTCGCTTTTCTGGCAGTTGATGAAGAAGGGTGGTGGCGGGGAGCCGAAGGGCGACCTGGCAGCGGCAATCAACGCGAGCTTTGGATCGTTTGCAGGATTCAAGGACAAGTTCAAAGCTGCGGGACTCGGACGGTTCGGGTCGGGCTGGGCGTGGCTGCTGGTGAAGGACGGGAAGCTGGCCATCGATTCGACGGCGAACCAAGACACGCAGTACATCGCGGGCGGGAAGGCCGTGATCGGGATTGACGTGTGGGAGCACGCGTACTACCTGAAGTATCAAAATGTGCGCGGGGATTATATTGACGCCTGGTGGAATGTGGTGAATTGGGACAAAGCAGCGGAGTTGTACGCCGCAGGGAAGAAGTAAAGAAGCAACGAAGTAGTAAAGTAAAGAAAAGAGGCCGGGCTAAAGCCCGGCCTCTTTTCTTTGGAGCGAAGCGCGGTTTATCAGGCCATCATGCGATGGCGGGCCAGAGGTAGAACTTTTCGCGAGTGGATGGATGAACGAAAGCTCTCGCGACGCTCCGGGAAAGGAGCGAGTTGGGGAACCGGCCCAGAGACGGCGGCCGCCGGGGGAATGGAGTTCAGGGAATTGCGCGAAGCCTCGCGCATGAGTTCGAGGCGACCACGGACCTTGAACTTGGCGAGCAGGGAAGAGACGTGGAACTTGACCGTGCGTTCGGAGAGATTGAGTTCGTTAGCGATTTCCTTGTTAGCGAGGCTGCGAAGGATGCCACCGAGGACTTCCTCTTCGCGACGGGTGAGACGGACCGCGCATTTGGCGCTGTGACCGGCTTCGAGAAGCTTTTGAGCCTTCTCAGTGAGGCCGTCCAGGTGCTCCGGAGGGGCGGGAACCATGACGATGTAGTCCTTTGGAGATTGGCCGCGCACCATGCAATGCATGGCGAGCAAGCCGGCGGCGTGGTCAACAGGGAGTTCCCCGGCGGGTCCGGCCTCGACATGGAAATGGGCCGTGCCCGTGCTTTTTTCATAGAACAGGTAAACGCTGGATGAGGCAGAGTCTTTCGGCTGGGTAAGTGAATGGGTCGCTACACTTCTGCGGATCAACTTCACGTGCACTCCTCCGATGGTGCCTCGTGGTGGGACCGAAGCCACTCTAGTGGATTTAGACCTTCGAGAACCTCCTGTGGAGGTCGGCCGGAATGACCGGGCAAGCGACAGAGACGTAGGACTGGAACAGGCCCATCTACCCCAGAGGGAAAATCCCTCAGAAACCCACTGGCGTAAAGTAAAGGATCCCCGTCAATAACTTGCGAAAGTTACACCTGACCGCGGGAGTTCCATGCATCCAGCCTGCCGGAAGGGGCCATTTTTGTGGAGGTCTATTTGTCAACGACTTAGGGTCTGGGAAGGAGGGCGAGAAAGGCGAGGGGAAGGTAGAAATTGCGCGGGAGTCGAAATTTTTTCCGGGTGATAAAGATTTCCACAGGTCATGGAGTCAGAACGCGGGTCTGCTCTGTGGAGATGAGTTCGTATTGGATGCCGCGCCAACGGACTCGGCGACCAAATAGGGACGCGCAGAAGTTGATGAGGTACAAAAATGGAACCAGTAGGGTGACTACGATGTAAATCCAGGACTGGCCCATGATTTCGGCACGAGCGGCGGGGAGGGCTTCTGTGGCGCCGATGATCCGGAGGGCCCCCCGGATGGAGGCGAGGAGCAAGGGCAAAAACCAGAGGGTGACGACATCGGCAGAAGGCCTGGATTCCAGGGTGAGAATGAAGATGACCAGCAAGCCCAGGAGAAAGGTGAAACAAAAGAGAAGGTGGGTGGCGAAGGCCGTGACCCACATTTTGGGACGATAGAGACGGGTGATTTTGATTTGGCGATTGGTGAATTCGAGCAAGTTTTCGAAGTCGGTTTGAATGTAGGAGGGGGTGAGGCATTCGGGGAGGAAAACGATCTGGCGGCCGGTCTTTTCGATGGCGGCGGTAAGGGAGTAGTCGTCGCTGAAGGAATATTGCCAGATGTCGAGCATGCCCATTTGCTCGAATAGGCTGCGGCGAACGGCGGTGCCGCCGCCCCAGCAGAAATTTTTGTCGTGACCGCCAAGCATGGTGACCACGGAAGCGTTCCAGGCGGCGAGGAGAGCGGTGGGAAAGCCGTTGTTGTTGGGGATGAACCAACGCATGGAGGTGGTGGCGCCGATGCGGGAGTCAGTTAGCGGCGCGACTAAATGATGCAGCCAGGCTTTGCCGGGACGGCCGTCGGAGTCGACGAAGACCAGGACTTCAAATTCGGGGGGGAGTTGTTCGATGCAGACACGGAGATTGTTGACCTTCTCGCTGCAGTTCGCTGGCTTGCCGGCAATGATGACATTGGCCTTCACGCGGGACGAGGCGGCGACACGCTTGACGGTGGTGTAAGCCGGATCATCGGCGGAAGCAAGGATGAAAAAGATTTCAAAGTTCTGGTGATTGAATTCGCAGAGGGAGACGAGATTACGCTCGAGGCCGGGTTCCATGCCGCGGCACGGGCAAAGGACGGCAGTGCGGGGAGCATAAAAGCCGGGATCGGTGCGCAGGCGGTGGCGCACGTAGGCGAGCCACTGGATACCCTGCCAGAGCAGGAAGAGGCCCGCGGCAATCTGGACAATGGCCAGAAATTCGAAGAGAGTTTCCACGCAAGTCGAGCATAGCAAATGGTAAGGTTGCCGGAGGCGGGATGTGCGGGGGTAGAATCGGACCGGTAAACATCTGAAGGCCAAGGAGAAACACATGACAGGTCGAGTGGATAGTTCGATGGTGACGACCGCGAATGAACTGCCGGGATTCCGCGTGGTGAGGAATTTCGGGATCGTGCGGGGTATTACTGTGCGCTCGCGGAGCGTGCTGGGGAATCTGGCGGCGGGCATTCAGACGATTGTGGGAGGAAATATTTCCGTGATGACTGAGCTTTGCGAAAAAGCGAGAGAAGAGGCGTATGAAATTTTGTTGCAGCATGCGGCGCAGCACGGGGCGAATGCGATTGTGTGCATGAGGTATGACGCAAATGAGGTGATGCAGGGGGTGACGGAAGTGCTGGCGTATGGGACGGCGGTGCAGGTCGAGAAGGTGGTATGAAGAATTGAGGCTACTGGCCGGAGCGTGCAGCAGAGGCATCAGCCTGTACTCTTCGGGGTACACGAATGGGGCGTGGTAGAATTCCCCCGCGATGTTCTGTTCGGCTTGTGGGAAACAATTAACGGAAAGGGCGCGATTCTGTTCGCACTGCGGTGGCGCCATCGGTGCGGACGAAACGTTGCTTGGCGACGTTGGACTCCTGGAGTCGGGAGAGACGCTGGGGCCGGATAACCCGGCCGCGGGTACATCGCGGCCAGCGGGAAGGCCCCCGTCCGCAGCGAGCAGCGCGCGCGCAGCCGGGTGGAGAACTCCCAGCGCATCCACGGTCAACAGCAACTCGGAGCCCATCGGCGGCGGACGCTTTGCGCCGGGATCGATTGTGGCGCAGCGATACCGCATTGTGGCGCTGCTTGGCAAGGGCGGCATGGGCGAGGTGTACCGCGCGGAAGATTAGCGGTTGAGCCAAGTGCTGGCCATGAAGTTTTTGCCAGAAGCGCTGTCGCAGAACGCAGCCGCACTCGGACGATTCCATTCGGAAGTGCGCGTCGCGCGCCAAGTGTCGCACCCGAACGTTTGCCGGATGTTCGATATCGGGGACGCGGACGGTTTTCCTTTCCTGACAATGGAATATGTGGACGGCGAGGATCTTTCTTCACTGGTGCGCCGCATTGGAAGACTTCCCCAGGATAAGGCAGTGGAGATTGCGCGGCAGATCTGCGCGGGGCTGGCGGCGGCGCACGATCGCGGCGTGGTGCATCGGGACCTGAAACCGGCGAACATCATGCTGGACGGCGCGGGCAAGGCACGCATCACGGATTTCGGCCTGGCGGGAATTGCGGCGACGATTCAGGGAGCAGACGTGCGCGCGGGGACTCCGGCGTACATGGCGCCGGAACAGCTTTCCGGCAAGGAAGTGACGGCGAAGAGCGACATCTACGCGCTGGGACTGGTGATGTACGAACTGCTCACCGGGAAGCGCGCGTACGATGCAACGAGTCTGCCGGAATTGATGAAGGCGCGGAGCGAGGGAAAGATCACCAACCCCTCGACGCTAGTGAAGGACCTGGACCCGCTGGTGGAGCGCGTAATCCTGCGCTGCCTGGAGAGCGATCCGGGAAAACGGCCCGCATCCGCGCTACAGGTGGCCGCGGCGTTGCCTGGCGGCGATCCTCTGGCAGCGGCGCTTGCCGCGGGGGAAACGCCATCGCCGGAAATGGTGGCGGCCGCGGGAGAAAATGAGGGGACGCGTCCGAGCGTGGCGATCGCGTGCTTGCTTGGGGTGATTGCATTAATGAGCGCATGCACTTATCTGGGAATTCGCGAGGGCGGGCTGCGCTATCTCCACGCGAAGAGTTCCAGAGAAATTCTGGCGCACCAGGCACGGGAAATTGTCGGCAAATTGGGGTACACGGAGCCCGCCAAAGATTCGGAATCGGGTTTCGGCTATGACGAGCAGTATCTGGATTACCTGGACAAAATAGCGAAGCCGGGAACGGCGTGGACGCAGACGCTGGGGGAGAGACCACCGCTGCTGCGATTCTGGTACCGGCAAAGTCCGAAGGAGATGGCAGCAGTCGGATTCACGGGCATGGGGCTGACGCCGGGAGTGGTGACGGCTGACGATCCACCACAGACATTTTCGGGAATGATCAATCTGCAGCTGGACCCGGAAGGGCGGCTGCAATCCTTCCAGGCAATACCACCAGAGAAAGAGCGGCCCACCGAAGGAGAGAAGGACGGAACGCCGCCGGCGGCGGACTGGAAAACGCTCTTCGCGGCCGCGGAGTTGCGGATAGAAGATTTTCACGCGCGTACGCCGGCTTGGAATTCGCTGGCGGCTTACGACGCGCGCGCCGCGTGGGACGGCGTGTGGCCGGGGACAACCCGGCCACTGCATGTGGAAGCGGCGGCGTGGCGCGGGCGGCCGGTTTATTTTGCGCTTAGCGGCGAATGGACAACGCCGGAGCGCATGCTGGGTCCGGAGCCGATGGGATCGCAGCGCAGCAGCCAGATCTTCAGTATCGCGTTCGCCTTATTGCTGGCGGTCAGCGGTCTCTGGCTGGCGTACCGGAATTATTCGCGGGGAAAGGGCAATCGACGGGGAGCATTGCGGACCGCGACAGTGGTCTTCGCGCTGGAAATCGTTCTGTTTTTCCTGCAGGCGCATCTCTCGTTTTCGTCGAACACGATCTTTCTGACTATCTTGGCGGCGAGCACCGGGTTGTTTGTCAGCGGATTCCTATGGATTCTGTATATCGCGCTGGAGCCATATGTGCGGAGCAAGTGGCCGCAGACGATCGTGTCGTGGTCGCGCTTGCTGGCGGGGAATTTGGGGGATCCGCTGGTGGGGCGGGACATCCTTTTCGGCACGTTGCTGGGACTGGCGTGGGTGCTGGTTTATTTCACGGGGTACGTGTTTGATATCCGCGTGGGCGAGCGGCCGCTGCTTTCACAACTGGATTTTCTGGAAGGGACGCGCGCGACATTTGCAGTGTGGCTGGGCAACGTGGTGGCCGCGCTCTTTGGGCTGCTGATGCTCTTTTTCCTATTGGTGCTGCTGCGGGTGCTGGTGCGGAATCGCTGGCTGGCGGCAGCGATATTTATCGTGCTTTTCACGGCGCCGAAAGTTCTGGGCAGTGATCATCCGTGGATCGATGGCCCAGTGTGGATGGTGATCTACGCGATCTCGGCGTTCGCCGTGGTGCGGTTCGGGTTGATTGTGCTGGCAATGGCGGTGTTCACGGCGAATGTGCTGCTGAATGTGCCCTACACGCTGGATTTTTCTGCGTGGTACGCGCCGGGAGTGATTTGCGTGCAGCTGAGTTTCCTTGCGCTGGCAGTATGGGGATTTTACCGGGCGCTGGCCGGGCAGAAATTGTTGAAGGAGGAATTCTTCGAATAAGAGTTGTGGCCAGCCAAATCTGACCTACAGGTCCGATCCTTTCAAACGGGAACGGAGGACTTCGGCGGCAATCTGGGCCGCCAGGGATTCCAGGTCGGAGAGGGTGCGGCTGGCGGCAAGGCGGGCGCGTTCGAGGAACGAGGAGTCGAGGACGAAGGCGCAGCGGTCCACGAAGGGATGATTTGCGGCTTCGAAGGATTTGCGAGGGCGGCGCGGGGCGCCGGCACGAGCGATGAGTTCTTCGTACATCTGAAGGTCGGACTGGAACTCGAGGGCTTCGCCAACGTTCCAGCGGTAATGGCGGGTGAGGCCGTTGAGAAATTTTCGGCGGAACGCGGAGGCTTCCTTGCGGGTCATGGGCTTGGATTTACGGTCGTCGCCGGTGTGCTGACCTCGAGTGACGATTTCCAGGGAGCGCGAGGTGACGGTGAGGAGCGCTTCGCGTTGCAGTAGATTCAGGAGATCGCGGTACAGACCGGCGTGGACTTGCAGGCTGTGGCGGCCGTGTTCGACGACATAGGAATCGACGAAGCGGGGGATAGTGCGCTCGCGGAGGAGGGCTTCGCTGAGGCGTTGAGGGAGAAGGGTGGCGAAGTTGTTGGCGGGAGATTTGGATTTAGGCTTCGGGGGCATTAGAAGTTTCCATACTAGCAGTTGTTGGAGAGTTCTAAACCTGTACGAGGGTTCATCGATGGCGAGTGGGGTAAAAGAGCAAGTTTGAATAGTTCGAGGCGGCGACCTCAGCGGCTGAAACCGGGATATTCTTGGGCCATTTACGGCACGACTGAAGTCGTGCCCTCCCGATGAGAATGCGTGAAAGATTATGAAGAAGAAAGGCCCGGCGGATTGTGCCGGGCCTTTCTTTGTTTTTGCGTTTTACCAAAGGCACCCCCCGCCGCAGCGAGCGGAAGCCACATTATTTGGTTCAGTGGACGGCGCTGGGGGAGTCGCCGAGCGTTGACTGGGCTGGCTCGGGTTCGGGGACTACCGGGGCGATGGGTTCCTTTTCCAGGGCATGCTCGAGGACTTCATCGAGAGTGCGGACGTAAGTGATCTTCAGGTCGCCAAGAATGTCCGGCGGAAGATCGGCGACGGCGTTTGGCTCGTTGTCCGCCGGGAGAAGCACGTGGGTGACTCCCGCGCGTTTGGCGCCGAGGACTTTTTCTTTCACGCCGCCGATGGGCAGGACGATGCCAGAAAGGGTCATTTCGCCAGTCATCGCCAGGCGGTTTTTCACCGGGCGATTGGTCAGCAAGCTGACCAGGGCGGTGACCATCGCAGCGCCGGCGGAAGGTCCATCTTTCGGGACGGCTCCCGAGGGCACGTGAATGTGAATGTCCAGCTTGCGGAAGAAGTCCGGATCAATGCCGTAGCGTTCGGCATTGGCACGGGTCCAGGTCAACGCAGCGGTCATGGATTCCTGCATGACTTCACCGAGGTGGCCGGTCATGGTGAACTGCTTGCCACCCCGCATGCGGCTAGCTTCGATGAAGACGATGTCGCCGCCCACGGGTGTCCAGACAAGACCGACAGCGACGCCAGGTTTCTTGACGCGCTCATCGATTTCGCGCTCAGTACGGAATTTCGGCACACCGAGAAATTCGCGGACGACTTCGGGGGTGACGATCATTTTTTCCGTCTTGCCTTCGGCCATGCGGCGCGCTTGTTTGCGGACGATGGTGGCGATTTCGCGTTCGAGATTGCGGACGCCGGCTTCGCGGGTGAAGCTGTGGATGATCTCGCGCAGCCCTTCTTCGGTGAATTCCAGTTGGTCGCCTTCCTTGATGCCGTGTTCGGCGGCCTGCTTGGGGATCAGGTACTTGCGCGCGATGTGGATCTTCTCCTCGCCGGTGTAGCCCGGGAGTTCGATGATCTCCATGCGATCGCGCAGCGGCTCTGGGATGGGATCCATCCAGTTGGCGGTGGCGATGAAGGTGACCTTGGAGAGATCGAACGGCACGTCGAGATAGTGATCGCGGAAGGTGGAATTCTGCTCCGGATCGAGAACTTCCATCAAAGCGGATGATGGATCGCCGCGGAAGTCGCGGCCGAGCTTATCGACTTCGTCGAGCATGCAGACGGGGTCGTTGGTTTCGGCGCGTTTGAGGCCCTGAATGATCTGGCCCGGCAGAGCGCCGATGTAGGTGCGGCGATGACCGCGGATTTCGGCTTCATCGTGCATGCCGCCGAGGGCGATGCGGACGAATTTGCGGCCCAGCGCACGAGCGATGGATTTGCCGAGCGAGGTTTTGCCCACTCCCGGAGGTCCAACGAAGCAAAGAATGGGACCTTTCATGCCGGGCTGAAGTTTTTTGACAGCCAGATAATCGAGGATGCGTTCCTTCACCTTTTGAAGATCGTAATGATCTTCGTTGAGGATTTCCTGGGCCTTGGGAATGTCGATGTCCGAGCTGCCGGAAGATTTGGACCAGGGCAGAGAGGTCATCCATTCGAGATAGGTGCGGGAAACCATGTACTCGGCTGACGCCGGGGTCATTTTGGCGAGGCGCTTGAGTTCGCGGTCGCACTCTTTCCTGGCTTCGGCAGTCATGCCAGCGTCATCGACCTTCTTGCGCAGTTCGTCGATTTCGGCTTGGGCATCGTCAATTTCGCCGAGTTCTTTTTGAATGGCCTTCATCTGCTCGCGCAGCAGGTATTCGCGCTGGTTCTGGCTGACTTGCTCCTGAACCTGCTCATTGATTTTGCTGCGGAGTTCGAGAACCTCGAGTTCCTTGGAGAGCTCGCGAATCAGCATTTCGAGACGCTTGCGGACGTTGGAGGTTTCGATGAGTTCCTGACGGAGCAGGGTGGAAAGACTCGGCAGGGTGCCCGCGATGAAGTCGGCCAGGCGCCCCGGATCGTCAATATTCATGGCCGCGTTTTGCAAGTCGTCGGAGAGCTGCGGCGAATGGCTGACCACGTCGCGGAAGAGGTCTTGCGCGTTGCGTTGGAGGGCTTCGAGCTCGGCGTCTTTATCGCCGGTGAAATCGGGCTCGGAGGCGACCGCTGCGCGCAGGAACGGGCGGAGGCTCAAGAGTTCGTTGATGCGGATGCGCTGCAAGCCTTCGAGAAAGACGACCACGTTGCCGTTGGGCATCTTGACCGTTTTGTGGACTTTTGCGAGCGTGCCGACTTTGTGGAGGTCCGCAGCAGCAGGATCTTCGATCCGCGGATCGAGTTGAGCTACGACGCCCAAAAGCTTTTCTTCACCCGAGAGCGAATTAACGAGGGCGAGCGAGCTTTCGCGGCCCACAGTGAGAGGTAGAACCGCGCCCGGGAAGAGAACGGTGTCGCGAACGGGCAGGATTGCCAGAGTATCGGGTACGAAATGTTTTTTATCAGCCATGTGATCCCCTAGCGCCAAGACGGGAGAGAAACCCGCTTTGGAAGGATTAGATGCGAGTAATCGGGAAAAGGTGCCCGACAATGCAATGTCAGCGAGCAGGAAATATTAGTCAACAACGCTCATATTCTAGCATGAATCGTATCAGATTGCTATAGCTCATTAAATCATTAAAAACAAAAGATTTAAACATGAGCTCGAATTATGCTCCTCAGCTCTCTTAGCGGCTAGCTTGGCGAAGAGGGTAAAATCTTCGGACGAAATCGAGGGCCTGGTCCCTGGTTTGAATGGTTTCGTCGAGTTGAGCGTCCTCGAGGGTAGCGAGAATCTTCTGAAATTCCGGGCCTGGTGTATAGCCCAAATCTTTGAGGTCGTCACCCGAGAGTAATCGGTGGGGACGGACCTGGGAGGGAGGGGTTTGCACCAGGAAGGCGCGGACGGCGTCGTAGGCATCGAGTCTGCCGTGGCTGGATTGGCAGTCGAGGCGGTGAAGTTCGAGGTGCTGGTCGAACTGTGGGAGGCGGACGAAGCGTTTGAGGGTGGAAGAGCGCATCTGGGAGACGTCTTTGAACTTCATGTGGTTGGCGACCAGGGATTTGATCTGGCCGGTGTCGTCGTTGGAAAAGCGGAGGCGGCGGCAGATTTCAAGGGCCATGCGGACGCCGACGTCAACGTGGCCGTCGAAACGGATGCGGTCGCCGGTTTCGGAGGCGGGGCGGAAAGTAGGCGGTTTGCCGATGTCATGGAGGAGGACGCCCCAGGCCAGGGTGGGGGAGACGCCGGCGGGGAGTCCTTGGAGCATGAGGCGGGTGTGGATCCAGACGTCGCCTTCGGGGTGGAATTGCGGGGGTTGCGGGACGCCTTTCATGGCGGCAATTTCGGGGAGGATTTGGGCGAGCAGGCTGAGTTCATCGAGGAGTTCGAAGCCCCGGCGGGCGGCGCCTTCGGTGAGGAGCTTGGTGAGTTCTTCGCGGATGCGCTCAGCGGAGACAACATGAATTTCCTCGGCGTGCAGACGAATCGCGGCGAAGGTTGCGGGTTCGATGGTGTAGCTGAAGCGCGCGGCGAAGCGCGACGGCGCGGAGCATGCGGAGTTTGTCTTCGGCGAAGCGGCGAGAGGGATCGCCGATGGCGCGAATGATTCCGGCGTGAAGATCGGCGCGGCCGCCAACGAAGTCGAGGACTTCGCCTGATATCATGGCGCATGAGCAGGCCGTTGATGGTGAAATCGCGGCGCTGCGACGTCTTGCTCGGGAGTTTGGGCATAGAGGACTTGATCGGGATGGCGGCCGTCGGAATAGCCGAGGTCGGAGCGGAAGGTGGCGACTTCGACTTTGAGAGAGTCTTGGCGAATGAGGATGACGCCGAATTGCGCGCCGACATCGAGTGCCTTTGGGGAAGAGGCCGAGGACTTCAGTGGGCGTGGCGTTGGTGGCGACGTCGAAATCGATAGGATTGCGTTGGAACAGAATATCGCGGACACATCCGCCAGCCAGGAAGGCCTGGTATCCGTGGCGTTGGAGGAATTCGCAAATCGAATTGGCGAAGTCGCGAGAGTTCACGGAATGATTATGCGCCAGCGGGCGGGAAGTGGCGTAGTACTTCCAGTGTTAGCGGGGCTTGGGGATCACGAGCAACGGAGGACGAGGCAGGTGATGTCGTCGGACTGGCGGGTGGCGCCGACGAAGTCCTCGACGGTTTTCATGAGGTATTGCAGAGTTTGTTGGGAATTGAAATTGGGGAGGCCGCGGATGATGGTGATCCAGCGATCATCGGAGAATTCCTGGCCGGCGGAGTTGAAGGCTTCGACGACGCCGTCGGTGAAGAGGACGAGGGTGTCGCCAGGGTGGAGGGTGACTTCCGCGGATGGGAAAGTGGCTTCGGTAGTGATGCCGAGGGGCAGGCCGCCGGATTCGAGGCGTTCGGTGGAAGCGTCGGCGCGGCGGATGACGGGGGAGTTGTGGCCGGCGTTGACGTAGGAGAGTTGGCGGGAGGCGGGGTCGAATTCGGCGAGGACGGCGGTGGTGAAGCGCTGGCCGCCGAGGCTGTGAGCGCAAGCGTAGTGATTGAGGCGGGTGGCGAGCTGCGTGAGAGGAAGACCTTCGGAGGCAACGGTGCGCAGACTGGCTTGCAGCGTGGCCATGAGGAGAGCGGCGGGGACACTTTTGCCGGCGACGTCGGCCATGACGAGCATGAGTTTGCCGCCGGCGGAAGGGTCTGCCGTCGGGTAGAAGGCGTCGTAGTAGTCGCCGGCGACGGAGTTTTGCGGGCGCGTGTAGAAGGCCACGTCGGCGTCGGGAATTGCGGGCGGTACAGAGGGGACGAGCCAGGACTGGATTTCGCGGGCGATTTCGAGATCGCGCTTCATGGTGATTTTATCGGCTAGTTCGAGCGAGAGGAGCAGGAGGAAAATGAGAGCAGCGATAAGGTCGCCATTGATATCGAAAGAAGTGTTGCCGGATTGAAAGTGCATGCCGGAGAGAACCAGAAACAGCAGGGCGATCAGAAGCAAAACGCGGCGGGCCGGGCTGAGTTTATTCATCATGGCCCAGAAGAGTTGCTTGGTCACACGGAAGGGGCGCTTCCAGCGAGATAGTTTGTTGACCTCGTCCCAGTCGACGTCTTTGCCGTAGAAGCCGTAGCTGGAGCGGGCGTCGGCGGCGAACTGGGACCAGAGGTCGTCGATGTCGCGGCCTTCACTGACGCGGTGCCAGAAGTTGCCGAACCGAGAGGCGCGGGCCGGGCGGGGCTCGGAAGCGGCTGGAAGTGGGGCGGGGGAATTCATGAAGAAAGTATAGGCGAAAGAGCAGAAGAATGTGGGGAGAAGGAGAGATTCAGGAGTCGTCGCGGCGGAGGGAGGCACCGAACTGGACGGAGGTGAAGCCGAATTTATCGCGGAGATGGTCGGCGGCTTTGGTGAGCTTTTCGAGTTTTTCGCGGCGGTCGGCTTCGAGGAGGTCGAGTTGCTGGCCGCCGTGGGAGAGAGCGGAGAGGGCGACACCGAGGAGGCGGACTTTACGTTCGGGGTCGCGGTGGCGGTGGAGGAGATTGAGGAAGACGGCGAAGATATCGGTATCGAGCTGGGCGGGTTCGGGGAGAGTTTTTGAGCGGGTGTAGGTTTCGAAGCCGGCGTAGCGAATGGTTAGAGTTAGGGCGCGGGAGGAGAGACCTGCCTCGCGGAGGCGCTTGCAGGCTTTTTGGGAGAGGTGACTGAGCATGGTTTCCATGTCGGCGAGGTCCGCGGTGTCTTCGCCGAAGGTGTGATTGTGGGAGATGGATTTGGGCTCAGCGTCGATGAGGAATTCGTAGGCATCTCCACCGCGGGCTTTGCGGTAGAGAGCGGTGCCCCACTGGCCAAAAATCTTTTCGAGTTTTTCCTGGGAATGGGAGGCGAGTTGCTCGACGGTTTCGATGCCGAGGGCACGGAGTGCGCGTTCGGTGACTTCACCGATGCCGGGAATTTTTCGGATGGGAAGCGGGGCAAGGAAGCGGGCTTCCTGGCCGGGAGCAACCCAGACGAGGCCCCGGGGTTTGCCTTGATCAGAGGCGACTTTGGAAGCAAGGCGGGTGGTGGCGAGGCCGCCGGAGCAGGGAAGTCCAGTTCGCCGGGTAATGGTGCGAAGAAGCTTGTCGGCGGCGGCGAGCGGAGGGCCATGGAGGCGCTTCGGTGCCGGAGAGGTCGAGATAGGCTTCGTCGATGGAGACCATTTCGACGATGGGAGAGAATTTGGTGAGGATGGAGGCGACGCGATCGCTCCATTCGGAATATTTTTCGTGATGGCCGTCGAGGAAGACGGCGTGGGGGCAGAGGCGTCCCGCGGTGCGCAGGGGCATGGCGGAGTGGATGCCGAATTTGCGAGCTTCATAGCTGGCGGCGGAGACGACGCCGCGCTGGTCGGGGCGGCCACCGACGACCACGGGCTTGCCGCGGAGGTCGGGACGCGCGAGGAGTTCGACGGAAACGAAGAAGGCGTCCATGTCTACGTGGAGGATGGAGGAGTGCGACTGGGATTCGGCAGCGCCGCTTGTGGGCGAGGGGGCGTCGTGTTTGGCGCGGAAGCGGGCCAGATCCGGCATGGGGGTAGCGTACGACTTCGGTGTGGCAGAGGCAATGATGGGAATGGCGCAGTTCGGGAGGATTGGTTTGGTTTTCGCATGTCGTTCCACGGGATCGGTCGCTGGAGAGCGGTCAGTCTCGAAGGGACAATTTGGGCTTTGGGCTCCGTGCTGAAAAGCGGAAACTGGGCTTCTGCAGTCCAAAGCGCCCGCCCCGGAAGGCGGCCGCTACGAGTACGGTGCTGAGTGCGCAGCTTTCTTGCTATCCTGGGTACAATCAGATAATCTGATAATCAGATTCATGAAAAAGACAAAGATTAGCGTTACCGAAGCCTCGCGCAATTTTGCGGATTGCGTGAACCGCGCGCGATATCAGAACGTCACGTTTGTGCTGCTGAAGAATGGGGAGACGGTGGCGCGGCTGGTGCCTGAGAGCGAAAAGGTTTGTTTGGGCCGCGATGCTGCGGAAGCTCTGGCGAAAGTGAAATTGTCGCCAGAAGAGGCAAAGTTGTGGCGTCGCGATTTGAGGGCGGCCCAGAAAATGCTAAAACCTCCAACTGACAAATGGCGATAATTCTAGACACAGACGTTCTTGTGCAGGGAGAGAGAGAGACGTTCGACCTGGAGGGGTGGCTGGCATCCCGTCCGAATGATGAATTTGAAGTCGCTGCCATTACGGTGGCGGAACTCTGGCACGGGGTGGAGCGGGCAAGTAGGGCGCATCGGGACCGCCGGGAACTTTACGTGAAGGCCGTAGTAGAGACATTTCCCATCATTCCCTATACCGAGCAAACAGCTTATGAACACGCGCGCATATGGGCGGAGTTGGAAGCTGCGGGGAAGATGATCGGGTTCTATGACGTGATTGTTGGCGCGACGGCGCTGGAGCGGGGAAGTCAGGTGGCGACTTTCAATAGGCGACACTTTGCGCAGATCAAAGGCCTGGGCGTCATCGAACCAAGGTAGTACCCCGCGGAACTGCTATTCGTCTCGCATCTTGCGGCTTCATCGTTTGTCCAAATTCCGATTTCCAGAAAGCCACATCCTGAATTCGCGATCAGCTTCGCTCGGCGACGAAATAAGTTTGCGTTGGAAGAGGTAAGTGGAATGATGGTGCGGAAATTCGAAGGAGAGAGATGAAAAATTACCTGGCAAATGTGCCCGTTGGAATTTCATGGGCCGTAGGATTGACTTTGATGTTGCTTACAGTGATGGAGGTAGGAGCGCTGCGGGCGGAGGAGGTTTCGCTGCAGGCGGTGGTTACGCCTTCGACTGTGATTGTGAAGGATGGGCGGCCGGTGACGTTTGCGATTCACGGGTTCATTGAGTTCAAGTCGCTGGCGGAAGTGTTTCCCTACATCGAAGCGCAGAAACAGCGGTGGAATGGCGGCGGGGCGGCTGTGGATACCCACCGGCTGGCGCGGGAGTTACTGCGGGAGGGAATCGAAAGCCGGGTGGTTTCGATGGTGGACGAGCGGCCGCTGCAGGCGCTGATGACGCATACGAGCGAGGAGTTGCGCCAGGCGATTGCGGGAGTGAAGGAGCCGGTGCCCCCAGGGTATGCGGAGGCGTTTTTGGCGGTGGAGGAGAAGTGGAAGCATTCGTTGAACTGCTGGAGCGCGTCGCCGGTGATTGCGGGGCGGGTGCTTTCGAACTGGTACCCGATTGAGGAGGGAATAAGGCTGCATGGGGCGGTATACGATTCAACGGAACATTTCTGGCAGGCGGTGAAGTTTCATCGGGATACGACGGTGGCGGAACTGATGGAGTTGACTGTGGCGCTGGAGGGCCGCGATTGGAGCGCCTGGCTGAAGCGTTTGGATGAAGATCCGAAGATTTATTTGCCGAACGCATATGCGGTGGAGTTTTTGCGCTTCAACTTGAAGCATGAGAGGTTGCGCTGGTTCCGCGAAGAGCTCGGAAAGCATGGATTGAAGCCGAGCGATCGGGCTCGACTTGTGCAACAGCGCGGCGACAAGGCATTCCGATTCAGTGCGCCGGAAGAGAAGGCGTTGTGGGGAGACCTGGCCGATTTGTTTCACCTGGTTTATCTGTTTTCACCGGCCGATGATCCGGTGCGGAAGACTTTGGCGGAACGGCATTTTGATGGAATTTATCTTCATGGGCGGAAGATGGGATTTATCAGCGAGGAATTTCGTTCGGAGATGCTGGAGATCTGGAAGGTGAAGTATCTGGAGATGGCCAGATTTCGGGAAGTGATTTCGCGGATCCCGATGGAGATTCGGTTGGAACATTTTTTGAATGACGGGGATTCGCCGGATATTCCGATACCGGTTTATGTGGGGTATTTGAATGAGATTCGGGAGATGGCGCGAAACAGAAAATAGAAAATGGAAATTAGTGACCGCGAGGAGGCGCGGGCACAATCGGGAGAGTTTGCCTAATCAGAGGGTGCTGGGCTTCCTGAGGCGGGCTATAGCTTAAAAGCCATCGCTATGTGGTAGTGCGTTCGGCGGATAGGACGCGGGGGATGGCGGCTAGATCGTTGGTGACTAGGAGGTTGGTCCAGTGAGGAGTTTCGAGTAGGGGGCGGACGGCGGGGAGGGAGTCGTGGCCGAGTTCGAGGACGAGCAGGCCGCCGGGTTTGAGGTGGCGGGCGGCTTGGGGGATTAGGCGGCCGTAGAGTTCGTAGCCTTCTTCGCCGCCGTAGAGCGCGGTTGCGGGTTCGTGGTCGCGGACTTCCACAGGGAGCGACGGAGCTTCGCTGCGTCCGATATAGGGAGGATTGGAGATGATGAGGTCGAAGGAAAGTGGCGAGTGGGGAGTGGCGAATGGCGAGAAGGAATCAAGGAGATTGGATTCGAGGAAGGTGATGTGGTCGGAGAAGCCTAGGCGGGTGGCGTTGCGTTGGGCTACGGATAAGGCGGCTGGGGAGATGTCAGTGGCGTAGATTTTGGCGTTGGGGAGTTCTTTGGCCAGGGCGATTGCGATGCAGCCGGAGCCGGTGCCGATGTCGATGAGGGTTAGGCCTTCGCCGGTGAGTTTGGGGGAGCGGTTGGCGCGGAGTTCGCGGACGGCCAGGCGATCGAGGGCGATTTCGATCAGGTGTTCTGTTTCAGGGCGGGGGATCAAGACGTCGGGAGTGACGTCGAATTCGAGGCCCCAGAATTCTTGTTTGCCGGTGAGGTGTTGAGTGGGTTCGCCTGCGGCTCGACGGCGGAGTAGAGAGAAATAGTATTCGATGGTTTGGGGATCGAGGAGTTCTTCGGGGTGGGAGTAGAGAGAGGTGCGATTGCGGCGGGTTGCGTGGAGGAGGAGAAGTTCGGCGGCGAGAGTGTCGGAGGGGATGCGGGCGTCGCGCAAGAGGTGGATGCCTTGTTTTAGGGCGGAGCGCAGGTCGAGAGGTTTTGTTTTGGACGAGGACATTGGTTCGGCTCTAAGAAAAGAGTTTAATGCAGAGACGCTGAGGGCGCAGCGAAGAGAAGAAGGCGGCATATAGCCGCCCCTACATGGGTGCTTACGCTTCGCCGAGTTCCTGTTTTAGGCGGGCGGCCTCGTAGTGTTCGACCAGGCCATCGACTAGCGGGGCTAGTTTGCCGTCCATTACTTCGGTTAGCTGGTGGATGGTGAGGCCGATGCGGTGGTCGGTGACGCGGTTTTGGGGATAGTTGTAGGTGCGGATTTTTTCGGAGCGGTCGCCGGTTTTGATCTGGCCGCGGCGTTCAGCGCCGATAGCGGCTTGTTGTTTTTCGAGCTCCATTTCATAGAGGCGGGAGCGGAGAACGCGCATGGCCTTGGCCCGATTTTTGATTTGAGATTTTTCGTCCTGCTGGGAGACCACCAGGCCGCTGGGCAAGTGGGTGATGCGCACGGCGGAATAAGTGGTGTTGACGGACTGGCCGCCGGGGCCCGAAGAGCAGAAGGTATCGATGCGCAGATCCTTGGCTTCGATTTTGATGTCGATTTCGTCGGCTTCGGGAAGGACGGCAACGGTGGCGGCGGAAGTGTGAATGCGTCCTTGCGTTTCGGTGGCCGGGACGCGCTGCACGCGATGGACACCGCTTTCGTATTTCAGCTTGGAGTAAACCTTTTTGCCCTGGATGGCGGCTACGATTTCCTTTACGCCGCCCATTTGGGCGGGAGAACTTTCCATGACTTCGACCTTCCAGCCCTGGGATTCGGCATAGCGGGAATACATGCGGAAGAGGTCGCCGGCGAAGATGCCGGCTTCGTCACCGCCGGTGCCGGCGCGGATTTCGAGGATGATGTTTTTGTCGTCGATGGGATCGTGGGGGAGAAGAAGAAGTTTCAGCTCGCGCTCAACTTGTTCCTTGCGGATGGCTAGAAGCTTTTCTTCTTCCTGGGCCATGTGGCGCATTTCGGCGTCTTCGGACTCGACGACCATCTGGTGGGTGGCGGCGAGGTCCTTTTCGATTTGCTTGAACTCGCGATGTTTGTTGACGATGGTCTCGAGATCGGAGTGCTGCTTAGCGAGTTTCTGGAAGCGCGCGGAATCGGTGACAACCTCGGGAGTGGAGAGTTCCTGGGTCATTTCCTGGTAGCGGGCGTCGAGTTGGTCGAGTTTTTCGGAAAGCGTGAGAGCAGCCATGGGTTCTTCCTTGTGCGAGCGTTTGCGCCACTCGGGGGAGTGACTGGTGAATGGTGAGTAGTGACTGGTGAAATAAGGAGCGGCGCTCTTGCGTGCGCGAGGTGTGCGGCGGCTAATGGAAAAAGGAGTACATCGGAATCACTGAGTTAAGAATAACGCAATAATTGGATGCGTTCAATCGGGATACGGTTTTGTGGCATGGGCGGTGGATGAGGGGTGCGTTATGCGGTGAGTTTGTGAACTCAGGAGGGGAAGCTGAGCTTCCGCACCCCAAAGTGGATTGCCCGGGGTGGGCGGGTATACTACGATGCGATTTGGCGATGGAGCCGGGGATTGAGGGTGGCGGGATGAGTGAAGCGGTTCGGGCGGCATTGGAGAATTCGGTGGAGGGGCTGGCGGAGAACGCGCCGAAGACGGATGCGGGATTTTTGTGGGATTTCTGGTATCCGGCGCTGCGGAGCGAAGAGATTTACGGGAAGAATCTGGCGAAGGCGATGTTGCTGGAAGTGCCGCTGGTGCTGGGGCGGACGGACGAAGGGAAAGCATTCGCGATGCGCGATGCTTGTCCGCACCGGGGGATTCCACTTTCGTACGGGCGTTTTGACGGGAAGAAAGTGCAGTGCAGCTACCACGGGTGGGAGTTCGACGCGTGCAGCGGGCAGTGCGTGGCGATTCCGTCGCTGACGAGCCATGACAAGCTGAAGGTGGAACGGATAAGCGCGGCGCATTACCCGTGCGAAGAGCGCGATGGGTATGTTTGGGTGTACATGAGCGCTCCCGGGGCGCGGCTGCCGGAGAAGATACCAGGGGTGCCGGAGTTGGAGAAGTTCAGCTCGGGATACAAGATCACACGGCTGGAGTGCGAGCTGCCGTCGCACATCGATCACGGGATTATTGGGTTGATGGATCCGGCGCACGGGCCGTTTGTGCATCAATCGTGGTTCTGGCGGAGCAAGGCGAGCATTCACGAAAAGGCGAAACAGTTTGAGCCGATTCCGAATGGTTTCCGGATGAGCCCGCACCAGCCCAGCTCGAACAGCGCGCCGTATAAATTGCTGGCGAAGATGACCGGAGAAACGGTGACGACGACGATCGATTTTGTGCTGCCGAATATCCGGACGGAGATCGACCGCAGCGGGAAGCAGTGGTTTTCGAGCCGGGCGACGGTGACGCCGGTGCGGCGGGATCTGTGCCGGATTGATTTTGTGGCGGCGTGGAATTTACCGTTTCCCGTTTCAATCTTCCGGATTTTCGCGAAGATATTTTTGCGGCAGGACCAGGAGACGATGATTCAGCAGTCGGAGGGATTGCAGCACAATCCGAAGTTGATGTTGATTGATGACGCGGACCGGCCGGCGAAGTGGTATTTCGCGTTGAAGCAGGGGTTGTTGGAGTCGCGACGGAGCGGATTGCCGATGGTACATCCGATGGACGGGCCGGTGACGTTGCGTTGGAGAAGTTGAAGGGAGCCAAGAAGCCAAGAAACCAAGAAGCGAAAATCCATCCGGGCAACAGGGTTAAGCAGAAATTATGGGTTTTGATTTTGACGGTGAATTCGGAAGTTTGAATTCCCGCGGGGGGAACTGAGTCTGCCACCCCTCCGGGGCTTTTTTGTGCCTGCTAAGCTGCACAATTCGGTGAGATAACTCTTGAGGCCCAAAGCCCCTCGCTGCAACCCGACTTAACGGAAGGAAGTTAGGTCAAAGTCGACGAGGATCTGGTCGCCTTCGGGCGGGTCGATTCGGACGGTGGCGGTATCGCTGTTGAAGGCGTCGGCAGGGTATTCGAAGGTGACGACGGCGCCTGAAAGGATACATCCACCTTGGTCATCGCAATTATAGGTTGCATAACCTTGGGCGTTGGACGGAATCGTGAATTTGTCGCCGTCATAGAGCCGGAATCGGAAATCTTTCCAAAAATTTGAGGGGCGGAATCCGATTCCCTGGGGCGAGGCGGATCGGTTGTTGGTAGGGCTCATCAAGTAAGGGCCGTAGGAATCCGTCAAAACGATCTGCACGACCATGCGGACAAATTCGGGTTGTTTGTTGTGGTCAAGTTGCGCTTGCTGGGCGCTATAGCTGCCGGTTTGTAGACTGGAGTATTGGGCGGTGATGGCGTACGGAGTGAGGAAGGAGACGGACTGGATGTAGGGCCCGGTTTCTGGCGGAGGGAGATGCTGGGTGTATTTATCGAGAAAGCGCGCGAGGTCCTCATTGCGGCGTTGGCCGAGGAAATAGGCGTCGCGGACGGCGGTGTCAGAGAGAGGGGTTTCGAAAGCGTTGGAGGAGGGCGGCAGGACCAAGAAGGAAACGAGCGCGAAGGCTGAGAGGCGGAGCCGGCTGGAGATCATGGGGGGCCTCCTATTTAATGATTGGACGTTGGAGAGCAGGCTGCGGGTTTCAGATGCGGCGAGGGGTGTTGGGGAAGTCGAGCCAGACCTTTACACCGCAGAAGTGGGAGCCTTCGGTGCAGATGGGGGTGGTGATGCCGGCGCGGAGGTGGCAGGGCGGGCCGATGTAGCGGGAGAGTGGGGGGTGGACCTCGCGGAGTTGGGCGATCTCATCCATGGAGGCGTTGTAGATTTCTTCCTGGGCATTGAAGCAGGTGCGCATGGTCCATTTGTGTAGGAGATGGAGGAGGGAGCCGGTTTCGACGAGGCGAATGGATTTGGCGTTGGGGAGAAGATAGAGGGCGATTTCGGGAGGGACGCCGCGTTCGAGGAGTTGGTTTTTGGCGGACCAGGCGTCTTGCATGGCCTGATCGTAGAGTTCCAGGGCGCGGGGATTTTCCTTGAGGAGCTTGGGCGTGATGTAGTCGGGCTCGCGGGTGTCGGCGAGAGTGAGAAGCGGGCGGGAGCCGGGGACCATGCGATGGCGCTGGTCCTGGCTGTCGGCGGTGTGACTGATTTTTTTGGCGAAGGTGTAATTGGCGTGTTGCAGAGCGCGCATCATGGGGGCGTGGACGCCGATGTTTAAAGTTTCGAGGCGGTAGAGATTGCGGGCGGGATTGAGCAAGCGGTCGATGGCCTCGGCGTCGGAGCAGACGGACTCCGGCACGCCGATTACGGCGCGATAGGATTCGGCGATGACTCCAGGTGCGTTGGCAGAATAATCGACGAGGCGGGAAGTTTTTCCGTCCAGCTTGGCGTCGAATTCGTGCGCGAATGCGTCAGCTCCGGCGGGGGTTGCGGCAATATTCTTCCATTCAGGCAACTCTTCGAGGGGAGAGGTGCCAAAACGATCGAAAAATTGGGGATCGAGTTGACGGACCTGAGCGACCATTTCGCCTATGACAGCGCGCGCCTCGCCTGGCGTGTCGGAGGCGGAACACATGCGCCAGAGGCGGTGAAGGACGATGCCCGAGACGGTGTGCACCATGGTGGTGAAGGCGGCGACGGGCAGAACATAGCGGGCGATTTCGATGGAGCGCTTTTCGGCCGAGCGCTCTATTTTCTGGATGCGCTTTGGATGAGACATTGGGCCAATGTGCCAAATATCGCTGAGGATGCCGCGGGCGTCGGGAACGAGAAGAGCGGAGAGTTCGCGATAGTAGGCCCAGGCACGGGCAACAGCGTTCTCGTAGATTTCGCGAGCGTGGGAATTGAAGTATAGGTCGACCGTGGGGACAAAGGCCTGAGCGCGATCGAGGCGGACGTAGCGTTGGCTTTGCTGCTCAGAGTTGTAGAAAGGGTGCGCGTGCAGGAAGGACCAGACGAACTGACGGCTGACGTTTTCGAGGCCGAACTCAAAATGGGCGTGCTGGAAAACGGTGTGGTGACCGCTGTAGAAGGTGGCTGCGCCGATGTTGAGGCGCTGCTTGTCGGTGATCTCGGCGGGAGTGATCAGATGCGTGGAGTAGCAGGTGCGGGCGGCGGCGATGGCGGAATCAAAAGGATGCGAGAAAGCGCTGCGGAGCGTGACGCGCGGCGCGGCGGTTTCCACCAAGCCGGCGCCGGGTGCGCCATCGAACATGCGGGATTGCGTAGCCACGTTGGAAGATGATTCTACACGGAGAGTTGGGAGGGGACAAAAGGATAGAAAGAAAAAGCGGACCGTCTGAAAGCCGGTCCGCCGAAAGCAAGTCGCGCCGTACTGGAAGAATTATTTCTTGGGAGCAGCGGCGGGAACATTCGCATACTTCTTCTGGAAGCGCTCGACGCGGCCCGCGGTGTCCACCAGCTTTTGTTTGCCAGTGAAGAAGGGGTGGCAACTGGAGCAGATTTCGACGCGTAGCATATCGCCCTTGATGGTCGAACGGGTCTGAAAGGTGCTGCCGCAAGCGCAGTGAACGGTGACGGGATGGTAGTCAGGATGAATACCGGGTTTCATGAATCTCCAATCGATTGTGGCCGGTCTGCACGGCCAAACCCAAGAAGGGAACTACGGCCGCGTCGCTAGGTCACAAGACAATCACCGATTATACGGGAGGAGGGAGAAATTTCCAAATTGGCCAGATCCGAGAGGAGACAGGATCAGGGCGTGGGGATGGTAGCGGCGGCTTGATTGGAGTGGGGACTTTCTTCACCTTGGGCATCTACCGCGGTGACAACGTAATAGTAGGTGTCCCCGGAGACGACGGTGTCGTCGGCGAAGGAAAGCTCTGCCATGACGGAAGTGAGTGGCGAGAATCCAGAGCCGGAAGTGGTACTCCGGTAGACGCGATATCCGTTTACGGAAGAGCTGCTCGGACCCCATGAGAGATGAACCGTGTGCTGAACGGGGGTAGGTGTGCCGGAGGAGCCAACGCCGTCGCCGGCAAGGGAAATAGTGGCCGGAGTCGCGAGACTTGCGCTGAGGATTGAAACTTGGCCGGAGGCGGCGCCGCTGGATTGGGGGCGGAACCAAACCTGGAAAGTCACGCTCTGGTTGGGAGGAAGCGAATAACCCGGAGAAAGATCCGAGTAACCGAAGCCGGCGCCGGCCGAGGTGACGCCGCTGATGGTGAGGCTGATGTCACCGGTGTTTTTGAGAGTGACGTTTTGTGTGCCAGTGGATTGCAGTTTGAGATTGCCGAAATTGATGGATGAAGGGTTGACTTGAAGGGCAGCAAAGGCTTGCTCAGCGACACCGGCGAGCGAGACGGCAGCGGCGGTAGAGGAAGCATTACTGGCGATATGGAGGGCAGCGGAGAAATTGCCGGAGGCGGTGGGGGCAAAGGCGACGGAGTAGGCCACGCTTTGGGCGGGGAGAATTGTGCGAGGAACCGCAGGTCCAGAGAGGGAGAACTGCTGACTCTTGAGCGAAATGGAACTGATGGTCAAGGGAGCGGTGCCGCTATTGGTGATATGAAGAGTCTGGGTGGCGGATTTGCCGACGACGACGGTGTTGAAGTTGAAGCTGGTCGTCGAAAGAGAGAGCGCTGGCGTGGCCGGCGACGTGTGGGGGGCGACGCTGGCGCAGCCGAGAAGCAGCAGGAAGACGCCGAAGAAAAGCGCCGAGGAAGCGGCGCGGCGAATGGAGAAATAGTTTGAGCACGAAGAGAACACTACGAGTACGACCCCCCAGATACTGAAGTTAGAAAATACTGTTCAGGGGACAGTTGCCGCAACCTGTCCTGGGTACAGTTGTGGGACAGGCTTGACCGTGTGGGGACCTGTACTGAAGAACAGGCCACCGAGGGGAAAAGCGAGTTTGAGGCGACGATGACGGGGTAAAGGCGAGATTAGTTTTCCGTGGATGAGAAAAGATTTGCAGAGCGGTTCGAAATGGGGGGAATCCGGGCGGAGCGACGTCGTGCCAAGTCGGTCAGGAGACGAAATGGCAGCCGAAGCGGAAAGCCCCTTCGGAGGTGCGGCGGGACCACACGGGCCGCAGATAGACACGGACGGGGGGAAGTATTGGAACGTGGAGAATGGCCAGAATACTTTCGGGGAGTTCTTCGGGCGCTTCGAATTCAAGAGCAACACCGCCGAAACCGAGATCGAGGACGCGAGCGCGACGAGCCCCCTGATCACCGATGATGGCATAGGCGTTGGTGCCGAGCATGGAAACGCGTTCAGCCTTACGCTGCACCGCATGAACGGCCTGGGCTTGCGGCAGAGAAGCCTGCTCGGCAATAGAGCTTGCTGCCTCTGAAGCAGCCGCCGGGAAATCGGGAGAAATCTTGTCCGGAGCGCGTCCGGCAGAGATGGAGATTGGCGAGGGAGGAACAGCCGGCGCCGGGGCTGGGGGGCGCGCGGCGTCCGCAGCAGTGCGAACGTGATTGGCGTGCTTGAAACGGTAAAGACGCTCGTCGGCGACACGAATCAATTGATCGGACTGGTCGCCATCCTGGGGGTAGGTGGCAACACCGTGATCCATGGTCACGGCGAAGGTCAACTGGAGAGGGCGGAGAGTCTCGGCGAAGACGGCCTCGATGCGGCGACCGAGGGCCAGGGCCTGGGCGGCATCAGTTTGCGGAAGCAACAAGGCGAATTCATCGCCGCCGATGCGGAAAGCGGAGTCAGAGGTACGCAAGGCCTTCTGGAGAGTGGCTGCGGCAGCGCGAAGAACATCATCACCGCGAGGGTGGCCGTACTTGTCGTTGACTTCCTTGAAGCGATGAAGATCGAGAATGACGATACCTAGCGGAAGGCCATAGCGGCGGGCGCGGTTGAGCTCCTTTTCGAAGTACTCGGTAAAGAGCCTGCGATTGTACAAGCCGGTGAGTGGATCGGTGACCGCGTTCAATTTAATTTTCTTGAGTTCATCGTATTCCACTATGACGGGCACGCGAAGCAAGCCGGCGGAAGAAAGGACATCCACCAGAACGGTTTTGAGAGCAATGGGGCGGCCGAGAGTGGCAGCCAGTTCCCGACGGCGAGTGAGCATTTCTTCCCAGAGCTGCAGACACTGAGTTTCGCGAAGATCAAGTTGAGTGGTAGCAAGGAAATAACGCTGAAGGAATTGGCCGCGGGCGGAAAGGTCAAGGCCCTCGATCGTGTCGGCCAAGAGCTCAAGATAGGCGTCTTCCGAGGGCAAGCGCGGGGCCGCTGGGGCACCGGGGCTGGGCATAGCTGGGTTTGTCCTACAATCTGCCTATCCCCGCGGGGTTTGGGGCAAGCACAATAAGAGAGCTCGCTGAGTAGGGAGCAAGCCGGCTGCCATTCCCAGTCAAACAGAAGGCAAAACGGAGTGGCCCTAATAGTCTCTCTTTTGCGGCATATCGTATTACAAAAGGCGAGGATAAGCGAGTTCTCTTAAGATGGGGAGAAAACGGCACAGCTTGCCGACTGACTGGTTGGGGCAGGAAGAGAATAGTACGGGAGGGCTAGTCTAGAGGACGGAGAAATTCCAATCCAAAGAGCCGCTGGTCGCCCAGAGTTTCCTGGCGGCGGACCTTGGCCTGAATGGGTGGCGTTTCGCTGGGAATCAGACTTGAGGACGAGTGAGAAGGCGCCGGGATGGTGAGAAGGACGGTCTGCTCGGGCCGCAAAAGATGTGTAGAAGTGATGCATGCACCCGTGGCGCTGATATTCAGAGTCCGGGTGAGCTCGATGAACTCAGTACCGGAGGCATCGGAGGCCCTGAGGAAAACAGGAACTTGGAGGCGGATTCGGGGGGAACGGCGAGCCCGGTGCGAATCCACGCGAGTTCCCTCCTTGAGCTGATTGAATTGAGTGTCCATAGGGAGCGGAACTTAGTACCTGGGAACTAGTACACCTCTTGCAGGTTGTTTGCCAGTGCGCGAGATCACAAACTGGAATAACTAGCTTTTTTACAGGTAGATATAGCCAGACAGGAAGCGCTCAGGAGAGAAGCGACAAAGCTTAGGCTGGAATTGAGCAGGCCTTTTCCCAAATTGTGCAAATGGAACGCTTTTACCATTGACAGCCTGGAGTGCCTCTGAAAGGATGAAAGTGCACACGGGAAAACATTTACCACTTGTCAGGGGAGCCAGGATAATTCTATGGGGAGTGGTATTACGACAACGACTGGGAAATTTGCAGCGAGTGGAACAAGTTTTCCCACGGAGCATGTGCGAGCTTTGCTCGATACAGTGGATAAGGGTGTGGTTGTGGCGAGCCGGGATGGCCGCGTGCTGATGGTGAACACCCGGGGGAAGAAATGCCTGGAAGGACACGGTAAGACGGATGTGGCAACCCTGAACATTTTTGAGGACTTCCTGAACGTGGAGCCGCGAGAGATCTCCCGGCGAATTGAGAGCGGTGAGAACGAAATTGAGCTAACGGGGAAAAGCGGGGCCAGAGATTACCATGCACGAGTCCGATGGATTCCGGAATCCGATTGGGTGGCGATCCAATTCGCGAATGAAGGGGATAACCATGACGGAGATGGATCGCCGCACCCGACGGTACAGGAATTATTGCAAGAACGCGAAATAACCTACCGCAACCTGTTGGCCGCCTATTTGAAGCTGCAGGAAGTAAACCGGCAGAAGACGGTTTTCCTGGCATCGGCAGCGCATGAGTTGAAAACTCCGCTGGCGGTGATTAAAGGATATTACGATCTGTTGCTTACCAATTCGCTGGGAAAGCTGACGGAAAAGCAAAAGGACATCTTGGAAGAGTCGAAGGAAAGTTGTGAACGGTTGGTGCGCCTGGTTTCGATGTTTTTGAACTACTCAGCGCTGGAGAGCGGAAAGTTAGTGCTGCAGCTGCGTGAAAACGACCTGCGGGATTGCCTGATAGAGATGTCGGGAAGGTGGTCGGAAGCATTTCAGAGGAAGGGCGTGAAGCTGGAGACGCAGCTGGATCCATCGATTCCGACATTCAAGTTTGACTACCAAAAGGTGCAGCAGGCCGCGGCAAACCTGCTGGACAACGCTCTGAAGCACACGCCCTCGGGAGGAAACGTGATATTGCGGGCCAAGCCGCATTTTTGGGAGAGGCGCGTGGCCGAAGTCGCTCCGGTGGAAGAACGGCGGAGGTTCCGGTTGCCGCGGCCGAATAGCGTGGAGGTGAGCGTGACGGATTCAGGTTCGGGGATTGCGCCGGAACATCACCAGGAGATCTTTGAAGATTTTGTGCGCGTGGATCGCAATACCTCGGGGATGGGGCTGGGCCTGGCGATAGCCAAACGATTGATTCAGGCGCACCGGGGAAAGATTTGGGTGGAGAGCGAATCAACGAGAGGAAGCACGTTCGCGTTTTTGTTGCCGATGGATCAGAGCTAAGAATCGAGCAGGATCGGTGAAAAGGGGAAGAGATATGTCCGCAAAAGAAAAGATTCTGGTTGTGGATGATGAGCCGAGCATTCGCAAGTATCTGCAAACATTGCTGGAAGTGGAAGGATTTGACGTTGAAACGGTGAGCAACGGAAAAGACGCCATCCAGAAAGTGAGCGGGGGCGAGCGCCCGGATTTCATTATCTTGGATGTGCTGATGCCGGAGATGGGCGGACTGGAAACCCTACAGGAACTGATGCATCTAGACCGCAGCTTGAACGTAATCATGTTGTCCTGCTCGAACGAGGTGGGCACGGTGGTGGAGGCGATACGACTGGGAGCGCATGACTACCTGACCAAGCCATTTGAAAAGTCCGAACTGGAAGCGGCGATGCTGAAATCGCGGCAGAAGAAAGAGTTGACTCAGGAGAACAAGGCGTTGCGGGATTACTGCGATCAGGTGACCGAAGATCTGAGTTTTCTGGCGGCCAGCCCGCAAATGGTGCGCATCCGGCAGCAGATTCTGCAAATCGCGCCGGTGGACGTGCCGGTGTTCGTGTGCGGGGAGAGCGGAGTGGGCAAAGAAGTCGTGGCGCGGATGATTCATCTTCGTTCGAAGCGCCGGAACCAACCGTTCATCAAAGTGAATTGCGCGGCGTTGCCAGGCGAGTTGCTGGAATCGGAGCTATTCGGATTCGAGCAGGGCGCCTTCACGGGAGCGGTGCGGGCAAAGCCCGGAAAATTTGAGATGGCGAACAAGGGAACGATCTTCTTGGATGAAATTGCGGAAATGTCGGTGCACCTGCAGGCCAAACTGCTGCATGTCTTGCAGGACCACCAGTATTCGAGGCTTGGCGGGCGGCACTTAGTGGAAACGGATGTACGGGTGTTAGCGGCGACGAACGTGGACGTGCATGAAGCGATGAAGACCGGCCGATTCCGGGAGGATTTGTATTACCGGTTGAACGTGCTATCGATCAACGTGCCACCCCTGCGGGAGAGGACTTCGGAAATTCCGTTGCTCTTCAAGCACTTCCTGGAGAAGTACAGCGAGAAATTTGGCAAAGTGCAGCAGACTCCGTCAAAGCATCTGCTGGACGCGGCGCTGAATTATCCGTGGCCGGGGAATTTGCGGGAATTGGAAAACTTTGTGAAGCGGTACGTGATTTTGGAGGATGACGAAGGCAGCCTGCGGGAATTGATCGAGATGTCGGCGACGCGGCAAAGGACTTCCCCACGTGAGGAAGCGCCGGTGATGCGCGAGCAAGGACTGAAGGCGCTGGTACGCGGACTGAAAGATGAAGCGGAGATGGAAGCGATTGCGGACGCACTGGAGAAGACCCGCTGGTGCCGCAAGGATGCGGCTAAGATGCTGGGGATCAGCTATAAGGCGCTGCTTTACAAGATGCGGCAGTTCAACTTGGACACGCCGCGAACGAGGCGGGCATCCGGCACGCCCAAGCCAGAGGAGGCCGTGCCGGCGCCAGCCACGGTGGGGGCAAAAGAGGGTGCCTAGCGGGGTCTAGTACGCGGTTGCAGGTGCGCGACACTTTCCGTAAAAAGAGAACTTGCGAGTTAGCGGCTGGCAAGGTATCTTGCGCAGCGAAAGAATCAGCTCGTCGAAAACACCGAAAGTTGTGCTTGGCAGAAGTGAGGGTTCCAACTGGATGCAGCCTTTCCGGGATGCTCCAGAGGTGTAGCGTTTCCCGGAATGGAAGCGCGCGAATCGCAGTCCAGTGAATTAATGCCGCAGCATTGCAACCTTTAGAGATTTTTTTCACCCGCTTCAAGCAAGTTCAAACTTGGGATGGCTTCGAAAGCCACGGACGGAGTTGAGAATGTCATTGATGACAGAACGCCGGTTGGCTCGACGTTACGATTTGACGTTGCCTGTGAGCATCCGCTTTTCAGGGGAAAAGCTGGTGGTGCGGCAAGAGGGGAAAACACGAGATATTTCAACCAAGGGATTGTATTTTGTAGTGGAGCGGGACCTCGCGGACGGGAGCGATCTGGATCTCACGCTTACACTTCCGGGGGAGATCACACACGGTTCGGATGTGTTTGTGCGAGCGCAAGGGAAAGTGGTTCGCGTCGAGCGGCGGCTGGAGGATGGAGAGCAACGCCTGGGAGTAGCGGCGGTGATCGAAAGGTATGACATTATCCGTGGAGAAGGGGCGCGCGCCTGAAGCGGAGCTGCGTCGAGGAAGCGATACCAGCCGGCCTCCGACTGATCCATTTTTTGATTGCATTCACCCTCAGGCGAGCCTAGGATTGGGCCATAGCCTGCCCACCGGAGGGTCCCATGAAAGTTTCGGATCTAATCGGGTCCCGCAAAGAAGTGTTTTCCATCCCGGAAACGAACAGCGTTCTGGACGCAGCGAAATACCTGCGCGAGAAGCAGGTGCGTTCCGTGGGCATTGTGGATGCCAGCGGAAAATTGATCGGTGTCGTGTCGCAAGCTGATATCTCGGATAAGGTGGCCGCGGAGAACAAGTGCCCGTCATGGATTAAGGTTTCGGAGATCATGAGTACCGGACTCCTGACCGTAACTCCAGAGATGAGTTTTGATGAATGCCTGCGGATGATGGAAGAGCATGGCGTTTACCATCTGTTAATACTCAGCGAAGGTTCAAAGTATCGCGGGATGGTGTCCGTAAGCGACTTGCTGAAGGTGATGGCCTCGGATGAGAAGGCCCGGGCGGATATGCTTCAATCGTACGCCTTTCCTAACCGTTAAGCGGGTGGTGGAGTAAGCCGGCGAGGGCCGACAAAGAGAAGAAACCTTCCCTGAACAGTGCTGTGAATTTCCTCTGGATGGCCAGTTTGGTCACAAGCTAGATCGATCCAGTACTATAACTCACCTAACCTTAAATCTCACAACCTATTGTTTTTGTTTGAGTTAACAGGATTCGAGGCCCGTACTCCGGACGGCGGCCTTCCATTCGATTGGCTGACGATGTGCAACTGTAGAGCGCCGAGTGGCTATGCAAGAGGAAAGCTCCAAAAAGATATCGGGCATCGAGAGGCCGGATTGGATCCTTCCGGACCAGGTGCTTTTCGGCAATTCGCGGGCGATGGCCGAGATTCAAACGCGCGCGGAACGCATTTGCCGCACGAATGTGCCGATCCTATTTTGCGGCGAGGGTGGAACAGGGAAGGAAGCCCTCGCACGCTGGATTCATGCCAAATCCGAGTATGGGACAGGCGAATTCGTGAAAGTGAACTGCGCCGCGATCCCCGGACCACTGCTTGAGAGTGAACTATTCGGGTATGAAAAGGGAGCCTTCACCGGCGCGAATAATATAAAGCCAGGCCGTGTGGAGCTGGCGCATCGTGGCACGTTGTTCCTGGATGAAATTGCCGATCTGGATTTGAACCTGCAGAGCAAGCTGTTGCACTTCCTGCAGGACGGGACATTTTCGAGAATCGGCGACCAATCGGAAAGAAAAGTAGATGCTCGCCTGATCTGCGCAACAAACAAAAATCTGGACCAGGAGACCCTGGCGGGCCGATTCCGCCAGGATTTGTATTACCGGATCCAGGTGTTCCAGTTGAAGATGCCGCCGCTACGAGATCGCCGGGAAGATATTCCCATGCTGGCCGAATACTTCCGCAAGCAGTTTGAGAAGCAGTTTGAGATGAAAGCAGAAGTCTTTGCGCCCGAGATGCTGGAATATCTGAAGAGTCTAGCGTGGGCAGGGAATATTCGGGAGCTATCAAACGGAGTTGCGCGCTATGTGCTGCTGGGGCCTGAAGCGGCGATCCATCAGGAAATTCCTACCCGGCGGACCAGAAATGGGGTCAGAGAAGCGGATGGAAGCGAGGAACAGGTCACGCTGAAGCGCATGTCAAAAAATGTGATTAAGGAAATGGAAAAGAATGTGATCTTGGAAACATTGCGTGCGAACCAATGGAACCGGCGAAAAACCGCGCAGGCGCTGAAGATCAGCTATCGAGCGCTGATTTATAAGATTCAGGACGCCGGGTTGGTGTCCCGGCGAGCGGCGATGCAGAGAATTCGGGATAGCGGCCCGACAGGGGTCGTGGGACACTAAGCGCAGGGAAGTTCCCAATCGAGTCTGAGTTATAGCCTTCTGAAAACGATTCCAAGATATCCTTATTGCATGAAACGAAATACCCACAGCGTAAGGGCCGGGTGTGGGGATGCGCCTTAGCGAGAGCTACGAAAGAAGCGTGGTGGTTGAGGAAGTTGAGGTGGCGACAATACGGGGCAGGTGAAGAGGATCATGAAAATTCGTCCGACCGAACTTGAGGGAGTGCTGATCCTGGAGCCAAAGATATTTGGCGATGCCCGGGGCTATTTTGTGGAAATTTACAATGAGAAGAGTTTTGCGGAGGCAGGAATCGAGGGGCGGTTCGTCCAAGATAACCAATCCCATTCGAAAAGAGGTGTTCTTCGGGGGTTGCATTACCAGTTGGAGAATGCTCAGGGCAAGCTTGTCAGGGTATTGAATGGGGAAATCTTCGACGTTGTGGTGGACCTCCGGCCGGGGTCGAAAACATTCGGGAAATGGACAGGCGTGCAACTTTCGGCGGCGGACCTGATTTCGATCTGGATCCCGAAAGGATTCGCCCACGGATTTTATACGTTATCGGAAACCGCGGATGTGGCTTATAAAGTGACGGATTTCTACGCACCGAAACACGAGCGGACGCTCTTATGGAACGATCCGGAGTTGGGGATTCGCTGGCCGTTGCGCGGAGAGCCTATCCTTTCTGACAAAGATAGGGCAGGGCACTATCTGAAGGAAATCAGGATTGAATAGGAAGGGGAATCGAACTCGAACGCGGTACTGAAAACATGTAAGCTATTCATTTCAGGGGAGGCCAAAGCTGCCAAAACCGCTCAAACAGCGAGTCTGTGTATAATTCTGTACAAAAATGTAGACGAAAAATAGGAGCGTTCTGTCGCCGACGCGCCTCGAGCTCAATGATCACGGCTTGGGATACAAGCCGCGAGACTTAGGTCGCGCCATTTGTTATATCTTTGTGTTGACCTGCTCCCCTCAATTCGCAGGAAAGTGTATACGATTCTGCGGAAGGAGGAGGAGCAATATGGCGAAGGGAAAGCACAGCGATGCGGAGATCATCGGGGCGTTGAAGCAGTTGGAGGCGGGGCGGACGGCCGAGGACCTAGGCCGGGAGATGGGCGTGTCGAAGCACACCATTTACGGCTGGAAGGCGAAGTTCGGCGGGCTGGATGTGAACGAGGCGCAGCGGTTGCGGCAGCTCGAGAATGATAATCACCGGTTAAAGAAGTTGGTGGCGGATCTGAGCCTCGACAAGGACATGCTGAAAGCGGTGATCTCAAAAAACGGATGGGGCTCGTGAAGCTGCGGGAAGAAGTGCGCTGGCTGGGGGAACACTACCAGGCCAGCCAGCAGCGGCTTTGCAAGCTGATGCAGATCGCGGTGTCGAGTTATCGCTACCGCAGCACGCGGAGCGATACGGCGCTGCGCGAGCGGCTGGTGGAGTTGGTGCGGAAGAAGCCGCGGTGGGGCTACCGGCGGTTGCATGTTTAGCTGGTGGGCAGCGGGGAGCGCGTGAATCACAAGCGGGTGTTTCGCGTGTACCGGGAAGCGGGACTGGCGGTGCGCCGGAAAGCACGCTCCAAACGTCGAACATGCTTAAGGAAACGCAGATTTGTTACAATGGCAGTTCGTCTCCTTGCCCGACGACGGCTATAACCTCGCCGCTCACGCAACGCACCCTTACCGGCATTCTGCCTGGCACGACAAATAATGAGTCTCAGACAGTCAACAAGTACAATGCTTCCCGCTCGTTAATCGAGCAGGACGATTACGACTTCGGCTTGAATGCACCAGGCGCACTACTCAAGAAGACTGCAATTGCTTACGCTTCGCTGGGAAATATCACTGCCGCGCGGCAAAACATGACTGTCCGTCTCCTTTGGTGAATGCTGAACACACTCACAGTACAGGAGACTTCCGGCTGACCATGACCAGCATGGCTGAAGGGAGCGAATCGACCGGAAGCCATGCTGGTCCACCCGCTCGTTAGCAAAAATAGCCTCGTTCCCGAGGTGCTACGGACCGGAATTCATCAGCCGTGCGGTGGACCAGTGGGCTTATGCGCACGGGGTAGCGCTGCACTTCATCGATCCGGGGAAACCGGTGCAGAATGCGTTCATCGAAAGCTTCAACGGGAAGTTCCGCGACGAATGCTTGAACCAGAACTGGTTCGTGAGCCTGGACGACGCGCGACGAATGATCGAAGCCTGGCGCGTGGATTACAACACGGTGCGTCCGCACAGCAGCTTGGGCTATCAAACGCCGGAAGAGTTCGCGGCCAGCGCCGCCGCCCGACCGGCGTCTCCCCCCACGTCGGTCGCACTAACCACCCCGGCAGGGACACAAACGAGCTTGCAGGAATCCCCCAGTGCTACATTATGACTGGACCAATAACGGGGGGCAGGTCAGGACGATTGCACCGATTCGGAATGAAGGTGTCGAACCGACTAGTTTTTTTGGTGAACACGCCAGATCGGGTTGAAGTCGGTACCGGAAGTACTAAGCATGAAGTCATAGTGGAAAACCGGAAAAAGATCTGTGTCATTCCCAGGGCGGTTGGTATACTTCAACCGCTCAGATGTTGCCTTTTTGTCTGAGATGGGAAGCTGTTTAAGCCGATTGAACATCAATCAAACTCAGATTTTTGAATTGAATCCGTGCGGGTGTGTTGTTATTCGCGGTGACTTCGGGCCATCGGAGAGAGAACTCTAATGATTATGCAGAACTCTTGCGCGAGCGTTCGGAATGGAGTTTTACGGAGAGTTCGGTCTTGGAAGCTCCAAATTCATCGTGGAGTGCTGATACTGGCGGCGGCGCTTGCGCATTGCGCAATGGGATCGGCGCAGACGAATGTCACAACGCAACATAATGACATTTCGCGGACGGGCGCAAACACGAATGAAACCGTTCTGACGCCATCGAATGTGAATACTAGCTCCTTTGGGAAACTCTTTTCCCAGCCTGTGGATGGCTGGGTGTACGCGCAGCCCCTATACATGCCGGGCGTGACCATGGGCGCGGGGACAGCGCAGGCTGGAACGACGCACAATGTGGTTTTTGTCGCGACTGAACACGACAGTCTTTATGCCTTTGATGCGGATGGTAACAGCGGAGCAAATGGCAGTCCCTTATGGAAGGTTTCTCTGATTGATTCCGCGCATGGGGCGGGCAGCGGAGAAAAAACGGTGCCGAATGGCGATGTGTCCACGGGCGACATCGTGCCGGAAATCGGGATCACGAGCACGCCGGTAATTGATTCGACCACAAATACGATCTATGTCGTTGCCAAGTCCACGATTTCAGATACGACATTCATACAACGATTGCACGCGATTGATATCACGACAGGGCTGGAGAAATTTGGCGGACCGGTGACGCTGTCGGGTTCGGTGGCAGGGAACGGCAACGGAAGTTCAGGTGGCACGCTGAACTGGGATCCCAAGTGGGAAAACAACCGGACGAGTCTGCTGCTTTTGAATGGAATTGTTTATATCGGGTTCGGGTCGCACGGCGACAACGGACCGTGGCATGGATGGATCCTGGCGTATAACGCGAGCACGCTCGCGCGAACCGGGGAATGGTGCGCGACGCCGAACGCTGCGGCGGCCGGGATATGGATGGGCGGAACCGGGCTTGCGGCTGATGTGCCTTCCGGCAAACCGTACGGCCGGATTTTCACCGCTACCGGAAACGGAACGTACGATGCCACGGCCCCGAATTATACGAACTCGATGGATTATGGTGATTCGATCATCAAGCTGGATTTGGCGAACGGCGCGCCGACGATGATCTCAGGGACGACTACGGTCGGCGACGATTTCACGCCGCACGACCAGGCAAGTTTGAATAATGCGGACGAGGACCAGGCCTCTGGCGGCGTGGTGGTTTTGCCGGATTCCGTGGGTGGCGGGGGCGGCGCGCACCAATTGGTGCAGCTCGGCAAGTCCGGACGAATTTACATTTTGAATCGAGAGAATTTAGGCGGCTACAACGCAAATAACACTACGGATCCGGAAGAGAAGGCTTATGTGAACGGATTGTGGGGAGCGCCCTCTTATTGGAACGGCAATATTTATGTTTGGAGCACGGGTGACAACCTGAAAGCATTTTCGTTCGCGAATGGCGCCATTTCGTCGACGTATACTTCGAAATCCGGGGAGTCCGCGGGCACGTATTCGCCGACGCCCTCGGTCTCCGCGAACGGCACGACGAACGGAATCGTATGGAGCCTAAAGACCGACAATTATGGGTCACAGGGCCGCGAAGTGCTGTACGCGCATGATGCCTCCAACGTCGCGACACTTTTGTATTCAAGCGAACAGAACGTGGGCCGGGACAACCCGGGGAACTCGGTGAAGTTTATCGTTCCTACGGTGATCAACGGAAAGGTTTATGTTGGCTCCGAATCGCAAGTCAGCGCTTATGGATTGCTAAACGGCGCTACGCAAGCTGCCACTCCGGTGATCAACCCTGCGACAGAGACGTTTAACCCCAGCGTTCAGGTCAGCATTACCGACAGCACTACTGGTGCTTCGATTTATTACACAACCGACGGAAGCATTCCTACGCCTGCGTCCACGCATTACACCACGCCGTTTGCGATTACATCTACGACTACAGTAAATGCCATCGCGTCGGGCACGGGGCTGCTGTCGAGTGCTGTCGCCTCAGCGACGTACAGCCTGGTTACCCAAAACTCTATGCCTGTGTTTAATCCACCGCCGGGCGCGTACACAATGGTCCAATCGGTGACGATTACCACGGCCAATTCCGGCGCCACAATTTATTACACGACGGATGGCACTACTCCGACTGCGTCGAGTGCGAAGTATACGGGCCCGGTTTCCGTGGGCTCGACGGAGACACTATCTGCAATCGCGATCGGGGGGAGTCTCAGCAACAGCCCTGTGGCCAGCGGACTCTACACCGTGGATCTTGGCGGCATCAGTTCCATCAATTTGAGCGGTGGCTTCACCTCGGGCGCAATGAACCTGCTCGGTTCGGCGAAGCTGAATGGGGCGGCGCTGGAATTGACGGATGGGGGAGGAAACGAAGCGGCGGCGGCCTGGTATCAGGTGGAAGCGAATATCCAGGTGTTTACCACTGACTTCACTTTCCAAATTACGCCCGGGAGTGCGAGCACAGCGGACGGATTTACGTTTGCGATTCAGGGGAACAACTCCAGCTCCATCGGCCCGAGCGGTGGGGGACTTGGATACGGACCCGACACGCCGGGCGGCACGCCGGGACTCGCCAGCAGCGTCGCTGTGAAATTTGACCTTTATAGCAACGCGGGAGAGGGCGTTGATTCTACCGGTCTGTACTTGAACGGTGTCTCTCCAACCACTCCTGCCGTAGACATGACGAGTTCCGGAGTGAATCTGCACAGCGGGGATCCGTTCCACGTCCACATGACGTATAACGGCACGACCTTGTCGATGACAATCACCGACAACACCACGAATGCGACCTTTACGCAGAGCTGGGCGGTGGACATTCCGACGACGGTGGGTGGAAACGTGGCTTACGTGGGATTCACCGGCGGTACCGGAGGAGAGACTGCGACGCAAGAAATTCTGAACTGGACTTTTGTTTCGACCGGGGGCACAGCGGCGGCAGCGACACCGACGTTTAGTCTTGCGGCGGGAACCTATTTGGGAACGCAAACCGTTTCGCTGAGCGATACGACCAGCGGTTCAACGATTTACTATACGACCGACGGCAGCACGCCCACCACTTCGTCGACAGCATACGCGAGTCCTATCACCGTCACCGCAACGGAGACAATTAATGCGATTGCGACTGCTTCTGGATTTACGCAGAGCGCGGTTGCTACAGCCAAGTACACTATCGAATCGCAAGTGGCCGCGGCGACGTTCTCTCCTGCAGGCGGTACGTATGCGTTAGGGCAGGCGGTGACGATTGCGACGACAACGCCGAATGCGACCATCTACTACACCACAAATGGTACTACTCCTACCACCTCCTCCACGCAATATATTGGCCCGATCAGCGTTAGCAGCACGGAAACCGTGGAAGCTCTGGCTGTGGCCAGCGGCTTCTTCAGTAGCAATGTTTCGAGCGCCAGCTACACGATTGGGTCGGCCGTCACCGCGGTGAATCTGGGGAGCGGATTTGCGCCCGGAGCGATGGTACTCAACGGCAATGCGACACTGAATAGCACCCGGCTGCGAATTACGGATGGCAATGCGAACGAAGCTTCCAGCGCTTGGTACGCTTCGCCCGTCAATATCACCCATTTCACAACGTCGTTTAGTTTCCAGATCACTGGCGGGACGAATCCACAGGCCGACGGGTTTGCATTTGTTATTCAGAATAATTCGACGACCGCGCTGGGACCTTTGGGTGGCGGCCTTGGCTATGGGCCGGATACCCCGACGGGAACACCGGGGATTCCGAACAGCGTAGCGGTGAAATTCGACCTCTACAGCAATGCAGGCGAAGGCGTCGATTCCACGGGTATGTATGTGAACGGAACGTCGCCCACGACTCCGTTCGTCGATCTGACGAGCACCGGAATTAATCTCCACAGCACAGATGTGTTCAACGTGCAGATGAGTTATGACGGAACGAATCTGACGATGATCATTACGGATACAACGACGAACGCAACGTTCACGCAGGTCTGGCCGATCAACATTCCGGCGACGGTCGGAGGGAATAACGCCTTTGTGGGATTCACCGGCGGAACGGGTGGGGATACGGCGATTCAGGAAATTATTGGCTGGACCTTGGCGTCCGCCTCGGGAGTGACGGCGACACCGACGTTCAGTCTGGCGGCGGGGACCTACACTACTTCTCAAACGATTAGCTTGAGTGATATGACCACTGGAGCGGTGATCTACTACACGACGAATGGGTCAACGCCGACCACAGCGTCGACGGTCTATTCCACACCAATCAGCGTTGGTAGCACAGAAACGATTCAGGCGATTGCGGTGGCTCCAAACTATTCGGCGAGCGGAATTGCTTCGGCGACTTACACGATCACGCCGCCGGCCGCAACACCGACGTTTAGCATTGCTACAGGAACGTATACGACGACGCAGTCGGTGACGATCAGCGATGCGACAGGTGGAGCAACGATTTATTACACGACGAACGGGTCGACGCCCACTACGTCGTCGACCGTCTACTCCAGCGCGATCAGCGTCAGCAGTACCGAGACGATCAAAGCGATCGCCATTGCGACAGGGTACTCCGCAAGCGCGGTTGCTTCGGCGTCGTATACGATTACGCCGCCAGCGGCTTCGCCAGTGATCACGCCGACTGCTGGTACCTATAGTGCCGCCCAGACCGTGACGATCACCGATAGTACTCCGGGAGCTGCCATCTATTACACGACTGATGGTTCGCAACCGACAACCTCATCGGCAACCTATTCAAGCAGCTTTGTAATTAGTAGCACGACGACCGTAAAGGCCCTCGCTATCGCCGCAGGCTATTCGGCGAGCGCCATTTCATCCTCGGTCATCACTATTCAAACTGCCGCTGCGATCAACTATGGATCGGGTTTCGGTACTGCAGGATTGGCACTCAATGGGAGCGCCGCGATCAATGGAACGCGGCTGCGTCTGACGAGTACAGTTGCGAACCAAGCGGGCAGCGCGTGGTATACGACTCCTGCCAACATTCAGAACTTCACGACCGACTTTACCTTTCAACTCACCTCGCCATCGGGCGACGGTATTACGTTCGCCATCCAGAACGCGGGACAGACGGCACTGGGGCCGAGCGGCGGGGGGTTGGGATATGGACCGGACAACACGACGAACCCGTCCGCCAGCGCCAACGCGCCAATCGCGAAGAGTGTCGCCGTGAAGTTCGACCTCTACAGCAACGCGGGGGAAGGAAACAATTCGACGGGTCTCTATCTCAATGGGGCTTCTCCGACGATGCCGGCAACTACTATTGGTGGAGGAGTGGATCTCCATAGCGGAGACATTTTGCACGCCCACCTGACTTACGATGGCACCACGTTGACATTGATCCTGACAGATACCGTGAATACTGCAGAAATATTTACAACTTCCTGGACAGTCAATATTCCTGGAACAGTGGGGGGTAACACCGCGTATGTCGGGTTCACGGGTGGGACGGGTGGCTCAACTGCAACGCAGGAGATCGTTACGTGGACCTACTCGAGTACTTACACAGCGCCGAACGTGCCCATCACTTACACGACCTCTACGTTGACGGCAGTCAGTTCAGGACCGACCTTCCGGACATTTACTTACACGGGATTTCCGGACACGACGGGGACGATTCTGGATGCAACCAAGGTGGGCGACTACGTCACCTTTACGGTGAACGTCGCGGCCGCGGGCACCTATGACGTTAAGCTTTCGTATAAGAAATATAATACGAGAGGCATCTCGCAACTTTCCATCAACGGAACTAATGTTGGTGCGACACTCGACCAATATGCTGCTACGGATTCGTACGCAAGCTTTGACTACGGCAACTTTACTTTTCCAACAGCAGGGAACTATTCGTTCAAGTTCACGGTCACAGGGAAGAATGCGAGTAGCTCGAACTACGGCATTTCGTTCGATGACCTGACTTTGACTCCGCAATAAAAGAAGACATCAGCAGGAGTCCAGATTGGGCAGGTACTAGAGTTTCGCGAAACTGGGACTTTTGGGGGGTTCCCAAACCCATCGCTTTCTTCCATTCTTCCCGATGAAATCTGGGCGCAGGCCCTGATTCCAACCGGCTCATGAACACTCCGCAAAATCGATACGAGGTTCTCGAACCTTTGGGCACCGGGGCCACCAGCCGAGTCGACAAGGCCCGCGACACGCTTATCGGTCGTACGGTCGCCCTAAAGACCTTTCTTCAAAGCTTTGGTTCGCGGGATCTTGAACAACAATTTCTTCGCGAAGCCCAGATCATCGGCGGCCTTTCGCATCCCAACATTGTGGCCCTCTACGACGTGGGCACGAGCAAAGACGGCGCGCCTTACTTGGTAATGGAGTATGTTGAGGGAAAAACGCTGGAATCCGTTTTCGAATCCGGACCTCTCCCGCTCCCACGCATTGCGGCGTGGGCAGGCGATCTGGCCACAGCGCTGGGTCAGGCGCATCGCGCCAAGGTCATTCATGGAGATGTGAAACCCGCCAATATTCTGGTCACCTCCGAAAATCAGGTGAAGCTTGGGGACTTCGGCATAGCCCACATTTCGACGCAAGCCTCCGGGAGCGGAGATGTGATGGGGACTCCCGCGTATCTCTCGCCGGAACAGATTCTCGGCAAGGTGCATGACAGCCGCTCCGACCTTTTCTCATTGGGGATTGTTCTTTATCAGATGGCGACCGGAGTTCGCCCGTTCGATGGCGATTCCGTAGGCGCCGTATGCGCGCAGATAATCTCCAGCACCCCACTGCCGCCGTCTCATCACAATGCGTCGCTGCCGCCTGCCTTCGACAAGATTGTTATGCGTTGCTTGTCCAAGGACCCTGCAGAGCGATACCCCACCGGCGAGGCCCTGGCCGCTTCGTTATATCCATTTGCGAGAAATGCGGGCGCGGTACCGCCTCTTTCCCGCACCGCCGCTATTCGGCGTGTCAAAATTTCGTGGTGGAATCGACCTCTTGGGCAGAAAGACATGTGGACGGCCACCGCGGTTGTACTCCTGTCTCTCTCTCTTGTGTGGATGGTTCCCAAGTTGCGCAAACACTCATTTCCGAACCTGACCGTCCCCGCGACAGTGGCCGGCTCATCCGTCGGCGTCGCGGCACAGGGCGCGCCGTCTGAATCCCTCACGCGCTCCAAAGTCACTAAGGCATCCTCTACAATTTCGGATTCGCCGCAAATCGGTCTTTCGTCTCCAGCAGTGGATCTGGACTCACCGCGCCCACGGGTGTCCCCGCCAGCGACTACGAAAATTTCCGGGCGGTCCCGTCCACCCGCGACGCGGCAGCAAGTTTCCACTGGGCCACGAGAGTCTGCGCATGACCCGTCGCTTCAAAAAACTCCCGCCACCGATCCAGCCGGCAACCCGACACCTCCTGCTCCCAAGCCACTCGCATCTCTCCGGATCGAGATTGTCTCCGCCATCGCGGCGGAAACCCTTGTAGTCTACGCGGGACAAGACGTCCTCCTGACAGCTCAGCTGGACTCCACGAATCTGGGCGAACCGCTCCATTTTGACTGCCCGCTTTCGCCTGGGATCCATCCCCTGCGGGTCGTTCTGTATCGTGCCGACGAGAGTCTGCACGTGCAGAAGGAGGGCTTCGGGGAGGTCGTCACCGACGCAACGAACACCCTGGACATTCGGGTCAACCGCCACTCGAAGCTTCTTCTGCGCAAAGATACTGCACTGGAAATCCATTGGCCGAACGCACATTCCGCAGCAGCGCAATATGCCTCTCCACAGGCATCCGCCAGCTCTTTGTCAAAGTGAGACCAGGCTTAGCAATGTGAAGTTGGAGCCTGCTAGGCGAGAGAAGTCGAGTGTAGATTTCACTCTGAGAGTAGTTCGCCTCGTTGATTCCTATACAAGTTATTCAAACTAGATGGGTTGTTTATTGTTCGCGCTTTCCTACACCCCGATCCCCTCTGGAACTGAGCGAAGAACAGGTCGTGTGACCAGGAGTGCAGGTTGGAGATTGCTTCCGGGACAGGAACACCGGCTGCCCCGAAATTGTCCCTCCCGCCAGTAGTCGAGGGGGACTAGTACTCGTACCCTCTCTCTGTGATGAATCGCAGGGAGGAACGGGCAATGCATATCGGGGGAATCGCAGAGACTGGGGTGGCGGGGACGAGGCGGCCTGGAAAGCTACGGTGGGCTCCAAAATCCATCTCCCTGATTGCAGTGCTGGTTTCCGCGGGCATCCTGGGTGGATGCGCAGGACTTGTGAATGGCGCCAAGACAACCATCCAGGCGGCCTTTCAGGTTAACCCCACCGCGGTGAATTTTGGGAATGTTGGGGTCGGGAAAAAAACCACTCAGACGATCTCCGTTTCAAACACCGGAAACACGACGGTTTCGATTACCCAAGCGACCCTTTCTAACCCACAGTTCAGCTTGACTGGCGTGACCCTCCCGATGTCCATGGCCACCGGGCAATCAGGAAACTTCACCGTTGGAGTGACGCCAACGGCAACCGGCACCGTGACCGGGACCTTGACCGTCCAAGGCAACGACGGCAGCGCGCCAGCAGTGGTGAATTTATCCGCAACGGCGGTGGCCGCAGCTGCCCAGATATCGCTGAGCAGCAGTTCGGTTGCGTTTGGAACCGTGACTCTCAATTCGCAGGGCAACGCAAATTTGACGATATCGAACATTGGCGGATCGGATCTGACGATATCCCAGATATCTGTGACCGGGGCTGAATTTGCGGCGAGCGGAATTACGCCGCCGAAAACGATCAGCGCGGGGCAGTCGGGGGCATTGAGTCTCACGTTTCATCCGACGACCGCTGGGGCGGTAACGGGCAGTGTGAAAATCTCGAGTAACGATACAACGAATCCTACGGTCACCGTTTCCCTGGCAGGAACTGGATCCACCACGGCGACGGGACAACTGCAAGCGAGCCCGGCGGCGCTGAGCTTCGGAACGGTGAGCACAGGCGGCAGCGCAACGCAACACGTTACATTGACCAATACGGGCACTGCTCCCGTCCAGATCACGAGCGTTGGGACGAGCGGCGCAGGTTTCACGGTGAACGGAGTGACTCCACCGCTCACCTTGAATGCCGCGGCCACGACGACGCTGAATGTGGTGTTTGCGCCGACGAGCGGGGGAAGCGTGACGGGAAGTTTGTCGGTGGTGAGCAACGCCAACGGGTCACCAACAACGATAGCGTTGAGCGGAACCGGCGGACAAGCGGTGCTGGGCATGACGCCATCCAGCGCAGCTTTCGGAAATGTGACGGTGGGGTTGACGAATTCTCAGACCATTCGGTTGAGCAATACGGGCACGGCCACATTGACGATCACCCAGGCAAATGTAACCGGAACTGGCTTTGGCACCACGGGTTTGACTCTCCCGCTGTCGATAAATGCGGGGCAATCAAGCACGTTTAACGCGCAGTTTCAGCCAACATCAGCGGGAACCGCCAGCGGCACCATCTCGATCGTGAGCAATGCAGTTGGTTCGCCAAGCGCAATCGGATTGAGTGGAACCGGGGTTGCGGCCACGGAGCTTCTTTCGTTTGGCGCGACCAGCTTCAGTTTTGGAAATGTGGACGACGGTTCATCTTCAACGCAATCCGAAACGATTACCAACACGGGAAACTCGAATGTACAGATTTCTCAAATTGCTATCACTGGTGCGGGCTATTCACTGAGCGGAGCGAGCACCCCGGTGACGCTCACCCCCTCGCAGAAGCTCACGTTCAGTGTCATCTTCAGCCCGACGGTTGTGGGCAGCTTGAGCGGAAGCGTTACCGTGACGAGCAACGCGACGGGTTCACCAACCAACATTGCGCTGTCTGGTAGTGGAGTGTCTGTAACTCCGCATACCGTGAGCTTGTCTTGGACTGCCAGCACTTCCACGGTTTCTGGTTACAACGTGTACCGGAGTACCACCAACGGTAGTGGCTACTCGAAATTGAATGGAGCGCTGGTCGCGAGCGTGGGTTACACCGACTCGGCTGTGCAGAACGGCACGACGTATTACTACGTGACGACCGCAGTGGATGGGAGCGGGAACGAGAGTTCCTATTCAAACCAGGCGCAGGCGATCATTCCTTAGGGAATAGCCATCGCTACTCGGTTATGCGTCCACAGGACGAACCTCCAATAAAAGCCTGATGGCGTCAAGGGTGGAAAGATAGCGGGCTAGCTCGCCCGAGCGATAATCCTAATGAGTGGAATCGAAGAATCGGCGGACGGTGCCCCACAATCGCCTTGACGCTCACGCCGGTCAATAGCACCATAGAGATCATTCCGCTTTGCGAATGTCCTCGATTCTTGTGGAAGAGAGCCGAATGAGGCTGTCTGGAGAGTTTTGTGTCGGAATCGATCTTGTCGTCGACCTTGGAAAACATTGAACTGGAACCCGGTACGATCCCTAAAGAATGGGTGATCAGCGGAGCGCCGGAGACCCGCAGCAAGATATTGGGCCGGACTAGGGACATGCTTGGCTTGGTAATCGTTTGGGAGTGCGGCGCGGTGAGCTACAAGTGGCACTACAACCAGGACGAAGCGTATATCGTTCTTTCCGGAGAAGGATTCATGACCGACGTGCACGGAGTGGAACGCCGCTATGGCACCGGAGATGTGGCATTTTTCCCCGCGGGTACGGATTCTACCTGGCGCCACCCGGATCATTTTAGAAAGGTTGCAGTGCTGAAGGAGGCACTACCACGGCCAGCAGGCTATGCCGTAAAGGCGTGGAACAAGCTCTTACGCGTTTTGGGTTTGGCGCACAAGTCCTCGATGTAAATGACATTTGAGAGGCCCATCGCTTTAGATTGATAATCGAAATTGCTCGTGCCGCGTGGCACGGTCCCCGAACCCAAAACTACAGGATTCATCGGATTCCGGTTTGAGGGAAGGCGGTTGTGAGGATAGGAGCTTCAAAACCAACCATGAAGCCGACAATAACGAGACTTCGCCCAGGAGATCTCGTGGAAGTAAGGTCCCCCGGAGAGATCTTGCAGACACTAGATTCCGATGGCACGCTCGGTCAACTTCCGTTTATGCCGGAAATGATCCCGCATTGCGGCAAGAGATTCAAAGTTGCACTTCTCGCTCTGAAGACATGCACGTCCGGGTCGCCGACTGGGTCAACGATGCGCAGCTTTAGGACGGATGACGCGGTGATTCTCGAGGGCTTGCGATGTCCCGGGACAGATCATGATGGGTGTCAAAAATTGTGCAGGATTTTCTGGCGAGAGGCTTGGCTGCGAAAGGTGGAAAGCAATTCGACCCCCGCGGGAGAGGAAGTGAGCGCCGCGGAGAAGTTGCGCGCGCGGCTGAAGACAAAATCAGGCTCCGAAACTTATTTTTGCCAGGCGAGTGAAATTTTGAAAGTTACCAGTCCGCTTTCCCGGCGAGAGCGCTTCTCGAAGTGCGTCGACGATATCCGAGTGGGTAACGTCAGTCTGCCGGAAATGGCCAGCCGGGTTGCCGTTGGCTTGTATTGGAAAGGGCGCCGGTTTCTCTTTGGCTCCTATGGACGGGGTACTTGCAAACCGACTCCCGCGGAATCGCTGGGCTTGCGTGCTGGTGAAAAAGTTGTCGTCAAGCAAATGCGACAGGTCACACAATCGCTGGACGCGAAATCGCACAACCGAGGGCTGTTGTTTTCACCGGATATGCGGCTGGAATGCGGCCACGAAAAACGTGTGGAACGACATCTTGAAAAAATTATCGTGGATGGCACGGGCGAGATGCGGAATATGAAGAACACTGTGTATCTTGAGGATTCCTATTGCAGCTGCGCCCACGCAGCAATCGGGGGATGCCCACGCGGCGAGTTTGTTTATTGGCGGGAGATCTGGCTGCAAAGAAAAGAGCAGGGAAAGTAGGGAGTTTTTCTATCTCTTACGCGGCAAGAGATTGTTCGAAGCATAGGGTCCGAGATGGATCAAGCCAGCTTCCCGATTTGATGCAATTCGATCAGATAATCGGAGAGCGCCTGCTGCCAATCCCGCAGGAAGATGCCCTGTGAGTTCAGGCTTACGGGAGACAAGACGGAGTAAGCCGGGCGTCTTGCGAGACGCGCAGACTCTGCGGTTGAAATAGGAAGAACTGGGCAGGTCAACCCCGCCTGCTTTAGGATTTCTTTTGCAAACTCGAACCAGGAACAAGAGCCGGAATTGGTGGCATGCAGAATTCCCCGGGCGTCGCGCTTGATCAAATCCCGGATAGCTGCGGCTAGGTCGCGGGTGTAGGTGGGGGAACCAATCTGGTCGGAGACAACTTGAAGTTTGGGGCGAGTTTTTGCAGCCTGTAGAATTTTTTCCGGGAAGCTGCTGCCGCGGGCGCCGAACAGCCAAGATGTTCGGGCGATGCACCATTGAGAAGAGTTGGTGCGGACTGCAGCCTCTCCTCTGGCCTTGGAATCACCATAGACATTAATTGGTGAGATCGGATCGCCTGGTTCGTAGGGGCGCGAAGAGGTTCCGTCAAATACGTAATCCGTGCTGAAGTATAAAAGGCGAGCGCCCGATTTTTCCGCTGCTTTGGCGACGTTGGCGGTACCTGTCTCGTTAACGGCATAGGCCGCCTCGGGCGTGCGCTCGCTGCCATCGACGTCCGTGAATGCCGCGGCCAGCACTACCCAATCGGGATGGTGACGTGAAATCAGGGCTCGGACTTGCGATTCATTGCAGATGTCGACGTCTTGGCGCCCCGCAGGGATCAGTACGTCATCACGCCATTGCCGAAGAATGTCCGAGCCGAGCATTCCGCCCGCACCAATCACCAGCACACGCATCAAATAATCCTTTGTGCAGAAAAGTTGGATTGCGGATTGCCGGTCAACTTCCTTTTAGCCCACTCAGCGCCTGACGGGCATGGTTCGCAACGTCTGAATTGGGGTCGAGAGTAATGACCTTTTCGAATTCAGCCCTCGCCCGCGTCGCATCATTGAGTTTCTGGTAGGTGAGCCCCAGGTGGTAGCGATAGGTCTGATTGGATGGGGTCGACTTCACGGCGTCCTCAAAGAGCGGAGCCGCGACAGAATAGCCGCCGTTGTTGTAGTAGGCCCAACCGAGCGTGTCGGCAGAATTGGGAAGATTTGGCAGAGCGCGGCGCGCGGTTTGGGCCAGCGTTAGAGCAACGCTAGGGCTGCCACCATGCTCGAGGAGCAGGTAGGCGAGATTGTTGGAGGCCAGCGGGTTGTCCGGCTCGATGGTCAGAACCTTTTGGTAGGTTGACTGGGCTTCTTGCCAGTTGCCAATTCGTTCGTAGAGGCCGCCGAGTGTGACTTGCAAACGAGTGTCCCTGGGGGAGACATTGATCGCCCGTTGATAAAGGGCAATGGCTTTATCGAGCTGGCCGTTCTGGCTCTGAAGTTGAGCGAGCAGGACCATCGCGGGGACGTTTTTGCTATCCAGGTCGAGCACCTGGTTCAAGGAAGATTCCGCCTGCTGCGGTTGTTTGGCCTGGACCTGGAGTTGCGCGCACAACAATAAAAGGCCCGTGCTCTTTGGATTTCGCTGGAGTTGATCTTGAACGAGCTTGAGAGCATCGGCAGGCTTGTTCTTCGCCTCGTCGACTTGAACAAGTCCCTGAATCGCTTCTAGGGAGTTGGAGTCGAGAGCAAGAGCCTGGCGGAACATAGCTTCCGCATCCGGAACGCGCCGCTGGGCTAGCCGGAGTTCACCCATTTTCAGGTAATACAGGGGACTTTTGGGGCCAAGCTTCTGGAGATTCATCAGGTCGGCTTCGGCGCCCACAGCGTCACCCTGTTTCAGCCGGGCGGTAGCGTGGAAAAGGTAGGCTTCAGCAGAGTTTGGAGCGTGCTTTTTGAGCTGGTCGCTCATCTCTTCCACACTTCGCCAGTCAGATTTTTGAGCAGCGCTCTTGGTAAGGGCCAGCCAAGCTTCGGAGAGATTCGGGCGAATACGGACGGCTTCGAGCCACTCGGTTTCCGCCTGTTGCGCGTTGCCTTTTTCCGAGTACGCCAGCCCCAGCTGATAGTGGGCGAGAGGATTCTCCGGAGCACTCTTCACTGCGGCCTGGAGGGTCACGAGAGCATCGTCGACTTTGTGCTGGCGCAACTGGATCTGCCCTTTCAGGACGAGAGCTTCGGCGTCCTGGGGAGCCTTCTTCAAGATAGATTCGTCGAGGGTAGTGGCTTCGTCCAGGCGATTGTTGAGAATCAGCAACTGCACATATGATTTTTGAACCGAGGCATCGTCTGGATACTTTACGGATAACAGACCGAATTCAGTTAGGGCCTTATCCAGTTGACCCCGGGAAAGGTAGGCATTGCCGAGCATAGTGTAAGCGGCGGGGTTCGAACTGATCTGGTTCTTGGCGTCGGTCAGGACCTGTTCGGCCTGGGCCACTTGCCCTTGGGAATAGTAGAGGCCGGCGAGAGCGGCCCGCGGAGAGGGGTCCTGGGGCGCGACGCCGATCGCAGCCTGAAACTGCTTTTCAGCATCAGGAAAGCGTTTCTGCTGATGGTACAAAGATCCCAACATCATGTAAGGGACCTCAGATTTAGGATCCAAGGATTGCGCTTTGAGAAAATCCGCTTCGGCGTCCATTAGGTTGCCAGCATGAATCAGAAGCTGGCCGCGATTCAGATAAACGGAAATGTTCGTGGGCGCCGAGGTGACGGCAGTGTTGGCTTCTTGCAGTGATTCAGCCATGTTTCCAAGAGCGGCATCGGCGTCGGAGAGAAGAATTTTTGCGTCCAGATTGTCCGGATTGGATTTCAAAATGAGCTCGGCGCGATCCTTGGCTTCCGTTCGTTGTCCAGCAGCTAGTTGCAGGCGGGCGAGTTCCAACTGCGCTGGCCAGTTGTCGGGTTGAAGTTCCACGGTTCGCTGCAGTTCGCCGAACGCAGCTTGCCAGCTCTTCATTTTGAGATGCGTCTTGGCTAGTTTGAAATGAGCTTCGGGAGAGCGGGGATCGAGCTGCAACGCTCGGCCATAATAGATTAGCGCTTCCGGATATTTTCCCTGATCGAAGCTCTGGTTTCCCTTTGCCAGGAATTTCTTGGGATCCCGATTGCATCCGGCGAACACCAACAGCAGGAGCAGCAAAAGAAATGTGCGGGCACTGCGAGGGAATCGATGATTGAGGCAGGAATAATTGAGGGAGTACACATTTGATTTCATGGCAGGTCGGGAAAGCATGTATTGCGCCCTCCTCCAGCTGAGGCAGGAACACTTCTATCACGCGGTTAAGTATAATAGAATCTGGCGGATGAGGCACATTTTCCTTTGTCGAGCGGGGTGAACTTGAGGGTGGTGGCGCCTGGAGCACAGAAATCGAGCGCATGGCAGGGGAATTGGAGGGACAAACGGGATATATTTTTTCCACCCGGCGGGGCAGGGAGGAGGGGGCTCGCGGAATAGCTAACGCGAATCCGGTTGTCGCCTGTGTATGTCATTTATAATGAGCATGTTATGCGCAGTCGAAAAGGGCAAGGGAAAACGCCCTAGGGCTTCAGGTGGTATCCATCGTGCATCTTGTCCTAATGTGCGGGAGTGCCCCTAAGTGGTCCGGAATGGGCTGCAATCGAATCGTAGAGCGGTTTTGAAGCGAGGAAGCGGAACATGGTAAGGAACGGGGAAATCACAGTTGCTGAGGTGCGAAGGATCTTTCGCCGTTACTGGTGGATTCCGACCTTGATGACTGTGGCGCTAGGCGGGATGGGACTCGCCGCGTCGCTCGTTTTGCCGAAGAAATACACTTCTTCCACCCTTGTCCTCGTGGAGCAGCCAACTGTTCCGATAGAATTGATCAAACCCGTCGTGACGGACGACTTGAATCAGCGCATGGCGTCGATGAAGGCGCAAATCCTCAGCCGGTCCAGGCTGGAAGCGATAATCAACAAATTCAATTTGTATTCTCAGCAGCGCCGCACAGCGCATATGGAAGATCTGGTTGAGAGGCTGAAGGGCTCGATCGATGTGGAGCTGATTCAACCAATGGCGGGAGCCACCAATCGGCAGCCACCTGGCTTCAACGTCAGCGTAACGTTCGACAATCCACAACTGGCGCAGCAAATCTGCCAGGAAATCACCTCGATGTTTATCGAGAGAAACGCTACGGTGCGCGTGGATCAATCGAATAAGACCACGCAATTCCTGACTCAGCAGTTGGATGAGGCCAAGGCAAAATTGGATGAGCAGGACAAGCGACTCGCACAGTTCAAAGCCCAGTATCTCGTCTCACTTCCGGAACAGGAGCCGGCTAACCTCACCATGCTCAGCGGGATGAATACGCAGCTGGACGCCGCCACGCAAGCTCTCAACCGCGCGCAGCAAGACAAAGCCTTGAACGAGACTTTGCTCGGCCAACAGGAAGCAAGCTGGAAAGCTTCGCAAGTGGGGCAGCAAAATCCAGAGTCACAGGAACAGCAACTAACCGCACTTCAAGATCAACTTTCCGCGTTGCTCGCCAAATACACGCCCGAGCATCCCGACGTGATCAAAGTCAAAGCGCAAATCGAAGATCTTAAGAAGAGAATGGATGCGGCACCTGCTCCAAAGAAAGCTGTCGAGGGGACACAAGCAGCACTGCGGGAACCGCCTGCGATTCAACAGTTGCGAGCCAAGATAAAGCAAGATGAGATGATCATCGCGGACCTTAGCAAGAGGCAGACGCAGACTCAGGAGCAGATTCGCGCGATACAGGGCCGCTTGCAGGCCAGTCCAGTGGTGGAGCAGCAATTGAAAGAACTCACCCGCAGCTATCAGACTGCTTCTGACATATACAATGAACTCCTGAAAAAGCGGGAAAATTCGGCGATGGCGACCGAGATGGAACATCAGGAGCAAGGGGAATCCTTCAAGGTGCTGGATGCCCCGAGCTTTCCCCTGACCCCGTCCTTTCCCAAGAAATTGGTTTTCGTGGGCGGTGGTTTGGGTGCGGGGCTGGCGTTGTCGCTGGGAATTCTCTATCTGCTGGCGATGAGCGACAAAGCGATGTATTCGGAGCGGGATGTGGAGCTTTGCTTGAAGTTGCCGGTATTGACACTTGTGCCGAGTTTTGATGTTACGGGACACGGCATCGAGGGGCACCACGAGAAGCAAAAAGAAGATAGAATGGCAGTTTCCGCCCAGGTTTAGAGGTTTTTCAAAGAATGAGGGTAGGAACTAGATGAGCCGTATCCACGAAGCTCTAAAAAAGGCCGCCCAAGAACGCTCGGAACGAGGAGCGGGGCAAGGTTCGCAGGATTTGATGGATTTTGTCGAGACCGCCGGGGTTTCGGCGCCGGCTGCGACTCTACAGACCCCCGATGCGAAGATTAATCCTTCCGTCGACGTTCGAACGCCAGTGGGGGATTTCGAGCGTCTAGTCGCCAAATGTCAAAAGGTCGAATGGAATACGGAGCCCAGATACTCGGTCTTTGCAGATGAGACAGCGAACCGAGCCGGGGCTGAAAAGTTTCGTACACTTCGCTCAAGACTGTACCAGATCGCTGCCACCCGGCCGCTGAAGCGAATCTTGCTCACTAGCAGCTTGCCCGAGGAAGGGAAAACATTCGTGGCGATGAACCTGGCGCAGTCGATCATTCGTCAGACGGATAAGAAGGTTTTGTTGATTGATACGGATTTGCGGGCTTCCCGGCTGCACGTTGCATTGGGAGCGCCGGGCAGACCTGGATTGACGGATTATCTCCGTGGAGATCTGGACGAGACCGGGGTCATTCAGGTCGGTCAGGCAGGGAATCTGTGTTTCATCCCCGGTGGAACAGAAATCTCGAATCCGAGTGAATTGCTACATAGCGACAAAATGAAGGGGTTACTGGAAAGGCTCACGCCGCTATTCGATTGGATCCTGTTGGACTCACCGCCAGCCATTGCAGTACACGACGCAAGCGTCCTTGCGGACATGTGTGACGGAGTCTTGTTCGTGGTCCGCGCGGGGGCAACTGATTTCGAAATGGCGCAGAAAGCCGCAGGCGAATTTCAGGAGAAGAATCTTCTTGGGGTAGTCCTGAATCGCGTCGACAAGAGCGAGACGTATGGCGAGTATTATTACGGATATTCCAAGGAAAGAAGCGAAAACTGAGGGTTGACTGGGGCGGAAACGCGACTAACCGGGAAATTGGGGGAAAAACGAAGTAGCTAGCCTCCGGCTGAGCCAGTTTTCATCGGATGAGCAAAATGTTCGCCGCGCCGCAAAAACCAATAGAGCGGCAAGAGCAGTACAAGCCCCAACAGGAAAAATACCACACCACCCTCGTGGTGAAGCCTGCCAAAAAGAAAACCTCGATCCACGTACTGCGCCAGGATGGTCAGCGTGGCGATGCGCACGCCATTCTTGATCAGCATCATCAGCAAGCCAGCCAGAACAAACACCGCCTTTTTCCAAAAGCGCGCAAACGAAAAGTGGACAATTAACACGGCCAAGATGAGTAGCGCGATGCTGGACCGGATTCCGCTGCACTCACCGGCAACTTCGATGCCGAACGATGGCATGCGAAATATCAGGCCTTCACGAAGGACAGGCAAGCCCGTCAGGTCGAAAACAAAAGCCGCCACGGCCGCCGAGCCCCATTGCAATGCGGAGACGACGCGGTCGAGGAGCGGCTTCGGGAGTGGAATTGCAAATGCGGCAAAGGCGAAAGGGAACCAGAATTTCCCCGCGATTGCACGGCCAAATATCGCCATGAAGCCGGCGAAAAGGAGAAGGATGAGCGCGATCACCAGGCCCGCGAGCGCCCAATCCGGCGGGAGGTCCAAATTGGGGAACGACAGGAAGGCCAACGCCGCCGCGAGGGCCGCAAAAGGCAGCGCGGCTTTGAGATCATTGAGATCAAGGACAGTTCTTCGTTCGATGCGGGGCAACTCGGTCCACAAAAGCCAGACAACAACGGGCGGAATGACGAGGATGTGGGAGGCATCGCTGCTGGTCAGCGCATAATGGACCAGAATACGAAGAGGCTTCTCAAAGAGAAGGCAAACCGCAATCGTCCACGCTGAAAACATAATCCACGGCCGCATAGTGAGTGAGGAGCTGAAATTCACCGCGAGGTTGCCTCCGGCGAACGGGTCGAATCGACCCGTAGAGTGCGCCATGTCAACTCAACAGGGCGAATCATGTTACTTCTTGAATGTCCGTGCGCGCTGAACATAATGGCGATCGTAATATTTCAAATAATCCCCGGAACGGGCGTCGCCGAGCCATCCGGTGTTTGATTTGTACCAATCAATGGTGCGGCGAATGCCTTCCTCAAAACTGACCTTGGGCGCCCAACCCAGTTCTCGCTGGATTTTGGAACTGTCGAGCGCGTAGCGGCGATCGTGGCCCGGCCGATCCTGAACATACTTCACGAGCGATTCCGGTTTGCCAAGGTGCTTGAGGATGGTTTGAACAATTTTCAGGTTGGGTTGGGGCGCGCCCGCGGAGACGTTGTAAATCGCGCCAGCACTGCCTGTTTCGAGCACAAGAGCAATGGCGGAACAGTAGTCCTCAACGAAAAGCCAGTCGCGTTCCTGCAGTCCGTCGCCATAGATAGGGAGTGACTTGTCTTCGGCGGCGTTCGCGATCATGAGCGGAATCAACTTTTCTGGGAACTGAAACGGTCCGTAATTGTTGGTGCAGCGGAGGATTACCGTAGAAAGTCCATAGGTGTTCGCATATGCAGAAACGAAGTGGTCGGCCGCAGCCTTACTGGCGGCGTAGGGGCTGCGGGGATCCAAGTGCGCTTCTTCCGTAAAGCTCTCTCCGGCCGGGGCGCTCCCGTAAACTTCATCGGTGCTGATGTGGATGAAGCGCGGCAGGCGGAACTCGCGCGCGGCTTCCAAAAGGCATTGCGTCCCTAGAATATTTGTCCGAAGAAACGGGGATGCATCTTCGATGCTGCGATCAACGTGTGTCTCTGCCGCAAAATTAACCACTGCGTCGAGCCCCGATTGAAAAACCTGCCCGACGGCGACGGTATCGGCAATATCTCCCCTAACGAAGGAATAGCGCGGGCTGGAGGCGATGTCCGCGAGGCTCTCCGGATTTCCTGCATAGGTCAATTTGTCGAAATTCAAGACCTCAGCATCGCCACGAACATGCAAGAGATGGCGGATGAAATTGGAACCGATGAAGCCCGCGCCGCCGGTGACCAGAATTTTCAAACTGTGCTCCTTGCCCGGTTCAATTTTCTTGAACTCTCGCGTTTGGAGGCTATTATTCGGCTGCCCGCGTATGGCGGGGAGGCGCGCCACGCCCAGGAATTTTGTTAGCTCCAGTTTCAACAACTAGGTTGGTAGCACGAACGAGCGATTCAAAAGTACCGGCGTCGGTCCACCAGCCGTCGAGGATGCTGTGGGTCAGGGTGTTCTCCTTCAAGTACATGTTGTTGACGTCGGTAATTTCCAGCTCATTGCGCCAACTCGGCTTGGTTTTGCCAATTTTTTCAAAGACCGAGGCGTCATAGAAGTAGATGCCGGTAACAGCGTAGTTCGATTTGGGGGCCTTGGGTTTCTCCTCAATCGAAAGAATGCGGCCATTGGAGATCTCCGGGCAACCAAAGCGCCCGGGATCTGGGACCTCTTTTAGCAGGATGTGGGCGCCCTTGGCTTGCTTTTCGAACGCCTGCTTCGCTTCGATGATATTCTTTTCGATCAAATTGTCGCCAAGCACCACACAGATTTGCTCACCTTCCACAAAAGGCTCCGCCAAGCGGAGAGCATCCGCGATGCCCCCCTCGCCTTCCTGGTAAGTGTAATGGATCCGATCGAGGTTGAAATCTTTTCCGTTTGAGAGCAGACGCAGAAAATCACCCGAATTCTGGCCGCCGGTGACGACAATGATGTCCCGAATTCCGGCATCCACAAGAGTTTGGATGGGATAGAACACCATGGGCCGGTCGTAAACCGGGAGAAGATGCTTGTTGGTGACCCGAGTAAGCGGGTAAAGGCGCGAACCTTTACCACCTGCTAAAACGACGCCCTTCATTTTGCGTATTCCCCTATGCGTCACTCACCAATGCTTTAGCCCGCCAGTGAGGCAGAATTCTAAAATCCACGTTTTACAGCCAGATATGGGATCAAGGCAAGTTCAGCCAAGCTGGGAAGCAGGTCTTCCTTACTAAAGACAGACTCAACATCAAAGTGTTGTAGAGATCGCTTATATTCTTTCCATCCCAGGTAGCCCCCTGCAAAACCCAGCAGGCAAGACGGAATGTCGGTAACCATGCGGATCCAGCCAACGCCCGCGCGACCGCGACAAGCGTTAATATGCTGTCCTAATTGGTCTGAAAATAAAAGATATGGAAAATCGACGCCCGCGGCTGGTCCAAGGACATGGAACCCCCAAGTTCTTGCGTTCACGTCGAGCAACTTGTATTTGCTATCCCTGGGATCCAGTTTGAATTCAACTTCGGCCAAGCCGTAGTAATTGATTTCTTTAAGAAATCGGGCAGCCAACCCAGTTAGATCAGGCCGGTTGATACTCTCAACATAAGTGGCGGCTCGGCCGAATTCGGGCGGGTGCTGGCGCCAGCGTTGCGCCTCCATACTAGCCAGAGCTTGGCCATCTTTGAAAAACATGCAAGAAGAGAACTGACAAGTGCCGTCGCCTGGGATGATTTCCTGAACCAGGACTTGATTGGAACCGGAGTGGACACTGGCTTTCTTCCAGAGAGAGAGCAATTCTTCCCGATTGTTGGCCCGCCAAGCTTTTGCCTTCGTGGCATAAAAGAAGTCCTCCTTGACAGCTGGCTTGATCCCTAAAGGGAAATCTGCGTCAATCTTCGCCAGGTCATCCAAGCTGCGAGGGCACCAGGTTTTCGGGATGTCCAATCCTATCTTCAGCGCCAGCGAGTAAGTATTCCATTTGTTCCATGCCCACTTGATGGTTTCCCATCCCGGAGTTGGTACACGAAACCATTGCTCCAGTTCTTCTTTGTGCTTGGAGAAGGCGGCGACATGTTCGTCCCGAGTTGGAAACAGCACCCAACCCTTCAGATTGAGTTCCCTGGCCACCTGGATAAGTGAATCAATAGTTTGGCGCTCCCGACGAAGTTCTGGGACTCGTCGAAAGTGTGTGGCATATCGAGAATAACGTCCGATCGAGTGTTCGTTGTCAACGATGCAGACCGGGATTCCGCGGCGTCCGAGGCTCCTGACAATTGCCAGGCCATGGAAGTCCCCACCCACAACGAGAGCTCCGACAGGTGTGCCGGCAGTGCCGCCCGGTGCTGAATGGTTCTCAGCCATCCCATCCTTTCTGGCGAGTTAGCCGATTTATTGGCGTGATCATGAATTCCTCTTCACTCGTGAGACATGAGCAGCTAGGGTTCGAGCCGCAAATTCTGTTCCGGCGACGAAATACATGAGCGGTCCAAAGTTCCAGGAGGAGGGTGCTCCCAGAAAATGTAAGCCCGGCACTGAAGATTCAAATGCCGAGTTGAGTACTGGAAACCCGTTGACGCGCTTAACAGACTGAATGAGTTCAGGAGACAAGAACGAGTATCGACTAATGTCGACCTGATAGCCAGTGCCCAGAACGACGTGTTCCACCTCGCGGGTGCTGCCATCATTCAGCTTCAGGTGTAACTTCTCACCGGCCAGTCTCGCTGATGTCACCACGCATGAAGTCCGAATTGGAACTGTTTTGAGGCGATCAAACAGCCAGCGGGATCCCGCCGGGCGGAGCGACCGGGTGCGAAACCAATTCTGAATTGAGCGCGGAAAATACTTCACCGAATTTGGGATGGAGACGATGCGGCTCACTCCCGCGGGGCCTACATCAGTCGGTGCATAAAGCAGTCTGGAGAGAGGGCCCAATTTTTGAAGCTTTGCCCGCCAGCCCAACCAGTGAATATTGGATTCTCGGACAAGCACTTCGACCTGGGCGCCAGCTTCAAAGATCAGCGCAGCAGATTCCAGAGCGCTTTGACCTGCCCCGACAACTGCGACGCGCTTACCTTTGAACTGGTTTACGTCTCGCTGGTCGGAGGAATGGGTTACGAAATGAGGGAATAAACCTGCAAATTGTTCCGGCCTACGAGCGAATGGTTTGATGCCCCCAGCGATTAGCAGGCGGCGTGCAGTCCACCTTGCTCCGGTGTCGAGAGTCAATTGAAAGCCTGCTGAATCACGCTGAATGTTTGCCACTTTCTGCTGCATGATCTTTGGCACGGCATTCTGTTGGAACCAAAGACCGTATCCAACGAAATCGTCCAGTGGTATAGGTGCAGGTATCTCTCTGCCGAGGCGTGTGCGGTAATTGCCCAATGTAAACTGCGATGCGGGATCCGAAATTTGGGAGGCGCTCCAGGGCGACCGGAGGAACATACCGGCCGGCATCTGTGCTTTCCAAAACTCCATCGGATCGCCGAATACTTGAACATCAAGGCCTGCAACTTGGTGGAGATGTGCTCCTGCGGCAAGCCCGTATGGCCCGGCTCCGAGAATAGCCACGTCAATCACTTGCGTCATTATCCCGTCCTGTTTCGGCGACAAATCATTCGGCAGAAGAAGGCCTCGGATCGAGCCGATATTTTCTGTCTTAAATTACACTCATATTATCGAAGAACTTCTTCGCCCCATGGAAGCCCTTCGGTAGGGCAGTTTCCGAGGTATGCAGTCCACATCTGATTTCCTCACAAGGCGGGCTCCTTTGACCCAAGTACATTGCGGTCGTTCGATGACTGAGAGCCTCTCGCCAGTTCGTACACCACGCGGTCGCCGTCCAGGACGGCGTACGCCAACCGGGCCCTTTCTTTTTCCGGCCCCTCGATTTCCCATCCGTCGCCTCGAGAAACCAGCTTCATCTGGCTCCGCGCTCGCCACCAGCGGTCCACATCTCCTGGGAGAGGAGCCCATAACTTTTCGCGCGAAATCAATTGTCGCAGGTAGTCGAGGAGGGACTCGTAAATGGCGCGTTCAGGCCGATTAACCAGATAGTCTGGGTGGGCAATAAAACTTAGCAGTCCGTTTCTACCTCGAATGAGATCGATTTGTTGCTTCCAAAGATTAATCGAATAATCGTTTAAGATGTGTAAGAGCGAATAATCTTGAGCGGCTGTAAGCGGGAGTTCCACAATGTTACCGATGAAATAGGGCATTACCGTACAGCAGCCGCCGCGCAATGGCTCCAGATGGGCGACATTTGGCACCGACATATCATAGGAGAATTCGAAGTCGCTGTACCACTCCTCGTTGCGATACATCGCACCTGCACGAAAACCGCGCGAATTATATTGTCGAATGTAGCCGTTGATTTTCGCGGCCCTGCGCAAGAATTCCGAACGTTCCCGATATAAATTCCCATCGTGGTTCAAGTCATGGATATTGAACTCGTATCCGCGCCTCCGGATTTCAGAAACGTACTCGTCCGAAACTTTGTAGCGCTGTTCGGGGATGACTTGAAACGATGCCTTGATTCCATATGAATCGTCCAGGTCCATCAACTTAAAGGTGAAGTCGCGGCCTGCAGAAGTTTCTACGTCGTGAGTCATGATCAAACAAAATGGCGCGCCCTCGGGCCAAAACCAGATGAAAGGAATTCTTGTCGTACCGCTGGCCTTCATCAACAGCCGCAAGTATTCCTCGTGAAGATTGTCCACGGTGAAGTCTACGGGCCACGCTGGGAATGGCAGGTTCCTCCAATCACTGAAATACGCTCTTTGCAAGTGACGGCGAAACGAAGTCGGTAAATATTCTCTAATTGAGTAATACAATTTGCGGACTGGCTCGCTGGCAGCAAACCGTTCGCTTCCCAGAGACATTCTCTGCCGATAGCGTTCCAGGCGAATGTTTTCGACCACCTCGGCAAAGTCAAAAGGAAGCTCAACCGCAGCGCCTTCACAGCGGACATAGTTCGAGGCATCGAATTCTCTGGAGCTTGCCACGTCCATCGCGACGCCGGACTCGGATCGACCGTAACAGACATTCTTCGCACCAAATCGGAAGAAGCCGATGTCCCCGGACGCGAGCTTCGGACTGGGGGTTATCCCGCCGAAGGCGTTTCCAGGTAGGCGGTAATAGTCGAGCAAAGTTTGAATCATGGATTCGTTTGTGTGACCTGCCACCGCTTTTGTAGTCCAGTCATGATGTGGTGCGCAGGTTGTTTCTTCCTACCGCAGAGAATTGCCTTCAGGAAGTGCGACTGCTTTGGCATATCACGATGCCCCTACATCGTGGCATGCCAAAATCCAGGACGGATCAGAGGACTGCAAGCCCATTCACATGCTCATTTATTGAGAGCCCTCTGGTATGCCGTTAACAAATTCTTGACGCTATAATCCCACGCCAGCTCTTCTTCAACCCGTTTGCGCCCGAACTCGCCCATTTGTTTTCTAACCTCGGGGTTATCGAGCAACCAGAGGATCTTGGCGGCGAAGTCTGCCACTTGGTTCGAGTTGTCAGCGTAGAGAGAGGCGTCCTGGGCGCTAAGTCTGCCCTCCTTCAAATCGAATTGAACGATTGGCTTGCCTAAGGCCATGTATTCCATGATCTTAATCATCGTTGAGATATTGTTCATTTCGCACGGCTTGTCAGGGTTAACGCAGACATCGGCAGTTGAGAGGATCTCCAACAGTTGTTCGTCCGGAATTCTTCCGGTGAAGTTGACAGTGTCTTCCAGGCCCATGTCTTGAACCATTTTCCGGAGGCCAGGCAATCCGGGTCCTCCACCGATGCATGTGAAATGAACGTCGCGGCGGCCCATGTTCTTGATGTGCAGCGCGACCTCCAGAAGGATATCCAGGCCCTCTTGGATACTCATGGTTCCGACGTAACCAACAAGGTAAGGTTTGTTGTATTTCAGGGCTGGTTTCGGTGGGACCAGTTTAAACGTCTGCGAATCGGGTCCGTTGCGGACGATGAACAGGTCCGCCGGGGAAATGCCACCGCGGGTGACGGCCAGCTCACCGTAACTTTGGTTGGTGGACATGACCACGTCGCTGAAGCGAAAGGTCAGTTTCTCCGACCAAACAAGGATCTTATAGAGGAATCCCTGCTTACCGTATTTCGAAAAATAGAGTTCCGGATTTACGTCGTGATGATCGAAGATGTACTTAACGCCGAAGAGTTTGAACGGCAACGCGACCAGGAATATATTGTCGGGCGGGTTACAACCTTGAATGACGTGAAATCCGTGCCGAAAATAGATCCACCAGGCGTACAAGAATTCCCAAAACAGAGCGTTGCTGTATTCAAGCATGTAGCCCAGAGGGGTATTCCCCTCTTCAGTCCTGGGATGCCGATAGATGTGAACGCCATCGATAAATTCGTATCCTCGCTCAAAGCCCTTATCGCGAGGACATAAGACAGCGACCTCATATCCGTTGTGTTGCAGAGAGCGAGCCTCTTTCCACACGCGAGGATCGAAGGGGACCGGGGAGTTCTCCACAATGATTAGGACCTTCTTTTTCACGACTTGGGCCTCTTTGCTCTACAGTTGCTTATAGAGCCCGGCGAGAGCGCAAACGGGCAAAAGTAAATTGAACTTAGGCAATCTAAAGTGTCATAGCTACGATAGTCATTCTTTTCCAGCCAGGTCCAGAGCCGGGGAATGGATTGAAAACAATGGGCCTCTGAAATTATGAGAGAGCCTTCTACCCTAACGCTTTTACCAGCAGATCCCATCGTACCTGCCATTTTCACTCCTGCGATTCGATATTCGGACAAAATCCACCAGGTTTTGACCCTCGCGTAAACGTTCAAGTACGCCCTCAAACTCCGGATCCTTGTTGCCGATTACGACCGTTTCCGCGTGATCCAAAATCGCATCGATTCCGTTAACCATCAATCGGGAGATGTGTGGAATGCGATTGAGGATGAAGTCCCGATTTGCGCCGACCAAGCTTGCCAGGTTTACATTTCGGTCAAAAATGCGCAGGTCATAGCCTTTGCCGATCAGGCGCTCGATCACTTCGATCATCGGACTCTCTCGCAGGTCGTCCGTCCCAGATTTGAAACTAAAACCAAGAACACCGATCCGCCGGTGTCCCTTTTCCGTTATTAGGCGCAATCCTTTTGATACCTGCAACTCGTTGCTTGGCAAGATGGCACTCATGATCGGTAGTTGCAAATCGTTCGTTTTGGCCTTGTATGCCAAAGCTCGCAGGTCTTTCGGTAAGCACGAACCGCCAAAGGCAAAGCCTGGCATAAGATACGCAGGAGAAATATTGAGCTTTTTGTCTTCACAGAAAATTTTCATTACCGCATGGGCGTCAATGGCAAGCGATTTGCAGAGATTGCCGATTTCATTAGCAAAACCGATCTTGAGCGCGTGCCAACTATTGTCGACATACTTGACCATTTCGGCAGTTTCTAGGTCTGTCCGAATAAACGGGGCTTCGAGTTTCGTGTATAGGCTGGCTAATAACTCGCCGCTTGTGAGATCAAACTCTCCAATGACTGTCTTGGGAGGGGAATTGAAATCCTTAACCGCTGAACCTTCACGAAGAAATTCTGGATTGTTGCAGACGCCGAAGTCAACGCCGGCTTTCTTTCCGGAATTGTCCTCCAAAGTGGGAATCACAATATTGCGCATTGTGCCCGGCAAAATCGTGCTCCGGATGACAACAGTGTGACGCGCAGTTTTATTCTTAAGCGCTTTGCCGATCAATTCGCAAACGCGCCGGATATAAGTCAGATCAAGATTACCGTTGGCCTGACTTGGGGTGCCGACACAGACGAATGAGAGTTCTGTCTGGTTGATCGCCTCGTCTTGATTCTCGGTAGCCCGGAGCCGTCCTGAGCGGACAGTCTCGGCGATGATTTCTCCGATCTCTGCCTCGATGATGGGAGACTGACCAGCGTTTATCAGTTCAACCTTTGTACGGACCGGGTCAACACCGATCACCTGATGTCCGTTTTGCGCTAGGCACCCAGCAGACACCGTCCCAACATAGCCCATTCCGAAGATGCTAATTTTCAAGCCAAGCTCCTTGCCGGACGGCCAGCGTCCGCATTAGATGTACTGCCGAACCGCGAGAATTTGAACCTACTCGAGTCTGCTGCTGATACCGCGGCGCGAATTCTAGACACAGCTGCTGGTTACTTCAGAATTACCGCAGTCCTTTAAGAGTTTTGTACAAATAGGAAAAAGTTCCATAGGCGTCCGAGCTACGGGAGAGCATTTCGCTGAAAAGGAGCCTCCGGAGTTTTCGAATTCAGTGGACCCGAACAAAATCGGCTTACAGCCCGCTGCCAGACCTGCCTGGATGTCGGTCTCTGAATCTCCGATGAAGACAGACTGCGTTAGATCTATGTTGTAGTCCCCGGCAGCATTTTGCAACAGGCCAGGCTTCGGCTTTCGACAGGGGCAATTCTCGTCAGCCCTATGAATGCAGTAGTAGGCCGCGTGCAAGAATACGCCAATGGCGGCGAGATTCTGATGCATTCGGCCGGTAATTTCCTGAAGCATGGCAGAATCGAGCAATCCTTTGCCAATACAAGCTTGATTAGAGATGAGAATCATTGGCAGACGCAGTGTGGCTAGCTGCTTGAGGGCCTCTTCTATGCCTGGGATGAAGAGAAATTGAGACCAGTTCAATACATAGTCCCTAGGCCTGCGGGAGTTTATTACGCCATCGCGATCAAGAAAAATGGCGGGACCGGATAGGCGCAACCTGGCTTCAGAAAATTGTATTCGCAACAAGGCGAAAAACTCCTTAAACATTTTCAAAACATTGTTGCTCTAGCTTTGTGCCCAGGCGAAAATGACGCGCCCACATTTATTTCCTTTCAAAAAGGGTTTCTTCGACGACTTCACAGAGCAAATGACCTGTCAGGATATGACACTCCTGGATGCGGGGTGTTTCCTCCGACGGCATGCAAATGGTGCAATCGGCAATATTCTTTAGTTTGCCACCGGACTTTCCGGTGAGCGAGACAGTGTAGATGGATTTTAATTTTGCCGCTTCCAAAGCGCGGATCACGTTTGGAGAATTACCGCTGGTGGAAATGCCCACGGCTACATCTCCAGGCTTGCCCAAGGCTTCCAGTTGACGCGCAAAAACGAGATCAAACCCATAGTCATTCCCGATCGCGGTAAGGGACGAAGAGTTCACACTTAACGCCAATGCCGGCAGGGCCCGCCTTTCCTTGAGATATCGCCCAGTGAATTCCGCTGCCAGATGCTGGGAGTCCGCTGCACTGCCACCGTTTCCGAAGAAGATGACTTTGCCTCCAGAATTCAGTGATTGGGTGATCCGGTCTGCAACCTGCATCACCAAGCTCTGGTAATTCTCATCAAGCAGCAATGCTTGCTTAACTGCAATCGAACTCTTGATCCTGTCGCGCAAGAGTGCGTGGATGTCCGCTTGCTCCATAATTTTGCCACCCCTCCTCTTATAGTGGTTGTTCAGATCGACCGCTAATTTCTCGACCCATTCTGAAATCTGAGCCACTCTTCGAATACAATCAGGCTAAACAGGATCTTATGGTTGTCGCTGTTCCCTGTTTCGTGTTGTTTGAACATCTCGCGTACTGCCGAAGGCTGAAGGTACCTATAAATTTGCGATTCCTTGTCCAACAAAATGTTTTTCATTTTTTTATGTTTGGACGAACGGAACCAATCATCGACAACATTCCCCGCGAATCCGCGTTTTTTCCTTTTCAGGATTCTGGCGGGAAGAAAGGACTGGCAGACCTGGCGATGCAGCCACTTTCTGGAGCCGCTTCGTACCTTGAAGTTCGCTGGCAATTTTTCCGCAAACTCCACGATTTCCTTGTCCAAATAGGGTACGCGCGCTTCCAAGCTGTGCGCCATGGAAAGCTTATCGGCGTACATCAGGAGTTCGTCGGGAAGAGTTGATCGAAGTTCCAGGAATTGAAAGCCACCCAGTTCATCCGTTTCGCTCAGCAGCGGAGCAAAATCGCGCCAGCAGGTTAGTATCTGGTCGCCGGTTTCTGGTCCGATTAGACCATCCTGAAACAATCCATCCACTTTTTCGCCAGGTTGAATGGAGAATACATGCTGATATCGTCTTAGCCGATCGGAGATCGCAAGCGAACGAACACCTCGTTTTAGGGTCTCATTTCGAGGCAGTGCGCCAATGGCCGAGGCAACCGGACCTCGAACCCATTGTGGCAATCTTCCCCACAGACTGCCATAACGGACCCCAACGTGACGATTGTATCCGCCGAAAAGTTCATCCGGGCCCTGTCCGATCAATGCTACCTTGACGTCTTTTCGGGCGCGCTCGCAGACAAAATACATAGGAACGATCGATGCGGTTGCGACAGGTTCTTCCAAGCAGGCAACAATCTGCGGCAGGGTCTTCTCAAATGTCTGCTGATTCAGCAGCACAGCCGTGTGCTGGGATGAAAGGCAGGAGGCCGTGTCAGCCGCATCAGCTAGCTCATCGTCGGCAAAGCTCGTTCCATAACCAACGGTGTAGGTCCTCCACGAATCACCGTAGAGATTCATTAATGCAAGTAACAAGGCGGAGTCGATGCCACCACTCAACAGCAGTCCAACCGGCACATCGCTGAGCAGGTGCCTTTTTACGGAGCGCTTGTAGAGCCTGAGTAATTCCTCCCGAGCCTCATTTTCAGATAGCATTGGAGAAAAGGGAATTGGCTTGAACTGATACCACAACTCCGATCGGAACTGTCCCTTTTCGAAAATCAACCGACTTCCGGGCGCGAGTTTCTGGACCCCCTTAAACACGGTTTTGGGCGAAGGGGTGAAGCGATAACGAAGAAACAGATTCAACGAAACGGGATCCACTTCGGGTTTTTCGGTCGAGGTGGCGATTACGGGACGAATCTCCGAGCCAAAAAAAACACTTCCGTTGTCGATCCGATAGTAGATCGGCTTAATTCCGAACGGATCACGAGCCACCAGCAAACGCTTGAGCCGGGTATCCCAAATTGCCAACCCAAACATTCCGTTGAGGTGGTTAAGGACATCATCTCCCCATTGTTTATATCCAAGGACGATCACTTCCGTGTCGCATTTTGTCCGGAATTGGTGCCCCAAGGATTCAAGTTCGTTCTTCAGTTCCGGGAAATTGTAAATCTCTCCATTAAAGACAACCCAGACGGACTCCTCCCGATCCGACATTGGCTGGTGGCCGCCTTCCAGGTCAATAATCGAAAGCCGCCGGAATCCAAAGGCCAGCGAATCATGCAGAAAATAGCCTTCGTCATCCGGCCCGCGGTGGAGCATCGTCCGGGTCATTTTCTCGATGTCTTCACGCCGGACCGGAGCGCCACTTTGAAAATTATATTGGCCGCAAATCCCGCACATAAGTCCCCGCAATCCTGCTGCGAAAAGTCGATTCTCTAGCGCTCCGTATTCCGATAGAGCAAAAGGCAGAGGCTTCTGAACAGTTGGGATGCAGCCCACCGGTGCATGGGAGTGTTATCCCAGCCAAGGAGTAATTGGCGGCTCCGGAAGGAACCGTCGGCCCTTTGCCAATTCGTCATGATGTCATGGAGCAGGATGTTCAAGTTTTCGTCCAACTTCGGGAAGCGCCCCCGCAAGAGAATGCTCAGGTTGATCGACTCGGCGTAGTCGTAGAGTTCCCGCCGGTACACGGTCAGGCGTGGGCGGCGTGAAAATGGTTTTGGCAGTCCCTTTTCGTCGAACAAGTTCTTGACGTAATAGTCCACTCCGCGCTGAAGGGCATTGGTGCAACCTGGGTGCCCAGTAAGAGCTTCAATCTTCGCCAATGCCTTCATCACGAAGCAGGTATGAAAATGATCGACAAAACTTCTCGTCCCGTCGGTTGAATAGAACCATGACCCATCCCCGTTTTGTGCTTCGAGTACGAAATTAAGATTTCTTTCCGCAACAGTGCGGTATTTGCTTTCGGAGAAATCCACCGAAGCGCAAGTTAACAGAAAGGCCCGATAGGCGTTGGCGTTTACGACCTGGACCGAATGTGTCGGGTTCGGACTGTAGGAACAAGTTGAAGCCTTGGGCGAGGTTTCGATGTCTTTGTAATCATGCAGGGCGTGTTCCGCGATCGACCGCATGATGACGCGCCATTTTTCGTCTCCGTCAACTTCGTGGACTTGCTTGAACGCTTCATACACATACGGAACAGTCGTAATCAACGGCGTGCCTTGCCAAATTGTGCCGCGAACTGTCTCCCAGTTGAACGGGTAGCCCCAGCAGTAGTTGTCATACCCTGGACAACGCGTTTCGATCAAAACATTGAGGAAGTGGACCGCCCGGTTATAGTATTTCTCCTCTTGAGACACCTTTGCGAGCAAGCCGAAGCCCATCGCGTAATGTGCGTCTGCGATGGGAAAGCGCTGCGGCTTCCAGAACAACCGCCGGGCGGATGGAACAAACGCTTCGGAAAACACCATGGGAGAAACGGCCAAAGTTCCCAGGAAAGGTTTCTTGTAGTACAGCGCTTTGGCGGCGCGCGTCAGATCGCTGGAAAAGAAACTTTGGAAGTCGTAGGAGATCTCGCCGTAGCGGTCCAGCCATTCCGTGAAGCGCAGAACAGTCGTCAAAACCCTATCTGAGGGTAGCGGCGTTTTGTCATGCGTTCCTTCAAGACGAACATCTGAATTTATCTCTGGAGTGATCACGTTTTCTGGTTTCATCGAAGTGTTCCGATCATTATGGATACTTTACCGTTGGCTGGCTTGATCCTCGATGCAGCTTGGCTGCTGCGCTCCAATCCCGCCATCAATTCAGCCGAATTTTGCAGGAAGAATTAATTCAATTCCGGGGAGTGGCCGAACGGGTTGGGTGTTCAATGGGCATAAGCTCAAATCTATCAATCCGTTTGAAGGTGAGGAGGGAGACTAAGATTTTTCTTAGCCGCCGCATTTGCTCTTTGCGGTGAAATTCCATCAACTCCTTCGAAACGGGACGCTCTTCGTGCTTGATGTAGGCTCCCGCATACCCTAGAAAGAGAGCCACACCAGCGAGCACGTAGGGCTTTTTGGTCAGGCGGTAGGCGGAACGAAATAATTCCCACAGCGGATGGCCGCCCAAATAATAGTCTTTCCTTCCATAGGCATAGCTTGATCCCAGGACGCCACGGTCCGCTGTTCCCAGAAGGCGATGGTGAAAGGAGGACTTTTCGCGAAACGACTGTGTTTTCCACCCGATCATCCGGGCAGTCATGACAGCGATCCAGTCAATGCCGCCGTTCTTGCTCGGGAAATAGCCACCAATTTCGTCGAAGCATTCACGGCGGAACATCTGGCAGGACCCGGAGACGTAACTCTGCCCTTCAAAACTGTCGCCCCCTGAACTGTAACCGTCGCCCTCAACAAAAATGGTTCCTGCCACGCCCAAGGAAGGGTCTTCGCGGAACTTGCCCATGAGGAATTCGAAATGGTCCTCATCCAGGGTAATGTCAGAATCCAAGTTGCCGATTACGTCATGATCGAGACCCTTCAATCTTTCTCTGCCAGCATTGAATGCATGCACTTTGGCGGCGAAATTCCGGCCCTTCTTTTTTGGGAGATTGACAAGCTCTATCCAGTCATATTGATTCGCGTATCTTTCGACAATGCTGGCGGTCGCATCCGTGGAACCATCGTTGACAATCACCCATTTGAGAGGAAGAACGGTCTGCTTGACCACGGATTTCAGAGTGTATTCAATAAATTTCTCTTCATTACAGGTAGGTGTAATTAACACGTAGGGTACGTCAATTTCCTTAGGCACCATGTACCACCTCAAACCAAACTTCAGTGTAATGCAGAATTGTTGCGCGAAAGCCAGGTGTTTCGATCTTGTCAATAAACCTCAGAAAGCTTCGAAAGCGAGCTTGCCGGGGCACCGCAACATTTCCATGGATGGCCAACATGTTGTTGCGAGCGGTGGCCGCCCGACAGGACAGTCACAAGCGCAGCAGATCAGGCTGTGTCGGGCGGCACAGAGCTGGCTTCGGTGATAAGTTTTTTTCTCCACCACTCCAGCATGTCGTGTATCGTGGTGGCCAGAGGGATCTCGGCACTCCACGGACAACAACTCTTAAATTTGGTCATATCCCCTGCGATGACCGGTTCGTCGCATACGCGAACCAGACTTGGTTCTTGCTCAAGCTCGAAATTGATGCTGAGTTGCGAGCGAATTTCCTCGATAATTTCCCGAACGGAATAGATGCTTTCCGCTCCTAGATTGTAGACTTCGCCAGCTTGGCAATGTTCTGCGGCCAGCCAGAGTCCACGCACCTGATCTCGCACGTCGATAATGGCGCGCCGCGTTGCGGTATTCCCCACTTTGAGAACTGGGGGACGAATACCGAGGACGATTTCCATTGCTCTCTTTGTAAGGTCGGAACAAACATCATCTTTTTTTCCAGGCCCTGTCGTATTAAAAATCCGGATTCGGATCGACGGGATTTTGTAGTTTGCAAAATACTGGGCGGCAAGCAGATCCTGGGCGACTTTGCTCACGCCATAGGGATGGAGCGGCAACAACGAGTGAGTTTCTCGAACGGGCAAGTCCTTGGCGGCGACAAGACCGTACTCAGCGCTGGAACACGCAACCACAACCGTGGGCATAAGTTTCAAGGCACAGAGAGCCTCGTAGAGATTGATGGTGCCCCCGACATTCGATTCAAAGGTCTCTTGGGGACGAACCATGGAAACCGTCGGGTAGCTTTGCGCGGCAAGGTGAAAAATTCGTTCGGGTTTATATTCTGCAATCAGGTGCGATAGCCGGGCAGCGTCACGAACGTCACACACTTGAAAACGAGCGTCAGGCCAATCATTCTTTGCATCCCGGTGATCAATGCCGAATACATCGCAGCCAGCCGCGATGCAGTGTCTGGCTAGGAATGGTGCGATAAACCCTGCGGCGCCTGTGATAAATACTCTCATAACCGTTTCTCGCTTCGAAGCAAGTTTTCGTTTAACTCTACACCAGCCAACAGCGTTTGCGCCTGCAGGTAACGTTCAGGCGTGCCGATGTCTACGCATTTTGCAGGAGATATAAAAGCCTGAATGTACTTCCCGCCAGCGAGCCACTCAGGAAATAGTTGTTCTTCCAAGGAAATGTTGAGCCCCGGAAGTATCCCTTCTACAAGGGATTTTTTCAGCATGTAGATACCCGCGCTAAGATAGGAAGCACCCTGAACCGCTCGTTTTTCGGCGAAGGTCGTAACTTTGCCGTTACGATCAAACCCCACTGAGCCACCATCACTCCGAGTACCAGGTATCACGGCCATGGTAACGTCGGCCTTGCAGTTCAAGTGCGTCTGAACGAGCTGATACAAACCCACATCGGTGTAACTGTCTCCGTTCAAGGCCAAAAAGTTGTCCGTAGCCACCTGCCCAACTGACTGTCGAAGCCCACCACCTGTTCCCAAGGGAAATGGCTCCAGCGAATAGGAAAGCCGCAATCCGAAGGCACTCTCTCCAAAATGCTCTTCGATCATTTGTTGCTTGTTACCAACACTTAGGACGACCCGAATGAAGCCTTGGCGCTTCAACTGGAGTAGGAGGAGTTCGAGGAAAGGACGATTGCCGATCCTTGCCATGGGTTTTGGGACATCGCCCGTAACCGACTTCAGTCGGAGGCCCGCCCCACCCGCCAAAATCACTACATCGGGGATTTGCAGCATAAGCTAAACGAGCACTCCCTCGGGTTCTTTATAAGCTTTTTCCGGCTCATAGACGACAACATGGCTTCCCCGCGCAGGGAACGTGATTGGGACGCATAGCAGATTATGCAGACGTGCAATCAAGGCCTTGCGCTGCTGAGGAGGGACAAAGAACAGCATGAACCCTCCCCCACCGGCTCCGAGAAGCTTGCCCCCGGTGGCTCCGGCTTCCCGGCCAGCCTCGTAGATCTCGTCGATATGCGGATTTGAGATTTTGCTGGTCAGAGATTTCTTGAGTTTCCAGCTCTCGTGCAGCAGTTTGCCAAACTCGCCAATCGGCCGCTTCGAGTCGGTAAGGATGGCTTCAGCCTCGGAGACCATCTGATACATGGTGGAGAGTTCCGCTTGCCGGTTCGGAGTTTCCTTGATTTGGACCTGTGCAACCTCGGATGCCGTACGAGCAAATCCCGTAAAGAACAACACCATGTGGTCTTGAAGCTCGGCGATCCTCCCGCGAGGAGCCAACAAAGGTTGCACATCGAAGGAATCATCGCGATGAAAGTTGATGCGATTCATGCCCCCGTAAGCGGCAATCACCTGGTCCTGCGCTCCAACAGCTTCTCGGAGCACCGCTTGTTCAACATAGATCGCATCCTGAGCCAAAGTATGCTTGTCGCGCATACGATCCTGAAGCGCATATAAACCCAGGAGGAGACCGACGGTGAACGCGGAGCTTGTTCCCAGACCCGTGCGCGCTGGCAAATCAGCGACGTGATGAATTTCAATGCCTTCGAGAATGTTCATAAACTGCAGGCAGCCGCGCACCGAAGGGTGTTCAATCGACGTATTCTCGGTGACATTTTCAACTTTTGAGTAGGACACGCGGCTTCGATAATCGAAGAAAGGGGGCATCCAGCGGCATGTGATGTAACAATATTTATCAATGGCCGTAGATAAGACCGCTCCTCCGTTTTCACGAGACCACACAGGATAGTCCGTTCCACCGCCGAAAAAGGAAATGCGGAGGGGGGTACGCGTAATGATCATAGATTGGCTCCGGAAAATTGATCGTCCAGTGTAGAATTCACAGCTTTGACTACCGCCATCGGTTCCGACCTATCGGTCAGAGGGCTTCATTCCATCAAATGATCTTGCCCGCAGCAAACCGAAATGCCACCAAAGGTTACAGGGAAGGAGCCTCGATGTTTCGCTTAGGCCACCCAAAAGCACTCACTAAATTCCGAAATGACAATACCTCCTCCCTAACTGCCGGTATGAACGCAGACAGAGAGTATATCCCAGCAAAAGACAGTATCACTGTCAGCAGTGCCGAGACTTCACGTTGCGGGGCCACGATGAGTAGAGATGCCTCTGCAAAAAGAACGGCGACCAACGATACCAACATCGGATAGAGGAGCGCACGCCCCAGTCGATGTAACGTCAGATTTGTATCTTGAAATGTATATCTTGAGACCCAAGGAAGAGCGATCAGCAGAGTCACCGAGTAGCAAAGGGCGACGCCGTCGATACCGAAAGGCAATCCGACAAAAAAGCTGGCAATGACAACAATAGACAAAATAAGCGTTAGTCTGAGCAGACGACCTGATTGTCCTCGGCTCACTAAAACCCAGCCAGTTGTCTGCCAAAGCAGTAATGCCGGAGCAGAAACAGTGAGAATCTGGAAGACGCGCACGGCTTCGATCCATTTATGCCCTAACAGCAAAACGATCACCGGTCTAGCTCCAACAAAGAGGAATCCGAAAATAGGAGCACCGAACCACATAATCAGACTAACAACACGTAGGTAGTACCACGCAAAACGCTCCGGATCATTGTGGAGTCTGCTGAAAGCGGGAACAGCGACTCCCTGGGCTGGGCCTATAAGTTGGCTCAGAGGCCGCATCAGAAGACTATACGCCCTCGTAAACATCCCCAGGGGCGCTGCCCCCCAATACCAGCCGATTACAATGTTGGAGAAGTTGTTTTTCAGGCTATCGATCAGGTAAGACGCCGCAACACCGCCGCCAAAGGTTACTAGCGAACGGATTTTGGCGCCGCGTTGGGGCAGATGCGGTCTCCAAGTCACCATGAACCACGAAAATGCCGTGGCACTCAAATTTGTTGCGATCGGATAAGCAACAATCGCCCAAAATCCGGCCCCAAACAGCGCCATCCCGATAGAAATTAGCACGCCGAGAACACAGCCAACAATGTCGCGTGTGGCGAGAGATCTGAATCGCATTTGACGCTTTAGCAGTGCGTCCGACTGAACCCGCAGGCCACCAAGAACAAATATGGGGGAACTCACGAGCGTTATGGCAATCAATCTGCGCTCATGATAGAACCATGCCAATAGAGGAGCGAGAGCCGCCGTGAATAGCGTGAGCCCCAATCCAATCGCCAGATTGATCCAAAATAAAGCGCTCACTTGATCGTGAGTGATGTCGGGGTGCTGAATCGTCGCCTCTGAAAGCCCCAAATCGGCAAAAGCCTGTCCAACTCCCGTAATGGCCGTTACCATTGCCACTAGTCCGAAGTCGATAGGGGTGAGCAGGCGGGCCAATGCTATAGTCATGGCCATCGAGACGACGAATTGCGTTCCTTGGGATGTGAGCGTCAATACGCCGCCACGAACGGAATGCCCTTTTAGATCCGCCTTCAGATGCTCAGTGCTAAGAGCGTCAGTGTATCTGTCTGGTGTCGACACAGTGAGTTTTGGACTCCGAGTTAACCACATGCAGCCCGATGAATCCAGGGCCGTACGCGGTCATTAACTTATCTTGATGTTTTGGGGCACTTTCGAGCGCTGACAAGTCTGGAACTATTGACGTGACGCTGGTCCTAGCAAGTTTGAATATACGTGGGTTGTCAGCTTCCCAACATCTTCCCAGGAATACCGCTCCCTCGCGAACCCGCGAATCCGCGAGCTTCGAGCGGCTAACTCTCTATAAAGATCACTATCGAAATACCGCTCAATCGTTCTTGCCAGGTCCCCGGAGTCCTTAGGCTCGAATAGAAAGCCAGTTTCATTCTCTACGATATCTTCTTTGAGGGAACCTACATCTGCTGCGAGAACCGGAAGACCAAAGCTGTACCCCAAAAACAAGACGCCACTCTGATAGACATGAGTATAGGGCAAGACCAGAACGTCAGCGGCTTTGAAATAAACTTCCGTGTCTTCGTCCGGTATGAATTCGGGCCTGAGGAGTATTGTGCCTTCCTGCACGCCATCGCTCGCCATTTCCTGCATTTCGCTCCAATACGTTGGGCAGTTTTTGGGTGCCCCAGCAATAATCAGACGAAGGTCCTCACCCTGACTGCGAAGGCGCTGAAACGCTGCCAGCAGGTACTCGAGTCCCTTGTATGGCGTAATGTTGCCGAAAAACAGCAGGGTCTTGGTATCAGCGGGGATGCCCAACCTCTTTCTCGCCTCGCTGCGGGAGAGGTTCGTAACAGGGACCGCGTTATTGATTCCGAATGGAATCACCGTAATCCGGTCTGCCGCCACGCCAAACTCTTCCATCAGCTCTTCCTTCATTTTTGTGGTGTGGACGAAGATCTGATGTGCCAGCCGATATTGAACACGAAGCGTGAGGCGATTCAGCAACGTATCATTCGAATCCCGCTTCCCCGCATTTACGTTGTGGGCCGTGAAGATCGTCTTCTTGCCCAGAGCTCTGTAATAAAGCATGAGCAAGGTGCGATCCAGCATCTCCAATTTGTTATTCCAGAGGATATGGAATATGGGCGGTTGGGCGGTTGCCGCATAGCGAATCAACTTAAGGTAATAATTCAGGACTCTGGATATCTTTTCCAGCAAGCTGGCGTCCGGCCGCGCGTCGCCCCGGAGGTTCAGAAAGCTCAGGCCGGGCCTGCTGCGGAGTTCTTCGGAATCCAATTCATCGCCGCCGATAATATCGAGGATTACTCCTTTCGAAGCCAGTGCCGTAGCCAAACCGAAAGCATAGGGTTTATCCCTTCCTGCTGTTAGCAGGGAGACGCGGATCTCGTCCGCACAACTCGATGCTATTGAACTGGGCATTCCGGTCGGTTCCCGAAGTTCCACGGTCGTCGCAGAACCCTCAAAATCTCGGTTCATATGAAGGTCAGCTTCTCCCCAAAAGCTCGCAGAGTGCGTGTCCCATCGTATAGAGCAAGCGCGCGTTGCGGGTTGCCGACGGCACAGAAATCGTGCAGTTAGTTCCGCGGCGATGTGTTGTCCAGCAGCTGCCGACCCTCCGTCCCCAGCAATGAGCAGTTGACCGCCTGCTTCGAGCAATAGGGCAGTGGTGGTTGACACGACCTTCGCCAGGCTTCGAGCGGCCTTCGCAACTTTCCGGGTGATCGTCCCAGATAGGCTCGATTCTAACTATCTGCCCTGCAATTGCCATGTTGCCAACTCCTACAGCTCTAGTCTTCATGCCCAGTGCCCAAGGAGGTTGGCGTTGCTACGTTAGCGCATTTTTGGCGAGCCTCCAGACTGTACATAACTTTGTCCCAGTACCCTATAGCCGAGGCCTTAATCTGGGGAAGCATCATCTGCACACGCTCGGCGGCTTTATAGCCCACAAGAGGTTTCATCCAAGCATATTTCCAGTGTAATTGTGGCGGTCGCAGGCGACCACCGAGTTGCGCGGCCATACTCTCAACCTCTGCAACTAGGTCCGCGCGATCAGGGTAGAAGGCCCCGAACCAGTTTTGAAGATAGACTAGGCAAGCCTTTCGCACTCGTTCGCTCTCTTCCAGTGAACGGAGATGCTGGATATGCAATCGCATGGAACGAAGGAGGGAGTTCCTCTTCACATTCGAGTTGCCAATGACGCTTATGCGGTTCCAGCCGGTGGCTCTGTAGAAAACTCTCCCTTCGGGAACGAAAACCGTGCCCTGAGACGCAAGGAGCACACGGCAAAAATATTCGCCATCCTGATCGTACTGAAGAGTTTCGTCCCAAGGTCCTGCTGTCTCGGCAATCTCCCGGCTCACTAGCCAGGTCGCATTTTGCATGTGGAGGTTCTGCCCCATCTTCCTCAAAAGCCACTCCACGGGCGCGAGATCCTCGCACAACGGATTTCGGACGAATTTGGCGTTGCTGGTCCGGAAATAAAAACTGGCCCATGGCGAGGACGCAAGCAACCGTTTGTTGCCAGTCTCCTGCAGAGCGATGAGCTGCCTCTCGATTTTGTCCGGCGAAAGCATATCGTCAGCATCGAGCTCCTGGATGTAGTCTCCCTGACAGTGTTTGAACGCGTTGTTCACCGCCCCTGAAAGGCCGCAATTCTCCGTCGAAACCACCTTTACATTCTTGGATGCGAGTCGGCGAGCCACTTCCGCCGTGCGGTCGGTGGAGCCATCGTCCACTACGATGATCTCCTTGCGCGCCCAAGTTTGCGAAATCGCCGACTGGATGGATTCGGAGATCCAGCGCTCGGCGTTGAATGCCGGAATCAATATGGAGACGAGCGGCTTCATAGAAACACTCTTTCTATTTTCCACCGGGCCAAAATGCAGCAACCCAAGTGTAGCTTGGCTTAAATTCTACTCGAATATGTTTCGATCAAGAATCAGGGTTCGATGAGTAGGCCGCCGAGTAGTTATGAAGGGCCAAGGTGAAGAAGTGTTCTCGCCCTGGCGATCTGATTTGCTCCTGCCTTCGTAGCCCTTGGCTCCAAGCGGTTGTGGCGCGCCGCGAGCTGGCCCCGAGATCTTCGTACTTGTAAGGACGGGCTAATGCGATCAGCGTCAGTCGATACTGAAACTAGGGGTAGCAGGTTATCCAGTACCTCGGGCCACCGCTAGGTGGTGTGGACCTGCGACGACGAGTGGACATCACCCTTTATGAACTTAGGAGGTGGAAGATCCGGTTTCGGACCTCGGCCGATTGACCATTCTATGACCCGGGTGATGGTTCGAGCCTTGGCATCCCAGGTTAACCGTTCCCGAGCGTAAGACATTCCATTTTGACGCAAACGGCTAAGGAGCTCGCGATTCCCGGCGAGATCCTCCATTATTTTCTCCATCTGCCGCACCAAGTCAGCTTCGTTCGTGAGGGATACCTAAAGCCGCCGACATCTACAACGACCGGGTTTGGGGGGGAGATTCAGGTCACGGGCGTAACAATTATTCACAAAGATCTCAGCGAGGGTGTACGCATCCCCGTAGTTGGGTCTGATTGTAAGCCCATCTGCCGTTCGGAGATCGACCAGGGCGATGCCCCATTCACCACTAAGGGCTCCCTTAAACTCGTCGGCGTTCAGAAAATATCGCCCCGCACGTCTCGCAACACTGCGGGTATGGTACGCTTGCCGTGCTGTGTAGTACAGGCGTCGCGACAGGCTATTCGATGTTAAAATCCTTCGGAGCAGAGTATTCATGCCATATTCCTTTCCCTTCCCCGCGGGGCTACTTCCTTCAAAAAAGCCCAAGAATTCAAAGAAACCACAGCTCGCATCAAAACGTCTCCGACGTGCTGGATGGTCGAGCAAACCTCAATAAGTCTAGCCTGCATGTTCCGCGCAAAGCATTTTCGGCGGCGGAAGATTCGGTTTCGACCCGCGCCCGACCACCCACTGCAAGACTCGACTAGTAGCTTGCGCCTTCGCTTCCCAAGTTAGGGATTCCTTAACGTAGGCCATTCCCTGCCGCCGCAACCGCTCCAGATTGTCCCTATCATGGGCTAGCCCCGTCAGAATCTTTTCGATTTCGGCGACGACACCGTCCTCGCTCGTGAGAGGGACTTTGAATCCTACGTCAGGATGAACGATATCTCCGGGGCCTCCGAAGTCGGCAACCACTGGGACCGCGCCACCAGCAAGGGCTTCAAACACTACCCCGGCACCATTGTCGCGAAGGGACGGGAAAACGAACACATCCGCGGATCGCAGGGACTCGAGGACGTCCCTGTGGGGGAGCCAACCGGGGAATGAAACAGCCTTTTCGACTCCAAGGGATCTCGCAAGCTCCTCAAGGCGGCTCCGGTCCCTCCCGTCGCCAACAATCGTAAAGTGTGCGAGGTCGCTTCGAAGAATTGGAGCCGCCCCACGCAATGCCAGGTCACAAGCCTTGCGAGGTACGAGTCCCCCGACGAAAATCAATTTAAGTTTTGCGCCGGGCTCCGGGCTCCGGGAATCATCCGGACAGAGTGAGCGGGCGATGCCGGGCTCCGGAACGAAGAAGAGCTTGGGGCTGTACTCGACAAACTCCGAATAGGTCTGGGACGAAGCGGCAATGATCGCGGCCGCGTTGCGGTAGGTAGAGCGAGCGAAAGGCAAATGCCGATACACGCTGCGGAGATTAGCGATCCACTCCTTTTGGTTTTCAAGCTGACTAAATCCTGGTGGCCAGGGTAAGCCGCCGTTGAGCGGGCCTATCACGAAAGGAATGGGTCCCTTGCGCAAGAAGAAGGCGAAAAGACTGGGCAAGACCGGGGTCATTGGCATGAGGCGCAGCACGACATCGAATTCCCCCGCGAAAATGCGACCCCGCAATTGCCGCCACGCGTACCATTCGAAGGCGAGAGAAAAAGGGTACCCGACAGCGGTGAGGACCTGGGTGTCGTGGTTGTATTTGAAGATCCGACGCACGATCCACTCGTAGATGCGCTCGAGTGTGGGCATACGGACCACTTCGATGGATCGAAATGGCGCGTTTGCGCGGCGCACCTGATCCTCAGTAGGCGATCCGATGACCAGCGAGACGTCGTGGAGTTTAGCCAGCGCGGCTGCGTGAGAATAAGTGACATAAGGCATGCTCACTTGTTCTGGATTAGCACCGGGTACCAACAGTAAGATCCGTAATTTGCTCATGACTGTCACCTTCAGTCCAGGATCAGTTCCGAATCTGCAAGATCTGTCCGCGATTTGCCTGGACGAGAATGATACTGCCGTTCCAAGCTATTCCGAGGGCTCATGCCCCTCGCCCTCCGAAAGTGTGCCAACTTAACTACTGTTCCGCGGGGCTAAACGTTACCCCGTCCTTCGGGCCAGTAGATTTCAGTTTCTTTCAAACCGTAGTATAGACTTGCAATGGTACTGTGGTTACGAAAGGTTGGGCCAAACGTGTTGAGAATAGCAAGCTGGTCGCCGGCAATTTTCCTGTTTCTTTTCCTAGCCTTGTGCGGTCCTACGGTCCGCGCGCAGAGCGCGGGGTCGACTGTCACTGCGGCTTCCTGCCAAGAAGCGGATGTGAACGCTGTCATCAATGGGCCGACCCACAAGGCGGTCAACGGCGACACGATCAATATCCCATCGGGAACCTGTTCTTGGACTTCGGGAATCACGGTTCCATCGGGAATTGGTATCAGCATCATTGGTAGTGGCACGCCGAACTCTACGGCCGGCACGACTGGAGCGAGCGCATCCTGCGCTACCGGAACAAACATCACCCTTTCCGGCACGATGACGATGTTCAAGATGACCCCTAAATCAACTGCATCATTAACGCGCCTTTCGTGCATGAATATCCCCTATGGAGGCGGAGCGGTAATAGGCTTTGCTATCCAGGGAACCTGCTCGACTTCTACCTGCCCCAATCTCAGGATGGATAACCTTACCTATCCCAGTTCTTGGGCTGGGCACACCAGCGCGGGCATTTCCTACGGAATCGGTGCCGTTGGCGACATGTTTGGAGTGATTGACCACAACTCAGTGACCGGCACCGCCACCAACGGGCTCGACTTCATAGAAAACAGCAACGCAAGTTTTCCGTGTGCTCCTGCAACCTGCCCATCAGGGAACGGCCTCTATGGTGACAGCTCATGGGCACAGCCTGAGTATTACGGGTCAGCCAAATTCCTGTTTTTCGAGAACAACAGTTTCGAGCACTCAGGGTGCTGCGAGAATGAAGGAGATGCCGGAGGTGGACTTCAGACTCGCGGGGGCGCCCGCGTCGTCTATCGCTACAATAGTTGCGGGATAGATAACACCGTGACCTGTATGGGCTGGCATGGGACAGAATCCGGTGGTCGTCCTCGCGGCGGAAGAGAGTGGGAGTTTTATGGGAACACGATCACCTGTCTTAGCGGTAGCTTTTGTCAGCAGATGGCTGGAATGAGAAGTGGAACCGGGCTGATCTGGGGAAACACTACCAATGTTGTTGGCTCGGGAATAAATTCCCTATGGAATTTCTCGACTTACCGGGCACAAGGAAAAACGGGAGGCTGGACGGCCTGCGATGGCTCCGGCCCTTACGATACTGATGACGGAACGGTTTATTGGACTGGCACGATTGCTTCCTACACCGGAGGAATCATCACGGTTTCAGGCTCACCGGGATGGACTACAAATCAACTGAGTCAATCTGGTGCTCCGTATTCAATGCACGACGTCACGCAATCAAATGGCTGGGAAATCACTAGCAATGGGTCCAACACTTTTACGCTCACTGGCGGTGGAGGACCTGGTAACTGGACTCCGGCGGCAGGCGATTCTATAGAAATACGCCGCGCCAAGGTTTGCTTGGACCAAGCGGGCGGACGCGGAGCGGGAGTCCTGTTCAATTCATCCATCAATGCACCCTCTGGAATGACCGTAGCGGCGAATGAAGCCCCATCACCGACGTACATGTGGATGAACTCGATAAACCACGGTATTAGTTTTTGTAGCTCCACTGGTGGCATCTGTTCAAACACTCTTCGTGTTATTTATGATCGAGACTACTACGCGGAAAACCTTAACCAGGGAGCGCAGACAAGTTCCACGTTGCCTTTTGATGGCACAACAGGGACAACTGGTATTGGTCATGGGACACTGGCACTTCGACCCACAAGTTGTACCCCTTCCTCGAATGGAGGAACTGAAGGTACGGCCTACTGGGAGACTGACCACAATCAGCTTGATTTTTGCATCGCTCCGAATACTTGGAGCACCACGAGCACCAGTCCAGCATCCTACACGCCTTACGCCTATCCGCATCCTCTGATTGGCGGTGGCGGGAGCACTGGAAGTTCGGTTGCGGCGCCGACGGACGTTACTGCGACTGTTCAGTGACAAATCCATGCTGAGCGCGCCGCGACTTGAATATGAACCTCGCGAAGCGCACGAGGTCACCCAGGACGGCAATGGGCAGGCCATCGAGGGGCCGACACCCCAACCCGGCAATCCGCAATATTCGGCTTAGCGAGTAATGCGGATCCATCCAACTCGTATCACATTCCAATTCGTCCCGGAATCGCAAGGCCGTGAGGGTATAGGGCGAGACGTCGAAGTACACACGCTCAATATAGCTCTTGAAGGGGATTGGGCGCTTTAGGCGCCACATGTTCGCGAGCCAAGGCTTGAAGCCTGGGATGTGGATCAAAGGCGGGATCCCTCGCAGAAGGCTTTTTATCCTGGCTCCCAGCGTATAGCCGAATACACCGTCGAATAGGATAATGTCCCGGCCCGTCCGAATCAGGCGGACAGGCACCTGAGAAAACTCAGGCGAAACCAGAACTGCAGTCAATACGTCCTGGTCACCCCTCATGTGAATGGGACTTTTTCCCCACCCAAGGATTTGCTGGGACTCCTGGTATTCCTTCGATTGAACCAACTCCCCCCATCTTTGAATTAGGGTGTAGTGGTCTTTGGTGGCGCGCAGCACACCCGAGTTCAGCTCAAAGGGCAGAACTCTTCCGACCGGGAAGCCCCACAAGCGTGCTCGAACGGCATTTGCAGCATCACGATCTCTGCCTTGGTCACTGATCATGAAGATTCGGCTATCAACGCCAGAAAAGACAGATGTGATATCCCGCGTGACGATGACATCCGAATCCATCCAGATGACCTCATCAAAGCCCTGCTCGAGCAGCCGCAAGATCGCCAGCGGCTTCACGTTCCATCCAGTGCCCTCCGCCAGCGGGATAGTGTGGAGACGAACCTGGGGATATTTCCGGATCCATGCGAGGAAAGCCTCGTTCGCGGGAGGATAAAAGAGATTGATCTCCCTCCCGGGGCAGTATGCATTAAGACTTGATAAAAGAACCTTCACACTCGGCTCGTGGGCCGCCCGGTCCTCCACAATGCAGATCGTCGATTTAATCGGTGTCATCTACGCATTCCCTTTTTCAGATTGCTATTTTGGATGGATTAGCATCAACGAGGCGATGTTGATGTCCCAGGCTTTTCCAGAAAATTTCGATGCAGCTTTCCGTACATTGTTCGAGAACTTGCCGAAATTCATTGTGGCCGAGCCACCACTCCAGCTCCAATCCGCGCTCGCAATCAACGGCATAGTTGAATGTACCGACCGAAGCGAGACTACTGAGTAACTCAACACACCGCAGGCCTTCCGAGCGAAACTCGGGGAGGTTTACTTCAAATGAAAGATAAGGAACAGGTTGCCGGAGACCGCGTATTACGTTTAGCTCGTGTCCCTCAACGTCGATCTTGATGAATAGCGGGTGTCCGTACTCGGCGATTAAATCTTCGAGTGTGGTGGTTTCGACCGTTCTGCTTCGAACAAAATCCAGACCGCAGTGTCCCCAGGTGTGGCGCGCCTTATTTTCCTTTAATGTATCGGCCCATTTCTGACTCAGCGTGTTCACGGCGGAACCGGGACCGTCGATGAACATCGTTTGAACTGAGTTTGCATCGCTCAATGCCTTGCCGACGATCACCACTGGCTTTCGAGCAAGGCGAAGCCTCCAGAACCTTTCGCGCAAGATCGCTTGGTTCGTCTCATCCGGATCGATGGCGACAACCCGTGCCCCCAATCTCAAGAATAGATCTGTTTCGAGACCATCGTTTGCGCCAACGTCGAAGATTAGGTCCCCGGGACGCAGCTCTGGAAGCAGCCGGCGGTAGAAGTCGGTTTGCCTGTCTCTGGCCAGGATCCAGCCTCGATCGGCGATGCTTTTATAGAAATCAAGGATACCGGACGACCTCAGCCGATAATATATTCCAGCATCTCTCATGAATGCCTGAGCCCGCTGTTTGAAAGCGTTCATCATTGAGCCTCTGCGCGTGTGGCGTTCAACCTGGAGATACTATCGGATGCTTTTACAACCATAGCTCATGCGGCGAGGGGCCATGTTCAGCGCATTTTTGACCCGCAGTTCGTTGGAGCGGTCAGTCGCGGCATTGACTGGCTGAGGTTCTCTGAGAGGGACGCCAGCGGCAGCGATGCTCGCCCCGATGACGGCGAGGAGAAGAAATATCCAGATTGCGCCTACCATGCGGAAACCGGCCTCGGTGATTCCATACACCGCAGTCGTCAAGATATAGGCTATAAACAGGCTGCCCAGAGCCGGTTCGAGGCGATAGGCATTCACGGAGCGGCGGTACCCGTCCAGCAAGATGGCCGCAAGAAAGATGAGCCCAATCCAGCCAAGCTCGAGATAGATTTCGATATACCCGTTGTGAGCCTCGTTTAACGGAAGACCGGGCATCAGTGCCCACAGTTCCTGATGCACTTTCGGGCTGAGCCAGAAGCTTTCGAAGCCCGCTCCGACCAACGGGTTGGGGGCCAACGGGATCACAGCCGCCCAGATGTCGGTTCTCCCGGTAAGGGTCGAATTCCGGCCCAGCGCTTGAGCTACGTCCGCACCGCCCCCTAATAACATGACCGAGCCGGCGACTATTGCCAGCGACAGGACAAGCACGTGGATTGCGGCAGCGTGGCGCCTTACATACCGAAGGTTCGTTGCGAGCAGGAATCCAGCGCCCAACACAAAGCACATTAGGGAAGTAGCAGAATTCGCGATCGACAACAGGTATATGCCTAAACCCAGCAGGATCCCTTGCGCCAGCAGATGCCTGCGGCGATCAGGTGTGGATTTGTCCGATCGAAGCAACGCAAGAACTCGCCAAGTCGCGCCTAGCGAGAGCAAGAACGTAATTGATCCGAGCAAATTCTTGTCAAGCGTTACGCCAGTTATAGACGCCTCTCCGGTCCATTCGGAATATTGACGTCCAAGCGCCGGATAGTATTTAAACAGCAGCATGGAAGCGGGCAGCAAAATGAAGCCGACGCGGGAAAACAGGCGACGGAGGGCAACAACAGGCTCGCCATCGGTGATGACGATGAGGATCATCGCGACGTCACCAATCGCCTTGGTCCAGCGCTTGAAAGCGACGTCCGGATAATCGGACCAGATAACGCTGATAAGGCAATACAGGTAGAACGCAAGAATCAGCCAATTCGCCGTGATGAACCTGAACGCCCGGGGACCCCGGTAAATGAGTACGCCAATGGCGGCAATCAGCAGCACTAAGAAAACATTCCGGTCAAACGGGCTGCCCTCCATCTGAACATTCGCTCCAGAATCAGGGGCGATGCCCAGCCAGACCGATACGGGCCTCGACCCGATGATCCAGAGGTAGATCACCGGCAGCCACAGGGCCTTAGACGCACGGACGGACTTTTCTCGATCCAGGTAGAAAAGCCCGGCGATCCCGCAGGCATAGACCAGAGTTGCAAGCGAAGAATTCATTTCAGGGTCAGTTCAGAAAGCACCGGCTTAACGGGCGACTCACTCAGCTGATTTCGCGCCCGCTTCAAGCGCCAATTTATCTTGAGAATTGCCGTTTGCGAGCTGATCGAAAATCGCGTCCATAATCCGGGCGGTAAGCAGGATTTCGCGATACGGAATCGGCACGGGGGAATCCTCCCGGATCGAACGGTAGAACGAGCCGATCAGACAACGCATGCCCGAATCCAGGTGAAAGTCCCGTTTTAGAAACAGTTTGAGATTCGTTCCCAGATTTCCGATGTGTTGTTTGGCGAAGACGATGGGCGGGATGAACTTTTCGGCGTAGCTTTTAAAGTTTCCCCCCCGAAGCCGGATCAAGATATCGTGATCGTCATCGAGGATCAGGCCATTCTTCGGGCCATAGATTCGAAACTCATGGAGCGAAGGCTTCATCTGTGTAGAAAACGTGAAATATGCCGTTGCTCTCACGTCATCTGAGATGATTACCCGCAGCTCATCAAAGATATCGTTTTCGCCGATTTGCCTCAAGAGCGGGCTGACAAACCCGTGTGCCAGGACACGCGGATCGTCACTCGGGAAAAATTCAGCGATTCGAGCGATTCCGTGGCTGATGATGTTTTGCAGCAGCTTCCCCGGCAATTTCCTGAGCCAATGATTCTTATCCCCCAGAAGGGCCTTCGCATAGGTAGGATCCGAGAGGTTGTAGCAGAAGCAGCTTTCCATGTGCACGGGCGCGTCGCCCAAATATCCGCTCTTGACGAGCTCCCGCATGCGCCGAGCGGCATGGGTGAACTGACAGTTGTGGCCGACCGTTAGTTTGAGATTCTTCTTTTCCGCCAGACCGAGCAGGTCCTGGGCCTGCCACGCATGGACGGTAAACGGCTTCTCAACGTACACGTGAGATCCCGCTTCCAAGCACAGCGTGGCGATTTCGTAGTGAGCTTCTGCCGGAGTGGTAATGTGCACGACGTCTGGCCTCGTGTCGCCCAGAAGTTCATTCAAATCGGTAAAGCACCGCTTAATCGGAAAGCGCTCAGAAAGCTGCTTGGCCATGAGCGGTTCGCGGTCGAACACGCCAACGATTTCGCACCCTTTGAGCGCTTGAATCGCCGATGCGTGCAAATCAGCGATCTTCCCGCAGCCTATGATTGCGACCTTAAGCATGGTTTCGGCCGCGCGCACTCTGGAAGTAGCGGTGTAATCCGGCTGCAGTGGAAACGTTCGGCATCCAGCCGAGTCTCTCTTTCAGCTTCTGGTTACTGTATCGAGTTCTCTTCCAGTAGGAGTGCCACCGCTTTCGATTGAAAACTGGAGGCAATTGCCCCTGAGACCATTCGGAGTACTTCTCCCAGAGATAGCAAAACGCGTAGCTCAGGGCATGTGGCACATACGCGGATTTGAAATTTCTCACGTTCTTCTTATACATCCGCAAGAAGGCCCCGCTGGATGGGAGATCGTCATCGACCACATTGAAGATTTCGCCGTCAACTCCCTTGACCAGTCCGGCCAATACGATAGCGTCGGCACAGTTTTCGACATAGGTAAAAGGTATAGTGTTGAAGCCACCGAGATGTAGGAAAAATCCAAATGTGTCGATGCCAATGCGACCTGGAATTGCAGGAGCACCTTCGCCATAAACGCTACCCGGCCTGACAAAGACATAGGGAATGTCGAACTTTTTGCCGTATTCCGCCACGATTTGTTCCTGCTTGACCTTCCCGAAGCAATAAGCTTCTCCGCGAAGATGAGGAGCCTCTTCGGTCGGAGAAGATTCGGTGAGAAGCCTCCCGTGCGGCTTATCGCAGTTCGAATAGACGGAGAAAGAACTAACAAGCACGAAACGTCGCAGACGAGAGTGCTTTAAGCTCGCCTCAAGAAGGTTGCGAGTGACGACCACGGCATTCATGTAAGCGTCGGGGTAGGACTTTTCCCCGGTACCGGCTGCCAGGTGGTAAATCAGCGCAACGTCCTTAGCGGCGGCATCGCAATCTTGGCGCGACAGAAGATTTCCTTTCAGCACTTTCATGTGGGTTCCGGCCAGGCGATTGCCGATTAGCGCATCTAATCTGGTAAGTGTGCTCGTTGGTCGAGCAAAACAAACGAGATTACGAAATCCGCGGTCAAGCAGATCTTTGACTACGCGAGAGCCTATAAATCCGGCGGCTCCCGTGATCAAAATCGGATCATCGGGAGATGCTATGAAGGAACTCTGATGTTCTTGCACCATTGGAATTCAAATGAAGCGACTTGACTACGTCGCATTGTTTTGTGTCGCCATTCGCCTTGTTAAGAGTTTGACTCAGATCATTCCAAAACACTGTCTGTGGTTGAGATTTACAAGTTCGGAGCCTTCAAAAGTGCTTCGTTCTTGGCAGTTACAGATCAATTTGCATCCACAAACAGCCGGTGTGCGAGTTCCAACGTGAGAAGCCAATGTATTTCCGTGGTGTGGTTCCGATTTCCTCGGATGTGACCATCAACCAACGTGCAAACTGCTTTGGGCTCTAGATACGGTCGTGCGAGCGATCGGGGATCAAAAAGAATTTCGCGAACGTATTTTGCCAATTGGTCTCGGTACCACACTCGGAAATGGAACACCTTATGCCGCCCGAGCCAGATGCGCTCCAAGTGAAACCAACGAAACAGATGGTCAATTTGCGCAACCCACTGCGGCATTCCCATGTCGTACGCATATTCGGCCTTGAACAAGAACTCAAGGAACATGTGGGTAAGCGCATTGTGGTGGCCGCCAATTCCGCGGTCGGTCCGTAGTTCCGCGAGGCCTGGATTACCCTCCTGAACGAGCCGCCACCTGCTTTCCGCATTAATTCTGAGCGAACCCGGTGCTCTATACACCGTTCTCACGAGATCATTGTCGAGATACGGTGACCGCACTGTTACTTGAGATTGCTCTAACCCGAGTATTCCATAGTGATGCCACGGTGACTGACGGAAGGCAGCAAATGTAGTCGGATGGACTCGGCGGATAGTATCGTAGGTCTGACTAGCCATATGAATATTTTGTAAAAAGTCTTTCTGAAATAGACCAGCAATTGGTATTTCTGCTTTGAACATCACCGCGTGCATCATGATTTCACTGCCATAGGTTCCACTAATACGTACCGGGGCTATCTGCCGAGCCTTTTCGTTGACAAAAAGATCTGGCGAACGACTAAGGTCAATGCAAGCATCTGAAAGATAAATCGAACGTTCTGCGTAATGTGGGAACCGCGAGAGGAATTCATCGCCTGTGACGATAACTTGGTGCGATTGACCGCAAATCTTTGCGACGCGTCGCGCCAACTGCACGTCTTCGTTGTCGCGATACATGCTCCCAAAGGTGTAGCAGGGCAGGGTATTCGGCGGAGCCTTGCGCCAAGCCATGATAATGCGTGTGTCCACGCCACCGGTGAGCGATACGCCCACGCGCTCTTGACCATTAAAGTAGCGGGCAAGGTTGAGGGCAAAGAACTCTCGCAGACTTTCATAATATTCGTTGTCGCCGAGTCGTTCTTGCTCTTCCCACTCTCGTGGATCAAAATAGCTTTCCTTTTTCTTCAGCAAGCCGTCCCGAAAAATCCACGCAGATCCAGGGGGCAAAACGTGAATCCCTGAAAACAGAGTCCGGTTTTCGAGGACGCATCCGCAAGTGATAAACTCTCCAAGACCGCGAGCATCTAGCGAACGCAACTCAGGTCGCACCCTTAAGATCGCTTTTGCCTCTGCGGCAAAGTAAAAAGCATCCTTTGCTTCGTGGAAATAAAGCCGTTGCAGGCCGTACCGGTCGTTAAAGAGCATTGCCGTGCCACGCGCACGGTCGGCCAGTAGACCATGAAACCGCCCATTCAATTGTTTCGGGAAGTCAGGCTCGTCTTCGTAGCGGTGAACCAGATAAGACGGCCCATCTGGCTCGACTGCATGCCCTGCCGCACGAAGCGCTTGAATCTTTCCCGGTTCGGGGAAATCTTCGCCTGAAAATGCTAAAGTGGCGTCCCCGCGCTCATTATGCAGAGGCATTTTGGCTGCAAACGAGCCCTCCCGTGCTACCCAGCCGGCATAAACACCGTTAAGGTCGTCAATCCAGGTACCGCTCACATAGAAAGCCTCGTGTCGAAGAGTCTCCAGCATCTGCAAAAGTTGGCGCTCGGCCTGTTCTCTAGGCAATTTGGTAATCAAACCAACTAGACCTGGCATGAGTGATTCCTTTGACTTAGCGACATAATCAAAAATAACGAGGTGATAATTCTGGAGATAAGTTCTTAAAGGACTATAAGATGGAGCCGGCGGGAGGAATTTAACGCTCCATCTGCCGATTACTGTTCGGCCGCTCTATCGTTGAGCTACACCGGCGTATTGACGCAACAAAATTGTACCATAGGGCGCGTGCACCTACCCCCACTGTAATCACAGAATGCGGAAGAATACCGACGAGCCCTCTGTGGAACTTTGCTTTCATGCAGAGCTTTCCCCACCACGTCAATGGCACGAAGTATCTGGGAACCAAAATCTCCTGAAATCCGTTGCGGATTTTGAATTCTCTTAAGGGATTATCTCGCTTGTTTCCGTAATTATATTGGCCATATGTGATGTAAGAACCCCCCCTCGCCTTGCAGACTTCCGCAGCTTTTGCAACCAGTGCGTTGGCTGGCCTCTTGTCGAAGTGACCTGGTTTCGTCGTCAGATTCAAGATCGACGCGACCTCTCCTCTGTATACTAGATGTAGAAAGCCAATCAGCTCGTCGCCAAAATAAGCGCAGATGAAATCACAACGCCCGACGAATTCACCATATAACTTCCTGGTCTCTGCGGAACTCTTGCCATAGTAGGCGTTAGGCATTCCTTGCCGCAGAGGCGAATCGTCGTTCACTCCCCTGATTCCCTGAATAAGGTCATCATCCAACTCCTTGATTGTTACGGTCACGCCGCGTTTCTGGGAACGCCGTACATTTTTGCGAGTTTCCTGCGGGAGGTTTTCCCACCACTCCCGAAAACTAGTTAGGTGGATAGCAGCAATGCTCTCCCATTCCATATGATAAGGATGCTTCGGACGCATGGCCGGAATTTTTTGCGTGAACGTGAAAATGTCAGCCTTCAGCAAGCGATTTCCGTCGGCTCTTAGCTTCTCGATGTACAATTCGGGATTTTCAAGCTCATTCTCCATCATTTCTTCGCCACGGACTCTTGCTGTCCGCAGCCATCTACCTGCGGCGATGAGCTCATTGCCATCGACCACTAAGGCGGGAACCTTAACCCACCGCCCCTTGACCCTGATTTCGACCGAAGTATCAGCAGTCCGCATCATGTTGTCGTACAGCTCCCATCCGCGTCGACGTGTGTCAGCAGGCAAAGTCGCCCTTGAACAAGAACTTCCCTGTCACAGACCTTCATTGTCGGTGCCCTTCGCCTCAATCGTTCCGGGGAATCGCGATGAAAAGCCACCCATCAATTTCAGAGGTAGATCCCAAGAATCAAACCGTTCTCTTTATTTGAGCCGATGACTGTTGCAGGAGGGTGTTGTTGTGGAAAATATATTTCTTCAGGAGTTGGGGCCAGTGCAACCAATCATAGCCGCCCTCAACTTTTGCCTGCAGAAGCATTCTGTCGTCCCTGGTGTTCATGGGAAGTCTCGGCAGAAAATACCTGTTGCTGTTCTTACGGGCGCGTCCAAGGATAGTGGAAACCCCGTATTCAAAACCCAAGTTTTTCAGGAGATCTTCCAGGTAGCGACTGAAGTTCACATCCTCCTCCGGAAAACTGAAGGGGTACGCAAACGAATCCACAGAGGCACCAATATTCTGCTCGATTATTTCCTTGGATTCCCCCAACTCATACTCGAGCAGACTGGGTTCAAGGGAACGAAGATCCGGATGCGTCACGGTATGTGAGCCGAATTGAATTCCCTCGGCATGCAGTTCCCGTACCTCGCTCCAAGTGAGGTACTGCGCCCCTTCAATGCACGCCGGACTCTGTCTGATCCTATCGGTGGCCAGAAAGATCGTTGCCTTGAAACCGCATTGCTTGAGGATGTCCATGGCTTCGGTGTAGAAATCCCGGTAGCCGTCGTCGAAAGTGAGCACGACGGATTTCGAGAAATCTTTACCGGACGCCAGCCCAGCCAACGCCTCGGGCAGGTCCAGCGTGTGGTAACCCTTATTGCGGAGCCAGTGCATCTGGTCGGCAAAAACCGTTGGAGATGTATTGATCTGATAGTAAGGATGCGAATGTCCGAAGAGATTCTCTGAAATGCTGTGGTAGGCAAGTATGGGCAGGCGGTTCACACCTATCCCCGCAAAAAATCGCGTTATAGGCGAACAGAGATAGAGAGTAAGTAGGCGGTCGAGGCGCGGCATTCGATTTCTATTGTTGGAGTGGATCAGAAATCAACGGCGAGGAAAGTTCCTGGCCGTGATGGTCGGTGAGCCACAGGGACGGTGAGGTTTGATGGAAATCATTTAGAAATGGGAGCGATAGGGAAGGCCGTGTGATTCAAGTCAGACCTGTTTTACCGGAGAGTTCCGACTTTAGCAGCCAGAATTTCGCGGACTTTGTTTACCGCCAGGTCTTGCTGGGCACGCGTTAGCTGCGGATACATCGGTAAGGAAACGATTTCAGCTGCAACGCGCTCGGTGACGGGGAAGTCGCCGTTCTGATAGCCTAGCGATTGATAAGCTTTCTGCAGGTGAAGTGGGATGGGGTAATGAATGCCGGTGCCAATGCCTGCTTCAGCGAGATGAACCTGGAACGATTCGCGGTCTTGAACACGGGCGACATAGAGGTGATAGACGCCCTTTGTCCACAACATTTCGACGGGCAAGCTGATGGAGTCCTTCACTTCGTTCAAGAGTTCGTGATACCGGTGGGCAAGGGCACGCCGGGACTCGTTCCACTTTTCCAGATGGCGGAGTTTCACCGAGAGCCAGCCCGCTTGAATGGAGTCTAGCCGGCCATTGTAGCCTTCGATGTCGTGGTAATACTTCTTGGCTTGGCCATGATCGCGGATCATTTTCATGCGCTGGGCTAGAGCCGCATCGTTTGTGGTGATCGCGCCACCTTCTCCACATGCTCCCAGGTTTTTGCCGGGATAGAAGCTGAAAGCCGACGCAAGGCCCATCGATCCCGCGCGTTTCCAAATCTTATCTTTCTGGGAATAATATTCCGCACCATGCGCCTGGCAAGCGTCTTCCACGACGATCAGATTGAACTTCTCGGCGAGTTCCAGGATGGGGTCCATGTCTGCAGTCTGGCCGTAGAGATGCACGGGGACGACAGCGGCTACGCGCTTTCCTGATTTTCGTTCAATCAGCTTCTTAGCGCTGGCATCGAAATCGCACCTGGTCTCCAGGTATTCCCGGAGTTTCACAGGGTCCATCGTGAAACTCTGCTCGTTGATGTCGACGAAGGCAATGGTGGCGCCGGCTTGCGAGATGGCTTCCGTGGTGGCGATGAACGTGTTCGGAACGGTGATAACGATGTTCCCTGGGCCTACTCTCGCTGCCATGAACGCGAAACGCAGGGCGTCCGTGCCGCTATTCACGCCGACGCAATATTTCGTGTGGCTGAAGGCGGCAAATTCCTGCTCGAATGCTTCGACCATCGGCCCGCCGATGAAGCCCGCCGTGTCGAAGGCCTTATTCACGACGGCCAGGAGTTCTTCGCGTAACTCCTTGTGAGGCGTAACCAGGTCCAGAAACGGAACTTTTGTAGGATTCGACATGTTCTACTTTTTCTCCTGTTCAATGAAACGCAAAACTTTTGCCGGATTCCCGGCCACGATCGAATTCGGGGGAACATCTTTGGTGACGACACTCCCAGCACCCACGATGGCATTTTCTCCAATCGTGACGTTGCTGAGAATGGTCGAACCCGACCCGATCGAAGCGCCCTTGCACACTCTAGTAATTTCAACTTTCCAGTCGGCTTCGGTCTGCAACACACCGTCAACCGTGGTGGAGCGAGGATAAGTATCGTTGATAAATGTTACGCTGTGTCCTACGAAGACGTTATCCTCGATTTCCACGCCTTCACAGATGAAAGTATGACTTGAAATCTTGCAACGCATGCCGACTTTGGCGTTCTTCTGGATTTCGACAAAGGCGCCAACCTTTGTTTCGTCGCCGACTTCACAGCCATACATATTGATGAATTTAGAGAGCTTGACGTCCTTGCCCAATTTGACAGAGGGTGCGATGGAATTGAACTCGTTCACAGGGTAATAGCCTCCCCACGATTGCGAACGGATCGATCAGCGGCTTCCAGGATGCGCACAACCCGCAATCCGGCGATTCCGTCATTGAACGGAGTGGAGTTCTCCCCAATGCACTTTAGAAAATATCCGGTTTCGGCGCGCAGCGCTTCCACTTGTTCGACCTGAGGGGCCCACATGTCACCAGAGCGGTAACTCACCAGCAACTGGTGCAAATTGCTGGGATTCGCGGACATACTCACGCCTTTGTCGTAAATTCTGATCTTCTCATCCGCCTCCAGGTCATTCCATACCAGCATCTTCTTTTCGCCGCCGATAAGTGTCGTGCGCACCTTTACCGGCGAGAGCCAGTTCACGTTTACGTGGGCAATAATTCGTTTCGGGAAGTAGACGGTGATAAACGCCACATCCTCGACGCCGTTCAAATGTCTTTCGCCAGTTGCTACAACGGCCTCCGGCTTCTCCGCGATAACATGGTCCATGATCGAGAGATCGTGAGGCGCAAGATCCCAGATTACGTTGACGTCATGCTGGAACAGGCCCAGATTCACGCGCAGGGAATCGTAGTAATACAGCTCGCCGAGCTCTTTCCTGTCGACAAGGTCCTTGATCTTCCGCACCGCTCCCGTAAAAAGGAACGTGTGGTCGATCATGATTTTCAGATTCTTGCGGTCAGCAAGTTCGATCAGTTCTTCCGCTTGGACTGCGCTGCAGGTAAAAGGTTTCTCCACAAAAATGTGCTTGCCATTCTCGAGAGCTCGCTTGGCCAGCTCAAAATGGGTCCAGACCGGAGTGACGACGGCAACCACATCAATGCCTGGCGATTTTAGTATTTCATTCTCATCGGTCGTGAAGCCTATGCCGGGGTGGGCTTTGTGCAGCCGCTCTTGGCATTTGGGATTCTTGTCGCAGACCAGAGTAACTTCGGAACCATCGTGGGCGTGAAAGTTCCGCACGATATTGGGTCCCCAGTAGCCGTAACCAATTACACCGATACGAATCATGGCACTCCTTCCAGTTTGGCCTGTGTTCAGGACGGCTCAGAGCGAGGTATTAACACAACGCGGAAGCGGGCCGGCCAGCGGGTTGATCGTTCAGTTCCACGGCGATACTTGGAGCAGGCGGAATTGCGTTCAGGATAGCCTAACAAACAGTGAATTAGCTCAACCGATGAATGAATTTTCAAAGAAAGTGAAAAAGACTCAATGTGCCCCGTCGCCGAGGATGACGGCAGCGGGAGTCTGCAGAAGAATCCTGAGGTCCAGCCAGATGGACCAGGAACGCGCATAACGGAGATCAAGACGAACCATATCGTCGAACCGCGTGCGGCTCCGTCCCTCCACCTGCCAGAGTCCAGTGATGCCCGGCTTGATTTCAAGCACCCGGCGGCGATGCCACACATCGTAGGCGCGGAACTCATAGGCGATGGGGGGACGCGGACCGACCAAGGACATGTCGCCGAAGAGAACGTTCCAGAATTGCGGGAATTCATCCAAGCTGGTCTTACGAATGAATTGCCCGATTGGCGTTATGCGGGGATCCTTTTGAATCTTGAAAACTGGCGCCGTGCCGGACACTTCCTCGGACTTTCCCTCGACTTTGCCGGCAATGAATTGGCTCACATACTCCTGGTGAATCCGCGTATCGCAATCCGTCCGCATGGAACGAAATTTCAGTACTGTGAACGGCTTCCCGTACTGGCCCAGACGTTCTTGCTTGAAGAGCACGGGCCCTTTCGAAGTGAACTTGATGATCACTGCAATGGCTGCAAGGATCGGCGCGAAAACCAGCAGGGCTGCCGCACTGCCCAGGATGTCGATTATCCGCTTTAACGCCAAGGCCCCGCGTTGGGTGTTTTGTTTCTTTTGAAGTTCGGGGTATAGCGTGAAATTTGCGGAATGATCGCCACCTTCCTCCCGATATTCCTCCGGGAAGAAGTGGAAAGAGAGCGAAATGCCGGCGCTTTTCTCACGACCCAGCGTAGCCTCAAAGGCTTTACGGATCTTCGAAAGAAATCTTTCCTGCACGACCTGATTGGAAGCGTTTCCGAGTTCCGTGCCGATTACACCGAACAGGCTGTTTTCCAGATACCATCCGATGATGTCTGTTTCTCGGGTTGCTTCCGACAGCGCGGCAACCAGCGCGGACAGCTCGCGATCCTTGTGATTTACGCCGTTGGCCTTCTTGACATCAATTAAAACCAGCACGAATCTCTTTTGGGCGCGCTCGGCACGCCTCCGTTCCAGGTACAGCATGGATATAAAGGCATCTTCGCTCAACAATGTCCGTTGGGGCGCGTTGCCCTGGTCGTGAATGGAAACGTGTGCATGAGCACCCAACTTTGGGTGGCTTTGGCTGTTCTTCGATGGGGTTTCCAGGGGCATCATAATCCTTGCCTGCACTCTCTCAGCGGATCAAGCTTGATACAGGGGACGTCTGCAGAACTCCACCGCTGTGAACCACCCGGCGCTGCTCGCCTGCCGGCACGAGCCACGCCAAATCAACTTCCAACGCTACTGACCGTTGCAACAGACTTACGGATAAAACAACCCGATGATTCCCTTTGAGATTAATCAGAATGCCTTCGAGGCCACTGAGAGTGCCGCGCGCAACGCGAACTCGCTCACCCACTTCGATATAAGGCCAGGGCTGATGGGACGTTCCCGATGTGATAGCCTTTTGAATCGCGGAAATCTCATCATCTGCGACCGGAAGAGCGGTCCGGCCGTTACCGACGATTTGAAGTACCCCGGAGGTCATTACAACTGCCCGGCGATCCTGGTAGTCAAATCGGCAAAAAAGATAGCTCGGGAAGAGTGGCTGATCGACTTCCTTGACCCTATCGGACCACTTGCGCACGCTCTTATAGGTGGGCAGGAAGCACTCGAGCCCATTCCCTTGGAGTTGCGAAGCTACGAAGGACTCCTTGCGAGCGTGGACATAAAGCGCGTACCAATTAAATCCTGGCTCGGCTACGCTCTGTTTGAGGCTGAAAAGGCTCACTTTTGGCTTCCACCTTTGTTCCGGGAGGTGCTTAAGCTAGGGCGGCGCAGGCTACCGCCATTTTTCTCCCAGAGGTGCTACCGACTACATCACCCTAATCGCAATTCGTCTGCCAGATGAGACCATCCTTGGGCCAGCTTGAAGAATAAATGTATTCCTGTAAGCTATAGATAACAAACATGTTAAATTATTGGGCAGATTAAATTTTGGTTGCTGTGATCTGACGTTCCAATAGGGTGGCCACGCATGAGAAATCCGGTGCCTTATATTTGCAATTCCCTTCCGAGAGCAGAGTTGGCAATGGGCAAAATTTTTCCACTTTTTTTAAGTCATTAATAATAATAGACTTAGCGCTCTATGGGTTTCGGAGGCCTTTTAACATGGCCTTTCTCATCGTTCGATGTACGTTTTGGAGTCGAACTGCCTGACCTGTGCGAAATCAAGAGGGCATGGTTTGACCGGGCTTAAGCGTCCTTGAGCCCAGCTTGAGTTTTCTATCTCGCCCACCTTGCTGAGTTTCCGCTTGGCGCAGAGAGTGTCTCATGGGATTTTAGAATGTCGGTCCAGGCTAGCCTGGCGAGGGGAATCCTTATGAGGGGGCGGGTTGTCAATTGATCTATACACTAGACCCTATTTCGGACCCCCGATGGCAAGAATTTCTGCAGAGCGACCCACGTGCCTCGGTATTTCACTCCCCGGGTTGGCTAGAGGCTATTCTTCGCACGTATGACTATGTCCCTGTCGTATTCACTACTACTCCTCCTGACCGGCCGCTCGATAATGGTGCAGCGTTCTCCATCGTAAAAAGTTGGCTGGTGCGTCCTCGGCTGGTATCGCTCCCATTTTCGGATCACGTTGACCCGCTTATGGCCAATGACGCAGATCTCTCTGAACTGCTGAGGGAACTGCGAAGGGGCCAGCAGGCTGGTCTATGGAAGCGGATCGAATTTCGCGCGCCCACCGCCGTAACTCAAGACCCCTCCTGGGCAGCCTTTCATGATGGTCAGGCTTATGCTCTGCATCGGGTGGACCTGCGGGCCGGACTCGACAAGGTCTATTCGCGGTTTCACCGCGATTCCATTCAGAGGAAGATTCACAAGGCGGAGCGCAGTGGGATCCAAGAGGACGTCGGGCGCAGCGAGCGCCACTTGCAGCTGTTCTTTGCATTGCACACCACGACCAGGCGTCGCAAAGGCCTTCCACCTCCACCTTATTCTTGGTTTCGAAATATCCTCAATTGCTTAGTTGAGAATGCGAAAATTCGGATTGCCCTAAAAGACGGCCTGCCAATTGCGGCGATTCTGACGCTGCGTTTCAAGGAAACAGCCGTCTACAAGTATGGATGTACGGATAATCGCTACCACAATTTTGGGGCCATGCCTTTTCTTCTGTGGAAAGCGATGGAACAAGCATGTCATTCTGGGGCTCAGGAATTTGACCTTGGGCGCTCCGAGATCCACAATTCTGGTCTCATCCGATTCAAAGAGAAATTTGGCGCCGCACGCACCGAATTTACACATAAAATATTCCCCGGTAAGCATCCGATCGCCTCCGAACAGGATTGGCGCATGGCCTGGGCCAAAAAAGTCTTTAAGTTGCTCCCGGAAAGGGTCCTCATCTATGCCGGAGCGCGAATATACCCGCATATTGGGTGAGGGAACTTTCAACTGAATGCCATCAAGGTTCATGCAAACGAAGCGAGAGATACCGAGCTTTCTATGACCAGTTTGAAATCAAGCGCAGCGAAGGCGCTCCTAGCTGCACTCCTCAGCGTATTGGCCATCATTTTAGTAGCTGGGCTTTGGCCGTTCGATCCGTTTCCCGCCAACAATGTGGCTTGGCTGAAGGGTCGAAATGGGCTCGAGTTTGGCAGAAACCCAATTGTGATGAGCAAGTCGCCACTAGATTTTACTGAGCCGAAATGGTCTGCGATAAGTCTTGAAATCTGGCTGCTGCCCGCTGATAGCTGGTCGAGCAGAATATTTTTTTCTATTTACACGCCCGAGAATCCAAAACGATTTTACATGCTGAATTACCACAACCTTTTCATTGTCAGGCGTACCAGGCCGGATACAACAGGGCAATGGGAGGTTGCTACCATCGGCGTGGAAAAAACAGTTCCTCCGGAGTCTCCGCTCTTCATCACGATTACGGCTGGTCCAAAGAGTAGTTCCATTTATTTCAACGGGAAACTAGCCCGAGTGTTCCCTGGCTACAATCTGAATGGGAACGACATTTCCGGCCAACTGATTTTCGGTACCTCACCGTTTGACAAACAAACTTGGCACGGGGAGTGGAGAGGACTGGCCATTTACGGAGCAGAACTTTCACCGTCCGATGTTCTGGCGCACTACCAGGAATGGGTGCAAGGTCATCAGACGGAGCTTGCAAAGGGAGCAATCCCCACGGCCCTGTTTGATTTCCACGAAGGCGAAGGAGACAAAATCCATGATTTGGCCGGGGCGGCTCCTGACCTATTCATTCCGAAGCATTTCTCTGTGCCACACAAACCGATTTTGCAGTGGCCGTGGAACGAGTTTCACCCTACCCGATCCTATGTTTTGGACATAGCCGTAAATATCGCCGGCTTTGTTCCTCTCGGATTCTTGCTGGTTGCATTCTTATGGTTTACCACTCGCAGTCAGAGGCCAATTCTAACTGCGATTCTTATCGGGGGGCTGATCAGTTTCACCATCGAGCTCCTGCAAGCCTACATTCCGCAACGTTCCTCGGGAGTGACGGATGTCATAACAAATACTCTGGGAACGGCAATGGGGGCGATTTTTTGCGGGCAACCGAGGGTGAAAGCGGTCCTTGTCAGGCTTGGCCTCTCCAGGCAGGGGTAGGAGAATTGCCTGAGAAACCGTTCGGAACGAGAAAGGTGTTCTTGACTGCGGGGATTGTCGATGCGATGAGTGATTCGGTCAGGTGGCGAGGTGATAGCGCTCCTGCAAAACACAAGCACTGAGAACCATCATCAGAATCTGATCGTTCGCGACTCGGGCGTTTTCATCGCCGGTGTACATGGTGTCGAGAACTGCGCCGACCTTTTGTTTGTCGAAAAAGGGCATGGCAGAGAGAACGGAGCTGCGAAGCGTGTCCTGCATGAAGACACCCAAGCGGCCGTGAGGGTTGAGCGTTGCCGGCGGGCTCAAGAAAGGATGCTTTGGCCGGCGATAAACGGTGTCGGTAATGAAACTACGTGTGGCCTCTCGCAGAATGAACTTTTGCGCTGCACCCCGGATTTTCTGGTTGATGGGCTGCGAGCACATTAATTCCACCAGCTTATGATCGAGAAAGGGAACGCGCCCTTCGATTGAATTAGCCATTTCCATCCGGTCGCCGAGAAGAACAAGGAGATAGTTGGGGAGGCGGGTTTTTGACCAGAGATAGAGGGATTGATTAAGAGGATGACGGCCCGTCAATTGACCGGCGACATCAATGTCCTTAAAGAAACTACAAGACTGCTTGGAGAGGGCGAAGCCGTTCGTGAATTCATTTGAGAAAATCATGCGCATTTTTTGGGAAAGCGCGGCGGAGGTTTCCATCCACCCGGGGACGAAGCCGAGTAGCTTGCGAACGTCTTCGAGAGGCCGCGTTTTGGCGTCGAGTACTGTGTGGGCGTTCTCGTTCGGCGAAGGAATGTCCCGGCGGAAGTGAAGGTAGCCCCCGAGAATTTCATCTGAGCCTTCCCCGGTGAGAACAACTTTGAAACCCGCTTTGCGGACGGCGCGACTCAAAAGATACTTGGCGACGCCGTGGGAGTTCACGCAGAGAGTTTCCGCGTGGGCGATAGCATCGGCGAAGTGTTCACCTAGTTCATCTTGCCGCATGGGGACAGGAAAGAATTCCGCCCCAGCTTTGAGCGCCATTTCCCTGGCAATTTCTTCTTCGTTGTACTCGGGACGGTCGAATGTGAGCGTGAAAGCGCGAACAGCACCCTGATGATGGCGCGCTGCAAGACCAAGAACGGCACAGGAATCGATCCCACCGCTTAGATAGCAGCCCACGGGAACATCCGCACGGAGCCGGAGCCGGACAGACTCTTCAAAGGTTGCCAGGAACTCTTCGGCATACTCGGCATCCGATCGAGCCGATGGGGGTGCCGAAGCCAGGGGGTAATCGAAATCCCAATACTTATTGATTTCAATCTGGCTCTCGGTCGCCAACATATAGTGACCGGGAGGAATCTGGTAGATGCCCTCAAAGAGAGTTCGCTTCTGCGGACCGTCAAAACCACCCGCGTCGAAGAGGGACTCACGTGCCCAGCGAGCCGGAACTCCCGCCGCAAACAGCGCTTTCGCCTCCGAAGCAAGATAAAGCGTTCTATCATGAAAAGCATAGAAGAGCGGCTTGATGCCAAAGCGATCTCGCACCGCAAATAGTCTTCGATTTACGCTGTCCCAGAGCACCAAGGCAAATTCGCCGCGAAGACGAGAGAGGCACTCGACGCCGAGTTCTTCGTAGAGATGCAGGACAATCTCGCTATCGGAGCGGGTGCGAAGATGATGGCCACGTTGTTCGAGTTCCTTCTGGATGGCTTCGTAGCCGTAGAGTTCCCCGTTCACAATTATGTGCAGGGTCTCATCTTCGTTGGCGATGGGTTGATCGCCGGTAGTGAGGTCAATAATGCTGAGGCGTGCATGGCCCAGAGCGATTCGTTCATCGGGTGAGATCCAATAACGCTGGCCGTCTGGGCCGCGATGAAGGAGAGCGTTAGTAGCTTTTAAAATCGTCTCCGGCAAGACGGGGCGAGTTCGCGAAAACATGGCAACAATGCCGCACATTATTGAGAGGACTCCAGCCAGAGAAGGATGGATCGGTCCAAAACGACACCACCGTTAGTGGAAGCCAGGCACGGCATCGGAGTAATCTGTACATGATAAGCCAGATTGAGGTGTGGGATGAATGGTACGTTTGTAACCCTACGAGGCCCAAAAAAGCCCTGAGCTGATCTGAGGAGCGGCTGATACTGAATTGGTGGGTATTGTGCGAACGGCAACCAGCCCAGTTCGGGCCAAGTCTTGGGGAGAGCGTGAAGGACTGTCCCGGCGGGTGTGATTAGAAGGATTTAAGAGAGGCCCGAAAAGGGGAAAAGTTTTTCTCACGGACCCAACGGAGCCACGCGCAATCCAACGAATAACCATGTTAACTAGTTATGGCTCATAGAGTTAGATTGCGGAGGAATGGACCGAGGTTTGCAGGTATCTTTGCGTGTAAGTCTATTAGTAGCATGAGTCCGCCGGGAGTGCTCTACACCTGGGGATGATCGCCAAACTTGGGATGCCGTGCTGATGCGATTGCTCTCAAAGTTGAAACCAAATAAGACTGAACTGCGGAGAAACCGATGAGCGGTGCCTTGCCGCTCGCGGCGAACCTGGCTGTGGGCGACAGCACTGCCGAGCGACTGGCGCGCATCTGGGAAAATCTCCTGGGTGTTCAACCCATTGAGCCGGACCAGAACTATTTTGAACTCGGGGGAGATTCGATTCTGGCGGTGCAGTTGTTTGCACAGATCGAACAGGTGTTCCAGGTGAAGCTGCCGGTGGCGACGCTATTTGAGGCGCCCACGATTGCCGATCTATCGCAGATCCTGAATCGAGAGGCACCCAGGTCGCGGTGGCCGTCACTTGTGACCATCCAGCCAAAAGGCTCGCGGCCACCTTTTTTCTGCATGCATGGCGCGGGCGGAAACGTTTTGATCTACCGCGAACTTTCGAAGCAGCTTGGTGATGATCAGCCGTTCTACGGGTTGCAGAGCCAGGGATTGGATGGGGATTCGGGACCGCTGACCCGAATCGAGGATATGGCGGCGGTCTATGTCCGGGAAATTTGCAGAGTCCGGCAAAAGGGCCCGTATTATTTGGGTGGTTACTGCCTGGGTGGAACGATTGCGTATGAGGTGGCCCAGCAACTTCGGGCGCGAGGAGAGCAGGTGGCGCTCCTAGCGATGTTCGATACTCTGAACTGGTGCAAGCTGCCTCCACTCGATTTTTGGAAAAAGACGAGTATGGCGTTCGAGAGGATCGTATTCCACGCGTTAAACTTTGTGCGATTGGATCGAGCGGGAATGAGGGTTTTCCTTCAGGAGAAGCTTCAGGCGCTACTAAATCGAATTCCCGTTTGGCGCGGAATGCTGCTGGCGAAATTGGCGGGAAATTCGAATAGCGCTAGATCCCGATCAATGGTGCTCGGAGAGATTTGGGCGGGCAATGATCAAGCTTCGATGGAGTACGTTCCCAAGCCCTACCCTGGCGTGGTAACCGATTTTCGGCCGCTGAAGCAATATAGCATTTACAACAGGACCGATCTGAAGTGGGAAGAGTTGGCGCGGGGAGGACAGAAAATTGTGCAACTCCCGGTTTATCCGGCGGGAATGCTCGTCGAGCCATTTGTAAAGTCACTGGCGGAAGCTCTAAGAGAAGCGATGGATTCCACGTTCTAAGTACAAGGGACGAAGATACCATGCTATCTGGGAACGAGTGGTCAAAGACGCTCACTTACCATGAGGGGGAGTGGCATGAGGGAAATTTACCCATCATGGGCGTGCGCACGCATTCTGCCTGGCTCTGCTCGGTTGTTTTTGATGGTGCACGGGCGTTTGAAGGGGCTACTCCCGATCTCGACCTACACTGTGCCCGGGTGAATGATTCTGCGGCGAAACTCTTTCTCAAGCCGATGGTCTCTGTTGAGACTTGGATGAAACTGGCACGGGAAGGAATAACCCGCTTTGAAAAGGGAATTCCACTCTATATCCGGCCGATGTACTGGGCTGAAAAGGGTGGGCCTTGGGTGCAGGAACCAGATCCGGAATCGACGCGATGGTGCTTAGTCATTTTCGAAGCACCCATGCGTCAGCCGACGGGTTTTTCCGTCACCCTTTCCCCATTTCGGAGGCCGACGATCGAATCCATGCCCGTGGATGCGAAGGCGGGCTGCCTCTATCCAAACAATGCTCGAGCCATCTTCGAAGCGCGGTCTCGAGGTTTCGACAATGCCGTCATGTGCGATATGTTGGGCAACGTCGCCGAACTCGCAACCTCGAACATTTTCATGGCCAAGGACGGGGTAGTGTACACTCCGTCAGCGAATGGAACCTACCTCGCGGGAATTACTCGCCAACGAGTAATCAATCTCCTGCGCAAGGATGGTGTGAACGTTGTTGAGAAGACCCTCCGGTACGCTGACTTTTCCGCGGCTGACGAGATTTTCGCCACCGGCAATTACTCGAAGGTTGTTCCTGTCGCTCGAATTGATGATCGTGCCCTGCAGCCTGGACCGCAGTATAGTAGGGCGCGGGAATTATACTGGGCCTTTGCCCATTCGAGATAGCCGGCTTGGTTTGCAGCAGCCTAACAGCAGGCTGCCAGAGACTTATCAAAATCGATCCGTCTTCCCGTGGGGATACTAACGGAGGGCAAAGGAACTCAACAAAGATATGAGTTTAGACGTGCAAACAAGAACCACGAGCAAGCTGGCAGGAGCACTTACTGTGCTATGGCAGCGGCTACTGCAGCGTGAAACCATCGGCGTCGAAGAGAATTTCTTTGACTTGGGTGGAGATTCGACATTGGCTGTTGAGCTATTCAACGAAGTGTCGAAGCTCTGCGGGCGAGATCTTCCACCCGTGATGATTTACCAAACGCCGACCATCGCGTCGCTTGCTGAGGTCTTGGAAAATGTGCCGGTGCCGCGTTTGCCTCCCCTGGTTCAGCTGAAGCCTGGAATTGACGAGCCTCCCTTATTCATCGCGCATGGGCTAGGTGGCAGTGCGATGGATTTTTTCCAACCGATTCGCTATCTGGACACGGTGCGTCCGGTTTATGGGATGCAAGCGAAGGGCTACGAAGGCGCAGAGGAACCACTCGATCGCATCGAGGACATGGCGGAGTATTTCATTAAGGCTCTGAGAGAAGTCCAACCCGAGGGCCCCTATTTCCTCGCCGGGTTTTCCCTTGGTGGCCTGATCACGTTGGAAATGGCTCAGCGTTTGTCCGCAGGCGGCGCGAAGATTGCTTTGCTGGCCCTGCTCGATACCTATCCGCACGTGAGTTTTCTTTCCCCTGGGCAGCGAGCCCGTCTTGCCGCACGCCAAACCGGCCGGCTCGCTTCTCAAACGCTAAGCCGAATCATTGATCCGCAGGCTCCGAGGGAAGCGACAGGTTCCGAAGGCGAGGAACTTGTGGTCACCACCGCGGCGATGCTGAGGGTTCGCGAGAGCGCGCGTCTGGCGTTGACGCGATATCGCCCCCGCTTTTACAGTGGCGAAATCAAATTCGCAAAGGCAGCCATCAACACTGAATTCCCAGATGACCCGATTGCTGTTTGGGCTCACCTAGCGGCCAAATTCGAATTGAAAACCGTGCCGGGCGATCATTTGGGAATCATCACCACGCATTATGAAAGTCTTGCAGCGGTACTCTCAGGCTTCCTGCAGAATGCGTCTTCCTCGCAGGTACGCTGACCGGGGAAGAGGTCTGGGTTAAGCTTACATTTTTCTCAATTAAAGAGAATGACCACTTGTGGGCATTCCAACAGAGCATTCCAAAGGCAATCCAGCGATGAACGGAGCGGAAAGTCTGACTCGCACATTGGTTGCCAGCGGAGTGGATACTTGTTTTACAAATCCCGGCACATCCGAGATGCATTTGGTCGCCGCACTGGAGCATTCCCCGGAAATACGTTGCGTGCTTGGCTTGTTCGAGGGGGTGGTTACCGGAGCGGCAGACGGTTTTGCACGCATGGCGGGGAAGCCTGCGTGCACCCTGCTCCATCTTGGGCCGGGTCTCGCCAACGGCCTCGCGAATCTGCACAATGCGAGCCGCGCGCAAGTCCCCATCGTGAACATCGTCGGTCAGCATGCGACTTACCATCTTGGTAAGCACACGCCCCTTGAAGCCGACATCGAAACCATTGCGCGACCTTACTCAAAGTGGCTTCGAACTTCCAAGGCGTCGTCTGAGCTAGGTCGCGACGTCGCGGAAGCCATTTCTGCGGCACGAACCGCTCCTGCAGGGATTGCAACCCTAATCGTTCCCGCGGATGTCGCATGGGGCGAGGGAGGGAAAGTTGCCGAGGTTTCCACGATACCAACAGTCCCGCTCCCAGAAAACGGCACTATTGGACAGGCGGCGGATCTGCTGTGCACCGGATTGCGGACTGCTCTGATCCTGGGCGGAACGGCGCTTCACGGCAGGGGATTGGCGGCCGCAGGGCGGATTGCCTCGGGAACCAATGCGGAATTGTTCGCTACATATCCCTTCACGCGGATGGAGCGGGGCGCCGGTTTGCCAGCCGTTGACCGAATTCCCTACGTTTTCGAACAAGCTGCGGACTGTCTTAAGGAATTCCACCAGATCATTTTGGCCGGGGCATTGGCTCCCATGTCTTACTTCGCGAATCAAGGCAGGCCCACGGTTCCGACTCCGAACGATTGTGTGATTCACAGGCTCGCTGAGCCTGGGGAAGATACAGCCGGGGCGCTGGAGCTCCTTGCCGAAGCATTGTCTCTCGGCAAGGGAAGGATGCTGACCCAAGAATCGAACATACAGAGCATCCCCAGCGGCGAAATCACACTGCCTGGGCTTGCGGCAGTCGTGGGCGGGCTTTTGCCCGAGAATGTCATTGTGGTGGATGAGTCCATGACGTCCGGGCACGGAATGATGAAGGCCACGATGGGCGCCCCGCCTCACGATTGGTTGGTTAACACAGGCGGGTCGATCGGGATTGCTATGCCGCTTGCGGTGGGCGCAGCAGTGGCGTGCCCTTCCCGGCGCGTTCTTTGTCTCTCTGCGGATGGCAGTGGGATGTATACCGCCCAGGCGTTGTGGTCCATGGCACGCGAAGGGCTGAATGTTACAACCGTGATATTCGCAAATCGTGCTTACGGAGTTCTCAAGCGCGAATTTTCGTACTTGGGAGTGGGGAATCCGGGGCCGCGGGCTCTTGGCTTGTTTGAGATTGGCCGGCCTGACATTGATTGGGTCTCCTTGGCGAAATCAATGGGCGTGCCTGCCGCCAAAGCAACTTCTCTCGATCTGTTTGCGAGGGCGCTTCGCGATGGGCTTAAGAGTCAAGGACCCACGTTAGTCGAAGTTCCGCTTTAAGCGCCGGGTAATCCCGAGGCCCTATCGGGCCGGCGACGGGTGGTCCAACAGTTTTGCCAATTGATCTTTTATGATTTTACCTGTGGGTGTCAACGGCATAGCAGGCACGATCAGGATGTTCGAAGGACGTTTGTATGCGGCCAAACGAGCCGTAGCGTAATCGGCCAGTTCCTCGACGCTGGTCTTTGAGGCTGGTGCGAGTTCGATGAAGGCAATGACCTCTTCCCCTCCTTCACTGGAAACAGTACGTCCAATCACCGCGGAACGAACCACGGCCGGATGAGCATTCATCACTGCCTCCACTTCCGCTGGATAGACATTGAAGCCGAAACGCACTATCAGATCCTTGGTGCGGCCGACAATAAATAGATACCCCTGATCCAGAAGGGCGAGGTCCCGGGTATTGAACCAGCCATCCCGATTAATCACATTGGCCGTCTCTTCAGGAGCGCGGTAATAGCCTTTCATGATCGTCGGGCCCTTTACCATCAACTCGCCTACGCTGCCTTCCTCAACCGGGGTCCCGTCTTCTCCTACTATCCGTACTTCGATTCCAGGAAAGACAAGGCCCACCGAAAGATCCTTTCGCGGGGATTCGGGTCTGGTCAGTGCGATAGTCGGAGAGCACTCGGTTACCCCGTACCCATTGTGGAGGGGCATTCCAAATAAGCTCTCGACTTCAGCCTTGACCGTGGCCTGAAGAGGAGCACCCGACGAAGAAATCACACGAAGCGCCGGAAATTTAAGGGAGGCTAATCCTTTCATCTTGGAATATTCGAGAAGCAAGGCGAACATGGAAGGAGCACCAAGCACAATAGTTAGGTGCGAAGTTTCCAATGTGCGCAGCATCGCTACCGGGTCAAATCGAGAACTTAGATAGACGGTAGCTCCATGGATCAACGATCCAAGCAACACCGTGGCGAGGCCCACCGCATGCGACATGGGTAGAACACCCAGGAGCCGATCTTCCGGGACTACCGAACGAACTCTTGACGAGACTTCCGCCATGAACAACAAACTCCTGTGACTCAGCATTACCCCCTTGGGCAAGCCCGTCGTGCCGGAGGTGTAAATCATGGCCCCCACGTTATTCGAAGAATTGTGCTCAAGCGGTTCGGGCAAGACATCGGGATTCAATTCGCCAATAGCAATGGATCCAGTGGTGAGAAACTCCTGAACCTTGGCGTTGTGCCGTTTGGCGTGTTTCATCGCGAAGGAAGACGCGCTGACGGTATAAATCACTCGGTGCGCTCCGCAATGATCGCGGATCTGATCGATTTCCTGCGGCGAAAGGCGGGCATTCACCAGGACCGGCCAAGCATCGAGAGCGGCGGTCGCCAGGAGGATTGCTGCAAAGGCGCGGCAATTCTCGCAAACAATCATCACCCGATCGCCCGGGCGAATGCCAGATTCGGACAGCCAGCTCTTGGCGTATTCGATTGCATCGGCCAATTGGCTGTAGGTCCAGGTGCCACTCTGCTCGACAAGTGCCGGATGATCAGGCGATTGCTTAGCCCACGGCGCGACGACGTCACTGATTCGCATGGGGAGAGTTCTGAGGATTTCAGGGATTTGTGCTTCGATCATGATGACTTTGGAAAGGTTTATATTGGTCCTCAGGCTGTATCGCCACGTTGAATCTTACCTGTGTGTTAGCAGACTCGCTCCGTTACCCTTGACTTTGTCCGGCGGAAGCCATAAAGAAAGGCGCCAAGGAATGAGCTTTCCTGGAGACGAGACAGTTTAACCAATTTTGGTAGATTCGGGTGGCGGTCGGGCGCCAGGTGTGCTGCAACGTTTCGACAATCTTATCCTCAGGGAACGATTCCATTACACTTTCGCGCCGTTGACCCTGAGCTTTTTCTTGAAATTCACACAACAATCTGCCGGAATCTGCATCAAAATAACCTTCGGGAACAAGTGGATAAATTTCTCTCTCCTGCCTGAGGTACCTCTTTACATCTCTCCTGTATTCTTTGTGAAGCGTGTGGGTTACGTATTCTGGATGACCCTGGAAATGTACGAAAAGACTCTTTTTCTTTTCCTTCACGAAAAGATCCACTCCAGCCCTTGGGGATTCCGTGAGAACCGCATACCCGCCTGACGTCAACTCATCGCGACGGAGCTCATTCCACCGGGAATGGGGCATTCGGACCGGTCTCACAATGCCATCTGTCAAGTGATGCTCGGAAACCAGTTGGTGTTCGAATACCCCGAATCGCTTGTTGTTCAAGGAATGGCGGCGGATGCCGTCGCTGTGCAGGACACCGGCATGCGCGGCCAAGCATGACAAGACTGCGGAAAATGAATTCTCCTCAGCCCAGGTAAACAGTTCCGTGAGCCCATCCCAGTACGGTTCGTCCCGAAGCTCAGGCTTACGCGGTTCGGTACCCGTAATAATCACGCCGTCAACTCTTTGATTCAGAAGAACCGTTGTGCTGCGGTAATGCTTATCAAGGTGCTGCTGGGCCCGGTCGCCCCGTTCAATTCGCGGGAGCGAGTAGAGCTCAAGTTGAATTGGCAGGTCGCCAGAGGCTGCACCCAAAAGTTCAAAAAACTGAAACTCTGTGTCCTCGAGCGCCGAGTCCGGCATATTGTTGACGAGAGCGATTCGCAAGCATTCGTTGCGGTTGTTCGGCTGCCTCTGGGCAATCGTGCGAAGCACGGATTTATCTTTTGCCGAGGGTATCGGATTGTGACCACTAAGAACGGAAAGTGGCATGCTGCCTCCGAGAGCGAGTACAAGTTTCCACGGCGGACTCAGTTCGCTGCTGCCGCCAGGGCACTGGAAAGATCCTCGAGAATGTCATCAATGTGCTCGATGCCAACGCTGAGGCGAATCATCTCCGGCGTTACGCCTACCTTTAGCTGCTCTTCGGGTGTTAGTTGGCGATGAGTTGTGGACGCCGGATGGCAGGTCAGGGACTTTGCATCACCCATATTCACCATCCGTTTGAACAAGCGAAAGGCATTGAAACACTTTATGCCGGCTTCGAGGCCACCCTTTACGCCAAACGTCAGTAGAGAGGCGCGGTTTGACCCAAGGTATTTTTGGGCGATTTCAAAGCGGGGATTGTCGGGAAATCCGGAATAGTTCACCCATTCCACGCTGTTGTGATCTCGGAGAAATTCCGCCACTTTTCGGGCGTTCTCAACGTGACGCTCCATGCGCAGAGCCAGAGTCTCTACCCCTTGCAGCAGCAGGAAACCGTTGAAAGGCGACAGAGTAGCTCCCGTATTGCGCTGGCACACGGTCCGGCAACGAGCCACAAAAGCGGCATTTCCATAGTGTTCGGTATAGACTACCCCGTGATAGGCGATCTCCGGTTTGGTCAACATGTAGTAGCGGTCCGCGTACTGCTTCCATGGGAATTTCCCGCTATCCACAATCATTCCGCCAAGCGTTGTGCCGTGTCCGCCCATGAACTTGGTCATCGCATGCACCACCACATCCGCCCCATATTCAAATGGTCGCAGAAGCATTGGGGTTGCGACGGTGTTGTCGACAATGAGCGGCACTCCATGTTTGCGGGCTATGAGCGCCAAGCCTTCTATGTCGGCCACATTCCCATCGGGATTTCCAATGCTCTCGCAATAAACCGCGCGGGTATCTTTATCGATGAGCCGTTCGACGTCTTCAGGGCGGTCGCTCGCGGCAAACTTCGTGGTGACACCTTGTTTTGGCAAGATGTGCGCCAGAAGAGTGTAAGTCGCCCCATAAAGCTGGGGAAGAGAAACGATGTTGTTTCCCATCTCCGTAATGTTGGCCAGCGCATAGTGAATGGCCGCCATTCCGGAACTCACGCTCAGGGCTTCAACGCCACCCTCCAGCGCAGCGACGCGTTTCTCCAACACGGTGTTCGTCGGGTTCCCGATTCGGGTATAAATGTTTCCTGGAACCTCCAGATTGAATAAGGCTGCGCCATGCTCCGCGCTATCAAATTCAAATGCTATGGTCTGATAAATAGGCACCGCCACCGCGTGCGTGGTGGGGTCGCCGTCGTAACCAACATGAATTGCAGCCGTTTCTCTCTTCATAGTTGCAATGGCAGCTTCAAAAAGATGAACGAGAGGAGGAATCTCCCTCTTCGGTCATGTCCGCAATACTTGATGTCTGGACCGATACAAGATTGCGCGCAGCCGATTTCGCCATGGCTCTAGTCAGGCGTTCGGCCGCAAAACCCGCCCCAAACGCAAACCGCATCACGGGCCCGAAACTGTTTGCAGCGGCTAGGCCGGCGAAGTAGAGCCCGGGAACAGAACATTCAAAAGCGGAGGAAAGCACGGGTGAACCGTGAACAACATTAATTCGGGAGCGGAGTTCATCGCTAAGAAATTTCAGGCGCGTCAAATTTACCTTGTAACCTGTTCCCGCGATGACGTGGTCGGTAAGAATCTCTCGTTCGCCGCCGTCTGTTCCGCGAAGCGAGAGCCGAACTTTTCCCTCACGAATTTCCGCCCGCTGGGCCGAATAACCCAGCAGCTGTTCCACTTTGCCAACAAATTTCTCTTTGCTAGGCCAGCCCGCAGAAGGACCAAGACTCTTACTGACTGCCTCAATCCGCAACCACTCCGGCAAGTAGTGAAAGGCCATTGGGGCGTCCGCAAAGAATCGCGAACGCAAGCCGGGTCCCAAACCTGATTGTGGGTGGCGGATCTGCTGCCACAAGGACCTTGGTTTTCCATTCGGTGAGCTGTGAAATTTTAAGGAGGACGCGCGCGCAACAAGCCGCACTTTTGTGCCGGCTTCCTGCAGGAGTCCCGCCAAGTCGATTGCTGAGGCGCCACCTCCCAGCACCGTAACATCCCGGCCCCGGAAAGGTCCAAGGTTATGATGCTTAAAGCTGTGCGTCAGAAACTCTTCTGGAAGATTCGCAAGATTTTCTGGCAGGTACTTGAAATGCGTAATTCCGATGGCTAGGACCACACGTCGACTTTTGACGGTCTCACCAGAATCAAGTCTTACGACGAACCCCTCGGACGAGCGCTCCAAGGCGACGACGAGCTTATCCTCCAACTCCGGAACCATGCGCTCTCGAAAGGCGAGCCCGTAAGATGTGAAAGTGTCCAGGCTCACTGGGACACCGGTGTCAGCATAGGAGATGCCTCGATCAAAACAGAATCGCTGCAGAGTGTACTCGCTGCCTGGATCGTAAATATTGGAAGCAAATCCGTCGGACTTGAGCATCATCCCCTTCGGCATATGTTCCATCCAACTCTCCATGGGACGGCCGAAGATGCGAAAATCTACACCGCTGCGTCGAAAATGCGCAGCGATGGAAAGCCCATAAGGCCCTGCTCCGATTATCGCGGCATCTAGCATAGTTTGAGGAAAGCCTCTCCTTTTAGGATTCAAGCGTTCAGGGGGCCTGTCATGCTAACCTGAGGTCCCTTTCCCTCATTCTCGCCCCATCGGCAACTCACAAGGTCGGACAGAGCTGAGGATCAGCACCCTGAGTCATTGAGGGCCCAGCCCAGTGTTGTAACACACACCTATACTAGTCAGGGCTTACTCGCGTCCCACTAGGTGCAATTGCGTAGCCGATGCCCTTCATTGCAAAGCCAATATAATCAATTACTTAGCAAAATACCATGTCTTGTGCAAGGGAAGTTTTTTTCCCACGGGGACAATAGACTAACCTCCCGGGAAGCTCCATTTACTCTCCGTTACTCCCTTTGTACCATTGCCGGTTCAACCACCTGCCCCTCATAATCCGGAATGCCATCGGAAGTGCTCGTGTACATTTCTGATAATGTTGGAGGACCGAGTGAACGTGGAACCTAAGGTCCTCATCGCGACAACACGCCGTTGGGTCCCGACTGCCCGACTTGCCATGGGTTTGGCAAAAGCTGGCTTTATTGTCGAAGCCGTCTGTCCCCCAGGTCACCCCATCGAGATGACGAGTTGCGCGAATAAAGTTCATGCTTACCGCGGTCTGGCTCCCCTGAAATCCTTTTCTGCTGCCATTGCTGAGCAACGACCCGACTTAATCGTTCCGGGAGACGACCTCGCCACCTGGCATTTACACGCGATCTATGAACAGGAAAAGGCGCGCGAGGACAAAGGCTCTGAGACTAGTGACGTGATTGAGCGCTCGCTTGGAGCCGCTTCCAGTTTCCCTGTGGTATATGCCCGTGGTGAATTTCTGGACCTTGCCCAAAAGCTGGGTATACGAGTGCCAAAGACCAAGTTTATCGCTAGCCTTGGCGATTTCGAGGAATGGGTCTCCAAGAATGGATTTCCCGTGGTCTTGAAGGCGAATGGCACCTCTGGTGGGGTGGGAGTGCGGATTGTTCGCAATCTTGAAGAAGGCAAGGTTGCGTTCAGAGCCCTCGCTGCCCCGCCGTTACTCTTGCGCGCTCTCAAACGCGCTGTTGTTGATCAGGATTACACTCTAGTGTGGCCGACACTGCTGCGCAGCCGCGTTAGCGTGAACGCTCAAACCTTTGTTTCCGGGCGAGAGGCGACCAGTGCACTCGCTTGTTGGAAGGGCGAAGTTCTGGCAGCCCTGCATTTCGAAGTGCTGAAGAAAAGCGAATCATCAGGTCCAGCAACTGTCTTGCGGCTAATCGTGAATACGGAAATGTCTGCCGCTGCCGAAAAGATCGTGCGAAGTCTAAATCTCTCCGGATTACACGGTCTAGATTTCATGCTGGAAGCAGAGTCCGGAAGTGCCTACCTCATCGAGATCAATCCTCGCTCGACCCAAGTCGGACATCTGACGTTCGGTCCCGGGCGCGACCTTCCCGCTGCATTGTATTCCGCCGTTTCAGGGAGAACTGCTCAAGAATCCGCTGAGCTTACGGAAAAAAACACCATCGCACTTTTCCCGCAGGAATGGCTTAGGGATTCGGAAAGCGAGTTTCTAAAGTCTTGCTATCACGATGTCCCTTGGGAAGAGCCCAAACTGGTTAACGCATGTATTCGGAGAGTGGGAATTTGGCGGAACAAGGACTTCCAACAAGAGCGTATTCAATCATTCTGGAGTATGGCCCGTCCTTCGTACGAAGGCCACCCTCCTAAATCGGGCCGGGACCCCGACTCTTAAACTGCGTCTTATTCCGCCGTCCCCTATTTCACTCAGTCGGTCTTTTCGCCGCCCGAAATTATTCGCCGTGGCAAATATCGAAAAATCACCGACGCAACCCGGCGCAATCCTTGTCGGCCAAAAAGCACGAACCACACCAGCACCCCGATCGAATCTTGTTTGCAGATCTTCCACATGAAACGCAATATTCGCAGCCGCTCTCGATTGGTGGCCCGGATGCGTACTCCTTGGGACTCGATGATCTCGTAAGTGTGAACTTCGAGATAGGCTGATTGCATGTCTTTCCGAAGGCACCCGATCAGCGTGAGCGGGATAGCGTGTTGCACGATTGCGTCGTTCACAAAAAAAGGCAATTCACCGCGCTGGATTAAGTTGGCCAATAGGAGCGTGTCTTCCGCTCGGAGCGCTGCAGGATCGAAGAGGAGCTTTTCGGCGTTTAGTCTAGTCCGCCGGATGGCAAAGCCTGCAGTATTTAGGTACCTGATGCGACCATCAGGTTGAAGTAGGTGAGTTTGAAGAGCAGTCAGCCGAAGATGTTCCACTCTACCGACCAGCGTTGTGCACTCTCCGGTCAACCGAAGTTGAAAATAGTCGTGCTCTGGGGAGCAAGCTATCGCCGATGCCAGGGCCGCCAGACAATTCGGGTGAAATAGGCAATCCGCATCGACAAATAGCAGCACAGAACCCTTGGAAGCACGCACGCCATAATTCCTTGCATTGGGAATGCCTTGGTGAGACCCTCGCAGGCTTTTGAGCGCATAGGTCTTGTTCCACGCTAATATCTGTTGCGAGGCAGGTTCGATGCTCCCGTCGTCCACAATGATAACTTCAAACGTTGGGCCCCCTATTTGCTCTGCCAAGGAACGCAAACAACGATCCAACGGTTTCCAGTCGTTGTATACGGCAATGATAACGCTGATGAGAGGAGTCGAAGATTCTCTGAGTTCTCGGTTGACCATGAGTCTTTAAGGCTGCTTCTAGGGCTTCAAATCTACCCGGCCATTTCCTGCGAATTTCTCCACTCGGTAACAGGTCAGACCAACCAAGCCTGACTGAAGGCTCCACATAAATCTCGCCGGGAACCTTGAAACTCATTCACCTGAGAGTTTGCCTCTACCCTCAAATCAGGAGTGCTCAGTCCTCATGTTTTCATTTATGTAGAACTCAATCAATTCTGAAACCGATAGGATGTACCCATTGTGACAATTTTGCGGATAATTCCGAGTTCAGAACCCCCCAAAATCGCAGTAATTGCGTATTATGTGGCATTTGGATGATTTCCTTAGCTATCGCAAGCATAGAAAATACACTGATCTGAGGCGAATTCTTTGGATCGCTTGCAGTGCTCTGCAAACCGCTGGCAATTCGAGAAAAGGGCAACTTATTGCCACTAGGTGGAATGTTTGTGGGCGAGCACTAAGGCCAGAAATCCGCAACATCGACTGGACAAGTTTCCGTATCTTATTATAAACAGGGAAGATACATGCGAACTCTGGCGACTAGGGCGGCCTCCGAACTACGGAGGGTGACTTGCACCCAGAAAGGTGAGTCATTTCCGGAAATTTAGGCTAGGGATAGGGTTCAAGCATCTCCTATCGGGTGGGATTTGAGATTCATGGACACTGCGTCGAGATCGACGGGCAATTACGATCACTTGTTGGAGGAGGGGTTTATCTATGGGGAGAGTCCTGCGATCAGGAGACTGAACGCGGTGCTCACAGAAATCGCGCAAACCGACATTCCCATTTTGATTATAGGGGAGAGTGGGACGGGTAAGGAAATCTATGCCAGGTTGCTGCATCGGCTCTCGGGAGCCACCAACCCGCAACCTCGGCAAATCAACTGTGGGGCCCTGGACGGGGAAAGGGTCGTTGCAGTCTTCCACGAGGTTTTGGGCGATGCACCGCCTTTTGCAGGGTTCGAAAGTCTGTTTTTGGATGGGATTGACGAACTGGACTTAGCAACTCAAAAGGTATTGCTCTCTGTGCTCTCCGAAGGGGAATGGAACCGGAGCTGCAGCGAGCGGAAGTTGAGATTGATTTCCGCGGCGACAAAAAACATGGAAACGGAAATAGAATCCGGGGGATTCCGGAGAGAACTCTACTTTCGATTAAACGGCGCGTGTATGCGTTTGCCCGCGCTGCGGGAAAGAAAAGAAGATATCGCGAGCTTGACATTGCACTTTCTAGCCAAGCATTCTCGGCTCCTCAGAAAGAAAACTCCGAATTTGGATAGCGGGCAAATTGATATCCTGCGGGAGTATCATTGGCCGGGAAACATTCGAGAGTTGGAGAACCTGGCAAGAAAAATCGTTGCTCTTGGGAATGCCAGAGAGGTACTTCTTGAGCTGCGCTCGACGAGATTTCAGGCGGGACGAACGCAGGAAAAGGCAGAGGTATCTTCGCTGAAGATCGCCGCCAAGGCGGCCTCAAGAGAAAGAGAACGCGAATTGATTCTAGACGCGCTGCAACGCACAAAATGGAATCGGAAGCGAGCGGCGATGGAACTGCAGATCAGTTACAAATCCTTACTCCATAAAATCAAGCAGATCGAGGTCCCGGGGGCAATATTGCAGGAACGGGGGAGAAAATGAGGAAATTGTTGGCTGGAACGGCGTTCGTCTTGTTCATCGTCGCAAATCCCGGATTCTCACAGGATACTCCGAAGGCGCCAGAAGCTTCGGGAGCGACGGCAAAGCCTGTCCCGGACGCAAAAGCTGCCAGCCCGGGAGAATACAGGATTGGACCACAAGATCTGGTTCGAATCGATGTCTGGAAAGAACCTGACATTTCTCGGACGATCCCTGTTCGGCCAGACGGAAAGATCTCGCTTCCCCTGATGAATGATGTGCAGGCCGCAGGACTGACGGCCATGGAGCTCGCGGCGTCGATTCGAGAAGGACTCACGAAATATATCACCAGTCCGCAAGTCACTGTCACGGTGACCGAGATCAACAGCCGGCGCGTGTATGTAACCGGCGAGGTGATGCGCCCGGGAGCGCAACCGCTGCTGCCTAATATGACGGCCCTTCAGGCGCTCACGAGTTCCGGAGGGTTCACTCAATTCGCCAAGCCAAAGAATATCTACATACTTCGCACCGAAGATGGAAAGCAGGTTAAGCATCCGTTCAATTACAAGGCGGTCCTGGACGGCAAACACCCGGAAGACAATATACAGTTGCAACCGGGTGATGTGCTTGTAGTTCCGTAAGAAGGAGAAGGTAGAGAGTGCAATCGATCCTAAATAGGCTGGCGATCGTCTCGGCAGTGCTCCTCTGTGTTAGTGGTGCCAGGGCCCAAGAACCTGAGCAACCGCAGGACCAAGATAAGCCCAAGCCGGCGGCCCGAGCAATGCCTCCGGTCTCGGAACCGGACACGCCGAGTGATTATAACGGCGTGACAGGTACGAATTCTGGTTGGCAGGCGGACACGACACCGTTGACAGGTTTGCAGGCGCCAACGCTGGGGAATCCTGATTTGCGCCACAGTTACTGGGTACCTGGTCTGCAGTATGGCAGCACGGCGCAATCGAACCCGCCGACCTCCAGCGGCGGCCAAGACTGGTATTTCACCAACTATTTGGGTTGGAGCTTGAGTCTGCAGAAGGGCTGGACCAATTCCCAGTTGTCGCTCAATTATTCGGGAGGGATTGCCCTCACGACTCAGCCCGGTGAAAGCAACGGAACCTATCAGGTAGTTGGAGTGGGGCAGAATTTCCAGTGGCGTCGTTGGCAGTTGCAGTGGAGCGATCAATTTTCGTACTTGCCCCAAACGCAGTTTGGCTTTGGCGGCACCACCGGTCTTGGGTTACCCGGCATCGGGGGCCCTCTCGGACCGTCGGGGCCCTCAACCGGGGGCAATGTGGTCCCAAGCCAGAGCATTTATGCGGCGCTCGGCCCGCGTTATAGCAATGCGGCCGTGATACAGGCGACTTATCAGTTGAGTGCGCGGCAATCGCTGACGGCATCAGGCTCGTATGGTTTGCTGCATTTCACGCAATCCGGAAATGTAGACACTGACGATTACATTGGCAGCTTCGGATACAACTACGTACTGACTGCGAAAGACACCATTGGCGTGGTCTACCGTTTTACGGCGTACCACTATCAAGGTCAGCCCCAGGCATTGGGCGATTCCACCGTCAGCATCGCTTACGGAAGAAAGATAACCAGAAGGGTGGCTTTGCAACTCTTTGTGGGACCTGATTACACAACGTATCGTGTGCCAATCGGAACAACCAGCAGCAGCCTTTCAACGGCAGCCAGCGTCGATCTGAAGTACAATTTCCAAAAGGCATTTTTGGGATTGGATTATGTGCACGGGGTGGGAGGCGGCAGCGGCATTCTCCCCGGTACAGAGATGGATCAGTTAACCTTCTCCGCGAGTCGTAGGCTCACGAGAGTTTGGACGGTGAATGGGAACTTCGGTTTTGGCGATAACCGTTCCCTACCTGGTTCCAGTCCTAGCACTACCTTACCGAGTGTAAGCTACAAAGGCTGGTACCTCGGAGCGGGAGTCTCGCGTCCGATCGGGAGAAACGTCGACTTCGCGTTTTCGTACAATGCATCCATCAACCAACCGGACCTCCCAGGTTGCACGGTAACGAATTGCAACGCCAGCACCACGCAGCACACCATCACGATTTTCGTTCAATGGCACACCCGGCCTTTTGTGATTGAATGAGTGTGCCCATTTGGGTTGGTGAATGGGAAATGTAGATGACAGATGACAATGGTAGTAGGAAATTGAGGAGATAAGAAAGACTCGGGCTTATGTACAAGAGCTTCTTTGGATTAAAGGAAAATCCGTTCAACGTAAATCCCGATCCGCGCTTTCTTTATTTGACGAAGCAGATCGAGGAAGCGCTGACTGGCTTAATGTATGGGATCCAGACCCGCAAGGGCTTCATTACGTTGACCGGTGAAGTAGGCACCGGCAAGACCACGCTCATCAACAGGCTTCTAGATTGGCTACATCATCGAAATGCCCGCACCGCATTTCTGTTCAATTCCAGGATGAACTCTAATCAGCTCTTTGATTTCATTCTAGCTGAGTTCGATATCCCCTGCGAATCCAAATCGAAAAGCCAACAGTTGCTCAAACTCAATCAATGGCTGCTTGATCGGTACCGTGCGGGAGAAACGGTCGTGCTCATCATTGATGAAGCGCAGAATCTGACTTACCCAGTGCTTGAGGAAATCCGTCTTCTCACCAATCTCGAAACATCCACTGAAAAGCTGCTGCAAATTGTGCTTTCTGGGCAACCGGAGCTTGAAGAAAGGCTAAGGCTTCCTCAACTACGCCAGTTGCGGCAACGAATCATGCTCCGCTGTAAGACCTCTCCGCTGACAAAAGAGCAGACGCGTGACTATGTCATTGAGCGCTTGAGAATTGCAGGATCCTCCGGCGAGGCTGTGTTCAGTGACCAGGCTGTCGATGCAATCTATATTTATTCGCTCGGAATTCCCCGGGTTGTTAATCTGCTATGTGAGCATTCTCTGGTCAACGGTTTCGTGGAGCAGGAGCGGCCCATCCTTCCAAAAATCGTTGAGGATGTTGCGCGGGAATTCCAGCTCGACGAGCTTGAACCAACCGCGCCCAACGGTGGTTCCAAGATGGAAGCTGAAGTATACAATTCGGAGGCCTTTCTCCAGAACCTCGGTGAAGCGCTTTCTCGATTCCGCTTCAATCCCTCTACCACTCGAGAACGCAAATAGCTTCAACCCATCGGATTTGTGCCTTTCCAGCACTGCGTGATCCTATTTTCGGGATGAACGACTGATTTTGCCCTGAAGGAGCTCAGTTTAGGAAGTACGCGTGAAAAAGTAGAATTTTGGCAACTGAAGTTGACCAAACATGAATTATTGGTGAGCTTAGTGGCCAAAATGAAAAATGATTCCAGCCAGCTTTTCGATTCGCAGGCAACACAAAAGGAGAGAGCCAAGTGCGTTTGACGGTAATCGGGTGCGGCTACGTGGGGCTGGTCACCGGCGCCTGCCTTGCGGCGGCCGGACATGAAGTTTTCTGCACGGACATTGACGAAAATCGCATCAGCCAGTTGAAGGCCGGCAAGGTTCCCATCTACGAAGAACATCTGGACGAAGTGCTGAAGCGCGCGGTTCACGAAAAGAAAATCATCTACACTTCCGACTCTGGCGAAGCTATTCGCTCCGGCGAAGTCATCTTCATCTGCGTCGGCACGCCGCCCAAGGATTCCGGCGAGGCGGATCTCTCCGCCATCGACCACGTCGCCCGGCAGATCGCCATGGAAGCGCGCGGACCAAAACTGGTGGTGGAAAAGAGCACCGTCCCGGCGTTAACCGGTGTGCAACTCCAAAAGGCTCTCGCCGCCTATTCCCCCGATGGCGCCATCAAGTTTCAAGTGGCTTCCAACCCGGAGTTCCTGCGCGAGGGCACGGCCGTGGAAGATTTTTTCCATCCCGATCGCATTGTCGTCGGCGTCGAGGACGAGAAAAGCGCCGCAACCCTCCGCGAAATCTACCGGCCCATCCTCGAACGGAAATTCCACTGCCCGGTGCACGCCGACAAGTGCCCCAGTGGCACGGGTGGCGAGTTGCTGGTAACCACCATCAGCAGCGCGGAACTCATCAAGCACGCCTCCAACTCTTTCCTGGCCCTCAAGATCAGCTACGCCAACGTGATTGCCGACCTCTGCGAGCGCATCGGCGCCGACGTCGAGGAAGTCACTCACGCCATGGGCCTTGACCCGCGCATCGGCACGCAATTCCTGAAGGCCGGCCTCGGTTTCGGCGGCTTCTGTTTTCCCAAGGACATTCAAGCCTTTATTCACCTCTCGGCAACCGTTGGCGTGGAGTTCGACATGCTCAAGGCCGCCGAGCGCGTCAACAAGCAGCGCATCGACCGCTTCTTCGAAAAAGTGCACAAGGCCCTGTGGGTAATTCGCGGGAAGCGCGTTGCGGTTCTCGGGTTGGCGTTCAAGGCCAACACCGACGACATTCGCTTCGCCCCGGCGCTGGAAGTGATTCGCCGGCTGCTCGAGGAAGGCGCGCAGGTTCACGCTAGCGACCCGCAAGCGATCTCTCGCACAAAACACTTTTTCCCGAATGTTTCGTACTTCGACGACCCATACGAAGCGCTGAAGGGGGCCGATGCCGCGCTGGTGTGCACCGAATGGCCCATTTTCCGCAACCTCGATTGGGAAAAGGCCGGCCGCCTGATGAGCCGCCGCCTGGTCATCGACGGCCGGAATCTCTACGCGGCAAAAAAGATGCAGGCCCTCGGCTTCGACTACTACTCCTTCGGCCGCTCCTGATTGTGTTGCTGGCGCAAAAAAAATGGCTTGTTACCCTGAGGGCGCGAACTTTGCACCCGAAGGACCTCAACTTATCCAACAAGCAAGACCCCGACAGGACACAAGCAGCCTTTCACAGTTCGCTCACCGTAGGGCCCGCCCCTATCGCCAAGTTTCTTTTTCTTTATCCCACAAAAAGTTTCAGGCTATGTGTATGGTTTAAGTACTCCCCCGAAAGTACCATTTTGACAAAACCTCTTTCCTTATAAAATTGTGGAAGTTTAGAAATCCGGGGTATCCGGGAATCGCTGCTATTTTTCACGGCGTTCCGGCTGGTTGAGCTTTCCCTCGGAGAAATCCGCCCGATGACGCCGCTTTGCTTCTTGCCGGGGTAGGCAAGGAGTCGCAGTAGTCGTTTCATTCTTAATGGCCATCGAACTCTACACCACTCTCGGGAGGGCCGTGGCACGTATGTCTGGACCAAGCCAAATTAAGGAAGTTGTCATCATCGGCGCGGGCCCCTATGGCCTCAGTGCCGCCGCCCATCTCCGCAGCGTTGGCATCGAGCCCCACGTTATCGGCCGCCCGATGACCTTCTGGAGAGACAGCATGCCTGGCAAGATGCTGCTGCGCTCCAAATGCGAAGCATCAAATATTGACGCTCCCCAGAAACATCTCTCAATCAAAGGTTTTGAGCGGGTGGCCCGGCGCAAGTTCCCCGACCCGCTGCCCATCGAGGATTTCATCGAGTACGGCCATTGGTTCCAGAAACAAGTAGCGCCCGATATCGAGCGCCGCCTGGTGCGCAACGTTTCGCGCGACAACGGGGGGTTCCGCCTTACTCTCGAGGACGGAGAAGAACTGCGAGCTCATTCCGTGGTTTTGGCACTGGGAATCGGATTTTTCCTGACGAAACCGCCGGAATTTGCCGGCATTTCCAAGGATTTGGCGCCTCACTCCTCCGAGGTGAGTGACCTGACAAAATTCAAGGGCCAACGTGTCGCCGTGCTCGGCAAGGGCCAGAGCGCGCTGGAGTATGCCGCAATCCTTCATGAAAATGGGGCGGACGTGGTCATCATCACCCGCGCGCCGCAATTGGCGTACCGGCCGTTCGCGTGGCGCAAGAATCTCTTCCGGACGCTTACTTCGGGTCCTCTATTGCCCCTTTCCCATATGGTTTTCCCTCCCACCGATCTCGGAACCATCAAGACCGCCCGCGTGATGGCCGACCCCGAAAGATTCCGCCGGCAAACTCCGGAAGTTCAGGCACAACTCCTGAAAGACTGCGCGCGCCCCGTCGGCGCATACTGGTTGGAACCCCGGTTGAGCGGCGTACAACTTAGGACAAGCGTCACGGTGAGCTCGGTCGAAGTCAACGGCAAACGTCTGAAACTCTCGCTGAGCGATGCTTCAATAGAGCAGGTCGACCGCGTCGTTCTAGCCACCGGGTACAAGATCGACATTTCCCGCTACGAAATTCTCGAAGAAGGCCTAAAACAAAATATCCAGCAGACTTCCGACGGCTATCCCGTCTTGCAAACGAGCCTGGAGACCTCTGTTCCCGGCCTGTTCATGACCGGTGTCGTTGGCGAACGGACTCTGGGTCCCACCCTACGATTTGTTACTGGCACCAATAACGCCGGCCCACGCCTTGCTGCGGCTCTGGTCGGCAAACGAAAGGCACGGCTGCAGCACTCTGAGGGAGGGAACCCGATCCATGAACTTGTACCCGCGCAGACCTGAAACTCAAAAAAGTAAGCCCGGTGCCGTCGTTCTCGGCGGAAATTTCGTCGGGCTTGGTGTGGCACGGAGTCTCGGCGTACACGGCATACCCGTCTGGGTTGTTGATGGAGACCGCTCCAAATCGATTGCCCAATTTTCGCGCTACACCACGCGCTTTTTCGAGCGCAAAGAAGACTTGGTGGAGTTTCTTCTCCGCGAAGGGCGCCTGCACAACCTGCAGGGTTGGGTCATTTTCCCCACTTGCGACGAATACGTGGAGATGGTCTCCGCCAACCACGAATTGCTGAGTTCGATATATCACCTTGCGGCGCCGCCCGCCGAAATCACCCGGTTCGCATTGGATAAGCGGTTGACCTATGGTCGCGCCGCGGAGTTGGGAATCGCCACCCCCTGGACCGCCACCGGCAGCCATTCTTCTGATATCGAAGACTGTAATCCGCCATATCCCCTCATTCTAAAGCCGGCCGTAAATCATCATTTTTTCCCGCACACCAATGTCAAGGCTCTGCCGGTGGAAAACCCCGAAGAACTGCACCAACGCTTCCTGCAAATGTGCCGTTACATTTCCGCTGAGTCCATTCTGGCCCAGGAACGCATCCCTGGCGGGGGCGAGAACCAGTTCTCATTTTGCGCGCTTTGCCGCAATGGAAAGGTCATCGCTTCCCTAGTGGCCCAGCGCTGGCGGCAATATCCCATCGAATTCGGCAATGCCAGCACTTTTGTGCAGACCGTCGAACAGCCCGTCGTCGAATCCGGCGGACGTCGCTTCCTGGAAAGCATCGGCTACGATGGGATTGCCGAAATCGAATTCAAATTCGATCCCCGCGACTCCCAGTTCAAGATTCTCGACGCCAATCTGCGTCCCTGGGGCTGGCACACTCTCGGCAAGGCCGCCGGAATCAACTTCGTATATCTCTTGTGGCAGCAGAAAAACGGCATTGACGTGGCGCCCATCACCAAACATCGCAAAGCGGCCTGGGTGCGAGAGATAACCGACGTCGTAGCCATTGCGAAGTCACGGGATCGAGGCGCCGAAATCAAGGCGCTCCTTTCCGCCTGGGCCGGGGGGAAATTTACCTTGGCGACTTTTTCTGCTCTTGATCCGCTGCCGTTCTTTGCGGAGCTATTTTTGTGGATTACTTCCGGCATTTCGCGCCAGAAAAAGGCGCAGCAGGTTCTGCAGACGAAGGCTCCGGTCCTCGAAGTTGGGAGGGGAGTTGAAACTGGCCTCTTTTCCGCTGGATTGACGTCGAAACCCGCCGTGGTGCCGGCCGACGATGTTCGGACTTCTGCACCCAAAGCTGCCCGAAAAGCGCCATAATCAAGTAATCGACGTTGGCGACGTCGGCCTTCTTGTGGCCGGGCCACTCGCCACAATGGCCTCCCGCTTCAGCAATTTGTGGTGGATTTGGTGCCAATCGGGCGCAGTCGTGCTCGAGTTTCTCCGAGTTCGGACAATTTATCGTAGTTTCTCTCAAGGAACGAAGCTTGCGCGTGCATGGTAGAGAATTCCCAGTTGTTATCAAGGTAATTTGCCAGCGTTTCGCGGTCCGCGCGCCCCAGATGTCAGCCGAGAACCGTGGGAGCTGAAACTGTAGGTCCGCCTATCAACCGACCGCGCCCGCTTCCTTGCCAAACTCAGCGAACGATTTACCCTGCTCCGCAAGTTGCTTCAACAGCGGAGCAGGCCGCCATATCTCTCCGTGCAATCGGTGGAATTCACTTACGCGCTGATAAACCCGCCCCAGACCCACTGCATCGGCATACCACATCGGGCCTCCGCGACGCGCGGGGAATCCGTAGCCGTTCAGATAAATGACGTCGATGTCCGAAGCGCGCAAAGCGTAGCCCTCTTCCAAAATCCGCGCACCTTCATTGGCAAGAGCGTAGAGGCATCGCTCGGTGATTTCGAGTGCGGAGATCTGGCGTTGCGCGATGCCTGCTTCCGCAACCCATTTGCGAACCAGTTCCTCAACCATCGGATCTGGCGTTGCGCCGCGCTGCTCATCGTAGCTGTACCAGCCGGCACCGGTTTTCTGGCCGTATCGCCCGAGCTCGCAAAGACGATCCTCCACGAAAGGTTGACGAATCCCCGGCTCATCCAGGCGGCGGTATTCCTTGCGAATGCGCCAGCCAACATCGAGGCCCGCAAGGTCACCGGTTGCTAGCGGGCCCATGGCCATGCCGAACTCGCAGAGTGCCTGGTCCACGGCTCGAATTCCCGCACCTTCTTCCACAAGGAACTGCGCCTCTCGACGGTAGGGGCCAAACATCCGGTTGCCTACAAACCCCCTGCAGTTGCCGACAAGCACGCCCACTTTGCCCAGAGCCTTGGAAAGTTGCATGCACGTGGCGATCACTTCGTTCGAAGTGGCCTTGCCGCGCACGAGTTCCAGCAGCCGCATGACATTTGCGGGGCTGAAGAAATGTGTGCCGATAACAAACCCGGGGCGCGAAGTCGCAGATGCAATCTCATCGATGCTCAATGTGGAAGTGTTGCTTGCAAGGATCGCGTCCGCTTTGCACACACGATCCAATTCCTTGAAGACTTCTTTTTTGAGGACCATGCCTTCGAAGACAGCCTCGATAACCAGGTCCGCGTTTGCGAAATCATCATAGGTCAGGGTCGGCGTGATCCGCTTCATTCGCTCTTCCGCAACCTCCTGTGAGAAACGCCCGTGCTTAACGGAGTTTGCATAATTCGATTGAATCGTAACTAGCCCGCGCTCGAGTGCCGCCTGGTCCGTCTCCTTAAGCAGCACGGGAATCCCCGCATTGGCCAGCACCATGGCGATGCCACCGCCCATTGTTCCAGCTCCTACCACCGCGGCAGAGTTTATGGGGATGACACTAGTCTCCTTCGGAATGCCGGGGATCTTGGTGACCTCGCGCTCGCTGAAGAAAACATGAATCAGCGCTTTGGATTGCTCGGAAAAAAGGCAGTCGACGAAGAGCTTTTGCTCGGCTTGGCAACCCGCTTCAAAAGTCATGGTTGTCGCGGCTTCCACGGCATCGATGGCGGCGGACGGAGCGAGCAGGCCGCGCTGCTTCTTGGTGGCCGCCTCACGTGCGAAAGCAAAGATCTGTGCGTTCTGCGTCGCATCTCCGAGCTTTTCATCGCGCTCTCGAGTCTTACGGGCGGGTTTGCCGGCAACCTCCCGTGCAAACGCGACCGATCCGGCGAGCAGATTGCCTTCGATGATTCGATCGATGATGCCGAATTTCAGCGCTTCCTCGGCCTTGACCGGATTCCCGCTTACGCACATTTCCACGGCTTTCGCGACACCGGCGAGCCTCGGGAGGCGCTGCGTGCCCGCCGCACCCGGGATAATGCCGAGTTTCACTTCTGGCTGGCCGACCTGTGCGCTGGGCACCGCAACACGATAGTGCCCGGCCATGGCCAGCTCCAAGCCGCCGCCAAACGCGGTGCCGTGAATGGCCACAACCACAGGTTTGCTGCTATCTTCGATTTTCAGCAGCAAAGGCAAAAGTCCTGCGCCGCGTGGTTTCCCCGAGGTCATCTTTCCGAATTCTTTGATGTCCGCGCCGGCGACAAACGTACGGCCACCGCCAATCAACACTGCGGCCCTGATATTCGCGTCCTTGGCAATGTGATCCAGGGCTTCCGAGATACCTTCAGGAACGCCGGGGCTGAGCGCATTTACCGGCGGATTGTTGATCGTGATGATTGCGATGTCGCCGTCTTTTGTGAGTTGCACCAGATCAGTCATGGCCAATGTGCTCTCATTCGTCTTTTTAGTTGCTCTTCGCGGAGATGCTGGCAGAGTCGATCACCAGGGAAGCGATTCGCTCGCGATGAAACATGGCGTTCCCAAAGCTGGTTTCCGAAACCTTCGCGCGCCGGTAGTACAAGTGAATATCGCTCTCCCAGGCGAATCTCACCCCGCCACGAATCTGAATGCCCCGATTGCCGACCATCCGGCCCGCGTCGCTCGCGCACATTTTGGCGATGGAAACGGCGGTGCCCGCTTCGGATAACTTCTCTTCCAACGCCCAACCTGCATAGTACACCGCAGCGCGCGCTCCGCGCTTCTTCCCTCAGAACTATCAGTTCGACTTCGCCGAGGCCGACTCCGCCATATTCCCCCGGAAAGGTGGTACCGGCGTATCATTCCCCGGCGGAGAATTGGCGCGCGCTGTCTTTCAAGAATTCCAGGCTTTCACTCAGACCAAATTCCATGATGTACTCGCCTAGGAGCCTGTGGCCGTCAGAGATGCGTGGCCAAGCTGAAGACTGCGCAGGCTAGCCAAATAAAGAGGATAATGACTGAGAGCCAAAAGGCCAGCATGAGTCCGCTTTGGGGGAATAATCGATTGTGCTCGCTGATGATCCGGCGTAGGTCCAGAAAGATCGAAATTCTCGGCTCGGTCGGGGCGGCTTGCTTCAGTTGATTGACCATTCTCCCGACATTCAGGAAGGTCACTGCGGCGGTGACCAAAGCGGCCATCAGAAAGACAATCGTCCACGAAGACAAGAAATAACTCCTGGGACCGCCGCGAACCTGCTTTGCAAGCAATCCTCGGGCCCCTCAGCGAATTGACCGTACTCTTGCCAAAACTTTGGCTGCCAGCGACGCGGGCAGTGCCGTGTACCCATGGCTCTCTGCGCTCTGCTGACCCGTAGTGAGCACCCACTCCAGGTAATTCACAAGTGCTCTGGATCGCTCTGAATCGCTCGATTTTTCCGGCACATAAAGCCAGGTAAAGCTTACGATCGGATAGGCGTCGTTTCCCGGAGCATTGGCGAGTGAAACCCGAAAGTCCGCCGGAATCGACTTTTCGAGGGAGTGGTAAGCATTGTTAATGCTCGTCTGGGTGGCGCCAACAAACCTTCCGGCAGCACTCTGGACCAGGCCCACACCCACGCTGTTGTCGGTCAGCGTGAAACCGAGTTCAATATAGCCTATAGCGCCAACGGTGCTTTTCACTTTTTCCATCATATCCTCGCCGCGATTGGCGCTAATCCCGGTGGGCCAAGCCGGGGAAGGAGTCTTGCCAAGCTGACTACGCCATTTTGAGCTAGTCTTCGAAAGAAAATCGGTGAGTATGTAATTGGAACCCTTTCCCTCCGTGCGATGAACTACGGCAATTTCCAGATGGGGCAGGAGCTGGCCGGGGTTCAGTTCTTTGATCAAGGGGTCGTCCCACGTCTTGACGTTTCCGAGAAAGATTTCTGCGAGGGCGGGCCCCGAAAAGCGAAGGCTGCCTTTTACGCCCGGAACGTGATAAATCGGAACGATGGCAACCAGAACTGTGGGGATCTGCAAGATCGGTGTGTTCGATGCCTTCAACTGTTCGTCGCTCATGGGCACTTCGCCGGCGGCGAAATCTCCAGTTCCGCGCGAAATATCCTCGATGCCCTTTATGGTGCCAGTGCTGAGATAACGGACCTGCACTTTAGGGCTGAGCTTGTTATATTCTTCGACCCAATGGGAGTACAGCGGCGTGGGTAGATTCGACCCGCTTCCTACCAGCGCGATGATGTTCTGGCAGTTTGCGGCAATGCCGGAGCAAATGATCAGCAGGACAACGACCGGCCAAACAACGAACTGGCGCCCCCATGGTGTTTTCATGGATGCACTCCTTTTTTTGGCGGTGGGTTTACATAGAATCGTGGCTCTCCAAGGAGTATCCTCGCAACAACTAAGATCAATGCGGACACCGATCGGTTAACTATTTCTTTGACGGCCTGACGCACGGCTCGATAAGATTTCCAGTGCGTCGCCGAAGAGGCTTTTCCCTAGGTCCATCACAGAATAAAACACACCGGGTGATAACCCGGGCGGCGGGAATTCCAGACTGGAGAAAAAAGCAATGCAGACTTACTTTGCCGGGGCTTGCGCCGCTCTTTTGCTGGGCTGCATCGTTTACGCGCAGAATCCACAGGGGGTGACCAGCCAGCCCACCAAATCCGCCGACGCGGAACTCACGAATCTATTCGATGCGAAAATCAAAGCGGAATGGCAGGCCATCAAGAACAAAGATCAGAAGGCGTATGGCGACTTCTTGGCGGACGATTTCGTCGCCGTTGAGGCCGACGGTGGGGGCGAACGCTACAAGTGGAAGGCGCTGAGTGAACTGCAGCAGAGCACGGTCGCAGACTACGCACTTTCCTTCCTCAAAGTGACTCCGCTGTGCCCGGATGCCGCGGTTGTCCGTTACGAGGTCTTTATCAAGTTTCCGCCAAAGTCCGCGGTCCCCTTTGAGAAGATCCTTGTCGGCGAAGTCTGGGTGAAGCGCGACCACCAGTGGAAGGCGCTGCATTACCAAGAAACGCGAGTCAAATAGCCAGCCCGCTGGTCGCGCTGTTGCCGCGGCTGTTGATGCCCTCGCCTCGGTCCCCTGCGATTTAAAGATGAGTCGTTATCGGTCTTCCAAGCGCCTGCCATCCCGCGCGCAGATGGCTTATTCGCAGTCCGGAGGCATCGAAGCGATGGCGTCTTCGGAGCCGCACGGCCGCTTTTTCTTCGCGGGCGTGAATCCCGGCCTGGCATGATTCAAGATCCAGAGGCCGTCATTGTTGGCCAAATAGATCAGGCCGCGGCTGGAATCCTGGAGGATGCTGGTTACACCGGTAAAAGTCTGGAGAACCTTTGGGTGAGCAGGATCGCTCAAGTCGAGAATCTTCACGGTCTCCGTGGGATTATCCGAGTTCCGGATGACCCCTTTGGAGTTCTTGTCAGGGACTTCGGCGAGTCCGACGTCAGGACTTACTATGTCGAGTTTGCCCGTCGTGGCGTCGTTCGATCCAGCCGCGCGGTTCACCAGGCTGGGCTGCGCGGGTTTCGACACGTCAACGACGGTAAAGCCCTGCTTGGATGCCTTCTGGACGTACAAGTATTGTTTGTCGCCCTTGTTCTGGAGGAGCATCTCGCCACCGGGAGCCTCCTTCAGAGGTAAGTGCGCGATCACCTTTGCGGGAACCTCGGTGGGCTTGTTATTAGCGAAAACGTTAGGCGCTGCCCCAATTAGCACCGCCGCCGGAACGATTACCCACGCGCTGCTCCGGCGATTCGACCCCAACTCTTGGCGAATGATACTCATGGCTTTCTCCTTGCACCGTTATAGGCGTTCCACACCAACCGCTGGATCCACTTTTTGCGCCTCTTAATTTAGATGCAGCGAAAGGCCAAAAGAATGCTCGTACCGAATGCGACGCGGCAGGGAAGGGTTGTTGGCCACGTCAGCTTCTGAGCCCGGCCAAACGCATACTTCCCCTCCAGCCATTCTACACCCGTACGGCCACCCGCGTTTCAAGCCACGCCCGCATCCTGCGTAGATTCACAGGCGTTGTCGTCCGCGTTTCATTCTTTAGATTTGCTCTGTAGTACTTACTGCCTGCCGTAAACGGCAATGCATCCGTTGGCACTCTGCGTACCGCAGAGCCCGCCAGACTGAGTGGGCACAAAGATTTGGTTGGTGAACTGGTTGACGGTAATGCTGTGGGAATTTGACCCAGTATTTACATTGACAAGCCACTGGCGCGATCCGGCATCAACTACCCCCATCACTGGTCCGTTGGGCATATCCCTGCCTGCCGTGTAGTAGCGATTGTCGCCGGGGTTGTACCATACTTCGTCGGTGCCGCCGCTCTGGTCGATGGTGGTCACAATCTTGTTGGTTGTGCCATCAAAAATAATCAGCAATGGAGGGAATTGGACTCCATCATGGCCCCCGCATCCAATCAGGAAATCGTGGCCTGGGCCTTGAACGATGCCAGCTGGCATGCAATTGAGCACTGGGAGGACGTTCACAACCACCGGACCAGCAGGGTTTCCAATTCTGGGATCGATCTCGTCAATGCACCCCACGGCGACGCTGGACTGCGTGGCCAAAGTAGAAGCGGTGCAATTCAGGTTCTCGACGTAAAAAGTATTGTGGAAAGGATTGAACGCGTTGGCACCTAGCCCAGCTACGGCAAACTCACCCTGTTGCCCCGCACCGGCCGTTCCATTGTTGGTAATGAATACCCCAGTGTTCGCGTCAACGATGGCCGAGTGATGACAGGGCACATTCGATCCGCCGGGACCCACACCCGTGCCGGAAACACCGGAGGCAACCGCCTCGGAGGGGTCCGGACACGGGAATCCGCCAGCGCTGTCGACGGCCACTGTCGCATCTTGCGCACCCGCCGCATCATAGTAGATCTGGCCAAGGATACAGGTGGGGTAATTCGCACCTGTGGGTGGGATTGTCGCGGGGTTACCCGGATTGTAATTAAGAGCCGGATTCACCGGAGCGCAGAAGCCCAGTCCCGCAGGAGTTACGAACGGCGCCGTATAAGTGCGCTTGTCGATGTCCGTCACGTCAATCAGGGTAACCAAGGGAAGCGCTGGGTCACCATTGCTGACCGTGAGAATATCGTGTCCGTTCACAGTTCCAAAAGACATCTCATCTGCGCGGTCGTCCCCGCAAGTGGGGTCGCTGCCGGCGCCGCCGTTCCAAGTCTGGATGCAAGCGGCCACGCCATTCGGACCGTCAAAATCGGCAGACGACCCAGTGGGGAAGTCGGCAATCACCGTTGGCGGATTCGTGGTGAGATCGAATGCCACGACCGACGCGCTCCCATTCCCGACAAACAGGGTGTTCCCATCAGGTGTCACCACCAGTCCATCGGGGCCAGAGATGGGGTTGACTCCGTTGGCGCGCGAGGCGCAGCACTGCGCCCCAGGAAACCCCCCGAAAGACCCGTTGGGACCGTATCCCGGAAAGAAAGTCCCGAAAGAGCTGAAGTAAGGCGCGTTTCTGCAGCCAAACCGAGTGAGTATATTGGAAGTCGCGGGATTCCGCAGGGCGCCGGCGCCGGTGATAATGGAGGGAATGCCGGGAAGGCACGGGCTGAAGTTATTCCCTGCGTTCGCGACCTGGTTAATTCCGCCGATCGTGTTCACCGCGAAGTTGTTCTTAGCGTCCACAACCACGATGTCCAAGCCGATTCGATCGGCCACGTAGTCCAGTTGCCGAATCGGATCGAACCAGCTTATGTCGAAGGAATTGAACGGACCGCCAGGCTCGCCGGTAGGATTGTGCTCCGGCACCGGCACGACGTCTAGAACACCGTAAGCGCCGTTCACGGTCGTCCCGCACGTGGGACAATAGGGCTGGGAGCCACAACTGTTCAGCAGAAACCCTAGGCTCATCACTGCCACCACTGCAAAAACAGTCTTCGCGACTCTGGACTTCATGGAACAACCTCCTCTGGGAAATCCGCTCGAATTTTCGGTGCGCGCGTGCTGCTTTCCTTGTTGCAAATGCATGTAGGTTCTCTCCATCATGCACCTCGGCCTAGAAGCGGTACTGCAGCCGCTGTTCGAAGACCAAATAGTTTTGCGGCGTTGCACCGATCGTGCTCGGATCTTTCAGACGATCCACGCTGACGTTGGACTGGAAGCGCACCCAGTAGTTCAAATACCAGTTAACACCGAAACTGAACTCGTCGGTGTGCCGGTTGTAGGTAGGCAGATTCTGAGGCGTGAAGACGTTGTTGTAGAAAATCCCCGGCTCGTTTCCTTGAATCCCGGAATAACGAACCGCCAGTTCCCAGGCTCCCCAGCCGTGCTTGCCGCCGCCCGGCGTCTCCGGGCCGAACACCGGGTGATTGATGCGCGGCGTGCCGTTCTCCGGCCGCTTTTCCCCGGTGAGCAAATAGGTGGCGGCGGAGTTCCAAGCCTTGAATCGAACGACCGGCAGATCGGAGAATCCAAGTCCGCCCAAGGTCAAGGTGCCCACCCCGGTCCGATCGAAAGTCGCCTGCACGTATTCGTCGCGGAAACCCCATGGGCCTTTCAGGTAAGTAAACTCACCCTCGTACCGCCACACATTGCCGTTGGCCTGGAACTGCGGCAAGAAGACGAATGCGGCATCCGGCGAAGCCGTGTTGGGCGTGAGTTCGTTGGAAAGCCCACGTGCTTGGCTGTAAGAGAAGGAACCGCCAAAGGCCAGTCCTTGCAGCACGCTGTCTTTGTTGTTGCGCCAGGGGTAGAAGCGGACTCTGCCCACGGTCTCCGGCACACTCGTGGTGTTATTGATGGAAAAACCCTTTCCATTGAAGACGCCGGCCCAATATTGAAACGCGCCACCGTTAACGTCCCCGTGAATTACGGCACCAGGGCTGCGATACGCGGAGGCCGCCGAGGGATATAGCAGGGCCTGCAAGCCGCGCTCCACGAAGTCAATGTTCGTGACACCCGCGGTCAGTTCTTGCGCAAAGGGCTCCTTGAACTGCCCGGCTTGCACCTGGATGGCGTTATCGTATTTCGCATTCAGATAAACATCCCGGATCGTGGCCCCGCTGGTGGCGGCCGCGTCAATCAGAATGCCAAACTGGTAGTGATCGCCGTAATTCCCTTGAAATCCGAAGCGCCCGCGGCGTACGGAAAAAGTGTCGGCAGGAGCGCCGTCGCCTGTGTAGTTGCGATAATCGGTTTGCACATATCCGTAGGGCTGAATTTGAAATTGGCCGTCGCTGGATTTGATGAAGAAGTGCTCCCCGTTCCATCCCGCGGATAGGGGTGCGGGGTTGCCTTTCTCGGGAGCTTTTTGATCCAACATTGGCAGCGCCTCGACTTCGGCGTCAACCGCAGTTGCAGGCGTAGCAGTCGGCGCAGTCGCGGGCGAGGGCAACGGGTAGCTGGTGTTGATCATGTGGGCGGCGCCGTCGTTTGCCGGGGTCGGGGCTCCCGACTTAACATCCACCAATTGTTCGACTAAGTTTCTCAGTTGCTCGATTGTGCGCCGCTGCGCAGCCAGTTCCTGGCGCAACTGGTCCACTTCCGCCTTGCTCGCCGTCGCGGAACCCGATTGTGTGCTTCCCCCGGCAGGAGTCTGGCTCTGGGCCTGTGCCCGCGGGGATGTCCCGGCAATACCCAAGGCCAAGGACAGAAGCACGCACCACGTCCTAAGTGAATTCATGTTTTTCCTCCCAAAATGTCCGAGCGAAACAGAGTGGCGGTGACGCGTTTAGCGCATTCTCAGACTCGTGTCAAGCAAAAAAACAACAAAAGCGTTTTATCCCATTCAAATTTTGGGTCCCGGACAGTGAAAAACGGGTGCTGCAGTGCGTCAAAAGCTCTCGCTCTTCCAGTGAAATCTATAGCTCGAACTGATGGATTGCCCTGCCTCTCGCGCCTGCAGCAGGGTGCCTGCAAACCGCGGATGTAATATGCTCAGCGCCTGGCTTCCCGCAGCGAGCCCCCCGCGAGGAAAGGCCTGCCGAACGCCACGAAGAAGCGCAACAGGTGAACCACTTCATGACCTATGATGAGATTGAAAGTCTGGCGCGCGAACTGCTGTCCGCCTCTCAGGCGGGCGAGATGATTTCCCCCCTCCCGTCATCCCGTCCCGGTTTCGACCTCAACGCTGCTTACGCCGTGGAGGCAAAACTCGAGCATTTGCGCCTATCGGCTGGACATCGAGCTGTCGGCCGGAAAGTCGGTTACGCTAATAAGGCCATTTGGCGTGTGCTCAAGTTGGAGACCCTTGCCTGGGCCCACATGTACGACGACACGGTGCATCACTTCGACACCAATGCGGCCACGCTGACCATCTCCCACCCGCGCTCACTCAGGATTGAACCCGAGATCGTCTTCGGTTTGAAGCAACCGATCGCTTCGCCTGGCCTCGATGCAGGCGCGGTGCTGGAATGCGTGGATTGGTTGGCTCTGGGTTTCGAGATCATCGATTGTCCCTTTGCTGGATGGCAATTCCAACCCTCCGATTTCGTCGCGTCTTTCGGACTTCACGCGGCCCTGGTGATCGGCGAGAAGATGCACTTGCGGACGGAATTGATCGGCAAGCTCCTGGAGGAGTTGCCACGGTTCACGGTTCGGATGTTTAAGAATGGCGAGTTCGTGGAAGAAGGTTCGGGAAAGAATTCATTGCGCAGTCCCGCCCTCTGCTTGGCAGAGCTCGGCGAAGCTATCCTGCGAAGATTCCCGGACCAGCCGTTGAGCACCGGTGAAATCATCAGCTCAGGCACACTGACCGCCGGGCATGGAATCGAAAGAGGCGACCGCTGGACGGCCGAAGTCGCAGGACTCGCGCTTCCACCGTTCACTCTGCGCCCGACTTAAGCAAATCGCGCGCCTGGCGTGAGAAACGCTTCTCAGAGACTCCATTTTTCTGATAAACAGGTGTTTGCATTTCGTCGATGCCATCCTCCTGTTTCTCGCGGCGGTGATCGCCGGAGCTCTCAACGCTATTGCCGGCGGGGGCAGTTTTGTCTCCTTTCCCGCCCTGCTGTTTCTGCGTGTGCCTGCGGTGGACGCAAATGCCACCAACACGGTCGCTCTCTGGCCGGGTTTGGCGGCGAGCACGGTTGTTTATCTGAAGCGGTTAAGTGCTCCGGCGCGCCTGCTGCTCCCGTTGCTAGCAACCAGCCTTGTTGGAGGGTGGGCTGGCGCGGTCCTGCTGCTGAAGACTCCGCAACACACTTTTCTCCATCTCGTGCCTTGGCTGCTCTTGAGTGGCACCTTGCTGTTCGCCTTTGGAAACAATATTCGAGCAATCGCGGGCCGTTCGGCCATCCTCGATGATCTCTCCCGACTGTCCTGGCAGGCGATCGTGGTTAGTTCGATTGTGGAGCTGCTCGTCGCCGTATATGGCGGCTACTTCGGCGCAGGCATCGGCTTCATTACGCTCGGAATGCTCGCGGCGCTGGGAATGCGTGACCTGCTGGCCATGGGCGCTATTCGAACTCTGCTGGCCGCCACGATCAACGTCGCCGCCGTCGTCACCTTCATCTGGGCTGGCGCGGTTTTATGGCCAGTGTGTCTGGTGATGATCGCGGGCGCGCTTACGGGCGGATGGTTTGGCGCCCACTATGCACAGAAAGCCGATCCACGAAAGATGCGCTACCTCGTGATCGGCGTTGGCCTGCTCATGAGTGCATACTTTTTTTTCACCACTCATTAGCCCTAGCGCAACTCCTGTGCGCGCGAACCGCCCGAACCGTTCGATGTGCTACCTCCCCTGCGGTTCAGGGGCGCCAGTCTCCTTGAACGGAAGCTAGTACAACAATTTGAGAATCGGTTAGACTAATTGTACTTTCTTGATCGTTTCCCAGGAAATATTCAGATCGCTCTCGATTTTGCAATGGATGGTGGTCAAGAGAAGATCTTCTTCTTCCCGAGCGCGGAACTAGGGAGAGGCGGCAACAAATGACCCTCAAGTCGGCGGACACACTTCTTGACGTTTTGCAGTTCGCGAACAGCAAGGCAGCCATCAGCATTCCCGAGCTTGGAATCGTTGTCACCTACGACTCGCTCCGGCAACAGGTCCTGCGGATGGCCGATGCCCTGGCTTCAGCGGGTATTCGCCGTGGGGATCGCGTGGCGATTGTATTGCCGAATGGCTTGCCGGCGATTGTGAGCTTCCTCGCGGCCTCCATAGCGGGAACGGCTGCCCCTCTGAACCCTGCCTATCCGTATGAGGAATTTCATTTTTTCCTGGGGGATACCAACGCAAAAGTGCTGCTGTGTCCGGCCGTCGGCGCCGAATTCGTGCGCACTGCGGCCGCGGATCGCAAGATCCCCGTTTTCTCGGTCGAAATGAATGACAAAGGCGACGTTCACCTGGTGGACGCTCCTTCGGGATCCACTGCGAGCCAGCCGAGCCCGGAAGATATTGCGCTGGTGCTGCACACCAGCGGCAGCACCGGCAAGCCGAAACGCGTGCCCCTGCGACACTTCCAGTTGGCGGTCTCTGCGGCAAATATCTCCAACACCTATGCGCTTTCCGAGGGCGATGTTTCTCTGTGCATCATGCCGCTATTCCACATCCACGGCCTGATCGGGTCGACCATGGCCACTCTGCTCTCTGGGGGCACGGTGGTTGTTCCCACAAAGTTCAACGCGCTCTCTTTCTGGCGGACCGTGCGGGAACATCGTGTGACCTGGTATTCAGGCGTGCCCACGATGCACCAACTCCTCCTTGCCCGCGCTCATCAAAAGCCCGCGGAGGCTGTCACTCTACGTTTCATTCGTTCCTGCAGCGCCCCGCTGTCCTCGGAACTCATTCACAAAATCGAGGGGCTCTTTGGCGTGCCGTTTGTAGAAGCTTATGGAATGACTGAGGCGGCCCATCAGATGACTTCGAATCCCTTGCCGCCGCGGCACCGCAAAGCAGGTTCCGTCGGCGTCGGCACAGGTATTCGGATCAGCGTCATGGACAAAGAGGGCAATCATCTCGCCATCACCCAACGCGGAGAAATCGTGATTCAGGGAGCGAGTGTATTTCGCGGATATGAGAACAATCCGGAAGCGAACGCGCGCAGTTTGGTGCATGGATGGTTTCGCACCGGCGACGAGGGATATCTAGACGAAGATTGCTATCTCCATCTGACCGGGCGAATGAAAGACATCATCATTCGCGGTGGCGAGAATATCGCGCCTCATGAAGTGGACGAAGTTTTGCTCAAGCATCCCGCCGTGGCTGCGGCCGTCACCTTTGGCTGTGTCCATCCCACGCTTGGCGAAGAAGTGGCCGCGGCCGTAGTGCTGCACGAGCCGACAGGCGCGACCGAAGCGGAGCTTTTGAAACACTGCCGCGAGTGGCTCGCGGAATACAAATGCCCGAAGAAACTGTACCTGGTGCCGAGTATTCCCACCACCGCGACCGGAAAGATTCGCCGCCGCGCCGTAGCCGCCGCCCTGGTGGATGAGCGCGCATGAAATTCCTGATAGCGGGAGCCGGGGCAATCGGCGCTTACATCGGAGCCCGCATGGCGCGAGCTGGTTTTGATGTCACGCTCTTCGCGCGTGGGCCGCATCTGAAAGCCATGCAGGCGCTTGGCGTGCTGGTGAAGAGCGCTGAGGGAGATTTTCAAGCGCGCCCTAGAATCGTTGGCTCGCTCGAAGAAGCGGGACCCGCCGACGTTGTTTTCTTGGGTGTTAAGGCGCACAGCTTGCCTCAATTGGTGCCTCAGTTACAGCCCGTGCTCGGCCCTGAGACAACTGTCGTCAGCACCCAGAATGGAATTCCTTGGTGGTACTTCCAGGGCTTCGCCGGCGCAGCGGAAGGGATTCGGTTGGAGCGCGTCGACCCCGGGGGAGTAGTTTCCTCGGCTATCGAAGCACGTCGTGTGGTGGGATCCATCGTCTACTTTTCGACGGAGATTCCCGCGCCCGGGGTGATTCAACATATCGAGGGCAATCGCATCTCTATTGGCGAGCCGGATGGGACGCGTTCCGATCGCTGTCGCCGACTCGCGGAAGCCCTCATCGCTTCCGGCTTGCGGTGCCCCATCACCACTCATATCCGTCAGGAGATTTGGGTAAAGCTATTGGGCAACGCCTCCCTCAATCCAGTCAGTGCTTTGACCCGCGCCACTTTGGTTCAGATGATGAGAGACCCCGACACTTCGGCAGTCATTCGAAATATCATGCAAGAAGTGGAAGCGGTCTCCCGGAAACTGGGAATGGAACTCCCTGTTTCAATCGATCAGCGAATGGCTGGCGCGGAAAAAGTTGGCGAGCATAAAACTTCCATGCTGCAAGATCTCGAGGCGGGCCGGCCCATGGAACTCGAAGCACTGGTCGGATCAGTTGTGGAATTGGGAGAGCGTCTGGGGCTGCCGATGACTTACACGCGGACGGTGTATAGTTGCGCGAAGCTTCTGGCGCGGTGCAGCGCTGCGAATGCACAAGGCTCCAAAGGGTCTTAACGCCCACGTCCGGCTCCCTGCCTGCACCTTGGCTTCCCGGGGATAATAACATTGCCCAACTCTTGACAACGGGTGTATACTCCCGCTGGTCCACTTACCGGACCACTTGGAGCCCTGCTTGTCTCTTCCTCTCAAATCCGAATTCGAAACTATCCGCAGGGATAAAGTCTACGAAGGAGTCGCCAAGCAGATCGAACGCTTGATCCTGAAAAAACTGCAGCCTGGCGACAAGCTTCCTTCCGAACGCGATTTGGCGGAAACGCTCGCCGTCAGCAGAAGTTCCATACGCGATGCCATTCGCAGCCTCGAGTTGATAGGCATGGTGGAACCTCGTCAAGGCGCGGGCACCATCGTTCGCGAAATTCCCACCGACTCACTGGTCAATCCTTTGGCCAACGCCCGAAAGCGCAAGGAAGAACTGGTCGGCGAACTTCTCGATTTTCGCAGGATGCTCGAGCCGCCGCTGGCTGCCCGCGCCGCTACGCGAGTTTCTGACGATGAAATTATTGAGATGCAAGATATCCTCGCGCGGCAAGAGGAGAAGCTTCGCAGGGGCGAGAGCACTATCGCCGAAGATTCTGAGTTCCACTACGCCATCGCGTTGGCTTCCGGTAACAGCGTTGTGCGCAAGGTGCTGGATACTCTCATGGATCTGCTGCGCGATTCTCGGGAACGAAGTTTGCAGGTTGCGGGACGCCCGCAAAAATCGCTCGCCGGCCACCGGCGGATCCTGGCGGCCATCACCCGCCATGACGCCGATGCTGCGCAGTTGGCTATGCGGCGGCACATCGAAGACGTCGAAAAGATTGTTCTGAGGAAGTAAAGTTTTGAGCAGCGGGTAGATTTGCGGGGCGCAAACATTAACCGGCCGATTTTAAGGACGAATAGATTGACTGACCTGCGCAATGACGTGACCGATCGGGCTATCGCACCTCACGCGCCGGAATCGCTCGGGGAGCGGAAGGTGGCGCTCCCAGCCGCCGGAGGTCTACACGAGAATGCCGCAACTCACCCCACAGTCGAGCCCGTTTCATCAACTAGTGCGGCCCTAACGCTGCGCGTCACGGAAGCGCGTGTCGAAGACGTTGGCCACGCCATTGCCCGGCTCGCGCAGACGGACATGTTGCGCATCGGTGCCCGGCCGGGCGATACCTTGAAAATCAGCGGCAGCACGACGGCAGTCGGACGTGCCGAGCTTTCGGACCACGCGCACGAAGGCATGATCCAGATCGACGGAACCTGCCGAAGTAATTGCAGTGCGGGATTGCAAGAGCAGGTCACCGTGGCGCTCGTCGAAACCCAGCAGGCAGTGGCGGTTCGTCTTACGCCGATGTGGGTGGGCGCCGCGCCGGCAACCATCGCACCCGACCGCATGCTCGAGGATCTCGTGGGCGTTCCGGTCATCGCGGGCTGCACGGTTCGAGTGCCCACATTTGCCAAGGCCGTGAACTTCCAGGTTGTCCGCACGATTCCCTCGGGACCTGTCCTGATCGGGAAACGCACCGACATTCGAGTTGTCGAGGGCGAGCAGACCCTTTCCCGCGCTCCTGCTGTCTCCTATGAAGATATCGGGGGACTGGAACGCGAAGTGGCGCGGGTGCGCGAAATCGTCGAGTTGCCGCTGAAGTACTCGCACATTTTTGAGCGGTTGGGAATTCTCGCGCCCAAGGGAGTGCTCTTGTACGGTGCTCCGGGCACGGGCAAGACTCTCCTTGCGCGCGCCGTGGCCGCCGAAAGCCGCGTCCATTTCATCCACCTCAACGGCCCCGAAATCATGCGCAAATTTTATGGCGAGAGCGAAGCCAAGCTCCGCGAGGTGTTCGAAGAGGCTGCTCGCCACGCGCCGGCGATTCTCTTCATTGACGAGATTGATGCCGTCGCGCCCAAACGCACTGAAGTCGTCGGCGAGGTTGAAAAACGCGTCGTGGCGCAACTTCTCAGCTTGATGGACGGCTTTGTCGCGCGCGGTCACGTGATCGTCATCGGCGCAACGAATATTCCCGAGATGCTGGACCCCGCGCTGCGCCGCCCGGGGCGCTTCGATCGCGAAATCGAAATCGGCGTTCCGAACACTCAGGCGCGTTTGCAGATTCTAAGAATCCACACGCGCGCGATGCCGCTCGCCCCCGACGTCGATCTCCAGGAGATCGCCGAACTTTCTCACGGCTTCGTCGGCGCCGATTTGGAAGCCCTCGGGCAAGAAGTCGGCATGATCGCCCTGCGCGGCTTCCTCGCTTCCGTTCCACTCGGGACCGACGGTGCCGCGTCCCCTGAACTAGGGGCGCTACAGGTCACGCGCAGCGACTTCCTCGCCGGTTTGAAGGACGTCGAGCCCAGCGCAACTCGCGAATTCTTCATCGAGAAAAGCGAATCCACATTTGCCTCCGTCGGAGGTCTCGACGACGTGAAGCGCACTCTCGATGCCGTTGTCGAGAATTCTCACATGCACGCCGAGATTTACGAGAAGTTCGGGCTGGCCCCGCCGCGGGGCATCCTGCTGGTCGGACCGGCGGGCGCCGGAAAAACCGCGATGGCCCGGGCGCTTTCCGGTGAAAAGCAGCTCCCGCTCATCGCCATTGACGGCCCGCAACTTTACTCGAAGTGGCTGGGCGATTCCGAGCGAGCGTTACGAGAAGTTTTCAAAAAAGCGAGACGCGCCGCGCCTTGCATTTTGTTTTTCGATACCATCGATGCGCTCGCTCCAAAGTTCGGCGCCGATCAATTCGCAAGTGACGTCTATCAGCGAATTCTCAGCCAGCTCCTGCGCGAAATTGACAACCTGCGCGATGTGAAAGGCGTGATCCTGCTGGCAGCCACGAATCGTCCCGAGCGCATCGAGCCGGCGCTCTTGCGTAGCGGGCGCTTTGACTATATCCTCCCGTTCGCTAAACCTGGCCCTGCGGATCGTGCGGCCATTTTGCGGCTTTGCTGCAGGCTCGCCCCGCTTGCACCCGATGTCGACTTCAATGTCTTGGCTGCGCGGATGGATGGATGCACCGGCGCGGATATCGAAAGCCTGTGCAAGAAGGCGACGCTCTCGGCGATTATGGAATTTCAGCATGGCACGCGCCCCGCACCTTTCGCTGTCATGCACAGCGATTTCCTGGCGGTTCTCGAGTCGGATCATGGCAGTTCCAAGAATTCAAAGGCTCCGAACGAACGCGGCAATAACGCTGGGGATTTTTGTCCGGATGCATCTACTTCTACGAGATACTGACGAGGCTTAATTATGAGCTACACAGAACTCACTGTTTGGACCCGCGGCATTATCATGGACAAGGAAGGCCGCGATATCGTCAATTCCATCGCCGCTTCCGCCCGGACCGAGGGCAAATTTGCCCAGGCGATGGAAAACTATGTGGATAATCCCGATCGCACCAACGCGCCGACGCGCAAGTATTGCCGCGTCAGCGACTCAGTCCTCGAAAATGAACTCACTTACGAAAATGATAACCCCAACATCGTCGTCCTTGTCGAGGGCACGATGGTCAAGGGCTGGGACTACATGCGCGGAATGCCGCCCGGCGGGACGCTGGTGATCAACACGCACTACACACCCGAATACATGATTCGATTCGTGCCAGGATCCGAGCGGTTGGCGCAACTCGTTTGTGTAGATGCCGCCAAGCTGGCCGATCACAAATGGCTCTACTACCGGCTTGGCCAGTTGGGCCTCGACCGCCTCTCGACAGAGGGCGCGGCCGAACGCAGCAAGGCGGTCGCTCCGGATATCGCCGCTCCCCTGATCGCTGCAGTCGTCAAGTCCACCGGGATCGTCAAGATGGAAACGATTCAGCCGATGATCGCGAATCAAAAAGCTTTCAATATGGCACTCGATGAATTGCATATCCTGCCGCTGAAACCAGTGGCGGCTTAGGAAGGATCATATGTCGACAAAAGGCACACGCATCCCTGATTGGTTGACCGTACCCTTCGCGGGCATCACACCTGCGCCATCGCAGGAAAAGGGGCAGGATTTGTTCCCCACCGGTAATTGGCGTTCCATCCGGCCGGTGTACCGCGACAAATTGCCGCCCTGCAACAATGCTTGCGGCACCAACGAAAAAATCCAGGGGTATCTCGACCTCGTGAAGCGCGGCAAGTATCTGGACGCCTACGCGCTCATCAAGGAAGACATGCCTTTCCCCTCGGTCACCGGTCGCGTGTGTTACCACCCATGCGAGACGGCGTGCAACCGCGGGCAGTACGATGAGGCCATTTCGATCCGCGCCGTCGAGCGCTTTCTTGGCGATCTTGGCCAGGCCCTGCAACGCGATGTCGTCAAGCCCGGCAAGCCCAACGGCAAAAAAGTTGCCGTCGTTGGTTCCGGGCCTGCCGGCCACAGCGCCGCGTATCAACTTGCGCGCCTCGGCTACCAGGTGACCATCCTTGAAAAATCCCCCAAGGCTGGCGGACTAAACCGCGGCGGCATTCCGGATTGGGTGCTTCCGGCACACATTCTCGATCGTGAACTCGAGCGCCTCACCGAACTTGGCGTCGCCATTAAAACCAACGTCGAAGTTGGAAAGGACGTCAGCTGGGACGAATTGAAAAAGAATTACGACGCCTGCGTCTTGGCTGTGGGCCTTACCGAGCCCAACAGCGTGCGCGCCGAGGGCGAGAACAAAGACGGCGTGATTTACGGGCTTCCGTTCCTGCGCGACATCGGCATGGGCACATCCAAGGTGAAGCTTGGCGCCCGCGTCGCCGTCATCGGAGGCGGCAACACCGCCATCGACTGCGCCCGCGAAGCGTTGCGCCAAGGCGCGGTGGAAGTCACCATGATCACCGTTGAGGGCAACCCCAATGAAATGCCGTGCGTGCCCGAGGATCTCCACGACATGCTCGAAGAAGGGGTGGAACTCTTGCACGGGCGGGCGATGACCGCCGTGCTCGGTGCCAACAAGGTCGAAGCCTTGCAACTTTATCCGGCGAAATTCTCTGGCGCGATCAACGCCTCGCCGATCACCGTCAATCGCGATGTTGCTGCAGAGCGCTTCGCTGTCGACAACGTCATCATCGCTGTGGGACAGCACGCTTCCCTCGGATGGCTGCCCCCCGAATTTAAGACTGACCGCGGTACCATCAAGATCGACCGCTTCGGGCGTCTGGGCGACACCAACTTTTTTGCCGCCGGCGACATCGTGCAGTTGGGTTCGGGTCAGCCGCTGATGGTGGTGAATGCGGTGGGCGACGGAAAGCGCGTAGCATTCAATCTGGACAGGGCACTGCGCGGAGAAGTCCTTGAACCTCGCAAAATCGCCATCGATGTCATCGTGGATCTCAACCGCATGAACATGACCTACTTCCCGCACTTCCCGCGGGTCCAGCAGGGCATGTTGAATCCCGCCAGCCGCAAAAAGACGCAGGATGAGGTCATCCTGTCGTACTCCGAAGAACAAGCCGTCGAAGAGGCCAGCCGTTGCTTCAGTTGCGGCACCTGCAACGCATGCGACAACTGCTATCTCGTTTGTCCCGAGCCGTGCATCGTGCGCTCCGACCGTTCCAACGGCCTCTACAAAATCCTTGTGGATTACTGCAAAGGCTGCCGCGTCTGCATTGAGGAATGCCCGACCGGTTGCCTCGAGGGCGTGCCCGAGCTTGACTTTGACGCGGGCGTCGTCCGCATGGATACGGCATTCGCGATTACACCCGGTCTGCACGGCCGCCAGGCACAAGAACTCGTAAATATGGCCAGCCGCCCGGCGAAGGAGATTTAATATGCCAACAACTCCGGAAACGACTAAGGGAAAAACCGTTCGCATCAATGGTTGCGTCGCCGCCGCTCAGGCGGCAAAGTTCGCCGACGTCGACGTCATTACCGCCTACCCGATCCGTCCGTACACCGCCACGATGATGGCGCTTGCGCAGATGGTCGCCAACGGCGAACTCGATGCTGAGTACATCGTCGCCGACAGCGAACACTCGCAATTGAGCATCGCTCACGGCGCTGCCTCCAGCGGTGCGCGCGTCTTCACCGGCAGTTCCGGTGTCGGCGTCCAATTCGCCTACGAACTATACTCACCCATCTCCGGCAGCCGCATGCCCGTTCAGATGATGATTGCCGACCGCACCCTCGATCCCCCGGGCGACTTCGGCTCCGAGCATACCGATGCGCTCTCGACGCGCGACATGGGCTGGCTCATGGGCTGGTCCTGTGATGCGCAGGAAGCTTTCGACAATCACCTGATGGCTTTCCGAATCGGCGAAGATCCCCGCGTCCTCTTGCCGCAGATGGTTTGTCAGGACGGCTTCTTTGTTTCTCACATCGCCAGCGACGTCAATCTGCCCGATCCCGCCCAGGTGAAGGAATTCCTGCCGCCGTATAAGCATCCCTATCCGCTCGATCCGCGCCGCCCGGTTTCGCACGGCCCGCAGATCATGCCGGAACAGGGTCCGCCGCTGCAGCTGGAGCGTGCGCGCGCCATGGAAGGCAGCATGCCGGTCATCGAGGAAATTCACGACGAATTCGCGCATATCTTCGGCCGCCGCTACGATCCGTGGCTCGAAGAATACAAGACCGACGATGCCGAGATCGTCTTCTTCCTGCAGGGCGGCCACGGCGTCACCGCGCGTTTTGCCATCAACCACATGCGCGAACGCGGCGCGAAAGTCGGCATGGTTCGTCTGCGCACCATTCGGCCCTATCCGACCGATCGCGTTTGCGAAACGCTCAGCAAGTTTAAGGTAGTTGGCGTCATTGAAACCAACATGGGTCTCGGCAGCGTCAGCAGCGGCGGTTCGCTCTATGCCGAAGCCGTTGCGGCTCTCTACGAGAGCCACAAGCGTCCGCTGGTAATTTCCTTCATGGCCGGAATGGGCGGCGAGGCCATCGTGCTGAAAGAATTCTACTGGATGACCCAGAAAATGCTCGAAGCGCAGAAGCGCGGCAAAATCGAAAAGCGCACCCACTGGGTCGGATTCGAAGAGTAGGGTCGGCCCTCTGAGGCCGTCTGCAAAGTAGCGAATTTGCAAGGCTTGGGAAAGATTTCAGAAAAGAATTTCAGGAGGATATCGATATGCCAGTCATCGAAGTTCAACGCCAAACCCTTCCGATTCTCAGCAACCCGAATCAAGGGGCGCGTTTCTATAATCCTGACGTCCCCGCGTCCGAACCGTTCGTCCCCGGCCATCGCACTTGCGCCGGATGCGGGCCGTCCATTCAGTACCGAATGACCAGCAAGGCCTCCGGCGACAATACCATCCTCGTCGGCCCCACCGGATGTATGTACGTCGCCAACAGCTCGTATCTCTGTACGCCCTACAATGTGCCCTGGGCGCACACGCAGATCGGCAGCGCTGGCAGCTTCACCGCAGGTGTCGCTGCGGCGTACGAAGCTATGATTCGAAAAGGAAAATACAAGGGCACCTTCCCGAACGTCATCTGCGAAGCCGGCGACGGCAGCGCATCCGACATCGGCTTGGCCTCGATTTCCGGTGCACTCTATCGGAATCACGATTGCCTGATTATCTGCTACGACAACGAGCAGTACGCGAACACCGGCATCCAGGCGTCGTCGCGCACCCCGTACGGCGGCATGACCACCTTCTCCCCTCCCGGCCCGAAAGTCCCGGAGGCGAAGACGCTCTATCCCAAAGACCTCGCGCGCATGATGGCAGCTGGCCATCCGCATTGCTATGTGGCCACCGCCAGCGTGGGCTACCCAATCGACTTGATGAACAAAGTTCGCAAGGGACTCAACCACAAAGGTGCCGCGTACCTGATGATCTACACTCCATGCCAAAAGGGCTTCGTGTACGAAACTCCGCGCTCGATCGATCTCGGACGGTTGGTAGTCGAATGCGGCCTCTATCCGATCTGGGAGTGGAATCCCGAGAAGCGCGAGTATGACTATAGCTTCCGCCCTCAGAACATGCGGCCGGTTTCCGAGTATTTGAAATTGCAGGGACGTTTCGGCCACCTTCACGCCGAGCACATCGCCAACTTGCAGAAGTTTGCCAACATGCAATGGCGGATGATGGGTGTGGAACTTCCCGCAGCTTTGATCCAGGCTGCGGACGCGAAAAATCAGGTCAACATGTCGGCAGCGGCGGAAGCCGAAGCTGTGGCGCACACACTATGAGCATCAACACACCCAACATCAAAGACGCAATGTCCGTCAATGTTTCTCCTTCGGCCGCCTCCGGGCAGGAGAGCTACGTCGTCACGGAAGGTAAAAAGCGCGGCTCGACACGCGAAGTCCGCGACGAGGCCGCGCACGATCGCTACTATACCGTGGTGAAAGTGCACGCCGGCGATGCCATCCTGACCGACAACTGGCACACCAACGAAGTCCTCGGCCACTTGCGCAACAACTTCGAAGGCATCACCTTCGCGATGCGCACGCTGGAAGCGTGGGGGGCGATGATGGAAAACGATAAGCGCGCTTACTACACCGCCGGCGGCCGCGTGTGGGTGCTGGATCTCGCGCCTTCCGAAGGCAAGAAGCCGCGCCTCCCTGGCACCGGCGCTGGCAAAGGATAGCGCAAGGTTGGGCCGCATCTTGCTCATCGACGACACGCCGGAAATCGCCGAGCTTTTGGCTTACGCCTTGCGTGATCACGGCCATGAAGTCTTCATTGAAGGCTTTACCGATACCGTCAACGATTTGATTCACGAACTTCGAGCCAACGCCCTGGTGCTCGACTGCACCACTTTTGACATGAGCGAATCCCTATTCGACATCGTGCGCCACCATCGAGATCACGCTGAGCTTCCCATCGTCATTATCAGCGACACACCAGAAAAAGCCGATGCCAGCCTCAGCGCCCGCAACGCCCAAAATGTTTTGCTCATCCCAAAGCCGTTTACCGGCTCCCAGGTCGCAAGAGCTCTTCACGACCTGCTTGGATAACTATGCCTCTGTGGAGCATGGACGAATGGAACTATGTCGAGCGCGAGGTCCTCACCGACCCGAAAGACAGGCAGTGGACTGTGGCTTTGATGGACGTTTTGGGACAGCAGGGTGATCCGGACATTCCCAACAAGCTGCTCGAACTTCAATATGCTTCCGGCCGGTATTTCACGCTTATTTATTCAGCTAGCGGTGCGCTGCAGAGGGAACGCGGTTACGCCACTCTGGCAGAGGCTACAACTGCATTCGAAGACCTGCGTATCGCGATCATCGACGGCAGCCTTGACCCATCGCAGCCGGTCTTTCGGCAGGATCTGGAAGACTGACGAAATGCGGAGTGCCTTTGGCTGAGTTCGCACCGGTCGCTGCTACCGGCTTGGATTCAGATCTCTCATCACCACATGAAGTACCTGCCCGGCGAGTCGCGCATCGCGCTCGGACACTCGCTCCTTTGTCCCATTCGGATCGGCATCGCGATAACTCCGAGCGGCGCCCGGCAGACGTGCGCATCCCCCGCGAATGAGTCCCGCCCTCTCGGCAACTCCAAGCCGCGTCTCGAACGACCAGTCGGCAATCGCGCCTTCGGGCGCTCCCGAAGCCCCCAAAGCGCTCAAGCCTTGGTGCTCCAGCGCGTCGGTCACGATGGCTTCCAGAATCCCGCAAGAGGTGCGCATCGCCGCGCCATAGTCCCCTTGTTCGAGAGCGCTTCGACTATCCGTGTAGGCCTGCTCGAGAATGGGCCGCAATTCGGGGTTGTGAACGAATTCGAACCGCCTGGGCGCGGGCGCCACGGTTGATGCAGAAAGGATCGCGCCGTCGTCCCTTCGCGACAGCGAGGCAACCGCTTGTTCCAAGACGCCGAGCAGCCGTCGTACGATCTCCGCGGGCGCCGCGCCTTCAACGGCCTGGCCGACTGCCGAGCGTATCAAAAAGGCCTCGCTAAACGATCGGGCCAGCCAATGGGCCTTGCTGCCGCCCGACAATTGATGGATCGTTATTCCACAGTCTTCCTGCCAGGCGCGAGTGGCTGTGATCGTGGATGCGTTTGAAAGATCCGCCGCTAACGCGTCGCTAAGCTGACGTCCACGGAGTTTCAAGCCGTCGAGATGAGACAGGTAAGTCGCGATCTGCGCTTGTAGGCTTTCAGTCATTGGTCGTTTCTCTCGCAGACGGCTGGGCAAACCCTCGGAGAGCTCGCGTCGCTTCAATCGGAGCGGGGAAAGAAAAGTCACCGTCGCCTGGATTCTGGTCTTGACAGCCCCTGGCGACGGTGCTAGATTCCGTCCCGTCGCAAAGTGGTTCACTCATCGGACCAGTTTATCATGGTTCGCTGAATCACCTCCTCTGCGGCGTTGGAGACGCGCTGCTGCGATGGCAGGGGTAGAACGCAGCAATTCGCCGCCAACAGGCCTCCTGCGGTAGCTGGTTCAGGATTATTCGCTGACAGCGAAGGAGACTTCGCGCACCGTTCAACCGTTCTTGCCGATCGCTTCGGGAGAGAGATCGATGTCGGAACAGTGGATAATCTCCGGCTTGGTTCCGTTCTAAGAGTTGTGGGACTCCGAAGACGGGTTCGCAGGCAAATTGGGGACTGGTTCGTGCAATATTTCCGTTGAAGTCCAACTGGTCGTCATGGAGGTTTGCGTATGGCTGCTTCTGCTGAAACCCTGATTCACCCCTCTCGTATCGTCAATCGCTGGGTACAATTGATCGCCGGCATCGTCGCGATGATGGCGATCGCCAACCTGCAATATGCCTGGACGCTTTTCACCAAGCCGATCCAGGCCCATTTGCACGTCTCGTTGGTCGCCGTCCAGTGGACTTTCACGCTGTTCGTCTTTTTGGAAACCTGGCTCGTTCCGTTTGAAGGATATCTGGTCGATGTCATCGGCCCCCGCTTGATGCTGGGAATCGGCTCGGTGTTTGTGGGGCTCGGCTGGGTTGGATCCGGCTACGCCGAAACCATAACCAGCTTATACATTTGGTATGGGATAGGTGGCATCGGCGCCGGCATCGTCTATGGCGGGTCGATCGGAAACGCACTAAAATGGTTTCCCGACCATCGCGGTCTTTGCGTCGGCCTAACGGCTGGCGCTTATGGCATCGGCACCGCGAGCACCATCTCACCCGTCGCCAATATGCTGAAAATTTCTGGCTACCAGCATACCTTTATCGTTTGGGGCATTATCCAGGGCGTCGTTGTGCTCGCTTGCGCTCTGTTTTTGGCACGGCCGCCTGTAGGATGGACGCCGCCAAACTGGGTTGAAAAACAGGTCAAGATCAAGGCCAAAATTAACACTTCGGCCGTCAACCTCACGCCCTTCCAGATGCTGCGCCAGCCATCGTTCTATGTCATCTATTTGATGATGACCATGCTGGCCTTCGGCGGGCTGGTGGTAACCGCACAACTCAACCCCATGGCCTCGAGCTACCATGTGGACAATGTCGTCGTGGCCTTCGGCATGACCGCCCTCGTGCTGGCGATTACTGTTGACCGGCTGTTGAACGGGTTAACCCGTCCCTTCTGGGGCTGGGTCTCCGACCACATCGGCCGTGAGAATGCTATCTTCTACTCCTTCATCCTGGAGGCAGGCGCTGTGTATGCCTTGCTGCAACTCATCGGTCATCCTGTCTGGTTCGTTGCCTTGTCCGGACTGTGTTTCTTCGCCTGGGGCAATATCTTCTCACTGTTCCCGGCCATCACCGGAGACTTGTACGGAAACAAGTGGGCCACCACAAACTATGGAGTCGTGTACACCGCCAAGGGATTGGCTGCTGCGTTCGCCGGCCCGGGCGCGGCCTGGTTGTTCGCCAAGACCGGTTCCTGGAACAAGGTGTTCTGGGCCATGATCGTCTGCGACCTCATCGCCGCTTTCATGGCTTTGCTCTGGCTCAAACCACTTGCGCTCCGCTCGGTACGGGCGTCCGAGAGCGCAGCTCCGCCAGCGGTGGGAATGACGACGCCGGCAAAAGCGTGAGTTGTGCGGCTTTAAGCTGCCCACTCTTCCTGATCCGGACCTGACGCAACTTCTCATGTTGCTCGCGAGCATCGTCTAAAGTCCCTATGCCTGCGCAGCCATTACCGGAGAGCTTGCCCGTACCCACTTCGATGCGTCACGGGCCCATAAGCGGCGGGCCTTGATGCATTCGAGAGTAGACCCGCAAACTAAATCTCTCCGCATCACGGGGACTTGCGTCGACCGCCTCAACTGGAACGACCGACAGTTTTACGGAGTCTCCTGAACGGCCGCACCAGCGACCGCGCGCTGCCAGCGAGGTCAACACGCACACGGCACATATAATAAGGATACACGATCGGCGCCCCTAACCCCTGCTACCATGGTTAAGTCCTGAATTGCTAGCATGATACGATGGCAAAGCTCCTTTGGGATGCCCGGGGGGAATTGGCACGCAGCCGGGCTGGCTCCCACGGCAAGTCGGGAGTAATGTTTCAGCGCCCTTGGCTGTGCCTTAATTGATCGGTGTGGAGCTGGGAAAATTTTCATGTCCATTTCATTCGATTGCGATTTTTCGATGTGCATCAACGGGCGGCTGGTAAAATCGTCCGAGCGCATTGAGGTCCTTAATCCAGCAACCGAAGAACTCATCGCCCGCGCTCCCGATTGCACACACGGCGAATTGGACTCGGCGGTATCTGCGGCGCACACCGCCTTCTTGAATTGGAGAACTCTGCCCCCAGTTTCCAGAAAAGAAGCGCTCCTGGCCATAGCCGCAAGGATTGAAGAAAATACGGATCAGCTGATGGCCCTCTTGACCCGGGAGCAAGGCAAACCGCACCCCGAGGCAAAAGCGGAAATTCTCCGCAGTGCCCTCTGGTTTCGCGAAATAGCCCGGAAAGATTTACCCGTTTCCGTCCACATCGATGAAAACGGGCGCCACTATGAGAGCCACCACGTGCCTTTGGGAGTCGTTGGCGCAATTACCCCATGGAATTTTCCTTTGCTCCTTGCCGCCTGGAAGATTGCGCCCGCACTGCTCGCAGGCAATACCGTAGTCTGGAAACCCTCTCCCTACACTCCCCTTTGCGCGCTCAAAATCGGCGAGCTCCTGCGGGATGTGCTCCCTCCCGGAGTTTTGAATGTCATCTCGGGCGGCGATCGCCTGGGTCCTTGGCTCACCGGGCATCCCGGAATCAGCAAGATCGCCTTCACGGGCTCGACTTCCACCGGTCGCAGCGTGATGCAAAGCGCCGCGACAAATTTAAAACGGGTGACCCTGGAACTCGGCGGCAACGATCCCGCGATCGTGCTGCCTGACATTGACATTCCAACGACCGCCGAGAAAGTCTTTTGGCTCGCCTTTCGCAATTCTGGCCAGTTTTGCATTGCTGCAAAGCGCGTCTATGTCCACGAGGAGATTTACGGCCCCTTCAGCCAGGCGCTGGTCGATTATGCCCGCAAAGTAAAGGTCGGGAACGGCGCGGAAGAGGGAACCAAGCTCGGACCAATTCAAAACCGCATGCAGTTCGCCAAGGTAATCGATCTCATCGCCTCGGCGAAGAAAGCCGGGCTGCGTTTCTTGCTTGGCGGCGAACCTCAAGACGGCCAGGGCTATTTCGTTCCCGTCACCATCATTGATAATCCTCCCGACGATTCTCGGGTCGTGGTCGAGGAAGCTTTCGGACCAGTCTTGCCGCTTCTGAAGTTCCGCGACATTGACGACGTCATTCGCCGCGCCAATCACTCCGATTATGGCCTCGGCGCATCGGTTTGGTCACGTGACGTCGAGAAAGCCAAGGCCATCGCCCAGCAGTTGGAATGTGGCAATGTGTGGATCAATTCAGTTCAGTGGCTCTCACCTCATGCGGCCTACGGCGGCCACAAGCAGTCCGGCATCGGTGTCGAGCATGCCCTCGAAGGCTTGCTCGAATATACCAATATCCAGACTATCGTGAGTTAACCGCATGTCCTACCTCTCATGAATCCGGTTACAGATTGGACGCCTGCTCCCGTTCCTCTCTATCTGCGCAAGGAGAGCGTTCATGTCTGGCGGGCCTCGCTTGACGTGCCAACCGCCTCTCTTCAGCGCCTTGCGGCGTTGCTAAACTCCGAGGAATCCCTGCGCGCCGGGCGTTTTGTCCAGCGGCGCGACAATCACCATTTCACCGTTGGCCGCGCCGTTCTACGGCTCCTCCTCGGCCGCTATCTCCAATGCTCCCCCGCCGCAGTTTCTCTGGAGACACAACAGTTTGGCAAGCTGGCCCTCGCAGCTCCAATCACGGAACCCCCTCTCCATTTCAATCTTTCCCATTCCCACGGACTGGCTATCTACGCGTTCACGATTGGCCGCGAATTGGGTGTAGATACCGAATGGCACCGTCGGGAATTTGCATCCGAGGAAATTGCCAATCGCTTTTTCTCAATTCGCGAACGCGAGGAGCTGCGCGCTCTCCCGCCTGCCGCGAGGGTGGAAGGTTTCTTCAATGCCTGGACTCGCAAAGAATCCTACGTGAAGGCTCACGGCAAAGGCCTGCAGATTCCTTTGGACAGTTTCGACGTCACCCTGACCCCGAACGAGCCTGTTATTTTGCGGAGTCTTGACTCCGATCGTTGGAGAATTCATTCCTTCACTCCGGCCAAGGACTTCGCTGCCGCGGTCACGATTGCTGCGGGCGATACCTCGCTCGATTTTTACGATGCGGATAGCCTGGTGAAATAGTGCGCGGGTCTCTTCGGCGGTCGCACTTGCCAGCTCTCGAAAGAACGCCGGGCCTCGTCGCTTGGCGCCGGAATGCCCCAAGAGAGCGGTCCGTTTCCGCTTCAAAGCTATCCTCTCTTGCTCAGCCTTGGTGAGAAATCCGGGTTAACACCTGCACTTGATTTTCGAGAACTGTGCCGTTCTACCGCGAAACGCTGGATTCCCGAACGACCCCTGCCTCGCCTCTCTCCCGCGCCTGATATTGGTCATAAATCCACCGGTACGTCTTCTCCATCCCCGCCCGGAGCGGCGTACTTGGTTCCCAACCAAGGTATTTCCGGATCATGGTGTTATCGCTGTTTCTTCCATTCACGCCCTTAGGCGCGCCCAAATCGTATTTGCGCTTCAGCCGGATTCCCGCGATCTCCTCAGTGATATCCACCAGCTGATTGATGGTGACGGCTTCGCTGGACCCCAGGTTGATCGGCTCCAAAATGTTCGAATTCATGATTTTCTGCACGCCCTGCGTGCAATCGTCAATAAACATGAAACTCCGGCTCTGATTCCCGCTCCCCCAGATCTCTATCTCTTGTTTGCCGTTAATCTTTGCTTCGATCACCTTTCGGCAGATGGCCGCCGGCGCTTTTTCGCGGCCGCCAAACCAGGTTCCCCACGGGCCGTATACGTTGTGAAAACGCGCCACCCGTGTGTACAGTCCGAAATCCTCCCGGAAGTGCCGGCACATCCTTTCCGAAAACAGCTTCTCCCATCCATATCCGTCTTCCGCCAAAGCCGGATATGCATCCTCCTCTTTCAAAGAAGGCGCCTCAAACGTCTTCTGCTTGTCTCCGTTGTATACGCAGGCCGACGAAGCGTAAAAGAACCGTTTGGCCCCACATTTCTTCGCTGCTTGCAGCATGTGGGTATTGATCAGCACCGAAAGCATGCATAGCGCCTTGTTGTGCTCGATGAAGCCCATGCCCCCCATGTTGGCTGCCAGGTTATAAATGTCCTCTGCGCCTTCGGCCACCTGTTCGCAATTCTCTTTGATATTTAAGTCCAGCGAGATGTTCTCAACATCATCAAATCTCTGGTACCACTCGTCCAGCGGCTTGATATCAACGCCCCGGAGGTTTCGGTTCCCCTGCCCGCGTAATACGGAAATCAGCGCGCCGCCGATGAAGCCACCCGCTCCCGTAACCAAGGTCTTTTGTATTGTTCCCACCGTAAGTCTCCCCGATGCAGGGTTACTTCAAGCCCTGCCCCTCATGCGCGAATTGTGTACCAAACTGCAAATCTTTGATCCACTCTCGCCGCCTCCATGATACATCCTCTGCTTTGGAGGAGCGCACATCCCTGCCTTGCCCCTCCCTCAAAATGCTGTCTTTTCGCTGGGACATATTCCAGGTGGCAAAGCCCTTTACTGACCTCTCTACTACTCTCAGTACTGCTTTTCGCCGTCCTCGACCCCTTCTTTCCTTTTTAACTTGACTACCTTTGACACTTTGGTACGCTCTCTCAGTTTCAGGCGCACGACCTCTTTGGTCCCTCTCCATCCAGGGGACACTAATATTCCTGTCCCGAATTTAGGCCTGGGTTGTGGCTCAGTGCGCTCAAGGTGACTTGTGTGGGTCGCCGTATGTCCTTTTGCGATTACCGGACTTCTTGTCGTTGCCGTTACGTTCGACCCTTCTTCTTGTACTGCTGCGCGAAAGAAAGGATCACATCCGTTATGAAAGTCCTTCCACGCTCCATCGCACTCTCCCTTACAATCTTCGTCGGCTTCCTCCTGATTCCTTCCCCAAGCGCGCCCGCCTCGCTTACTCTTGCTGGCAACTATAAAATCACCGAGAACACCGATCTTGGCTCCGAAATCCGCATCACTCTCCAGATCAATTTCATTAACGCCGGAAGTTCTGCCCTGACGGTAACCAAGGTCGGCCTGCGCAGCATGTCCGTTTCCGGCCAGCTAATCACTGCCACCTCTAGTTTAGTTGTTCCGTCACATTCCCACTCTCAGGTCTCCTTGCAGTTCCTTATCTCAAAAAAAGATTTCGACCGCTGGCAAAATGGGCCACAACAGCAATTCCTGGTTACCTTTAGACCTACCGGCGGCAAATCCACTCTAGTCAACCTCCCACTTTTACGGATTCAGCGATGAAGGAATCGCCCATGTCCACCAACCCTCGTTCTCATAATATCTCGCTCTTTGGGCTTCCGCCCTGGTCCTTCATCCGGCATTTCTGTGCCTCAAAATCTGGACGGGTCGAATCTCGGTTTTTGTTTCTTGCCTCGGAAAGGAATGCCACGACACACTCACTCCTCCTTCGGCGTGTGACTTCGGGGTTGCAGCTTGCTTTCCTGGGTGCGCTCGCTTGTCTCGCTTTCTCTTGCGGTGCTTCCGCGCAAACCCCTTTCACAAGAACTTATCAGCTCGGTGGAAACATCGAGGTTTCCTGTTGCACCAACGGGGAATCCTATGGTTTTACTCCCGTCGTTCAGGATACCGCCCTTTCGGGGCCCATCCGCATCGATTCAATTTCCGTGTCAGACAGCGGAAACATCCTGGCCACCGATGTTAATCACATTGCTGGCACCACCTGGGAAATCTTTGCCGGAAGTTCTTCCTGCGGATTCCCCGTCGGGCAGATCACCAATGGAAGCATCAGTTTGGGGACCTATACTTGCGGTGCCGCTACTCGGCTGATCTTTAATACCAACGGAACCTTTACCGCACCTACAACCGGCACCTTCGCCGGAAGCTACAACTTCGAGTCCTCACAACTCAGCACCAATGACTTGGGTGCGTTTGTCTCCGCAGCAAACGCTCCGGCAACCCTTACCAATGGCTTGTTTGTCCAGATTCTTCTATGGGGCGGTGACGTCGGCGCCGACCTGAAACTCAGCAACATCACCCTCACCGTTACTGGAACCATCGGTGCTGCCAACCCCAATCCCCCTATAATCAAGACCATCGCCGGCGGAGTTATCAATAATGTTTCTGCTCTTTCCGTAGGCCTGGGCTTTCCCACAGCCACCTTCAAAGACGCTTCCGGCAACCTCTACGTGGCCGCTCAATCTGTCGTTGGCTTTACCGGCAGCGTGGTTTTCAAGATCGACCCCAATGGAAATCTGACCACCATCGCCGGGAATAATACGTTCGACTACTCCTTTACTGTCGGCACCAACGGTGATGGCGGGCCTGCCCTAAATGCCAGCCTCGGTCCCATCAACAGTGTTTTTGTCGACTCGCTCAATAATATCTACTTCTCGGAGGCGTACTCGTCCCTCATCCGCAAAATCAACACTGCTGGGATTATTTCCACCGTCGCTGGAGGCGGCACGGGTTGTGGAAACGCCAGTTCGATTGGCGACGGTTGTGCCGCAACCTCCGCGATCCTCTCCAATCCTGAACAGATTTTCGTCGACGCCAATCACAATATATTCATCACCGATAGTGCCAATAACCGCATCCGTGAGGTGGTCGCCTCCACGGGGATCATTCAGACCGTCGCGGGTGGTGCCGCGGTGAGTTGCACGGGATCCGATCCCGTCGGGGACGGCTGCCCCGCCACTTCTGCGACACTCTTGAATCCGACTGGCGTCGTTCTCGACTCTCACGGCAATATCTTTATTTCCGACTCCGCCAACGAACGCATCCGTGAAGTCTCCGCTTCCACGGGCTTTATCTCCACAATTGCCGGCACTGGTACTGCTGGCTTTGCCGGCGATGGCGCTGCAGCGACTGCCGCGCAAATTTCGCAGCCGGAAGGTATCGCACTCGATTCCTCCGGAAATATCTACTTCGCGGATAACGGTAACGCGCGCGTACGCGAGATCGTCGTTTCGACTGGATTTATTCAAACACTTGCCGGAGGTGGGTCCGGTTGCGGCACTTCCGTGGATTTCTATGGCGACGGGTGCTCCGCTTCCAGCGCCATACTCATTTCTCCCGTGAGCGTTTACGTTGACTCTGCGAATAATCTGTATTTTCCAGACCAGGATCTCTTCCGCATTCGGGAAGTTGTTGCTTCGGGTGGGGTGCTCTCCTCCTCGGACATCCTCCAAGTGGCCGTTGGAAACGGTACGCCCAGCTTCAGCGGCGATGGCTTGCTGGCCACCAACGCGCAAATCGGGCTTCCTTTCGGAATTGCCGTCGATTCTTCCAACAACTATTACATTGCGGATCTCGATAACGCCCGCATCCGGAAAGTCAATGCGCAAACCGGCATCATCACCACGGTCGGGGGCGGGGGCACGGCCAATGGTTGCCCGGCGGCGACAAATGTTTACGGTGACGGATGCCTTGCCACCCAGGCTCTCGTTTCTCCGCTCCAGATTTTCGTCGACCAATCCGGCAATCTCTTCATCTCCGAAGATGCCACCGCCCGCATTCGCGAGATCTCTGCGTCTACCGGAATCATCAACACCGTCATCGGCGGCGGCTCCGGTTGTCCCAATCAGACCGATACTGTGGGCGACGGCTGCCCTGGCACGCAAGCTATCCTTGGCATTCCCTGGGGTCTGTTTGCGGATGCCAGCGGCAATATTTTCTTCTCCGACTATTCCAACAGCCGCGTTCGCGAACTGGTGGCCTCCACGGGACTTGTCCGAACCATTGCAGGGACCGGCGTATCCGGTTTCAGCGGCGACAATGGCCTGGCCACCAATGCGCAAATCGCTTCGCCGACCGGTTTGTACGGCGACCTTCTCGGCAATATTTACTTTTCCGATCTATCCAATTTCCGCGTTCGCGAAATTATCGCTTCCACTGGGAATATCATCACCGTGGCCGGCACTGGCACCCCGGGTTACAACGGCGACGATATCGCAGCCAACTCCGCCGAAATTGGCGTCCCTTATGGAGTCTTTGTCGACCGCTCCGGCAACATCTTTTTCGGCGACCAGATCAATAACCGTGTTCGAGAAGTCCTTGCATCCAATGGCCTCATCCAGTCGGTCGCCGGCAATGGCACCTTCAGGCTTCGCCGGCGATGGCTCCGCCGCGATCAACGCCGAACTCGCCTACCCGGAATCTGTGGCCACCGACCTTGCGGGCAATCTCTATATCGCAGACACATATAACAATCGCATTCGCGAAGTCCTCGGCGGGGTCCCCGGCAACACCCTCGCCATCAGCACACAATCGCTCCCCAATGGGACCGTCGGTACCCCTTACTCCTTCACTCTCCAGGCTACTGGTGGCGTTTCCCCATATTCATGGACTCTCACTTCCGGCGCGCTGCCCTCCGACTTTTCCGCGCTCTCCTCCGCGGGTGCAATTTCCGGCACTCCCGGCGCGGCCGACGCCAACACCGCCTTTGCCTTTGCCGTCAAAGTCACCGACAGCGCCAACAACACCCAAACGCAACCCTTAACCCTCACCGTAAATCCTGCCCTCGCCAGCACCGCCTCCGCCAGCATACAACCGTCCAGCCTTCCCTTCGGCAGTCAGCTCGTCTCCACCACCAGCCCCGCGCAGGTCATCACCATCACCAGCAATGGCACTCTCCCTTTCCTCATCTCCAGCATCGCTATTACCGGCGCCAATGCTGGCGATTTCTTGCAGTCCACCAACTGTCCTATCTCCCCAACGGGTCTCGCCCCCGGCAACTCTTGCGGCATCTTCATCGCCTTCGCCCCCACGGATCTCGGTGCGCGTACCGCCAATGCCGTTATCACCGACAACCAGGGCAACCTCGTCGGCTCGCAGCAGACAGTCCCTCTCACCGGTACCGGCGCCGATGTTCCTGTCGTCGCTTCCACCACCTATAGCATCAGCACCAATCCCTTTACCAGCTTCACCGGTTCGGTCTCCTGTCCGCCGGATTGCAACCTCACTGGCTACTTCACTGTCCCGCAGCCCCTCGCTCCAAACCTCAGCAACGCCGCCATCTCGCCTACGGACTGGTCCGCGAACGTGGGCCCAAATATCTTTAACAAAACCAATACTGCCGGTGCCAGCTTCGCGAGCATCTCCACGGATGCTTCCGGCAACATCACTGCCTGGTCTATCTCCCTCGCTACTTCCAACTACTCCGTGACCACCAACAATGTACCCGGGAATGTCGCTGATACATTCACGGTCGTCTCGCCGGCGGGCACTGCCTCGAACTCCAATTCACCCGTCACTTGGCCCAAGACCACGGTCACTCCTCTGTCTTTCCCCGTCAGTTCCACGCCCGTGTCGGCTGTCGCCACCGTTAATTGTCCGTCCGGCACTTCGCCGTGCACCGATCCCAACGCCCATTCTCTGAAACTTACCGTCTCAGCCGTCAACACTCCTTTTACCCTCACCGTCACTTCTTTCGAAGTGCCTCCTTCTCAAGCCAACGGCATCTGCGAAGCCGGCCACACCGAAGCCACCGACTTCGATTGCCGTTTCGTCAGCAACTTTGCGCTCAAAACGGATGGGGCAGGCGATGTCACGGTTCCCCTTTGCGTCCCCTATTCGAGCGGCAACTGCGTTTTCTACCGTGTCTCCAACACTCCTCCGGGCACTTACTATTCTCCCGGGGTCACCGAAACCATCGCTTGGAACAATGAGAGTTTCACGCCGCCGGCTTTCTACAACGCCAGCAACCCGCGGCTCTTCGACGATCCCGATGCGCCTCCTTATGACGTAAATCACCAGTTCGTTTTCGACATCACCGACTATTTGTCCAGCGGGAGCGGACAAGTCGGCGTCGATCTGGCCCTCCACGGCCACACCGCGCAATACAACGACTTCGTTGCCGCCTACCCGGCCGCCCCGACTGGCACCTACGCCGCCACGATTCTTTCGCCCGTCGGCACGCCCGCTTTCATCGCCGGCGCCAATGTTCCCGTAGACTTCTCCCTCACACTGAACGGCACCTTCACCGGCACCGCGATCACTGCGCCCAACGCCGTCTCCATCGGCGTCATCAACAGCGCCGGCGTGCGCCAACCCGTTCTCACCACTAGCGGCATAGCTCCAGTCTTCACTTACAATACCAGCGTCACGCCGCCGCAATACCAGCTCGTGTTCTCCACAACCGGCTACGCCCCCGGCACTTACACGCTTTTCATCAGCTCAAACCTCTTCCCGCAACAAACGCAAAACTTCATCGTCAATCCAGTTCCGCTGGCCACGCTCCTCTCGATCTCTGTCACGCCTGCAACCCCCACGCTCGCTAGCGGTACTACCCAGCAATTCGTCGCCACAGGCAACTACTCGGATGGCAGTGTTCATGACCTCACCGGGAGTGTTACCTGGACTTCGGATACTCCGACGGTAGCGACAATAAGTGTTTCCGGACTTGCCACCGCCCATTCCGTGGGCACAGCTACTATAGAGGCCAGTTCGGGGGCCATCGCGGGCGCAACGCTCGTGACGGTGAACTCGCATCTTTACGCCTACATAGGCAGTGCCGCTACTGCGACTTGCTGCCTGAACGTCTACGACACCTCCACGAATCTACTCGTGAAGTCGATTCCCGTGACAACTATCGCCGAACCGATTGGCGTCACTCCGGATCAAACCCGGTTGTACCTCGCTGATTTCAACAACAATATCGTTGATGTGGTGGACACGTCCTCGAACACTCTTGTGACCACTTTCCCCGTTGCTGGTGGCCCCAACGCGGTCGCCGTCGCCCCGAATGGAAAGTTTGGTTATGTGGGTAACGCGAATAATTCAACGGTATCCGTATTCAGCATTGCCACCAATACAGTCACGGCCACCATCCCGGTAGGATTCTCAGTCACATGGATTGCGGTTACCCCTGACGGCTCCCAGGTTTACGTTACCGGCACGGGAAACACCGTTGCCGTAATCAGCACCGCTACCAATATAGTAGCCTCCACTTTCAATGTCGCCCCGCCGACAGGTCAACCACTCGCTGGATGTCTCGCCGGTCCGAAATTCAATCCTAGCGGGACCCTCGGCTATATTCTGCAATCGTGTGTGGGGAACACCGTCCCCAGCAGCGTCACCGTTTTTTCTATCCCCAATAATAGCGTTGTTGCGACTATCCCCGTCGGGCTTACGCCTTTCGACCTTTCTCTCACCCCCGATGGCTCGCTTCTCTACGTGGTAAACGCGCGCGGGAATAACGTTTCGGTGATTGACACCACGACCAACCAGGTAATCGCCACGGTCCCGGTGGGCACTGGACCCCAGTCCGTCGCGACCACCCCTGACGGCGCAACCGTTTATGTCGCCAACACCATCGGCAATTCCGTCTCGACAATTCAGACTTCCACGAACACAGTCAGTTCCACCTTTGCGCTGACCGTCCCCTTCGGCATCGTCATCGCCAGTCCGCCCCCGGCTTCGCAAGCCACGACGCTTACCCTGAATCCCTCAAACCTGATCTTCAATACCCAGGTCATCGGTATCACCAGCCCCGGGCAAACCATCAATATTACGAATCCAGGCACCACGCCGGTCACGCTCAGCAATGTCTCCCTGACCGGTCCAAATGCCACGGAATTCTCACTGGCCAACTCTTGCCCGCAGCCTCCGGCAACTTTGGCTGGCGGAGCCACTTGTCCCATCCAGGTCTTCTTCACGCCTCTCGCCGCTGGCACCGGGACCGCGCTCATCACCATCACCAGCACCAACGGCCTCGCCAGTTCCGTGCAAAGCGCCCCATTGAGCGGCACCGGAACAGGCTCGAGTGCCACCATTCAGCCCAGCTCGCTCGACCTCGGCAGTCAGATCGTCTCCACCCCTAGCACCCCCGGAGCCATCACCATCACCAGCACCGGTGACGCTTCGTTCCTCATCTCCAACATCGCCATCTCCGGCACCAACGCTGGCGATTTTTCGCAGACCACCAATTGCCCCATCGGTGGGGCAGGTCTCGCTCCCGGCAACTCTTGCGGGATTTTCGTAACCTTGACGCCATCCGAGCTCGGGGCACGGACCGCTAACCTGATCATCACTGACAACCAGGGCAATCTCGCCGGCTCGCAACAGACAGTCCTTCTCACGGGCACTGGTACCGATGTTCCGGTCATCCCTCTCACCATCTACGGTTTCAAGGGCAGCCCCTTCACCGCCTTCACGGGCTCGGTATCTTGTCCGCCGGATTGCTTTATCGGCGGCGATTTCGCCCTCTTGCAACCCCTCGCCCCCAATCTCAGCAACGCCTCGATCTCGCCTGTGGGCTTCAACTTTGTCGTGGGCACCGCGAATCTCTCGCAAACCAACGTCACTTCGTCGCAATTCCTCATTTCGACCGATTCATTCGGCAACATTACCGCGTGGTCCATCTCCGTCGCAAATTCCAGCTTCTCCATCAGCACGAAGAATGTTCCCGGCAACGTCGCCGACAACTTCCAGGTTGTGTCTCCGCAAGGGACCGCATCCAATTCCAATTCACCCGCAATTCAGGCGAAGACTACAATCACTCCGTTGAGCTTCCCCGTCAGTTCCACGCCCGTCTCTGGTGTTGCCACGATGAACTGCCCCTCTGGCACCGTGCCCTGCACCGACCCCAATGCCCACTCCTTGAAGCTTGTCGTTCCGGCCGTGAGCACCGCCTTCACCCTCACGGTCACTTCCTTCGAAGTGCCTACATCCCAAGCCAACGGAGTCTGCGAAGCGGGCCACACCGAAGCTACCGACTTCGACTGCCGTTTCGTCAGCAATTTCGCCCTGAAAACCGATGGCGCAGGCAACGTCACCGTCCCGCTCTGCGTCCCCTATTCGAACGGAAACTGTGTCTTCTATCGCGTCTCCAACACCCCGCCGGCCAGTTACTACACCCCTGGCGTGCAAGAAACCATCGCCTGGAACAACGAAAGCTTCACGCCCCCCGCTTTCTACAACGCCTCCAATCCACGGTTCTTCGACGATCCGGATGCGCCTCCCTATGATGTGAACCACCAGTTCGTCTTCGACATCACGGATTATCAATCCGCCGGTGTCGGTCAAGTGGGAGTAGACCTGGCTCTCCACGCCCACACCTCGCAATACAATGACTTCGTGGCCGCCTATCCAGCCGCTCCGACCGGCACCTACGTCGCCACGATTCTTTCTCCCGTGAACAACCCATCGTTCGCCGCCGGATCCAACGTCCCCGTTAACTTCTCGCTCACACTGAACGGCGCCTTCACCGGCTCCGCCATCACCCCGCCTAACGCGGTCTCGATCGGCGTGACCAACAGCAGTGGTGTGCGCCAGCCCGTTCTCACCACCGCCGGTGTTGCTCCAGTATTCACCTATAACGCCGCGGCCACTCCGCCGCAATACCAGTTGCTGTTCAGCGCGGCCGGCTACGCTCCCGGCACCTACACCCTCTTCATCAACTCCAACCTCTTCCCGCAGCAGACGCAAAACTTCACGATCACCAGCGCTGCCACCCTGCAATCCATCGCTATCACGCCCGTGAATCCATCGATTCTGAGCAACGCCACGCTGCAATTCACCGCTACGGGTACGTACAGTGATCAGAGCACCCAGAACCTCACCGGCAGCGTCCTCTGGTCCTCCACCACAGCGGGTGTTATCAGCATCTCAAGCACCGGTTTTGCCACAGCCGCCAACTCTGGAACGACCACCATCGTGGCAACACTTGGTAACATCAGCGGCCAGACTCATCTGACTGTCACCCAGGCCCCGCCGCCAACTTCGTCGGTCGGCATCAATCCCTCGTCCCTTTCGTTTGGTAATCAAACGGTTTCAACCACCAGCATCCAGCAAGCAATCACCGTTTCCAGCACCGGCACAGCCGCGTTGCTCATTTTCAACATCGCGCTCTCTGGCGCGAACGCGGGCGACTTCCAGCAGACCAACAATTGCCCGATCGGCGCAGCAGGTCTCCCTCCCGGCAACTCTTGCGGCATCTTTGTCACCTTCGCCCCAACCGCTCTCGGTGCGCGCACTGCCAGCGTGGTAATCACCGATAATCAGAGCAACACCCCGGGTACGCAACAATCCGTGCCCCTCACCGGCACTGGTGCCGACGTTGCGCCCCTGGCCTCCACCACCTACAACATCACCGGCAACCCATTCACGTCCTTCACGGGCGCCGTTTCCTGCTTGCCTTTTTGCAATGTGCTCGGCTCGTTCACGCTAGCGCAGCCTCTGGCGCCGAATCTCAGCGGCGTCACCATCGTGCCGACGTCGTTCAGCTTCAGCGTCGGGACCAGCAATTTGACGCAGGCGAACGCCACCTCGGCGAGCTTCGGGAGTATCTCCACCGACCCCTCCGGCAACATCACCGCCTGGTCCCTTTCGCTCTCAAACACAAGTTTCTCCATCCTTATAGAAAATCTCCCCGGAGTGGCGCAGCAGGATCTCTACCAGCAAACTTCGCCGCAGGGTACGGCCTCCAACACAAATTCGCCCGCCACCTGGCCGAAGACGGTGGTTACTCCGGTGACCTTCCCGGCGAGCACCACGCCTGTCTCTGGCGTCGCCACGCTGAACTGCCCCTCCGGCACCGTGCCCTGCACCGACCCCAATGCCCACTCCTTGAAGCTTGTCGTTCCGGCCGTCAGCACCGGCTTCACGCTCACGATCACCGCTGTGGAAGTGCCCACGTCGCAAGCCAACGGCGTTTGCGAAGCTGGACACACGGAAGCCACGGATTTCGACTGCCGCTTCGTCAGCAGCCTTGCGCTTAAAACGGATGGGGCAGGCAATGTCACCGTTCCGTTGTGCGTGCCATATTCGAACGGCAACTGCGTCTTCTACCGTGTCTCTAACACGCCGCCGGCGAGCTACTACACCTCTGGCGTGCAAGAGACGATCGCCTGGAACAACGAGAGCTTCACGCCGCCGGCTTTCTATAACGCCAGCAATCCACGGTTCTACGACGATCCCGATTCGCCGCCATACAATGTCAACCACCAGTTCGTCTTCGACATCACGGATTTCCAGACGGCGGGTGCCGGTCAAGTGGGAGTCGATCTGGCTCTCCACGCCCACACCTCGCAATACAACGACTTCGTGGCCGCCTATCCGGCCGCTCCAACAGTTACCTATGTCGCCACGATCCTCGCGCCAGTAAACAACCCATCGTTCGCCGCGGGCTCCGACGTCCCCGTGGCCTTCTCCCTAACGCAAAACGGCACCTTTACCGGCGTCGCCATCTCCCCGCCGAACGCCGTCTCCATCGGCGTAATCAACAGCACCGGCGTTCGCCAGTCCGTCCTAACCACCGCCGGTGTCGCTCCGGTATTCGTCTACAACACCAGCGTCACTCCGCCTCAATACCAGTTAGTGTTCAACACCGCCGGCTATGCTCCAGGCACCTACACCCTCTTCATCAACTCCAACCTCTTCTCCCAGCTGTCCCAGACATTTACCATCTCCTCCAGCGCTCCGCAGGCCGGTGTTGGACCGCAAGCCACCAGCACCTTCTCCATCGCCAAAGATGCAAATGGCGATTACGTCGCGACCGTGAACCTAATCAACAACGGTAACCTCACGCTTGATTCGTGTGCTTTGAGTACGGCGACCCTCGGGGCTGCCTCGGCGGTTTCTTTCACCGGTAGTCCTCAGACCAATGTCGTTCCGGGCCAGGCTTTCAGCTTTGTTTTGAAGTTCCCGAGCTCTGCCGGCGCTGATAACGCTACAGTACCCATGCAATTGCACGGCACGTTTATTACAGGAGGGACGACCACTGGGGGCTGGACGCTCGCGTTCCGATCAGCCAAGCTGCCATGATGTTTTATTGGGCAGCTGACCAGGATAGACCCAACCTAGAATTCAGTTATTGGCCCCACAGTATGATCGCGAGTGGCTGATTGGATACTAGGACTACTAAGTCGTAAGGGCTACTCTTGCTGACAATCGTACTGTTGGTTTTCGGGTCCAGACAGTTTAGGCTATGCCTCTGAAATTGGCCTTTCTGGTACCTGAATTATCGGTTACGCAGGGAGTATGCTCTCCCTCGTCGCCAATCATCGCCACTGACTCGACTAGGAGATTCGCATGAACGTCCGTAAAGCGCTTCCTATCCTGCTAACGCTATTGGTCGTCGCGCTGGCCGCGCCGGTCTTGCGAGCCAATTCGGTAATTGACGCCACTCTGGTCCAGAGTATTTTTTCGGCGGCTCCCGGGAGTACCGTCACTTTCCAATTCAGCCTGATCTCAAACCCTTCGACGACTGACACGATCTTCCTCAACTCGGCGAGCGGTGTCACGCCCACGACTTCTCTCATCACCATCGACGCGACACCGTTCTTTAACAACACCCCGCTGTCACTCGCTCCATTGGGATCTGCTCCTGGAGCTCCTTTGGAGCTCTTCACCGCGATGCTCGACCTCTCAATCGCCCCAGGCGACTATCTCGGCACCTTCAGCATTTTCGGTGGCCTCGACGGCAACTCAAACTCCGATCTCGTCGATATCCCGTTTGAAATTGACGTGGCCCCAACCACTAATGTCCCCGAACCTGGCACGCTCCCGATGCTGATTCTTGGTGCTGCTCTTGCCAGCGCACTCTCGCTGCTTAAGCTGCGCTCCGCTTAATAACTCGGGCTTTGCCCGTGCACACACATGGGCAAGAAATCAGCTTTCTGGGAAACTGAAGAGTTCTGACTAGGCCTGTTCATCGACTTAAGTTTTTGTGTTTATTGGGCGCTTCTGGGCCTGGGAATAAAAGCTAACCCAATCCGCCTACTTCCGCTCCACCCGATACCGCCCCCGCAGTGCGTTCCACCGGATCACCAGCACGTCCAGAAACATCTGCACGCTGTCCCGCAACATGCTCACCTTGGTTGCGGGCGAGTGCGCCCATCGAACCGCCACTTCTACGATTTTCAATCCATGGTGCCGCGCCAGGTACAGCAGCTCCGGGTCGAACCCAAATCGCTCAATCGTCTGCTGCTCAAAAATAATCCGGCACTTCTCGCGCCGAAACGCCTTGAACCCGCACTGCGTATCCACAAACGGCAAGCGTAAGATCAGCCGCACAATCCGGTTGAACACGATCCCCGCAAATTCGCGAAATTTCGATTCGTGTACTTCGATCAGCCTGCGATTCATCGCCCGCGAACCGATAGCCACGTCAAATTCACCCATCTTCGCCAGCAGTTTGTCGGCCTCTTCAATGGGCGCTGATAGATCCGCATCCGTGAAAAGCACAACCTCGCCCCGCGCCTCCAGCGATCCGTTGCGAACGCTGTACCCCTTCCCACGATTTCGCCCGTTGGAAACGACGCGAAGATCCCCGATTCGCCCGCGAAATAAATCCGCTATCTCCGCCGTATGATCCGTCGAACCATCATCCACAACAATCACTTCCGTCTTCCGGCCCGACATGTCGATATAATTCGCGATCCGCTCCAGTGTTGCTGGCAAGCGCTTTTCTTCATTAAATGCTGGAATGACGATGGACAATTCCGGTGACTCTGGGTTCATTGGGGCGGCGTTTCTCTACCTCACTCTCGTTCAATGTCCACGTCTAATCGCAATCTACTGCATGGCAGTCGCAAAGTCATACCGGGCCTGCAATTTGAAATGTCCTTCCGTCTGAATTTCTCCAAATAGCTGGTCCGCGACGCCTTTCTCCCGCCCCGCCTCCGCCGTTTTTCCTTCCAACCGCCACGCGCGCGCCATCAACGCATGCCCTTGCGCCTTCAGCGAAAGCGATCCCAATTTGTCGGCTTGCAGCAAAACATTCTGCAGCACTGCCCGTGCCTCTCCATATTTCTTCATCAAAATCAGCGCTTCCGCCGAGTTGATCGAGCTCTCGCCTGCCAATACCTTCAACCCCAGTTTGTTGGCTTCGTCGGACACCGATTTCAAGATCGGCAATGCCGCCTGCGGATGGCCTTCGCTGACCCCCAGCTTCGCAAGATTGAATTTGCAGGTGAGCACCAGCCGCGGATCGCTGCTGTGCGCCGCCGATTTCATCGCCTGCCCGTAAAACTGCCGCGCGCCCTTAAAGTCGCCGCTGAAATACGCGTTATCGCCCTGATATCCTTGGATCCGCGCGATCCCATCCTGGTCTTTCAGTTCGCTCGCCAGCGCCAGTCCGTCTTTCAGGTTTGCCGCAGCCTCTTCCTTTTTCCCAACCCGCGCCAGCGCCTCGCCATATTCGCCCAGCAGCGACGCCATCTGCACGCTGCGCTCACCGGTCTCCCGGTAGGCCTTCACCGCGTCCTCTTGCGAACTCAGCGCCGCCCCATAGCGGCCCTGAAAACCGAATACTGTTCCCAACGACGCCGTCTCAAACGCCGCCATCTGTCTGTCCCCGGTTTTGCGTCGCAGATCCAGCGCCTCATGATACTTCTCAAGGGCCTGCACAAACTGTCCCTGATATTGCGCGGTCTCTCCCAGGTTGTGCAGCGTCTCTGCTACGTCCGTGGGCACGTTGAATTTCCGTCGCAATTGCAACGCCTGCTCATAATAGGTTTGCGCCTGCCCATATTCGCCTCTCTTCGAATAAATGCTGCCAATCCCATTCAGCAGCATGGCCCGGCGTTCCTCATTTCCCAGCTCGGTTTGAATCTGCAACGCCTCGCTATACAGTTTTAACGCCACATCGGGCTTTCCATGATCGTCTTGAAACGAGCCCATATCCAAAAGCACGTCCGCGATCCCGCTCTTGTCGCCAATTTCCCGCCGGATAGCCAGTGACTCGTTGTAATTCTTCAGCGCCTGGTCCGGCTTTCCCGTGGAATCGTCCAGGTTGGCAATGGCGTTTAGGCTCTTTGCCGTCCCCGCTTTCATTCCCAGTCGCCTGGTAATTTCCAATGATTGCTCGTAGCTGCGCAGCGCATCATCCGGCCGCTGCAGTCGTTCGTAGCCCGCTCCGATCGACCGGAGAATGTCTGCCTTCTGCTCATCGTTTTTCAGCTCAATCGCCAGATTCAAGGCCGTGGTCAGAAAATCCAGACCTTTCTGCCAGTTGTTGGCCTCCAATTCCACGCGTCCTTGCGCACTCAACACCTCTACGCGCTTCGGATCCAGCTCATGAACCTTTTCATAGTACGTTCTCGCCTTGCCCAGGTCCCCGCTCTCTTCATACAAGCCGGCAAGTTCGTACAATATGTCGGCATCGCCCGGTGATCCCTTGGCCAGGACTCCATAGGCCTCGATCGCCTTTGGATACTCTTTTAGGATCTTTGCGTGCGATGCCCCAATGAGATATTTTTCCTGCTGTGGTAGCTTCTGGCTCAGGTCCACGGCCTTCAACGAGGTTGCCTGTGCTTGGTCATCCTGCCCGGCCTTTTCGTAAGTCTCCGCAAGCTTTGAGTAGGCCAGGGCAAACTCCGGATCGCTTTCCGTCGATTTCTGGAATGCCTTCAGTGCCTCTGAATTTTTCCCGGTCTGTTGAAATTGCAATCCCTGATCATATTCCCGCAAAGCCTCAACCGAGGTAGACGATGGCTTAAAGGCCGTGCTCTGTAATTCTTCAATGGCCGTGGACGACAGCGCCAGATTCTGCCGGATCTGCTTCGCCAGGTTGTCGACCGTCTTGAACACTTCTTTTTCGTTCGCGGCCTCCGCGCGTATCGAAGCCTGTGTCCCCTGTTTCCGGTCCTGCAGTTTGGCATCGATCCGCAATTGATCTCCGAACTTCACGTAACTGCCCCACACAATCACGTCGGCGTTTGTGAAATTCGCCAACTGCTCCAGGGTAGTTGGATCCAGCTCCGCATCGGCATTGATTTTTAGATCGTGGGCCACCTGGCTGACTCGGGCCTGGGAAATGGTTCGCAAACTCGCCGATTGCCCAATGTCGTCCGTCAGCATTTCGCCCAGACCGGATCCCAGCCAGTTCAGCTTTTCGTCCCCCGAGGCGTTCCGGAACGGAAAAATCGCCAGGGACTTGGCAGGAACCGCGCCGGCGCTCTCTGTATTCATTCCTGGGCGTTCGATACTCCATTTTCGAATCGCAATTCCACCGGCCAGCAACAAAACCAGCAGCCCTGCCGCCAGCTGTAACTTGCGATTTGCCAGCCAACTCTGCAGCCGCCGCGCGACCACGTTTCCCGTCTGGTCCGCCAGCCCGATGCGCCAGGATTCCAGGTCCGCCCAAAGCTCATTTGCCGTTTGATACCGTTTCGCCGGGTCAATTTCCAGGCATTTCGAAACCACCTCGCTCAGAAAAGCAGGAACGCTAGGATCTTCCGCTGCCGGTGAAATCGCGCGTTCCACCGTCCGCTTGTACATCGAGCGTTGCACGGTTTCCGCCCTGAACGGCATCTTCCCCGTCAGCAATTCATAAAAAATAATCCCCAGCGTGAAAATATCCGCCCGTCCATCTATGTCCTCGCCTTTCACCTGCTCCGGCGACATGTATTCCGGCGTTCCCACCACCGCGCCCGTCATCGTCATTCCTTCCGAGCCCACCGACCGCGCAATCCCGAAATCCATCACATACACCTTGCCTTGTGCATCCAGCATGATGTTCTGCGGTTTCAAATCGCGGTGCACCACTTTCTCGGAGTGGGCCGCGTCGAGCGCCAGGCACACTTGCTGAATAATCTCGACGCAGCGTTGCGGATTCGGCTTTCCTTCCTTCTTCACCAGCGAGCGCAAGTCCTGCCCCTCGATGTACTCCATCGTGATGAAGCGGACCCCGCCGGCGCGTCCCAGATCGAAAATGCGGATTACATTTTTGTGAGTGACCTTCCGCGCCAGGATCAACTCCTGCTTGAAGCGCGAAAGAATATCGGTATCTCCAGCAAGCTCGGCGCGAATCACCTTTAGCGCCACCATCCGGTCCACTTCCCGGTCCTTGGCCTTATACACGGTGCCCATGCCGCCGCCCCCAAGACGGTCAAGGATTTCGTACCGGCTGGCCAGTAACATGCCTGATTTCAATTCACTAGAGGAAGAGGCGCTGCCTGCGGAGGGCCCCGTCGCGGCCGATGACCAGTTCTCCAATGTCAGATTGGCGTCCGCAGGTTCATCCTCGCCCGCTTCCATCATCGTCGCGGGGTCAAACTCCAGTGGCGTGTCACACTGTTTGCAGCGACTCGCGCTGGCAGGATTCGGTGTTTGACACCGCGGGCAGTCCATCGACATCGGCCATCCTAGGGTGGTGTGCAGCTACACTAGTGCTTCCTGCCCGGCAAATCAAGATTTCCCTGCCCGATGCGGCATCCGCTTTTCGACGCGGACGTCTTGGAAGTGGATACTACTACTAACCGTTAGTTAACTTCTAGTTTACTGGCATTCATACTCCGTCCGTGCTCTCTCCCACGCTGAAGTACGTGCAATCCGGGTGGTGAAACGCCAATGCGCTCACGCTCGCCTCCGGATCCATCATGAAGCCTTCCGTCAATTGCACGCCGATCTCTTCCGGCTGCAGAATCTTCCAGATTCCCGCCTGATCCTCCAGGTTCGGGCAAGCCGGATAACCGAAGCTGTACCTCTTCCCGCGATATCGCGACGTGAATCGCTGCGCCATCGTCAGCTCCGCGGGATCCGGGAAGCCCCAATCCTCGCGTATTCTCCGGTGCAGCCATTCCGCGCAAGCCTCCGCGCTTTCGATCGCCAGCGCCTGCAACCCGTGCGACTTGAAATAGTAGCCTTCGTGCTTTGCCTTCTCAGCCCGCTCGCGGATGCCTTCGCCTGCCGTCACTACAAATACAGCCAAGTGGTCTCGTTTCCCGTCTTTCGGTTCCAGCACATAGTCGCTGAGGCAGAGCTGATCGCCGGCCTTCTGCCGCTGGAACTGCCAGGTATGCAGCGGCTCTTTCCCTCCCGGCGTGAACAGATGCAGCGCCTCCCCTTCCGCCTCCGCCTCAAAGAACTGCCACACCGCCCGCACCTTCATGAATCCAGCCGCTTCGTTTTTCACCTCTTCCATCTCATTGAACAGCTCCACGGCTTTCGCTTCACGCGCCGCCAGGTGCTTTTCGAAATCTGCCCGATAGCCCATGTGCCGGCCGTAAAGCATGAACGGATTGATGTAGCTCCATAATTCCCGCAGATCCGGCACCAACCGCACCTTGCGCTCCACCGTGGCCACGCCCGGAATCGGCACATCCCTCCGGACCTTCGGCGAGCGTGCGACCGCGGGCTTCTCCACGATCTTTACCGTGGTCGTCACGCTTACCCCGTTGCCGGAACTCGTGTGCTCGCTCACCACCCGCGCCCGCGTCGCCGGATCCATCAACTCGTTCATCAGTCGCAGCCCGGTCATCGCGTCTTTCGCGTAGCACACCGCGCCGTCATAACTCGGCGCAATCTTCTGCTGCGTGAATTTCGCGCTCAGCGCCGCGCCACCCACCAGTAACGGCACCGCGATCCCCGCATCCTTCAAGTCGCTGGCCGTCGTGATCATCTGCTGCGCGCTCTTCACCAACAGTCCCGATAGTCCGATCGCATCCGGTCTATGGGCCTGGTACGCCTTGATCAGCTCTTCCGGCGGCACCTTGATCCCCAGGTTCACCACGTCGAACCCATTGTTCTTCAATATAATTTCCACCAGGTTTTTCCCGATGTCGTGCACGTCCCCCTTCACGGTAGCCAGCACCACTTTCCCCCGCTTTGCCGTGTCCGCCTTCTCCATGAACTGCTCCAGGTGGTTCACCGCCGCCTTCATCGCCTCGGCCGATTGCAACACCTCGGCGACGATCAGTTCGTTGGCGTTGAACAATTTCCCCACTTCCGCCATTCCCGCCATCAGCGGCCCATTGATGATATCCAGCGGCGCGATTCCTTCCGCCCGTTTCCGTTCCAGGTCCGCGACCAATCCGTCGCGCGTTCCTTGAATGATGTAATTACTCAGCCGCTCGTCCAGCGGCAGCTCTTCGCCTTTCGCCTTGTCCTTCTTTTTCGTGGTCCGGAAATGATCCGTAATCGCTGCAATGTGGTGCTGGTTAATCGCCGCCTTCTGTTCCTTGCTCTGCAGCCGCCAATCCGCGGGAACCTCTCGCAACAACTCCGCGTGCGGGTGATCCGCGGCGATATCTTTCGGCTTGTGTTGGAATAGCAAATCTTCGGCCAGCCGCCGTTCATGCTCGGGAATCGACGCGAACCGCTCCAGCTTCTCCGTGTTCACGATCGCCAAATCCAGCCCAGCCTTCGTGCAGTAGTACAAGAAGACCGAATTCACCACTTCCCGCGCACCGGCGGGCAATCCAAACGACACGTTCGAAATCCCCAGGATTGTCCGCGTGTCCGGCAGCGTTTCCTTGATCAGCCGGATTCCCTCCATCGTCTCCACCGCGCCGCCAATGTAATTTTCATCCCCGGTCGCGCAGGGAAAGACCAGCGGGTCGAAAACAATATCTTCCGGCGCCATCCCGTATTTCTTGGTCAACAACTCGTACGACCGCCTCGCGATTTCGACTTTCCGCTCGCGCGTGAAAGCTTGCGCTTGCACCGGGTCTTCGTCAATGCACCCCACCACAATCGCGGCGCCGAAATCATTGGCAATCGGCACTACCTTCTCGAATTTCTCTTCTCCGTCTTCCAGGTTGATCGAATTAATGATTGCCTTGCCCTGGCAATACGTCAGCGCCAGCGCCACCGCCGATGGATCTGTCGTGTCAATCATCACCGGTGCCTTGATCTTCCGGATCAGCTTCTCGTAAAACGGTTCAATATCCTGCTTCTCATCGCGCTCCGTACTTTGCAGGCACACATCCACGATCTGTGCTCCGCCCTTCACTTGCCTTCGCGCGATCTCCGTTGCTTCTTCCCATTTCTCCTCCGCCACCAGGCCTTTGAATAGCCGCGAACCAATCACGTTCGTCCGTTCGCCCACCAGCAATGGCCGTGTCGAATCCTCCGCCTCGATCGTTTCAATCCCTGAGTACACCGCCCGGTGTGCTTCCGCTGGCCGCACCCGCGGCTTCTTGCCTTCCACCATTTGCGCAATCGCCCGGATGTGCTTCTCCGTCGTACCGCAGCAACCGCCCACCAGATTCAGCCATCCGTGGTTGACAAATTTCTCAAGCTGCGCCGCCAGCGAACTCGGCGTCTCCAAATACTTGCCCTCTTCATCCGGTAAGCCCGCATTGGGATAACAGGACACAAACTCTCCGGTAATACTGCTCAGCGTCCGGATATGGTCGGTCATGAACTCCGGCCCGGTAGCGCAGTTCATTCCAAACGCCAACGGATGTGAGTGCCGCAACGACGCCCACATCGCCTCCACCGTTTGTCCCGCCAGCATCGATCCCATCGGCTCGATCGTCACGGAAACCAGGAAGGGAACTTTCACTCGAATTTCCTTGGATAGTTTCTGAATCGCCAGTATGGCTGCCTTGATGTTCCGCGTGTCCTGGCAGGTCTCTACCAGCAGCAGGTCGCTCCCGCCTTCAATGAGTCCTTTCGCCTGCACATAGTACGAATCCAGTAGCCCTTCAAATGTGACCCCGCCAGTGACCGTAATCGCCTTCGTCGTCGGCCCCATCGAACCAGCCACAAACCGCGGCTTCCCTGGCGTCGAGTACTCCTCCGCTGCCTGCCGCGCCAGCGCCGCCGCCCTCTCATTCAACTCCAGTGCCTCGGCTTGCAGCCCATACTCCGCCAGCACTAGCGGTGTTCCCCCAAAACTATTCGTCTCAACGATGTCGGCTCCGGCCTCAAAGTACTTCCGGTGGATGTCCAGGACCACATCCGGCCGCGTTTTGGATAGGTTTTCGTTGCAGCCCTCCAAAGCAGGGCCCCCAAAATCCGCGGCCGTCAGCTCGCATTGCTGCAGCATCGTGCCCATCGCGCCATCCAGCACCAGGATGCGTTCCGCCAGCAGCTCGCGCAGCGACTTCTCCGATTGTTTCAGGTCTTGCACTCGGTTCCTCGTCTAGGGACACCCATCGGTCGCCTCTGGGGACCCGCGGGTAGCTTCCTATTTTACGTGCCTTTGCCCGGCGAAGCGACCTTTCCCGCGCTCCTAGCTCCCATCTTTAACCCTCTGAAAATAAGTCGTATCCGTCAGTAACAGTTCGTGAACATCTGTCCCCAAGGGCCTTGCCCCTGGGACTCACTTTCTCTACCCTTTAGGACAGTGGCTACCAAAACCATGGCTTCCAAACTCACGGTCTGCCTGCTCTCGCCGCACCCGCTGGTGCTCACTGAATTTGAACGCCTTCTTGGCAAGGCCCCCCAGTTCAAGGTCATCGCCAAGCAACTCGAATCCACTCTGGCTCCCGACCTCCGCAATTTTGAGCCCCCCGTAGCGCAGGTCTACGTTATCGACGCGCATGCCGCTCGGCAGGCCACCGGCGCCCTGCTCACCAATATTCTCGAGCGCCACGCCGATGCCCGCCTGATCGTCGTCGGCGACGCCATCAGTGAAGCCAACTGCTTTTCCCTTCTTCGTCTCGGTGTTAAGGGCATCCTCACCTACGCGGAAGCACGCGACCAGCTTTCTCGCGCCCTGCCACTGGTCTCCCAGGGCGGATTCTGGGTTCCGCGTTCCGTGCTCTCGGGCTTCGTCGATTCCATTCTTACCAGTCAGGGGCGTCGCCTGAAGACCGATTCGGTCACCAACCTCAGCCGTCGCGAACAGGAAGTACTCGACTCCCTTCTCGAGAACCTTTCCAATAAGGAAATCGCCAGCAAGCTCAACATTGCCGAGCGCACCGTCAAGTTCCACGTTTCCAATTTACTCAATAAATTCGGTGTCCGTCGCCGCGCCGACCTCATTCTCCTGACCTTCCAGCGCCGTCTCTCCCAATCCTGATCTCAGGACTACTCCTACGTTGTGGCGGCCGCCCGCCTCTGATCTTGGGAAGGGCATGGCTTCAGCCCTGCCGTTAGAGCAAAAAGTCCTCCGGCTTTCGAAGCCGTCCCATAAATGGTTTGCGGGAGGGCACGACTTCAGTCGTGCCGGAAAGTCCTGAAAAAAGTTGGGCTTTAGCCCCTGAGGTTGCCGGGTCTTGATGCCTTGCGGTTCAGGCGGCGATCGGTGATTCTTTGCGGGTAGGTGGAAGTTCGGATTCCACAAAAAGTCTTTTGGTTCTTTCCTTCACATCGAAACGCCAAACTCTCAATCCCCAAATTTAAATCGGATAATGCACCACAGCGCTTGCACGCCGTCTTTCCAGGTAATCTTCTTTCCTTCTTCATACGTCCGCCCGGCGTAACTGATGGGCACTTCATAAATGCGCCAGTTGCCCTTGGCAATTTTCGCCGTTATCTCCGGCTCAAATCCAAATCGATTGGATTTTATCTTGATGTCCTTCAGTACCTCGCGCCGGAACACCTTGTAGCATGTCTCCATGTCCGTCAGCTTCAGGTTGGTGAAAATATCGGAAAGCAGTGTCAACGCTTTGTTGGCCACGTAATGCCAGAAATAGTGCACGCGTTGCGGCCCACCCAGGAATCGTGATCCGTACACCACGTCGGCGCGGCCTTCCAGGATCGGTTCCAGCAACTTCGGATAGTCGCGCGGGTCATATTCCAGGTCCGCATCCTGTACCAGCACGATATCCCCCCTCGCCTGCGCGAATCCCCTTCGCAGCGCCGCCCCTTTGCCCTGATTCTCCTCTTGAAAGAAAAATCGCAGATTCTTTAGCTCCACGGGGTCGTCCCCATCGGTAGCGGGCGCCTGGCTTTCTCCACGGCCCTGCCTGGCGGCAAGCTCCTCCAGAATCTCGCGCGTTCCGTCTTTCGAACAATCGTCCACTACCACGATCTCCTTCCGCATCTCCGCCTCTTCCACGCGGCGAAGGATTTCGCAGATCGTGTTCTTTTCGTTGTAAACCGGAATTACCACCGACACCTTGGGATCAACCAGTTGCGATGGGCTTCTTCGTGTGTGCGCCATGGAAGTTTAAAATTGTATAGGCCCCTAGCTCTGTCGTAAAGCTCCTCCGCCTGGCCGCTGCTGTGCCCAGGTCCGTTCGTGTGATTAAATAGGAATCTGAATTCCTTCTCCGATGAGCACCTTCTTTATCGAACAATTCGGCTGCCGCGCCACGCAAGCCGACGGCGCGGCCATCGAGCGCCAGCTCCTTGAACAGGGCTGCACTCCCGCTGCCAACAGTTCCACAGCCGATGTCGTCGTCCTCAACACCTGCACCGTCACCGCCGCTGCCGACACCCAGTCCCGTGACGCTATTCGCAAAATCCATGCCGCCAATCCCTCCACGCGCATCCTCGTTACCGGTTGTTACGCGCAGCGCGCGCCTGAAGAACTTGCCGCACTCCCTGGCGTTTCCTTCGTAGTCGGCAATTCCCACAAACCCCAAATCCCGATGCTCGTCCGCTCAATTTCCCGCGCTCCCGAAAATCAATTTGTAGGGGAGGAGCTCGCTCACCCCGCCCGATCCGCCCAGGAAATTCCGCTCCTTCGCCTTGCCCCCATCCTCACCGGCGACATCTTCGAATTAACCGACGTTCTCGTCGCCCCAGTCCTCGGTGGGGAAGGGAATCACACTCGCCCCACGCTCAAAATCCAGGACGGCTGCAACTCCCGCTGCTCCTTCTGTGTCATCCCCTTCGTCCGGGGCAAATCGCGCAGCCTGCCTCCACAAACCGTCCTCTCGGAAATACGGCGCCTCGCCAATTCCGGCTTCCGCGAAATCGTTCTCAGCGGCATCAACCTTGGCACTTACGGGCGCGACCTCTCACCCCGCGTTGAATTCCTCGATCTCCTACGCCGCCTCCTCGACGAAACTTCTGTACAGCGCCTGCGCATCAGCTCCATCGAGCCTCTCGATGTCACCCAGGATCTCATTGACTTCTTTGCCTCCACCCCTCGCATCGCCCCGCACTTCCACATGCCCCTGCAATCCGCCTCCGACCGCATCCTCGCCGCCATGCATCGTTGGTATCGCGCCGAACACTACGCCCGCCGCGTGGAACTCATCAATGACCGCCTCCCCAATGCCGCCATCGGGGCCGACGTCATTACCGGTTTCCCCGGAGAAACCGAATCCGACCACGCCGCAACGCTCGCCTTCATAGAAGCACGCCCCTTCACCTACCTTCACGTGTTCTCTTACTCGCAACGGCCCGGCACCAAAGCCGCCACGCTCTCTCACCAGTTGCCGGGCCAAATCATCAAAGGTCGTGCCCGTGAACTTCGCTCCCTGGCCGATTCCAAATCCTCTGCATTCCGCGACTCCCAACTCGGGCGCACCCTTCGAGTCCTGACCCTCCGCCGCGACCCGGACGGCGATCCCTTCTCGACCCCGGCGCTCTCCGAAAATTATCTCCAGGTGCGCTTGCCTGTCGCTCTCCCGCCAAATGAGTTCGTTGATGCCGCCATTACCCAGGGTGCGGACAAGCACCTTCTCGCGATTCCGCTCGAATCTCCTTCTCTCGCTCTCTCTGGAGCCCTCTGATCGGATCCCCCATGCACATTCTCGGCATCTCCACCCTCGGTCGTGGCTCCGCGGTCGCTCTGCTCGACGAAAATTCCGTCCTCTTCGCCATCGAAGAAGAAAAACTAAATCGCCTGCAAGACGCCCTCGAAATTCCCCGTTTAGCTCTCGACCGTTGCCTCCACGAAAACCATCTGCAACTTTCAGATTGCCGCGCCATCGCCATCGCCGAACGCTTTCCCGCGGCCTCCGGCTCTCGCTCCCGCCGCAAGCGCCCACGGCGCACCGCCACGCAGGAACATCTTCATCAGCTCCTACACGGTGGCCCGCGCCCCACACATTTCGATCATCATCTCTGCCACGCTGCTAGCGCCTATTACACTTCCGGCTTCGATTGCTCCTTGATTCTCACTCTCGATCAAGGTACATCCTCGCAATCCGGCCTCATCGCCCTCGGCGAAGGCGACGAAATCCATTCCCGGCAATCCCTAAAGTTTCCTGACTCTCTCGGCTGGTTCTATTCCCGCGTCACCGAACTCGCCGGCCTCCGCCCCCGCCGTGACGAGCACAAGCTCCAGTGGCTCAGCAAAGATGGCGAACCCGAATTTCTACCGGCCTTTCGGAAACTCTTTTCCTGGCGGCCCAACGGCCTTCCCGTCTTGAATCGCCGTTATTACGCGGCCGGCCCTGACCACCATGGAATCTTTTCCCCGCCATTCTTTCGTGAACTCGGGCTCTCCTCGCGCAATCTCGCGCTCACGCCTTCCCTCCGCGCCAACCTGGCCCGGAGCGCCCAGGACTGTCTCGAAGAACTCGTCCTCCAGCTCGTCTCGAATTTTCAGCTGCAGACCGGCGCCCGCGATCTCTGCCTTGCAGGGGGAGTATTTCTCAACGTCCTTCTGGTTCACGCGCTGGAAACCCGCGGTGCCTTCGATCACGTCTACGTTCAACCAGTCGCTGGCAACGCAGGCACGGCTCTCGGTGCCGCTTATCTTTCGCGAAAGAAACTAACCGGTGGCTCCGGCCGTGGCCCGCTGCCAAGTCTCGCCGTCGGCGTCCACTCCAATTCCCACGAAATCAAGGCTGTCCTCGACAACTGCAAAATCCCCTATCGCTATCTCTCCGGCGAAGAACAGACCATTGAGGAAACCTCCGTCCTCCTCCAACGAGACAAAATTGTCGCCTGGTGCCAGGGCCGCTCCGAGTTCGGCCACCGCGCGCTCGGCAGCCGCAGCCTGCTTGCTTCTCCCTTTTCCGAATACGTCATCGAGAACGTCAACCAGTTCATCAAACACCGCGAAGAGTTTCACCCTTTCGCCCTCTCTGTGCCCGCCGAACGTGCTTCCGAGTACTTCGACGCCTCGCCAAACTGTTTCACCATGTCTTCTCTTGCCACCCTCACCCGGCCCGTCGCCGGCCTCGAGCGCTTCGCTTTTCATGGCCACTCCGTTCGCGTTCACACCGTCGAAAAGCAGGCCAACCCCCTCTTTTGGAAGCTCCTCCACAAATTTGGCGAATCCGCTCCCGCCCCCATTCTCGTCAACACTTCCTTCAATCTCTTCGGCGAGCCCCTCGTCACCGACCCCCGCGGCGCCGTCCGCAGCTTCTATTGCGCCGGCATCGACGCCTTGGCTCTCGGCCCTTTCCTGCTCGTAAAGTGACTTCATGCGCACTCAAGTCAACTCCTCAAAAGTTGTCATCCTAAGGCCGCGTATTTTGCGGCCGTAGGACCTCACCTCAAGATGTATTGGAACTTAACAGGCGGGCAACTTCCGTTCTTCTTTGTGCTCTCTGTGGATTCTCAGGGTTCTCTGCGATAAAGCTCGTTCTTACCCCTCAAATATCACCTGCGCCAGAGCCTGCTCGGCCGTATGCGTAATGCTCACCGAAATGTTCTTTACTCCCAACGCCTCAGCAATCTTCTTCGCCTCGCCCTTCAGCATCAAAGTCGGCCGTCCGCCCCGCCGCCTCACCACTTCCAGGTCCACCCATCGCACCCCGCGGCTCCAGCCCGTCCCCAGCGCCTTCATCGCCGCCTCTTTCACCGCAAACCGCCCTGCGTACCGTTCATATTTGTTCTTGAACTGCTCGCAATACGCAACCTCATCCAGCGTATACACCCGCCGCAGAAACCGCTCCCGCTGCGATTCGATCACCGCCTGAATGCGCGGTACTTCCGCTACGTCAATCCCCATTCCCACAATCATGCTTCCACCTGTGCCATCATCCCCTAATCGTCCAAGTTTCCGCGATTTTACCCTGCTCCTGTTGCGATTATACTGGTCTGATTGTGACCGCCAAGAAATCATCCTCGATGCGGCGCCGCACGCGTCAACCCGCTGCACCCGCTCCCCCTCGCGTCCGCATCACCACGCCATGGCGTCTCCGTCGCGCCGGCGGCCTGCAAATTCTCGAACTCACTCCCTTGGCCAAACTCCCCTGGCTTATCCACGGCTTCAGCACCCGCCCCGGCGGCGTCAGCCGCCTCGAAGCCGAAAAAGTCCTCAACCTCGGCTTCATGGAATGGGACACCCGCGAAAACGTCCTCGAAAATCGCTGCCGCTTTCAATCCGCCCTTGCCGCCGGCGATCTCCAACTAATCCCACTGAAGCAAATTCACTCCGACGTGATCCGCATTTACCCGCAATCCACCTCCGACCCCTGCAAAGGAGACGCCTCTGCCACCGATCGCCCCGGCCTGCTCCTCGGCGTCCAGACCGCCGACTGTGTCCCCATTCTCCTCGTCGATCCCAAGAAACGCGCCGTCGCCGCCATCCACGCCGGCTGGCGAGGCACACTAGCCCGCATCACTCAAAAAGCCGTCGGCCGCATGCAACTCGAATTCGGCAGCAATCCCGCACACCTTCTCGCCGCCATCGGCCCGTCCATCGGCCCTTGCTGCTACGAAGTCGCCGCCAACTTCGTCATCAAATTCACCGCCCAATTCGCCGATGCCGTCGGCTATTTCGACGAAGCCCGCAGCGGCGAGGAACCCAATCCTCTCCAGTGGCTCAACATGAGCCCGCCCGGCCACCAGCCGCCCCCCCAAAACGTCCGCCTCGATCTCCGCAAAGCCAATCGCTCCCAACTCCTGGCCGCAGGCTTGCACCCCCAAAATATTTTCATCAGCGATCTCTGCACCGCCTGCCGAACGGACCTCTTCTTCAGCCACCGCCGCGAAGGCCTCCTCTCCGGCCGCCTAATGTCCGCAATCGGCCTCCGCCCCGCCCCCAAAAGGCGGACCGTGTCATCCTGAGGCTATCCGAAAAGGACTGCCGGAGGATCTCAACCCCAAAATTGTCGCGAAAATTACCGGCGGGAACCGATTCGCTCAAACTTTCAACCCAAAACTGTCAACGGCGCCCCCTGCGCGTCCTTCAACGCCAACTGCCCGCACGCCGCCATCACGTCCCGTCCCCGCGAATACCGCACAAACGCCGGCACGCCCTTCTCCGTCAAAATCCGCCGGAATTCCTCAATCGTTTCCGCGCTCGATTCCTGGTAAGGCAGCTCACCCGGATTCCACGGAATCAAATTCACCTTCACCCGTGTCAGCGGCGCCAGCAATCGCACCACTCTCCGCGCATCCTCCGCCCCATCGTTCACTCCGCCCAGTATCACGTACTCAAACGTCAAATGCTCCCAATTCCGCAGCGGATAATTCTGGCAAGCCTCCATCAGCGCCTTCAATGGATATTTCTTGTTAATCGGCATCAAAACGTCCCGCTGCTTGTCGCAGGAAGCATTGAGCGAAATCGCCAATTTCGGCCGAACTTCTTCTTTCCCCAGCCGCTCAATCCCCGGCACTATCCCGCTCGTCGATAGCGTCACATGCTTTGCCGAAAGGCCAACCCCCTCCGCATCCAGCAAAATCCTCAGCGCCTCCATCACATTCTCAAAATTCAGCAGCGGCTCCCCCTGCCCCATCAACACCACATTCGTCCGCCCAGCCAACCCCGTAGATTCCTCCTCCTTGTAGCGGTCGTCTTCTGCTTGGCCTGACAAAGGAAGGGAGGCGGGCGCCTCCCCCCCCATCTCCTTCAACGGCATCAATACCTGTGCCACCATCTCTCCCGCCGTCAAATTCCGTATCAATCCCAACTGCGCCGTCAAACAAAAATGGCAATCCACCGCGCAGCCCGCCTGCGTCGAAATGCAAATCGTCTGGCGCCCGGCGCTCGGCATGAACACCGCTTCCACCGCTGCCGGCTTCCTCAGTGATTTTTCTTCCTGCGCCGCCAGCCCAAACAAATACCGTACGGATCCGTCCGACGATACATATCTCTGCCGGACCGTCGGCAAAGTGATCCTGGCCTCCTGCCCCAGCTTCTCCCGCAGCCCCACCGGCAAATTGCTCATTCGCCCAATCGCAAACTCTCGCTCCGCGTACAGCCAGTGGTAGACCTGATCCGCGCGGTATGCCGGCTCTCCCAGCGTCTTGAAGTACGCCTTCAACTCTTCCCGGTTTTTTCCCAGCAGTTCCAAGCTCTTGACCCTCGCTCCTTCCATTCTCTCACCAACCGCAACTCCTCCACGACCCCCGCAACTGCTTTCTGTCCCCGTCTCCGAGTGCCGCTAAATATTTGAAAATTGGCCACTTGTGCAGTTCGCTCGTCGCTCGTCACTCGTCGCTCGCCACTCTCCTCACCCTGTGCCACAATAGCTTATGGTTTCCAACGCGCGCGATATCCATCGTCACGCTCTTCCTAACGGCCTCGTCGTCATCACGGAGACCATGGAACACGTTCGTTCCGTCTCCGTCGGCATCTGGGTTCGCCACGGTTCCCGCCGCGAAGCCGCCTCGGAAAACGGCACCGCCCACTTTCTCGAGCACATGGTCTTCAAGGGCACCGAGCGCCGCTCCGCCGAAGACATCGCCCGCGAAATGGACTCCGTCGGCGGCATGCTCGACGCCTTCACCTCCAAGGAACAGATCTGTTTCAACGCCAAGGTTCTTGACGCGCATTTGCCGATCGCCTTCGATGTCCTCTCCGATCTCGTCCTCCGCCCCAAATTCGATTCCGATGACGTCAAGAAAGAGCGCCAGGTCGTCCTCGAAGAAATCAAGATGGACATGGACAACCCCGAATATCTTCTCCATGACATCTTCACCCGCGGCTTCTGGCCGGAGCATTCTCTCGGCCGCCCCATCCTCGGCACGCCAGACACTGTCCGTAAATTCGAACGCGAACCCCTGCGCACCCGCTTCCAGAACTGGTTTGCTCCCGATCATCTACTCGTCACCGCGGCCGGCCACATCACTCACCAGGAAGTCCTCGACCTCGTCGAAAAGGAATTCGGCATGTTGCCGCCGTCTCTCTATAACCCTGACGACCCGATTCCTTCCACCGCCGCTCCCATTGTTCTCGAAACCAAGCGCGACCTCGAACAGGTTCACGTCTGCATCGGCGTTCCCTCCATCCCGCTGGCCGATGAGCGCCGTTTTGCCGCTGCGGTTCTCAACAATCTTCTCGGTGGCGGCATGTCCTCGCGCCTCTTCCAAAATATCCGCGAGAAGCAAGGCCTCGCCTACGCCGTTTTCAGCGAACTCACTCCTTACTCCGATGCCGGCATCCTCAGCGTCTATGCCGGCACCGCCAAGGAAACCGTCGGCCAGGTCGTCGACATGACCATCGCTGAATTCCGCTCCATGAAGGAATCCCCGGTCACCGAAGAAGAACTCCTCCGCGCCAAGAATCACCTCAAGGGTTCGCTCATGCTCTCCCTCGAGTCCACCAGCTCCCGCATGTCCAATCTGGCCCGCCAGGAGCTCTATTTCGGCCGCTTCTCCTCGCTCGACGAAATCCTCGCCGCCATCGACGCCGTCACCCGCGACCAGCTCCAGGCCCTCGCCAAGCAATTCTTTCAACCCGACCGCATCGCCGTTACCGTCCTCGGCCCCACCAACGGCTTCAAGCTCGACCGCGCCCGCCTGGCCTGCTAACCCCGGCATTGCAGGTCGCTTGCATTCCTTTTATTGACTTTCCCCGCCGTTTCTCCGTTGACGCGCCCGCACCGCTCTGCCATCATTTGCAAAGTTTCGTTGTTTTCATGTTGGGCGCTTTGATTGGCCCTGCGCCACTTTCCTGGGGGAACTTCTCATCGGTTTGCGCGTCTCCATCCTGGCCTCTGGCAGTTCGGGCAATTTAACCCTGCTCGAAACCGAGAGCACCCGCATCCTCGTTGACGCCGGCCTTGGAAAGCGCGAAACCCTCGCCCGCCTCGCCGCCGTTGGCTGCAATCTCGATCATCTCGACGCTGTGCTCATCACCCACGAACACACCGACCACTGCAACGGCCTCCCTCAGGTCCTTGGCCTCTGGAAAGCTCCTCTCTACGTCACCGAACCCACCATGGATGCCCTCCAGCGCATCCTCCCGGACACCTTCGGCAAGCGCCTCCGCGGCGTCGAATCCATTCAGGCCGGCCAGCGCTTCACCGTCGGCGATATCGAAGTCCACGCCTTCGCCATCCCTCACGACGCCGCTGACCCCATCGGCTTCACCTTTCGCACCAACGGCACCAAGGTCGCCATCTGCACCGACCTCGGCTACATGCCCGAACTCGTCAAGGTCCATCTCCGCCAGACCGACTGCCTCATCCTCGAATCCAATCACGATCTCGACATGCTCAAGGTCGGTCCCTACCCCTGGGTCGTCAAGCAGCGTGTCCTTTCCCGTACCGGTCATCTTTCGAATCATGCCGTCAGCGAATTCCTCGCCGACGCGGAAGGTTTCGACTCCCGCGCCCGCTATCTCGTTCTCGCCCACATCTCCCAGGAAAACAACAACCCCGATCTCGTCCGCCTTTCCGCCGAAGAAGCCCTCCGCCGTCGCCCCGCCGAATCCGTCTTCACCGGCGAACTCCTCATCGCCTCCCAGCACGTCCCCCTAAAACCTCTCCAACTCTGAAACTCCCACGCCTTCAAAAATTCGCGTGGCACCTATCCTCATTTTCCTTTACACTTTCACTGTTCTTGGTAGAGGTGCGGCGGCCATGAGTAACCGGGTGCGTAGTCCCGATTCGGTTTCGGGCACTCCGGAAAAAGGGGCCAAGTTTTGCAGTCCGCCGAAATCGCTGTGGTTTCCGAACTCCCAGCGGTTGGGGAACATGGTCTAAGGCCTGTTCACTGTCATCCGTATTTACGGGTGGAGCGCTATCGAGAGGTTGGCTGCCACGGGTTCACTCGCGGTTCCGTCCTTTCTGAATGCTCCCTCCGATTTGCGTCATCAACCATGCATCTATTTGAGCTAACTCGCGCGTTGGTGGATATCGACTCCACGACCGGCCATGAAAAACCTGTGGCCGATTATCTCTTTGCTTACCTCTCCCACTTGGAATCCAAATACAACGCCCGTCTCGATCGCCTCACCGCTGAGCCCGATCGAGACAATCTCTTTATCTCTTTCGGCGAACCCACAGTCACCCTCTCCACGCATATGGACACTGTTCCTCCTTTCTTCCCCTCCCGCGAAGACGACACCCACATCCACGGCCGAGGCTCCTGCGACGCCAAAGGCATCATCGCCGCCATGATCGCTTCCGCGGAATCTCTGCTCGCTTCCGGCACCCGCGATTTCGCTCTCCTCTTCGTAGTCGGCGAAGAGCGCAGCAGCATCGGCGCGCTAACCGCCGCCGCATCTCCCCGCGGCTCCCGCTTCCTCATCAACGGCGAACCAACCGAAAATCATCTCGCTCTCGGTTCCAAGGGGGCACTCCGTTACGAACTCACCGCCCGCGGCAAGCTCGCTCACTCTGCCTATCCGCACCTCGGCCATTCCGCGATTCACTCGCTGCTTGACGCGCTCCACGAAATTCGCGCTTTTCCCTTGCCCACTGACGCGGTGCTCGGTCCTTCCACGCTTAATGTTGGTACCCTCTCCGGAGGTCGCGCTCCCAACGTCGTTGCGGATGAAGCCCGCGCGGAAATTATGTTCCGTCTCGTCGGCGACCCCGCTTCCACGCGCGCTGCCGTTACGCGGATAGCTGCGGCTCACAAAATCGAAGCTCGCGAAGTTCTCTTCACTCCGGCCGTTCATCTTTCCCCGCTCCTCGATCTACCCACCACTGTCGTTGCCTTCGCCACTGATATTCCCGCCTTCGATGGCACCTGGGGACAACCCTTCCTCCTCGGCCCCGGCAGCATCCACCTCGCGCACACTTCCGAAGAGCGCATCCCCAAATCCGAGCTCACCTACGCCGTGGACATTTACGCCCGCATGGTTCGCCAACTCCTCACCACTGGAGCGCCGCCCGCATGAGCATTCCTCTCGCCATCGTTGGCCACGGCAAAATGGGGCGCCTGGTCGAACAGCTCGCGCCGCAGCACGGCTTCTCCGTCGTCGCCCGCTTCACCAGTTCGAACATTGCCGCACTCTCCATCGAATCTCTCGCCGGAGCCGCGACCGCCATCGAATTCTCCACGCCTGCCGCTGCTCCCGAAAATCTTCGCCGCCTTGCCTCACTCGGGGTCCGCACCGTCTCCGGCACCACCGGCTGGTACGATCATCTCCCGCCAATTCGCAGCTCTTTCGAAACTGCCGGCTCCGCGCTCCTCTACGGCCCCAATTTTTCCGTCGGCGTGAATCTCTTTTTCCGGATCGTCGCGCAAGCCGCCGCTGCCGTCGCCAGGCATCCTGAATACGATGCCTGGGGCTGGGAAATCCACCACTCCGCAAAAATAGACGCGCCTTCCGGCACCCTCAAAAAACTCGCCGAGGAAATCCGGGCTGCCGGCTACTCGCGCCCCGTGAATCTCGCCGCCAACCGCGCCGGCTCCCACACCGGCACCCACGAAATCGGGTTCGATTCGCCCGCGGACACTATCACCCTGCGCCACACCGCCCGCAGCCGCGAAGCCTACGCCCAAGGCGCTCTGCAGGCCGCCCGCTGGCTCCAAAACAAAAAAGGCATCTTCGAATTTCGAGAAATAATCTCCGAGCTAGGTGTGGTGGCCGGCCTTTAGACCGGTAGGATTAGAATTTGGTTTTGAATTTGGATTGAGCTAAATAAGGAGCACCAAATGTTCACCGGAACCGGCACCGCACTCGTAACCCCATTTCGCACGGATGGCTCGCTCGATGAACCCGCTCTCCGCTCTCTCGTCCGGCGCCAGCTCGACGCAGGCATCAACTTCCTCGTCCCCTGCGGCACCACCGGCGAAAGCCCCACCCTCACTCACGCCGAACATCTCCGTGTCGTCCAAATCACTCTCGAAATTGCCAAGGGCAAAGTTCCGGTCCTCGCCGGCGCCGGCGGCTACAACACCGTCGAGGTCATCTCTCTCGCCAATGAACTCAAGAATCTCGGCGCCGACGGCATCCTCTCGGTCACTCCCTATTACAACAAACCCACTCAGGAAGGCCTCTATCAGCATTTCAAAGCCATCGCCTCGGCCGTCAACCTGCCTTTCATCCTGTACAGCGTCCAGGGCCGCACCGGCGTCAATATCGAGCCGTCAACCGTCCTCCGTCTCTCCCATATCCAGAACATCGTCGGCATCAAGGAAGCCTCCGGCAACATCTCTCAGATGGGCGCCATCCTGAATCTCGTTCCCAAGGATTTCCTCGTTCTCTCGGGTGACGACTCGCTGACCCTCCCCCTCATCGCTCTCGGCGGCCGAGGTCTTATCTCCGTCGCGTCCAACGAGATTCCTGCGGAAATGACCCGCCTGGTGCAGTCCGCCCTGGCTGGTGATTTCCCCGAAGCCCGCCGCCTCCACTTCCGCTTTCTCTCGCTGATGGACATCAACTTCGTCGAATCCAGTCCCATCCCAGTCAAAGCCGCCCTTGCCGAAATGGGTCTTTTGCAACCCGCGTGGCGCTTGCCGCTCGTTCCTCCAAAGCCCGAAAATCTCGAGCGCATCCGCGCCGTCCTCGAATCCCTCGGTCTCGTCGAGCGAGCTCATGCTGCCAACTCAAATTGAATCGCTCTTCGATGCTCCTCCGGCCACTTACACCGCGGAGCATCACGCGCTCTTCTCTTTGTTCAAGGATGCCCTCAACCGCGGCGCCATCCGCGCCGCCGAACTTGACCCATCCTCTCCCACCGGCTGGCGCGCCAATGCCTGGGTAAAGAAGGGAATCCTTCTCGGCTTCCGCATGGGCTCCATCGTGGATATGTCCGTCGATCCGCCAAAATTGCCCTTCTTTGACAAATCCACTTATCCGCTCCAATCTTTTTCGGTTTCCGATGGCATACGCATCGTTCCTGGCGGTTCCAGCATCCGTGATGGAGCCCACATCGCTCGCGGGGTCATCTGCATGCCTCCCATGTTCGTCAACGTCGGCGCCTACGTCGGAGAAAACACCATGATCGATTCCCACGCGCTGGTCGGCTCCTGTGCTCAGGTCGGCCGCAATTGCCACATTTCCGCCGCTTCGCAGATCGGTGGAGTCCTCGAACCCGTCGGCGCGCTTCCCGTTATCATCGAAGACGATGTCCTGGTCGGCGGCAACTCCGGAATCTACGAAGGCACTATCGTCAAGCGCCGCGCCGTCCTCGGCACCGGCACCATTCTCAACCGCTCCATTCCCGTCTACGATCTCGTTCGCGACACCGTCTATTCCTCATCCGCTGACCAGCCCCTAATCATTCCTGAGGACGCCGTGGTAATCCCCGGATCGCGTGCCGTCTCCCATCCTGCAGGAAAAAAATGGGGGCTCTCGCTCTCCTGTGCCGTCATCGTCAAATACCGCGACGCGCAAACCGGCTCCCGCATCCAACTCGAAGATTTTCTCCGCTAGCTGTGGCTGACGATGTGCCCGAGCGACTGTCCTAGTCGCACGCTCGCCCCCAAATACCGTATGATTAAAGTGGATTCCCCACGGAGACAATTACGTGATTCCACGCTACACACGCGAAGAAATGAGCCGGGTCTGGAGCGACACCAACCGCTACCAGAAGTGGTTGGACGTTGAACTTGCCGCCGCCGATACCCTTGCCGAAGCCGGTCTCGTCCCCAAGGAAGCCGCTGCAACTCTCCGCTCGCGTGCCAAGGTGGATGCCCAGCGCATCAATGAACTCGAAGCCCGCGTGAAGCACGACGTCATCGCCTTCACCATGGCCGTTGGCGAATCCGTTGGCGATCCCAACGCCGCTCGCTGGTTGCACTATGGCATGACCTCCAACGATGTCGTGGACACCGCGCAAGCCCTTCTGGTTCGGGATGCTTCGCACATTATTGAGCGTGACCTCGTTCTCTTCGGCGAAGTTCTTGATCTGCGCGCTCACGAATTCCAGCACACTCCCCAGATCGGCCGCACCCACGGCATTCACGCCGAACCCATCACCTTCGGCCTAAAAATCGCCAATTGGTTTGCCGAAAACCAGCGCAATATCGCGCGCTTCCGCGAGGCCGCGCGTACCATGCAATTTGGCAAAATCTCCGGCGCGGTCGGCAATGCCGCGCACCTCGGCACGGAAATCGAAGAGAAAATCTGCCACAAGCTCGGCCTGCAAGTGACTCCTGTCGCTTCCCAGGTCATTCAGCGCGATCGCCACGCGCAATACCTCAGTGTCCTCGCGCTTATCGCCGCTACTCTTGAGAAGATTGCCTTGGAAATCCGCCATCTCCAGCGCACCGAAGTACGCGAAGCTGAAGAGCATTTCGGAAACGAGCAGCGCGGCAGCTCCGCAATGCCGCACAAACGGAATCCCGTCACCAGCGAGCAGATCTGCGGCCTTGCGCGGCTGGTGCGGAGCAACATGGTTGCCGCCTACGAAAACATCGCTCTGTGGCACGAGCGGGATATTTCACACAGCAGCGTCGAGCGCATCATTCTTCCCGATTCCACAATTTTGGTGGACTACATGCTCTCCAAGATGACCCAGCTCGTCAGCCAGATGCGCATATTCCCCGAACGCATGCTGCGCAACCTTGAATCCACTCACGGACTGGTGTTCTCCGGGCAGTTGCTGCAGGACCTTGTCGAGAAGGGCATGGCGAGAGACGCAGCTTACAAAGCGGTGCAGGAAAACGCCATGGCTTCGTGGGAGACGGAGACCAGTTTCCGTGAGCGCGTGGCGCAGGATGCGCGGGTGACGAAGTACCTGACGCCGCAAGAACTCGAGCACACCTTCGACTTGCAGCGTCAACTGAGGAATGTGGACAAGATCTTTGACCGAGTGTTTGGCGCGCATCCCGCGGGTGAGCGAGGCGTAGCGAACAAGGCTTGAGCTTTTGGCCGGGCGGCGCGGAATTTTTTCGGAGTGAAAAATTCGCAAGACAGAAAGAGCTCCCGGCTGGCCGGGAGCTCTTTTGTTTTGCCTCTTCTGGACCGGCGGATCGCCGGCTCAGCTGCGGAGGCGGAAATTATTCGACGCGCTGGACATATCGCGCTTCGGAAGTGTCCACGCGGATGCGGTCGCCTTCATTAACGAATGGCGGGACGTTGACCACCAGGCCGGTTTCGAGCGTGGCGGGCTTCATCACCGCGCTGGCGGTGGCCTTCTGCAAAGTCGGCTCGGTCTGCACGACTTTCATGTCCATGGTGTCCGGCAGGTCGACGCCGATGGGCTTTTCCTCGAAGAATTCGATTTTGACGACGGTGTTGGGGATCAAATAGTTCACAGTCTCACCGAGCTCGTCGCGGGTCATCTGCATCTGCTCGAAGGATTCCGTGTTCATGAAATGGAATTCGTCGCCCTCGTTATAGAGGTACTCGAATTGGATTTCGTCGAGGACGGCGCGGTCGACAAACTCTTCCGCGCGGAACCGGTAATCGATCATGATCCCGCTTCGGAGGTTTTTCAGGCGCGTTTGCATGGAGCCGCGCTTGTTGCCGGGGGTGCGGTGATCGGTGCTGAAAACGGTGTAAAGCTGGCCCTCGTGCTGGATGACCATGCCGGGGCGAAGCTGTGTGGCCTTAACGGTACTCATAAGTTCGTGGCGCCGCGCAGGGCGGCAGCAGACTCCCTATAAAAGTTAGATGCAATTCGCAAATTCCAGACGGCAGCCCGAAGGAGCGACGCGTGGAATGACACGAGGCACGCCGGGAAGAACCGCACTCCCAACGCGAAACTACAGTATAACGGCGGGCTTGCGTCAGGGTCAAACCGGATGATTGTTGCCCCCGAACTGGCGGATCGGATAGAAATGAGTTACTGTATCGCTTAATTAGCATGGAAGATGATCGCAAAGACGAGGAGATTTCGTCTCTGATGAACGAGGAGCGGCGGAGGGGCCGCCGACCGAGAGATTCAGCAGCAGAAAAATTAAGAAAAGAACGGCTGGATGCGTTACGCGAGATCTTGCATTTAAAGAATGAAGAAGATTTTATTGGAGCTATCCGCGCGCTAGGACGCGGCGACGACCCGGCCGAGCTTGCGAACGCCTTGAAGATTTGGCGGGCTTTCTCTTTTTCAAGGAAGCCATGAACTTCCTCAAGTCCTGCAATTTCTTGGCCTGCTGCTGTGAGGTGTAGCCGGACCAGCTTTTTTCGGTCGCTTTGGCCAACGCCTTCACCGCTTTGTCGAGAGCCTGAGATTCCGATGTCAGCTTCATAAGTCCAATTCTGCGCCGAATCCGCGGGATCGGCAACCTGTTTAGGGATGGTGTGGTGTTTCATGGCCTGGCCTCGGTGGGGCGTTGTTTGGCGGCTTCGGCCATGATTTTTTCGATTTCATCGGGGTTGCGGGGGAGCTTGCTGCTGAGCAGTTCGTAGCCGGAATCGGTGATCAGCACGTCGTCTTCGATGCGGACCCCCAGATTTTCCTCGGGGATGTAAATGCCCGGCTCGATGGTGACCACCTGTCCGGGCAGCAGCGGCTTGCAGGAATCGCCGGGGTCGTGGACGTCCAGTCCGATATTATGGCCGAGGCCGTGAATGAAGTACTGGCCGAGCGGCTTGCCGTTCTGATCTTTTCCGTGGGAATTAATGTAATCGAAGGAGATTTTATAGAGGCTTTGCTTGCCCTTGCGGCACATGTCCGAGCCGGGCTTTAGCGCGGCCAGGGCGGCATTTTGCGCGCCGAGGACGATGTCGTAGATTTCGCGCTGCCGCGGGGTGAACTTCCCATTGGCGGGAAGGGTGCGGGTGATGTCCGCGGCATACCCCGAGTATTGCGCTCCCACGTCCAGGACCACGATGTCGCCATCCTGAATGTTGCGGCCCAGTTTGTCGTAGTGCAGGGCCGTGGAGTTGGGGCCCGCGCCGACAATGGGAGCGTAGGCTTCGGCTTCCGAGCCGCCCATGGCGTGCACCTCCACCATCTTAGCGGCGACCTGATATTCCCACAGGCCCGGACGCATCATTTTCATGGCCGCCAGGTGGGCGTCCAGGGAAAGGTCTATGGCCTGGCGAAGATAGACCATCTCGGTGGGCGACTTGATCAAACGCAAACCGGTAATGTTGGCGCGGATGTCTTTCAGGCTGGCTTGGGGCACGGCAAGTTTCAGCCAGTCCACCGTCTCCTTCTCGTGTGGAAATCCGCCCAGCTCTTTTTCGTAGGGGAGGATGGTGTAGAGCGTGGGATAAAACCTGGCGAGTTTTTCGATCGTCGCGCGCATTTGAGAGAAAGGGCGGACGTCGGCGAATCCGGTGCGCGCCTGAATGCCGGGATCGCCCGGAGACATTCGCACGCCATTCCACTTTTCCTTCGCAGGATTTTTCTCCGGGAGAAAAAAGATTTCCCGCGGCCCCTCGAAATCGTCCTTTTTGGCGCTGCCAGTGGGCGGAAGGAGGATCAGCCCGGCGCATTCTTCGTTATGGCCGGTCAGGTAGTAGAAATTTTCGTCCTGGGCGAAGACATAGGCCTGGCTGTCTTCCTCGCGGCCGGTTAAGCCAGTGAGGACGATGGGCGAGTCAACGCTGGAAGCCAGCTTGGCGCGGCGCTGGGCGTAAGCGGAGTTTGGCTCGCGCTCGCGGCGCTGCTGGGCGGAGGCGGCGGGCGGGAGCGGCAGGGAAGCGACGGTCAGCAGGATGAGGGTCCAGGAGCCACCGCGCAGGAATCGCCGGCGAGAACGCACACCAATTCGTAGCAGACCACTCATACGGTCACCTCGGACCCCCAGGGCAAGAGGGCAAGCCAAGGATTGTAATCGAGGAAGGGGGAAAGTGGCGAGTGGCGAGTGGCGAGTGACGAGTGGCGGAAGAGGAAGAAGAGGCGTTCCGAACAGGAATGGCACCCCCCCTGTTTTTGCGTAAGAGACGCAGGGAAAGGAGTTAGGAGATGCAAGGAGGCAGAAGAGAGTTGACCGCCTACCGCCGATGTCGAACTGCATTGGTCGGACCAGGTGGGGGGTGTCCCCCCTATATTTGGCGAAAGAGTGCGGAAGTTATTGGAGAAATGCGGGTTAAAGATGCTATGAGAAATGAAAGAGTGCGGAAGTGCTTGAAAAGAAAGGAAGAGGAAACTAGAGATTCGCGAGGAAGAGTGAGTTGAGACAGAAGGCGATCGCCTGTAGCCGCTAGTCGAGAGTCCCGCGCGGGAAGGAGGAAGCGGGAAGGCGGTATGTGGGCATGGGACCGGTGCGGATCGGCGGGAACTGGTCGAGGCGAGAGAATGCGCGAGTTTCACTCGCAATCATAGCGTAGTCATAGTGGCGTTGTCAATAGTTAACTATAGAATAATATGTTCGAATGGTTGGCGGGAATGGAGCGAAATCCGAATATCTAGGTTCGACCCCGAGCTGGACACCCGTCTTAGCGCTCTCCGTTCGCGGGCATTGGTCAACTGACATTTTGTTGGCGGCTTGCGCGACAACGTATTCCCCGGCGTTCAAGCCGGGCCAATCGGCAGCATGGAAGTATGGTGTTTCAAGGTTGTGGAGGAAGGTGCGATATGTCCAACGTTCTGATCCACAAGGCGAAGGAGCTAAAGCCGCAGACTCGTGCCGCTTGGGCTTTGGAAGCTAAATGCGGGTTGTTGTCGCCGATGTGACGCCCTAGCATTATCTGGTTCTAATAGGCGCAGTCCACTTTTTGCCCCGCCTCTCCGAGAAAATCCATGCTCCCGTTGAAGTTCGCGATGAACTAAGCTGCGAAGCCACGGCTCCGCTCGTGCGAGCGCATCGGTAACTCCTCGGGCTTTGGCTCGAAATCCCCGCCCCGGCGGCGGTTGTGGAGAAAGCTTGCCCTTGATCGGTGCTATTCGCCGATTTTTTTGATGACGTGGGTGGGGATTGGGCCGGCGTCGCGGCGTGCCGGCGGGAGTTTTGGAACGACTTTTTTGGGCTTCTTGGTTTCGCGCTTGCCTCTGTCTTTGTTTCCCATAAGAGATAGCTTGCCACAGCTTGGCACGTGTGGCTAGAAAAATGAGAGACGCGGAGTCTGTCGCACCTCCGGTGCTCTGGACTTGTTGGGTGACGGGGTCCCAGCGCTCACGCACTGGGCTAATTTCTTTCGCGCCTCTGGCGCTGGGAGATGCGTTTTTGCCGAGGACGCTTGCGCGCCCGCGCGAAATTAGGGGTTCTGGCGCTTGCGGAGGTTGGCGGCGAGGGCCTGGACCTGGGCGCGGGTTTCGTCGAGGGTACCGGAACAGTTGATGGTGTAGGTGGCGCATTTGAGTTTTTCTTCGAGGGGAAGCTGGGCGGCCATGCGGCGGCGAGCTTCGGCGTCGCTCATGCCGCGGGCGCGGAGGCGTTCGAGCTGCTGCTCGGGTTCGCACCAGACGACAACCAGACCGTCGAGCTTGGCGGCCATGCCGGCTTCGACCAGCAGAGCGGCTTCGACGAAGGCGGCATCGCGGACGCCGCTTTTTTCCCAGTCGTCGAGCTGGCGGAAAATGATCTGTTCGACGCGGGGGTGGAGAATGGCGTTGAGCTGGGCGAGCTTGCCGGGATCGGCGAAGACGATGGAGGCAAGCTTGGCGCGATCAATGTGGCCGGAGGCGTCGGCGAGATCGGCACCGAAGGATTGCAGGATTTCGTCGTGGGCGGGTTGGCCGGGGTCCATGAGTTTGTGCGAGGCGGAATCGGCATCGAGAACAGGGAAGCCGATTTCGCGGAGAAGCGCGGCGACGGCGCTTTTGCCGCTGGCGATGCCGCCGGTTAGGCCGAGTTTCAGCATGGGCGATAAATGGCTCCAAACATCCATATACAGAAAGAGCGGACTCTTCAGGGGCCAAAGCCCAAGTATTACAGGCGTGCATATCGGAGCTGAAGCTCCGACCCTCTGAAGTCAAGCTCGGTCTCGCGGGGTTAAAACTCCGCGGCTACAAGAAAGTCCTCAGGGGCGCGCCATCGCTGCATGGGACGAGCGGCGGAGGCCTGCGGCTTTTACGGTGTTGCTCATGAGCATGGTGATGGTCATGGGGCCGACACCGCCGGGAACGGGAGAAAGCGCGCCGGCAACCTGGATGGCGTCGGGGTGAATGTCGCCGATGAGGACGTTGCCCTTGGAGCGGAATTTTTCGAGGCGCTCGGGAAAATTGCGGAGGAGCTGCGCGGCTTCCGCGGGGTCGGTGACCTTGTTGGTGCCGACATCAATGACCGCGGCGCCGGGCTGGATCCAATCGGGTTGCACGTAGCCGGCTTTGCCGATGGCGGCGACGAGGATATCGGCGCGGCGGATGACGCCGGGAAGGTCGCGGGTTTTGGAGTGGCAAATCGTGACGGTGGCATTGGCGTGGAGCAGAAGTAGAGCCATGGGCTTGCCAACGATGTCGCTGCGGCCGAGAACCACGGCGTTGGCGCCTTCGATGGGAATGTGGTTGCGGCGCAGAATTTCCATGCAGCCGGCGGGAGTGCAGGCCACCAGGCCGGGGCGATTGCTGACCAGCATCCCCAGATTGACAGGATGAAAGCCGTCGACATCCTTTGCTGGATCCACGGATTCGAGAACGCGCTTGGAATCGATTTGCGAGGGGAGCGGAAGCTGGATGAGGATGCCGTCGACATTGTTATCGGCGTTCAGGTCGCGGACGAGTTGCAGCATAAAGTCGGTGGAAACGGTGGTGGGCGGGGTGTGCAGCCAACTGGCCATGCCGAGCTGCTCGCAGGCGGCGATTTTGCTTTTGACGTAGAGCTGCGAGGCGGGATTTTCACCGACGAGAACGGCGGCGAGGCCGGGACGGATGCCTCGGGCATGGAGTTCGGCGATATCGGATTTCAGTTCGGAGAAGATTTCATCGCGGATTTTCAGGCCGTCGAGAATGCGTGCGGGCATCGATGGTTCGCCTTCGAATGCGTAGATGACGGAATGATAGCACGTGGAAGGTAGTAACGAGGCAAAGAGGCAACGAAGCAATGAAGAAACGCGGCCAGGAAGCGCGGATGCGAGTGATTCAGATTGTGTTTAGGGAGATGAGCGCGGCCATGGTGTGCGCCTGTGCCGGTTCCAGGCGGATGGCGTGATCGCCGATGTTGCAGGTCTCCACGCAGAGGAACTGGCGCCATTCGCCGGCGCCGAGGTCGGACATGGCTTTGGCTTTTTCGGACCAGGGATTCCAGACGACGGTGTCGCGGGAGTCTTCCTTGGCGACGAGCAGGCGGCGGTGGAGAGGGGGGTCGTCGATTTCGATGGAGGCCAACGACTTGCGGTAGATGCGATCCGCTTCGGAGGTAAGCAGCAGATCGCCGTGCTGGTGTTTTTCGCGGGCCCGGTCGGTTTTGTCGATGTAGGCGACGCCGTTCAGGCCGCGGAGGCGCGCGGATTCAACATTGCCGACGCGATAGTAGGAGTGCAGCGCTTCCTCGAAACGGAAAGAGGAGGAGCCGTGGTTGGTGACGATGAGTTCGAGGCGAAGTTGTTCGCCGAACGTGGCGCAGAAGAGCAAGTGATAATCGCCAGGCCAGATTTTTCGCGTGGAAGAATCGGCGGAGGTGGAGAGAGCGATGGTGACGTCGTGGTCGGCGTGGGTGATGCCTTCAAGTTGCCAGGGTTTAGTGCGCACCAGGCCGTGAGCGGGCGATGTTGGCACGTCGGCGCGATTGGAAAACCACGGAAAGCAGATGGGCACGCCGCCGCGAATCGCCGAGCCGTCCTGCCAGCGGGATTTCGAGCTGACGAAAAGGACTTCTTCGGCGCCGGCAGGTTGCCAGGAAGTGACGTGGGCACCATGGAGATAGATTTCACCCGAGGCGCGGGGAGTGGTGACGTGCACGCAGGGGAGACCACTGTGGCCGTCAAAGATTTTGGCGATGCCGGGGATCTCGAAGCGGCGATTCAAATCGCTGAGGGGAGCAGGCGTGGCCATGGGGAACTCCTTGGAAAGACAATCATCCGCTGTACGGGAGCGAAAGGTCAAAGTAGCATAAATTCCGTCAATTACAGATAGGGGAATGCATGCGAGCCGCTCTTGCAACCATTTGGCTGGGGCGGACTCTGATGACGCAAAGGTGGAGGAATGCCGATATTTGGGGATGACGGCGGAAGGCGGGCCAAGGAGAAAGCGGCGCTGGCCGAGGGGCGATTGCCGCCCGGGCAGTCGCTGACGATCAAGTGGCCGGTATTGCATTACGGCCGGGTGCCAGATTTTGACGCCGCGAAATGGGATTTCAAGATCAGCGGGCTGGTGGAAGCGCCGCTGCGGCTGCCGTGGGAGGAATTTCGCGCGTTGCCGCAAGTGGAATCCACGAGCGATTTTCACTGCGTGACCCGGTGGAGCCGCCTGGATAACCGATGGAAAGGTGTGCGGTTCACCGATGTGTTGGAGCGGGCGAACGCCAAGCTGGAAGCGGAACATGTGCTGGTGCTGGCGGAGGAAGGCTACTCGTCGAATATTCCGCTGAAAGATTTGCAGCGACCGGACGTTTTGTTTGCTTTCGAACACGATGGTGAGCCATTGACGCCGGAGCACGGCGGGCCGCTGCGTTTGATCGTGCCGCATCTGTACGCGTGGAAAAGCGTGAAATGGGTGCGGGGATTCATGTTGCTGGACCACGACCGGCTGGGTTTCTGGGAGCGCAACGGATATCACGCATATGGCGACCCGTGGAAAGAGCAGCGCTATTCGGGATCGTAGCTGCGCCAGTTCGGCCTGATGAAAAAGCAAAAACGCCCGGGATTAACCCGGGCGTTTTTGCTTGCGGTTCGGTTGTTATTATTTTGCGGCCCGGATGATTTTGCCGTTTTTCATGACGAAGTTGATTTTGCGCAGGGATTCGGTGTCCTGCAGCGGATCCGCGGGCATGGCGATGATGTCGCCGAATAGCCCTGGAGAAATGGCGCCGCGCTCTTTGGAAATGCGCAGGAGTTCAGCGGCGTTAGCGGTCATGGCTTTGAGAGTGTCGGCGGGCGACACGCCAGCGGCGCGCCATACGGCCAGATAGTCCCAGACCATGTCCGCGCGGGTGTGGCCAGGCAGTTCGGTCACCGTGTCCGAGCCAAACGCCATCTTTACGCCGATTTTGTTGGCGTTACTGAGGCGCTCAATGATCTGGTTGCCCAGTTTGTTGGCATCGGCCAGCGTATCATTCGAGGGGTTAAGCCCCGCGAGATGAGCCGCGGGGAAGTCCGTGCCGACGAGAAAGGTGCCCTTTTCCTTCATGAGCCTAAGCTGATTCACGGTCAACGTGAAGCCGTGTTCAACGGAGTCGGCGCCGCCACGGATGACGTTGTCGGCGGCGCGGCCGCCGTAGACGTGAACGGCCAGGGCGCGGCCAGCGTTGTGCGCTTCATCCACGGCGGCGCGAATCTCGTCTTCGGTATAGAAATAGTCGCTGTTGTCGGCGGCCAGCTTGATGACGTCCGCGCCATAGTAGATATTTTCGTGGATGGCTTTTCGAATCTCGTCGGGCGTGTCGGCGTCAATATATTCGTGAAGCCAGAAGGCGCCCACCTCTTCCGGCATGCCCTTGGATTGACCGCCGAAGGGGCCAATGATCTTGCCCGCGCACTGAAGAGTAGGCCCGTCGAACCAGCCCATGTGAATGGCTTTCTTCAAATCGCTGCAGGCATAGTCGGCTTCGTTGCCGACTTCGCGCATGGTGGTGAAGCCGGCGTTAAGAAGGATCTGCCCGGTGTGCAGGCCGCGCAGCGCGCGGAAGGGCGAACCTTCCCTCAAATACATCGCTTCGAAGGGAGCCTTGCCGGGAATTTCCTGGAAGGTGATGTGGGTATGCGCGTCAATCAGGCCGGGCATCACCCATTCTTTGGAAAGATCGACGACTTGCGCGTCTTTTGGAATCGCGATGGCGGCGCCGACGGCGGTAATCTTGCCGTTTTCGACGAGGATGATCTGATCCTTGCTGACCGTGCCTTTTGCGGGATCAATCAGATTGCCCGCGCGGATGGCGATGGATTGCGCGGCAGCGGGAAGCGCGAAAAGAATCAACAACAGAAATAATTTCTTACGCATGATTTCCTCCATGAAAAGACCGCGGGGAGTATAACACGCGAATCGCCGAAGAAAGGCCATACCCCAAACCAGCACAAGCGACACGGTCTCCCGTACAAGTTCATCGTTCCACAACGCGAAGCGGCTTATTCGGACCCGTTGCGGGCAAACAATGAGAAGAGCGGTGACAGTAGCCGCGAGAGAAAAGAAAACGCCCGGGGATTTGCCCGGGCGTCTTGAGTTTTGTGAAGAGTGTCCAATCCAAAGTTCAGCCACTACACAGAGATTAGTAGATGTCGTACTGCTCCCAGTGCAGGGTGGCGTCGGACTGGATGATGATGTGCTTGTGCGAGTTCTGCTCGAGTTCGTCGATCAGAATGGACTCGCGGGTCTTAAGCGCCTTGGCGATTTCCGGGTGCACGCGAAGGGTGAGGTTCGGCCCTTCGTGATCGGTGACGGCCATCTTGCGCGCTTCCGTCTGAATCTCGTAACAGAGCGTGGGGATGGACTTGACCATGCCGGAGCCGGTGCAATACGGGCAAGGCTGGCAGAGTACGCGCTCGAGCGCCTGTTTGGTGCGCTTACGGGTAATGCAGACGAGGCCGAATTCGTTGAAGGAAAGGGCTTTCGACGGGGCCTTGTCCTGTTCGAGAGCCTGCTGCAGCGCGCCTAGAACTTTTTCGCGGTTGCGGCGCTCTTCCATGTCGATGAAGTCCACGACGATGATGCCGCCGAGGTCGCGCAGGCGAATCTGCCGCACGATTTCCTTCACGGCTTCGAGGTTAGTCTTGACGATGGTGTCTTCGAGGCGGATGGAGCCCCTGCCGACGAACTTGCCAGTGTTGACGTCGATGGCGACGAGCGCTTCGGTGTGGTTGATGACGATGTAGCCGCCGGACTTCAGCCAGACCTTGGCGCGGAGAGCCTTGTCGAGTTCGTGCTGGATGCCGAACTCCTCGAAAATGGGCTGCTCTTTGGTATAGAGCTTGACCTTGCTGACGAGCTTGGGCTGGAAACGGCTGACGAATTCGACGACCTTGCCATATTCCTCCTCGTTGTCGATCCAAATGGCGGTGAAGTCGTCGCTGACGTAATCACGCAGAATACGCTCGACGAGGTTGAGGTCGCGGTGCAAAAGCGCAGGGGCCTTGCGGTCGTCGTTCTTGGCCTTGATTTCGTTCCAGGTTTTGCCGAGGAACTCGACGTCGGTGCGGATTTCGTCATCGGTGGCGCCGCCGGCCGCGGTGCGCACGATGAAGCCGCCGGGATAACTGCCGCTCGCTTCGCCGACCAAACGGCGGAGACGCGAGCGGTTTTCCGCGCTGGCGATCTTGCGCGAGACGCCGATGTGGTCAATGGTCGGCATGTACACCAGGAAGCGGCCGGGAAGCGCGACGTGACTGGTGATGCGCGCGCCCTTCTTGCCCAGAGGTTCCTTGGCGATTTGCACGACGACGTCCTGGCCGGCTTTCAGCATTTCGGAAATGAGTTGAGGCCGGCGAGAAGGTGCGTGTCCGGCATGATGTCCGCGATGCGGGCCGTGGCCACCGCCGGGGCGACGCTCAAAGCGTCCCCGGCCGCGGTCTGGACCACGGTCAGCGCCCCGATCCGGACCGCGGTCGCTTCCGCGATCCGGGCCGCGATCTGCGCCCCGGTCACGGTCGCCGCCACGATGTGGACGATCGGAACGTCCATCTGGGCGCCCGCCGCGCCCGCGGAAACCGCCGCGATCACCGCCGCGGTCGCGTCCGCCGCGCTGCGGGCGCTGGAAACGGGAACGCGGGCTGGTGCTGATGCGGGCAAAATCTTCGCGGGGCGCGCTGGAATCGCGCGGCGCGCGAGTCTCCCCTGGCAAGAGGACAACATTCTCTTCGATGGCGGCTTCAACCGCGGAGCCCTCGGCGGCAGCCGAAAGGGTTTCCGAGGCCACGTGTTGAATGGCTTCGTCGTGAGCGAGGTCGGCGCGCTCGGTTTCGGTCAGTTCGGCGTGGTCTTCTGCATCGTGGCGCGCTTCGCCTTCTTCGCCACGAGTTTCCGCTTGTCCGGACCCGGCGGCGAACTGTTCTTGGCCAGCCTCGGCTTCCGCTTCCGCGTCCTCGCGGTCCTCGCGATCTTCACGCTCATCCTGCTCTTCTTCGGATTCTTCGTGATGGCCGTGTTCCGCGTGTTCGGCAATTTTGTGGGCTTCATGGAGGGCTTCCGCTTCGTCTTCATCGAATTCGGCGCCACCAACGAGGGAGTCGGCTTCGGCGCGTGCCTGGGTCTCTTCGTGCTTGGCTTCCACGAGCCGCGAAGAGAGCGAAACCGCCTCTTCATCGCTGAGGCCCATTGACCCGTTGCGAACTGGTTCGGCCGAGGTTTCTTCGGCGTGTTGTTGAGCAGCGGCAGCTGCAGTGTCCTCAGCGGTCTCCGCTGTGGATTCCGAAGCGGTTGCTTCGGCTTCCGATTCCTTATCGGCCAGAACCCAATGCGGCAGGCTTCCCGAGAAGCGCCGCGGAGATCCAGTGCCAGGCTGCAATCCTACGACTGGGCGAGAAGGGGTGGGATCAAAATCGGGCTGGCGTTCTTCGGGCTCGTGATCGCCAAGCGGCTCAACAGGAGCCACCGGCACGGGACGCGCGCGAAACTTCGCGAGCGATTCGCCCGGCAGAATGATGTCGTCTTCGCGGGGTTCCGGGGGAGCGCTGGGCCCCGACGGACCAGGATCGTTCGAACGCCGGCTGTCAAAACCGCCGCGATTCTCACGTTCACCCTGCGGAGAAGCGTACTTCGAAGGAGGCAGGTTGCGCCCGCCGCCTTGACCGTGTGGCCGGCGATCCCGATCGCCTCCGCTACCGCCGCTTCCGCCGCGCCGCCGTCCGAAACGTCCACGACGACCGCCGCGTCCACGATCTCCGCCGCGGTCCCCACCACGGTCGCCGCCCCGGTCATGCCCTTGCGGGCGATCATTGCCGATGCGCGGAGGATAGTTGCGGGTCGGATTGTAACTCGGTGCAAAATTCTGAGGAGCCGACGCGTTTGATTCGGGTTGGCGTTCGTCGAGCTCGCTGCTTTCGGTGGGCGGGCCTTCCGAGCCTGCATCAGCCTCCTGATGGTCAGCCAGGCCGTGCACGCCGGCAACTTCGCCGAGTTCTTCGCCGTGGAGATGTTCTTCATGGGGCTCGACCAGAGAAATCGTCTCTTCATGAACCGCGCGCGTGGAGAGGCTTTCTCCCGGCAGAGGTTCAATGAGTGGGCCGCCCTGAGCCGCGGCAATCGAGGGCATTGGCGCCTCGCCATGCGAATGGCCGTGATCATAGTCTTCGAGGTTCTCGAAGACGTCACTCACGTAGAGAAACGCGTCACCATCCAGGCCGATGTCCACGAAAGCCGACTGCATGCCTGGGAGGACGCGGGTTACTTTTCCTTTGTAGATGCTGCCGACGAGCGCGAACTCTTTTTCGCGCTCAATGTAGATCTCGACTAACTGACCTTCTTCCAAAATCGCGACTCTGCGTTCGTGAGAGCTCGCGCTGATAACCAATTCTTTCGACATAAAACTCCTTGGGATGCACCGCCGCGGGACCCTCTAGGGAAGAGGTCCAAGGCAAGGCGCCGTCCCGGTTGCTGACCGGGACACGCTGGCGACAACAATATTGTTGCGGCATGGCGTTCGAAGCCGGAGGGGGAAGCCGGGTTGCGGCTTTCGTGTTGCGAAAACCTCATGCTATCGAGGCTGGGCCGTTGCCGGGAAGTTCCCGGGGTAACGGCGGACGATGCTATCCTCACTCGTAAATTCCTTCTTGAACTGCAAGCGGGCCGAAGTTTGATCGGACCGCGGGTCCGGCGCAAACTCCCTGAAGTAAGTCGCGCTCGGAACTGACGACCAGCTAGTTAACGAATCGGCGCAGCCGGACATTCATTACCAGGCCAATCGCCAGGAAAACAAACAATGTGGCCGATCCTCCATAGGACATCAAGGGCAACGGAATGCCGGTAACCGGCATGGCCCCAATGACCATGGCCACATTCACTAAAACATGAAAACCAAGCGCCGCTGTGACGCCCATGACCAGGAACATGCCTGCGCGGTCTTTAGCGCGCTGGGCATTCTGGACCAGTCGTAACAATAGCGCCATATACAGCCCGAGAGCAAGCAGCACACCCTTGAATCCCTGTTCTTCCGCCCATGCCGACATGATGAAATCCGAGTATCGGACCGGAATGTATCCCAGTTGATTCTGGCTGCCGTTGCCGAAGCCCTTCCCCCAGAAGCCGCCGGAGCCCACGGCGATCTTGGACTGCAAAACCTGATAGCCGGAACCCTTGGCGTCCTCTTCGGGATGCAAAAACGAAGTGACCCTATCCTTCTGGTACGGCTTCAAGAAATGCCACCCGACGGGCAGCATCAAGACGCCGATCAAAACAATCACCGCGGCATGTTTCCATTGCAGCCCGGCAAGAAATGCCCCGACGATCAGCATCGGCAGCAAAACGAGCGCGGTGCCAAGATCGGGCTGCTTCAGAATTAAGGCCAGCGGTATTCCTACCAGGAGCCCTGCCTTAATCAAATCCTGCAGGGAAAGCTCGTCGCTGCGCACTTCAGCGAAGAAGCGCGCCAACACAATGATTATAATCAATTTGACCAATTCTGACACCTGGAGAAATTCCCCCAGAACAGGAATCCAGCGCTTGGCCCCAAAACGCGTATGGCCCACCAGTAGGACGGCGGTCAGCGCCGCTATGCCAATAATGTAGAGCACCGGCGCCTGGTCCATAATGAGATGGTAGTCGATGCGGGAAAGCACGAACATCAGCACGAACCCCACTACCAACCAACGCAACTGTTTGGTGTGCATCCCGGTGAGCACGCTGCCGTGCGTTGCGGAATAGATTTCCACCACCCCCAGCGCGCAGATGGCGGCAACGATGGCCAGCAGCCACCAATCGTAATCGCGGGTTGTAGTCGTTTCGTTCATCGTGGCCCTGTTCGAAACACTCCCTCTAAGAACGCCGGGTGGCTACTCCGGCTCCTGTTTTTTTTCGACTATCTGCGCTACTTTCGCGGGACCCTCCCGTTTTACCTCAACCTTGGGAGATTCCTCCGCCGCACGAGCATTCGCAGGTTTTTTTTGTTCTGCTCCGGGTTGCTGATTCTGCGCCGTGGACTGGCCTTGAGACTTCTTTTCTTTCTTGTCGTAATACGCCTTAACAATATCGCGCACCACAGGTCCCGCCGCCGTGCCACCGTGCTCCGACGTGTCTTCTACGACCGCCGCGACCACAATTTCCGGATCGCGCCGCGGTGCAAACCCGACGAACCATCCGTCATTTTTGCCTTTGCCCAACCCCAGGCGGGTGGCCGCGCTGTAACTCATCAACTGCGCCGTGCCGGACTTCCCGCAGAACTCGATCCCCTGCAGCTTCACGGAATTGCCGGTTCCTCCGGCTTCGTTAATCACGCCATACATCCCTTGCGTGACTTGCTCCACGGTATTTTCCGCGAGCTCCACGTGCTTCTCGCCGACGTTTTGGGCATCCTTCAGCATGTGCGGTTGCTTGAACTCACCGCCAGACGCGATGCCGCCGATCACATAAGCGATTTGTAGCGGCGTGGCCATCACCGAACCCTGCCCGATGGAAACCGAAATCGTCGAACCCGGATACCACTTGTGGTGATACACGCGTTGAACCCATTCTTCCGACGGCACCAGGCCGGGTTCCTCGGATGGCATATCAATCCCCGTCCTCGCTCCCAGGCCGAGCATCTTGGCGTATTTGGCAATGGTATCAATCCCCATGCGCATCCCGACGTTGTAGAAAAACACGTCGCACGAATGGACGATCGCGTTATGCAGATTCACTACCCCATGGCTGCTTTTTCCATACACCCAGCACTTGTGCATCTGTCCATAAAAAACGCCGTAGCCCGGACAAAACGCGGTGAAATTTTCCGGCGGGGTCTTCGACTCCAGCATCGCCGTGGCCATGATGATCTTGAACACCGATCCGGGCGCCAATTGCGCCTGCGTAACGCGGTTCAGCAGCGGCTTGCCGGGATCTTCATTCAGCCGCTGCCATTCTTCTTTCGAAACTCTCACCGCGAAATCATTGGGGTCCGGCGCGGGATGACTTGCGAACGCCAGCACCTCTCCGGTCCGCGGATCGAGCGCCACCACCGCACCCCTTTTGTCACCCAGCCCGGCTTCCGCCACCTGCTGCAAATCGTAATCAATCGTCAATTGAATCTGCTTGCCGGGAATGGCCTCCTGCTGCGACAACCGGCCCATCTCTTTCCCGACGCTGTTAACGATCACCCGGCGCAGGCCGTCGGTGCCCACCAGCAAATCGTTGTACTGGCGCTCCAGGCCGCTCTTGCCTGCAAAGTCGCCCGGGCGATATTTCCCGTTGCTGGCTTCAATCTGCTGTTCGCTGACTTCGCCGACATATCCGCTGGCGTGGGCCATGAAGCCGCCCGGCAGATATCTGCGCCGGTGGACCATCAGCATCTCCAGAAGCGGAATATCGGCGCGATGCGATTCGATGAAAGCGACATCAGCTTGCGTGGCTTCGGGCTTGATCACGATGGGTTGAAATTTGGGAAGAGCGCCGGTGTTGTTGAGTTGGTCTTTCAGATCGTCCAGGGAAAGGCCCAGGCCGTCGGCAATGGCCGGGAGATTTTTTTCCACCGCGGCCATGTCGTCGCGAAGTAGAAGAACGCTAAACGAAGGATAGTTGTCCACCAGCACCCGGCCATCGCGATCCAGCATGCGCCCGCGCGGAGCAATGATGGGAATCGAGCGGACGCGATTCCGCTCCGCCATCTGTCCATATTTGTCGGAATCCACCACCTGGAGTTTCCAGAAGCCCAGCAGCAGAAGCGTGATCATGCCCACGATCACGTAGGAGGAAGCGGCCAGCCGCTCTTGCGGCAATCGATTATCGTTGCGAAACCAATACGACACGCGAGCCCTGCGCGCGAGCCGGTATATTCCTCAGGGCTGAGAGGCGCCCGCCCGCGCAAATTCTCTTTACGGAAGCGTTGGAGTGCGAACTCACCGGTCTGCGAGGCTCTGAAAAAAGGCCCCGGTCCACCCGTGAAAGCTCTCGAAATCGCCGCCCGACTCCGGAATCCGTCTCATTCCAGAAGCTTTTCCCAAAGTAGCACCCGGGAGTAGGGCACGCAACTCGTCCTAAAGGACAGGTAGCGGCCTGATTAATGGCCAGGAAACGGTCCCACCGGGCGGCCTTCGCAATGCCCCCGCTTTTCGTATAAGTTAAACTGATGAAGCCCACACGTTGCTTTTCATTTTTTTGGTGGCGCGGAGTCCTTTACACTTTCTGATTCCTTATGTGGCCTTATTCGAATAAGCCGTTGCGGCTTGCGCTTGTCGGCATGTCTGGTACCGGGAAATCGTACTGGACCCAGCGCATCGCCGCGGCCGGCTACCCTGCGGTGTCCTGTGATGCGCAGATCGAAGCGCGCTTGAAGCCCGTCCTCGAGGCAGGCAACCACAGCGGCATTCACGGCGTGGCCGCATGGATGGGCTGGCCGGACCGCCCCACCTATGCGGAGCGCGAGGCGGCTTACCTCTCTGAAGAGATCGCGGTGCTCGATGAAGTGCTGACGGACCTGGAAAAAAATCCCGAGCGCGAACTGGTGCTGGATACCAGCGGCAGCGTCATCTACGTGGGGAATCACCTACTGCACCGCTTGCGCAAGCAGATGGTTCTTGTGTACCTGTCGGCTTCGCTGGACGAGCAGCAGTTGCTGATCCGGCGCTATCTGGAAGATCCCAAGCCGGTCCTTTGGCGTGGCGCGTTTCAAGCACGCAGGGGAGAGGCGCCGCACGATACCGTGGCGCGCTGCTATCCCACGCTGATCGCCGCTCGGCGGCAGAGTTACGAAGCGCTGGCGCATTGTTCGCTTTCGGTTTCGGACCTTCGCGGCCTTTCGTTGCGCGAAGAAAAGCATGGCGAATCGATCGGCAAAGGTCTTCTTGAAAAGGTGCGGCAGCAGTTGGAACTAACCAGCAAGCGCTCCAAGGCGGAATCCAGCGAATGAGATATCGAAGCACGGGCGGAAAGGCGCCGCTGACGTCGCTGCGTGGGGCGGTGCTTCGCGGGCTCGCGCCCGACGGCGGTTTGTATATGCCCGTGGAGATTGCGCGGCACTCACCGGAAGAGCTGGAAGAGTTCCGCCGGCTGCCGTTCACGGAAGTCTGCTTTCGCGTGGTGCGGCCCTTCGCCACCCCGGACGTGCCGGAGGAAATGTTGTGGCAGATTGTGGCCGAAGCGATCAACTTTCCCGTGAAGCTGGTTTCGCTTTCGCCGGCGTTGCATATCCTGGAGCTGTTTCACGGGCCCACGCTGGCCTTCAAGGATTTTGGCGCGCGGTTCATGGCCCGGTTGATGGGGTATTTCGTGCGCGGCGAATCGCGGCAGCTTACCGTGCTGGTGGCGACTTCGGGAGACACGGGTAGCGCGGTGGCCCACGGATTCTTGCGCGTGCCGGGAATTCGCGTGGTGATCCTGTATCCCTCGAAGCGCATCAGCGAGGCGCAAGAAAAGCAGTTCACCACGCTCGGAGAAAACATCACCGCGCTGGAAGTTTCCGGCACCTTTGATGATTGCCAGCGCCTGGTGAAGCAGGCGTTTGCCGATGAAGCGCTCAATCAGCGTGTTTTCCTGACTTCCGCGAATTCCATCAATGTGGGGCGCTTGCTGCCGCAGATGTTTTATCACGTGGCCGCTTATCGCCAGTTGCCGGTCGCTTCCGTGCCGCTGATTGTCTCGGTACCAAGCGGGAATTTCGGGAATTTGACCGCGGGTCTCTTCGCCAAACGCATCGGCCTGCCGGTGGCCCGATTTATCGCCGCTACCAACGCTAACGATGCCGTGCCGCAATACCTGCTGACCGGGGAATATCGTCCGCGCCCGGCCATCGCGACGTATTCGAACGCCATGGACGTGGGGAATCCCAATAATTTCCCCCGGCTGCTCGATTTGTGCCGCAACCGCCTGGAAAACGTGCGCAAGGAAATCTGGGGACATCGCGCCACGGACGAGGAAACCTTGAAGGAGATGAACGCGGTCTGGGACCGCTATCGTTACATTTCCGACCCGCACACGGCGGTCGGATTGCTCGCCTGGGAGGCCTACCGCAAGACGCATCCCGAGCCGTCCCAAGGATTGGTGCTGGCCACGGCGCACCCCGCGAAATTTGCAGAAATCGTGGAGAAGGGAATTGGCGTGGCGCCGCCGCTGCCTTCGCGGCTTGCGGAGTATTTGCAACGCCCGAAGCTCGCGTTGCCCATCAGCAGCACTTACGATGACTTCAAGCAGTTCCTGCTCATCCACTAGGGCGCTAATGGAATAAGAACGCATCTGGCTGAGTAGGGAACTCAGCATGGGAATGCCGGCCTGAAGCTCGGCACCTACACAGGCCGTTCTATGAGGAGCGCCGAAGTCGGTCGAGGAGAGTGAAGAGGGCTACCCCGAGGACCGCGTTGACCAGCGCGGCGATGGCCAGATGCAGGTTGAACCAAGTTTCGGGTTCCGCAAGAAGCACGCGGCGGACTAGCACAAGAATGGACTGGTGCACCACGAAGAACGCCGCCACCAGTGCCAGCCGTGCCAGGGGATGCTCGGTGTCCAAGCGCGAGCCAATCGACGACGCCAGATAGCCGATCACCGTTTTGGCGATTCCATACTCACCGATCGGCACGGTTGGGCCACTCAGACTGTCTTGCATCAGCCCGATAACCATGCCTAGCAGCAAACCGGTGGAAGGATTGCGCCGACTCAATCCGAAATAAATGGTGACGAGCAGGGGAAGATCCAGAATTTCCAGCCGCGGGAGATACACCGGAAGAATGCGCTGCAAGACCAGCGAAACAACCGCCATGGCAACCACGGCGCCCGGAAAAAACTTGTGCACTTCGATGTGCGACTCGCCGCCGCGGAGTTCGAAAGTGTCGTTCATGGTTTCACCGCGGCTGGCGTTGAATTATGCGCGGCCGGAGGGGCAGCCCCCGCCGCGGGCGGCGCGCTTTGCGCTTCGGCTTCGCCGGGAAAGGCCACCGGCTGCTGGGTGAGCAGCACGATCACTTCTTCCAGGCGGTCCAGTTTGGCCGCGGGCTTCACGCGAATCTGCTTGAAGGGAGTTGCCTGCTTCACTTCCAGCACCGTTCCGATGGGAACGTCGCGGGGGAAAATTTTGTCCATGCCGCTGGTGACGATTTTATCGCCGGGGCTCACATTTTCTTCTGCCGCCACATAACTCATGCTGAGCATCGGCTCTCCGGTGCCCTTTACAGGGCTCTGGATGCGCGAGCCGACGAGCATGGCCCCGGCCCCGCCGTCCTTGTCGCTGAGCAATAGGACTTGTGCGTTGTCGCGATACGCTTCAATGATTTTGCCGACTGCGCCATCCGGAGTGATAACCGCCATATTGCGGCGGATTCCGTCGCGTTCGCCGCGGTCAATTTCAACCGTGTGGCTGGCGGTGCCCGCACTTGCGCCAATCACTCGGGCCACGACCATGGGAAGTTTTTCGTGGGATTCCCGGAAATTCAGGAGCAATGCGAGCCGATCGGCCTCGGCAGCCTTGCTTTCGAGCTGCGAAATGCTCAGCTTGAGCGAATCGTTTTCCGCGCGGAGTTCCTCGTTTTGCCGCGAGGTCCCTTGCAGCGCGAAATAGTGGTCCCACACGCCGCGAACCTTATCAAAGCCCCAGGCGCCGCCCTTTTCGAATGGCGTAACCGCGGTGATGGTCCACACGCGAATCAGCCGGCCGCGCGAATCGCGCTTCACCTGGACCGCCAGCATCAGCACTTGAGCGAGCAACACTCCGCCCAACAGCGCGAGCGATTTATGTCTGGAAGGGATAGCAACCATGGCAAAAAGTTCTCGGTGAATCGTTCTTAGTTTTAAGTAAAACTCAAACTTTCATCCAACATCGGCATCCGCGGCTGAGAGAAGAGCGAATTTCCGATCTTGAAACTTCCGGCGTAAAACTAACAACTAAAAACTGACGGCTTAAAACTCTCTTAGTCGATGCACACCTGCCGCAGCAGTTTGAAATCGCTCAGCATCTTGCCGGTGCCCAGCACCACCGACGCCAAGGGATCGTCGGCAATGGAAACCGGGAGGCCAGTTTCTTCACGGATGCGCTTGTCGAGATTTTTCAGCAGCGCGCCGCCGCCGGTCAGCACGATGCCGCGATCGCTGATGTCGGCGGAAAGCTCGGGCGGGGTGCGCTCCAGCGCCACACGCACGGCGTTCAAAATCGTGGCCACGCATTCGCTGAGAGCTTCGCGGATTTCGCTGTCGTCGATGGTAACCGTGCGCGGCACTCCTTCGATCAGGTTGCGTCCTTTCACTTCCATGGTCAGCGGTTTCTCGAGCGGATACGCCGAGCCGATCTCCATTTTGATCTGTTCCGCGGTACGCTCGCCGACCAGCAGATTGTACTTCCGCTTCAGGTATTGCATGACCGCTTCGTCCATCTCGTTGCCGGCCACCCGGACGGAGCGCGAGTAGACGATGCCGCTCATGGAAATCACCGCGATATCCGTGGTGCCCCCGCCGATGTCCACCACCATGTTTCCGGAAGGCTCTTCAATGGGCAGGCCGGAACCGATGGCCGCGGCCATGGCCTGTTCCACCAGATACACTTCGCTGGCGCGCGCGCGGTACGCGGAGTCTTGCACGGCGCGCTTTTCCACCGGCGTAATTTCGCTGGGCACCCCAATCACGATGCGCGGGTGTACCAGCACGCGGCGGTTATGCGCCTTCTGAATGAAATACGTCAGCATTTTTTCGGTGACTTTGAAGTCGGCGATGACCCCGTCCTTCATCGGCTTGATGGCCACGACGTTCCCCGGCGTGCGCCCAAGCATGTCTTTCGCTTCCCGGCCGACGGCAACCACTTCTCCGCTGGATTTGTTGATGGCCACAATGGAGGGCTCGTTGACGACGATGCCTTTGCCGTGCGCGAACACCAGCGTGTTCGCGGTTCCCAGATCGATTGCCAGGTCGGAAGAGAAAAGACTGAACACCGACCTCAGGTTGTAACCATTCTTATTCATTACTGCATTCCCCCTGCGGAGAGGATACGGCCCGGAAGGATCTCCGCCTACGCAAGCCCCACGGTGCAACTATCCATTGTCGCCGGATTCGGCGGCCCACGCAAAACCGCTCCCAGCTCCCCACTCGCTATTTGGGTACTACGATCGAAATCTGCTGCTTGGCCGTGCCGCCGCGCCGGTTGGACCCGATCACCGTAATGGTGTGCTGCCCGGCCTCCAGCGGTTCGGTGAAGTGCCGGAAACTTCCGTCGGGCGAGATGTTCGCCACTGGTTGGCCGTTGATAATCAGCGCGGCGCCGGGTTCGGTCTTCCCGATCAATTCCGCGACGCGGCCGTGAATCTGGGGCGCTTCGATTTCCAGCATCATGTCCTGGGTCTTGCCCTGGGCCACCAGACTGAACTTGAAGGTTTCGCTGAACTCGCTGGTCTCTTTCTTGGCGTCGGAAGCGGTGACGTTCCAGAAGTAATCGCCGGACTCGAGTCCCGTCACTTCTGTGCTAGTCCCCGTGACTTTCACTTCTTTGACCATCTTGGTGAACATCGTTGTGGTGCTGATCCGCAACGTGTAGCCGATCGCGCCATCCACCGGCTGCCATTCAAAGCGGATTTGCGCGGCCCTCGGATTTTCCGAGATCACAGGAGCCAGATTCAACGGCGCAACCAGCCCAGGGGGCGCCAGAATATTGGATTTTTGCGTTGGCCCACCCGAGGGAAAGCTGACCTTTTCAAACTGGGTCAACTCGATTTTCTCCTGGCCGCGCTGCACCTCTGCGGCACCGCTGGCCACCACGATTTCATGCTCGTTTTGCTTCGGGTCGTTCGTTACCGTCGCCCGGCTGTTTTGCTTCATGAATGCGGTGGCGTCTTCGACGCTAACCGAAGCCTTGGAATCCGGAGAGGTCCAGTTGGGGGTCGATAAATTGACCGAGCCGGTGTTGATGCGCACAGCGGTAGTCGAATGGTCTCGCGTTACGTTGTTTTCTTCCACCGTCACCAGCGTGTCCGACTTGATGGTGTACTCCGTGCCGTCGGCAAAGGTGATTCGCGCCGCACCTTCACCAGTGGTTTGAATCAGGTCGCCCTTGTCGAGGGTGGTGTGATAGTCCGCGTCCACCCAGGTGACCGAGTTCACTTTTTTCACCTGCACACGTCCATCGAGGTTCACGAATTTCGCCTGGGTCATCGTGGTCGTGGGCGAATTTTCCGTTTCCGGATTGCCCAGGGCGTTGGAAACTTTCTTTGTGATGATGCTGGTCCAATCCGGGCGGGCCACGTATAACCCGGCAATTGCAATGACGAAAAGGAGGACCCCATATATTGCCACGGTCTTGTAGGTGACCGCGTGCCAATACACCTCAACCCGGTGAATTTTCGGCGGCGCCGCGGGTGTCGGCGCCGAAACCGGCCGGCGTGGGTCGATGGGTGTTTGTGTAGTCACTTGAGTATGTGCCGCGAATGCTCCAATTTCGCAATGTAGCACACCGTTTCGTTGCCTGCGGAAATCAGGCGTTTCCGCGTAGTCAATCTACAAATAGCGCTTGCGCCGCTTTTCCAAACAGCGTGTCTTGGGTGTTACTTTTCGGGTCCGAACGGGAGCGAGCGCTGGAAATAGCGTGGCTTGTCCAGCCGCGCGTCCACGGCCACGTCAAAGAAGCCAACCATCATTTCGTCGTAGGTCTGCTCGCCCCAGCGCACCGCGGCACTGGGATCCGGATTGTGGGGATTGTCTTTCGAATTGTCGAACCACGCCACCCCTTGCAGTTCCGTGCCCGCTTTCAGGGCCAGCGGTTTGGCTAACCGGTAGCTCATTTGCCAGTGAAAGTGGTAATGCACGCGAAGCAACGGTTCAACCGATTTGTCCTTGCGGATCATGTTGTATTCGAAGCGCTTGCCGCGCAGGTGCATGTGCGGGAAAAAACTTAGCAGCAAGGCGTCGTTCGGCAGCGTGCCGTGGGCCTCCACGCGATAGTCAGGCACACCGGGAGGAATCACGAAGTGGTCGTTGGTCAACTGCAAGGTCAGGACACGCTTTGCCGGCGGCTCTTTCGCGAAGATTAGCCCGACACGGGTAACGTCGTTTCCCGGCTTTCCATTGGTCGTGTAGTGCATCTGAAAAACCAGGTCGGAGCCGGCCGGGATGAATTTGGCCATGCCCGTGGGCCAGTTGTCCGGAGTGCTGCCCGGCGCGTAAACCAGCAGGATGTCGCTGTCGGTCCACATTGCATCCCTTTGATCTTCAGGAGTGGTAAGCATCGCCGCGGTGAACGCTTTCCCCACGGGTGCATGCCGCAGCCATGGCGAATCCGGCGGACGCACATAGACCACTGCGTGATGCACATGCTCCGGGAGCCCTGGCAGGATCTCGGAAGCCTGCACCCAGCGCCCCTCCTGGAAATGGGTGGGCAGAATTTCGTAGGTGTAGTCGATCTCGCCGACCGCGGGGATGCACACCGGCTCGGCCATCTTGATTTCCATGTCCGGCGCAGGAATGCTCCAGCGGTCGGTCCATTTCTTTGGCGGAGGAGCATCAGCAGGATTACCCGCGGGAGCTTTGGCGGCAACCCAGGCGGCCAGCGTGGCAATTTCCGCATCGCTCAACGAAGGATCATTCGAAAACTGGCCGACGCCTTTTTCAGCGAACCAGGGCGGCATGGAGCGATTCTGCGTCGCGGCTTGAATCGCGGCGGCATATCCTCGCGTGCCCTCGTAAGTTTCAAACCCCATCGGCGCGATTCCCCCGGCACGATGGCAAACCTGACAGTGCTTCTCCAGCAACGGCAAAACGTCCCGGTAGAAAGTTCGAGGGCCTTCAGTGGTAGCAATCTGCTGAGCGGGAATTGGCGGACAACTGAGCAACAGGAGTCCCAGAAGCGGGAGTATCAAAAATTTCTTCGTTTGAATAACCGTGCGCAAGCTCGGCTCCTTCGCCTAATCGCATAGTTGCCGGAAGGCCAGCCGGCAGGCCACGAGTATCCTGAGATACACTCGTCATAATCCCATATAATCTGGTGGCATGATTCCTGCTTCCTACAAGCCGAAAAAGAAGTTCATGGAACTGGCCATCGCGGAGGCCAAGCGCGCCGGCGACCGGGGCGATTATCCGATTGGCGCGGTCATTACGCGGGTCACGGGCAAAACCGAGATTGTGATTGCCAACGCGGGCAACCGGGTAAAAACTTCGGGATCCAGCATCAAACACGTCGAGTTGGAAACGCTCAAATACGTATCTAGCGGTTATGGCCGCTACCTGCCTGACTTCGTCCTCTACTCTACGCACGAGCCTTGCGCCATGTGCGCCGGTGCCTGCGTGTGGTCCAGGATTGGCGCGGTCGTCTACGGAGTTTCCCAGGAAGACATTGCCTCGTACGGCCGCAAGCACGGCACGGAATTCTACAAATGGCGTGCTTGCCTCATCTCCTGCCGTCACGTCTTCGAGCAGGGCAACCACCTCATCCCGGTCGTCGGCGGTTTCTTGCGAAAAGACTGCCACAAACTCTTCAGTTACCGAACTGCCTAGCTCCGCAGATGCTGGGATAATCCAAGGAACACCCGCTCTGCTCCATTCCGCGGGTTAGGCGGGATGAATCGCCCGATTGGCTCCCCGCAACTTCATTTGGGGGTTTGCCTTGCAATCCTCTATAATCTTACGTTTGTTCATCAGCTCAGGAGACATCTGGAATGGCTGGCGTATTTGACAACCAGAAAGTGGGCGTCCGAGTTCTGTTCGGCGTCGTCATAGCAATTATCGCTCTCAGCATGCTGCTGTATCTTGTGCCCCAGGGCACCAACACCGCGGAGAGCGCCACCGACGTCGTCGCCAAAGTCGGCGACCAGAGCGTCACCACCGGCGAGGTGCGCCAGCAACTCGACGAAATCCGCCGCCGCAACCCCATACCGCCCATGCTTGAAAGCCTCTACGCCCGGCAAATCCTGAATCAACTGGTCTTCCAAAAGGAAATTGAGTTCGAGGCCAAGCGGCTCGGCATCACTGTCAGCGACCAGGAACGCGCCGACCGCATAAAGCAATATGTGCCCACGGCTTTCAATGGCGGCGCCTTTGTAGGCATGGACGCCTACACCCGCGAAGTTCAAACCAGGTTTCAGTTGACCGTCCCAGTATTCGAGGATCTGGTCAGGCAAGGCCTGATCGAAGAGAAGTTCCGCAAGTTGATTACCGACGGCATCAGCGTCAGCCCCGCGGAAATTCAGGAAGAGTTCAAATCGCAGAACGAAAAGGTGAAGCTCGACTACGTGCTCATCAAGCCCGAGGATCTGGAATCCAAAATCAGCCCGGACGATGCGGACATCAAGTCCTACTATGAGCAAAACAAGGCCAAGTTCCAAATCCCAGAGAAGCGCGTTGTGCGCTACGCCTTGCTCGACCTGATGCAGCTCCGCCAGAACACCCCGGTGACCGACGACGAGCTCAAAGCCATCTATCAACAGAACATTCAGCAGTACGAAGTGCCCAATCGCGTCCACGCCCAGCATATTTTGCTGATGACCGTGGGAAAGACCGACGCGGAGGTCGCGGAAATCCAGAAAAAGGCCGAGGACATTCTGGCCCAGGCGAAGAAGAAGGGCGCAAACTTCGACGAACTGGCTAAGAAATATTCCGAAGATCCGGGGTCCAAGGCCAAGGGTGGCGACCTGGGCTGGATCGTTCAGGGCCAGATGGTGCCGGAATTTGAGAAAGCCACCTTCAGCCTGAACAAGGGAGAGATTTCCGGCCTGATCAAGACCCAGTATGGCTTTCACATCATCAAGGTCCTCGATAAGGAAAGCGCCCACACCAAGCCGTTCGACGAGGTTAAGGACTCTATCCGCGCCCCGTATCTGCTTCAGAAAGCCGATAACGAAGCGGCTGCCACTTCCGACCAGATCGCCGCCGATATTCGCCAGTCCAACAAAACCACTCTCGATCAGCTGGCCCAGAAATATCACCTCGCCGTCGCAGACACCCACGCCGTGGCGCCGGGCGAGCCGGTTCTGGAATTGGGCAACGGCCAGGATGTGAAAGACGAAATCTTCCATCTCCGTCAGGGTGAGCTGAGCCTCCCGCTCCGCACCGACCGTGGCTACGTGGTACTTTCCCTGAAGCAGGTCCTCCCGGCGCACCAGGGTTCCCTCGAAGAAGTGCGCGACAAGGTCGTCTCCGCCCTCAAGCAACAAAAGGCCAACGAGCTGGCCCAAAGCAAAGCAAATGAGCTTGAAAAGCGTCTCAAGGCCGGCGAGAAGTTTGCTGCCGCAGCCAAGGCCCTCGGACTCGACCCCAAAACCAGCGACCCTTTCGCTCGCAACGGCTCCGTGGCCAACTTCGGCAGCGGCAAGCAACTGGCCCCGGCCTTTTCTCTGAAGGTAGGACAAATCGGGCCACCCTTGAGCCTCGGCCCCAACTGGGCGGTCTATCAGGTGGTCGATCGCCAGGAAGCCAATCCCGCCGACTTCGAGAAGCAACAGAAGAACATCACCGATACTTTGTTGCAGCAGAAGCGGTCGCTGGCTTTTGACGCCTTCCGGACCTCGCTCGATGAACGCCTGAAGCAAGAAGGCAAACTGAAGATGTTCCCCGAAAAGATGGCTGCATTCGGAGGCTCGGGAATCCCCGGAAGCCTTCCTATCTCTAACTAAATACAGCGGTTATAATTTAACGACACCCCCCCTTGCCCTCGCTGGCCCCTCCCGGTAGCCTATTGCTGCCCGGGAAAACTGGCTTTGACGGCGTTCTTCAGCAATTCAACTCGCTCCAGTCTGTCCGGAAATCCAACGAGGGCCACTGCAACCCTTTCAAGAACGGTGAATTCCATGGCAGCACGTACCAATCACGCTCGCAACGACTACCGCTGCAGCATCGAGAAGAACCAGAACGGCAAATACTGCGTCCGGATTCGTGTGCAGTATCCCCGGCACGCCTGGTCCCTGAGTGTATTTTTTCTGACTTCTTCCTTCGATCGAGCGATGAAAAAACTCGGGGAATCCCTGCACTTCCTGCAGCGCAACGAGGAAAAACTGTGGTTCTGGGGCGTGGACCGCGCTGAAGACCTCGGCTTTTCCGCCGAATTCCTCAAAGAAGCGGGATTGCAGCTTGACCGCCGCGATGAATTCCCCCGCAAGGCCGCCACGTTGTCGCTGGAACCCGAGCGGGACGCTCCCGCCTCCGTCCTGGGCTTCGTCCGCCGCGGTTTGGCGGAATCGGTGGAGTCTGGCCGCGTGCAACTCGCCGGCGATTGAGCGATGCAAGACTTCCGGTTTCAGCAGCCCCCAATATTAATTTTTTGACTGGGCGAGGTTCCGCACTTGCCTCGAATGGGCATCCGGGGCAAACTCTTGCCGGTCCACGTTGCTTAAGATCTCCCAATCAGCCGATTCGATCGGAGGAGCTGCCGGAATGTGGTCGTTTCCCAGGTTACACGTAGCGCGTCGCTTCCATTCTTCTTCGCCAGCTCTTGTCAGGGTGCTTATCAGCCTCCTGCTGGCTTTGCCCTTACTTCCGGTGAGCCCGTCAGCCGGCGTTGGGCCAAACGTCAAAATTCCCGTCGGCACCGTTCTGCCGGTCAGCCTGGAGCATGCGCTCTTTTCCAAAGAACTGACCAAAGGGGAAGCAATCGAAGGGCGCATCATGCAGGACGTGCCGCTCCCCAATAAGGAAAAGATTCCTTCCGGCTCAAAAATTCATGGGACCATCCTCAGTGTTGTCCCCGCTGAAAGGGGCCCCGCCACTATCACTTTCCGTCTGGATTCGCTGGAATTTCATCACCTTGCCATTCCCGTGGTTACCGCATTGCGCGTGATGGCTCCCCTTGAAGACGTTCAGGCCGCTCACGCTCCTTATCAGCAGGTTACCAGCGGCTCCCCCGTGAGTTGGACAACCACGGTTCAAATTGGCGGCGACCGGCGCTACGGCTCCGGCGGCAAAGTGACCAACCGTCACAATAGGACCATTGGCAAGGCCACCAACAGCGATGACGGCGTGCTGGTGCACCTGCAGGACCCGCCAGGTTCCCTCTGCGCCGGTTGGCCCGATGGTCCAGAGAGGCTCCAGGCCCTGTGGATCTTTTCCGCGGACGCCTGCGGCTTGTTCGATCTGCCAGGGATGAGTATCGCCCATGCGGGAGACACCGACCCTCCCGGCGAAATCACCCTGACCAAAGAAGAAGGCGACATCAAAATCATGAAGTCCAGCGCGATGCTTCTGCGGGTAGTCAGATAAATTTCACTTTCGGCTCGCGTCTTGCGCCGCTGCTTTCTGGTAGCGAAATCCCTGCTTGACTTCACCTTTCCTCTCGAACATTATTTCCAGCAACTTTCACAAGGCCACAAGGAAGGACCGCGCTGCGCTCGTTCGTGTCTTTCCGCTACCCGTCCAACGCACGCGTAATCCGTCTGCCTGACGGAGGACCTGAACTGCCGTGGGGAAAGGAATTCAGCGAAAATGAATCTCCGTGGGAAAGGGCGCTATTCGGTATGGGCGGCTGCGCTCCTGCTCTTACCCGTGAACATGACGCCGCGCCAAGCTTCCGCAGCCCAGGCCACGCAAGCGACTCCGTCGGCGGAGCAAAGCTCCGCCACCACCGCCAAACCGCAGAAAACCAGCAGCACCACATCCGACGCCGCTTCGGCCACGACGCCTGCCGCTCCGAAACCCGCATCCTCGGCGACTCCCGCACCCGCATCGAAGCCTGCGGCCGCGCCAGGCGCTCCGAAGACACCGGCTGCCAATGGCGGCGGCATGGTTTGGGTGAATACGGACTCCGGCGTTTATCACAAACCGGGCAGCCGCTATTACGGCAAAACCAAGCAGGGCAAATATATGCAGGAGGCGGACGCGATCAAGGCCGGTTATCACGCCGCGGGGAAGAACTAATTTTTGCAAATTTGGATGGCAATTAAATTCAAAGGAGAAAGCGAAATGAAGAAGAATATCAGCCGCATCGTCCTGTTGGCGCTCGTGGTTATGCTGGGCGTCGGAATCGCCGTATCGCATCCCCAGACCACAAAAACGACGACGCCTGCGGCAAAACCCGCGGCCGCCGATCTTCTGGACATCAATAGCGCCACCGCGGATCAGTTGGATGCACTGCCGGGAATCGGCGCCGCTTATTCCAAGAAGATCATTGCCGGCCGGCCGTACGCCAAGAAGACCGACCTGGTGAGGAAGAAGATCATTCCCCAGGCCACTTACGACAAGATCAAGGATCTGATCATCGCCAAGCAGAAGTAATTGCCGGCGATGCGCAATCTTCGCGTTGGCGTTGAATTGGATTTTTAGCGAACGATCACTTCGCCGCGACCGACCATCTGGTCATTGAGCCACAGCCGGTATTTGAAGCTGCCGGGCTTCGTGCCAGCGGTCGTCGGGCCGCTCAACAGCCGCATTCCCGCAGGCGCCTGAAACACATTGGACGAAAAAGGGCAGCGGTTGGCGTCGAATTCCACCCGCAAATTTCCCGCATCCGAAAGCCAGCTGACCTGATCTCCGGAATCCAGAACCACGGCTTGCGGAATCAAGCCAACAAGTACGGGGCGTTCAGCCATGCCGAGTAGCGCTCCTTCGCGAAGTTTCCAAAGGCACGATAGCACATCCGCCGGAATACTTCCTCCCGGGTGTCACCCATCTTTCTGAACGAGCCCACCCGCGGTGTGACCTCTTGTCACACCTGTACGTCACACCTGTACTTTGGTGAAGTTGACCCCGGCACGCACGCCCCGTAAACTGGAAGAGTAGTTTTTGGCGCTGAGCTCGCTCGACTCTTGCGCGCATTAACAACAAAAGCGCGGCGCTTCCGCGCAGGAGTAGAGTTGCATGGCCTCTGTTGCACGACCATTGTCTATCCCCCTCCCCAATGGGGCGCGTCTCCACCTGATTTCCTCGATCCCGTTTGCGCTGATCCATATTGCCGCGCTGGGTATCTTTTTTGTGCCCTTCAAGTGGAGCTATGTGGTTGCCGCGATCGTGCTTTACGAAGTCCGCATGTTCTTCGTCACCGCCGGCTATCACCGCTATTTCTCGCACCGCTCCTTCAAGACCAGCCGCTGGTTCCAGTTTGTCATCGCCTGGATGGCCATGTCGTCCACCCAAAAGGGTGTCCTCTGGTGGGCGGCGCATCACCGCCACCATCACAAGTATTCCGATCTGGAAGAGGACCTGCACTCGCCCACTCTTTTTGGCTTTTGGTGGTCGCACATCGGCTGGATCCTTTCCGACCGCTATAACGACACGCGCTTTGACTATATCGGCGACTTCGCCAAATACCCGGAGCTCCGCTGGCTGAACAAATACCACATGTTGCCTCCCACGGTTTTGGCGGTCGGCTTGTGGCTGATTGGCGGCTGGGGCCTGCTCTTCTGGGGTTTCTTCTTGAGCACCGTGCTGCTGTGGCATGGCACGTTCACCATCAATTCGCTTTCGCATATTTTCGGCAAGCGCCGCTTCCCGACCGCCGATACCAGCAAGAACAACTGGCTGCTGGCCCTGGTGACCCTCGGCGAAGGCTGGCACAACAACCACCACTACTTCATGGCCTCCGCCCGCCAGGGCTTCTACTGGTGGGAGATCGATATCACCTATTACACCCTGAAAGTCCTTTTGTGGTTCGGCTTGGTTCGCGAATTGCGCCGAGTTCCCGAGCGCGTCCTCGCCGAAGGCCAAGCCTTCGACGCCTCCACCGCCTAGTCTTTTCGGCGGGTGCCGCACCCTTGGGGTTTTCAAGGGTGCGGGTTTTGACTTTTCCTCATCCCCGCACTCGGCTTTCCACCACCCGATCATCCAACGAATCCACCCGGATCATCCCCCTCTCTCCCAGCGCGTAGTGTCCCCAGCTACTCCACGGCCAATCCTTCGGATGCACAACCAGCCCCCGCTTCACGGGGTTCGCGTGCATGTATTCCAGTTTCTCCCGGAATTTCTTCTCACTCCAAACGTTGAAGTCGTAGAACCTTCGCTGCCAGAAATGCTCTTCCACCGTCTGCGCTTCGGCACACTTCGGCCATTCCTGGCGTTCGGGAGAGAGCGTCTGCTCTTTCCTCAGCCTACGGGATACCTCCTGCTTCAGCACCTGCAGCGCTATGGATGGATTGCTCCCGCGTGGCTCGCTCACCAATAGGTGAACGTGCTCCGGCATCACTACGAATCCCAGAAGCAGAAAATTGCGCTTGGAGCGCACCTGGTTGAGAATCTGCAGAAAGCAGTCGCGCGAGCGCGCGGTTCCCAGCAGTGGCCGCCGGTAACAACTGAACGTCACAAAGTGCAGATCGCCCTGGCCGTAGAATCGTTTCAGAGGATTGCGCATCAACGTCAAAACCCGCACCCTTGAAAACCACAAGGGTGCGGCACCCACCTCTCTAACCCATAAAGGTCGTACCCGGATGATATGCTTCCCCGATGCACCCGCGCGCGAGCATTTACCGAAATTCCCTGGCCCACCCGGCGAGCTGTACTAACCGGTAACTCCCCCCTCCCCCCTGTTTTTCGCAAGTGACAGAAATGAAGGACTTGAAGTCGTTTGGTTTCTATCAGTTTTGAACTGATGGAAATACAGGGCTTAGTTGCTGGAATTTTCGGGACGGGAAGACGCGCGGTGTGCAGACAGGACCATCCCCGCGGGAACATGACCTATTCTCTCGCGTTAGTAACAACTGTACAATAGTATTCTGTAGTACTGAGACGATTTTGCGCTGAAAAAGTAACGGTCGGGGATCCGAAGTTGAGAGTCAAAAGTCCAAGGTGGGATCTCCGGAAAAATAGGCGAAGGGCCAAAGCGATCGCAAGACCCAGGTATCATAAACCGGAATCGGAGACGTCCAGCCACTACAACACAAGCGAAGAGTAGCCCACCCTTTACAAAATGCGTAAAGGGTAGGCCACCCCGGAGGTTTTTACGGTGTGCCACCCTCTATGACTGCGTTGGCTCTGTCAAGAGACACGAGTAGTGTGCGAGTCGCAAGGGCTCGTTTTTTCTTCACCTAATAGGGACTCCGCTCTTTCCTTCATTTCGACCAAGGCCCGCTTTGTGAATCAGGGGTGGACTCTGGTTCCACCAGCCATCTATTCGATCTTGCTAGTTCCGATCAGGATTCATTTTTCAGATCCCCTGATCTCTCAGGGGAGCAAGGTGCTCAATCAGCCTGACGATGGACTTTAGTCCATCAGGGTGGCCCCCGAGCTGCCTTGCATGCGAACCAGCTGCGCGTACGCTGCTCCACTACGCAGCATCCAGTACATACGCACAGCTAACTTGCGCGCGATCGCCACTTTCGCAATCGCGTGTCCTCTACGGAATTTCAATCGTAGATAATCCTGCCGCAGCGCCGCATCCTTGCGTACCGCCGGATGCACCGCTTCGACCAGCAACCAACGCACCATGGTGTTGCCCTGCTTGCTGATCCCTCCCAAACGCCGCCGTCCGCCACTGGATGCTTCGGTCGGATTCAGCCCGAGATAACTCGATATTTTCTTGCTGCGTCGAAAACGAGTGATCGGACCGATGGCCAGAACAAAGGCCAGGGAAGTGACCGGGCCGATTCCGGGATGAGTCATCAACAGCACGGCATCCTCACGGCGGTTGGCTTCTTCTGTTACCGCTCGCTCCAACTCGGCGATCGGTGTTTCGATTTGCTCGAGCAGCTTCAGAAGTTCTTCGCGCCGCCGGCTGGCCCAGGGAGCCAGCTGCAAGCGCAGCAACTCCATGCGACCTTTTTTGGTGAACAAGGCTTTCTTGCGGCAGAGTCCCAGACTCATGGCCAGGGCGTGCAGTTGGTTGCCCAACATCGTACGCATGCATACCAGCTTGTGCCGATGCCAAAGCAACTGCCGCAGATCCCGCTCGACGGGTGTGGGAACCCAGATTTTCGGAAAGCGCTTGGCGAGCAGAAGATCGAGAATCAGCCTGGCATCGCGTTCGTCGGTCTTTTGCTTGCGCACTTCGCTGGCGCGAATCTTCGCAGCGTCCCCGACCCACAACTCGTGACCAAGTTCGGCGAGCAAGCGCTCGAACCAGTGAATGGGACCGGTCGATTCGATGCCCACCCGCACCGGACTTTGCAAGCTCCGGTAGAACTCGTGTGCTTCGCCGCTCTGGTGATCCAGCCTTCGCTCCAGAAGCAATTCGCCCGTTTCGTCGTTGGCCATGGCAATCTGCTGATAGCGTGTGTGAAAATCACAACCTATAATAATCATCGCTCGGCTCCTTTTTCCGAGCCTTGGTCGTTGAACGCTACCAAGTCTACTTGGGAACAGGAGCCGACGCAGTCATCCAATCATCCTGATTCTTCGCTAGCCACTCGCTTGCCCCGAGTCTTCCCGAGGGGCCACTTCCGCCTCCCCGGAAGCCAAATTGACGGTTGCGCCCCGACTCCCCCCTGCGGGACACTGGTACTTCCACACCTGCTCCATGCGAACTTGTGAAGAGGTAATGACATGACCAAGCCAATCGGTGAGCTGAATCCTCCCAATCGTCTGATGATGACCCCGGGGCCGTGTTCGATCGACCCGCGCGTCTACCGCGCCCTGGCCACCCCGCTGGTCGGCCACATGGATCCCTGGTTCCGCGGCTGCATGGACGAAACGCAGATTTTGCTCCGCCAGATTTTCCAGACCGAGAACCGCATCACGTTTCCGCTGTCCGCTTCGGGCTCCGGCGGCATCGAGGCCGCGGTAGTGAACTCGCTGGAACTCGGCGACGAGGCCATCTGCTGCGTCAACGGCCACTTTTCCGAACGCTTGTATGTCATCGCGCAGCACACTCCCGCGAAACTCCATCTCGTGCAGTTCCCCTACGGCAAGCCGGTGGATGCGGAGGATGTGCGCAAAGCTGCCAAGGGCCGCAACATCAAAATGATTGGCTTCGCCCAGGGGGAAACTTCTTCCGGAGTCGTTACAGAGATCGACCCCATCCGCAAGGTCGCCGACGAATGTGGCGCGCTACTGGTTGTGGACACGGTTGCGTCTCTCGCCGCCGTGCCTTTGCACGTGGACAAGCAAAGAGTCGATATTTGTTTCAGCGGCTCGCAAAAGGCGATCAGCGCGCCACCGGGGATGTCTCCCATCACCGTGAGCCCGCGCGCCGAAGAGGTTTTTCGCGCCCGCAAATCGAAAGTGCAGAGCTGGTACTTCGACCTTTCCACGGCAATGAACTTTTGGGGCAAGGACCGCCTCTATCATCACACCCCGCCGATTTCGCTCATCTATGCCTTGCGCGAAGCCATGCGCATTGTGCTGGAAGAGGGCCTGGAAGCGCGTTGGGCCAAGCACAAACTGAACCAACTTGCTTTGATTGCCGGCGTAGAAGCCCTGAACTTGAAGCTTCTGGTCGAAAATCCCAAGGATCGCCTGGTGACCGTCACCGCGGTCATGATTCCCGCGGGCGTGGACGACGGCAAGTTCCGCAACCAGCTTCTCGATGAATTCAACATCGAAATCGCCGGCGGCATCGGCGCGCTCAAGAATCAGATCTGGCGCCTTGGTTTGATGGGCTACTGCAGCCAGAAGCCCTTCGTGCTGCAACTCCTGGCCGCGATGGAAAAGTGCCTGCTCGATCAGGGCCACCGCATGTCGGCGGGAGCCGGCGTCGGCGCGGCCCTCGCTTACTACATCAAGGCGGAAACCCCGGCCCTAGCCGCCCACTAATAGCTGCCCGGACGGTGCCTGCCGCTGTAGCGGCCGATTTCTGAGGCCGGCGCGTTTGTGTGGCAGGCTGTGACTACTCCTGCGGTTGACCAGCAGGTAGGTTGGCAAGGCATAGTTCCCCCTCTGAGCGGGCGATGACCGCGCTCGCCAGGCAATTTCCGATGACGTTGACAGACGTGCGTGCCATGTCGATCAGCGCATCCACGCCGAGAACAATGAAAATGGGCTCGGTGGGGAGATGGAATGTTGACGCCGTGGCCAGCAACACCACGGGAACCGCGCGGGGCACACCCGCGATGCCTTTGCTCGTCAGCATCAGGGTGAACACCATCAGCAGCTGCTCCGGCCAGGACATGTGTATGCCCGCGGTTTGCGCGATGAAGACCGATGCCAGCGCGAGATACAGCGTCGAACCATCCAGATTGAAGCTGTAACCCGCCGGGATCACAAACGCCACGATTTCCCGCGACACGCCAAACTCTTCCATGGACTCCATCGCGCGCGGCAGCGCCGCTTCCGAAGTGCTGGTCGCGAAAGCAATCGTTGCCGGCTCGGCCACATATTTCAGGAAGCGCTTCACCGGGATGCGAGCCAGCAAGGCCACCGGCAGCAGCACAACCAGGAGAAACGCGAGCAGCGCTCCATACGCGGTGAGCACCAGTTTCCCCAGCGGCAGGAGCACGCTGGTCCCCATGTGTCCCACGGTGTAGGCCATTGCCGCGCCTACTCCGATGGGCGCGAAATACATCACGATGTTTGTGAATTTGAACATGGTCTGCGCCAGAGATTCGGCAAGATTCAGCATCGGCAGGCGGGTCTTTTCCGGCACCAGAGTCAGGGCAATCCCGAAAAGCACCGCGAATACCGCGACCTGCAGAATCTGATTTTCGCCGACTGACTTGGCGATATTCTCCGGGAATACATGCAACAGGAAATCGTCCCATTTCAACGGTGCGACCGGCGCAGCGGCCTGCTCCTTCGCTGCCGTCGGTAGAGATACTCCCACGCCCGCGCGTGTCAGATTGATCGCCCCAATTCCGAGGAACAGCGAGATCGTGGTGATCACTTCAAAATAAATCAGGCTCTTGAGCCCGATCCTTCCCACTTTTTTCAGGTTGCCGTGCGCCGCGATCCCTGTCACCAGCGTGCCCAGAATCAGCGGCGCCACGATCACTTTGATCAGCCGCAGAAAAATGTCGCCCAGCACTCGAAAATGCACCGCCCATTGCGGCCGGTCGATCCCCAATTCGAACCCGGCCAGCATGGCGACGAAAATCCAATAGGTCAGCGAACGCCCTCGCGTTCCCGAGTACGCCAGCGCCAGCAAACCGGCCCACCGCAGCACCGCAAAAAAACCGTAAGCCGGAAGCAGCAGCGCGAATAACGCTCCCGCGGCAAAAAGCGTCAGACCGGCCACCAACGAAAATGAAGCAGGTTTCGATGATTCTGTCGGCAAGGTGTGGTCCTTGAAAGAAGGGATTCGTTTGTGAGAGCCGCGACATCATAGCCTGCCGCAACAGCCCCCGAGAAGCACTTTAGAAACTCCCCGAGCCGGTCGAGGAACATCCGGCGGACCGCGGCGGCATTGACACTCCGGCGCAGGAATCGGAAACTAGCGGTGGGCGTTTTCGGCGCCACTTTTCGGGCGCCCTGCCGTTTCCAGGAAAAAGAGGATCCCGTGCCTTCTCTCCCAGTGCTAGCCAACACCGGCGCCATGAACCAGTTTATCGGTGCCTTTGAAGTGACTTCGAAATTGAGCGGCCATGTCTATGATTGCCGCTTCTCGCACATCTGGAACGCCATCGCCACCCGCCACAGCGACACCATCGATGCCAAATTCGAAGTGGACGGCGTCGGGCGCATTGTGGGCCTCTCGCACAACGCCTTTGTTGAATTTCGCGAAAAGGCCGGCCGCGACCTCACCGACCGCGAAGCAAGTTTTATCGCCGCGGAATTTCTTCGCGAGCGCCTGGAAGAAGAAGACGAGCGCCCGCTCTACGACGTGCCGCACGAGGAAGTAACGCGCTTGATCGCCATGATCGGCATCAAGTAAGCCCCGGTTCTTGCAGTGGAGCGCGGAAGCAAAGCTCCCGCTTTTGCGAACGAAACCCAAAGACAAAACTTCGTGTAAGCAGCGAAATCTATAAGCTCTCTACCGCGCTTTCACAGGGTGCGCCCGGGCGTACGCTTCGTCTTCCGCGCGAAACGCCGCCAACCGGTGATGATGCATCCCATCCCGCCGCACAAAATAGATGGCCACCAGCATAAGAAGCGCCCCGAACACCATCACGCCGGTCGCGGCCTGCAAAGCCACCAGCAGGTCCGAAGCATCCGAAATCCGCCCGATCAGCAATGGCCCCAGCGCTCCCACCAGTTGGGTCACAAACATATACACGCCGATGGCGGTCGCGTGCGCCCGCTGCGGGGTCAGATCGTGCAGCACCGCCGTCGTCGGTCCGTGATACCACGACATAAAGAAGCTGGCGACGAAGAATCCCGCCAGCACAATCCACTTTTCATCCGATTGGATCGCCAGCAGCAGAAACGGCGCCGCCACCACAAACGCCGCCGCGATCACCAGGATGCGTCCGTAAGCCACCCGCTTCTGAAGCAAGTCCGCGAAATACCCGCCTGCCAGCGCTCCCAGCACCAGCGAAAGCAACGCAATCACTGCGAGGGAAAGCGCCGCCTCCTTCAGGCTGAAGTCCTTGTAGCTGGTGGCGTAGTCCACCCCCCAGGTTACGAAGGAGACCGTTGAAAACGTAATGCAGGTCCCGGCAGCCATCATGGCTACGTACGCCGGCACGCTCAACAATTTCCAGATGGGAACCACTTCCGAGCGGGGGCGTTTTGGAGGCTCTTTCAGCTTGAACGCGGATAAGCCGGGGATAATCCCAATGGCCCCCACAATCAGGAAGGCGTACTGCCAGCCGTGGAGTTCGCCCATGATTCCGCCAAGCGCCAGGCCGCCGGCGCCGCCCAGCAACATCCCCGAAGCAAAAATGGCCTGCGTAAGCGCGCGATGTTCCACCGGGAAAGAGTCGGATATCATCGCCTGCGCCGCGGGTGCATAAGCTGCTTCACCGATCCCCACCAGCCCGCGGCACACGAACAGAGCCGCAAACGTCGGCGCCAGTCCGCTGCCCATGCTCGCCAGGCTCCAGAACAGCACTCCTGCCGCAATGATGGTGTGCTGGCTGAAGCGATCTGCCAGATATCCAGACGGGATGCTCGCCAGCGCGAGCACGATGAGCAGCACCGTCTGAAGTGACCCTAACTGCGAGTCCGTCACTCCAAAATGCTGACGCAGCAGCGGCAGCAGCGGGTTGAGCACCTGGCGATCCGCAAAGTTGACAAAATTGATCAAAGCAAGTACAGCAAGGAGGCGCACCTGCGCGGAATTGAACGGCATGTGGCGAACCATCATGGGCAAACTTGTATCCCCTGGCGCAAGCGACCTGGCAATGTGTGCTCCGAACCACTTCCCGAGGCTATCGGGACAGAAAGGGATTATATACCCCGGATGAGCGAAGCCAATCGCAACCCCTCAACGAGTGACCGGATGACCACGGTGCTGTCCTACGGCGCATTGCTGTTGCTCGGCTACTTGGTCTTCCTCATTATTGCGCCTTTTCTCGTGCCGTTGGCCTGGTCCGCGGTCTTAGCGATCTTCTTTTTTCCAGTTTTCCTCTTTTTGACCCGGCGCATATCCGTCGCTATGGCCGCCCTGCTCTCCACCATCGGCGTCACCCTGGTGCTGATCGTGCCGGTTTTGATAGTGCTGCTGTTCGCGGGGCGCGAAGCGCTGGAAATCACTGCGCGCCTCCGGAACCAGATTAGCAGTGGCACCGTTGTGGTGCCGGCGAACCTCGCCGACGCCATCCGCAATCACCTGCCGAACTCCCTGCAGGACGTCGACTTCATGGGGTCGCTTCAACAAACCATGGAGAAGGTTGCATCGTATCTTGCGGGCAGCCTTGCCGGCATGCTCAGAAATTTCTTCTCCTTTTTCGTCGATCTTTTCATTCTTCTTTTCGCCCTCTTTTTTGTATTCCGCGATGGGGAGCGCATTCTCCTGGGTCTTCGCCACTTGATTCCCTTCGAAAAAAGGCTCCAAGATGAAATGCTCGCCGAATCGCGAGATCTGATTTTTGCCAGCGTGGCCGTGGCCCTGCTCATCGCCGCAATTCAGGGGGTTCTTGGCGGCGCGGCCTTCGCCGCTACGAGACTCCCCGCGCCCGTCTTCATGGGTGTTCTCATCGGATTCTGTTCCATCATCCCGGTTGTCGGCTCGGCGCTGATCTGGGCCCCGGCGGCCCTTTGGCTGATATTCAATGGCAGTTGGGGGCGGGCCGCCTTACTTCTGCTAATCTGCGCAGGTGTGGCGGGTGTCGCGGATAACCTGGTGCGTCCGCTGCTCCTTCGTAACCGCACCCGCCTGAACGACCTGCAGGTTTTTATCGGGATTCTGGGGGGCCTGAAGGTTTTTGGCCTGTTGGGACTTGTGGCCGGCCCGACTATTCTGGCAGCCGCCTTGGGTGTGTTCCGCGTCTATGTGGAGCATCAGGACGAACTGGATAAGGCTAGCGCGTAGCTTCTTGCGAAACGCCGAAGCCTAAATCCAGCGCTTCTGGCTTCGCTGTATGCTAGAGTACGCGCTCGAATGGCGAAAACCACCGAAATGACCATGAGCAAGCCCAAGGAACTTGGCCTGGAGAAACTTCGCTGGCGGTGCGAACTTTCCCGCATTCCATTCGAGACCACCGCACAGGCGCAAAAGCGCGAAGGCTTCATCGGCCAAGAGCGGGCCCTGCGGGCCTTGAAGATGGGCGTGGAACTCTCCGCGCCGGGCTATAACGTTTTTGTCTGCGGTCTGGCTGGCACTAGCCGTGGCGGTACCATCGCCCAGATGATTGAGGAACTCCATCCGGCCACCAAGCCCTCCCTGGACAGGTGCTACGTCAACAATTTCAAGATTCCGGATCGCCCCCGCCTCCTCGTTTTGCCGCGCGGCTCGGCAAACACCTTCAAGAAAGACGGTCAGGCGGGAATAGATTTCCTGCGCCGCCGCATTCCGCAGGTTTTTGAAGGCGAACCCTTCCAGCGGCAAAAAGGGCGAATCGTCGAGCGCTTCTCCGTGCGCGAAAAAGAATTAATGGACGATTTCACCCGCCGCATCGCCCGCGATCAGTTTGCGCTCGGCCACATGCAGGTTGGCGCCGTGGCGCTTCCGGAAATCTTTCCCGTGCTCGAAGGCCAGATGGTGCCCATCGAAGATATTTCCAAGATGGTCCACGAAGGAAAGCTGGAAACCGGTGTCGCCGAAGAGATCGAGCGGAAATACGAACAGTTCCGCCAGGAATTTACGGTCGTTTACCGCAAGACTTTGACGCTTTCTCGCGAACTCGCCAGCGAACTGAGTTATCTCGAACAGGAAGCTGCTTCCGTCTTGGTCGATGGCGTCATCGAGGAGTTGAAGGAGAAATATCCTGGAACGGGCGTGACCGAGTATCTCGAAGAGGTTCGCCACCACATCCTCGACAATCTCGGCCCATTCAAGGAACGCGAAGGGGAAGAAGAGCAGACCCCGGAATCTCCGGAAATTCAGCAGCAGAAAACGCCCGGACCCGAACGCGACCCGTTCCGCGTCTACGGCGTCAACGTCATTCTGGCGCACAATTCCGAAGACACTTCCCCGGTCATCTTTGAGACCACCCCAAGCTACGCCAATCTCTTCGGCACTATTCAGCGCGCTTATGACGCGCGCGGCGGATGGTCCAGCGATTTCATGGACCTTCGCGGCGGCTCCCTGCTCCGCGCCGACGGCGGCTTCCTGATCATGTACGCCATCGAAGCGCTCTCCGAGCCCGGCGTATGGCGCGCGCTGAAGCGCACCCTCAATCACAATCGCCTGGAAATTCAGCCTCTCGAGGTTTTCTATCCCTTCACCGCCACCGCGCTCAAGCCCGAGCCCGTCGAAATCAACGTGAAGGTCATCCTGATCGGCGATCGCGATCTGTATGAAGTTTTGTATGAATACGAAGAGGATTTCCAGAAAATCTTCAAGGTCCGCGTGGAGTTCGACGAAGAGATGCCTATGACCGATGGAGTCATCGAAGAGTACGCCGGACGCCTGCGCGGCCTCAGCGAAAAAGAAAACCTTTTTCCCTTCGATCGCGGGGCCTTTGCCTCCATTCTCGAATATGGAGTCCGCAGGGCCGGCCGCCGCAACAAAGTCACTGCCCGCTTCGTCGATATTGCCGATCTGGCTCGCGAGGCCCATTACGCTTCGGCGGCCGCCGGTGAAAATGTGGTTCGCGCCACCCACGTCCGTTCCGCGATCGCGTCGAAAATGGAACGCCACAACCTGGTGGAAACCCGCATCCGCGAGATGATCGAAGAAAAAACTCTACTGGTGGACGTTTCCGGCGACTGCGTCGGCCAGGTCAACGGCTTAAGCGTTCTCGAAATCGGCGGCTATTCCTTTGGCAAGCCCGTCCGCATCACCGCCAGCGCCGCTCTCGGCAAAGCCGGACTCATCAACATCGAACGCGAAGCAAATCTTAGCGGCAGGTTCCACGACAAAGGCGTGCACATCATCGCCGGCTACCTGCGCAGTTGCTTCGCCAAGGACAAACCCCTTTCCCTCGCCGCCAGTATTTGCTTCGAACAATCCTACTCCGGCGTGGATGGCGACAGCGCAAGTTCCACGGAGGTCTACGCGCTTCTTTCCGCGCTTTCCGAACTCCCCCTCCGCCAGGACATCGCAGTCACCGGTTCGCTCAATCAAAAAGGCGACATCCAGGCTATCGGCGGGGTCAACGAAAAAATCGAAGGATACTTCGACGTCTGCAGCATTCTCGGCTTGACTGGCACGCAGGGCGTGCTCATCCCCGCGTCCAACGTAGAAGACCTGATGCTCCGCGAAGACGTGCTCGACGCCGTCAGCAGTGGAAAATTCCACATCTGGCCCGTGTCCCGCATCGAGCAGGGCATCGAACTCCTTACCGGCCATGCCGCAGGCCACCGCAACGGTGACGGCACGTTCGACGAAAACACTGTCTTCGGCAAAGTCGACCGCCGGCTGACCGATATGGCCCGCATGATGAAGGATTTCGACTGACTTTTGAAGTGCGGCCTGCCCCGCGCGCAGCCGAAGGCCAGCTCAACCTCCGCTCTCACGCACCAATCGTAACCACCCAAATCGAAGTCGAGCGATGCATTCCCCTAAGGATCCCAGCCGCCTATTCCTTCGGCGCCTGATACCCCTTGCGATGATCCACGCGATAAGCCCACGCTTTCGATTTTCGCGCAGGTTCGGCCGGATCCACCTTCACATCAATGGAATGCAAGAGCCCGTTAGCCACGGGCGGAGCGAAAGCCAGACTGTACTCATGCCGCACCAGTTCCGCCACCTCGCGATAAGTATCCTGAAACGCTTTCGCATTCAATGGGAAATACACCCGGCCGCCGGTCATTTCCGCGATGATCCGCATCCGCTGGTCCGCTTGTTGAAACGCTTCCTGGGTTTGCTGGACCTTCACTTTGCTGCCCTGTTTGCCATTGCGCAGCGGCCCGCTCGTCGAAATCCCCAAAATCCGCACGTCGCCCACCTGCAAACGCGCCTGCAATGCCGCCGAAGCCGCCGCATTCGAAGTATCCACTCCCGTCGAAATCAGCACGATGGTCTTTTTTCCTGGAACGCGGTCCAGCCAGCCAAGCACCGTGTTCAGGCTGCCGGCCAGATTTAGCTGCGCGAATCCCACGTTAAACCGAATACTCTCCAGAGCTGCTTGCGCCGCTCCCTTGTCTGCCGTGAAATCGAGAATCGCTTGCGGTGCTTCCGTGTACTGCACGATGGCCACGCGATCATCCGCGGACAGGCCCTTCAGCATCGCGTCGGCTGCAAACAAGTTGGCGTCCTGCAGAAAATAAGCGCCCGGTCCGGCTTCCACAAGCAACAGCACCTGCCCGGGTTCTTCGATCGAAGCAAACTCCGTGATGGGCTGTTCTCCCCCGTTGTCGAAAACGTGGAAAGCGTCCCGGCGCAAACCCTCGACGAATTTCCCTTTTTCGTCGGTGACCACCACCCCGACGTTCACCCGCGCCACATTTACCCGGATGGCCTGGTTGGCGACGGGCGGCGCCTCTTGTGCATTTCCCCGCGCCGCGAAAAGCAGCCCCGCAAGGGCAAAAACCCGCCAGTCCGCCCCTCGCCGAATACACAGCATGCGGGCTTCAATCCACCCACTGGTCGAAGTGGATCCCGCTCGCATCCTTCCAGGAAGCCCCCGACATCAAATGCAGGTACCGCGGGAATACGCCTGGATTCACATTGGTCATCCAATCATTCAATTTTTTTGCGGTTTGTTCGGCGTCCGCCCTCTTGGAGCCGGCCGCGGACTTCACCATTGTGGCCGACCATCGCTGTTTCAACGCCGGCCAGTCCAGCTTCTGCAGATTAATGAAAGAAAATCCGTCCAATTTTTCCGGGAATTGCGCCCGCGCAGTCTGCAATGCCTTCGAGACCTCCATCGTCCCGGTTGCAGGCGGCTGCGCAAGCACTTCCCGCAACGTCTCCCCCTTGCTGGCGCCCAGCAAAAGATCCGGGGTCATGGCCAGATGGTAGAAATTCCATTGCGCCACGCCCTTCGTTCCCTGACTGCCCTTCAGCGAAATCTTCATGTAGGTGACATTTCCCTCGTTGCGCTCCGACGTCAATTGGTCGCTCAGAATCGTGCGGATTAATTTCATGGCTTCCGGCTTATTCTGAATCCCCGCAAAATAGACTCGCTTGTCCGGATCCAACGACGCGCTGCTCTGCATGGTCGCGAACTCTCCGCTGGTTAGCGCGAACGCCTCCGGCAAGGTCATCCCGATGCGGGTTTGCGCCGCGCCTTCCAGCGTGCCCACCATGGGTGCCAGGTTCGATCCCGGCTGCGTCAGGGCGCGTTTGATCACGTTGTAAATACCCAGCAGGCTGATCTGCGACTCGTTGTAGTACACCGTCTCTGGGGTCGCATAAGCGAGCGAAACCGGCCGGCTCTGTCCCGTTGGCCAAATATCGAACAGCGATCCCTCCGTGGTATCTCCCAAAATCCCGCCTTGCAGCCGCGTCCGCGCCCCCTCCAGCGAAATACGGCCCGCAAACACGTGCACGGATTCCAGCTTCAGGCTGTTCCACATGGCTTTTACCTGAGGCGAGGCAGTGTTGAAATCACCTGCGATATTTTTGAGCTGCGGCACCCGCAGGAAGAATTCCACCAGGCCGCCGGAAACCAGCGGTTTGGCCTCCCGGTAGGCTTCCGATTCCCCAAGCGAGCCTCCCGGGCTCTTTCCCGTCAGCCGGTTCAACACGTCTTCGAAGACGCTCGCCTCGCCCGCTGCCACCGCATACTTTCCGGTCTCCGCCCAGTAGGATGTCCCGGACTTCCGCTCGATTTTCAGCGCCTTCACTCCCGCGATGGTTATCTCGGTCAGCTTGGGAATCTCTGTTTCATTGGCCCTCATACGTAGGACTGCCTTTGACAACAGTTCTTCCTTCCCCGAGCGGTCGTACAGGAAATACATTCCGTTCCACACCGGGGCGGGCTCTTTTGCCGCGGGTGTCTTTGCCGCGGGTGCCTTCGCTGCTGGGCCCTCGCGCCGCGGCAGATAACCGAAAGTGAACGGATTGTCGAGCAGCGTCGCATACTGCGCCACTTCTTCGCGCGTCAGCCCGGGCTTGTCGTTCGGTTTTTGTGCGTTATTCATCATCGCCGCCATCGCGGCGCGCACCGGCGCAAAATCCGGGTCATCCCAGAGGCCCATCAACGCATTGTTCTTTCGCGGCTCGCCGGTCGGAGAGCCGTGCCAAATGAGGTAGAAGCTTGTGCGCGCCGGAAGTTGCGGCCCCTCCAGCGGAGCTTGGGCCAGAACTCCGGCGGGAAATACCGATAGCAGCAGAGAAAACGCGGAAAGTCCGTGAACGATTCGGCGCAGTTTCATGGGAAGGGACTCCTTGGGCGTCACGATGGTGAGCTACTGAAAATCGTAACTTCTCGCCCAAAAACACAAAAGCCCCGTCCCGGAGGAAGTTTCCAGAACTGAGTTCTCTTCGCACAGAACAGGGCTTCAAATATAGTGCTGCAGCGCGGTTCAACCGCGGTAGGCTTCGACTAGGGGCTGCGGCCTTATGGTTTCGCTGGCGCAGCCGCCGGGGCCGCCGCGGGCGCGCTGCTGGCGTCCTTCGGCGTGGATAGATACCCGGTAAGCTGATTCTTCCCGACGTCAAATACCACGATTTCATAAGGGGCGGTCCGCGCGCTGCCCTTCACGTAAAACTGCACCGGCTCGCCCGCGGTTTTGTCTTTCTTTTCGATGGCTTTGTCGTCGACCAGCACGGTCATGGTGTACTTGGATTTCTTCTGGTCGGTCTTGTTCAGGGACATCTGCACCGGGCCAACCCGCTGCGGCGTCTTGGCCTTCTGCAGCGTGAATTCATAGTAGTTCCGATCGCCGCGACGCTTCAATTCCTCCAGGTCGTCGTGGTTGTGAGCGATCAATCCGCTCATCACTCCCATATCTCCGGTGGCGCGCTCCAGCTTGGATTTCGTTGCTTCCAGGTCCGTGCGCGTCGCCTCGATGTCTTTCTTCGCCCCGGTGACGTCCGTGGCCACCGCCCCGATCTGGGCTTCGCTTTCCTTCTGGGCCGCAGCTATCTTTTCGGACAGCTTGGCATCCGACGCCGTTTGCTGCTTGCGGATGGCTTCCGCGCGGCTCTTGGCGTCTGCAATTTCCGCCTGGGTCATGCCAATCTTTTGCGAGGTTACGTCCATCTGGCCCTTCAAATCGGCCAGCCGGGCGTTGGCTTGCTCGAGTTGCGCGGTAAGAATCTTATTCTGCTCCTCCGCTTTTGACGCTTGCTGTTGCAGGTGCGTCTGCGCGGAATACCCGGAGTAAGCCATCACGCCTATCGCTGCGATCAGTATCCCGAACAGGATGGTGATCCATCTCGGTGTCCCGCCGCCTTCATAGTGGTAGGACTCCTGCGGACTCGGAACATTTGGAGAAATACTCATTCTCCCTCCTCAAGTAAGTTCAGGCTGCTTGCCATGCTGACCCCGGAATTATCCATCGAGACGCCAGCGATGTCTATTCTCCATCACCCTGATTTGCGGGCGCTCTTGGTGGCTGAGAGTCCCTCGCGCTCCGGCCATCGCGCGAAAATGGAAGTGTTCAGCCCGCCGCGCGGGGTGAACTCCCCCTTCACCACGCACCACTCCGGCTTGGTGGCCTTTACAATATCCTGGAGCATCTTGTTCACCGCATTTTCATAAAAAATGCCCAAATTGCGATACGCCAGCAAGTACATCTTCAAAGACTTCAATTCGATGCACGCTTTCCTGGGCTTATATCGAACGGTGATCGTGCCGTAGTCGGGCAGTCCGGTTTTCGGGCATACCGAAGAGTATTCGGGGAAGCGCGTCGTAATTACATAGCCTGGGTACTGATTCGGCCAGGTTTCCAGCTCCGGAAGTTTCGCGGCCACTCCGGCCCTGGCGTGCTCATCGGTATAATTCGGCATAGCATCCTCTGGAACTATTGTACCCGGGAACCCCGGTACGCCTCGACTCTTGCCACGCACGAGCGTTTGGCCTATTCTGTCGGGAACTCGGAAGGGAATCCGTCTGCCAAGATGACCTGCCCCCGCTGTAAGCACGACGCGGCGCGAAGATCCCGCCGCCAGAACTTCGCGGACTATGTCCTTAGCGTGATGGGTGTCTTTCCCTGGCGCTGCCACGGGTGTCATGCGCGATTTCATGCCCGGCTTATGCCCCTCAGCAATTCGTTGCGCGCCCACTGCCCGATTTGTGGAAATCTTGCGCTGAAGCGCATTTCGCCCGATTACGTCGACTCTCCATTCGGCTTCGCTTGGCGCAGGTTGCGTGTTCCCGCGTTCCGCTGCGAACCGTGTCGTTACAAGTATTTTTCCGTTCTGCCGCTGCAGCGCCGTCAGGAACGCCAGGCTGAACTCTCCTCCGGAGATTGACCCGCGCGCAACTCCCGCCTCAGAAAGTTCCTCCGCTTTCTAAAGTGGGCAGTCAATCAACTTGCCCTGCCGGATCAATCCTCGTTCGTCGGTTACCACCGCATACCCGCATTTCGGGTCGGTCACATCCTCGATCATTACATCGTAGGCCTTATCGCCATTCGATAAATGCAGCCGCAGCCGCCAGCCGGGCACAATCTCCGCTCCGCTCCCGTATAACGCATGCGCCACAGTTGGAAACTCCGGGGACGCCCACTTGGTCCCATTTTGCGAGAAATCGCCCAGGCCCATCAGAGTTTCCCAGCTTGCGTACGCTTCATGCTTCTTGTGATAGTCCGCTTCCGCCGCGTTGATGGCCCGCGCCAGATTGTGCGCAAAACTTCGCCGCTCGCGCTCCCGGTCCGCAACTACCGGGGTCCCCTTTTGTGGCCAGCTTGCCGGCTGGCAACTCAGCAGCAGCGCCAGCAGCACCCCCGCTCTTCGCATGGTTCTTTGCATCGCTTTTCCTTTCCCATCTCCTGCCCGATGAGAGACGCGCACTGCCTAGTGTAAACGAGGCTATCCAGCTTCGGCGAAGCCTCGGTTTTTCTTCCGGGCTCTGCCACTGTTATCCGGCCGTTGGCTGGAGTATGATGCCATTCCCAATCCTGCTTTCTGCCCGCGCAGGTATTTGGAGGTGGTCATGGATGCACCTGCTCCCTCACAGGAATCCGCCCGGGTCGCGGCACTTGATCGCTACGCGATCCTCGACACTGAACCCGAACAGGCCTTTGACGACCTGGTCACCCTCGCGGCCTACATTTGCAAGGCCCCAATCGCCATGCTTTCCCTGGTCGACGAACACCGGCAGTGGTTCAAATCCAAAGTTGGCGTGCAAATCCGTGAAACTCCTCGCGACACATCCTTTTGTGCGCACGCCATCCAGCAGGAAGATCTTTTCATCGTTCCCGATACCCTGAAAGACCAGCGCTTCAAGGACAATCCCATGGTCCTTGGCGAGCCCCACATCCGCTTTTATACCGGCGCCCCCATCATCAACGAAGATGGCTTTGCACTAGGCACCCTGTGCGTCATCGACCGGCAACCTCGAGAGCTCGATTCCGAACAAAAGGAAGCCCTGTGGTCCTTGAGCCGCCTGGCTTTGGGCCAAATGGAATTGCGGCAGAACTTGCAGTTGCTCAAGGAAGCCCTCAACGATCGCACCCGAGAAGAGCATGCCCGCGAGAAGGAATTAAAGCGCCTGGAAGAAAAACTCGTTCGGGTCCTTGGCCTCAAGATTTAAGCCCGTCCTTGGTTATGGGCGCCTCGAACACAAAAACGGCTCCGGGCCAATTTCCGGAGCCGTCTTTTTCGGATCGAGCTGTTACTTTCCGCTGGCGCGCCCGGCGCACTGTCCTTTAATACCCCCGCAGCAGCCCTTTCCACCTTTGGCGTTCGGGTTGTCGCAGCAGCCCATACCGCTCTTCGCCGCGCACATTGCCGCAGTGGCGCCCTGGCAGCAGTTCATGACCACCTTGCCGTCCTTATCTTTCATCCCGCAGCAGGCCATGTCCTTGGCATTTTTGCCGGCGCAGCAGGAGGCTTTCGTCGTGCCCGTGCCTTTGCCGTGGCAGCACTCCATTGCCGGCTGATCGGCCGTTGCGGCAGTTGCTTCTGGCCCCGTCTTTTTTCCCGGGTCGCAGCAACAGCAACAAGGGTGCTTGGCTGTGGATTGGTCCTTTTCGCTCGGCGTCGCAGGCGTTTGTGCTTGTGGCGCCGGGGCGGCGGGTGATGCGGCTTGCTGCGCCTGAATCGGCAACCAGGCTGCCAGCGTGAGAATCGAAATGACAGCTAACATTCGAACTTTCATATTTTCTCCTCAAAGGTCACAAAGATAATTCAACTCCGGGATGCACGTCCCAGGCGGATTTCCGTTGGACACTTCTCTACAAGGGAATGTTTCAGAGTCGCAGGACGGCGTTGGAGCTACTTAATATCCGAATAGGTGTGATTGCGAAAAAATCGGGATGCTCGGCGTCAACCGCTGTTGCTCGCGGATCCAGGGAAGCCGCCACTCCAAGGCTCTTCGCAAATTCGCTCCGTGAGACCTTTTGGAATGCCAGCCGGGATCCCGGATCGCTTGCGATTGAGCAACAGCTCACATCCAATTTTGCGCGTTGGTTGCATGCCGGCCGGGAAGTGGGCTGGGCCGTCCCAGAGTGCTTGCTCTGGGAAGGGCAGCAGTTGTGGCGCCAAGGGGAAGGTTCAGGTTTGGGGGCAGGTGAAGTTCCTGCCGGCACCACAACTGCTGCTCGAGATGGGATGCCAGTGCACGCTATCACTCGCTGGTTGACGGACCAAGCAAGCAGCGCGACGATCAAGACCACTCCCATCGATCGTCTGCTGGTCATCACAGTCGAAATCCTGAACCCTCCCTGCGAATTTTTCTGTGACTTGGGTCACCTTGGCGCATAATTTTATAGCTATTTGCGTACGCGGCCCGCCGCGGCTGCAGGGAGACATCTAACTTGAAAAGAATCAATCTGCTACTCGCGATGGCCCTCTTATCCGGCGGCAGCGCTCCTGCCACTCAGCCAGCTCCATCGCCCGTCAAGAAAACTTGCGAAGCCGGAATCGTCCTCAAGGTAAGTTCTGGCACCACCTCCCAGGGTAGCCTGCTCCTTGCCGAAATCTCCGGCGCCAAGGTCGCTCAAGAATTTTCCGCCGAGTGGGCCGGCCGCGCCACTCCTCTCTGGCGCGAAAACCCCTCCGCCACCACACTGCACGCCCTTCTCGGCATCGACTTGGAAAAGCCTCCCGGCCGCTACGACTGGAAGCTCTCCTGGTTCGCGGCCGATGGTAAAGCCATCAGCTGCACTGTGCCTATTACCGTGCGGGCCGGAAAATTTCCCACCGAGCGCCTCACGGTAGAAAAGCAATATGTCCAACCGGATCCCGAGCAACAGAAGCGCGCCGAAGAAGACCAGAAAAAAATGAAAGCCATCTACGACACCGTCACGCCCGAAATCCTATGGAAAGGGAAGTTTCGCGTGCCCTTGAAGGATGTCACCACCGGCAGGAACTTCGGCCGTCGCCGCGTCTTAAACGGCGAGGCCCGCTCGCCGCATGCCGGTGTCGATCTTCCCGCCGCCGCCGGGACTCCCATATTTGCGGCGCAAGCCGGAAAAGTTGTGCTCTCCGAAAATCTCTATTATTCCGGGAATACCGTGGTGATTGACCACGGATTTGGCATCTACACGCTCTACGCGCATCTTTCCGAGATCGATGTTCACCCGGGCGATTCCGTCGAGCCGTCCACCGAGATTGGCAAAGTGGGTGCCACCGGCCGGGTCACCGGGCCGCATCTCCACTGGGGCCTCACCATCGATCACGCGCGTGTCAATGCCCTGCAAATTGTGCAGCGCCAGCCCTGAACTCGCCGCCACGCCTACTTCAGGTATGTGCGCACAATCTCCACCAGATCCTCCGCCGCTTCCGCGGACGATTTGGTTTTTCGCGGCATGTGATTGCGGATGTGGTTTTCCATCAACTCGCCCATCAGGCTGTTAATGGCCCCGCGGGCTGCCGCCAGCCGTTGCAGCACGTCGGCGCAGTGCGCGTCTTCTTCCAGCCCACGCAACACGGATTCCAGTTGCCCAATTACCTTTTTGGTACGCGAAACCAGTTCCAGTTTTTCTCTTGGTATAATTGACATTTTGGTTGACTACCCTATGGGGGTATGGTATCAAGGACAAGTTGCTGCTTGCAAGATAGCTCCCCTGGGAGCCCGGCACCACAGATTATATATGGAGACGTGCAAACCACAGCCGGAACCCCCAACCGGGAACAATTGTGCGCCCTGCTGTTTTCCGCGTGACTGACCGCCACCGTGCGCCGCTCACCGGAACGACGCTCCTGCGCATCCGGAGAGCGACCCGCATCATGTTACAAACTGTTCAACAAAATTGCCCCTCCCCCAAGGCATCCTCGCTTTATTGTGTTTGGACCTCCAGGGATGGCAGCCCCAATTCACCGCTGTTCGCGCTGTGGATCGATCCATCCATGCATGCCTTCGAAGGGGAAATTTCGTTGTCCGCCCAGTCTGATCCCGTGGAGACAACCTCCGATGAGCCCGGGAGATGCATCCTGACGAGCGTGACACAACGAGCGGCAACCACCGAAGAACTGGATTCGCATTAACGATGAACCGACAGCTAAAATGCCGGCGCCAGAGAATTGCCCGAAGCGCATTTTCTCTCGTACCGGTGTTTCTGCTTACTTTATCCGTCTCATTCGCTCTTCAAGCGCAGGAAAACGGTACCCCCTCCAACGAAGCAACCGTCTCCGCCGATGCTCCGGCCGCTTCGCCCGACGATTCTGCCCCCGTCATGTTTCCTCACTCGGAATGGGACCGCCTGTGGCTCTCCGGCCAGGCCAATTTTATTTCCCAATGGCACCCCGCGTTCCATTCCCCCTATCAGGGAAAAAACAGTCTGACTCCCGAAGCGCAGGACGCCAGTTCGCGCGTGTTGACCCTGTATACCGGCTTGCGCCTTACTCAGACCTCGGAATTGCTCTGTGACATCCAGGAATCCGGCGGCCATGGTCTCGGCGAGGCCCTCGGGGTCGCGGGCTTTTTCAATCTCGATGTGGTCCGCAATCCCACTCTTAGCCACGCGCCTTATGTCGCCCGGCTGATGTGGCATCAGATCATTCCTCTTGGCGGCAAGAAAATCGCTTCCGAGCGCACTCCCTATTCGCTTTTCCGCGAACTCCCCGCGCGCCGCCTGGAATTTCGCTTCGGGAAAATGAGCCTCGCGGACTTCTTCGACCTCAACACCTATGGCACGGATACCAATTTCCAGTTCATGAACTGGGCCGTGGACAACAACGGCGCCTACGATTACGCCGCCGACACCCGCGGCTATACGTTTGCCGCTCTCGTGGAATATCACGACAAGAATTACGTCATCCGTTTCGCCGAAGCGCTGATGCCCAAAGTTGCCAATGGCATTCACCTCGACGCCGACCTGAGCCGCGCGCGATCGGAGAACATGGAGCTCGAGCTCCATGGGAAACTTCTCAAAGAAAGGCCTGACGGCATCCTCCGTTTGCTCAGCTACGTCAATCACGCCAACATGGGCGATTATCGCGATGCGGTAAATTCCTGGCTTGCCAATCCCACCACCGCGGTCCCCGAAATCACCAATCATCCGCTGCAGACCACCGTCAAATACGGATTCGGCGTGAATTTCGAACAACCGCTCGCCGATTGGATCGGCCTCTTCGGCCGCTGGGGCTGGAACGAAGGCCAGCACGAATCCTATGCTTATACCGAAGTGGACCAGACCTGGCAGATTGGCGCGGGCGGCAATGGCCGTCGCTGGGGACGCAAGTATGATCGCGTCGGGCTGGTTTTCGTCAGCAACGGCATCAGCCACGACCACGCGCTGTATCTAGCCGATGGTGGCTTGGGATTTCTGCTGGGCGATGGAAAATTGAATTACGCGCGGGAGAACATTCTGGAAAGCTTCTATACCCTGCACGCCTGGCGCGGCATTTTTCCCGCCGTCGGCCTGCAGTACGCCGTGCATCCCGGATACAACGCCGACCGCGGACCGGTGATCGTCCCCACCTTGCGCCTCCATCTCGAGTTCTAGGCTTGGGAGGTCCGCTACTTTAACGAATACTCGACACCTGCGCCTGCGCCTCTGCCATCCGCGCCCGCGTGGTCCGCACGATGGCCGCGAACCTTTTGGTCAATTCGCGAATGCGGTCCGGCTTGTGCAGCAACATGGACTCCCTGGGAATCAGCTCCTTCCCCACGCTCAACGCCGCGACCCCCGACAGCAGGTAATGCGCCGCATTTTGCTGATTCACTCCCCCGCCCGCGATCAAAGGAATATCCGGGAAAGGCCTTTTCAGCGTGCGGATATAGTTGTCCGCGCCCACCAGCGAACACGGAAAGACCTTCACGAAATCCGCTCCCGCCTTCCAGGCCGTCAGCACTTCCGTCGGGGTCAGCGCTCCCGACATCATGATCACCTCGCGATCTTTCTTCACCAATTCGACGGTTGGCAGGTCCAGCGCCGGGTTGCCGATAAACTGTGCGCCCGCATCCATGCACTGCCGGGCCGTTTCTGCTTCCACAACCGTGCCCGCGCCCAGAATCACCTCGGGGACTTTCTTCGCCAGATCGCGGATTACCTCGATCGCGCCGGGAACCGTCATGGTCACTTCAATAATCGGAATTCCGCCTTGCGCAATCTCTTCCACCGCAAAGCGCGCATCCTCCGCCGAAGAAGTCCGGATCACCGGTACGATTCCCACCTCTTCCACCCGGGCGCGCAGTTCTTCTTTTTTCATATGGACCTTATTCCCAAGGCGTCCCTTGGGGTCCTACCTCCCGCACTCGTCGCGCGGTTTCTTCCTGCATTATAGTCGCCGCTTGCGGAATTTCCAGTGCTGCTCCAGCAGTCCCCGCCAGACAGAGTCGGTGATAGACTCGTCATGGGAGCGCAACCTCATGGCCACGAAAAAGAAAACAAGAAAGAAAGCTGCAAAGAAAGCCGCGCCGCCGCGCAAGGCGAAGAAGCCGGTCAAGAAGGCAAAATCCAAGGCCAAACCACCCGCAAGAAAGGCTTCTAAGAAGAAATCCGGCAAGGCTCGCGTCCGGGGCAAAGCCGATTCCACCGGACTCGCCGAATTCCAGCGCCAGGGGCTCGGCGCCCGCTCGGGCGGCCAATCCGGCGACATCCAGGGTATTTCCGGCTCGGCCGGCACCGATTCCGAAAGCGTCGTGGAACTCCTCGAAGAAGGGCAATCCTTCGAAGCGGAGGCCGTCTCCGGCGTTGAGAACGCCCTGGATCCGGATGTTTCCGAGGTCGTCACCCACGAAGTCCCCGAGGATGACGTACCCGAGGAATACCGCGAGAAGGACTAGCTTCTTTCAATGCGTGTCGGCGTCATTTCCGATACCCACGGGCTTCTGCGTCCGGAAGCCCTGCTCGCCCTGCGTGGTGTCCACCTTATCATTCATGCGGGCGATGTGGGGGCGCCGGAAATTCTCACGCAACTCAAGGCCATCGCTCCCGTCTTTGCCGTCCGCGGCAATGTCGATACGCAACCCTGGGCGCTGAAGCTTCCGCTGACCAATGTCGTGCAGGCCTCAGGCGCTCGTCTTTACGTGCTCCACAATCTTCGAGATCTCGGCCTTAAGCCGGAAGAATCCGGGTTCCACGCTGTCATTACCGGGCACACGCATCAGGCCGACCAGCATGAACTCGCCGGAGTTTTCTACCTAAATCCGGGCAGTGCCGGTCCTCGCCGTTTTCAACTCCCAGTGACTCTGGCGATCCTGGAACTCAGCATTAAGCCCTGGCGCGCGGAAATCGTTCCGCTGCTGCCAAGCTGAGGCAATTCTGGTGGTTGCTCGACCCCTCTGAGCCAGGCCGCCCTTGGCGAGCGGAATTTGACGCAGCTTGCAGGAACTGGTTGACCTTCACATCTCGCAATTCTCACAAAATAAATGAGATAACCTGCGGAGTCCGCGGCTTGCCGCTTGCACACGATCTCCATTGGCAGCAAGGCTGCGTGACTCAGCTTTGCCTCGTTTCACCCAAGGCTTCGCCCTCGGCCAAAAGCCAAAGAAGGACCTTATGAGAACCTATCGAGATATCGCGATCCTTTCCGCTGCGCAAGTGCTTTGCTTTCTGCTTCTCACCCATCTGGAGCCGGACTTCTTTCTCCTCCACCTCTATCAGACCATCATCTACCTCGCCATTCTGATTCTCCTCTTCTATATGGAGGATCGTTGGGCTTACATGCTGGGCATGTTAGCGCCCGCCGCGTGGCTGGTTATAGCCTTTGCCACGGGCATGCTGGGCGGCGCCTTCCGCCAGGCCTTTCACATTGGCCAGGGTGCTGGACTGAGCAACCTAGTGAGTTTGCTGGCCGGCGTCACGGCCATTCTCAGCGTGTTGATGATTGCCGCCTGTGGCCGCCACTGGTTGCGTGAGTACGCGGGTCTTGGCAAGTCATTGAGCACATTTGCAGTTAGCTTTGGAATAGTGGCTGTTTACTACGCCATCTTGGTGGCCTGGTTCTGGCATCTTATCCCTGTGGCCGCAGCCGCTAACTGAACTCTTCCTAGCCTGCACACGGGAGCCTCCCGGGGGAGTGTCGCATTTTTAGACAGTTTTGAAGATGCCGGTTCACGGGTGGCCCTTGAAAACCATTGTCGCAAAAAAATCTCTTCAAACTTTGCAGAAGTACTAGCGTACTGCACGGGATGGATGTATTTTAGTACGGCCCAGCTATTGTCCTGGAAGCGTGCTGCAGGACAGAATCATTCGCAGAAACAGCCGCGCCTGAGTTGTTTCCTGGAATCGCCGCCCGACTCCTCCTTACAGGTTTCGTGCAGGTTTTTTTGGAAGTGATTACGGGCCGTGACTTCGGGCGGACCGATTGATTCGGCAGCGGGAAGGTCCCCATGGGCGTTCTACATTTTCGATATCGCGAACGCAGGCGCACCTTGCGTGTCACGCTTACTCTCCCCGTCATCGTGCACGGGGTGAACGATCAGGGCGAAAAGTTCTGCGTGCGTGTCTCCACGCGTTCCATCAACAAACAGGGCGCTCAGTTGGTGATGGACGAGCCGGTCGTCCACGGCCAGGACCTCTTGCTGGTGAATGAAAATACCAACCGCTCCATCGAATCGCGTGTGGTCTACGCCAAGAAAGAACGCGACGGTCACTTCTATGTCGGCGTGGAATTTACCAACGCGGAATCGAATTTCTGGAAAATGACCTTCCCGGCTCCCGGTGCTCGCCCGCTGAGGCGTCCGCTCGGATCCAAAGCCATGGCCTGATCAGGGAGATTCCTTCCTGGCTATCCTTATTCTTCGTTTCGATTTGCCTCTCGGCTTGTTTTTGGCATGGGCCTTCCCCCGGCCTCCTTGGGCGATGGATTCCCTTGCTTTTCGTGGCAACTTGGCCAGCACTAGTTCGTAGGACGCCCTCAACAACAGGGCAATTTCCTTGGCGGGCAAAGCGTCGCGTGATTCCAGGGCAATCCACTTCGCCCGGGCTAGATATGGCGCGGGAATGATTCCCGGGAGTTCCGTGAGTTCCGCAAAAGTTTCCGGGGTCGCCTTCAGGGAAATCCAGACCGCCGCCGGCTCCAGCGCCGCCACGGCAAACATCTTTCCGCCGACCTTGAACAGCAGGGCATCGCCCCATTGAATCTGTTCGGTGGCGCCCGGGAACGCCAGGCAGACCTTCCGCAGTTGATCAATGTCCATCGGCGGGATGCCACGTTAGGGAATTCAGTCGGCCGCGTACCGCCGGAAGAAGGAATCGGGCTTCCACTGCGGTTTCGCGGGATCGTCGGCGGTTGAAATCAGCAAACGCCGGGTAAACTCCTCGTACGTCGCCGCGGCTTGCAGATCCACCGGCTGGTTCACGTCATCCGAAGGCGCGTGATAGCGGTTCGTCAGCCACTCCTTGAAGATTTTCTGTTCCGGCGTGCCCAGTTCAAAGCCAACGTCAACTTTCACGGCGGGCACACCCCTTTTGATGAAGCTGTACTGGTCGCTGCGGATGAACGCATTGCGCAGGGGTTCCGGATCCGCAATCGGCTTGATGCCCATCGATTGCGCAATCTTCGCGGCATTCGCGCCCAGGTCCGATTCCTCCAGCCCTTCGATCTTCAGGATTTTCAGGGGCACAATCGGCAAAAACATATCCACGTTGATGTCCGCAACAATCGATTTCGCGGGCACCGTGGGGTGAGCCGCGAAATACTTTGATCCCAGCAGGCCCTTCTCCTCCCCGGTCACCAGCAAAAAAATGATCGAGCGGCCCAGTTTTTCCGGATGGGCCTTCAGGCTCGCGGCGATGTCCATCACCAGCGCGCTTCCGGAGCCGTCGTCCATCGCGCCGTTGTAAATCTTGTCTCCGTTGATCGGGGCGCCGATTCCGATGTGATCGATGTGCGCGGAAAGCACCACGTATTGGTCCTTCAACGCGGGATCCGTACCCGGCAACTCGCCCACCAGGTTGGCCGATTCCACCTTCTTGGCCACCACTTTGGCGCCAGCTTTCAACGTCGCCGTCAACGCAAAATGTGGCAGAGGCTTGCGATCCTTGCCCAGCGCCGCAATTTCCGCGAAGGTGTGGCCCGATCCCGTGAATAAACTTTCCGCAGCGGCGGGATTGAATATCACGCCCACCTGCAGACCGGGCGTTTCGTCGAATTCCGCGCCGGCCAGGTCCATGGCCGGATGGTTGCGATTCAGGGCAATGCGCGACCATGGGATATCCATCGACGCCGGATTCAGGATCGCCACGATTCCAATGGCCCCAGCGGCCCGCAGCGATTTCCAACGCTCGCCCGCGGTTTGATAGTGCGAAGCCAGCGCCGTGGGAATATCCGAGGGTGAACCTGCGAGATACACTACGATTTTCCCCTTCAGGTCCGATCCAGCCAGCTCATCCAGATTCTTCTCTGGGATTTTCAGCCCGTAGCCGGCGAAGACGAGAGGCGCGGCGAGTTGCACGGACTCATGGGTCGCCCGGGTACTGAAGAAGGCATCATCGGCGAACGAGAGGGGCTTTGTTTCGCCGTTCGCGACGAGCGCGAGCGAAGATTTGGCCTCATCCAATTCATATTGCATAAGGCGCACCGGTTGATAGAAGCCGTCGGCGCCGGCCGGTTCCAGTCCGGCCTTTTTAAACTGCTCGACGGCGTAAGCTTGCGCCTTTCGCAGGCCTTCGCTGCCGGTATCGCGCCCTTCCAGCGAATCATCCGCCAGGAATTTCACATGCGCCCACCATGAATTGCCGTCAAAGTGGGAAGTGGTGTCCTGTCGGGCGGCCGCGCCAACCACCAGCGCCAAAAATAAACCAACGATAACGAGTTTTTTCACGGGTTCACTCCGGGAGCGATTTTGAACTCATCGAGAATAACAGGGGATTCCGCCGCGTGGAAAATTCTAATTTCCTTTGTCGTAGGGGAGACCTTTGCCGGCCCAGTCCATACCGAAATCCCGGGGGAGCAACAGCACCCGAAGGTTTTTGAATCCCAGCTCCTGCAAGGTCTTGAATGCCGGGCGGATATTCGGGCAGTGGTCCATTGGGCAACATCCACAATAGATCACCAAATTTGTTGCGCGGGGCAGAGTGGACGCCCATGCGGTCAACTCTTTCAATCCGTCTTCGCTTCCCGCCGTGCCGTGATATAGCGCGCCGTGGATGCGCCCAGAAGTGTACAAACGCTTGAAGCCCACGAACACAACCGTCGGCGCCGACTTAGAATTCTCAAGCTCCTTGGCCAGGCCGGCTGGCTGAACGGTCTGAGCCTTGGTCCAGGGATCAGAATCCGCTTGCGTGGAAACCGTCGAAATCGTCATGAGCGCGCCAGCGATCGCCAGCAGCGCCACCACGCCCATGGACCGCATAGCATTTCTCGATAGCATCAAATTGCACCCCCGTCGTGAACCCGCCCGATAATTCTATCGCGAATGTCTCCTCGCTACATGGTTTTGCGGGCCGTGCACGCTACTTTTTGGCGGAGGTCCGGGTGCGTTGGAGTTTCAAGGCGGTGGTGCGGAGCGTCTCCGGAACATTTTTGTTCATGGTCAGCTTTTTCAAATCGGCGGGGTTCAGGATCGGCAGCATGTGCAAGGTCACATCCAGCGGAGTCTTCGGATTGTTGATCAGATTCCGCACCACCACGTAGTTCTTGCGGAAATTACGATTTCCGGCAATCAGCCGGAGAATCTCATCGGTCAGGTTGGCCATAGCCGCAAACGCTTCCACTTCCTGGTCAGTCAACCGCGGCGACTGCAGAACCGACCGCTGCACTACCTTGTTGTTATCCCGGATCAGCGTACGCCGGGCTTCCGAACTGCCTTTCATCGCAAACTGCACGCGTTGCGCCACCGTCATCTTGCCGATCTGTTGCAGCAGCGTCTGGCGCCTGCCGGGGTCGGGTTCCGCCTCGGCGACCGCGTCCGCCAGGTGGCCGTGATCGACCGAGGTGCTGCGAAAGTCTTCCAGGATCTTTTTCTGCTCAGGGGTAACGAACGCGGAGTGTTCCAGCGTTGCCGCCAGTGGAGGGTGCGCGGTGACGCGATCCAGTTCTTCCAGCAGATGCTGCACAATGCTTGGCGAAAAATAGGGAACCAGGGGGACCAGATACTCCGCGGCGCAGGTCTTGTTGCCGGCCATGGCTTCCACGATTCCCGGCGTGCGGGGGATTTTCTTTCCCGCGTAGGAGAACACCGCCGGCACCGCGCCTTCGCGTTTTACCGCTTCCACAAACACTTCGGGCGCGATGGAAAGGAGCGCGTCCTGCGCGCGGGTGGAGATCATTTCATCGGGATCGTCGGCGAGGACGCACAAAATTTCGGCGCGGTCGGGGGCAGGGAGGTGCGCTCCCGTGGTGCAGACGGCGATTTTTCGTTCGCGCGGCGCGCGGCCGTGGCGCAATTCCTCGAGGACTTCAGGGCTGAGAGTTTCCACCGGGTGCCTGCCTCAAATTCTTTCTCGTCAGGGTTATTGTACCGGAGGTTCCAGGCGCGCCGACGGGTGGCATGGCTTCACCGTTCAATTCCAGCAACACCGCGCTGGAGTCGGCGGCGGTCACCACGAATTCGTTGTTGGCGGAGAAGTGGCGATTTTCTCCAGGACGCACGGAAGAATCCAGAACCAGGTTGCCATCGGCTTGAACGCTAACATGCGTGAGCGTGCTGGCCGAAACGGAGAGATCCAGCGCAAATTCCGCGGTGCTTGGCGGTGTGGAAGTTGGAATGGGAGGAATCGTGGAGGTTGCCGTTGGAGGCGCGGTTGTATTCGGGGATGGTTTCGCCGCGGGAATGGCCGTGCTCGCTGCCGGATTCGCGACAGGATGTTTCACAAATTTGCGCCAGGCGTAGATTCCGCCATAAACAATTCCCGCCAATAAGAAGAGCACGCCTAAGACCAGACTGACCGGGATCCATGCCGGGGTGGGGGGGATGCGATCTTCTATTTTTTGCGCTTGCTTCTGCGCCAGGAGTTGCGCGTGCGCTCCGTAGGCCAGGTCGTATTCGGCCAAGAAGGCTTCTTCATCGAGGCCGAGGTACCGGGCGATGGAACGGACGAAGCCGCGGTTGAAGACGCCGCCAGGAAGCTTCTCCCACTCTTCGTTTTCCAAGGCTTCGAGAAAACGGGGTCCGATGCGCGTCGCCAGGGTTATTTCTTCCAGCGGCACCTCGCGCAATTCGCGTTCGCGTTTTAGACGTTCTCCGAAATTTCCCCTGGCCATGCCCCTATCCGTAGCCTTGAGTCTATCAGTGACGCCAGCAGGGAGAAACCCGGCGAAGGGGAAAAACGGTATTGGTCACTGGCGAGCGCTGACAGGTGAATCGGTGGGAAAGTGACGATTGGCGGGGTGAAGGGGCCGCTCCAGGGCACGCGCTGAGCACGCGCGCGGAAAAAGAAAAACCCAAGGCAAAAGCCGCTCCCTTTGAAAATGCGTACTCCGAAACTAAGCGCCTGCCGGTTCAGAGGCCTGGCCCAGCCGCCCAAGAAGGCGACAACGCCATTCGGGAGCATGGCGTTCCCGTGTCTCTCCCTGGAGTTGAAGAGCGCGTTGGCCTGGCGACCTTTTCAGTAAAAATGCGACGCGGGAGAAGGTCAATGAATTTTCGAGTCCATTTTTTCGTCCCTAAAAACCGCAAGCAACCCGGCCCGCAGAATTCGCATCTTGCCGCAATTTTCCAAAAATAATAAAAAGCGGGGCAAAAAAAGTTCCCGGAATTGTGAAACTTTATTTTTTTTGATTGTACACAAATAGTGCAACCAGCCCTGAGAGGCACCCATCCAACGGTGTGAACTACCCGGTATTTTTCAGGCAGGGGTTAGTCTTCGTGTCGCCTGAGATCCGCCGGTCGCTATCAGTCAAAACCAAAAAAGCAAAAGTCTGTCACAGGCACTGGTGTGCCCGTGTGTGTGAACAGGCAGACCAAAAGGCGAGGTAAACCAGAATGAAAATAAAAGTGGGACTTATCTTAGGAGTGCTCGCGCTGATCGCAGCGCCAATTTTCGCGCAGGGAGGCAACTCGGAAGTGTCCGCGAATTTCACCGGCAATTTCCAGAGTCAGGCGTCCGGGTTGGGGGTAACAGACAGTTCGAGTTACTCGGGTGGATTCCTGGCCAATTACCGGTATCACTTCAACCGCTGGAGTGCGTTGGAAGCCAACTATGGGTACACGCGGTTTTCGCAATCCTATAGTTCAGGCAGCATCACGCAAGCCAACGTCCATGAAACTACGCTCGCCTATCAATTCACGTTCGGGGTTGCGAGCGACGCGCGGATTCGTCCCTTTGTAGAGGCCGGCACCGGGGCCCTGTTTTTCACCGGTCCGATCAGCGGCGGGTCAACCGCAGGAGGGCTCGGACAGGCGCGCCCGGTATTCCTCTATGGCGGCGGAGTGGATTACAAGCTGAAGGGGCCACTCTCGGCGCAGTTCGGCTACCGCGGACTGGTGTATAAGGCGCCTGATTTCACGGTGCCAACACAACTGACCAACGCGAGAGCCCATATGGCCGAACCGTATGTGGGCCTAATGTTCAGGTTTTAGAATTGAACCCCCAATAATTGAGTTGATGAAACGCGGTGAAACGAAGGCGCTCACCTTCTCAATTGAGAGAGGGTGGGCGTTTCTATCTTGGTGAGGGACGAACGGAGAGGTCACGCCGGCCGCGGGGCGAGAGAATTTTCGGCTACACTTTGGGAGTGGGACTGATTCTCAAGCTGGTGGCGGGGCTGATGGCTGGGCTGCGGGAGTATTTCTTCATTGTTGTGGCGGTAGTGGGCGTTCCCTGCGTTGTGCTCTTACTTATTCTGGCGGTGCGGATTAGTTGGCCGTCGCGGGCAAGACGAGCGGACAGCAAGGATTCATAATCACGCCAATGCACGCGACGTCATGCGAAACGTGCACCGGCTCATCCCACCGGGTCTTTCTGACGCGTCGCCTTTACTCCGGTCAGGATCCCGGCTCCCAGGAGCACCATCGCTCCCACGGCAATCCAGTGCGCGGGCATATGTATCAGGTACGCGGCATAAATCAGGCCACCGATCACGATAGCGAATCCAATCGAATAAAGGCCAAATGACATAAAGGCTCCAAACCCAACAATAATTCACGTGGGGAATTTTTTCTGTGCAGAAGGAAACACATACCGAGATTGACAAAGTGCGGAGGCGTTGCTAGGCCACCGGGCGCCTGGCCAGGTTGGCAAGCCTCAGGATGGCGAGATGGGAACGCCTGTACCACGGGCGGCTTGCGCGGGATTTTGACAGGCGCCTATACTGACCGAGATTGGCAGGGATAGGTGTGGAAACTCGACGGCCGTGAGGGCGTCTCAGCACCAGGGTTTTCCGCCAACCGGAGAAATCGAAATCCGTGAGCGTTGAGGAAATAAAGCAGTTTCCAACTGTCGACCGGCGCCGGAATCCGGGTGTGCCCTCGGAGCAGCGCGAGGCCGGCGAGGTGGCGGTGTTCCAGGAATTGGGCAAGGCGCTCACTTCTTCGCTGCAACTCGATCAGGTTCTGCGCACGATCATGGAGAAAATCGACGAATTTCTGCGGCCCGGACAATTGGTCGCTACTGCTACTGGATGAAGCGAAGCAGGAACTGTATTTCGAACTGGCGGTCGGCAAGGCTTCACAGGCGCTGAAAGATGTCCGCGTCAAGATGGGGCAAGGTATCGCGGGCTGGGTGGCGCAGCACGGCGAAGTGGTGATTGTGCCGGACACAGCGAAAGACACGCGCTTCTTCGGCAAGGTGGACGAAAAGACCAAGATGGAGACGCGGTCGATCGTGGCCGTACCGGTGAAATTCCGCGAGACCTGCCTGGGTGTGATCGAGCTGATCAACTGCGTGGGACCGGAGGGATTTGACCCGCGGGACCTGAAGCTACTGGAAGCGCTTTCGGATTTTGCGGCGATTGCGCTGGAAAACGCGCGGCACGTGAAGCGCATTCACGAGCTGACCATCAAGGATGACTGCACTTCGCTTTACAATGCGCGGCACATGGGATTCATCCTGGATACAGAAATTTACCGTTCGCAGCGGTACAACTACGAATTTTCGATTGTGTTCATCGACCTGGATCACTTCAAGCAGGTGAACGACACGCACGGGCACCTGGTGGGATCGCGACTGCTGGCCGAAATCGGCGAGGCGTTGAAAACGAATTGCCGGCTGATTGATTTTGCGTTCCGGTATGGCGGCGACGAATTTGTGATGCTGCTGCCGCAGACCTCGAAGGACAACGCCATCAATGTGGCCCGGCGGTTGCACAAGTTGATCCGGGAAACGGTGTGGCTGAAAGCGGAAGGTCTGAACATTAACGTGACACCGCAGCCTGGGACGTCGCCGCGTATCCGGCCGATTCCAAGACCAAAGAAGGGTTGCTGCACCTGGCCGACGAGGCCATGTACCTGGTGAAGAATACCAACCGTGACCGGGTGGCCGCGGCGAACATGGGCATCCTGCCGTTGGAAGGATCCGTGGCTGAGGAAGCCAAGGGTTGAAAATTCGGGCCTTGGCAGGCCGCCTATACACTCCTACGAAATTCTGATTAACTGAAAACATGAAGCGACGCGATGCGTCCCGCTATGCACGGTGGTCTGCCATCCTGGCGTTTGTACTTGCCGGGATCACCGGGGTGATCTATGTGCAACGCTTGTGGGTGGCGCACCGGGAAAAGCAGAATGCGCCAGCGCCGCTGGCGCAGAACGAAGAGAAGCGGTTCACAACTTTGCATTTCAAAAAAGTGGAGGGCAGCCGGACGATTTTCGACCTGGCGGCCTCGAAATCCACGGACCTGAAGGGGCAGGACATCAGCCTGCTGGAGGACGTGAAGATCGTCGCGTATGGAAAGAACGGCGATCGCAACGACGTCATTCACACGCAGAGCTGCCGCTACGCGAAGACCGACGGGAGCATCCAGTGCGACGGGAACGTGCTATTCGAGTTGCAAACTGCCGCGGATGCGGCGCGCATAGCCGCGGATCCCGCGGCCAAGCCGAACATCATCCACATTGACACCAGCGGGGTGACGTTCGAACGCGCGACCGGGCTGGCGCAGACGGTGCAGCCGGTGAAGTTTACTTTTCCCAGCGGCAAGGGCGACGGGATCGGCGCGGAATACCAATCCGAGGCCGGCCATCTGCGGCTGATCCGCGACGTGCACATGATGATTCAGCCCCCCAGCGTAGCTCCGGCAAAGAAGGGCGCAACACCCGCAACGCAGGTGGAATTGCGGGGCAGCTGCATGGAAATCGATAAAACGTCGCGTGTCGTGGAGCTGTTTGGCCCGGCAACCGCGTTGACTTCCACTCAGCAACTGACGGCGGGCGAATTTACGCTGAGGATGGACGCGGAGTTTCGCGCCCAAACGCTGATCGCCACGCGGGGCTCGCTGAATCAGCGGCCGGAGTTGCGGGCTCATGGCGCCAAAGGAGATTCGATGTTGCAAGCGGAAATGCTGACGGCGCAGCTTGCTCCGCAGGGATGGACGACCAGCGTGGTGGCGGAAGGCCAGGTGGAGGGAAGGTCTCCCCGCGGGAATCTGCAAGCCGGGCGCGGCGAAATGCAGATGTGGCCGCAGGTCAACCAGGCCAAGCTGCTGACGCTGCATGGCAACGTGCGTGTGGACACCCGGGATCCAAAGACCGGGCTGGCACGCAGCTTGACGACGAACGCGTTGCAGCTTGCTTTTTCGGGCGGCAAGCCCGGCGAAGCCAACCGGGTGCAACATGCGGAAACGCTGGAGCGCGGGGCGATGGAATGGCTCGATGTGGGGGCCGTAAAATCCAGACTTTCCGCGGACAAGCTGGCGCTGGAGTTTGGGGCCCAGGGCAGAGCGCAACTTTTGAACGCCAGTGGCGCGGTGCAATCGCAGAGGGAGGCGCCGGGGCGGGCGGTGCAGACGGCCACGGCGTCCACGGGGGTGGCGCAGCTTTCGCCTGCAGGCGACTGGTCGCAGATTACGCTGAAAGGCAACGTGCGGCTGCAAGACGCGGATCGCAACGCTACAGCCCAGCAGGCGGTCTTTGCGCACGGCGCGCAAACCACGGTGCTGACCGGCCAAGCCGTGGTGCGCGACGCCAGCAGCGAAACTCACGCGCCGAAAATTGCTTTCCTGCAAGCGAGCGGGGATATCGAAGCCGAGGGGCCGGTGCGCTCCACGGACTTCTCTTCGAAGCCTGGGTCGCTGCAGATGAGTCCCGCGCCGGCGAATCTTTCCGCTGACCACATGCGTGCGAATTCGAAGAGTGGGCGCGCGGTTTACACAGGCCATGCCCGGTTGTGGCAGGGACCGTCGGTATTGGAGGCCGATTCGATTGAACTGCTGCGCGATACCCGGGTGCTGAACGCGGCGGGGCACGTTCGTGGAGTGTTTCCGCAGACTCCTCCGCCCGGTGGCAGCGCCGTGGCGACGCCGGCATGGCATATCGCGTCGGGTTTGCTGACTTATTGGGATGCGGAAGACCGGGCGCATCTGGAAAAAGATGTGTATGTGCAATCCGCAGACCAGCAGATGCGCTCGCCGCAACTGGAAATGTATTTCAAACGTTCCGGATCGAGCCAACAAGGCAGCGGGGGGACCTCGGAAATCAGCCGGGCCGTCGGCACGGGGGGTGTGGTGGTCGAACAGGGAGACCGCCGGGGCACCGCGGAGCAGGGCGTGTACACCGCCGCGGATGAAAAATTCGTTTTAACCGGAGGAACGCCCACGCTTTTTGACCCCGCCGAGGGCACAACGACCGGGCGTGAATTGACCTTCTATAGAGCGGATGATACGATCATCGTGGATTCGGGAAATGGCCTGCGTACCCTTACCCGGCATCGAGTCCAAAGATAGAGGGACCGCCCAGCGATCCCGCGTGATGCGGAATGCCCACACTCCATGGCGTCGATTTAAGTAAGTCTTACCGGGGACGCAAAGTCGTTGACAACGTTGAGTTGGAAATTGCTCAGGGCGAAGTGGTTGGCCTGTTGGGGCCGAATGGCGCCGGGAAGACCACTACTTTCTACATGATTGTCGGCCTGGCGCGGCCTGATTCCGGCCGGGTGCTGCTGAACGAAGAAGAGATCACCGACCTGCCAATGTTTCAACGGGCACGCAGCGGGATCAGCTACCTGCCGCAGGAACCCTCGGTATTCCGGCAACTCAGCACCGAAGACAATCTTTTGGCCATTTTGGAAACCCTGCCGCTGACCCCCGAGCAACAGCGGGACCGCCTGGAAGACCTGCTAACCCAGATGGGGCTGGAGACGGTGCGGCATAGCAAGGCATATATGCTCTCCGGCGGAGAGCGGCGGCGGCTGGAAATCGCGCGATCGCTGACTCTGGAGCCGTCGTTCATCCTGCTGGACGAGCCTTTTTCGGGGATCGACCCACTGACGGTCAAGGACCTCCAGGACCTGATCCGGGGGCTTAGCCGTTCGGGAATTGGCATCCTGATCACCGACCACAACGTGCGGGAAACTCTCAATGTCACCGACCGTGCGTATATCGTGAATCATGGGAAAATCATGAAGAAGGGCACTCCTCACGAGTTGAGCGAGGATCCGGAAGTCCGCCGGGTGTACCTGGGGGACAGCTTCCGCTTGAATTAGGTTTATTCTAGGGATCGAGCAAGAACCTTATGGCCTGGCAAGGACTCAAACTTAACCTCAAGGTGACGCAGAAGCAGATCCTGACGCCCGGGCTGGTGCAGATGGTCAGCGTGCTGGCCCTGAATCGCCTGGAACTCCGGGAAATGATCAACCAGGAGATGATTGCGAATCCGGTGCTGGAGGAGCTTTCCGAAGAGCCTACGGTCAGCGACAACTACAGCGACGAGACTTTTCTTAAGGCGGAAACCGAGAAGGTTCCGGAGAAGCCGGAAGCCAATCCGTTTGATGAATTCGATGTGGGGAGCTTTTTCAACCAGTATCTGGACACAGGGGGAGACGGGGGGAAGTCCCAGGAGCGCGAAGTCAGCGAGCGGCCATCGTTCGAAAAGTTTTTATCTTCTCCCGCCGGGTTGACCGACCACTTGAACTGGCAACTTAGCGTCACGATTTGTTCCGATGCGGTGAGCGATATCGTGGAAAACATCATTGGGAATCTAGATGAGAACGGGTATCTGACCGCTTCGGTGGAAGAGTTGGCGCAGGATGGCAAGTATTCGCAGGATGACATCGAGGATGCCATTGCGGTGGTGCAGGATTTTGATCCGATCGGCGTTGGAGCGCGCGATCTGCGAGAGTGCCTGCTGCTGCAGCTCAAGGCGTTTGATCCGCAGAACACTTTGGCGCAGCAGATCGTTTCGGATTACCTGAAGCAAGTGCAATCCAACCAGTTGAAAGAGATTGCGCGGGCGCTGAACCGCCCGACGGACATCGTCAAGCACTCGATTGACACCATCAAGAAGCTCGATCCGCGGCCTGGGCTGCGGTACAACAAGACCGAGCCTCGCCTGGTCGAGCCGGACGTATACTTCCGCAAAGTGGATGATGCGTGGCAGGTTTTTCTGAACGAAGACGACATGCCGCAGCTTCGGCTGAGCCCCACCTACCGCCGGCTGCTGGTCCGCGATGCCGCCGATAAGGAAGTGCGCAATTATGTGAAGGAGCGCTTTACCGCCGCGATCCAATTGATGAAGAACATCGAGCAGCGGAAGCACACGATTTTGCGGGTGTGCCAGTCCATCATTGCGCGGCAGCCAGAGTTTTTGGACAAGGGCCAGGACGAGCTGAAGCCGATGATGATCAAGGAGGTCGCCGAAGAGGTTGGCGTGCATCCTTCGACGGTCAGCCGGGCGGTGGCCAACAAATATGCGCACACGCCCCAGGGCGTGATTGAATTGCGGTCGTTTTTCAGCGAAGCCGTGAACGGGCCGGAGGGCGGCGGGATGTCGCTGCTCACGCTCAAACGGCTGGTTAAGAAAATGATCGACGAGGAAAACCCCACCAAGCCGCTGACCGACGATCAGATCGCCAAGAAACTGGAAGAGACCGGCATCCAGGTGACGCGGCGCACGGTGGCGAAGTATCGCGAAGACATGCGCATTCCCAGCACCCACCAGCGCCGGGTCAAAGGCTAGGGCTTCACAGCCGTGAAGCGCCCCGCACGCCAACCCCGCACACCCGGAAAACGGCAAGCCGCCGGCCGGCAATTGGTCATCCTCACCGGGCTTTCGGGCTCCGGGAAAAGCACGGTCCTGAAAGCGTTTGAGGACATGGGCTACTACTGCGTGGACAATCTTCCCGTGGAGCTGATCCCGATTTTTGCGGAGTTGCACGCCGCCGGGGAGGGTGATTTCGCACGCGCCGCGCTGCTGGTGGATGCCCGTGAGGGGCTGCAACTGGAGAAGTTGCCCGGCTTGCTGCGCCATATGCGCAACGAGTATCCCGTAATCCTGGTGTTCATCGAAGCGCATGAGGATGCGCTGCTGCGCCGCTATAGCGAAACGCGCCGCCCGCACCCGCTGGGGCGCAATTTTCCGGTGCGCGAAAGCCTGGAGCACGAGCGGGCGCTGATGGAGCCGATCCGCAAGCTGGCGGACGTGGTGATTGATACTTCGCAATTCAACGTGCACGAGTTGCGGCATTTTGTGGGCGAGCGCTTCCGCTCGGAAAGCAAGCGCCCGCTGCTGGTTTCGCTGGTGAGTTTCGGCTACAAGTACGGCGTGCCAACGGATGCCGACCTGATGTTCGATGTGCGCTTTCTGCCCAACCCTTTTTTTGTGCCCAAGCTGCGGCAGTTTACCGGCAAGGATCAGAAAGTCCGCCGGTACATCGAATCGTTTCCGCAGACGGGGGAATTTCTGCGCCGCATGCAGGGCCTGCTCACCTATCTGATTCCCCACTATATTGATGAAGGCAAAAGCTACCTGACCATCGCGTTCGGCTGTACTGGCGGGAAGCATCGCTCGGTAATGATGGCCGAGTGGCTGAAGAAATCCCTCGAAAAAAAACGCTTCGCCACCCGCGTCACCCATCGCGACATTGATAAGTAGTTGTCGGATTCCTCGCGGTCGAGGCGTGGCTGTGAAAACGATCTTTTTTGGGCACCGAAAAAGAACAAACTCAATCCAACTTTAGCCGCCGAAGTCACCGGCTCCTGGTTTTTACTCAAATTCTAAAGACCACGCATACATGTCAGAGTCCGTCCACGAAGGAAAGATCGTGGGGCCGGACGAATCTCTCATAACAGTTCTCACACATCCAATATCCTCCAGGATCGCAATACCCAAACTCCCCGGCGTCGATGTGCGATTTGCACAAGTCACAGTGTTCGTGCCCCCAAGCTCCGTGGACTAATTGCTTCTCAGTGCTGGCGGGCAAAGTCTGGTTATCTGCGGGATAGTACCGACTCGCACCCTCTCTTCCACCCACAAGCTCTAGCTTTGTCCAGACTCTCACCTCGCGGCCATCCACGATTGAAGTTTCGCCCGCGACGTATTGTTCACGAAGTGCGTCAGCCCCCTGGAATCTCTTTTTTTCCCAACCCCAATTCGGGTCCAGAACCATCCAGACATGATAGGCCTGCCAGTAGGGACTGAGATAAGCGATACTCTGACCAACGACCTCCGGCTCATCCTCGAGTGTGCATGTCAGGGTGGCGGCCCGTGTGTCCTTATCCAGTGAGAGCAGAGTTGCGCAGAGGCAGTCCTTCTCCCCGAACAAAAGCCAGAACCAGTGCGAGTCAATCTGCCCAACGATCCTGTCAAATTTCCCATCAAGTTCGAAATTTGTATATCCCTGAGGCGAGGTCTCCCCGCGACGCACGGCGGCGACACTGAATTGTGGAAAATCTCCAAGTGTTTTTGGCTTGTGCATGGACATTCCCGGCGAGTTCGTAAATGCATTTGTTAGCGCGGCAATATTATACACAAATGAGTTGATAACCGAGGCTATACCACCGGGCCCCAGGAGCTTGCTAGACTGCCCGAATTCCTCCGTTGACCTCTTCGTACTGACGCACGGTCCAGAAGCTTGCACGCTGTCGCCCCCGAAAACTTGACACGCTGCGTGCTGCCGCATAGCGTACCTAGTGGGTGTTCCGGGTCACGCCAGGAGCAGGGGAGTGGGTCCTTTTCTGTCGCCACAACTGAAACGTCTGCTGAGCTATGCCGCGCCGTATCGCTTTTCGATGGGCCTGGGCGTGGGGCTCCTGCTGGTGGTGGGCGTCGCCGAAGCGGTGATTGGGTTGATGATCAAGCCGATCATAGACCGGGTGCTGAATCCAGCGGCGCCGGATTCCAACGTACAGTTGTTCAGTATCCCCCACGGGCCGACCGTTTACCTAAACCACTTTTTCCCGCACAGCATTCACAACGTCTGGACAGTGGTATCCATCTCGCTGGTGGTGGTGTTTGTCGTCAAGTCGCTGGCGGAATTCGGCGGCAGCACCCTGGTGCAGTTCGTGGGGCTGCGCGCGCTGACGGATCTGCGAAACGCGTTGTACGCAAAAATCATTCGCCAGCCGGTCGGATTCTTCAAGGAACAGCCCACCGGGCGGATCATGTCCGCGGTCATCAACGATGTGGAACGCGCGCGACCCGCGCTTTCCGAATATCTGGCGGAGGTTTTTCGCCAGACGTTTTCGTTTTTTGCCTTCCTCTCGGTGCTCTTTTATGTGGATTGGCGAATGACCCTGGGCTGCGGGATTTTTCTGCCGTTGGTAGTGTGGCCCATCGGCAAATTGGGGCGGCGGATCCGGCATTCCGTGGAAAGCAGCCAGAACAAGCTTGGGGAATTGAATCAGATCCTGCAGGAAACCGTAACGGGCAACCGGGTGGTGAAGGCGTTCGGCATGGAGGATTTCGAAATCGGCAAATTTCATGCGGCGGCGCGTCGCTTGCTGCGGGAGACGATGCGCTGGGTGCGCACCCAGGTGGTCAGCTCTCCGCTGATGGATTTGCTGCTGCCGGTGGTTATCTCGCTGCTGTTACTCTATGCGCGCGATAAAATCCGCCACGAGCAGTTGACCATCGGACTGTTTTTTACATTCGTCTACGCGCTGTTCAAGTCCTACGAGCCCGTGAAGCGCATGGGGGCGGTTTACCAGCAGTTTCAGCAGGCCCAGGGGGCTACCACGCAGGTGTTCGCCTATCTGGACATGAAGGAAGAGGAACGTGACGCGCCCAACGCGATCGAATTGCCGGCCTTCTCGCGGGAAATCAAATTTGAAAATGTGAGTTTTTCCTACGATGCCGCGCCGGTGCTGCGGGACATTGGCTTCACCGCGCACAAGGGGGAACTGGTTGCGTTCGTGGGCTCCAGCGGCGCGGGAAAAACCACCCTGGTGAACCTCATTCCTCGCTTTTACGAGGTGACGTCCGGAGCGGTTCGCGTTGACGGCCAGGATATCCGCACGGTGACGCTGCGTTCGTTGCGCGGGCAGATTGCCATGGTCACGCAGGAGAACATACTTTTCTACGACACGGTGTGGAATAACATCTGCTACGGCCAGAGCAACGTCAGCCGCGAGCGAGTACTGCAGGCAGCGCAGGCTGCGCTGGCGCACGATTTCATTCAGGCGCTCCCACAGGGATACGACACGATTATCGGCGAGCGCGGCACTCGCTTGAGCGGCGGCCAGCGGCAACGCATCGCCATTGCCCGCGCGATTCTGAAAGATTCTCCGATTCTCATCCTGGACGAAGCCACTTCTGAACTCGATTCCGAATCCGAACTCTACGTGCAGAAGGCGCTCGGCAATCTGATGGTCGGCCGCACCACGTTTGTGATTGCCCATCGCTTGGGAACTATCCGCAAAGCCGATAAGATTCTTGTGCTGGAGGATGGGCAGATTCGCGAGAGCGGCACGCATGCGGAATTGCTGGCGAAGGGCGGCAGCTACGCGCGATTGCACGATTTGCAGTTTGCGGACCAGGATGCAATAACCGCGGCGGGCACGCCCTCCACCGAACCCATGAAATCGAGCAAGCCCTCATGACGCCAAAAACCGGAACTGACCCACGCCAGGAAATTCCCGCGAAACTCGAATGCCGCTCGATGACCGGATATGCCATGGTGCGCGGTGAACACGCCGGGTGGGCGATTCGTCTGAGCGTGAAGAGCGTCAATCACCGATTTCTGGACATCAAGCTGCGCATGCCGGAATCGCTGGAGCCTTACGAGCTCCGGTTGCGGCAAGCGGTGAAAAGTCGCATTCATCGCGGGCACGTGGAAATTCACATCAGCGTCGAACCGGGGGAAGCTGCGCCGGTGCACGTGAATCGTGCGCTGCTGCAAGCGTATCTGCACGCCGCGGATGAGCTGCGCCATCAGACCGGCGCGAAGGACGAACTGGATATCGTCTCGCTGCTGCGCTTGCCAGGAGTGATTGGCGGCCTGGCGCCGGCGCTGCCGGACACCGAGGAAGAGCAGGAAGCCCTGGGCAATGTGCTGGAGTCGCATCTGGCTGATGCGCTTTCGAGGATGGATGAAATGCGGCGCACCGAGGGACGCCACCTGACGGAAGAGCTTCGTTCGCGGCTGGCGCGCATTGCGGAACAAGCGGAAAAAGTCCGCGGACTGGTGGAGACGCTGAGGCCGGCATTTGCACGGCGGCTGGAATCGCGGCTCAAGGAACTTTTGAACGGCACGCCGGTGGATTCCGGGCGGCTGGCGCAGGAAGCGGCGCTGCTGGCGGAGCGCAGCGACATCAGCGAGGAGCTCGATCGCTTGAGGAGCCACCTGCAGCAATTCGGCAAGCTGCTGGATGGGGCGGGCGAGCTGGGTAAGAAGCTGGATTTCCTGCTGCAGGAAATGCACCGCGAAGCCAATACCATGCTTTCGAAAACGCCGGGAGTGGAGAGCGAAGCGCTCTCGATCACCAGCCTGGCGCTGGAGATCAAGTCGGAAATCGAAAAATTGCGCGAACAGGTGCAAAACATCGAATGAGTGAGATCACGAAGGTTTCGCCGATGGTGCTGATCGTTTCCGGGCCGTCCGGCTCAGGCAAATCCACGCTGGTGCAGAAGATTCTGGAGCTGCCGGGGACGATGCCCTCGGTGTCATGTACCACCCGGCCACGGCGGGCGACTGAGGCGACCGGAAAATGTTATGATTTCGTCACGTCGGAGCAGTTCGAGTCCATGGTCGCCCGGGGGGAGTTTCTCGAATACGCACGCGTTTTCGGCAAACACTCCTATGGCACACCGAAGAAGTGGCTCGAGGAATCCCGGGTCCGGGGTCTTGACCTAGTATTGGAGATCGATGTTCAGGGCGCCGCGCAAGTGAAGGAAAAGTTGCCGGAGTCGGTGGCAATCTTTATACTTCCTCCCTCGCGCCAGGAACTCGGACGGCGTTTACGCAACCGGGGCATGGACGCGGACGAGGAAATCGCCCGGCGGCTGGCAAAAGCCAAAGGCGAAATTATCGCGAGCGAAAAGTTTTATGACTTTTGTGTGGTGAACGACGACGTGGAACGCGCGGGAAGAGAAGCCCAGGCCATTGTGATGGCGCTGCGCTGCTCGAGTCTCCGGCGGCGCGGGGTCGTGAACCAAGTTCTGGCATCGTTTGGAGGGTAAGAGACTCATGACCGTGCAAACCAAAGCTCCCGAGAGCCAGTTTGCGTATGTTGTCCTGGCAGCGCGTCGCGCCCGTCAAATTATGGCTGGCGCCCCGCCGATGCTGGAGAACCCGCGCACCCAGAAGGCCACGCGCATTGCGTGCGATGAAGTCAACCACGGATTGATCGAGTACGACTTCACGGAAGCCTTTCCGACTGAAGAGGAAAGGGAGAACGCGAAGCGGCGCAAGTAGCGCCCCCGCGAGGTCTCCATGCGCATCACCCTCGGCGTTACCGGCGGAGTTGCGGCTTATAAGTCCGCGGAACTCGTGCGCCGCCTGCAGACCGAGGGGCATTCCGTTCAAGTGGTGATGACGCGCGCCGCGCGAGAATTCATTACGCCGCTTACCTTTGCCGCGCTCAGCGGACAAAAAGTGATTACCGATCTTTTCCCGGGAGCGGATACCGGCGACGCTAATCTGGAATCCGCGATCGAACACATTGCGATTGCGCAGCGGACCGATTTGCTGCTGGTGGCTCCGGCCACCGCGGATGCGCTGGCCAAGTTTGCGCGCGGGCTGGCGGACGATTTTCTTTCCACCTTGTATTTGGCTTCGACGGCACCGGTGATTCTCGCGCCGGCCATGAACGTGAACATGTGGCAGCATCCCGCGACCCAGGAAAACCTTGCGGCGCTGCGGAAGCGCGGGGTGCGGATTGTGGAACCAGGGGAAGGGTATCTTGCTTGCGGGATGACCGGGCCGGGGCGGCTGGCGGCGCAGGAAGAAATCCTCAAAGCGGTGCACGCGGTTGCGCAGGCGCAGCAGGATTTCGCGGGGGAGACGGTGCTGGTCACTGCCGGGCCCACTTGCGAGGACCTTGATCCCGTCCGGTTTATTAGCAATCGGTCTTCGGGGAAGATGGGCTACTCGGTGGCCGAGGCTGCGGCGCGGCGGGGCGCGAAAGTTGTTTTGATCTCCGGCCCGACGGCGCTGGAGACTCCGGAAGGCGTGGAGCGCGTGGACGTGCGGACGGCGAAAGAGATGCTGCATGTGGTGCAAGCGCGATTTTCGGCGGCGAGCGTCGCGATTTTCGCGGCGGCGGTTGCGGACTACCGGCCGGCTGAAGTGGCTTCGGCGAAGATCAAGCGCAGCAAAGAGCCGCTGACGATACGGCTGGAGGCGAATCCGGATATTCTTGCGACGGTTGCGAAAGAGAAGGGCGACCGGCTGGTGGTGGGCTTTGCGGCGGAGACGGAGAATGTGGCGGAAAACGCGCGCCGGAAGTTGACCCAAAAGAATGCCGACCTGATTGTCGGCAACGACGTTACCGCCGAGGGCGCGGGTTTTGATGGGGACACCAATATCGTAACGTTGTTTTCCCGCGACGCCCGCGATCTACCCTTGCCGAAATTGACCAAGGCGGAAGTAGCCCAGCGGATTCTCGACGAAGTGCTGCGGTTGCGCGGCGTTTTGCGGAGCAAACCCGCGGCGCATCGCGCCGGCGACTGAATCGATCATGCCCGAACGCTTTGTTCCGTCAGTGCAACAGAAAATCGAAGACCGCCTCCGCTACTATGAGGACCTCGGCATCCGTTTGTTTTACACCCATCGCGGCCTGAGTGCTTTGGGTGCCACCGCTCAGGCAGCTAGTGTTGCCGCGCCGCTGCGCATCCCCGTTCCCGAGGAGAGCTACTTGCCCAAGTTCGCGACGAAGGCTGTACCAGCTCAAGCCGCACCGGCCGCGCATGCTCCGCTGGTCGTGCCGCCTGCTGGTCCGTCGCTTTTCGAGGCCGTTGATAAAGTGAAAGACGACTCGGTGTTCAAGATTCGCGAGGACCTGGGCGAATGCACGCGCTGCAAGCTGCACAAGGGACGCAACAAAATTGTGTTCGGCGATGGGAGTCCTAAGGCGGAACTTGTTTTTGTCGGGGAAGGTCCCGGAGCGGATGAAGATATGCAGGGGCTGCCGTTTGTGGGCCGCGCGGGAAAACTGCTGACACAAATGATTGAAGCCATGGGTTTGCAGCGCAAGGACGTTTACATTTGCAATGTCGTGAAATGCCGGCCGCCGGAGAATCGCGCGCCGGAGCCGGATGAGGTGTCCAGCTGCTCGCCGTATCTGATGCGGCAGATTGACGCGATTCATCCCAAAGTGATTGTGTGTTTGGGCGCTACCGCCGCGAAAACCATTCTCAATACCACGCGGGGCATCTCGCAGTTCCGGGGCGAATGGCTGGAGTGGCGCGGGCACAAGCTGATGGCCACGTATCACCCGGCCTATTTGTTGCGGAATCCGCCCGCCAAGGCGGACGTGTGGAAAGATTTGCAGAAAGTCATGGCCGAACTTGGCCTGCAGTTGCCTAAGAAGTCCAAGTCCTGAAAATTTGTTATGGGAATTCTTCTTGGCCTGGCTACCGCGCTGTGCTGGGGGTCCGCGGATCTCTTCGCGCGATTTGCAACGCGGAGGATCGGGACGTTTCGCACCATGTTGTACATGCAGGCGTGCGGGTTCTTGCTGCTGACGCTGGTGATGAGGCCGCTCGGGGGCTGGGGGCATCTGTTTGATGGCTCGGGCCGGCAGCCGTGGGCGTGGGGCATTCTCGCAGGAGTGCTGAACACATCTTCGACGCTGGCACTGTATCGTTCGTTTGAAATCGGCAAGCTGTCGGTGGTGGCACCGATTTCCGCGTGCTACCCGGTGCTGACCATGCTGCTTTCGGCGTTTACGGGCGAGCGGCTTACGCCGATGCGGTTGTTTGGACTGGTGTTGGCCATTGGCGGGGTGGTGATGGTGGCCCGCGGCGAGAAAGTGCCCGACGACGCGAATTTGATTGATCCGCAGAAGCAGCCCACAAAAAAGAGCTTGGGCGTTGGTTGGGCGATCTTTGCTGCTGTGGGATTCGGCATCATGTTCTGGCTGCTCGGGGTGAAAGTCGTGCCGTTGTTGGGCAGCTCGCCTTCGGTGTGGATCATCCGGCTCACGAGCGTTGTGGCCACCGCGATGGTGATGCTGGCGTTTCGTCAATCGATGGCCGCGCCTGCGCCGCGAGACACGCCGTGGATTTTTGGAGTGGGCCTGCTCGATACCAGCGCGTACGTTTTCAATAATTATGGGATGCAGCACGAGCAGACTTCCGTGGTGAGTGTGCTGGCATCGCTTTATGGCGCGGTCACCGTGGCGCTGGCCGCGCTATTGCTCCGCGAATCCGTTTCGCGCTCGCAGTGGCTGGGCATCGCCGCCATCTTTGCGGGCATCATCCTGATCAGCCGTTGACATTTTTTGGAATTGAGCAATTTTTTGCGCTCGGCGCGCTGCTGCTACACTAGCGACGGCATGTCCACAGGCTACTGCAACGTCGCGCTTCCGGTTCCGCTCCGCAACACCTTCACCTATGCCATTCCTGAGGGTCTGCGTGCCCAGGTGCAGGCCGGGTCGCGCGTTCTGGTGCCCTTTCGAAAGAAATCTCTCGTAGGCGTGGTCGTGGATTTTGCCGATGCTCCGCCTGTGGATGCCAAAATCCGCGACGTGGCCAAGGTGTTGGACCTCGTTCCTGCCCTCACGCCGAAGCTTATCGAGCTTGCTTTGTGGATCGCCGGCTATTATCTGGCGCCGATTGGCGAGGTTTTCCGGGCGATGCTGCCTCCCGTCACCGAACTGACCGCGCGGCGTCACGTGGTATTGACGGAGGCAGGCAAGGCTCTCGCCATCGATTTGCAGCAGGGGAGATTTCTCAGCGACCTGTCGGGGCGCGAAGCGGAATTCCTGCAAAGACTCCGGGAGAAAAAAGGGGCGCTGCAATTCGCTTCTCCCTCAAAGCTGGGCATCGAGCTTGAGGCTCTCCAGAGGTTGCAGCGGCGCGGGTACTTACAAATTCAGGAAACCGTGCAGGGCCGCAAACGCAAAGTGCATAACGTGATTGCCTGGAAGAGCAGGGAAGCCGCGGCGGAAAAACCGTTGGCCGAAAAAGAGGAGCGCATCCGCGCGCTGCTGGAAACCGAACGCGGACCGCTGCCCCTTCCGCAATTGCTGAAACTTGCCGGCGTATCGCGCGCGCTCATTGAGCGCATGTTGCGCGACGCGCTATTGGAGAGTTGGGAAGAGGCCATCGATCCGGCGGACGACCCTTTCGACGTTGGCTATTCGCCGCCCGCGCACTCGCTGAACGATTCGCAGGAGCGGGCTTTCACTGCCATCCGGGCGCGCTTCGAACTTGGCGAATTCGGTGTGCAGTTAATTCACGGCGTGACCGGCAGCGGCAAGACCGAAGTTTATCTCCGCAGCGTGCAGGATGCATTAGCGCGGGGTAGGACCGCCATCATCCTGGTGCCTGAAATCGCGCTCACGCTGTGGATCGGCCGGCAGTGCCGCGCCTGGTTTGGCGCGCATTTCGAAGGCGTCGCCGTTCTGCACTCGGCGCTCAGTGATGTGGAGCGCGCCCGCGAATGGTGGCGGGTGCGCAACGGGCAGGCGCGCGTGGTGGTGGGCACGCGCTCGGCGGTTTTCGCGCCGCTGGAAAATCTGGGCCTGGTGATCGTGGATGAAGAGCAGGAAAACAGCTTTAAGCAGGAGGAGACGCCAAGATATCACGGGCGAGACGTTGCCATCGTGCGGGCGAAACTCGAAAACGCGGTTGCGTTGCTCGGCTCGGCGACTCCGGCGCTGGAGACCTATCACCACGCGGTCGGCGGCAAGTACGAACTGCTGACGATGGCCTCGCGGGTGGAAAATCGCTCTCTTGCGGCCGTGGAGATCGTCGATCTGCGCACGGAATTCCAGCAAACGCACCAGACCAGCCCTATTTCGAAAAGTTTGCACGACGGCATCGCCGAATGCCTGTCGTTCAACACCCAGGCGCTGATCCTCATCAATCGCCGGGGCTATTCCTGGTCGGTGCTGTGCCGTAGCTGCGGCGCTTCCGTGCAATGCGCGAATTGCAGCATCTCGATGACCTATCACAAGAGCCGCAACCGCCTGGAATGCCACTACTGCGGGTTTATTCAGCCGGTCCCCAAGACTTGCCCGAAGTGCGATTCCAAGTATGTCTATTTTTTTGGCGAAGGCTCCGAGCATCTGGAAGAGCGATTGCGAAAGGAGTTTCCCGGCGCCCGCATCGCGCGACTCGACCGCGACACGGTGCGGACCAAGCAGCAGTATCAGGAAACGCTCGGAGCTTTTGCCAGCGGCGCACTGGATATTCTTGTCGGCACGCAAATGCTGGCCAAGGGCCACGACTTCCAGCGGGTCACCCTCGTCGGTGTCATCTCCGCTGACTCTTCGCTCAGCCTTCCCGACTTTCGTGCCGCCGAGCGGACGTTTCAGCTGCTCACGCAGGTGGCCGGCCGCGCCGGGCGCGGTGAGTTGCCCGGCCGGGTGCTTATCCAGACTTACTACCCAGAGCACTATGCGATCCAGGATGCCGTGCGCCAGGACTATTTTTCGTTCTATGAGCGCGAGCTGCATTTCCGTCGGATGATGGCGTATCCCCCGTTCACGTCGCTGGCCAACGTGATTGTGCGCGACACCAATCTCGAAAATGCGATCCGCTGGTCCCGCCGGCTCTCCGACTATTTTTCGCCTTCGGATGGAAAAGGCATCCGCATTCTCGGGCCGGCCTCCGCGCCGCTCGCGCGGTTGAAAAAAGAGCATCGCTTCCAGTTCTTGCTGAAATCACCCAAGCGTTCCGTCATCACCAGACTTCTCAGCGGCGCGCTCTTCTTCTGCGACGCCAACGAGATTCCGCAGACGGCGGTGCTTGTGGACATGGACCCGCTGTCGCTGCTCTGATTGCGGGAACCGAGGAGATTGCATTCGCGGGGTCGCCTGCCGCGATGGGCGGAGCGGGTATCAGGGGCTGAAGAGGACGGACGGTCTCTGAAGGCCGTCGCTACATGGGCGTGCGGCGGCTCCAGAAGAAATAGCCCGGCAAGCCGAGGAGCATGAGGACAATCGCCACCAGCAGGTAGGTGAACTCGCGCGGATCTCTTATCGCCGCGTAGATGGCATTGCCGACGATCGCCAGCGCGGCCAGCACAAACAGGAGCGGCGTAAACGGATACCCCGGCACGCGATAGGGTATCGGCTTTCCCGCACTTGCGCGGCGAATGGGGAAAATGCTTGCCGCCCCCAGCCCGTAGAAAATCCATCCAATGAAAATCGCGCCGCCCGCTAATTTTGCAAAGCCCGCCGTCGAAGCCAGCACGCAAGACCACAATCCCAGTGCCAGAATCGCCGCGGCCGGGGTGCCGAATCGGGGATCCACTTCGGCAAGTTTTTTGAAAAACAGATTGTCGTTGGCCATGGCAAAGAAAACCCGCGGCGCAGTTAGCATTACGCTGTTGGTGGAGCTGAACGTGGAAATCAAAATTGTGGCGGCCACCAGCTTTCCCGCACTGGGTCCAAGGACCGCGCGAACTGCCGTGGCCGCAATGGCGTCGCTCGCCGCGGCCTGGGCCGGGCCCAGCGCCACCAAGTAGGCCACCACGGCGAAGAGGTACAAGCCAATCAATATCAACGACCCGAATAGAAATGTTCGCGGGAAGCATCGCTGCGGATTCAGCACTTCGCCGGCGCTATAGGTTCCGAACTGCCAGCCTTCATACGCCCACAGAACGGTGATCATGGCAAAACCGAGGCCAGAAAAAAGCGCGTAGCCGGTTTGCGATGTTCCGAGCGCAGCGGGAAATTCTCCGGCGTGGTTGCCTTTTGCGAAACCCAATATCAGCAGGACGCTGCCGAGGACCACAATAAGCCCCACTTTGATCAACGTGGTGACGTTTTGCACATTGGAACTCTTGCGTGTGCCCAAGACATTCACGGCGGTAACCACGGCAATCATCAGAATGGTCACCAGCGAAGCCGCGCCCGACGAGAGCGGAACAATTTCCCGCAAATAGGTTGTGAATGCGTGCGCCAGGGCGGCTATCGTGGCGCTGGCAATCACCAGAAATAGACACCAGCCATATAAGAACGCCGGCAGCCTTCCAAATCCGTCGCGGATATAGCAGTACAATCCGCCCGCCTCGGGATTCGCCGCTGCCAATTCCGCGTAGGTCAGCGCGCCCAGCAGCGACAACACGCCGCCCAGCAGCCACACCATCAGCGACCAGCCCACCGAGCCGCCCACTTGTCTTTGAATCAATCCAGGAGTGAGAAAGATGCCCGAGCCGATCACCGAGCCAACGAACAACAAGAGCAAATCCCGTTCCCGCAAGCTCCGGGTCAACTCGGTTTTTGCTGGAGCGGGCATCGCCGCCACTTTACAGCAATCTTTCGACGGGATAGGGCATGAAACAGACGATAAACACCACAAGGGCCACCACGGCCGCGAATCTGCGGTTGGGATCTAGCGGTGTGGGGTCGTAGATCGGGGCCATGCGGATGAATTGCAGGCCGAAGAGGATGAGCGCCCAAATCCACCAGCCTTGCCATTGAAAATAGCCGAGCGGCACCAGAGCCATCGGCAGCGCCAGGGAAATCCATCGGTGAAGTTGCGGACTCACAGAGCGCACGATGTGTCCGCCGTCGAGCTGGCCAACCGGCAAAAGATTCAGCGCGGTTGCGAACATGCCCACCCAAGCCGCGCGGCCCACGGGATGCAGCAGCAGATCGGAGGCGTGCGCATTGGGCTGCAACACCGCGGTGACCAACCGGAGGATAATCGGCACTCCAAAAACCAAATCGGCATTATTCTGGCTGGTCAGGGCGGGAATCACCTTGGCGTGCAACACGCCATAACTCATCGCCGGCAACGCCACCAGAAAGCCCACCAGAGGGCCGGACGCGCCGACATCAAACAGCGCGCGCATGGAACGAATCGGCGAGCGAATCAGGATGAACGCGCCAAAGGTTCCGATCAGCGTTGGGGCGGGAATGAAAAAGGGATAGCTGGCGCGGATGTGGTGATGGCGGCAGGCGAAGTAGTGTCCGAGCTCATGCGCCAGCAGAATTCCCAACAGGGTCAGCGCAAACGGCAATCCTGCCAGCAGAGCCGCCGGATCGCGGTATACCAGGTAAAAGGTCTGCACGAAGGCATCAAGGGAAGCGGCCTGATTGTGCGCGTAGGCCGCGGCAAAATGGGTGCCGGCGATCAGCGAAGTACACAGCGTGAGCAGAAATAATCCCGAAGAGAGCACCAGCGAACGCGTGGAAGGGTGCGGTTGCTCCGCGGCGTAATACGTGCCTTGCGGGGGATGAGCGGGCCAGGCAGGCACCTCCAGAAAAGAAGGAGCGCTCGGGTCTGGTTCCGGTGAGGTCACAATTGGTTACTTGGCTGGGCTGGCGGTGGTATCTTCAAGTCCCTGCAATTCTTTTCCAGGCTTGAAGCGCACCGCTTTTCCCGGGGGAATACTGACTTCTTCGCCGGTGCGGGGATTGCGCCCGATGCCGGTCTTGCGCGGCTTGACGCTGAATACGCCAAACTTTCGAAGTTCGATGCGCTGCCCGCGCCCCATGGAGTTCTTGAGGGATTCAAAGACGGTCTCCACTGCTTGCTCCGCTTTGGTGCGGCTAATGTTAGTCTTGGCTACGACCGCATTCACAATGTCTAGCTTAATCACACCGGCCTCCCGGTCTACGTGGCCCGATGCTAGAGGCTAAGGCCCGGGTTGTCAAGAAGTTCCGCGTCATCTACACTTTAACCTTTTAGCCCCCAACTTGCTCAGCTTTCTATCAGGAGGTTTGATGTCTGTAAAGCCCGACCACTGGATTCGCCGCATGGCCCTGGAGCACAAGATGATTGAGCCGTTCACCGACCGGCAGGTGCGTGAAGGAGTGATCAGCTACGGGGTGTCGTCGTATGGCTACGATATCCGGGTGGCCGACGAATTCCGGATCTTCACGAATGTGAACTCGACGATTGTGGATCCCAAGAATTTCGATCCGCGGTCGCTGGTGGAGTTCAAAGGCGAAGTTTGCCTGGTGCCGCCGAATTCGTTTGCGCTGGCACGCTCAATTGAATATTTCCGCATTCCGCGGAATGTGTTGACGATCTGCCTGGGGAAGTCCACGTATGCGCGTTGCGGAATTATCGTAAACGTGACGCCGTTTGAGCCAGAGTGGGAAGGCTTCGTGACGCTGGAAATCAGCAACACCACGCCGCTTCCCGCGCGGATCTATGCGAATGAGGGACTCTGCCAGGTACTGTTCTTTGAAAGTGATGAACAGTGCGAGATCAGCTATAAGGACAAGAAAGGCAAGTATCAGGCCCAGGGCGGCATCGTTCTCCCACGCCTATAAGCCTCAGCGAGTTGCCCTATTGTAGAGGCCGGGCTTGCCCGGCCCGCTGTCGTCTTGCCACAAATTAGCGGAAGAGTTTGCCCGCGAGTGTGGTGACGTGCTTGCCTTGATGGAGAGCGATCTTTAATTCGTTTTTGGTGGGCTGTCGAGAACCATCGGAGCCGGCGAGCGTGGTTGCGCCATATGGCGTGCCGCCGGAGATCTCGTCCATCTGCAGCAGGCCCGGTTCGTTGTAGGGCACGCCGACGACGACCATGCCGTGATGCAGCAAGGTGCTGTGAAAGCTGGTGATGGTGGTTTCCTGGCCGCCGTGCTGGGTGGCCGTGGAGGCGAACACGCTGCCCACTTTTCCGATTAAAGCGCCCTTAAACCACAGTGGACCCGTCTGATCCAGGAAATTGCGCATCTGGGCGGCCATGTTGCCGAAGCGTGTCGGCGTTCCAAAAATGATCGCATGGGCATCGGTTAGCTGGTCCACGGTAGCTATCGGGACGCTGGCGAAGGAGGCTTTTGCAGCCTTGGCGCCGTATTTCTCCAGCACCTCGTCGGGCACAAGTTCCGGAACTTGGTAGAGCGAGACTTCCGCGCCGGGCACCTCCCTGGCACCATCCGCGATGGCCTGAGCCATCTTGTAAATATGGCCGTACATGCTGTAGAAAATTACCTGAACCTTAATCGCCATCTCCATTCTCCTTTTGCGCTTCAGACTTTCGAAAATTGCTGGGTTTCGGGACTTCCCGGCACCGTTTGCAACGGATAGCCGAGATCTCGCCAGGCGTCCAGGCCGCCTTGCAGCGGGCGGATCCGCTTGACGCCCTTGTTCCGGAGCAGCAGCGCCACACGGGCGCTGGTCGCTTCGTTGGGTCAAGTACAGTAAAGAATGACTTCGCGGTCGTGGGGAAGCCTCTCGTCCTTTTCCTCGAGTTCGCGGGCGTCCATGCGGAAAGCGCCGGGGATGGTTTCGGGGTCGGCCTCGAAGTCCACGGAGTGCCGCAGGTCAACAATCGTGAGAATTTCACCGGCGTCGAGTTTTTCCTTCAATTCTTCAGGGCTGATCCGGGAAATTCGCAGTTCACGCAGGAATTTCTGGCGGACCACGAATTTGTAAGCGACATAGAAAGCCAGGGCGGCGAGCAACACGCCCATCAAGCTGCCGCCAAACTGCTGGGCTTTCAGGGCGATCTTTTCAATCTGTCCGCTGAAGACGTAGCCGAGGCCGAGATACGTTCCGGCCCACAGCAGGGCGCCCAGCGCATCGAACGCCAGGAACCGGCGCCATTTCATGTGGAAAATTCCAGCCAGCGGCGTGGCCACGGTGTTCAAGCCGGGCAGGAACTTGGCTACCAGCAGCGATTTGGCGCCCTGCTTCTCAAAGAGTCCTTCCGTGCGGCGCACGCACGAGTCCGGCTCCAGGGATATTTTGCAGAGCCAATGGAGAATCCTGATTCCTTTTGTGCGCCCGAGTTGGTACCAGATGGTGTCAGCGGAGACGGCCGCGATCGTGGAGAGCAACAGCGAGACTCCAATATTCAGGCGGTTCATCCCGCCGAGCGCGCCCGCAGCCAGCAACAGCGGGATAGAAGGCAACGGCAAGCCGGCCTGTTCGAGGAACACCCACACCAGCAGCACCAGATAGCCGTGGCGCACCAGAAATTCGAGCGTGCTGTGCATGGTGGATATTTCCTCTGCGAAAGATTAACTCATGCGAACTATTTTTGGATGAACGAGGCTGTCGTGCCCCAGTGACCGCCCATCACAAGACTTTCCAGCGGCTTTCTCTCGCGGGGCGCCAATTCGCGCCGGCCCAGCGGCTCCGGCAAGGATTCCGGATCGCCGGGGTAACCAATGACGAAGGCGGCGATGGGCTCCCAGCCGTTGGGAATTTCAAAAACCTCGATGGCTTTGTGCGGATCGAATCCCGCCATTTGATGCACGAAGAGCCCGCGAGAGGTAGCCTCCACGGAAAGATGGGCAACGGCGGCACCGGTATCATAGAACGCGTTGCGATTCGGCTTTCCCGTTTTTGCGAAGGCTGATTCTGAAACGGCTATCGCCAGCACAGGCGCGTGTTTGGCCCAGGCCTGGTTGAATTCCACCAGGGTGCTCAACATTTTGGCGTGATTTTCCTGATCATCCCGCGTGGTTACCAGAAAAGCCCAGGGCTGTTCGTTGTTGCTGGAGGGCGCCCAACGCGCCGCTTCAAAGAGACTCCGCAATACATCCGCGGGCACGGGCTTATCGGAAAACGCGCGGGGACTCCAGCGCTGCCGGAGCAGATCGTGAATCGGGTGCTGGGTTGGAGCCGGCTTGTGCATGGCGAAGTCTCCTGGTTCAGGCGCTGGCCGCCTTCAGAAAGCTACGGGAGGAACCTTGCCTGCCCGCATCGTTGCTTGATGAATCGTCGCTGCTGCTCGCGCGATTACTTGCCTGCCGGGGGTATGACCATTTCCACGTCCAGGGTGATGTTGACGTCGTCGCCGACCACCACGCCGCCGCCGTCCAGCTTCTGATTCCAGGACACGCCGAAATCCTGGCGGTTGACTTTGGTCGTTGCCGAGACAGCCGTGCGCTGCAAGCCCCAAGGGTCCTTGATGGCATTTTTCGGCGAGGTCGCGGTGAGCACCGCGGTCTTGGTTACGCCACGAATGGTCAGGGCGCCGGTAATCCTCAGGGTGCCGTCAGCGTTTTTTTCAACCTTGGTGGATTTAAAAGTGATGGTGGGATATCTTGCGACGTCGAAGAAGGCTTCGCTCTTGAGGTGCTTGTCGCGATCGGGTTCCCGGGTATTCACGGTGGTGGCGTCAATGGCGACGTCCACGCTGGAATTGGCGATGTTTGAATCGTCCACAACCACCGTTCCCGTTACGCCGTGGAATTCGCCGCGCACGGTGGAAATCATCAGGTGAGTCACGCCGAAATCCGCGCTGGAGTGCCGCGGGTCGATTTGATACGTGGTGGTGCCCGCGCTGGCCGGCCGCGAAATTCCCGCCGCCAGGGTGGCGATTGCCGCAAACTTCAAAAACTGCCCTTTCATGTTGCTTTCTCCTTTTCGATTTGCTTCCCGAGAAATGCTTGTTGGATGCGCCAGAAGTCTATTCCGACTCCTGCGCGAATACTCCCGCGAGCAATTCCAGCAGCGCCTTTTGCCGCGTGGAGCTCAGGGTCGCGAACTGGTTCTTGTGAAGATCCCGCACCGGTGCGTCCAGCTTCTTCAGAAGTTTCAGTCCCTCGTCGCTGATGCGCGCTTTCACCACGCGGCGGTCCTCTTTCTGGCGCTCGCGACTGATTAAATTTCGTTTTTCCATGCGGTCAAGCAGGCGGGTCATGTCAGGGTCGCGCGAAATCAGGCGTTCGCTGATCGCGTTGCAGGGCAAGCCGTGCGGTCCGGCGCCGCGGAGGATGCGCAGGACGTTGTATTGGGCGCCGGTCAGGCCGCTGGCTTTCATCAATTGTTCGGCCTGGCCGGAGAGCTTGTCGGCGGCTTTGAGGATAGCGATGAAGACCTGGTCCTCGATGCCGATGGCACCGGGACAGCCGGACTTGCTTGGGGGATTCATGTAGGCATAATAATCGTGTAAACGACTATTGTCAAGAGGAAAAATGACCGGCCTCCCGCACCACCCGCGCCCCCTCTAGCGCCAAAGCAAGGCGCCCCCGCCCTCCTGAGGCAGGCAGTCGGACGGCGGCCGCTACAATTGCAAGCGCAGGCTACGGCTTGGCCACCGGACGCAGGTGCACCTCGCTGATGAAGCTCTGCGGCCCCTGGGTCACCACCATGCCAACAGCGTGGGCCACGTCTTCCGCGGTGAGCACCTTGTTCGGATCTTTCGGCCCGCGGCCAGTAAAATCGGTGGCCACACTTCCGGGGCAGATCACGCTGACGCGAATTCCGTAGGCTCGCAGGTCCTCGGCCATGCAGCCGGATAATCCCTGGAGGCCCCACTTCGAAGCGCAATAAATTCCGCCACCAGCGAAGGTATTCTTCCCGGCGAGTGAACTGATGTTGACGATGTCTCCGCCGCGCGCGCGGATCATGCCGGGAATCACCGCGCGGGAAACAAAATACACGCTCTTCAGATTCGTGTTCATCACCTGGTCCCACTCCGCCTCGGTTTTATCCTGAACGGCGCCGAATCCGCCGCTGCCGGTTCCGGCGTTGTTCACCAAGATGGCAATGGCACCGAGTTGTTTCTCGACGGCCTCGACGAACGCGGTGATTTCCCTTTCTTTAGTGACGTCGGCGCGCCGCGCCAGGACGCGGGCTCCGGACGTCTCCAATTCCTCCGCGACAGTTCTTAGTTTTTGTTCATCTCGGCCGCAGAAGCCGATGGCGGCTCCCAGGCTCGCCAATCGTCCGGCGATGGCTCTGCCGATGCCGCGGCTGCCGCCGGTCACCAGCGCCACGCTGCGGTACAGGGGTTTTTGCGTTGATTTATCTGTATTTGTCGCGCTTATGATGCTCATTTGTATTCTTCCTCCCACAAGTTACTCTTTTTATGCGAAACTCATCTTAGCTCGTTAGGATGCAGCGCTTGTGCGAATACCTCGGAGGTGCACCGGGGTGACGGATTGCGGTTCGCAAGCGCAATGCTGCTTCGCTCCCGCTCAATTCTTTCGAGAGCGTCTTGCGGTTGGGCGGCGGCTGCACCTATAATTCCAAAAGTTTCCTAGAGAGCGCTGGGGTTCGCGGGGAATCACAGCAATATTTCGCCGGCGGCTTCGGCCACGGGCGGCATACGCAATTTTACTTACCAGATTTGAGCGAGGAGATGAGGAATGAACGCAATTCGTTGGATGGCAAGCCTTCTGTTTCTAGCGGCGCTTGGCCTGACGTGTACCTCCAATGCCGCGGCCCAGGATGCCGCAGCGGCGGGAGGATCCCAGCAGAAATACACCATGGCGGAGTACAACTCCTACCAGGCTGCTGCCGCTGAAAAAAATCCCGCCGCCCAGATCAAGCTGCTCGACGATTTTGTCGCCAAGTATCCGAATTCCGCGCTGCTCAACTACATTTATCCGCTGTATTACAACAACTATTTCGCGCAGAAGAATTATCCGAAGACAATCGAGTATGCGGACAAGATGATCGCTCTCGGGGACAAAATCGGCCCCGGCGATCTCTATAGCGCGCATTACGCCCGGGCAGCGGCGTTTAACAGCATTCCGAATCCCGATGCCGAAACCGCGAAGGCTGCTCGCGCGGCCTCTCTGGCCGCCCTGAAAGTTGTCGATCAGATCCCCAAGCCCGATACCGAGGACGCGGCCAAATTCGCCCAAGAGAAAAAAATCTCCTTTATTCTGTTTAATGGAACCGCTGCTGGCGCGGCCATGGCGGCCAAAGATTATGCGGGCGCGATACAGTCCTACAAAGCGGTTCTGTCTTTCGCGCCGGACGATCTGATCTCCAATTTCACTCTCGGCAAGGCCTATATGCTTATTGTGCCGCCGCAGCCTCTTGATGCGCTTTGGTACTATGCGCGCGCGGCAACCAACAAGAGTGCCAGCGAGCAGCAGTCCAAATCGGTGAAGAGCTATATTCGAAAACTGATTGCCAACTACCAGGGTGGCACGGTTTGCGACGCGCTCACGGACGCCGAGATGAGCGAACTGCTGCAACTCGCTCCCAATTCGGTCGACCGTCCGGCCAGCTACAAGCTGATCAGCTCCGCGGACCTCGACGCGGCACGCAAGGACATGACCATCGCCACCGTGGTGACGGACCTGAAGGGTGGCGGCGACAAAGCCAAGCTGACCTGGACCGCTACGTGTGGCTTGGAATTTCCCGACGTTCCCGGGAAGCTCATCGAAATCACCGCGGGGGCGGACACGGTCGAACTGAAGACCGCCTTTGTCACCAGCGATGCGGAGTTCGAAGCCGCCACCACGCCCAACATGAGCGTGGTCATCAAGACCGCCGACCAACCGGAAGCCGCGAAGCTCGAAAAAGGCAATCCGGTGCATTTCACCGCTACGGTGGAATCCTACGATCCCGACCCAGCGTTCATGCTGCACTGGGACAAGGCCAAGGTGAACGAGGAAGACTTGCCGAAGGCCGGCCCGGCGAAAAAGCCCGCCGCCAAGAAGCCGGCGGCCAAGAAGCCCTCGTAAGCAATTAGTGCCAGCGCTAGAAAAAACGGCCCCGAACGTCAAGTTCGGGGCCGTTTCCATTTGGAGGGCGGAAGCTCAGCTACTGCCTTCGAGGTCGTAACAATTTCCTGAAACTGTTCAAGAAAGGCGCCCTTCTAAGCTAGCGCCCGCGGCCCCTCCGATGATCCAGTTTATATTCGGTCATTTTGCGGCTCAGGGTGTTGCGGTGAATTCCCAGCAATTCCGCGGCGCGGGATTGATTGCCGTTGGTGCGCTCCAGAACGCGCTTGATGAATCGTTTCTCAAATTCGCCGACGGCTTCGTCGAACAAAATGCCGCGTTCGACCATTTGTCCCACAAGACCTTCTAGTTGATCTCTCACGTCTGCACTCTCCGCGCGTGTGATTTTCTCGAGGGGGCCGGCTTACGAGTCCAACTCGCGCCCGACCAGGATGCGATAGGCTTCCCGGTACTTCGCGCGTGTAGCCGCAACCACGTCGGGGGGCAGATCGGGACCCGGAGGCGTTTTGGGCCAACGGATCCGTTCGAGGTAGTCACGCACAAACTGCTTGTCGAAAGAGGGTTGCGGGCCGCCGGGTTTGTACTCGGCAGCGGGCCAGAAGCGCGAGGAGTCCGGCGTCAGCGCTTCGTCAATCCACATCAATTCGCCGTTCAGCAGCCCAAACTCAAATTTGGTGTCAGCCAGCAGAATGCCGCGCGGGGCGGCGTAGGCCGCGGCCCGGCGGTAAATCTCCAGGGTGACGTTGCGCATTTTTTCGGCCAGGCCTTTTCCCAGTATTTCCGCGGCGCGCTCGAAGGAGATATTTTCGTCGTGTCCGGTGGCGGCCTTGGTTGCCGGGGTGAAGATTACCTCGGGCAGCTTGTCGGATTCGCGCAAGCCCGGTGGCAGAGGAATGCCGCAGATTTTGCCGGTGGCCTGGTATTCCTTCCAGCCCGAGCCGGATAGATAGCCGCGCGCCACGCACTCGATCGGAAGCGGTTTGGTTTTCTTGACCACCATGGAGCGCCCGGCCAGTTCATCCTCGTGCTGATCGAAGGGGGCAGGGAATTCCGTGGTGCTTACGACGTGGTTGGGGATGACATCTTTGAGCAGGTTGAACCAAAAGAGCGAAAGTTGGGTAAGGACGCGGCCTTTGTCGGGGATGGGCGTGGGCATGACCACGTCAAAGGCGGAGAGGCGGTCGGTGGCTACAAGAAGCAGGTGATCGCCCAAATCATAAATATCGCGGACCTTGCCGCGCGCCAAGGGCGCGATGCCCGCGAAATTTGTTTCGCGTATCGTTTTTGTAGCCGGACTTGGATTCACGACCGTGTCGCCCCTGACAAAGTGCTCAGCATTCTATCCCACCGTCCGCCGATGTCAATGCGACACCGTCAATTTTCGGGCGAAGAAAACCTTCTGGAAGGCATTGCTTCTTTTAATGATGGGGAGCAAGAAAAAGCGGGGCGGAAAATTTCCCGCCCCGCGAGGAGGGATGAGAGTTTCCTTAGGCTGCGGTCGCTGCGCGGCGCTTGGGCGTGGGCTCGGCATCGCCTTCCCAGCGCACGCTGACGAGTTTGGAGACGCCGGGCTCCTGCATCGTGACGCCATAAAGGACGCTGCCGGTCTCCATGGTTTTGCGGTTATGGGTCACGACGATGAATTGCGTTTGCGCGCTCATGTCGGCGATGAGTCTGGTGAAGCGGCCCACGTTGGCTTCATCAAGCGGCGCATCGACTTCGTCGAGGATGCAGAAGGGACTGGGCTGATAGCGGAAAATGGCGATCAGCAGCGCCAGCGCGGTCATCGCTTTTTCTCCGCCCGAGAGCAGCAGCACGTTTTGCAGGCGCTTGCCCGGGGGCGAAGCGACGATGTCAATACCCGCATCGCCGGAGCTGTCGGGTTCGGTCAGGCGCATTTCCGCGGTGCCACCGCCAAAAATGGTGTGGAAGGCGTTCGTGAAATTCGTGTTGATGGCGGCGAAGGCCTGTTCGAAACGATCCTTGGTGATGAGGTCGAGCTCCTTGATAGCCTGCTGCGTGTCGGAGATGGATTGCAGCAGGTCGTCGCGCTCGCGAGTGAGGAAGGTGAAGCGCTGTTCGCACTCGTTGAACTCCTCGAGCGCCATCATGTTTACCGCTCCCATGTTTTCGATGCGCTGTTTCATCTCGCGGTAGCTGGCTTCGGCGCTGGCTAATTCCTCACCGCTCATGAACGCGGTTTCGGAGGCGATCAAGTCTTCCGGTTGAGAGTTGACTTCGGCGAGGCAGGTTTCCCGCAGGTGAGTGCGATCGGAATCGTTGCGGGCCCTTTCGATTTCGAACTTGCCGCGCTCCTCGCGCATTTCCTGGAGCGTCTGGCGGGCCATGCGAAGATGGTCTTCCGCCTGAGTCACGCGGGTGCGCGCGGCTTCCCACTCCTGCTCGAGTTCCTTTTGTTTTTCTTCGAGGCGCAATTTTTCGGCGCGCAATGCGGTGAGTTGCCCCGTTAGCTCGTCGGTCTGCCGAGCCATCGCCGCGGCTTCTTCGTTGACGAAATCTTCTTGTTGGCGGAGGGCCAACTCCCGGCGCTGGAGGTCCGCGCGTTCCTCTTCGAGGCGCTTGGCCATCGCTTCGGCTAGCGCCAGACGCTCATTCATGGCGGCGAATTCGGCTTTGGCGGCGGAGAGTTCGTCCTGCTCGGCTTGCACGGCGCCACGCAACTGCGCCACTTCGGCGGTGAGATGCGCGCTTTCCGCCTCCGCTTCCGCCCGCGAAGTGGCGGCTGCTTCGTGCTGCAGCTTGGCCTGCGCCGCGCGGAGTTGCGCGGATTCGATTTCGCGTCGCACGCGAGCCAGCTCATTTTGGCAGACGGTAAGGTCCAGCCCGAGGCGTGCCAGTTCGTTTTGCGACTGTTCGTGGCGGTGTTTGGTGGAGAATAGCGTCCGCTCGGCCTCCCGCTGCTGCGCGGTCAATTCTTCCTGCGCTTGCTCACCGGCGAGAAGTTCTGCGGCCAAGGTCTCGAGTTCGGCGTGGCTGGTTTCCATGCGGTGTTCAAGATGCATCACTTCGGCGTCCAGCGCGCGCAATTCGCGCTTCATCCCCAGCGGCCCCGCTTCATCGGGGCGGCCGCCGGTGACCATGCGTCCCTGATAGCAGGTGCCTTCGGTGGTGACGAAGGCGTACTGCGGATACTCGCGCGCAAGTTTTTCCGCGGCTGCGGCGTCGTCGGTCAAATATCCCGAGCGGAGCCGCGGTAAAAATTGTTTCGCGGCGGGTCCGAGCGGATCGCGGAATTCCACCAGTTTGTCCAGCCGGGAGATCACCCCATCTTCCGAACGGAAATGAACGATGGGCTCGTATTCGTCGAGCTTCATGTTGCGCAGCGAATCGACGAAAAAAGTGGCCCGGCCGCCGACTTCATTGCGCAGAAGCGAAACCCCCGCGCGGGCATGGTCGAACGTCTCGACGACCACGTATTCGAGCTCGTCGCGGAGATACTGTTCGATGGCCGCTTCGTGTTTTTCTTGCACCTCGGCGTAGTCCGCTAGCACTCCGACGGCACGGAATTCCTGGCCGCCATGGCGTTCGCTGGCAGCGAAAAGCTTTTGGACGGCTTCGCCGGTATAGGAGCGGTCGTTCAGAATCTGGTTCAACGTGGAATGGCGGGCGCGGACGCCGGACAGGGTGTCGCGGAGGGAATCGGCGCCTTTCTGGGCCTTCTCGCGGGCTTGTTTCAATTCCGCGACGCGGCCGTGGATCTGCGTGGCGCGATTCTGGAGCTCGGCGGCTTGCGCCACGGCATTCTGCCAATCCTGAGCGGCGCGTTCGGCATCGTCGCGCACCTGGATGGAGTTTTCGAGCAGGCCGGCTTCGCGCGCTTCCTGCTTGCGCATCGATTCGGTCTGGTGCACCAGCGCTTCTTCGGCCTGTTTTTGTTCGCCGTGCAGGCGCAGCAGGCTGTCGCCGGCTTCGGTGGACATGCGGCGCAGCGCGTCCACGCGGGCCTCAGCGCCGGAAATTTGAACTGCGCGAAGCGCTGACCGCGCGGTGAGTTCTTCGACGCGGGCGTTTACGGTGATGGAATCGCGCCGCGCATTTTCAACGGCTTGCTGCTGAGCGGCGTTGCGCGTTTCCCATTCCGCTTGCTGCGTGGCCAGCGCGTTGCGCTCCACGCTAATCTGTGCATTCCGCCCAACGAGTTCGGAGCTGCGCGTCTGATTGAAAGCGATGCGGTTTTCGACGCGATCCACTTCGAGCGCGGTGTGGTTCAGGACGTTCTGGTTCTGGCGGATTTCCGCATCAAGAGAATAAATCCGCTGGCTGAGGCGATCCTGTTCCTCTTCCTGCTCGTGAATCATCTGTGCGTGCTGCGTTTCGGTAGTGGTCAGCTCGGCCAGGCGCGTTTGCAAGCGATCGGCTTCGGCATCCAGTTCCCGGGCCTTGCCGGCCAGCATCTGGCGCACAATCCCGCGCATCTGGTCGCGAATTTCGGCGTAGCGGCGGGCTTTGGCGGCCTGGCGCTTCAGCGAGCCGAGCTGCTTTTCCACTTCCACCACGATGTCGTTGACGCGCGACAAATTCAGTTTGGACGATTCCAGCTTGGCCTCGCTCAATCTTTTCTTGGTTTTGAATTTGGTTACGCCCGCGGCTTCTTCGATGATCGCGCGCCGCTCCATAGGCTTGGTCGCGAGTATCTGCCCGATGCGCCCCTGTTCGATGATCGCGTAGGAGTCCGGGCCGAGGCCGACGCCCATGAACATTTCCTGGATGTCGCGCAAACGGCCGACGCGGCCGTTGATCAGGTATTCGCTCTGCCCGCTGCGGTACAGGCGTCGGCTGACCACCACTTCGCCGGGCTTGGTTACCAGCGCCGGTTTCTCCGCCTTTTTCTTGCGCAGCTTGGCCTTGAATCCGGTTTCTGGCGCGGCTTCCGCTTCTACACTGCTTGCGGCTGAATTTTCTCCGAAGCCTTCCGTCGCGGCGATCGCGCCTGCGATCTTCACATCCAGATTCTCCGCGGCACTTTGCGGCTCCTCCGCGGCCTCTGCGTTGAACTCTTTTTGTTCTTCCTCCCGCGCGGATTCTTCCAGCACAAAGCGCGCGGCTTCGGCGAGCTCCGGATCTTCCATGGTGATGGTGACTTCGGCGAGGCCCATTGGCGGCCGCTTGGTGGTGCCGTTAAAAATGCAGTCGGCCATGCGCTCCGCGCGCAGGGATTTGTGGCTCTGCTCGCCGAGCACCCAACTGATGGCGTCGACAACATTTGATTTTCCGCAGCCGTTGGGGCCGACGATGCAGGTGGTGCCGGTGCCGCTGAAGGTCACCACGGTGCGTTCGCAGAATGACTTGAAGCCCACGATCTCTACTTTGCGCAGCTTGAGCAAGTTGTCCCCTCTTGTCGTAGCCTACTTCTTCGCGCGCCCGGGTCCAATGGAACTAGCCCGGGAATTCATCCCTGGATTGCAGGCGGCCGACCCAATACTCCCAGGACTCAGCATCTGCATTCCTGACCCACCGAACACACCACCAACGCAGACAAAATCAACCAGCATATTTGGCGCGAAGAGAGACGACTTTCCTTTCCTCGGGAGGAGGAGTCTTCACGCAACGCTTCTGCCTCTAACAGACAGAAAGCACACACGTTTGGCAGGTTCTCGGTCAGAGGCCCAGCCGCCTGGCGCTAAGATGGCGGTACGGGAGAAAAGCGTATCACGCGTTTGGGGGTGTGTAAAGCCCTACTCTACCTATTGTGGCTGTTTTTCCTGGACCACAACTCTCCGGGTCGCCAGCTCTAATCCAGGCGCTTGGCTGCCACCCGGAGACGGCGGTAATCCATTACCCAGCGGCCGCTTTGGAACAGGATCGGGCGCAGTTCGCGCTCGACTTCCTCTTTAAAGCGTTCGTGTATTGTCTCGGGGAGGCCGTCCACGAAGGGGGCACCGAACATATCCAACCAGTTGCGCAGGCCGTGTTCACTATCGTCGAGGGGCGTCGGGCGGTCGAACAACTCAGCGTGAGTGAGTTCGAGGTCGTGTTGTTCCAGCAATCCCGAGTATTCGGCGATGCCCGGGAAATACCAGGGGTGTGGCGCGGGGCCGGCGAGCTTTAGATTGGACCAGGCGCGTCCCGCGGCTTTCAGGAATTCGCCGGTGTTTCCCTTGCCGCCGAATTCGGCGATGAACCGGCCTCCTGGATGCAGGGCGTTTTTGATTCCGGCGATCACTCGTTCGGGTTGCTTGACCCAGTGGAGGGTGGCGTTGGAAAACACCGCGTCAAAATTGCCATCCAGCACGATTTCCCGCGCGTCCATCACCTCAAACCGCAGCGAGGGATATTTTTCCCTGGCCTGGCGGATCATTTCTGGCGAGCGATCGACTCCCACAACGCGTGCGCCGGCTTCAGCAATTTTCGCTGTGAGGTGGCCGGTGCCGCAGCCCAAATCCAGGATGCGCTCGCCTGGTTTGGCTGCGAGCAATTCGAGCACTCCGGCAGCCATCTTCCAGACGAAAGAGTGCTTGTCGTCGTAGAGTGCCGCATCCCATTTCGCTTTTTCCGCCATGTCACGCTCCGCCCATTTCCAGGACGGCTCCCGTTTCCGTTTGCAGGGTTTCGCTTGGCCCCAACTTTAGAATCGCCCGTGCGAGGCTGGCATTCGAAACGAGGAAAGTCCCCGAGCTATCGGTCTTTGTATAGGGTAACTCATGAACTCCGGGGGCGGCGCCTTCGATGAGCGCTTCGATTGGCGAGCCGTCTGGCGATTTGCCTGCAAACTTCCAGCGCAACTGCTCCTTCGAGCGAATTATTTCCAATTCCTTGATCGCTTTTAGGGTGGTCGCCTTGCCGCGATGCCACAAGATTGCATTTCGAAAGACCATACCGAACGGCAGGTCGTAAACCAGCGCTTCCAGGGTGCTGCTGCCGCCGGGTTGCGGAAAATAGGCGTGCATCCAGCGCCAGTAGCTCCTGTGCCGGTAGCCGCAATTGTGGCCTTGCACGCCAAAGCCCAGCGGCTCGCCGAAGAATTTCTTCTCGTTAAACAAAATCTCCCCGGTGAACGCGGCGTCAGAATGCGGCGAACGGGAAAAACCGATCCAACCCTTGTCGCTGAGTTTCGCGCCAAAATGCGAGTGAATGCGCAGGTTCCACGAGATCTCATGGCCTTCCGAGCGCAGATTTCCCCAGCAGCGGCCCTCTTCGATGCCGTTTTCCGCGCCGCGGCAATGGAAGGGCACTTGGCCTGGTTCGCTCAAAGCCAGTTGTTCCAGCGGAAGATCCACGATGAAACTCTGTGGAACGGCGTCGCGGGGAAACCATGTGGCCCAGACCTGAAACTGCCGTCGCGCTGGAAGTTCGATCTTTCGTTTAACGTTGTTCACCAGCAAATAACGGAACCACCACGCGCCGCTGCCATCCGCCAGCCCGCAGCGCACAAACCATACTTCGTAGCGCCGATGCATTTTCGGCGTGGAGTAGGCCGCGTTGAGGATGGCGTGGTCCAAAGGCCTCCGTCAGGAGTTCTTGCTTCCCGCTATCCGATCGTCGTTATCTGCGATCCACTGAGGGATAACAGCGATCAGACAACAGCGATCAGGAAGCAAGAAGCGTCGATAACCTCACTTCGGGCTTCTCAGGTATTTGTCAAACCAGCTGAGCATGCGCATCTGCATGTCCACGCGGTGTTTCGCTTCCTGAAGGCCGTGTGGTTCGCGCGGGTAGAGGACCAGCTCGGTCTCCACGCCATAGCGCTTAAGGCCGCGATAGAGCTCCTGGCTTTGTCCGATGGGATCGACGGGGTCGGCTTCACCTTGCAGAATGAGCGTGGGCGTCTTCGCGTTTTTCAAACCCAGGAATGGCGAGCTGTTCAGGAATGCTTCCGGGTGTTCGTAGGGAACTCCGAAGAACCACTCGTCATAGGCCGGCCCGTTTTCCGTGCCGAATTCGGAGATTAGATTGGCCATGCCCGCACCGGAGACGGCGGCCTTGAAGATCGCCGTCTGGGTGACCGCCCATTCCGCCATGTAACCGCCGTAGGACCAGCCGCCGATGCCGAGCCGCGCGGGATCCGCGATGCCTTTTTTGACCAGATCTTCGACGCCGGCCATCACATCCTTAAAATCACCGCCGCCCCAGTCTCCGCGATTCATCTCCAGGAATTTCTCGCCGTAACTGGCCGAGCCGCGGATATTGGGATACATCACCGCATAACCGCGTGCCACCAGCAACTGGCCCCAGGCGTCGACGCCATCGCGCCAGTTGCCCGTGGGGCCGCCATGCACCAGCACAACGGCCGGAAGTCTGGACTTGCCGTCATAGCCCGCGGGCTTGAGCAGCGCCGCTTCTATTTCCAAGCCGTCGAAGGATTTGTATTTGTAAAATTCCGGGGCGATGAATCCGTAGGACTGCAAACTGTCGTTCAAATGAGTGAGCTGGTGAGCTTCGCCCGCGGTATCGCGCAGCCACAACTCCTGCGGCGTCGTGCTGTTTGTTCCGATAAAGGCGATTTCCCCGCTCGAGCCGACGGCAAATTGTTCGGGGTTCACCGGCGGAGAGGGCAGGTCCTTCTTTTCTCCGTTCTCCGAATAGACCGCAAATTTGTTGCGAAACCCATCCGCGTAGACAAGCGTCAGCGAACCGTCTTTCGCCCAGTGATAGTCCTCGACCCCGCGATCGAGACTTGCGCCGGTCAAATTGCGGGGGACTCCGCCTTCCGAGCCGAGCAGCCAGAGGTCGTGGGGCGAGGGACCGTCGTCGCGGGGGCCGGCGAAGCTGACCAGTTTTCCGGCAGGCGAAACCTGCACATCCTTGATGGGTCCGCGGGGAGCGCGGAGTTCCTCGATGCCGCCGCGCAGCCAGATGGTGTAGATGCCGTCGGTGAATTGATCGGAGGCGGGCTTGCTGGTGGCCTGAACGACGATGCTTTGGCCGTCGGGCATCCACGCCAAGTCTTCGATTTTCCAGGTGAGCGGCGTGAGTGCGCGCTGCTCTCTTTTTGCCAGGTCCAGGATGCGCAGGCGCGGTTGCCTGTCGTCCTTGTCGACCACGCGCGCGTCGTCCTTGTCTTTTTGCTTTTTTTCTTCTGCCTCGGTTTTCGGCTCCGGCGCAAGGTAGGCGATGGATTGCCCGTCGGGCGACCATTCGAAAGCGCTTACGCTGGCTTTGCCCTTGGTTACCGCCACGGCTTCGCCGCCAGTCATGTTGAGGACGTAGATTTGCTGCTCGTCACCGCCGCGATTGGAAAGAAACGCAAGCCGCTTTCCATCGGGCGACCAGCGCGCCCGGGTCTCCGATTTTTCGGAGTAGGTGAACTGGCGCGCCGCACCCTTCTGCTTGTCGTACAGCCAGATGTGCGTGATGCGCTTTTCGCCCTTCAGGGGATCGCTGACTACCAAGGCCACGCGAGTTCCATCGGGTGAAAATTGCGGATCCTGCAGGCTGCGCAGCTCCAGAAAGCTTTCCGGGCTGAGGATTTTCTTCTGTTCGGCCGCGGGAGCCGCTGCGGGCTGCGCCGGTTTTTCCTGCGCGCGCAGCGAACCCGCCGCCAACGCCATAATCGTCACCCAAGTCGCCACATGCTTTTGCATCTGCCTTCTTCTCCCGAAGCTGTGTTTCACAAAGGAACGTTTGGACTGTATTCGCCACCGCGAGGTGCTGTCAATCGCCCGTCCCTGGAGATCCTAGTTTCCATACTCGATTACGAACCGATTTGTAACGAAAACGCCCCTGATTGGGTATACGATGAATTCATGGACAGGAGGAACGTCATGGCCAAGAAAGACAGACTTACCGAAGTCAGCGTCAGAGTGGGAGCCGCGTTGGGCAAGGCCAACCGGGAAGCGCATCTCAAAGCTCGCAAGGTGTCAGAAGCCAGCAAGATCGCGAAAAAGGAACTCCACGACATATCCAAGCGAGTCGACTTGCTCAAAAAACAGTTGGAGAAAACCGCCAAGCGCCTGAAATCCGCGCTGGAATGATTGCCCGCAAAATCGATTGGGATCCGAATGCACGACGCTGAATTGGTTCGAGCGTCATTGCGGCTTTGGCGGAGGCTCGGCTACAATCGCTTATTTGCTTGATGCCAGAAAGGCCTAGCCGAGACGCGATGCACGAAATCCAGCTGCACAATACCCTCTCAGGAAGAATCGAACCGTTTTTGCCGCTGAAACCCGGGCAGGTGGGGATGTACACCTGCGGGCCGACGGTGTACGACTTCGCGCACATCGGCAACTACCGGACGTTTGTATTTCAGGATATTTTGCGGCGGTTCCTGAAATGGCGCGGATTCAAGATGAACCACGTAATGAACCTCACCGACGTGGACGACCGTATCATCGTGAATTCGGCGGCGGCGGGAGTGGGGATTCGCGAATACACCGAGAAGTTCGTGCAGGCTTTTTTTGCGGATTGCAAAACGCTGAGCATCGAGTCGCCGGAGCACTGGATCCGGGCCACGGATCATATTGACGACATGGTGGTGCTGATCCAAAAACTGCAAAAGAATACCTATACGTATCCGAGTGAAGGCTCGATCTATTACCGGATCGCGAAATTCAAGGATTACGGAAAACTTTCCAAGGTGGATCTTTCCGGCATTCAGGCGGGCGCGCGGGTGGACAACGACCGCTACGAAAAGGAGAGCGCGCGGGATTTCGCGTTGTGGAAAGCGCCGAAGCCGGGCGAGCATTTTTGGGAGACCCCGATTGGAGCGGGGCGGCCGGGCTGGCACATCGAATGCTCCGCGATGGCGATGAAATATCTGGGCGAGACGCTGGACATCCACACGGGCGGCATCGATCTGGCCTTTCCGCACCACGAAAACGAAATTGCGCAGAGCGAGGCAGCGACGGGGAAGCCGTTCGTGCGCTACTGGCTGCATGCCGAACATTTGCTGGTGGAAGGCGAAAAGATGTCCAAGTCGCTGGGGAATTTCTTCACCCTGCGAGACCTTTTCGCGAAAGGATATAAACCATCGGCGTTGCGCTTTGCGCTGGCGAGCGTGCCGTATCGCCGGCAGCTCAATTTCACGTTTGATGGATTGCAGCAGGCGACCAGTTCGGTGGAGCGGCTACGCAATGTTGCAGCGCGACTCAAGGATGAAAAATTCCCGGCGGGCCATCAGCCGGGAATGGCGGAGCGCATCGCCAAAGCGGCGGACGATTTCGACGCCGGGCTTTCCGACGATCTGAACACCGCGCAGGCGCTGGCTGCGGTCTTCGATTTTGTGCGCGAAGCCAACATCGCCATGGACAAGGGCGAATTCCGGCAGGGCGATGTGGCGGCGGCGATGGAGTTTCTGGGCGGTTTTGACAAGGTTTTTGCGGTTTTGGAAGACAACGACGCCGCGAAGCTGAAGGCCATGGGGTTTGGCGGCGGCGACGAAGGCTTGAGCGACGCGGAAATCGAAAAAATGGTTGCGGAACGCCAGGTAGCGCGTGCGCGGCGCGACTTTGCGGCCTCCGATCGTGTGCGAAAAGAGCTCTTCGACCGTGGTATAATTCTTGAAGATACCAAGGACGGGAAAGTCCGCTGGAAACGCAAATGAAGTATTTTCACTTCCTCAAACACGACCGCGTAGCAGTGGGCCCTCGTGTGCCCCGCAAGTTTCGCCCGGCGAACCTTCGTCCCGGGCTTTATAGCGTAGATTAAGCAGCTTTTCCCGCAGGTTCCGGCGGAATTGCGCCGCCCCGCATGCCTGCCCTCTCCCGCCCTTCTTAGATAACACTTTTCCTGCGAATCCCCTGCGAAACGCACACCTGGAGAAATCATGATTGCAGCCACGGAAAACAAACTACCAAAAATCAAGACGGCTTTGCCGGGACCGAAGGCGAAGGAAGTGATTGCCTATGACGCGAAATATATGTCGCCCTCGCTGACCCGCGACTACCCGCTGGTGGCGGAACGCGCCTCGGGTGCCATTGTCGAAGACCCCGACGGAAATATGTTCCTGGATTTTGCCGCGGGCATCGCGGTCTGCTCGACGGGGCATTGCCACCCGCGCGTGGTGGCCGCCATTCAGAAACAGGCGGCGGAAATGATCCACATCGCGGGAACGGATTTTTATCACCGGCACATGCCGGAGTTCGCGGAAAAGCTGGTTTCGACGATGCCGAACTCGGATAAATGGAAAGTGTTTTTCGGGAATTCCGGGACGGAAGCGGTGGAAGGCGCGATCAAGCTGGCGAGGTATCACACCAAACGCGACAAATTGATTGCGTTTTACGGCTGCTTCCACGGGCGGACCCTGGGCTCGCTTTCGCTGACGGCCTCGAAAAGCACGCAGCGCAAATATTTCGGAACGCTGCTGGGCGGCGTCGAGCATATTCCTTATCCCTATGCGTATCGCTGCGCGCTCGGCCACACCAACGAAACCTGCGGAGGCGAGATCATTGAACTGCTGGAGCAACAAATTTTCAAGCGGCTGTTTGCGCCGGAAGAGGTTGCGGCGATCATCGTTGAACCGGTGCAAGGCGAGGGCGGATTCATCCCCGCGCCGCTATTTTTCCTGCAGGAACTCCAGCGGATCTGCAACAAGCATGGCATCATGCTGATCCTCGATGAAGTGCAGGCGGGCATGGGGCGCACCGGAAAGTGGTGGGCTTACGATCACGCCGGCATCACGCCGGACATTGTGCTGACCGCGAAAGGTATCGCCAGCGGCATGCCGGTGGCGGCGTTCATCGCGAAGGAAAGCGTGATGGATTGGAAAGTCGGTTCGCACGGTACGACGTATGGCGGCAATCCGGTTTGCCTGGCCGCCGCGTCGGCGACGTTTGATCTGATTGAAGGCGGGTTGATGGCCAACGCCGAAAAGGTGGGGAATTACATCTTTAGCAAGATCAGCGACTGGCCGAGCCGCTTCAAGATCGTGGGCGATGTCCGCGGCAAGGGCCTGATGATTGGCGTGGAGATCGTGCGCGATCAACACACCAAGGAGAAAGCAGCCGACTTGCGCGATGCCGTGGTGAACAATGCATTTCACCGGGGGTTGCTGACGCTGGGCTCGGGCGAGAACTCGATCCGAATCTCGCCGCCGCTGATCATTGACGAGGAGCAGGCGAATTGCGCGATCCGGATCATGGAGGAGTCGATCCGGGAGGTGGAGAAGGCGGTCTAGAATTGGGTGGCCAGATTGCAGCGAATAGATAACAGGAAGCAGGAATCGGATCCCGCGGCTGTCAGCTGGTGCTGGCCGCGGGATTTTTGTTTATACTCTACGATGTCGTATTTAGTAGGTAATCAACGATGGGAATGCTGGCGCGAATCGGGTTTGCGTGGGTGGAGTGGAAGTCGCGGCATGGGCTTCGCGACGTTGTCCCGGCCACGCAAGCGGAGTGGAAGCACGAAACGCTCCGCGTGGGGATACGCGGAGAGACTTACGCCTACTGGTATTTGCGGCGACAGGGTTATGTGTTCATCGCCAAGAATTACGCTCCCGCGCGGGATAAGGGCGAATTGGACCTGGTGGGATTTGACGGCGAGACACTGGCGTTTGTGGAAGTGCGAACGCGCGCGGTCGCCAAAGAGAGGCCTGCACTGCCGGAGCTGAGCATCAGCAAGGAGAAGCACCAGGTGCTGGTGCGCACGGCGCACGCGTTTCTGTGCGAGCGCCATGTGAAGAAATGCCCGGTACGCTTTGACGTCGTGGCGATCGACAACGCGCCGGGAAAGCCTCCGGTGGTTCGGTTGCACAAGGACGCCCTTAGCCCGCTAGCCTGAGAATCTACAGGTCGCGGAACCATTCGCGGTACAATACCTGCTTGACTTGGATGGGCCTTGCGGCCATCCCGAGAGAATCTTCCTGGAGGATATGTCTTGCCGGAGTTACGCAAAGATCCGATCACCGGGCGGTGGGTGATAATTTCGACCGACCGCGGGAAGCGGCCCAACGATTTCTTGCGCGAAAGTGTCTTTCCCAAGGCGCCGCAAAATTGTCCATTTTGCCCGGGAGCGGAAGCCAAGACCCCACCGGAAATACTGGCCTACGGGCGCAATGGAACGGGTGCGAACACGCCAGGATGGAACATCCGCGTGGTCCCGAATCGTTTTCCGGCGCTCGGGATTGAAGGAGAGTTGGACCGTGAGGGCGAAGGGCTCTTCGACAAGATGAACGGCATCGGCGCGCATGAAGTGGTCATCGAGACGCCCCAGCATCAGACCACCCTGGCGCAATTGCCCCAGAAATCCATCGAAGACGTGCTGTGGGCGTACCGCGACCGCATGTTGGACCTTAAGAACGATAAGCGCTTCCGCTACGTCCTGATTTTCAAGAACCACGGTGAGGCCGCGGGAGCTTCCGTGGAGCACCCGCACTCGCAACTGATTGCGCTGCCGATCGTGCCGCGCCGGGTGCGCGAGGAAGTGGACAACTGCTGGCACTACTACGACGAAAAAGAACGCTGCATTTTCTGCGACATCATCCGGCAGGAGCGCGATACCGGCGAGCGGGTGATCAGCGAGAACGATCACTTCATCACCCTGGCGCCGTATGCCCCGCGGTTTCCGTTTGAGATGTGGTTGCTGCCGAAGTCGCACAGTTCGGCGTACGAGAACAACCAGAGCAGCATGTACGCCGCCCTGGCGAACATGCTGAAGGATACCCTGCTCCGCATGGACGCGGTGCTGGACCGGCCGCCGTTCAACTTCATGATTCACACCTCACCGATCGGCGAAGAGATCAACGACCACTATCATTGGCATATTGAGATCATCCCCAAGCTGACCAAGGTGGCGGGATTCGAATGGGGCACCGGTTTTTACATCAATCCGACGCCGCCGGAAGAGTCGGCGCGATTCCTGCGGGAAGCGCAGATCGAAGAACCTGTCAAAAAGTAAATTCAAGCGTTTTTGGGAGTGCTGGGCGGGGGTGGCAAATACGCTGCAGTTTTGCCATGTGAACGAGCCCTTTGGCCTGACACCCGGTGAAAAAGTTCGATATAATTAAGGTTTGAGGCGCGGTACCCAAGTGGTAAGGGAGAGGTCTGCAAAACCTTTATGCGTGGGTTCGATTCCCACCCGCGCCTCCAAAATTCCCCGTTCGTTTTGATTTCCGCCACCGAATTGCTGATTCCCGTTTTTCCTGCGGAAGTCGCCGACGGATTGTGTGCGACGAAGACCGGTCTCCCACCTGCGTTTTCCCTATATAACCAAGCGGAGCTATTTGATCGGGCGTTTTGCTGGAGGAACCAAAACGGCGGGGGCAGAACTGCGCTAATTGGCCGCTGCCGTCCGAGGGGAATTGGAATCGGCGGAGAACAACCGGCGATAAAAACGGAAGTCGCAGCTCTCGCAACGGAATGGCCTGAGGAATAGCAAGGTCAGAAGCTTTCGCTCCACAATTCCTTTGCGCCTTGATTGGTGGATTTGTTGACTCTTGCAACGCGGACAACCGGTCATCGCAAATCTCCTGGCCTCCTATTCACCCTACCACTGCCGGTGGGCTTGCACGGTTGCTGAGTGAGCGTGTGTCGCCAGCTGCACACCGTGATTGCCTCGCCAAGCGGGCAATTCTTAGGGATTGCTAATCTTGCCGCGGTATGCATTCGACTCGACCCCACGCTGCGCGCGCGGGCTTGGCCATCGGAGGGGTCGAAAGAGAAATTGCGTGGAAGTGAATCTTTGCGTGGGGAAATGTTCCGCAGTGAAACTGCGGTGCCAGCCGAGAAAATTCTGACCTCATAAGCCGTTCAATCTTCACGGAAAATCCGGGGACTAGGCGAAGAATTTGGTGCGCGTCGTGCACACAGTCCGGGAGGGTCCACTTCTGCGTGTGTGCAAACACCGCCGAACAGTCCCATAAGCAAGAGGGATGGTCATTTCGCGATGAAAACAGCCTGGCAAGCCGGTGGCTCGGAGCACCCGCTCGGCGGACGAGCTCTGCTGATATTGGCACTCCTACAGGGAATTTTCTCCGGCGGCATGGATTGCCAGACGAGCTCATCACAGAGTCGCGCGGAAGCGGCGTACTTGCAGAAGATCCTGAAGTTCGTAAAGTGGCCGCCGCGTCAAGAGGCCCTGGCGGCGGTATTTCATGTATGCGTGGCCGAGAAGTATGGGATCAGCTTTGAGCTTGCGAAGGAATTGCGGGCTGACATCGTGGGTGGCCAAAAAATCGACCTACAGCTAGTGCAAAAAGGTCAGAGCCTGCTGAATTGCCAGGTGCTGTTTGAAGAATGAAATCAAACGGGCGACCGAAAACGGCGAGCACGAGACGGTCCCACAAACGCCACCGCCAGTGGCCGAGAAGCCGCGGCCATCCGATTGGGATTTGAAGGACCTGATGGAGCGGCTGGACGGCGATCAGGAATTCCTGCGGGAACTCTTGACGATCTTCCGGCAGGATGTGGACGTGAATCTGCAAAAATCCCGGGCGGCCATCGAGAAGCACGATCTGGAAGCCCTTTCGCGCGCGGCGCACACCATCAAGGGCATGCTCAAGAATCTTTCCATGGGAACGGCCGCGGACTCGGCGACCGCCCTGGAATACGCGGCGCGAGAAAATCTGATGGAGAAGTCGGAAGAACTGCTGCACCGGTTGTCGAAAGAACTGCAAGAAATACTGCCAGCGGTGGAATCGCAACTGACGGAGGCGAGGCCATGAGGATACTGATTGCCGAAGACGACGCGGTCTCGCGGGCCCTGTTGGAGCGGACCCTGCTGCGTGCCGGCTACGAAGTCATCGCCGTGGAAGACGGCGCGGGCGCCCTGGCGGAACTCGCCAAGAAGGATGCGCCGCGGCTGGCGTTGCTCGACTGGATCATGCCGGAAAAGGATGGCGTCGAGGTATGCCGCGAAATGCGAAAGCGCACAGAGCAGCCGTACGCGTACCTAATCCTGCTGTCGTCGCGCGAATCGAAGCAGGACATCGTCGCGGGCCTGGAGTCCGGCGCGGACGATTATCTGACCAAGCCGTTTGACGCCCACGAACTGAAAGCCCGGCTACGCACGGGGGAACGCATCCTGGAGCTGGAAGACCGCCTGGTGGAAGCGCGCGAGAGCATGAGGTTTCAGGCCACGCACGATTTGCTGACGTCCTTGTGGAACCGCGGGGTGATTGTGGAACTGGTCTCGCGAGAGATTATTCGCTCGCGAAGGGAGCAAACCTGCACGGCCGTGATGATGTGTGATATTGATCATTTCAAGGGCATCAACGACCAGTATGGACATGCCATCGGCGACGAAGTGTTGCGCGAAGTGGCGCGGCGGCTGCATCTTTCAGTGCGCTCTTACGACATTGTCGGCCGCTATGGCGGAGAGGAATTCCTGGTGGCGTTGAACAAGTGCGATCCGGTCAGCGCGGTATCGCGGGCGGAAAATCTGCGGGGGTTGATCGGCGGGCGGCCGATCCAGACGGCCATCAAGCCCTTGACGGTTACGATCAGCGTGGGGCTGGCGCTGTCTTCCGAATTTACGAAATGTCCCGTCGATGAAATCATGCGCCAGGCCGATATGGCTCTGTATGCGGCCAAAGCAGCGGGACGCAATTGCGTACGGGTGGCGCAGCCGGCCCTTGAAACGAAAGGATGTGCTGAGCATCCGAAGGATTCACCGGTGCTCGCGCCGTAAGGCAAACTGTATCTCACCCCTCCGAGGGGTGAGGGTTTTCGCTGCGCGCGCTCAATCGTGCCGTTGCGCAGAAAAGCCCCAGGCCTCGAAGGCCTGAGCTACAGTCCACGAGCCATTCGTTATTTCATTTTGCCGCGGGAAAGTTCCATCATCTGCCGCATGGCCACGGAAGACCCGGGCGCGCGGCGTTCGCGCCACGATTCCAGGCGCTTGCAGGTTTCCTCGATCCCGGAAAAGAGCGCGGGGTTTTTGAACGCAGCGCGCCAGGTGGGCACGATCGAGCGCATGCGGTCCCACACCACCCAAATTTCTCCGTTGCTCTCAAAAAAGAGCTCGTCATTGATCAGCCCGCGGTTCACGATGCTGGCGACCATGTCCCAGTAACTGATCACCATGCGAATGTAGGTATTTTCCTGACTGCCCTGCGGATATTTCTGCATCACTTCCTCGGGCGATGCGGCCTGGAAATGGTCCACAAACCAGGCGCGCGCTTCCCGGAGCCGCGGCTCGCGCCGCAGGTCATATAGCCGCAGCATCAGGTTCACTTCTTCGTAGGTGACTTGAGACATGCGTGACTCTCCTTTAGATATTCATGCGGAAATTTATGCCGAGGGAGGCGGGACAGCGTCACCCTGCAAAACCGGGGCGGAATGGAATTCCACGCGTTGCACGCCGCTCACGGGAATGTCCCGGCGCTGGAACTCTAATTGGATGCGGCGGCGCAGCTCGCGCGCTACATCGTCCTGGCGCGAGGGAGCGGTGCGTACCTGCAGCCGGACCGTGGAGGAGTGCTGGTCGAAACTCTGCAACCCCAGGATTCGCGGGCCGTCCACGATGGCTTGCGACCAGGCGGCATCGCTGCGTAGTTCGGCGGCGGCGGCGTCCAGAGCTTGCAAAGCTTTTTCCTGGGGGAGCTGGGGCGAAAGAGCGACGTCAACGAAGGCTTGCGACCAGTCGCGGCTGAGATTCGCGATGGTGCGGATGTCGCCGTTTGAAAGAGTTACCAACGCGCCGCGCGCATCGCGCACCACCGTGCGGCGCAAGGTGACGTGCTCCACGCGGCCGATGGTGTCCCCGACCTGGATGGTGTCGCCGACGACAAATTGGTCTTCCAGGATTATGTACAAGCCGGTGATGACATCGCGCACCAGATTTTGCGCCCCAAAGCCCAGCGCCAGGCTGGCCAGGCCGGCGACTGCGGCAATCGGTGTGACATTGATGCCGACTGCTTCGGCGGCGGTCAGCAGGGCGATGGCCCAGACAACCTTGCTTCCGGCGGAGTAGAGAACGCCGGCAATGGTGCGCGTTTGCTGCTCGCGAGCCTTTGCGGCCCGGGCTTCGGAGCCGGCCGGTTTGATCAAGAGGTTGGTGACCAGCCTCAGCAGGTGATTCAGCAGCAGCGCGAAGACAAAAATGACAGCCAGGCGGAACAACATGGCCATGCTGAAATCCGGGAATTGAGAGAGGAAACTAGACATGGGATTGGTAGACGGGCGAGTATAACATTGGTGGCGTCGCGGTGCAGCGTCGTGGGCCACTTACCGGGGACCTAGGGGGTGTGGTCATGAAGACCAGGCGAACATTTTTGGGCGGGCTGCTGACGGCCGGTGTCGCCACCGGATTCGCCGGCCGGCTCGCGACGGGCCAGAACCCGAGCGTTCCGCCGGACAAGCGATCCGGGCCGCCGGGCACTACCCCCGAGACACCGCCGCTGCCTTCCGCGGACAAGCGGTTGCTGGAAGAGAACCAGAAAGACATCAAGAAAAAAGTGGAGAAGCTCTTCGATCTGGCTTCAGAGTTGAAGGCCGAAGTGGAAAAGACGGATTCCAGCAAGGTGCTGAGCCTCAACCTGGTCCGCAAGGCGGAGGAGATCGAGAAGCTGGCGCGCGACATCAAGAACCGCTCGAAGGGATAAGCGCGACAATTTCGCGCAACCAAACTGTAGCTCACCCCTTCGAGGGGTGAGGGGTTTCAGAGCACGGGGAAAATCGCGGTGTGGCCATGAAACCTCTCAAGCCTCGAAGGCCTGAGCTACAACTTCATCGATCGGGCGAACAACTACGCTGGCGGCGAAGCAAAGGACAGGATAAACTAGGGGGGTTGTTTGCCCCTTTTTGTGCGCCCGTAGCTCAGCTGGATAGAGCGCTTGCCTCCGAAGCAAGAGGTCGCGTGTTCGAATCACGCCGGGCGCACCATTCATCTGTTTTCACCCTATGGAAGATCAAGTCAAATGGCTTTCTGTATGCAGGATAGATACTTACAGCATCGATGCTGCAGTTCGAAAGTACCATTTTGAGGAGTTTGGCTCTTTCGGTGTGATCCTGCTTAACGTATAGAAAATAAGCCTTGTTTGCGAGTTCTAAAATCCTCGCGGCATCCAGCAAGCGTTCCGGTTTCACCGACTCCAATCCCTGCATTGAGGCTCGAATCTGGTTTTCCTCTTCCTGCCACTCTACCGACTTTCGCATCCAGAATTCTTCGCTGATCTTCCCATCCAGCTTGTCCTGGTAAGCCTGGTCCATCCTCCGATGCACCTGGCTTAGCCGCTGCGCCAATCGTTCACCCTGCTGCCTCCGAATCTCTTCCTCACGGCCCTTATCCGTCAGCAAGGACTTTTGCAGTTGGGCTAGGATGTCATCCGGGATGTGAATGTCCTTGAGGATCTGCCCCAGCCGACCCCCAAGCTCCTCCTCTCGAATATAAGGGAGTCCGCATTTTCCCCGATAACCCGTGCAGTGGTAAAAGGTGTAACGCCGCCTTTTGATCTCCGCCGTCACCTTGCAGTTGTCGTAGGCGCATGTCAGCAGACCGCGATAAGCAAATTCATGGGTGTTATATCGGGGCTTATTGTGGCCACGGAAAACGGCCTGAACTTGCTCGAAGCATTCCACCGAAACAAGTGGAGTATGAGTGCCGGGGTACAGCTTCCCCTCCCACAAGAATTCGCCCTTATAAAATGGGTTCTTAAGCACCCGATCCAGATAGCCCTTGCCCAGATTGATACCGAATTCATCCAAGATCGCTTTCCGCAGGCTTGTCAGCGAATGATGGCCGGAAGCGTACAGATCAAATATCCGTCTCGCTATGGGGGCTTTTCGTGAATCTACCTCGATCGTGCGTTCCAGCTTGTTGTTTTGATAGCCGATAGGAGGACGGCTCGGGTATATCCCCTGTTCTGCCTTTTCCCGCATCCCCTTCCTGACTTCTTCTTTCAGGTTTTCAATGTAATTCCTGGCCATCACAACCTGAATACCGTGCATTAGCTTGGCTTGGGACTTGGAATCCTTGCAGATAACCTGCCCTTCCTTTGGAAGGTGAATCTCTACGTCCAAGTCTTCCAAGGTGACGCAGTCCCGAAAGTTTCGGTACAGGCGGTCGGTCTTTTCCACGATTAAAACCCGGCAACCACGATTTCGAGGGAAAAAGGCAAGCATTTCACCGAACTTCTTTCTCCCCGTTGTTTTCGCCGTTTCCACGTCAACGAATTCCTGCGCTATACGGAAACCGTTTCTCGAAGCGTATTCGCGGAGAAACTTTAATTGCGCAGGAATAGAAAAGCCCTCCCGTTCCTGATCTTTACTGGAAACACGCGCATAGATAACAGCATCTCTCATTTGTTTTCGCTTTCCGTTTTTCCGGCTAGTTTCGCGAGTTCACCTTCTACCTTTTCTATCTCCGCGTCAACTATCCGAATTGCGTTTTCCACATTCTCATCCGCAAAAATAATTCCGCGTTTCCAGGTCAATTCTCCTCTTTGTAACTTCAACTGTTCCAAGCGGTTATAAAGCTGAATTCCATAAGAAGAGCTTTCTCGCTTCCCGGAAACAAGAATCCCCGCATTCGCCATTTGCCGCAAACGCGCAATTCCCGCTTTTCCTCTTATAAAGATTTGCACGCCGCAGAGATTGCAGGTGAAGTATGGTTTTCTCCGTTTTGAAGCGCGGATCGGAAGGCCCGCTCCACATAGCGGGCACGGAAATTCCTTTTGATTGAGTTCCTGGAGGGCCGCCTCCAAGGGGTCCAACGTTACGTTAACGTTGCCCTGGGACTGGTCCGGCTTTAGTTCACCCATTCTTTTCTCCTGGCCGTTTGTTTTGTGCCTACAAAAGTTCTGCCATCCGCAATGGCTTTCTCGATTCGCGTGATCCCCGGCAATTTATTCAAACCGGCCCCACAGTGCGGACACTTTTCCCATTCGCTGTGAGTGTTATCGGTATCTTGCCCAACGAAATTAAAAAATCGCCCGACCGCATGTACACGGCGGGTTTTGTGGAAGGCCACTTCCAATAAGCCAATTTTCTCGGGATCGTTGGCCGGAGGCTTGGAGACATATTTAAGAAGATGAATCAGGGCCTTTGCCCCGCTACGGGTAGCTTCCTTGATATAGACGACCTCGTGGCCAGAAACCTGCTCCCAAACCTCAGCAAGTTTCGTTTGGGCTATGTAAGGACCGTGAAGCAGGACATGGGCGTGCAAATTCGTATTATTAAATCCGACCTCATCGCACCAAATCGCGCCCCAATCCTTGGTGCCCTTCATCAGGATTTTCAGGGTCTTTTTGACATCGCCGTTGAATTTCTTAATCTGCTCCGCAGTCAGGGTCCCAGTATTGCGAGTGGTCAGGGTAAGCTCGCGGAAACGGAAGCCTGGTTTTGGCTCCTTTGCGACGGCTTTGAGGATGGGTTCGTACTTTTCGATGAGACGCGCAAATTGGCGAGGCGCACAGCGAGGGCAGAATCTCAGGTCGCAATAGATCGGTGAGAAGAGATCGTGCTTTTCCGGCCCGTCACACTGGTAGAGATAGGCATATCGGGAACACTCCATGAACCGGTTGGCCTTGGGACACAACCCGTTGTCGATGAGAACCTGCGCAACGACTCCGCGCCATTCCTCAACCGATTCATCATCGAGATCGGGATTTCCGAAAACATCGACATTACCAAAGACCTGAACTTGCAGCTCCATCCAGTCGCGGAGGGAAATTTCCCAAGCGACGGCTTGCGACTCGGCTTTGGCCAAATCGATCATTCGGGGACCGTCACTCGCTGCCATTTCGAGGCAAAAGAGAGAAGAGGGGAGTTCGCCGCGACCAGAACGGTATAGTCTCCAGGTCCGAATCCAAGCTCTCGAAAATCTTCGGGGGCGAAAAAGAGCTTTCCGCTGGGCGGGGGATACTCCCCTAGGTAGGCAACAGGCTCGCCTTGCCGGGAAGGGTTCTTCCAAATCTTGTAGCTTAAGGACGCCTCGTTCAGTTTTTCAGCCATCTCAGCCCTCAGTTCACTCAGTTATTCCTTCTGAATGAATTAAGTTGGGCCGCCTTCGGCGGCCCTTCCCAGTAACTCAGTTTCTCAGCGGGGCCTTTACCTCCGGTCCCGGCAGTAGGGACCCCCTGGTGCCTCCTGCCGTACACCGTCGCGGGTTGTCAGGCCCCACCGACATTGCCCGCACTTTTTGACCCGAGACACCAGGGGAACTCGTCGCGTTAACTCGCATTGACTTTTCTCTGGTACTCATCGAGGACGGCTTCCAGAACACGCTTCTTGAGTTCACGGGACAGATCGACAAGGACGACAAACTGCCTCTTGCCGTTCTTCTCAATCGAAATTCCTGGAAGGTTAGCCCAAGGCGGCTCTCCCGCTTTCTGAAACACAGTGCAGCGACGCAGAGTGATTTGTTGGGTTGAGAAGCAGAGCCTTACATCGGCCAGCGCACGTAGCGGGGCCTTTGCTTGGACTTTGGATAACGCAATCTCAATTCTCGGTTCTTGCTCGTCCATCTTTTCTCTCCCATTTGTCCAGCAGTCGAAAAAAGTCACGGATCGCCACAAGGTCACCAGGCGAAACCGATTCTTCCGAACCGTTCTCCGTCGAATCCGTGTCCAGGCTCTTCAACCTCGTTGTTTGCTCCGGTTTGGTTTCCAGACAGCGCATAAACGCAAAAAAGCCAGCCAATTCCTTTCCTTGGCTGGCTCGGTCCACTCAACCTCAATTGCTGGCTAGAGGACTAGCTGGCTCGAATTTTCAAATTCCTACTTGCTGTCTCCCGTAGCTTCGATTGGACGGTTCAGGAGCAACTTGCCCTGCTTTGTTTTGACCAGGAGATAAGACTTAGTTCCTTCGGGCGACCGTAAGCGCACCGTAATGGGGAAATCCTCGGGTTTCAGGTCCAGCGTTTTCATACCCACTCCTACTATATTGACTGCCATCATCCCGCGAAGGTAGATTGCAGTCCTCGCACGCATAGTATACGGAGAGGGGTGCTGCAAAACCGGTGTCCAGCAAACCACGCCAGACTCGGCGTTCCGCACAATTAAAGGGTAAAGGGCGGATTTCTCCGCACAATTCCACCCCCAATTCCCAGAAACCTTCCGCACAATTCAAACCACCCCGAACTGCCCAAAAAAAACTATTGACAGACATTAGTAAAAAGAGAGGACCAAAGGCCAATATCCCTCCCTCCGAAGTGTTCGGCAGGGCGCAGAACTTTCGAAAAATCCTTGATCTTGCGCGAGATCATATTGACTGGGTGACCAACGAACACATGCAATGTAGTTCCATCAACACCAAACCGAACTATGCGACTTGTGAATATAGTTGCATCAACGATTTAGACCCTGAAGTGATCAACGTGGCGCTAGTAAAATTCTCTTATCCTTATGTCGTGAGTAAATGTGGCGCGCTGGCCGCAAATGGTTGTCCGGGTAGCCTTAAGGTGGTGGTCCCGACCCTGTGGGTCCTCGGAATTGGGTTCTCGAGAGATCCGCAAATCGTGAGTTGCTTTCCATAAGTGTTAGGCTAGCAACTCATTGCGACGACCAACCATTTGGCGTGAACTGTCAGGGAGATTTGTAGGCTCTCGGAGGTCCGATGATTATTAGACTTTCCATTCTGGCATGCTTTATTTACTTTATAATTATTCTAATTCTAGAGGGAACTCTTGCTGCCGTAGCACATCTAAAGGGCGGTGCAGCAATCGTTACTACCAAGACTGGATGGGTCCTAATTCTTAGCTTATTCTGGTTTGTATCATTGCTTGTGGCCTGGCATTTCGCCGGGCCCAATCGACTGACGACGAGGGCGGGTAGATCACCCTTTTAAGAGGACTTCCAGGGCTGCGGGTGAATCACCCTTGAGTACTTCGCTTTCATTTTATCCTCCTATTTTTATTTCTTTGTCGAGGCCCAGTCCGTTCTGTCGCTTGAAAATTTGTGTAACCTGCTCGCTCCGGTTGCCCTGCTCCCCGAAATCCGCGCACGAGTTCATACGAGCGAATCGACATTGAGCGGTCCTGTGGCTGGTAGTTCCGGTACGGGACGATGCCAGAAAGTTCTAAAGTCGTCCCCTAAGGCGCACCATTTTTTGAGAGAAAAGAAAAGGCCACCCCAAGACCCACGTTGACAACCGAACGTGGGGCACCCTCCGTCTCTCTGTACTTCCCATCCCGCGCCCTAGGATTTTGTTGGACACCGAATTGTGATGAAAATGAATCAGAGATCACGAGGAGGTGTGTATGAGCAAGGAGAAAGAATCAGCTTCGGGAGGCCCGGAAGGCGCCCGGAGGGCGACTGGAGGGCCTCCCGAAGAACGACGTGACGGCCGGGGCCGCTGGTCGGCGAAGCGTAAGTTTGCAGCGGTGCTGCGGCTGCTGCGCGGGGAAGACCTGGAAACACTCTCGCGCGAACTGGGTGTGATCGCAGCAACGCTGTCCGGCTGGCGAGATCAGTTTCTGGAGGGCGGCGCGGCGAACCTGAAAGCGCGGGAAGTCGATGTGGACGACGAAGAGACGCAGCGGCTGAAATCACTGGTGGCCGATCTGAGCATGAGCAACGAGTTGCTGCGGGAGAAAATTCACCGCATGGAGGCCGGACGCCCTTTGGTCTGGCGGAGGTCGAAGCCATGAGCCGCGCCGCTTCGCCCTTCACGGGACGACGTTACGGCGTGGTGCGTGTCACGCGGGAATGGGAGATGGCGCGTTCCAGCTTTTACTTTCGGCGAGAAATTGCCGCGCAGCCTGGGCGAGTGTTAGGACGGCGCGGACCGAAAACCGCTTGGAGCGATGCGGCGTTGCTCGAGAAGATCCGCGAGGTCCTCGACGCCTCTCCATTTTACGGCGAGGGCCATCGCAAAGTGTGGGCACGGCTGCGCTTTCAGGAAGTGCGCACATCGAAAGCGCGGGTGCTGCGGCTGATGCGCGAAGCACAACTGCTGGCGCCGACGCGCATGTTTCCGAAAGCCGAGAATCCCCATACGGGCACGATCATTACGGCGCGGCCTAACGAAGTCTGGGCCAGCGACCACACCATGACGGCCACCGTCGAGGAAGGCCAGGTGACGGTGTTCGTGGCATCTATGACTGCGTTGGCTCTGTCAAGAGACACGAGTAGTGTGCGAGTCGCAAGGGCTCGTTTTTTCTTCACCTAATAGGGACTCCGCTCTTTCCTTCATTTCGACCAAGGCCCGCTTTGTGAATCAGGGGTGGACTCTGGTTCCACCAGCCATCTATTCGATCTTGCTAGTTCCGATCAGGATTCATTTTTCAGATCCCCTGATCTCTCAGGGGAGCAAGGTGCTCAATCAGCCTGACGATGGACTTTAGTCCATCAGGGTGGCCCCCGAGCTGCCTTGCATGCGAACCAGCTGCGCGTACGCTGCTCCACTACGCAGCATCCAGTACATACGCACAGCTAACTTGCGCGCGATCGCCACTTTCGCAATCGCGTGTCCTCTACGGAATTTCAATCGTAGATAATCCTGCCGCAGCGCCGCATCCTTGCGTACCGCCGGATGCACCGCTTCGACCAGCAACCAACGCACCATGGTGTTGCCCTGCTTGCTGATCCCTCCCAAACGCCGCCGTCCGCCACTGGATGCTTCGGTCGGATTCAGCCCGAGATAACTCGATATTTTCTTGCTGCGTCGAAAACGAGTGATCGGACCGATGGCCAGAACAAAGGCCAGGGAAGTGACCGGGCCGATTCCGGGATGAGTCATCAACAGCACGGCATCCTCACGGCGGTTGGCTTCTTCTGTTACCGCTCGCTCCAACTCGGCGATCGGTGTTTCGATTTGCTCGAGCAGCTTCAGAAGTTCTTCGCGCCGCCGGCTGGCCCAGGGAGCCAGCTGCAAGCGCAGCAACTCCATGCGACCTTTTTTGGTGAACAAGGCTTTCTTGCGGCAGAGTCCCAGACTCATGGCCAGGGCGTGCAGTTGGTTGCCCAACATCGTACGCATGCATACCAGCTTGTGCCGATGCCAAAGCAACTGCCGCAGATCCCGCTCGACGGGTGTGGGAACCCAGATTTTCGGAAAGCGCTTGGCGAGCAGAAGATCGAGAATCAGCCTGGCATCGCGTTCGTCGGTCTTTTGCTTGCGCACTTCGCTGGCGCGAATCTTCGCAGCGTCCCCGACCCACAACTCGTGACCAAGTTCGGCGAGCAAGCGCTCGAACCAGTGAATGGGACCGGTCGATTCGATGCCCACCCGCACCGGACTTTGCAAACTCCGGTAGAACTCGTGTGCTTCGCCGCTCTGGTGATCCAGCCTTCGCTCCAGAAGCAATTCGCCCGTTTCGTCGTTGGCCATGGCAATCTGCTGATAGCGTGTGTGAAAATCACAACCTATAATAATCATCGCTCGGCTCCTTTTTCCGAGCCTTGGTCGTTGAACGCTACCAAGTCTACTTGGGAACAGGAGCCGACGCAGTCATCCAATCAGCCTGCCTGATAAATGCAGACCAAAACTGCTATGATATGGGATCAGCGCAAAGAGTTAATTGCCGGATTACGGCACATGTGATCTGCTACGCCGCTTGTCAGTTCTTTCCAAATGTACTCACACTCGACTCGTCTTGTTGGAGCATCGCCGGTGGTGAATAAGCGAAGACTTCTAGTGTCACTTTATGGTGGAGCATTTTGCTCAGCAATAGGTACTGTGGCTGGGGCCATTTTTCTGGTGATTATGAGGAGCCTAAAGGACGGCCTTGGCGCTGCACCTGAAGACTCGTTTAGATTTCTGCTCGTAGCTCTTGTTTTCGTTGGCGTGCAGGCCATACCCTTCGGATTGCTTGCGGGCTCGATTGGCACTTGGTGGCTATTGGGGAGGGTCGTCAGGGACACACCAAATGCGTCCGGACTGTACGCTCGTGTCGTTGTTGTTTCGGTAATCCTCGGATGCACGTTTCCTTTGCTAGCGATATTGTTGGGCTGGGGGCCTCCGGAAAACCTTGTTAGTGCGTTGCCCGTTTCTGCCGGAATCGGGCTGCTTTGTGGGCTCTCCTTAACTGCCCTCATAAGACGATATCCAACGTACACTCAGATAAGGAGTTGAGAGTCCCAGCATCCATTTGCAGCGAAGTTATCCCGCCTTTAGTTGAAACGTGAAAGAGATTGGCGGGCTGGCGGGTGGCGCTCTCAAAAGTACTTTCCTGGGTGGCCTTCCCTTGCGGGTTTTGCAAGGGTTGATTGCATAAGAGCGAAGGCTCCGTTCGGAACCGAGTATGCTTCTGTTTGGAGAACCGAAGCAATCGGTAGGAAGGAGCCTTCGATGATCCTTATTGGATGTGATTTTCACCCTAGTTGGCAACAGGTTTGTTGGTTGAACATGGCCAGTGGAGAGACGAACAACGAAAAGCTGGTGCACTCCTCGGGAGACGCCGAAAGATTTTACCGGCGTCTTACGGTCCCGGTGCGTGTGGGCATCGAGGCCACTGGCAACTGCCAGTGGTTTTTGGAGTTGCTCGGCAAGTTGGGACACGAAGTGTGGGTTGGCGATGCGGCGAAAATTCGCGCGTGCGATCCACGGCAGCAGAAGCACGACCCGCGGGACGCGCGACTGTTGTTGCAGTTACTGGTGGAAAATCGGTTTCCGCGGATCTGGACGCCTTCCAGCGAGGAGAAGGATCTGCGGCAGTTGCTCCTGCACCGCTACAAGCTGGTGCGCATGCGCGTGCAGGTGAAGAACGAGTTGCAGCACCTGGCGATGAACAAAGGCATCACCAAAGGGCGGAGGTTGTGGAGCGCCGCAGGAGAGAAAGTGCTCTGTGAGTTGCCGCTCGCGCCTTGGGCCAGCCGGCGGCGAGAAGACCTGTTTAAGTTAAGAAGCATGTTGAACGAGCAGGTCGCTGCGCTGGACGAAGCGGTGAAGAACGTCGCCGAAGAAAATGAACGAGCGCGCTTGCTGATGACCCAGCCGGGCGTGGGGCCGATCACCTCGATGGCCTTTGTGCTGACCATGGGCGACGTCTCGCGCTTTCCCCGCGGCAAGCAGGTGGCCAGTTATCTGGGGCTGATTCCGCGGGAGTACAGTTCGGGCGGGCATCAGCGCTTCGGATCGATCAGCAAGCAGGGCAACCGCTTCATGCGCATGCTGCTGGTGGAAGCGGCGCAGTGCGTGGTGCGGTATGACGAAGGATTTCGCAACGAGTATTTACACCGCTGCCACACCAAGCCGCGAGGAGTGGCCAAAGTGGCGGCGGCCAGGAAATTGGCCGTGCGACTCTACTGGATGCTGAGAACCAATACCGCATATCCAGAGATCGCTCGCGTCGGGAGCAGCTCACGAGTGGCCCTGGATGGCGCAAGCTAGCCCGGAGGGTTGATTGGGCGCTCCCGTCCCGGTGAGAGCCGGGATTCGGATAGAAGAATCATGGCCGATGGTTAGGTCGTATCGATGGTTGGCGGAGCGATCCGCAGTAAGCTGATTCACCGTATGAGTTACAGAGCTTCGGTTCTCCACCAACTCTGGACGAAACGCGGTGAGAAAAACACTGCACCGGAGTTTTGTGTCTTGACAACGCCTTCGCTCTTATCGAGGGCCACTCTTCGTCTTGGTCCTTTGTCCCTATACGAAGGCTTGTACTGCCTGGTACGGGAGGGTAAAGGAAGTTCTAAAATCGTCCCCTAGGGCGCACCATTTCCTATGCGGTTTGTTTGGAGCGACTTCCGTCGATACCCATTAGTTCATTTCGAACTCAAATTCTACTCTCGGTCTGCATGGAACCAATCGAGGAGTCAGTCATTTGGCGAACGCGTTCATCAGGCATTTGCACTCCTTCCGAATGCGCCGTAACTCAGGACTTAACCGCCAGCGTATGGCGACTTGATTCACTTCTGCGGGACACCGGCTGCAGAGCCAGATCCCAGTTTGCAATCGCGTTGGTTGCATGGTCCCAACCGTCAGTGATAAGTTTCGGACTATGGGCTCAACGCCGACCATCACGATTCATGTCCCGGGTCCGCTGCGCACCTACTGTGCGGGCGCAGCGCAACTCTCGATTTCGGCACACACCGTACGCGCCGCGCTTGAGGACCTCGAGCGGAGCCAGTCCGCCTTGTATCGCAATGTCTGTGACGAGACGGGTACGGTACGCCGGCACCTGAATGTGTACGTCAATTCGGACAATGTGCGTGATCTCAACGGGGTCGACACGACGCTGGCGCCTGGGGACGTGGTCACGATTCTGCCGGCGGTTTCAGGAGGCTAAATATGGCGGATCGAATCATTCTCACCATCGGCACCAAGAAAGGCATGTTCGTCGCGGATGCCGCGAAGCCGAGGCGCAGCTTCGCTCTGCGCGGGCCCTTCGGCCCGGGCATCCCCGTATACTCGACGCTGATCGACACGCGAGGAACACCGCGCCTGTATGCTTCGAGCTGCAATCCGTTTTTCGGCATGAAAGTGCTGCGTTCGACGAACATGGGGAAAAGCTTCACTGAGACGAAATCGGCGCCTGCGTTCCCCAAAGACGACGGCCGCGCGCTCGCGAACATCTGGTCACTTGAGGCCGGTGGTGACAAGAAGGACCTATGGTGCGGCGTGGAGCCGGCATCCTTGTTCAGGAGCCGTGACGGTGGCGATTCGTGGGACATGGTGCCTGGCATCAGCAACCACGATCACGCGCGCAAGTGGCAACCCGGCAATGGCGGGCTCTGCATGCACACGATCATTCGCGACGGGAATCGCGTGCACTTGGGCATCTCAACGGGCGGCCACTATCTGAGTGAGGACGGTGGCGAAACATTCAGGGCGTCCAATCAAGGCGTCGGCGCCGGCTTCGCGCCCGACCCCTATCCCGAGTTCGGTCAGTGCGTTCACAAGATCGCACGGCACGACAACGCGCCCGGCCGGCTCTACATGCAGAACCACGGCGGATGGGCCGATTGGACGGGACCTGGCGGGCCCCGGCCGGACATTGGCGTACTACGCAGCGACGACTATGGCCGCTCGTGGCGGTCGATCGCTAAGGGATTGCCGTCGGACTTCGGATTTCCTATCGTGGTCCACCCGCACGACGCCGACACGGTATACGTCATGCCCCTTGAGGGGCCGACGCGCACCTGTCCCGGCGGCGCGCCAGCGGTGTGGCGCAGCGAAAATGGCGGCGAGTCGTGGAGCCGGCTCGCACGTGGGTTGCCGAAGAAGCAGAGCTACTTCACCGTCCTGCGCGACGCGATGGACATCGATCGGCTCAAGTCACCTGCACTCTACTTCGGCACAACGACTGGTCAGCTGTGGATCGGAAGGGAGGGTGGTGAGCAATGGGACTGCCTGTTCGATTCGCTGCCCCCGATCTGCAACGTCAAGGTCGCGGTCGTGTGATGCCAGCGTAGCCCTTCCCTGGTCACTAGGACGCGTAGCGCGCTACTCGTTGACACAAACTCACCGAGAAAAGTTCTAAAATCGTTCCCTAGGGCGCACCATTTCTCCACAAAGCGAGTTCGTTCGCGGCTCCGAATGACACCCGCGAGCATTGCGCTATTCACTGCATTGGGTAATCCAGAAAACGTGGTTAAACCTTTGCGGATTGCGGGGGTCAGAGTAATCCGTCCCTTTGTGTTTGTACTCGACCGCGGTGCACTCGGCTTGCATGGTCGCCTTTTTCTTCCCTGTCGCGTGGGCAACCGCGCCGTCAATGGGACAACTGGCCGTTTTTGGATAGCCCCACGCTGCGAGAACCAATGGAAGAGCAAGCAGGGCTCCCGCTGCCGAAATCAGCGCGAAACGGAAAAGCTTCGTTTCCATCCAGACCTCCATTCTTGATCCAGATTATGGGCGTTTCACAGGATGCACGGAAGTTCCCGATACCGGGCGGCTCGCGATTCCACGAGTCCGTGTCCGCTGCGCCTGGCCATTTCACTCGCTAATGCGTGCCCGAGCTGCGAAGGCGCGTGTGCACTGGCGGAGTGTCGGAGGATTCGAAGCTGGCCGGTCCGGGATGCTGCGCATGGAACTCGGGATGGCTTTCGAGGAGCCGGACGCAACGGTTCCAGCGCAGGATGCTGTCGTCATTGCCGGCGGGGCGGATTTTTTCAGCCTCCGCGAAGCAGTGCAGAGCTTCTTCCACCAGCGGCAGCAGAATGTGGGCGGAGCACCCGACGCGAAGCTGGGCCTTGGCGCGGCGCTCCAGCAGCAAGCCGGTGTAATAGAAACGCTCGTAGGGCTCCCGTAATCCCTGGAAAATGGACCGGCACTCTTCGTAGCGATCCAACGAGACGCCCAGGAACTGATCGGTGATGGACAAGCCGAGCAGCCGGCGGGCGAGTTGTTGCTCAGGATCAATGGCCAGGATGTCGCGGCAGATGGATTCCGCTTCCTCCGGCTCGTTGAGGTAGCGGTACAGCTCGACCTTGGCGATCGCTTCAGGAATACCCGCTTTGGAAATGGACTTCAGTTGGTGTGACATGCGACCTCGCTTGGAGGGCCGGGCCAGCCCCCGGAAACTAGTAAGAGCCTCTCCGGTCAATGAATATTCCACAAAAGGAAGCCGGCGACCAGAGTACCGGCAACCGCGCCGCCGTAACAGCAGGCGGCGATAACTTCGTTCAAGTGCTTGATTTGCAGGCCGTCGTACAGCGTATAGCGAATGCGGTGCGCGGCGTGGAACAGCGGCACGGAGCAAAGAACGAAGAGGTACATGCGGACCAACGGGTGCGCAATAAAGGCCGCGACGGTGGCGTAGTCCGGGGCTTTAGCCCAGCCGAGCGGGAAGGCAATCCCTTGCACCAGCAGGTGCACAGGGACCAGGAACGCGGCAACCACGCCGCCCGCGCTGAAGAGGATCCACAACAGCGGCTCGATGCGAAGTTGGGTTTGCTTGGCTTCCATCTGACGTTTTAACCTCGCAAGAGAAACCACGCGATAACCGCGGAAATCACCAGCCAGGCCGCAAAATTCGGCCCCGAGATCATAAACCCGGGAATCCTTTTTCCCCCGACGCGAACAACCATGGCGCGCGCGGAGAGGTTAAACCAGGTAATGGAGTGAAAGACCACGAAGAAAAAGCTGACGACATTTACGGTGATCACCAACGGATTGCTCAGCAAGTCCTGAAAATTGGCATAGGATTGCGGTCCGCGGGAAATCGCATAAATCTCCACAAGTATCAGCACCACGAAATAGGCCACAAACACGCTGCTGATTTCCCGCAGCACGAACCGCAGATACTCCCAGCGCTGCAGCCACCAGTAGGTCGAAACCCTTTTGCGATACCACCGCGGGTGGTTGAGGGTATACGCGGGAGCGGCGGGAGAGGATTTCATTTTCCACCCCAGGGCATGAGTACGGATTTCACCCAATCCATTGCCGCGGTCAATTTGTATTGCTGGATGGCGCCCGCGGGGTCCACGTGCTTGGGGCAGACGCGGGTGCATTCGCCGACAAACGTGCAGCCCCAGATAGCGTCATGCTGAGAGAGCACCGGGAAGCGGTCTTTAGCGCCCTGATCGCGGGAATCGAGATTATAACGCTGGGCCAACGCGATCGCGGCGGGACCCGAAAACAACGGATCAAGCCCATACACCGGGCATGCGGCGTAGCACAACAGGCAGTTAATGCACATGCTGTATTGCCTATACGCCTCGAGCTGCTCCGGGGATTGCAGATACTCGCCCTCGGATACTGGTTTTTCTTCCTTGCGGATCAGCCAGGGCTTCATGCGCTGGAGCTTGCGCATGAAGTCGGTCATGGCGATCACCAGATCGCGTACCACGGGAAAATTGCGCAACGGTTCGACGCGCACGGGCGACGGCGCATAATCGGCGAGAAACGTGGCGCAAGTCAGCTTGGGTTCACCATTGACGAGCATGCCGCAGCTTCCGCAGATGCCCATGCGGCAGGACCACCGATAGGTGAGCGAGCCATCCTGCTTGTCCTTGATGTAATTCAGCGCGTCGAGAACCACCCAATCCTTCCGGTAAGGCACTTCGAAATTCTGGAAATGCGGAGCCGCGTCCGTCTCCGGCGAGTAGCGCGCGATTTCGAGTTTGATGGTGTCGGCCATGGTTTCCTAACTCGCCCCGGCTTTCTGCGCGGGCTGTCCGTAAACTCTTTCGCCGGGGGGCCAGCGCGTGATTTTGACGGGCAGATATTCGACGCGGGGCCGTCCGTCGCTGGCGCGGGAGACTAGCGAGTGCGCCAGGAACTTTTCGTCGTTGCGTTTGGGAAAGTCGCTGCGCTGGTGCGCGCCGCGGGATTCGGTGCGCTGCAAGGCGCAGTGAACCATGGATTCTGCGACATCCAGCATGAAAGAAAGCTCAAGTGCGGCGATGAGATCGGTGTTGAAGGTGAGCGAGCGGTCGTCGAGCGCAAGATTCTCGGAGCGCTCCTGAAGCCGGCGAAGTGTTTTCGCCCCGGAGGCCAGTGAAGTTTCCGTGCGATAGATTCCGGCGCTGGCTTCCATGGTCTGTTGCATCTCTTCGCGAATGATGGAGACGCGCTCGCTGCCGCCGGAGCTGCGAAGGAGTTGCTGCTCAATGCGTCGCTGCTCGTCAATGGCCTGCGCAAGAATCGCGGTGGAGGCGGATTTGCTCGACGATGCAAACTCCGCGGCTGCTTTCCCCGCGCGCGCGCCGAACACCAGGAGTTCGGGGAGCGAGTTGGAGCCCAGGCGGTTCGCGCCGTTGATGCTCACGCAGGCGACTTCCCCGGCCGCGTAAAGACCGGCCAGCGGTGTGGCGCCTTTAATGTCCGTGCTGACGCCGCCCATCATGTAATGGATCACCGGACGCACCGGAATCATCTCGTGCACGGGATCCACATTCTGGTACTTGGTGCACAATTCGCGCACAAACGGCAGCTTCGCGTTGATCAACTTTTCGCCCAGGTGCCGCAAATCCAGATGGACGACGGGTCCGTACGGTCCGTCGATGGTGCGGCCCTTTTCCTGCTCCTTTACAAAAGCTTGCGAAAGGCGGTCGCGCGGGCCCAGCTCCATCGACCTCAAAACAGGTTTGGCCGTGGGGGTGCCCAGGTTGTAGTCCTGCAAATAACGATAGCCGTCTTTGTTGACGAGGTATCCGCCCTCGGAGCGCGCCGCTTCGGTGATCAGGATTCCCGTGAACGGCAGGCCCGTGGGGTGATACTGAATGAATTCCATATCCTTCAGGGGAGCGCCCGCGCGATACGCCAGCCCCATGCCGTCGCCGGTCTTGATGCTGGCGTTGGTTGTGAACGGAAAAACACGGCCACAGCCGCCGGCGCAAAGAATCACGGACTTGGCGGTGATCGCCTGAATTTTGCCCGACATCATCTCGATCGCCACCACGCCTTGCACGCGGCCATCGTCGACTAGCAGTTTGGTGACGAACCACTCGTCATACCGCGTGATCGCGGTGTATTTCATGGTGGTCTGAAAAAGCGTGTGCAGCAGATGGAAGCCGGTCTTGTCGGCGGCAAACCATGTGCGCATCCTTTTCATTCCACCAAAGGGACGAACGGCGATGTGTCCGTCGTCCTGGCGGCTCCAGGGGCAGCCCCAATGCTCCAGTTGCAGAAGCTCCCGGGGAGCTTCTTTGACGAAGGCTTCGACTGCGTCCTGATCGCAAAGCCAATCGCCTCCGGAGATGGTGTCGTAGGCATGCTCGTCGAGCGAGTCGTCCGCTTTGACCACGCCCGCAGCTCCGCCTTCCGCGGAAACTGTATGGCTCCGCATGGGATAAACCTTGGAGACGACCGCGACGTTGAGTTTGGGATTTACTTCGGATACAGCTATGGCCGCCCGGAGGCCTGCACCACCGCCTCCGACCAAGAGAACGTCGTGGTTCGTTACGTCCATAAGGACAAACGCCCAACTCTCTGGTGCGGCCGGCAATCGGGAACCTGCCGCGGCCAAACAGGCGCCAATGTACTTTCCGCGGCGTCAAATTGTCAAGCGGATGGTGGCGCGATGTGGAGACCCGGATTTTCGCCCAGACCGCGGGAGACAGGTGTACAGTGTTTCGCGGTCGGCGACCAGTGGAGAACCTGCAGCGAATACGCGTCACGGTCGGATCTGCCCGGAGAGGAAACTATGAACTTTGCAAGAATCATGTTGACGGCGGTATTCGTGTTTGCGACGGCTGGCCAAGCCGCGGAGGTGAAGAGCGGCGAAGCGCTGGTGAAGGCGATGCACGATCGTTACGCAAATTCGTGGTATCCGACCGTAACGTTTACGCAGAAGAGCACGACCTACAATCCCGACGGCACGACGAAGGTCGAGACCTGGTATGAAGCCGCGTCGCTGCCGGGGAGACTCCGCATCGATATCGGGCCGCCGAGCGAGGGGAACGGCTACCTGCTGGTGGATGGAAATGTGACGATCTTTAAAGAGGGGCAGATCAAGGCGACTCGCCCGCAAATGAATATGCTGTTGGTGTTGGGATTTGACGTGTACCAGCAAGCGCCGGGAACGACCCTCGAAATCGCCGGGAAGGAAGGGTTCGACGCCGGGAAATTTCACGAAGACACCTGGGAAGGGAAGCCCGTCTACGTGTTCGGCGCGGAGAAGGGCGATCTGAAATCGAAGCAGTTCTGGGTGGAGAAAGAGCGCCTGCTCTTTGTGCGCTTGTTGGAACCCGACTCCAGTGATCCCGCCAAAACGCAGGACATTCGTTTCGCCGATTACCGGCGGCTCGCCGGCGCGTGGATCGCGGCGCTAGTGGAAGTTTACGCGGACGGAAAGAAGGTCTTCAGCGAGGAATATTCCGAGATCAAAGCCGACGTGAAGCTGGATCCGGCGGTCTTTGATCCCAAACAATTCACCAAGACTCATTGGGAAAAACCTTAAATCCTGTGGCTCACCGCATCGGGGCCTGAGCTGCCAATCGGGGAATCACGAGATTCGCGGCCGGTGCTGCTCAGGTCTCGGTAAGCGCGGGGCGCTGCAGCCAGCGGGTCTTTTCGCAATAGGTATACAGTTCGTCCCGGAACTTGGGATGCGCGACTTCGATGAGCGCCTCGGCGCGCTGGCGAATGGTGCGGCCATGCAGGTAGGCCACGCCAAACTCGGTCGCCACGTAATGCACGGCGCCACGCGAGGTGACCACGCCGGCGCCGGGATCTAGCATCGGCACGATGCGGGAAATGGTCCCGCTCTTTGCGGTCGCGGGGATCGCGATGATCGGCTTGCCATTCTTGCAGCGGGAGGCGCCACGGATGAAGTCCACCTGCCCGCCAATGCCGCTGTAAAAATAGGTCCCGATGGAATCGGCGCAGACCTGCCCGGTGATGTCCACCTGCAGCGCGGAATTAATCGCCACCATTTTGTCGTTCTGCGAAATAACGTACGGGTCGTTGGTATAGGCGTTGGGATGAAATTCAAACGCCGGATTGTTATTCACAAAATCGAAAAGCCTCTTTGTGCCGAGGACGAAGCCGGTGACGATCTTTCCGCGGTGAATGGATTTGCAAGCGCCATTGATGACTCCGGATTCGAGGAGTGGGATGACGCTGTCACTCAGCATTTCGGTGTGGATGCCGAGATCTTTGTGATGGGCAAGTTCCAGCAGCACCGCATCGGGTATCCCGCCTATGCCCAACTGCAATGTGGCCCCGTCTTCGATGAGTGAGGCCACATTTTTGCCGATGGCGTGATGCACGTCGGTAATCGCGATAGGCTTCATCTCGCAAAGCGGTCGCGACGCTTCCACAACCGCATTAATGTCACTGATATGGATAAAACTGTCGCCAAAAGTGCGCGGCATCTGGTCGTTCACCTGCGCGACCACGAATTTTGCCCGGCGGGCGGCCGTCAACGTGGTGTCCACGCCGACTCCAAAGCTGCAAAAGCCGTGCGCGTCCGGCGGCGAAACCTGGATGAGCGCCACGTCGATGGGCATCTGGCCGGACTCAAAAAGATTTTCAATCTCACTGAGAAATACGGGAGTGTAGTCCGCGCGTCCTTCGTTGACAGCCTGCCGCACGTTGCCGCCGATGAACATCGCGTTGTGCCGGAAATGCCCTTCCATTCGCGGAGCGATGTAATCGGCGCGCCCGACCGTCAGAAGGTGCACGATTTCCACCCCGCTTACAAATGGCCCGCGGGCCATCAGCGCTTCCACCAGGGCTTCCGGCTCGGCGCAGCCTGGATGGATGTACACGCGCATATTGGATTGAATGGACTGCATGGCTTCCAGGGGCGCTACACTTTTTCGGCGATATTCCTCTTGCCAGGTCATGGAGGCTCCTAATCGACAGCTGCAGGAGAAATTACTTCCCCGAAGCAAAAAGAGCAACCGGAGTGCCATAGGCAGGGCCGGTGGTGGATCACAGAACATTGTACATAAACGGCTTAGGACTGCGGCGTGACCTGCTCACCAACCGCTGTGACATTTGACCCAGCATTCGCGGCGAAATTGCGCTTCCAGGCGTAACTCTTCTCTCTCAGTTCGCGGCCCCAAATTGCAGAATCCATCAGATACACACGCAGGGACGGTTTTCTGCGGGGAAACTCCTCTCGAGCTTTCGCTGCCGATTCGCCGCACCCCCGTGTATCGTTGAAGAGTACCTATTTCCCTTGGTGGGGCCATGGCTAAGCTGCGCATTTTGATTTCACTGACGACCAACGATAACGACTACCAGATTGAACAGGCCAGCTCCGCGGAGCAGGCGGCGCGCAAGCACGGCGTCGATCTTCAGATCATCTACGCGGACAACGACGCCATCAATCAAAGCACGCAAATCTTGAAGGTGGTGCAGTCGGCCGAAGAAGCGGACCGCCCGAACGCTATTATTTTCGAACCAGTGGGCGGAACCGCCCTGCCGCAAGTCGCACGTGCCGCAGTGAACGAGGGCATCGGCTGGGTAGTGCTGAACCGCGAGGCGAATTATGTTGCGGAGTTGCGGGGACTCGGAAGGGCGCCGGTGTTTGCGGTCACCGTGGATCACGTGGACATCGGCCGCATCCAGGCGCGGCAGTGTGCGGCGCTGATCCCGCGCGGCGGCATGGTGCTGTACATCCAAGGACCTTCGGAAAATTCCGCGGCCAAGGACCGGCTCAAAGGCATGCTGGAAATGAAGCCCGCCAATATGCACCTGGTCACCTTGAAAGGCCAATGGACGGAAGACAGTGCGCAGCGAGCGGTACGTTCGTGGCTGAAGCTGACCACTTCCAAGAAAACCGCGATTGACCTGGTGGCCGCCCAGGACGATTCCATGGCCATTGGAGCGCGTAAGGCGTTTCAGGAATTATCGAGCGAAGTGGAGCGCGAGCGCTGGCTGGCGATTCCCTTCGTCGGAATTGACGGTTTGCCCAAAACCGGGCAGGCCTGGGTGCGCAGCGGTTTGCTACGCGCCACCATTTTCAGCCCGCCAAACACCGGGCAAGCAATCGACATGCTGGTGGACGCGCTGCACAACGGAAAGCCCCAGCCCGAACGCGCGTTGACCGTGCCGGTCTCCGTGCCATCCCTCGATTCGCTCCACCCACAAAAATAAGGTTCACCGATCGAAAACTCAGGCCCGGCTAGGGAACGCGGCGAGACTCTGTCGCGCCGCACTTCTGCATGGCTTCTCGCAATTCGGTTATAGTGCCCGCGTCCGCAGTTCCCAGCTTTCCTTCCTCGGCCAGGTGCTCATAGACCGGCAGTGCCAACCCGATCCAGCGGACCGCTTCACGACAATCATTGTTCTGTTGCTGGCGTGGGATGTGCTTTCCCGCAGCCGTGGCCGCATAAAGTTTCCCGAGGAGCGACTCCGTTTCGGCGACCTTGAAGCGCATAACCTCGTCGGTGGGGGCGCCTTTTGCCAGCGCCTCCCGAAGGCTCAGGGATTTCTGCAAAAAATCCCGGGCCCCGGCGAAGTCGCCCTTGCGTTGCCTCAGCAATCCCATGTAGCCATAGGTGTTCGCCAGGCCCCCGCGAGCTCTCGCGTCATGCGGATCGGCGGCCACCATCGCGGCACGAATCTCCAGCGCCTTGCGGTAGGACGACAACGCTTCATCAAGATTGCCGCGTTTGCCGAGAATGTAGCCGAGGTCGCTGTAGGTATAGGTAATGAAATAGCGCGTATTGGAATTATCGGGATGCGCGGAAAGTTGCGCCTCATCGATCGCCAGCGCCTGGTGATAGTGATCCAAAGCTTCATCGAGCCGCCCCTGTTCGGCCAGGACCGAGCCCACATGCTTATGGGCGAAAGAAAGTTCCACCTGGTAGCCTTCGTTCTTCGGATCCGATTTAGCCAGACGCTCGCGGATACCAAGCGATTGCTCGTAATACGTTAGGGAGGGATTCAAGTCGCTCTGGCCAACCAGCGAACCGGCCTTCAATTCGTAAGCCTTCGCCAAGCTGGCCAGCGTCCGCTGGTCCTGTGGATTCGCAGCGGCAAGCGGTTCGAGAATCAACAATGCCTCGCGCAAGGGCCCAGCCTTCTCCTTTTCGTCAGTTTGAGTCACGGCAAGATTCATCTGATCCCAGGCCAGCTCGCGGGTGAGTTCCTTATCACCGGGACGCAGGCGCAGTGCGGCCTGGCGGAATGCCAGGGCTTTGCGGTAATTGGCCTCGGCTTTGCTGCGCACTCCGAGGCTCGCATCCCGCGGGTCGCCCTCAACGCTCGCGAGCTTGCTATACGCGGCTGCCAGCTCACGAAGAAAATCGGGGTCGTTCTCCGATTCCGCAGCCAGGCTATCCAGATACTGCTGCGCCCTCTCCAGAATCAGCTTTCGGGCCGCGACGGATCCCTGCAAGCCGGCAATGGAATCGTGAACTTCGAAAATCAGGGAACCCGCCAGGGCCCGCAGGATATTGAAGTGGCGTTCGGCGCGCAGTTCGTTGGCGCGCGCGATTCGCGCCTCGCGCACGATCAGGAACATGGCCATCACCACGCAGCCGACGATCAAAGCCGCCGCGGTAACTCCCACTTTGTTGCGAAGAACGTATTTCCGCACCCGGTAAGCGATCGTGGCCTTGCGCGCGAGCACCGGAAGGCCCTCGAGGTGCCTCCGCAGGTCTTCGGAGAGTTGGTCAGCGGAACTATAGCGATCCGCGGGCGCCTTCTGAATCGCTTTCAGCACGATATTGTCGAGATCACCCGACAAGCGCCGCTGAAGTTTCTCGCTAGAATCGGCGCGCAAGCCGCTTATCATTTCAGGCGTTAGAGGCGATTTTTTCAAACTGCCGGCTGCGGGCTCTTCCTTCCTGCGGATTGCCGTGCTCGGTTTTTCCGGATCGGATTCCAGAACGGTTCGGGCGATCTCATGCGGGATGCGGCTCTGGAAATGGTAGGCGTGGTGACCGGCCAGAAGCTGATAGAGCACCAGGCCGAGCGAGTAGATATCCGTCGCCGTGGTGATGGAATCCCCGCGCAACTGTTCCGGGCTGGCATATTCGGGGGTCATCAACCATTGGCCGCCAACGGTGAGCGTGGAATTTTCCGGAAGCAGGCCGGGCTCGAAAATTTTTGCAATCCCAAAGTCGAGAAGTTTGGGGATGCCATCCGCGGTGACCAGAATGTTGCTCGGCTTGATGTCCCGATGGATCACTAGATGTTGATGCGCATAATGAACGGCGGAGCATACGGCGCGAAAAAGAGCCAGACGCGCGGGAATCGAGAGCTTGTGGCGGTCGCAATACTCGGTGAGGGGCCGCCCGTCGATGAATTCCATCACGAAGTACGGTAGATCTTCGGTGGTGCTGCCCCCGTCGAGAATTTTTGCGATATTGGGATGGTCCAGGCTGGCAAGAATTTGCCGCTCGTTCCTGAATCTGCCGGCAGCAAGTGGCGTGCTCAGGTCGGCTCGAACGATTTTCAGCGCCACTTGCTGCTGATATTGGCCATCGGCGCGTACCGCGCGATACACCGCTCCCATCCCGCCCTGCGCAATTTCGCTGATGATTTCGTATGCGCCGATGCGCTTTCCGGTTCGCGGGCTAAAACGCGTCTCCAGGGCGGAAAGACTCGGGATTTCCGGCGAGTCCAACACCTCCGTGCTGCCATGTTCGTGCGAGTGAATCAGCGCCTCGATCTCCAGGCGCATCGCGGTGTCCCCACACGCTCTGTCGAGAAACTCCGCACGCAACGCCGGCGCCAGTTCCAGCGCCCCTTCGAGGATCGGCCGCATTTCCCGCCATTTTTCGGGAGTCATGCGCGGCGCCCTCCCCGGATCATCTCGCGCGAAAGCAACGCGTTGTAAACACCGGAGAACAGCATCTCCCGATCACCGATACTCCGGTTCAAGAAAGTTTTGCTGACGCACTTGTAGGTTGCTACGGCCACTTCTGGCCTCCGGGCGCGAGGCGGGGTTGCTGGAGAGCATAACGGACCGTCAGCCCGAGTTCAACGCACCGCTCAATGCAATGCGCATCCAGTTTCGGACCAAGATTGTTGCCTACGTGGCTGGAACATTTTGTAATCCATGTGTCCGGGTGGGACCTAGGAAAAGTGGTGGGCCTGGGTGGACTTGAACCACCGACCTCGCCCTTATCAGGGGCGCGCTCTAGCCACCTGAGCTACAGGCCCATTCGAGTGTGGCATTAACTCTTCCTACTCTACCGTACCCGCCAAGTCCTGGCAATTCTCCGCTGCAAAAATGTCCTCGGATCCACCTGTTCCGCGGAAATCTTCAATCTTTCCCGCGCAACGGCCTCACGCTAACCCCCGCACCTTCCAACGCCCGCCGCACCGCCTCCGCAATCCGTTCTGCCCCGGGTGTGTCTCCGTGGATGCAAATGGTCTTCGCTACAACCGTCACTATCGCGCCCTCTCGCGTCTCCACGCGCTCATTCTTCACAATCCGCAACGCCTGTGCCGCGGCCTGCTCCGGCCGATCCAACAGCGCATCCCGAAACTTCCGCGCCCGCAGACTTCCGTCCTTCTCATACCGCCGGTCCGCAAACGCCTCCGCCGCCACTGCAAATCCCGCCGCGCGAAACTCCTCTAACATCGCCGACCCCGCCAGCCCCACCAGCACCACATCCTGCCGCCACCGCCGCACGCCCTCGGCAATGCTCCGGGCGATGCCCGCATCCTGCGCCGCCTGGTTGTAGAGCGCCCCGTGCGGCTTCACGTGCCCCACCGCCGCCCCGCACTTCTCCGCAATGCTCGCTAGCGCCGCTACCTGCCGGTGCACCGACTCCCGAATCTCCGCCGCCGATAAATGCAGCGCCACCCGCCCAAAATTGTCGCGGTCTTCATACCCCGGATGCGCCCCGACCGCCACGCCGTGCCGCAGCGCCTGCTCGATCGTCGCGCGCATCATCTCTTCATCGCCCGCGTGCCCGCCGCAAGCCACATTCGCCGAACTCACAAACTTCATCAGCGCTTCCTGGCTGCCATCCGCCAGCATCTCCGGCAGTTCGCCCATATCGCAGTTCAAATCGATCCGCTTCATGCGAACAGCCGCTCCTCTGAATTCAACAATTTTTGCTGCGCGATCCACAACGCCCGAGCGGCTTCCAGCGAAACCTCTGCAAACCGAACCGCATCTCGCGGGCGCAACTGCCCCACGCTATGCAGATCCGCCCCAATCACATTCGCAATTTTCGGATACCCGCCCGTGGTCTGCTGTTCCACAAACAGAATAATCGCCTGCCCCGACGGCGTAACCTGAATCGCTCCCAGCGGCGCGCCCTCGCTGATCATTTCTGTATTCCGGCCGGCCGCAAGTCGCGGTCCTTCCAGCCGCAATCCCATGCGGTTCGATTCTTCGCTTGCCACAAACTCGTCGCCCAGCGGCGCCTTCCGCGCTCCTTCGGCAAACCAGTCAAACTGCGGCCCCCGCGTCACCCGCAACACCTTCTTCGGCTTTAGCGTCTCCAAAACTCCCACCGCCAGTTTTCTCTGCCGGATGTTTTTCTCCAGCTTCCCAATCGGCAGCACGTCGCCCTTGCGCAGCGCCCGTCCTTGCCACCCGCCCAACCCGCTCAACAAATGCGTCGAAGCGCTACCCAGAAAATCCGCAACCGCAATCCCGCCCGCAACGCACAAATAACACCGCGCGAAATCCCTCGTCGCCCCCAACACGATTTTCTTTCCCGGGAAAATCGCGTGGGGCCGCCACAACTCCAGCGCTTTCCCATCCACCTGCGCGCCAAAATTCGCGCCCGCCAGGGAAATCACCGCCCCCTCGGGAAACAAAAAAGTTCCGCCAGTCAGCGTCATCTCCAACCCAGCCGCGCCCGGCGGATTCTCCAGCAGTAGGTTCCCCAACCGCAATGCCACGGCATCCGCCGCGCCCGAAGCCGACACTCCCAGCGGGCCATATCCCTCGCGACCCATATCTTGTACCGTGGTCAACAATCCCGGCGCTTCCACCACCAGCGGACTCATCCGTGCCTCATCGCCGCAAACTCCTCGCGCGTTATCGGCCGGAACTTCACCTGATCCCCAACCGCGATCAATCCCATCGGCTGGCGCTCTTTCCGAAACATTTCCAGTGGCGTCTGCCCAATCAATCGCCACCCGCCCGGCGTCCCGAACGGATATACCCCCGTCTGCCGCCCCGCAATGCCCACGCTTCCCGGGGGCACCATCTTCCGCGGCGTCTCGAGTCGTGGCGTCGCAATCTCCTCCGCCAAATCACCCAGATACGCAAAGCCCGGCGCGAATCCCAAAAAGTAGGCTTGATATACCTGCCCACAATGCGCTTCGACAACTTCTTCCGCCTTCAGCGCGTGACTCGCCGCAACATCCTCCAAGTCGGGCCCAAACTCCCTGCCATAACACACGGGCACTTCCACCAGGCGGGCCTTCGCCGCCGGCATTTTTTCCGCGCGCTTTTCATATTCCGTGAGTTTTGCCTGAACTTCGGCGTGGTCCACCACTGCTGCATCAAAGGTAATCAGCAGGGAACAGTACGCCGGCTGGATATTCCGAATCCATGCCACCCGCTCCTGCTGCAGTAGCCGCAGCAACTGCACCACTCGCTCGTGCGCCTCCGCGCCGATTGCTTCTCCCAGATAAATCAGCAGCGCCTGGTCGCTCGCGGCCTGAAATCGCACTCCGTTCTCCCCGCGCCTCGCGGCACTTGCCTATTGCACGAACCCGATGTTGGCCCCCGGCATCGGCGCGCCCTCTGGCCCCTCTTTGATTGGCCCATACTGCGCTTCAAAGCGCGAAATGTTTTCGCCCAGCGCCCGCCAGATGCGCTTCGCGTGTCCGGGACTCACAATCACGCTGCTCAGCAGCTTCCCATGCGTTCCATTCGGGAACACATACACAAAATTCAGCGTGAACTCCTCCGCATGGTGCTGGATCATCACCAGGTTGCTGTACAGTCCCTGCAACTCTTTCTCATCCGCCTTAATCTGCACTTGTCCCGGCTGGGCCGGCTTCTTCTCGTCCATGGTGTTCTCCCAAAATTCCTCTCCAAAGTATCACAGCCCGGCCCCGCTCCCAGCTTCGGTCAAAAGAGAGTGGCCGATCTTGAGATCAGACGCGACCCCGGATTGCCTTCCCGGACAAGTCCTATTGACACCCGGCCTAGTTAAGGCTACTTTATAAGAGAAGTTAACCATAGTTAACACAAATCATGGCCGACATTTTCTCCAAGCGATTCTCGACCTCCCCGGCGCTCCCCGCCGATCCGGCCGAAACCTCCGCCTGGCGCCGCGCCTTGACGCTCCCTTCGCTCCCGGAATCCCACCGCAGCATCCCCATCGCCCACAACGCGCACTGGATCCGCAAAGCCCTGGCCTTCGCCGGCCCAGGGTATCTCGTCGCCGTCGGTTACATGGACCCCGGCAACTGGGCCACCGACATCGGCGGCGGTTCCAAGTTCGGCTACACCCTGCTCAGCGTCGTGCTCATCAGCAATTTCCTGGCGATGTTTCTCCAGGCCCTTTCCGCGAAGCTCGGCATCGTCTCCGGCCGCGACCTCGCACAAGCTTGCCGCGACCACTACTCCCGCCGCATGTCCATGTTCCTCTGGGTCGGTTGTGAACTGGCCATCGCCGCCTGCGACCTCGCTGAAGTCCTGGGCTCCGCCGTGGCCCTCAATCTTCTCTTTCACATCCCGTTGCTTCTCGGCGTGCTGCTCACCGCGTTCGATGTCCTGATCGTCCTCGCCATGCAAGGCCGGGGCTTCCGCCTGGTCGAAGCCTTCGTCGTCACTCTCATCGCCAGCATCGCCCTCTGCTTCGGCTACGAAATCTTCTTCGCGCACCCGATATGGCGGGAAGCTGCCATCGGCTTCATCCCCCGCGCCGAAATCCTGCGCAACAAGGAAATGCTGTACATCGCCATCGGCATCCTCGGCGCCACCGTGATGCCCCACAATCTCTATCTCCATTCGAGCATCGTGCAAACCCGCGCTTTCGGCACCAGCAAACCGGAAAAGCGCGAAGCCCTGCGCTATGCGGTCATCGATTCCACCATCGCGCTCTTCTTCGCGCTCTTTATCAACGCCGCCATCCTGGTGCTCGGCGCCGCCGCATTCCACACTCGCGGCTTCCATCAAGTCGCTGACATCGGCGAAGCCTACAAGCTCCTCAGCCCCGTCCTCGGCGCCGGTTTCGCCAGCACCCTGTTCGCTTGCGCCCTGCTCGCCTCCGGACAAAACTCCACGCTCACCGGCACGCTCGCCGGCCAGATCGTCATGGAAGGTTTTCTCGATATCCGCTTGAAGCCCTGGCTGCGCCGCCTGATCACCCGGTCCATCGCCATTCTTCCCGCGGTCTTGGTCATCGGCATCGCCGGGGAAGGGAAGCTCACCGCGCTACTCATCCTCAGCCAGGTAATTCTCAGCTTTCAGTTGCCCTTCGCCGTGATACCGCTCGTTCAATTCACCAGCGAGCGCGCCAAAATGGGCGATTTCGTCAACTCCCGCGTCACCACCGTCATCGCCTGGTGCGTTGCCGCCGCCATCCTCTTCTTCAACGGCGAACTCCTTTGGCTTATCTTCCGTTCTGCCTGATCCTCACTCATGGCTCCAATCTTTATTCTCATGTAGCCGGGTGCCGCACCCTTCGCCTTTAAGGATGCGGGGTTTTCCTTTCCTATTCTCCGTGTCCTCTGCGGCCCCTCTGTGAACTCTGCGGTGATCTCTTCTCTGTCCCCTCTTCGCACTTCCCGCCAACCCCCGCCTGTGCGAAACTTTTGTTAGTGACCTGACATGCCCGCCGCATCAAAAAAGCCCCGGCTCTTCCACAAACTCCTCTTCGCCTTGACCCTGGCCCTGATCTTCCTCTCGATCGGCCTGGCGGCCTTCCATAAAACTCCCTGGCAGGTCCCCCCCGACGAAAAGCTGCGTAAAAATCCGCTGGCCGCTTCCGATGGCAACCTCAACGCCGCAAAACCCGTCTTCAACGAATTCTGCTCCAACTGCCACGGCGATTCCGGCAAGGGCGACGGCTCCGACGCCATGATGTACGACCCCGCGCCCAGCGATCTAACCGACTCCGCGCATATGAACAAGCTCAGCGACGGCGAAATCTATTACCAGATCACCCAGGGCCGCAAGCCCATGCCTTCTTTCCGCAACAAACTCACCGAAGAGCAGCGCTGGCAACTCGTAATCCTGGTCCGCACCTTCTCCGGAGCCATGGCCTTCCCTCCCGCCCCCGCAAAAATTCCCGAACCTCCCAAACCCAAAATCCCCGAGCCACCCGCAAAACGCTAGCGCAAAAAAGTAGTGGCCGGTCTTTAGACCGGCCACCGTGAATCCTCTCCTAAACTCCCTCTACTTAACGCTTCCCAGCGCCGTCGCCACTTCCTTCACATCCGGCACCACGGGAATATCGTAATTCTTGACCCACGCCACTTTCCCGCCCTTATCAATGATGATGATCGAGCGGCCGGTGATGCCTTTGTCGGCCATGTACACGCCGTACTTCTCGCTCATCGCGCCCTTGGGATGAAAATCCGCCAGCAGCGAATATTTGATCCCCATTTTTTCCGCGTAGGCTTTGTGCGACCACACGCTGTCCACGCTGACGCCCAGCACCTCCGCATCCAGCGTCTCAAAATTCCGCATGTCGTTCACGAAGCAGGCGTGCTCGGTGGTGCAGGTGGGGCTCCAGTCCAGCGGGTAAAACACCAGCACAACCTTCTTCTTTCCCGCGAAGTCTGAAAGCTTCACTTCCTTCTTGTTCTGATCCTGCAGCGTGAAATCGGGTGCCGCTTGTCCAACTGCGATGCTCATAAACTCGCCCTCCATTGCGTTGTAAGCTCCACCAGCATCTTACCGAATCCCGCCCCCACCGCCAAACTGCGCGCTTCCACCCTCGAACCTGTCGCGATACACTCGGCGCCATGCTGAGTCTGAAGGAAGTGGTGGACCGCTACGCCGCGCTAGCCAAACAATGGGGCGATCCCGTCGCCCTAGCCGCCTTCAGCCTCACCCCCGAAGAAACCGCCAAACTCTTCAATTCCCTAGACGAGGACTACCACATCAGCCGCTTCCTAACCTTTTCCACCGGCGAGGGCCCCACCTACCAGGTCAGCCGCCACCCCGTAACCCACTTCCGGCTCGATGCCGAGATCCACACCCTTCTGTAGTGCCACCGCGTGTGTGCGCAAAAGCTGGGTGTCGCACCCTTCGCCCTTAAGGGTGCGGGCTTTCCTCGCTTCTCCGTGTACTCCGTGGCTACTCTGTGCCCTCTGCGTTGAAATCTTCCCGCTTTCTAACCGCACTTCGCCGGTTAAAAAATCAGCTTCAGCGAAAACTGAATCTGCCGCGAAGTCCCCGCCGTGCGGCTGATAATCCCGAACCCGCTGCCGCGCACGGTGTTCGACGGCAATCCAAAATTCACGATATTAAACAAATTAAAAAACTCGGCGCGAAATTCCACCATCCCCAAATCATTTTTCCCGCGCCGCCCAAACGGCGTATCCTTAATCAGCGCGAAATCAAATTGCTTGAATCCCGGCCCGCGAAACGTATCCCGGCCTAGGGTTCCAAATCTTCCCTGGTTCGGCCCAGTCCCTCCCGGCACACCGATGGGAATATAAAAAAACGAACTGTTGTTATCTCCCAGCCCGAAATAATCTTCGCGCCGGGTCCGGCTGGTCGAAAAATCCGGCATGCCGATCAGGTCTGGCCGGTCGGTGGCGCCCGCCCCGGCGTCGGTCTGCTGAATTCCCGAATACACCGTGAACGGCGGACCGCTGGTGATGGTGGTGATGTTCAGCAGTTGCCATCCCGCGGTGACGATATGGCTCACCGGTTGCAAGAAACCCACCTTGTCAAACGGCAGCGCCTGGAACAGACTCACCGAAAAAACGTGGGTCTCATCAAATGTTGAAGGCCCTTTTTCCGCGCTCTCATCCAGCGGATTCTGCGCCAGCGCCTGCAGGATGGCCCCGGCGGTCGCCGTGGTCGCGCCTTGCACCGCGCTGGTGTCGTCCAGCGATTTCGAGTAGGTATAGCTGGCGGCAAAACTCAGCCCAATTCGCTGATAATTTCCGCTGACGCTGGTTTGCAGCGCGTTATAGCTCGAATGCGAATCGCTGCTCATCACATATTCCGGCCCGTATCCGCCGGTGGCGTTGCCCAAGGAATCAAACTGCGTAAATCGCGCATACGCGGGACCCGCGCCGGCATACCCGTTCGGAACGAAAACCCGCGGCAGATGAATTCCCGCCGTCCCCACATACGCCGCATTCCACCGCAGCCACGCGAAATCATGTTCGATTCCCGCCGTATACGTTGCGATGTACCCGTTCCGGAAATTCCGCGACATCGTGCTGACGCTCAACAACTGCACTTGATCTCCTGGCGTCAGCGCTTCCAGGTCCTTCTGAAACCTCAGAAAATCGATGGGTGTGTTGCCCGCCACGGACGAAGTGCTGTTCCCCGCAAATAGCAACTGCCCCGACGTGGTATACGGCTCCGGCACCTGCAGCGGCACAATCGTGTTCGAGAAGGGAACCGGGGTGCCAGGCAGCGCCGTCACCAGGGGTTGCACCGTGAACGGCAGTCCTCCGGTAACAAAGTTGTCTTGCCACAGATTCGGTACCAGCGAGGTGATCGCACCCCCCGCGTGAATCGTCGTGCGCTTGGTCACCGCGTAATTCACGGCCACGCGCGGTGCCCACCCGGTCCAATCCAGCGGATAGATGGGCTGCGGATTGTAAAGAAATTGCTGCGTGGCGCCGGGAGTCAGAAAATCCGCGGGCTGTCCGCCCGGTCCGACGGGAGTGGCCACCGAAGTTCGGTTTTGCGCCTCGGTGATCCGGCTGTTCACTTCGAATCGCAATCCATAATTAATACTCAGCCGCGACGTCCCCTTCCAGGTGTCCTGAAAATAAAAGTTGTACGCTTGCCGCCGCACCGCCGCTTCGTTGAATTTGTCTCCCGTGGGCGTCAGCCGGTACGCCGCCATGATCGTGTACTCGTACGGCGTCGCGGTCAGCAATCCCAGCAACGAGTCCGGCAGCGGATCGCCCGGCAAAATGTTGTGCTGTCCGCTCGCCGAAGGAATAAAGACCGGCGAATACGCGGTGCCGCCGCCGAAGGAGTACACGCCGCTCGGAGTGGTCCCGAAAACCGTGGAATCCCGGTTCCAGCGGATTTCCGCTCCCCACTTGAACACGTGCCCCCGGTGCACGTAGCTCATATCGTGCTTGAACTGAAACAGGTTCCCGTAGGATCCGAGAATCAAGCCGGCCGCCGTATTGAATCCCTCGAAAAGCCCGTCCCCGAAGGCCAGCGCAACGTCGGTGTGATTGCTGGCCGGGAAGATCGGGGTGCTGCGGATGTAGTCGAACAATGTCGTGGAACTCAGCTGCGTGGAATACGTTCGCGCATAGCTCACCGCCGCGTTGCGCTGGTGGTCGAAGAACTCTACGGCAAAGCTCGGATCGATCAGCGTCTGATCCGGGTTGATCGTCGGGCCATCAATCTGGTCCAGGCTGAATCGCGTGAACAGCGTGGCTTTGTCCGAAATGCGATGGTCCACGCGGATCGAGAATTGGTCCGTGTCCGTCGCCACTTTCGACGAAGCCGCGAAAGTCCGTGCGCCGTAGGCCCCGGTCGGATCGTTGGGCAGCGGATAACGCGCCAGAATCGACGCGATCTCCGGACTTACCGGCACCGTTAAGGTATCCCCGGGAATGCTCGTGGTATCGATTCCTTTTCGCTCGTCCGCGGTCGGCACCGGGAAGACCTGCGTCGTGCCCAGCACCTGCCGGAATCCCGCATACTCCCCAAAAAAATACGTCTTGCCGCGGCCGTCGTAAATTCCCGGCAGCACCACCGGTCCGCCAATCGTCGCCCCGAATTCGTTGCGCACGAACGGCGGAATCCGCCGCGGGTCCAGGTCGCTGGTATGGTCGAAGAAATTCCGCGCATCGAATGCCGCGTTGCGCACAAACTCAAACCCGCTGCCGTGCAGCAGATTGCTCCCCGACTTGGTAACCACGTTCGTGAATCCCGCCGCGCCCTGCCCAAGCTCCGCCGGCATCACCCCGGAGTTCGACTGCACCTCTTGAATCGCATCCACGTTGAAATTCGCGAACGTCGCGCCCCCGAGTTCCGGATCCGTGGTGCTCCCGCCATCCATCGCAAACACCGAGGCCACCCCGCGCTGCCCATTGACCGCAAATTGTTGTGTGAAGTTCGCCGCGCCGTTGGTGTCCGTCATCGTGCCCGCGGCCAGCAGGAGCAACTTGCTGAAGTCACGCGTGTTCAGCGGCAGGCTGGAAACCTCTTCACTGGAAAGGCGCTCGCCGCCGCTGCCTTGCCGCTCAGCGCCTGGTTGTTGCGGGCCTCCAACGACGAGCAGTTGATCCTGCCCGGAAAGTGCCAGATCCGCCTTCGTCGCGCTTTCTTCCCCAACCACGAACGGATTCGCCGCGGTCCACTTCTTGCCCGCTGCCTCGACGCTCAGCGTGTACGCCCCGGCTCCAATCCCCGCGATTGCAAACGCGCCGTCGGCCGCCGTATTGACCTGGTATTTTCGATCGCCAGACGTTGCCTGCAGGATAATCTTCGCGTCCGGCACCGCTTTACCGGCGGCGTCACGCAACACCCCATTCCAGGTTGTAGCGGAAAAGGAAAAAGGCGCACCAAGGAGCGTCAATAATGCAGCAAACAAAAAAATCCTGGGGAATCCGGGAAGGGCCACCGCCATGGTAGGAAATTCTACACTACTTTACTGAAAAGGGACTTCCCGTGTGTTTTAGCAGTACCCGTAGCTCAGTCCTCCAGGCCTGAGGGTTGCCAAAGCGCAGGTAGGATTCATCGCTTAGGCAGAATTTCAATCGCCAGGAAAAGCCTCATCCCTCAAATGGAGGAGCTACGGATGCACTCCCTTACGCGCTCACCGACTTCTGAAACCTGTGGGTCACCGCCTCATGCTCTTTCCGCAGCTCCGCCGGCAACTCGCTCCCGAACTTCCCAAAAAACTCCCGGACATCCGCCAGGTCCGCTTCCCAATCTCTCGCGTCCACGCGGAACAACTCGTCCAAAGTCTCAGGGGCAATCTTCAGGCCTTCCAGAGTGAGGCCCGTTCGCGTCGGTACATATCCAATCGGAGTCTCCCGGGCGTCGCCGCGGCCTTCCACGCGCTCCAGGATCCATTTCAGAACCCGCACGTTCTCCCCGTAGCCGGGCCACAGGAACTTCCCGTCGGCGCCTTTGCGGAACCAGTTCACGTGGAAAATCTTCGGTGGATGTGGGATCTTCTTGCCCATGTCCAGCCAGTGCTGGAAATAATCCGCCATGTTGTAGCCGCAGAAGGGCAGCATCGCCATCGGATCGCGCCGCGTCACTCCCACATCGCCGGTAGTCGCCGCCGTCGTCTCCGAAGCCATGGTCGCCCCAACAAAGACCCCGTGCTGCCAGTTGAACGACTGATATACCAGCGGCGCCAGCCGCGCGCGCCTCCCGCCAAAAATGAACGCCGAAATCGGCACCCCTTCCGCCGCTTCCCACTTCGGTGAAATGCTGGGTGATTGCTGCGCCGGCACGGTGTATCGCGAGTTGGGATGCGCCGCTGCGCCCTTCGAGGGATCCCACTTTTGACCCAGCCAATCAACCAATCCCGCCGGTGGCTCGCTGCCAATTCCTTCCCACCACGGCTCAGCGTTCGGGGTCATCCCGGTATTGGTGAAAATCGTGTTGTGGGTCAGCGCCTCCATCACGTTGGGATTAGTCAACATCCCAGTCCCCGGCGCCACGCCAAAAAATCCCGCTTCGGGGTTGATGGCGCGCAGATACCCGTCCGCGCCGATCTGCATCCAAGAAATGTCGTCGCCCACCGTCCAGACCTTGTATCCCTGGCTCTCCAGGGTGGACACCATCATCGCCAGGTTGGTCTTCCCGCAAGCGCTCGGAAATGCCGCGGCCATGTAGGTCACTTTTCCGCCCGGCGATTCCAGCCCCAAAATCAGCATGTGCTCGGCCATCCAGCCCTGCTGCCGCGCCATGTAGCTGGCGATGCGCAGCGCGAAGCACTTCTTTCCCAGCAGCGCGTTGCCGCCGTATCCCGATCCCACGCTCCAGATTAGCCGCTCTTCCGGAAAATGCGCGATGTACCGCCGCAAAGGGTCCAGATCTCCCAGCGAATGCAATCCCGGCACAAAGTCCGACGAATTTCCCAGCCGTTCACGGGCCACCTTGCCCATTCGCGACATGATCCGCATGTTCGCCACCACGTACGGGCTGTCCGTCACTTCCACGCCCACCTTGCTAAACGGCGAATCTACAGGCCCCATGATGTACGGCACCACATACATCGTCCGCCCGCGCATCGCCCCGTCAAACAATTTCCCGAGTTTGAACTTCGCTCCTTCGGGGTCCATCCAGTGATTGGTGGGTCCCACTTCCTCTTTGTCCGGTGTGCAGATAAAGGTGAGATGTTCCGTCCGGGCTACATCGCTTGGATTGCTGCGGTGCAGGTAACAATTCGGATAAGTCTTCTCGTTAAGCGGGAAAGAATCGCCCTGCTTCATCATTTCCTGCAGGATGGTGCGGTTTTCCGCTTCCGATCCATCGCAAAACACGATATTGTCTGGTTTGGTCAGCCGGGCTGATTCCTCCACCCAGGCTTCCATTGGCGTGGCCACGATTTCCCCCTAAGAAAGTGAATGGGCGGCACCGGTGAATCGCTCGGATGCGCCCTATCCGGCCCGTCTTGATAGCGTGGACTTGTATCCGAGACTGGCGGGACTCTGTCGTACGGTCCTTAAACCTGCCCAGTGTATGTTACCCATAACCCCCTAGGCAAGTTCGCGCGTCACACGGCCAGGGAACGCCCTTCTCCCGAACGGCGAGAGGCCGCTTAAACGCTAGTGCCACGCGCACTCTTGCCTGGTTGCTTCCCCCGGGGGCTCAAGCTGCTATCCTTATTCCATGTACGCGCAGAAATTTCAGGTTGACGTTTTAATCCGCGGCGAGCGGCGTCCCTGCCCGCTCGACTGGCTCGATCAATTCTCGATGCGCAATTTCACCAACTCCGCCGACTTTGACGACACCCTGCCCGTCGCCGATGGCCTACTCGAAGCCAGCTTCCGCCTCTCCCCGGAGCGTTTCGCCGAAGGCCTGGGCGCCTGGCTATCCCAACGCGGCAAAGGCGAAGGCCAACCCGTCCGAGTTGAAGTGAAACTACTCTCCTGATTGCCTGGGGCGATTCTTGTAGGGCCTGCCCGCCGCGGGGGGGGCCGTTTACTCCGCGTCTTGCTTGGCCTTCCTCTTCTGCTCAATCACCGTCCGAATCTCCGGCAACGCCCGCAACGCCGCTTCTTCTCCCGCCCGCACCATATCGTCGGTCTTCGAAAAATCGTCCCAAACATACGGCGTCACATCAGGTTCGATAATCACGTCCGCATACTGCCGCCATTCCAGCTCCGCATGCTTCTGAATAATCGTGAACGACCGGCTCAAAATATCCGTGAACGTCCGCGGGTCTCCGTTTATCCCCGGCTCCAGGTACACGGCAATCACCACTTCCGCGCCCATCAGCAGCAAGCCTTCATACGGCACCAGCGCGGTCAGGAATCCATCCACCAGCGTGCGCCCTTCGAACTGAATCGGCACAAACAATCCCGGGTATGCGCAAGACGCCCGCAGCGCCGGTCCAATCGGCCCCTTCTGGTAGTAGTACACTGGCAACCCGGCATTGATATCGGTCGCGGCAATGGCCAACGGCGTCTGCAACTCTTCAAACCGAGTGACGGAACTGAAGCGCGCCAGGTATTGCTCCAGGCGCTGGTTGGTCGCAAGTCCCAGCCACGAAGGAGTCCAGCGGCCAAAATCGGTGAATGTCGTCTCGCTGGCTATTTGCTCCATCGTGTCCAGCGAGGCCCCGGCGCAATAGCATGCTCCGATCAGGGCGCCAACGCTCGTGCCCGCCACCATGTCAATGGGGATGCCCGCTTCGCGAAACACCCGCAGCACGCCGATGTGCGCGATGCCGCGTGCAAACCCGCCCGCCAGCGCCAGCCCCACGCGGGGACGCCGCTTGTCGTTCGCCGCATGGCCGTTGGTCAACGCGCGAACCCACCCCTTCGCGCTGTTCAACAAACTCTGCGCGTTCGCTTGTTTCTCGTTTTCCATTCCCTAATTTTAAGCTGTTCCCGCGGGTTACCAAACACCTGTTTGACCCGTGGCGTGCCATTTTGTAACCTGTCCTGCTGTCTTATTCTCGCTCCGCAAGGTTTGTCCATGACCCGTCACATTCAAAAAGCAGTTGTCCTCGGCGCCGGCACCATGGGCGCCCGCATCGCCGCGCATTTCGCCAACGCCGGTCTCCCTTGCCTGCTCCTCGATATCGTTCCCAAAGACGCCGCTCCCGCCGATCGCAACAACATTGTCTTGGCCGGCCTGGACGCCGCGAAAAAAGCCAAGCCCGCCGCCTTTTTCACGCCGGCGCTCGCCGCCAAGGTTTCCATCGGCAATTTCGAGGACGATCTTCCGCGCATCGCCGACGCCGACTGGATCGTTGAAGTGGTCGCCGAAAATCTGGAAATCAAGCGCGCCCTGCTCGCCAAGGTCGCGCAATTCCGCAAGCCCGGCTCCATCGTCACCACCAACACTTCCGGCCTTCCCGTGCACCTCATCGCCGAAGGATTGCCCGAGGAATTCCAGCAGCACTGGGCTGGCTCGCACTTTTTCAATCCGCCGCGGTATATGAAGCTCGTCGAACTCATCCCCGGTCCGAAAACTTCCCAGGAAGTTCTCGACGCGCTCTCCGATTTCTGCGACCGCCGCCTCGGGAAAGGCGTCGTCTTCGCCAAGGACACCCCCAACTTCATTGCCAACCGCATCGGCACTTTTTCGATGCTCAATGCTCTTCGCCTGATGCAATCGCTGGGCATGACCATCGAAGAAGTGGACGCCTGCACCGGCCCGGCAGTTGGCTGGCCAAAGTCAGCGACCTTCCGCACCGCGGATCTGGTCGGCCTCGACGTCCTCATCCATGTCGTCAAAAACATCTACGAAACCGCTCCCAACGACGAATCCCGCGAAACCTACAAAATCCCCGCTTTCGTCGAGGAAATGGCCAAACGCAAGTGGCTCGGTGACAAAACCGGCCAGGGCTTTTACAAGCGCGTCAAAGGCGGTCAGGGCGAAAAGGAAATTCTTACCCTCGACCTAAACGCCATGGAGTATCGCGAAAAGCAAAAGGCCCGCTTCCCCTCCATCGACGCCGGCAAAACCGTCGAAGATACCCGCGAACGCCTGCGCGCCTTGCTCACCCCGCTTTTTGAAGGCCAGAAGACCGACAAGGCGCAACAGTTCATGTGGGGCAGCATCTCCGAAATGTGTCTGTACGCCGGACGCCGCATGCCGGAAATCTCCGAAAACATCGTGGACGTGGATAGCGCCCTGCGCTGGGGCTTTGCCTGGGAACTCGGCCCGTTTGAAATTGTCGATGCCATCGGCCTCCCCGCCTTTGCCGCGCAAATCAAGAAGGAAGGCCGCGCTCTTCCGCCGATTTTTGAAAAAGCCCTGGCCGCAGGGCGCACCAGTTTTTACGAATCCAGCAAGGGCGAAGCTTCGGTCTTCGATCTCGCCACCGGCAAAACCAAGAAAGTCGAACAGTCCGCCGGCATCATCATTCTCAAGAACCTGAAAGACGCCGGGCGCGAAGTCGAACGCAATTCCGGCGCCAGCCTCATCGATCTTGGCGACGGCGTGGTCTGCTGCGAATTCCATTCCAAGATGAATTCCATCGGCGCCGACCTGATCGCCATGATCCACAAAGGCATTAAGCGGCTGGACACCGATTTCGACGCCATGGTCATCGCCAATCAGGCCGTCAACTTTTGCGTCGGCGCAAATCTCATGCTGGTCCTCGTCGGTGCGCAAGAGCAGGAGTGGGATGAACTGCACATGGCCGTGAAGCAGTTCCAGAACGTGAACCTCGCCATCAAGTACGCGCCTAAGCCCGTCGTCGCGGCGCCCCAAGGCATGGCGCTCGGCGGCGGCTGCGAGATCAGCCTGCACTCCGCAAAAATTCATGCGGCTGCGGAAGCCTATATAGGTCTCGTGGAGGTCGGCGTCGGGCTGATCCCCGGCGGCGGCGGCACCAAGGAGATGCTCATTCGCGCCAATGAAAATGCGGCTTCCGGTGACGACCTCGATCTCTTCCACACCCTGAAACCCGTTTTCGAGAATATCGCCACCGCGAAAGTTGGCACCAGTGCCGAGGAGTGCCGCGATCTCGGCTATCTCCGCCGCGCGGACACCTATTCGATGAATCGCGAGCGCCTGGTCGCCGACGCCAAGCAGACCGCCCTCGCTCTCGTCCGCGGCGGTTGGAAACCCGCCGCTTCTTCCTGGCAGGAGGGGGCGCAGACCACGCAAATCAAAGTGCTCGGCGAATCTTTTCTTGCCGCCGGCAAGCTGGCCATTCATATGATGACCCGCGGCGGCTACGCTTCCGATTACGACGCCCACGTCGCCCGCAAGGTCGCCAACATTCTTGCCGGCGGCGCGCTTTCCGCGCCGCAACTTGTCAGCGAACAATACGTCCTCGACCTGGAGCGCGAAGCCTTCGTCTCTCTCTGCGGCGAAAAGAAAACCCAGGAGCGCATAGCCTACACGCTGAAAACCGGCAAGCCGCTTAGAAACTAACCACTGTAAGGGCACGATACATCGTGCCCTCTTCTCTGCGTACTCAGCGTCTCTGCGTTAAGCATACTTCTCTTCAATCCACCTAAAATCGTATTGTCCTCTCGTCTAAAATCGTCTATCCTCGTTCCCATGCAAAAACTCCTCGCCCCTCGCGAAGCCGCCAACATCCTCGGCATCAGCTATCCCACGCTGAAACAATGGATCTACCGCGGCAAGCTCAAAACCGCCAAAACTCCCGGCGGCCATCACCGCGTCCCGGAATCCGAAATCGACCGTCTGATCCCCAAATCCCTCGAGCGCGGCGACCTCTCCACCCGCCGCGGCAATTATCGCAAGATCAGCGGCCGCAACCAGCTCATCGGCCGGGTCATTGCCGTGAAATACAGCGGCCTGCTCGCGCAAATCACCCTGGCTATCGGCGAGCAGCACATCACCTCCATCATCACCGCCGACGCCGCCAAGGAAATGCGCCTCAAGCCCGGCGAGCGTGCCGCCGCCCTCATCAAATCCACAGAAGTCATGATTCTGCGCGTCTGATGCCGGTGCCCGAAGTGAAGCTCAATCCAACTCGCTCTTGTGGGGACCGCAGTCCGCGGCTGGCGCTTTTTCTTGTTTGTTTTTTTGCCATGATCTTTTCCTCTGCAATTTCTGCGCAAACTCTGCGCATCGCCGCCGCTTCCGACCTCCAATTCGCCCTCCCCGACCTCGCCGCCGAATACCAAAAACAAACCGGCACCCATCTCGCCATCACCTACGGCTCCAGCGGCAACTTCTTCGCACAAATCCAAAACGGCGCCCCCTTCGATCTCTTCCTCTCCGCCGACAATTCTTATCCCAAAAAATTGGCCGAAGCAGGCTATGCCGATCCCAGTTCGCTGGTTATCTACGCGAGAGGAGAGCTGGTAATTTGGCTTCCGTCCGACTCGCCGCTCGACCTCGGGGACCAAGGATTTCGCACGCTTCTCGATCCCCGCATCCAGAAAATTGCCATCGCCAATCCCGAGCACGCTCCCTATGGCCGCGCCGCGATTGCCGCCTTACGCGATGCGGGCCTCTACGACCAGCTCAAATCCAAACTCGTCCTCGGCGACAATGTTTCACAGGCCGCGCAGTTCGTGCAGTCCGGCAGCGCGCAAGCCGGTTTGATCGCGCGTTCGCTCGCGCTTTCGCCGGCGATGAAATCCGGCAAACGCTACGAACTTTCCGGCTGGCGCTATCCTCTGATTGAGCAATGCGCTGTGGTCCTGAACTCTTCTACCAACAAACAGGCGGCCGGCGCTTTCCTGGAATTCCTGAAAACTCCCGAAGCCCGCGCCATCTTCCAGCGCTATGGTTACTTGCCCCCGCCCCCGACTTTTCCACTCGGAGAAGCACAATGAACGCTGAAGCACTCTTCCTCTCTTTGCGCCTTGCGGCAACTGTTGCCATCCTTCTTCTTGTGTTCGCTTTGCCGCTCGCCTACGGCCTGGCCTTCAGCAAGTGGCGTGGGAAATTTCTCGTCGAATCCGTGGTCGCTTTGCCGCTGGTCTTGCCGCCCACCGTAATCGGGTTCTACGCCCTGATCGCCATGGGACCGCGCGGCCCGCTCGGAAAAATTTGGCTATCGCTCTTTGGCCACCCGCTCACCTTCACCTTCGCCGGCCTCGTCGTCGCCTCCTTGTTTTACAGCCTGCCCTTCGCTGTCCAGCCGTTGGTGGCATCCTTCGAAGCGCTCGACCCCCGCATCCTCGATGCCTCTGCAATTCTCGGCGCCGGCCGCGCGCGCACTTTTTTAAGCGTCATCCTGCCGCTCGGCTGGCCCGGCGTGCTCACCGCGCTGGTCCTCAGCTTCGCGCACACCCTCGGCGAATTCGGCGTGGTCCTCATGGTCGGAGGCAATCTTCCGGGGATTACCCGAACCGTCTCCATCGACATCTACGACCGCGTGCAGGCGCTCGATTACGCCGGCGCACACCAGACCGCGCTGCTATTGCTGCTGATCTCCTTCGTCGTTCTCTCGATCGTCTACGGCGTGAACCGCCGCGTGTGGTCGCCATGGTCGCCCAAATGAGCGCAGCGATGCTCAATGTTGAAGTCCGTAAGGAGTTCCGCTCGAATGGGACGACGCCCTTCGTCCTGGACGTGGCCGCGTCGTTCGCTCCCGGCTTCACCGTGCTCTTCGGTCCTTCCGGGGCCGGGAAGTCCACGTTGCTCGATTGCATCGCGGGATTGCAGCAACCCGATTCGGGCGAAATTCGCTGCGGCGAGGAACTTTTTTTCGACGCCGCCCGAAACATTTCGCTTTCCCCGCAGCGCCGCGATTTGGCTTACGTTTTTCAATCGCTGGCCTTGTTTCCGCATCTTTCCGTCGAGCGGAATATCCGCTACGGCCTCGCGAAACTCGCCGTCGCCGAACAGGCCAAGCGCATGGCGCGCATTGCCGCCGCCTTTCACATCGAAAATTTGCTGACCCGGCGCCCCGCGGAACTTTCCGGCGGGGAAAAGCAGCGCGTGGCCCTGGCGCGCGCACTGGTCACCCGCCCGCGCGTTCTGCTTCTTGACGAACCGCTCACCGGCCTGGACGCATCACTGCGCCGCGCTATCCTCGACGATCTGCGCGCCTGGGACGACGCCAACCGCATCCCCATTCTCTACGTCACGCACAATCGCGAGGAAGTGGACGCCATCGGAGAACGCGTCGTCACCATCGTCAATGGCCGTGTGCAGGAAACCGGCGCGCCTCGTGCCGTTCTCGATGCCCCCCGCTCCGTGGAACTCGCGCAAGCCGCCGGCTTCGAAAATGTTTTGCGCGCAAAAGTTGTGGATCACCGTCCAACTGACGGAGTCATGCGCGTGGCCCTCGAGAACGAAGCTTGCGAAATGGAAATCCCCCTCGGCGATGCCGCACCCGGCAGCGAAATTCGCGTTGCAATTCGCGCCGGAGACATTCTTCTTTCCACCGAAGCTCCGCGCTTCCTCAGCGCCCGCAACATTCTTCCCGGCACCATCGAATCGCTCGAAACTCGCGGCGTCCTGGTGGCCCTGCGCGTGAAGGCCGGCGCCACTTTTATCGTCCACGTCACTCCCGGCGCGGTCCGCTCCCTGGATCTCGCCCCGGGCCAGGTCGTCTGGCTCATCGTAAAGACACATTCGTGCCATCTCGTCCGCTGAGAGGCTCCCCGGGTGCAGGTCGGGCTGGCTTGCGATCATCCCGTTGGGATGGAAACACCCGGTCTGTGTTGGCAAACCCTGGAAAATAATCCTATCATTCTGATTTGGCACCTCTATGAAAATCGAAATGACCAGGGCTCAGGCCGAGGAGTTCGTCCAGCCAATCATCCGGAGTTGCCTGCGAAACTTTGGAGACCTGACTCGGGAAGATGTGACCGAAGAGGAGTTCGACGCAGCCATCAAAGTGGGCCTCCGTCCGGACGTGCGACGCATCTCGCTGCTATTAATGTTGGCACTGGAATTTCTAAAGGCTGAGGAGCCGGGAGAAGGATTAGAAGTGGGCTGCGGGTACGGCTATCTTCTCTTGCCCATGGCCGGCACCTTCCCGCGCATCCACTGGACCGGGGTGGAGCATCCAGGCCGGGCTTATTTTTCGCGAGAAGATTTTCGCGCCATGTTGCGCGCCTCCGGCTGCGATCTCGTTGGCCTCGATCTCACCTCCGAACCCCTGCCGTTTCCCGAAAACCATTTTTCCGTGGTGACGTTTTCCGAAACGCTGGAACACTTACCGGTCGAACGCGTCAACTTCGTGTTGTCCCAGATCTCGCGCGTCTTGCGGCCCGGTGGAATTCTCATTGCGTCTTCCCCCAATCAGGCCTCCCTTGAAAATCGGCTGCTTCTTTTGCGGGGAAAGAGCATTCTGGATTTGCCCGAATCCATGAGCGTCGCGAAGGACGTATTTGGGCATATTCGCCTGTATACCCCTGCGGAAGTGCAGTCTTATTTCAAGAAATTTGATCTTTCCCAGGAACGTTGCGTTTTAGAGTCCAACAATTCGGGGAACCGGGGCAGTGGCTCCGGCGGGGCGCACCGGAAATTCTATCGCTTGTACGAGCGCGTGGAAGAAAAGGTGGGCGCCTTGCGCAGGCTTGGGGACACCTGGTACATGGTCTTTCGCAAGAACGGTTGATTGTTCTCGAAATTCGCTACTCCGCCGTGACCACCAGCGCGCTGCACGTTTTGCCTCCCGCGCGCGAATATCCGTGCGGCATTTGCGAATCGAAATAGACCGAATCGCCGGCTTCCAGCTTCTGCACGTCCGTGCCGGCCTTCAGCGCCAGCGTGCCCTTCAACACATAAATAAATTCCACGCCGGGATGTTGGTGCAGACGAATTTTCTCCGGCGCCAAGGGCAGAAATTCCGCCAGGTAGGCATTGAACTTCCGGTCGGTGGCTAGAAAATCCAGCGACTCGAACTCAAACGCGAGCTCCGCCAGGCCTGGAGCCTCTGGAAAACGCAGCCGGTCTTTTTTCCGGGTGATGGCGAAAGTGTGCTTTTCTTTTTCGTCGCCAAAAAAATGTTCCAGCCCCACGCTGAACACCAGCGCGATGCGCGAAAGGGTCGGCAGAGTGGGATACAGTTTGCCGTGTTCCAGCTTAGAGAGCAGCGCCGCCGAAAGGCCGTTGTGCCGGCTGAGTTCCAGCAGCCCCATTTTGCGGCGCAGCCGCAGGTGCTTGAGCTTTTCGCCGATGCGATATTGATCCAGAGTTTCTTTCAAGTGCGGAGCGACCACGGTCCCACACCTCCATGCCTGGAAAAGAAACAGCCCGCTTTTGGAAGTGGAGGATAACACGCCAGCGAGCCGCGCAGAGCCGTTTTTTACTCTCATTCAACGATCATTGAATGCCCGCCCGCGCGCTGTCCCCCGCCGCTCTGTTACTATGTTGTTTTGTTCCGCGAGGTTCGCCGTGCCCTCGAAAAAATCCGACCGCAAGTCCTTGTCGCCCAAGCCCCTCCGCGCGCGCCATGCCGGGCGCTCGCCCTCGAAGTCCAAACCCGGCACCCGCCTAGAAGAGGTCCTCCGCAGCGCCGCCAACATTTTCTTTGCCAAGGGTTTTCACGCCACGTCCATCGAAGACGTCGCCCGCGACGTCGGCATGTTAAAGGGCTCGCTCTACTACTACATCAAGTCCAAGGAGGATTTGCTCTTCCAACTGCTGCTTGCGGGAATCGAGGATGGCGACGCATACATCGCCCAGCACATCGATCTGGAAGGCGAGCCGGTGGAGCAGCTCGAACGCGCCATCCGCGCGCAGATCGATTACATCATCCAGAACAAGGTGCCGTTCGGATTGTTCCTGCACGAATTCGATTCGCTCTCCGGCAAACGCCAGCACAAGGTGATTGCGGTGATGTCGCGCTACAACACCCGCTTCGTGGATCTGGTGAAGCGCGGCCAGGAGCAAGGCAAGCTGATCGAGGGCGAGCCGTGGCTGATTGTCAACGGCATTCTCGGGATGTGCAACTGGCTGTATCGCTGGTACGACACCGATCACGTCTCCGACCCCGAGCAGGTCAAACAGGTTTTCCTCAACATGCTGCTCAACGGCATCCGCAAGCCTTGAATGGTTCGGCGCTGCGCGGGAGTTGCGGATTTTTCGCGGGTCGGGAACAATCTATGAGCAAGACCAATCTTGTTGCGATTGAGTGACGGATGAAGCCGAAAATAGTGAGTTCTTTGGACGCGGCGGTCGCGGATATTCCCGACGGCGCGCGCATTATGTTCGGCGGCTTTGGCGGCGCCGGCTTTCCCAATAATCTGATCCAAGCGCTTTCCGGCAAAGGCATCAAGAACATCACCGCGATCAGCAATAATTGCGGCACGCGCGAGGGCGAACTGGGGATCATGTTCAAGCATGGACAGGTGCGGCACGTGATCTGCTCGTTCCCGGGTCCGCATGCCAACTATTTTCAGGAGCGTTTTGCCAAGGGCGAAGTCAGCTGCGAGCTGGTGCCGCAGGGAATTTTGTGCGAGCGGATGCGCACCGCGGCCGCGGGCTTGCTGGGTTTTTACACCACGGTTGGCGTTGGCACGGAGGTGGCCATCGGCAAGGAAGAGCGCGTGATTGATGGAACGCGCGGCATTCTGGAGTTGCCGATTCACGCCGACTACGCGCTGATCAAGGCGCAAAAAGCGGATGAGCTGGGGAATCTCACTTATCGCCTTGCCGCGCGGAATTTCAATCCGATCATGGCCAAGGCCGCGAAATTTACGATTGCCGAAGTGGAAGAGATTGTGCCCGTGGGTTCCATTCCGCCGGAGGATGTGATCACCCCCGCGATTTTTGTGCACCGCATCGTGCAGGCGAAAGGAATGCGCTTCGCCGGATGACGGCGGCGAACGAATCGTTATGACCGAAAAGCCCCGACTGGCCCGTGAACAGATCGCCCAGCGCGCCGCGCAGGAATTGCACGACGGCGCTTACGTGAATCTCGGCTGGGGAATTCCCAACCTCATCGCCGATTACCTGCCGAAGGGAATCACGGTTTACTTCCACAGCGAAAACGGAATTCTCGGCATGGGCCGGCGAGCCAAACCAGGCGAGGAAGATTACGATCTCGTCGACGCGATGAAAGTTCCGGTGACGCTGATTCCCGGCGCTTCGATTTTTCACCAAGCCGACGCGCACTTGATGACCCGCGGCGGGCATCTGGATATCGCCGTGCTTGGCGGCTTTCAGGTTTCCGAAAAAGGGGATCTGGCCAACTGGAAAATTCCCGGCTCGAAGGGCAGCGGGGGCATTGGCGGTGCGATGGACATCGCCGCCGGCGCCAAAAAATTGATTGTGTGCATGGAGCACAATACCAAGGAAGGCGCGCCGAAGATCGTCAAGACCTGCAACTATCCGCTGACGGGGCTTGCTTGCGTGGATACCATCGTCACCGACCTCGCGGTGATCGACGTTACGCCCGAAGGCCTGGCGCTGCGCGAAACCGCGCCCGGCTGGACCGCCGAAGAAGTGCAAGCCCGGACGGAAGCAAAACTCATCGTGCGTAATTCGGTGCCGCAAATGAAATTGGCGTGAGTTACAGGCGGGCGGCGAAACGCGCTACGAAGTGGTGGTCCGCGGTGCGAAAGACGAGCACCAGGCTGTCGGTCAGCGGCACGCCTTCGCTCGGCACATCGAATTCCACCGACCACTGAAAACGCCTGGGCAGCTCTTCTTCGAGTCCATGCGAATACCACGGAACCGGCCGCACCTCGCCGCCGTTTTCCACTACTCCCCGGACTGGACGGAGCTCTAGTTCGCGTTTCCAGAAAAAACTCAAACGCAACGTGCGGACCATCTCTTCGGTCAGGTACGCGCGCGAATTGCTGGGCTGCTGCCGCGGGTCGCAGGGAGTGTCGTTAATCACTAGGGTCACGTACACGCGGGCGGGAAATTCGGTCACCACGTCGTTGCCGCGCCGGTAAATCGTGCCGGAACTGGTGTCCTCGCGCTTCAGGGTCTCAAAGAAATCCTGGTTGTTCATCCGGCCCTTCGCGCGAAAGCAGGCGCCGCCGGGGATGGCTCCGTCAGTTTCCATGAACACGCCGCCGTCCAGGTTGGTGACGATTTTGTCACGCTTGGGCTGGGCCTCGGCGAGAGGGAAAACGGCGGCGAACGCCAGAAGCCAGGAGGCCAGGAACCGAATTTGCGGCCGGAGAAACATGGGCACCCTCGGTCGGCTCAAGTTTACTCCTCAGGGGGCCGCGCGGAGAAGAAAACTAAATTGGCGGACGGTGCAGAGTTGCGCGCCGGGCTTATCGGGTTTGCAGGTGGCTTTGCCGGCGCGCAGATCGTTGAACGCCCGCAGCAATTCCGGCAGGACCGCCGGCGGCGCGACCGGGATATTGTGCGAGCCTAGGACAGTATTCACGTGTGGTGCATAAGCGGCGAGATGCAGGATGGATTTGCCGTAGGCATCGAGGTCGGTTTCCGGGCGGTACAGCCAGATGGGCGCGGGATAGTAAGTGTCGCCGGTAAACAGCAGTTTGTTGGCGCGATCGAATAGCGCGATCGCGTCGGGCGTGTGGCCGGGCGTGGGGATAATTTGGATGCTGCGTCCGCCGAGGTCGAGCGTGTCGCCATCGTGAATGTATTTTGCAATGTGCCACGGCTTGGTGCGATACGCCTTCGCGTCAAAGCCTTTTGGCAATTCGCTGCAAATTTCTCCCGGTGCGATTTCTTCCTGCGCGTCGGCGGTCGAGCCTTTGGCGTTTTCGCGCGAGAAATCCGTATCCACCGAATAGATGGTGTCAAACTGCCAGTTGCCGCCAACGTGATCGTCATGCGTGTGCGAGTTCAGCACGATGATGGGCAACTTCGTCAGCTCGCCAACCGCCTTGCGAATGTCGCTGATCCCCATCCCGGTATCGAAGAGCAACGCCTTCTCTTTGCCCACGATGAGGTACGAGATAACCTCCTCCGACTGATGCGGCTCGTAGATCGCATAGGTGGTCGGCGCAACTTTATACACCTCAAACCACGGATCGCCTACGTGCACGCGTTCCAGTGTTTTGTATTCGGGCCGCGGCAACGGTCTGCACCAGTCAGGTTTTTCGTTTTGCGGCGGCGCGGGAAAGGCGAGATTTAACACAAGGAGCGCAGAAATCGGAACGCAGAGTGTACAGAGAAGCAGTGAACGCATGGGAAGGGAATGCGCAAATTTGTAGAAGAAAGAGGGGATCACGGATGGGTCATGTCTTCGGGCTTTACTAGGGCATCGAAGTCTTCGGCGGAGAGGAAGCCTAGTTTTACGGCGGCTTCGCGGAGGCTGGAGTGATCCTTGTGGGCGGTTTTGGCGACTTTGGCGGCATTGTCGTAGCCGATTTTGGGGGCGAGGGCGGTGACCAGCATGAGCGAGTTATGGACGTAGCGGTCGATGGTTTCGCGGTTGAGTTCAATGCCGACGACGCAATGATCCACGAAACTGTTCATCGCGTCGGTGAGGAGTTCGACCGAGTGCAGATAGTTGAAGATCATCACCGGCTTGTAGACGTTCAGCTCGAAATTGCCTTGCGAGCCGGCGAAGCCGATCGCAGCGTCGTTGCCCAGCACCTGCACGGCGACCATGGTGACCGCTTCGGACTGCGTGGGATTTACTTTACCAGGCATGATCGAAGAGCCGGGCTCGTTTTCCGGAATCGTCAATTCGCCAAGCCCGCAGCGCGGCCCGGAAGCCAGCCAGCGCACATCGTTGGCAATTTTCATCAGCGAAGCGGCCAGGGTTTTCAGCGCGCCGCTGGCGAACACGATTTCATCGTGGGCGGAAAGGCTGGCGAATTTATTGGGATGCGAGCGGAACGGCAATCCGCTAAGCTCCGCGATTTTCTTTGCGGCGCGGTCGGCAAACTCCGGATGCGCATTCAGGCCGGTGCCGACTGCGGTGCCGCCGATGGCCAGATCCAGCAGTCCGTCGAGGGCCATGGCAATGCGCGCGCCATCGCGATCGAGCAGACTGACCCAGCCGGAAAATTCCTGGCCCACGGTGAGCGGGGTGGCGTCCTGCAAATGGGTGCGCCCGATTTTCACCACGTCCTTAAATTCCCTGGCCTTGGCGTCAATCGCATCGCGCAAGCGCGCCACCGCGGGCAGCAGACGGCGCGAAGTTTCCGTCGCCGCGGCAATGTGCATGGCCGCGGGAAATGTGTCATTCGAGGACTGCGACATATTCACGTCGTCATTCGGATGAATGGGCTTCTTGCTGCCGATCTCGCCGCGGGCAATCTGGATCGCGCGGTTGGAGATCACTTCGTTCACGTTCATGTTGGTTTGCGTGCCGCTGCCGGTCTGCCAGATGCGCAAAGGGAAGTGCTCGTTGAGTTTGCCGGAGATGACTTCGTCGGCGGCCTGGGTGATGAGGTTGGCTTTTTCTTCGGAAAGCTTGCCGAGGTCGCGATTCACCAGCGCCGCGGCCTTTTTCAGGATGCCGAACGAACGAATGAGTTCGGGCGGCATGGTGTCCTTGCCGATGGCGAAATGAATCAGCGAACGCGCGGTTTGCGCGCCGTAGTAGCGGTCCATCGGCACTTCGATGTTGCCCATGCTGTCCGATTCGGTGCGGGTGGGAACGGATTTGGCGAATTGCGTGGCTTCACTCATGGGAGCCTCCGGCGGAGCGATGAAAGGATAGTGTAGCAGGAAGAGGGGTGACAGGTGACTCGTGACTGGTGATTGGTGAGGGTCCGTTGGGAAGTTATATTTGCGCGTCAGTGGGTGAGAATGACCAGGAACAAGCGAAAATGTCGGCGCGCCGACATTTAAAGTATTACTTTAAGGTTAAATAAAAGATAGCGTACTGGTATTGGTGCAGCGATTAACAGAGGAGCCGGGAAAGTTTTGGGGAGTCCCGCTGAGGTGCAGGTGACACAGGGCTTAAGGGGAGTGCTGCTACACGTGGCCGAATTTCCAAAATGAGAAATTCCCGGGGCACTCGAATGATTTTATTGTGAGGAAAACTCATTTGAATTTGGAGGGGCAGCTTTCGCCGTCACGCCCACCGGATCGATTGATTCTCCAGCGGGCCGGGCAGCGGCTTGCGAGGAGAATAAAGAGTCCTAGTACCTAGATATTTTATTGATAAAAGAATTCCAAGACACCGCGACTTATGAAGAAGTCCAGGGTTGTTGCGCGGAAGACCGGGGAGGATGCCCGGGCGGCTCCGCGAAGGAGTACGCCTGGGTGTCAGCTTCGGTCCGCACGGCTCTCTCGCCAGGCCGTTTCGGAAATCCACAATCAGGAGGAAGTCATGAGACGACTCATCGTGTCTTTGGTGAGTGCGGTAACGCTACTGGTGTTGGCAGCGACGGTCCAAGCACAGGACCTGCTGGTGCCGGCCGGGACGCTGTTGCAATGCACCATGGAGGAACCGAATTTTTCGTCGGCGACGGCGTCGGTGGGGGATCCGGTGTTGTGTCATTTGAAGAGCTTTCAGGAGTTCGGGCGCACCGTGTTTCCGCGGGGCAGCATGCTGGCCGGGCACCTGGAAGCGGACAAAGACCCGGGCCACTTTATTGGCAAAGGCTACCTGAAAATTACCTTCGATCGGGTGATCGTGCCGACGGGTGATGTGCCACTGCCGGCCAAGGTAATCCAGGCGAAGGGCTACAAAGTGGACAAGCAGGGAGACATCAAGGGCAAAGGGCACGCCACACGCGATGTTGTGGAGTGGATGATTCCGCCGCTGTGGCCCTGGAAAGTGCTCAGCCTGCCCGCACGTGGACCACGGCCAACTTTAAAGGGGGAAGAGCCGATGGAGCTGCGATTGATGGATGACATCGTGGTGCCGAGACCTCTGTCGGCATCCGCGGGTCACCCGGACCGGCCACCGTATGCGTCGTCGAACATTCCGAAGCCGAGCGCCTTTGCAGGCACGGCTCCGGCGAGTGCGATGCAACCGGTTGCGGCGGCGGAAAAGTCCGCAGCAGGGATCGCGAAGGAGAACATCGTTCCCGTGGCGATGCCTGTGAGCGAACCTGCGCCTCCGACGACGGCGGAGCCCACCGCGCGGGTGACCACATTGGTGCTGAAGTCGAATCAAATACTCGAAGTGACCAAGTATCGGATCGACTCCGGCCAGGTGAACTACCACGAACTGAACGGCAAGGAAGGCTCCGTGGATGCCGAGCAGATCGATTGGCGCCGAACCACGCAGATGACGTCCCAAGTGCGTTCGGTGGATCTGCCGATGCTTGCCCGCCAGACGAATTAGGCGGAAGAAACTGGAAGGGTCTGACGGAATGCGGGTGAAGCCGCACGAGAAGCTGAGGGTGTGAGCGGAATCCGAACGTAAATGCGGTACGGAGGAAAGTTCAAGGCTGCCCTCCTGAAGCGGGCGCAAACGGCGCGCATCCTTGAGAACCGCGAGGGGTCGGGCGCCCAAATTCGTCGGGGAGCGTCCATAGTGCGCTACCCGTCTGCCCACCCACGAAGATTTTAAGGATGTGCCGCCTGCCACCCGCCCCTCTCGACGGCCCTGAGCATGTGGCGGGAAGATCGAGAAAATTTGGGAACCGATCCCCGTTTTCTTACAGTTGCCTTATGAAGATGAACAGCAAAAAGTACCAAGGCGATTGGTACCGCGGGAGACGATTCCCGATTAGAAAAAAGCCATGCTCTGGAGCCAAGCGAACTGAGATTCGCGGATTAAACGCCAAGTGATTTTGTTTCATGCTGTTAGCCGGAATCAAGCAGGAAACGCCGCGCTCGGAACATACCTTACAAGCCGAAACTTTGGTAACTGAACCCATAGGAAACACGGCCAGTTGCACCCCCGCTGCCCCAAAGCAGTCCCTACGTCCAGTTGTCCTCTTTCGGTTGCGTGGGGTACCACTGTACAAGCACCAAGTCTCGGTGGAGCGGGTGTACCCGGTGCGGGCGGGAAGTTGGAAGCGTTGTTCAGGGTCGAACAGCCGCACGGGGCGCCGGGAAAGAGCTTGAAGATCCGCCATTTACGTATTTCAGGTGCCTTGAATGTCGCAGAGCATAGAACGGGAGCCGAGCATGAAGAGAACAGCCAGGCGAGAGCAAGGGTTCACCCTGTTGGAAACCGTCGTGGTGATCGGAATCATGTTCGTCCTGATGGGAATAGCGATCGTGCAGAGTTTCGGCAGCATGGAGAGCTATCAGGCCAACTCGGCAATGGATATCGCGACCAGCCAACTGCGGGTGGCGCGGCAAGTGGCGATTACCCAGCGGCGCAACGTGCAGATTTTCATCGTCACGAACCCCGGACCGGGCAACTATCAGGCAATTAACTATCAGGTTCTGCCGGCGCCAGGGAGCGCCGAAGCGCTAGGCCAGCTCAACTCCGCTCCGCTGCCGGCCACGATACAGATCGCGCTGACGCCAGGCGTCCCTGACACCCCGATGAATTTTGGAAATGCGGCGGCCGTGTATATCGGGAACACCAGCGGGGGGCCTCCAATCATGGAGTTTACGTCCACCGGGCAATTCACGGATGGCACCGGCTTCAATACCATTAACGGCACGATCTTTTTGGGCTCACCAACGCAAATCCGGACAGCGCGCGCGGTGACGATCATGGGGGGCACCGGCCGTGTGCGCCCCTACACCTACATCGGCAACGGCACTTGGAACGAATAGGGAGCCTTTTTATGCAAAGACTGCGTAAACATCGAAAGCAAGCCGGCTTCACTCTCCTGGAGACGGTGGTGGCCATGGGCGTCCTGGTGTTTGGGGTGCTCTCGCTCTCGACGATATTCACCGCGGGTTTGCAGTCGTCCAACAGATCGCAGATTCAGTTCATCGCCCAGCAGAAGGCCCAGGAAGCCATGGAGAGCATCTTTACGGCCCGCGACACGCAAATCCTGAGCTTCGCGCAGATCAACAACGTAAGCGTTGGAGGCGTGTTTAAGGACGGTCCGCAGCAGCTGCTGAATCCCGGCCCGGATGGAATCGTGGGGACGGCGGATGACGATACGACCCAGCCGGATGCCATCACCATCGGGCCCGGTCCCGACAACATCTTAGGCACCGCGGACGATCAAGTAATTGCGTTGAACCCCTGGATGACCCGCACGATCAAATTCACACCGGTGGCCGGCACACCGAACCTGAACCAGATCACGGTGACCATCAATTACATCTACCAGGGCCAAACCGGCACGTTCGTCCTGGTCAGCTACATTTCGAATTATTCGTGAGGCAACCGATGAAGCAAAATTGCAAGACTAATATCGCAGGCTTCACGCTGATCGAACTCATGATGGCGATGAGCGTCACCATGATCCTGCTGTACGCGGCGGTGCTGGCGTTTCGCGATGCGCAGCAGACCAATTCGATCGTGACCGAGTCCGCGGATATGACCAGCAATCTGCGCGGAGGATTGAACAACATCATCCAGGACCTGCAACAGGCGGGCACGGGCATTCCGACAGGCGGGATTCCCATCCCATTTACTTCGAATGGCTCGACAACAGCTCCTTGCGGAACCACGGCGCCGATCAACCGCCCGATATTGGGCGGAGCCGGGACGTTTCCTCCCTGCAATGCGGTACTAAATGCGGTGGAACCGGGCAACATGCTGGGGCCCCCGATCACCGCCCCGGACGCGACCACGGGCACGGTGCAAAACGTCAACAGCATCACGGATGAGATTACCGTTCTGTACGCGGACAATACCGCCGGGCTGGAGGCGAAGCCGATCAACCAACCGGCAACGACGACGCCGCCAAGCGTGGGCTGCCCGAATGGAAACCTGAAACTGACCGGAAATCAGTTGCAGATCACGTTTGACGCAGCAAATTGCGTGAACCTGGCCGCCGCGGGCATCACCATCCAGGCGGGCGACTTGATCATGCTGAATAATTCGCTGGGCACCGCGATTGTGTACGTGACCAACATCAGCGGCCAGACGCTGACCTTCGGCGCCGGGGACCCCTTCAAATTGAACGGGCGGACGGAAGCCAGCGGCACCGTCAATCAGTTGATGCCCACGGGCTGCAGCGGCGCGCCGGCGTGTTTCCCGGCGACGACCGCTACGCGCGTATGGATGATCAGCTATTACCTGGATAACATTGCCAGCCCGCCGTACATCCGGCTGGTCCGGCAGGTCAACTTCAACACGCCAACTCCGGTGGGAGAAACGCTGGAAAATTTGCAGTTCACGTATAACTTCGTAGACGGAGCCGCGAATCCCTCGAATCAGCCGACAGTGCCGGTGGGCAATTCCGAATCGCAAATTCGGACGGTAAACGTTTATCTGGCGGCCCGTTCCAGCTATCGGATGAATCACGGCAGCAAGTCCCTATATTCCCGTAACAACCTGATGACCCAGGTGAGCCTGCGAAGCATGGCTTATACGAATAAGTACCAATAAGAGGAGCCTGCGATGAAACGGAATTTTTACAGGAAAATAAAGCGCCTGCGTCAAGACGCGGGTATTGCCCTCCTCACCACGCTGCTGTTGCTGTTTCTGATGTCGAGTCTCCTAGTGGGCTTCTCCGTGCTGCTGTACTCCAACCAGAAGCTCTCTGGATCCAACGACCAGCAGGTGCGCGCGTTCTATGCCGCGGAAGCCGGGATGGAGCAATTGACGGCGGGGCTAGGGAATCTGTTCAGCCAAACGTATTCGCCGAGCATTGCACAAATCAACGCGTTGGAACTGACGCCGCCCGCCTTGCCCAACATTTTGTATCAAACGGCCACCGGGCAACCGGGTTATTTGATTACTCCACAGGCGTTGGATGCCAACGGAAATCCTGCGCCGACGATCACCACGATCAAGGCAGGCGCGTATCAGGGCATGACCGCGCTGGCAACGGAATACACGCTGATGGTGAATGCGCGTACCACGGATGGCCGTGAAGCGACGCTGAAGCGCACCACGCAGACGGTGGGCATTCCGATGTTTCAGTTCGGTATCTGGTCCGACAGCGACCTGGACTTCTTCCCTGGCCCGGTATTCAGCTTTGGAGGCCGGACGCACACCAACGGGAACTTGTTCCTTGCCGCGGGAAGTACACTGACATTTAAAGATAAAGTGGACGCCTACAAGGACGTGATCCGCTACGAATTAGAGAACGGGCACGCGACCAGCAGCGGATATACCGGCACGGTGCAAATCACGACTTCGCCGGGAGGCACCAACTATCGAGCTCTTGGGATGGGTGAAGGCAGCATCCTTTCGGGCCTGGGAACAGGGTCCCCGACGCCAAACACGAATTGGCCGGTGATTTCGATGGGAGCTGCGCCCACCGACTATGCGGGCAACCTGCAGAACGGTGTAGGAAGCGCGGCAAAGCAGTATGCGGGTTCCGCGAAGCAACTGAATCTAGGCATCGTGACGATCGGTGCCGGAACCACGCAGCAGATTGACTTGATCCGCCGCCCGATCCCGAACGAGTCCGCAACCATCACCGCCGAACGCTACTGGTCGCAAGCCAGCCTGCGGGTCATGCTCTCGGATGACCCGAGCGACATCATGAACCTTACGCCGTGCATCGACAGCAGCACGACGCCTTTCGATCTTAGCCAGATTGCGGCGACTCCCGGCACGCTGGGATGGACGACCTATGCCCCCGCGGTAGCGCTGCTGGCGAAAATGAACGCCAATGGTGTTATTCCCCTGCCGCTGGCGGCTTCGGGAGCGGCTTCCGCTGTCAATACGGGCGCATGGACCGCTGCGGACGGCTATATGCAGCCGAGGAATTATCCCATCATCAAAGGGTTTCTGAAGATTGAAGAGCAGACCAGCTACGGGACTCCCTGCGGCACGTGGAAAGATGTGACCGTGGAAGTGCTTAGTTACGGCTACGTCGGCCGGAACATCAATCCGGTCCCGCAGTCGCTCAATGGCTCGACACTGAATCCGTCGTGGAGCGGCACCACGGCAGCCATGGAAACGGGTGCGGCGCCGAACATCAGCTACGTTCCCATGAGCGGAGGCAATCCGGTCCAGATGTATTTCCAGAATGGCAAGACGTTCCCGACGACCACCGCCACGACCACACTTTTCACTGCGAACAATACCGCGGCGGCGCCAACCTACAATTGCCTGGATCCCCACCCGATGGCCATCATTCGCCTGGAACGCATCCGGGACAATCCATCCTCTGTCCCCTATACCATCGGCGCATTTAACAACACCAAGAAGCCTTATAACTTGCCGATTCAGTCTACCGTCGGTCAGGTCTGCGGCATCGAGCCCAGCACCGGGAAGTTGGTGGCCGGATGGGTTCCACAATTGTACGATTTCTGGCCTAACACGCTGTTTGATTCACGCGAAGGGACCATCCGCGATATCGCCATGGACACGGGAGCAACTCCTCCGCGACCGACGTTGAACGGAGTAATGCAGTACATCGAGCTGGACGGCAAAAACCTGACCAACTGGTTCGCTGGAAAGCTAACTTCTCCCTACGGCGTCTCGGTGGTAACGACCGGCCCATCCACCAAGGACACGGTTGTATCCCCGAACGATTTCGTGGTGTACATCTCGGATCGCCGCGGCAACTACTCCAACGGGACGGTTGCAGCCGGCACTTGGCCCCCCACCTCCTTTACGGGCAACGAGACCGGAGAATATGGGTGGAACGACCTAGCCAACAGCTCCAATCCAACGACGGGATGTCCCAATAACTCGATGGAAACCGGCGAGGACGTGGATGGCAACGGCGTCTTCTTTACCTACGGCGCAAACGGGAAGTACATTCACGCGCCGGGAGTGGTCCTGGGAGCACTGGCCAACGGGCAATTGGGAATCTTCAACAACCTCAAGACCTCCGGCGCCCTTGCGAATCCGGTCAACTGCACAGCCACACCGGCGTATTCCACAGGCGACAGCATCTGGCCATTTCTGCTGGCAGCCAACGCGGCCACCGCGCGGGAAAATCCTCCGTTGTTCTTCCGGCGGGCCGTCAAAATCGTCAACGCCTCGGACCTCAGCGCCGTGGGCGCCTGCCCCAGCGGAGTAAGTTGCGGCTTGACCGTTGCGGTGGAAAATCCCGTGTACCTGCAGGGAGACTACAACGCCAATTCCAAGGGCAACAACTGGAGCGACCCCGAGATCGCCACTTCGGTGGCGGGTGACGCGGTCACATTGCTGTCGGATCAATGGAGCGACATTAACTCCTACAACGACCCCTATGATACGACTGGCGGCTCCAAGGACACGCGCAACGGAAACACCACCTGGTACCGGCTGGCCATCATTGGCGGGATTACCGTGCCGTTCCCGAATCCTTCGGGCACGGGCCAGGACTATGGCACCGACGGCGGTGTGCACAACTTCCTGCGCTACATCGAGTCTTGGTCCGGGACCCTTCAATACCAGGGTTCCATCATCCAGCTGTTCACCAGCCGGCAGGCCAACTCTACCTTCAAGTGCTGCACCACGGTGTACGCTCCGCCGACCCGCGGATACGTGTTTGACTTGAACTTCCTGGATCCGACGTTGTTGCCGCCGCGCACGCCACTTTTCCGCGACGTCAACACCACCGGATGGACGCGCTTGTTGCTGCCGGGTCAGTACAACTAACGAACGGTTGGCAATCCACTCTTGCAAACGTCCCGGCCGCTGGCCGGGACGTTTGCTTTTGTACGCAGAGCATCTCCGATAGCTAGGGGTTGCGAGGTCTCCATCCAGTCCGATGGGGGTGTAGGGCTTAGGAAAGCGGCAGGGTCAGTTCGATGATCAGTCCACCTTCAGGGTGATTTTGTGCGCGGATGGAGCCTCCATACGCGCGGATCACGCGATCGGTAATCGAAAGCCCCAGTCCGGCGCCGCCGGAGAGCCGGTCGCGGGCGTCATCCACGCGAAAGAAGGGCTCGAAGATGGTTTTGAGCGCGGAATCCGGCACACCGGGGCCGTGGTCGCGAATGCGGATGATCGCCGAGCGGCCTTCCTCCGCAGGAACTAGCGAGACTTCGACTTCCGTGCCTTCGGCGGTGTAATTCACGGCATTGCGAACCACATTCTCGATGGCACTATGCAGAAGCTGCGGATTCCCCTCGCGACTGCAGGAAAACGTGGAACCCAAGCGAACACTGCGGTTCCGGCTGCCGGCTTCGAAATTGGCATCGTCAGCCACGGAAGCGACCAACTCCCGAACGTTTACGATCTTCTGATCGAGAGTCTCAGTGCCGCTTTCGAGGCGCGCCAAGTTCAGCAATCCGCTGATGAGTTCGTTAAGTCGCTGGGTCTCGCGCTCGATGCGATTGAGGGAGGCATCGGTCGCGTGGTCGGCGGTGCGTCGCGCGAGCCCCAGGGCGACACTAAGACGCGCCAGGGGAGAGCGCAATTCATGAGAGATGTCCGCGATCAGGCGCCGCTGGGCCACCATCAGAAGTTCGATCTGGTCGGCCATGTGATTGAAATCCTTGCCGAGGCCCGCAAGCTCGTCTTTGCGGAGAAGCGTGTCCGCGCCAACGCGCGCGGAAAGATTTCCGCGGGCCAGTTGGGTCGCCGCCGAACGCAATTGAACGATAGGGGAAGTGATGTGCCGGGTGATCCACAGGCAGATCCAGCCGACAATGAGTAGCACGATCAGAACACGCAGGAACTGCACCTGGTAGGGGGCACCCAGGACCGCATGGGGCATCCGACGATTGATCTCCAGGACGAGGACATACGAGTTTCCGCTGTTAGCTTGCACAAATTGGCCGACCCAGCGGCCTTCGCCGCGGCGCACGATTTCCGTTTTTTTGGATATAAGCGCGAGTTGCATGGCTTCCGCGACTTGCGGGGAAACGCTGCGGTTGAGAACTTCCCGGCCATGGCCGTCGAAGAGGAAGGGATCCCAGGGAAAACTACCTTTGCCGCGGGCCAACAGCTCCTGGAGGCCAGTTTTTCCCTCGCGGTCGTACACTTCGGCGAAATTATCGGCCAGCAAGGGAGTCATAGCGCGGTCCATGGCCTCATCGTGTTCGCGAGAGGTGCGCGACTCAGTCCATGCGGACGAAAGTATGAGCGTAAGACTGACCAGGGCCATGGCCAGCCAAAACCACAGGAAAATCTTGGAGAACAGGCTGCGCAATCGCGGCTCACTTTCCTTTCTGTTTTTCCGGAAGCGCGTAGAGATAACCTGCGCCGCGCACGGCCTTGATCCGCTCGTGACCGTTGAGAAGCGGGCCGAGCTTCCGGCGTAAATTGCTGACGTGTACGTCGATGCTGCGGTCGAACGCGGTCAAGTCGCGGCCAAGAACTTCGCGAGTGAGTTCCTCTCGCTGCAAAACCTTGCCGGGAGAGCGAAGAAACAGGCCGAGAAGATCGAATTCGACAGAGGTGAGTTCCACGGCGCGGGAATTGCGGCGCACGGAACGTGACCCGGGATTGAATTCGATATCGCCGAGCTGTAGCGATTGCGAGGCGGTGGCTTCGGGAGCCGCCCCGGTCGAAGTACGACGCAGGACGGCCTGGATGCGCGCGGCAAGCTCCCGAGGGTTGAAGGGTTTCGGCAGGTAGTCGTCAGCGCCAATTTCCAGTCCGAGAATGCGGTCCACCTCATCGCCGCGCGCGGTCAGCATGATGACGGGAACACGGGACTTGGCGCGGAGCTTCTGGAGAACCTCAAAGCCGCGCGAGCCGGGCAGCATGACGTCGAGGATCAATAAGGAGTAATTTTCCGCGAGAGCTCTTTCCAGTCCCAGAGTGCCGCTGTGCACAGAGTCCACGCGATAGCCTTCCGGCTGGAGAAATTCGGTGATGAGTTCGCACAGTTCGACATCGTCATCGATGATGAGAATGCGCGTCGAGGCGCTAGCGTCGGCTGGGGTCACTTTTTTCAGCATGGAACCGTGCGAGCAGTCCTTCTAAGGCAGGAATCCTGCGCCACTGCCTACTCTTTCATTCTAGGGAATGGTTGCCCGGATCGCGGTAAAGAATTGTAAGCCATCCAGCGGGATCTTTAACAAGTCTTCACCCGGGCTTGATGGTTCTTGACGGCACGGCATGCCCGGAAGCTCTACTCTCTTCCTTGTAAAGAGCAGGCGCGGTGTTTTTCCGGGGGCGGAGGCGCCGCGCTTGCAACCTAAAATGAAGGAGTCGAGGAAATGAAAAAGACAGTAATAGTGGCAGCTCTGGTGGTTGCCGGTTTGACGGGGGCGGCAAGAATGGAAGCGCGTCCGGCGGAGAGTGTGACGATAAAGATTCCGTTTGGGTTCACGGCGGCAAATCGGGTGCTCCCGGCGGGTACCTACAAGATCGAAATGCTGACCAAGGGCAAGCCCGGCGTGGATGGGATGGAAGTGATCGCGCTACGCGGCGTGGATGTGCATTCCTACACGGCGATTGTAGCCCGCCTTGGAAAGTCGGAGGCCAAGACTCCGGTCATGAGCTTCGCGCAACAGAGAGGGATCGCGATCCTAGCGGAAGTGTTCGCCAACGGCCGGAGTTTTGCGCTAAGTTCTGCAGAGACGGACTATGCCGCCAATAACCCGGGCGGACGATTTGAAACCGTTTCGGAAAGGACCCACGTTCCCACTTCAGCAGTGATTGAACAGGAGTAGGCCCACAAGTCGGGAGTGACTAGCCGCAGGCAGAGTCGGTGTCTGCGGCCGGGCGGAAAGGAGGCATCATGTATAATCAGGACCAGGGGAATTCAGCAAGAAGATGGCTCCAGTACGACAAAAAGGGAAAGCGTCGGCGGCTACCCGGCGCAAGCGGCGGCTGCGCTTTTACCGGACGCGGCTGCGCGAGTTGCGGATGATTGGGAAGGCGCTGGTGTCCACGAGGCACCCGGTGCTGGTGCATATCATCCCGATGCGGCGGTGCAACCTGGATTGCGGGTATTGCAACGAGTATGACGATATTTCAAAACCGGTGGCGTTGGAAGAGATGAAGAGGCGGCTGGATACCCTGGCCGGCATGGGGACCTCGGTGATTACCATCAGCGGGGGAGAGCCGCTGATGCATCCGGACCTTGATGAAGTGATCCGGCACATCCGGAAGCTGGGGATGATTGCCGGGCTGATTACCAACGGTTTTTACTTGAATAGAGAGCGGATTGAACGATTGAACGACGCGGGGCTGGAACACCTGCAAATCAGCATCGATAATGCCGTGCCGGATGAGGTTTCGAAGAAAAGCTTGAAGACCTTGGATGGGCGGCTGGAAATGCTTTCGGAATGGGCAGAATTCCAGGTGAATATCAATTCGGTGCTGGGCAGCGGGGTGAAGAATTCGGAGGATGCGCTGAAAATTGCGCACCGCGCGCTTGAACTGGGATTTACGAGCACGGTGGGAATCATTCACGACCACGACGGGCAGTTGAAGCCGCTGGGGGAGCGCGACCAGGAAATTTTTGAAGAGATCATGACGCTGGGGAAGCGCTCGTATTCACGGTTCAACGAGTTTCAGCACAACGTGGCCCGGGGCCGCGAGCATGACTGGAAGTGTCGGGCGGGCTCGCGGTACCTGTATATCTGCGAGGACGGGCTGGTGCACTGGTGCTCGCAACAGCGCGGCTATCCAGGGATTCCGCTGGCCGATTACACCGCGGAGATGCGGCATCGCGAATATCTGACGCACAAGGGCTGCGCGGCGCGGTGCACGGTAAGCTGCGTGCAACAGGTGGGGATATTGGATAACTGGAGGTCGCCGCAGAACTTGCAGCCGGGGCCGATGGCCGCGACGGGGAAAAGCGATCTGGTGCAGATTGCGAAGTGAGTTGGCTATTTCGGTAACCTCAGCGGCTCAAGCCGGGTTGTTTATGCGGCGTTTACGTCACGACTGAAGTCGTGCCCTCCCGAAGTGGTTGTATCCTTCCGAAGAAGTCGTTCTGTTCCGAAGAATTTGTGGCCTCCCGACGAAGCTGTGGCTTTCTGAACTCGAGTTATGGGACAACTTTTGTTGAGTGGGCGGTTTCCGCGAATGGGGGCGCCCCTTTTGTTTTTGGAGTTGCTGGCTGCGAACACGACGCGGCCGAGCAGGTTGACGGTATGGAGCGCGTTTAAAACAATGTAGGTATGCCCACAGGTGCAATTGAGATCGAGAAGCTCTCGAAGGAGTATCCGTTCGGGTTCCTGCACCTGAAGAGGAAGAAGTCGCTCGAAGACCTGACCATGCGGGTCGAAGATGGGGAAGTGTTTGGATTTCTGGGGCCGAACGGGGCGGGGAAGTCCACAACCATCAAGCTGCTGATGCGGCTGATTTTTCCGACCTCGGGAACGGCGCGCATTCTGGGCAAATCCATTGACGATGTTTCAATGCATGCTTCGATCGGTTATCTGCCGGAGCAGCCTTATTTCTACGACTACCTGACCGCTTACGAAGTGCTGGACTATTTTGCGAGGTTCCACGGCTTAACGGCGAACGACCGCCGGGAGCGCGTGCAGGCCATGCTGAAAAAAGTCGGGCTCGATACCGCGAAGAAAATTCAACTGCGCAAGTATTCGAAGGGCATGCTGCAACGCGTCGGACTGGCGCAAGCAATTTTGCACGATCCGCAGGTGGTGGTGCTGGATGAGCCGATGTCCGGTCTGGATCCACTGGGCCGGCGGGAGGTGCGCGACATCATCCTGGAACTGAAACGCCAGGGGCGCACGGTGCTGTTTTCGACGCACGTGCTGTCCGACGCGGAAATGCTGTGCGACCGCGTGGGCGTGATTGTGGGCGGAAAATTGCGCGGCATCGGGGCACCCGGGGAACTGGTGGACGTGGAATCCCAGGGCATGGAAATTCTGTTTGAGATGAGCGGCGAGCCAGGTAACTCGGCGCTGTTTGCCAAGGCCACGCGGACGGGCAATAGGTATCGGGTGCACTTGCCGGAAGCGGAGCTGTACGCGGCGGTGGAGGCGTTGAAGACGTCAGGGGCACGGATATTGTCGGTCGCCCAGATCAAGCCCACGCTGGAAGAGTATTTCATGCACCTGGTGGAAGCCGACCGGGCGCAAGCCAACGCCGTGGATGTGAGCGGGAAATGAAGAACATTCGCACGGTTGCGGCGAACACCTTCCGGGAAGCGGTGCGGGACCGCGTCCTTTATAACCTGGTTTTCTTCGCGCTGCTGATGATGGGCGCGGCCATCCTGGTGGGGGACATTTCCATCGGCATCGAGCAAGACGCGATCGTGAGCCTGGGGCTCTCGGCGATTTCCGTGGTTGGGATTTTCATTGCATTGTTCCTGGGCGTGGCGCTGGTTTCGAAAGAGATGGACAAGCGGACGTTGTACGCGCTGCTGGCGAAGCCGGTACAACGCTGGGAGTTTTTGCTGGGGAAATTCTTCGGGCTGGTGATGACGCTAACGGTGAACACGGCGGCGATGGCCGCGGGATTGTACGCCGCGTTGTGGACCGTGAAGCATCACCTGGTGAGGGGCGACGCTTACATCCTGGTTGCGGTGTACCTGATTCTGCTGAAGCTGGCGGTGATTGTGGGGCTGGCGCTACTCTTTTCCTGCTTCACGACACCCTTCCTGGCGATATTGTTTACGGCGGGGATGTATGTGACGGGATTGTTCGCGGCGGACCTGCGGACGATTCAGGGGGTGGGCCTGGATCCGGGATCGCTGCGGCTAATGCGCGGTATTTCATATCTGCTGCCGAATTTCCAGAATTTCGATGTGATGGGAGCGGTGGTGCACGGACGCGGGGTTTCCGGGATCTTCGTCGGGCAAGCCACGCTGTACGCGGTTTTGTACATTGCGATCGTGCTTACCGGGGCGGCGGTGGTTTTCTCGCGGCGCAACCTGAAATGAGAGCAAGAGCTATTTACGGAGCCTTGCTGGCGGCCGGGTTGGCGGCCGGGTTTGTGTGTGTGTGGAAGCTGCAGCAGAGTATCGACAGCGAGCGAAGCCTGGCGCAACTGCAAAAAGATGAGCTGACCCTCCGTTCACCGAAGGTGGTGAAAAAATTGAGCCTGGAATACGCGCCGCTGATGGGGGCGATTTACTGGACGCGCGCGGTGCAATACTACGGCGAAAAACATCGCCTGCATGACCGAAATCTTGATCTGCTGTGGCCGCTTCTGGACATAACTACAACGCTGGACCCGCAACTGCTGATTGCTTACCGCTTTGGCGCCACGTTTTTGAGCGATGCGCCGCCGCTGGGGGCGGGCGAGCCGGACAAAGCGGTGGAACTTCTGGAACGGGGGCTCGGAGCTAACCCGGAATACTGGAGGTTCTATCAGGATCTCGGCAACGTCTATTATTTTGACAAAAAAGATTATCTCCGAGCATCCCAGGCGTTTGAGGCGGGCAGCAAGTATCCGGGGACTCCGGCCTGGATGAAGATCATGGCGGCAAAAATCGCGGCGGAGGGCGAGTCGCTGGAGACTTCTTACGCGCTGTGGCAGGACGTTTACCAGACCTCGTCGGACAAAAACATCCGGAAGAATGCCGAGGATCACCTGCGGCTGGTGCGGGCGGCGATGGATTTGCGGCACATCGGGCAGCTGATGAGCGAGTATGAGAAGAAAAACGGACAGCGCGCGACGCGCATCGGCGACTTAGTGCAGAGCGGGCTGTTGCCGGGGCTGCCGCGGGATCCCGACGGGTTTCCGTATGTGATTGGGGAAGAAGGGGAACCGGAATTGAATTTGAAGAGCCCGTTGAGAGAAGGGTGGATTAAAGAGAAGAAGTGAAGAAGCAATGACGCAATGAAGTAATGAAGTAATGGACCGGACAAACCCTTCGGGTCACTCGGGGACGCAGAGGAGGGTCATGCGCGGGTCGACCAGGAGCTTGCGGGGGGCGGCCGGCGCGGTGAAAGTGAAGCTGGTTTCGTCTCCGGTGGTGTCCACGGTTCCAAGAAAGACGGGGCGTCCGATTCCGATGCTGGCGTAAATGGGTACGGGAGCAATGAACGATCGTGGCACGCCGCTCTGCAACAACTGGCCATGAATCTGAACGCCATTCTCGCCACGGCGTGAAGTGAACTGCACCTTGTAGTGCGGGATGCCCGTTCCGCGCACATATTCCGCAAAAAACCATTCCATGGAGCGCCCGCCTTCCAGATCCATGCGGGGAGTCATGACCGCTTCGACTTCGCGCTGCAAGTCCGCGGTGGTGAGGGCAGCCCGCGCGTATTTCGAAACCAGAGTGTGCAGCAGGGCGATGAAACGCGCGTCGGGATCCTTGCCGTTCGCGGGGCCCGGCTGGCGCAGCATCTCGCGGAGCATGTGGAGAATCCAGGTTCCTTTCGCGTAGACGACCACGTTGTAGGCTTCGGGCGAATGAGAGGAGGTCAGGCGCCTTCCGATGCTGACGGGACCGATGTCGGCCGGAGCGAGGTCTTCGCCATCGGCTTTGGTGGTCAGGCGCTTGCGATAACGATCCAGCCAAGCGTTCAGGGCATGATCGGGATTTTTCTGGGTGTCCGCGAAAAGCAGGGCCAGATATTCCGCGATCCCCTCATTGATCCATTGATCGCGGTAGGAAGACCAGCCGACAACGTTTCCCCACCACTGGTGGGCCACTTCGTGAAACGGCACTACGTCAGTAAAAAACGAACGACCCGTGGAGCTCAATCCGGCGCGGCTTTGAGCTTCCTCCGGGAGGAAAGAAAAAGTGGAGAGATACAGGAGACCCGGCCAGCCCTGCCCGAAGTTGCCGGGAATTTGCGAGACCCCCAGATTCCGGAAGGGAAACGGACCAGAGTAAAGTTCATCAAACCGCACGGAAGAATCGATCTCGCGCGCGAGTTGCTTGAGGATGGCAGCGGGACTTGGGGGAGCCGGGGGGCGATCGTTGGCCAATGGGGGTGTGGCGTTGATGCCGTGTGGAGGAGGTGGCGGCGGGGTTTCGAAAGGCGAAAAGCGGGCCCTTAGGAATTCCTCGAGTTGCTTGTTAGCGTACACCTCGATGGTGCGATTTTCCGAAGCCAAGGAGCTGCTGGCATATTCACCGAGATTGAAACCCGCTTCAGGCACGGGGATTTCCGTGGACCAGTTGGCCACGCGAGTATCGGCGTCCTCACGCTCGGCGGATTTTGTGCCGGTGGCGACGAGGCGGAGACGTTTGGGCCAGTGGAATGTCAAGTCGTAGAAAGCAAATTCAGAGGCGTCGCCGAAGTGGGGATACCAGTTATCCCTGGCGCCGACGAAGAGCACGCCGTTGCCCGCGTCTTCGATTACGTTGCCGCTATAGCGGAAGTTCAGAGTGAACATGGCTTTTTGCGCGGGCGTTTTAGTGAGGAAAACAAGCAGGGTGTCCTGGCCGCGCGAGTTGATCTCTTGTTCGTTCAAGCCTTCGTTTTGAAAAAAGGTCAGCGGTTCACCGTTTTCGCCGGTGATTGCGGTGATTTTCAGTGCGCGAGAAAGCTGAATGCCAAGAAACTGCTGGGAACCGCTGAGGGCGCGGAAGTCGATGGAGGCAGTGGCGTCGAGGGAATTGTCGGGATGGATCACGGTGTCGACGTGGTAGCGAAGGGCGTCGAAGTCCGCAGGGTAAGGGGGAACTTCGGCGAGGCGATAGGAAGCCCACACATCGTAGAAGGTGGTTTTGCCGACGATGCGCGGCTGGCCCACGCTGAAATTATCGGCATGCATGGGGTCGAGAAGTATGTCGAAGGGGCCGGTGAGAGCGCCGTCGATGCCGGCATGGAAGAAATGCGCGGGAGTGGAGGAATAGTTTTCGATCAGGATGCGCAGGGAGTGCGAGGGGTTCAAGCGATCCAGGTTGGATTGCCAGAGGGAGGCGAACTGTTCATCGGCAGAAGAAGTGAGGGCGGCGCGTTGCAGCTCGCGAAGAAGGTCCTGGGCGGTGTCGTCGGTGAAGCGGACGTAGGCGGAAAGAAATTGCTGGTCGAGCACCGGGGCGCCCAGGAAGCGGGCGACTTGCTGGCGCTCGACGGGGTCGCGAGGCAGGGTGAGGACGTGGCCGACACCGGAAAAGACAAAACCGGTGATGCGGCCTTCGAAGGATTGGAAGAAGGCGATTTTTCCGTCCTGGAAGGCGAGGATGGCGTCGGCTTTGCGAAGTTCGACGCGGTCTTTGGTGGAAACGGTGTAGACGTGCCGGCCATCGATTTGTAGGGCGTTGAGGGAAGAGAGCCGTTCGCGCGGGGAAGGCTCCGCAGCGCGGCAAAAGGAAGGGAAAAGAAACCCGAGGAGCAATAGAAGAGGACCGAGCCGCATTTAAGGAGTGTAGACACATTCGGCATGGCGGAACAAGGCGGAGCGGCAAACAGCAGGTGAACAAACTAAAATAGAGGGATGCACCGGAGTGGGAAGCTAGAAATCGTATTGGCAAGGCTGGCATGCGCGCTGCTGTTTGCCGGTGTGGCGCGGGCGGACAAGATTGTGCTGAAGAACGGCCGGGTGATTATCGGCGCGAATGTGGTGGAAGATGGCGACAAGGTGCGTTACGAGACCTCCGCAGGGCAGATGGCGCTACCGAAATCGATCGTGGATCATGTGGAGAAGGGCGGACTGATGCCACTGTTTGGCTCCCCGGCGGCCGCGGCCGCGAATCTGAACCTGGAGCCTCCCGAACTGCCGGCGAGCGCGAATGCGTCCGACATCGATCAGAATGCCGTGCACGACGGGGCGGTGGATCGCGGTTACATTAGCCGCCTGGAAAGCGAGACACGCACCGGCGGGGCGGCGGCGAATCAGGCGGCGGCGCGGGCGCATCATGCGGCGTCGCAATTCGAGATCGGGAAGGGCGACCTGGAGCACGCGCTGACTGATGCGCGCACGGCGGTGACGTATCAGCCGGAAGAGCCGGTACTGCTGATGAATGTGGCGTACTTGTATTTGCGGCAGAGCGAGTTCAAGGAATCGCTGGAGTACCTGGAAAGAGCGAAGCGGGCCGCGCCGAAAAACGCGGACGTTTATAAGCTGGAGGGCTGGGCGTATTACGGGATGAACCGGCCGGACCAGGCGGTCAGCGAATGGAAGAAATCGCTGGCGATTCGGCCCGATGGAGAGGTGCAGGCGGCGCTGGACAAGGCTATCCGCGATAAGAAAGAAGAAGAGAACTACAAGGAGAACGAAAGCGCGCATTTTCAGTTGAAGTACAACGGGACGGCGGAGCCGGCGCTGGCGCGGGAAGTGCTCCATGTGCTGGAACGGCATTATGAGCAGATCGAATCTGAGCTTAACTATTCGCCGCCGGATCCGATTGGGGTGGTGTTGTACACACAGCAGGGATTTGCGGACATCACGCGTGCACCGGGTTGGGTGGGAGCGCTGAATGATGGGAGGATACGCGTGCCGGTGCAGGGATTGACGGGGGTGGATTCGGAATTGTCGCGGGTGTTGCGGCACGAGTTGACGCACAGTTTTGTGCAGCAGAAAACGCATGGGCGCGCGCCGACGTGGATTCAGGAAGGGTTGGCGCAGTGGATGGAGGGGAAGCGCAGCGACGAGAATGCAGCGGTGCTGGTGCAAGTGTATGACTCCGGGCGGGCGGCGCAACTAGGGCAGTTGGAGGGGTCGTGGATGGGGCTACCGGGGGACATGGCGAGTTATGCGTATGCGTGGGCGCTGGCGAATGTTGAATATATTGTACAGACGCAGGGGATGGGGGATATCGAGCGGATTTTGGATCGGTTGGCCGCGGGGAGTTCGACGGAGTTGGCGCTGCGCGAGGTGTTGCATGACGATTATGGGGATTTGATGAAGGCCACGGCGGAGTATTTGAAGAAGAATTACGGGCGGTAAAATCAGCGAAACAATTCGGGTGGAGTTGTAGCTTGGGCCTTTTAGGCCTGAGGGGTTTCGGTGCGTTGGAGCCGATTTTGGTGGGCTATGGAAGGCCTCACCCCTCGAAGGGGTGAGCTACAGGGTTAGTAGGGCGGCTAATAGGGCGGCGCGGTGGGGCATAGCTTTGATGAGGATGTGCTCGTGGGAGGCGTGGGCGCCGTCGCCTACGGCGCCTAGGCCGTCGAGAGTGGGGATGCCCAGGGCGGCGGTGAAGTTGCCGTCGGAGCCGCCGCCGGCTGCGGCCTGGCCGAGCGAGAAGCCCAGTTGGCGCGCGATCACTTTTGCGCGGGCAAAGAGGGCGGCGCTGTGCTGGCGTTCGAGCGGGGGGCGATCGAAGCCGCCGCGAATTTCGAGTATTGCGCCGCGATGGACGGGCTTCAGGGAATGAAGGCGCTTTTCGAGGGCGCGCATGTCGGCTTGGCGCCAGGCTCGAAGATCGAGGGTGGCCTGGGCGCGGTCGGCGATGACGTTGGCGCGAGAGCCGCCGGAGACGATGTCGGCGTTGATGGTTACGCCGCGGCGCAGATCGTTCCACTTTTCGATGCGGGCAATTTGGGCGGCGAGTTCGTGCACCGCATTGATGCCCTTTTCGGGAGCGAGGCCGGCGTGGGATGCGCGGCCATGCACGATGAGTTGGGCCTCACCGACGCCTTTGCGGGAAGTTTTCAGCAGGCCGCGGGGGCCGAGCGAAGGCTCGAGCACGAAGACGGCGTCGCTGCGCCGCGCCTCTGCTTCAATGAGTTTGCGGGAAGACTCGCTGCCGATTTCCTCGTCGGAAGTCCAAAGAAAGACCAGGCGCTTGCGGAGCTCGACGCGGGATTCGCGGAGCGCCTCGAGGGCAAACAGAGCTTGCACGATGCCGGCCTTCATATCGAAGGTGCCGGGGCCAAAGGCTTTGCCGCCAGAAACACGGAAGGGCATCGAGGCGAGCGTGCCGCTGGGGTAGACGGTGTCGTAGTGGCCGAGGACGAGAAGCTGCGATTTGGGGCGGGACTCGGCGGGTGTCCAGATGACGCGGAGATGATCGCCGCGGTGGCGCTGCTTGATGATTTGGACGATGGTGCCGTGACGCAGCCATTGTGCGGCGAGAAATTCGCAGCAGCGGTCGGTGGGGGCTTTTTCAAGGCTGGGGGATTCCAGCGAGGTGAGTTGGCGGAGCGTCTCCACCATTTGCGGGAGACGTTTGCGAAGAAAGGGAAGAAAGGGAATGGCGGCCATGGAAAGGAAATGGTACCACGCGGGAAGCGATCGGCCGGAAACCGGGTGGCCGGCGCAGGTGGTGGGCGGGCAAATGTTAAGCTGCCCAAATCATCAATTCCGCCTATAATAAAAGGTTTGCAAGCTAATGGGGGGAGCCTATTTTTTGGCTATGAGCGAAACAGGCGTAAGCATGCAACTCGACATCAATGAGATCCAGAAATTCCTGCCGCACCGGTATCCGTTTCTGCTGATCGATAAAGTTGTGGAGATGGAGCGCTTCAAGCGCATCGTGGCGATCAAGAGTGTGACCATCAACGAAGGATTTTTTCAGGGACATTTTCCGGGGAAGCCGGTGATGCCGGGAGTGCTGATCCTGGAATCCATGGCGCAAACCGGAGGGTTGTTGCTCTTGCAGGAGATTCCGGACCGGGAGAAAAAATTGCTGTATCTGGCGTCGATGAGCGACGTGAAGTTCCGGCGGCCGGTGGTGCCTGGGGACCAATTGAGGATCGAAGTGAACATCGTGGCGTGGAAAGGCGATCTGTGCAAGATCGAGGCGAAAGCGTTTGTTGAAGGCAACCTAGCGACGGAAGCGAAGATGCTCTGCGTGATGGCCAACCGCGAAGAACCCGCGAACACATAAATGGGGAAGGGCACAAATATTCACCCGCAGGCGGTTGTATCGCCGGAAGCGAAGCTGGGCGCGGGTGTGCAGATCGGCGCGTTTGCGGTGGTTGGCGCGGGCGTGGAGCTGGGAGATGGCTGCGTGCTGCATGAGCATGCGGTGGTGCGGGGCCCGTCGAAATTCGGGGCCAACAACGTATTTCACCCGTTTTGTGTGATTGGAGGGGATCCGCAGGACTACACTTTTCGCGGGGACCACGTCGAACTGGCCGTGGGCAGCGAAAATATTTTTCGGGAGCATGTGACCGTCAGCCGGGGGACCACCAAGGGCGGGGGCATAACGCGGGTTGGCGATAAGAATTTTTTTCTGGCGTATTCGCACGTGGGGCACGACTGCCAGATCGGGAGCGGCACGTTGTTTGTGAACGGGGCGACGCTGGCGGGGCATGTGACGGTGCAGGATTTTGTGACGGTGGGGGCGTTTTCGCCGGTGCACCAGTTTTGCCGACTGGGACGGTACGCGTACATCGGGGCGTGCACGGTGATCACCCAGGACGTGCTGCCGTTTTCGCTGATTGTGACAGAACGCGAGACGCGGTGCTTCGGCCCCAACACCATCGGGTTGGAGCGCAAGGGATTTACCGCGGAGCGCATCAAAGCGCTGCAAAAAGCGTTTCGCTTGCTGACGCGTTCGAAGAAAAATACCTCGCAGGCGCTGGAAGAGATGCGCAAGACGATGGTGGATTCCGCCGATGTGAAGGAGTTGGTGGAATTCGTCGAAAAAGCAGAACGCGGAATCGTGAAGTAGGCCATCCGGAATTTCATGCCAGAGACAACGCAAAGCAGCAGCGGCTGGGGACTGATCGCGGGGAATGGGAGATTTCCGTTCCTGGTTCTGGAGGGCGCGCGCAGTCAGGGGATTGAAATGGCGGTGATCGCGCTAAAGGAAGAGGCTTCGCCGGAGCTGGAGAAGATCGCGAAGCGGTTGCACTGGGTGAGCCTGGGCGAGCTGAGCAAGGCGATTGAATTGATGCAGCGCGAAGGGGTGAAGCAGGCGGTGATGGCCGGGCAGGTGAAGCATAACAAAATTTTCAGTTCGATTCGCCCGGACTGGAAACTGGCCAAGCTGCTGCTTTCGCTGCCGCGGAAAAACACCGATTCGCTGATCGGGGCGGTGGCCAAGGTGCTGGAGGAAGAGGGCATTCAATTGGTGGATTCGACGATATTCCTAAAGCCGCTGCTGCCGGAGGCTGGGGTGCTGACGCGGCGGGCTCCGAGCGCGCAGGAAGCCGCGGATATGGAATACGGCTTGGGAATTGCGCGGCACATTGCGGCGAGAGATATCGGGCAAACCGTGGTGGTGGCTGACCTGGCCTGCGTGGCGGTGGAAGCGATGGAAGGCACCGACGAGACGATTGCGCGGGCGGCACGCTTCGCCAATGGGCGGCCGCTGGTGGTGGTGAAGGTAAGCAAGCCGAGGCAGGACATGCGCTTCGATGTACCCGTGGTCGGTTTGCCTACCGTCGAATCCATGAAGCAGGCCGGGGCGACGGCGCTGGCCATAGACGCGAACCGCACGCTGCTCTTTGACCGGGATCCATTGATAGCTTTGGCCGACGCCGCGGGAATTGCGATTCAGGCTTTTCCTTCCATACAGGGTGGGGAACCGACGGGTGTTTCCCGGGGAATGAAAAAAGAATGAGCGAGCGCGGGGGTGTGGCCGGGGAGCAAGAGAAGGTGCGAGTCGGCGTTGTGGGCACCGGTGAGTTTGGGCGGAATCACGCGCGGGTGTATCGGGAGATGAGCGGCGTCGAGCTGGTCGGCATTTTCGACCAAAATGCCGCGCGGGCTGAGGCCATCGCCAAGGAATTCGGGGTTCGAGTTTTCCGCAACATTGAGGATTTGCAAGGGGCAGTGGAAGCGGCTAGTGTCGCCGTGCCTACGGTGGCGCATGCCGAAGTCGGCTGTCGGTTGATGAGCATGGGGATTGACGTTTTGGTGGAGAAACCCATGGCGGCGTCGCTGGCGGAGGCAGATGCGCTGCTGGAAGCGGCGCGGAGGCACCAGCGGATTTTGCAGGTTGGGCACGTGGAGCGGTTCAATCCGGCGGTGATCGCCGTGGAGCCGATCCTGAATCGCCCGCTGTTTTTTGAAGTCCACCGGCTGGGCGTGTTCACGCCGCGCAGCCTGGACGTGGAAGTGATCTACGACCTGATGATTCATGACCTGGACATTCTGCTCGCGCTGGTGAAAGAACCGGTGACGGAAGTGAAGGCGGTGGGCATTCCTGTGCTGACCGACAAGGTAGATATCGCGCACGCGAGGCTGGAATTTGCGGGCGGGGCGGTGGCGAATGTGACCGCCAGCAGGGTTTCCACGGAGCGGGTGCGCAAGATGCGATTTTTTCAGCATCATGAATACATATCGCTGGACTACGCGCGGCGCGATGCGCTGCGGGTGGGCGTGAAGAAGGCCGGGCCGGAGCCCGAATTTGGATTTGAGAAGCTGGCGGCGCCGGATGTGGAACCTTTGCGCGCGGAGTTGGAAGCGTTCGCTGGTGCGATTCGCACCCGGGTCGCTCCCAAGACGGACGGGGTAGCAGGGCGGGCGGCGCTGGAATTGGCAAGCCGGGTGATGCAAAGCATCCGTGAGCATGATGAACGCGTCCAACCGGATACCAAAGGGCCAGATGGCAAAGGGCCCGTAGCGACGAGCTACCCGGATAAAGCGAGACCATGATTCCCAGGACCCTAGTCCCTGTTGGTGCGCGTTTGCCCGATGCGGATGTGCCGCCGACGACCCGGCGGCGGCCGACGTCGATGGACGAACGCACACTGGTGCCGTCGGAAATGCCGCTGGCGCCGCTGGACGGGCGTTCGACGATTCCTTCGAATTTGCCGCTGGAGTCGATTGCCACGCGGGTTGTCGTGCCGCGCGATTTGAACGTGGAAGCGGTGCAGCGGCGGGATGAATCGACTTTGCCGGCGCAGCCGACGGACATGGACGAGCGCATCAGCATCCCGGTTGGGGTAGCGCCACCGCAGGAGTTTACGCCGCTGCCGCCGATTTCGGAGGATCTGGTCGAGCCGGATATTTTTCAGAGCGGCGAAGCGGCATTTTTGCCTCCGGAGTGGCGTGGCAAAGCGACGCCGGAAGACCGGGTCACCACGGTTCTTTCCGTGGTGGTACACATTGCGCTGGTGTTTCTGCTGATTTTTGCCCCGCAGATCTTCAAGCCGCACGTGAGAACGAGCGAAGAGGAAGATATTGCGCGGCGGCAGATGACGGTGTTGTTGCCCCCGGGCGCGCTGGAATCGTTGAAGCCGACTCCGGCGCCCGCGCCGCACGAGTCGGTGCGCGTTGATCCAAAGGTGATCAATAAAGTGGCGCCGCACGTGGAGCCGCCGCCGGTGGCGCAGCCAGCGCCGGAGCCGCCGAAGCGGGATTTGCCGAGCGCGCCGACGCCGCAGGCCAATGCCGCGGTGCAGCCGCCGACAACACCGTCTCCTTCACGAGGAGATCTTCCGAAGACACCGGCGCAGTTGGAAAATCCGGACATGCCAGTGCCGGAAAATGGATTGAAGCTGCCGAAATCCGGTTCAGCGGGCGACATGATCCGCGATGCCGCGAAAGGGCTGAAGCCGAATACCCCGGTCCCCTATGGTGGCGGCGGGCCGGCGCTTTCCGGCGGGGGAGGCGGCGGAGGAAGAGGGAGCCACGGCGCCGGGATTGAGATGCTGACGGACACCGAGGGTGTCGATTTCAACGATTATTTCCGGCGGGTGTATTACATCGTGAAAGGGAATTGGGAAGCGGTGATGCCGCCGTCGGTGAGCCTAGGCGAGCAGGGAGTGGTGTCGCTGCAGTTCAAGATTATGAAGGACGGCTCAGTTCCGGATGGAATGCCGGTGCAGGTATATGGCTCTGGCAAGGAGCCTTTGGATCGCGCGGCGTTTTCGTCGATCCGGGCGTCGAATCCGTTTCCACCGCTGCCCCCACAGTTCAAGGGACCTTTCATCGAATTGCGATTCACGTATTATTACAATCTGAAGCCACCGAATCAGTAAGGCCGGACCCGCTGAGACCGGGCATTTCGCATGAAGGAAAAATTGAGATCCTTCGCGCATCCTTATCGGATGCGCTCAGGATGACATTTTTCGCGGGGTGGTCAGCGCCTGGTCAAACTTCTGTGTTAGAAATGTGGATCAGGATGAAGCTTTCGCGGCATCAAGTGATCGGCAGTGTGCTGCTGGCGCTGATCGTGCTGGCGGTGCTGGTGATGCGCGCGTGGCCGCTGCTGCTCCGCAAATGAACGCACTCGTAGACTCTCCACTGATTGTTATCGTTGGACCAACCGCTTCGGGAAAATCGTCGCTGGCGATCCGGCTGGCGCTGGAGCTTGGCGGCGAGGTTGTGGCGTGCGATTCGACGCAGCTTTACCGAGGATTTGATGTGGGGACGGCGAAGCCGACGGCTCAAGAGCGGCAGGGCGTTGCGCACCATTTGATTGACGTATTGGACCCGCGCGAAGAGGCGACGGCTGGGGGTTATCGCGAGCGGGCCATTGCGGTGCTGGAAGATCTTCGCGCGCGGCGCCGGTTGCCGATTTTTACCGTGGGGACGGGGCTTTATTTGCGGGCGTTGCTGGAGGGGTTGGCCGATGTGCCGTTACGGTCGGAGGAATTGCGGGAGCGATTGTGGGACAGCGTTGCGGCGCACGCGCCGGGGCATCCGCATCGCATCCTGAAGCGGCTGGATGCGGTTTCCGCGGAAAAGATTGCGCCGGCTGATGAACAGAAGCTTATTCGCGCGGTTGAAGTTTGCCTGCTGGCGAAGAAACCGCTTTCCGAGGTGCATCGGGCGGGGAGAAATCCGCTGCGCGGGTGGCGGGCGGTGAAGATTGGGCTATCGCCGGAGCGCGAGGCGCTGTATCAACGCATTCACGCGAGGACGGATGCGATGCTGGCCGCGGGATGGATGGAAGAGGTGCGCGGGCTGGTCGCCAGCGGCCTGCCGGCGGATGCCAAGCCGTTCGATTTCATCGGCTACCGCGAATTGCGCGCGGTGCTCAACGACGAAATGAAACTTGAAGAGGCGCAAGCGGCGATTCAACAGGCGACGCGGCGCTACGCCAAGCGGCAACTGACGTGGTTCCGGCGTGATGCGCAGATTCACTGGCTCGCGGGCTTCGGGCAGGGCGCGGGGATTCAGCAGCAGGCGCTCGAATGGGTGCGCGGCCAGTTCTAGGCAGCGGGTCCAGTTTCGATAAATACATTTATGGTGCGCTTGAGACAGTAGGCCCCGACGATCCCCTGTTACTTTTGCCAATTCCACCTTTACCGCGAGGCTTAGAGAATAGCCGCCGTTGAAGGGATTTCCTCGCTCAACCCCCAAAGAAGGGTTCTTAAGGCAGCTCCTCCTCCGCCAAGGGATGTCACTGAGTATTGTTCCAAATTGAGGCGTGGCCATGGCCGAGACTGAACCGGAGCAGTTCGCTAATTGAAAGGAGTTGGCAACGATGGAAGACAGATACATTTCATTCTGCAGCAGCGGAACGATAAGAAGCCGGTGCACCGCGCGAGTGCGGCGAATCGCGCTGACGGCACTCTCATTGAGTACAATTGCGGCCGCAGGAGCATTCGCGCAACAAGCCGCTTCGGAAGCGTGCTCCGCGTCTGGAACGACGTCTCTTGCATCCGAAAAGCAACTGCCACCGGAACCCAAGCCATTCGGTGGGGTCATCAAACGCGATTCGCGCGAATCAAAACCGTGTTGGGATCCGCGAATCGTGCCGCCAAAGGGCGCGCCAAACGTTTTATTGATCATCACCGACGACGCAGGATTTGGCGTATCCAGCACGTTTGGCGGAGTTATCCCGACGCCGGCGACTGGACCGCATTGCCAACAACGGACTGCGTTACACGAATTTCAATTCCACCGCGCTTTGCTCGCCCACGCGCGCCGCGCTGATCACCGGCCGCAACCATCACTCGGTGGGCTTCGGCGTTATTTCCGAACAGGCCACCGGCTATCCGGGCTATAACAGCATCATCCCGAAAGACAAAGCAACGATTGGGCGAATCCTGAAAGAAAACGGATACTCGACGTCATGGTTTGGCAAGAACCACAATACTCCGTCGTTCGCCGCCAGCGCAGCTGGGCCGTTTGATCAGTGGCCCGTTGGCATGGGCTTCGATTATTTCTATGGATTCGTGGGCGGGGATGCGAACCAGTGGCAGCCGAATCTATTCCGCAACACCTCCGAGATATATCCCTATGTCGGACATCCTGGCTGGAATCTGACCACGGCCATGGCGGACGACGCGATCGAGTACATGAAGCGGCTCAACGCGGTAAATCCCGAACAGCCTTTCCTTCTCTACTATGCGCCCGGCGGCACGCATGCGCCGCATCACCCGACACCCGAGTGGATAAAGAAGATCAGCGACATGCACTTGTTCGACAAGGGTTGGGACGATTTGCGCGAACAGATCTTCGCGAATCAGAAAAAGCTGGGCGTGATTCCACAGGATGCCAAGATGACGCCCTGGCCGGCGGATTTGCTCAAGCACTGGAATCAACTCACTCCCGACGAACAGAAGATGTTTTTGCGCCAGGTGGACGTGTTCGCCGCGTATGTGGCCTACACCGACAACGAAATCGGCCGGGTGATCCAGGAAGTCGCAGACGAAGGCAAGCTAGACAACACGCTAATCATTTACATCGAGGGCGACAACGGCACGAGTTCCGAGGGCACTCTGAATGGCACTCCGAACGAAGTGGCCATGTTCAACCAGGTCGAGGTACCTGTCGATGTTCAACTGAAGTACTTCTACGACGCGTGGGGTTCGGACAAGACCTACAACCACATGGCGGTGCCGTGGGCCTGGGCGTTTGACACGCCGTTTTCCTGGACCAAGCAGATCTCTTCCCACTTCGGGGGCGTGCGCCAGGGCATGGCCATTTCCTGGCCCGGACACATCGACGATCCCGGTGGCATCCGCAACCAGTTCCACCACATGATTGACATCGTGCCCACCATCCTCGAGGCCGCGCACATTCAGGCTCCCGACGGTGTCGATGGCATCAAGCAGAAGCCCATCGAAGGTGTCAGCATGATGTACACCTTCAAGAAAGCCAATGCCAACGCCCCATCGACTCATCACACCCAGTACTTCGAGATGTTCGGCGACCACGCGATCTATCACGACGGCTGGATCGCCAGCACCAAGGTCATGCGCGCGCCATGGGATACCGGTAAGATCGTGAAGGAAAATCCCAGCCGACTACCCGTGGGAGTTGTACGACCTGACAAAAGACTGGACGCAATACGACAACGTCGTCGACAAAAATCCCGGCAAGCTGAAGGAAATGGAGCAACTCTTCTGGAAGGAAGCGGAAAAGTACCAGGTGCTCCCGCTGGACAACTCGGTGGTGGCTCGGCTCATCATCCCAAAGCCCAGCCTGAGCGCGGGCCGTACCGTATTCACCTACTCCGGAATGGTGACGGGCACGCCGAACGGCGATGCTCCCAGCATTCTCAACTCATCCTACAACTTCAAGGCTGAAGTCGAGGTACCCGATGGCGGCGGCAACGGCATGCTCGTCACGCAAGGTGGCCGTTTCGGTGGCTACGGCTTCTACATCCTGAAAGGCAAGCCGATCTTCCTCTGGAACCTGGTGGACCTGAAGCGCATCCGCTGGGAAAGCCCGGAAGCACTCACTCCCGGCAAACACACCGTCGAGTTTGATTTCAAGTACGACGGGCTCGGCATGGGCACGCTCGCCTTTGGCAGCCCCAGCGGCATCGGCCGCGGTGGCACCGGCGTCCTGAAAGTGGACGGCAAAGCGGTCGCCACGCAATCGATGGAACACACCCTTCCGTTCATTCTGCAGTGGGACGAAAACTTCGATGTCGGTGCGCCGACACTGGTACGCCCGTGGACGACCAGGACTATCAGGTGCCGTTCGAATTCAACGGCAAACTTGTCAAGCTCACGCTCACGATCGATCGGCCGCAATTGACTCCGGCCGATATCGAAAAGCTGAAGGAAGCTCAACGCAATAACAAAACCAGCGAGTAAGCACGCGGTCTAACTGTTGTGCGAGGCCGGGCGGAGTTTTCACTCCGCCTGGCAGAGCTTTATCCACGATTCTTTCCGACACAAGGAAACGGTGAGTGAGTTTTATCCGACCAGGTGTTGGTCAGCCCCCGATAATTCGCCTTGCCGGAAGCTGAACCACTGCGCGGCTGTTTCGCCGCGGCGGGGGAATGGACGTATAATTGGGGTGATGAAGCGAGGCTTCTCCGCTCGGCGGCCCTGCAGCGCGATTGCCATGGCGCAAAACCTTTCATGAAAACACAACACAAGATTTCCGCGGCGGAGCGCGTGCTCCTTGTTGGCGTGGGGTGGAAGCGCGCGCCGAGGTTTCCGGGGATGCCCGCGGGAGAGCAGGGCAGGGAATCGCTGGCGGAGCTTGTGGAGTTGGCGGAGAGCGCGGGTGGCGAAGTGGCGGGAGCGCTGTTTCAAATTCGCGATTCGGCGGATCCCGCGACGCTGGTCGGGCGGGGAAAACTGGATGAGATCCGGGCGGAGGCCAATGCACGGCAGGCGGCGCTGATTATTTTTGACAGCAATCTTTCGCCGGTGCAGCAGCGGAACATCGAAGAGATTACCGAACGGCGGGTGATTGACCGGACGCAGCTGATTCTGGATATTTTTGCGCGTCATGCGCGGAGCCGTGAAGGGCAATTGCAAGTGGAGTTGGCGCAGCTCAATTATCTGTTGCCGCGGCTGACGGGGCGCGGGGCGCAGATGTCCCGCCAGGGCGGCAAGGGCGCGGGCGGCGCAGGCGGAGCGGGCGGGGGAGCGGGGCGCATCGGGGTGCGCGGACCGGGTGAAAAGAAACTTGAGACGGACCGGCGGCGGATTCGCGACCGGGTGAGCAAAATCGAAGTGAGCATTGATGAGGTGCGCCAGCAACGCGCGCTGCGGCGTGAGGCGCGGAATGCCGTGCCGCTGGGGACGGTGGCGCTGGTCGGTTATACCAATGCGGGGAAGTCGACGTTGTTTAACGCGCTGAGCCAGGCGGAAGTGCTGGTGTCGTCACGGATGTTCGCCACGCTTGATCCCACAATTCGCGCCGTTCGCTTGCCGTCAAACCGGCGCATTCTGGTTTCGGACACCGTGGGATTTATCCGGCAATTGCCCAAGGGGCTGATTGCCGCGTTTCGCGCGACGCTGGAGGAGGTGCAGGAAGCGGCGCTGCTGCTGCAAGTGAGCGACATTTCAAATCCCCACCACGACGAGTTGGAAGAAGAGGTCGAAAAGATTTTGGATGATCTGGGCGTGAAGGAAACGCCGCGTTTGCAGGTGTTCAACAAAGTGGACCAGTTGCCGAGCGAGCAGCGGAAGAATTTGGAAGCGGCCAGCCGGCGCAACGGAGGCGGAGATGAACCACCAGTGCTGGTTTCCGCGCTTACCGGAGAAGGGCTGGAGGAGTTGCTGCGGCGGATTGATGCCGCGCTGCCGCTGGATCCGATCGTGAAGCTTTCGCTGCACATGCCGCTGAGCGAAGGCAGGTCACTGGCGCTGATCCATGCGCTGGGCCGGGTGTTGCATTCGGAAGTTAGCGATACGCACATGGACATGGAGGCGGAAGTGCCGCAAAGTATCGCGCGGCGCTTGAAGCTGCAAAGCTTTGCGGTTAAGGGAACATCGGGGGACGGCGCTGCGTATCATGATGTGAGAGAGGTGACCTAGGCATGGCGGCGTTCCTTTTGTGGTGCATCCTGCTGGTGTTTTGCTGGCCGATTGCGTTGCTGGCGCTGATTGCTTACCCGTTTGTGTGGCTGATTTTATTGCCGTTCCGGATCGTGGGGATCGCGGTGCACGGAGTTTTGGCGTTTCTGAGGGCGTTATTCTTCTTGCCAGTGCGAATCTTGCGTGGGCCGCACGCGATCTAAAATCGCGGGAGCCGTGCCTATGGTAACGTTCAAGTAACCTACTGAAAAAAGGCCAAATGTTAAAGAAATATGACGGTTTTGGTGCATCGGAAGTGTGGATGGGTGAGGCTTCTCCCTTGTGGAAAACGTTGTGGAAACTGGCTTTAGGGCCAAATGCGAGCGCCGCGCGGAGTTTGCGATGAGACGTTCACGGGATTATCGGACGCCACATAAAATACTGTAATTAAAAGACTTATATTGTGACAAGGATGTCATTAGCATCGTAGGTGCCCTACATTGCAGCCAAATTCGAAAAGCGCTTTTGCACAGGTTTGCAGCAGGGGTGTTACGAAAGAGTATCGGCCAGCCCGAAACCCGATGAGAGGTGTTAGTTACAGCTAAGTACTGCCCCCGGCGTGGAAACGCGGCGTTTCGGCGAGCGTTGACGCAGTTAGGGGCGAAGACTATAGTGGCCGATGTGGTTCCGGAGCGCCCCGCAGGGGGTTCCCGGCGCGCTCGACTATGAATCTGCCGAATTCCCTCACCGTATTGCGAATTTTCTTCGTGCCGGTACTGATTGTGGTGCTGCTGACGAGGAGTCCCAACGTGGAGTTGTGGGGATTCCCCATGCATTTTGAGGTGTGGGGGGTGCTGATCCTGTTGACCGCGGCGGCGACCGACTGGGCCGATGGGTATTTTGCGCGGCGCAACCGGCAAGTAACCACCCTGGGGATCCTGCTGGACCCCATTGCCGACAAGCTGCTGATTTCGGCGGCGTTTATTTCACTGGTGGATATGCATCTGGTTGCGGGGTGGATGGTGGTGATTATCATCGGGCGGGAGTTCACGATACTGGGGCTGCGGAATATTGCCAGCGCGGAGGGGTTCACGATCGCGGCGTCGGCGCTGGGAAAAACGAAAATGGTGCTGCAGGTTTGCGCGGTGGCGGTTTTGATAGCCGGAGCGCGGCACCCGTCGCTGCGGCCGATATCCGAGGTACTGCTGTGGCTGGTGGTGATCAGCGCGCTGGTTTCTGCGGCGCAATACTTCCATCGTTTCTGGAGCAAACTGGACGATCGCATCAAACTGCGCCGCAACCAGGTGATGCTGGAAACGCAGAAGAAGCAGCAGGATGCTGTCCCTCTCTGAGGAAGACCGGAGAGCGATCCTGGAAGTGGCGTGCCAGGGCGTGCGGCACGCGGTGTGCAACGGCACGGCCCTTTTCAACTTTCCAAACACAGGAATATTCGGCGAGCCATGCGGGCTGTTTGTGACCCTGCACGCGGGCAAGAAATTGCGCGGGTGTATCGGCATGTTGGACGGACGTGCGACGCTGGGAGAAAACCTGGTGAGATGCGCGGCGGACGCGGCGCTGCACGACCCGCGATTTTCGCGGTTGCGGCCGGAGGAGCTTGGGGAACTGGAATTGGAAGTTTCGCTGCTCTCGACGATGGAGGCGATCCGGCCTGAGGAAGTGGAAATCGGAAAGCACGGGCTGCTGGTGGAGCTGGGGACGCGGCGAGGATTATTGCTGCCGCAGGTTGCGGTGGAGCACCACCTCTCGCGGGAGGAGTTTCTAGGGGAAACCTGCGCGAAAGCGGGCTTGCCGCGGGAGGCGTGGAAGTACAACGGAACGATGCTGTACGGATTTGAATGCGAAATCATTGCCGGTGCAGGGAGCGCACGGGAATAAAAAAAGCCCGCGCCAAGGGGACGCGGGCCTGGAAAAAAATGGATTGCAGCTATTCGATTTCGACGTAATCGCCGGCGTACATTTCCAGCTTGCTGTAGGTGATGAACATAGTGGAGGAGTTGCGGGTCACGTTCATGACTATGCCTTCGCCGATGACTTCGCGGGGCAAGTCGTTCCACTTGTACTTCAGCGGGGTGCTGCCGAAGCCGTACATGCTGTATTGGTAGTCCGGGAAATAGACGTCGGTCTCGGAGGTGGAACCCTGGTAACGGAACACCCGGAGGTAATCGCCGACTTTGACGCCCTGATTGCTCCCAAGATTCACATAGACCGAATTGTTCTTTCCATAGACATTCGCGTATTCCAGGCCGGTGACCAACATGCCCACGGATTTGCCGCTGACGGGAGCGAAGCGATCAAATTGTTCGGCCGGCTTGTAGGGCGGGGAAGGGCGCTCGGTCTGAGGCACAGCGATATCGCCGCGCTGCATGTAGTCGCAGGAAAACTTGATGATGGCGGTGGAAACATTGGCCTGAACCCCAGTGACTTCCACCTCGCCGGCGTCGATGTAGCGAGTGCCCATGGCTTTCATGAGCTTTTGCTGCCACTTGAACCATTGCACGGCGTCGGGATCCTTGTCGGGGCGGACCATGGAGAAGCGGTCGCCCACGCGAACGCCTTGGGCGGAACCCCGGTTGATGAAAACGTAGTCGCCCCTGACGAAGACGACTTTGCTGTTGGACTCTTCACCAGAGATGAGCCGTACATCGGAGGGCACTTTGTCTTCGGTGACGAAGCCCGAGCAGTACGTCGCGGTGCGGTCGGGAGAGGTGGCTTCAGCGCGACGCTGGGTTGAGTGGATAACCGGCGCCGGCGAATTGGTCTGGGCCAAAGCGCTGGTGGTCAGAACCAAACTTGCGAGAGACATTGCAGTCGCGAATGCGCGCATGATCAAAACTCCTTCAATTCACGCCATGTAAGGGCCGTGCGGGGACTTGCATACTCGAAACTAACAAGGGCATAGGGTGGCGTCAACAAAATGGGTGGGGAGACTTTCCATATTTGCAAAGGGAGGCTAGATACCGTATTTTCAATGGATTGGGAGGCATCGGCAATGCCAAGCGTGTTCGGGAAGGGCGTGGCGCGGTTGTGCGGCGTGGTGGCTGCGGGGACAGCCCGGGAATTGCGGGGGTTGCTGAGGGAAGCGCTGCGGCAGACGCCGACCGCGGAAATTCGGCTGGACTGGCTGAAGAATGACGGCGAACGGCGGAGGTTTTTGCAATGGTTGAAGGCGCATCGTCCCGCTAAGGCACAGCTGATTGCCACGTGCCGACGGCGGGTTGGCGGTGGGGAGTTTGCTGGCGGCGCGGGGGAGGAACTGTTCTGGCTGATTCAGGCCCGGGAGGCGGGGTGCGCCTGGTGCGATCTGGAAGTGGAGACACTCCAAGAGTTGCCGGGGAGAACGGTGCATGGTTATGCGGTGCCGGAAAAAATTTTATTGTCGATGCATGATTTTCGGAAGACGCCCAAATTTCCCAAGAAGTTGACGGCACCGGCGAGCGGGGGCGCCAGCGCGATCAAGGTTGCTGCGATGGCGCGCACGCTGGCCGACAGCGCGCGGACGTTGCAACTGGCGCGAAGTTCGCGCGACATGGTGGCCGTTGCCATGGGGGAGATCGGTTTACCCGCGCGAGTGCTGGCGCTGCGCGAGGGCAGCGCATTGGCTTATGCGCCGGTGGCGGCGGCGACCGCGCCGGGGCAGATACCGATGCGGGAGATGAAAGAGTTGTACCGCGCGCACGAACTCACTCGAAGCACGCGGGTGTTTGGGGTGATTGGGAATCCCGTGGGACATTCGCTCTCGCCGGTGCTGCATAATACCGGATACATCGCGGCGGGCAAGGATGCGGTGTACCTGCCGTTCCTGGTGGAGAATCTGAAGGATTTCCTGGAGACCTTGCCGGCGTTCGGGGTGCGAGGGTTCAGCGTAACCTTGCCGCACAAGCAAACTATTTTCGGTCATCTGGACGAGGTGGAGCCGCTGGCCGAAAAAATCGGCGCGGTGAATACCGTCACAGTGCGGAGGGACGGGTCGCTCTACGGGAGCACCACGGATTATCTGGGAGTTTTGCGGGCGCTGGAGACGAAGTTGAGACTGCGGGGCGCCCGAGCGGTGATTTATGGCGCGGGAGGCGCGGCGCGCGCCGCGGCGTTCGCGCTGGCGCATGCCGGGGCGGACGTGTTCATCTGCGCGCGACGCAAGGAAGCGGCAAGGAAGCTTGCGAAGGCAGTGGGAGGGGAGGCCATTCCACGTTCGGCGTTGCGGAGCCAGGAGTTCGACGTGCTGTTGAACGCCACGCCCACGGGGATGCACCCACACGAAAAGATTTCGCCGCTGAAGCCGGGCGAGTTAAACTGTTCTCTCGTCATGGACCTAATTTACCGGCCAATGCGGACCAAACTGCTGGGGCTGGCGGCCCTGCGGAAAATCACGTGCATTTCCGGAGTGGAAATGTTTCTGGCTCAGGGCATCGCGCAGTGGGAACGCTGGATGGGCAGCACGGCGCCGGAAGCGAGCATGAGAAGCGCGGTGCTGCGCGCGTTGAAGAACGAAGAAAACACACGCTGGTGACCTGCCCGCAGTGGATGTTCGAGAGTCGAACGCAACTTCCCTATTGAATTTCAAACGGAGTGGATTGTGGAGAGGCGATGATGCAGCCTTCGTTTCAGGAATTCGAGCGGCTTGCCAAGCGCGGGAACCTGATTCCCGTGTACGACACGTTTTCCGCGGACTTACTGACGCCGGTGAGCGCGTATCTGCGGGTGGCGCAGGGGGCGCGGTATTCGTTTTTGCTGGAAAGCGTGGAGGGCGGGGAAAAGATAGCGCGCTACACGTTTGCGGGAGCGAATCCCGAGGAGATTTTCAGGTATGCGAACGGGGCTTGCGTGTTGGAAAGCCGCGAGCGAATGGTGTGGGAAGAACGCGACCCGATTGCATTTTTGCGGGCACACATGGCGCGCTACCGTCCGGTGCGGTTGCCGGGATTACCGCCGCTGGTGGCGGGGGCGATCGGGTATTTCAGTTACGACATGGTGCGGCTGATCGAACGGTTGCCGAAAAAGTTGCGCGACGAGATCGGGTTGTTCGACGCGGTGCTGATGTTTTATCACGGGATCCTGGCATTCGATCACGTGCAGCACCGGTTGTGGATTGTGCGCAATGTTTTCACCGAAGGGCCGGGGAGCCTGCGCGCGAAATACAACGCGGCGGCAAAAGAGATTCGACGCACGCGGCAGATGCTGGAGGAGCCGGCGACAGGGGAAAAGCCGCGCACGGCATCGGCGCGGAAAGCCCAGCCGCTGAAGATAGCTTCCAACCTGAAGCGCGGCGCGTACCTGGCGATTGTGAAGAAGGCCAAGCAGTACATCCGCGAAGGGGACATTTTTCAGGCGGTGCTTAGCCAGCGTTTTTCCGCAAAAACGAAGGCGGAGCCCTTTTCCATTTACCGGGAATTGCGGGCGCTGAATCCTTCTCCTTACCTTTTTTACCTGCAATTGAATGACGTGTATGTTGTGGGCAGCTCGCCGGAGATGCTGGTGAAGGTGCAGGGGCGCGACGTTTTCTACCGCCCGATCGCGGGAACCAGGTGGCGAGGCAAGGACGAAGCGGAAGACCAGCGCCTGGAGCGGGAGATGCTGGCCAGCGAAAAGGAGCGGGCCGAGCACATCATGCTGGTGGACCTGGGGCGCAACGACCTGGGACGAGTCTGCGATTACGGGACGGTGCGCCCCGAAAAGTTGCTGGCCGTGGAACGCTATTCGCACGTTATGCACCTGGTTTCCAGCCTGCGCGGGCGATTGCGGGAGGATGTGGACTGTTTTGACGCGCTGATGGCGTGCTTTCCCGCGGGTACGGTTTCCGGGGCGCCCAAAGTGCGCGCGATGGAGATTATCGAGGAGCTGGAAAAGACGCGGCGGGGGATTTACGCCGGCGGCATTCTTTACCTGGATTTTGCAGGCAACCTGGATTCGTGCATCGCCTTGCGCACCATGGTCATCAAGAATGGCGTGGCGCACGTGCAGGCGGGCGGCGGCATTGTGGCGGATTCGACGCCGGAGGGCGAGTTCAACGAGTCGGTAAATAAATCGAAGGCGTTGCTGCGAGCATTGGAAGCGGCGCATGGAGCGGCCGGGAGGGGGAAGGGCAAATCGTGATTCTGCTTTTGGACAACTACGATTCGTTCACCTATAACCTGGCGCAATACCTGGGCGAGTTGGGCTGCCAAGTAGAAGTGCACCGCAACGACCGCATCAGCGTGGAGCAGATTGTTCAACGCAAGCCGGAGCGGATTGTTATTTCTCCGGGGCCTTGCACGCCAACGGAGGCGGGCATTTCCGTGGAGTTGATTCAGAAATTGGCGGGGAGGATTCCCATTCTCGGGGTGTGCCTTGGCCATCAGGCGATTGGAGCGGCGTTTGGCGGGAAGATCGTGCGTGCGCCGAAACTGTTTCATGGGAAGACCAGTGAAATCCGGCATCAGGGGAAGGGGATATTCCAGGAATTGCCGAACCCGTTCACGGCGACGCGGTATCATTCGCTGATTGTCGAGAGGAAATCGCTGCCGCGCGAGCTGGTGATTACGGCGGAGACGAGCGACGGGATTATTATGGGCTTGCAGCACCGGGAGTACCCGGTGGAGGGAGTGCAGTTCCATCCGGAGTCGGTGCTGACGGAATCGGGCAAGGAGTTGCTGAAGAATTTCCTCGCGCTTTAGTCATTCTCATTACCATGATCCATGCCGGGAGCGGCAACGGCGGAATCGGCGTTCCCGAGGGTGCTAACATTATGGTAACGAGCGAAAGTAAATAGAAGTAAGATAATAAGTAATAAATAGAATTGAATTGATAGTACTAAATGTGTATCTTACCTGCCGCGGGTTGTCCCTCCTCTGCACCAGCCCTCGGAGGTAAATTATGCGAGTCGTTAGCGGTGTCCTGCTTTTTTCTCTCAGCGTTTCCCTCTGCTTCCCTGACCTTCCCCTGTGGGCCGCTGGAAAACCCCTGGGGATTCTGACGCTGGCTTATGGCGCGCACTTGAATGCGTCGGATGCCTTTGCCGGGCTATCGGTGTTCGAGGGGGAACGGGTCTCCACGGATTCCGAGGGGAAGCTCGGCGTGCGGATTGGCGGGAGCGTGGCGACGCTGGGGGAGCGGAGCAGCGCGACTTTGGAGCGCAACGGTGACGGAGCGCATGTGGATATGGATTGCGGGTCGGTGTCTTTTGTATCCACGGAGAAAAATCCATTGGAGCTGCATGTGGAAGACGCGTTGTTGCGGCCGCATGTCAGACAGCTTACACAAGCACAGGTGTTTATCTACTCGCCGCGCGTTTTGCAGGTGACGGCGCGGTTGGGCAGCCTGGATTTTTCGTATCGCGGGGAATTTCGCGTTTTGCCGGAGGGCCAGACGTATCGGATCTATCTGGATTCCGACGCGGAGCCGCAGGAGCCAGCTGGGGCTGGCGTGGGAAGTCCGGGGACGTCCACGGCGACGAAGGTAGCTTATTTCATTGTGGCTGGGGCGGGCGGGGGGCTTGCGGCGTGGGGGATTCGGGATTTGATTGAATCGAATAGCGGGGTGGAGAGTCCGGCTAAGCCTTGAAGTAATGAGGCAGCGAGGCAACTAGGCAATGGAGTAAAGAGGCGGGCGCTTGGCGTGAGGGCTTGCCGGGAGGATGCCGGGGCTAGTTGTTTGGATGGTGCGAGAACTTTTTGAGCTGCGCGAGCTTTTCGAGGGCTTGGCCGGAGGTTATGGCGTTTCGCGCCAGATGGGCTGCGGCTCGAAAGTCCCCGGCGAATCCAGTGACCACGAGGGCTGCGGCGGCGTTGGCGATGACGATGTCGCGGCGCGGGCCGGTTTCGGCTTGCAACAGGGAACGAATCAGGTTGGCATTGTCCTGCGGGGTTCCTCCACGGAGTTCTTCCAGCGAGGCGGGCGAAAGGCCAAAGTCCTCGGGCGTGACCGTGAAACGGCGGATTTGGCCTTCGTGCACTTCCGCGATTTGGGTTTCCCCGGAGAGGGAGATCTCATCCAGGCCGCCTGCTCCATGAACCACGAAAGCACGGTGGGTTCCGAGTTCGGCGAGGGTTGCCGCAACTGTGTCGATTATTTCGGGGGAGAAGACCCCGAGTACCTGGGCTTCGGCGGCGGCGGGGTTGGTGAGCGGGCCGAGGAGATTGAAGATGGTGCGCTTGGCGATCTGCTGGCGCGCGGGGACGGCGTGGCGGGTGGCGGCATGGGCCGCGGGAGCAAACAGAAAACCGATGCCGATCTCGCGGACCGAGCGGCCGGCGACCGCGAGCGGTACATCGATGCATACGCCCAAGGCTTCCAGAACATCCGCGGAGCCGCTGTGAGAGCTGACCGCGCGATTGCCATGCTTGGCGACGCGCGCGCCAGCGGCGGAGGCCACGATCGCCGAAGCGGTGGAAATGTTAAACGTGCCGCTGGCATCGCCGCCGGTGCCGCAGGTGTCGACGAGGCCTGCGGGACGAGGCTCATCGGGCGCAAATACGGGCGCGGCGTGTTTGCGCATCACCGATGCAAACCCGGTCAGCTCGGGAACGCTCATCGGCCGGCGGTTTAGAGCCAGCAGCATGCGCACAATCTCCGGCGTGGGCACCTGCCCGGAAAGCAGCTCCTCCATGAACGCTTCCGCTTCCGGGCGCGAAAGTCCGCGGCCGGCTTCGGCCTTTTCGATCATTGGATGTGAAGCGTTGTTCATGCCATTCGGGAATTCGGTCGCCTTGCTCGTGGTGCGCGAGTCAAGTAAACTTAACTGTTTTGCGAAGCCTCAAATTCTAACATCAGTGCAGTGTTCCATCGTCGCACAAGATGTCGGTTCCGGTTGCGCCGGGGCCGCCCGAAAAGGCAGAACCTCAAATGAAGATTCATGAATATCAGGCAAAGGCCATCCTTGCGCGTTATGGCGTGACCACACCGCGCGGAGAGGTGGCGTTCACGAAGGAAGAAGCGCGGGAGGCGGCGCAGAGGTTGAAGTCGCCGGTGGTAGTGGTGAAAGCGCAGATTCATGCCGGTGGGAGGGGGAAAGCCGGGGGCGTGAAACTGGCACGTTCGGCGGACGAAGCGGCAGAACATGCTTCGCACATTCTGGGGATGACGCTGGTGACGCCGCAGACCGGGCCGCAGGGGCGGGTGGTGCGGCGCTTGTTGATTGAAGAAGGATTGGACATCAAGCGCGAACTGTATCTGGGGTTGCTGATCGATCGCGAGAGCGGGCGGCCGATGTTCATGGCCAGCGCCGCGGGCGGAATGGAAATCGAGGAAGTGGCCAAGGACAATCCCAGCGCGATTCTGCGCGAGGTGATTCATCCGGCGGTGGGATTGCAGCCTTATCAGGCGCGGAAAATTGCGTTTGGGCTGGGACTATCGGGCGAGTTGACAGCGGTGGCCACGCCGTTTTTGCTGGCGCTGTATCGGGCGTTCATCGATACCGACGCTTCGATGCTGGAGATCAATCCCTGCGTGGTGACTGGCGATGGGAAGCTGGTGGCGTTGGACGCCAAGATGACGTTTGACGACAACGGATTGTTCCGGCACAAGGATTTGCGGGAATTGCGCGATCTGGACGAGGAAGATCCGCTGGAAGTGGAAGCTTCGAAGTACGGGCTGAACTATATCAAGCTGGATGGCAGCGTGGCCTGCATGGTGAACGGGGCGGGCTTGGCGATGGCGACGATGGACATTATTAAGTACGCGGGTGGGTCGCCGGCGAACTTTCTGGATGTGGGTGGAGGCGCTTCGGCGGAGCAGGTGAAGAATGCTTTCCGGATACTGCTGAGCGACCCCGCGGTGCGCGCGGTGTTCATCAATATTTTTGGGGGAATTTTGCGGTGCGATGTGCTGGCAACGGGCGTGGTCTCCGCGGCCAAGGATCTGCAAGTGAAAATCCCAGTGGTTGTGCGGATGGAAGGAACCAATGTGGAGCGAGGGCAGCAGATTTTGCGAGATAGCGGGTTGAATTTCACTATTGCGGATGGGATGAAAGATGGAGCGCAAAAGGTCGTCGCGCTGTCGGGAGGCGCGCGATGAGCGTGCTGGTGAATGAGAAGACACGAGTGCTGGTGCAGGGATTTACGGGGCGCGAGGGGACGTTTCACGCGCAGCAGATGATTGAGTATGGGACGAATGTTGTGGGTGGCGTGACCCCGGGGAAGGGCGGCACGAAACATCTGGAACGCCCAGTGTTCAACACGGTTGCGGAGGCGGTGAAGGCTACCGGCGCGGACGCTTCGGTGATATTTGTGCCGCCGCCGTATTCGGCGGACGCGATTCTGGAGGCCGCCGATTCGCAATTGCCGCTGGTGGTGTGCATCACGGAAGGCATTCCGGCGCTGGATATGGTGCGGGTGGCGGAAGTGCTGGGCAAGTCCAAGACGCGGCTGATTGGCCCAAATTGTCCGGGGATCATTTCACCGGGGAAGTGCAAGATCGGGATCATGCCCGGGCGCATTCACAAGCAGGGAGACGTGGGCGTGGTGAGCCGCAGCGGAACGCTGACTTACGAGGCGGTGCATCAGCTGACGCAACTGAACATCGGGCAATCGACCTGCATTGGGATCGGGGGAGATCCGATCATCGGAACTTCGTTTCTCGACAGCATCAAGATGTTTAACGATGATGCCGATACGCATGCCATTATTTTGATTGGTGAGATCGGCGGCAACGCGGAAGAACGCGCGGCGGAATGGATTAAGATACACGTAAAGAAGCCGGTAGTCGGATTTATCGCCGGGCAGACAGCGCCACCGGGGCGGCGCATGGGCCATGCAGGTGCAATCATCAGCGGCGGCCAGGGAACGGCGAAGGATAAGTACACCGCAATGAAAGCGGCGGGGATTCAGACCGTGGAGACACCGGCGGATTTGGGGTCCACAGTAGCAGCAGCACTGAAGTAAGTCGCGCAGGTTTAAGGCGACGACAAATTTATCCAGGAGAATCTTGTGGCTATTGAGCGGACGTTTGCAATTATCAAGCCGGATGCGGTGAGCCGGGGACTCCAGGGCGAGATTCTCTCGCGGATTCATAAGGCGGGATTCAAGATTGTGGCCATCAAGTCGATGCGCTTGACGAAAGCGGAGGCCGGCGGGTTTTATGCGGTGCATGTGCAGCGGCCGTTTTTTGGAGAGCTCACCGATTTTATGAGTTCGGGCAAAATTTTTGCGCTGGTGCTGGAGGCCGAGGACGCCATCGCCAAATGGCGTGAAACCATGGGCGCCACGGACCCGAAAAAAGCCGCGCCGGGAACCATACGGCACGATTTGGGAACGAGCATCGGCAACAACTGCACGCATGGGTCGGACGCTTCGGATACCGCCGCTTTTGAAATCGGATATTTTTTCTCGGGCCTGGAATTGATCTGAGGCTCGCTGGCGCAAAGATGGATCCAGTGCGGGAACTCGGCAGGACGCTGCTGGTTGTGGCAGGGGTGCTGGCGCTGGTCGGCGCGTTTTTCTATTTTGGCGGGAAGCTCCCTTTCCGGCTGGGCCGCTTGCCCGGGGACATTGTCCACGAAGGTGAACACTCCACGGTTTACTTTCCTTTGACGACCAGCATCCTTCTCAGCGTGGGTCTCAGTCTGCTCCTCTGGATTCTTTCCCGCCTCCGCCGCTGACGGTTTGCGGAGATCGCGTGTCCTGCTAGAGTAGGTTTGTGGACGGCCCGAAAACTCAACTGACATTTAATTTACAGCCGGAGCGGCGGGTTTATACCGTCAGCGACCTGACGGCGCGGATCCGCGAACTGCTGGCTAAGAATTTCACGGACGTTACCGTGCAGGGGGAGATTTCCAACTGCCGGGCGGCTTCTTCCGGACATTATTACTTTACCTTAAAGGACGAAAAGGCGCAGGTGCGCTGCGTGCTTTTCAAACAGCAGCAGCGCGGGATGAAGTTTCTGCCGGAGGATGGGATTAAGGTGACCGTGCGCGGATCGGTGAGCGTTTATGAGGCGCGCGGGGAGTATCAGATTTATGTGGAGTCGATCGAGCCGGCTGGGCGTGGGGCGCTGCAGCTTGCATTTGAGCAGCTTAAAAAACGGCTGGAGGCCGAGGGGCTTTTCGAAGCCGGGCGGAAGAAGCCTCTGCCGCTTTTGCCGAGCCGCATTGGCCTGATTACCTCGCCAACGGGAGCGGCGGTGCGCGACGTGGTGCGCATCCTCAAGCGGCGATTTCACAATGTGCATCTTACGTTGTATCCCGTGCGGGTGCAGGGCGATGGCTCGGCGGGGGAAATTGTGGAGGCACTTGGATATTTCAACAAGCAATTGCCCGTGGACGTGATCCTGCTGGTGCGGGGCGGGGGCTCGCTGGAAGATTTGTGGTCGTTCAACGAAGAGAGCGTGGCGCGGGCCATCGCCGAGTCAGTGATACCTATAATTTCGGGCGTGGGGCACGAGACGGATTTCACGATTGCGGATTTTGTGGCCGACGTGCGGGCATCCACGCCGTCGGCGGCCGCGGAGTTGGTGGTGCAAACGCGGCGGGAATTCGACAAGCACGTGTACGACCTGCGGGCACGGCTGGAAGGATCGTTGCGCTACCGGATTTTGGAACTTTCGCGGCGGGTGCATGCGCTGGCCGCACGGAGCGGGTTTCGGCGGCCGCAGGATTTGTTGCGGCAACAGCGACAGCGCGCCGATGAGCTTACTTCGCGGCTGGCGTTGGGATTGCGCGCGCGGCTGGAAGATTCGCGCAAGCGACTGAACACTGCGCGGCTGCATGTGGCGTCATTTGATTTTCGCGCGAAGATTGGGGTGCTGCGATTGCGGCTGCAGCGGTTGACGCAAGAGTTGGGTGCACGCGAAGAGCGGATGCTGCGCACGAAGCGTGAGCGCTGGGAGCGCCTGACGTTGCAATTGCAGGAGCGCAGCCCGCTGAAAGTTTTGGAGCGCGGCTACGCGATTGCCACCGATGCAGCAGGGAATGTACTTCGCGACGCGGCGGAAGTGCAGATCGGGGATGCGGTCACTCTCCAGCTCCATCGTGGCCGGCTGATCTCTGAAGTTAAGAAGAAAGAATAGAGACTTCGGCCTAGTCGTCTTCGCCGCCGTCTACTTTTAGGACGGCGAGGAAGGCTTCCTGGGGGATGTCGACCTGGCCGACGCGCTTCATGCGCTTTTTGCCTTCTTTTTGTTTTTCGAGGAGCTTGCGTTTGCGGGAAATGTCGCCGCCGTAGCACTTGGCGAGGACGTTTTTGCGGATGGCGGCCACGGTTTCGCGGGCGATGACGCGGCTGCCGATGGCGGCTTGAATGGGGACTTCGAACATCTGGCGGGGAATCAGCTTACGCAGGCGGGAAACCAGGTCGCGGCCGCGTTCGACGGCGAATTCGCGGTGAATGATCAGCGCGAGCGCGTCAACGGGTTCTCCGCCGACGAGAATATCCAGCTTAATCAAGTCGGATTCGCTGTAGCCGGCGAGGTGGTAATCGAGGGAAGCGTAGCCGCGGGAAACGCTTTTCAGGCGGTCGTAGAAATCCAGAACAATTTCATTGAGCGGCAGCTCATAGGTGAGCATGACGCGGGTAGGGGAGAGATATTCGAAATTCTTTTGGGTGCCGCGCTTGTCCTGGCAGAGTTGCAGGATGCCGCCGACGGAATCATCGTTGGTGATGATCATGGCCTTGATGATGGGCTCTTCGATCTTTTCGATGTCGCCGGGGTTGGGAAACTTGGCCGGGCTGTCGACTTCGATCACTTCGCCGGTGACGGGGGTGATGCGATAACGGACGCTGGGAGCGGTGGTGATGAGGTTCAAGCCGAATTCACGCTCGAGGCGCTCCTGCACGATTTCCAGATGAAGCAGGCCGAGAAACCCACAGCGGAAGCCGAAACCCAGAGCCACGGAATTCTCCGGTTCGTAGAAAAAGGCCGCGTCGTTTAGTTGCAGCTTGCCCAGGGCGTCGCGAAGGGGTTCGTATTCATCGGCGAGCACGGGGAAGATTCCAGCGAACACCATGGGCTTGATGGCTTCAAAGCCAGGCAGCGCCGGAGCAGGCCGGGCGGCTTCGGTGACGGTGTCGCCCATGCGGGCGTCGGCCACGCGCTTGATATTGGCGACGATGAAGCCGACGTCGCCAGCTTCCAGCTCTTCCAACGCAATGGGTTTTGGCGTCAGGGTGCCGAGTTGCTCGACCTCGTAAACTTCGTTGGTGGCCACCAGACGGATCTTCATGTGCTTGGTGATGCGGCCTTCCATCACGCGGACGAGAACTACCGCACCACGATAGATGTCGAACCAGGAGTCAAATACGAGGGCTTGAAAGGGATTATCGGCACTGCCCTTGGGCGGAGGAATGCGTTGCACGATGGCTTCGAGGACTTCTTCGACGCCGATACCGCTTTTCGCGCTGATCATCAGGGCATCGGCGGCGGGAATGGCCAGCACGCTTTCGATTTGTTCCTTTACGAAATCGGGTTGCGCGGCGGGCAGGTCAATCTTGTTGATCACCGGGAGGATGGTGAGGTTGTGGGAAGCGGCGAGAAAGGTGTTGGCGACCGTCTGGGCCTCCACACCTTGGCTGGCGTCTACCACCAGGAGAGCGCCCTCGCAGGCCGACAGCGCGCGGGAAACTTCATAAGAAAAATCCACGTGGCCGGGGGTGTCAATCAGGTTGAGGCGATAAGTGTTGCCGTCTTTCGCGGTGTAGTGGAGGCGAATGCTTTTGGCCTTGATGGTGATGCCGCGCTCGCGCTCGAGGTCCATGGAGTCGAGCACCTGCTCGTGCATCTCGCGCTGGGAGAGCGCGCCGGTCATTTCCAGCAGGCGATCGGCGAGCGTGGATTTGCCGTGGTCAATATGCGCGATGATACAGAAATTGCGTATGAACTTTGGGTCCATTCGTGTCCGTTACCGCCAGGATTTTTCCTGAGGGTGTTCCTGAGTGCTCGACGGCGGGCCTGGCTGCCAGATGAGGGCCGCTCACCCTGCTCGAAAGCTTGCCGCGTGAACTTCTAGTTTGCCATAAACGGCAAGGGGCGTCAGCTTAGGGGCGGGAGGATCGGAGGGGATTTACCACAGAGAGCACGGAGCGCACGGAGAAGAGAGATAGCGGCCAGTCGAAAGTGGCCGCTACGCTGAAGATTGCCACTACTTTTTGTTTAGGGCTTGGATCTGTTTTGCCAGGGTGGCGATTTCTTCGGGGGTCAGTTTGCCGGTGAACTTGGGCATGTGGCCTTTGCCGTTGGTGATGATGTTGCGCAGGTCGTCCACGGAAGTGGCGGCGGTTTTTTCGGAGATGAGCGACGGCCCGGCGAAATGACGGCCCTCGGCGGTCTTGCCGTGGCATTTTGCGCAGTCCTTTTCATAGACGGGGTTAGCGGCCAGGCCGGTGTCCGCGGGCGGAGTTTGCGCCATGGCGATGCCATGAAGGAAGAGCACGAAGGATAGGGCGATGGGGAAGGTGTAAGTTTTCAAGGCAGACCTCACTCGGATTGAAGTTGCAGCAATCATATGGATGCGCTCCAGCAAAAAAGGGTTCCTTGGCATCATACGCTCGCGGGTACCCAGTGGGGCACAGGCGAGGGCCTCTTGTCCGATTGCCCAACGGCGGTTTACGCGGCTTTTGGCTGGTCAGCACCGGGGGTATATAGTGGGAATGGTGTTCATGGTGCTCTCCGTCGAGGCGGTGAACGCTACCCAGCAAGAAACCAAGGGCAAATCCGGAATGGCCGCAGAAGTCAGCAAACAGCTGGAGCGCGCGAAGAAATTTCTCGAGAAAAATCGCGTCGAGGACGCTATCGAGGCATATCTTGCGGTGCTCGAAGGGGCTCCGCAACATTTGGAAGCCTCGCAGGCGTTGGGGGACCTCTATACGCGGGTGGAGCAGCCGGAGCGCGCGGCGGTTTACTACGGGCACCTGTTCGATCTACTGATCGACCCCAAAGACGAAACCAAAGCGCTGGCGATTTACAACCGCTTCCTGCGCCATGCGCTGGCGACGCAGGCCCCGGAGCGGATTGCGCGCTACGCGTTTCTACTGCAAAAGCAGAATCGCGGGGACGAGGCCATTGAGCAGTACAGCAAATCCGCGGAGATGTTTTCCGAGGCCGGCCGAGGCGAAGACGCTCTGTTCTGCTGGGAGCGCGCCGCGCAGCTGGATCCCGATAATTTCTCGCGGCAGGTGAAAGTCGCGGAAATCGCTTCGCAGCTTGGAAAAAACGCGCTGTCGGCTCGAGCGTTTCTGCGGGCCGCGCAGCTGGCCACCGCTTCCGGCGCGCAGGCGGACGCATTGAAATTGCTGGCGCGGGCGTATGCCCTGGCGCCGAACGAACGAAGTGTTGCGTTGTTGTACGCGGAAGCCAAATTGCGCAACTCCGAACCCGCCGAGGCTGCCGCGCTGTTGGAGCCCTTTGCCGCCACCGAAGGCGACGTTCCGTTTCTCGATACATTTGCCGACGCTTTGTTGCAGTCGGGGCAACTGGACCGCTCCCGGGCCATTCTCGAACGGCTGCTGCGCGAAAAGAACGAAGGGGCCACGCGGCTTTTTGATTTGGCCGATGCGTATTCCGACTCCGGGCAGGATTCGAAATCGGTGGAGATACTGCAGATTGTGAAGCGGCGCATGTTCGCGGACAAGAAATCGGTTGAATTCACGGCGCAGCTGGAGGCGCTGGGCGCGAAGCATCCGGAATCGATTCCGATCCTGGAATTCTGGGCGGGGCTTTACAACGAGCTGAACCGCGAATCGCAATATTTTGAAGTGCTGATTCGCTTGTTTGACGCCAATTTCAATTCCGGCACATTTGCAAAGGCTTGCGAAACGCTGGACCGCCTGGTGGACATCGATTCGTACGATTACCGAAACCAGGAGAGGCTGGAGCGGCTGCGCGGCCATGCCGATGACGCGTTCCTCCGGCGAATTGCAGGCCGCATGGCGCGCGCCACGGTCGCTTCTTCGAGCCCTGGCCCGGCGCCCAAGACCAAAGCGAGCCAAAGCGTGGAGGAGCCTCCCGCGGCAACCGAAGAGGGGCGCAAGACGCAGGCGCTGGACGACTTGATCGTACAGACGGAGATTTTTTTGCAGTACTCACTGCAAGCGAAGGCCATCGAGCGGTTGCAGAAAATCGCGGCGATGTTCCCCGGTGAAGAAGCGCGCAACCCGCGGCTGCAGAATTTGTATCAAACGGCCAACTGGTGGCCGAAGACCGCAGTCAAGGCGGAGCCCGCGAAGTTGCCGGTGGTTGGGGCGACGCCGGTGGTGGAAGAGAAGCCCACGCCGCCCACGGGGCGCACCGGGAGTTACACGGCGGAGACTTTGCGCGATCTCACGAAGATTTCCGAGATTAACCAAAAGATTTTCCGGCAACAGACGCCGCGCGCGATGTTGAACACCACGGTGAACGAGGTCGGCGCGTACATGAAAGCGGCCCGGTCTTTTGCGGTGATTGGGGCGCCGGGACGCCCGCCGGAAATGTCCGCCGAGCACTGCACATCGGGATTGCGCCCGGCGCCCGCGGCACAGGTGGTTTTCCTGTTGGCACAGGTGGAAAAAGCGATTCCCGATGAACTGGGCGGATTGATTGTGGACGCTTCGGACGAATCCGTCCTGAAGGAATTGGGATTGGCCACGGCGATCGGCGTAACGATCACCGACAAGGAGACCCAGACGCCCGCGGGCATGCTGATAGTGGCCCACGATAAACCGCACAACTGGAAGTCAAACGAGACTTATTTTCTGCAAGCCATCGGCGACCAGATGATGATGAGCGTCAGCCACACCCGGCTGCGCAGCCTGGTGCGGCGCATGGGCGTTTCCGACGAGCGCACCGGTTTGCTGAGCCGGAGCTCGTATGTGGGGTGCCTGTTGAACGAGGCGGATCGCGCGCGCACCCAGGGGACGCCGCTTTCGCTGGCGGTGCTGCAGATCGACCGCGGGGCGGATATGTTGCGGCAACAAGGCGAAGTGCCGCTGGAGAAATTTTTGGAGCAGCTTTCGCGATCGCTGCAGCCCATCGTGCGGCAGAACGACATGGCGGTGAAATATACTTCGTGGGCGCTGGCGTTTATATTACCGGACACGAATTTATCAGGCGCGCAGAACCTAGTGGATAAATTGAAGCGCGCGGCATCGGGTGTGCGCCCGCCGTGGGATTCGACGCAGATCACGTTGAGCGCGGGAGTTGTGGAGGCGTCGGCGCGTTCGGAATATGACAGCGAAGACATAGTGACCGACCTGATGAATCGCGCTGAGTTCAGCGTGGAGGAAGCCCGCAAACGCGGCGGGGACACCATCGTCCTCTCGGAAATTCCCAAGCTTTAGCAAGAAAGGAAAATTATGTTTCCAACGGATGTGGTTGTGGTGGCAGGTGCGCGCACGCCCATGGCGCGGTATACGGGTGCGTTTTCGGAGGTGTCGGCGATTGAGCTGGGCGCGCACGCCGGCAAGGCGGCGATTCAGAGAGCCGGAGTGGACGCGGCGGAATTCGATCACGTGATTTTCGGGAACGTAATGCAGACAAGTGCCGATGCGATTTATGGTGCGCGGCACGTGGGATTGAAGGCCGGGCTGAAGATGGAAACGCCAGCGGTTACGGTGAATCGTTTGTGCGGCTCTGGGATCGAGGCGATTGTGCAGGGCGCGCAGCGGTTGCTACTTGGCGAAGCGAGCATGGTTTTGGCGGGCGGCATGGAAAATATGACCCAGGCGCCGTTCGTGATTCGCGGGGCGCGCACCGGGCTGAAGCTTGGCGGCGGCGCGCTGGAAGATTTTCTGTTTGTGGGCCTGACCGACAGCTATTGCGGATTGCCCATGGCGATGACTGCGGAAAAGCTGGCGGAACAGAAGGGAATTACGCGCAAAGACGCGGACGCTTATGCATTGCGTAGCCAGCAGGCCGCGGATGCGGCGTTCAAATCGTGCTACCTGAAGGAAGAGATTTCGCCGGTGGAAGTGAAACAAGGGAAGAAGACGGTGCTGGTGAGCGAAGACGATCACCGCCGGCCGGAAACCACGATGGAGACTCTGGAGAAGCTGCCGGCGTCGTTCAAGAAGGACGGCATGGTGACCGCGGGGAATGCCAGCGGGATTGTGGACGGAGCGGCGGCGGTGGTGTTGACGCGGGAGAAAACGGCAAAAGAACGCGGGCTGAAGCCGGTTGGGCGGATCGTGTCGTGGGCCGTGGCGGGAGTGGATCCCAGCATCATGGGGATCGGGCCGGTGCCTTCTTCGCGCAAGGTGCTGCAGCTTGCCGGGCTGAAATTGGAGCAGATGGATCGCGTGGAAGTTAATGAGGCGTTTGCGGTGCAGTATCTGGCGGTGGAAAAAGAGTTGGGGTTGAACCGCGACAAGACCAACGTGAACGGCGGGGCCATTGCGCTTGGGCATCCGCTGGGCGCGTCCGGCACGCGTCTGGTCATCACTTTGCTCTACGAACTTCGACGTAAGGGCCTGCGCTATGGCTTGGCGACCGCCTGCATCGGCGGCGGCCAGGGCATCGCCATTGTCGTGGAAGCCCTCGCGTAATAATTAGCCCTTCTTCGCCAAGCCGCTACTTTTTGAAGTTGCCCAACTTCCGGGAAGAGGGCCGTGCCGAAGGAATTCGGAGCGCGTGTAACGGCAAGGAGCGGGTCACAATTTGGCGAAGTTTGTGGTATGGTTCACCCCGGCACGATCTCTTCCCGCCCACGAGAAGAATTTTCCGCAAGGTGTAGGCAATGAATTCCATGAGAAAGGGCAAAACCATATGAAGCTCTTGAATCGTTTAGTGGTGGCTATGCTGGCGGTGGTGGCGCTGCTGGCGGCTGCTCCGGGACGGGCGCAGACGAAGACACCGGCGCCCGAGAAGAAGGCTGCGGCTTCTCCGGAAGCCGATGCACGCAAGAAAAACACGGACGCCTATATTGCACTGATGCGCCGAGACGTCCGGCAGGAGAAGGCGGAGATCATGGGCTCGGTGATGGCGCTGAACGCCCAGGATGCGGCGAAATTCTGGCCGATCTATAGCGATTACGATACGCAACTCACCAAATTGAACGACCAGAGAATCCTGACCATCAAGGATTATGCGCAAAACTACGACCAGATGACGGACGTGAAGGCGGACGAACTGATTCAGAAATCGATGGCCTATCAGAAAGCCCGCGCGGAACTACTGGCGCAAACGTATGACAAGATGAAACAGGCGCTGGGGGCGATCACGGCGGCGCGGTTCGCGATGGTCGAACACCAGTTGCTGTCGATTATTGATTTGCAGATCGTTTCGTCGCTGCCCGTTGTCGGGCAGAGCATGTAAATTCCAGGAGAGAGGAAGAGCAAATGCGAAAGAGATTTGTTTTGGCAGCAATGCTGCTGGCGGTTATCGCGATTGTGGCTCCGAATTTCGGGACCGGCTCCTGGGCGGGCGCGGAGCCGCAGAGTAAGAAGAAAATCACGGTTCCGGCAGGGACGCGAGTCTTGATTCGAACGGTGGATGCCATCGACTCCAGTAAGCAAAAAACGGGGTATCGTTTCAGCGCAACTCTGGAGACCAACTTGCAAGCGGAAGACACGGTGATTGCGCCGCGGGGCACGACGGTTTACGGGCGCCTGGCAAATGCGTCTTCTGCTGGAAAGATGTCAGGAAGCTCGCAGCTGACGCTCGAACTTACGGACATTTTGATCAACGGCACGGCTTATCCGCTGCTCACCAGCACGTATGAAGTGAAGGGCAAGGGAGAAGGCGGAAATACCGCGAAGAAAGTGGTGGGCGGCGCGGGTTTGGGCGCGCTGATCGGCGGACTGGCGGGAGGCGGAAAGGGCGCAGGGATTGGCGCGCTTGCCGGCGCCGGCGCGGGAACCGCGGTCGCCGCTTCCAAGAAAGGCGAGCAGCTGCAGATCCCGAGCGAATCGTTGCTGGAGTTCCGACTGGAGCAGCCCGTGGCGCTGCCGGTTGCCACCAAGTAGTTTGGCGTCACACAAACCAGGGGAGCTCGCGAACCGATGGTGGTTCGCGGGCGCTTGTCATTTTTTGGCGATGGCGTCTGGCTTCAAGCGGAAAGACCCATCCTCCATGGTGTAATCTTCCGGGCCGAACATCTGGCGGATCTCGGTTTCGCCTTCCCATGCGGGCCAAAATTTGCGGTGAAGTTCCATGAACTGCCGAGCGCTCTCGATGGCCGCCGCGAAGGTGGGGAACTCCATGATAGCGTAGCCGCCGATGACTTTCTTGGTCTCGGTGAAGGGCCCATCGATCAGGCTCAGGCTGCCGCAGGAAACTCGCACACGGATGCTGGCCGCGGTTGGCGCAAGTCCGCCACTGGCGATCATCTGGCCCGACTGCTGCCCGTCCTGGTTCATCTTCGCGATGGCTTCCATCATTTCCTTGGGCGGAGGGCCGGAATTCTCCGCGGATTTGACCAGCATCATGAATCGCATCGTCATGTCTCCTTTGTTTCTGGTTGGGAGCTGGGTGCCGGACGGCTTTCGAGTGGCTGAGCCCGCGCTCTACCTACATATCGAGTGAAGGGCGGTGAAATCGACAATTACGGTAACTTTCTTTAAGACATTTGTTAAGCCATTGGCCGTTGAGAGATAAGAGATAAGGGATAACAGATAACGGCGATCCGATAGCAGGATGCAAGAGCGAGTCATTAGTACGAGGTTACTTAGCATAAAAAAGCTGACCGCGGCTAAATGACTTCGGCCAGGCAATAGAAGGCCGCCCCGGATGACGCCAGGATATGGAAGCACACGAAAAGGCGCAGGCCATCATGGGCATGGGCCTGGTGAGCATGAATGGCGGCGAGGATGAGCGAGGGGAGCGCGCCCAGGAGTTCGCCGAGGAAAGCGCATAGCAGGCCGCTGAGCAGAATTGCGGCTTGACGAAGCAGGCCGCCGAAGAGAAGAACGAGGGCGAGCCTGGAAAGGTCTGGTCCCGTTGGCCTCGGATTGAGAGTGGGCGTGAATTGCGCGGCCATGACTGCCTCCTGAATGCCAATTTCCTTGGCTCTACCTGTATATCGAACGGGAGGCCCCGGGTTCGACAGGCGCGGCGGGGATTTTGTGGCGCGAACTGCGGCGGAGGTGCGCGGCATCCGGCGCGGGCCGGCTTCGTGTGAGTTCCGGAAGCAGCTTTGGTACACTTTGGTGGGTGGCAATTTCCCGCCGGTAGCGCATGTAACTGCAGACGTGAGGAATTCATGGCGATTCAAAAAGTCGGCGTAGTGGGGTGTGGCTTGATGGGCTCGGGGATCGCGCAGGTTTGCGCGGCGGCCGGGTTCGAGACCGTGGTGCGCGAGGTGAGCGGCGAGCTGGTGGAAAAGGGATTGAAGAGCATCGAGAAGAACCTGGGACGGCTGGTGGAGAAGGGCACGCTGACGGAAGCGGGCAAGGGCGAAGTGCGCGGACGGCTGAAGGGCACGACGTCGGTGGTGGATTTGAAGGATTGCGATTTGATTGTGGAAGCGATCATCGAGCAACTGCCGGTGAAGCGGGAGCTTTTTGGCGAGCTGGACAAGCTGTGCCCGGCGCAGACTATTTTTGCCAGTAACACTTCATCGCTGACGATCACGGAAATAGCTGCGGCAACCAAGAGGCCGCAGCGTTTTGTCGGGCTGCACTTTTTTAATCCTGTGCCGGTGATGAAATTGGTGGAAGTGGTCAAGACGATCGCCACGGATCCTGGGGTGTACGAAGAGATGGTTGCGTTTGGGGCGAAGCTTGGGAAGACGCCGGTGCGCGCGAATGATAGCGGGGGATTCATCGTCAACCGGTTGCTGGTGCCGTATCTGTTGGACGCGATACGGGCGCTGGAAGAGGGCGTGGGGTCGGTAGTGGACATTGATAATTCGATGAAGCTTGGCTGCGGCTACCCGATGGGGCCGTTCACGTTGTTGGATTTTGTGGGCCTGGACACTACTTATTACATTTCGCAAATTATGTTTGACGAATTCAAGGAAAAGCGGTTCGCCGCGCCGCCGCTGTTGAAGCGGATGGTGTTGGCGGGGTGGAACGGGAAGAAGTCCGGGCGGGGATTTTACGATTACGCCGACCCTGCCAAGCCGAAGCCGATGGAGTTCTGAGGGAAAATATGGCTTACGAGAATTTGCTATACGAAAAGAAGGATGGCATCGCCTGGGTTACGTTCAACCGGCCGAAGGTGCTGAACGCGCTGAACCGCAAGACGGTTGAGGAATTTCAGCAGATTTTGATCGACGCGCGGGAAGACGCCTCGGTGCGGGTGCTGATTCTCACGGGTGCGGGCGAAAAGGCGTTTGTTGCGGGGGCGGACATCAATGAACTGGCGCAGCAGAATCCGGTGAACGGAAAAGAGTTTTCGATTTTCGGACAGGGCGTGTTGCATTTGTTGGAGACGATGGGGAAGCCCTCGATCTGCGCGATAAACGGATTTGCGCTTGGCGGCGGCTGCGAGTTGGCGCTTTCGTGCTCCATTCGGATTGCCAGCAAGAACGCGAAGCTTGGCCAGCCCGAAGTAAAGCTGGGCATTATCCCTGGTTACGGCGGTTCGCAGCGCATGGCGCGGCTGTGCGGCAAGGGTGTGGCGCACGAGCTGTGCCTGACCGGAGAAATGATCACCGCGGAAGAGGCACAGCGCATCGGCCTGGTGAATCATGTGCACGAGCCCGGAGAGCTTTTGCCGGCGGCGGAAGCGATGGCGAAAAAGATTATCGAGAAAGCGCCGCTGGCCGTGAAATACTGCATGGAAGCGATCGAACGCGGCGTGGAAATGCCCCAAGAAGAAGGACTGTTCCTGGAGGCCACGTTGTTCGGCCTGTGCTGCGCTACCGAAGACATGCGCGAAGGAACGAGGGCGTTTTTGGAAAAGCGGCCCGCGCAATTCAAGGGCAAGTAAGGGTCAAGGGCAAATAAGGAAACATGGCGGAAAAGATTCAACCTACAAAGATTGACGGGGGCTTGAGCGGCGCAGGTTTGCGTTTCGGCGTCGTCGTGAGCCGATTCAACAGTTTCATTACTGAGCGGCTGCTGCAGGGCGCGGTGGATGCTCTGGAACGCGGCGGGGCGGCGGGCAAGGATGTGGACGTGATTCACGTGCCGGGCGCGTTTGAATTGCCGCTGACGGCCAAGAATTTGGCCCTGAGCGGGCGCTACGACACGCTGATTGCCATCGGCTGCGTCTTGCGGGGCGAGACTGCGCATTACGATTACGTTTGCGCGGAGACCGCGCGCGGGCTGCAGTTGGCGCAGATGGACACGGGGATTCCGGTGATGTTTTGCGTGCTGACCTGCGACACGCTGGAGCAGGCCATTGATCGCGCGGGGTTGAAGGGCGGCAATAAGGGATTCGAAGCTGGGCTGGGCGCTATTGAGATGGCCCAGTTGTCGCGGAAGTTGCGGGCATCGTCCAAAGCGTCGACGGTCGCGGGCAAAGGGCGGCGCAAATAACGTGGCCTTGCGCACCAAATCGCGCGAATTCGCCATGCAGATGCTGTTTCAGTGGGACATGAGCCAGCAGGCGCCCGCGAAGCTGGAGGCAAACTTCTGGAAGAGCGCGAAAGCCGCGGCGCAGACCCGCACATTTGCCAACCAGCTTTTTGAAGGAGCGGCGCACGACTCGGCCGCGCTGGACGAATTGATCACCAAGCATGCCGTCAATTGGCGGCTCGATCGTCTTGCGGCCATTGACCGCGCGATTCTGCGCTTGGCGATGCATGAAATGCGCGCTACAGATACGCCGATCAAGGTGGTCATCAACGAAGCCGTGGATCTTGCCAAGAAATATTCCTCCGATGATGCCGGCGGGTTCGTCAACGGCATCCTAGACGCCTACCAGAAGGCCCTGAAAGCGAAGTAGCAGCGCCTGCATCGGAAGCGAACGGCACAAAATCCGTCATTTGGGTCTGGCGACATTCGTCCCTCTGCGTTGACTTGGGGGGTGGCGGCAAGGGCGTTGTCTAGAAGGCCGAAGACACCCGGCAGCATCGAATTGTCGCGTTGAAATTTCTTCTCAACAATGTGGCGAAAGACCCGCAGACCTTGGCGCGTTTTCAGAGAGAGGCGCAGGCGGCGTCGGCGCTGAACTATCTCAACATCAGCGCGATCTCTGATATCGGAAAGCCGACGAACGAGCGTCCATCGCCATGGAATTTCTGGTAACCAGCTTTACTTCAGGACGTATCTTTAGATTTCGCATGGACGCGCGACGGTAAGCAGTTGCTGCTGGCCAAGGGTGACGCGACCAGCGACGTGGTACCGATCAGCAACTTCCACCGAGACATTGGGCGACGCGTTACGTGCGGATGGTGCCTTCGAAGACTTTTACGGCGGCGCCGCTTACGCGCGGGGTCAGCTTCTTTCCGGTTTGCGAAACTTCCACTTCGATGGCGCTGGGACGGCCCATTTCCACGCCTTGAGCGAGGTGCAGGGTGTGGCCTGCGCCGAGCTTGCCATGTTTTACGAGGTAGGCACCAAGCGAGCCGGCGGCCGAGCCGGTTGCGGCATCTTCGTACAATTCCCAGGGCATCATACCGCGGGCGTAAGCGGAGGAATTGCCGCCGAGGGCAAAGCAGTAGGCGAGAGCTCCTTGTTTGCCGAAGAGGCGGGCGAGTTCGACCATGTTGAGGCGAATTTTTCCGAGGGCGTGGCGATTTCGCAGCGGCACCATCAGATTAAAAATTCCGGTGGAGACGAATTCAGGTTCGAGCTTGGGATCGAGATCTTTCAGCGACAAGCCCAAGGCTTCCGCCAGTTTTTTCTTACTGATCTTGCAGGCTTTGAAAGTGGCTTCTTTCTGGGTCATGGTTACGCGCTGCGGGCGGCCGTCCTTAAAGCGAATCTCCACAGGCAAAATCCCTGCGCCGGTTTGCTGCAGGACGTGCACGCCGCCTTCCTGGGCGGGAACGACGCCTAGCTCTGCGAGCAGGAACCAGGTGCCGATGACGGGGTGGCCGGCGAGCTTAAGCTCTTCCTTGGTGGTGAAAATTCGCAGGCGGGCCAGGGCGCGGTCGTCGGTGGGCTTCTGCACGAAAACCGTTTCCGAAAGATTCATTTCGCGGGCGATGGCCAGCATCTGGTCGTCAGAAAGGCCGTCGCCATCAGTGATCACGGCGAGGGGATTGCCCTGGAAGCGCGTGGTGGTGAAGACATCGAGGGTATAAAAGCGGTGTTGCATGGATTGTTTCCGTCCTTGGAGCCGCCGCGCGGAGTGGATTAAATCCGTTCGAGCTGGCTGACTGTTTTGTCGTTGCGAATGTTGCCGGTGTTCAAAGTCGTTCGCGGTTCGATCAGCACGATGTGCACTTCCTCGTCGGCGACGGGGAGATGCTCGACGCCGCGGGGCACAATCACAAATTCGCCTTCGCGCACGACCGCTTCGCGATCGCGGAATTTCATGCGCAGGGTGCCCTTCACCACCAGGAAGAGTTCATCTTCATTGTCGTGGTGATGCCAGACGAATTCGCCCTTCAGCTTCACGGCTTTCACGTGGCAGTCGTTGACTTCGCCGAGCAGGCGGGGATGGCAGTAGTCCTGAAATTTGCCGAATTTGTCCTTTAAGTTCACGGTTTCCATAAAGTGCTCCCTAGAGGGCGTTGACCGCGGCGACCGTCGCCTGCAACACACTTTTCGTCGTTTCCGGCCGGGAAGTTTCGGAATAAATGCGCAAAAGATTTTCGGTGCCGGAGGCGCGCACCATCACCCAACCGGTGTCGCCGAGATACAGCTTGATGCCATCCATATTTTCGCGGTGGGTGACGTCCCAGGTTTCCACGCGCTGCGTTTTTTCCCTGGTGAAATAGGCGATAGCCTTTTCTTTTTGCCCGGGCTTCACGTCCAGATCGATGCGGCCGTAGTGGTATTCGCCAAATTCCGCGTGCAGCGCGGCGAGGAGTTCGCCGAGGGACTTGCCGTGCCAGGCCATCAGTTCGGCGAGGAACAGCGCGGAAACGGAAGCGTCGCGCTCCGGCAGATACAAGCTGGTGCCGATGCCGCCGCTTTCTTCGCCGCCGATCAGGATGTCCTGCTGCAGCATCAGCTCGCAAATGTATTTGAATCCGATGGGCACTTCATAAAGTTTACGATTGAATTTGGCGGCCAATTTGTCGATGAGTTTGGTGACCGAAAAGGTTTTGGCGATGTCGCCCGGCAGCTTGCGGGTGCCGATCAGGTGCCAGACCATCAGAGCGAAAATCTGGTGCGGATCGATGAATGAGCCGTCGTGGTCGATGGCGCCGATGCGGTCGCCGTCGCCGTCGGCGGCAAATCCCGCGTCATATTTTCCCGCGAGTACGGCCTTGCGCAAGGCGTCAATGTGCGGCTCGATGGGTTCGGGATGGACGCCGCCGAAGCGGGGGTCGCGGGCGCCGCGAATTTCGTCGCAGACCACGCCATTGCGAGCAAAAAGTTCTTTAAGCAAGCCGGCGGCGGAGCCGTGCATGGGGTCAACGACGAAGCGGAATCTGGCGTCGCGCAGGTGCTGCCAGTCGATGAGTTTTTCGATGGTGTCGAGATACGGGGCGCGCGGTTCCAGGACGTGAGTCAATTCTTTGCGGGGCGGCAAGGGCGGCACGGCGGAGGCCTCGAGGGTGGCGAGTTCCTGTTCAATCTGCGCGACGATGGATGGCAGGGCGCTGCTTCCGTAGCTGGCCTTGTATTTGATTCCGTTCCAGGAATACGGATTGTGGCTGGCGGTGATGACTACTCCCCCGGCGGCTTGGCGCTGGCGCACCAGCAGGGAAATCGCGGGAGTCGGGCACGGTTTATCGGCCAGCCAGACCGGCGTCCCGGTGGAGCTGATGACCTCGGCCACGGCCGCGGCGACGCGATCGGAAGCAAAGCGGTGATCGTAGCCGATCAGCACGCCCTTGCGGGCATCCTCACCGCGGACGACATAGCGCGCGATCGCCGCCGCCACGGTGCGCGCATTCGCGAACGTAAAGTCCTCGGCGATAACGCCGCGCCACCCGTCGGTACCAAATTTAATCGCAGCCATTGACAGTGAGTATACGCGAGGAAGGCCACGCGCCAAAGAACGCGGAAGCATGGAGTGCGGGCGTGGACGCCGGAAAATAATTGGGGCTGCCTGGATAGCCAGTCAGCGTTGCAGGAAAAGATCCAGGGTCACTTCGCTTGCCGCGCACTGCTCGATGGTCATAGGGACCAAGTCCGTGCCGCGAAAATGAGCGATGCGGGGGAATCTGGCGGCAAGTTTTTGGAGGACAGGAAGGGGATCGACGCCGGCTTTTTTCCAGTAGGCGGGGGCGTACTCCATTACCAGCGCCTGGGTACGCGATAGTGTTTCGGCAGCGCCTTCGAAGGCGAAGGGCTCGTAACCCTCGACGTCCATTTTCATAAGGGTCCAGGAGTCCACGCCCGCGTCTCGCAACAGATCGTCGAGCCGGCGCACCGGCACGTCCAGGAAAGTTTTGCAGCTGTCCAAATCCACAAGGGAATGCCGCCCGCGATTTGCCGGCTTATAAATTCCCATACGCGCGACGGCATCCTGGGCGCCCACCGCGCAGCCATGCACGCGAACATTGGTTAACCCGTTGTTTTTGAGATTGCGTTCGAGAAGTTGGCGGTTGAGAGGTTCGGGCTCGATGGCCACGACTTTTCCGGCGGGGCCGGCGAGTTTTCCGAATAGGCAGGAAAAGTAGCCGATGTTGGCGCCGACGTCGAGGAAGTTGCCGCCGGCGGCGCCGGCAAAGTTCTTCAAGAGGAGATTGGTCAGGCCGGGATCGTGCAAACCGCGGCGGTACAAGCCGCGGCCCACGGCGTCGCGCTTGTAGCCCTGCATGCGCAACCCGAGGGGCAGGTTGCGGGCGGTGACGGTGTTGCGGAAAGGATTCGCGCACTCCGCCCAATAGGCGAGTCCCCGCAATTCGTACCGCAGTCGATCATTCATAAGGTACAGGCATAAGGTGCAGGTTTGCGCAGCGAAGCTGCCAGGTAGTGGAACGCCGAAAAAAATTATAGCACGCGCGTGCGATCCGAAAGCGGGGCCGCGCCGGCGGCTGCCGGCCTTGCTACAGAAGCTTTTTTTGCCTGCGGTCTTCGAGGGATTTGACGATTTTGGCGACGTCCTGGGCGCGGTCGCGGGGGCAGATCAGCAGGGCGTCGGGGGTATCGACGACCACCAAGCCACGCACGCCAACGGCGGCCACGAATTTGCCGGGGCTCCAGAGGAAATTGCCTTCGGCGTCCAGGGAGTGGCCGGGGCCGGCAAAGAGGTTCTCGCCGGGATGTTTGGCCAGCAGTTCGTAGACCGCGGCCCAGGAGCCGATATCGCTCCAGCCGATTTCTGCGGGAATGACGAAGACGCGCGGGGCGCCGGGAGATTGCGTGGCGCGTTCAAGGATGGCGTAGTCCACGGAGATGTTTTCGAGTTGGGGATAGATGCGCTTTAATTTGACGGCATAGCTGCGCTTGCCGATGTGCTGGGCGAGTTGTTCGATGAGCGCGTGGGTCTTTGGCAGATATTCTTGCAGCGCGTCGAGGAACGTGGAGACGCGCCAGAAAAACATTCCCGCATTCCATTGGAAGTTCCCGGAAGCCACGTATTTCTCGGCGACGGAAAGCTCCGGCTTTTCCGTAAAACGCCGCACGGCATATACCGGGGCGCCCTGCGCGGCGATGGGTTGGCCTTGGCGTTCCACGTAGCCGAAACCGGTTTCCGGGCGGGTGGGTGGGACACCGAGCACCACCATGCGGCCGGGTTCGCGGGCAACTTGGAGAGCCGCGCGCACGGTTTCGCGGTAACGCTCGGGCTGGGCAATGTAATGATCCGCCGGGAGCACGGCGAGGAGCGCATCGCCGCCGGCCGCGTGACGCACATGGATTGCCGCCAGGGCAATGGCCGCGGCGGTGTTTCTGCCGATCGGCTCGGTCAATACGTGTTTTCGCGCGGCCGCGGGCAATTGTTTTCGCAGAGCGGTGTCCTGCTCCGCGTTGGTCACCGTCCAGATACGCTGAGCGGGAACGAGCGGCGCGAGGCGCGAGACTGTCTGCTGCAGCATGGAGCCCTTGCCGACGATATTTAGAAGTTGTTTGGGGGTGCGCGTGCGGCTGCGCGGCCAGAATCGAGTTCCGCGGCCTCCGGCGAGAATCACCGCATGGATGGCGAGAGCCTTTTCGGTCATAGCGCAGTACCTGCCAAGACGCGCGAAATCGCTCGCTCATCGAAGCCTTGCTGGCGCAATTGCTGCCGCAGGGCGGGGGGATCGGGCACGGTCACACGCAGCACGGAACTTGTTCCATCGGGTTGCAGCAAGATGGTCGAAAGATTCGCCGGGAAAAACCATGCCTCACCCGGACGGTAGGCAAATTCCTTCTCCGCATCATAAAACGATCCGGTGCCCTCGAGGATCACGAACAACTGAAACTCCCGGGGATCACTTTCGATGGGTGTGGCCCGGTTACAGTCCCAGCGCTCGGTTGCAAAAAATTCACATGCCGCCAGCAGATACTTGCCGGCGTCGGGCGAGTGCAGCGGCAGCGGCACAACCTTGCCGCCGCGAGTGGCATTAAAATTAGTCACTTCCAGGGCCTTCTGAATGTGGAGTTCGCGCGGCTTGCCGGAAGAGTCCACGCGGCCGTAATCATAGACCCTGTAGGTCAGGTCCGAATATTCCTGGATTTCGCAGATCACCATGCCCGGCCCGATGGCGTGCTGGGTTCCCGCGGGAACGAAGTAGGTGTCGCCAGTCTCGACGGGAATGCGCACCAGCAGATTTTGCACGGAGTTTTCAGCGAGCGCGCGCAGAAATTTCTCCTTGTCCACACCAGGCTGCAACCCCAGAAGTATTTCCGCGCCGCGCTTGGCGCAGACCATGTGCCACATCTCGGTTTTGCCCCGGCCGCCGGCGTTTTGCTCGTGCTTCGCGGCGTAGGAATCGTCAGGATGTACCTGGACGGACAAATTGTCGTTCGGGAAAATGAACTTGATGAGTATCGGAAATTCAGCGAGGGATGCGTGCCGCGTGCCTCGCCATTCCGGGGGCATGGCGTGCCAGGTCTCGCGCAGGGTTCTTCCGGCAAACGGGCCGTTGGCCACTCGCGATTCGAATGCCGTGAGCCAAGCCTCGCCGAGCGGCTCCTGCAGATTCACCTTTTCGGGATACCACGGGGCCAGCGAGCGCTGACCCCAGATCCGCGGGCTGAAAAACGGCTGAAGGCGCGAGAGAACAGGTTGCATCACGGTCTAGGCGGCGGCCTCCGCGCGTGAAAAGAATTTTTCCAGCCGGCGGAGTCCTTCCTCGATGCGATCGAGCGATGTGGCGTAGGAAATTCGCAGGAATCCCGGCGCGCCAAAGGCTTCGCCCGGCACCAGGGCCACGTGGGCTTTTTCGAGCAGGAGCCTGGAAAGCTCGGTGCAGTTTTTCGCCGCGGCATTTTTGCCTTCGCCGAGGTGCGCGGAAACATTGGGGAATGCATAGAACGCGCCGCCGGGCCATTCGCAGGTCACGCCGGGAATTGCACGCAAGCCTTCCACGATACGTTTGCGGCGCCGGGCGTATTCGGCGAGCATCGGCGGCACGGTGTCCATGGAGCCGCGCATGGCTTCCAGCGCGGCATATTGCGCGATGGAAGTGGGATTGGAAGTGGACTGGCTTTGCACCTTGATCATGGCTTGGATTAGCTCTTCCGGGGCGAGGGTGTAACCGATGCGCCAGCCGGTCATTGCAAAGGTTTTTGAGACGCTACCGATGATGATGACGTTGCTCTTGGAATCCTTGGCGCTGGCGATGGAAAACGGCTTATGCGGCTCGTAGACAAAGTGGGAATAGCACTCGTCGCCCATCAGCCAGATATTGCGCTGCTTGCAGATGGCCAGAATTTTTTCGAACTCCGGCGCGTCGACCACGCCGCCGGAGGGATTGCTTGGCGAATTGATGATCACCATCTTTGTTTTTGGGGTGATGGCCTTCTCGATTTCCGCGGCCTTGGCGCTGAACCCGTCTTCCGCCCGGGTCTGCACGATCACGGGCGTGCCGCCGGCGTACTTGATGATGTCCGGAAAGCTGACCCAATAGGGCGCGGGCAAAATCACTTCATCGCCGGCCTGGATGAGCACGCTGATGGCGTTGAAGATGGAGTGCTTCCCTCCGACAGTGACCACGCATTCTTTCGGAGTGTAGCTGGAACCGAGTTCGCGGTGGTGCCACAGCGTGATCGCTTCGCGCAGCGGAGTTATGCCGCCGGTCGGGGTGTACTTGGTGCGGTTTTCTTCGATAGCTTTGATCGCAGCTTTCTTGATGTGGTCGGGGGTGGGAAAATCCGGTTCGCCGGGGCCGAAGTCGGCGATGTCCACGCCCTTGGCTTTCAATTGTTCCGCGGCGCTGATAACCGCGGCCGTTGCGGAAACCTGAATGCGGTTGATGCGGTTGGTTAGTTGCACGTGCTCTCCTTGAACCGAGGCTATGCTAGCTAGTTTTCAGGAAAAGCCGGGGAATTTCAATCGAGAACGTAAGCCGGGCGGAGGGGAGGTTCAAGCCATTTTGGCGCGGATGCGCGCTTCGACGATGGGAGGGACCAAGCCGGTGAGCGGGCCGCCGAGTTGGGCGATTTCGCGAACGAGTTTGGCGCTGAGATAACTGTAGGATTCGCCCGGGAGCATGAAGACGGTTTCGAGGCGCGGCTCGAGTTTCCGGTTCATCAGGGCCATCTGCAATTCGTACTCGTAGTCGGAGATGGCGCGGATACCGCGGAGGATGACGGCGGCGTCGCGCTTGCGGGCGTATTCCACCAAGAGGCCCTGGAAGACGTCCACCTCCACGGCCGGCCACTGCTTGGTTACTTCGCGGAGCATTTCGACGCGCTCGGGAACCGTGAACAGGGGATCTTTTTCGACGTTTTTCAGCACCGCGACGATCAGGTGGTCGAACATTTTTTCGCCACGCATGATCAGATCGAGATGCCCGTTGGTGACTGGGTCGAAAGAGCCGGGATAAATGGCGATGGAAGTTTTCATGTGGGGCGCACGAGGTGCCGCGGCACATTTTAACCCGCATTTCTTGCGAAGAGCAATTTATCCGGCGGCCCATTTTCAAGAAAAGTATGATGCTGAGGAGCGCGGGATTTGCGCTGCGAAGGCTCTCAGCGCAAAAGCGTTGGAATAGTTTAGCGCTGAGATCTTTCGATTATCCTCGTCGGACAGCCGAAGGATGACACTTTTCGTGTTGAGGTTAGCGGCTGCCGAAAGGGAATTGTCCTTGCGGGCAAGGTGTGACACCCTTACTGCGTTCCCGCGAGGAGCGATTCCCTGGGTTGAACCGATTTAAAAGGGTGGATGAGATTTGCAAATGAGCCGAGGGCGCGCCAGGTTAAGACGCAGTCTGCTGGCAGTTATGCTGCTCGCCGCGGGAGCCGGTATGGCGCAGGCGCAATCCATCGCACCGTTGAACATCATGCCGCTGCCCGCGAAATTGGAGCGCGCTGAGGGCTCGCTGAAGATTGATTCCAATTTCAGCATCGCCTTCGCGGGTTACCGCGAAGCGCGCCTTGAACGCGCCGGGCAGCGCTTGCTGCGGCAGATCCATCGGCAAACCGGAATCGTTCTGCTGCCGGCAAGTAAAAATGCGGGCGCGGCGACCCTCGAGATCATTACGGACCATGAAAGCAAACCCGTCCAGGAACTAGGCGAGAACGAAACGTACACGCTCGATGCCGCTCCCGCAGGGGCAAGATTGCACGCCAGCAATCCGCTGGGCATACTGCGCGGGCTGCAAACGTTTCTCCAGTTGATTGCCATCGCGCCCGACGGCTTCAGAGTTCCGGCGCTGCACATCGAAGATCACCCGAGGTTTCCGTGGCGCGGACTGATGATTGATACCGGCCGGCATTTCATTCCGCTGGAGGTGGTGAAACGCAATCTGGATGGGATGGAAGCCGTGAAGATGAATGTGTTTCACTGGCACCTTTCGGAAAATCAGGGCTTCCGCGCGGAGAGCCGGAAATTTCCCAAGCTGCACGAGCAGGGTTCCGATGGGCTGTACTACACGCAGGAGGAGATCCGCGAAGTGATCGAATACGCGCGGGACCGCGGTATCCGGGTGGTTCCCGAGTTTGATATGCCCGGGCACAGCACGGCGTGGTTCGTCGGGTATCCCGAGCTAGCCAGCGGCGACGGCCCCTACACGATCGAACGCCAGTGGGGCGTGTTCGATCCGGCGATGGATCCCACCGAGGAAAAGACCTACAGGTTCCTGAGCGAATTCATCGGTGAAATGGGGAAACTTTTTCCCGACCAGTTTTTCCATGTTGGAGGCGACGAAGTGAACGGCAAGGAGTGGGACGCGAATCCGAAGATCCGGGCGTTCATGAAATCGCACAAGATCAAGAACGATCTGGAGCTGCAAGCGTACTTCAGCAGCCGGGTACAAGAGTTGGTTGCGAAACACAAGAAGACGCCGGTGGGTTGGGACGAAGTGCTGGTTCCCGGGGTGCCGAAAACGATCGTGATTCAATCGTGGCGCGGCGTGGATTCTCTGGCGGCAGCTGCGAAGGATGGATACCGCGGCATTCTTTCGAACGGCTACTACCTGGACCTGGGATGGAGCGCGGAGCGGCATTATGCCACGGACCCGCTGGGAGGACCGGCGGCGGTTCTCACTCCGGAGCAAAAACAACTGATTTTGGGCGGGGAATCGTGCATCTGGTCCGAATACGTGAACGCGGAAAACATTGATTCGCGGATCTGGCCGCGCAATGCGGCGATCGCGGAACGGTTGTGGTCTCCGGAAGGCACGAATGATGTGGCCTCGATGTACGCGCGAATGGATACCGAGGCCGCGCGGCTGGAATGGCTGGGACTGACGCACCGTTCGTTCCAGCGCACGATGCTGCAGCGGATAGCAGGTGCGGCGTCGCCCGGGGAATTCGACGCGCTGCGCGCGCTGGCGCAGGGCGTTGAGCAGCAGAAAGATTATGCGCGTGAAGAGAGCGCCGGCACCGCGCCGAACAGCCTTACGCCACTGAACCGGCTGGTGGACGCGGTCCACCCGGAAAGCGAAATCTCGCGGCGGTTCACGCAACTGGTGGATCAGTTTGTGGGGGCAGGGTGCAAGGAAACGGCGGCTGTGGGGCAGATTCGGGCGCAACTTGAAGAGTGGGCGAGCATCGAGGAGCGCTTGCAGCCTTTGGCGCAGAAGTCGCACCTGGTGAAAGAGGCGGCGCCGGCAGCCGCCGCGCTTTCGCAATCCGCGAAAATTGCTCTCGCCGCGCTTGACGCCATCGGCAAGGGCATGGCGCCGTCGGACGCTCAAAAGAAGCAACAGATGGATTCCCTGAACGCGCTGGAGCAGCAAGCTCACAAGTGCCAACTAACGCTGCCTGAGCTGCCGGCTATGCAAATACTGATCGAAGCCGCATCCACGGGTGGGCTCTGCGCGGGCCAAAGATAGCCCTGAGCCGCTATCCCAGACCGCGCCCTCGCGTCTAAGTGGATGCGCGGGGAAGAAAGCCGCTACTAAGACGGAGGCGCTTTGTGCGATCGGCGATTCTATTGTTCGTGGCGATCCTGCTCCAGAACCCGCAAGCTCCGAAACCGCGGCCAGGCGTGGTGGAGCGCGGTGAGCATGTGATGGGTTTCTCACACGAGAAGACCACGCATCACTTCGTGCTGTATCCAAACAGCGGGGAAATTAATGTCAGCGTAATCGAAACAGCCGACAAAGACAGCATTGACCAGATACGGATGCACCTGGGTCACATAGCCAAGATGTTTGCCGCGGGAAATTTCAGCGCGCCAATGCTGATTCATGACACTAACCCGCCCGGCGTGCCGACCATGATCCGGTTGAAAGATGTCGTCAAGTACGAGTATTCCGAAACGGATGGCGGGGCGCGCGTCCGGCTGATCACGGCGAATCCGCAAGCCATAGATGCCATTCATGCATTTTTGCTGTTCCAGATTATTGACCATCAAACGGGCGACACTCCGTCGATCACAGGCGAAGTTCATAAGTGAGCCCGCGACCGCTTGGTTGGCAGAGCTACTTTGTGGGCAGGTTGATTGAGGTGTGGCAAACGCCTTCGCCGGAGTCGCGGAAGGTCTTACCGGCTTCGGGAACGAATTCCCAGCGGTATTTTCCTGGGGATAGGGTCAGCTTTAAGACGCCGTAAGTTCTGTCGTCGCGCACTTCGCTGTTGGGTTTGGCGTAGCCGAGCGGGGTGTGGCTGCGTCCGCCGGTGCCAGCTACTATTTCGAGAATGCCTTGGCCGGGATCGGCGCGTCCGTCTGGATTCTGCGGGGCGAATCGCTCGTAGGAATGTTCATGCCCGGCGAGGATCAGGTCCGCGTGAGCGTCATACAAGTCTTGCCAGAAGGGGCGCAATTCGGGATGCTCGGCGTGCTTGGAGAGGAGTCCACTGCTGAACAGAGCGTGGTGGCCGTAGGCCAAGGTGCAAGAATTGGCGTGCGCGGCGAGATCCTGCTTTAGCCAAATTTCTTCGGGTGAACCCTCGGCACAGCCTCCCAGCTCCTTGGACCAGCAGTTGGTATTGAGCACCACGATGTGCCACGCGCCGAGGTTGTAGCTGTAATACCCTTTACCAGCATCTCCCGCTTGTGCGCCCCAGTAGCGGAAATAGCCGATGGCGGTGGAACCGTTGTATTCGTGGTTTCCGGGAGCAGGGCGAGTGCGCGCCTTGAAGCGGCCCCAGGTGGGGCCATAGCATTTCTGAAACTCTTCATAGGTGCCGTGCTGATACGCCAGGTCGCCGGCTGCAAAGACCGTTCCGGGAATAGTGTCCAAGAGTTTAGCGGTGGCGATGGCTCCGGTAAGATCAGCGCATCCGGCAATGTCGCCAGCACCAACCAGCGTAAAAGTGTTCTGAGGTGATTTCCTTGTGGGTTTCGATGAGGTTCTTGGAACTGGTTTAGGAGTGGGCGCCGGCTCCTGGGCAGGCAGAGGCCCTCCACCAAAATGGAGCAGCAACGATACAATTAACGTGGCCTTGGCCGCTCGAGTTCCCTTGCGATGTCGCTCCATGCGCGTCAAAATGCCTCCATATTTCAAGCCCCATCAACAATACACTGGAAACGCGGGTGAACTGGGGCCCATTCAAGCCGGAATATCTACCGTTCAGGAAGGATAAAGGGCAGTTAGGTGGAAAAATCTCCATCTAAGACTAAATCAGTCGTAGTCTAAGTGTTGGAGAAATAAAGATTTGTTTTTGGTAATGCGATCTTCGCGGGGTTGACAAAAGGCGAAGTAAAGCCGTATAGTTTATATGCGACTGTTTCAGTCGTACTTGCTTTCGCTCCACATCACCGCGTTGAGGACGCAAGATGTTTAAATTATCCAAAAAGGCGGACTATGGGCTGATCGCCATGAAGCATCTGGCCAATCACCGGCAGCAGCATGCATGCAGCGCCAACGAGATCGCGGAGGAGTACAACATTTCCTCGATGTTGATGGCCAAGGTGCTGCAAAAACTGGCGCGGCAAAGTTTGGTGGTGGCGAAGCATGGTTCGAGCGGGGGCTATCAACTTGCGAAAGAGCCGGCCAAGATAAGCGCGTTGGAAGTGATCACGGCGATTGATGGGCCGGTGCTGATTACTTCTTGCGTGACCAGCCACGGAAATTGTGACGCAACCGACCGCTGCTCCATCAAAGAACCATTGCAGCGGGTGAATGAAAGCATTCTGAGCGTTTTGAACACGGTGACCATCGCGCAGTTGAGCGAGGACAAGCAGGAACCGGCGCTCGTGGAATTGAAGGGGATGGACCAACTGGCGGTAACGCGCTGAGCGGAAAGTCTCGAAAGCAAGAGGAGAACAAGGAAATGGCCGTCAAGCTGCCGATTTACATGGATAATCACGCCACCACCCCGATGGACCCACGGGTCCTGGAGGCCATGCTGCCGTATTTCACCGAGAAGTTTGGCAATGCGGCTAGCCGCAACCACTCGTTTGGCTGGGCGGGCGAAGAGGCGGTTGAGAACGCGCGCCAGCAAGTGGCATCGCTGATCGGCGCCACCGCGAAAGAGATTATTTTCACCAGCGGCGCGACGGAATCCGACAACCTGATGATCAAGGGCGTCGCGGAAATGTACCGCGAAAAGGGCAACCACATCATCACCCAGGCGATCGAGCACAAAGCGGTTCTCGATACCTGCAAGAATCTGGAAAAGCACGGTTTTGAAGTGACCTATCTGCCGGTGCACAAGGATGGCCGCGTGGATCCGGAAGACGTGCGCAAGGCCATCCGGCCGACCACCATCCTGATTGCGATTATGTATGCCAACAACGAAATTGGGGTGATCAATCCGATGCAGGAGATCGGGAAGATCGCCAAGGAGCACGGGATCATATTCGCTTCGGATGGCGTACAGGCCGCCGGCAAAGTGCCGATTGACGTGCAGAAGGACAACATCGACCTGCTGGCGATCTCCGCGCACAAGTTTTATGGGCCCAAGGGAGTTGGGGCGTTGTATGTTCGCCGACGGAATCCGAGGGTGCAGCTTTCGGCCATCATTGATGGCGGCGGACACGAGCGCGGCATGCGTTCCGGTACGCTGAACGTGCCGGGAATTGTGGGACTCGGCAAGGCTTGCGAGCTGGCGCAACAGGAAATGGCCCAGGAATCGGAGAGGATTCGCGGGCTGCGCGACCGGCTGCGCGCCAAGCTGGAAGCCAAGCTGGACGAAGTGTTCATCAACGGCTCGATGGAGCACCGGCTGCCGAACAACCTCAACATGAGCTTCGCGTATGTGGAGGGGGAATCGCTGCTGATGGGGATCAACGACATCGCGGTTTCCAGCGGTTCGGCTTGTACTTCGGCAACCCTGGAACCGAGTTACGTACTCAAAGCACTAGGAGTGGGAGAGGATCTCGCCCATACCTCGATCCGCTTCGGCCTGGGGAGGTTTACGACCCAGGAGGAAGTCGACTACGTGGTAGACAAAATGGTGCAGGTTGTAACCAAGCTGCGGGAACTCTCGCCGCTCTATGAAATGGCCAAGGAAGGCATCGACATTTCCAAGGTCAAATGGCAAACCGCCTAATACCGTGAAGACTGGAAGGAAAAAAATGGCAAGTGCAATCGCAAGCGAAGGAACCCTCAGGATTCACCGCTCGATCGTGGGTACGTCCGCGCCGTTTCGCGTGACCTATCAAGCGTATCAGGATGGTGACGAGCCGGCCCCCGCCGCGGAGCGTTCTTTTCACCAACTTCAGGAAGTGCGCATGTTTTTGAACGTGCTGGGCATTGGGGCCGAATACGTGCGGGATGCGTTGCGGGAATTGACCGCGGGGCGCTCGGCGTTTTTGACCAACATCGCCTTAACGGAAAAGGCGATCAAGAATGCGGGTTTTGGCTCTCTCGTTGCGGCGAAGGGCTAAGTTGCAAGGGAATCGAATAGAGAAGGAGCAATGCGTCCATGGCCTATAGCGAAAAAGTAGTCGATCATTATAACAATCCCCGCAACGTGGGAAGCATGCCCAAGGAAGATCCCAATGTCGGGACCGGCCTGGTGGGCGCGCCGGAATGCGGTGACGTGATGAAGCTGCAGATGAAGATCAACCCGGACACTAAGGTCATTGAAGAAGCTAAATTCAAGACTTTTGGCTGCGGGTCGGCCATCGCCAGTTCTTCCCTGGCCACCGAATGGGTGAAGGGCAAGACGGTCGAAGAGGCGCTGGCGATCAAGAACACGGACATTGTCCGCGAGCTTTCGCTGCCGCCGGTGAAGATTCACTGTTCGGTGCTGGCTGAGGACGCCATCAAGGCGGCGATCGGCGATTGGAAGAAGAAACACGGGATTGAAGTTCCCGCGCACGAAAAGTCGTCGCACTAGTTGCGAGGCAGCGCGGGCGTAGTGGCGTCTTCCGGCGGTGAGTTTTCGGCCGTCGGAGGCCGCTGTCCAGGAATTCGCTCCAGGACTGATTGTGGAGATTTAGATTATGGCGACGGAAGTAACCACGCAGACAGCGGAAAAAGAAAAAACCGGGCCGGTGATCCACCTGACAGAGAAGGCGGCGAAAAAGATTATCGCGCTGCTGGAAAAAGACGGAGTGCCGGCGCAGAGCGGCGGGCTGCGCGTGGGCGTACAGGGCGGCGGATGTTCCGGACTCTCTTATGCGATGCGGCTGGATACCCAGGCGCGGGACCGCGATAAAATTTTCGAGGAGTTTGGCGCGCGAATTTTTGTGGACCCGAAGAGCCTGCTGTATTTGAGCGGCACGACGCTGGAATACGAGGAAACGCTGATGCGCCAGGGTTTTGTGTTTCAGAACCCGAACGCGGCGCGCAATTGCGGCTGCGGAAGCAGCTTTACGGCGTAAACGTAGAACAGGCTTCAGCCTGTCAGCTGGCCTGACCCAGCGCAGGGGAATTGAGCAATTCCGGCTGGCAGCATGGCGCGCCAGCCATTTTTTTTGTGCTTGGAGCAAGGAAGCAAGAGAGAGTTTATGTCTTCACCATTTTCCATCACGGATTCGCCGCTAGTGTGCTGGAGCTGCCACGAGCGGACCATTGGGACGCACTTTTGTTCGTCGTGCGGGAAGATGCTGCAGGTTCCGGAGAAGAGCGATTATTTCGCGATGTTTGAGATTCCGCGGAAGCTGTGGATTGAGATGGGCGGGCTGGAGAAGAAATTCTTGCAGCTCAGCTGGAAGCTGCATCCGGACAATTTTGTGAACGCGACTCCCGAAGAGCGGGAGATTTCGCTGAAGCGGAGTTCGGAGCTGAATGATGCGTATCGGACGCTGCGCGAGCCGGTTGCCCGGGTCGAGTATTTGCTGGCGATCGAGGGCGCGCGGATCGAAGGCAAGAACAAACAGCAGGCGCCGCCGGAATTGCTAGAAGAGGTCTTCGATCTGAACGAATCGCTCGACGAGTTGCGCGAAGCCAAGGCCGGAAGCGGAGATACAACAGCCCTGAAACAACGACTGGAATCCGCGCGGAAGAATTTTCAATCCAAGCTTGAGCAAATTGACGGCGAGATGCAGGGTGTCGCGAAGGAATGGGACGCGGCGATTGATGCACAAGCTGACGAAGTCTCTCGCAAGGGCGTTATGGCGAAGCTGAATGAATTGCTGAATCACCGGTCGTATATTCGCAATTTGGTCGTAAACGTTCAAAAGGAACTGGCGTAGGGCATATAGTGGCCGATCTTTAGATCGGCCACTATATGGGAAAACCCGCACCCTGAAAATCGCAGGGTGCGGCACCTACGGTTTCAAAGGTATTGCAATTACTGATTACTGGGAACTCGCATGGGACGCACAGTTGGAATCGATCTGGGGACTACCAACAGCCTGGTCGCGTATGTAGACGCGAAGACGGGCGAGCCGAAGTGCATCCCGGGGCCGTCGGGCAGCACGCTGTGCCCATCGGTGGTGAGCCTGGATGCGGATGGCGCGATCATTGTTGGCGAACCGGCACAGCGGAGGTTGCTGACGCAGCCCGAACGGACCATTTATTCCGTGAAGCGGCTGATGGGACGCGGGCCCGCCGACGTGCAATCCGAACTGAAACTGTTTCCGTTCCGCATCGATCCTGCCAGCAAAACCGTTATTCGCGTGCAGCTTGGGGACAAGATTTTTACCCCTCCGGAAGTTTCCTCGTTTATTTTGCGCGAACTCAAGAATTGGGCGGAAGCGCATTTCGGCGAGACCGTGGACCGCGCGGTGATTACCGTGCCGGCATACTTCAACGATGCGCAGCGGCAGGCCACGAAGGATGCCGGAAAAATCGCGGGGCTAGAAGTGTTGCGCCTGGTGAATGAACCGACGGCGGCGGCGCTGGCTTACGGCTTGCACGAAAAGCAGCGTGGAACGGTGGCCGTGTACGACCTTGGCGGCGGCACGTTTGACATTTCCGTGCTGAAGCTGATTTCGACGAGCGAAGGGGGCATTTTTCAAGTGCTTTCGACGAACGGCGACACGCACCTGGGCGGCGACGATATTGACCACCTGCTGCAGGCGTTCGTACACGAGCAGATTTTGCAGCACGACCAGATTGATTTTTCGCCGCACGGCGAATTGGCGCAGGAATTGCGCAAGGAATTAATCGCCCTGAAGCATCGCTTGTCCGATGCGGACAAGGCTACGCTGCGGTTTTCGCTGCCGAACGGAAAGGTGTTTGAGCACGAATTCACGCGTGGCGCGCTGGATGCTTTGATTCGTCCGGTGGTGGACCGAACGATGGCGCCGGTGCGGCAGGCGCTGGGCGACGCGCAACTGGGTCCGAAACAGATCGAGGAAGTTGTGCTGGTCGGCGGGACGACGCGCACGCCGTTGATCCGGCGCACGGTGCAAGAGTTTTTCGACCGCAAGCCGCACACGGAACTGAATCCCGACGAAGTGGTGGCGCTGGGCGCCGCGGTGCAAGCGAATATTTTGGATCGCGGCGTGCAGAACATGCTGCTGCTGGACGTGACGCCGCTTTCGCTGGGGATTGAGACGTATGGCGGCGCGGTGGCCAAGATCATCCCGCGCAATTCGACGATTCCGGCGAGCGCCCAGGAACTGTACACGACCGGCGTGGACAACCAGACAGGCATTGACATTCACGTGTTGCAGGGGGAGCGCGAGCTGGCGAAGGATTGCCGCTCGCTGGCGCGGTTCAATTTGCGGATTCCGCCTGCGCCGGCGGGATTACCGCGTGTGGAGGTGAAATTCCTGATTGATGCGAACGGAATTCTGCAAGTGGCGGCAAAGGATTTGCGCAACGGCGAAGAGCATTTGATCGAAGTCCAGCCGAGCTACGGCCTTAACGATGCGGACATTGAACGGATGCTGGAAGAGTCGATCGAGTATGCGGAGCAGGATTTCGCGGAGCGGCAGTTGATCGAAGCGCGGACCGAGGCCGAGTCGATTCTGACCGCGACTTTGAAGGCGCTGGGGAATCCGAAAGCGGCGAGCTTGTCCGAGCCGGAGCGGGTGAAAGTGAACCAGAGCGTCGCGGCTTTGCAAGAAGCGGTGAAGGGCACAGACTACAAATTGATTCGGAAAATAATTGATGAATTGAATCATGCGACCGAGCACCTGGCGGAGATCCTGATGAACACCGCGGTGCAGGCGGCGCTGGAAGGCAAGAAATTGGCGGAAGTTTAGGGAGCGACTTATGGGCGGCAGCAATCCGTACATCGAAGAAGTGAAATACAAGAAGGCGACGCAGAAATACAAGGTGACGTTTCTGCCGAGCGGAAAGACCGTGGAAGTGGACCCGGAGAAGTTTCCTTACGGCCACAACGGATTGCCGGGGAGCATCCTGGATATTTCCGAGGGGTTCAAGATGGGGCTGGACCATGCTTGCGGGGGCGTGTGCGCCTGCTCGACGTGCCACGTGATGGTGAAGGAAGGACTGGAATCTTGCAACGAAGCGACGGATGCGGAGTTGGATGAACTCGATGAAGCGCCGGGTATTACGCCGAAGTCGCGGCTGGGTTGCCAGACGGTGCCGGATGGAACGACGGACATCGTGGTGGAGATCCCGGAGTGGAATAAGAATTACGCGAAGGAGTTGGAAGGGCACTGAGGGAAGAGGCGAGCAGCTAGCAGCGAGCAAGATAACTGGAAGCAAGAGTAGATCGCGGGCCAAGTTTTATGGCGACTCAGATCCGGTCGGGGCGCAGTTGAGGAGCGAGCGAGATGCCGCGGACGTTTGATTGGGACAGCGTGGAAGATATTGCGATTGGGTTGGCGGATAAGTTTCCCGACGTGGATCCTTACACGGTGCGTTTTACCGACATGCACAAATGGATTACCGAACTTGAGGGATTTGCAGGCGATCCGCAGAAGTCCAACGAGAGCAAACTCGAAGCCATACAGTCGGCCTGGCACGAGGAGTGGGAAGACCGGAAGACCTAGCGCTGCGTAGCGCAAATTGGAAGTTTTCCGTATAATTAACGGATTGCAGTTCATCCAAGAGTGCCGCTATGGTGCAACGGTTAGCACGTAGCCCTTTCAAGGCTAAAATACGGGTTCGATTCCCGTTAGCGGTACCAAACTTATCCTGCTCAAAACGCCTTGCAAACCACTTAGTGTTATTCTGAATACTGGTTCAGCGTAGTTTACCCGGAGGTTCCGCCCATGGCTGATTTTTTGCGTTCCACGAATCCTGTATTGAAGGAAAAGGCGTTTGCCGGGGCGATACCGACCGGCGAAACGATGACTATTCAGGGCACGGTAAATAAGACCGGGCTGCTGCTGCTGTTTGTGGTGGCGACGGCGGCGTGGACCTGGGGCCTGAGCCATTCACCGACGCCGGAAGCGGCTTATCCCTGGATGATGGGCGGGGCCATTGGCGGATTCGCCGTGGCGCTGGTAACAATTTTCAAGAAGGAGTGGTCGGCGGTCAGCGCGCCGATCTATGCGCTGCTGGAGGGGCTGGTCCTCGGCGGCATGTCGGCGATGTTTGACAAGACTTATCCGGGCATTGCGATGCAGGCGATCAGCCTGACGTTTGGGGTGCTGTTCGTGCTGTTGCTGGCGTATAAGATGCGGATCGTGCAGGCCACGCGCGGGTTCAAGCTGGGCGTGATTGCGGCCACGGGCGGAATCGCGATCGTATATTTGATCAACATGGTGATGAGCGTGTTCTTTCATACGCAAATGTCGTTTCTGTACAGCAGCACGCCGCTGGGCATCGGCATCAGCCTGTTTGTGGTGATTATTGCGTCGCTGAACCTGATCCTGGATTTCGACATGATCGAGACCGGGGCGAAGATGGGCGCGCCGAAGTACATGGAGTGGTACGGCGCATTCGGGTTGATGGTCACGCTGATCTGGTTGTATATGGAAATTCTGCGGTTGCTCGGGAAGATTCGACGCAGGTAAAGCCTTTCTCACAAATTTAGCCTCTTGCGCATTGCTTAACCCCAGAGGCTGAAGCCCAGTCCTATCATTCGCTTTTTTCGGCATGGCTGAAGCCATGCTCTCCCCTGTAACATTTGCGAGGGAGCTCCGAAACTTGGAACACAAGAAACCAAGAGCCGGTAAGAAGAAGCCGCCGGTTTACTCCGCGCGGTTCAATCAGGCGCTGGTTTATGCGGCGCGGTTGCATGGGCTGCAGCGGCGCAAGGGTACGAATAAACCTTACATTGGGCACTTGATGAGCGTGGCGTCGATCGTGATTGCTTATGGCGGCGACGAAGAGATGGCTATTGCCGCGCTCCTACACGATGCGGTAGAAGATCAAGGCGGGCTTGCGCGACTGCGGGAGATCCGGAAGAAATTTGGGAAGCGGGTGGCGCGGATTGTGGATGGCTGCACGGACGCCTATGGCGAGCCGAAACCGCCGTGGCTGGAGCGCAAGAAGAGCTATATCGCGCGGGTGGCCGGGGAACCAGAGGATACGCGCCTGGTTTCCGCGGCGGACAAGCTGTCCAACTCGCGGGACATTCTGGAGGATGTGCGCGCGGACGGGGAGCAGGCGTTTGAGCGATTCCAGGGGAAGAAGGTTGGGACGCTGTGGTATTACCGCAGGCTCGTTGAGGTGTTTCGCGGGACGGGGACGAATCCGCTGGTGGAAGAGTTCGATCGCGTGGTGACGAAGTTGGAGCGAGTGGCGAACACGCGAAAGTTGCTGAGAGAAGACTAAGCGTCCGTCGCGAGAACTGAGACGCGAATAGTTTTTCACCACAGGGGCTAAAGCCCCAGAATATTCGACGCTTCACGGCATGATTGAAGTCGTGCCCTCCCGAAGGGACTGCGACTAGAACGAGACGCGGAGGCGGGCGGAGACGCTGCGAGGCAAGCCGATGGCGGTGCCGGAAAAAGCACTGGCGAAATTGATGACGTTGAGGCGGTCGGTGAGGTTGACGGCCTGAATCTGGAATTGAACGGAGCGTGCTTCCTTGCGATAGAGTTGCGCGCCCATTCCCAAATCCAAAGAAAAACTCGGTTCCACGCGGCCTTTTGTCAAGTTCACGCGGGAGACGACATCGGCACCGTACTGGGCGATGAGGGTAGGGACATCGGTGTTTTCGCTGAGATCGGCAGGTAGACCGCTGCCGTACTGGGCGCTGGCGGCAAACCAGATTCCACGGCCGGCATCGAGGCGCGCGCGGGCGCGCAAGGTGTTGCGCTGATCCTGGGAAACGGCAAATTTGCCGGTGTCCGTTAACCCGGCGCTGGCGTCGCTGCCGATGAAGAGGCCGCCGGTGATGGGCCCTTCTCCCCAGCCCGATTGATTGGCGTAACTCAGGTATCCCGAGACGCGGCCCCAGTGGGGGACTTCCAGGCGCACTTCCTCGCCAATGATGCGGGCTTTCGCGTAGGAGATCGGAAAACTCACGCCGGTTTGCAGCAGCACATCGTCATCGGAATAGTTTTGAAAGTCGCGGCGAAAAACGTTGGCGTCCAGGCGAAATTTTCCGAGGAAGGACTGCGTGAGGCCGACTTCGTAGTAGTTGGCGTGGGTGACGGGAACGGGAAGGCGCAGAACGACGGGATTGACCGAGTCGAGTTCGGGTGAGCTGGCGAGCAAGAGATTTTCCATCGCCGACGTTTGGAAGACGCGATCGTACGAAGCGTGCAGCAGGAGATTGAGTGAAGAAAAGTAGCGCGAGACGCTCAGGCGCGGACTGACTCCCCATTCATGGACCACGAAGCCGTAGTGATCGAAGCGCAGCCCGGCGCTGAAGTTCCAGGCTCCGTAGCGCATTTGATCCTGCACATAGAAGGCCGGCTCGGTGTCCCATTTGCTGGCGGCGAAATTGAGGTTGAGCTGCGTGCCGGGGTCGAATTGTGACGGGTCGGTGATGTGATACTGCAACGCCTCGTGAACCGGGGTGAAGAAGGAGTCCACGCCGGCTTTCCAATCGTGGTGGCCGCGATGGCCAGCGATGTCGCCGCGAGCGTAGCCTTCGCGGTAGCCGCGATCCTGATTGACGATGACCGGCGTGGAAAAAGGATTGGAGCGCAGGGAAAAGCTGGAATCGCGCACACCGCCGGAGAAGGTGAGCAGCAGCGCAGGAGAAATGGTGTGCTGGAAATAGATTTGGCCGCTGGATTCGGCGCTGGCCGCGTCCTGGCGTTGCAGGGCGTCCTGCTGAATGTAATCGTTGGGAATGATGTAGCCCAGGGAACTGTGCATGACGGTCATGCGCAAACGGTCGTTGTCCGAGAAATCGCGTTCGTAGGCGGCGGAAAACCCGCCGGAGTTGCCAACGTTACCGAAATTGCCGGTGACTGGAGGATCGAGATACCAGTCGGAATGCAATCCGAAGGCGCGCGCGGAAAAGCGGTCTTTTTCGCGGGAATAGGAGATGGCCGCAGCGCCATCCAATTGATCGAAGCTGCCCCCGGCGGCGTCGAACTCGCCGTGCCAACCGAGGAGAGTGTTTTTGTCGGTGGTCAGTTCGACGATGCCGCCGAGTTTGCGGCCGTACTCGGCGGGATAGCCGGCGGTAAGTACTCGCAGGGATTCGACCGCGTCGGAATCCATGTCCGGGGCAAAGGCCGGCGAACGATTCTGAGTGAGCGGCTGGCCATCGACGACGAACTGCACGTCGTATTCGGAGCCGCGGGGATGCAGCACGCCATTGCCTTCGTAGAGCCAGCCGGGCTGTTCATTGACGAGATCGAAGAGGCCGCGGCCGGGCTGCAGGCTGAGCTGCTCGCGGATGGATTGCTGGCCGACGGAGTAGAGTGTGCCGGTGCGCGTGGGATCCACGAGAGTGAGTTCATCGGTGACCTGGACCTGGGTGGTGAGCGGCGCGACTCCCAGAGTGATTGCGAGTTTGACAGGGACTTCGGAGTGGATTTCGACGACATCGCTCCACGCGGCGAAGCCTTCCGCGCTGAGATTGAGGCGGTACACGCCAAACGGCAGGTCTTGCAGGACGACATGACCGTCATTGGGAACCTGGAAGCTACGCAGGAAAGAGTTGCCTTCGCTGAGGAGTTCCCCGAGCGCGGCCAGGCTGGCGCCTTTGGGATCGCGGATTTCCAAATGGAGTTCACCGCGCAGTCGCTGGGCGTGTGCCGGCGGGGCCGCGCCAAGAATGCTTGCCAGCAGGGAGAGGCAACAGAGGTGGGGCAAGAATCGTCGAATGTTCATTGCAAAATGGGTCCGCGAATTCCGGCATCCTGGTGGATTGCGCAAAGCGCGTGTAATTCAAACATAGCATGTGTGATGGAGGCTTTCTGAGAGTGCGATTTGGGTGGCGGCATAAGGGGTAACGCCGTTGGTTGCGCACGCGAGTCGTCACATGAAGTTGGCCGGCGAGCAGGACGCTGCCGCTAGTGGGGAGTTCAGGGCGGGAAGCAGGTGTTTGCTGGAAGGTAACCAGGTGGGACTATTTTTTTTCAGGACTGGAAAAGAGCGGCGCAGTGCCGGATGATGGAAGGCGCTTGTTCTCTGGTCCCAGGCGAGACGCCGGAGCCGGACTGGATGGCAAGTCATTGAGCAAAGGGGCTGATGTCTTGGACGCCAAGAATGTGTATCTGACCGGTGCCGCGAGCGAGTTTGGTTCCCGCCTGATTCCTTCCGAAGAAGTGGACGAAGCCTTTGGCATGCCCATTGGAAAGCTGAGGTCGCGTGCCGGAATCGTGTCGGTGGCGTATGCGAGCGAAGCGGAAACGGAAGGGTCACTGGCGGCGGAAGCCTGCCAGAAAGTATTGCAACAGTGCGGAGAGGCCGCGGCGAATCTGGACGGAGTGATCGCGGCGAGCGAAACGGATCACGGCTACCCTTCGCTATCGGCGAAGCTTCATGCGTTGCTGGGGCTGCGGGAGCGCGCTACGGCGTTGGATGTAGGCAGCGGATGCTTGGCGCTGTTGCAGGTGATTTGCGTGGCGCAGGCCATGCTGGTGGCCGGAGGGGCGGAGAAAATACTGGTGGCGACGGCCGACGTGCACAGCCGGACCCTGGGGCCGGGGCGAAGCGCGGGGGAGTTTGGCGGCTTGTTTGGAGATGGCGCGAGCGCGTTCTTACTTTCGAACAAACCGCCGGAAAAAGGGCGGTTCGGTTATAGATTGGGAGAGTTCTTTTTTGGATGCGTGGCGCGGTATGCTGAGGCGATCGCCATCAACGACGCGGGCGGCGGGGAGCTGGACATTCAGTTTGACGGCGAAGCGCTTTCGCGCGCGGCGGTGAATCGCATGGAACAGGTATTGAGTGAAGTGGAGAAGCGCAGCGGAATTTCGCGGGAGAATGTGGGGGCCTTTGCCACGCACCAGCCGAATCCGCGGCTGGTGACGCTGTTGGCCAAGCAGCTGGGCGTGCCGTGCAGCACGTTTCCACCGATTGCGGTGACCAAGGGGAATCTGGGATCTTCGATGTGCGGTGCGGCGTTGCATTCGGCGTTTGAGCAGGCGAAGAGGCAGGTGGTTGGGGAACGGACCGCGGTGTTTCTGGCTTCGCTGGCGCCGGGGTTGTTGTTTGGCGGCGGGTGGATGGTGCCGGTAGGGAGTTGAGGGTTCGGATCGTTTGGGTGGTTGGGTTTAGGCCTTGAAAGCGGAGGCTGAGCTTCCGCACTCCAATAAGATGCGGTGATTGGTAGGCTGCGTGGGTTGGGCCAGGGGCGGTGAAACTCCCACTTAATGCGGTGGTTAGCGGTTGGATGCGTTTTACGCGCCATTGGCAGAAAGGCGTGTGGGGATGCAACCAAGTCGGGTAAACTATGATCTACACTGGTTGGGAATAGCGAACCTGGCGGCCTGTGTGTGCCAGTGGCAAGGCCAAAGGTGCGAATGTTTTGCACCATGATTTCTGATGGAAACTGAGGGTGAAGAATGCCGGATGTCATGAAGACGTTGCTGTTGAACCCGCCGAGTTTTGAGAATTTTGATGGCGGAGCGAGCTCGCGGTGGCCCGCGACGCGTGAGATTGAATCGTATTGGTACCCGGTTTGGCTTTCGTACCCGGCGGGCATGATACCGGGAAGCCGGTTGCTGGATGCCTCTCCGCACAAAATTAACTGGCAACAGACGGTGGATATCTGCAAGGACTACGAATTTCTGGTGTTGTTCACCTCGACGGTGGGCTTCCATAGCGACATCAAGTTGTTGCGCAAGATCAAGGAAGCGAATACATCGATGAAGGTGGCGTTCGTTGGCCCGCACGGGCACATCAAGCCGGACGAGACGTTGAATGCCAGCGAAGACATCGATTTTATCGTGCGCGCGGAATTTGACCATGCGGTGACGGAGTATGCGCACGGCAAGCCGCTGGAGCAGATCCTTAACGCCAGTTACAAGAAAGACGGAAAGATCGTTCACAACGCGTCGCGCCCGCAATTGCATACGGAAGAACTGGACGCACTGCCGTTTGCGACCGATGTTTACAAGCGGGATTTGCAGATCGAACGGTATAACGTTCCGTTCTTGCTGAACCCGTTCGTGTCGTTCTACAGTTCGCGGGGATGCCCGGCGCTGTGCACCTTCTGCATGTGGCCGCAGACGCTTTCCGGGCATGCCTGGCGGACGCGTTCGGTGGACAACGTGGTGCAGGAAGTGAAGAACGCGCTGGCTTACTTTCCGCAGATGAAAGAGATCTTCTTCGACGACGATACATTCAATATCCGCAAAGACCGGGCCATCGAGATGAGCCAGAAGTTCAAGCCGCTGAAATTTCAGTGGTCGTGCACGGCGCGTTGCCACAGCAAGTATGAAGAGCTGAAGGCGATGGCGGACGGCGGGGCGCGCTTGTTTATCGTGGGCTTTGAGTCCGGCGACGCGCAGATCCTGAAGAACATCAAGAAGGGCGCGACGATTGAGATGGCGCGTGAATTCATGAAGAACTGCCGGAAGGTCGGCATCAAGGTGCACGGCGACTTTATTATTGGATTGCCGGGCGAAACGAAAGAGACCATCAACAAGACCATTGATTTTGCCAAGGAACTGGATTGCGAAACGATCCAGGTTTCGCTGGCACACGCCATGCCGGGAACCGAGCTGCACGAGCAGATGTCCAAGGAAGGCTTTCTGCGAGTGGAGGCGCTGGCGGATCAGGGCGGCCACCAGTTGCCGCACATTGAGTTCCCGCATCTCTCGAAGGCGGAGATGATGGCAGGGGTGACGCGGTTCTACGACGACTATTATTTCCGCCCGAAGGTGGTGTGGCGGATCGTGAAGGAAGCGTTGTGGGACAGCCACGAGCGCAAGCGGTTGTATCACGAAGCCACGGATTTCCTGAGGTTGCGCGCGGAGCGGCTGAAGTGGGTGCAGCAGGGCGGCGACGCGCCGAAGGCGATGGTTGCGGTGGGTGGAAGCTCGTCAGCCAGCGGCAACGATTAGTAGTCCTGGCTGGTCGAGATATTCAGGCACTCGGGCGCTTCAAGGATGTGCTTGATGCCGAAGGTGAGATCCTTCGCCTATCCTCGGCGGATAGGCTCAGGATGACAAATTGTAGATTAGAATTTGCGATTGCAGAATCAAGCCTTTCCAAAAGTGTGGGCTAACTCCAAAGAATGAGTCACGAGCATATGCTGCGATTCAAGACGCTGGTAATGGTCTTGCTGATGGTGGTGTGCGCTAATACCGGCGACCTGATGCTGGCGCGGGGGATGAAGCAGATCGGAACGGTGGTGATTTCCGTTCAGGGCCTGCAGCATGCCTTGTGGATGACCATCCAGAATGCGAGCATCTGGATCGGGATTCTTTTCCTGATTGGGTTTACGCTTTGTTACATGACGGCGGTGAGCTGGGCGGATTACAGCTTCGTGATGCCCGCGGGAGCGTTTGGTTACGCGGTGCAAACGGGGCTGGCGATTGTGGTCTTCCACGAGGCTGTGTCAGTGCAGAGGTGGATTGGCGTCGCGCTGATCTGCGCGGGAGTGCTGCTGGTCGGGCAGACCAAGCCAAATACTACCAATATCGGGGTGTTGCCCTCATGACCCGAGTGATTCCCATGCTGATCTTTTTTGTGCTGTGCAATACCGGCGGCGAGCTGGCGATGTCCTATGGCATGAAAAAGGTGGGGGAGCCGGAGAGTTTCCGGCCGATGGCGTTGCTGCGGTTTGTGTGGGCCGCGGCACGGAACCGTTGGCTTTGGGTGGCGATCCCGCTGCTGGCAGTGTCTTTTTATTCGTTACTGATTCTGTTTTCGTGGGCGCCGGTCAGCGTGGTGATTCCGGCTTCGGCGTCCAACTATATTGTGGGGACGTTTGGGGCGAAGTATTTGTTGAAGGAAGATGTGTCGTTCAAACGTTGGATGGGCGTGACTTTGGTCATTGTGGGCGTAGCGATCGTATTGCGTACCGGCGGTCATTGAGCGTCCGCCAATTGAGCATCTCTCTCGAATGAATCAGGGTGGCGGCTGGGCGGATCGCGAGGGCTGTCGCCCCTCCGAGGCTGAGTTGCTCTCGGTTGGGAGCTCCCAGCACTCACCCTTCGGCTCCGCTCAGGGCAGGCGTGCTGGGCTGATGTCTTTCGCGCCTCCCGCGCTCGTGCCGGAACACAATCAAAGGGAATTATGGAATTCTAATGGTCAGGGGCGGTTGGAGAGGACGTAGCGGCCGCCGGATTGGGTTATGGGGTAGACGGGAGCCACGCTGGCTAGCGTGGCTTTTTTCTTTTCATCGCGGGTGATCAGGTAGACGCGAGTCGGGCCGGCCCAGAGTTGGGCGAATTGCGCATCGTCGAAGAAGATGGGCGGGGAGTCGGGGAAGAGCGAGCCGTACCAGAGGCCGTTGACGCGGCCGTTGAGGACGTAGATTTGCTGGCCGGTGTAGAAACGGACGGAGGAGGCGTTGGCGTATTCACCTTCCATAACGATCTTTTCGCCGGGCCTGAGAAGCGGCTGGAGGGCGGCGGCGAACTGCTCGGAGCCGAGGATGGGATAGAAGACGCCGAGGGAGATGTGGGCGCACTCGAGGAAGAGGATCATCATGGCAGTGAGAGCCCAGTTGGCGGCGCGGGAATTGCCGCGGCGGCGGAAGAACCAGTTGAGCAGGGTGCCGAAGAAGAAAGCGATTGCGGTGCCGGCGAGGGGAGCGCGGAAGAAGCCCATGGCGTCACCCGTGAGATCAAGAAAATGGCCGAGGGACAGGGCGTAGAGATTCGGATTCTTGCTGAGCAGGTCGAAGAGCTCGAGGTTTGCGGCCGGGGTATGCGAAGTTATGGCGAGAGTACCGGTGATGGCGGCGATGAGCAGGCCGACGACTAGAAGGACGGTCGCAGAGCGGCGGCCTGCACGGGCGATGGGCGAGCCTATCGGCGCTTCGGCTTCGCCGGCGAGCCAGTGGCCTAGCAGCAGGGCCAGGCCGGGGAGACCGGGGGCGAGATAGTATTCCTGGCGGGTGGAGAAGCTGAAGAAGAGAAGGATGACGGAGGGCCAGCAGAACAGTAGCAGGAGAACGGCTTCGGGGAAGCGGCGGACTCCGGCGACGCGGGAGAGGCGCAGGCGAATCTGGGCCAGGGCCTGGGGAAGGAACGAACTCCAGGGAAGGAACCAGAGAAAGATCAGGCCGTAGAAGAGAAGGAGAGGAACGGTGTCGTAGTCGACGGGATAGCGCTTACCGAGATAGCGGAGGAACTGTTCGTTGACGAAATAAAACCAGAGGAAACCCTTGGCCTGCCCGGCGGGCGGATTGCGGAGGGCGGCGAGGATGTGCCAGGGAGCGGCGATCAGAAGAAAGACGAGAGTGCTGGAGAAGAGGTGCATTTTCAGGAGATGGCGCAGGTCGCGAGCGAGGAGCAGGAAGACGAAGATGATGGCGCAGGGGAAGACGATGCCGATGAGGCCCTTGGTGAGGAGGTTGAGGGCGATGACAGTGGCGATGGCCCAGCAGGAAAGAAGGGAGGGATTTTCGGATTGCCAGCCATCGAGGAAGAAATAGAGAGCGAGGCCGATCCAGAGGCCGACGGTGACGTCGGGGATGAGGATGCGGGTGAAGAGATAAGGACCGCAGGAGGCGAGAAAAACGACGGCGGCCCAAAAGCCGGATTGCGGGGTGAGGAAGCGGCGGCCGAAGAAATAGAGGAGGATCGCCAGGAGTAGGACGCTGAGGTGGAGAGAGAGGCGGGCGCTCCAGGCGTGAACGCCGAAGAGCTTGATGGCGGCGGCGGTGCCCCAATAGGGGAGCGGGGCCTTTTCGAGGTAGCGAATGTTGTTTTCGTGGAGGGTGACCCAGTCGTGGCGAACGAGGATTTCGCGTCCGGCGTCGGCGTGAGAGGCGTCGACGTCGTCCATGAGCGGCGGAGAGAAGAGGCCGGGACCGAAGACGGCGAGCCACAAGAGGGTGAGGATGACGAGCGAGGGCCAGGTGCGTTGTCCGACGGAACGAATCATTTCGAATGAAATCCCCAGAGAGGTGTACCGGCGCGAAAACGCCTGTGAATGCAAAAGATTAGTTTAGCATGCGGTTTCAGCAGGAGACGGAGAAGAGAGGAAGAATCCAACGCAGAGACGCGGAGTTCGCTGAGATGCGGTAGAAAAAGAGGGGATTTATAACACACGGGGCGCCCTTCGCAAAATGCGCTCAGGGCGAGCAGAGTTCGCAGAGAAGAGTCAGGAGTCGGCTAGGCGGCATGGTATTCTAGGATTTAGAACCTCGCCGTGCAGCAAAAGTGGAGCCGCGGAATGCCGGGAGAAGTTGTGGCAATCCAGGGTGGCTCGACGCGCGGCAATCCGAAGTGAGGAAGTCGGGTGAAGGAATGAAGAGGGACAAGGGAGCCTGGGTGTGATTATTGTGCGCAGCCCGATGAGGATTTCGCTGGGCGGAGGCGGCACGGATCTGCCGTCGTATTACACAAGACATACGGGATTTGTGGTGTCGGCGGCGATTACGAGGTATGTGTACATCACCATCAGCGAGGGATTCTGGCCGAAAATCAATTTGAAATATTCGAAGATGGAAGAGGTGGAGCGGGTGGAGGAGATTCGTCACCCAATCATCCGCGAGGCGATGAAGCTGGCCGGGGTGACCGGACCGTACCTGGAAATTGTGAGCCATTCGGATATACCGGCGGGGACGGGGCTGGGATCGTCGGGAAGTTTCACGACGGCGCTGCTGAGTGCGCTGCACGCGGTGAAACGGAGATTTGTATCGCCGCAGGAGCTGGCGGAGCAGGCTTGCCACATCGAGATCGATATTTTGAAAGAGCCGGTGGGGAAGCAGGATCAGTACATAGCGGCGTTTGGGGGGATTACCAGCTTTGCGTTTGAGCCGAGCGGTGGCGTGAAGGTAGAGCCGCTGAACTTGGCCTCGGAGACGCTGGCGAACCTGGAAGATAATTTACTGCTTTTTTTTACGGGGACGGCGCGGTCGGCTTCGGAAATCCTGCGGGACCAGGATGCGAAGAGCAAGGAAAATGCGGGGGAGATGCTGGAGAACCTGCATTTCACGAAACAGCTTGGGTTGGAGAGCCGCGACGCGCTGGTTAAGGGCGACTTGCGAAAGTTTGCGGAGTTGATGGGCGTGCATTGGGAGCATAAGAAGAAGCGGTCGCCGGGAATGAGCAACGGGCCGATCGATCAGTTGTATGAGCTGGCGCGGAAGAATGGGGCGCTGGGCGGAAAGATTGTGGGGGCAGGCGGCGGGGGATTTTTGCTGCTGTATACGGAAGAGAAAACGCGGGTGCGGGAAGCGATGCGGGGGGCGGGCTTGCGAGAGGTGCGGCTGCAGTTTGATTTTGGGGGAACGACTATCGTGGCGCACTCCTAAAGAGAAGAGCTTAACGCCGAGACGCAGAGGCGCCGAGAAAGAGAAGAAGTAGACGCGGGGGATGGATGCTGCCGGTGGCGATACTTGCGGGGGGATTGGCGACGAGGCTGCGGCCGGCGACGGAGAAGATTCCTAAGTCGCTGCTGGAAGTGAACGGGGAGCCTTTCATTGCGCATCAGTTGCGATTGCTAAAGGCCAACGGAGTTTTGCAAGTGGTGTTGTGCGTGGGATTTTTGGGCGAGATGGTGCGGGCGGTGGTGAAGGATGGGCACGCGTTTGGGTTGGATGTGCATTATTCGTTTGATGGGCCGGCGCTGCTGGGGACCGCTGGTGCGCTGAAGAGGGCGCTGCCGGTGCTGGGTCGTGCGTTTTTGACGCTGTATGGAGATTCGTATCTGTTGTGCGATTACACGGGAGTGGCGCGAGAATTTGAGGAGTCGCGGAAGCTGGCGCTGATGACGGTGTTCCGAAACGAAGGGCAGTGGGATACGAGCAACGTGGAGTTCGAAGAGGGACGGATTTTGGCGTACAACAAGAAAGCACGGACGCCGCGGATGAAGTTTATTGATTATGGATTGGGGGCGTTCATGGCGAAGGCGTTTGAGCAGGTGCCGGCTGACCAGCCATTTGATCTGGCGGATTTATACGGAAAGATTCTGGCGGATGGAGAACTTGCGGGGATGGAGATAAAACAGAGATTTTACGAGATTGGATCGCCCGAGGGACTGGAAGAGACGGCTCGGTTCATTGCGTCGCAGGGAGTGGAGAAGGCATGAGCGGAGAAGGGACGTTCGCGGAAAAGTTTTTGGCCGAGGCCGCCGAAATTGTGGCGCGGCTGGATCGCGGTAGTCTAGAAGAGGCCGCGAATATGATTGGGGAGTTGCGCGCGACGGGCGGAAGGCTGTTTATTTTGGGTGTGGGCGGGAGCGCGGCGAATGCGTCGCACGCGGTGAACGATTTCCGGAAGATTGCGGGGATTGAGGCGTACGCGCCGACGGACAATGTGTCGGAACTGACGGCACGGACGAATGATGAAGGCTGGGCTACTGTTTTTGAGAGTTGGCTGAAGACCAGCAAACTGGCGGCGCGGGATGCGGTGCTGGTGTTTTCCGTGGGTGGCGGCGACGTGGAGCGCAACGTGAGTCCGAACCTGGTGGCGGCGTTGAAGCTGGCGAAATCGGTGGGCGCGAAGGTTATCGGGGTAGTGGGGAGAGATGGAGGGTACACGGCGAAAGTTGCCGACGCCTGCGTTTTGATTCCGGTGGTGAATCCGGCGCATGTGACGCCGCACTCGGAAGCATTTCAGGCGGTGGTGTGGCATTTGCTGGTGTCTCATCCGGCGGTGAAAGTGGAGCAGACGAAGTGGGAATCGACGGCGGGGACGCGGTGAAGAACCGGGCAGTGTTTCTGGACCGTGACGGGGTGCTGAATCTCGCGCTGGTGAGGGATGGAAAACCGTATTCACCGGCAGATCTGGAGGAGTTGGAGTTGGCTCCGGGAGCGGCGAAGGCGCTGGGCGAACTGAAGGCGCAGGGATTCAAATTGCTGGTGGTGACGAACCAGCCGGACGTGGCGAAGGGAAAGACGACGCGCACTACGGTGGAGGAGATCAACCGGAAGATGGCGTCGGAATTGCCGGTGGACGAAATTTTTGTGTGCTACCACAAGGACGGGGACGGCTGCGATTGCCGGAAGCCAAAGCCGGGGATGATCCTGGAGGGCGCGCGGAAATACAACGTGGATTTGGCGGAGAGTTTCATGGTGGGGGACCGGTGGCGGGACGTGGAAGCGGGACAGAACGCGGGATGCCGGACGATTTTTATAGACGGCGGGTATGAGGAGAGGCAGCCTGCGAGGCCTGCGGATGCGCGGGTACATTCGTTGAAAGAAGCGGCGGATTGGATTCTGCAGGCCAGCCGCAGGGGAGTGGCGCAATGAAGGCGGTTTCCGAATTGAAGGTGAAGATATTTGGGGACGGCGCGGACCTGGCGGGGATTCTGGAGCTGAGCCGGCTGCCATACATCAAGGGGTTTACTACCAACCCGACGCTGATGCGCAAGGCGGGAGTGCCGGATTATGAGGAGTTTGCCGGTGAAGTCTTGAAGAGCATTAAGGACCGGCCGGTGTCGTTCGAAGTGTTTGCGGACGATGAGGCGACGATGGAGGCGCAGGCGAAACACATTGCGGGCTGGGCGAAGAACGTGTACGTGAAGATTCCGGTGACGAACACGAAGCGAGAGCCGATGTATGGACTGATCCGGCGGCTGAGCCACGAGGGAATTCAGGTGAATGTGACGGCGATGATGACGCTGGAGCAGGTGCGCGAGGTGGGTAAGGCGCTCGATGGAGGGGCGGCCTCGAACGTGTCGGTATTTGCGGGGCGGGTGGCGGACACGGGGCGCGACCCGGTGCCGATGATGCGGGAGGCCGTGGAGATTTTGCGGGGAAATCCGCGGACGGAATTGATCTGGGCGAGTCCGCGGGAGCTTTTGAATATATTTCAGGCGGATGAGATCGGCTGCCACATAATTACGGTGACGAACGACATTCTGACGAAGCTGAAGCTGGTGGGAAAAGATTTGAGGGATTTTTCGCTGGAGACGGTGGAGATGTTTCACAACGACGCGGCGAAGGCGGGATATACGCTCGGCGTGGCGGAGACGGTGCGGAAAGCGAAGACTCGTTAGGGGATTGGATCTAGGTTCGTAGCGCCGGCATCCTCCCGGCCAGCACGCTTGCCGCCAAGATGGCGGCGCTACAGTGGCGGCTTATTCGACTCCACACACTTCGCAGTCGCCCAAGAGCTATTTGAAGTTTCGAATAAGATTGTTGTAACAAGCGTCGACGATGCGCATGGCGCGGAGCGCGTCGTCGGAAGTGGCGATCGTCAGATTTGTTTTCGTGCCGGTGGCTGCAGCGATAAAGTCCTCGGTCTCCTGCTGCAGGGAGACATCTTCCATTCCATAGTCAAACAGGGTTTCGCGGGGCTGGTCGGGCTGCAGCCAGGGCCATTTGGCGGCCATGGTGAGGCGCTGCGAACCGTAGAACTTGCCGCGGCCGCGGAGGAGGAATTGAGCCTTTTCGGTTTCGACGGTGATTTCCATGCGGGATTGCCAACTGGAGAGAGAGAGATACAGATTTGCAGCAGCGCCGCCGGGGAAAGTGAGAACGAGGCTGGCGTGATCCTCAACCTGGATGGGCCAAAATTGACGGCTGAGATGGCCGGCGACCAGTTCGGCTCCGCCGAAAAGCCAGCAGAGAAGGTCAAAGAGATGGATGCCTGGGTCGATGCAGACGCCGCCACCGCAGCGAATCGGATCGGTCTTCCAGCTTTGTTCGTAGCCGGGTTGCGCGCCGTGGGAGAGGACGGCGTCCACACCGAGCACCCGGCCGTATTCGCCGGACAAGAGGAGTTTACGGAGTTGCTGAACATTTTTGAGGAAGCGGTAGTTGAGACCGGCGAAGACGCGGCTGCCGGATCGTTTGGCAGCGGCGATGAGGTGTTCCGCTTCGGCGGAGGTGCGGCCGAGCGGCTTTTCCACTAGGACGGAAGGAGCCAACGGGAAGACCTTGGGAAGGAGTTCGACGGCGGTGTCGTGCGGAGTGGCGACGACAGCGGCATCGTATTTGTTGGCAAAGGCGGAGAGTTCGTTGACGGCTTCGGCCTTGGCAGAGACTTTTGTGCCTTCAGGAAGTCTTGGATCGAAGACGACGATTTCGGAAACGGCGGAAAGTTTTGTGAGGGCTTGAATGCGCTGCGCGCCAATCAGGCCGGAACCAATGACGAGAAGTCTCATAGATCGATGCGCCTCAGTTTGAGAGTTTCCGGGCCGAGAGAGCCGGGCGAGAGTGTTGGATAAGGATCGTTGACGTGAATGAAACGTCCGGAGATTCCGTCGGAAGCGGAGGAAAGGAGCCAGCGGCAGAGGGCGATGGGCTTGGAGAAAGGAACCACGGTGCGGACTTCGCCACCCGCGGCGCGAACGGCAGCGAGCATGGAGGTTTCGTTTGCGCCTGGGGCAATGATGTTGATGTCGATGGGTAGGTGGGCGGCGTCGAGTTCCATGGACATGGTTTCACACATGCGGACCGCGGCGGCTTTGGAAGTGCCGTAGGGAAGAAATTGCGGATAGCCGTAGGCGGCGCCGCCGCCGGAGAAAAGGATGATTTTGCCGCGGTGTGGCGGATTGGGAAGAGAGGTGTCGAGCCAGATCTGGACAAAAGCTTTGGCGATGAAGAAGGCGCCGGCGGAATTGAGGCGCAGGGTGTGAGCAAATTTTTCCGGGTCGAGCTGCCAGAAATTGCCGGTTTGGCCAAGTTCGGCGGCGGCGTGGAGAACGGCATCGAGACCCTGCCACTCGCGGCGAATTTCGCTGAAGAGGGAGGCGATGGAGTTGGGGTTGGCGACGTCAACGCGAGAGGCGCGATGCTCGGGGCCGAGTTGGCTGGCGACTTGGTGGATTTGTTCGGTGGTGGCCGCCAGCCAGAGGCGGTGGCCGGAGGCGGCGAGATCGCGGGCGACTTCGAAGCCGATGCCGCGGCTGCCACCGGTGATGAGAACGCGGGCAAGTTGCGGCGAATTGTGTGATTCGGACAAGCGTTCTGCTCCAGGATTCTTTCTTCTATTTAAGCATGCCCAGGGAAAATTCGGAGGGTTTTGAGGTCGACGGTAGAGAGGGGTTCGACTATCATTAATTTATATCCCGAGTGATGAGAAATTTCTTTTTCGACAGGCGGGCTTCAGAGCATACCTGGCCGACAAATCATGCGATCAGGGACCGCAAACGGCTCGGATGAAGAGCGGGATTTTAACACAGAGTACACAGAGGGAAGCGCACCCTTCAACTACGTTCAGGGCAAGCAGAGAGCATGGAGAAGAATATGGGGATAGGTCGTTTTTTTATTGTGGGCGGGGCGGGATTTATTGGCTCGCATTTTACGGACGTGCTGCTGGCGCGGGATGGGGTTGCGGGGGTGACGATTTATGACAACCTGAGTTCCGGGCGGGAATGGCATTTTGCCAAGCATTTGGGCAATCCGAAATTTAAGTTTGCGAAGGGCGACGTGAAGGACCTGGAGACGCTGAAACGGGCCATGGATGGCAGCGACGTGGTGATTCATTTGGCTTCGAATCCAGACATTGCGCGGGCGGCGACGGAGCCGGACATTGATTTTCGCGAAGGGACGTATCTGACGGAGCGGGTGCTGGAGGCGATGCGGCTGACTTCGGCGAAGCGGATTTTGTACGCGTCGGGGAGCGGCGTTTATGGGGATTTGGGAATGACGGAAGCGGGCGAGGATTACGGGCCGCTGGTGCCGATTTCGACGTATGGGGCAAGCAAGCTGGCGGGCGAGGTGCTGATCAGTTCGTATTGCCACATGTTCGAGATGACGGCATGCGTTTTCCGGTTTGGAAATGTGGTGGGGCCGCGGCAGACACACGGAGTTGGCTTCGATTTTGTGCGCTCGTTGCGGAAAGAGCCGGAACGGCTGCGGATACTGGGAGATGGCGGGCAGAGCAAGTCGTACATTTATGTGGAGGACGTGATTGCGGGGGTATTGACCGCGCATGAGAAGACGAAGCAGAGATTTCAGACCTACAACGTGGCTACAGGCGATTACATAACGGTGAGAGAGATTGCGGAGCTGGCGGTGGAGTGTGTGGGCCTTGCGCGGGAGAAGGTGAAGTTTGAGTTTACCGGCGGGGAGCGCGGATGGAAGGGCGACGTGGCGGTGGTCCGATTGAATACGGAACGGATTCGCGGGCTGGGCTGGCAGAATAAGAGGAATTCGCGGGAAGCGCTGCGGGAGTCGATGAACGCGCTGATCCGGGATGCGAGATTGTTGTATGCGGGGCAGGGGGCGTAGGGATTTTCACGGAGGAATCGAGTTAGCGCGGCAGAAGGCGCCCGCCTCGGAAGGCGGCCGCTACAAAGGCGGATTGGTTTGCTGATTGTCGGGTACATTTTGTTGGGTGTAGCGCTGCTCGGGACATTGAGTTCCACGGTGTATTTGGGATTGGTGCTGGCGGGGGTGGCGAAGTTTCGTGCGGATTCGCGGAAGTTACTGAACCCGCCGATGGCGGATGCGAGCTTGCCAGGGGCGTCGGTGATCAAGCCGGTGCATGGGCTGGAGCCGCAGCTTCGGGAAAACATTGAGGGTTTTTTCCGGCAGGATTATCCGCGGTTTGAAATTTTGTTTGGGGCGGACACGGAGCAGGATGCGGCGCTGGCGGTGGTGCGGGAGGTGAGCGCGCGGTATCCGCAGGTGACCAGCCGGATTATCGTGCATGGCGTGCCGCCGTGGCCGAATCCGCAGACATATTCGCTTCACTGTCTGGCGCAAGAGGCGAAGCATGGGGTGATCGTGGCGTCGGACAGCGACGTGGAAGTGGCGGGGAATTACTTGCGGGAAGTGGTGGCGCCGCTGCTGAAGCCGGGCGTGGCGATGAGCACCTGCCTATACCGCGGGAAGAATGTGGGAGATTTCTGGTCGAATCAGACGGCGATGCTGATGTCGGTGGAAGAACCGGCGGGCGTGCTGGTGGCGAATCTGCTGGAAGGGATGAAGTTTGGGCTGGGGCCGACGATAGCAGTTCGACGGGAAGCGCTGGAAGAGGTCGGCGGGTACGAAAGGTTTTACGATTATTCGGCGAACGATTTCATCCTGGGGAATTTGATCGCGAAGGCCGGACACACGGTGGTCCTCTCCGGCCACGTGATCGACCACATCGTGAACCAGAGCACGTTCCGGAAGATGTGGGAGAACCAGTTACGATGGAGGGTCACGGAGAGATACTGCCGTCCAAAAGGATATTTGGGCATGGGACTGATTTTTGCGATGCCGTTTGGGATTCTGGGATTGCTGGCGGCGGGCCTGCTGGGGAATTGGTTTTTGGGCGGGGCGCTGCTGGGCTGGGCGGTGATCAACCGGTTGATCGAGGCATTCGCAGTGGGCTGGGTGGCGCTGAGAGACCGGGATTTGTTGCGAAGAATTTGGCTTTATCCCACGCGAGATTTTCTGGGATTTGTGGTGTGGTGCCGGAGCTTTTGGGGCACGAAGATCGCGTGGCGGAGCAGCAAGTTTGAATTGCAGGGCGAGCGGATGGTATTGCGGAAGAATGCTGGGAACCCTTAGGCGGGAGGCTGAACGAGGTTTCTCTGGCGGAAATTTTTCAGGCAATATGTGACGTTGAGGTCCTTCGGCTATCCTCATCGGATAGCCGAAGATGACAGCTGGTTGCAGGAGACGGCCCCGAAGATTCTGCGGCACCGAGCGTTGAAGATATTGTCGATCAAATTTTAAGAAATGACTCAACTCCCAATCTGGCGTATTGCCGTACTTGTTCTGGCGATTGCGCCGCTGGCTTATTACATCGTTGCGATTATTGCTGCGTTGCGGTTTTTCGGGCGCGAACGCGCGCGGCGATTGCCGGAATTTGCCCCGGCAGTGAGTTTGCTGAAGCCGGTGCGCGGGGTGGACTTCGCTTCGTATGAGAATTTCAGGAGCTATTGCACGCAGAATTATCCCGAGTACGAGATATTGTTTTGCGTGAATGAGATGAGCGATCCGGCGGTGGCGGTGATCGAGCGGGTGATACGGGAGTTCCCGGAGCGGAAGATCCGGATTTATGCGGGCGCGGAGCGCGTGGGATCGAACCGCAAGGTGAGTAATTTGGTCTTGCTGACCAAACAGGCGCAGCACGAAATCCTGGTGCAGAGCGACGGCGATGTACGGGTGGGACCGGAGTATCTGCGGGAAGTGGTGGTGCCGTTTGCGGATGCTGGGGTGGGGGTGGTGAGCTGCTTTTATCGCGGGGTGGTGGAGAAGAATTTCTGGGCGGAAGTGGAGGCGGTGGGAGCGGCCAGCGATTTTTTCGCCGGAGCACTGGTGGCGAATCTGCCGGGGCGCGTGACGTTTGCGCTCGGCGCTTCGGTGGCCACCACGAAAGCGTGGCTCGAAAAAATCGGGGGATATGAGGCGCTGGCGGATTTGCTGGCCGACGATTACGAGATTGGGAACCGGGTGGATAGGGCAGGCGGCAAGGTGCTGCTGTCGCGGGAATTGGTGTGGACGATGTATCCGGCGCAGACGTTGAAGAGTTTTTGGGAGCATCAGGTGCGCTGGGCGCGGACAGTGCGCCTGGTTCGGCCGGCGTCGTTTACCGGATTGTTGTTTACGCATGGATTGCCGCTGTGCGCGCTGGCGTGCGTCTCGGCGCCGGCAGCGTGGATTGGGGCGGCTTATTTGGGAGCTTATGTGGTGCTCCGGCTGGCGATGGCTTGGGTGGTGGGAGTATGGGGCGTAAGGGATGAAGTGTTGCGGCGGAGATTGTGGCTGGTGCCGCTGCGGGACGCGATTCATTTTGTAGTTTGGATTGCCGGATTTGTTTCGAACCGGGTGACGTGGGGCGGGGTGGAGTACGCGATTGAGGGCGGGAGAATGCGGGAGATTGGTTCGAATCAGAATTGAAGAAAGAAGCAAGATTTCACACAGAGTTCGCAGAGAAAGAACACAGAGGGCACGGAGAACCCAAGAGTAGAGGACTGAAGAGAGTGGGTTGTTAGCGGTGGGTGGCTGCGGGGGTGATGGTGTGCTTTTTCCAGTCGGAGTCGGAGAGGTTCCAGCCGCCGCCCATGAAGGCCTGGAGAGCGCCGTAGACGTCCTTGAGCTGGACACCTTGAGTAAGAGCTTTGCCGCGGTCGACCGCGACATAGATCTGGGGAATCGAGGGAAGCGTGATGGGGAAAATGCGAGAAATTTCTGGGCGTTTGCGGCGGCTTCCAGGAATTTAGTGGTGTTGGCGGCAAGAAATTCGACGTCGTGGCCGCCGCGGTTTTCGAGGGTGCTGGTGACTCCGCCGGAAACGCCGACACCCGGGATGGCGGGTGGGGAAATAGGGATGGTGACACCCTCGGGGAGCTTGCCGAGGACATCATTCAAATGGAGGATCAGGTTGATGTACTGGGTGTCTTCGGTGGTGCGCTCGTGCCACGGGGCGAAGGAGACCCAGAAAAATGTGCTGTAGGTAATCGAGAAGCCGCTCAACATTATGGACAGGTGGCAGACCTTGGCGTAGTCATTGGTGGCCGAGGTAAACATGCGATTGAACCAGGTGAAGAACTTGCCGAGCGGGCCGCGCGCCCCGGTTTTCTTCCGGAGGAGCAGAGCGGAGAGGGCGGGGCTCAAGGTGATCGCGTTGAAGGCAGAGATTATGACGGAAACGGCGATGGTGACCGCGAACTGCTGATAGAGGCGCCCGGTGATGCCGGGAATGCAACCAAGGCGAGGGAGGCGTCGCTCTTCGGGAAGGCCGCGAGAGGCAGCGATACTTCCGAATGAACTTTGGTTTCAAGCATAGATTTTCTGGAAGTCTCTAGGTAGGGGGTACCCGAAATCCTGTGACACCGTAACACGTCCTGTGGGCAGCAAACGTAGAATTTGCGGGATTTGGGGAAGGCAGGCCTGGGATGCGTGGGCAAATACATGCGAGTTGGGCAACCTGAAGGTGGCCGTTACGCCTGACTTGAATGCGGGCTTGCGGGAGTGCCATGATGCGGCAGTTGGAGCGATCCGCTGGCTGACCGCTGAGTATCGAGAGATTTTCAGGAGCGCAGATGGAAAAGATAAAGGCGAAACAGGTTCACGATTTCATCGAGCCGTATGTTGTGACTTCGGGCGATGAGTTCCGGCTGAAGGATCACGACCCGGGGGACACGCATGGACTCAAGTCTGGAGACAAGCCGGAAGCCAAGAGATTGCTGGAAGAAGGAGTGCTGTTGCTGAGCGAGATGCAGGACAAGCTGTACGCGCAAAGCAACTGGGGGCTGCTGCTGATTTTTCAGGCCATGGATGCGGCGGGGAAGGACAGCACGATCAAGCACGTCATGTCCGGGGTGAACCCGCAAGGAGTGGAGGTGTTCTCGTTCAGGTCGCCATCCAGCGAGGAAATGGAACATGATTTTTTGTGGCGGACGAACCGATGCCTTCCGCGGCGGGGGAAGATAGGGATTTTCAACCGCTCGTATTATGAAGAGGTGCTGGTGGTCCGAGTACATCCGGAATTGCTGGAGAAGCAGCGGATTCCGAAGGAGCTTCGCGAAAATCACATCTGGAAAAGCCGCTACCAAGATATCAACGCGTTTGAGCGGTACTTGACGGGGAACGGGATCGCCATACGGAAGTTTTTCCTCAATCTTTCCCGGAAGGAGCAGAAAAGGAGGTTTCTGGAACGGCTGGACCATCCGGAAAAGAACTGGAAATTTTCCGCGGCGGATGTGAAGGAGCGGAAATATTGGGATGACTACATGAACGCGTATGAAAAGATGATCCGAAACACGGCGACGGAACACGCGCCGTGGGTGGTGGTGCCGGCGGATAACAAGTGGTTCAGCAGATTGCTGGTGGTGAACACCATTGTGGATGCGCTGGCGAGCTTGAATCTGGCGTATCCGAAGTTGGGGGAAGAGCAGATGACGGAGTTGAGGGCCGCACGAAAGGAGTTGGAAAAGGAATAGGTATTGGCGCGGTGAAGGCGTGATGTTTGGTGTGGTGGGATTGAAGGGGGAAGAATATCTCACACCGAGCTCGCAGAGGATGAGCAACCTTCGGCTTCGCTCAGGGCAGGCCGCGGGCGCAGAGAAGAGAGACCCAGCGTTACAGGATGACGGGGTGTTCTGCTTCAGGAGAGATTCGGTCAGGGTTGCGAGACGCTGCCAGGGTTGGGAACGACTTTGAGGGCCTGCAAATGCATGCTACGAAAGACGGTGGGCCAGTATTCCTTGAACATGTTGGCCGCGAAACGCCAGGCGAGGTCGGTGCCATAGCGCTCCATGGAACGCGCCCCGGTCTGCTCGGAGCGGGGAAGATAGACATTGGCGAGGGCCTCCGCCGCCAGGGGTCCCAACAAGCCAGAAGAGTTGAAGACATCCTTGCCGGAATCGTTGCGAGTGACTACCAAGCGCACGGCCGAATATTTGATGGCACGGCCAAGGCTGGGGTGACTTTGCGGAAAGAAGCGCGGGTCCTGCCGAAGGATGGAAGCGAACAAAAATGTGCCAAAGAACGAACTGGAAGAGGCTCTGCCCATGGCGTAGCCAACACGCGTGCCGTAGGCGTCCCAGCCCTGACCGGTGGCACCCGGGGTGTTGGTGGCCTGATTTACAGCGCCGCTCACCCCGGCGGCGAGGATGTAGGCCGGGGAGATGCTCTGGTTGACGAAGATCTTGAACTTGCCGCCGACAGAGAGAGGGCCAGGACTGGTGGCGATGTCGGGGAAGAAGATGGAGCGATTGGTGACATAGCCGATGAAGAAGTTGCTGGTTCCACCGGAGGCGTTTGAGGGAGCCTGCTGTTTAGGTTCTGGAGAATCTGGTTTGCTGGAAGGGGCATTGGAGGTGCCGCCGGCGCCAGCGGGTTGTTGCGGGCAAGCAAGCGCGGGGAGGAGCAGCAGGACAAGCCACACTGCCACGGAACTAAAGAAGATGCATCTAACGCGAATAGCGAGAGGCTTGAACATGTCTTCCCCCAGAAATTCTGCCCCGGAATGTGTTGCGATATCCGACCTTGGACCGAAGGGTATTGCCCGTGTCACCCGGGCGTGCAATGGACGAACGAAACAGCGCTTTGCGGTGCTTGCTGACGCAGAAGCAGTCAGGCCTGCACAGTCCGAGAGCTATATGCGGAGGGAACTTATCATGCGAAGAGACGAGGTGCAACCTTTTCTATTTCCATGGGGGATTCTGCGTGGATAGAGGGGATCGCGGTTCGCAAGGAGCATCGCAAGGAGCGAGTTGACGGAGAGTGGAGCGGCGTTTTACTCTAGAAAGGTTGCAGTGGCGCTGTGAAGGATGGCCTTGCGGTGCCGGATGCAATTTTCCTCCCTCGGCTGGGAGATCGTCCAATTGGTAGGACTCCAGACTCTGGATCTGGCTATCCTGGTTCGAGTCCAGGTCTCCCAGCCAATTTCATCTGAATTCGGGGCGTCAGACGGCAGGGGCTAAAACCCTGCATTTTATCCAGCTTTCGGCGCGGCTGAAGCAGTGCCCTCCCTTACTTTTACCGAGACAAGTTCAACCGACATTGCCTGAGATTAGTTTGCCGGCGGAGCGGCGAGGCGGTCGGCTTCGGCCTGTTCGCGCTGGGCAAGCTGCGCCTGGCCGGTCTTGGCGTAGAGGAGGGAAAGGCGATGGTGAGGCTCGGGCTGCGCGGGTTGGAGCTTGGAGGCTTCTTTCCAGTAGCGGAGGGCTTCGGTGGTGGCCGATTTGTTTTCGGACTGATCGGCGAGTATGAGGATGGATTGGTAGAGGAGTTGGGCGGTGGGTAGGTCGTCGGGATTAAGTTTGTGCGCATATGTTAGGGCGGAGTAAGCGCCCGGGGTATCGCCGAGCTTCCAGAGGACGTTGCCATATAGGGAGCGGAGCGGGAAAAGGTCGGGCCAGCGGCGCGTGGCTTCTTCGAGAGGAGCGCGTGCATCGGTGAATCGGCCCAGCCGGAAATAATTGAAGGCGAGATTGTATTGCATCATGGGGGAGCGGGGAGAAAGCTCCGCGGCGCGGCGGAATGGAGCGAGGGCTTCCTCGAGGAAGCCGTGCTGGCCGTAGAGAATGCCGAGGGTGGTGAGCTTTTCGGCGTCGTTGAGGTCATTGAGCTGTTCGCAGAGAGAACGCGCTTTATCGGTGAGGCCGTGGGCTAGTTCCTGGTCGCATTCGACTTTGAGTTGAGTGAGTTTGTCGCTGGAGGCTTTTTGCTGCTTGGTGCGGGCAAACGTTTCCGTGGCTTCGGCGGTGCGACCCTGCTTGCGATAGAGTGTGGCAAGTTGGTAGGAGGCGCGGGAATCGTCAGGGTTGACGCGGATAGCTTCTTTTAGCCACTTTTCGGCGTTGGGCTCGTCGCCCTGTTTAAGAAAGGCGAGGCCAAGGTAGAAGGCGGTGTCTGGAAAAGGCGGCTTGGCCGCGGCCTTGGAGAGGTTCGCGATGGCGCCTTTGTAGTTGCGCTCTTCCTGATCGATTCTGCCGAGATAGTAGAAAAGCCCAGGTTGGTCGCCGGCTTGCTGGCGGACTCTTTCGAATTCGGCGCGGGAGGCGGGGTAGTTGCGCTGCTCGAAGAGGGCGACAGCAAGGGGAAAACGGGCGCGCATGACGAGAGTGGGGTCGATGGCGAGCGCGGCGCGAAATTCGCGGGCGGCGTCTTCATAGCGTTCACTGCGGAGGGCGTCGTAGCCATTGCCGAGGTGGGTCTCGGCGGATTGGCTGGACTCGGCCTGGGAATTTGCCGGCCGGTGGCTGGGAGTTTGCGCAACGAGCGAAGAGGGCAAGGATAGAGCAATCAGCAAGGGGAACGCGCGTTGGAATGTGGCGAAGAGAGCCTTGAGCATAAAGGTTGATTGAAGCGTAAAAGCAAGAGTAGCACAGGGGAAATTGCAAAACAGAGCGGGCGAGGAAGAGTTGCGGGATGGTGGCAGGAAGCTTGACGCTTGGGAGGCCCGATGCTAGAACTCATCTCAGGTGAGGGAGCGCTGAATAATCCCGAAACCTAAGGGGCTAACGCGCGAGATTGTCGGGCTCTTTTTGGCACGACTGAAGTCGTGCCCTTCCGAAATTTGCCTTAGAGACAGCTGGCAGATTCGGGCTTCAAGCCGCAAATCGTGGAGGAATTTTTCTGAGCAAGCCGGGAAAGAAGCGGCGTTTTGCCGGGTTAAGCCGGCGCGAATTTCTTCAGTACGGCCAGGGCGCGGCGCTGGCATTTCTTCCATCCGGATTTGGGCTGCCGCTTTTCGGTTCCGGAAGCATATCGCAAGATTCACATCTTGCCGCGCAATTCCACGTTCATCCACAGTATCGAACCCCTCGCGCGATCGAAAGCGTGCTCAAGAAGGTGCAGGCGGAGTACGACCGTTTTCCTAGCGAAATTCAACATGACCGGATCGCGGCGATTTTGCAGGAATGGAGCGCGGAATTGCGGGAATCGCCGCAGAAGACAGGGGCGCTGGAGCGGGTGATGGGAAGCGATTTTGCGGCGGCCTCTCCGACGGCGACGTTGCACCCGCGGGGGAGGGAAGACGGAGTTTTGCAGGTGTGGGAGGGGGAGTTTGTGGAAGGGCCGCTGTTGGGACGCGAGGCGTTTCTTTCGTCTTGGCGATCATCGGTTGGAGTTTTTTCAAGGCTGCGGACCGTGGAATTTCAGGTGACGGGGCTTTGCCGCGAGGCGAGTGCGGGCGGCTCGCCGAATGAGCCGGCGGCGATGCACACGCGGGTGCGGTATGAATTTGTCGGTGAGGGAAAAGGATTTCATCGCGAGCAGTGGATAGGGAATCTGGATTTGGATTGGGAGGTTGGTCCGGGCGGTGAGGTCCGGCTGCAACGATGGCGGAATGTGGACGAAAAGCGGAGCCGGTCCCAGGCGGCGATTTTCGAAGATGGGGCGGCGCAGGCATTTGCGGGTTGCGCTTCGTATGCGACGCAATTCGTGCGGGGCGTGGATTACTGGCGGACGGTCCTGGACGGCGCGAGCGGGATTGATATTTACGGGCACAACGGAGTGGCGGTGGGAGACGTGAATGGAGATGGATTTGACGATTTGTATATCTGCCAACCGGCGGGGCTGCCGAACCGGATGTACCGGAACCGCGGGGACGGTACGTTTGAGGACATCACGGAGGCGTCGGGCACCGGGATTCTCGATAACACGGCGTGCGCGTTGTTTGCGGACATTGATAATGATGGCCGGCAGGATCTGATCGTGGTGCGTGCGAGCGGCCCGCAGTTGTTTCTGAATGAGGGCAACGGGAAATTCCGGTTGCGAGCGAATGCGTTTCCGTTCGCGCAACCGCCGCAGGGCACGTTTACGGGAGCGGCGATTGCGGATTACGACCGCGACGGCTGGTTGGACATTTATTTTTGCTTGTATGCGTATTACCAGGGAGCGGATCAGTACAGATATCCGATGCCGTATTACGCGGCGGAAAACGGGCCGCCGAATTTTTTGATGCGAAACCATCGCGATGGAAGTTTTCGCGATGTCACCAAGGAGGCCGGGCTCAATCAAAACAACACGCGTTTTAGTTTTTGCTGCGGCTGGGCGGATGTGAATGGAGACGGCTGGCCGGACTTGTATGTGGTGAACGATTTCGGGCGAAAGAATTTGTACCGGAACAACGGCAATGGGACGTTTACGGACATTGGGAGGGAAGCCGGGGTGGAGGATGTGGGGGCGGGGATGAGCGTCAGTTGGCTCGATTACAACCGGGATGGGCGGCAGGATCTGTATGTGGCGGACATGTGGACGGCGGCGGGGCAGCGGATTGCGATGCAGAAGGAGTTTCAGGAGAACGCGAGCGAAGGGGTGCGGGCGCTGTACCAGCGTCACGCGATGGGGAATTGTTTGTATCGCAACCGCGGCGACGCAAAATTTGAAGATGAGGGGCAGCGGTCGGGGACGCTGATGGGGCGGTGGGCGTGGTCGAGCGATGCATGGGATTGGAACCATGATGGGTATCCGGATTTGTACATAGCGAATGGGATGATTTCCGGACCGCAACGGCAGGACTTGAACAGTTTTTTCTGGCGGCAGGTGGTGGCCAACTCGCCGGAGAGGGCGAAGCCGGGCTTAGCTTACGAACAGGGATGGAATGCGGTGAACGAACTGGTGCGGGCGGATGCGACCTGGAGCGGTTATGAGCGGAACATTTGTTATTTGAATAATGGCGACGGAACGTTTGCGGATGTATCCGGAGTGGCCGGAATGGATTTTGTGGAGGACAGCCGGACGTTTGCGCTGGCGGATTTCGATCAGGATGGGCGGGTGGAAGTGGTGCTGAAGAATCGCGGCGGACCGCAGTTGCGCTATTTGAAGAATGTGATGCCACACCTGGCGCCAGCGATCGCCTTTCGTTTGCAGGGGACGAAGAGCAATCGCGATGCGATCGGGGCGGTGGTGACGATCGAGACGGACGCCGGGAGGCAAGACCGGTTTGTGCAGGCGGGTTCGGGGTTCTTGGCGCAGCACAGCAAGGAGCTGTTTTTTGGGTTGGGGAACGCAACGGGAGCGGTCAAAGCGACTGTGCGATGGCCAAGCGGGTTAGTGCAGAAGTTTGAGGATTTGCCCGCGAATCACCGGATTTGGATCGACGAAGGTTTGACGGTGGTGCGGAAAGAGGCTTTTGCCGCGGTGCCGAAGCGCGTCGCGCCGAATGGAGGCTCTTCTGGACAGGGGGCGGAGCAACTGCCAACGCAGGTGGAGACTTGGCTCGTGGTTCCGGTGGCCGCACCGGATTTTCGGGTGAGCGGGGCCGAGACAACGGGAGGGATGCTTTCGGGATTGCGAGGGAAACCGGTGCTGCTGTATTTCGGCACCGATGAAATGGCGGATTGGGGCGCAGAGTTAAGGCGATGGCAGAGTGTGAATGAAAAATGGAGTAGGGAAGGACTTCAGTTGGTGGTGGTGAATGTTGGGGAAATGCAGAAGAGTGGAGCGGAGCAACGAGAGTCCACGGTTGGCCTGTGGGCGTTTCCCGTGGTTGCCGCCCCAGAGGATGTGGTTGGAGTGTACAACCTTCTCTATGGGAGGCTTTTCGACCGGCATCGAGATATGGGCCTGCCGACTAGCTTTTTGATTGATGCTCAGGGGGACATCGCCAAGATTTACCAGGGACCGCCGCGGGCGGAGCAGGTGGAAGAGGATTTCCGGCGGATACCGAAGACTGCGGCGGAGCGGATGGCGCGGGGGCTGCCTTTCACCGGAGTCAGCGAAACTTATGAGGTTGGGCGGAATTATCTTTCGTTTGGCGCGGTGTTTTACGAGCGGGGGTACCTGGAACAGTCGGAGGCGTTTTTTCAACTGGCGGCGAAGGAAGACCCTGGGGGCGCGGAGCCGCTTTATGGCCTGGGCAGCGTGTATTTGGAGCAGAAGAAAAGCAAAGAGGCGCGTGAGTGCTTTCAACGCGCCATCCAGGCGGAAGCCAACTATCCCGGCACTTGGTCGAATTCATGGAACAATCTGGGGTTGTTAGCGGCGCGAGAGGGAAAAACGGACGAGGCCATCGGGTATTTTCAGAAGGCACTGGAGAAAAATCCGGACTATGTGGTGGCGTTGCAGAATCTGGGGAATGCTTACCGGCAGAAGAAGGAGTGGGAAAGCGCTCGGAAGGCGTTGGAACATGCGGTGGCTTTGCGTCCCGAGGATGCGGAAGCGAATTACGGCTTGGGGATGGTGTATGCGCAGTTAGATGATGCGGCGCGAGCGTATGAGTATTTGCAGAAAGCGCTGGCGGCGCGGCCAGCTTATCCGGAGGCGCTGAATAATCTGGGGATTCTGTATTTGCGAACGGGGCGGCCGGAAGAGGCGAAGAAGAGCTTTGCGGAGAGCATCCGGGTGGCGCCGGAATTTGAGCAGGCGTACCTGAATTTGGCGCGGGTGTATGCGATCGAGGGAGAGAAGGAGAAGGCGCGGGCTACGCTTCAGGAACTTTTGAAAGTGCATCCGGAGCAGGCGCAGGCGAAGAAAGAGTTGGAAGGGCTGGCGCAGTAATTTGCTGGGGGCTTGGCGGGCGGATAAAATCGCGTTGTTAGGAATTTTCCGACAAGGCCTTTGGGCTAGAATTTGTGGGAGCGCTCGCAGTTGAGTTTCTTCGGGCATCCCTATCGGATGCGCTCAGAATGACAAGTTTTGACTAAACTTCATCTCAAATCGTTTCGGGTGCCGGGCTGGATTCTGTGCGCATGCCTGATCGCGCAGGTTGTAGCGCCCGTGCTGGTTTGGGCGCAGGGCGGCGGGGGCGAGGTGGAGGGGTTGGTGCGCGACGCGGAGAAGCGCCCGCTGACTGGAGCGAAGGTGTCGCTGGACGACCAGGTGGAGGGACGGACTCGGTCCACGCAGACGGATGCCGCGGGGCATTTCCGGTTTGCGGGAGTAGGCGCGGGCACCTACATGCTGCGGAGCGAGAAGAGCGGATTTGTGGGGAAGGCCGAAGGGCCGTTTGCGATTGGTGCGGGAGAAACGAAGCTGGTGAACCTACAGATGACGGAGGAGAGGAGTGATTCCGCGGGGAAGGCCGCGGGGCAGGCGATGGAGTATTCGGACGAGCCGCAATTCACGGTGGCCGGGGTTACGGATCCGAGCAATGTGGGGGGGCACGGGTCGAATGTTACGTTGCCAACGAAAGAGGCGCTGGCGAAGGAGACAGCAGCGTTGGGAGCGAGAGTTCAGGGTGAAGACAAACCTGGCGGCGCAAGCGAAATCGTTGGGGAGTTGCCGAAAGTTGCGGCCGGGGATTTTGCGGAGAATTTGCAGGTGGGGAGGGAACTGTTGCAGGCGGGCCGGGCGAACGAGGCCATTGCGTACCTCGAGCAAGCTACTCGACTGAAGCCGGAGGATTACGATGCCAACTATTCCCTTGCCGTGACTTACCAGAAGAGTGGTGATTCGAAGCGTGCCGAGCAGGCGGTGAGGGCCTTGCTGGCGCGACAGGATAGGGCGGAGTTGCATTCGCTGTTGGCGCAGGTGAAGGAAGCGGAAGGTCAGCCGCTCGATGCGGTGCGGGAATATCAACGCGCGGCGGAGATGGAGCCTAACGAGGAGAACCTGTTCAGGTGGGGAGCGGAATTGCTGCTGCATCACGCGTACGCGCCGGCTGCGGAGGTGTTTGCGAAGGGGCACCGGTTATTTCCGAAGTCCATTCGAATGCTAGTGGGAATGGGCGCCACGGCCTATGCGCAGGACTTGAATGAACAGGCCGCGCGGTGGCTGTTGGAGGCGAGCAACCTGGAGCCGGCGGACCCGCGACCTTATGAGTTTTTGGGGAAAGTGCAGGAAGTGGCGAAAAGCGAGCCGAAGGAGTGGGTGGAGGCGTTCCGGTGGTTTGTGGCATTAGCGCCGGGGAATGCGCTGGCGCACTACTACTACGCGGTGGCGCTGGAGAAGCGGCGGCGGGGCGAGGAAGATTTCGCGGCGCGCGAGGAGCAGTTGGAAAAAGCGATGGCGATTGATCCGCGGATGGGCGATGCGTATTTGAGATTGGGGCTGCTGGATGCGGAGAAGCGGGAATATACGAAGGCGGCGGAGGCACTGCAAAAGGCGGTCGAGTACACGCCGCTGCCAGACGAGGCGCATTTGAGGCTGGCGCAGGTTTACCGGCAGCTGGGAGAGACGGAGAAGGCTCGGAAAGAGTCGGAGCTGTACAACCAGGTGGCAGAGAAGAAGAAGGAGCAGTTGGAGCGAGAGCGGCGGGAGTTGGGGCAGTTTGTTTATACGTTGCCAGGGGAGAAGCCGTAGGTCGGGCTGGTAGAGAAGGGAAAATAAAAAATGGAAAAGAGTAAATAACGTAGAGGGGCTGAGAACTCAGAGGAAGCGCAGAGAAGAGGGAGTTAACGGGCCGCGTACAAAACCGGCTCGTGGCGCACCCGGGCCCAAGGCGAGGATCTTGGATCTTACGCGATGTATTACAAGTTGAGGTCCTTCGGAGCGCAAACGGCGCACCCCTCGGGATGAGAGACTTTTCGCACGCGATCAGTGAGGCGCTGAAGGGGGAGTGGAGGCGCGCATCAGGTCGATGAACATGCGGTTGAAGCGAGTGTTGTCGAGGTCCATGAGGATTTCGACGCGTTGCAGAGAACGTTTGGGTTTGTCGGCTTCGGACCAGGTCAGGGTGTTGCCGTATTCGGGGCCGTGCTCGGTATTTACGGCCATGTAGCGGACGTCGCGCTTGGTGATGATGGAAGGATCGATCCACGCGGCGGCGGCGAGTTCATCCCACATGAAGTCGGCGCCAGGGCCACGCATGTAATATTGCGCGACGTAGCGGGCGAGCGGCGTGCCGGCGGTGGAGATTTCATCGACCATTGCGGGCGTGAGGCGCGTTTTGATGGAGATATCCACGGGCGTGCAGGTGATTTTCTTCCAGTTGGCGTGAAGTACGGCATCGGCGGCTTCCGGATCCATCCAAAAATTAAATTCGTGGCGCGGCGTGTTTACGAATTCCGGGTTGTCGGTGGCGGGATTCAAGCTGCCGCCCATGAAGACGAGTTCCTGAGCGAGTTCGGGGAAATCAGGATCGATGCGCAGGGCGAGAGCGAGGTTGGTCATCGGGCCGCCTTCGTAGATGGTGACCTCGTGGGGATATTTGTGGACCATGCGGATTAGGAAATGAGCGGCGTCTTCGGTGGAGGGTTTGGCGGCGGGCAGACCTTCCTTGGGAGGCGGGACGACGAAGGGATCATGATACCAGCGGGGATCCCAGGCGCCGGCGTAGCCGACTTTGCCGTAGCGCTCTTGCCAGAGTTGGGCTTCCTCGCGGGTGCGGACGAGGGGGAAGACGGCTCCGGGGACGACAGGGATGTCGGAACGGCCCATGATTTCGAGGAGGCGGAGGGCGTGCACGACTTCTTCGTCGCGCCACTGGTTGCCGGTGACGATGGTTACGCCGAGGACCTCGACTTGAGGGGATTGGATTAATGTGGCGAGGGTTTGCATGTTGCTGCCACCGGGGCCGGAGCAGTCCTGATTGATAATGATTTTGCGGCGGGGTTGGGCGGAGGCGGTGACGGAGAGAGCGAGGAGAAAGAAGAGGAAAGCCAGGTTACGCGTCATCGCATAAATTCGGACGCCGAATGGCTTGATAACCTCAGGGGCTGAAGCCCATATCTTTCGTGGCCTTTTCAGCACGACCCTTCGGCTTCGCTCAGGGCAAGCTGAAGTCGTGCCCTCCCGATACACACTCATTTGGCGAGCTCCAAAAAAGAAACGACCCACGGCTTGTGCCGTGGGTCGAGGAAAGTGAAACAGAGAATTAAACGTCAAGTGCGGTCCTAGAAGGTTAGCTTCAGACCGAACTGGATGAGACGCGGGTTGTTGACGGTGGAGGCCACCCTGCCGAATTGGTTAGACGCAACGGGGTTAACGTCGGCGGACGGAAGGCCGAATTGCGCGTGGTTGAATATGTTGAACATCTCGACACGGAAGTCGAGGCCCATATTCTCCCAGGGCAGCGCGAAGCGCTTGATGAGGGAGAAGTCGGTGTTCACGTAATCCGGGCCGGAGAGCGGTGTACGAGACAGGGTTCCCAGTTGGCCTGGAGGCGCCGGGACATAGGCGCAGGGATTAAAGTAAGCGCCGGAAGAACTCAATGTTGTCGGCGCGATGCAACCCGGATTCGCCGCCACGGGGCCGGCTTTGAACGGATCGCCGACCTGGTCGGGACGGTTATAGGAGTTGCCGTTGTTGCTGAAGGCGACGCCCGAGTTGTTAGCGCTGTCGTAAAGGAAGATCGGGAAACCCGAGGTGATGGTTTCGATGAGGGTGACCTGCCAGCCGCCGAGGAGGGCGTTGGTGGGGGCGTTCCAGTCGCTGCCGAATTTCTTGCCTTTGCCGAAGGGCAAATCGTAAATAACGCTGGCGGTGAAGCTGTTGTTGAGATTGATCTGGGAGAGGGCCCAATCCGACGAGCCCCAACCGGGCAGCCCGTAGTAGGGGGCGCCGAGAGAGGTGCCCACACCGTCGGAGAAGCCGGTGTCGTAGTTGCGGGAATAGGTGTAGCCGATCAAGGCGTAGATGCCATATTTGTTGCTCTTGGTTTCAGCCTTGACCTGCAAGGAATTGTAGTGGGCGCGCCCGGAGTCATTGATGCTGTAGATGGTACCGAAGTTCGGATAAGGAGCGCCGAATGAGGAACCGCCGGGGCCGCAACCCAGGGTATAACCAGGAACAACGCCGCAGGCTGCAGGAGAGCCGAGGTTAATGTTATTACCGTAGTTGAGGATGTGGTCTGCTCGAGATCCGGCATATCCGACCGTGAGGACGATTTGACCAGGAAGTTGATGCTCGACGTTCACGTTGAACTGCTGCATGGCGCCTTGCTTCAGATCCTGAACTTCCGTGGTGAAGTTGCCCTGGAATGTGGCTGGGTTAGGTGGTGTCGTAATGATGGGGAAACCATCGCCGAAACCAATCATCGCGCCGGCACCCACGTTCGGCGTCTGGCTGCCGTACGCTGCGGTGGTGCAGGCGGCGGTCACGAAGGTGCAGCCACCCCCAAACGCTCCGCCAAAGGACTCGGCGGCGAAGGGAGGATTCTGCCAAAGGCCCTGGGCACCCTGGCTCCAGGCGGAATCATGGAAGATGGCGTAGCCGGCACGAACGACAGTCTTGTCGCTGCCAAAGACCTTGTAGGCAAGGCCAATGCGGGGTTCAAGGGCGGACCAATCCATATTGACGCCCGCGTAGGAGTTCACGCCATTTTGGTTGGCAACGAGCAGCGTGCCGGTTGAAGGAATGAAGTTAGAGAGGCGCCCCGCGGATTCCGAGTTGGGAGTCGCCATGGACCATGCGATGCCCGCATTGATTGTCAAATCCTTGGTTACACGCCAGTCGTCCTGAACATAGGGACGGAAAACCTTCCAGCGGCGCCCAGTGACGTCGCCGTTGAAGTTCTGGTCGTGAATGCGACCGGAAGCGAGGCCGAGGAGCAAATCCGCTTCAGGGTTGCCGGTGAAGGCGCCGTTCATGATCCAGAAGCCGTCCTGGAAGCCGACGGCGCGCACGTTCATCTGATTGGCGCGAACGTCGATGCCGATCTTGATGTCGTGCTTGCCCTTGATCATGTCGAAGGAGTCGGCAATCGAAAAGACGTTGGTGCCGCCCTGGAAAGGAGTGTAGCCGCGATCTCCGAGTCCCCAGTAGCCGGCGTTGGGGGAGATGGAGACCAGGCCGCAACTGCTGCCGTTGCAGGTGGTGCCGCCCAATGGCCCGCAGTTGATATTGGCCCCGGGGATACCCAGGGTCGAGGATGTGCAGGTGTTGGTTCCCGTGGAGGTGATGTAGTTGAAAATGCGGTTGTAGCCGCCGTTCACCTGGTTGACCATGGTGGGCGAGAAGACGTGGGTCTCAGAGAGAGCGATGTTGCGGCCGTGGTTCTGGATGCCCTGGTTGCTGGCGAAGCCATTCTGCTCGGCGAACGGGAATGCAGCGGTGCTGCCGCCGGGGACGAAAGAGACTGCCTGGTCATAGCTGAAACGGGCGAAAGCGGTGTCGGAGGCTGAGAGGACCTCGTCCAGACGGACGTCAAATTTAGTCTCGTAAAGTGAGCGGATGGGAGAGTTTACGAAGTTGTATCCACCATTCGGATTGTTGGCGTTCGGCGAAGGATACAAGTTCATCAGTTTCTGGCCGATCGTGCCAGCAAACAAGTTGGTCGGAATCTTGTTACAGGCGGCCCCTCCTGAGACGGGGGTCTGGGTGCCATCGGCATTGGCTGGAATGGCACCACCCAAGGCATCGCACAGGAACGGCTGATTCGCTGCCTGCGGATTGAATAAAGTCCCGTTAAAGGTATTAGGATTGGTAATTGCACCGACTGCGGTCGGATTCCCGAACGGATCCAGGGAAAAATCGCCATTGTGCATGGCGTCGGAAGGCACGAGCCCCGTAAAGGTGGTGCCGTGGAGCTGATCTTTTTGTTCGCCGTCAATGAAGAAGAATGTCTTGTTTTTGCGGATGGCGCCACCGAGAGAGCCGCCGAACTGGTTCAGATTGAATTTCTCGGCCGAGGTAGCATAGAAGCTCTTGGCGTCGAGCGAAGTGTTACGCAGGAATTCGAACAGGCTGCCGTGAAAAGCATTGGAGCCGGACTTGGTGGTGACGAGAACGGTGGGTCCCGCGCGGGTGCCAAATTCGGCGGAGTAATTGTAAGTGAGCACCTTAAATTCCTGAATGGAATCGATGGAGGAGAGGATGGAGATACCACCGGCGGTCAGCTCGTTGTTGTCGTTGCCGTCGAGCAGCCAATCGGTGCTGTTGGCGCGGGAGCCGCCGACCGAGAGAGAGAAGGAGCCGCGAGCGGAAACTTCGGAGCTGGGTCCGCCGTTGAAGAAACTGTTGGGATTGGTTTCCTTGATGGTGCCGGGGGTCAGGGTGGCGAGTTGCACGAAGTCACGGCCGTTCAGGGGGAGCTGCGCGACTTGTTGCGAGGTGATGACCTGACCGAGGGTGGGATTAGTGGTCTGCACAGTGACCGCCTCAGCTTCGACCTCCACGGTGGAGGAGACGGTGGACACTGCGAGAGTGAAATCGAGTTCGCGGGATTCGTCGACCTGCAGCTTGATGTCCTTCGTTATGGCAGATTGAAAGCCTTGGAAATCCACTTTGATGGTGTACATGCCAACCGGGAGATAGTTGACGATGTAGTGGCCGCTGGCATCGGTGGTTACGTCGCGGGACGCGCCGGTGCCTTGGGACGTGACGGTCACGGTGGCGCCGGCGAGGGCTGCCCCGGACTTATCGGTGACGTTGCCGGAGAAACTGCCGATCGCCTGGCCGAAGCTAAGCGGTGAGAAACACAATGCAGTAATGCAAGCCGCCAGAACAAAGAGAATTCTCTTGCTCATTTATTCTTACCCCTTTTTTTATAGGCCTTAGGCCCACTGCCAACGAGAAATGGAGGCTAAGAGCACGACTCTCTTAACCTTCTCGCCGGAAACGAAGCACCCTGGAATCGCGGCAAAAAATAAACAACGACCGCCTATGACTCCGTTAGAAATCCCCGGGAGCGCGCACCACGCTTTGAGTACGGGGAAAATAGTGGAATGAAATTACTTCGCTATCGCGGGTGTGTCAAGCGGATGTTTACAAAAAGCTGTGCAAGGTTTTGATAGGCCGTATCTTAGCGGCAGGTTGACGACAAACTTACGGAACAAAAAGGGCGGAAATTCGGCGCGGACGGAACACGGGAAATCGGCGAAGTTCGTTTCGGGACACGTCCCTTTTATTGGAGCGAAGCGGCGACCTTTTTGGCGTACTCCCTGGCTTTGGCCATGGCGGCGGATTCATCTACCGTTAACAACTGGCCGCCCTTCAGGAGAGTTTTTCCACCTACGACGACGGTTTGGACTTCGCTGGCCTTCAGGGCGTAGACGATCTGGGAGTAGACGTCGTACACGGGAACTGCATTGGGGACATCGAGGGAGAGGATGACGAAATCGGCTTTTTTGCCGGTTTCGAGGGAGCCGATCTGTTTCTCCATGTGCAAGGCGCGGGCGCCTTCAATGGTGGCCATTTCGAGGGCGCCTCTGGCGCCGAGGGCGCGGGGGTCGACGCGGTAGGTTTTCTGGAGCTTGGAGGCGAGGTCCATCTCTTCCATCATGTCGAGGTCGTTGTTGCTGCCGGCGGGGCCATCGGTGCCGAGGCCGACGCGCATGCCCGCGGCACGCTGGTCGACGACGGGAGCGACGCCACTGGCGAGCATCATGTTGCTGGAGGGATTGTGGACGCAGCCGACCTGGCGCTCGGCAAGGATTTTCATGTCGGTGTAGTCGGTCCAGATGCAGTGAGCGGCGAGTACGTCGGGGCCAAGGAATTCGATGCGTTCGAGATATTGCACGGGAGTGGCGCCGTTTTTCGCGATGCTATCAACGTATTCTTTCCGCATTTCGGCGACGTGGATGAGGATGGGCGCGTGATATTTGCGGGCCAGGGCGGCGGCGTCGAGGAGGGTTTTTTCGGAACAGGTGTAGATGGAATGGGGAGCAACGGCGGCATGGATTAGGGGGTCGCCCTGCCATTTCTTGAGGAATTTTTCGGAGTAGGCGGCCATTTCGGCTTCGTTTTTGTTGTCGGGGACGGGAAAATCGATCCAGGTTTCGCCGAGAACGCCGCGGAGGCCTGCGGCCTTGGTTTCTTCCGCTTCGGCGTCTTCGAAATAGTACATGTCGGCGAAAGTGGTGGTGCCGCTGCGGATCATTTCGGCGAGGGCGAGGCGGGAGCCCCAGCGGACGTAGTCTTCGGTGACGTTGCGGGCTTCGGCGGGGAAGATGAATTTGCGGAGCCAGTCGTCTAGGGTGACGTCGTCTTTCAGGCCGCGCATGAGGACCATGGGGATGTGAGTGTGACCGTTGATGAGGCCCGGGATGATGAGTTTACCGGTGGCGTCGATGGTTTCTTTTGCGACAAGACCCTTGGGGAAAGCGGCAGCGGCGCTCGGGCCGATGGCGATGATTTCGTCGCCGCGGACGGCAATGAAACCGTTTTCGAGAACGCGGCGGTCGGGGTCCATGGTGACGATGGTTGCGCCTTTTACCAGGAGATCGAAGGAGACAGCTTGTTTGGGCGCGTCTTGAGCAAGGGTTGCGGAAGAGAGAAGCAGGGACGCGGTGAGGAGCAGGATTTGGTTGCGGAAGGCGCGAAATGGAGTCATGAACGTGTCCTTGTATGAGTTGCAGCTCCGGCCATTTAGGCCTGAGGAATTTTGGGGCCATACCGCGGTCGAGCTGGCGGAGTGGAAACCCTCACCCTTTAAGGGTGAGCTACAGATTAGAGGAGTCGAAGGGTTTGGGGAAGAGTTGGCTCATGCGGAGGACTTCGACCTTGCCGTGGAGGTTGGCGAGGATGACGGGGATGTCGCCGCAAAATTCCCAGATGATCTGGCGGCAAGCGCCGCACGGGGAAGTTAGCGTGTCGGTGTCGGTGACGACGGCGATGGAGTCGAAGCGGCGCTCGCCCTCACTGATGGCTTTGAAGATGGCGACGCGTTCGGCGCAGAGGGTGAGGCCGAAGGTGGCGTTTTCGATGTTGCAGCCGGGGAAGATTTTGCCGGAAGCCGAGTGCAGGGCCGCGCCGACTTTGAAATTGGAGAATTTGGCGTGGGCGTATTCGCGGGCTTTGGTTGCCGCGGCGATGAGGGCGTCGTGTTCGGACATGGGGCCTCCGGAAATTTCAGCATTCCTTTGGAACAGAAATGAATTCTTCACCACTCAATTCAACCAGTGATTCAACTTTACACGGAAGTCGTCATCCTGAGGCTATCCAACGAGGATAGCCGAAGGATCTCAACTCGGACAACTCGCACGATGTATCAGGTGAGGTCCTCAGAGACGCAAACGGCGCGTCCCTCAGGATGACAAATTGTTTTTCGCTTTCGAATGGCAATCAAGTTGGCCGACAAGCGAAGTGCGAGCTATAAAGCAGCCGCGATTTGCGGGATCACGGCGCGGAGCAGGCCGATGAATTGGCTTTTGACGCGTGCGGCGGTTTCCAGAACTTCCAAATGGTTGAGCGGCTGATCGAGAACTCCGGCGGCGGCATTGGTTACGCAGGAGATGCCGAGGGCGCGGATGCCGGAGTGGCGCGCGGCGATGACTTCGGGAGCGGTGGACATGCCGACGAGATCGGCGCCGATGGAACGGAGAAAGCGGATTTCGGCGGGGGTTTCGTAACTGGGGCCGGCGAGCGCGGCGTAGACGCCTTCGCCGAGATCGATGTTCAGACGGCGGCCGGCGGCGAGGGTGAGTTCGCGGAATTTGTTGTCGTAGGCGTTGGTCATGTCGGGGAAGCGGGAGCCGAATTTATCGGCGTTGGGACCGGAGAGCGGGTTGGCGGATTGCAGGTTGATGTGATCGCTGATGACGACGAGGCGTCCCTGAGTGAAATCCCTTTTGATGCCGCCGGCGGCGTTGGTGAGAATGACGGCCTTTACGCCGAGGCGCGAAAAAACGCGGATGGGGAAAGCGACTTCCTGTGGGGAATAGCCCTCGTAGAGATGCACGCGGCCCTGCATGCCGGCGACTTCGATGGCGTCCACCTTGCCAATGACGAGTTGCCCGGCGTGGCCGATGGCGGTGGAACGCGGAAAGTGGGGGATTTTCGCGTAGGGGATGCGAGTGGCGGAAGCGAATTCGTCGGCGAAGGCGCCGAGGCCGGAACCGAGGACTAATGCGATTTTTGGCCGGAGTTTGGATTTTTTTTGAATGTAGCGGGCGGCCGCACCGGCGCGAGTGAACTCCGCGTTTGCCTTCGACGAAGAAGAGGCTTTGGCGGCGGCACTCATGACAGGATACCGACGATGCAGGCGGACATCAGATTGGCCATGGTGCCGGCGAGCATGGCGCGGATGCCGAATTTGGCAAGCTGGCCGCGCTGCTCGGGAGCGAGGGCCCCGATGCCGCCGATTTGAATGCCGATGGAGCTGAAGTTTGCGAAGCCACAGAGCGCGAAGGTGGCGATGGTGAAGGAGCGCGGGTCGAGAGAGGCTCTCATCGGGCCGAGCTGCCCGAAGGCCACGAATTCGTTAATGACCATGCGGGTGCCGAGAAGGTTGCCGATTTTCGCGGCGTCGTGCCAGGGAATGCCGATGAGCCATGCGACCGGAGAGAAAATCCACCCGAAGAGGGTTTGCATGCTGTTGGGAAACCAGGCCATGTGCGGCCAATTGTGAATGCCGCCCATCATTGCGTTCAGCAAGGCGAGGAGGGCGATGAAGGTGATGAGCATGGCGCCGACGTTGAGAGCCAGGCTGAGGCCGTCGCTGGTGCCGCGGGCGATGGCGCCGAGGACATTGGACTCCTTTTCCATGGCGGGCATTTCGACGCGGCCGGCGGTGAGGGGATGCTCGGTTTCCGGGACCAGCATTTTGGCCATGAGGAGGGTGCCGGGGGCGGTCATGATGACCGCGGTGAGGAGATTTTTGGGGTCCGCGCCGCCGACCTGGATGTAGCCGGCCATCATGCCGCCGGAGATGTGGGCCATGCCGCTGGTCATGACGCACATGAGCTCGGACCTGGTGAGCATGGGGAGAAACGGGCGGATGGTAAGCGGAGCTTCGGTCTGGCCCATGAAGATGCTGGCGGCGACGTTGAGGGATTCCGCGCCGCTGGCGCCCATGACACGGGTCATCAGCCAGGCGGCGGCTCGGATAATGAGCTGCATGACGCCGATATGGTATAAGACGGCGAAAAAGGCAGCGATAAAGATGATGGTGGGAAGGACCTGGAAGGCGAAGGAAAAACCGAGGCGGGAGAGTTCCTTGGGTAGGCCGAGGTCGCCAAAGACGAAGGCCGATCCGGCGTAGGAAAAGCTGAGGAGCTTGTTTGCGCCGTTACCGAGGAAGCTGAAGATTTTACTGCCGAACGCGGAACGCAGGACGAAATAGCCGAGAGTGAGCTGCAGGCCGAGACCCCAGAAGACCGTTTTCAACTGGATGGACTTGCGAGAGGTGGAGAAAAGATAGGCTCCGCCGAGGATGAACAGCATCCCGAGAATGCCGGTGAATCTTGCCATTCCGTCTCCTTGTGCTTTGCCCCGGGTAAATCTCTATTTAGAGATCACGCGAAAACTATAAGTTGAGATCCTTCGGGGCGCAAACGGCGTGCTCCTGAGGATGACAAATTGCTGTTTGACCCGAGACAACTCGCAAACTGAGCCCATTCCGAATTGGCCGTCAGCCGCCGATGATGCGGTGGATTAAAGGACGCGCTGGTGGCTTTTTATCACCGATAAGGTAGCTGGCAGCAATCATTTTTTGCGCGGCTTGGAGTTGGGAGTCGGCGTTGTAGGCGATGGTGACGAGAGCTTCGCCTGCCTGGACGGGATCGCCGATGCGCTTGTGGAATTCGAGGCCGACGGCGTGGTCGACATTTTGTTCTTTTTTCTCGCGGCCGCCGCCAAGCATGGCCAGGGCGATGCCGAGCTCGAGACAGTTGATGTCCGCGACGAAACCGGAGGATGCGGATTTTACGTAAAGATGGCCGCGCGGGGCGGGGAGCAGGGAAGGATTGTCGATCACGCGGGGATTGCCGCCTTGCAGGCGGATGCAGTCGCGGAATTTTTCAAGTGCTTTTCCGGAGAGGATCATTTCCGCCGCCAGCGCGCGGCCTGCGTCGACGGTTTTGCTGCGCCCTCCGAGAAAAAACATCCAAGCGGATAGTTCAAGGCTGAGGTCGTGCAAGTCGGCGGCTCCGTGGCCTTGCAGGATCTGGATGGACTCGATGACTTCGCTGGAGTGGCCCGCGTGGCGACCGAGAGGCTGGCCCATATCAGTAATCAGCGCGACGCACTTCTTGCCCATGCGCTGCGCGGTTTCGACCATGACTTCGGCGAGGGCGATGGCGTCTTCTTCCTTGCGCATGAAGGCGCCGGAGCCGGTTTTTACATCGAGGACCAGGGCGTCGATGCCCTCGGCGAGCTTTTTGCTCATGATGGAGGCGCAGATCAAGCCGACGTTTTCGACGGTGGAGGTGGCATCGCGGAGGGCGTAGATTTTTTTGTCGGCGGGAGCGATTTCGGCGGTTTGGCCGATGAGGGCCATGCCGCATTCGCTCAGAACGCGCTTGAATTCGCTCAGGGTCAGAGAGGTTTTGAAGCCGGGGATGGCTTCGAGCTTGTCCAGCGTGCCGCCGGTGTGGCCGAGGCCGCGGCCGCTGATCATGGGAACGGCGAGGCCACCCGCAGCGACAATGGGAGCGATGATTAGAGAAGTTTTGTCGCCGACGCCGCCGGTGGAGTGCTTGTCCACTTTTTTTGCCGGGAGATAGGAATGATCAACGACTTCGCCGGAATGCAGCATGGCGTCGGTGAGCGAGGCGAGTTCGGCGCGGGAGAGACCGCGAATCCAGGCGGCCATCAGCCAGGCAGCCATTTGATAGTCGGGAATGTCGTCGCGGGTATAGGCGGAAATGAGGTAGTCGATCTCTTCGCGGGAGTGTTCCCCGGAATCCCGCTTTTTTCGGATCAGGTCAACGGCGCGCATGCGATTGGGGCGACTGCGAGACTAACATCGGGGTGCGGGTGCGTCAACGCGAGGCGCGGGAGGTGCGGGAGGAAGGTGGGTAAGCCGCCGATTGCCGGGCGCATCGTTCGAATCAAGCACAATTCTTGAATGCCGAGTCATCAGGACCAACTTGGAACAGACTGTTATGAACACTGGTGTAGCATACTCGGCTAATGGAGCACTCTTTCACCTGCCCCTATTGTGGGGAAGAGATTTCGATGGTGCTCGACCTTTCGGTTCGGGGTCAAACCTATGTCGAAGACTGCGAAGTGTGCTGTAACCCAATTGAGATCAGCTATAGCGTACGGGAGGATGAGCTGGCGGAGTTCACCGCGAGGATCCTCGAATAAATTCGTTTTGGGGGGGGACTAATTGGTGGAAACGACTCGTACGATTGGCGGCAAATAAACAGCAGGAAGCTTTCCCAGGAGCTAACCCATGGACAGTTCATTGCGACCCGGAGCGGCCGTGAATCCCACGCAGCACAACATTGATGCGATCGCCAAGCTGGAGCACGACGCGCTTGGTCGCAGGACTCCCACCGAACGAGTGAGCGAGGTCATCACAAGAATTGTCGGCAATATGGGATTCCTGTTGGGACAGTTGATCGTGCTTTGCGGCTGGATCCTGGTAAATCTCCACTGGATCCCGGGGCTTAGGGCATTTGATCCATTTCCGTTCGGCGTCTTGGCGCTGCTTGTTTCTTCCGAGGGCGTTTTTTTGACCGTCTTCGTGCTGATCAGCCAGAGCCGAATGGCCCGCCAGGCCGACCGACGCTCGCACCTCGGGCTGCAAGTCAGCATGCTTTCCGAGCAGGAATTAACCACAATTCTGCAGATGTTGCAGAAACTCTGCCAACACATGGGCGTGAATGTGGATTCCTCGAAGCAAGAGATTCAATCCTTCAGTAAGACAACGGAAATACAGAAGCTGGCGAGCGAACTTGAAGATAGGATGCCGGAGAAATAAGAACGGCCGATTCGATGACCGCGCCGGCTGGACCGGAGGGACTTAACGATTGTCGAACGGGGAGAGGACGCTAAGAGAATAATGTCGCAGGGCGGGTTGCGCGAGCGGTGCGGCATGTTATATTTCCGCGTTCGAGAAAATGAAAGGAACATGGATGAGCAAGATACCCAGGATTGCGGTGGTGGGCAGCGCGAATGTGGATTTGACGACATTCAGCGACAGATTTCCACGGCCGGGCGAGACGATTTTCGGACAACGGTTCGATCTGGGATTTGGCGGGAAGGGCGCGAACCAGGCGGTGGCGGCGCGCTTGTGCGGCGCGAACGTGGTGATGGTGGCGAAGCTCGGGAACGATTTGTTTGGCGAGGCGACGGTGAAGAATTTTGCGTCGCTGGGGATCGATACGACGCACGTGGGGATTGTGGATGGGGTGTCCAGCGGCGTGGCGCCGATTTTTGTGGAGCCGAATGGCCAGAACCGGATCCTGGTGGTGAAAGGGGCGAACGACTTGTTAAAGCCCGCGGACGTGGATGCGGCCGCGGAGGTGCTACGGAGCGTGGATACGATCGTGCTGCAGTTTGAGATTCCGATGGAGACGATTGCATATACTGTGCAGTTCGCAAGGAAAAACAAAATCCGCTGCATCGTGAATCCGGCGCCGGCGCAGCCGATCGATGCGAAACAGTTGAATGCGGCGGACTATTTCATTCCGAACGAGACCGAGGCGGAAGTGATTACCGGGTTGACGGTGCAATCGATTGAAGACGCCAGGCAATGCGCAGCAGCGTTGTTGAAGCAGGGATTCCGCAAGGTGATCATCACTTTGGGGAGCCGGGGAGCGCTGCTGGCTTCACCGGAGGGCAGCGAGTTGATTGCGCCGTTTACGGTGACGCCGACGGACACGACGGGAGCGGGTGATGCGTTTATCGGGAGCTTCGCGGTGTTTTTGGGGGCGGGATTGCCGGAGAAGGAAGCGGTGACGCGGGCGAATTTGTATGCGGCGCTTTCGACGACGAGGGTGGGGACGCAGAAGTCGTTTCCTACGCATGCGGAGTTTACGGCGGAATGGAATAAGCGCGGGGGGAAGGCCTAGGGATCGCGCGGGTAGCGCGGGCCCTGGGCAAGATCGAAAGTCGGGGGCTGGGGAAGTACACAAGGAGCTTAAATGTTTGTTCTCCACAGTTATATGTGGGCGGTGGTGTTCTGCATCATCACGATGTTTTGCTGGGGGTCGTGGGCGAACACGCAGAAGTTGGCGAAGAAGGGCTGGCGCTTCGAACTTTTTTATTGGGATTACACGATCGGGGTATTGTTGCTGACGCTAGCGCTGGGGCTAACGCTCGGAAGCCATGGAGCAGGCGGGCGGGGATTCCTTGCTGACCTGGGGCAGGCTTCACATGCGAGCATCCATTCGGCGTTGATTGGCGGAGCGATTTTTAATCTGGCGAATATTCTGCTGGTGGCGGCGATTGATATTGCGGGGATGTCGGTGGCGTTTCCGGTAGGAATTGGATTGGCGCTGGTGCTGGGCGTGTTTGTGAACTATCTGGAACATCCGGCGGGCAATGCGACGCTGCTGTTTGGCGGGGTGCTGCTGGTGGTGCTGGCGATCATTCTGGATGCGGTGGCTTACCGGAAATTGCCGGGAGGGGCGGCGGGGATCAGCACGAAGGGGCTGATTCTCTCGCTGGCTTGCGGCGTAACCATGGGATTTTTCTATCGTTTCGTGGCCGCGGCCATGTATCCGGATTTTGCACAGCCGCAGCCGGGGAAGCTGGGTCCGTACGCGGCAGTTTTCGTTTTTGCGGTGGGCGTTTTTATCAGCAATTTTATTTTGGGCACTATTATCATGAAAAAGCCATTTGTGGGCGCGCCGGTTTCGTTTGGAGATTATTTCAAGGGCGGCCTGGGAACGCACCTGACGGGAATTCTGGGCGGAATTATCTGGGGCGTGGGGATGTCGTTCAACATTATTGCCGCGGGGCGCGCGGGTTTTGCGATTTCGTACGGGTTGGGGCAGGGCGCGACGATGGTGGCGGCTTTCTGGGGAGTGTTTATCTGGAAGGAGTTCCGCAGCGCGCCGAAGGGGACAAATGGGTATATTGCGGCAATGTTTGCGTGCTTTCTAATTGGACTGGCGCTGATTATTGTGGCGAAGACGTCGTGAAAAGCGAAGTAGAAGTGAATGAAGTAAAGGAAGTACAGGAATTGAAGAAGCCGGCATAGGGAGTGGCGTGATGGATCGATTGAAGCGGTTATGTTTTGCGGTTTTGATTTTTGGGATGTTGGGTTCGCTGGCAGTGGCCGGGCCGCGGAAGGTGATTATTGATACGGACCCGGGGACCGACGATGCCATGGCGATTATGCTGGCGCTGAATTCGCCGGAGTTGGATGTGCGGGCGCTGACAGTGGTGCCGGGGAATGTCACCGCGGCGCAAGGATTGGAAAATGCGCTGCGCATGGTGTCGCTGGCGAACCGCTGCGACATCGTGGTGGCGGGGGGCGCGCAGCATCCGCTGTTTCAAAAGTTGATCACGGCGGAGTTCTGGCACGGGAAGAACGGGCTGGCAAACATCGAATTGCCACCCAGCAAATGCAAGGTGGACCCGCGCTGGGGCCCGGATCTGATTATCGAGATGGTGCACGCGAATCCGCACGAGATTACCCTGGTGCCGATTGGGCCGTTGACGAATATTGCGCTGGCGCTGGAGAAAGACCCATCGATTGTGCCGCTGGTGAAAGAGGTGGTGATCATGGGCGGCTCGATTACGGGCGGCAACGTGAACGCGGCCGCGGAAGCGAATATTTACAACGATCCGGAGGCGGCGCAGGTTGTTTTCCACGCGGGCTGGCCGCTGACGATGGTGGGGTTGGATGTCGGCGACAAGACGATGCTGACGCGGAAGTACATTGAGACGCTGAAGAAAAATCCCGGGCCCGAGAGCGATTTTATTTACAAGGTGGCGGATTTCCTGATCGCACTGGGCGAAAAATATGGCGATGCGGGGGCGCCGATGTATGACCCGCTGGCCGTTGGCGTTGCGATTGACAGCACGCTGGTGAAAGCGCCGCCGATGCACGTGGATGTGGAGACGCGCGGTGAGTTTACGCGCGGGGAGACGGTGGCGAACCGGCGCGGGGCGGTGGAGCGGAATGTATTGCATCACTTTCCGGATGGCGACAGGTACGTGATTGAAGGCATCGATACGGTGGTTCCGAATGCCCAGGTGTGCACGGAGGTGAACGCGGAGAAGTTTTTGCAGATGTTTGTGAGCCGGATTCAGGGTAAGTAGTAGCGCTGTGGTTTTGAGGGCAGGAATTGAAGTTCGCCGGTGCGGTATCGAAAGATAAGGAGGTTTTTTCTGGGCCCAGAGAGGAAGACACGCAGGATGATGGATTCGCTCAGCGCAAAGGCAATGAAGCGGCGAAAATTTCTCGGCTTGCTGGGGAAAACCGCCGCGATCTCGCAAATTACACCAATGGCATTTCTTCCGGCCGTCCTGGGAAATCCGGGGCGAGCCCGTTCGACAGAGACCATGCACTGGCCAAAACCGATTGGAAGTCCGGTACTGGAAAGCTTGCGCTACGCGATCGAGAGTTCGCGCGACGTGCACACGAATTACGACAAAATCGTGGAGGTGGCGTCGTGGATGGCTTACGAAGATCTGCCCATGCCGGAGTATGCGCTGCCCTTCGGCTTGAGCCAGGGCGATCCGGACGTGGCGATTGATTTTGTGATGGTGTCGGACACGATCGACACCGCCTTCACGGATTTTGCGAGGCACGAAAAATTTCAGGTGGATTATGGCGGGCAGCACTGGTCAGACTCCGAGGCGGAGTTCGCGTGCATCAAGCGGGCGCTGGACAATGGGGTGCCGTTTCTTGATGGCAAGTACCTCGCGAAGATAACCCGGCCGGAGCTGAACAAGGTATTCGAAGGCAACATCGAGATGCCCATGCTGGATGAAAAGCTGGCGGTGCTGCACCAGGTCGGCAAGATATTGGCGGAAAAATATGACGGGAAGTTTCATAAGTTTGTGCATTCCTGCTCGCCAAAGATGTACGACAACGGGAACGGGCTGGTAGACCGGTTGGTGACGGAGTTTCCGCGCTTTAATGACGTGAGCATGCTGGACGGGCACGAAATCAAGTTTTACAAGCTGGCGCAGTTGGGGATCTGGATGTTGTACGCCACGCTGCACAAGGCGGGAAATTTCCGCCTGGACGATCCGCAGAAGATGACCGCGTTTGCGGACTACATTGTGCCGGTGGGGCTGCGGCTGATGGGAATCACCAGCTATTCAAAGGAGCTGGAGAACGCGATCAATACGTACCAGCTGATCCCGCGGGATTCGCGGTGGGAAATCGAGATTCGCGCGCATTGCTTGTATGCAACGGCGTTGATGACCGACGAGATTAACAAACTGCGTCCGGCGAATCTGCAGATCATCATTCCGCAGATTGACGCGCGGATCTGGACGCATTATCACACCACCACCTGGCCGCATCATCTGACACAGACGATCATGTACTAGACGGCGTGTTTCCTGAAGTTCGAGCGATTGAGCGCGAACTTTGGGTGGAGATCCTTCGGCCCGCAAACTGCGCGGGCCTCAGGATGACAAGTTGTCATCGGATAGTGGATAAACAAGAGGATCGAGCTTCGTGAGAAAGACGGATAAGGCTGGCGTACAAGTTTTTCAGATTTCATAACCCGAAAGGAAATGCTTGATGAAATCATTCGCTCGATTTTGCTTGTTTGCGATTTTAGCTCTCAGTTGTTCAATGGGCTTGAGCGCCCAGGCGAAGCGGAAAGTGATCATTGATCAGGATGCGGCGGGTCCGGGCGGCACGGACATGCAGGCGATTCTGGCGCTAGTGAATTCGCCGGATACGGAAGTTTTGGGGATCACGGTGCTGACAGGCGATGCATGGAGGGATGAAGAGGTGCAGCACACGCTGCGCTTGATGGAGATCATCGGCCGCACGGACATTCCGGTGCTGGCGGGAGCGGAGTTTCCGCTGGTCAGCAGCAAGGAGTACATCGCCAAATGGGAGACGATTCACGGGAAGGTGGTTTATCAGGGAGCATGGAATTTTGGACCGGGAAACAAACCGCATGGGCCGAGCGAGATTCCCCCGATGCCGGAAGGGAAGCCGACGATCAAGGCTTCGAACGAGGACGCCGCGCATTTCATGGTGCGCACGGTACGCCAGTATCCGCACGAGGTTACGGTTTATGCCGCCGGGCCGATGACGAATCTGGCGCTGGCGATTGGGCTGGATCCGGAGTTTGCCGCCTTGACGAAGGAACTAATCGTGATGGGCGGGAGCATCAATCCGCAGACCGACGATCCGGAATTCTCGCTGACGCCAACGCGGGAGTTCAACTTCTGGATGGACCCGGAGGCGTCGCGCGCGGTGTTGCATGCGAAGTGGCCGCGCGTGGTTCTGACCACCGTGGATATTTCCGTAAAAACGCATATGGAGAAGGCGCTGATTGAGGAGGTTCGGAAGAGCGAGGAGCCCGCGGCACAGTATGTGGCGAAATACGCCGAGCCGGGTTATTTGTGGGATGAACTGGCGGCGGTGGCGTGGCTCGATCCGAGCATTATCACCAAATGGAGAAAGCTTTATGTGGATGTGGACGTGGACCACGGCGCGGGATACGGAAATACCCTGGTATGGAGGCCGGGATTGCAGCCGGGAATGGGCGAGGTGCTGGTGGAAGTGCAGGACGATTTGGACAAGCAGAAGTTTTATAAGGAGTATGTGGAGCTACTTTCGCGGGCTACGCCCGGGGCGAGGGAGGCGATGGGGAATTAGGCCGGATTTTGCGTAACTTAGCGCTCGAACATTGCATCCTGCAAAGTGTTTACGTTGAGGTCCTTCGGGGCGCAAAAAGCGCGCCCCTCAGGATGACAGTTTGTTTTTGGGCAGCCCGACAATCTGTGTTTGGGCAAGGTGACAATGTGTCGTGGGGCAGGCTGACTATTTTTCTTTTGAGTTTGATCCGCTTTGACAAATACTCCTCCCAGCGAATACGGATTGGGGCCGAGGAGGCCGGTGTGCCGGAAGTTGTTGGCGGTGGTATGCTGAGTAATTATCGCGAAGGAACTGCAACGGGATAGCGGAGATCGGGCATGGATACCCAAAAAAGGCCCCGGCTGGAAATTACGGACCGGCAGGGAAACCGGATTGTCAGTGAGAATTCCACGGGAGAAGCGGGGATTGCCCGGCTGCAAGGCCGGGAGTTGACGGCCAATCGCGGCACATCGCTCAATTTGGATTGGGTGGAGAGCGTGCGGGTGAATTTGAGTGCGGTGGAACGCCGGGCAGCCTCGCTGGTGACGCGGCGCACGGTAAAGAAGGATTGGCAGATTGCGTGGTTGCTGCGGGCGATCACGTGCATGGATTTGACTACACTGAGCGGTGACGACACCGACGAACGGGTGCGGCGGTTGTGCGCCAAGGCGCGGCAGCCGATCCAGCAGGAAATCGTGGAAAAGCTGGGGATTGAAGAGCTGCAGGTTCATGTTGGCGCGGTGTGCGTTTATCACTTGTTTGTGGAAACCGCGCGGCGGGCTCTGGAAGGCACCGATATTCATGTGGCCGCGGTGTCCACCGGTTTTCCGGCGGGACTTTCGCCGCTGGAGGAGCGCATCGGGGAAATCCGGCGGTCGGTGGAAGCGGGGGCGCAGGAAATTGACGTGGTGATTACGCGGGCGCACGTGTTTGGCGCGCAGTGGCAAAAGCTGTACGACGAAATTGTGGCGTTTAAGGACGCTTGCGGCCCGGCACACTTGAAGGTCATTCTGGGGACTGGGGATTTGCTGACGCTGCGGAACGTGGCGCGGGCGAGCCTAGTGGCGATGATGGCGGGAGCGGATTTTATCAAGACGTCCACGGGAAAAGAAGCCGTGAATGCCATTTTGCCCGTGGGATTGGTGATGACCCGCGCGATCCGCGAATATGCCGAGGACACCGGGATGGCGGTCGGGTTCAAGCCCGCCGGCGGGATTCGCACGGCGAAGCAATCGTTGGAATGGCTGGCGCTGATGAAAGAAGAGCTGGGCAACAGTTGGCTGGAGCCACATCTTTTCCGGTTTGGGGCGAGCGGAATGCTGGCGGACATTGAGCGGCAACTGGAATTCCATGTGACCGGGCGGTATTCGGCGGAATACCGGCATCCGATTGCGTGATTGAAGAGCACAGCCAGAAATAGCTGTGCCACAAAGGCGGAGGGGCGATGGGGAAAAAGGCCAGTGCGAAGGATGGGGAACTGATCCTGAAACTTTACGAACTGCGGCGTGAAGCGGAATTGCGCAAGGCACGAAACTGGTGGCTGTGGGAGTTTTCGCCACGAACCGCGGACGATTTCCTGAAAGTGGCGAATGCCCCGGGCACGCAAGAGAATAATTGGCTGCGCCAGGGCGCAAGCTATTGGGGGATGGCGGCGGCGTTTGTGCGGCAGGGAGTATTGGATGAGGACTTGTTCCTGCGGCCTGCGTGCAGCGGCGAGATGTTTTTCCTGTTTGCCAAGGTGTATCCATTCCTGCCGGAACTTCGGGAGAAGCTGGGAGACCCGGAAGTGTTTCTGGATGTCGAAAAGGTGGTGACGGGAACGAAGTGGGGGCGGGAACGGCTGAAGTTTATTCTGAAGAGGATTGAAGGGATGCGGGAGAAGAAAGCGAAAGAAAGTTAAAGAGTGGAATGACGCTGCGAAAAATGGGAGGCGGAGTTACGCCGAGCACATTGAAGGGTATACGACAGAAATGAGCGTAGTGGAGAAGTTTAGAACGATGGAATACGGGCCGGCGCCCGAGGATCCGAAGGAGTCGCTGGCGTGGCTGGATGGCCATAACCGGCGATTCGGGCATTTGATTGATGGTGCGTGGCGCGCGCCCGCGGACGGAAAATATTTTGAGACGGCGGATCCTTCGGCGGGGACGGTGTTGGCGGAAGTGGCACAGGGAAGCGCCGCGGACATTGATGCGGCGGTGAAAGCGGCGCGAAAGGCTTTGCCCGGATGGCAGAAACTGACTCCGCACGCACGGGCGCGCTTTTTGTATGCGCTGGCTCGGCAGGTGCAGAAGCACTCGCGGCGGCTGGCGGTGTTGGAAACGCTGGACAACGGGAAACCTATACGCGAGAGCCGGGACATCGATATCCCGCTCGTAGCGCGGCATTTTTATCATCACGCGGGATGGGCGCAGCTACTTGAACAGGAATTTCCCGGGTACACGCCGTGTGGGGTTGTGGGGCAAATTATCCCATGGAATTTTCCGCTGCTGATGCTGGCGTGGAAGATTGCGCCTGCGCTGGCAACGGGAAATTGCGTGGTGCTGAAGCCGGCGGAGTACACACCGCTGACGGCGCTGGCGTTTGCGGAGATTTGCAATGAGGTGGGCCTGCCGAAGGGCGTGGTCAACATTGTCACGGGCGACGGTAGCACCGGCGACGCGCTGGTGAAGCACGCGGATGTGGACAAGATTGCGTTCACGGGCTCGACGGAAGTGGGGCGGGCGATCCGGAAGGCGACGGCGGCGACTCACAAAAAGCTTTCGCTGGAATTGGGCGGGAAATCGCCATTCATAATTTTTGAGGACGCGGATTTGGACGGGGCGGTGGAGGGACTGGTGGACGGGATCTGGTTCAACCAGGGGCAGGTGTGCTGCGCAGGATCGCGGCTGCTGATGCAGGAAAGCATCGCGGAGAAGATGACGCGGAAGCTGCAGGCGCGGATGAACACGTTGCGAGTGGGCGCGCCGCTGGACAAGGCGATTGATATTGGGGCGATTGTGGCGCGCGTGCAACTGGAACGGATTGACCGTTTGGTGAAGCAGGGGATTGCGGAAGGTGCGACTTGCTGGCAACCGGAAGTGCTGATGCCGACGCGCGGGCTGTACTACAAGCCGACATTGCTGAGCAATGTTCACCCGACGTCGATTGTTGCGCAGCAGGAGATTTTTGGACCGGTGCTGGCGGCGATGACGTTTCGAACGCCGCGCGAGGCGGTGGAGCTGGCGAACAATACGGTGTATGGGCTGGCGGCAAGCGTATGGAGCGAGAGCATCAATGTGGCCTTGCACGTTTCCGCACAAATTAAGGCCGGCGTGGTGTGGGTGAACAGCACAAACCTGTTCGACGCGGCTTGCGGATTTGGCGGTTATCGCGAGAGCGGATACGGGCGCGAAGGCGGACGCGAAGGATTGGTGGAATATCTGGAGCCTACGTGGTTCCGGAAGGCCCCGGCGTTGAAGAAGAGCGCGGCGAAGAAGAAGGATCGCGCGGAAGTGGCGAATCCCGGCATTGACCGGACGGTGAAGCTGTACATCGGCGGGAAGCAGGTCCGACCCGATTCCGGCTACAGCGTGGAAATTCGCGGGAAGAAAGGCGAGTTGTTGGGCGAATCGCCGCTGGGCAACCGCAAGGATATCCGCAACGCGGTGGAGGCGGCGCGCAAGGCGGAAGGTTGGAGCAAGACGACGGCACACAACCGGGCGCAGGTGCTTTACTACATCGCGGAGAATCTTTCGCAGCGCAGCGAAGAGATTGCGGGAAGGCTGGCCGCGGCGGTGGGGAAAAAGCAGGCTGCCGCAGAAGTGCAGAAGAGCGTGGAACGCCTGTTTTCGTATGCGGGGTGGGCGGACAAGTTTGATGGGGCGGTGCATCACCCACCGCTCCGCAATGTTTCGATCGCGATGAATGAGGCGGTGGGGACGGCTGGGGTGGTCTGCCCAGCGGAATTGCCGCTGCTTGGATTTTTCAGCCTGGTGCTGCCTTTGATCGCGGCGGGGAATGCGGTCGTAGCGGTGCCTTCGGAGGCTTATCCGCTTATCACGGGCGATCTTTACCAGGTGTTTGAGACCAGCGATTTGCCGGGCGGCGTGGTGAATATTGTTGGGGGCCGTGCGAGCGAATTGCTGAAGGTGCTGGCGGAGCACGATGACCTGGATGGCGTCTGGTGCTATGGCGATGGCGAAATGTGCGCGGCGGCGAAGGCGCTTTCGGCGGGAAATTTGAAACAGGTGTGGACGAACGAAGGGCGCCAGATCGATTTCTTCGATGTTCCGCAGAGTGAAGGGCGCTGGTATCTTGAGCATGCTTACCAGGTGAAGAATATCTGGGTGCCGTACGGCGAATAGGCAGGGGTTTCGCCATTTTGCTGATGTAAGAGTGAACTTGCCGCTAGCCGAGTAGTTCCCTCATTAAACCTTGATCCCGAATCCGCTATTTTTCGTGGTGGGGGACCTGTGTGCCCGGCGCGGTGGCGGATCTGAAGATCGGCCATTACAAATGCAAGAGCGAAAGTGTCTGCAACGCTAATGAAAATTTGCGAATTCGCTGGTTGGGAATGCTCCCAGGCAAAAAAAAGAAGGGGATGGCGTGGGCCATCCCGCTCTCGGAATTGGTGCTTGGGTTTACTGACCGGACGCGGCGTTGTAGAACACCACGAAATAGGGTGCTGCTCCAGTCGGCGCAGTCGCCGGGGAAGCGGGTGTTGGGGCGCCGTTGGCACCGACCGTGTAGAGCGAGATGGTCGCGTCGCTGTTGTTGTCGATGGCCAGCATGACGCCCGTTGGGTCGATGGCCATGGCTGTGGAGTTGGTGCCAGTGGGTTGGGCGGTGCCGATCTGAGCTCCGATCGCGCCGGTGGAAGTGTTCAGGTTAAAGGCAAAGACCTGACCCGCGACATTGCCGGGAGAATCCAGGACGTACAGGTATTTCCCGGTGGGGTCGGTAAGGACATTGTAAACGGTGGTTGCCCCGGTGACGGAGAAGTTGCTACCAACCTGGGTCAATTCGCCAGCGGTGGCGCCGCTGCTCGTGTCGATGCTGAAGACGGAGACGGTGTTGTCGCCGATGTTGGCGACGAAGAGATGCGAGTGGACGTCGATAGTGGCAAAGAGCGGGCTAGTGCCTGCGCCCGTGCTGATGGTTGCTGTGCCGAGCGGAGACAATGCGCCCGCACTAGCGCCGGTCTGAGTGATGGCATATTCGCTGATGGTGTTGTTGCCGCTGTTGACCACATAGAGGAACTTTCCTGTGCTGTCGGTCAACACCCAAGAGGGGGCGTTAAGCGTAGCATCGGTATGACCGTTGGGTGGCCCGAAGCCGGGAATGGCCGTGAGCAGGCCATTGGTGGATTGGGTGGTGGTCTGTGCGATGGAGTATCCAAAGATCGTGGGCGTACCCGAGCTGCTGCCATCGTCGATGACGTAGATGAAGCGGCCAAGGGGGTCGATAACGCCGGAGTTGATGCCACCGCTGCCAGCCAAAGAGGTTCGGCCGGTGGTGGTCAAACCGCCAGCGACGGAGTCTATGAAATTCGTTTGGATGGAGCTTCCGGAGTCGATGTAGTAGAGCAGATCGCCGGATGGGTGGATTAAAACTTGTTGCGGACTGTGAGCAGAGAACTCCGAGCCCGAGAGTGTAGCGAGAGCGGCAGTGGCAGGAGTCACACTGTATCCCGAGATGGAGCCGCCTCCCGGCGTTCCGATGATATTGCCAACATAGGCGAATCTTGCGGCAGCTGCCTGGACCGTAAGGGTTGCGGTGCCGGTCAGGCTGAGGGCGGCTTCGGTCGCGGTGATGGTGGCGGATCCTGCGGTAAGGCCGAGGGCCACACCGCTATTGGCATCGATGGTTGCGACACCCAGCGTGTCAGAGGACCAAGTGATGGGATTTTGCGGGGGCTGAGTGCTGCCGTCGCTAAGGGTCTCCATCGCGGTGAAGAGCGTGGTGGTCCCGGTGGAAATGGTGATGGTAGCCGGAGTAATAACCAAACCATTGGCCGCAGCCGGGGTGACGGTTAAGGTCGCCGTGCCGACGGTGAGCCCGTCGCAACTGGTGGCGGTGATGGTGGTGGACCCAGTGGTGAGGGTAGTGGCATTGCCGCTGCCATCGATGGTGGCCACAGTTAAGTTGGAACTGTTCCAGGTGACTTGGGCGGAGACGTCCAAATCGCCGGAGCCGCCAGCCGCAAAGGTGAAGTTGCCATCAGCCACGAACGGTACGACGGAGCCAGCCGGCACAGAGGTGGATCCGGGCAAGAGGGTGATGGAATTGAGCTGATCGACGGCGAGAGGTTCGCTGGTGGCGACAATCGAGCCAAGACTAGCACCGATGTTGGTGGTGCCGAGAGCGATGCCGGTGACCAAACCGGTGGAGCTGACACCGGCAACGGAGGGGCTTGAGGAACTCCAAGTGACGAGGCTGCTCTTGTCCTGGGAGGTGCCATCGCTGTACAAACCGGTGGCGGCATACTGCAGGGAACATGGAGAAGCAGTGGCCGGCTGAAGACTGATGGCGGCGTGACGGGCCACTGATTTGCTGGTGGTCTGCTGGGCCGGACGGGGAGCGTGGCGAACCGCGCCTTTGACGCCAGCGCCGACTGCGCCGCTGACATAGATCTCTCCGCTGACGGGTGCGACGGTGATATACCGCAAAATGGGAGCGCAATTGCAGGCGACGAGGATTGCGGCTGACAACAGTGCCATCCCCGATAGTGCCAGACTGCTGGGCTTTCTAATCATGACGCCTCCTCAGCGTGAACGGAAAATCTCTTTTGGACAGAGACTGAGCAAGGTACAGGGATCAAATTTTTTGGGCGGCGGAGTACGTACGGCGGGCGAGGTCCCACCCCGCTAAATTTTGAGGATCCCAAGATGCCTCTGCTGGGGGAACGATACTTGAATCCCGGCGCCGCGGCAAAGTATCTCTGAGGTTATAGGTGACGTTTCGATTAACCATCGGGAATGGGAAAGGAATCCGAGAGGCCCTTGGCGGACCGGACAATCTCGGGATTGTCCTCTAAGAGGTGTTCTGCAATCATGCCAGCATAGAATTTCGACGGTAAGCATGATGGGGTGAAATCCTCGAACTTGAAGGATCTTCGAAAATGTCGCGACTCCTGACCACGGAAGACCATCGCCTAGAAGAAGCCCGGCAGCGCAAGAAACATTGGAAGCGTTGGGGTCCGTATCTATCCGACCGGCAGTGGGGGACAGTGCGAGAAGATTACAGCGCGAATGGGACGGCATGGGAGTTTTTTCCTTTTGAGCACGCGCATGCCAGGACGTACCGCTGGGGCGAGGACGGCATTGGGGGACTCTGCGACCGGCATCAGATGGTTTGTTTCGCGCTGGGTCTGTGGAACGGCAAGGACGGCATTCTGAAGGAGCGCCTGTTCGGGCTCACCGGCAACCAGGGGAATCATGGCGAGGATGTGAAGGAGTGCTATTTCTACCTGGATTCCACGCCGACGCACAGTTACATGCGCATGCAGTACAAATACCCGCAAGCGGAATTTCCGTATCGCTGGCTGGTGGAAGAGAACCAGAGGCGCGGGCGGACGCAGCCGGAGTTCGAGCTGCTGGATACGGGAGTGTTCGCGGAAAACCGGTACTTTGATGTGAACATCGAGTACGCGAAGGCCGAGGTCGAGGACATTCTGATCAAAATCACCGCGTGGAATCGCGGGCCGGACGCGGCGCCGCTGCACCTGTTGCCGACTCTGTGGTTCCGGAATACTTGGTCGTGGGGGAAGGACCTGCGGCGGCCGACGGCGCGGCGGGCGCCGGACACTCCGGGTTCGCTTTGCACGGAGCTGGAGCACTGGCAATACGGAAAGCGCTGGTTGCTCGCGGCGGGCACACCGGAACTGCTGTTCACGGAAAACGAAACAAATTACGAGGAAATTTTCAATTTCCGGAACCGCACGCCGTATGTGAAGGATGGGTTCCATGCGTATTTGATTCACGGCAACAAAGCGGCGGTGAATCCCGCGCGGAACGGCACCAAGATGGCGGCGCACTATGCGCTGCATCTGGGGCCCGGGGAGAGCGTAACGATAAAACTCCGGCTCACGGATATTGATCCGCTGGGCGGCATGGATGCCAATTCGCCGATGGTGGGGACGATCACAGGACCCGCGCATCAAGAGCGGGGCAGCGGCGTACCGGGCACGAATGACTTTGCAGCGGGATTCGATGAGGTTTTCGAAACGCGACAAAAGGAAGCCGCGGAGTTTTATGATTCGAGGATTCCGAAGGAATTATCGGACGACGCGCGGCACGTGGCGCGCCAGGCGTATTCAGGAATGTTGTGGAGCAAACAGTTTTATCACTACGACGTGTACACGTGGCTGGAGGGGGATCCCGCGGGGCCGGAACCTCCCAAAGAACGCTTGCAGGGGCGCAACAAGGATTGGACGCATCTGTACAATGACGACATCATCTCGATGCCGGATAAATGGGAGTATCCGTGGTACGCGGCCTGGGACCTGGCGTTCCATTGCATCCCGCTGGCGATTATTGATCCCGACTATGCCAAGGAGCAGTTGATCCTGCTGCTGCGCGAGTGGTACATGCATCCGAATGGGCAGTTGCCGGCGTATGAATGGGCGTTTGGAGACGTGAATCCTCCGGTGCATGCGTGGGCCGCGTGGCGCGTATACAAAATCGAGCGGCGCATCCGGGGAGTGGCGGATCGCAGTTTTCTCGAAAAAGTGTTTCACAAGCTGCTGTTGAACTTCACGTGGTGGGTGAACCGCAAAGATCCGGACGGCCACAACATTTTTCAGGGCGGCTTTCTGGGCCTGGATAACATCGGGGTGTTTGACCGCTCGGCGCCTTTGCCGACGGGTGGACACCTGGAACAGTCCGACGGCACGAGTTGGATGGGAATGTATTGCCTTAACATGCTGGCGATAGCGCTGGAGCTTGCGAAGGACGACCTGGCTTACGAAGACGTGGCCAGCAAATTTTTCGAACATTTTGTGTACATCGCACGCGCGATGAACGACATGGGGCCGAATGGCAGGTCGCTGTGGGACAACGAAGACGGTTTCTACTACGATTTGCTGCACTTGCCGAACGGCGACGAACACTTCCTGAAAATCCGTTCGATGGTCGGATTGATTCCGCTGTTTGCGGTGGAAACGCTGGAGCCAGAGATCGTGGATCGCCTGCCGGGCTTCAAGCGGCGCATGCAGTGGTTCATTGACAATCATCCGGATGTGCCGGAGCACATCGAAATGACGCAGCGATCGGCGCGCGGGGTGCGCCGGCTGTTGTCGCTGGCCAACCGCAAGCAGTTGAAGCGGATGATGTGCCGGATGCTGGATGAAACGGAATTTCTATCGCCGCATGGGATACGCGCGTTGTCGCGGTACCACCTGGAGCACCCGTACGAAGTGCAGGTGAACGGGCACATGAATCGCGTAGATTACGAGCCGGCGGAATCCACGACCGGAGTATTCGGAGGGAACTCCAACTGGCGCGGGCCGATCTGGTTTCCGGTGAACTACCTGCTGATCGAATCGTTGCAGAAATATCACCACTATTACGGAGAAGACTTCAAGGTGGAGTGCCCGACCCACTCCAAGAACGAGCAGGATTTGTGGCAAGTGGCGCAGGAGATTTCCAAACGGCTTACCCGGATTTTTCTACGCGGGAAAGACGGCAAACGGCCGTTTGCCGGGGGCGAAGAGCTGTTTAACAGCGATCCGAACTGGCGGGACCTGATATTGTTCTACGAATATTTTCATGGTGACAATGGAGCGGGGCTGGGGGCGAGTCACCAAACCGGATGGACAGGACTGGTGGCGAAGCTGCTTGAGCAGAGCGGGGAATAGAGCGTGTCAGTGCTCGCCGAAGTGCAATTTGGGAGAGAGGTTCTTGGCCAGCTGGAGCTCGCCGAGGGCCGGGAATGGCTGGTGACCAACGGACTCGGGGGTTACGCCTCCGGAACGGCCGCGGGGACGTGCACTCGCCGGTACCACGGACTGCTGATGGCGGCGCTGCAACCGCCAACGGACCGAACATTGCTGGTTGCGGGGATTGATGAAACGGCGCGCTACATGGATAGCGATTTTCCGCTGGCGACGAATCGCTGGCTAAGCGGCTCGGTGGCTCCGGCCGGGTATCTGCAAATCGAGAGCTTTCACCTGGAAGGCACGAAGCCGGTGTGGCAGTACGCGTTGGAGGACGCGCTGCTTGAAAAACGGGTGTGGATGAAGCAGGGAGAGAACACCACTTTTGTGGAGTACACGCTGGTGCGGGGGAACGCGGGCGTCGAACTCGAAGGGAAGATTCTTGTCAGCTATCGCGATTTTCATGGCACCACGCACGGCGATGCCTGGCAGATGCAGATTGAGGCGGTCGAGCAGGGGATTCGGGTATTGGCGTTCGACGGGGCCACGCCTTTTTATCTGCGGAGCGGGTCGGCGAAGTTTGAGCCGCGGCATGAGTGGTATCGCGACTTTTTTCTTCCCGCGGAGCGCGAGCGCGGGCTGGACGACCACGAAGACCGGCTGATGGCAGCGGTGTTTCGCGGGCGGCTGAAGGTTGGTGAACGACTGGGGTTGGTGTTTTCAACGGACGCGCAAGCGCCGCTGGACACCGAGCAAGAGCGCGCACTGCAATCCAATCATGACTTGAAACTCTTCCAGGCCTGGCAGCAGAGGCACGTAAAGGTTGCGGCCACCCATCCGGAGGACGAGCCGGGATGGCTGTGGCAGTTGGTGCTGGCCGCGGATCAATTTGTGGTGCAGCGCGCGTTGCCGGAAGAATCCGAAGGCAGAAGCATCATCGCTGGATATCCGTGGTTTTGCGATTGGGGCCGCGACACCATGATCGCGCTTCCGGGCCTGACGCTGCCGCTGGGACGGCCGGAGATTGCGCGGAAAATCCTGGAGTCGTTTGCGCGTTACGTGGATGGCGGGATGTTGCCGAATAATTTTCCGGACCGCGGGGGCACGCCGCAATACAACACGATTGACGCGGCGCTGTGGTATTTCGAGGCGGTGCGACAATATTTCGAGGCCACGGCGGATCTGGAACTGGTCAAGAAATTATTCCCGGTGCTGGCCGCCATCGTGGATGCGCATGTCCGCGGCACGCGTTACAACATCAAGGTGGACCCCAGCGACGCGCTTTTGTCTGGGGGAAGCCCGGAAGTGCAACTGACGTGGATGGACGCGAAGGTTGGCGACTGGGTCGTGACGCCACGCATCGGGAAGCCGGTGGAGATCAACGCCTTGTGGATCAGCGCGCTGAACACCATGGCGGAATTTGCACGGTTGCTGGCGCAGCCGGGAGACGGATACGCAAAGCTCAAGGCCAAGGCGGAGAAAAATTTTCAGAAATTCTGGAATCCAGCGCGGAACTGCTGTTACGACGTGATTGACGGGCGGGATGCGACTACAGATGCGGCTTTGCGCCCCAACCAGATTTTCTGCGTTTCGCTGCCCGTGAGCCCGCTGACGCCCAGCCAGCGGAAAAGCGTTGTGGATGTGGTGGGACGGGAGTTGCTGACTTCCTGCGGGTTGCGCAGTCTGGGGCCCGGTGAGGCAGGCTACAAAGGGAAGTATGAAGGCGGGCCGCGGGAGCGGGATTCGGCATACCATCAGGGAACGGTTTGGGGATGGCTGCTGGGGCCGTATGCGCTGGCGCACTACAAGGTGTACGGAGATCGCGCGGCTGCGCAGAGTTTTCTGGAACCGCTAGGGAGGAGCATAAATTCCGCGGGGCTTGGCAGCATCAGCGAGATCTTCGGGGGTGACGTGCCGTTTCCGCCGGCGGGGTGCTCTGCGCAGGCGTGGAGTGTCGCGGAAGTTTTTCGGGTGTGGGAATTTCTGGCGTGCCGGCCGGAAGAGTTAGATTAGGCGGCCAACTAGTCCGGACTTTCCTCAGTCGAGGCGAGGAGCGGGTTCATAGAGTTCGATCAGGACTTTGCCTACATCGGAGGCGGAAACAAGGAAGAAGTTGACCCTGGCGCCGTCAGCCCCTGGACGCGTGGCCGGATAAATCGCCGGCAGGTTGAATCTTTCTTTCAGGATTTGCGTCGCGCGGTCCACGTCCTTGCAGAGGTATTCGATTTGCTGGATTCCCTCGCCGAATTTTTGCAGATATTTGGCAATCGCCCCGCTCCCGGCGAGATCCTTGCTGGTCAGAACATCCATGGAGAGCCCGCCGGGAAAGTGCAGTTCAAATTCGAGAGCATCCTGGTCCGGCGGCACTTCGGAGAGGCGAGGCAGCCCGTTGGCTTCGTGAATCGAGGTGAAGCGCTCCGGAGTCACAGCCAGCCCGACGGTCATTTTTGGATTGGGATGATCGAGAAGCGCGGCGAGCTGGAGGTCAGCCCACCAGGGATAAACCGCGTGGTCGGCGAGCTCGCGGCCGAGGTGATAAATCTCGGTGGCGGAGGCGCCACGCACCTCGGAATCCGAAGCGGACATGCCGTCAATTGCGCTTTTCATCCGTTCGCTCATGGTTTCACCGGGAAGTGATGTTTTGACTCAACACCCCACAGTTTAATCGGACTGCGGTTGTTTTTTCTTCGGTGGGCAAGTCCATACCGAGATCAACATGGACAATAACAAAATACTCGCGACCACGCTCAACGAGATCGCTATCGAGACATGCAGCCAGGGTTCCGCCACCATTTTCCCGCCAATGAATGTCAACACCAGCGCCAGGCCGATGCCCAAAAAGCGGAAGTAGTCCAGAACGCCCGCCAACAGAAAATAGAGCGCGCGCAGGCCGAGAATGGCGAAGACGTTGGAGGTGTAAACAATAAAAGGATCGCGAGTGATGCCGAAGATGGCGGGGATGGAATCGACGGCAAAGGTCACGTCGGTAATTTCGATGATCAACAGGACGAGAAGGAGGGGAGTTGCGGAGAGGCGGCCTTGGTCGCGGAGAAAGAAGCGCTGGTCGCGATATTCCCGGGTGACGCGGAGGTGGGAGCTGGCAAAGCGGAAGATGGGATTTTTTTCATAGTGCACGTTTTTGTCACGCTTCCAAAGCATGTGCAGGCCGGTGTAAACCAGGAAGACGCCCAGCGCCGGCAAGATCCAGTGAAACCTGGCCACCAGCACCGCGCCGACGGCAATAAGGAAGCCACGCATGAGCAGCGCCCCCAGAATGCCCCAGGCCAAGACCCGGTGCTGGACCTCTTCGGGCACCTGGAAGGCGCGAAAGATCACCAGGAAAACGAAGAGATTATCAATGCTGAGGGCTTTTTCGATGACGTAGCCGGTGAAATATTCCAGGCCGAGCTGCGCGCCGTACCAATGCCAGATGAAATAGCCAAAGCCCATCGCCATCCCGATCCACAAGGAGCTGCCGAAGGCCGCTTCGCCAAAACTGATTTTGTGGGCTTTGCGATGGAAGACACCGAGGTCGAGGGTCAGAGCGATGAGAACACCTAGATTAAACGCAACCCACAGGATGGGGGAGCCCATAAAGCCAGAATAGCGCAATTCAGGGGCGAGTTGAGTTGAAGTCCTGCCCGTTTATGTTGGTCAGGTCGAGCCGCGTGGCCGAGCCAGCCTGGACCTTCACGGGCACATCCCAAAAGAGGCGGCGATCCCCGGAGGCCGCGTCCATACCCAGAGAACTGACCCAGTAGTTGCCGGGCGGGAGTCCGCTGATCACCAGACGGCCGTCGAGATCGGTGTCGCCCTTCGCGGCCAGATACTTGGTTTGTGCCAGGTCCGGGGAGAGTTGGGCCACTTTGCGATTGTGTTCCGCCAGGGCCTTGTCCCACTTGTACTTGGGATTCACGCCGCCGAGTTCGGTTTCCATCCCAGCGATGGTGGAACGATGCGATTCAACGAATTTTTTTGTCGCAGACATATATTCCTGCTTGAGCTTTTCATACTTTGCGGGGTTAGACTCCGCGTCTGTTTCCTTGTATTTGGGCATGGGCAGACCATTGGTGACGCCGCCGCTGTTAGAGCGCTCATAGGCGGCGAAAAATTCGGGAACGTTCATGACGTCGTCGGGAGTGATTAGCTTGTCGAGATCCGGGGCGGTCAGGTCGACGACCGCGTGCTCTTTCATCCAGGCCTTTAATTCGGGGGAGATTTTCAAGTTGCTGATGAATTCCTCGCGGTCCGCCAGGGGATATTGTGCGGCAACTTCCTTGGTAATGTCCGCATAACTCTTGGTCAGAATGTAAAACGTAAATTGACGAACCGGCTCGGGCCGGGCGCCCGTTGGGGTGATGCGCGCAGTCACGTCCAGGGTACCGGTGGCGCTTTGTCCAAAACTCGCTGGCCCCAGAGAGAGGAAGGAGCAGAAAAATACGGGCAAAAGCAGTGCGTTTCGCATGGGCTCATCCTATCAGATGGTGTGGGGGACCCTTGGCAAACAACTTGGCCGGGTGTCCTAAGAAGTTAAGGGTACTGCCGGGACTCAGAGCAGCTGAAAGCGGGTGAGGCTGCGGAATCGTCAGTTGCAGTTGCTGCTCTATGAGTGTGAAGAAATTGGATTAATAGAGACGGAAGGTAACTTCGAAAGGGACTTGAACGGGAACCGGCTTGCCGTTGGGGCCGTTGGCGGGCTTGCAGCGCCAGGTGCGGAGGGTGTTGACCGTGGTCTCATCGAGGCCCAGGCCGGGGCTCTTGATGACGCGGGGATTGGTCACCCTGCCATCCACGGTCACAATGGCTTCCACGAGAACCGTGCCGGAATATTTCGCCTTGCGCGCTTCATCGGAGTACGGCGGATTGGGCATGTAGAAGCAGGAAGGCAGACCGACGCCATTCACGCCTGCTCGGAAGGCGCCGCCGCCAGTGCCGCCACCTTCACCGGGTCCGAGACCACCGCCCGTGCCGCTACCAATGCCGCCACCTTCGCCGGTGCCAATGCCGCTGCCACCACCCGTGCCATTGGACAGGTTCACGTTGGCAGCCATGGGATCTCCCATGTTGGTGAGCAGCGAATTGGGAACTTTCAGATCCGGCGGACCGAGGAGCGTTGGGTCCATGGCCAGCTTGGGATTGGGATTCTTGATAACCGCGGTGGGCGCGGCAAATTGGGTCATGGCGAAGCGTGGGGCTTTACCTTTAGTAGGAGGCAGCGTGGAACGGTCGCCTCCGCCACCACCGCCGCCGGCCTTGTTTCCGCCTGCGGGGAGTTTGGCGAGGTACGGGGAAATATCCAGCGGTGTCACATCCAGCTTGTTCTTCGCCTGGGTCGTGGAAGGCAGCATATTGGTGAGGAAGGGAACGATCAAGAGCGCGATGATTCCGGCGTGGACCGCCAGAGCAATTGCCTGGGTCCAGCCGAAGTTTTCATCCTTCGACCAGATGTCTTTTACCTGGACCGCTTTGATGCCCGCCGGGAGCGCCGGCCGAGTGGGAGAGAAAAATTCTCTCAGCTGTTCGACGAAGCCGCCAAAGTTGCCGCCCCAATCGACTTCCAGTCGCTTGTTGACGGGAGCGTTCCGGACCTTGGGAGCGGACAAAAAGAACTTGAAATTTTCGCGCAGGCCCGAACCAAACGAGTTCTTGGTGAAGGGGACATCGCTGCGTTCGATAATTTTGACAGGCCGCTCGACGAGGAACTGCTTCAAGTTGGACCAGAAGTCGTTCGGCATCATGTTTGCCGGGGCTTTGAAATCTGGCAGAGCACTGCTGGGGACAGGAATAATTTCCTCGGGCCCAGTGCGCTTGGGCTTGCTCAACTCATCTGGCAGTAGGTTGATAACTCCCGGCACCGTTATTCCCTCATCTCATGTAGACGCAGGTCCGTATGATTTAGGTTCAGCTAGCCGTTATGATTCGCGCTGGCTGGGAAAGGTTGCGCGACCCCCTCGGCTGACACATCTTCACCAATATTGTAACATACGTAGTTACTTTGCTTTCCGGAGTTTCCCGCCTGACAATGTGGCCTGTGAACAGTCCAGGTACCCTGCAAGTGGCGGATTAGAAGGGATATTTGTTGACCGAATCCATGACCGAACCATTGGAACTGAAAAAGACACTGAATCTGCCGAAGACCGATTTTCCGATGAAGGCGAGCCTACCGCAGAATGAGCCGAAGCAACTGGAAGCTTGGCAGAGCGCCAATTTGTATGAGCAGATTCTGGCGGCGCGAGTGGAGAAGCCGTTATTTGTGCTGCACGACGGCCCGCCGTATCCCACCGGTACGATTCATTTGGGCACCGGGCTGAATAAGATTCTCAAAGACATGATTGTGAAGTCCAAGAGCATGGCGGGGCATCGCGCGCCGTATGTGCCAGGCTGGGATTGCCACGGTTTGCCTATCGAAACGCAGGTGGAAAAGCAGTTGGGCGGGAAAGGCAAAGTTTCTCCGCCGGAATTTCGCCAGATGTGCCGCGACTATGCGAGCCGGTACGTGGAGCAGCACAAGCGCGATTTCAAGCGATTGGGCGTCTTCGGCCGCTGGAACGATCCGTACCTGACCATGAGCCACCAGTATGAGGCCACGATCGCCGGAGCTTTTCTCGAATTCATGGACAAGGGTTACGTCTATCGCGGGCGCAAGCCGGTGTACTGGTGCATTTACGACAATACCGCGCTTGCCGAAGCGGAAGTGGAATACGAGGACCACACCAGCCCGTCGATCTGGGTCACCTTTAAAATTGTTGGCGGGGGCAAGGATGACGCCGCGAATATCGGCTCGGATGTTTCAGCGGTGATCTGGACTACGACGCCGTGGACCATTCCGCACAATCGCGGGCTGGCGTTTCATCCGGACTACGAGTACGTGGTGGTGGCGACGGAAAGAGGAAAGCTGCTGCTGGCCGCGGATCGTGTTGCGGCGTTGCAAGCGGATAGCGAAATCAAGCAGACGGAGGTACTTGCGCGTTTCAAGGGCCGCGACTTCGAAGGGATGATATTTCAACACCCGTTTTTGCCGATTCAGGTGCCGGGCTTGCTGGCGGATTACGTGACGCTGGATCAGGGCAGTGGGATCGTGCACACGGCTCCGGGGCACGGGGCGGACGATTTCAATACCGGGCAGAAATACGGGCTGGAAATATACGCGCCACTTGACGACAAGGGCGTGTATACGGAAGGGTTGCCGGAATATAAAGGCAAGGACGTGTTCACGGCGAACCCCATCATCGTGAAGCTTCTGGCAGGGCATGGGGCTTTGCTCGGGCATCATCCGTACAAGCACAGTTATCCGCATTGCTGGCGGTGCCATAACCCGGTGATTTTCCGGGCTACCGAGCAGTGGTTCATCAAGATGGATCAGGCGGCGCACGGCGCGAAGCAGACTCTGCGCCAGGAAGCGCTGGAAGAGATCCATCGCGTGAAGTGGATTCCCGGCTGGGGAGAAGAGCGCATATACGAAATGATTGAAAAGCGCCCGGATTGGTGCGTGTCGCGGCAGCGCTTCTGGGGCGTGCCGATTATCGTGTTTTTCTGCGATGGCTGCGGGAAGCAACTGGATGATTTTGGCGCGTTGCGCAACGTTGTGAAGTGGTTTGAAAAAGAAGGCGCCGACGCGTGGTACAAGCACACGGCGGAGGAATTGCTGCCCGCCGGGACAAAATGTTCGTGTGGGGCGGGGAAGTGGCGTAAGGAAAACGACATTCTGGACGTGTGGTTCGATTCCGGTTCATCGCACCTGGCGGTTTTGAAAGGGAACGAATGGCCGGCGGACGTGTACCTCGAAGGGCCCGACCAATATCGCGGGTGGTTTCACAGTTCACTGTTGATCGCTATCGGCATCCGCGACAAAGCGCCGTATCGCAGCGTAGTGACGCACGGCTGGACGCTCGATGAGCATGGGCGGCCGATGTCGAAATCGCTTGGCAACGTGGTGCTGCCGACGGAAATTTGCGACAAATGGGGCGCGGATCTGCTGCGGTTGTGGGTGGGCTCGCAGGAATATCAGGCCGACGTGAAGATGAGCGATCGGGTGATGACCCAGCTCAGCGAGGCCTACCGTAAGATTCGCAACACGGTGCGGTTTGCCCTGGGAAATCTGAGCGATTTCGATCCTTCGCGGCACGTGGTTGCGAATGAGCAACTCGACGACATGGATCGCTGGATGCTTGAGCGCACGGCGGACCTGGTGAAGAAATGCCTGGAGTGGTATGCCGCCTATGAGTTTCATCGCGTGTATCACGCGATTCATGACTACTGCGTGGTGGAGTTGAGCGCGTTTTATTACGACGTGCTGAAGGACCGCCTGTATACCAAGGCGCCGAATAGCCGATCGCGGCGTTCCGGGCAAACCGCGGTATGGAAAATCACCGGGGCGCTGGTTCGCCTGCTGGCTCCGATACTGGTTTTTACCGCGGAGGAATGCTGGAAGTTTCTGCCGCACGCCGCGGGTGAGCCGGGCAGCGTGCATATCGCGGTGTTTCCGGAGGAAGCCGAGCTTCGCACGGGGATTGCCGCGGAGAAGGCCAACGCGTGGGAACTGCTGGGAAAAGTGCGGAGCGAAGTCTTGAAAGCCCTGGAAGCCGCGCGGAATGAAAAGAAGCTGATCAACTCCGGGCTGGAAGCGAAAGTGCTTTTGAGCGCGGACCTGGAATTAACGGCCAAGTTGAAGCATTATCTGCCGCAGTTGCCGGGACTGTTCATCGTTTCGCAGGTGGAGTTGATGAGCGTGGGAGCGGGCGAGTATCGGTCGGAGGCCGTGCCGGGGCTGGAGGTGAGTGTGCAGCGCGCCGATGGGAACAAATGCGACCGTTGCTGGAATTTTTCGACTCATGTTGGGGAGAATGCCCGCTACCCGACGATCTGCGAGCGGTGCAGCGAGGCGATCGCCGAAATCGAAGGTGGAGGCCCTGATGCGGAAGCCGTTGCTTCTCCGCGGTAGGCGATTTTCCGGTTCGACAAACTCATGATTATTCCTGGGCGCATACGTTGGCTGTGGCTGACGCTGGCGGTGGTGGCGCTCGACCGGGCCACGAAGGGGTGGATTGAGTCGCGGCCGCTCGGGTATTTTCCGCGGGTGGTGATTTCCCGGTATTTCAACATAATTTATTCGAAAAATCCGGGGATCGCGTTCAGTTTTTTTTCAAATTCGTCGAGCATGGGAACTCGCGTGGTTCTGATCGCAGGATCGGTGTTGATCATCGGGCTGATTGCGTGGCTGCTGGTGGCGGGGCGCGAAGCGAGCACGGTCAACGCGGCGGGGCTGGCGGTGCTGCTGGGGGGAGCGGCGGGGAATCTTACCGATCGCATCGTGCACGGGGCGGTTACGGATTTTCTGGAGGTCTGGGTGCGTTTTCTGCCGCTGCCGCTGTTCAATCCATGGCCTACGTTTAACGTGGCGGACGCGGGAGTGACGATTGGGGCGGTTCTGCTGCTATATGACGTGATTTTTCATCCGCAGAAAGAAAAGCAAAACTGAATTCGTTTTAGGCTTTTGGGACATCTGGATTTTTCGTGCCCGGGCGATTTTGGCTCGAAGTGGAGCTGTAGCTCAGGCCTTTGAGGCCTGAGGGTTTTCATTCCCACGACGCGATTTTGCCGGCGTTGGGGAAGGCCTCACCCGCTCGAAGGGGTGAGCTACAGAATGGGTTTTGCTTATGCCAACATCAGCGCTGAAATTTGTGGTTTCAGTTGAGGAGGCCGGGCTGCGGCTGGACCGGTTTGTGGCATCGCACAATCCGGAGATGTCGCGAACGCGGGCGCAGGAATTGATTGCAGCGGGGCTGGTGCTGCTGAACGGCGAGCCCGCCAAGGATTCGCAAAAGGTCCATGTTGAAGATGTTGTGGACGTGAACCCAACGCCGCGGCCGGCGATGAAGGCGGAGCCGGAGCAGATTCCGCTGGACATCCTTTACGAGGATGAGGATTTGATCGCGGTGAACAAGGCGGCGGGGATGACCGTGCACGCGGGGGCTGGGAATTCGCGCGGAACGTTGGTGAATGCGCTGCTTGGGCGAGGGCAAGCACTTTCACGGGGCGGGGATACGCTGCGGCCGGGTATTGTGCATCGCATTGACAAGGAGACGTCGGGAATCCTGCTGGTGGCCAAGAATGATTATGCCCACGCCAGATTGGCGGATGCATTCCGCGAACGCGCCGTCCAGAAGACATACGTCGCACTGGTGCAGGGGATCCTGACGGAAGAGCGCGGGCGCATTGAGCTGCCCATCGCGCGCGACCCCGTTCGGCGGAACCGCATGACCACCAGGCGCGCCGAATCGCTCCCCAATGCGCGGGCGGCACGCACGGACTGGCGGGTGCTGGCGCGCATCGATTCCACAACGCTGGTGGAGGTGCAGTTGCACACCGGGCGCACGCACCAGATCCGGGTTCATTTTTCGGCGCTGCGGCATCCGGTTGTGGGTGACACGCTTTACGGGGCCTCCGGGCAACTACACGCCGGCCACAGTTCGTTGCCCGCGCTGCGGCGGAATTTTCTTCATGCGGCGAAGATTGGATTCCGGCAGCCGCGAACCGGGCAAGCCCTGCAACTTACCGCGCCGCTGCCTGAAGTGCTTCGCGGCTATCTGGCAAGCCTCGCGGCGGCGGCAGGCGAGGATGCCACGCGAATTGACGCTGCCCTGAAAGGGTTTCTATAATCGGTGAACATGCGACTAAGCCTCCTCGGTTTTCCGCTGGCTGTAGCACTTTTGGGCAGCGCCCTGGCAATGGCCCAGCAGCCGAATCCATCCGCTCCTCCAGCACCCCCGGCTTCCCAGGAACCGATCCAGAAAAGCCAGACCGTCATCCCCGTGCAGGTCAATCTTGTGGACGTGCTTTTCACCGTGCTCGATCGCCGCAACAAGCTGGTCCCGGCTTTGGAAAAACAGGACTTCAAGGTGACCGACGACAATGCGGTCCAGGAGATCCGCCATTTCAGCAAGCAGTCGGACCTTCCCTTGCGCATCGGCATGTTGCTGGACACTTCCAACAGTATCCGCGACCGCATCAAGTTCGAGCAGGACGCCGCCAACAATTTCCTCTTCAGTGTTTTGCGCTATGGCAAGGACGAAGCGTTTGTAATGACCTTTGACGACGAGCCGCAGGTAGTTCAGGGATTCACCGGCGACACGGGAATGCTGCGGGATCAGATCCTACGGACGCGAGCGGGCGGCGGCACGGCCGTGTATGACGCCATTTACGACGCTTGCGTGCGCGAATTGAGCCATCCGCCGCGGCCCGCGGGCGACCAGCCCGACGTGGTTCGCCGGGTGATGATCCTCATCAGCGACGGCGAAGACAATCTTTCCTCACACACGCGGGCGGAGGCCATCGAGATGGCGCAGCGAACGAGTGTGGTGATCTATACCATCAGCACCAGCACGCAATGGATTACGCTGGATGATCCGAGCAAGGAGAAATCCGGCAATCGCAAGTACCATCTGACGGACGGCGACAAGATTCTTCAGGCTCTTGCCGAAGAGACCGGCGGGCGGGCGTTTTATCCATATCACGTGGATGATCTGGATCAGTCGTTCCAGGACATTGGTGACGAGCTGCGCAACCAGTATTCCATCGCCTATAACCCCTCGAATCATGCGTTCGACGGGCGCTACCATAAAATCAAGATTGATGTGCCGGAGCACAAGGGATATCAGGTGCGCGCCCGGCGGGGGTATTTTGCGCGTTCGAATGCGGACATCACCAAGCCCGCCGGCGGGGTGAAGTAGCGGGGAGCGATTGCGAAGTGGAATTTTAATGGCGCTGGCACTTCCATGGGAATCGCCGACGTTTTCAATCCGCAGATCGGCCGTTGCAACTGCGGCGTTGGCAGCCTGAAGATGGCCGCTGCTTTTAATTGGTGGAGTCGTGGAGCAGGACGACGTCGGATTCCTGCTCGCCGCGCTCAATAGCGAGTTGCAAGCCGTCCGGCGAGAAAGAAAAGCGGAAGATTTTGTCAGCGGTGAAATGAGTCAGCCGCTTGCTGGCGGAACCATCCAGCGGCTGGGCCCAGAGATTGTCCACGCCTTTTTCTCTTACCACGTAGACCACCGTTTTACCGTCAGGTGCATAGGCCAAGCCGTCGGGAAGCGCGCGCTGATCCATGTCGTGATAAACCATGTGGTGACCCTCGGTGGAATCCATCCGCAACATCAATTTGTGGTCCAATTCGCGGACTTCCAAGGAGGCAATTTCTTTTCCGTCGGGAGAGATCGAGTAAGACCCCAGCGCGAAGTCGACGACCGTCTGGGGCGAGCCGCCATCGATCGACACGCGTTTCAGATACCGGTTGTCGTTGTAGTCGATGTAATAGACCCAGCGGCCGTCCTTGGAGCAGGCCGGGGTGTTATCGCTTAAGCCCGAGGTGAGCTGGCGCTGATCGCTTCCGTCGAGAGCGGTCCGCCACAAATTGGAGGAAGCGGCGCTGGTGCGCGCGAGTTGGCGGAAAACGAGATAGCGGCCGTCGCCGCATACGGACACCTGGTCCGCGATGTGCTTGTTGTCCATGAGAACCGTTTTTTCCCCGCCGCCAGGGCTGACGAACTTGATCTCCCCGGATTGCGGGAGAACGAGCTTCCCGTCGGTGGACCAATCCCAGCGCCAGATCGGGAGGCGCGACTCCAGCGGCACCACGGCCAATTTGTCCGGCTCCGCGGCGGACGCGACGCCAAGCTCGAACCGCAGCCGGCTCTGGATCGCCGCCAGCGTCGTGCCATCCCTGGAGATGGTCTGCTCGCCGTAATTGTTGGTGTCCGCGGTCAGCTCGCGGAATGCGCCGCCCGGGTAAGTCAGAAACGCAAGTTGGGTATGCAGGTGGCCGCTGCCCAGTGGAGAACTGTTGACGATCAAACCAGAGCCATCGGGGAGCCATGTGGGCACGTAGAAAATGTGCTCGGGCGAAGTGGCAACGGTTTGCGCCTTGCCGTCGGCCACATTTACTGCGGAAAAACCACCAATGGCGTCGCTGGTGGGTTGAACGATGGGCAACACAATGATTTTTCCGTCGGGCGACCAAGCGGGGACGTAGCTGTCACTCTTGATCTCGCGGCCGCTGAAAATGGGCCGCTCGATGACGCCGTCGTTCTTGGCCAGGAGCATGTCCCACTTGGGCGTGTCGTGTAACTGGCGGAGAAAAGCAAAATGGGACCCGTCGGGCGAAAACGTGATCGGGCTATCAACGTCCTTGATCAGGACGGTGGGGGCGCCCCCGAGCACGGAAGCGCGATACAGCACAGACATGCTTTCTTCCGCTTCCTCGCGGCGAAGGAAGTAGATGTAGTTGCCGTCGGGCGAGAAGCGCAGACTCTCGTAACGCGTGGCCGCGGGCTCAACCACCTGCTTGTTTGTTTGCGTGGGGATGTGGTGCAGCCACAGCGACTGCATTCCCTTCTCCTCCAGGGCCTGCAACAGGTATTTGCCGTCGGGAGAGATCGCCGCCTCCACGATGTGGCCGTTGTTGGACACGTTTTCGATGGTGAATTTTTCGAAAGGCACGTGCTTGCCCTTTTGCACAAAGGTATAGACGCCGTAAGCAGCGGCCGCCGCAAGCACGGCAACGAGGGTGAGAATTACGCCGGTACCCAGTTTGTTTTTGTTCGCCGCTTCCACCAGGACGGAACTGCTGTGGGGTTTCAGGCTGCTTCCCGAACCTTTGGCTGCGGCATGGACCGCGGTGACCCCGGAACGACTGGCGGTGACGGTGGGGTCCGACCCCTGGCGTCCAGGTTCCAGTTCCCGCAACAATCGCTTGAGGTCCGCGCGGAGTTCCGCGGCCACCTGATAGCGCATCTCGCGATCTTTCTCGAGGAGCTTGTTGATGATGCGTTCGAGTTCCGGCGGGATGTTGTTGTTGAATTGCACCGGGGACACCGGGGCGGCGTGGAGAATATTGGCAAAGATGACGGCGCTGGTGGAACCTTGAAAGGGGTGGCGGCCGGTGACCATGCCGTACATCACTGAGCCCAGAGAAAAAAGATCCGTTCGGGCGTCAAGTGCCTCGCCGCGGGCCTGCTCCGGAGACATGTAAACGACCGTGCCGACAGTGGTGCCGGGATTGGTCTGAAAGACGGTTTCGGATTCAGCGATGGTGTCTCCGGAGGGACCGCCCTCGGCTTCCATGAGTTTGGCTAGACCGAAATCGAGAATCTTGGTGGTGGCGCGGTCGGTGAGGAAGATATTTCCGGGTTTGATGTCGCGGTGGATAATGCCCTTTTTGTGGGCGGCATCCAGGGCACCGGCGAGTTCGACGCAGACTTCCACGCAATGAGAAATGGCCATGGTGCCGCGGTTCAGCACCTTGTCGAGCGATTCGCCCTCGAGGAGCTCCATGGCGATGAAGGTGCGGCCTTCGCACTCCTCGATGGCATAGATGGTGCAGATGCCCGGGTGGTTGAGCGCGGAAGCCGAGCGAGCTTCGCGCAGAAAGCGCTCCATGGCGCCGGCGTCGCGCGCGATGCCTTCCTTGAGGAATTTCAGGGCGACGCGGCGTCCCAGTTTGGTGTCTTCGGCTTCAAAGACTAAACCCATGCCGCCAGCGCCGAGTTGCCGAAGGATTCGATAGTGGGCAATTTTGTCCAGGTTCATCGGGTGCAGTTGGTTGTGATTCCTGACCGCTTTGAGATGGTAGCCAAGCAGTTCCTTTGGGTCAATCGGTGATAAGAGTGTGGGAGCGGGAATTCGCCCAGGCTGGGACAACATAAATCCAGGGACACGGCCAGGAATGGCTGTGCCCAATGAGGGTGGTCGCTACGCGGAATTGTCCAGAGCTTTTCGGGAAGGGAGATTAGCCCTTGGGGGCGTAGTAGCCTTTGCGGGCGAGGACCTTGAAGTCGTGATTGTCCACGTCCACTTTGATTTTGCGGAATTTGCCATCCTTGGCATTGTTGGTGGGGTAGTAGCCCAGGGTGTATTGGCTGCGCAATTCCTCGGAAATCTGGTCGAAGGCCTCATTCAACTTTTTCTCGGAGTTGACGACAATCAGGCGGCCACCGGTGTCCTCGGTTAGCCGGCGGGCAACGCCGCTGTTAGCGCCGTAGCGAGGATCATAGACCAGCAAAACGTGAATCACGGTGTCGGTTCTTTGCGCGGACTCAATCGCCTCTTCCATTCTTACCTTGCTGCCTTCGTCCTGGGCATCGGTCACAATGACTATGGCCTTGCGCCCTGCCTCGCCATTCAGCTTTTCTCCACAGGCCAAGTAAATGGCGTCGTAGAGGGCCGTACCAGTCATGTTTCCTGAACCAATCGGACCGGGGTTTCCCGCGATGTACCCTCCGCCGGGGGTGTTGATCCTGGCCTTGTTGATGGCGCGGTCGAGAATGGAGCGGTCATCGGTGAAATCCGAGAGCAAGTCGACATCGGTGTCGAAGGAAATAATCATGGCCTCGTCGCCCTTGCGCAGAACGCGGCGCAGGAACTGGCTGCCCGCGCTTTGAATTCCCCCGAGCATGTTCTGTTCGCTCCCGGAGGTGTCCAGCAAAAGCCCCAGGGTAATCGGCAGCTTCATTTCCCTCGAGAAGAAGGCAATCTTCTCTTCGTGGGCATCCTCGAAAACTTTGAAGTTATCCTGTGTTAGGTCGGTCACCACGCGCTTGTTTTTGTCGCGGACGGTGGCGAACAGGTTGACCAGAGTGACCTCGGCCTTGATGACCGGGGGGTTCTGACCCTGCCCTTGCCCTTGGAGGATGGCTGGTGCGGCCAAAGCCAAGGCGGCGCTACAGGCCAGCGCCGAGAGGGCCAACTTCTTCAAAACGGGCATCTTCACACTCACGGATTTCACAGTTTCCCGGTATCCTTATAATGGTCTTGGTACGGTGACTGGCCGCTACATTTTTCTGGCCGCGTGCCACGCGCCTCGGGGTAGCATTCAGTGTTTCGATGCAACCAACAGGTCCGCGGGATGCGTCGAATTCTCGGCAGCACCAAAGATCACACTAGCCTTGGAAAGTTTGGCCCGAACATCATGAATTGTCCACGAAAAAGCGCTTTTTTCTCTGCCGTTTCCTTGATTATGCTGTTCGCCCAGCCGCTCCCGGCCCAGGAGGCTCCGGCTGCACAGCCCACGGCACCGGCAGCCGCGCAGGAGCCCAAGGCTCCTGACAAACCTCAAGGTCCACCGGTCATTCGAACCGTAACGACAACGGTGGTAGTGCCGGTCACGGTGAAAGATCGCAGCGGCAATCTGGTCCCAGACCTACGGAGGGACGAATTCCGCGTGTTTGAGGACAATATCGAGCAAGAGATTCGGACATTATCGGTTGAAGTCTACCCGCTCTCGCTGGTCATCCTGATTGACAACGACCTGAAACGCAAAGATGAACAGCAGGTTGCGCCCAGCCTCGTTTCCATTGTCGGCGGCATGAGCGTGAATGATGAGGCGTTTATCTGCCGGTTCGACCAGTATTTCCATGAAGGGCAAGGCTTCTCCAAGAATCAGGACACGCTGATCACCCAACTGAAGCGGACGGACGCCGGCCTCGCCTCGAAAGCTTCCGTGGCTCCTCCCGGGGGGCCTTTCAGCGGTCCGACGATTAACAATGAGCCGGCTCCCGGCGCCCCTGCGAATCCCGCGGGCCTTCAGGCAATCAAGGGGCAGGCCACGAAGGCCCTGGACGACGCGGTGTTCGAATCGGCAGAACTCCTGAAAGATCGCGACTCGCGCAAACGCCGCAAGGTGATCCTGCTGATTTCCGATGGGCAGAACGGAGCGAAGTTCAACATACATAGCTATGACGAAACGCGCGCGGAATTGCTGCGACAGGGCATCACGGTGTATTGCGTGGCCACTGGGAGTTCCTATTTCGAGCGCAAGTTCAACCGCCTGGTCAACTATGCGCACGATACCGGAGGGGATATCTACTACGGGGCGAATCAAAACGCGTTCTCGGAGTTCTATGCGCGGATTACGGAAGAAGCGCGGAATCAGTACACGTTAACGTATAACCCCAGGGGTGACACCAAAAAGGATTATCACTCGATCGAAGTGCGGGTGCGGCGCGAAGGTTTGACGATTCTTGCCCGCGAAGGTTACTACAGCGGCGCGCTCACCGAGGGCGGCAATTAGCCTGGACTCGGCGCCCTACCTTTCCCCGGAATGCTGATTGTTCTTGACACTGGCCCGTGCCGCCCGTATACGGATGGCAGCGGGCGGGAACGTTTGTGGTATGCGTTTCTCGTCCGGGCAACAAACGATCGAACCTCGGAAGGAGATCTTGCATGGCAAAGAAAGCCAAGAAGGCAGACAAGAAAGCCCCGAAGAAGGGCAAGTAACCTGGGCCCGTTCCGATATTAGGAAGTGAGAGGCGCCGCGGCTAGCCGCGGCGCCTTTTTTCGGCGGACTGGAAAAAGGACTCGCTCATGGCGCTTTCGGGTTCTTTTTTCATTTCGGGAAGACGCGCATTCGAATGCTGAAAGCTAACTACTTGCAATTCAACACATCCGGGAATCCGTTCGAATATTTGTTATCTACTAAGGTACCTTAAAGTAATACTTTAAATGTCGGCGCGCCGACATTTTCGTTCCTACGAATGGCAATGGCTCATGGAGCCGGCGTTGCGAGAATCTCCTGGCAGCCTATACGCTGCCCAGAGGCTCTTCGTAAGCGGGGCAAATTGGTTTGTAGGCACAGCCGCGGCAAAAGAATCCGGGTTTGGCTGGGAAGTTGCCGGCACGAATATCGGCGGCGGTTTCCTGGACGGTGGCTTCGGCGTCAGCGATTTGTTTGGAGTCGCGCAATGTTTCGAGGCGCTGGTTGTTTTGCAGGTAGTGAAAAACGAGGCGGGCGGGGTTCCATTCGAAAATTTCCTTGGCCGCCAGGGCGTAGATGCTGAGCTGCAGGTCCTTGCGGGCGTCGGCTTCTTTCCGCGGCTTGCCGGTTTTGTAGTCGACGATTTCCACGTCCTTGCGGCCAAGCGAATTCACTTGGTCCATACGGCCGGTCAGGATTACGTTGTTTTCGAGCGGGAGCTCGAAGCCCTTTTCCTGCTCGAGGATTTCCGGGAGATCCTGCAACATGGACGCGTGGAACACTTTCAGTTGTTCCAGCCCATCTTTTTTATATTCCGCTTCCTGATATTCATCTTCGTAGCCCGCGCTGTTCCATTCGGTTTCGTAGATGCGCTGCACCTCGTCGAAGGGCAGCTTTACGCCCTTCTTTAGCTGCTCGAGGAAGCGCTTGATGGTAGTGTGCATCACGCTGCCAAAAGTTAAGGTGGCGCGCGGGCCTTCCTTCAGGGACCACAGGTAGCCGAAGGCATATTGCTGGGGGCATTTTTTGTAGTTTTCGACCGCGGAGGAGCTCAATTGGAGAGGCTCGGGCGAGGGAGGATGGAACTCCTCAGCCCACTTGGCGATGCGCGAGAAAATCTTTGGCGGCGCTTCGCCGGCGGGGAAAAGTTCGCCGCTTCCCGCTTCCATTTGCTTCTGGTTTTCTTCTTTCGGGGGTTTCGGCTTTGGAGCGATTTGCAGGACGTCGCGGCGCTTGATCGCCGGGTCCATCACGATGTCTTCGACGAAGACGGGCACCTTGCCGCGTTTCTCGCGCACGGTGGTCATCGTCAGGCGGTCCTCGGCGCGGGTTAGCGCCACATAGAAAAGGCGCCGCTCCTCCTGAATGTGAAAATCGCCTTCGGGGAGCTCTTCTTTCATCAACCGGTCGGGAAATTCGAACAGCGGGGAGCGATTCCTGACAGGGAAGGCGTTGGAGTTTACGCGCAGCAGGAAGACGTGGGGAAATTCGAGGCCCTTGGCGCCGTGAACGGTGGTGAGTTGCACGGCATCGCCCGGGGCATCATCTTCGAGACTCAGCGTGCCGCTGGCTTGCTCGAAATAATCCAGATATTCCAGGAATTCCGTCAGGCCGCGGGTTTCGCTTTTCGGCTCCCAGTCCTTCATGAACTGGCCGAGTTGGTTGACGTACTTGCGATCCTGTGCGTTCGCGCGTTGCGGGACCTCCAGCCACTCTGTTAAATCGCCGAGGATTTCGCGGGCGGAGCGGCGGCGAATGGTTTTGCGCTGCTCGGCCAGAAATTCGAGTAGCGCTTTGAAGGCTGCGGAGGATGGATCGAACGGCAGCTCACTTTGCGGCGATTGCAGGACATCGTAGAGCGCGGTGCCGCGTTTCCTGGCGGCGCGCTCGGCCAGGCGCACCAGATCTTCGGCGGTCAAATGCCAGGCCGGGGTGGAGAGCACGCGCGCGCAGGCGATGTCGTCGAAGGGTTTGGCAATCATCCGAAGATAGGCAAGGACATCGCGCACCAGGGGATGTTCGAGGATCGAGAGCTTGCTGATGATGAAGGGAATTTTGCGCTGCGACAGCTGTTCGACGAGATGATCGCGATGCGCGTGCTGGCGATAGAGGACCGCGAAATCTTTCCAGCGGCGTCCGGCCGCGTGCAGGCGCTCGAGTTCGTCGGCCACCCAGGCGGCTTCGTCTTCGGGGGATTCCATTTCGACAATGCGGATCTTTTCGCCTTCGGATTTGTTCGGCTGCAATACTTTCTTCGGGAATTCCGGGCTGACCTCGTTCATACCGATGGCTTGGGTGGCCACGCGCAGGATGTTTGGCGTGGAGCGGTAGTTGTCCATCAGGGCGACGCGGTAGGGCGTGGAGTCTTCACCTTCTTTCCAGTTGGCAAAACGCTGGAGGAACAGCTTAAAGCTGCCGAAGGAAGCGCCGCGGAAACGGTAAATGGCCTGATCGTTGTCGCCGACGACCACGATGTTCCGCCGTTCGGCCGAGAGTAGGTGCAGGAGTTCAAGTTGCGCGATGTTGGTGTCCTGAAATTCGTCCACCAGGATGTGTTTGTAGCGCTCTTGCAGATCTCGGCGGCGTTTTGCGTCGCTCTTCAGGAACTTTACCGCTTCCGTAATCAGGCCGTTCAGCGCCACGGCGCGTTTTTCCCGCAGAATATCTTCGCTCGCCCGATAGGCGCGGGCAATTTCCTGCTGCAGCGCCACCTGCTCGGCGCGCTCCTTATGGGTGTCTTCGTCGAGCCCGGCTTTTTCTTCTTCGAGTTCAGTGGCCAGGAGATCCGCGAACCGTTGGTACTCCTCGCTTGACACCAGTTCATCCTGGCAGCGGGAAAAAAACTGGATGAAGTCACTCAAGAATTGACCGGGTTCGGCGAGGCGGCGATACTTTTCGAGCTTCAGCCGTGCCAGGTTGCGCCGCAGCAGGATCCAGTGATCCACGGCCTCTAGCGCGACCCGGTTGGGGTCCACTTCTTTCAGGAGGATTTCGCAAAACGAATGAAACGTCGCCAGCACCACGTCCTTGCCGCGGTCGCCGACGGCCTTCACCACGCGAGCTTTCATTTCGCCGGCGGCCTTTTTGGTGAATGTGAGGCCCAGAATGTTTTCGCCGAGCAGGGAATCGTCGGATTCCAGCAAGTACCGGATGCGTTCGGTGATTACCCGCGTCTTGCCGGTTCCAGCGCCGGCAATCACCAGCAGCGGCCCCTCGCCATGGGTGATTGCGCGCCGCTGCGCTTCGTTGAGTTGCAGCCCCCCGCTTTCCGGCTGGCCCATTTCAAAAAGTGTTTTCTTCATTTCAGCGCTGGGAGGCCTCTCCGGAGACGACTTTGGCGTTGAATTCGCCGGATTTCTTGCGCGGTATGGTGACGGCGTTCCATTGGCCGGACTGAGCCGCGAAATGCTTTGCAAGGAAGGCGATTTGGCCGATGTGATAGGCGTAGTGGGCGATCTGGCGGTTGATCGCCTGCATCACCGAGTGCGGTTCGGTGCGGATGGTTACCGTGCGGGTCACATCCGCTTCGCTCAACGGCTCCAGCGCGTCGAAAGCATATTTCCAACCTCTCTCCCAGAGTTTCATGAGTTCCGCACGCGTCGCCGGCGGCTCTTCAAATTCCGTATCGCGGTTGCGGTCGGGTTTCTCGCCATCCGTGGTCAGAAAATCCCGCCACCGCGAACGCATATTGCCGGCCATGTGCTTGACGATGATGGCTATGGAATTGGATTCGGCATCCAACGAAGTGAAGAGCCCTTCATCAGGACACTGGGCCAGGGCGCGTTCGACGAGTTTCTTGTAATACCGAAACAGTTCGGTGGAGTCCTTCACATACGAGGTGGTTAACTGGTGGGCCATAATCCCATTCTGTCCTCTGCGGGCCGGGTGTCAACCCCCCGGCAAGAGTGTTCACCACGCTGGCAGAGAAATTTGATAACCTAGCGCCCCCGCCCAGGGGAGTCAGCGAGCGGATAAAAGTGGAGCAATGATGGAAGAAGAGAAGGCGAGAAAGATTCCTTCTTGACATTCGCTTTTTATTCGCCTATGATTCCGGCGCCTCGATACTTTCTTCCGCAAAGGAGACCTCAATGACCATCGGACAATCGATGCTTGGTGAATTCGACCAGGAAATGGCCGGGACGCGCAAGACTCTGGAACGCGTGCCCGATCAGCAATGGAATTGGAAACCTCACGAGAAGTCCGGCACGGTTGGCTGGCTTGCAAGCCACATCGCCACCATGCCCGGCTGGATCACCATGACTCTGCAGACCGAGCAACTTGATTATGCGCCGGTCGATGGGCCGAGCTATGAACCGCCGAAATTGGAGAACCGCCAGCAGATTCTCGCGGAATTCGATAAAGGTGTTACGGAAGCCCGCAAGGCGCTTTCGAGCGTGAGCGATGCGGACATACTCAAGAACTGGACGCTGCTGGCCGGCGGCCATACCATTTTTACCATGCCGCGAGTCGCTTGCCTTCGTAGCATGGTGTTTAACCATATCATTCATCATCGCGCGCAATTGACGGTGTATTACCGGCTGCTGGGAGTTCCTGTCCCCGGCCTGTATGGACCGAGCGCCGACGAGACGCAGCCTGCCGCTGATGCAGCTGCCAATTAACTTACATTGTTGATTGCCGGGGCGAAGACTGCTTCGCCCCGGACTTCCTCTCTCGGCTGACTCCCGCGCATCGCGGTACAATTAAAGTTGTGTCATTCGGGAGGCGTTTCCATGGAAACCCCAGTTATTCTCTCTGCCGTCCGCACTCCAATAGGAAAATTTCAGGGTGGACTTGCGAGTTTTGCCGCACCGGAACTTGGCGGGAAAGTTGTGGCCGAAGCCGCGCGCCGCGCGGGGCTCGAGGCCAAGCAGGTGGATGAGACGATTCTCGGCAACGTGGTGCAAGCCGGGCTCGGGCAGAATCCGGCGCGGCAGGCGGCGCTCAAGGGCGGCTGCGATCCGCGGGTCGCGGCGATGACGATTAATAAGGTTTGTGGCTCCGGATTGAAAGCGGTGGCGCTTGCCGCGCAGGCGGTGCAACTTGGGGAAAGCGAAATCGCAGTTGCCGGGGGAATGGAATCGATGTCCAACTGCCCCTATCTTCTGCCCCAGGCGCGAACCGGATACCGGATCGGGGATGGCAAAGTGGTTGACTCGATGATTTGGGATGGACTTTGGGACGCTTACGAAAACTTTCACATGGGCAACACGGGTGAACTGGTGGCCGAGAAGTATGGCATCACGCGAGAAGAGCAGGACAAGTTTGCGTTTGAGAGCCATCAGAAGGCCGTTCGCGCGCGCAAGTCGTGCTTTTTTGAAGCGCAGATTCTCCCGATCGAAGTGCCGCAGAAAAAGGGCGAACCCATCGTCATCAAGTACGACGAATCGCCTCGCGAAGACTCCACGCTCGAAGCACTGGCGAAGCTGAAACCCGCGTTCAAGAAAGACGGCACGGTCACCGCCGGAAATGCGCCCGGCACGAACGACGGAGCCGCGGCGCTCGTGGTCACCAGCGAACGAAATGCTTCGCGGCTTGGCAAGCAGCCCATCGCACGAATCGTGGCACAGGCTGTCAGTGGCGTTGAACCCAAGTGGGTGATGATGGCTCCGGTGGACGCGGTCGAAAAGCTGCTTGCGAAAACCGGCTGGGACCGCGAAAAAGATGTGGACCTCGTTGAACTAAACGAAGCCTTCGCCGTTGCGGCCATCGCCGTCACGCGGCAGCTCAAGCTCAATCCCGAAAAGGTGAACGTGAACGGCGGCGCGGTGGCGCTTGGGCATCCCATCGGCGCATCCGGCGCGCGCATTCTGGTGACGCTACTTTACGAGTTGCAGCGCCGCAACCTGAAGCGCGGCATCGCCGCACTGTGCCTCGGTGGCGGCAACGCCGTCGCTCTCGCCGTCGAGCGGTACTAGCAGGGAATTATTCTCCCACTTTGAAAGAAGAGTGTGCAGTATTGGCGCGCGGCCAGTTCAGGCCAATGGAGAGGTCTTGGTTTGCGCGAGTTCGGTGGCACAGAACGGGCAGAACTTATCGGTGTCGGAGACTTCGCGCTGGCACTGTGGACAGGCGGGATGCAGATTGCATTTGCAATTGGGGCAGAAATTGAATCGGGCATTGACGCTGGCGGCGCATTGCGGGCAGGTGTAGGGAAGCGGCTCTCGGATGAGCAAATAGATGATGAAGCCAATGAAGAAGTAACCGCCGGACAGTAGAAGAACCAGCAGCGTCCACAGGCCGGGATTCATGCCACGGCGCTTGGCGTCGCGATAGACATAGCCGAGCGAGAAAAACAGAATGGAGAGGGCGACTGCGCCAAAGGTGATGACACCGCCGAGCTCAAGATAGGAAAGCTCTGGGTCGTGGCGGAGAGATTCATCGCCGGGGAATATGGGTCCGCCGGTCTGAAAGCCATAATGATTGACGGAGAAGCCGATGATGAGGGCGAGGATGTAGAGCAAGAGGCACATCACGACGAGCCACTTCGGGATGATGCGAAGCTCATCGCGGAAGCTGCTGTGTTCGCGCTTGCGGCGGAAGCGGATGAGGCGAAGCCGTTCTGTGAATGCGTCGGACATGTGAGTTTCCTTTTCTGTATTCCTACTAAATTCCGGCCGGGCCCTTCGAGGCTTAGGGTGAACTTAAGCCCGGCACCTACGTTCCGAGGGGCAACCTCAGGGTGCCGCAACAAAGTCTCACCCGGGATGGCGGCGTAAAGCTTCCTCTACATAAATCGGACCTTGGCTCAATTTTTGTTGCTCCATTCCGCGGTCAAGGCTTTCTGGTGGAGGATGATCGCGGCGGCGAGCAGCGGGGGCACCGTCCACCAAAGGACAAATCCCATTTCGATGGCCAGCTTGGGCACGCCAAAGTTGGTTCCGAGCCACGCAAAACCCCGCCATACCAGCGGGGCGCTGAAGACGCCGAGCAGCCAGCTCGCCGCAGTCACCAGCCACAACCAGAAGCTGCCGTTCGAACCGTTGGAAGCCTGTTGCGCGCGCAGCCTGACACGAAGTTGCGTGCGGGAGGCCAAATCGCGCGGCACGCTAACCGGTATGGTTCGCAGGGAGTGCAAAGCATTTTGCGTCGCCGTGGCTTCTTGCGCGCAACCCGGACATTCGGCCAGATGCTGGCTAAGCCAGAGTTCATCCGCGGGCTTAAGACCCTCCAGGGCAGACTCCGCCAGCAGGTGTTGCGCACGCAGATGCAGATTTTCGTTCATGCGGCACCTTCCGTTAGGGCGATTTTCAGGGCGGCCAGCCCGCGATACAGGCGCGATTTCACGGTGGAAACGGGCGTGGCCAGCACCACGGCGATTTCTTCGAGGCCTAGCTCTTCGCTGAAACGCAATAGCAAGACCTCGCGATAATACGGAGGAATCTTGAGCAGTGAGAGCTGGACGGTCTGGGAATCTTCGCGGCTCATCAGGAGTTGCAGCACGGAGCTGGCACGCTCGTCCGGAGGGTCGTAGGGCGCGTTGCTTTCCGGATCGCCCAAATCCTCCAGGCTGGAAATTTTCTTGCGGCGCGAGGCGTCAATCACCAAGTTGCGCGCGATGGCGAACAGCCAGGAGTCGAATTTAGATTTGCCGTTGTACTGGCTGCCGCGTTCGAGCACGCGAATCCAGGTTTCCTGGAAGAGGTCTTCCGCGAGAGGAGGATTGCCGGTCAAGAACAACAGATAGCGATACAAGCGATGCTGGTATTGCTCGATCAACCGGTCCAGCAGATCCGGGTCGCGCTGGCGCAATCCGATGGCGAGGGCGTGAGTATCGTCGGTCATGAAGCCCGCGAAGAGCAGTGGTGTTTGTGCAGCAGTCAAGGTAAATGCGGGTGCGCTCATACTACCTTGTATACGAGCCCCAAGTACAAAAAGACGCATTTACGGGACTCTGGAGCGGCGTGCTTGTAACACTATTATTCCCATGTAGTTAGAGAGAGGAAATAGGCGTATGCTTTTAAGGTTTTCAGCCGCCTGATGTTGTAAGGGTGTGCAAGCATTCTCCGCGCCTACTTTCCGAGGAAGGAAACTTCGCATGATCTTCCGACAGCAAGTGCTGCAGCTGCGCTTCGCTCTCCCCGTCTTTTCCTGTCTGGTGTTCTCCGCGATTTCGCTTACGCAGGGTTTGGATTATCCGCAAACGCGCAAGGACAACCAGGTGGACGATTATCACGGAACCAAGGTTGCCGATCCCTACCGATGGCTGGAGGACGACAATTCCGCGGAAACCGCGAAATGGGTGGAGGCCGAGAACAAGGTCACCTTTGCCTATCTCGATAAAATTCCATATCGCGCGCAGGTGAAGGCGCGGCTCGAGCAGCTTTTCAACTATCCCAAGTACACAGCGCCGATGCGCCGCGGAGATTATCTGTTTTTCACCAAGAACGACGGTCTGCAAAACCAGAACGTGGTCTACGCGCAGAAGGGATTGGATGGGGCTCCGGAAATGCTGGTTGACCCCAACAAATTTTCAGCGGATGGAACATCGCGGATGGGCGTTTTCGAGGTTTCCCCCGATGGGCGCTATGCCGCTTATGGCGTTTCCGTCGGCGGCTCCGACTGGCAAGAGGTGCACGTCGTCGAGGTGGCGAGCAAGAAAGAGCTCAGCGACGACCTGAAGTGGACCAAGTTCACAGGAATTGGGTGGACCGGCAATGGATTTTTCTATAGCCGGTTCGATGCGCCAGAGAGGGGGCACGAGCTCTCCTCGAAGAATGAGTTCCAGCAGGTGTACTTCCACGTTTTTGGCACTCCGCAATCCGGCGACGAATTGATTTATGAAGACAAGCAGAATGCGCAGCGATTCAATGAGGTTGGCACCACCGACGATGAGCGGTTTGCCATCCTCTCGATTACCGATCAGGGCAAAGGGAAGCGCGGCAACGCCTTGTATTTCCGAGATCTTTCAAAGAAGGAAAAGACGTTTACGCCGATCGTCACCGAAATCACGGACAACCGGTTTGAAGTGGTGGACAATATCGGCGACAAGCTCCTAATCTTGACGAATCAGAACGCGCCCAACCGCCGCCTGGCGCTTTATGATCCCGCGAATCCCAAGGCTCCCTGGAAGGATATTCTGCCAGAGAAGGCGGAAACCCTGGAGAATGTCACTACGCTTGGCGGAAAGATTTTCGCGACCTATCTGAAGGATGTGGCCAACCGTGTGGAGGTCTATAGTCTCTCTGGGCAATTGGAAAATGCGATCGAGCTTCCCGGCGCTGGAGCGGCTACGGGATTTCGCGGCAATCGCGGCGATACGAACGCGTTTTATCTCTACACCTCATTCAATTATCCGCCGACGGTGTTCCGTTATGACCTGGTATCGCGGAAGTCCAGCGTGTACCACGCGCCGGAGATACACGGCTTCCGTCCCGAGGATTACGAGACCAAGCAGGTTTTCTATAACAGCAAGGACGGCACGCGGATTCCGATGTTCCTGGTGTACAGGAAGGGCCTGAAGTTGGACGGCACGAACCCGACCCTGCTTTACGCCTATGGCGGATTCAATATCACAATCGCGCCGGCATTCAGCCCGCTGCGCCTGGCGCTGCTCGAACAGGGCTTTGTTTATGCCTCGGCGAACCTGCGGGGCGGCGGGGAGTATGGCGAAAAATGGCACGATGCCGGCACGAAGCTCAAGAAGCAGAACGTGTTCGATGATTTCATCGTGGCCGCGGAATGGCTGATCGCCAACAAATATACTTCTTCGGAGAAACTGGCCATCAACGGTGGTTCCAACGGCGGCTTGCTGGTCGGCGCGGTGATGAATCAGCGGCCGGAGCTTTTCCATGCGGCGGTGCCGCAGGTCGGGGTGATGGACATGCTGCGGTTCCAGAAGTTCACGATTGGATGGAACTGGGCGGATGATTACGGGTCGAGCGACAACGCAGAGCAGTTCAAGGCCATTTACGCGTATTCGCCGCTGCACAATATCAAGCCGGGCGCGAAATATCCGGCGACGCTGATCACCACGGCGGATCACGACGACCGGGTGGTGCCGGCGCATTCCTTCAAGTACGCGGCCACGTTGCAGGCGGAAGCGAGCCGCGCCAATCCGGTGCTGATCCGCATAGACACCAAGTCTGGCCACGGCGCCAGTAGCACTACCAAGGCCATTGAATTGACCGCCGACGTCTACTCTTTTATTTTTTACAATCTGGGAGTTACACCCGAATATTGAAGCGCATTTTGTGGCGGATACGTTTGCGGGGCGCTTGAGGTAAACTGCGTGGCGCGATGGTTTGCCCGCAATGTAACGTCGAGTATCGTCCTGGTTTCACCCGCTGCGCCGATTGCGGCGTGGACCTGGTGAACGAGCCGCCGCACTACGCGCTGGCCAGCCAGCCTCCCGCCGATCCGGGCGATCCCAATGAGGATCCGTATTGCTCGTTCTGGAAGGGTGAAGACGCGCGGGTTCATGCGGAGTTGTGCGAAGTTCTTGAAGAGGCGGGCGTGCCGCATAAGACGGTGTTTCGCCGCGATCACCTTTTTAATTTGAGCAATTTCCCGGGGTATGAAGTGGGGGTTCCGTTCTCTCTGTTCGAGAAGGCGGAAAAGGCGGTGCAGGAAGCCTTTGGCACCGAAGTCGCGGAGGAACGCGCGACGCTGAATATTACGCGGCTGCTGGAATCGCCACGAGAGAGCATCCGCAAGCTTCCTCCGGCGATGACCCCGGCGGGGGAAGAAAACATTCCTGGGCCGCCGACCGCTGGTGAAGAGGCGGGTTGGTACCCGGAAGATGCCACGGAGAGTGTCTGGTCGACGGATGCCGGCGAAGCCAGCGATTTTCTGGTTGCGGCGCTGCACGAAAACGGGATTAACTGCCGCGTGGATCAGCAGGGAACTCGCGCCAAGCTTTGCGTTTTGCCGTACGATGCAGCGCGCGCCCGCGAAATCGTGCGGGAAGTTGTGGAAGGCCAGCCGCCGGAATGAGGGCGTATGCCGGGACTGAACATTTTGGAGGAATTGTGAATCTGGATTCGATTAAGACGGTGGCGGTGCTGGGCGCGGGGACGATGGGGAATGGGATTGCGCATGTTTTTGCGCGGGCGGGGTACCACGTGATTTTGCGTGACGTGCAGGAGAGTTTTTTGCAGCGAGGGATGGAGACGATTGGGAAGAATCTGGACCGCGAGGTGAAGAAAGGGAAGTTGACGGAAGCGGAAAAGTCGCAGGCGCTGGCACGGCTGAAGCCGGTGACGGACTTTGCGGAAGTGGCGGCGGCGGATTTTGTGGTGGAGGCGGTGCCGGAAAAATTGGAGATTAAGCGCGCGGTGCTGACCGAGGCGGACAAATTGCTGCGCCCGGAGGTGATTCTCACCAGCAATACTTCTTCGATCGCGATTACTACTTTGGCGGCGATGACCAAGCGGCCGGAACGGTTTGTGGGCATGCATTTCATGAATCCGGTGCCGGTCATGGTGCTGGTGGAAGTGATTCGCGCGCTGCAGACCAGCGACGCGGCGTTTGCTACCACCATGGAACTGGCTAAGAAATTGGGGAAGACGCCGGTGGCGGTGAACGATGCGCCGGGGTTTGTTTCAAACCGCGTGCTGATGCCACTGATCAATGAAGCCGCCTATGCGGTGATGGAAGGCGTGGCCACGCCTGAAGCGGTGGATGCGGTGATGAAGTTGGGGATGAATCACCCGATGGGGCCGCTGGAGCTTGCCGATTTCATCGGACTGGATGTCTGCGTGGACATCATGCATGTTTTGCAGGACGGCCTCGGTGACCCCAAGTACCGGGCCTGTCCGCTGCTCAAGAAATACGTGGCTGCGGGGTGGCTCGGACGTAAGTCCGGCCGAGGGTTCTATCCCTATAGCTGATGGCGGGGCCAATGGCGAATGTAGGGCGAAAATAGTGTTTGCTTTTGTTTCGCCCTTAGGGTAGTGTGTGGCCATCAGGTTTTCAACAGGTGGCCCATGGCCCAGACCCGTTTGGATGTTCTATGCTGCGCTGAGCATGAGAGACTCGAATTTGAGCTTCTTGAGGTGCGTACCCGCGGCCAGTACCTTACCCGGCTGCGCGGCATCAGCCGCGAAGAGCAGGCCGAGTGGGACCGGCGGGAGCGCGCCGCGCTGGCGCAGTTGGTGGATCACGAACTGGAGCATGGCTGCGGCTGTTGAAAGCCTTTGCAGTGCGGAAGGAAAAGTAGAGGTAGCATTGCCAGATACGAAATGGTAATATTAAGTTATCATAACGTATCGGGAGAAGCCACGGCGGAGTTCCCCGGCCGGGTGGCAATGTCCTCGACCGGCCCATTCGCGAAATTCCCAATTTCCTCGACCGAGGTGTGAAATGACAGATGAACGTGCAAAGTTGCTGGAAGCGGCGATATCGCAGATCGAGAAGTCATACGGCAAGGGATCGATCATGCGGCTGGGCAGCAAGGACGTGCTGGTCCCGGTGAATGTGATTCCTTCGGGATGCTTGTCCATTGACGCGGCGCTGGGCGTGGGCGGTTTTCCCCGCGGCCGGGTGATTGAGATTTACGGGCCGGAATCCGGCGGTAAGACGACCATGACGCTGCACGTGATTGCCGAGGCCCAGAAGCTGGGAGGCCAGGCGGCGTTCATAGACGCGGAGCACGCGCTGGACCCGGTCTATGCGCGGAAGCTTGGGGTTGATGTGGACAACCTGCTGGTGTCGCAGCCGGACCACGGGGAGCAGGCGCTGGAGATCGCGGAGACGCTGATCCGTTCCGGCGGCGTGGACATTGTGGTGGTGGACTCGGTGGCGGCGTTGGTGCCTAAGGCCGAGTTGGAAGGCGAAATGGGCGATCCGCAAATGGGCTTGCAGGCGCGCTTGATGTCACAGGCGCTGCGCAAGCTGACCGCGATTGTTTCGAAGTCCAAGACCTGCCTGATTTTCATCAACCAGATTCGCGAAAAAATAGGCGTGATGTTTGGCAATCCAGAAACCACCACTGGCGGCCGCGCGCTGAAGTTTTATGCCTCGATGCGCGTGGATATCCGGCGCATCCAAGCGATCAAGGATGGCGATCGCGTGGTGGGTTCGCGGACGCGCGCCAAAGTCGTAAAGAACAAGGTGGCCGCGCCATTCCGTGAAGCGGAGTTCGACATTCTCTACGGCGAAGGAATTTCGCGCGAGGGAGATCTGATCGATCTCGGCGTGGACAAGGGCATACTCGAAAAGTCCGGCACGTGGCTCAGCTACGGCGGAGAGCGCATGGGGCAGGGCCGCGAAAACGCGCGGGTCTTCTTGCGGGAGAACAAGGACATCCGCGACAAACTGGAAAACGCGCTGCGCAAGAAGATGGAAATCCCGGTTTCCGGGCAGAACGCGACGACGGCAACTCCCGGCGCGAATGGCCATGTCAACACTGCGGCCGAAAAACCGCCGATGAAAGCCGCCGCGGCAGCCGCATCCGCTGACAACAAGGCGCGTCCGACGCGATAAGCAGACGCGGCGAATTGTAAGAACGGGCGGTGCACTAATTTGATGCACCGCCCGCACTGCTTTTGAGAGTCTCAATTTGTGAAAACTGAAAAGACTCAAGAGCACGTACAGCCCCCCAATCATGGCCAATAGGGCAATGCGGTTAGGGGGAGCTGGCCGGGGGTTCAGCGTTCAAAACAAAGCACATAGAATGGTACTGGTCCTTAATAACCATTGCCGACGTACCTTGGTCCACGTAGACTTGAGTCTCAATCTGCCAGCCAGCCAAAGGTTGCGGATGAGGAGGACCCGGCGAGACGCTGCTAAGTGCTTTGAAATAAAGTATGGGGCAGTACGGATCTCGGGAACCGAAGAGTGAGCGGAAGTTTGACCGAACATTGGAATTAGAGTAGATTTCCACTCATTCCATACTAGGAATACTAAGAGAGGCTCCGGGTTAGGACTGAATGATCAAGGAACTGGGAAAAACAATCGTTGCGGGCTTGTTGGTGGCATCGCTGGTCACGCCGCTGCCGGCGGCGGACGCCGCTGCGGTTAAAGCCGCGAAATCCGCTGTGAAATCCAAAGCGCGCAAGCATCTGGCGCCGTCTCGGTATCGCGGCTACGCCCCCACATACGCGGATTCGATCAGCGCGGATGATCCGGCTTACGACGATCCAATTGTTCGCCAAGCGGTTGTGGACGCTCTGGGCCGCTACAACGGATCCGTTGTAGCTGTGGACCCGAACACCGGACGCATTTTGGCGGTTGTGAATCAGAAGATCGCCTTCAGCGACGGCTACATCCCGTGTTCCACCATTAAGCCGACTATCGCGATTGCCGCGTTGGAAGAAAATGTCATCACCCGCGACACCATGCTCAAGGTGGGCAGCCGCAAATACATGAATTTGACCGAGGCGCTGGCGCACTCCAACAATACTTTTTTTGAAGAACTTGGCCGCCGGATGGGCTTCGACACGGTTTCCCGTTACGGGCGCTTGCTGGGGCTCGGGGAACTCGCCGGTTACAATCTGCCTGACGAGCATCCCGGATCGTTTCCTTCACAACCGCCGGCGTTTGGCGGAGTGGCGCGGATGTCCAGTTTTGGCGAAGGAATTCAGGTGACGCCGCTACAACTTGCGGCGTTGGCCGCGGCATTTGCGAATGGCGGCACACTCTATTATTTGCAATATCCCCACTCGCAGGAAGAAGTGGATGCTTTTCAGCCGAAGGTGAAGCGTGATCTGAACATTGCCAATGTTTTGCCGGAACTCCGGGAAGGCATGCTGGCGGCGGTACTTTATGGCACCGGCCGGTTGAGCGCGGACCCTGGCGGGGAAGAGACTCCACTCGGGAAGACCGGAACCTGCGACGACCACACCAATCCTTCGCGGATTGGGTGGTTCCTCAGTTATGCCGATGAAGCTCACCCTCGCATCGCGCTGGCCGTACTGCTGCGCGGGAATACGCGGCGGGTCAAGGGTCCGACCGCCGCCCAAGTGGCCGGGCACATCTACCGCAAACTGCGCGAAGAAAATTATTTTGGCCAGACGGTCAACGCCGGCATGATGAAACCCATCTCGACGGGCAAGTAACCCCAGACGCAATTTCCCTGAATCAATATCAAGCAGGGTTTTCCCACATTCACAGGACAGTAGCGCCCGCGCTCACTGATGGTCAGCGGCTTTTGGCATTTTGAGGCCGTGGCTTTACGTGGACGCTAATCACCGGCTCGCGAAGGGAACGCAAGGCTTCCAAGCAGGAATCGCAGAGTTGCAGAGACATCTGGTCTTCGCTTCTGGCGTGGAAGGTACGCTGGCACTCGTGGCAGGTAGAGTACGCTGGGCGCTGGCAGTGCACTTTGACGCGTACTTCAGGATGGACTTCGAGCGTGTTCATAGTCTCTCTCCCTTGAGGATAGGGGCACGCTTCCAGCCAGTTTTCGACAAACTAAAAGGTTGCAGGGAAAAGACTTAGTCCACCATGGCTGAAGCAAGCTGAGCGAATCGCCCCAGAAATCTCGCGAAATGCCGCAGCGGATATTTGGAGTGCGCGAGCTCATCTCCCGCACTCCAGAGGGTGTTGCGGATTGGTAGCAGGTCACGCACAAAGGTTTGACCTGGGCGATGCTTTGAGACAAAACGTTAGCGTGGGGTATGCTGGAGACGCAAAGGACGCTCAGTCGTTGCGTCGCGGCAACTCGGGGAAGTTCCACAGAGGCCTGGGGGAATCGTGAACCGACGTTTTGGGATTATCGTGGGGGTGTTGTTGGTTGCGGGCGCGATCGCGGATGGACGCGCTTTGCAGCAGCGCCTGGCGGCGAAGCGAGAATTTCAGCATCAGGTGGAATTGGCAAAGGCGGAAAGCGATTGGATCCGTGCGGAAGTGGTGTTGCCCAGCGCGAGGAACTTGCCGCGAGGGGAGAACTTCGCCGGCGCGCTGCAGGAGTTCGGCCTGACACCCGCCGAAGTGAATGACGCCACGGCCGCGGCGCAGCATGCTTACAACTTGCGGCAATTGCGAGCCGGCAACTCGATCACCGTGGGTCGCTCGGTGGAAGGAACGCTGCGCCAGATCGACTACAAGATCGACGCCGAGCGCATGCTACACATCGTGCCGCAGACGCAGGGCTTTTCCGCCGAAGTGAAAGAGATTCCCACACACACGGAAGTGGCTGTGGTGAGCGGGCGGCTCGAGGATTCGCTCTTCAATGCCGTGGAAGAGGCCGGCGAGTCCGCCGAAGTGGCCATGCGGCTGGCGCAGATTTTTGCCTACGACCTGGATTTTTACACCGATCCGCGACGCGGGGACACCTTCCACGTGGTGCTGGAGAAGAAGAAGTATGACCGCGGGGAGACCGCGGGATACGGAAAGATTTTGGCCGCCGAATATGTCAACGGCGCAAGGAAATATCAGGCCTTGATGTTCCACGATCCGGAAGGCCGCCCGGCTTATTACACTGCGGATGGAAAATCCCTGCAGAAAGCGTTTCTGAGGTCACCGCTGAAATTCGGCGCTCCGGTGACATCGCATTTCAGCAAGGCGAGGTTTCATCCGATCCTGAAGACTTACCGGCCGCACCTGGGCACCGATTACGGCGCGCCGACGGGCACCCCGGTGCAAACCATTGGGAGCGGGCGAGTGATATTTGCGGGACGCAAGGGCGGCGACGGAAACATGGTGCACGTCGGGCACAGCAACGGCTACGAGACCTATTATCTGCACCTCTCCCGGATATTTGTGCATGCCGGCGAACATGTGGACATCGGCAAAACAATCGGACTGGTGGGCATGACCGGACTGGCGACCGGGCCGCATCTGGACTTCCGGATTGAACAGAAGGGACAGTTCAAGAATTTCGAGACGTTGGGATTACCGCCCTCCGAACCTGTAAGCAGGAAGGAATGGGGGGAGTTCGCCGCGGTGCGCGAGAAGTGGCTGCCCATGATGGAGCAGACAGAGCAGATTCAGGCGCAAGCCCGGGGCACTGGTGGGCCAGCAACCCGCTAAGTTCTCAATTTAAGCAGGGCGAGCCGAGTCGCTGCGGATGTTTTTGGCGGCTAGGATCGCTAACGCAATGAAAATGATCATCACCACGCGCTGGGCAATCAAGAAGGGCGGTTCGGAGCCGGTGGGCGCGAACGGATAGAGCGCCGGCACTTTCATGAAGAATCGCGCCACCATTACGAACACCTTCAACCACAAGGCCAGCGCCGCGGTGACGGAATAGATCTTTCGCCAGGCTCAGGCCAGATGAAACATGTACCTGCCGGCGATGGCGAATGCCAGCAGGACCAGCGAAATAACGCCCAGGATGTGCGAAGGCAAAAGCTTGTGAAACGGAAAAAGAAATCCGGTGATGCTGGTGAGGACGGCGGTCACCAAAAAAAATCGCGGTCATGCTATCCATGCGCTGCGAGCGCAGCAGGCCGAGAGTCACCAGCAAACCCGAGGCAATTCCGATCAGGCTTATAAGGATGTGGGTAAGAGTTAAAGGGTTCATCCCAACGATCATGCGATAGCTCCTTTCCGGCGGGCCATGGCCCGGAGGCCCGGGCGGATGCACGCCATATGCGCGCTGGTACGATCTTGCAACTGCTTTTTGACATCCGCGATTGTATCGCCGGACGAAGGCAGCGCATCTATGTAATCGATTGGTTGCGCGTATTTGTTCTAGTACCGATACGCCGGCGTGAAGACGGTTGCCTGGGAGGTTTTGATGTCCATCCGACCTGTAAAACGGCTGGTGAAATCGAAGCCCACGCGCGAAGGCGCGGGAGTACATCTGCGCCGCGCCTTCGGGTTTGGAAATACTTCGGAGTTCGATCCGTTCCTGCTGCTGGACGATTTCCGGAACGACGTGCCGGAAGATTATCTAGCGGGTTTTCCGTGGCACCCGCACCGGGGAATTGAAACCATCACTTATGTCCTGGCGGGAACGGTCGAGCACAAAGACAGCCTGGGGAATCACGGCGCAATTGCGCCCGGCGACGTGCAATGGATGACGGCGGGAAAGGGAATCATTCATCAGGAGATGCCCAAGGGCGACGAAGTCGGGCGCATGCACGGATTCCAATTGTGGGCCAATCTGCCGGCTTCGCTGAAGATGACTCCGCCGCGCTATCAGGAAGTGAATTCGCCGGATATTCCCGAAGTTACCGACGATGACGGCACTAGTGTGCGAATTGTTTGCGGAAGTTTCTGGGGAAAGAGGGGGCCGGTGGATGGTATTGCAACAGACCCCATTTACATCGATGTGACGGTGCCTCCGGGCAAGCGGAAAGTTTTGCCGGTCGAGACTTCGCGTCATGCGTTCGCTTATGTTTTTTCGGGGACCGGGAAGTTCTGCAATGCGTCAGAGCCGCTTTCGGTGCCGACTGAGTCCGTGGGTTGGCTGGACACCAAACCTCCCGCTGAGGCGGACAACCGATCTCTGGTTTTATTCGATCGCGGCGACGAAGTGATGGTGCAGGCAGGCGACGATGGACTGCGCTTCCTGCTGGTTTCCGGCAAGCCGCTGGAAGAGCCGGTGGCGTGGTACGGCCCGATTGTGATGAACTCGCAGGCAGAGCTGCGCCAGGCGTTCGACGAGCTGGATCGCGGAACGTTTCTGAATCCCCAGGGGTAGTTCTTTACTCTCGTTCTCGAGCCAGCTCAAGGCGCGTTGCCGCCTTGGCTTTGACTGACGAAGATAAACAAAAAATCTGGGCTTACTTGCCCAGAAAATACTGCACAGTTGTAACCACGCGCACGGTTTTCATCAGGCTGCTATCAGCAGCAACGGTTCCCCCCATATCGCCCCCTTCGCCGGCGTCGCCAGCCTGATCGGCGGGGAGAATCGAAAAGACTCCTTGATTAGCCTGGCGTATCGCACCGACTTTGCTCCCGGAATCGGAAGCAAAACGATCCGCAGCAGCGCGAGCGTTGCCCGTGGCTTCCGTGATCATGTCCGGCTTGATGGAATTGAGCGCCGTGAATTTGTAGCTGACGCCTTGGCCCGAGTTGCTGTTCATCACGATGCCTTTTTGAAGCAATTGCATCGTTTTCTGAGCCGCAGCCGCCACTTGATCCACGCGCGACGTTCGCACGGTAATTTGCTGCTCCACTATGTAGCGATATGGAGCGCGGTTGCCGCCATATTCGTTGGCCTGCGTGTCAACCACGCGGATGACTCCGAGTTCGATCTCTGAAGTTTGCACGCCCTGGCCGATAAGAAAATCGAGGACCGTTTTCTTATCTGCTTCGGTTTTGGCGGAAAGGTTGGATAAATCGTCTCCTGCTTCCTTATAAGTGATGGGCCAAATTGCGAGGTCGGATTTCACTTTGCGTTCGACCAGGCCTTTCACGGTTACGTAGCGGTCGCCAAGGCGCGTCGCTTTGATCTGCGCGCCCAGCGCCCAGCCCCCAAGGATTAGTCCGAAGGCAACTAAGATGCCCAGCAGGGCGCGCCCGCGTCCCTCGTTTTGGTAGATGTCTGACATGGGATTTTCTCCAATATGTCCCCGTGTTGCTATTTTGGCCACTTATGTTGCCTGCAGCAACTAGCATTCTCGCGCGGAGAGTTGATCGCGTGGCGGGACCAGAACGGATTTCGGCCGGAAGGTCAGTCGTTGTACGCCGCGTATTTTTCGACTAGCTGGCCGGCGAGTTTGCCGCCTTCGAATTCGGGGATGACGACTTCGTCGGCGCCGGAAGTGCGCATAGCCTCGGCATAGCGCTCCTGACCCGCGCGGGTGATGATTTTGAGTTTTGGGTTGAGGGCCTTGGCGGTGATCGTGATGTAGAGGTTGTCGGCATCGTTGTCGATGACCACACAAAGACCGCGGGCCCGCGCAATGCCGGCTTCCTGCAAAACCGTGTGGCGCTTAGCATCCCCCTGGATGACCAGCGCGCCCTCGTGCAGGAGTTGCCGGTACAGCCCCTCGTTGGTTTCGATGAGCACGAAGGGAATTTGCGAGCGGTTGAGTTGCTCGATGACGGTACGCCCCACCTGGCCGTAACCACAGATGATGAAGTGGTCGCGAATGCGCTCGAGATTCATTTCATTGAGCATGGATTTCCAGGCCTCCTTGCCTTGATGGCCAATAAACGTGAGCAGGATGCGTTCGGCGAACCAGATCTCGAACGCGAAAATCCCAACGGCCACCAGAATCGAAAAATATTTTGTGGAGCGATGCACGTGCTTGTAATCGATGGCGTGCGGGTGGGCGAACCAGAACAGCGCGTCGGAGAAGGAGAGATGCTCGATGCGCATGTAGGTGAAATCGCAGATTACGGCGAAGAGAAGAAACCACAGGAAGGGCACGACCAGGCGGCGCACCAGGATCAGGATGGCGCGATCGAAGAGCAGGAAGCGCGAGGAGCGTTTCGCTTTGAATGGGGCGGCAGTGAGGAGTTGGGGAACCATGATTGAGGGGTTAATTCTACTAATAAATATGGGAGGAAGTATAAGGGCAATTAGAGGCGGATAAAGCACAAATTTGCGTTCGACTCGGGAGATTCGCTTTGCAACGCAATAGCGGGAGCCGCGCTCCTACATTCCAAAGTTAATAGATGATCGGGAGTTTGGAGAAGTCGGCTTCGGCTTCGTCGGTGACGCGAAGGACGAGCAGGGTGCGGTCGTCGTGGGGAGGGCGGCCGGCCCCGGTGTGCTCGTCGGTGGCTTTGACGATGCGTTGGGCGACCTTGAAGCCCGGGTCGCCAGGTACGACGGTTGCCAGAAGGGCTTTCAGACGATCCACGCCGTACTCTTCCTGTTGCTTGTTCATGGATTCGTGAATACCGTCGGAGGCAAACACGACGACGTCACCCGTCGAGAGATTCAGCGTCACTTCGTCATATTCGGCCTCCGGCAAAAGCCCCAGGGGCATTCCGGCAACATTAATCTCGGAAACTTCACCGTTATGGATGAGCAGCGGGAGCGTGCCACCGGCGTTGGCGATGGAAAGTTCGCGGAGGGCGGCGTCGTATACGGCAAACTGCATGGCGATAAAGCGGGCGTCGAGGCGAGCTGCAAGCAACCTGTTGTTGAGCTGGGTGAGCATTTCAGAGGGCGACACCTCGTTGCCGTGAACGAGTTCGCGCAGGATACCGATGGCCAGCGAGCCGTAAAGCGCCGCGGCGGTGCCTTTGCCCGAAACGTCGCCATTGGCAATGGCCAGGCGCCCCACGCCGTAGGGAAGCAGATCGTAAAAATCGCCGCCGAGTTCGCGGGCCGGCACGTAAGCGGTGGCCAAGTCCAGGCCGGGAACTTCGCGCGCGCCACTAGGCAAAAGCTGGCGCTGAATTTCGCGAGCGGTTTCCAGGTCGTTGGTCATCCGCAGCTGGCTTTCGCGGGCCTCTTCGAAGAGCCGGGAGTTTTCGAGAGCCACCGCGATATAGGAGCCCAGGATGTTCAGCAGTCGCTCATGTTCGGCGCTGAAGGCGTGTGGCATGGTGCTTTCCAGATCGAGCACGCCGACGAGACGATCCCGGAGCAGAAGCGGCACGACGAGCTCGGAGCGGACTTCCACGTCATTCCCGCAAGCGATGTAGCGAGGATCCAGGCGGACATCCACGACGCGAATGGTGCGGCGCTCGGTGGCGGCCGCGCCGGTGATGCCCTGATTCAAAGGCATTTGAAAGCGCGAAGGAAGCGCGTCTTCATAGCGCTGGGCAAAGACACTTTCCAGGACCTGCGCGGATTCATTCCACAGCATGACGGTAAACGCGTGATAGTTGACGAGTTTCTTGACCCGCTCGGCGATGCGGCGGAGGAGTTCTTCGCGATCGAGAATGGAAGTAAGCTCGTGACTGATTTCGTAAAGAAGCGCGATGCTCTGAGCCTGCTCTGGCTGAGAGGTGAACAACATCGGCGTCGCCGGGTCGGCGTCGCCGAGGAGCGAAAACGGGGTCAGGTTTGGGGCGTTCTGGTCCATGAGTTCGAATCCAACTAAGAGTTTAGATGAAAGCCGGTCCAGATGGTTTCACGAAATCAAAAATCAACTCCGGGCGAAGCCACCAGGCCAATCTGGCCGGGGCCATCTCCATCGGGCCTCTTCGAGGAATCCCCTGGAAAACAAGGTATCGCGGAGCGCGGTAACCCGTCAGCAAATTGTGGAAGGCGAGAACGGGGTTCTGAGCTTACTTCACTTCCCAAACATCGCCGCCGCGGAGCAGCTTATTCAGGTCTCCGGGGCCTTTTTGCTGGATTATGCCGGTGACTTGGTCGTTGACCACATCTTCATAGCGCGGCAAGTCGTCCCAGGCACGCAGGACTCCGATAGGGGTGGGGAAACCGGGGCGGCCCTCCATGTGAGAAAGCAGAAAAGCATAGGAGGGGCGCGGATGGTGGGCGTCGTGCACGATCAGGTCGGACTCGGAGACGCCGTTGCCGAGCGGCACGACTTCGATGTCGCCATCGGGCTTGCGGCGAATTCCTTTATCGTGATTCTTCCCGAAAACCAACGGCTTGTTGTGTTCGAGCTGGATGACGTGCTCGCTGCGGGCGTCCTTTTCCGTGACACCAGTCCAGGCGCCATCGTTGAAGATATTGCAGTTCTGCAGAATCTCGACGAAGGCTGAGCCTTTGTGGGCTGCCGCGGCACGCAGGGTGTCTTTCAAGTGAGCCTGGAAAATGTCCACGGAGCGCGCGACAAATGTGGCTTCCGCGCCGATGGCCAAGGAGATCGGGTTGAACGGGCGGTCAGGCGAGCCATAGGGAGTGGACTTGGTGATTTTCTGGAATTCCGACGTGGGTGAGTATTGCCCCTTGGTCAAGCCATAAATGCGGTTATTGAACAGCAGAATCTTGATACCGACATTGCGCCGCAGCATGTGAATGGTATGGTTGCCGCCGATGGCAAGAGCGTCGCCGTCACCCGTGGCCATCCAAACCTCTAATTCCGGGTGGGCGATTTTGATGCCGGTAGCGACGGCGGGCGCGCGCCCGTGGATGGTGTGGAAGCCGTAGGTGTTCATGTAATAGGGGAACCGGCTGGAGCAACCGATGCCGGAGATAACCACGAAATTTTCGCGGCGCACGCCAAGTTCTGGAAACACGGATTGCACCGCAGCAAGAATGGCGTAGTCGCCGCAGCCGGGGCACCAGCGCACTTCCTGGTCGGTCTGAAAATCTTTTCTGGTTAGGGGCGGTAGAGCGGTAGTGGTCATCAGAATCTCCTAAATTCCCAGCATCTCTTCGATCTTCTGTTCGAGTTCGCTTTGCTTGAAGGGGCGGCCCTGAATCTTATTGAGGCCGACGGCGTCCACCAGGAACTTGGCGCGCAAAATCCACAATAGTTGTCCCATGTTGAGTTCGGGAACCAGGACTTTCTTGTAGCGTTTTAGAACATCGCCCACGTTGCCGGGCAGCGGATTCAGGTGGCGCAAGTGTAGGTGGCCGATCTTGCGTCCTTTTGCACGCTGTTCCTTGACGGCCTGGATGACCGAGCCGTAGGTGGAGCCCCAGGAAACCAGCAACAAGTCGCCATCGGGATCTCCCATCGGCATGACGTTGGGAATGTCCTGGCGGACGGCTTCCACTTTCGCGGCGCGAATGCGCACCATCTTTTCGTGGTTCAGTGGCTCGTAGTTCACGTTGCCAGTGACGTCCTGTTTTTCGATGCCGCCGATCCGGTGCTCAAGGCCTGGCGTGCCTGGGATGGCCCAGGGGCGCGCCAACGTCTGGGGATCGCGCTTATAGGGGAAAAAGCCGACAGGGTCGGTGGTGAATTTGACCGGAATCGGCGGAATCTCCTCGGCAGTGGGAATGCGCCAGGGTTCCGCGCCGTTGGCGAGATATCCGTCGGAAAGAATAATGACCGGCACCATGTATTTGAGCGCGATGCGGCAGGCCTCCACAGCGACCCAGAAGCAATCTCCGGGCGTGGATGCGGCCAACACCGGAATCGGAGCTTCGGAGTTGCGTCCGAACAGGGCTTGCAGCAGATCGGCCTGTTCGGTCTTCGTCGGCAAGCCGGTGGAGGGCCCGCCGCGTTGAATGTCGCAAACCACGATGGGTAGTTCGGTCATTACTGCCAAACCGAGAGCCTCCGTTTTGAGGGCCATGCCCGGGCCGGATGTAGTGGTAATTCCCAAGGAGCCGGCAAACGCGGCACCAATGGTACTGGTGATGGCGGCGATTTCGTCTTCCGCCTGGAAAGTCAACACGCCGAAATTTTTGTACTTCGAAAGCTCGTGCAGAATGTCCGAGGCCGGGGTAATCGGATAGCTGCCCAGGAACAGCTTGATGCCCGCCTTTTGCGCGGCGGTGACAAAGCCGATGGCCAGAGCCTGATTCCCGCTGAGGTTGCGGTAGGTGCCGGGCGTGAGTTGCGCCGGAGGAATTTCGTAGCTGATCTGGAACGCTTCAGTCGCTTCGCAGTAAGAATATCCGGCTTTCAGCGCCAGCTTATTGGCTTCGGAAAGCAGCGGCTTTTTGCTGAACTTGTCGTCGATCCAGCGAACCGTCGGCTCCATCGAACGGTTGTACAGCCAGTAGCACATGCCCAGAGCGAAGAAGTTTTTGCAGCGATCCATGGACTTGGCATCGAGACCTAGATGCTGGAGCGCGGCGCGGGTCAATTTCTGCAACTCAACGGGGAATACGCGGAACTTGTCGAGGGTGTTGTCCTCAAGCGGATTCGTGGTGACGTGCGCCTTGCGTAGATCGGCTTCCTCGAAACTGTCGGAATTCACAATCAGGATTCCGTTGGCTTTCAGGTCCCCGACGTTCACAAGCAGGGCCGCGGGATTCATGGCCACCAAAACGTCTACGGAGTCGCCCGGGGTATATACTTCGCCGGAAGAAAAATTCAACTGGAAACCGCTGACGCCGGGCACGGTGCCCGCAGGGGCGCGAATCTCGGCGGGATAGTCTGGAAAGGTGGCGATGTCGTTGCCGTAGAGCGCAACGGTGTTCGTAAACTGGCTGCCAGTAATCTGCATGCCGTCGCCGGAATCACCGGCGAAGCGGATGACGGCCTGCTCGATGACTTCGCGTTTTGTTTTCCCTGAGGGAATATCCGTCAATGTTGACATGTTGGTTCGTAACCCCCGTCTTGCGGACAGCTCATCCTGGAGCATAGGAGAGTGGTCCTGAATCGGTGGGCGGCCCGAGATGCAGTCCGCGGGAGCGAACACCTGGCCGCCGGAAGCCGACAAGCTAAGAATAGCACACTGGTAGGGGACAAGCCGGTTTGCGAGGCCAGGTTAGTACACCAGGTTCAGAGGATGCGCTTGATTCTCGGCACCTCGAACCTCCCACGGGCAGATTTGCTCTCGTTTCGGAAAACGCGGAGCCAAAGCCAGGAGTGTTAAATGCGGACGGGCGGCTTTCAGGAGTGGCTCAGCTCTGGGCGGAATCCGGCGGCAGTTCTTCGAATTGGCGCTTCACACTCGGCAAGCGAAAGAAGAAGATCCACCAGATGCTAATGGGCAACAGGGCAAAGATCAGGGAAATGGCCAGCAATTGTTTGAAGGATTCCACGTCGCTGACAAAGTGTTCTGGAATGAAAAAGGTCTCAAACGGGCGAACCGCGATCATCCAGAGGCAAAAGCAGATCGCCACGGCAGCCCACACCAGAGCGGCCTGACGGGCCCATGACTTCAAGTGGAACAATCCGATGCCAGTGCGAATTCCGGAGGCAATTAGAAACAGCGGCACGGTGGCCATGAAAAACAAAGGGACCGGATGGAGTTCGTAAAGATGCTTTCCATGCGAGTCTGGATTCGCGTTGAGCACGCCGAGGAATAAGCTACTCCAGACGTAAAAGGCGGTGGCACTGCCGAGGACGGCAAGTGCGGCGGCGCAGGTAACGCCGGCGGAGCGTCGGGTGGAGGACCAGGCGGATTCACGCATGATTGCAGTAAAGAAGAGCACACGAGGGCTGGAGGTGAAAAGAGTACGAAAGTGGGAGCTTTGTGCAAAACGCTACTTGACGTTCGCTTTCTTTTCGCCTAGAGTGGGTCAGGGTTTTCTAGGTCCTGCCACGGCAGAAGGTTCAGTCCGGCCGGCGTAACATACGGTTGCGGCGGCTGACAGCGGAGGGGATTGATGGCACTGACAAAACGACAGAAAGAAGTGCTCGATTACCTGGTGGCGTTCGAGACCAAGCACGGCTACGCGCCGAGTTTTGAAGAGATCGGGAAGGGCATGAAGCTGACTTCGCTGGCGACGGTGCACAAGCACATCAGCACGCTGGAGAAGAAAGGCTTCATCCGCCGGGGTTACAACCAAAGCCGTTCGATCGAGATTGTGCAGTTGCCGAAGCCGGTCAAGGAACAGGTGATCGAGCGGCGCATCCAGGAGCTTCCGCTGGTTGGACGGATCGCCGCGGGACGCCCGTTGGAAGCCGTGGAAGATCGGGAAACCATTTCGCTGGGCGATTTTGCGCGTGGCGGCAATTCGTTTGTGTTGCAGGTAAAAGGAAGCTCCATGATTGAGGATCACATCATGGATGGCGATTATGTGGTCTGCGAACAGACCCAGGTCGCTAACGCCGGAGACATAGTGGTGGCGTTGGTGGCGGGGGATGAGGCAACGCTGAAGCGCTTCTACCGGGAGGGCGCGGGCAAAGTGCGTTTGCAGCCCGCCAATTCCGAAATGGATCCGATCCTGGTTTCCGCCGGAGACGTCAAGATACAAGGCCGGGTAATTGGCGTTCTGCGTAAATACTAAAGTAAACCTCTAAAGAAAAACCTGGTGCGGGTGAGCTAAACTGAATGGATGGCGGCTATCTCTTCCATTCCGGGCAAGCTTTCTTGACCAGCGGGGGCAGCATCTTCCCATCCTGTCGCCGAATTCGCGCGACTTCCGCCTTCCTCGCGCTCTTGCTCCTGCTTCACTTCCTTTTGCCCCGGCCAGGGTTTGGCTACGCCGTACTTGCCCACCAAGCGCTGATTGATACCGTCTGGGAGTCGCATCTGAAACCACTGCTGGAGGAAAGATATCCGCAAGCGACGGAAGAAGAGTTGAGCGCGGCACAAGCCTATGCCTACGGCGGATCCATCATTCAGGACCTGGGCTACTATCCGCACGGCAACGCGTTTTTGAGCGACCTGACCCATTACGTTCGCAGCGGCGATTTTGTGCTGGCGCTGCTGCGCAATGCGCGAAACCTCGATGACTATGCATTCGCCCTGGGAGCGCTATCGCACTATGCGACAGACAACCAAGGGCACCGGCTGGCCACCAACCGGGCCGTGCCGCTGCTTTATCCCAAGCTGGAAAAGAAATTCGGGGACACGGTAACTTACGAGGACGACGCGCTGGCCCATGCGAAAACGGAATTCGGATTCGACGTGTTGCAAGTGGCCCAGCAGCGTTACGCTCCATCGAGCTATCACGATTTCATCGGGTTCGAGGTCTCCCGTGCTTTGCTGGATCAGGCCTTTCAGGAGACGTATGGGTTGGAATTGAAAGGCGTTCTGGACGATGAGGAAAAAGCGCTGAATTCGTATCGCCGCGACGTCAGCAAGGTGATTCCAGAAGCGACCCGCGTCGCGTGGAGCCTGAAGAGCAAGGAGATCCAGGAAGACGAACCTGGCGCTACGCAGCGAAAGTTTCTCTTCAACCTATCCCGGGCCGAGTATGAGAAGCAGTGGGGAAGCGATTACCAGCGGCCCAACCGGAAAGACCGCTTCTTGGCCTTTCTCTATAAATTACTGCCAAAGATTGGCCCGCTCAAGGTGCTGCAATTGAAGACCCCGACTCCCGAAACGGAAAGGTTGTTCGAAGAGAGCTTTAACGTTTCCGTGAAGGAGTACCAGCGCCTGCTGCGAGAAGAACGCATGAGGACGCTGCGGCTACCCAACCTGAATTTCGATGTGGGTAGAGAAACCGCCGGCGGAAAATACCGGCTGGATGACGACGCTCATGCGGAGTTGCTTCACAAATTGGCAGAGCGCAAATTTGCCTGTGTTTCGCCGGAATTACGGCAAGAACTGCTGGGCTTCTTCTCTCTCTCCGACGCCCCGTATCACGGGAAGAACGACAAAAAGACCTGGGACCGCGTGCAATCCGAATTGGCGGCGCTCCGAAATTCCGGGCAAGGAACGGCCTCCCTGCGGGGAATATTGCCCGCGACACCGCCCGGCGTGAATCCACTCGCGGAGTAAGGTAGACTGCTATTTCCTTCGAGAGACATCCCCTCGGAGAACAGGACGCTCGCTCTCGTGACCTCTAAAGTCCCCAGTCTTTTGCTTGTCGGCGCTCCCGGCACCAGCCGTGACGCACTCCACCAGCTCTTCGCCGATACCGGCTACGCGCTGACGATGGCCGATTCCAACGCGGACGCCCTGCACCTGTTGCAGAGCGCGCCGCCCGACGTACTGCTGCTCTCTTCTGCCTCGGGAAGCGGCGCTTGCAACGAGACCATCGCCATGGCCAAATCGCAGAGCCCCGACACTCGCATCGTTGTGCTGTCGCCGGGCAGCGCAGAGGACCGCGCCCGCGCCCTAGATCTTGGCGCCGATGATGTGGTGCAGTTGCCGTGGGCGGATGGTGAGTTGCTGGCCCGCGTACGCGCGCAATTGCGGCAAAAACACGGAGTGGAAAGACTCGAGGAGAAGTCGCGGCTGGCTGAAGAGAGTTTCGGCGTGGCGCAGACGGCGTTTCAGGCACTGGCGGTCACCGAAAAGATGACCCGGGATGCGTTCTCGCTGGAGCGCATCCTGAAAATTGGGGTGATCGCGCTTTTCGTGCTGGCGCTGGTCATCTCCGGAATCTTCTTGTTGTTTTCGCGGCGCGCCGACAAAGAGACCCGGCGGGCCAACAGCGTAATCGCCCAGTTGGAACACAACATGCAAACGGAGTCGCAGCTTCTGGCCTCGGCGCGCCGCTTGCGCGACGACCCCTCCAATGCCGACATGCTGCAACAGAAGGAGCAGTTGCAGAAGCAGAGCGAGGAATTGAAACAAAAGATGGCTTCACAAAACGGCCAGGCATCCGAGGAATTGCGGCACCAGTTGGAGGAAACGACCAGCCGGCTCGCGAAAATCGAAGGGCAATCGCAGGCGGCGGAGAGCATCATCCGGGCCTATGCACCGAGCGTCGGCCTGCTCCATGTGTCGGTAGCCTTTAACGACAAGACCTCCGGCCGGCGATTGCGCTATGGAGGAATGGACAGTGACGGCTCGCCCTTGAAGGACAGCGAAGGGAATCCTGTCTATACCACCGAAGGCCGGGGTCCGGAGGTGCGCGCGGATTTTTTTGGCACCGGATTCATCGTGGGAGAGGGAAAGATTCTGACCAATCATCATGTGGTGCAGCCGTGGTGGCAGAACGAGGAACTGACAGGAGCGATGCGGCAGGGGCTGGAACCGGTGATCGCCGAGATGGCCGCCTATTTTCCCAACGAAGCGAATGGGATTTCCGTGAGCATTTCGCAAATTTCGAAGGATGCCGACCTTGCGCTGGTGCATGGGGACCTCTCCGAATTGCACCGGCCGGTTCTGAAACTCGATGCCAGTAAGGAAGCCGCGGTTAGCGGGGAAGCGCTGATCAGCGTGGGATATGCAACCGGGCTGGACGCGATTCTCGCGCGTGCGGGAGATAAGACCGTGGAAGAGATCGTCAAGGTTAGCGCGGGCGATCCCAAGCTGGTGCTGGTGGAACTGGCGAAACGAAGACTGATCCGCCCGCTGGTGACGCAGGGACATGTGGGCGATGTTCTGCCGGACAAAATTGTGTACGACGCGCAGACCACGTCGGGGGGTTCGGGCGGTCCGCTGCTGGATTCCCAGGGCGGGGTAATTGGCGTGACCTTCGCCATCGTGAAGGGTTTCGGCGGCTCCAACTTCGGCGTGCCGATACGATTCGCGCTTCCGCTGTTGAAACACTGAGGTTGGCCGGTGCATGACAGCCGGGTCAACCGTTCGCACTAGCGAGGTGCTAAACTTTTGTCATTGGAAATCATGAAGATGCAATCCAAGATATATGCGCCGATCGCCGGACGAGTCTGGAAACTCCCTGTGAGCCCGCGGCAGCACGTGGAAGCGAAAGTTCTCCTGGTCGTCATCGCTCCGTGAACGTACCGAATCTCATTAAACACGAGCAGTTCCCCTCGCGCTATTTGCGGAACCGCCGCGACCTGATCGTTTATCTTCCTCCTGGCTATCGTGAACAACCGGAGCGCGAATATCCGGTGCTCTATTTGCACGATGGGCAAAATCTTTTCGACGGATCTACTTCGTTCATTCCCGGCATGGATTGGCACGTAGGACACACCGCGGACCACCTGATTTACGAGGGCCGCGTGGAACCGCTGATCATTGTTGGCATTTATAATGCGGGCAAGCAGCGGCTGGGCGAATACACGCCGACGCGCGCGCCAAAGCTTGGCGGCGGGCGTGCAAACCGCTACGCCCGATTTCTGCTGGACGAGGTTCGCCCTTTCGTTCGCAGACAGTATCGGGTGGCCGATGGCGTGGAACGGACGGGCATCGGCGGATCTTCGCTTGGCGGACTGGTATCCTTATATCTAGGTTTGAAAATGCCCCAGGTTTTTGGGCGAATTGCCGCGTTATCGCCCTCGGTGTGGTGGAATCAGAGGATTATCCTGCGTTTTGCCGCCGCGGCGCCCGTGCACCCGCACCCGCGCATCTGGCTCGATGCGGGAACCCGCGAGGGTGGGCGCACGGTGGAAGACGTGGAGCGTTTCCGCGACGTTCTGCTCGGCAAGGGCTGGCAACCGGAGCGCGATCTCCACTATGAACGCGTGGAGGGCGCCGAACACAACGAAGCGGCATGGGCCCAGCGCGTGGGGCCGTTCCTCCAATTTTTGTTTCCCTCCCAGTAAACACAGGTATAATCCGCGAAGTTTATTTCGAGGCCAGAAGCGCGGCGTTTGCGCGCCGATTACACGGGACAACCGATGCCTGCCGATCGCCCTATCTCCATTCTTTGTGTCAGCTCCTACGAGAAGGGGCAGGAGTTTCTGCGCGCTTGCAAGGGGATGGGCTGCACTGTTTATCTCCTTACGCTCGAAAAACTCCGCAAGGCCAATTGGCCGCGCGAATCCATCGACGAAATGTTTTTCATGCCCGATGAACTCCCGCTGAAAGATTTGCTGCACGCGGTAAGTTACGCGGCGCGCAGCCGACATATCGATCGCATCGTGGCCCTCGATGAATTCGATCTCGAAAACGTGGCCACGATTCGCGAACACTTGCGCCTCCCCGGGATGGGTTTGTCCACCGTTCGTCATTTTCGCGACAAACTGGCCATGCGCGCCCGCGCCAGAGAAGCCGGGGTGCTGGTTCCCGAATTTATCCACGTGCTGAATCATCAGGACCTGCTGGAATTCATGAATCGCGTGCCGGGACCCTGGTTGCTCAAGCCGCGGTCCCAGGCCTCGGGCATCGGCATGAAAAAGATCCAGGCCAGCCATGAGCTGTGGCCGTGGCTGGACCAGTTGGGCGATAACCAGTCCGAATACCTGCTGGAGCAATTTATCCCCGGCAGCGTTTATCATGTGGACGGCGTGGTTTCCGAGAAAAATGTTTTGTTCGCGGAGGTGCACGCTTATGGAATGACGCCGCTGGACGTTTCGCATCACGGCGGCGTATTCACCACGCGCACACTGCCGCGGGAATCCGAAGAAGCGCAAACATTGAAGAAAATTCACCACCAGCTTGCCGAAGGGCTGGGGTTGGTTCGTGGCGTGACTCATGCGGAATTCCTGAAAGCCCACGAGGACAGCCGCTTCTACTTCATTGAAATCGCTGCCCGGGTTGGCGGGGCCTATATTTCCAACGCCGTGGAAGCGGCGACCGGCATCAACCTGTGGCGCGAATGGGCCCGCCTGGAAGTGGGGGCAGGGAAGCAGCCTTATCAGCTTCCGCAGCCGCGCATGGATTATGCCGGGGTGATCATTTCGCTGGCCCGCCAACAGGAGCCGGACACTTCGGGCTACACGGATCCTGAAATCGTGGAGCGCATCGGCAAATATCACCACGCCGGCTTCGTTCTCAAATCTCCTTCCGCGAAACGCATCGAGGAGCTGCTCAGTTCTTATGAACGGAGGTTTGCCAGTGACTTCATGGCCACCCAGCCGGTCCCCGACAAGCCCACATCGTAGCGGTGCGCTGCGAATGGTCAGTACCTGGGACAGTTCCTATCCTGTTCCTTGGTCTAGTTACTTTCTGGCACCTCAATAGGATACTGTGTTTGCTGCACGCCTCCCCGCGGACTATCGTTTGCATACCCCGGGCCGGATACCTGCGTGGGGTGTGCTATCCCTGGGAGGACCGATGTGGAGTAACAAGAAGCCGGATACGCCGCAAGCGGCGCAGCCGGAATCAAAAAATTTGCCAGTGAATCCGCCGCAGAAGACTTCTGCGGCAACTTGGGAGGGAACAACCGCAATGAGTACTGATGCCATGCGTCCATTGGGTGCAACCGCCGATCGCGCGACCGCGCGCCTCGGGCCAAGCCTGCACATCAAAGGCGAAATTTCCGGAAGTGAGGATCTCCTGCTAGAAGGTTCGGTCGAGGGACTTGTGCAGCTTGACGAGCGCAAGCTCACCGTTGGCGCCACCGCTAAAGTGACGGCGGACATTATTGCCCGTGAGGTCGTGGTGTACGGCACCGTGAAGGGCAATCTCCGGGCCAAGGACCGCATCGAGATCAAGAAGGACGGTTCGGTGAACGGCGACTTGACCACCGCGCGCATCATGATCGAAGACGGCGCGTATTTTAAGGGCTCCATCGAAATCGACAAGTCTGGAGAAAAAGAATCCGGCGGCAGTTCGTTTTCGCGGGCCGCTTCCACACCCGCGGGCGCGGGCGTCGGTCCCAAGACCATCTAACGGCAGTTCGTTTCGTTCCCAAGTTCTTCCCAAGGACGGCGCTCCGGTAAGCTCGGGCGCCGTTTTATTTTGTCGATATCTTCCCTCAACATTATTTAATAACTTGACAAGTTCTCGACTGATAGCTATGGTGAGCACAGTTGTCCTGTTTCCCATGGAGTGAAATTTCCGGCCGGCGTTCGCCAAGCTGGCCGGATGCACTCCGTCGGTTTTCGCTTCGCGGGAGCCACGCCATGCGGCGAGGCGTACACAATTCGATTTACCTTCTCGGCGCGTTGCTGGTTTTCACGGCGGGTTGCGGGGGTGGCGGCGGGGGTGGGACCCAGATGCTACCTCCGCAACCTGATTTTACAATTGCTCTTTCGGTTGGTTCGGCAAACATTCCCCAGGGCAATTCGAGCGCGCCGGTCACACTCAGTATCATTGGGGTGAACGGATTCACCGGCAGCGTTCAGATTTCGCTTTCCGGCCTTCCTTCCGGTGTGACAAGCAATCCGGTCAGCCCTTTTTCGGTAAGCCCCGGTCAGATGGTTTCGCTCATTTTCGGAGCCTCGCCGAGCGCCGCGCCCGGACAATTCAATATTTCCGCGCAAGCCGCCAGCGGGGCACTGTCGCACTCCGCACCTTTTTCGCTTACCGTGCAGTCCGGCTTCCTCTCGAATCTTCCACGTTCCACTTTCTTACCCGACGATTCGGTGGCAGCGGTGGATATTCCCTCCGGTGAACCACGGCGGCGCCAGATTGTTTACGACTCCGTCGGAAAACGCTTCTTTGTGGCCAATCCGGCGATGAATCGCATAGAGGTTTACTCCGAAGCGAATCCCGCGCTGCAGTCGGTGATTGATGCTCCTGGGGCTTCCAGCGTCGACTTGTCGAGCGACGGCACGACGCTCTGGGTAGGCACGGCTCTCGAAGAAATTCTCAGCATTGCCACATCCAGCTTGCAGGTGAATGCCCGCTACCCGATGGCCGGACTGACGCCGATTCCCGGCGTGGTGTTCAACCGTCCAAAGGAAGCGCTGGCTCTCGCCAACGGCAAAGTGGCTCTGCGGCTGCGGCAATCCTCGGCCAGTGAATCGCTGTTGGCGCTTTGGGAGCCGGGTTCGAATACCGCGACGGATCTCACTTCGCATGCGCCCGTTGTTTTCCAGAATGGATTGGGAGTTATGGCTCGCTCAGGAGACAGGTCTCACTTGGTAGCTGCAGCGAATGATTCGAGTGGGGAAGCGGTTGTGCTCGATGCCAACGGAAACGTCGTGGGTGGGCCGCAGGTGATTGGCAGCGGGAGCATCAGTGGCGTGACCATTAATTCCGACGGAAGCCGTATCGCAGTGCTGGTCAATTCGGGTGGCGTGCAAAGCGTCGTGCTGTGCGGTGCGTTGTTGAATTCGCTGGGAAATTACCCGGCGAACAACGCCGCCGGACTCGTTTTTTCGCGCGATGGCCAGACTTTGTTTGTTGCCGAAGCACTGGGTAACGGCTGGGTGATTACGGCACTGGCTGCGAGCAATCTGCAAAAACTCGGGCAAGTTTCCGATCTGGCGATCCAGGGGATCCCGACGGCAATCGAGTCGATAGACGATTCACAGCTTGCCTGGGGCCGGGGAAATCGCGGCCTTGGGGTGATTGATGTTTCCTCGCCCGGCTCTTTGCCGACGCCCGCGCCGGCGCTCGTCAATTCGCTCGCAGCTTTGCCTGCCGAAGGGCCATACACCGGCGGAACCTCGCTCGCCATCAGTGGATCGAATTTTCCTTCGGGCGCCCAGATTCGTTTTGGTTCGCAAAATCCGGTGGCTGCCGTTGTCCAGGGCTCCTCGCAGCTACAGGTCACGTCGCCGCCTAGCGGCGTCAGCGGAACGGTCAACCTGACCGCCTATTTTTCGAATGGCTGGCTGGCGGCGGCTCCCGATGGATTCAGTTATGGCCCCAGCGTTGCGGAGGTCCTTCCCAATGCGGGAAGCGCCGCCGGCGGGGATACCGTCTACCTGATCGGGCGGGGCTTTGGCAGCGAGGCCGGCGGAATCACGGTGAAAATCGGCGGGCAGACCGCGACCGTGCAAAAAGTGGAAGCCCAGCCGGTGTTCGCGGGGGATCTTTCGCTCGACACTTCTTATCCGTTTCCGATCGAACGTATCACCTTGACCACTCCCTCGGGGGCTGCCGGAGAACAAGATGTTTCGCTCACCACCCCCTCGGGAAGCATCACGATGGCGAAATCCTTTCAATATTTGGCGGCCCGGCAGACTTATCCGAATCCAAGCCTCTACAAATTCATCGTCTATGACCAGAGCCGCCAGCATCTTTATCTTTCGGCGACGGATCATGTGGACGTATTCGATCTCGCGGCCCAAGTTTTTCGCAGCCCGCTGGAGCCCCCGCCGAATGGTCCTCCTCCGGATGCCGGACTTCGTGGCATGGCACTGACGCCGGACAATACGCAATTGATCGTGGCCGATTTTGGCGCGCAGAGCGTGTACCTGATCAATCCGGATGGCGTGGCAAACAACGGATCGCATGTAGTCGTGGGCGGGGTGGCGGGATATCTGAACTCCGGGCCCTCGCGCGTCGCCGCCACCAGCGCGCAAAGTGTGTTTGTGGGACTCAGCGGCGAGGGAGGCACTTCCAACGCTTGCAACAATTGCCTGGGCCAGATGAACCTTACAGCTTTCCCTCCGACCTATGAACCCGCCCCGCAGCCCGAGGTGAATTCGATCACGGTCGCACCGCTGCTCCAGGCCGACCACGCGGGCGATGCGGTATATCTCGCGTTCGGCAGCGCGCCCGGCGGACCGGTTGCTAACTGGTCCGCGTCAACGCCCAATGTCTTCACCGTTTCGCCGGCCAAGGATTTCTCGACGGATCTCACTGTCGCCGCCGACGGAACTTCGTTCGCGATGCGCGCGGACAATACCACGGAAATTCGCGGCGCGGATTTGACGCTCACCGCTTCTCCCACTTCCGCCGAACTCGAAACAATCCCTAACCGTGTCGCGGTGCCGGGCACGGCGTTGCATCCATCGGGCGCGCTGGTCTATGAACCGTTTCTGGATGGAGCGCCGCCCGCCGCGCCTCCCGCGACGGGAATCCATGGCGGTATTGATATCCGCGACGCGCACAATGGCCGGTTGCGCCTGCGGGTCTACTTGCCGGAGCCGTTTGCGATGCTCTCCACGGACATTGATGGCTCGCACGGCACATTTTTGACCGTGGACGAAAATGGCCAGCGGCTGTTTGCACTGACAACTTCCGGCCTCACCGTGATGCAGCTTTCGAACGTGCCGTTGGGAATCGGAACCCTTGCGCCGGCATCGGGCCCGTCGACGGGAGGCACAAGCATCACCCTTCGCGGCAGCGGCTTTCAGTCCTCGACTGCAGCGACTTTGGGCGGCAAAGCGGTAAATGTCACCTTCAAGGACGTGAACACGCTGGTCTTCACCGCGCCGGCCCTTTCGGCTGGCGCGCAGCAGTTGGTCCTGAGCAATCCCGGTGGCGAAAGCGTTTCGCTGGACGCGGCATTCGTCGCTCAATAAAATTGTTTAACCATTCTACTTCCAATCTCATCGAATTGGTGTGCCCCATTCGCACTCCCGATTTTCTGCAACCGGGCCGGCTTCATTAAGGATTGACACGAAAATGAACACTCGCAAACTTGGAAATTCCGATCTAAATATTACGCCTGTCGGTTTTGGCGCCTGGGCCATCGGCGGCAGCGGCTGGGAATATGCCTGGGGCCCGCAGGACGATTCCGAATCCGTCGCAGGGATCCATCGCGCGCTTGAACTCGGCGTGAACTGGATTGATACCGCAGCGGCCTATGGCATGGGCCACTCGGAAGAAGTCGTTGCGCGCGCGCTGAAGGAATGGCGCGGCGAACGGCCGCATGTATTCACGAAGTGCGTGCTGCGCTGGGACGCGCAGGGCAAGATCACCATGAATTTCAAGGCCGAATCGATTCGCAAGGAATGCGAAGACAGTTTGCGCCGTTTGCAGGTGGAGCAAATCGATCTGTATCAGATTCACTGGCCGCCGGAGGACAACGGGCCGGGCCTGGAAGAGGCGTGGCAAACGCTGGCGGCGCTGCAAAAAGAAGGCAAGCTCCGCTGGATCGGCGTTTCGAACTTCAATGCCAGTCAAATGAAGCGCGCCGAGAAAATCGCTCCCATCACTTCGCTGCAGCCGCCGTATTCCATTCTGCGGCGCGAGATTGAGGCGGATATCTTGCCGTACGCCCGGCAGCAGGGAATCGGCGCGATTGTTTATTCGCCCATGTTTTCCGGCATGTTGACGGGAAGCATGACCCGCGAACGCGCCGCGGCGCTTCCCGCCGACGATTTCCGCAGCCGCAATCCGGAATTCCAGGAACCGAAGCTGTCGAAAAACCTGGAGCTGGTGGAAAAGCTGTGGGAGATCGGCAAGCGCCACGCCCGCGGCCCCGGGGAAGTGGCTATTGCCTGGACGCTACGCCACCCTGCGGTGACCGGCGCAATTGTTGGCGCTCGCAACGCCAAGCAGGCCGAGGGCGTGATGCGCGCCGGCGAGTTCGACCTAAGCACCGGCGAAATTGCCGAAATCGATTCGTTCACCGGCTCGTTGGGTCTGGCGAAATCCGCGAGGTGATCCTGTAATGACTGGAGCGATCGCATGGACCTTGGGCTGAATGGCAAACTGGCTGTGGTCACCGGTTCGACTGCGGGAATAGGTTTCGCGATTGCTTCCACACTCGCCGCCGAAGGCGCTCGGGTGGTGGTGAACGGGCGCACCGATGAGCGGGTCACCAAAGCTGTCGAGGAGCTGTTGAAGCACCATAAGGGCGCGCACGTGCATGGCGTGGCTGCCGACCTCGGCAAGGCTGAGGGGGTGGCCAAATTCGTGCGCCTGGTACCGGACGCGGATGTGCTCATCAACAATCTGGGGATTTTTGAGGTCAAGCCATTCGCGGAAATCCCCGATTCCGACTGGTTGCGTTTCTTTGAGGTGAACGTGCTGAGCGGCGTGCGCCTTACCCGCCAGTATGTGCCAGGCATGCTGCGCAAGAATTGGGGCCGCGTCATATTTATTTCCAGCGAATCGGCGCAGCAGATCCCCGCGGAGATGGTGCACTACGGGATGACCAAGACCGCGCAAGTGTCCATCGCCCGCGGCGTAGCGCAAACCGTAGCGGGCACCGGGGTCACGGTGAATTCGGTGCTCGTTGGGCCAACCTCTTCCGAAGGTGTCGGAACCTTTGTGAAGGAATTTTCACGCCAGCAGGGAGTGACGGCAGCGGAATTCGAGAAGCAGTTCTTTGTGAACGTGCGCCCGAGTTCGTTGTTGAAGCGCTTTGAGACTCCCGAAGAAGTCGCGGGAGTTGTAGCCTTTGTCGCCAGCGCGCCGGCGGCCATTATCAATGGAGCCGCGGTGCGCGCCGAGGGCGGCGTGGTGACTAGCATTCTTTAAGCACGGTGGCTTACGCCCGCAGGTAATCGGCCCGCCAGTTTTGCACCAACTGCTTGATGTCCTTGCCTTTCTCAAGTTTATCAGTGAGAACTTTCCGCGCCAAAGCCGGGAGTTCCGCGTCACACGCAAAGCGCATGGCAACCAGTTGACCGCTGGTGAATTCGCCAACGCGCGGCTTCAGATCCTCGGGCAACAATTTCTCCAGGCGCAAGCGCTCTTCCAGGCGAATCACGCGGTTCTGAACGGTTAGGGCGAAGATGCGGGCATAAAGCATCAGCATGATCAGCGCGGCCGCCGTTAGAACACTGATGAAGCCGTCCAACGAAAACCCGCTAAGCTTCCAGCGGTAGATCGACCAGCCGAAATTCAGCACTATTACCGGCATGACAAAATAGTGAAAGCCGGGAACCCACCGCACGTGATTTGCGAAATTCTGCTCAGCCATGACCTGGTTTCCTCCGTCTCGAAGTGGTGACACTTAAACTGCCCATGCGGCCAGCTAACAATCCCGCCGCGCGATGACGGGTTTTTGCGACTCCTGCCCCGCGGCGGCGCACAATGAGGGGATGGCCATGAAACTCGCGGCAGGAGAATGCCATGTCCAACCTCAGCTTTGCGCGCATCATGTATGGTACGGGCCAGGAACCTCGTTCAACTGCTTCGATGCAGGCTTCCAATTTCCCGTCACAATCATGGACTGCAACTTCGCCGAATTCCGCGCGAGATGCGTCCGGCTTCTCCATCGAAAGTTTCTTTCATAAAGCGTGGACGGCGCTTTCCTCTAAAAAGTAGATGCCCCGGGTTCCGCGGTTCCCACCGTTCAGCCGTGAATTGAATCATCTCGCGGATGGCAGGCACGGAGGTGCGTGAAAGTCGTCCTTATACACCGCCCCATCTTTCATCACAAATTTCACTTTCTCGAGTTCGCTAATGTCCTTTAAAGGGTCTCCGGCGATCGCGATGATCTCGGCATCGGCGCCCTCGGCCACCACGCCGAGTTCTCCCTTGCGGCCCAGCATCTCAGCCGGGCGCGACGTGGCGGCCTGAATCGCCGCTCCCGGGCTCATGCCCAGCTTCACCATCACCTTGAATTCCTCGGCGATAGGTTCCTGCCAGGGAATACCGCCCATGTCCGTGCCGAAGACGATTTTCAGATTGGCCTTCAGTGCTTTTCGGAAAGTGATCTCATGCAAATTGGCGCGCGCGCGATCGCGTTGCCCCTCAAGACTCTCCGCGGGCCCCCAGTCCATGTAATACACTCCGAGGGTGGGGCAATACCACGTGCCCTGCCTGGCCATTTGCGCTATCTGCGCATCGGTTATGTCCAGGCCATGCTCGATGGAATCGCAACCGCCGTCAAGCCCGCGCTGCAAGCCTTCGCCGTTATAAGCGTGGCAAGCTACTTGCTTTCCCCAGCCGTGGGCCTCGTCAACAATGGCCCGCAATTCCTCGACGGTCAGCGTTGGCTGGCTCACCAGGTGGCCCTGCTTATCCACCCACGAACGGTGGGTCATATAAACTTTGATCCAATCCGCGCCGTGCTCGAGTTGCTCGCGTGCGGCCTTGCGCGCTTCGACCGGCCCGTCCACAATCTGCACGCCTTTCGGCATGACGAGTTCCGGCGCGTAGCCTTCCAGGTTGTAGCCGCCGGTGGTGGAGATCCCCCGAGTCGCACCAAAGATGCGCGGTCCGGGAATGGTGCCTTCTTCAATGGCTTCCCTGATTTCGATGTCACCATATCCGGCGCCTTCCGTCTCGACATCCCGGAGGGTCGTGAAGCCTTGGTCGAGTGCGCGCCGCGCCGCATACGTCGCGCGCGCCGCCCGCAAAACGATTCCCGCTTTCAGGACGTTGGCGTCATAGCCGCCCTTGGCGGGATCCTCACCCCACAAAAAGAGATGGGTGTGCGAATCGATGAGTCCCGGAAGAACCGTGGCGTTCGAAAGATCGATGATCTTTGCTCCCGCGGGAATCGCCGCGGAACCCTCGGTGACCTTTTCAACGCGCTGGCCGCGCACGAAGATCAATTGATTCTTCCGCGGCGCATCGTTTTGCCCGTCCATCAGGGTGCCCGCGCGTATCACGGTGAGTGGCACAATACCCGCGTTTTGGGCTGGGGTTTTGGCAGCACCGCCGCACACTAAAATTAGCGATAGCAAAAGGCCGACGCGTTTCATATTCGCTCCCTTTTTCTTTTTCCGTGAAGTAACGATTTGATCGCAGCCCGGGGCTACGTCCAAAGGAGGTTGCCGAGAATCCGAGAATAGCCGTGCTCCCCGGCCCACAAGCTTAATGGGATTGCCGCCAGGTCGTCCACCATGGGAACCGCGTTGCCGTCCTTGGTCAAGTCCACGGTGCGCAGAAAATGCTTGCAGGTATCACAGCATTCCACGCGAATGTGTGGAAACTGCTCCGCCACATACACCGGGAGTTGCTGCTCTTTTTCCTCGCCGCACTTCGCGCAGAGGATGCGGCGGAACTCCCACTCCAGCGAGCAGAAGGAGCACAGCAGGAAACGCTTTCCACCGTCACCTTCCCGGCGCAATACGCCCAGCAGGGGAAGGGCATTGCAGCGCGGGCAGCGACACACGGTCATGAGCGGAGCTGGAGGCAACATTGCGCCGGTAACAAAATCCGCATAGGGTTGCAGCATCGCCCGCGCGAAAAAATCATCAAACGGATTAACCTGCGAAGTCCCCGATGAAGCGTCCATCGGGGGCGCTTCCAGCAAGCCGGTCTTCCAGTAAGACTCCAGAATTTCCGCCTGACGGGCGCCGCCTTTCGACCGCAGGTTCCGTGATTCTTCGGCCAAGGCGCCCGGAGCTCGCGCCTCGGCGATTTTGAGAAATCTCGCAAACGGCTCCAGAAGCACGCTCAGGCGTATTTCGGAGCGTAAGACTCCGTTTGCGGGAACCACGGGATTCTTGCCCCACAATTTGGGAAGGGACTCATAGAATTCCCGCTGGAAGGTTGCAATGGAGCCGTAGAAGGAGAGAATTTCCCTGGCAAATTCATGACGTTCAGCCAGCAAAGCCGCGCGTTCGATGCGGGCGCGGTAATTCACTTTCCCGACCGCGAGAATGGTCATTTCGAACGGTCGGAATTCCCGACGATCTCTTTGTACCAGCCGGGGTGATAGCGCTTCGCGAACGCCAGCGAAACATCTCCGCGAATAACGCTGCCGAACGCTCCGCGCTCCGCGAACACGCCCATGTATACATGGATCATGAAATTTCCGATCATCAGCATCGCCGTCCCCGCGTGGACAATCACGGAGATATAGCGAAGCCAGCGCAGGCTCCACGGCAAGGATTCCGTAAACCACAGGACGCACCCCGAGGCCAGCAGCAAAATCCCGCCAATAAAGAAGCTCCAGAAGAGCAACTTCTGTCCGGCGTTGTAGCGGCCGGCCGGCGGCATTTTGTCGTCCTGGTTGCGAATGTAGTAGTGGATGGAGTTCCACCACTCTTTATCCACCGGTTGAAAATTCATCTGTCTGGACCACAGCGCGAACATGTAGCAAACCGAGACGAAAAAGACCAAGCCCACCCACGGGTGCAGCATGCGGGAAAGTTCGCCGCCGCCAAGCGCCGCCGCGATCCAGAAGAGCCATGGCGACCAGAATGCGAGGCCCGTGAGCATCAGATAGATGAAAGATCCGGCGGCCACCCAATGATTCAGCCGTTCATTAAAGTTGTAGCGCAGCACGTGATCGTGAGGAATCAACTGTTCCGGATGGCTCACGGCTATTCTCCTTCCCGAGGAGCGAGATCCGACTCTTCACGCGCCTTGGGCCCGAATCTCAAATAATGTACAAACAAGCCGACCAGCCCGCCGACGAGCGCCAGATTCCCCAGCCACTTGAGGGGGTGCTTCCACAGCTTGACCGCCAGGGGAATGGTCGGATTGCTCGGCAAACCGCCGTAGAGTTCCGGCTTGGTGGCATCGTGCAGCACGTAAATCACGCCCGTGCCACCCACGCCAGGAGGATCGTACACGCCGGCATTCTCGTGCCCGTAATGATCGCGAAGCTGCTTGGCGCGCAGCTCGGCAAGCTCCTTCATGTCGTCCTTGCTGCCGAAGTGCAGGCAGCCGGTGGGGCAAGACTTAATGCACGCGGGTTCCAATCCTTCGCTAACGCGATCAGTGCACAGCGAACACTTGTAGACACGCTTGGTCACGCTGTTGAGTTTTGGAATATTGAAGGGGCACCCGGTGATGCAGTAGCCGCAGCCGATGCAGCGGTCCTGCTGGAAGTCCACGACGCCATTGGTGTATTGCACGATGGCGCCGTCGGCGGGACAAGCTTCCAGGCAGCCCGGCTCGGCGCAATGCATGCACTGGTGTTTGCGCATCAGCCATTGCAAGGTGCCGTCCTCGCGCTCGTGCTCGTTGAAAAGGATCAGGTTCCAATAATTCCACCGAGTGTCCGGCATGGTCTGGTAAGTGTTGTCGAAGGTGGTGGGAGAAAACGGCATGTCGTTCCACTCCACACAGGCTACTTCGCACGCCTTGCAACCGATGCAGGTGGTGGTGTCCACCAGTTTGCAGACGGTGAATTCGCGCTGGGTGCCCTGGCCGGGAATGGTGCCGGCGTGCGCCGAGATTTTCTGAATGCGTAGTGTCGCTTGGCTCATGGCGGCTCCTCTACGCTTTCTCGACCTTCACCAGGAAACCCTTGAACTCTGGTGTATAGGCGTTGGGATCGATTACCGTCGGAGAGAGCAAATTCGCCGGTGTTTTTGCGGTTTTTCCTTCATCTTCCGCGATGCCGCGGTAGCCCCAGTGAATGGGGACACCGATCTGGTAGGTCTTCTTGCCGTCGATGGTCATCGGTTTGATGCGCTTGGTCACCATGGCCTTGGCGATGTACTCGCCGCGCGCGCTGGAGACTCTTAGCTTTTCGCCGCCGTGCAAACCCATATCGGCTGCCATCTCTTCGGGGATCTCCACAAACGGTTCGGGTACGAGCTGCACGTTCATCGGATTGTTCTTCGTCCAGTAATGGTAATGCTCGGTGAGACGATACGTTGTGCAGACAACTGTGTAGCCCTCTTGCGGCGACCCATACTTGTCGTCCGGCGTTTTGTAGCGCTTGACTACCGGATTATGTGTGCGCTTGGGGTGCAGCGGATTATCGATCGGGCTCTCGATCGGCTCATAGAATTCAGGGAACGGTCCGTCTGCAAACGCCCCGAGCGGCCCGAAGATGCGTCCCACACCTTCCGGATTCATAATGAACGGGCCCATGTGATCCGAGGGTTTGGAATCCGGCTTGAAGTCGGGCACATCCACGCCAACCCATTTCTGCGCGGCCTCGTTCCACCATACTTGCTTGCGCGAAGGATCCCAAGGCTTGCCTTCGAGGTTGCACGAGGCCCGGTTATAAAGCACGCGGCGATTCACCGGCCACGACCATCCCCAATTCGGGTGTACCCCGAGTCCGGAAGGATCGCTGGCATCCCGCCGCTTGGTCATGTTGCCGGCCTCCGTATAGGAGCCGGAGTAGATCCAGTTGCCGCAACTGGTGGTGCCATCGTCCTTCAACCAGGCGAAGGATGGCACCTGCTGGCCAGCCTTTATTTGCTGTTTGGTGACCGGATCTTCCACATCCACAAAAGTTTTTCCATTGATCTCCTTCAGCACTTCATCGAGCGAAGGATTCATGGGATCCGTGTAGTTCCATGTAAGTTTAAGGATCGGATCGGGAAATTTTCCGCCGTCTTTCTGATAGAGGGCGCGGATCTTCAGGAAAATCTGCGCCACCAGGGCCTGGTCCAAGCGGCAGCCAGGTGGAACCGGCAGCGCCGCATTTTTCCATTGCAACCAGCGGGCGGAATTCGTAAACGAGCCATCCTTTTCGGCGAATCCCGCGCACGGCAAGCGATACACGGTTGTCTGGATGGTCTTCATCTCCTCGGGAGTAATCCCCGGGGACTTCCAGAACTCGCTGGTCTCATCAGGATAAATCTCGCCGACCACCAGCCAGTCCGCTTTCTTCAGCGCGTCGATGTTCTTTTTGGTGTCCGGCCCGATCATCACGCCGTTCATGCCAAAGGCAAACAAGCCTTTAACGATGCCGTTGTACATGTTGTCCCAGAGGTTGACCCAGGAGTAATTGCGGTCCACCTTGGGCAGGTAGTCGTAAGCGAAATCGGTTTGCTTTGTCGCGGCGTCTCCATAAAACGCCTTCAACATACTCGCGGCGAACTTTGGGGTGTTGCTCCAATAATTGAAGGATAGCCACTCTCCTGGTTTCGAAGGAGTCGGCGTGATGCGGCTCATCCAACCCTCGAAAGAGCCGTCCGCGGGCGTCGGAACCTTCAGGTAGCCGGGCAGATTGTCAAAGATACCCGCCATGTCCGTGGCGCCCTGAATATTGGAATGCCCGCGCAAAGCGTTGACGCCACCGCCGGCGCGGCCCACGTTGCCCATTAGCAACTGCAACATGGCCGCGGTGCGAATGATCTGCGTGCCGAAGCTGTGATGTGTCCAGCCCACGGCGTAGATGACCGTGGCCGCTTTCTTGGTGTCGCCGTCCTTACGGACGGAGGTGAAGAGGTCGCAAGCCTTAAGATATTTGTCCCGAGGAATACCGGTGATGCGCTCGACCATTTCCGGGGTGTAGCGGGAATAATGCTCTTTCAGCAGCTGGAAAACGCAGCGCGGATTTTGCAGCGTGGGGTCAAAGTCAACTTTTTCAGGCAGCGGAGGGAGCGAAGGCGCCGCTGGCGGCTGGCCGGGTTTTGCGGCCGCGGGTTTGGGCATTTTGCCGCCGGTTCCCTGATAGTTCCAGGTAGCGCGGTTGTAGCTCATCTTTGCTTCATCAAAACCGGAGAAAACTCCATCCCCCGCCGGCAGCTTGAAATCCTTGTCCACCACGAATCCGGCGTTGGTGTAATTGAGCAAGTATTCCTTGGCGATGCGGTTGTTCTCGATTGCGTAGCGGATTAACCCACCGAGAAACGCGATATCCGTGCCGGCGCGGATCTGCAGGAAGAAATCGGAAACCGCAGCCGTCCGCGTGAATCGTGGATCGACCACGATTAGTTTTGCATTGCGATTGCGCTTGGCTTCGATCACCCACTTAAAGCCGCAGGGATGGTTCTCCGCCGGGTTCCCGCCCATGACCAGTATCATGTCGGCATTCTTGATATCTACCCAGCCGTTGGTCATTGCGCCCCGGCCGAATGTTGGTCCCAAACTTGAGACCGTGGGGCCGTGTCAAACCCTGGCCTGGTTTTCCAGATGCACGACCCCCAAGGCGCGCATCGATTTCACGGCTAGGTAATTGAACTCATTGGTGTCCGTGCAGCCGCCGGTCCAGGCGATGGATTCGCAACGATTGACGCGATGCCCGGCGGCATCGGTTTCAATAAATGTTTTGTCACGGGTGTCCTTGACCTTCTGGGCAATCTCCGTGATGGCCTGATCCCAGCCGATATCCTCCCAATCCGTGCCGCCCGGCCGGCGCACCAGAGGTTTCACAATGCGCCGTTCATTCAAAATGTCTTGTTCGAGCGAAGAGCCCTTCGGGCAGAGGGTGCCGCGATTGATGGGGTGGTCCGGGTCGCCCTCGACGTGGACCACCTGCGGGGTAACGTTCTTCGCGCGGTCGCCGATCGAGTAGATGATCACCCCGCAGCTTACCGCGCAGTAAGGACAGGTTGAGCGAGTTTCGCTGGCCCGGGCGATTTTGAGGCTGCGGAGTTGCGCATACGCAGGCTTCAAATCGAAGCCGAATACGGCTGCTGCCGTTCCGCCCAGGGTTGCGACTTTCAGGAAATCACGACGAGAAGCGTCCATTTAGACCCCCGATAGGATCGTTGGAGCAGTTATGCGGCACCTCCCTTAATATTTCTTCCTGAGGGTTCTGTCAAGCGCAAACCCTCGTGGGGCGGCCGAGCCGACGGAGGTGGCATAAGCGCTCAGGAGGATGTCTAGAGGATTTTCCAGCGAAGCATCCTGGCAACGGGCAACCAGGTTTCTGCGTTCCCATACCAGAGCGCTGTTTGCCGTCATGGTCAAAGCGTAACCTTCGCCGCACACCGGTCGAGAATTCCGGCGGGGTTTCGGCGGAAGTGTAAAAAGATGGGGGTAGCTGGTTTACAGTCGCCCAGGCGCTTGTGTGGCAGGGATATCCGGAGGCGGCAGGTTCCGGGTCCATCGCACACAGGCAAAGCCTCTCTGTCCGCCGGTGGACGATGAACGCTGTCCAAAACACTTCGCTTTTGCGCCCCCGATCAGCCCGGCTTCCGCGCGGGCCCTTGCTCTTCGGCATTTCCCTGGTTGTGCTTGCCGTGGGCAGCTCCCTTGCCATGGCCATGTTACTTCCCAAGGGTTATCAGCTGGCCGTCTTCGGCGACGGCTTCCAGTCCGGCCTGATCGCGGTGGGGACCATACTCGCGCTGCAAAACGCGATCCGCAGCCATGGCCAGATTCGGGTTTTCTGGTTCTTTCTGTCGCTCGGCGCTGCAATGTGGTTCGTCAGCCTGTTCATATGGTCGATAAACGAAGTGTGGCTGGGCCATCCGGTCCCGGACGTGCCCTTCGCTGACGTTCTGATTTTCGTGAAATTGGTTCCCTTGGCGGCGGCGGCCTCCCTGGAGCCGTACCAGACCCAAGATTCGCGTTTCCGCGCCTTTGGCCTAATCGATCTTTCCGTCCTTATCCTGTATTCAATCTATCTTTTCGCGTTCTTCGTGTCCGCCTACCGGCTGCTGCCCGGCGCAAGGACCATCTACGACTTTCATTTTGATTTGGCGGATTCCCTTGGCAATCAATTCCTGGTCATGGTTGCGGGGATGGCGTATCTCAGGGCGCGGGGTCCCTGGAAACAGCTGTTCGGGATCTTCTTTCTTTCCAACGCGAGTTACGCGGTTGCCTCCGATTTGATCGACTCGGCAATCGATCGGGGCAACTACTACACAGGAAGTTTGTACGATATTCCGCTGATCGCCGGGCTGGCTGGATTCGCGTGCTTCTGCCTGGTTGGGCGTTCGCTGCTGCAACCCAGCAGCGGCGAATGCGAGACGCCGCCGGAGGCCCAGAAGTCCACCAGGCGCGGCACTCTCCAGTCATCGCATCTGGCCATGCTGGTTACCCTCTCCACTCCCGCCATCGGTTTGTGGCTGTTGACCACGCAATCTTCTTCTGACCAGCTGTTCTCCTTCCGGCTGGAAATTACCCTTGTGACGATTTTTCTTCTCACCCTATTACTTTCGATCAAGCAGGATTTTCTCAGCGTCAATCTGATCCGCTCCCTGCGGCATCTTTCATCGACCTATTCCAGCATCGATCGATTCAAGGATCATCTGGCGCAAAGCGAGAAGCTGGCTTCCCTCGGTGAATCGGTGGCCAACGTTGCCGACGAAATCAGCCGGGCCATGAACGCAATCAGGGAAGAAGCGTCGCGCATCACCTCGCGCTCGGATGGCGAGACTCGGAGCCACTCCCTGGCCGGGAAAATCGGCCATTACGCGCAAAGAACCGACGCACTGGTGGAGAATATGCAGCGCTTCGCGCAGGAAACCCCGCTGCAACTCGCTCCGGTGGAACTGAAGCCGCTGCTCGAGAGCGCGCTGCATCTGAGCCGCATCGGCAAGCTGGCAAGTGTCCGCGTCCGCGTGGAGGAGGAAACATCGTGCCCGCCGGTGCTAGGCGATTCCAGCCAGTTGCTGCACGTTTTTCTGCAGATCATTGCGAACGCGATCGATGCGCTCGAAGAAGTCGGCGGGGGAGAGTTGGTCGTCTCTCTCCGTGCTTGCGAGCCCCAGGTGTGTATCCAGTTCGCGGATACCGGGCCGGGCCTTAAATTTCCGGAGCACGCTTTCGAACCCTTTTTCACGACGAAGCCAGTGGGGAAGGGAACCGGCCTGGGGCTGAGCACGTGCTACGGAATTATCCGGCAGCACGATGGCGATATTTCCTGCGGGAATCGCCTGGAGGGCGGCGCCTTCTTCACCATTTTTCTGCCTGCGTCGCCGCAGCCCGCGGCGCCAGGCGTCAACTCCACGCCCATCACCGCCGGGGGCGCACTATGAGCATGCAGCCGCGGCACAAACTTCTGCTCGGAATTGCCGTTGCGATTTTCGGCCTTCACCTCATCGTGGCTGTCTTCGCCAAGCCCTCCTACGGCCTTACGATGGTTGGAGACGCCTATTCCTGCGCTCTCCTGATTGTCGCCATTCTTGCGGTGCGGGAGAATTTTCGCTACCAGCGGGGAGTCTTGTCGCTCTTTTGGAAAGTGATGGCGGCGGGACTATCCCAGATGCTGCTCGCCCAGGCTTTCTGGTTTTACTACGACACGCTGCGGCTCAATTCCTTGCCGAGCCCGGTCATCGGTGACACGCTCTTTTTACTGGCGCACGTCCTGTTTCTCTCCGCCTTTGTCCTGCGGCCCCATTCGGCTTCCGCCGGACATGACATGCGTCTCCGGCATCTCGATTTCGTTCTGCTGACCTTCTGGTGGCTGGCTCTGTACGGGTATTTCGCTTTGCCCTGGCAAGCCGTCATCCAGGATTTCTCCCAATACGATCCGGCCTATTACCTGCTCTCGCTGATTCAACAATTGATGATTATTGGCGGCCTGGCGGTCGTCTGCGGGCGATGCGCCGGGCTGTGGCGCGTTTTCTACGCCAGCTTCATGGTCGTTTTTGGGCTGGTGGCTGCGGGGAGTATGCTACTCAATGTTTTAATTGACCGAGGAGTATACTATGGGGGCGGCTTCTTTGACACACCTTTCCTGCTGTCTCTCGTTCTGTTCACCGGCATGGCTTCGTTCGGGCCCGCCTTGCATCCCGGCGAAGATAAAACCGCCAATCGCGAGGTCAATCAGAGCCTGTGGACCGCGCGTATCGCCATGGTGGCTATCCTTTCGCTGCCGGTGATAGCCTTGCTGGGATCTTTTGAGAAAAATGTCCCTGGGAATGTCGCGGCCTTTCGTCTGCAACTCGTGTTTGTGGCGATGTTGCTGCTCAGCGGGTTGGTTTTCTGGAAACTTACCCTGCTGGCCCGGGAACTTGGCCATCTGGTGCGGCTATCCCAGGCTTCGCTGGAAAATCTGAAGTCCGTGCAAACCCAGGCTTCTCATTCGCAGAAACTCGCAGCCCTTGGGAGACTCGCGGCAGGCGCCACGCATGAAATCAGCAATCCCCTCACCGCCATTCTCGGTTACTCGGAGTTGCTAACGGATATCCCTGCGCTTTCGCCTCCCGACCGGGAAAGTGCGGAGATCATCCAGAAGCAGGTCCACCGGGCGCAAGCGGCCGTCAACAGCCTCCGCAAGACGCTACGGAATCCGAACTCCCCGCATCCAATTCCTGCCGGTAAGCAAAGCGATTCCTGAACCGGCGAGGCGGTGCCGAATACGATGCCGCGGCTCGTGATTCTCGCCGTCCATGAACCGGAACACTTCTTCGCTGTTCATTTTCTACTCCTGGGGCAGCTGTCCGGATGGCCGTACATGTTACACTCGCAACTTTCCAGGAGAAGCTCTCTTGACCTCATCCACAACCAGGTTCGTACGTCGTGTACGAAGGCTTTTCATTGTCGTGTCCGGGATTCTCTCCCTCTGCTTCGGCGCTCACGCTTCGCCTCAAGAACTCTCCGCCGACCAGATGAAAGGCCTTTCCTGGCGCTTGGTCGGCCCATTTCGCGGCGGGCGTGTCACCGCAGTCGCCGGAATCGCGGGCGATCCCAAGACCTACTATATGGGCACGCCGGGCGGTGGGGTCTGGAAAACCACCAACGGCGGCGTCACATGGGATCCAATCTTTGATGAGGCCCGTGTTGCGTCTATTGGCGACCTGGTAGTGGCGCCTTCGGACCCGCGGACCATTTACGTCGCCACAGGTGAGCAAACTCCGGGGAACGGCCTCTGGAAATCCACCGATGCCGGGGCCACCTGGGCCAAGATTGGTTTCCGTGACTCGCACACGATTCCTTCCATCCTCGTTGATCCCAAGGAGGCTGGAATCGTCTATGTCGCCAATGTGGGAGACCCCACGCCCGGCGATGCGCGCGGCATTTACAAGACCACCGACGGCGGCCAGTCCTGGCGCAAAGTGTATTTCAAGGACGACCACCATGGCCCCAGGGAACTGTGTTTCGATCCAAATGACTCCCATACGATTTACGCGGTCGTCCGGCGAATCCCCCCGGCGCCGGGCGAAAAACCGCCCGACGAAGTGGACACGACGATCATCAAGTCCGCCGATGCGGGCGAAACTTGGGCGTCCACCGGTGAAAAAGGTCTGCCTCCCGCTCATCGCGGCCGCATCGGCGTGGCCGTGGCCCCAGGGCTTTCCGGCAAGCGCGTATTTGCGCTGATGCATCAGGGTCTCTTCCGGTCGGACGATGCCGGCGAAAACTGGCAGCAGATCACGCAGGATCCCCGCATCATCGGCGACGAGTATTTTGGCCGCGTCTATTCCGACCCGAAAAATCCGGACGTCGTGTACGTGATGCAGACTTCCACCTATCGTTCGAGTGACGGCGGCCGCAATTTCGTCGCCTGGAAAGGCACACCCAGCGGGGAAGACGATCACGTCCTGTGGATTGCGCCCGAAGACACGACTCGCATCATCATGGGTACGGACCAAGGCGCGGTGGTCACTCTGGACGGCGGGAAAATCTGGAACACCTGGTACAACCAGCCGACAGGCCAAATGTATCGCGTCGCCGCGGATCGCTCCTTCCCGTATTTTCTTTATGCTTCGCAACAGGATTCCGGCTCTGTCGCCGTGCCCAATCGAACCGACTTCGGGCTGATCACTTATCGCGATTGGTTTCCAACCGGCTCGTTTGAAAGCGCCTTCATCGCTCCCGACCCCCTCGACGCCAACTCCGTTTATTCCGTCGGCTGGTACGGTGTCGTGCTGCGCCTGAACCGCGCCACCGGGCAGGTGGCCACGATCTTTCTTCCGCCCGCGAGTTACCACATCACCTGGGAAACTCCGCTGGTTTTTTCTCCGCGCGATCCGCACGCGCTCTATTACGGCTCGCAATTTGTTCTGAAGACCACGGACGGCGGCACCACATGGAAGGAAATCAGCGGAGACCTCACCAGCAGAACTCCCGCACCCGCCGGCGTGTCCAAGCCGGCCGCGACCGGCCACACACTCACGAAGGACGCAAACGAAATGTCCGGATGGGAAGAAGCAGCGGACGATGAAGACGACGCGGCCCAGAACGTGCCGCACGGCGCTCTACAGACCATCGCCCCTTCGCCGCTCGATGCCAACTTGATCTGGGTGGGTTCCACAACCGGCCTGATTCATGTCACGCGCGACGCCGCGACGTGGACCGACGTCACGCCTCCCAATCTTCCCGAGCATCCCTACATCAATTGCATCGAAGCTTCCCCTCACGATGCCAACACCGCGTACGCCGCGGTCTTTGCGGCACACGGCACTTTTTCGACAGGGGCGCCGCGCGACGCCCATCCGTACTTCTACCGCACGCGCGACGGCGGAAAAACTTGGGAGAAGATCGTTAGCGGGCTGCCCGAAGCCGGACTGGCGCGGACCGTTCGCGAGGACCCCGGCCGCAAGGGATTGCTGTTCGCCGGAACCACAACAGGAATTTATTTTTCCTACGATGCGGGGGATCATTGGCAGCCTCTGCAGCTCAATCTGCCCACCGCAACGGTCACCGACATCACCATTTATGGCGCGGACCTGGTAGCCGCCACCTTCGGCCGCGGCATCTGGATTCTCGATGACATCTCCGCGCTTCGCCAGTGGACTCCGCAGCTCGCCAATTCTCCCGCGCAATTTTTTCTGCCGGAACCGGCGATCCGCGTTCGTTGGGACAACTATCCCGATACCCCGCTGCAAACGGAAACGCCCGCGGCTCGGAATCCCGCCGACGGCGCCGTGCTGCAATACTTTCAAAAGTCAGCATCGAAAAGCGACCTGGCGCTCGATATCTACGATCAACAGGGAACCCTGGTGCGCCACTATTCGACGCGTGCCGTTGAAGAAACGATTGCCCCGCCCAACGTCCCCGAATACTGGTTCTACCCGCCGACAGCGCTCCCCAATCAGCCGGGCATCAACCGCTTCGTCTGGGATCTTCGCTATCCGCATCCGGCGACGCTGCCCTATGGGTATTTCGGGGCGCCATTGAAGTACACCGAATACACCGTGCCGGATCATGCCGTTCCTGGTGAAACGCCGCGGCTTCAGCCGCCGGGACCGCTGGTTACGCCTGGGACTTACGATCTTGTTTTTACCAGGGAAGGGAAGACGTACAAGCAAAAGCTGCAAGTGCGTCCGGATCCCCGTGTGCACATCAGCGCGGAAGATTATGCGGCGCAGTTTGCGCTTTCCAGAAAAATCGCCGCGTTCATGGAAGACACCGCACATTCGTTCCAATTTGTTTCAAGGCTGCACACGGAGTTCGACGCTCGCAAAAAAGCGCTGGCCGGAAGCCCGTCAAAGGAAATCACCGATGCGGTTGCCGATTTCGAAAAACAGCTTCACGCGCTGGAAGACGGCGGACCGGATGCACCGGGCTTCGGCATCCTGAATCGCGATCTCGGCCACGACCTGGTGATGGTTCAGAGCGCCGATATAAAGCCCGGCGAATCCGCCTATCGCTCGGTTACTGAGAGTTGCAACGCCATCGCGAAGAACACCACTGCCTGGAACAGGCTCAACTCTGAAACGATCCCGGCGTTGAACAAACTTCTCGCAGCCCAAAACGTGCCTGCGCTCCCGATCGCATCGTCTGTTGCCGCAGTGCCATCCTGCAATCCCTGAATGTAAAAGGCGCTTGACGGTAAGTCAGGTGAATTCGCGGTTTCGATGAGTCTAATTTTGGAGATTCGATTAGGAGAAAAAGTTTTCAGTCGCTGGCGGCGGCCGTTTTGCTTGCGGAAAGATCGGCGTCGGTTATGCCGGTGACCACCGCGCGGTATCTCACCACCAGAATGGTCACGTCATCCGCCTGGCGCGCGCCGCGAGCGAAATTCTCCACCGATTCCAGCACCGTTTTCTGGATCTCATCAAGCGGCAACTCCGTCTTTCCTTGCAACACCGCGCGCAATCTGGCCACGCCGTAAAGCTCTTCTTCCGGGTCCATCGCTTCGGTTACACCGTCGCTGAACAACACCAGTGTGTCGTCCGGCTCCAGCTGAAGACAAGCGGTCGTAAATTCCGCTTCCGGCACCAACCCCACTGGGAAGGAACCCTCTGTGAACGCTTCTTGCGTGGTCTCCTTGCGCAGTAGAATCGGCGAAGGATGCCCGGCATTAATATATTCCAGCTTTCCGCTGTCATCCAGGATGCCGAAGAACATCGTGGCGTAGCGGCCCACTTCGGCGTGGTCGCACAAAAAGCGATTCACATGATTGAACGTCCGCGCCGGGTCCGTCCCCAGAGTCATGCCGGAGAGCGCCCCCTGCAGCATCGTCGTCAATAGCGCCGCCCCCAATCCTTTGCCGCTTACGTCGGCCAGAAGAAATGCGGTGCGCTTGTCATCCAGGGGGAAGACGTCGAAATAATCTCCTCCCACCGATAAGCAAGGAAAATTCACACCAGACACCGCCAGATGCGGGTACTCGCGCAAATTTTTTGGCAGCAGGGCCTGCTGGATATCCCGCGCGATGCCAATTTCCTGTTCCAGGCGCTGCCGTTCGCGCTCGCGTTCCACGAGTCGTGCATTGTCCAGGATGCTGGCCGCGTCGGCCGCCAGCGCGTCCAGGATTTGCCGGTCCAGCTTGGAAAACGCCGTCGGCCGCTTGGAGTCCATGTACAACACGCCGAGAAAATCGCCGCGCCGCACATCCGTGGAAGAGGCGTCGGTGCTCGCGCGCGAGCTCGCGTATAGGGGAATCACCACCACCGCGCGCAAGCCCTGCGCCACAATGCTGGCCGCCGCTTGCAGGTTCATCGCGGCTTGCGCCAGATCCTCGGTGATCACCGGCGATTGCTGCTTCATGGCCAGCTGAATTGCCGTCTGGCTGGGCGTCATGCTTTCGGGAGGCAGCCGCTGCCCGCCGCTGCGCCGCGCCAGGCGCACGCGCATGTTATCGATTTTTCCGTCTACCGCTTCCTGCAGCAGTCCGCGGTCCGCATCGGTCACCGCGATCGCGTGGTCGATCATTTTCGCCAGCACAGAATCCAGCGGCAACTGGGAATGCAGCAGCGAAGTCGCTTCCAGCAGCATATTCAGTTTCCGCAGTCCGCCACCGGTGGACTCCGAACTCGTCATATGATCAATTCGCGTCAAAAGCTGGGGAATGGCTTCCTCGGAGGTGCCCGAAGCGGATCGGAATATCAGTTGGTAAGAATCTTCCAGGCCGAAAGTAATTACGTCGCCGTCATTCAGCATCCGGCTTTCGATTTTCTCCCCGTTGACGAACATCCCGCGCCGCTGCCCGCGGTCTTCCAGGTAGTAGCGGTTGGCCTCCATCACGATTGCCGCGCAATTCCGCGAAATGCGCCGGTCGGTCAACTGCAGATGGTTGCCCGTTTCCGCGCCGCGGCCCATTAGGAAAGGCACTTGCGTTACACGGACATACTTCCGCGCACCATCCGGCGAAATTACCTCAAGAACCGCTTCGCTTTGTACCAGGGTCTCCGTCATGCCCTACGACCTCATTCCCCCCACTAAGTGGCGCATTGTAACACGCACCCGTGCGATTCGCTTTTCTTCTTGCGTCTGCTTCGCCTGCCATCCACAATACCACCGCCCGGCCGCTCACCGGAAAATCCCCGACGAATACACGAGGTCACGCGCATGCTCGCAACGTTCTCCCCGCTGCTCGCGGCTGCCCTGTGGGCGAGTGGGGAGCTCTCCCACGCGGACCCTGTCGTTCCCATCCTGATTGCCTCCATCTTCATCACCCTCGGCGCGGCGCTCGGCGGCTCGCTCATGAAGTGGGTGAAGCAGCCCGCGGTGCTCGGCGAACTTCTGGTGGGACTCATTGCCGGCAATCTTGGATACTACTTCGCCAGTCCTACTCTCACGGTTCTTCGCGAGGGCGACAATCTCTCGCGCATTGCCGCGCTGGCCCTCAGTAGCTCCAATAATCTCAGCCAGGCGGTTTACAAAGTGCTTCCTCCCGGCCCACACACGGATCTCCTCGCGGGGCTAATTGGCGGTCCTCAGGGCCAGACCTACATCTCCATCTACGCATTCGTGGACATCGTCTCGCGACTGGCCATCCTCATACTTCTCTTTCTCGTTGGTCTGGAAATCAGTCTGGCGGAAATGAAACGAGTCGGCAAGCCCGCGGCCATCGTCGCTAGCCTCGGCATCGTTGTTCCCATGGTTTTGGGCCTGGGTACCATGAAGCTTCTGCGGCCCGACAATCCCCTGGCGGCCGACCTTTTTATCGGCGGCATTCTTACCGCCACCAGCGTGGGCATCACCGCGCGGGTGCTTCGCGACCTGGGCAAGGATCGCACCGACGAGGCTCGGGTTATCCTGGGCGCCGCGGTGATCGATGATGTTCTTTGCCTGATTGTGTTGGCGGTTGTCAGCGGCCTGGCAGTTACCGGGAAAATCAGCGTCGCCTCGATCGCCCTGACCACCGGAAAAGCCGCTCTCTTCCTCGTCGCCTCACTAGGCGTGGGCATCTGGCTGACCCCCAAGCTGGTGCGCCGCATCACCGGTCTGGGCATCCAGAATCTTAAGCTGCTGTTCGGAGTGAGCTTTGCCCTTTTCCTTTCCTGGCTTGCCAATCTCGCCGAACTCGCCACCATTGTGGGAGCGTTTGCCGCCGGCATGGTGCTCAACAGCTTCTTCGACCGCGAAATCGAAGGCGCATCGTTGCACCAGCTATTGTCGCCTATCGAGTCGCTGGTGGTGCCGCTCTTTTTTGTCTGGATGGGCATTCAGGTGAAACTTGAGGCCATGGCGCGAACGGATGTTCTGGTTGCAGGCTTTGCGCTCACCGTCGTCGCGATTATCGGCAAGGTCGTCGCCGGCTGGGGATGCCCCAAAACAATGAACCGCTGGGCGGTCGGCTTCGGCATGATGCCGCGCGGCGAAGTTGGCTTGATCTTCGCGGGAATCGGGAAGGGAATTGGGGTGGTCGATGACGGCTTGTTTTCCGCCGTTGTCCTGCTGGTTATGGTGACCACGGTGCTCGCGCCGATTCTTCTCCGCGTCACCATGGGAGCAAATCCCGTGGCGTCGTCCGCAATCTCAACCGCCGGTGGACCTCATTGACGCGATCGATCGGGCTGCTGCAACCTCTCCGCTTCGCTTAGCGGTTCGCGGCTACTCTTCGCTCCACATAATCCTTCACAAACGCATCGAATGCCGCGTCGAGTTTTTTCGTAACCTTCCCCACCTTGCCATCTCCGATGCTCTTTCCAGCAATCTCCCGGACGCCGATCACGTTCCGGTTGGTCGAGGTGATGAACACCTCGTCCGCCGTGTACAAATCTTCCACTCGCAACGTCTGTTCCACCACCGACGTACCTGCCTCCGCGGCCACTTCCGTCAACACCCCACGCGTAACTCCTTCCAGGCAGCCTGAATTGAGCGGCGGAGTCAAAACCTTGTCGCCTTTCACCGCAAAGATATTGGCCGCGGTACACTCGCTCACTTCGCCGCGTTCGTTCAGCAGTACCACCTCATCGAATCCATCGTGCTGCGCTTCGGCCACTGCCCACACACTATTCAGCCAGGAGGTGGTCTTCACTCCCGCCAACGGTGAAGCGGCGTGGCGGCCCTGCTCGCGGACCGCCAGGCGCACGGTATCCGGGTATTGCGGCACACCCGCGCTGGTGATCACCAGGTCCACCTCGGGCAACTTCTCGTCGCTCTTCCAGAAGCCCACGGTGTTCCATACCAGATAGATTCGCGCGCAGCCTTCTTCCACCTTGTTCGCGCGAATCACTTCCTGCAAGTGCACGCGCACTTTCGCGCTTGTAAAAGTCAGCGGCAAGCGCGTGGTGGCCGCATCTTTTTCCAGACGCCGCCAGTGCCTCTCGTACGCAAACGCTTCGCCGCGCACGATACGCACCGTCGTGAACAGGCCCCAGCCGCAGATCAATCCCGCTTGCCCAGGCGACCAGCGCACTTTGTCCACGGACTTGAGCTCTTCGTTATGAAATACAAATCGATGAATCACGCATCCACCTGCCGGTTGAACTTCAAATCAACTACATGTCGCATTGTACCGGAATCCGCCGCCCGGCCAGTAGCGCCACTGGTTCGGTCTCTCAAATGCTTGCATTCTTATGGGCCAATTGTGGCTGATGAGGCGAGCCCTCGCTCCGGCAGCCCGCAGTTCCTGAAAGCTCAACATTTGGCAGAGGATTCGTGGCCGACCGAGAAAAAACTCCCGAGCCTGGCGTTGCAGGACGCAGAGAGGCTGTGCCTGGAATAGAGCACGGGGCCAAGTTGATGTTTCAAGATGGAGCAGCTCCCGTTCTCCTTTCTCCGGCCTCTCGCCCCCCCTTTTTTCACAGTTCCCCTCTGAGCTCCGCTCTCGGCGGGACCCCAGACTCTTCTCCCAGACGGCTGTCTCTCTATCTACGCCGTTTGCTTTTTGGCCTCCTGTGTGTGGTTGTTTATGTCTTCTTGGATCGCACCACAGTTTTTCTTCAGATTTGGCCCAGCATCAGCGCCTGGTATCCTCCAGCTGGACTTTCCGTCGCGCTAATGGCGGGTCTTGGGCTGGGGATCTTTCCGGTGCTCTTGGTTGCTGGATATCTCGCCGGATTTCTGAATTACCATCAGAGTGTCAGCGGCCTGCCGTTTCTTGTGATGAATCCGTTGATCCCGCTAATTTATGGATTTGCCAGCGGGTATCTGCGCCGCAATTTGTCGGCAGGCTATCGGATCCGCACGATCCGCGATGTCACCAATATTTTGGGCGTTACCCTGCTGGCTTCGTTCGCGGCTGCGACATCCGGGACAGCCATCCTTGTTTGGAGCGGCGAAATCGCGTTCGCCGATTATGCCCAGGCAACTTTCAATTGGTGGATTGGGGACGCTGTCGCGCTTTCGAGTATCACCCCTTTTCTGCTAGAATTCTTCCTTCCCTGGTGCCGCCGATATCTTGGTGTGGCGGGGACCGAGGAAATCAAATCCGCCGCGGAAACCCAGACTTGGAGCCGCGGGGAGGTCCTGGAATTCTGCGCATTCCTCGCCTCCCTGGGTGCGCTCATCTATCTGGCTTTCGGCAACAGCTTCGCCCGCAGCGCTCATCTCTTCTATCTTTTCTTCCTCCCGCTCATCTGGATTGCCATCCGCCGCGGAGTGCGCGGCGTCCTCATCGGATTGATTGTGGTCGATTCCGGTTTGGCGAGTATGATGCGCGTGGTCCATCAAGGCATGGCCGACCTCGCGGTTCTGCAATTCCTGATGTTGATTCTCGCCTTCACGGGGCTCATCCTGGGCGCCATCATCGGGGAGCGTAAGGAAGCCGAGCGCCGCCTGGCGGAAGAAGAAGAACGTATCCGCCTCATTCTGGAATCCACCGCCGAAGGAATCTATGGCGTCGATTGCAGCGGAATTTGCACCTTTATTAATCAGGCCGCGCTGAGGATCCTCGGCTTTTCGTCACGAGAGGAGGCTCTCGGCAAGAACTTCCACGACCTTTGCCACCATTCCACCGCCAGCGGCGCTTTCATTCCCGCGGAAGCTTGCTCCATCATTCGAGCTTTTCGCTCCGGGGAAGGCGCTCACGCGGACGATGAAGTCTTCTGGCGCCAGGACGGTTCCAGCCTTCCCGTCGAGTATTGGTCGCATCCCCTTCTGCGCGGCGGACCAATTGTGGGCTGCGTCGTCACCTTTGTCGACATTTCCCAACGCCGCGCTTTTGAACGCGCCATCCGCGAAAGTGAGCAAAAATTCCGCGCGGTATTTGAAGGCGCCGAACTAGGCATCGCTATCTCTGATCTGAAAAACGGCGACTTGACCGTCAACCCCGCTTATCAGCGCATGCTAAGTTGCACCGCCGAGGAAATGCACTCCCTCGGCATCTTTGATCAGCTAACACATCCGGAGGACTCCGAAGCGGACCAGAAATCTTTCCTCCGGCTCGCGAATGGCGAGATCGATCATCTCCACCTTGACAAGCGTTATCTTTTACGTGATCGCCGCTTGGTCTGGGCTAGGCTCGAACTATCCCTTCTGCGCGACGCCTCGGGCCAGCCGCAATATATCCTCGGCATGGCCTCCGACATTACCGAGCGTAGGCGCGCCGAAGACGAACTCCGGGCCAGCGAACGCCAGCTCCGCCAGTTCATAGAGGAAGCGCCCGTCTGCGTCGCCATGTTCGATCGCGACATCCGCTATCTTGCCGCCAGCCGTCGCTGGATCAACGACTACGGATTTGGCCGCTCCGATCTATTTGGGGTGTGTCTCTACGATGCCCTGCCCAACCTTTCCGAAAACTGGCGGGAATCCCTTGTCCGCGGCCTTGCCGGGGAAAAGCAGCACGCTGATGAGGATCGCTGGATTCGCGCGGATGGTACTGAGCAATGGGTAAGCTGGGCCATGCACTCGTGGCGCGACCCTCACGACAATATCGGCGGAATTATCATCTCCGCCGAAAACATCACGCAACGCAAGCTCAACGAGCAACAGCTGCAAACCGCCAAAGGCGCCGCCGAAGCCGCCAGTGAAGCCAAAAGTATGTTCCTGGCAAATATGAGCCATGAAATTCGCACCCCGCTGAACGGCATCTTGGGCATGACCGAGCTTGTTCTCGACACCCAACTCGCCCCCGAGCAGCGCGAAAATCTCAACTTGGTCCACTTTTCCGCCGAATCGCTGCTGGCCATCATCAACGACATCCTGGACTTCTCCAAAATCGAAGCCGGAAAATTCGAAGCCGAATCTATCCCATTCCCTCTTCGTAAGAGCATTCAGAAAACCCTCAAAACCTGCGCCATTCGTGCCAGTCAGAAGGGTCTGAACTTCGCCTTCAACGCCCCCGCGGAAGTTCCCGATGCACTGATCGGCGATCCCGGCCGGCTTCGCCAGGTCCTCCTCAATTTGATCGGGAATGCCATCAAGTTCACCGATCGCGGCCAGATATTCGTTGCCGTCGCCGCGGCCACGCCTGTGAAGGGCCGGGTGCTGCTGCACTTCGGTGTCAAAGACACCGGCATCGGCGTCCCACCGGAAGCCCAGGAAAAAATATTTGCTCCATTCTCGCAAGCCGATGGATCCATGGCTCGCAAGTACGGTGGCACCGGGCTGGGCCTCGCCATCTGCGCTCGCCTGGTGGAGATGATGGGTGGAAAAATCTGGGTGGAAAGCGCGCCGGAGCATGGGAGCATTTTTCATTTCACGCTGGATTTCGCTCTTCAAGGCAAGGACGCTCTTGCGCCGGGCAGCCGGCCGGCGCAAGATGCCCAGTCGCCGAAAGCGTCCCTGGCGGTTCCTGCTAAGTTCTTCGATTGCTCTGCCAACCGCGCGTATCGAATCCTCCTGGTCGAAGACAATGCCGTCAATCGCATCCTCGCCCAACGCCTGCTCCAGAAACGTGGATTCAACGTCTCCATCGCGGTGGACGGCAAGGAAGCGCTTCGAGCCGTGGGTGATGACGACTACGATCTTATTCTGATGGACATCCAGATGCCGGAAATGGACGGATTTGTAGCCACTTCCGCCATTCGCCGGGGCGAGCAACTCACCGGCAGGCACACCCCGATCATCGCCCTGACCGCGCACGCCTTGAAGGAAGATCGCGAACGCTGCTTCTCCGCTGGAATGGACGCCTATATCACCAAACCCATCCGCGCGGACGAACTCTTCGCGACGATTCAGAATCTTTTGCAATTGCGCGGGGACATCGGCACGCCATCGCTGGCGTTGCCGGGGCCTTTGCGAAAGTAGCTTTCCCGGATGGAAGGCCGCCGCCGCGCCACGGAATTTCCGGCGAATCAAGCCGCGGGCGGATGCGCGGAGGCGATTAGCCCCGAACTAACCAAATACCGGTATAAGTGAATCAGTGGCTCGGGCGGTTGCAGATCTTCGGCATACACGTTTCCGTTGGTCACTTTGTATCCCCAACCGACTGCGCCGATCGCGGCGAGGCGCGCTTGCAACACCGCCTCTGGCATCGGATACACGCTCAGCCGCACATTCTGGGTAAACAGCCGCCCCGTTCCTTCCAGCAGCGCTCCCGCCAGGTTTTTGTAGCGGTCCTGCAAGGCATAGACGACCACGGAAAGCCCCACCGCAAAAAAAACCTGCGATTTGGTGAACCGGCTCACGTACGCGCTCATGGTGTAAAGCTCTTGCGCGCGAAAAAGCATTGTTCCATATCCCAGCTTTTGCAGATCCCTCGCGTGATGCACCACATGCTCTGCCGTAAGCGGCGGCGTCCCGGGAATTCCAGGCCGGCTCGACAAACAAAACAATCCGAGCGTTCCCTTGCTTTGTTCCACCTCTTCCTTCGGGAGTTGCGCCACGGTTGTCTGTATTAACTGCCCGTGCAGGTCCGCGGCAGTGACAAAAATGCCGGGGGCCAGCACCAGAGCCTTCTTGTACAAGAGTTCCGTCGGAGGAATCATCTGGCCGTCGGCCGAGAAGGCCACCGCCTCGGCGTAACCCGAAGTCACCAGGGACGCGTGCAAGGTGTGGCGATCCCATTTTTCAAATACCGGCCCCTTCAGATCGACCAGGTCAATCTCCATGCGTTGCAGGCTCAAATCCTCGAACAACCCGGCGAGAAATTCTTCCGGCGAATTCAGGTGGTGAATCGCGGCATAAAGCAGGTTCACGCCAAGAATTCCGACGGCTTCCTGCTGCTGCAGGTTGGTCGGATCCCGCAAGTTGACGTGCAGAATCACGTCGCTCGCGGGCCCACCCGGCTGTTGCGCGAAGCGCAGTCCGATCCAACCGTGACACTCGTTGGTCCCCGCGAAATTCCGGGCGGAAACCGTGTCCACAAAGGTGAAAAACCGCGTGGTGGCCCCGCGGGTGGCTTGCAATTCCTCCAGCAACTGCTTCCATTCGCTTTCCATCATGGCTTGCAGGCGCGGTTGCGAAACATAGCGCGTTCCCCGCCCGTACAAGTCGTCGCTCACTTCCTTGTCGTACGCGGAAATCGTCTTGGCGACCGTCCCCGAAGCGCCGCCAACGGTCAGAAACCAGCGCGCCACCTCTTGCCCCGCGCCAATCTCCGCGAACGAGCCAAAAATTGCCGAGTCCAGATTGATCGAAAGCGCCTTCTGGTGTGTTCCAATTTTCTCTTCGGTAGGCATGTCCGCACCCCGCTCGAGTTAGGACTATATCCGCCACGCGCCGCAACTCGCAGCGATTTTTATCGGGCGGGACTTTCTACATCGGCGAAGGAGAAGTAACGGAATACTGATTCACAAATCGGCGAAAGGTTCGTCTTCGTGAGCTTTCAGCGGCCGAGGAATTTCTCGACTTTGGAGATTTCCGTTTCCGCCAGGTCAAAATATTTCTTTGCGTTTACTAGATCCTTCGCGTTCAGCGCATTATTTCCCTTCGTCAGATACATCTCCATGCGCTGCTGCGAAGCGGCAATGTCCCCGCGCAGATTGTACCCATCGGCTTGTTGCTGTTGCCGGAGACTATCCAGGCTCTGGGAAGCCGTCGAAGCGCGCACGCTGAGCTGGTCGGCCTCGTCCGCCATCTTTGCGATTTCCTCGGGCGATGGGCCCGCCGGAAGCGGCGGCGCAGTCGTGGCATCATGGAATGGTTTTGGATTTCCGTTTGCCTTTTGACCCGCATTCGGAGCTCCCGTATGCACCGAGGGTCCCGGCGTGGTCACGTCCGTCTTTCCATCGGCCGCCGCATTCACGGAAACGCCCGGCGCCTGCACCGCAACATTTCCCTGGGCGTCCACATTCACCGATCCCACAGGGGTTTGGATAGAAACCGGCCCGTCGGCGCCTGCTTGGGGTTTCGAACTCGAATCGCCGGACGATTTCGACGGCATCGTCGCCTGGTCCGGATCCGCGTGCGTCTTCAGCTTGCGAGGAATATAAATACCGGCGGCGATCAGCACGCCCGCTCCAAGCAGTGAGCCGATCGCCAGCCACAGGCCGCGACTCGAAGCGCGGGCTGCTGGTGGCGCGGGCATGCCCGATGCGGAAGCAACCGCATTCGTGGACGCCGGCGGTGCCATGGGTACGAGCGGTACGGCGGAAGGCGAGCGAGGTGGCGCAGGCATGGCCGGGGGCACCGGAACTCGCACCGCGGCCTGCGTCGTGGCCGGCGGGTTCGCCATGCGTCCGGCCGCGCCTGCCCCCGGCGCCAGCGTCGCCAGCAGCGTATCCTCGGCCGATATCGGCGCGGGTGTTCTGGGTGTCGGCGCAAAGGTTGTGCCCGCACTCGGCAGCGAGGAGACCGGCACGCTTTTCAGCGCATTCAGAAATGCATCGGCGGTTTGAAAGCGATCCCCGGGTTCCTTCGCCATGGCCATCAGAATGATCTGGTTCAACGCCGGCGGGAGGTCCTCTCGCAAACTGATGGGCGAGGGCGGCTGTTGATTCAGATGCGCGGTCATCAGTGAATATTGCGAATCGCCCTGGAAGGGAAGCTTTCCCGTCAATAGTTCATACAGGGAAACGCCGAAGGAATAAATATCCGAGCGCGCGTCCGCGGACTCGCCGCGCACCTGTTCCGGCGGCATATAGTTCAGCGAGCCCAGGGTCGTGCCCGTGGAGGTGAGCGACCCGTCAGTGCCGGAGCGCGCTATTCCGAAGTCCATCAGCTTTACCATGCTCTGCGGCGTCAGCATCATATTCGCCGGCTTGATGTCGCGATGCGTGATGTTGTGCTTGTGCGCGTAGCTCAACGCCGAAAGAATCTGCTCCGAGTAATTCACCGCCTCCGAAGTCGAAATTGGCGCTCGCGCAATCCGGTTGGCAAGCGTTTCGCCTTCCACAAATTCCATGATCATCACCAACTGGTTTTCATACGTCAGCGCGGTGCGCAGCGCCGCAATGTTCGGGTGGTTCAGCGAAGCCAGCAGCCGGATTTCCCGCAGAAACCGGTCCGCAAGGCCCTGATGAGAAGTGAGGTCGGGCAGCAGCACCTTCATCGCCTCGACACGGTCGGAAATGACGTTGCGCACCTTGTACACCTTCCCCATGCCGCCCAGGCCGAGGATGGAGAGAACTTCATAGTCGCCAACGGTTTGTCCAACGTTGAATTCCGCCGTCATGGAAGCCTCCAGGCAGGTCGCCCTAATTCCACTGAGGATACACCAAAGGATGGCCCGAAAATAGAACGAGTCCGGGCAAAAGCGCCGCCCGGACCCGTGGTTAATCAGAAGATGATGTGTTCCTCAAGGATTGTTCTTGGCCACGTCACCGACTTTGGCCGCCCCGGCGCCGCTGAATGTGGCCGTGGCGGAATCGTCATCCACTTCCGTGATCGTTGCCTCGCCGATTTTGTCGGTGACCGCTTTGATCACTTTTCCCGTCGTGGGATCCTTCACCACTCGGACCTGCCGGCTGATCTCCAGCTTATCGCCCACATTCACGCCGGCCTTCTTGCCTACGGTCAAAATGAGCGTGTTTCCGGAAACATCGGCCACCACTCCGCTGACCGAGCGTTTCAGCGTTTCAACCTTGCTGGAGGCTGCGTTTAATTGCGAAGCGGTGTCGTCGACTGCCGCGCGCACGGCTTCTCCCAGGATCGTGTTGGCGAAATTGCTGCTTCCCATGTCCAGCCCTCCGCCGCCACCACCCGACCCCCCGCCGCCGGCTCCGATCAGCGACGTGCTGCCCCGCGTGGATTCCCCCTTCCCCGTGACCGCGGCCATAATCTCCGCCGTTGACGTATTGATCACCCGCGCGCTGACGGCCACCACGGCCTTGGATTTGCTGGTGCCCACGCCGCCGAGGCCAAATTTTCCGAGCCCATACCCGCCGCCGCCGACGTTGGTGTGCTGGTCGTCACGCCCGAATTGCGTGATCGAGCCGATGATGATCGCATCCACGCCCAGCACCGCCCCGATTTTCGCCGCCGAGTTGGGATCCGCCCGGTCGCTGTTCGAGAAATTTTGTTCCTTCAGGATCTTGTCGAGCGCCGATCGTTCGATCACCGAATACTGGCCGCCATTCACGAGTTTTTCCACCAGCATGTCGCTGATGCCCCTGCCGACATCCTGGTCCGTGCCAAAAATCTGCGCCACTGCGGTTCGCACCGTCCCGTAATCAAAATTCATCACCGCGACGCGCTTTTTCTTGACGGGCGCGGCGGCATCCTGCCCCTGCGTTGCCGGCGGTGGGGCCGCGATCTCCGCCGGGGACGGGAGCGCAATCAAGATTGCCATCAGGCAAACCAATGCCATTCGGGAAATGCGTGCAAGCAACATAGGAAGGCTCCTTGAGGCCGGGCGCAATCTGGGCGGTTTGTGACTGCCGCACGCCCCGGCGACAAACTGCCCGTATGTTAATGAAGGATGCCCCTGTCCGCAACGAGGAAATATGCTCCGTGGCCATTCGGGGAGTCTCGCCCAAAAGAAAACGGAGTGGAGAAACTCCACTCCGCCGGGAAAACAATTTTGGCTGGTTAATTCGCTCGCTTGCGGCGGAGCACTCCGAAGCAGGCAAGTCCCGCGAGAAGCAGCGAGAGCGACGCTGGTTCGGGCGTTGGCACACTGGCTAGCTCGGAAATTGTCTGCAGGCTGGGGCCCGTGGCGATTTCGGAAAACACCCAGCTAGATGGGAGGCCCGACCCCGAAAATGTGTAGCACAGAGTATTCGCGATCGCGCAATTGTTATCGGTGATGAAAGTGGAGGGGTCCACAAAATTCGGCGCAATGCCATTGTTCAGGGGATCGCCTAGCGCCGTGCATGGCAGGCCGAGGGAACTATTTCCCGAAGTATAAATACCGGGAGAAAGGTTCCCGGAAGTGCCGTAGCCGCACGCGACAACTTGAAAGTCGGTAAGTCCTGGCAGGCTGGAAAATGTGAATTCGAACGTTGAGTCGGGTGTTACTGCGATTTGGAACAAGTTGTACGTCGAGGGGCTTCCAGAGGGCCCGAAGACCAGCGTGCTCCCGCTGCCACCCACACAGCTCGGAGTTCCGGGGCTTCCGCTGCAATTGTCCCCGTCCCCTGACGGACGTACGTAACCACGAACATAGCTGGTAGCCAGCGTGGAACTGGCTGTAAGCATAATCGCCCACGTCAATGCAAAGGCAATCAACCAAGGTTTGCCCGAGCGCATAAATCACCTCGAATGAGAAAAAGTGAACTTGGAGCCTTGCGGGGAACAGTCCGAGGGCGAAGTTTGGCAAAAGTAGACATTCGATGTCAAGTATAATTTTAGTTAGTTTAAGCCATCGGACGGAGCCCGCCGCATCCTTTTGGAGAGCGGAAAAACTTTGCACATTTCTTCACCCTCGCTGCGCATTCTCGCCCTTTCATTGCAACTTCCGTCTCACTTCAGTACACCTGCAACCTGCGCCTGAGATCCTCCCTCTTCCCCCTTTTTGGCTCAGCACGTCCAGCTCACTTTCCTTATGGCATAATCTGCACAACTTATCGACCCTTATGCCAATGGACGATACTCCGCTCCAGCCACCGGACAGCGATCCTAGCCAGCAGACCCTCGACGCTGACTCCCCCAGCCGCACTCCCGGCATCAGCTTTGCGGAAGCCACGCCGGACAAGCCATCGTCTGCAGCTTCCCACCATTCGTCATTTCGTTCCGGCGAAATCGTCGCTAAACGATTCCGTATTCTTCGATTTATTGCCCAGGGCGGGATGGGCGAAGTCTACGAAGCGCTGGACCTCGAGCTGAAACATAGGATTGCTCTGAAAACCGTGCGGTTCGGCCTACTCTACGATGAAAAAGCGCTCGAGCGTTTCCGGCAGGAAATCGTAGTTGCCAAACGCGTGACCCATCCCAACGTCTGCCGCACTTACGATCTGTTTCGCCATGAAGCCGCGAAGGAAGGAGATTCAGACCTTCTGGTCGTGAGCATGGAATTGCTTGCCGGGCAAACCCTCGATCAACTCCTCAAAGAAAAAGAGAAACTTTCCACCATCGAGGCCCTTCCACTCCTGAAACAAATGATCGCGGGTCTGGCCGCCGCACATCAGGTCGGAGTAGTTCATCGCGATTTCAAAACCAACAACGTCATGCTCGTGCCGCCGACTTCCGGCTCTGGCTGCGTACGCGTCGTGGTCAGTGATTTTGGACTGGCACACTCCCTCGATGCCGGCGAATTCGCCCTCACCCGCACGGGCGAAATGCTCGGGACGCCCGCCTTCATGGCTCCCGAACAGGTCACCGGCAAGGAAATCACTCCCGCCACCGACATCTACTCGCTCGGCGTCGTGATGTTCGAAATGGTAACTGGCCGCCTGCCCTTCGAAGGGAAAAATTGGCGCGAAGTCGCCTTTCAGCGGTTGGAAGGAGCCGTGCCGATTGCAAAGTCTCTACAACCAGATTTGGATGTGGCCTGGTCCGAGACTATCCAAAAATGCATGCAAGTTGCGCCGGCGGATCGCTTCTCCGCCATCACCGAGGTCGAGCAAGCCCTGGTAGGTGAAATCAAGCCGGTGATCCCTTCGCGCAGAAATAGACTCAAGCGTCTGCTCCTCACAGCAGCGGGGCTGGCGGTGGTGGCCTCGGCCGGCGTGGCCGTCGGCATCGGTTTTCGGGATCTTCTCCCGTGGGGCGAAGCGCCGTCGGTTACCGTGTTGGGTTTCAAAAATATGTCCGGGGACGCCAACTACGACACTTGGGGCAATCAGTTCCGTGCCAATCTGGGCACAACGTTGGAGGCCAAGCAGATCAGTTATTTGAGTCCACAAGCTATGGGCAATTTTTGGGAGCCTGAGTCACCGAGCAAAATGTCAGAAGAGCCCACCACTGAATTTCTGCGAAAACTTGATCACCATGGCTGCCGTTACGCCGTCTACGGCGACTATACCGTTGTCGGGGCGCCTGGTAGCCGCAAAATAAGGTGGAATATCCGCGTGGTAGATGCCAAGACAGGCAAGAACAAGGGCAGTATTCCCCTCGATTTGACAGAGTCTGAACTAACGGACGTGATTCCCTCGGCAGGCGAAGCGGTGCGTGAAAAGCTCGGAGTTTCCCTGTCCGCCGAGGAAAAACGCGGACTTGACCATGCTCTTCCCGCGAACCAGGACGCATCCAAAGCCAATGCCGACGGGATGACTGCATTGGACAAATTCGAATATGGGAAAGCAAAAGACTCTTTCCTGCTTGCCGTGCAGGCGGACCCGAAGAACGCGGAAATACGAAGCGCCTTGGCGCAAGCCTGGTGGGAACTCGGTTTTGAAACCAAGGCCCGGGAAGAAGCGAAAACAGCGGTCGAGCAGGCTACTGATTTATCGGATGAGAAGAAAACGCTCATCAAAGCCCGGTATTCCAGTTATTCCGGGCAATGGGATCAGGCGGCCACCTATTATCAATCTCTGTCGACCATCAGCCCCGACAACTTTCAGTATCCGCTACTCCTTGCGAAAAGCCAGGTCGCGGCCGGGAGCTACAACGAGGCCATCGCAACCCTGCAAAAATTGCACACGAAAAAGATCTCTAAGTTCGTGAAGGGGGAAAGCGATTTGCAACTTGCCGAAGTCCAGGAAAAATTGGGCAACAATAAGGATCGTTTGAAAGCCGCCAACTCGGCCGTGGAGATCGCCAAGTCGCTTGGTGGCGGCCTCCTCCAGGCCCGGGCGGAAATTGCCCAGTGCCTGGCGATGCTCGACCTTGGAAATGTCGAGCAGGGCTCAAAGGTTTGTGCGGACGCGCTTGAACTCAATAAAAAACTGGGTGACGACATGGGAACCGCGCACGCGAAGAACGCCCTCGCCAACAATTACTACCTCCGGGGCGAGTTTGATAAGGCTGAACCGCTCTACAAGGAAGCCCTGGACATTGCCACCAGCATCGGCGACAAACGGGATCAAGCAGGAGCCTTATTGAACCTCGGCAACATTCACTTCATGCAAAATAATTTTGCGCAAGCCAAATCATGGTATGAACAAAGTATCCGAGTCTCCACGGAACGTACCGGCATAACCGATGATTTGCTGCTCGCCCAACAAAATCAAGCCGTCAGCATTGGGGCATTGGGCAACTTGCAAGCGGAAGTGCGTCTACTCCTTGAAGTCATCGACGCTGCCAAACGCGTTGGCGACAAAGGCAGACTTGCACTGGCTCTCGACAATCTTTGTGGCTCCCAACTTCAGACCGGAGAGGTTGCGGAAGCCCGTAACAGTTGCGAGCAGTCCCTGCAATTGATGGTCGAAACTAGTGATAAAGATGGCGAGGCTAGAACACGGCAATCGCTCGCGGACGTATTGCTCGCCGCCGGCGATCTGCCGGGCGCCGAAAAATACTATCAACAGGCCCTGCGCGCCCAGCAGGAACTTGGAGCCCAGGGGGACATGGCCGCCACCCAATATTCACTGGCAAACCTGAATGTTGAAAAGCGCGACTTTCCCGCCGCTGAAAAGCTGGCTCAGGAATCGTTGCAATTTTTTCTCGCAGCAAAGGACACTACAAACGAGGTCATTGCGCGTTGCATCCTCGCCCAGGCTTACCTTGGCACGCATCGCAACAAAGATGCTGAAGATCAGATTCTGAAAGCAAAAGAACACATTCACGAACTGCAAGATCCTTTTTCGCGCGCCACCTTTTCCATTCAGCAAGCCATCGTGGAAAATACTCCTAAACCATCCGAGGTGGCGATTTCGGAGCTCAAGAAAATCGAGGCTGAAATGAAACACCTCGGTTCACTGCAGTTAGCTCTCGTGGCCAGATTCGCCCGGGCCCAGGCATTGGCAGGGCCCGCCCGCAAATCCGAACTGAAGGCCTTTGCCGAAGAAGCGCACCGGCATGGTTATCTTCTGCTTGCTCGGAAAGCCAGCGAATTGGCTGGGAATTAGCTCACCGCGCCGTCTTCGTTTTCAGCACCCGGAAGGCCGCCCAGGTTCCTTCGTGCTTGGTGGGCACGTCGCGGGCTTCCACTTCCACTTCGCGCCATACGTGTTTGAGGAATTCGGAGCTCACGATAATTTCATTGGCGCCGGCCGCCGCGCAAAAGCGGGAAGCCCGATTTACCGCGTCACCCACAACCGTAAATTCCAGCCGTTCCTGTGTCCCCACAAAACCATGCAGCACTTCACCGGAATGCACCCCGATCCCGATTTCACACGTGGGCAGGTTTCGCTCTTTGCGGGCGGCGTTCAGTTTCTGAACCGCGGCCTGCATCGCCAGCGCCGCGTGCAATGCGTTCTGGTGATGCTCGGGATCGGGGTCGGGGCTCCCGAACACCGCCAAGATCGCGTCGCCGATAAATTTGTCCACCGTGCCTTCGCAATGAAAAATCGCTTCCACCAGCGCGGCGAAATAATCGTTGAGCATTTCCACGACGTCGTCGGGCTCCATCGTTGCGCTCATCCGCGTAAAGCCGCGAATATCCGAAAAAAGGATGCTGACCTCCGACCGCTCGCCACCCAGCGTAAGGCGCCCGCGCGCCGCCCGTTCCAACAATCTTTGCCGCACTTTCGGCGAAAAATGCGTCAGGAGGCGCTTCAGCAGCAGGTTCTGCGATTGCAGGTCGCGGGTCTGGCGTTGCGAAAAGACCGCCAGAGCCACGTGATGGGCGATGGCAATGAACAGCCGCAGGTCATCGGGCGTAAATGCCGATGCGGTGCGCCGCGTGTCCACGCACAATACCCCCAGCCGTTCGTTTTGCCAGGAAAGCGGCGCGTACATTGCGCAGGTGGTTTGCATGCCGATCAGGCTGCGCGCGCCAATGTCGCTGGACACAGCCGCCGCCGGATTCCAGATCACCGCCGAATTCTGCTGCAAGACGTGCTCGGCAAGTTCCATGCTCGCCGAAGGCTCTCCCGGCGGCACGTGCGCTTGCAAGAGCAGGCTGTTCGAACCGCGATCCCGCAACAGCATCACTCCGTGGTCCGCGGTGGGGAAAAATTTCAGCAGGGAACTCACGGCGCAATCCAGCAATGCCTGATAATTCGGCTGCGACGCCATCTGCAATGGCAAATCGTAAAACATGGCTTCGCGCGGCGTCGTTTTCAGATGCTCCAGCGGCCCCTGCACCGAAGACCGCATGGCGCCAAGCAACAGCGTCACTCCCGCTACAGGAGGCGGCGCCATCAACGTGTCCAGTTTGTGCAGCGCAGCGCCGAAGTGCGCCGGGATCACGGGATCTCTGTCCACCAGCGTGGGGAGCAGGCAGCCCAGCAGATCGAATAAAGTGGTCAGCGCATGACCCACCGACATCGCTCGCTGCTCGGCGCACTCAAACACGGTGCGCGTGGAATCGGACCGCTTCGCTACATGATTCGTCGGCAGCGCCAGCGAATTTTGCGGCAGCCGGGAACGAACTTCGCGCCGCAGGTGGACCGCATCGAGTCCCGCGGTCGACGCCGCGCAACTCACTTCATTCCATTCTTGCCGCACACTCTCCAGCCGGCTGGGCGAAACTGCATAGCGTTCCCAGGATTCTTCCCGGATCACGCGCTCCACCCCGCAAATGCCAAGCAGCAGATGCAGCGGTTCAATCTGCGGCTGCCCCGCATGCACGGCTTCTTCGGCGGCCAGGCGCCAGGCAAGTTTTACGGCTTCTGAAAACGGCGGAACAGACTGCTGAGCCATCTCAACTCCGGATTCGTCTCTTCCCATAAGTATAGGAGGGATTTCACAATTTGCCGCGAGGATAGCAGAGCAGATGTGCACAGTCTACGTCTCCGGACACGGCCAACACCCACAACATGCATGATTTAGCGCCATTTTTGGCGTTTCCGCGCAAACTGTCTCGTTGACAAAACTGCCCTCACCCCCTAAACTTGGGTTTTGTCTTTACAGGGAAAGGTGTGACTGTTGCGATGAGGACGTACGTAGCCAAGGGAGCAGAAGCTGAAGCCCTCAAAGTGGGCGCTCAGTGGTTTGTTGTCGACGCCAAGAACCAGGTGTTGGGACGCCTGGCCACCAAGGTGGCGCGCATGCTGATCGGCAAGGATAAGCCCAGCTTTACGCCGTATCTCGATTCCGGTGATCACGTCGTGGTCATCAACGCCAATCAGATTAAAATGACCGGCAACAAGATCGAGCAGAAGATGTACTACTCGCATAGCGGCTACCCCGGTGGTCTCAAGGAAGTTCCGGCGAAGCGCGTTCGCGAGGCCAAGCCGGAATGGGTGGTTCGCGAAGCGATCGTGGGCATGTTGCCGAAGAACAAGCTGCGGGCGCGGCGCGCAAAGAAGTTGCGCGTGTATCGCGATGCCGCGGGTCTGGCGCGGCACGCCGGGCAAAAGCCCCAGCCAGTCGCGGTGTAGCCGCGGCCTGCGGGCCGCGAACGATTTTCCGCACGTGGGTGTTCCTTTCTAAGTAACTCCTTAGTAGGGATTCAGCCGAGCGTGGAGTCGATGTGACGAGCGGGACTCGTCTCGTCAAAAAGGTTTGAGGAGGAGCATTGAGTACTGTTGAAACGCCCGCATCGGGCAGCAAGACCTGGTTTTACGGCACGGGACGCCGCAAGGAATCCATCGCGCGCGTGTTTCTCCGGCCGGGCTCTGGCAAGTTCACGGTCAACGGCCGCACTGCCGAGCAATATTTCCCGAATCACGCGTGGTTGCATGACGCCACCGAGCCTCTGAAGTTCACCAGTCTCACCGAGCAGGTTGATGTTGTGGCCACGGCAAAGGGCGGCGGAGTCGGCGGGCAGTCCGGGGCGGTGCGCATGGGACTTTCCCGTGCGATTAGCCGCTTCAACCCGGAACTTCGTCCCGCTCTCCGCAAGAACGGATTCTTGACGCGCGACTCCCGTATGAAGGAACGCAAGAAGTACGGGCAAAAGGGCGCACGCAAGCGCTTCCAGTTCACGAAGCGTTAAAGAATTGGGCGGGGATCTCCCCGCTGAAACAAGCTCTGGCGGCGTCGCGCAAGCGCCGCCGCCAAGATCATGGCCGGCAAGCTGCCGGCAAGAGGCTGCTGCGTATCTCCTCTCCATGTAGCGCGGGCTTTCAGGCCAGCGCTCTTATGGGCAGAGCGAAAAGCAGCTATCTAACTAGGAGGGAAAGTGGCAGTAGAAATCACCATGAAGGAGCTGCTGGAGGCCGGCGTTCATTTCGGTCACCAGACGCGCCGTTGGAACCCCAAGATGAAGGAATACATCTTCGGGGAACGCAATGGCATTCACATCATCGACCTGCAGAAGACCCTGAAAATGTTCCGCGAAGCTAGCCGCTTCGTCAGCGACATCTCCGGGCAAGGCCGCACTGTTTTGTTTGTTGGCACCAAGCGTCAGGCTCAGGAAGCGATCGCCGAAGAGGCCAAGCGCTGCGGCGCATTTTTCGTCAATCACCGCTGGCTAGGCGGCACGCTGACCAATTGGGCCACGCTCCAGAAATCCATCAAGCGCCTCAAGCTGCTTAAGGCCATGACCGAAGACGGCCGCATGCTGGAGCTCTCCAAGAAAGAGCGCGCGCGTCTTGACCGCGAGATGAAGCATCTCTTTCAGAACCTCGAAGGTATTGAGAACATGAGCCAGTTGCCGGACACCATGTTCGTCATCGACTCCAACGCCGAAGAGATTGCCGTCAAGGAAGCCCGCCGCATGGGGATCCCAGTTGTCTCCGTTGTGGACACCAATTGCGATCCCGACATGGTTGACTGGATTATCCCCGGCAACGATGACGCCCTGCGCGCCATCCGCCTGTTCACCACCAAAATTGCCGATTCTGTAGCCGAGGGCCGCGCGCAGTTCGAACAGTCTCAGGTTGCCGATCAGAAAGCCGCCGCCGACCAGGCTGCTCTCGAAGCCGGCCCCGATTACGTGGACACCAGCGCCTACGAGCAGTACGAGAAACAGGAAGGCGATTTCGTCGAGGGCACCGAGGCCTTTATCGAAGCTGCCGAAACCACCGTTCCTCCCGACGAGGAAACCCGCTAAACGGCGGCGCAAGGCTAAACCATTGCGTTGGCCCGGTGCTGAAAGCGAAATTCACACCGGGCCATTTTTGTAAAAGGTTGTGATCACCGATTTAAGAAAAGAGAAAAAGAGAAAAGGATGAGTACTTCAAAACCAGTCATGGAAATTCCAGCCAAGCTCGTAAAAGAACTGAGGGAACTCACCAGCGCTGGGTTCAGCGATTGTCGCGCGGCCCTGGTGGAGACCCAGGGGGATATTCAGAAAGCCGTTGACGTCCTGCGCAAGAAGGGCCAGGCCGCCGCGGCCAAGAAGGCCACTCGCGAAGCCACCGAAGGCCTCATTGGCCACTACATCCACGCCGGCGGCAAAATCGGCGTGATCGTCGAAATTAATTGCGAAAGCGATTTCGTGGCCCGCACGGAAGCCTTCCAGCAGCTCTGCCACGACGTGGCCATGCACATCGCCGCGGTTGATCCGCGCTACGTCCGCCGCGAGGACGTGACTCCCGAAATGCTCGAGCGGGAGCGGGAAATCTACGCCGCGCAGGCGCGCGCCACCGGCAAGCCGGATCCCGTCATCCAGAAAATCGTCAGCGGCAAGATGGAAAAGTTTTACGAGGAGTCGTGCCTCTACGAACAGCACTTCATCAAGGACGAGACCATGACCATCGGCGAAAAGGTCAATCAGGCCATCGCCAACCTCGGTGAGAACATCACCATTCGCCGCTTCTCCCGCTTCAAGGTCGGCGAAGTTCCCAACCAGCTGGCAGCGGCGACTCCTGAGCAAGTCTCGGCGTAACGCACTGAGCCAAATCACCACCACGCGGCGCCAACTATCCGCCAGCGAAACGCCCCGGCACTCCGGGGCGTTTCATTTGGATTGCGGAAGCTCAGCTGCCGCTTTTACGGTCTAAGCCGAATTACCTAACCTAACTTTCCCCACTCCATCCGCCCCAATTAGGGGGCCATCCCGGTTCCTCTCTGCATGGGACACGGAACACGAGCCACCGATTACGTTTTCCTCCTCTTCGTATCCCCAACCTCTCGATGTTTGTTACAATCGGCAGGGTTCTCTTCCACCCAACGGAGACACATGGCATCGCAATCGAAAGCGGTGAAAAAGAACGGCAAAAGGCGCCCGGCGTATCACAGGATACTCCTGAAGCTTTCCGGCGAATCCTTCCAGGGGCCGCAGGGATTCGGTATTCACGGCGAAACGATTTACGCCATCGCCAAGGAATTGCGCGAAGTCCACAAGCTCGGTACCCAAATCGCCATCATGGTCGGCGGAGGCAATATTTTTCGCGGCGCTCGCCAGAAGGGCTTTGAGATCGACCGCGCCACCGGCGATTACATGGGCATGCTCGCTACCGTCCTCAACGCCCTGGCTTTGCAGGACGCCCTCGAAAAACTCGGCGTGCACACTCGCGTGCAGAGTGCCATCGAGATGCACCAGGTCTGCGAACCGTTTATTCGCCGCCGAGCCGTCCGCCATCTCGAAAAAAGCCGCGTGGTCATTTTCGCGGCCGGCACCGGGAATCCTTATTTCTCCACCGACACGGCCGCCGCCCTTCGGGCCATGGAAATCAAGGCCGATGTAATCCTCAAAGCAACTCGCGTCGACGGCGTTTACGATGCCGACCCGGAAAAAGTCAGCGACGCCAAGTTTTTCGCGGAAATTACCTACCGCGAAGTCCTGCACCAAAATCTAAAAGTCATGGACTCCACCGCCATCTCGCTGTGCATGGATAACGGCATGCCCATCGTGGTGTTTAATATGAATCAGCCGGGAAATATCCGCCGCGCCGTTCTTGGGGAACGCGTCGGCTCGACGGTCACGCCCGCGTAGTTGCATTTCAGTGCCATATGCTTTCAAGTGATTTTCCTCGCCCGGTTTCAGGCGAGTCAGTTCAGCGCGAAACGATTGAGGTTAGGACGATGACGAACATTGACAACACAAAGGCAGCGATCGCCGCGGCCAAAACCCGCATGGAAAAGGCCGTCGACGATTTTCGCAAGGAGCTTACGACTGTCCGCACCGGCCGTGCCAACGCGGCAATTCTCGAAAACGTCCGCGTGGATTATCACGGCACTCCAATGCCCGTGAACCAGCTCGGCAACCTCACCGTCCCGGACGCCTCCATGCTGGTGATCACACCTTGGGATCCCAGCGTCGTGCCGCTCATTGACAAAGCCATTCGCGCTTCCGATCTCGGCCTGAATCCCAGCACCGACGGCAAGGTCGTGCGCGTCCCAATCCCCGCTCCCACCGGCGAACGCCGCAAGGAGCTCGTCAAGCAGATCCACAAGGCACTCGAAAATCACCGCACCGCGGTCCGCAATATCCGCCGCGACATCAAGGAAGCCATCGACAAGCTCGAAAAAGACAAGAAGATCAGCCAGGACGAACAAAAGCGCTCTCTCGACGAACTCGAAAAACTCTCCCACTCCGAAACCCAAAAAATCGAATCCCTCTCCGCCTCCAAAGAAAAAGAAGTAATGGAACTGTAGCGGACGCTGTCTGCCGCGGGGTCCTTTGACCTTGGGCTGTTCGGGAGGGCACGACTTCAGTCGTGCCACAAGCACTGCCAATGGAGATAGGCTTCAGCCCCTGAGGTCTTCAAATTATTGAGGTTTCTTCTCGCTAGACGGAGGCGCTTCCGTCTTTGCTCCCGGCTCCGCGATCGGCGGAAATAACACCATTGCCTGCGCCTGATCATTCTGCACCGCCCGCAGAAACGCGTTGTAATCCGCCGCCCGCTCCGCCGGAATCTCCCGCACCAGAAAATCAATATGCCGCGAAACCGTTAAGGTATTCAGATGCCCATCGTATTTCGATGAAAACGTCGCATAATCGCGCGCCACCGAAGTCGCCGCCGGCGTCTGCGTGGTCGTTCCCCGCGGTAGCTGCAATCTCAACGCAGTCTGCACGTCCAGCGGCGTTCCCAACTCAATTTTTCCTGCCGTTCTCCCCGTTGAATCCGGCAGCGTAATTTGCGGCAATAGCGCCGGTATCCGCACCGGCTTCTTCGACCAATCCACAAACTTCGGCTGCCTAATCTCGTACTCCACCGTGAACGGCTCTTTCGTCTCCATCGGATCCGAAGCCGTCACGCTCTCAATATGCCCCCGAAACCCATCCGATAGCGCCAGCAAACCCGCTACCTCGTTCCACCGCTCCTTCGGCGCCTGATGAAACGCCAACCGCAGCACCAGCTCATTCTCGCCTCGGGTTACATACTTGAGTTTCGCCGTTAGTGTTCCCTCCGCGTTTATGCTCGCATCCACATTCACTTTCTGGAAAGCGGGGAAAGGCAGCGTCAGAGGAAGCTCCGTCCATTCAGGTGGCGTCGAGTTCATCACAAAAAATTTACGGTTGAGTACAAACGCGCACCTTGCGGTTACCGGCGGAGTCATCCCGAATGGTGCAACCTCCAAGCTCGGATCCAGTAAATATGCCTTCTCATTTGCGTGAACTGAAATGAAAAGATGTCGGAATTTCGTGGGATTCGCGAGTGCTTTATTGTCGCAGAAACCCGTTAGAACGATTCCCTTTGGGAGCCTAAGAACCGTCGCCAATGCTGCAAACAACACAAACTTGTCTTCTGCGTTTGCGTAACCGGCTTTCAGTACTTCGACAGCGGGGTGCACTGCATAACCGGTCGCGCCCAGGGGGAGATCTACGCTTCGTATCTGCCTGGATACAAAACCGTAAATCGCTCTCAATCTTTCCAGATCGGTCTTGGATTCACTCGTTAACGCAATCGCCTTCTCTCGCACCTCCCCGGCCACTTCAGGTTGCCGACCTGTCTCCTTCATCGACTCCTCAAATGTCTTCATCTCACTCATCGGTTGCGATCCGGGAAGCAGCAACTCGTCCAATCGGACGGACAGGAATTCCCAACTGAGGGTGGAGAGTGAAATGTCGGGAGTCGTCTGGGAATCCGCCCAGGATTCGGCTGCGCTCTTCTCGGCGCTGGAAGCCGAGAATGTTCTGACCCAACGATAGAGTTTGCGAGCATCTGTCCCAGAGGCAGGACTTTCTTCCGACGTCGTCGGCGTCATTGGGTTGATCCGAATTTCAGCATGGCGTCCGGATGGAATATCGAGTTCGTACTTTTCTTCAAGCACCTGGCCCGACCGGTCAAATGTATGCTCGAGCCAGAAATCGGGGGCGAGTGGGTGCTTTGTCGTCGTGGTAATCACCCGATACTCAATCGTGTCGCCATCCTGCAGGCCAAGTATGCGCACGGACTTCACGCGCACATCGTGGTACGCGGGAAAGTCTTGAACCGCCGGATTCGGCGCATCCGTAATCGCACTTGGCAGAATCTCGCTTGTGCCGCCGTTCGCGTGGCTCACCCGCACCAGCGGAATCTCCACCTGCTGAAACGCGCGATTGTAATCAAACGCCAATCGCGAAAACTGCCGCGCCCCTGCCAGTTCGTTGATCTTGACGATTGTGTGTACTTCCTTCCGCGAATCTCCGTTGCTTTCGAACCGGATGTGCGTCTCCAGCAACTGAATCTGGAAGGGAAGCGGGGGCTTCGCTTCTTTCTTCTCTGCCGTTGTCTTTTCAGGCACAGATTTCGGCGGCTTCGACGCAGGTTCCTGCGCCAACGCAGCTACCGCACCAAGCAAAAGGCAGAGGAAAGAAAACTTGGACAGGATATGTGCCCGGAAACTCACGTAGGAAGTTTAAGAGTCCCACCGCCGAGCGTAAAGCAGCGTCTCTCCACGCGTTGCGAGCAAGGTACTGCGGGCAACATGGCCTCTCCGTTCTAGGTTCCCTGACCCGGTTGGGGTCCATCCCCCCCCAACGGAGTGGCCGATCTAAAGTTCGGCCACTACAAAAGCAGTGAAGACGGCACACCGTCGCCGTCCATCCCGCGTCTAAGAGCATGCTAGAGTGAAAGATTGTGCTATCACCCAGAAAAAGGGAGAGCGCGCGAATGAACAATCGATTGCTGGTCTTAGCCGTGGCGGTGCTAGCCGCAAACTGCACCTTCGCCGAAGCCGCGCCCCCGCCGCAATCCTCCGCCGCCGACCCCACCAAATCCGCCCTCGTCAAAATCGCCGGCAACGGCGTCATGGACTCTCCTGCCTTCCAATTCCTCACCGAACTCAGCGACGATATCGGCGCTCGTGTAACCGGCACCGCAGAGTGCCAGAAAGCCATCGATTGGGGCGCGGCCAAAATGAAGTCCATTGGCCTGCAAAACGTCCATACCGAAAAATGGAATCTCTGGAAGGGCTGGACGCGCGGCACGGCCCAGGCGGAAATGCTCGCACCCCTTCATCGCCCCCTCGAGATGTCCGCCATGGGCTGGACCGGTTCCACGCCCGCCGGCGGCGTAGACGCGGATCTAGTCACCGCCAACTTTTTCAATCTGGAAGAAGAGATGAAAGGCACCTCCAGATTTCGCGGGAAAATCGTTTATGTTGTGGCGCAAGGCCGACCGAAACAAAACTTCTGGACCCTCTTCGGCGAATACGCAGATTTTCTCCGACTGTTGCACGCGGCGGGTGCCGTCGCCGTCATCGGCGGAGATTTTGGCTTCAAGCCCGAAGGTATGCACCTCACGCACACCGGTATTCTCGGCTTCGCCGTGGATGTTGAAATTCCCGTCGTTTCGATGACCAAAGAAGACGAGGGGCAGGTCGAACGCTTGCTCGCCGAAGGCAAAAATGTTCGCCTGCATGTCAATATTCAGAACAAATTCACCAGTGGCCCCGTCGGAAGCGCCAATGTCGTCGGCGAAATTGTGGGCCGCGAGCATCCCGAGCAGATCATCGTTGTCAGTGGGCACCTGGATTCTTGGGATCTCAGCGAAGGCGCCACGGATAACGGCGTCGGCGTAGCCGCTGTTCTTGCCGCCGCCGATGCCATCGTCAAAAGCGGCGCGCGTCCCCGCCGCACCCTGCGCTTCGTGCTTTGGACCGGAGAAGAACAAGGCTTCCGCGGCTCGCTCGCCTATATGAAGCAACATGCCTCCGAGATCCAAAATCACGTTGCCGCTGTCGTTCTTGACAATGGCCAAGGCCCCGTCAAGGAATTTCAACTTGGTGGCCGCGAAGATCTCCTTACGTCCTTCGAGCCCTTCGCCGATTCGCTCGGCAACATTCGCGATATCAAAGTCACCCCGGAAATGGAACTCGAATCCGACACTGCTCCGTTCATCCTTGCCGGCTTGCCCGGCATCAATCTCGCCCAGGATTCTCCGGAATACAAATACACACACCACTCCGAAGCCGATGCGCTGGAAGCGGTGAAGCCCGACGTGCTGGCCCAAGACGCCACCATCATGGCTCTCACTTCCTTTTGGCTGGCCGATAACCCTGACCGTTTTGTTTCTCCTTGGCCTGCGGAAAAGACCGCCCGAATGCTGCGGGAAGCCGGGCAGTTTGAAAAGATCACCGCGTTCGGACTGTGGACTTTTGGCGATCTTGGTCAGAATCCCTAATGGAATAATAACTTGCCTATTAACAGAAACTTACGGGAAGAATGGTCGAGAATTACCGTTACCTAACCTCCCCGCATCTAACTACCTAGCAATGCAGGCTTTGGGAGGTACTGGGCCTCTCCTAAGGCAAGCCCTGGGCCATTCACCACTTTTCCACAATTTTTTCCACTGCCTCGTGGCTGAAGAGGTTTGACAGAAGGTTCATGCTTCTCTATACTTTATGTTTGTTCAGGGGTATTTTCCCCGAGCAGTGACAGCCACCCGCTCAGAGTTAATTCAGGATGGCTGGTTTGATGGGAATTCTTCGGTCCCGGAACAAGTTCGATGGAATGGGACAGAAGCGCGGCCGGAATGGGGCGCCAGCCCCGAAAAGCCGAGTGAGCCTCTCCGATTCGAAACCAGGAGCGTAGTTCTCCCTCTTGGAGTGCGTGCGGAGTTTCTTGCTGGTCTCTCCGGATTCGCAGTACACCTTTGAGCCTGTTGGTGTGCTCTCGCGTATTTTGCTGCGCGCAAAGCGGGGGTAAGCGCAATTTGTCTGCGCGCGAAGTGCGGCTGACTCGCCACCCGCTGTAAACGTGCGAGTGCCGAAGGAAAAAGAGGAACGACTGTGCCAACGTTTTCGCAACTAGTACGGATGGGCAGAGAAGGAATTGTCACCAAGACCAAGTCTCCCGCGCTGAATGGCTGCCCGGAAAAGCGCGGCGTATGCATTCGCGTTTACACGCAGACGCCCAAGAAGCCCAACTCCGCTCTGCGCAAGGTTGCTCGCGTCCGCTTGACCAATGCCATCGAGGTGACCACTTACATTCCCGGTGTTGGCCACAACCTGCAGGAGCACTCCATCGTGCTGGTGCGCGGCGGCCGTGTGAAGGATCTCCCAGGTGTTCGGTACCACATCGTGCGCGGCACGCTGGACGCCGCCGGCGTGGAAAACCGCAAGCAAGGCCGCTCGAAGTATGGCGCAAAGCGCCCCAAGGCCGGCGCTGCGGCGAAGTAAGCTTTTGTAGTGGCCGACCTTTTGGTCGGCAGGTACGACAAAGATTTTGAAGGAGCATGAAACGAAATGCCTCGTAAAGGAATAATCAGCCGGCGAGCTCAAGCTTTGGATCCGGTCTACGGAAGCGACATCGTTGAGAAGTTCATCTGCTCGATGATGTGGGAAGGCAAGAAGAGCACCGCGCAGCGCGTGTTCTATGGCGCGATGGACCAGATCGCCAAGAAGACCAATGACGATGCCCTCAAGATTTTCAAGAAGGCCATCGAGAATCTCAAGCCGCTTGTCGAAGTCAAGACCCGGCGCGTCGGCGGTGCGAACTATCAGGTGCCTGTGGAAGTGAATCCCTTCCGCCGGCAATCGCTGGCCATTCGCTGGCTGCTGCAATATTCGCGTGAGCGCGCCGGCAAGACCATGGTGGAAAAGCTCGCCGATGAACTGATCGACGCGGCGAATTCCCGCGGCGGCGCCATCAAGAAGAAGGAAGATGTGCACCGCATGGCTGAAGCCAACAAAGCTTTCGCCCACTATCGCTGGTAAGTCGAATTTCAGAAAGATTTGGTGGTTGCCGTGAGTGAAGCTGTCGCAACAAGAACCGGAGAGAAAAGGGCCGTTCAAGGGACTATGACTCGCGTATTTAAACTCGAAGACACACGCAACATCGGGATCATGGCGCACATCGACGCCGGCAAGACCACGTCGACCGAGCGCATCCTGTTCTATACGGGTGTCACTTACAAGATCGGTTCGGTGGACGAAGGCACGGCCACCATGGACTGGATGGAGCAGGAGCGCGAGCGCGGCATCACCATCACCAGCGCCGCCACCACCGCCAGTTGGACCCGCTACGACAAAAAATATCGCGTCAACATCATTGACACTCCCGGCCACGTGGACTTCACCGTGGAAGTTGAACGCTCCCTGCGCGTGCTGGACGGCGCGGTCTGCGTTTTCGACTCCGTTGCCGGAGTGCAGCCGCAATCGGAAACCGTGTGGCGCCAGGCCGATAAATACCGCGTTCCGCGCATTTGCTTCGTCAACAAGATGGACCGCATGGGCGCGGACTTCGACCACGTCATCCGCACCATCCGTAAGCGCCTCGGCGCGCACCCCGTGCCCCTGCAATTTCCCCTGGGCCGCGAGGATAATTTCATCGGAGTCATCGATTTCATCGAGCAGAAGGTCATTGTGTGGCTCGAGGAAACCCTGGGCGCAAAATTCGAAATTTTCGAAGTCGATAAACTGTGGGACAAAGCGTTCGTTGATTCGCGTCCCGACATTGCCGCGGCCCTCAAGGGCTCGGCCATCGACAAGGCATTCTACGACGAGCATCGCAACAAAATGGTCGAGTACATCGCCGAGCACGATGATACCCTCCTCGACAAGTACCTCAATGGAGTCGCGCTCACCGTCGAGGAGATGCGCCAGTCCGTTCGCAAATCAACTCTCGCGCTGAAAATCGTTCCGGTTCTCGCGGGCTCCGCCTTCAAGAACAAGGGCATTCAGCCGCTGCTCGATGCGGTCATCGATTACCTGCCTTCTCCGATCGACGTTCCTCCGGTCGAGGGCATTAATCCCGAAAACGACGAGCCCATTCTCCGCCGCGCCTCTGACGATCAGCCCTTCGCCGCGCTGGCTTTCAAGATCATGTCCGACCCGTTCGTCGGCCATGTCACCTACATCCGTGTCTATTCCGGCGTGCTCAAATCCGGCAGCTACGTTATGAATGCCGCCAAGGGCACCCGCGAACGCATCAGCCGCCTCTTGCAGATGCACGCCAACAAGCGCGAAGAAATTGATGAAATCTACGCGGGTGATATCTGCGCTTGCGTGGGCTTGAAGAGCGTCAACACCGGCGACACCCTGTGCGACGAAAACAAGCAGATCATTCTCGAGTCCATCGATTTCCCGACTCCCGTTATCTCCGTCGCCATCGAGCCCAAGACCAAGGCCGACCAGGACAAGCTGGGCGTCGCCCTGCAGCGTCTCGCGCAAGAAGATCCCACCTTCCGCGTTTCCACCGAGCCCGACACTGGGCAAACCCTGATCTCCGGCATGGGCGAACTGCACCTCGAAATCATCGTCGACCGCATGCTCCGCGAATACAACGTGCAGGCCAATGTTGGCCGCCCGCAGGTCGCGTATCGCGAAACCATTCGCAAGAAGGCGCTCGCCGAAGGCAGATACATCAAACAGACCGGTGGCAAGGGTCAGTACGGCCACTGCAAAATCGAATTGCACCCGATGCCCAGCTCCAGCCATGAAAACATGAAGGAGCTTTCCACCGACGACATCGACGAACTCGCCAAGTCCATCACCGGAGGCACGCCCGGCAAGTGGAAGTTCGACAAGGAGCACCGCTTCTTGTTCATCGACAAAATCATTGGCGGCTCGATTCCCCGCGAATTCATTCCTCCAATCGAAGCCGGCATTCGCGAAGCGCTCGATAACGGCATTCTCGCGGGCTTCACCATGGTGGATGTCGCGGTGATCCTCGTGGACGGCAGCTACCACGATGTCGACTCCAACGAGATGGCTTTCAAAATCGCGGGCTCCATGGCCTTTAAGGAAGCTTGCGCCCGCGCCAAAGCGGTCCTCCTCGAACCCATCATGAAGGTGGAAGTCGTGGTTCCCGAGGAGTACATGCCGCCCGTCTTCGGCGATTTGAACGCCCGGCGTTCCGCAATTCAGGGCACCGAGAGCCGCGCGGGCAGCAACGTCATCCGCGTCGAGGTTCCCCTCGCGCAGATGTTCGGCTATGCCACCGATCTTCGCAGCCGTACCCAGGGCCGCGCCACGTTCACCATGCATTTCTCGCACTACGCGGAATTGCCGGCGGCGCTTGCGGAAGAGGTCATCAAGAAGCATCGCGGAGAGAAGTAAACGAATTTAGTTTCAGAACGATTTCGACTGAGGAGCAGAGGGAGCAATGGCGAAAGAGAAATTTGAGCGGACTAAGCCGCACGTGAACATCGGAACGATCGGGCACATCGATCATGGCAAGACGACGTTGACGGCGGCGATCACCAAGGTGCTGTCGAAGCACAACCCGAAAGTAGCGTTTCGCGCGTTCGACACGATTGACAACGCGCCGGAAGAGCGCGAGCGCGGGATCACCATCGCGGTATCGCACGTGGAGTACGAGACCCCGAACCGGCACTACGCGCACATGGACTGCCCGGGGCACGCCGATTACATCAAGAACATGATCACCGGCGCGGCGCAGATGGACGGCGCGATTCTGGTGGTTGCGGCGACCGACGGCCCGATGCCGCAGACCCGGGAGCACATTCTTCTGGCTCGCCAGGTAGGTGTGCCGGCGATCGTGGTGTTCCTGAACAAGTGCGACATGGTGGACGATCCAGAGCTGCTGGAGCTTGTGGAGCTCGAAGTACGGGAACTGCTCAAGAGCTACCAGTTTCCCGGAGACACGATTGCGGTGATCCGCGGTTCGGCGCTGCAAGCGCTGAACGGCGATGCGGCGTGGGAAAAGAAGATCGATGAACTGATGGCAGCGGTGGACGCCAACATTCCACTGCCGGTTCGAGATGTAGATAAGCCGTTTGCCATGCCGATCGAGGATATTTTCTCGATTTCCGGCCGTGGCACGGTGGTGACCGGAAGAGTCGAGCGCGGCAAGGTGAAGGTGGGCGAAGAAGTCGAGATCGTGGGCTTCCGCGAGACGCAGAAGAAGGTGGTCACCGGCATCGAAATGTTCAAGAAGCTGCTGGACGAGGGCTTGGCGGGCGACAACGTAGGGTTGCTGTTGCGCGGGACGGAAAAAGAAGACGTGGAGCGCGGGCAGGTGATTTGCAAGCCGGGCTCGATCACGCCGCACACTAAGTTCAAGGCGGAAGCGTACGTGTTGACAAAGGAAGAGGGCGGGCGGCACACGCCGTTCTTTTCGGGGTATCGTCCGCAGTTTTATTTCCGGACCACGGACGTAACCGGGGACATGAAGTTGCCGGCCGGAGTGGAGATGGTGATGCCGGGGGACAACGTGAGCTGCGAAGTAACGCTGATCACGCCGGTGGCTCTGGAGAAGGGCTTGCGCTTCGCGATTCGCGAAGGCGGCCACACCGTCGGCGCCGGCGCCGTCACGGAGATCATCGAGTAATCCTATGAGACAAGGTGACAAAATTCGCATTCGCCTCAAGGCTTACGACCACCGCATTCTGGACCAGTCCACGCGTGAAATCGTGGAAACTGCGAAGCGGACCGGCGCCGATGTTGCCGGTCCGATTCCTCTGCCCACGACCATCAACCGCTGGACCGTGCTGCGCTCGCCTCACGTGGACAAAAAGTCCCGCGAGCAGTTTGAAATGCGCACCCACAAGCGCCTGATCGATATTCTGGAACCCACACCCGACACGGTGGACGCGCTGATGAAGCTCGACCTGCCCCCGGGCGTGGACGTGGAAATCAAGGCCTTCGGCCACGCAGGTAAGTAGCAGTCGGCCGTAGGTGCCGGGCTTTAGCCCGGCAAGCGTTCCGAAGATAACGTAGTGGCCAGTCTTTAGACTGGCCAGTTTAATAGTCAGAATTTCGGTAGCAACGCAGCCAATATCCGCCGCAGGCGGACACGCTGCGAGAGAGAGAAAAGGAACATGGCAGTCGACGGAATCATCGGAATCAAGCTGGGCATGACCCAGATCTTCGCCGAAGACGGCAACCTCGTGGGTTGCACCGTGCTCCAGGCGGGGCCCTGCGTCGTGGTGCAGCGCCGCACCAAGGAAAAAGATGGCTACGACGCCGCGCAACTCGGCCTCGTCGAATTCGTCAAGCCACAGCGTGTCAACAAGGCGATGACCGGCCACTTCAAGAAAGCCAATGTGGCTCCAGTGAAAGTCATGAAGGAAGTCCGCATCGCCGAATCGAAGGACGAAACCAAAGTCGGCGATCGCGTGCTGGTAGAGAATTTCAAGGCGGGCGAACTCGTGGATGTCACCGGCGTCAGCAAGGGCCGCGGCTTCGCGGGCGGCGTAAAGCGCTGGCACTATGCCGGCGGCGACGCCACGCACGGTTCGATGTTCCATCGCGCGCCGGGCGGCATCGGCGGCAGTTCGTTTCCCTCGCGCGTGTGGAAGAACATGCATTTCCCGGGTCACATGGGCAACGCGCAAGTGACCGCGAAAAACTTGAAGGTCATCAAGGTGGATACCGACGAGAACCTGCTCCTGGTTCGCGGTTCGGTCCCCGGGCCCAGCGGTTTGTACATCTTCATCCGCAAAGCCAAGAAGGCCAGGAAAGCAGCCAAGTAGTCCGGCTACTTTCTGATTGCTGGTTACTGATAATCGTTAGCATGAGTTTAGACGTAAGGACGAGAGAAAAACATGCCAGTCGTAGACGTAGTCAATCTAGAAGGCAAGAAAGTCGGCCAGGTGGAATTGGCGGACTCGGTCTTCGGCGCCGAGATTAACCGCCACCTGCTGCACGAGGCTTCCCGTTGGTACCTCAACGGACTGCGTCGCGGCACCCACAAGGTCAAGGAAAAGAGCGAAGTCAGCGGCGCTGGCCGCAAGCTCTGGCGGCAGAAGGGCACCGGACGAGCGCGCGTCGGCTCGATCCGTTCGCCTCTGTGGCGCCATGGCGGCACCGTGCATGGACCTCGCCCCCGCACCTATGAATATGCGCTGCCGAAGAAGATGCTGCTCGGCGCGCTCCGCTCGGCGCTTTCCGCCAAACTCGCCGAGGAGAAGTTGACGATTGTCGACGCCTGGTCGCTCGACACGCACAAGACCAAAAGCTTGCGCTTGGCACTCGGCAAGCTCAACGCCGAAAAAACCGCGTTGCTCGTGGCCTATGGCGACAACAAGAATCTCGAACTCGCCAGCCGCAACATGCAAGGCGTGAAGCTTTCGGCGACCAACACGCTGCAGCCTTATGACGTGTTGCGCCACGATCGCATGGTGGTCTCCAAGGACGCCGTTGCCCGCTTGATCCGCACCCTCGATCCGGAGCATCCGTCCGTCGAAGCCCCGCACGTCGAATCGATTGCCCCGGCGCCCGCTCCGAAAAAAGAATCGGCTCCGAAAGCCGCCGCCAAGCCCGCGGCTAAAAAACCGGCTGCGGCCAAAAAGCCGGCGGCCAAGAAGGGGAAGGGATAGGCCATGGCAGCCCCTCATTACCAGATTATTCGGCGCCCGATCATCACCGAAAAAGGGCTCGGCGTGAAAGAAACCAACCACACCGTGGTTTTCGAGGTTTCCGCCGCCGCCACCAAGACCGAGATCAAGGAAGCCGTGCAGCAGATCTTCAAGGTGAAGGTAGACAATGTCCGCACCGCCAATTTCCACGGCAAGATGCGCCGCCGCGGCCAGAGCGAAGGCTACCGCCGCGATTGGAAAAAGGCCTACGTCAAACTCGCCGAAGGCGAAAAGATGATCGAGTACGCGGAGAATTTGTAGACAATCGATTTTGCGAAACATTCCGCCGGGTGGGCGGGAGATTTAGAAGGTAGAGGCAGAGATGGGACTCAAGAGCTTTAATCCATATACGGCGTCGCGGCGGTTTATGACCGTGCTCGACAAGAGCCACATCACCAAAGACACGCCGGAGAAAAATTTGCTCGAGCCGAAAAAGCGCTCGGGTGGACGCAATAACCAGGGCGAAGTCGTCATCTGGCATCGCGGCGGCGGCCACAAGAAGCAGTACCGCGTGGTCGATTTTCGTCGCGACAAAGATGGCGTGCCCGCCAAGGTCGCTTCCATCGAGTACGACCCCAACCGCAGCGCAAACATCGCTCTATTGCACTACGCGGATGGCGACAAGCGCTACATCCTGCACCCCGTGGGCCTCGCAATCGGCGCCACTGTGTCCACCGGCGAGGCTGCGGACATCCTTCCGGGAAATTCCCTGAAGATCCGCAACATTCCTCCCGGCACGATGGTGCACAACCTCGAGCTTTATCCTGGCCGCGGCGGCCAAGCCGTGCGCACCGCGGGAGCCTCCGCCCAGCTGCTCAGCAAGGAAGGCGACCTCGCGCTCGTCAAGATGCCTTCCGGAGAAGTTCGCAAGTTTTCTATCGATTGCCGCGCCACGGTTGGCCAGGTCGGCAACGTGGATCACGAAAATCAGACTTACGGCAAGGCTGGCCGCACCCGCTGGAAGGGCATTCGTCCCACGGTTCGCGGCGTGGCCATGAACCCCGTGGATCACCCGCACGGTGGTGGTGAAGGCAAGGTCAAGGGCAATCACCCGCAAACGCCGTGGGCTTTCCCGACGCTCGGCAAGAAGACGCGTCGCAACAAGCGCACTGATCGCATGATCGTGGAGCGCCGGAAGTAATTGTGGGTGCCGGGCTTTAGCCCGGCGAGTGTTCTGAGTGAGGATTTAAGAGTTTTCAGTCGCCAGCGATTAGTTCTGGAAGTAGCAAGGCTAAGAGCTAAAAGCTAGCGGTTGAACTGGAGGGGGCGCAATCCTGAACGAGAGCGCCCAGGGTAAGCAAGGCAGCAAACGCAGTTCCTGGCTGGCGCTGGCAGGGCCGGCTGGGGAGAGCGAAAAATGCGAGCGACACGTACACGTACAACACGCGCAGCAGGACGCCGGGCACGGCCTGTGAAGCGAGCGGTAAAACGCACGGCGGCGAAAGCGTCTGCCAAGCCCGCGGTAAAAGTGGCGGTACCTCTTGAGCCGGTGCTGTACAAGCTATGCAAGGCCGGCTGGGCGGTGATCGTCGATCGGACGCCGAATGCTTTGGGAACGCGCTTTGTTTGCCCGTTCTGTCCGAGGTCGCACCGTGTCCCTGGTCCGGTGCGTGGGTTCAAGAAGATGCGGCACGCCCAGTGGGGGCGTTTGCGCCGCGTGGAGGAATAAGCAAGCGATGGCACGCTCAACGAAAAAAGGGCCGTTTGTGGATGGCCACTTGCGCGACAAAGTGGAAGCACTCAACTCGCGCAACGAAAAGAAAGTGGTGAAGACCTGGTCGCGGCGCTCAACCATCGTGCCGGACATGATTGGTCACACCATTGCCGTGCATAACGGCAGGAAATTCATTCCCGTCTATGTGACCGAACAGATGATCGGCCACAAGCTCGGGGAGTTCGCGCCCACGCGCACCTTCAAGGGCCATGCCGTCAAAGCGGCGCTCGAGAAGGCCGCTGGTGCAGCTCCTGCAGGAGGCGCGCCGGCAGCAGCACCCGCGCCAAAGGCATAATTTATGGCTGACACGCAAACCATCACGCAAGGAACGATTGAGGCTCACGCGCTCGCCAAGCACGTGCGCATGTCCCCGCAAAAGGCTCGTCTGGTGATCGATCTGATCCGCGGGCAAAAAGCTCAGGACGCGCTGCAGTCGCTGCGCTTTACCCCGAAGCGCGCCGCGAAGCACATCGAAAAAGTGCTCCGCAGCGCCATCGCCAACGCCGAGCGCAAAGCCGATGATTCCGGCTCGCCCCTCGACGTTGACCGGCTCTACGTCAGCCAGGCCTTCGTCAACGAAGGTTCCCGCTGGAAGCGTTTGCGCCCCGCGCCGATGGGCCGCGCTTTCCGCTACCAGAAGCGCACCGCGCACATCTTTGTCGGCGTAGCCGAGCATCATGTCGCCGCCGCCGAACGCGTCGCCGCCAATCTCGCCGAAGCCGAATCGCAGAAGGGCGTTCGGGGCACCGCGCGCCGCGTCCGCAAGGCCTTGACCGGGAAACAAGCGGCCGCCAAGAACAAGAAGGGGAAGAAGTAATGGGACAAAAAACGCACCCGTACGGATTTCGTCTCGGCTACAACAAGCCTTGGAAGTCGCGCTGGTATGCCGACCGCGATTACGCGGATCTGCTCCACGAAGACGTGAAGCTCCGCAAGGAACTCAAGGAGCGCCTCAAGAGCGCGGGCGTCAGCTCCATCGACATCGAGCGCGCCGCCAACAAGCTCGTTGTGCGCATCGCCACCGCGCGCCCCGGCATCATCATCGGCCGCAAGGGCGCGGAAATCGACAAACTCAAGCAGGAAGTTTCCAAGCGCACCAAGCGCGAAGTGCACATCGATATCCAGGAAGTGCACCGCCCGGAACTCGACGCCACTTTGGTTGCGGAATCGATCGCCTTGCAGCTTGAAAAGCGCGTGGCTTTCCGCCGCGCCATGCGCAAGGCCGTGGACTCGGCGCTGCGTTTCGGCTGCAAGGGCATCAAGGTGCGTGTTGCCGGCCGCCTGAACGGCGCGGAAATCGCCCGCAAGGAGTGGTACCTGCAAGGGCGTTTGCCGCTCCAGACCCTGCGCGCGGACATCGATTACGGCACCGCCGAAGCCAATACCACCTATGGCGTGATTGGCGTGAAGTGCTGGATTTATCAGGGCGAAAACGTTCCGAAGCGCAACACCCGCCCGGACGATAAGCCCGCCGCGATAGCCGCAGCGTAAAAAGGTGTAGGCGCCGGGCTTTAGCCCGGCCAGTTGCACCGGGAATTTTGTACTGGCCGGTCTTTAGGCTGGCAAACGGAAAGATCAGGGAAGCGAGAAGATACCGATGTTGATGCCGAAGAAGGTCAAGTACAGAAAGCAGCAGCGCGGCCGCCGCAAGGGCAAGGCCTGGCGCGGTGGCAGCCTCGCTTTTGGCGAGTACGGCCTGAAAGCCATGGAAAATGCCTGGATCACCGACCGCCAGATTGAAGCTTCGCGAGTGGCCATCACCCGCTACATCAAGCGTGGCGGCAAGCTGTGGATCCGCATCTTTCCGGACAAGCCGTACACCAAGAAGCCCGCGGAAACCCGCATGGGCAAGGGCAAGGGCGCGCCGGAAAAGTGGGTCGCGGTTGTGAAGCCGGGACGCATCATGTTTGAAATGGCGGGGATTGACGAAGCTACGGCGCGCGAAGCGCTGGGACTCGCCTCGCACAAGCTGCCGATTCCCACGAAGTTTGTCTCCCGCACAGGAGGGCTCTGAGTATGGCGCGGCGTATTGAAAAGTTTCGCGAAGACGGCGCGACGGAATTGCAGGCCCGCGAGAAGGATCTCGCCGAGCAGATTTTCCGTCTGCGGTTTCAGCTCAGCACCGGGCAGGCCGAGGCGCTCAAGCGTCTCCGCGAAGCCAAGAAAGATCTCGCGCGCGTGAAGACGCTCCTCCGCGCACAGCAATTGACCGGCGCAGCCAAGCCGGTGAAGGCAGGTAAGTCGTAATGACAACGGAAACACACGTAGCAACGGCGGCGAACACCTCGCGCGGCGAAAAGACCGAACTGGTCGGCAAGGTCACCAGCGCCAAGATGGAAAAAACCATTGTGGTTGAGGTGCAGCGGCTCATGCAGCATCCCAAGTACCGCCGCGTCATTCGCATTTCCAAGAAATTCTACGCGCACGACGAAAAGCGCCAAGCCAAGCAGGGCGATACCGTCCGCATCGTGTCCTCGCGGCCGCTTTCGCGCCTCAAGCGCTGGCGTTTGAAAGAAGTGCTGACGCATACCGCGTCGGCCAAGAAGCAGGGATAGGGGAGCCGAATCATGATTCAGATGCGAACCTGGCTGACGGTGGCCGATAATTCCGGCGCGCGCAAGCTGATGTGCATCATGCCCATTGGCGGCGATGCCGGCTTGAAGGCGGGGCTCGGCGACATTGTCACCGCCTCCGTTAAGGAAGCCACCCCGGAAAGCGCGATTAAGGAAGGCAAAGTCGTGAAGTGCGTTATCGTCCGCATGCGCAAGGAGGCGCGCCGCAAGGATGGCACGTACATCCGCTTTGACGACAACGCCGCGGTGCTGATCGACGATGCCGGCGAGCCCGTGGGAACCCGCGTGTTCGGGCCGGTGGCCCGCGAGTTGCGCGACAAAAAGTTCACCAAGATTGTTTCACTCGCACCGGAGGTCTGGTAAGTCATGGCAGGCGTACACGAACGGCTAAAGCGTTACACCATCAGCATCCGCAAGGGCGACAACGTCCGGGTATTAAGCGGCCGCGATGCCGGCAAGAGCGGCCGCGTGCTCTCGATCAATCCGAAGAAGAACACCATCATCGTCGAGCATGCCAACATCATCAAGCGGCACACCAAGCCGAATCCGGCCAAGAACATCAAGGGCGGCATCGTGGAAAAAGAAGGCCCGATGCATGCCTCCAACGTTCAGGTGGTCTGCGCGAATTGCGGCAAGCACACCCGCATCGGCCACAACACCCTGGCGGACGGTTCCCGCACCCGCGTTTGCAAGCGCTGCGGCACCACCCTGGATAAGTGAGAGTTTTTGCAAGTAAAGTTTCGGAAGGAATGACAAAGGCATGATGAGTCGAATGCATGAGAAGTACAGGAAGGAAACGGTTCCCGCGCTGATGAAGCGCTTTGGCTGGAAGAACATGATGGCCGTGCCCAAGCTTCAGAAGATCACCCTGAACATCGGACTCGGCGAAGCCAGCCAGAACGCCAAGCTGCTGGATACCGCCGCGGTTGAACTCGGGCAGATCACCGGGCAAAAGCCGGTCATCACCCGCGCCAAAAAATCGATCGCGAATTTCAAGATTCGCAAGGGCATGCCGATTGGCTGCGCGGTCACCCTGCGCGGCGAGAAGATGTACGAATTTCTCGACCGCCTGTGCAACGTGGTGTTGCCCCGCGTGCGCGACTTCCGCGGGCTGCCCTCTAACGCTTTCGATGGCCGCGGCAATTACACCCTGGGCCTCAAGGACCAGCTGGTGTTCCCGGAAATCGATTACACCCGGGTGGACAAGATCAAGGGCATGAACGTTACCCTGACCACCACCGCACGGAACGACGAGGAAGGCCGCGAGCTCCTGAAGGGCCTGGGCTTCCCGTTGCGCGAAAAAGGAGCAGCACAATAAATGGCACGCACCGCGAAAATCGCCAAGTCGCTCAAGAAGCCCAAGTTCAAGGTTCGCGTCCGCAACCGTTGCCGCTGCTGCGGCCGCGCCCGCGGATACATCCGCAAGTTTCAGATGTGCCGCATCTGTTTCCGCGGCATGGCGCTCAAGGGAGAAATTCCCGGCGTCGTGAAAGCCAGCTGGTAGGAGCGAGATAGGATAATTATGCAGACGGATCCCATTGCCGACTTTTTAACGCGCATCCGCAACGCGGCTGCCGCCAAGCATCAGCGCGTGGACGTTCCGGTCTCGAAGCTCAAGACCGAAATCGCCCGCATCCTCAAGGAAGAGGGCTACATCTCCACCTATAAAATGGTCGAGGAGAACAAGTCCCGCAAAACCCTGCGCATCTTCCTGAAGTACACCCCGGACCGCCGCAGCGTCATCACCGGGATGAAGCGCATCTCGCGCCCCGGGCAGCGCAATTATCTCGGCTCCCGCGACGTTCGCCCGGTCGTTGGCGGCCTGGGCATCAGCATTCTCACCACGCCCAAAGGCGTGATGACCGGCCGCTCCGCGCGCAAGACCAACGTCGGCGGCGAAATTCTTTGCGAAGTCTGGTAGTCAAGTTTCCGTAGAGCCTGCCTTTTGAGGTGGGTCGTGGTAGCAAGCGAGATGTTCCCGGCCCCCGGCTAATGGCTAACCGCTAAAAGCTAACGGCTGGCAGAGAAAAGGAAGCAGCGCAAATGTCACGTATTGGTCGCAAACCGATTCCAGTTCCCGCCGGCGTGAAGATCTCTTCCGTCAGCGGTGGCAAGGTCGAAGTGCAGGGCCCCAAGGGCAAGCTCAGCGTGCTGGTTCCGGCGCAGATCAAGCTCGAGCAGAAAGACGGCGTGCTGAACGCGATTCGCGATAACGAAGAACATCGCGCCCTGCACGGCCTGGCTCGCGCGCTTCTCGCCAACGCCGTTTACGGCGTTACCCAGGGTTTCAAGAAGGAGCTCGACATCGTTGGCGTCGGCTACCGCGCCGAGCTCAAGGGCAAACTCGTCTCATTCGCTCTGGGCAAATCGCACCCCGTGGAGTTTCCGATTCCCGAGGGCATTCAGATCTCCGTCGACAAGCAGACCCATCTAGTTGTCAGCGGTGTTGACAAGGCTCAGGTAGGCCAAGTGGCGGCGGACCTCCGCTCGCTCCGCCCGCCTGATCCGTACAAGCAGAAGGGCATTCGCATTACCGGCGAGCGGCTCAAGAAGAAGGCCGGAAAGGCCGGCGCCAAGGCAGGCGCAGCCTAGGCAGAAAAGTTTTGGAATGGATTGAAGGAGAAACAACGTGGCATCGGCAACAGTTCGCAAATTATCCAAGGACGCGCAGCGCCGCCGCGTGCACGATCGCGTGCGCACCCGGGTTACCGGCACGCCCGAGCGCCCGCGCCTCAACGTCTATCGCTCGTCGGCGCACATTTACGCGCAGGTGATTGACGACCGCAGCGGCGTCACCATCGCTTCCGCCAGCTCGGTCGACAAAGAAACCAAGAAGGGCCTGAAGGGTGGCGGCAATATCGCCTCCGCCAAGGCGATCGGCAAAATCATCGCCGATCGCGCCAAGGCGGCGGGAGTCAGCAAGGTCGTGTTCGACCGCGGCGGATACAAGTATCACGGCCGCGTCAAGGCGCTCGCAGATGCAGCGCGGGAAGCGGGGTTACAGTTCTAAATGTCTAAGCAACTATTGCGCGATAGTTTGTCGGTGCGGCGGCTGCTCAATGTCAATCTTTCCGACCTGAAAGACGACGTCATCGCCATCAACCGTGTCACCAAGGTCGTCAAGGGCGGCAAGAACCTCAGCTTCTCCGCGCTCGTGGTTGTCGGCGACAGCCGCGGCCATGCGGGTTTCGGCATGGGCAAAGCTCGCGAAGTGCCCATGGCCATCAAGAAGGGCATCGAGCAGGCCAAGAAGAATCTCATCAAGCTCAACATGAAGGGCACCACCATTCCTCATCAGGTTACCGGTTGGTATGGTTCGGCGCAGGTGCTGCTGAAGCCCGCGTCGGAAGGCACCGGGGTCATCGCCGGCGGCCCGGTTCGCAAAGTCATGCAAGTTGCGGGGATTACCAACGTGCTGACCAAGTCCATCGGCACTTCCAATCCCCACAACGTGGTCAAGGCCACCTTTGCGGCGTTGCTCAGCCTCAAAGATGCCGCCCAGGTTGCGGAAACGCGCTCCAAGACCGTCGAAGAAATCAGCGGCAAGTCGCCACGCGGCGGCGAAAAGTCCGAAAAAGAAAAAACAGCAGGGGAATAATTCATGGCAGCCGAGAAGAAAGGCGCGAAGAGCGCCGGCACCGTAAAAGTGAAGTGGGTGGTGAGCTTTATCAGTTGCACCGACGACATGCGGGCGACGATTCGCGGCCTCGGGCTGCGCAGATTACAGCAGGTGGTGGAGCGCGAGGACACGCCGGCGGTTCGCGGCATGATCCACAAGGTGCGCCACCTCGTGGAAGTGGTGAAATAAGCAATGGCTGACAAAAAGAAGAAGGAACACAACACCGTTTCGCTCTCGAACCTCGGCCCGCCAAAGGGCTCGCGCAAGAAAAAAGTGCGCGTTGGCCGCGGCATGGGCTCCAAACTCGGCAAGACCGCGGGCTCCGGCAACAAGGGCCAGAAATCCCGTCGCGGCTATTCGCGCCGCCGCGGCTTTGAGGGCGGCCAGATGCCGTTGCATCGCCGCATTCCGAAGCGCGGCTTTCACAATCCGTTTGGCGTTTCCTATTCCGTCGTCAACCTCGAGGAACTCAACGTGTTCCCTGCGGGCGAAACGGTTACGCCGGATCTTCTTCGCGCGCACGGCTTCATCCGCCGCGCAACCGATCCAATTAAAGTCTTGGGCGATGGCGAGCTGAAGACCAAGCTAACCATCCACGCTCATGCATTCAGCGCCGCCGCCAAGGAAAAGATCACCAAGGCGGGCGGCACGTTCGAAGTTGTGGCCTAAGCGGAGACGCGGGGAATCAGAATGAATCGTTTCTTTCAGGCATTCGCGAATCTCTTCCGGATCGAAGATCTGCGGAACCGGCTGTTCTTTACGCTGGGGCTTCTGGCGGTCTATCGCCTCGGCGCGCACATTCCCACGCCGGGAATCAACACCGTGGTCCTCGAAGAGATTTTCAAACAGTCGGCGGGTTCCGTGCTGGGCATCTTCGATCTCTTCAGCGGCGGCAACTTCCGCCGCCTGACCATCTTCGCGCTCGGCATCATGCCGTACATCACCGCCTCCATCATCCTGCAGTTGATGACCGTGGTGTTCCCGTACCTTGAGCGCTTGCAGAAGGAAGGCGAACTTGGCCGACGCAAGATCACCCAATATACCCGCTACCTGACGATCGTGCTGAGCATCATCCAGTCCTCGACCATCGCTACCACGTTGCAGTCGCAGACTTTTTCCGGGCAATCGCTCGTCTATCACCCCGGTTTTGGATTCATCATGCTGACGATTCTGACCCTGACCACCGGTTCCGCCTTCATCATGTGGCTGGGCGAGCAGATCAGCGAGCGCGGAATCGGCAACGGCATGTCGCTGATCATCTTCGTCGGTATCGTAGTCGGCCTCCCGCGCGCGATCTTTGACCTCTACGAAAAGGCCAAGACCCAGGCTTGGGGCGCATTCACCCCGTTGGCAATCCTCATGCTCCTCGCGCTGATGATCGCGGTCGTCGCATTCATCGTCTACGTCGAAGGGGCGCAGCGCCGCATCCCGGTGCAATACGCCAAGCGCGTCGTCGGCCGCCGCATGATGGGCGGGCAATCCACCTACCTCCCGCTGCGCGTGAACTCCGGCGGCGTGATTCCGCCGATTTTTGCCAGCTCGTTGCTGGCGTTTCCCGCCACCGCGGCGCTCGTTTTGGGCACCCGCTGGCCGTTCGTGAAAGCCATCGCCGACAAGCTGAAATGGGGCGAGCCTCTTTACACCGTCGTGTACATCACGATGATCATCTTGTTCGCGTTCTTCTACGTCGGCATCGTTTTCAACCCGACCGAGCTCGCGGACAACATGCGCAAGAATGGTGGCTTCATTCCCGGCATTCGTCCCGGCCGTACCACTTCGGAGTATGTCAGCACCATCTTGAAGCGGCTCACGTTTATCGGCGCGATTTACCTGGCGCTGGTTTGCCTGCTTCCCGAATGGATGATCGCCGGTATCCACCTGAACCACCTTCCATACTTCCTGGGTGGCGACTGGTTTGACCGGCACTTTCCGCAATGGATTTTGAACGGTCTGGGTGTGCAGTTTTATTTCGGCGGTACCTCGCTCCTGATCGTGGTGGGCGTGGCGATGGATACAGTGCAGCAGCTTGAGGCACAACTCGTCATGCGCAATTACGAAGGCTTTGCGCGCAAGGGCCGTCTGCGCGGGCGTCGTTAAGGGAGAGCAACGTGGCGCTGGAAGAGCGTCCCGTGGGAAAACTCGACCGCGCGGTGATTTTTCTGGGGCCTCCGGGCTCCGGGAAAGGCACGCAGGCGAAAGAGCTGGCCGGGCAGTTTGCCATCCCGCATCTTTCGACTGGCGACATGCTTCGCGAACATGTCAGCAATGGCACTCCACTCGGCCTGAAGGCCAGGCCGATCATGGAGCGGGGCGAGTTGGTGCCGGATTCGCTGGTGCTCAAGATGGTCGCGGAACGCATCGAGCGCCCGGATTGTGGCCATGGTTTCGTGTTCGACGGGTTCCCGCGAACGGTCGCTCAGGCGCAGTATCTGGGTGAACTGCTGAGGCGGCAGGGCTTCAAGCAGCCGTTCGTGATTCACATGGTGATTCCGACCTCGGTCCTGATGAAGCGGTTGACCGGGCGAAGGACCTGCAAAGTAGGCGGCGAGATTTATAATATTTATGAGCGCCCGCCGAAAGTGGAAGGCGTTTGCGATAACGACGGCGGCGAATTGCTGCACCGCCCCGACGATCGCGAAGAAGTGGTGGCGCCCAGGTTGAACGCGTACGAGAAGCTGACCGCGCCCCTGGTTCAGTATTACCGGCGGTTTGGCGCGCTTCACGATGTCAACGCCAACCGCAGCGTCGAGGAAGTGCAGCGGGAGATTTTGCAACTGGTCGCGGGCATGCGCGGGGCGCGGTGAAGAGATGGCGATTCAATTACGCAGCGCCGCCGAACTTGAAAAGATGTATCGCGCGGGCCAGGTGGTGCATGAAGTCTTGGACAAGCTTCGGGCCGAAGTAAAACCCGGAGTGACGACGATGGACCTCGAAAAGATTGCCGAGGGCATCATCGCCGGCCGGCCCGGCAGGGCGGCGTTCAAGGGGTATCGCGGGTATCCCTGCGTGTTGTGCACGTCGGTGAACAGCGAGATCGTTCACGGGATTCCCTCGCCGAAGCGCAAGTTGCGCGAAGGCGACGTTGTTTCGATCGACTTTGGCATGGAAGTCGACGGCTATTATGGCGATTCGGCCGTCACCGTGCCCGTGGGGAAAATCAGCCCGGAGCTGCAGAAGCTTCTGGATGTGACCCGCGAGTCGCTGGATCGCGCGATCGACAAAATGCGCCCGGGCAACCGGCTCGGCGATGTCGGACACGCGGTGCAAAGCTGGGTCGAGCAGAACGGTTACTCGGTTGTGCGGGAATTCGTGGGACACGGCATCGGCACCAAGATGCACGATGAACCGAACCTTCCGAACTACGGAGAACCGGGGCGCGGCGCGCGTTTGCAGGAAGGTATGGTCATCGCCGTCGAACCGATGGTGAATGCCGGCCGGCCGGAAGTGCAGATGCGGGGCGAGTGGGTTGCGGAAACCGCCGATGGCAGTCCTTCGGCGCATTTCGAGCACACTGTCGCGGTCACCGCAAACGGTCCGTGGATTCTAACCCGGCCGAAAGAGATGACCGGGCCGTCGTGGTAAGCAGAGTTTTAAGTGGTGAGTGATAAGTTTTAAGTACGGCGGGGCTTACTTAAAACTTAAACTAAAGACTGTTGACTTTTGGGAGCCTATGGCGAAGCAGCCGTTTGAAGAGAAGAAGAAAAACGACTCTGGCAACTCCAAGGAGGACGCCATCGAAGTGATGGCGACGGTGATCGAGCCGTTGCCAAACGCGATGTTTCGCGTCGAGCTGGAAAACAAGCACCAGGTCCTGGCGCACGTTTCCGGCAAGATGCGCAAGAATTTTATCCGCATCCTCGCGGGAGACAAGGTCGCGGTCGAACTTTCGCCGTACGACCTGACGCGAGGCCGGATCGTCTACCGCTATAAATAGCGGAAGCTTTTGTAGCCGCCGGGCTTTAGCCTGGCGCGAATTACCGGAAGCGAGGCAGCATGAAAGTTCGGGCGAGCGTCAAAAAGATTTGTGACAAATGCAAGGTGATCCATCGGCGCGGCGTGGTTCGGGTGATCTGCACCAACCCGAAGCACAAGCAGCGCCAGGGATAGGCAGTTGTAGGCGCCGGGCTTCAGCCCGGCGCGAATAAAAGCAACAGGTTTCAGCAGCACAGGAGAAATCATGGCACGTATCGCAGGTGTTGATCTTCCGCCGCAAAAGCGCCTTTGGGTCGGGCTAACCTCGATCTATGGCATCGGGCAGGTGCGCGCGAAAACCATAGCCGAAAAGGCGAATGTGGATCCCACGAAAAAGATCCGCGAGCTCACCGAAGACGAAGTCAACCGCATCCGCACGGTCATCGAGCAGGAAGGCCGCGTCGAAGGCGATCTTCGCAAAGAGATCCAGATGAATATCCGCCGCTTGATTGAAATTCAGGCCTACCGCGGCATTCGTCACCGGCGCAATCTGCCGGTTCACGGCCAGCGCACCCACACTAACGCGCGTACCCGCAAGGGTCCGCGGCGCGGCGCGGTCGCCGGCAAGAAGCAGATCAAGGGCAAGAAGGGCTGAGGTTTTGTAGCGGCCACCTTCTGAGGCGGCCGCTGTATGATCGCAATTTTCGAAATGGAGTGAAACGTGGCAAAAGATCAGCAGAACACCGCGCCAGACGCCCAGCCGGCAAAACCGGCGGCGACTGGCAACAAAAAGAAGAAGGAATTCAAGAAGAAGAAGGAGCGCCGCATCGTTCCCCATGGCATCGCCCACGTCGCGGCTTCCTTCAACAACACCCAGATCACCATCACGGATCCCGATGGCCGCGTGATCTGCAATTCCTCCTCCGGCTCCATCGGCTTCAAGGGCTCGCGCAAAGGCACGCCCTACGCTGCTCAGCAGGCTTCGCTCACCGCGGCCAGCGCCGCGCGCGACCAGTTTAGCATGAAGAGCGTCGAAGTGAAGGTGAAGGGCCCGGGCTCCGGCCGGGAATCCGCGGTTCGCGCGCTGGCCGCTGCCGGGCTGCACATCGTGGCTATCCGCGACGTCACCCCGATTCCGCACAACGGCTGCCGCCCGCCCAAGCGCCGCCGCGTCTGATGCAAAGAATTGTAGCTCGGGCCATTTAGGGCTGAGGGTTTCCAAAAGTTAGCGCAAGAAGATTCCAGAAGCTCGAAAGAAAGGTTTTCAAAAGTTCGCTAGAAAGATTCGGGAAGGGAGAACAGAAGTTGGCAAGACATCGAGATGCAGTCTGCCGCCTGTGCCGTCGGGAAGGGCAGAAGCTGTTTTTGAAGGGGCTGCGTTGCTTCACGGACAAGTGCGCGATCGAGAAGCGTAACTTTGTACCGGGACAGCATGGGCAGTCACGGCGACCGAAAATTGCGGGTTACGGCCTGCAACTTCGTGAGAAACAAAAAGCCAAGCGCACCTACGGGCTGTTGGAGCGCCAGTTCCGCAACTATTTTCACAAGGCGGAGCGCGCCAAGGGTCCCACGGGCGAAAACCTGATCATCATGCTGGAGCGCCGCCTCGACAACGTCGTGTGGCGCGCCGGACTTGCGTCCTCGCGGGCCCAGGCCCGGCAGCTCGTCCTCCACGGTCACGTGCGGATCAACGGGAAGAAGGTCAACATCCCGTCCTACCAGGTGAACGTCGGCGAGGAAGTGGCGATCAAGGACAAGATGCACGAGAACACCATGGTGCTGGAAGCGCGCAACGTTGCGCAAAGCCAGAACTCCGTGCCGTGGCTCGAACAGGATCGCGAACGCTTCAAGGCCAAGGTCGTGGCTTTGCCCAAGCGCGAAGACATGCAGACGCCGCCGATCAACGAACAGCTGATCGTCGAACTCTATTCGAAGTAAGTTTGTAGGCGCCGGGTTTTAACCCGGCCAGGCCGTCGCTGGGCATGCATTCGCGCCGGGCTAAGGCCCGGCGCCTACAAAAAAGTTTGGGCCCGCTTCATTCGGGCCAGAAGGAAGGAACACGATGTGGAAGGGATTTCAGAAACCGAAGCGTCTCGCGCCGGAACTCGAATCGCTCACCGAACGGTATGGCCGGTTTTCCGCCCAGCCGTTTGAGCGCGGTTGGGGCACCACGGTCGGAAACGCACTGCGTCGCGCGCTGCTCAGCTCCATCGAGGGCGCGGCCATCACCGCGGTGAAAATCGAGGGCGTGTTGCACGAGTTCTCTTCGATCCCCGGTGTGGTTGAGGATGCGACCGACATCATCCTGAACCTCAAGCAGGTGCCCATCAAGCTGAACAACGATCTGCCGAAGACCATCTACCTGAACGTTGAGCAGCCCGGCGTGGTCACCAGCGCCCAGATCGAGGAAGATGCGGACTTCGCCGTCCTCGACAAAACCGTGTACATCGCCACGGTCAGCGAAGGCGGCAAGCTGCAGATCGAGATGCGCGTCAAGAACGGCCGCGGCTACGTCGCTGCCGACCGCAACTACGACGAAGACCTGCCCATCGGCTATATCCCGGTGGACAGCGTTCACTCGCCGGTGCGCAAGGTGAACTACTCTGTCGAATCGGCCCGCCTTGGCCAGATGACCGATTATGAAAAACTCATGATCGAAGTGTGGACCAACGGCGCCATCACCCCGCAGGACGCCATCGGGCTAGCCGCGAAACTGGTGAAGGATCACATGATTATCTTCATCAACATCGACGAGCCGCCTGAAAACGTGGAGATGCCACAAGACATCATTCACGATCCGCGCCTCGAGCACCTGGATCGCTCCGTCGAAGAGCTGGAGCTTTCCGTGCGCAGCTACAACTGCCTGAAGAACGCCAACATCCAGACCATCCGCGAGCTCGTGCAGAAGAGCGAAAACGAAATGCTGAAGACCAAGAACTTCGGCCGCAAATCGCTCAACGAGATCAAGGATATACTGGTGAAGATGGGCCTCAGCCTGGGCATGAAGTTCGACGAGCACGGCCGCATCATCTGGCCGCCGCTCCCGAGCCAGACCGCCCCGCCAAGCACCGACGAAACCATCGGCCTGTAGTGGCCGGTCTTTAGACCGGCGACTCTTGAGCCGATTACTGATAACCCTTAATTGAATTGCTGGGCCCGCAGTTCAACGCGGGCCCCTTCAACGAAGCTAGAAACACTGGAGTAAGAACACCATGCGACATTTGAAGTCGGGATCCAAACTGGGACGCAATCCGTGGCACCGCCGCGCGACCCTGCGCAACCTCGTCACCAATCTCTTTGAACACGGACGCATCACCACCACGCTCACGCGCGCCAAGGCCACGCGCCCAGTGGCGGAAAAAATCATCACCCTCGGCAAGCGCGACACCCTGCAATCCCGGCGTCAGGCGGCGGCTTACCTGATGACCCCGGCCACCACGAAAAAGCTCTTCAGCGAAATCGCACCGAAGTTTGCCGACCGCGCGGGCGGCTACACTCGCATCATTCCCGCCGGCATCCGCGTCGGCGATGGCGCCAAAGTGGCCATCCTTGAACTTGTCGGCTATGAGTTCAAGAAAAAGGAAAAGAAAGAAAAGAGCAAAGTCGAAGAAGCCGTCGAAGCCAAAAGCTAACGCCCGCCTCCGCAGGAATTCGCCAGCCCGCTCCGAAACCCGGCGCGGGCTTTTTCTTTGCGGCCCCAGTAACGGCCGCCTCGAGTGCGCCTTTCGCAAAGCTTCGCGCAGATTGAATGTCCATTCCGCAATTCCCGTGTACGCTGATAGAAGACCATGACGCAAACCCGCAGCGTTCCCGAAGCCTGCATTCTTTGCGGCGGAAAATTGCAGCCCTATCTCGATCGGGTAGACGACTACGTCACCAGCGAGCGCTTCGCCATTCTTAGGTGCCCCGGATGTGGACTTGGCATCACGCAGCCGGTACCCCAGGATTTGGCGCCTTATTACCGCGCCTACTACGGCGGACGCCACGGTTTCACCGCCAACTTCCGCGCCAAGCGGCGTCTCGGTCTTGTCGAAAGCAAAGCAGACAGGAAAAGCGAGCAAAGCCTTCTCGACGTCGGATGCGGTGAAGGAACTTTCCTCCTGACCGCGCGCCAACGAGGCTGGAAAGTTTCGGGCACGGAAATGAATCCTGCGCCCGCGCGAGAATCCGGCTTCGAAGTCGCGACGGAACTTGCCGCATTTCAGGGCCACAAAGAATTTGATTGCATCACCATGTGGCACAGCCTCGAGCACATGCGCGAGCCTTTGGAAGTACTCCGCTCGATCCACCGGCTTTTGAAACCGGATGGCTGGCTATTTGTGGCGGTTCCCGACGCCGGTGGCTGGCAGGCGACATCCTTCGGCCAGAACTGGCTGCACCTTGATGTGCCCAGGCATCTATATCACTTCAACCGCCGCTCGTTGCGATTGCTTCACGAGCTCTGCGACTTCCAAGTCCGCGAAGAGCTCCACCAGGAATTCGAATACGACGTTCTCGGCTGGTCGCAAAGCGCTCTAAACAAGATATTTCCTACTCGCAATCTGTTCTTCCGCCAGTTGACGGGCAAGGCCCAGGGATCTCGCTCGGCTGAACGGGCGGCCAGCTGGCTGGCAGGTCCGCTCCTTTCCGCCCTGGCGTTGCCGGCGGCCTGGTTGGGATCTGCTTGCAAACACGGGGGAACTCTCATCTTCGCCTCACAAAAATCCTAGTGGCGCCAAACAGGGGCTCCGCCGGGCGGGGTATGCCGCGGTGGAAATTCAAGCTAAGTACCATTGACGCGAGCGCCCCGCGGGATTACGTTTTAACTCGGCCCCCCAAGCTGCTATTTCCCCCGTGAGGTACCCCATGTCCACATTGTCTCCGGAACAATCGATTTTCCAGAATAAATTGCTGGAGGAGCGCTGGGCCAGCCTGCGTTCACACCCCCGCGCCACCGCCAGCATGCGCTTGCGCCTCGAATGGGATGAAGGCGACGCGCGTCGCACTGCGAACGGCCTGACGGTGGACGTCAGTCATTCCGGCTGCATGGCCGTGGTGGGCGCGGACGTTCCGCTGCGACGGCAAGTGCGCCTAGTGCTGCCGGAGACCGGCCGCAGCGCGCAGGGAGAAGTAGTCTGGCGCGGCCATGAAGCTTGGGAAGTCGGCATTGCGCTTGCGGAGCCGGACGCCGGCTTCTGGGGCGTCAAGATCTAAGAAATTTCCTCGAGAACTATGCGGCGGGCGGCACGCTCACTGTGCGTTTGCCGATCCGTATTTCCTTCCACTCGGAATCCCTGACAGAAATTCTAGCCAGCTGACTTTCCTGTCGCGCGCCGCGCAGTAAGGCCGGAGATGGTCCGTGCGCAAATATCTTCGGGCGATCCTGCGGCCTGGATGGGCATGAGCAATCCGAGATGCTGATAGAATTCGATCAGCGGGGCGGTGCTTTTTTCATAGTCTTCCAGGCGAATGTGGATCGATTCCGGGCGGTCATCTTCTCGCTGGAAGAGTTGCGCATCGCAATCATCGCATCGGTTCGCGATCTGCGGGGAGCGTTCCGTCAGGTGATAAACCGCTTTGCATTTTTGGCAGGTCCGGCGGCCGCTAAGCCGCGCGACGATTTGGCTCAGCGGCAGCTGGTAATTGACGACTGCGGTGAGCGCTAGTCCCTGATTTTCCATCAGAAGTTTCAGTAATTCTGCTTGCGACAACGTGCGCGGGAATCCGTCCAGCAAAAATCCCCCTCCGCACCGCAGGCAGCCGCTGCGCTCCAGCACCATTTCCCACACGATCGAATCGGGCACCAGTTCGCCGCGGCGCATGTATTGCAGCGCCGCCTTCATCGCCGGGCTCTGGTCGCATTCCGCGCGGGTGGCGGCACACCGAAACACGTCGCCCGTCGAAAGGTGGCACGCTTGCAGGCGCTGGTGCAATAGAGCGGCTTGGGTGCCCTTGCCTACTCCGGGGGGCCCAAGGAGAATCAGTCGCCAGGGATTTTGCAGCGGCTCGGGCAAATTGCTGCATCGAGCGGACGGTCCCTGAAGCCAGGCGACACGGTCGGGTTTGCCCTGGTCGGTCATCGAAGAGAATGTAGGTGCCAACTCGGAACATCGCGGTGACGCGCGTCACACCATCCCCTGTACGAAAACCGTATTTAGCGCACCCGGACGTCTTCCTTGCCTATCGACAGTGGCTCGCGCAATTCCTCACCACTCCCGATGGCTCCGCGCCTGAAGACCGTTTCCCATTCGTTGTTAATGCCAGCGGGACGCTGAGTCGTACTCCGGACGGCGGTGTCCACGCGTTGTTCATCATGATTCAGTTTTTGGGCGGCGCGGCAGCCGGAGCACCCGCTGAACGCGAAAGTCTCGCGTAATCCTTCACATAAGCGCGCAGGCCGAAGCTCGGTGTCATTTTGGTATAACCGGCAACCAGTTGATCGCGGTAGTGATCCTGACTCCAATCGATCGCATCGCCGGAATCCAGATTCAAAACCGTGAGGTCGGCGTCCTCCATTATGAGCTTTCCTAATCGCACGCGATTTCCCTGGAAGGTCATGTAACTGGCCGCCTCCATGGTGGCGGCAGACGGGGCGCCCTGGCCAAAGATGGTGACGATCGCATTATTCTCCATCCATACCCGAGAAGCTTTTCCCCGGATATGCGGGGGAGGCAAGAGCACCGCCAAATCCATCAAGACATCGTCCTTATCGGTAACCATGCCGGGAATCTTGCTGGTGCTGATCAGATTGCCGAGCTCAATTCCAAACTTATCCATCATTCCTTTCATCGGCAGATGCATAGCCTTAAGTTTTTCAGTGCTTACACGGATGCGGCCGTCGGAAGTGGTGCTGAGAGTCGCCGTGGTTTCAAAGGGAATGTCACCTTTGGTGTGCAACTTCCCTTTGATGAGCAGCCGGTCTTTTTCAATCGAGATGGAGATGTCTTTGAACGGCGAATCGTTTCTTGCAAAGACGTGAGTATTCAGGAGCGAGGCCATCGCTTGCGGAGTAATCGATATCCTTCCGTTGACGATCCCCACTTCAAACGAGGTCTTGTCGTCAAAAACGGGCATCTCGCGCTTGCCGGCGGGTAACAACTCTCCCGAGAGGGTTTCGACGTGGACAGCAGCCTGGTCGGTGAGGTGAAACATTACATTGCGCATCTCGGTCTTCACGGCGTGGCCGCTCGCCGCTGGAAGTTCGGTTGCGGGGGCTTCCGCCGCAGGAGCAGGAGTGTGTGTTTCGCCGGGCGCGGGAGGCTGGGAATCCTCGGCTTTGCGGGCTGGGGAAGATTTCCAGCAGGCCGACAGGGTTAGGGCCAGCAGGAGGAGCCCGGTTAACTTTATTTTCTGGGTCACGCATCCACCTTGGTGTCGAGGTTCGCGAGTTGGACGAATGGGGAATCGCCGGTGGGCGGGTAGTCCGTTGACCCGCAGGCTGCTGGATTGAACTTTCCGAGTCGCGCTCGAAGCAGTCATCATAGTACAACTCTCACGCGCATTCGGCACACCCGGGCTAGCTGGAGGCTGCGGCGGGGATGGGTTTGCCCTTCCAGGTGACCGGCTCGACGCGGCCGACGAGGAAAACGGTGGAAGCGGCGCCGACCAGCGCAAAAATCACCAAGATCGCGAATGCCCAGAGAAAATGGCCGGTGCGCTGGAGAATGAATCCGGTGAGCGCGGGGGCCACGATGCCTGCCATATTTCCAAAGAAGCTTTGGAAACCAGCCCAGCGCCCGGCGGCGCGGGGTCCGGCCAAGGTTTGCGTGATGCTCCAGAGATTGGAAGCGGCCGCGCCGAAGAAAATGACGCCCAAGATGACCGCGGCGATGCAAAGGATCGGACCACTGATAGGCGCAAGCCCCAGGAAAATCCCGGCGAGGGCGATGCCTCCGCCGGTAAACGATTTGCGAACCAGGGTGGGGGTTGCTCCGGCGGCAATCCAGCGATCCGAGAGCCAACCGGAAAGCGCGGAGGCGACCGCGCCGAGGAGGTAAGCCATCCCTCCGATCTTGGCCATCGTCTCCATAGAAAAGTGGCGTTCGCGCACCAGGAAAAACGGCAGCCAGGTAATCAGGAAATAGTTGACGTAGTTGCCGCAGAAAAGGCCGATGCAAGTTCCCCAAGCGGAGCGGAACTGAAAAAATTCCAGTAGATTGGGCGCGCCCGCCGAATCCACTTGCGCCGCATATTGCTTTTTCGGCATCCACTTCAGCCAGGGAAGAATCCATAGCAGGCTCGCGAGCCCAAGGACGATGAAAAACGGGCGCCAGCCGAAGCGGGCCATCAGCAGCCCGCCGGACAACATGCCGAAACCCGGTCCCAGCAGCAGCCCGCTTGCCAGGATGGAGTTGGCCTGACCGCGATGCTCTTCGCTGAAGTTGAGGGCCAGGATTTTGTTGTAAGAAGGATAGCTCGCCGCCTCGCCCATGCCGAGGAGCAGGCGCAGGACGAAGAGGGCGGCAAAACCGTGAACCAGTCCGGTGGCGGCGGTTGCCGCGGACCAGAGGAAGAAGGCGGCGGCGAAGATCCAGTTGACGTTCAGGCGGTCGACCAGCCAGCCATAGAAAAGATGCAGGGTTGCGTAGGTCCAGAAGAATGCAGAGAGCAGGACGCCGAGTTGCGCGGCGGAGATGGCCAACTCGTCTTTCAGCACGGGCGCGGCGATGGAGAGGTTGCCACGGTCGACGTAGTTGATGAAGACGGAGATGGCCAGCAGCAGGAGAACGATCAGCAGATTGCCGGGAATGCGGGTGCGCTCGGCTGGCCGGGAAGTGGGCATCAAGGGTTGGGCCATCTTCTCCGGCAAACAGGCGATTTGCAATCTGTTTTGCGAGGGGTTGCAAGCGGGGCAGACTTCGGCTGTCTGTACTAGTTGGTGACTCCCCCTCCCCCCTGTTTTTCGTAAGTGACCGAAAGAAAGGAGTTGAAGTCGTTCGTTTTCTATCAGTTTTGAAGTGACCGAAACACAGGACTTAGCGGCGGGGATTTTTGGGGCGGGAAGAGGCGCGGTGTGTAGAGAGAGTTCTCCCCGCGCGAACATGAGGCATTGTATCGTGATAGTAACAAAGAATCAATGGTATTCAATAGTACTGATACGATTTTGCTGCGAAAGGGTAACGGGGAGAGGAGAAAGGAAAGGGATAGCAGTAAACAGCGATCCGTAATCGGGCAGCGAAGATGAAGACGGGGAATCACCCAGCACCTACCTTTTGCAAGAAACGCAAAGGCCAGCCGGGAAGACTATGAGTACCGAGGGTGCGCCCCCGCCGGGCAAGTGGAGTACTAGGACCAACATGTCCGGTAAGCGTTAATCAGGACCTATTCGGAGGAAACTGCGAAGCAGAGGCCGGAAAATTTCTTGGATGCTTTGTCGAATTCGGTCTGGGCCGTTCGTCCATATAGTGAGGGCAAGGCAACCCAGACGGTCTGACAGAAAAAAGCCCATCCTCGAGGAGGAAAACAATGCGGAAAAAGAACGTTGGTGCCATCGCAATCAAAAGCTTCGCACTGCTTGTTGTGCTCGGTACGGCGTACCAAGCGATGGCACAGGATGCAGAAAGGCCCTATCCGAAGATGCTGCCGATTACACAGTATCTAATGGACCCAAATGCGGAAATCGCGCTGGCGCGAAGCGCCGCTCCGGAGGGCATTTCGAAGGATGCGTCTGTTTTGGTGCTGACGCCCAAAGGCTGGGAAACAGCGGTCAAAGGTTCGAATGGTTTTGTGTGCCTGGTGGGGCGGTCATGGGCGGACAGCATTGACTTTTATGACGTCTGGAGTCCGAAGCAGAGAGGGGCGACTTGCCTCAATCCAGCGGCCGTGCGGTCGATCCTGCCGATTTGTCACAAGCTGACGCAAATGACGCTGGCTGGAGTGACCTCTGTAAAAGAGCGCATCGCGGGTATTCAAGAGGCGTATGCGAAGAAGGAGATTCCGCCGGTGGAGCCGGGGGCAATGACCTATATGATGTCTAAGGATGCATACCTTAGCCATTTGGGCAATCACAATCTTTGCCATGTGATGTTTTTCTTGCCGATGAAAGATCCTGCTGAGTTGGACGCCAATGATCCGAACTCACCCATTTCTTCCACGTCTATGTGGTTCCCGGACCCTGACAAACCGGATAGTCCACTGAATAAAGAGCTGCCGCCGCTGCGGACCGTCCCAATCGTAGTGCCGTATTGGTCCGATGGCACTCTTGCGTTCCACTAAATAAGTTCCACTAAATAAGGCCGTATGGCAACAGCAACGAGCAAAGCAGCGCCCGTGGGTTGCCGAAGAATCCGAGAAGGAATAACCATTTCGAGGGTTAGCTCCCGATAAGTCGACTTAACAGGCACTAGAAAGTATTTTACTCGCCCGGCTTGATGTTAGAATTTGCGCTCTCGGCGGTTCTCAGCAAAAGTGAGACTTCAATGTCGAACTGGATTCTCGCCTTAGCATTGGCTTCAGTCACAGCTCCTTCAGGCGGCCCGGGAGCGATGAAGAGACTCTCTGACGGTCGGGTCACCGTCGTGTCGGCCGGATTGTGATTCTCCCCGCATGAAGCTAACTTCTCGATTCCGCCCCAATCATGCAGCAGCTTTTCGGCCTCGCTCTGGATTTCATCGATGGTTCGTGGCTCCAGGTTGCCCGAACCGGGAAACACCAGATACAGAATCCCATCAGACTGCCCTCCTCGGCGCGCGTCAGACCAAATCCCAAGGTTATCTGCCAACGCAATCGAGCCTTCACCCATTGTCCCGATATCCGCATAGATGGCATAGGACGATTTGTCGTTCCAGAGGTTCATGACCACGGCGAAATCTCCCAACCGTGCCCCTGCGCGCTCCGCCAAATCGTTCGGGAGCACTATGTAGGGGATCTTCGACGCATCCACATATCGCGTTGGGTCTGTGAGCTTTTTGTTTTGGTCTGAAAGCGATGTGCAAGAGATATAGTAACCGGGAAAAGGATCGCTCTCTCCCTGAACCAAGGGATTACCCTCCCGGTCGGTAATGATCCCGTCCCAATGGGTTGGCCCGCCGGCATTCGCGAGGTCATCGAGCCCGGTATCGTCGGGATCATAAGCATTGGGAGCGCCGTCCGCATCGATCGTCATGCGTGAAACGAAAAAGAAGGCTTGGCTACCTGGCAATTGCGAAATGGGCACCTCATGAAAACGTTGCCGGTCTCGGCTCCATACCACAAAGTTCAGGAGCGTCGATTTGGCGATGACGCAACTGTTCGCACGCTTTTGGGATACCGTAGGGTCCGGATCGTTCTTCGCTACACTCTGACCGCTCGCCACACCGGCAGCAAACAGCAGGGTCACGAAGAACGAGAGGATTCTTGGCCGATTCATCATTTGCGTTCACGTATCTGCAAATCCAGCCTGTCTGAGTGGCGAAATGGACGGAAGTGTCAAAAGTAACAGATGTGCGCTCGGCTAAGCCGATAGAGCAACACTTTCCTCTCAGCTACTTAGATAGTGCCCGGTTAACTCGTGTGCCGGAAAAGTTGGGTCCCAGTACCCAAGTTACCGGTAAGCCGGCACGACTAACCAGGCATGTTCGGTACATTCGTCGTGTGTGTCGAACGGCATTGTCCTTTTGCGTTCCTCGCAGTAATTTCGAGTCCCTAGACCGCGAAGCTAGGGGAGTGCATTGCAAGGAAGAAGATGAAGAACAAACGCAACCTATGGGTGCTATTGATTTTGCTCACATTCGTGATCTTCTTTAGTGGTACTGTCTGGCGAAATCTTGGCGAGGGCGGCCGGCGATCGCTGCATTTGCAGGAAGAGGCTGGCCTCGACGACGCTGTCCTGATTTCTGCGACGGTTATCAGTGTGAATCCAGCCGCCCGGGAGCTGACCGCGAACCTGGAGTTCCAACCCACCGGGAAAGTCGCTGAAGACGAAGTGACCCCACGAACCGACTTAAGACTTCTGATAAACAATATTCACGGGAAACAGGAATATGAGTTTCCAAAGGGAAAGCGGATGAATCCGCTTGAAGCAACCTTCTCTTTGCAGGGAGACATCAATAGGTATCCGCTGGACCGATACACGACGACCCTGTCCTTTTTCATGACCACGCCCGTGGTGACCAAGGTACCAGTTCGGCCGCGTCCAGCTCCGTCAAAAGATCAAAAAAAGAAGAAATCGAAATCCCAGCCTGCCGAGTTAGCAGTTGGCGAAATCACATTACTGCGTAACGTGCAGGTCCCAGTCGCAATTTCGATGTCAGCTTCGATCCCCGGAATGAAATTCGATGGGCGGATGTCTCAGAACAGTGAAGTGAAATTCAAAACGATCGAATTGATGTTGAGACGTCCCGATAATTTGATCGTAGTTTCTGGGCTCGTAATGTTCCTGATGATAGGGTTGGCGAGTAGCGTTCTGGCGATGGCCCTGAAGGCAATCGCAAGAGGAAAGCGTTTGGACTTACTGCCCCTTTCCTTGTCGATCTCCCTGATTTTCGGAGTTCCAGCTCTACGAAATATTCAACCCAGCGTTCCTCCTGTAGGCGTTCTTGGAGACTATCTTTCCTTCTTATGGGCCGAACTGACAGTTGCGGCCTCGGCAATCATCGCTGTCTGGGGATGGTGGTCGCGAGCACATTCAGAATCAGACGCCAAACCACAGTCATAGCTTATGACGAACAATTGTGTGATAGAGGGCCGTCGTACTCCAAGACTGAAAATGCCTGGTTAACGCGGTTCTCGGACATGTGGGTTTTAGTACGAACATGTCCGGTAAGCCGGTTACCGGAGAAGTTGCTCCTAGTACCCACATCACCGGGATTTCACCGCGGCATCGTGTGCCGCAAGAGCGATAGTAGCAGCGTGAACAGCCACGGAAACTAAAATTCCGGTAAACGTCAACCCGAGCAGAGCGATCACGATAGCGAGAACCCTCGCCAATCGTTTTGTAGGCCGGACGTCTCCGTATCCAACAGTTGTTGCGGTAATAAACGACCAGTAGAAACTATCGAATCGCGACCATCCTTCCTTCTTTCCGGCCACTTGTCCCAGCACTGTTACGGCTGCCGCGAGACTCAACAGCAAGGGAGAAGTGAGCCAAAGACCGAAAAGAAATTCCATGAGAAATGTTATCGTCAATCCGGTAAATAGCACGTGAGTTGTCCTCAAGGAGCATCAGCGATTCATAAAAGTCTACATCTAAGTCCCGATTAACGCGCGCAAATCGGAAAGGTGGGTTTTAGTGCGAACCTGACCGGGTAAGCTGACTTACCAGGCTGTTAACCCACATTTTCGCAGGTAATGCAGCGGAAGTGCTTACTGCGCGGCGGCCACTTTTGGTGCCGGTGGGTTGGCGTAATAACCCTTACGCGCGTAAATCTTGAAGCCTCTCTCCGCGGCGAAAATCTGAATCTTGCGAAACTTGCCGTCCCAGTTCCTGTTTTGCGGATAGTAACCCAAGCTGTACTGCTGGTGCAGTTCCTCGGAAATCTCGTCGAGCGCGGCTTCCAGTTTGTCGATTCCCTTAACTTCCAGCATTCGCCCGCCGGTGGCTTCCGCAAGCTTTTTGAGCAAAGGCTCTCCGTCGCTGTCTTTTTCGTAGATGTGGCGCACGTCGCAGTTGTCGTGTTTCGGGGCGTCGTAAATCTGGAGAACGTAGGCGATCACGTCATTCTGAAGCAAGGCTTCCAGAGCATCCTGCAAGGTGGACTCGCTGTGTGCATCACCGGAAAGGGCGACAATCACAACGGCCTTGCGACCCACCTCACCCTCAAGGTAGCGGTGTGTCGAGACTCGAATCGCATCATACAAATGAGCGGTGCGGTTCTCGTCAATGCGCCGTCCATTGATCCCAACGGTGCCTCCGCCTGGCAGGGAGATTCTCGGCTCCAGAGGCGTGTCCCTGTCGGGGAGTCCGATGGCCGCTGCTCCGTTCCCGATGGAATCGGCTGCTTCCCTCAAGAGCCTTATGTCGGACGTCGGCAATTGCACTGTTTCCACGCGCGAAGCATAGCTCACCAGGAAGCCAAGGTCCGTGGGCCTCACCACGTGCCTGAGGAACATCTTCGACGCCTCCGCCTCCTGCCCGAGAAGCCACGCCATATTAGTGCCCGTATCTAGAAGGACTCCTACGTTGAGAACTACGTCGCTGTGGCGGGCAAAAAACTTGATGGCCTGCGGCTGGCTGTCTTCCGAAACACTGAAGGAGCTCTGGTCCAGATCGGAGATCAGGCGTTTCTGATGGTCACGCACGGTGAAGTAAACTGAAACCAGGTCCACCTGACTTTTGAAAGGCAGACCATGTTCATCTTTCTCCTGGGCGCGGACAGAACCGAACCAAGCGAAACTATAGACCACCAGGACCAGGGAGACCAGAGACGCACGAGTTCGGATGAACATGACCAGGCTCCTTGCGGCGGATAGGCCCGCCGGGTTGGATGCTCAGTTGGCGGTCCAGAGTTGTCGCGAGGAGGGTTCGCACCACCTAATATGAGCTTGTCTTGTTCCTCAACTAAATAGCATAGATTTCATCCGGAGTCCCGATTAACGCGGTAACCGGAGAAGTGGGTACTGGGGCTCGAACCGGCGGTCCCTGCTTCGTTTGATCGACCTGAACATGACGGTTGGATTTGAGCTTGCGAGAGTTTTCCGGGGAGTTCGCGTTTCGCATGTGCATTCGTGGGGGGGCGGTGGATATCAGTAATCCGCGAGCAGCTAGCAGGAGGGAAGAGGAGGACGAAGAAGAAGCGCGGACCCAGCCTTCGCGAACGGCACGAAGAGTCGGCCACGGCGGGGCGGAGGGAGAAAAACCGCCCTCCAAAATACGGCGGGCGCAAACGGCGCGCACCCTTGAAAGTGGAGGCCGTTCGGCGGGCTAAGGAGCAAACGTGCGGCACCCGATGTGGTCAATGAGATTTGAGAAGCAGAGAAGTTGTCCGCCGGGCGACCAGTTCACGCCGGAGCGCCGATTTGGACCACCTCTCCGGACCTAATTATCTCTAGCGCCTGGACGCAGTTGGGAAAGTATTGCTGGAGGTGATCGAGACGATTGGACGCCGATTGAAGAATTACAATAGCGATTTTGTGACCCGTGAGGTTTTGCTGGTACCGTAGATTTGTATCCACCGTAACCAGGACGTCGAGCACTGTGTCCGCCAGACTTAGGAGTTCACCGTTCTGCTTCCCCGACCAGCCTGCTTCTTGAACGGTGCGGCACTCGTGACCGTGATCTGTGAGGACTCTCTTGAGTGCCTTGGGTGCGCACTCATCAAGCAGAACTTTCATTTGAGCTGGGCGACGAGGCTGAGTCTGGCTTCCTCGATGGCGGCGATGGCGAGTTCGCGGCTGACGCTGGGATACTGCTCCAGGAACTGGTCCAGAGTGTCGCCGCCTTCCAGATATTCTGTAAGGATTTTGAAAGGGACACGGGTGCCGCTGAATACGGGCTCGCCGCCGAGAATATTGGGATCCTTAATGATGACGCCGGGCATGTCCAGTCACCTCGTCAGCTAAAGTGTACAGCCAAAGGCGCCGAGCCGTAAGTCTGCAGTTGGAAGTTCGGGAATGGAGGATATCAGTAATCGGCGATCAGATAACAGGAAGCGGAGAAGAGGAGTGGAAAAACCCGCGCCCATAAAAGAGAAGGCTTTTCGGCGGGCTCAGGAGTAAACGTGCGGCACCCGGTCACGCTATGCGGGTGTGGCAGGGGTTGGGCGGGAAGAGCTTGGTTGTGTCGGTGCTAGAGACACGCAGGGTGGGGGAGTGGCCGGGGTCCTGGCGGGCTGGAGTGGGTTTGTTGGCAGGGACGAAAAATAGTCCTGCGGATTCGGCGCGAGCGGCGACCCTTTGCGCGGCTACCCTGCGGGCAATGAGGCTGCGCCTGTCGCTGAAGGTCAACTTGAAGAGGAAGTAGAACATGAAGTCGAGACCCAGAACGCAAAGCGCTAGAAATATAGTGAGCGACATCGTTGCTTGCCAGGACGGAAGAGATCCTGCCTCCCCTTGAAACAGAATCGGAGAGGGGGCTTTGAAAAGTCCTGAGGAGTTCGTGAGGAATTTGTTAGGGCAGCCGTGGCCCGCGCTTGGTGCGCTAACTAACCGATTGAAAGTTCGGGCAATCTAATTTTGTTGGGAAGTTTCGAAAGAGAGTTCCGAGTTGCGAAGAGGGCGGCGATGAGCACAGTTCTGGTTACTGGCGGTTCGGGATTTATTGGCACCCACACTATTTTGCAACTGCTGGCTGCGGGGCATCAGGTGCGGACTACCGTGCGGAGCCTTGCGCGCGAGGGTGACGTGCGCGCTCTACTTAAGCAGGCCGGCGCTGAGCGGGGAGATCGCTTGTCATTCGTCGCCGCGGATTTGACGAACGACGCGGGGTGGCGGGAAGCTGTGGCCGGCTGCGAGTATGTGCTGCACGTGGCGTCGCCGTTGCCTTCGAGCTTCCCGAAGCACGAGGACGAGCTGATTGTGCCGGCGCGGGAAGGCACGCTGCGCGTGTTGCGGGCCTCGCGCGACGTGGGCGTGAAGCGAGTAGTGCTGACCTCGTCGTTCGCGGCGATCGGCTATGGCCATAAGGTACGGAAGACACCGTTCACCGAGGCCGACTGGACGGACCTTAACGGAGATGACGTAGCCGCGTATACGAAATCGAAGACCCTGGCGGAACGCGCGGCTTGGGAGTTCATGGCCAGGGAAGGCGGCGGCCTGGAGCTTTCGGTGGTCAATCCGGTGGGGGTGTTCGGCCCGGTGCTGGGGCCGGACTACGCGACGTCGATCCTGCTGGTGAAAAAGATGATGGACGGGGCGATGCCCGGCGCGCCGCAGCTCTATTTCGGCGTGGTGGATGTGCGCGACGTCGCCGACTTGCACATCCGGGCGATGACGAATCCCGCGGCCAAAGGGGAGCGCTTCCTGGGCGTCGCGGGAGATTTTATGTCCATGCTGGACATCGCCAAGGCGCTGAAGAGCCACATGGGCGCGGCGGCCAAACGAGTGCCCACGCGGCAACTCCCCAACTGGATGGTACGCCTCGCGGCACTGCGCGATCCGATGGTGAAACTCATCCTACCGGAGCTTGGCAAGTGGAAGAACGGCACCAATGAAAAGGCCCGGCGGGTGTTGGGCTGGACGCCGCGTTCGAACGAAGAGGCCATCGTGGCCACCGCTGAGAGCCTGATGCGGCTGGGACTTCTGAAGGACAGTCCGAAAAAGGCTCCGTGAATTGACGAAGGGAACCCGTCCGAGGAAAACAGTAATCAGCGATCAGTAAGCAGGAAACGAGGAGAAAGAAGCGGAAAGCGTAACGCGTAACGCGTAACGCCTGTCCTCGGTTGCCGCCGTGCCCGGTCTCCGGTTTCATCGATTGTTGTGCGTGCCTGAGGCCGTGGAGCGAAGGAGTGTGCCGCCCCTTCGGGGCTGGGAGCATGTTTAGCTTTGGAACCCCCCGCTTACGCAGTGGGCTAGCGTCTGTCGCGCCTCCGGCGCTGCGATGGGGAAGCAAGGAATCGCTGTGTCACGAAGAGGGCGGAGCTAGTCCCGCCGCTGTAAATGGACGCCGAGTAACGAACAGATTATTCGAAGTGGATTAGGACGATTTCGGGAGCGGTGCAGACGCGAAGGGGAGGGCCCCAGGTGCCGGCGCCGCTGGAAGTGTAGACGAGGAGATCGCCGAAGCGTTTGAGGCCGTAAGTGTAGGCGCCGAAGATGCGCGAAGTGAACCAGGTGAAGGGAAAGATCTGGCCGCCATGGGTGTGCCCGGAGAGCTGCAGGGAAATGCCGCGTTCTTCAGGAATAGGCAGGCTGTGCGGAACGTGAGAGAGCAGGACGCTGGCGCGGGTGCGGTCGAGATCGGCGTTGGCGAGGATGGAGTGGAAACGCTCGGGATTCGCGGAATCGTGATAGGCGACGCCGAGGACTTGCAGGCCGTCGAGATCGACAGTTTCGTTGTGGAGGACGCGGACCCCGGAACTGCGGATGGCGTCGAGATATTCGGATGGGTCGGAAAATTCGTCGTGATTGCCGGTGACGAAGTAGGAGCCAAATTTGGGAGCGAGCTGCCGCCAGGGAGAGACGAGGCGGTGGGCGTCAACGTGGGTGCCGTCGAACATGTCGCCGCTGATGAAGACCACGTCGGCGCGGAGCTGCCGGAGGGTGGTGACGATGCGGGAGATGAATCCGCGGCCCTTAATGTGGCCGAGATGCGTGTCGGTGACCAGGGCGGCGACGCGTCCGCGCCAGGAAGCGGGCAGGCCGGGGAGTTTTACGGTGATGCGATTGATGCGGAGAGTGGCGGCGTTGGCCATGCCGTAGAGGGTGGCGAAGAGCGCGAGGCCGAAGAAAAAGAAAGCGATCTCCGATTGGCCGAAGGGCAGATTAAGAATAATTGTGAGTGCGACCGCGATCCATGCCAGGCCGGCGGCGGCGAAGGCGAAATTCACGAAGCCGAGCCAGATGCTGGCGATGCGATAAAAGGCGCGGATGGAGCGATTGAAGAAGCGGTGCGCCAGCAACGAGGAGGAAAGAAAGCTGACGGAGAGAATCGCGAAAGCGATTTGGAGGATGAGGAGCCACGGCTGGCGGGGCGTACCGGTGAGAGCGATCCAGGTTTGGTAGATGAACAGATGGACCAGGAGGAGGATGGACTGGATTACGACGATGGCGGTGGCGATGCGTGAGCGCACGGTGAATTCCTGATGCCCGCGGGATTTACGGACATTCATTGGATGAAGAAATGTCCTGACTGGGTATATCTGGAACTGGCTGAAGGAAAATGGAACGCAGAGACACAGAGGGCGCAGAGAAGAATACGGCCAAGAATGGACTTGCTACTTGGGAGGCGCGGAGGTCTTGTCGACCACGACGGAGCCTGATTTCATGACCCAACGGACCCGGTGGATGGCGGCATCGATGTTGGAGAGCGGATCGCCATCCACAGCAACGAGATCGGCGAAATAGCCCGGAGCGACGGCGCCTAGTTCGTTGGGCCTGCCGAGGAGTTCGGCGGCGTTGGTAGTGGCGGTGCGCAGGGCTTGCTCGGGAGTCATGCCGGCTTTGACGAACCAGCCGAGTTCGCGAGTGTTTTCCCCAAACATGGTGTAGATGGCGTCGGAGCCCATGGCGAATTTCACGCCGGCATTGAAGGCTTTGCGCGCGGTTTCCAGATTGCGCGGGATGAAGGCCTGAAGTTTTTCCTTGTAGCCGGCGACGTAGCCGATTTTGTCGCCGTTATCAATGTAGTAGCGATTGTGGTCGATGGTGGGGACGTAGAAGATGCCGCGGCGGACCATTTCCTGGATGGTGGCTTCGTCCATGTCGGTGGCGTGCTCGAGGGAATCGGTGCCGGCGCGGACGGCGTCGCGCGCGCCGTCGGGTCCGTAAGAGTGGATAGCGATTTTTTTGCCGAACTGGTGGGCGGCGTCGACGGCGGCTTTGATTTCGTCGTAGGAGTAGGTTTCAAAGCCGGTGACGTCGTCGTCGGTGCCAGTGGAGGCGTAGAGCTTGATGACGTCGGCGCCGGCGGCGATTTGCTGGCGGACGGCGCGGAGAACTTCAGGGATGCCATCGGCGATGCCGCCAGCGGGAGGATTGAGGCCGGGCTTGTAAGGCGTGTTGGTGACGTAGAGTCCGTAGCCGCAGACGAACATGCGCGGGCCAACCATTTCGCTGTGGTTGATGAGATCACGCATGGCGATATCCATGTATTGATCGGAGCCGAGGTCGCGGACGGTGGTGACGCCGGCTTCGAGGGTGCGGAGCGCGCCTTTGCGGGCGAGGAAGACTTCGACGGCGGGAGGATTGGCGGTGAGCTGCTTGAGCATGGGCTGGCCTGGAGTTTCGTCGGTGTACATGGTCATGTGGGTGTGGACGTCGATGAGGCCGGGGAGACCGGTGAATTTGGAGAGGTCGATGACTTGCGCGCCGGGGGGAATTTCGGAGGGATCGGAGGTGACGGATGCGATCTTGTCGCCTTGGATGAGGACGATGGCGTTGGTCCAGAGTTTGCCGCGAGCGTCCCAGAGTTTGCCGAATTTGACGGCTTTGAGGGTTGTGGGCGGAGCGGAGGATTGCGGGATGGCGAGGACCGGCAAGAGCAAGGAAAAGAGAAGGAGTGTTCGGGAGATTTTCATCGGAGGCGATTCCTATTTCTAATTTGTGTTGGTGGTGACGATGGTTGTTTCTAGTTCATTCGAGGTAGGAAAGCAACGGAGAAGAGAGCTTGGCCACTTGAAGTTGGCCGCTATGCGGGCGGAAATTGTCCGGCGGGGCGGGTGCGGCGGAAGAGGAGGTAGTAGAGGAAGAGGATTAGGAGGGCGGCGAAGGCGCCGGTGGAGTCGAGGAGCGAGTCCCAGGCGGAAGCGGTGCGCGAGGCCACGAAGGATTGGTGGATTTCGTCGAGAGCGGAGTAGGCGGCGGCGATGAACCAGGCGTAGAAAGCCCAGGACCAGTGCCAGCCGTGACGGGCTCCGCGGATGCCTCGATAGAGGAAGAAATAGAAGATGAAGTATTCGCCGAAATGGGCGCATTTGCGGATGAAGAAATGCAGCGTGTCGATGAGGTCGTCGGAGGCGGAGGGAAGCAGCCAGCGGAGGAAGGGTTCGATGAAATGGCTGGTGTGCGTGGAGGAGAAAGTGTCGGAGGAGGCGAAGAAGATCATGGCGGCCCAAAGTAGGGCCGGCCACCAGGCGCGGAGCCACGCGGGGATTAGAGATTTGGGAGGGACGCGGTGGCGGACTTCGTCGAAATTGGGTGCGGGGCGAGGGTTGCGCCAGGGTTCGGAGGAGGGCATTGGCAAGATTGTTTTCTCTTTCTATTGTACGGGAAGAGGCGAGAAGAAAGAGGGGATTTAACAAAGAGTTCACAAAGGAAGAGAGCAGAGATGGCGGAGAAGAACGGCCCCCGCGGCGGCGGGCGGGGCCTCCAAGTTATTCCATGCGGTAGTTGGGGGCTTCCTTGGTGATGACCACGTCGTGGACGTGGGATTCGCGGAGGCCAGCGGCAGTGATGCGCACGAATTTGCTTTTCTCGGTGAGTTCCTTCAGCGTGCGTGCGCCGACGTAGCCCATGCCGCTTTTGAGGCCGCCGACAAGTTGATCAGTGAGGCCGCTGAGCGGGCCTTTGTAAGCGACGCGCCCTTCAACGCCCTCGGGGACGGACTTGCCGCGCTCGGCGCCTTCCTGCGAGTAGCGGTCGGCGGAGCCCTGCTCCATGGCGCCGGTGGAACCCATGCCGCGATAGGACTTGAAAGTACGGCCCTGATAAAGAATCGTCTCGCCGGGAGCTTCTTCCGTGCCGGCGAAAAGACTGCCGATCATGACGCAGGATGCGCCAGCGGCGATGGCCTTGGTGATGTCGCCGGAATACTTGATGCCGCCATCGGCGATGATCGGGACGTCGGTGCCTTTCGCGGCCTTGGAGGCTTCGAGGATGGCGGTGATTTGCGGAACGCCGGCTCCGGTGACGATGCGCGTGGTGCAGATGGAGCCGGGGCCGATGCCGACCTTGAGGCCGTCGATGCCGAGGGCGATGAGATCCTTGGCGGCCTCGTAGGTGGCGACGTTGCCGGCGACGATTTGCATTTCGGGGAGGCGGCGGCGGATGGCCTTGATGGCTTCCATGACGCGTTCGGTGTGGCCGTGGGCGGTATCGATGGCGAGCACGTCGGCTTTGGCTTTGGCCATTTCGACGGCGCGTTCGAGGAAGTCACCGGTGGCGCCGACGGCGGCGCCGACGGTGAGGCGACCGTGGTCGTCTTTGGCGGCGCGGGGATATTCCAGTTTTTTCTGGATGTCTTTTACGGTGATAAGGCCCTTGAGGTTGAAGTCCTGATCAACGACGAGAAGTTTTTCGATGCGGTGCTTCTGGAGGATTTTTTCGGCTTCATCGAGGGTGGTGCCGACGGGGACGGTGACGAGATTGTCCTTGGTCATGACTTGGCCGACGAGCTGGGTGTGATTTTTTTCGAAGCGGAGGTCGCGGTTGGTGAGGATGCCGGTGAGGCGAGTGCCGCGAGTGACGGGGAGACCGGAGATGCGGTACTTGGTCATGATGTCGAGGGCCTGGCGGAGGGTGATGTCGGGAGAGATGGTGACGGGGTCGACGATCATGCCGGATTCAGAGCGCTTGACGCGGTCGACTTCCTCGAATTGACGGTCGATGGGGAAATTGCGATGGATAATGCCGATGCCGCCCTGGCGGGCGATGCCGATGGCCAGGCGCGATTCGGTGACCGTGTCCATGGCGGCGGAGGCGAGGGGGATGTTGATGGCGAGTTTGCGCGTGAATTGCGTGGTGGGGTCCACTTCGGTGGGCAGGATGGAGGATTTGCCCGGGAGGAGAAGGACGTCGTCGAAAGTGAGCGCTTCGGGGATCGGACCATCAATCATGGGAGCCTCGTGTATTTAAATTGGTTGCGGCGGGACCAGCGCATTGGAACTAGAGAGAAAACGCCTGGAAACAGCGCAGCCCAGCGGGTGGCCACTGGGCTGGGAGATGAATGCAGCAAATCAAAAAATTGGATCACGGTGAAACGTCTATTTTAGGGCTGGAAAGGGGATGGGTCAAGTTCAGGGGCGCCGATGGCATGTGTTTGCAGGGATTTGTGCTAGGCCTCAAGTCGAAGGCTTTGCGTAATTGGACGGCAGGTTAGCGCAGTTGAACCGGACTGCGGCGGCGATTCCGTGGTGTGGGAATTCAAGAAAATAGTTGACAGCGGGAGGGGAATCGCTATATTTAACCAGTAGGTTAAATACAATATGACCTCCGATCGACTCAGCATGACGATGGCGGCACTGGCCGATCCCACCCGGCGCGCCATACTCGCGCGGCTGGTTTCCGGCGGGGCTTCGGTAACGGAACTGGCTCAGCCGTTCGACATAAGCCTGCCGGCCATCTCCAAACATTTGAAGGTGCTCGAACGCGCGGGCCTGATTACGCGGGGCCACCAGGCGCAATGGAGGCCCTGCCTGCTCGAGGCCGGTCCGCTAAAGGACGTGGCCGACTGGGTGGAAGGTTATCGGCAATTCTGGGAAGAGAGTTTCGATCGTTTGGGCGACTATCTTCACGATTTGAAGCGTAGGGAGAAGAAACGTGGGGCAGAGCGCCGCAGGTCGCAGAACAAGACACCTGCGTAGGGGAAGCGTTTTGAGGAGAGAAATTGTGACCAACGCAAAAGCTGCCCATTCCGAAAATATCGCGGATCGGGAAATTGTAATCACGCGAGAGTTCGATGCACCGCGCGAACTCATCTGGAAAGCCTGGACCGATCCCAAACAGATCGTGCGATGGTGGGGGCCACGAGGCTTCAGCACCACGATTCGTAAGATGGAAGTGCGACCGGGGGGAGAATGGGAGATGACGATGCACGGGCCCGATGGAACGGACTATCCGAGTCAGGGCGTTTTTAAGGAGGTCGTGAAGTTGGAACGGATCGGTTATTCCATGGTGGGAGGCAAGAAAGGTCAGCCTGGGCACCAATTTGAGACGACGTGGACTTTCGAAGCGCAAGGCGAGAAGACTAAGGTCACCTTACGAATGCTGTTCCCATCGGCCGAGACACGCGAACAGGTCGCTAAAGATTATGGAGTTGTCGAAGGGGGAAACCAGACGCTGGACCGGCTTGGGGAGCATTTGGCGAAAAACTCGGCGGCCTAAGGCCAATCCAACAGCGAAAGGAAAGAACATGAAACGTATGACATGGGCTCCATTTTTCGGGCGCGGCAAATCGAGCGGAACGGAGGAAAATTTGTCCGGGCGCCGGATGCGGATGCCCGTATCGCACAAACGCTTCAAGAGCGGAAAGTTTGCCGGGAGACTGGCATTGGGAAGCTTGGCGCTGGTGGGCGTGCTCAACGCGTCGTGGGCGACTCCAACTCAGGATCCGGAGGCGTCCTATTTGCGCATGGCCCCGTTTGAGCGCTACCTGATGGAGCGAACCGTCGAGATAGCCATGGCGAAGAGCGCGGCGCCGGAGTCCATCTCACGTGATGCCGAGGTGCTGGTGCTCGGGCGGCACGGTTACGAAACCGCGGTCAAGGGCAAGAATGGATTTGTGTGTATCGTTGAACGATCGTGGACCGCTGCGTACGATGACCCGGAATTTTTGAGTCCCAAACTGCGGTATCCGATATGTCTCAATCCGCCGGCTGCCCGATCCTACCTGCCGCTCACGTTAAAAAGGACCGAATTGGCGCTGGCTGGACTTTCCAAAACTCAGATTTTCGACGGCATCAAGGGCGCTTTCGACAATAAAGAGTTGCCACTGCCGGAACCGGGTGCGATGTGTTACATGATGTCGAAGCAAGCATACTTTGGCGCTAGCTACGGGCATGGAGGACCGCACCTGATGTTTTACTTTCCACGTGCGGAGGGCGCGAATTGGGGCGCAGAACTGCCCGGCTCTCCGGTTGTGGTACATCAGGACACTCCGGATCCCGTGACGGTGGTCGTGATTCCGCTGCCTCAGTGGTCCGATGGAACGGAAGCAAGCGAGGATGCACCCTGACGTTCGATCCCCACGATTGGCCTGCAAAAGAGGGTCGCCCGCATCCGCAGTCTCGATAACCGGAAGCCAATTCCTCACCAACTAACCGAGACGGCAGCTTGCCTGTGGGGCAGGTCTCACCTAAAGTCTGAGCATGAGCGAGAATTGCAGGGCGTTTGAGCCGCATGGGTGGTTGGGGAACCGGCATCTTCAAACGATGGCGGGGGCGTTTTTGCGGAGGAAGTTTGCTTTGCCGGAGGGCGAAGAGCGGTTGTTTCGCGTGGATGGGGAGACGGAGTTGAAAGGAATTTGTCACTGGCAGCGAGAACAGGCGGAGGGCTCGCAGACTCGCGCTGACAGATCTAAAGACCGGCCACTACAGGACGATTGCCCGCGGGATGTGCCGGTGATTGTGGTTGTGCATGGGCTGGAAGGATCTTGCGATTCGAATTATGTGCGTGGAATCGCGGACAAGGCGTGGGCGCGGGGATTTCATGCGGTGCGGATGAATCAGCGGAATTGCGGGGGCACGGAGCGGTTGACGCCGACGTTGTATAACAGCGGGTTGAGCGGGGATTACCGGGCGGTGCTTAAGGAACTGATGGCCGAGGGATTTACACAGATTTTTTTCGCCGGATATTCGATGGGCGGAAATCTGGTGACGAAGATGGCGGGAGAGTGGGGAACGGCGCCTCCGAAGGAGTTGCGCGGGGTGTGTGCGGTGTGCCCGGCGCTGGATTTGTCGGCTTGCGCGGATGCGCTGGAAGAGATCGAGAACTATTTGTATCAGCGGCATTTTGTGAAGGGATTGATGACGAGGTATCAAAGGAAGGCGAAACTTTTTCCGCAACGATATTCGAAGAATGGATTTGGGGCCATCCGCACGGTGCGGGAGTTTGACGATGAGATCACGGCGCCGCAGTTCGGGTACAAGGATGCGGAGGATTATTACGAGCACGCGGGGGCCAAGAGGGTGATCGGGCAGGTGAACGTGCCGATGCTGCTGATCACGGCGAAGGATGATCCGTTTGTGCCGTATGAAGCGTTTCTGCGGACGGATGTGGGGAAGAATGCTCACGTGAACTTTGTCACGCCCGAGCATGGAGGGCATTGCGGGTTTATTTCGCGGTGGGCGGGAGTGGAGAGGTTTTGGGCGGAGGAGAGACTTGTGGAGTTTGTGGAGAGGGTGGCTCGCGGGGAGTAAAGAACAAACATTTACCCCAGAGTTCGCTGAGGGGCCTCAGAGATAACGGAGAAGCTGTCAGCCCAGGGGTTTTTCCAGGGAGAGTTGGAAGCCGGGGGTTAAAAGTTGGGCGGGGCCTTCGGAGGCGATGGCCATTACGTCTTCGCAGCGGATGCCGAATTCGCCGGGGATGTAGATGCCAGGTTCGTTGGAGAAAGTCATTCCGGGTTCGAGGACGGTTTTGCTGCCGCGGACAAGATAGGGATGTTCGTGGATGTCCAGGCCGATCCCGTGGCCAAGGCGATGGGTGAAGAATTTATAGTCGGGGCCGTAGCCGGCGGAAGTGATCGCGGCACGCGCGGCGTCATCCACGGAGCCGGAAAGTTTGCCGGCGCGGGCGGCGTCGAGAGCGGCGTCCTGGGCTTTGCGAACGGTATCGAAAGCGCGCTGCATTTTTTCAGTGGGCTTGCCGAAGACGGCGGTGCGCGTGACGTCAGAGCAATAGCCTTCCACGGTGCAGCCGTCGTCAATCAGAACGACGTCGCCTTCTTTTAGCGTGCGCGGCTCCTTGCTGCCATGCGGAAGCGCTGCCGAAGGGCCGAGCAGAACCATCGCGTCACCCCGAAGATGCATTTTCGCGTAGCCGGCCCCAACGAGATCGCTGATCTGCTGCTGAGTCATGCCTTCTTTCAAATTCGCAAAAACCAGGCGGTACACATCGCAAGTAGCTTCGCAGGCCAGGCGCATCAGTGCGAGTTCGTGCGCAGATTTGACGCCGCGGCAGGCGATGGTGATGGGGTCGGCGGAGACGCATTCGAAGACTGGAGCCGCCGCGTGGAAGTGGTCGTAGAAGGTGAAGGGCAGCCGCTCTTCGATGCCGATGCGGCCGGTGCGCAGGCCGCGGTCGGCGAGAGACGTGGCGATGAGTTTGCCGGGGCTTTCGTCTTCTTGCCAGACGCGGACTTCGGCGGAGTAGAGGAGCGATTCGCGCATGCGGGCTTCTTCGAAGGCCGGAGAGATGAGGATGGGCTGGCCGGAGCGCGGGATGACGAGGGCGAGGATGCGCTCGCTGAGCCACCAGCGGATGCCTGTGAAGTAGTAGAGCGAAGTGCCGGGGCCGATCAAGAGAGCGTCGAAGGCGGGATTCGATTGGGACATTAAAGTTTGCGCGTGGAGGAGGCGGGCGTGGAATTCGTCGGGGGTGATGGGGTGAACGCGATCGCCGAGAGGTTTAAGGGTGGAGAAAGCGGGCGGAGCTTGTGGCTGCAGAAGAGGAGGAGTAAAAGCGACGGCGGATACGGCGGCGGTGGAGTGAAGGAAACGGCGGCGGGAGATGGGGGTCATGGAGTAATAAGAATCGGATGGGAGAGGGAAGAAGTAAAGAGGTAATGAAGCAAAGAAAGTTGGGGCGCGAAATTTAATTTTTCGTAGGGCTTGGGTTGAGGTCCTTCGCGCCCGCCTGAGGCGGGCGCGAAGGATGACAAATTCCTTGCGTGGGTGCGCGGGGATTGCGAATTGGGAGGACGGATCGCGGCCGTGAAAACGGAAGCGGAGCTTCCCCTTGCGAATACTCAGGGCAAGCCGCACTCCAAAAAAGATGCTCGAGGTTATTGTTGGGGCGGCGGGGTGGCGTCGGGTGCGGGTTGTGGTGGTTGCGCGTCCGCGGATGCATCGGATTGGGCTGGTGGTGACGGGCGGAGAGAGGATTTCTTTGGGAAATAAGTTACGGTGACGGAGTCGTGGAGCGTAAAGTCGAGCCGGGTTTCGGAGGGGATTTTAACCTGCTCGCCGTGGGTCAGGGCTTGGACAGCGGTGCCGCCTCCCGCGCCCACGCCTGCTCCAATCGCCGCGCCTTTGCCGCCTCCCGCAAGGCCGCCGATGATGGCGCCGAGAACCGCGCCGCCACCGATGACTTCGGCGGAGCGCTTTCCGCGCGAGCCGCCTTTTTCCTGCACGTCGCTGGTGGCGACCTGATAGGTCTTGCCCTGATAGGTGAAGTTGTCGAGGGAAACGGTGAGTTCGCTGCGGCCTTTAAATTTTCCCGCGGAACTGGCGTCGACGAGCTTCAGATAGACGTTGAGTCCCTTGGGGATGACGACCTGGTCGCCGACGACAATCGGAGAATCAAGCGAGGCGCGGAAAGTTTGCCCGGTGCTGTTGACTTTGGAATCGATGGAATCAATGGTGCGCACGCTGACAATGGTGCCGTCGGGAATCGTGACGGTGACAGGTTGTGGCGGCGGCGGAAGCGGTGGCGGAGCGGGAGCGGAGGGCCTGGTGTCGGCCGCTTCATGGAGAGGGCCAGGATTTTGAACGGAATCTGGCGCGGGCGCTGCGGCCGGGACCTGAGCCGCAGCGGGCGTGGCCGGGGCAGGGGTGCTCGGGGTCTTGGCGGGTTTCACGGGGCGTGGGCGCGGGGCTGGGGCGGGCGGTGCGATATTTTCAACCGTAATCGTGGGGGGAGGAGCCATGGTGGTTTGATCGACGACGGTCTTGACGCCCGGGGTAGTGGCGGCAATATGCTCCGCGGCGAGGCGAGCGGCATCATCGGGAACCTGGCCGGAGAGGGTGACAATTCCGTCTTTGGCGGTCACGGTGACAGAGGCGGATTTCAGAAGCGGCTCGGAATAGAGTTTGGCTTTGATTTCCGTGGTGATGGTGTCATCGCTGGGCTTGTTGCAGGCAAAGGCGAACAGCAGCGCGAGGGGAAGAGCGAGTAAGAGGGACTTGTGCCGCAGCATGGAGCCTCCCTGGGCGTTTCGCAGCAAGCGAACTGCCGATTGAAAATCCCATCTGCAATCGCCGGGCAGCAGATGACCTGCAAGACAGTGTGCAATTAGGATGCAGGTTTTTGTAATTTCGGTTTCCGGTTGATTTTGCGGGAAGCGAAGAGAGAAAGCAACTTGGCGACAGATGGAGTGGCACGAAGGTTTTGTGGTGGCCGAGAGCTCGGTGGAGTAGTGGGGGGCGAAGAGAATGCGGGGGAGGGAGGGATTTCGGGGAAGGGCGTAACTGATAGTAAGGAAAAGGTATGGAGAAAACGGTAGATTGCTATAAAAAATCATAGATTAGGGGGAAGGCTGGAGATTGGGTGTGGAAATTGTGCCGTAAAGTTATGTAAAAATGGGAGTTAGGAAGGAAACAAAATAATAGGAAGTATCGGTTTTGGAAATACAAATGCTGAGATGAGGATTATTGAAGTGGGTTGCCGTCTGTCTGAGATGCTTAGAATCACGCCAATTCTAGGCTCAAGCGCGTTCAATATTTGGTACACCACATTGGGGGTTGTCCATATGAGCTACATTTCTGAGCGTTGCGAAGAAGGTCGTGGACTGGGACGGAGTGTCGTCCAAATGAAGGTTGGCAGCGTGCGCAGCTACGCCCAGTGCCTGCGAGTGGCGATGGTTTTCTTGGTTTGCGCGATGCTGGCCGTGGCCGCGTTTGGGCAGGCGCCGACGGCGTCGATCGTGGGAACGGTGCTCGATCCTCAAGGGCTCCCGGTGGAAGGCGCGAAGGTAACGCTGACGAACCAGGGGACGAATTACAACTACACGACGACGACCAGTTCGACGGGCGCGTTCCAGTTTGCCAGAATTGACAGCGGTTTATATCGAGTGACGGTGGCGACGGACAATTTCCGCGTAGCGGTGGTGGAAAATATCAAGATGGACGCGGCGACGAGTTACTCGGTGCCGCCGATCAAGCTGGAAGTTGGCCCGACGAAAGAGACGATTACGGTCGAGGCCGGCGCTGAGGTAGTAAACACGACGGATACCGAAGTGTCGAGCACGGTGGAGAAGAAGCAGATTGACGACCTGCCGATTCTGAATCGGAATCCGCTGGCACTGCTGGGACTGGAAGCGGGGATTAATCAGAACGGCGCGACGACAACGGTTATCGACGGACAAAGGACGACCTATTCGAACCTGACGCTGGATGGGATCAACATTCAAGACAATTTCATCCGTGAAAATGCGTTGGATTTCTCGCCGAACCTGCCGTTTAACAGCCAAGCGCAAGAGTTCACGGTGATCAACCAGAACGCCGGAGTGGAATACGGCGCCGGGGCATCTCAGGTGGCGATTGTCACACCCAAGGGCAGCAATCAGTTTCACGGTGAAGGATTCTGGTATTACCGGACAAATGCGTGGGCGGCAAATCAGTGGTTTAACGACGCCAGCGGCGTGCCACTGGGCAAGCTGATCCAGAACCAGGGCGGTGGCAATCTTGGCGGCCCGGTTATAAAGAATAAATTATTCGTTTACGGATACTACGAGTTGCTGAGGGCGAAGCAGGAAGCCCAAAACAACACGACAGTGATCAGCCCGACAATCTATAACGCGCTGTTCAGCGCGACTCCATCGCTCCCGTTCACTTATACGCCTGTAAATGCGAACGGAACCCCGGCAACCAGCCCAGAGACAGTGAATTTGCTGAATTTCACGGGCAGCGGTGGGAACACCTTTCAGTACGCGACTGATCCGGCGATGCTGGCGCTGATGAAGCTGATTCCCGCTTCCCTGGCGAATAACACGCGTGTGGGCGATGGCGTAAATCTGCTCGGGTATCAATTGAACGCGCGAAACAACACCACGCAAGACAACACCGGTATCCGCGTGGATTACGACCTGAACTCGCACAACACCATTACCGGGACGTATCAGTGGAATCGGCAGGTGGTCGACCGGCCGGACATTGATACCTCTTACGACGCGGTCCCGCTGGTCCAGAACAACGACCACATTAATTTCCTCTCGACGGCCTGGCGCTGGAGCCCGAATGGATCGGTTACCAACGAAGCGCGATTCGGATTTAACCTGGCGCCGGCGTTTTTCTCAACCGGCCAAAAGTTCGGGAGTTACGTTCTGGACGACGCGACGCTGCCCTTTACGGACCCGAACCCGAACTTCCTGCCGCAAGGCCGAAACACCCGCACTTGGACAGGACTGGACAACGCGAGCTTTACGAAAGGGAACCATACCATCAAGTTTGGCGGGTCGGTTACGCGGATTACGATCTTTAACACCAATGAATTCGGGCTCTATCCATCGTACTCGCTGGGTTTCAGCACTCAGAATCCGAACGCGTTCTCCCCGAGTGATCTCCCGGCCCCAAGCGGCTATGAAATTGGGACTGCTGATTACAACAACGCGGCGGCATTGCTGACGAGCGTTGCCGGAATCTTGAGTCAAGTTTCACAGACCTTTAATGCCACCAGCCAGACCTCCGGTTATGTGCCGAATGCATCGCAAAGCCGGAACTACCGGCAAAACCAGTTCGCGATTTACGCGGGAGACAGTTGGAGAATTAATCCGAGACTGACGCTGACTTACGGACTTCGTTGGGATTACTATGGTCCGGTCGGCGAGCAGGATGGACTGGTCCTGCTTCCGGTGGTGCCACCGGGATCAAATATCAGCCAGACGATGTTGAGCAATGCGACGATAGATTTCGCGGGCGGCAACAGTCCCCGAGGCCTTTACAACGGCTATTGGAAAGCATTCGCTCCGAACATTGGGATCGCCTGGGACCCGTTTGGGAACGGCAAGACTGCCGTGCGTGCGGGATTCAGCATCAACTATGTGAACGACGAGTTTTTTACCGCGGCGAACAACGCTGCCGCGGGAAACACGGGTTTGAGCACATCCCTTGCGAATACTCAACTCTCTGGCCCAACGGTCTCGAATCCGTTGGGAGCGAACGTAGTTCCAGTTCCTCCGTTCCAGATTCCGGTCACTTTCGCACAGAACGCACTGATCGCGAACAACACGATCGGATACATCGGGAATCTAGCAGGGTATGGAATTGATCCGAACCTGAAACCGCCGCAAGTGCAGCAGTGGAACCTGAGCGTGCAGCGGGACATCGGATGGAATACATCCCTACAAGTGAGCTACGTGGGCAATCACGGAGTTGGATTGTTCCGCGCCATTGACTTGAACCAGTTGAACTTTAACGCGGTGGACGTCAACGGAAACAATTTCTTCCAAAATTTCGAGCAGGCGAGGGCTAACGGATTCGCTTCGGTCGCGGCTGGGCAGGGTTTCAACCCATTTTATAACTGCAGCAATCCTTGTTTACCAGGTTTTCAAACCATCTATGGCGGAGCGCTGGGTTTTTCGAGTATCAACAACCTGATTTATCAGGGTCAGGTGGGGCAGCTAATCGCCATTTACCACGCGAATGAATATGACACGGGCCCAGGACTTCCCCCAGGTCCAGGCAACCTCATCAACTGGTTCCAGAACCCCTATATCATGGGAGGGGACCTGCTGAAGAACACGTCATTCTCGAGCTACAACGCAGCCATCGTAGAGTTGCGGCGGCGCTTCAGCAAGGGACTCTACTTCCAAGCGAACTACGTGTTTAGCAAAGTGATGACGGACTTCAGCGGGTCGCAAACCCAGTTCCAGCCGGTTCAGGACAACGCGCGGCCGTACCTGGAGAAGGCCCGTGCGCCGTTCGATTTGACACATGCGTTCAAGGCCAACTTCACTTATGAACTGCCGATTGGACAAGGCCACAAGATGCTCGGGACGCCCAACCGCCTGCTGGGACTGTTGGTGAACGGCTGGCAGACGGGCTCCATTTTCACCTGGCAGAGCGGAGCGCCCTTCTCGATTACTTCGCAGTACGCGACGTTCAACCGTGGTGGTTCGCGCTCCGTGAACAATACCGCAGTGGCAACGTTGACGCACCAGCAGATCAGCGGAAACGTGGGTTCGTTCGTGCAGACAAACGGCCAGGTGTACATCATCAATCCGAAACTTATCAGCCCAGATGGCACGGGCGCACCGTCTTCCCCGCAATTGGGAGGCTGCACGCCCGCGGTTACGGGCGGGTTCTGCAATCCGCAGCCCGGAGACGTGGGCACCCTGCAACTCTATGCCTTCAGCGGACCAGTGTTCTTTGACTGGGACCTTTCCGCAGCAAAGGATATCAACTTGACGGAGAAGCTCAAGTTGACGTTCCGGACGGACGCGTTCAACGTTCTGAATCACCCCACATTTCAGACCCCGCTGGACGGCAACGGAACGGCAGAGTTCAACATCAACAACACCAACTTCGGACAGGCCACGAACACCATATCGTCGCCGCGCATTTTGCAGATGTCGCTGCGCTTGAAGTTCTAGCGGTATAGGAGCAAGAGCAGGACTAGAATCGGGCATGCTCTCCGTGGAGAGTATGCCCGGTTTTCTTTTTTGGGGAGGGAAGGATGGCGCAGGCGAGATTTGCGGAGTTTTGGCCGGAGTATGTGCGGGCGCACCGGGATGGGACGACACGGGTGATGCATTTTGTGGGGACGCTGGCGGGCTGGTTGATCCTGGCGGCGGCGGTGGTGATGCGGGAGTGGTGGTGGATCGGGTTGGCGCTGGTGGTGCCGTACGCGCTGGCGTGGATTTCGCATTTTTTCATCGAGCACAACCGGCCGGCGACGTTTGAGCATCCGCTGTGGTCGTGGTGGGCGGATCAGAAGATGGTGGCGATGATGCTTGTGGGAAGGATGGGGGAAGAAGTGAAGAAAGTGGCGCGTAACGAGTGACGAGTGGAGAGCAAAGAAGCACAGTCCGGTTTGTGGCCTGGGCTAGATTTTTGAGTTGAGGTCCTTCGCGCCCGCCTGAGACGGGTGCTCAGGATGACGAGCTTTCTTTGGTGCGTGCGTCGCAATTTGGAATTTGGCGCCTGCGTTTAGAACGTAAAAGCAGAAGCTGAGCTGCCGCACTTCAAAGGTGGTTATTCGGTGCGGATGGCTAGGATTTGTTTGCCCTGGATTTTGATTTCGACGCCGAACGGCGGGCGAATATCGTTGCCCTGGACGATGCCGCCGCGGACCCAGACATTGCCGGGGAGGCCGGAGGTCTTGAGAGGGTCATAGAGGGTCCGGCTGCAGGGATTGCCGACCAGGGGATGAGTGGGGTGCGGGAACTCGTACTCCTCGCGGAGTCTTTTCAAGTCCGAGATATATTCGAGTTCGCAGGAGCCATAGGGGGCTTTGCGGGAAAAGGCCCAATATCCGCTTAAGCTATTAGCAGAGCCTGAAGGAAGCCGGACGATGGTCGCCGGGACGTTTTCGCCGCTGAGGCGGTTACGGACGAAGAAATTGGCCGAAGCCCAGGGCTTGGCGAGATCGGTGATCTGGGCGATGGCGGGATCGGCTTCGGTGGCGTGCGGCAGAGACGCGTTGGGATCCGGCGGTGGCGGAGGAATCTCGATCTGCGGAGCCTGCTCGACGCGCGGAGGCTCGCTGGGGCGAGGGTGGGAGAGCCAGCGCACTGCGAAAAGAACGATCACCCCAACCACCACCAAGCCGATGATAAGCGGCAACATGGGGTTGGGAGAGGGCCGGCGGCCGGGGCCGCTGACGCCAGGGATTTGCGGCATTTCTGCCTTCAGATGCGCCGGAGTTTGATGATCAGCCATGGTGTATGAGGGCCTTTAAGAAGACAGGTCGCCCAGGTGGGAAGCTGGGTTGGGCAACGGCCGGTGGGGCCAACAGAGATTGTACTGACGAGCGAGGCAGAAGAGCAACCAATAGAGGGGCGCTCAGGGGGAATGTAGCCGAAGCGATACTTGTATTAGTGAGATGGCGACATGAAGGCGCGGGAGGCTTGTTTCCTATAGAAAGGCAGCCTAGTGTAGGGGTTAGGTTCCACTGAGGGGAAATCCGCAGGAATGGCTGGAGATACTCGACAGTCGGCACGCGCGTTTGTACGCAGCTTGAACATTCTGCTGAAATTTGCACGGTTGTACGAATTCGGGCACGTGCGAACGATGGCGGCGTTCGAGACCGCGTGGAAAGAACTGCGTTCGGCGCTGCAAGAAAGCCCGGACACCGGGCTGTTGCTGGGCGCATCGGGGAATCAGATTCTCCTGGACGGAGTGCCGCTGGGCGCGGCAGCGGCCGAAAAAAGTTTTGCGCAATTGCTGATCACTTCGGGAATTGCGAGCATTCACTTCGCTCCAAATCTCACTCAGCCGCAATTCGCGCGGTTTGTTCGCGCGTTCCCCAACAGCAATGCCAAGCCAAGTTCTCTCGCGGAACAGTTGAAGATTGCGCTCGCCGGGGATCCGAGCATCAAGATCAACGAAATTCGCTTCGTCGCGGAAGATGGGTCAGTGGCGGGAATCAAGGTGGCCGCGAACCTGACTTCCAAGGTGCTCGGCGCGCAGGGAGACAAACTCCGCGACATTTTTGAGGATCCGCAAAAATTACTGCAATTGATTTTGGCCGCGGAAAGCGGCCGTGGAGGAAGCGGCGGCGGAGGCGGCGGGTTAGGTTTTGGGCCCGGCGGTGGAGGCGGAGGAGCAGGAGGGGGCAGCGGCGCGAGTTGGAGCGGCGGCACGGGCGCCGGCGGGAGTTTATGGGAAGCGGGGAAGCCCGGAACACCTCCAGCGGGTGGCGGGGGCGGCGGCACGGGTAGTGGCACCGGGGGAGGTGGCGGCGTCGGCAGCGGCGGGCCGGGCGGCGGAGGAAATTGGAGCGGGCCTGGTGTCGGAACGGGCGGCACCGGCAGCGGCGGGCCGGGCGGCGGAGGAACGGGGAGCGGCACTGGTGTCGGGACAGGTGGCGGCGAAGGTGGCAGCGGCGGGCCTGGCGCGGGCGGACCCGGTGGTGGCCCTGGCGGCGGGTTTGGTGGCGGTGGCGGAACCGGCGGAGGCACCGGGGGTGGCACGGGCGGTGGCAGCGGGACCGGGGGTGGAACCGGCGGAGGCGCCGGCGGCGGAGCCAGTGAGCCCGGGAAGTGGTTGACGGCCACGGCAATGATCAAGGGCGGCGTGCTGGGCGGAGTCCCCGGGGTTGTCGGGGGCCTCGGCTCGGGCGGAGCCGGAGGATCTTACGCGGTTGCGGAGGATGATGTCCGTTCAATGATCGGGCTGTTCGCGCAGTTGGGGAAGGCGCGGAAAGATCCGGACGCGCGGATGGATCCAGCGGCATTTCAGTCGCGGCTTTCGACGCTGCCGGTGCGGGCACAAGTGACGTTGCAGCAGGCCTTGGCGGGACTTGCGGCACAAGCGCCGACGGACAAGCCGGACAAACCCATGCTGCTGAAATTGGCGGAGCACGTGGCCATCCGGTTCGCGCTGGATAGTTACGAGCGCGGCGAGCTGCGCGTGAACGCCGTGAAACAACTGCTGGACCGCATGAACGCGGAGATCGAAGCGCTGCGCAAGATCCTGGGTCAGCAGGAAGAGACCATGGCCAACGCGGGCCTGCAGATGCAGTCGTATACGGAATTGCTAGATCAGGAATTCTGGGTGCAGGTTCCGGAAGAAAATAAGAAAGAAGTGCTGACCTCGGACGAGGCGTGGTGCGTCCCGCCGCGAAACGTGCGGGGATTCCTGGAAGAGATGCTGCGGCGCGGGGAATTGAAGACGGTCAACGAAATCCTGACGAAGTATGCGGCCTGCGTGAGTTTGGAAGCCCCGGAAGCGCGGCGAACCACGGCCATCGGATTGTCGGACTTGGCGGAGTTTTATGGCAGCGGCGACGGCAGCGCGCTGATCGACGTGATCCAGCGGCTGGGCAATCAGCTCGCCATCGAGCGGGAAGGGGATTTGCAGACGCTGATTGGCGCAGCCTTTGTGCGCATGAGCCAGGAGGCGGGCGCCAAGCGCTTTTATCCCGCGATGCAACAGGCGCTGGCTTCGCTGGACAGCGTGGAAACGCTGAGGCCGGGTTCCACCAATAATATCCGGCAAAGGATTGGAACCGAAGAGCGGCTGCCGGAATTCATAGAAGATGCGATGAGAGCGGGGCAGCCGCCGGACGGCTTGCTGGACATCCTGGGATTGATGCCGAAGGCGTCGCTGAACTACATGACCAACCGGTTTGCCAACTGCGGGTTCCGAGAGGATTGCGAACTGCTGGGCGAGATGGTGCGGGGCCTGGGCGATGAAGCGGTGCAGCGGTTGGTGGAAACGCTGCAAGTGGCGCCGGCCACGGAAGCAACCGAAGTCATCGGACTCTTGAGCCAGCTTTCACCGGAGTCCGTGGAGCGCGTGCTGCCGTTGCGCCTGGCGCAGTGGCCGAGGGCTTCGCATGACCGCACGGTGAGACAGCTGTCTTCCACGCCGGTGGAACAACGGGCGGCACTGCTGGTCTCGATGTACATTTCGCTGGATCCGCTGATCCGGCCGCTGGCGATTGACGAAATGGGAATGAGCGGGCGGACCGAGTGCATCCCGTTGCTGCTGGATCTGATTCGCGACGACGCCACGCCGGGATTCACACGGATCAAGGCGATTGAGGCCGCGGGACGTTTGCGGGCCAGCGCCGCGAGCGCGATGCTGCAATTGATTCTGGAAACCAAGCAAGTGTGGCGCTGGGCGTATCACACCGAGTTGCGGATTGCGGCGGCCCAGTCGCTGCAAAAGGTGGAGCCCTCGCTGGCAATCGAAAAGATCATGGCCAGCGGGCTGGATCGCAAAGAGCTGGTGTTGGAGCCCACGGATCCCGAACCAAACGCGTCGGTAACCCGGCAGCGGCGGTATGCGCGGTTGAAGTTGAGCAAACACGTGCCGGCGGTAACTACAAATTTGCGTGAGAACATGCGGATCTCCGTTGCGGAGTTGAACATGGGCGGAGGGATCGGCGCGGCGGACCGGCACCTGGCGCCGGGCTCGCTGCTCGCGCTGAAATTTGTCCACGGGGTGCGGAATATCCGCGCGCAGGCCATCGTACGCGGCGCGCGGCCCCAGGCGATGGCGTTTGAGTTCGTGGATATGGAGTTGGAAGATCGATCGCGCTTGAGGAAGTTGCTTTTGGAGTTGGGCGGGTTGCCGCAACCTTCAAACGTGAACAATCGCAGCAAACGGCCAGGACGTCTCGCGGTTATGAAGTAGATTTCCGCGACAATTTTCCCCTTCCCGCACCTGTCCCAGAGAAAAAGAGGACTGCCCGGCAGAGCAGTGTCCGCGACTGTCCAGATGGCAGATGACCGCCGGGTCACATGGGACCTCTGTACCATTGTTCGCCCCGCGCTGGGGTTCTACGGTACTAGTGAGCAGGTTCTATACGATTAGCGGGAAGTACAGTTGACCTGGGAGCGAAATGACCACCGGATGAAAGCAGATCCCAAAGCGACGGCAGCCCGGGCCTTTGTCCGCAGCCTGAACATATCGTTGAAGTTCGCGCGGCTGTACGGCTACGGGCACGGACGAACCGCAGAGAAATTGGGTGCCGCGTGGAGCGAATTGCGCACGGCGATCCCCGAGGGGTCGGAGACGGGATTGCTTTTGGGGGCGACCGGCGCCCAATTGCTGCTGGATGGCGTGCCCTTGGAAGGATCGCCAGCGGAGAAGCAGTTTGCGCAATTGCTTTCGGCTGCCGGTTTGGCGAGCTTGCAGTTCACGCGAGAAATAACTGAAGAAGAGTTCGCGAAATTTGTCAGCGCCTTTCCGACGGGGAAGGCTAAACCTGCGGAGCTCGCACAACAATTGAAGGCGGCGATTGCCGACGCCCGGGGCATCCGGGTGAACGAAGTTTGCTTCGTGGCGACGGATTCCCGGTTGAAGGAGTCCAGCATGGCCGCGCAGATTGCCGCCGCGTCCATGGGCGACCAGCAAGACCAGTTCCGTAGAATGCTGAACGATCCCAAAAAACTTCTGGAGTTGATTGCTGCAGCGGAAGGATCGAAATCGGGCGGGGAAGGGGGAGGAATTGGAAGCGACGGCTCGGGGAGCGGAGCCGGAGGAGATTGGGGCTCGGGCCCGGGCGGGGGAGGGGTCACCGGAATTGCCGAGATGGCCGGAAGCGGCGGAGGTGGAAGCGGCTGGGGAAGCGGCTCGGCAAGCGGATCCGGCGGCGGTGGAAGCGGAACGGGAACAGGTGGCAGTGGAAGCGGATCGGGAGGAAGTGGCGGCGGATCTGGATCTGGCGCCGGTGGCGGAGGAATTGGTCCCGGGGGCTATCGGAGTTTCGGAGGGCCGGACGACGAATCGATTTACAGAATTCTTCGGGCGCTGGCTACTTTCGGGAGCATCGGAACAAGTCCGAATCCGTCCGCGGCGACGGTCGAATTTCAGGATCAAGTGGCGCAGATGCCTGGTCACGCGCAAGATTCGCTGCGAAACGCGCTGGCGGGGCTTGCCGAGCAGGGGAAGAACAAGAAACTCGACGAAGGCGTGCTGGTGCAATTAGCGGAACACTTGTCCATCCGATTTGCCCTGGAGCAGTTCGAAAGCGGGGAAGTGAAGGTGAACGCGGTGCGGCAGATGCTGGACCGCATGAACCAGGAAATCGATCACCTGCGGAATATCCTGGGGCAGCATGAAGACAAGCTGGCGGAAGCGGGAATCCTGGTGGAATCGCACCGGGAGATTCTGGACCGGCAGTTCTGGGCCTCGGTGCCAGAGAGCGCTAAGCGGGAAGTGCTGCTGTCGGATGAGGCATGGTGCATCCCGCCGAAAAATGTGCAGTCCTACGTGGCGGAATTAATCGAGCACGGCGAACTGGCCGAGGCCATCAGCATTTTGCAAAATTATGCCAAATGCGCGGACAGCGAAGAACCGGACGCGCGGAAGCGCGCAGCCACGGGGCTTTCGGAAATGGCCACGTTGTACGCGCAGGCGGACCCGCGCCTGCTGCTGGAGGCGCTGCGGCACATCGGGCTGCGGCTGAACGTCGAGCAAGATCAGGATTTGCAATCACTGGTGAGCGCGGCGTTCGTGCGGCTGAGTCAGGAAGCCGCAACGCAACGCCATTTTCCAGCGATGGCCCAGGCGTTGAATTTACTGGAGGGAGTGGAGGCGCAGCGCCCGGGAATCGGGAAATCGCTGCGCGCCAAGATGGGCATCGAGGAGCGGGTGCCGGAATTCGTGGAAGAGGCGCTGCGCGTGAGAGAAATCGCGGCGGGACTCACGGGGGTGCTGCGACATCTGCCGCAAACGGCCATGGAACAGTTGGCGATGCGCTTCAACCGCTGCCAGTTCCGAAGCGATTTGGAGAATGTCGCGAGCCTGGCCCACGATCTGGGGGAAGAAGCGGTGCAGTACCTGAGGAGCATGGTGCGCGGCGGGCCGGTAGCGGAGGCTGCCGAAATGGTAGGCCTCCTGGTCAAGTTGGATCCGCAGGCCGCGGAAGTATTTCTCCCGGGTCGCATGAAGGATTTTCCGCGGACGGCGCAAGACCGCGTGGTCCGGCAGATTGCCTCCAGCGGCGCGCACGAAAGTTGCCGGCTGCTGCTGGCAGTGCTGGATCATGTCGATCCGCTGGTGATGCCGCTGGTGATCGATGAAGTGGGGATGACCGGGGATCGCGAGGCATTGGGAAGATTGCTGACCATTACCGACGGAGACTTGCCAGCCGGGGGCGCGCCCTTTTTGCAAGTCAAGGCGCTGGAAGCGTTGGGGAGATTGCGAGCGCCGGAATCGATTCAGACGCTGCGCAGGATAGCGGCGGAGAAGAAGATGTTCGGCTGGGCGAATCCGCAGGAATTGCGGATCGCGGCTCTTCAGGCGTTGGTGAAAATGGATGCGGAGTGGGCCGCCGAGTTTCTGCCGCATAGCGGGATCGAAGCCGAGGAGCTAAAGCTTGGGCCGCTGGACATTCCGGCGCATTCGAAGTTTGTGCGCCAGCGCCGGCACACCCGAGTCCGGTTGCAGAAAAGCGTTTCGGCGGTGAGCACCAACCTCAAGAAGAATTGCCGACTGGAGATCAAGACCGCGAGCTTGTCCGGGGGCTTGGCGACAACGAACATGCATCTGGCGCCGGGAACCAAGGTGCAAATGCGGATGCAATTGGGGTTGCGGAATGTGCAGGCCACGGCCCTGATGCGGGACTACCGCGCCCAGGATATGTCTTTTGAAATCATAGATATGGGCCTCGAAGAGCGGAGCAGATTCCGCAAGTTGCTGATGGAAAACCTAGGCTAGGGACGCGGCCTATACAGGGCCGGGGGAGCTACTTCCGCTCTTGTCCAGCATAGGATTGCCGGCCAAGGAATATATAGGACTATAATAGTCTGATATACAATCGGTAACTATTCGCAAGTACTACAATGCGGTACCTTTGTGGCATTTACCCCGCCACAGTTCCTCTTTAATCTTCAGATAACAAACTTAGGTTGCTCCAACTGCGCCCGAGTGTGGGCGAGAAAGTTAGCAAGAGGTGCTCTGAGCCAGTGCCTGAGGGTTTCTCAATTCGAGTGTGCGCACTGCTGTGCGCGCTCGCGGCGCTCCTCGCGGGCGCGCGGGCCGAAGAATCACGCCTCACCTTTCCTGACAATCCAAGGTTTTCCGTGCAAAGGTTTGAGGACCAGCACGGAATGGGGGCAGTGACGGCGACCGCGCTGGCACAAGATGCGCAAGGATTCCTGTGGATCGGCACACAGACAGGTCTGTACCGATACGACGGCACCCGGGCGACAAAAATGATCGATGTCGAGAGCATGATTGGCCATTACGTGGTGGACATGCTGATTGCGCCGGACGGAACGCCGTGGTTTGCGGGAAACCGCGGGATTGCGAGCTACAAGAATGGAGAGTTCCATCCGTTAGCGATGCCCGCAGGTTCGCCGCCGTTGTTGAATGGAGTACAGATCTTTGCGGTGGACAGCAAGGGAGTTGTTTATCTGCTGTTGTACAAGCGGGGTTTGCTGATCCTGGACCCGAAGAATCCGAGTAAAGCAGAGGAGGCGGCTCGGGACCTGGGCGATTGGGAAACCTCGGAGGGAATTCTCCGGGCCAACGACGATTCGATCTGGTTCACCGCGGGGGGAAATCTGGCGCACCTGCTTGCCGGGTCCCGGACCGTGGAGATTGCAACGGGGATCAAATTTCCGAATGAGCGAGTGGTGGCATTGCTGGAGGACGGCCGCGGGGCGCTATGGCTGCGCACAGCGACACGACTCGCGCGGGTGGATCTGCATGCCCGCAAGCTTACGGTTGAACGTGAAGTGATCGGCGCGGCGAACGAAGAAGAGGGAAAGCCCTCGGTTGATGCGCGAGGAAAGCTGCTGGTGCCGAGTTCTTTGGGGTTGTACTGGCAAGAGAACGGGCACTGGCGGTTGGTGACGGTGAAGCAAGGGCTGGCGAGTAACCTGATTCAGTGTGCGATGGAAGACCGCGAAGGAACGTTGTGGGTGGGCGGATCTGGGACAGGACTGGATCGATTGGCGGGAGTGCGCGAGTGGACCGCGTGGACGACGGGAGAGGGATTGCCGGACAACTCCACGTGGACGACGGGAGAGGGATTGCCGGACAACTCCACGTGGACGACGCTGCGCGATCAGCGAGGCCGGTTGTGGGTAAGCACGGCGCAAGGGATCGGAATCTGGGACGGGAGGATGCGCGCTTGGGAAAATGTACCCACGCTCCGGGGACAACTCGGGCGCCAGATCCGCCAGATGCAATTGGCGGGCGACGGGTCCGTCTGGACGCAGACGATTACGGGAGCGATCGTCCGGATTGATCCGCAAACCTTTGCGACACGCACGTATGCGAATTTTCGGGGTAGAAATTTCGTAAGTATTCAGGCGGCGGAGGACGGCAGCATCTGGGCGACCACGCGCGCGCGCCTGGTGCGGTTCATTCCGCGTGGAGCGGATGCCAAGATAGAAGAAATTCCCCTTCCGGCGAGGGAAGGCGGGGAGATCGAGTATCTTTCCTTTTCTCCACATGGAGTGCTGTGGGCGACGGGACCCGGCGCGATTTATAGATACGACGGAAAGAACTGGAGAGTCTTTACGTCGAAAGACGGCTTGAACGGCCAAACGATCACGAGCCTCGCGGCGCTGAACGATAATGAAGTGTGGGTGGCCTACAACGACATTGTCGGGGTGACCCACGTAACCCTGGCGGAGAATGGAAAAGCGCGGTTTGATTTTGCAGGGTGGGACTGGACGGTGGTGGGACGCGACTCGAAGAACCGGATGTGGTTCAACGGCACGGACGGAATCGCGATCTTGTGGCCGAACGGGCATTTGCAGCGGCTGAACCACGCGGATGGATTGATCTGGGACGATCTGAGTCCGTGGACGGGGGCGCGAGAAGAGGCGGACGGAAGTTACCTGATCGCGACCTCGCGAGGATTGTCGCGCTACAAACCGAGCGGCGGAACGAAAACGGAGAAGACGCCGAAGGTGGAGTTGACCTCGGTGGTGCTGGGGGGAGTAGCGCAGAGCTTGACGGAAAAATCCACCGTGGCGGCGGCGGATGGCACGCTGACGGTGCAATTTTCACCGATGGTGCTGGACACACCGGAAGAAATAACCTGCCAGTACCAGTTGGATGGATTGGAGAAACGTCCGACGCACACGCAATTGCGTGATGTGCAGTATGGCGGCCTGCCGCCCGGAAAGTACGAATTCTGGGTGCAATGCAAACCGGCGGATGCGATCGCCTATCCCCCAAAGACGAGTTTCCGATTCCAGGTGTTGCCGAGTTTCTGGCAGTCCACGTGGGCCAGGGGATTAATGATGTTGGCGTTGCTGGGCGGCGTCTGGGCCTTCGTTTTCTTGCGGACCCGGACGCTGAACCGGCGGAAGAGCGAATTGGAGCAGGCGGTGGCGCAACGAAGCGCGGAACTCCTGCAAAAGAACAGGGAGCTTGAACAAATCTCGCTGACCGATCCGCTGACAGGGACGCGAAACCGGCGGTATTTTTACGAAACGATTCCGACGGACGTCGCGCAGGCGCTGCGTTCGCACCAGAAGTCCGAGGACTCGCCGGAAGGCCGGGCGCGGCAAGAGCTGATTTTTGTGCTGGTGGATATTGACCGGTTCAAGCGCGTGAATGACGAGTTGGGTCACACGGCGGGGGATCACCTGCTGCAAGAAGTGGCCAAGCGCATTGGTTCGGTGATGCGGCGCTCGGACGACCTGGTGCGGTGGGGCGGGGAAGAGTTCCTGCTGGTCTGCCGGACCACGGATCGCGAGAATGCGGGACTCCTGTGCACGCGCGTGCTGGAAGCGGTACGCGACCTGCCTTTCGATGTTGGGAACGGAGTGCAGGTGCATAAGACATGCTCGATCGGCTGGGCGCCATTCCCGTGGATGCACGAGGATACCGGGATGTTGTCGCTGGACAACGTGATTGAGCTGGCGGACAAGGCGCTGTATCTGGCCAAGCGCGAAGGGCGTAACCGGAGCTTTGGGTTGCTGCCGGCGGTCACGGCGACGGTTTCTGAGAAAAGCATTTCGATCGAGAATTTACGGGATTGTCCTCCAGAGCTGGTGCAGATCGTTTGAGTTTGCCGCTGGCACAAGGCGGCTGGGAATAAAGAGAAGCTCCTTCGAAGTCGCGCGGAATGGGCGGAAAAAGTATAATGAGCCGCGTCTCCGGCTTGATTATCAGAGATAGAGATCGCTAGCCGCTGATCCGCAACAACAATCAAAAACAAGGAGCAACAATGGAATTCCATCGCAATCCCCTGCGTGCCAATCGAAGGGAATTCCTGACCTCCTCGACGATTGGATTGGTGGCCGGCCTGCTGGCCAGAAACGCGTGGCCAGCCGAAGGACATAGCGCGGACTCAACGGGGTGGTCTTCGAATCCTGGATCGACGCGAGTGATTATTGATACTGACCCAGGCACTGACGATGCCTTCGCATTGTTGCTCGCCATGCGTTCTCCGGAGCTAAGAATCGAAGCCATTACTGCCGTGGCCGGAAATGTGCCGCTGGAATTGACCCTTCCAAATGCTTTGCGCATGGTCGAAATCGCCGGCCGCACGGACATCCCTGTGGCGGCAGGCGCGAAGACTCCGCTGGTGAGGCGGTTGGTTACCGCAGAGTATGCGCATGGCGAAAATGGACTCTGCGGGGCGGTTTTTCCGGAACCGACGACCGAGCCGGTTCCCGAGCCAGCCGACGAACTTATCCGTCAGATCGTCCGGAGCCATCCGAGAGAAGTTACTTTGATCACCCTCGGGCCGTTGACGAACGTGGCCAGGGCGTTGCTGGCCGATCCGGAGCTCGCGAGAATGATCAAGGGCATCGTGATGATGGGGGGTTCCTTGTCGGGAGGGAACATCACGCCTGCCGCGGAATTCAATTTCTATGTCGATCCGGAAGCGGCGAAGCTCGTATTTCAGTCTGGCATTCCGCTGAGGATGGTGGGACTCGACGTCACGCGCAAGACGGAGCTTACCTGGGATCATGTGCGAGCGCTCGAAGCAAACCCAGATGCGGTGAGTCTGGCGGCGGGACAGATTGCGCGTAAGACAATGGAACTCGACGAGCGGGAAGGGTTCGTTGCGGGACAAAAGATGCACGATTCACTTGCGCTTGCGTCGGTCATTGATCCTTCACTGCTGCAGTTGGAGAAGTTTTATGTGGATGTCGAAACCACCGGTGAACTGACCGCCGGGGAAACTCTGGGCTATAGCCCAGACAGCGGTGACTTGCGCAGGCGGCCCGGGCGGGAGAAACAAGCGGAGCCTCTCAACATGCCGATCCGCGGGTCTGCGCCATCTTTGGCGCGCCTAACGACGTCTCCGGTGTTGCGCGATAAGTGGGTGCCCAACACGGATGTTGCGGTGGGTGTCGACTCGCAGCGATTTTTCCAGTTATTTATCGGACGCCTTTCCGGCAAGAAAGCTTAGTTAGTCTTCCGACTAATCACCGAAGTTCTGGCCAAGCCAGGAGCGCCTTCCGGACGTAGGTTCTGGCCCGCTATTCTTTCGCCAAATAGTTTGCGATTGCTTGGGCGCAGGCTTCGACAAACTCCTGTTCCGATTTGGTGAAGGTGTCTGCGAAATAGCTCTCGATATCGAGTTCCGCCGCAAGCTTTTTGTTCACGTAGATGGGAACGACGATTTCAGATTTCACCAGTGAGGAACCTACGAGATAGCGCGGATCTTTGGTGACATCCTGGACCACGACTACTTGGCCGGTAGAGGCCGCGGCGCCACAGAGTCCGGTGTTAAGGGGAATGCGCGCGTTGGGCGTGAAGCTGCCGGCGTAAGGTCCGACGACCAGATAGCCAGAGTCCGCCGGATCCACCAGGTAAAAGCCCACCCAGTTGTAGCGCGTCATCTTCTCGTGGAGTCGTTTGGCGATCTGCTCCATGAGGGATTGGGCCGTCGGAGCGGTAGCGGCGTAGGTTTGAAGTTCCTGGAGAAGCGCTCTCTGATCTGGGGTCATTTTTGCCCTTTCGTTTGCAGCCGGGAGCCAGCCCGGACGCTGAGGCGATTCCCATGGTTGCGAGGAACCAGCGTAGCAAAGTCTGAATCGAACAAAATAAGCGTAAGCTGTTTGCGGAAAAATAAAAATGACGGATGTTGAGGAGCTTGCCGTTAGGTTACCCGGCAGCAGGCTGCCGAAAGCGGCCGAAAGACCACTGCTACTACTTTCGTGACCGGCCTTTATCGAGTTACTCGACACCTGTTATTCAATCGAATAGGCTTGGATCATGGACAAAGAGAAGCGGGGGTTGCGGTTTGCGTTCGACGCAAGCGCCGAGATTGCCCTTGAGGGCACTCCAGTTGCTTTTGTCCCCGCGCGGGTGAGCGAGCTGAGCCTGCAGGGCTGCTTCCTGGAAACTGCTGCGCCGTTCGAGATGCAGCGCCCGGTCTTGGTGAAGATCTTCGATTCCGGCGATTTTTTCGAGGCCAAGGCCGCAGTCCTCTATGTCCGGCCGTCGGGCCTGGGCCTGGTGTTCCGCGAAATTAAGCCTCACTTTCGATCTGTTTTGCAGAAATGGATTCTAAAAGCGCTGGACAACCAAGTGGATGCGCGACAAACGCGCGGCTAGCGAGTTATTTAACCAGTCGATTGTCGTTACTATTGCCGGTACCCATTGTCAGGTGAACATTCTTTCCAGGCAGCGCAAACCTTTGCCTATTGAAATACCGCGTGTTTCACGAGTAGGATGTAGGTCCCGCCCCAGGTCAACCGGCGTTTGCTTGATCCTCAGCCCCCTTCCGAACGCCGATGAGCGAAGCACGGATTCGCTTGGGAGGCTGCACCATGAGGCTCATTCTCGAAAGACATCACCCCGGAAATTGTCCAAGCTGCGGTAGCGCATCCATTCACAGGTCCAGGAGAAAAGACGTTGTGGAGTCCTTTCTCTACTACGTCCTGTTCCTGAGTCCATATCGGTGCGACGAGTGTTACGAGCGCCATCTGCGCTTCCGTTCAGTGAAGCAGGTTCAGCGGCCGTCTGCCCAAAGGCCTAGACACGCCTCTTGAGCTGACTGCCTCCGATCATCCTCTGAGCCAAACGAGTGGCCTCGGAATCACATTAAAGTTCTCCGCTGGGGCTAAAGCTCTGTCTAACCAGATCATTGAAAACTAGCCCACTGCTGGAAAGTGGTGTTTCTTGGCGGGAGTGCACCCAACCAGTTACAATGAATTGTTTGGCCGGGTCTGCGGGAAAGGCCTGTGCGGCGTGTTTATCTCGGCGAGAATACCATCTAGGAGCCTGAGCCCACATGTTTTGGGCATTTCCGCCGGGGCTGAAGCCCCGGCCTCCTATAGAGCGTCAGGAGACGACGAAACATTCATGGATGTAGCCAAGGTAGTAGACAGCGTTATCGCGCGGTTTATTGGTACGAAGCATGAGCGCGATCTTAAAAAACTGGAGCCGCGGGTAGCGGCGATGAACGCCCAAGAGGACGAAGTGCAGTCGCTCAGCGATGAGCGGCTCAAGGAGCGCTTTGCGGCGCTGAAGACCCAGGTGCAGGAGCAGTTGAAGGACGCGGATCCCGCGGAACCCACGTACAAAGAAGAACTGAAGAAGGCGCTGGACGCGGTGATCGTGCCGGCGTTTGCGGTGGTGCGCGAGGCCGGGCGGCGCTTCCTGAAGATGCGGCATTTTGACGTGCAGTTGATCGGCGGAATGGTGCTGAACGACGGGAAGATCGCGGAGATGAAGACCGGCGAAGGAAAGACGCTGGTGGCGACCTTGCCGGCGGCGCTGAACGCGCTGGCGGGGCGCGGCGTGCACGTTGTGACGGTGAATGACTACCTGGCGCGGCGCGACGCGGAATGGATGAGCCCGCTATACAAGGCGTTGGGATTGACTGTCGGCGTGATCGTGCACGACCTGGATGATGTCCAGCGGCGCGCGGCTTATGCGGCGGATTTGACGTACGGCACAAACAACGAGTTTGGGTTCGATTACCTGCGCGACAACATGAAGTATGACCTGGCGAGCTGCGTGCAGCGGGGCCATCAATTCGCGATTGTTGACGAAGTCGACTCGATCCTGATCGACGAGGCGCGGACGCCGCTGATTATTTCCGGGCCGTCGGAGGAGTCCACCGACAAGTATTTCAAGATCGACAAAATTATCCCAAAACTGATTCAGGACATCGATTTCACGATCGATGAGAAGCATCGCACGGCGACCCTGACCGAAGAGGGGGTCAGCAAGTGCGAGCGGCTGCTGGGTCTGGGAAATTTGTATGACCCGGCGCACATGGAGCAGATTCACCACGTTTACCAGGCGCTGCGGGCGCACACGCTGTACAAGAACGACGTGGATTACGTGGTGAAAGACGGCGAAGTAATCATCGTCGACGAGTTCACCGGGCGGCAGATGCCGGGACGGCGCTGGTCCGACGGATTGCACCAGGCAGTGGAAGCGAAAGAAGGCGTAAAGATCGAGCGGGAGAACCAGACCCTGGCGACGATCACGTTTCAGAATTATTTTCGCATGTACAAGAAGCTGGCCGGCATGACCGGGACAGCGGAGACAGAGGCGGCCGAATTCGGGAAGATTTACAACCTGGACGTGGTGGTGATTCCGACAAACCGGACGCTGATCCGCAAGGAACATCCGGACGTGGTGTACCGCACGGAGAAAGAAAAATTCGAAGCGGTAGTGAACGGGATTCTGCAGGAAGACAATTCGGTGGCGCATGGGATCAGGCATTACCACGAGCGCGGGCAGCCGGTGCTGGTGGGTACGATTTCGATTGAGAAGTCGGAGACCATCGCGGAAATTTTGAAAAAGGCCGGGGTTCCGCACCAGGTGCTGAACGCCAAGCAGCACGAACGGGAATCGCGCGTCGTGGCGCAGGCGGGACGCAAGGGCGCGGTGACGGTGGCGACGAACATGGCCGGCCGCGGTACGGACATTCTGCTGGGCGGGAATCCGGAGTCGATGACCCGCGAACATTTCTTAAAGAACAAGCTGGCGATACCGTATGCGGCGGCGCCTGCGGTGCTTGGCGTTGACAGTCCGAATGGCGATGCGTCGGCGGCAGCGGCGGTGCAGATGGTGTTGTTCCAGCACGAAGGCAAGATTTTCCAGGTGCCCAAGGACCAGTGGGATCCCATGTTCCAGCAGTTCGCGGATCAATGCAAAGCGGAGCACGACGAAGTGGTGGCGCTCGGCGGATTGCACATTCTGGGCACGGAGCGCCACGAAGCGCGGCGCATTGACAACCAGTTGCGCGGCCGCGCGGGCCGCCAGGGCGATCCCGGCTCTTCTCGGTTCTTTTTGTCGCTGGAAGACGATCTGATGCGCATTTTCGGCGGCGAGCGCATGAAGCAGATGATGTTCCGGCTGGGAATGACGGAAGGGGTGCCGATCGAGTCGAAGCTGATTTCGAACCGCATCGAGAACGCGCAGAAATCCGTGGAAGCGCAGAACTTCGATGCCCGCAAACACCTGCTGGAATACGACGATGTGATGAACAAGCAGCGCGAGACGATCTATGCGATTCGCCGCTCAGCGCTGGAGGGAAAAGATCAGCGGGATTATGTGCTGGGAATTGCCGAGGATGTGGCACGCGAGCTGGTGGACACCTATTGCCCGCGCGAGCAGCATCCCGGGCAGTGGAATGCGACGCAATTGCTGGCCGAGGTAAACAGCCAGTTTGGGATTGAAGCCAAGGCCATGGACGCGGATCCGGCAACGCTAAATCACGACCAGTTGGCGGAAGCGGTTGCGGAGGCAGTACGGACGCGCTACGAGGAAAAGGAAAAGCAGTTCAGTGCCGATCTGCTGCGCTGGCTGGAGCGGCGCATCATTCTGGATGTGGTGGATACGCAGTGGAAGGACCACTTGTTGTCTCTGGACCACTTGAAGGAAGGGATCGGGCTGCGCGGTTATGGGCAAAAGGATCCGCTGGTGGAGTTCAAGAAGGAAGCGTTCATTCTGTTTGAAGACATGATGGCGCGCATTGACAACGAAACGGTGCGGTATCTGTACCACGTGCAGATTCAGCAGGGAGAACAGCCACCTCAGCAGGCCCAGCAACCATCGCGAGCACCGATGCAGAACGCGGCCGCGGCGGTGGCGAGCGCCGCGGCGCGGGCCGAAGAGCAGCCAGCGGCGCAGAAGTTGCCGGACTTTGCTCGTGCCTTGGAGAAGCGCCAGGAGCGGCAGCAGAAGGATCTGCAGTTTCAGGCCGGAGCGGCGCAGGCCGAGGCTCCAAAGCCAGTGCGAACGGGAGCGAAAGTCGGGCGGAACGATCCTTGCCCATGCGGATCGGGGAAGAAGTACAAGAAGTGCCACGGGGCGTGAGGAAGTGGCTGGCGATTGGTGACTAGTGACTGGTGAGCCAGATCCGATTCTGATTTTTTGGAGCTTTTGAACTAAGAACTGAAAACTAACGACTGACAGCCCACGAAGTACGCCTGAAATTCAGCGAGTGAAGGGGAAACATGCCACCAGGAACGATGCCGGGACAGCAGCCGACGCCGCAGAAACAAGCGATACCAGGGGTGAAGAGACTCGTGGCGGTGGCCAGCGGAAAAGGCGGCGTCGGAAAAACGACCGTGGCCGTCAATCTGGCGCTGGCGCTGGCAAAAATGGGAAACAAAGTTGGCCTGATGGACGCGGACGTGTACGGGCCCAACGTGCCGATCATGCTGGGCTCAACTCAGGAGCCGATGGCCACGGCGCAGCAGCGGATCATTCCGGTGGAAGCGCAGGGTGTGAAGATGATCTCGATGGGCCTGCTGAATCCGGGCGACAAGCCGGTGATCTGGCGCGGTCCGATGCTGCATAGCGTGATCACGCAGTTTCTGCGCAGCGTGGAGTGGGGCGAGCTGGACTACCTGGTGATTGATTTGCCGCCGGGAACGGGCGACGTGCAGTTGACGCTGATCCAAACGGTGGCGGTGACCGGGGCGGTGCTGGTGACCACGCCGTCGACTGTGGCGCTGGCCGATGTGCGCAAGGCCATTGAAATGTTCCGGCAGGTGAATGTGGAAGTGCTCGGCGTGGTGGAGAACATGAGCACGTTTACATGTCCCCATTGCGGGAAGGCCGTGGATATTTTCGGGCACGGCGAGGGCTCCAAGACGGCGATTGCCTACGGGGTGCCGGTGCTGGGAGAGATTGAGATCGATCCGCGAATCCGGCTGGGCGGGGATACCGGGAATCCGGTGGCGGCACAGGGAGAATCGGCTCCGGCGGCGCAGAGCTTGTATAAAGTGGCCAGAGCGGTTGTGGCGCGGCTCGAGGAGATTGCCGGAACGTCAAGCGGCCCCGCCGTAGAGATCGATTAGGACCAATGTAGTGGCCTACCTTTAGGTCGGTCACAAGCCAAACCACAGCTGCTACCGGCAATTTTCCGGAATCTTCAACCACCAATTTATTTCGAGCGGCCGCTTTCCTTGTCAGCAAGGCAAACCGGGTGCTATCTTGGATATTCGCTGGCGGCTCGCGAAACCCGCAGGGGCTGTGTATTTCGTGCTTCTGCAATCACTTACGGGAAATTTGAGACTCTGATGCGCACTCCGGATATCCGTCCGTACAAAAGCAAATTTCCGCAGATTGCGGCGTCGGCGTATATCGACCCGGCTGCGGTGGTGATTGGCGACGTGGTGATCGGCGAGGGGTCGAGCCTGTGGCCGATGACCGTGGTGCGCGGAGATGTGCACCATATCCGGATCGGGAAGCGCACCAATATTCAAGATGGGTGCGTGCTGCACGTGATGAAGGACGAGTATCCGCTGGTGCTGGGGGATGAAGTGACCGTGGGGCATTCGGTGACGCTGCACGGGTGCACGATTCATTCGCACGTCTTGATCGGGATGGGCTGCATCATTTTGAATGGCGCGGTGATTGGGTCGCACAGCATTATTGCGGCGGGAACGCTGATTACCGAGCGGACTGTGATTCCCGAGGGAAGCCTGGTGATGGGCTCACCGGGAAAAGTGAAGCGGCAACTTTTGGAATTGGATCAGCAATCAATTGCGGCGTATGCGGAGCGCTATGTTCAGTACGCCGCGACCTACCGGAGCGAAGTGGCGAGTGGCGAGTGGCGAGTGGCGAGCGAAGAGAAGAAAGAGAGGAAGAGTGATGAGTGAGCTTCCGAAGGCTCGGCACTACAAGGACTTATTGATTTGGCAGAAGGGAATGATTTTGTCGAAGCTGGTTTACAAGTTGATCGCGCGGTTCCCCCCCCAGGAGAGATTCGGCTTAACTTCACAGCTCCGGCGGGCGGCGGTATCTGTCCCGTCGAACATCGCGGAAGGACAGGCTCGGCAGGGTACGAAAGAGTTTCTTCAGTTCCTTTCGCATGCGGAAGGCTCTTTGGCCGAATTGGAAACACAGCTCTTGCTCTCCGTCGAACTATTCTTTGCCACGAAGGAAGAAGTGGCGCCCTCCTTGAAAGAAATCGACGAGCTGCAAAAAATGATCGTGGCATTAAAACGAAAACTCTCCTCTTACTCGCCACTCGCCACTCGCCACTCGCCACTTTCCGCCCGCGGCGTGGAGCACCACTAAGACATGGCAGAGAAAAAGAAATTCCAGGCAATCAAGGGTACGCGGGATTTGCTCCCACCAGAGACGGAACTTTGGAACCGGGTAGAGCAGACCGCGCGCGAGGTGTTCGGCACGTTTGGGTTTGGAGAAATTCGTCCGCCGATTTTTGAACCGACGGAACTGTTTGCGCGATCGATTGGGCTTGAAACGGATGTGGTTTCTAAGGAGATGTACAGTTTCGAAGACTTTGAAGCGATAGATTTGCATGAACAAAGAACGGCTATTCTAACTTGGAGGGGTCAACCGATTTCGGCTGCGCTTCCTGGACCACTCGGCACCGGCGCGCTGGCGGGATTTCAGCCATTTGCAGGGCTGGTCCAGGAGTTTTTCATTTCGGCGCGTACCGCTTTCGAAAAAGGAAGAATTCCTCGAACACCAGAAAATGAAGCGTTTCTAAGAATCTTTGAGGGCGACGTACAGATATTCTATTCATCAGTCCAATCACAGAGTATCGACGAGAATCAGGGCGCGGTCCGCAGTCTGAAACAGCGAATAAGAGAACTGAACCTAGGGGATTCGCTGACCCTGCGGCCGGAGGCGACGGCTTCTGTTTGCCGGGCGTACATCGAGCATGGGATGCATGCGCTGCCGCAGCCGGTGAAGCTGTACTACACGGGGCCGATGTTCCGGAGGGAGCGCCCGCAGAAGGGGAGATACCGGCAATTTTATCAGATTGGGGCGGAAGTACTGGAGATGATTCCGCCGAACCAGGATCCCGCTAAAAATATCGGCAAGGACGCGGCGGTGGACGCGGAAGTGATCGAGATGGTCATGGCGTTTTTCGCGCGGCTGGGCCTCGAAGGCGTGAAGCTGGAGATTAATTCGATTGGGGATCGCGCGTGCCGGCCGAAGTATGTGGACTTGCTGCGCGCGGAATTGCTGAAGGTGAAAGACAAGCTGGGGCCGGACAGCCAGCGGCGGATTGAGACGAATCCGCTGCGGGTGCTCGATTCGAAGCTGGAGAGCGAGCAGGGAATTATCACGACGCTGCCGCGGATTGCGGATCACCTGTGCGCGAATTGCGCGGCGCAGTATGCCGAAGTGAAGCGGCAACTTGATTTGCGCGACGTGAAGTATCACGAGAATTGGCGGCTGGTGCGCGGCCTGGATTATTACATGCGGACGACGTTTGAAATCACCGCGCGGGGTTTGGGTTCGCAGAATGCGGTGTGCGGCGGCGGGCGGTATGATGGGCTGGTGGAATTGCTGGGCGGGCCGCCGACAAAGGGAATTGGCTTTGCGATTGGCGAGGACCGGCTGATCCTTTCCTTGCAGGAGGCAAGGAAAGAAGTGGCGAGTGGCGAGTGGCGAGTGGCGGGCGGGAAGATAGGATTCGATGTGTATGTCGCGTGGATGGGAGAGAAAGCGCAGGCGGCGGCGATCGCGGCGGCGCAGAAGTTGCGGGCAGCGGGATTTCGAGTGGAGCTGCCACCAGTGGAGCAGAAATTTGGCAAGGCGCTGGGGCAGGCGGACAAGCTGGGCGCGAAGTACGCGTTGATTTTGGGAGAAGATGAGGTGGCGTCCGGGCAGTGGACTATTAAGACTTTGGCGGATGGGTCGCAGGAGAAGATGAGCGAGGCGGAGTTTTTGAAGAAGTTGAAGGGCAAAGCAATTCTTCCGGGGGTAAATCCAATTCTCGGATGAGCAGTAATGTCGGACCTAATGGTCCGACCCCCCGAAGAAAAGAGCCCAGGCAAAAGTGCCTGTGCCACGAAGAGTGGGAGAAGAGGGATCGTGACGTTGGCTCGTAAGAGCCCACCCTTCGCATAAACCAAAGGCGCGAAGGATGGGGCACCCTCAAGTTCAGACGGGCAGTAGTGTTGGGTGGGGAAGAATGGGGAAACGAGCTATCTCTGCGTACAAGGAGCGACGGCGTGCTGGACTTTTTGGGGAATTTGAAGCGGACACATTATTGCGGGGCGCTGCGGGCCTCGGATGCGGGGCGTGATGCCACGGTGATGGGCTGGGTGGCCAAACGGCGCGACCTGGGGAACTTGCTGTTCCTGGATGTGCGCGACCGTGCGGGAATCGTGCAGGTGGTCTTCAATAAGGAGACCCAGCCGGAGGCGCACGCGAAAGCGGAGCAGGCGCGCAGCGAATTTGTAGTGGCGGTGGAAGGAAAAGTCACCATGCGCGGGAAGGCCAATCCGGACCTGGCCACGGGCGAAGTGGAGGTGGTGGCGGCACGACTGCACATTTTGAACAACGCAAAGACGCCGCCGTTTCCGATCGAAGAGGAAATCAACGCGGCGGAAGAGACCCGGCTGAGGTTCCGCTATCTGGATTTGCGGCGGCCGAAGCCGCACCGCAATTTGGCTTTGCGGCACAAGATTTTGCTGGAGATCCGCAAGACGATGGACGAGATGGGGTTTATCGAGGTGGAAACGCCGATGCTGACGCGCTCGACGCCGGAGGGCGCCCGGGATTATCTGGTGCCGAGCCGCGTGCATCACGGAAAGTTTTACGCGTTGCCGCAATCGCCGCAGATTTTCAAGCAGATCTTGATGATTGGCGGACTGGACCGCTATTTCCAGATTGTGAAATGTTTCCGCGACGAGGATTTGCGCGCCGACCGGCAGCCGGAGTTCACCCAGTTGGATCTGGAGATGTCTTTCCCGCGGCAGGAAGATATTTTCAGCGTCATTGAAAACGTGATGGTGCGGGCTTGCTCGGTGGCTGGAGTGGAGGCCAAGGCGCCGTTTCCGCACATGTTTTATAAGGACGCGATTCGGAAGTATGGCAGCGACAAGCCGGACATGCGGTTTGGGATGGAATTGCATGAGGTGACCGAGTGCTTTCCTGCGGAAGCAAAAGAGAAGCTGCAGATCGGCGGAAGCGTGTTTGCGTTAGCGGCGCCGGGCGCGGCGGGATATTCGCGGAAGCAATTGGATGAGTTGACGGAGAAGGCGAAATCGGTTGGCGCGCGCGGAGCGTATTTCGTGAAGCTGGCGACGGAGGGAACCACGTCGACGGTGGAAAAGCTGATCGGCGCGGAAAACGTGAAGAAACTGGCCGAGCTTTGCGGCGCGAAGACTGGCGACCTGGTGGTGGCGGTGTCGGCGAAAGAAGAGATCAAGGGCACGGAAGCGGCGGCGCTGGTCGCGGGTCAATTGCGGCTGCAACTTGGCGAGACGCTGGGAGCAATCGACAAGACGCAGTGGAAGTTCTTGTGGCTGACGGGATTCCCGCTGTTTGAATGGAGCGAGACAGACAAAACGTGGGTCAGCGCGCAACATCCCTTCACGGGGATTGTGGATGAGGATTTGGAAAAGCTGGAGACGGCGCCGTGGGAAGTGCGCTCGAAGGGTTACGACCTGGTGCTGAATGGCGTGGAGCTGGGATCGGGCAGCATTCGAATTCACCGGCAGGATATTCAGGAGCGGCTGTTCAAGGCACTGGGATTGAGCGAAGAGCAATTGCGGCGGCGCTTTGGATTTTTCCTGGACGCGCTGACGTATGGGACGCCTCCACACGGCGGGATTGCGCTGGGGCTGGATCGCGTCACGATGCTGCTGGCGGGAGAGAAGTCGATTCGCGAAGTAATTGCGTTTGCAAAGACCACGGCGGCGGTGGATTTGATGGCGGAATCTCCAAGCGATGTGGATGAGGCGCAATTGAATCAATTGGGGATTCGAATCAAGGGCGCATGAGCCGAATAAGAATATTGGCGGAAGCGGTGGCGAACCGGATTGCGGCCGGCGAAGTGGTGGAGCGGCCTGCTTCGGTGGTGAAGGAGTTGTTGGAGAACGCGCTGGATGCGGGGGCGAACTCCGTGCGCATTGAGACGGAAATGGGCGGGAAGCGCATGATCCGCGTGATTGACGACGGCCACGGGATGATGCATGACGATGCGCTGCTGGCGTTTGAGCGGCATGCGACGAGCAAGCTGCGGTCGGCGGATGATTTGATCACCATTTCGACACTGGGATTTCGCGGTGAGGCGCTGCCTTCGATTGCATCGGTTTCGCGGTTGCTGCTGGAAACGCGCGATGCGAACGAGGCGGAAGGGACGCGCGTGGAGTTCGCGGGCGGGAAGTTGGTGGGTGTGAAGCCGGCGGGTTTGCCGTCGGGAACGACGGTGAGTGTGGCCGACCTGTTTTATTGCGTGCCGGCTCGACGAAAGTTTTTGAAGTCGGATACCACGGAACTGGGGCATATCGCCTCATTAGTGACCCACTATGCGCTGGCGAATCCCACCAGGCAATTTACGCTGACGACGCCGACGCAAGAGATTGTGAATTGCCCGCCGGTGGAGAAGCTGGCGGACCGGGTTTATCAGTTGTTTGGGAGGCAGGCGCTGGATGAGTTGGTGGAAATCCCCGGTGTTTCCGCGGCGTTTCGCGCGGCGATTACCGAGCCGGAGATGGAAGCGGGAGAAGAAGCGGCAACACTCACGGTAAGCGGGTTCACTTCGCGGCCGGACATTCAGCGGCCGAATCGGAACGGAATTTATGTGTTTGTGAATCGGCGGCTGGTGCGCGACCGGTTGATCCTGCACGCAATTCATGAGGCGTACCGGAATATTCTGCCGCCAACGGTGTTTCCGGCGACGCTGCTGTTTCTGGAGATGCCGTACGACGAAGTGGACGTGAACGTGCATCCCGCGAAAATCGAAGTGAGGTTCCGCCGGCCGCAGTTTGTCCACGATTTCACGCGCGATGCGATGCGGCAGGCGCTGATGAGTGTGCGCCCGATTGCGAGTTTTGCCGCGGCGGCGGTGACTGCGGGAGTTGCGCCGAATCCGGTGGCGCCGCCAGGTTCGTTTGTGGGTAGTTTGGGAGACGCGAATTCCGGAGTGCCGCGAGCAAACATCCCGCTGATGGAGGAGTTGGGAGTCGGTTCGGGCGTGGGCTCGGATTATTCTACGGGGAATGGGTTTGATCTGGCTTCGGCTCCGACGCAGCCCGTGCCGCAGAGATTTCCGTTTGAGCCGGGCAGTTCGTTTGCGGGTGGATTGTCGCCGGAAGCGATGCCACTAGGTCAAGGCCGCGAGCCGAACTGGGCGGAGAATCTTGCCAGGGCGAATGCCGATGCCCCGGCGACGCTGCCGAGGCCGGAGCAGATTGCGGATTTGAAGCCGCTGGGGCAAGTGAGCGCGAGCTTTATCGTGGCCGTGAATGGCGAGGGCTTGTGGATCGTGGACCAGCACGTGGCGCACGAGCGGGTGCTGTTCGAGCAACATCTGGAAGCGCGCCGCGCCGGAAAAGTGGAAGCTCAGCGGATGCTGATGCCGATGGTGATCGAGCTTTCGCCTCGGCAGATTGTGATTTACGAAAAGATTGCCGAAGAACTGGCCGCGAATGGGTTTGAAGTCGAACCGATGGGGCCGAAGAGCGTCGCGATCCAAGCCGTGCCCGCGGGCGTGGCCGCGAATGATGCGGAACAGCTGTTGACGGAAATTCTTGACGGGATCGAGCGGGAAAACGCCGCGATTTCGATTGACACGCTGCAGGCGAAGATTGCCGCGTCCACGGCGTGCCACGCGGCGATTAAGGTGAACATGCCGCTAGATCAGACGAAAATGGAATGGCTGCTGGGAGCGCTGGCGAAAACGGATTGCCCGATGAGTTGTCCCCACGGAAGGCCAGTGGTACTGCGGTATTCGGTGAAAGAAATTGAGAAGGCGTTTCATCGAATTTAGAAGCGAGTGGCGGGAGGAATCGTGAGCGAGGGACAGAAGACGGCGGTGATTTTTGGGCTGGCGAACAAGCGGAGCATTGCCTGGGCCATCGCGCAGAAGTTGCATGAGGCGGGATGGCGGCTGGCGATCACCTATCAGAACGAGCGGTTGGAGCAGGAAGCGAAGGATCTGATCACCGATTTGCCCGGCGCCGACGGCTTCATGTGCGACGTGACGTCGGACGAGCAAATCGCGAAACTATTCGAGCAGTTGAAGACGAAGTATGGCGTGCTGCACGGGTTGGTGCACAGTGTGGCGTTTGCGCCCGCGGAAGAGTTGAAGGGCGAGTTCGTCAATACCACCCGCGAGGGATTCCGGATTGCGCACGACATCAGCGTATATTCGCTGATTGCGGTGGCGCGGGCAGCGGCGCCGCTGATGACCGACGGCGGCGGAATGGTGACGCTCACGTACTACGGTGCGGAGAAAGTGGTGCCGAAGTACAACGTGATGGGCGTGGCCAAGGCGGCGTTGGAGGCGACGGTGCGCTACCTGGCGAATGATCTGGGGCCGAAGGGAATTCGCGTGAACGCGATTTCGGCGGGGCCGATCAAAACTTTGGCGGCGCGAGGGATTTCCCAATTGGGAGAGATGCTGAAGTCGCATGCGGAGCGCGCGCCGCTGAAACGCAACGTCGATCCGGCGGAAGTGGGAGCCACTGCCGTGTTTTTGCTGTCGGACGCGGGCTCGGGAATCACCGGCGAAACGCTGTACGTCGATTGCGGCTATAACATTATGGGATTCTGATGGGCGCGCGTATTAGGATTCTGAATTATCAGTAATCAGCAAGAACGGATAGCAGCGATCAGGAAGCAAGACAGAGCGGGCAGCGCTGAGACAAGGGAAGAGCTCACCTTGGAATGCCATTGCGACTGACGATTGCGATTGATGGGCCGGCGGGCTCGGGGAAGAGTACGGTGGCGCGGCGCGTGGCGGCGATGCTTGGGTACGTGTATCTGGACAGCGGGGCGATGTACCGGGCCGTGGCGCTGAAGGCGCTGGAACGAAAAATCCTGCTCGAAAACGAAACTCAACTCGAAAATCTGGCGCGAGAAACGCACATCGAACTGAAGCCGCCGACCGCGGAGCAGGAAGCGGCGGGCTTGAAGAACCGGGTGTTCCTTGACGGCCGGGAAGTAACGCAGGACATTCGCACGGGCGAAGTGGCCCAGGCGGCTTCGCGGCTGGCGACGATCGCAGGCGTGCGCCAGGTGCTGGTGGCCGAACAGCAGAAAGCGGGCGAGGGCGGCGGCGTGGTGATGGAGGGACGGGACATCGGCACAGTGGTTTTTCCGCAAGCAGAGCTAAAGATTTTTCTGGAAGCGTCGGCGGAAACTCGGGCCGAACGGCGGTGGATGGAACACCAGGAAAAGGGCGAGGCACTGACGGCGATGCAGGTGATGCAGGAAGTGCACGAGCGCGACCAACGCGACCGCGAGCGGAAAGTTTCGCCGCTGGTGCGCGCGAAGGACGCCGTGCTGGTGGACAACACCGCGATGGGAATTGAAGAGACCGCGAGATTGATCGTACTGTTGGCGCGAGAGCGAGAGAAGGCGCCCGCCTGAATTCTCCGGAGGACATGATGATTCGACAAGTTGGATTGGCGATTCTTGCGATTACGCCGCTGGTGGGGGTGTTTCCCCTGGGAACACGGGCGCAGTCCTCAGGGGACGTCCAAGGAATGGAGAACGAAGTAACCAAGAATTTTCGTGCGTTTCTGGAGCGCGACTGGGCGCGCTGGATGGAAGAATATCCGGAGATGGCTACGAGCGTGGGGTATCCGGGACAAAACCGGAGATGGACAGACGATTCGCCGGCGGGGTTTGCAGGGCGAGAGAAGCATCTGCGCGAAAGCTTGGAGGCGCTGAAGAAAGTCAATCGCGCGTCGTTGCCTGCAAACGAGCAACTGAATTACGACCTTTATGATGAGTTGCTCGAGACGACCGCGGAGGGGTTGAAATATGGGGATGACCCGCTACCATTTCGCGGCGTGGGTCCGGGGAACCGTTGGATGCCCATCAACCAGCTGGATGGAATTCAGGATGCCGCGGACCTGTTCGCGATGATGCCACATGAAAAAGTGGGGGACTACGAGGACATTCTGGGGCGGCTGGAGAGTCTGCCGACTCCGGTGGAGCAAACTCTCGCGGGAATGAAAGCAGGATTAAAGCTGGGATATACGCCGCCGAAAATCACCGTGCGGGATTTGCCGAAGCAGCTTGCGGACCTGGTTCCGAGCGATGCCATGAAAAGTCCGTTGCTGGCGCCATTCCAGCAATTTCCAGCGTCCATTGGGGAACCGGACCGCGTGCGACTGACGGAGCGCGCGACGAAGATCTATGCCAGCCGCGTGGCACCCGCTTTCACAACGCTGCGGGAGTATCTGGTGACCACGTACATCCCCGCTTGCCGGGAAAATATCGCCGCAAGCGCGTTGCCTGATGGAGCGGCGGCGTACGCATTTCACGTGCGCTGGCAAACCACCACCACGCTTTCGCCACAACAGATTCACGAAATCGGGCTGGCGGAGGTAAAGCGGATCCGGGCGGAGATGGACAAGGTGATCCTGTCAGCGGGATTCAAAGGAAATTTCCGGGAGTTCACCGAGTTTTTGCGGAGGGACCCCCAATTTTATTTCGACAAGCCGGACGACCTTGTGAATGCGTACCGGGTGATCGCGAAGAAGATCGATCCCGAGTTGGCCCATGAATTCGGAATGCTTCCTCGGCTACCCTACGGGGTGACGCCGATTCCGGATTTCAAGGCGCCGTCGCAGACAACCGCGTATTACCAGCCAGGATCGCCGGAGGCGGGGCGGCCGGGCTACTACTTTGTGAATACCTACAATTTGAAAGCGCGGCCGAAGTGGGAGATGGAGGCGCTATCGCTGCACGAGTCGGTGCCAGGGCATCATTTGCAAATTTCGCTGGCGCAGGAGCAGGCGAACGTTCCGGAGTTCCGGAAGCACATAGGGTACTCGGCCTTTGTGGAAGGCTGGGCAGTTTATTCCGAGGGGCTCGGCGAAGACCTGGGGATGTACAAGGACCCTTATTCGAAGTTCGGTCAACTCAGCTATGAGATGTGGCGAGCGGTGCGATTGGTGGTAGACACGGGAATGCATTCGATGGGGTGGACGCGGCAGCAAGCCATTGACTTTTTCCGAGAGAACACCGGGAAGACGGACCAGGACATTACCGTGGAAGTGGATCGCTACATCGTGTGGCCCGGGCAGGCGCTGGCTTACAAGATAGGGCAATTGAAAATCCGCGAATTACGGGCGCGAGCGGAGAAGGAATTGGGAAACCGCTTTGACCTGCGTGCGTTTCACGACGCTGCGCTGGAACAAGGTGCGGTGCCGCTGAGTCTGTTGGAGACGCATTTGAACGCGTGGATCGGTGCGGAGAAGGGGATGTAAGTTTGTACGAGGCGGGCGCGTGTTCCATTGGAGACCATTAGACGCTTACGGTCGAGGCTTTTTGGATGGCGGACTGGTAGGAGTCAGGGACGTTGTCTTCGAGGCAGCCGAGGCGCGCGGTGAAGGTGGCGAGCCGGGGCCATTCGGCCCGTTCAAGAGCCAACAGGACTTCGTAGAGGTCGCGATACCGGTTTTCCCCGCCGCATAGCGCGGCTTTTACTTCCGGGTCGATGGGCAGGGAACCGAGAACTTCCTTGATGGGTTTATCGAGCAAGGCGTCGGAGACGGAGAGCAGGCCCATTAGAAACATGTTGGCGCTTTTTTCGCGGAGGCCGGCGGGGGTGGAAAAATCCTCGCAGAAATAAGCGCGGGTCAAAGCCGTGCGGATCAGTTCGGGCGGCTTGCCGGAGCTCATGGCGATGACCGCAAAAATGGAGACCCAGCGCCGGAATTCCGCGTCGCCGAGCATGGTGATGGCCTGGCGGATGCTGTGGATTTCCGAGCGCAGGCCGAGCGCGGGGGAATTTAGATAGCGGAGCAGACGGTAGAGCAGGGAAGGCTCCTGATTGAGAAGGGATTCGATGACGTCGTAGTTGAGCTCGGAAGCGGCGACGGCGCAGAGCAGTTGAAGCGGGATGAGTTTGTTGCCGGGAATGTCGCGAGCTTCCAGCATGGAAGGCTTGCAGAAAAAGTAGCCCTGGAAGTAGCGGTAGCCGAGATTGCGCGCTTCATCGAGGTCCAGCTGGGTTTCCACTTTTTCAGCGAGCAGAGAAATGCGGCTGCCGGCATATTGCCCCGCGACGCGCTTCCGGCCGTCGGCATCGAGAAGCGTGAAGTCAACTTTCAAATAGTGCGCGAGATCGACAAGCGGCTGGAGGTTCGAGTCGCCAAGAAAATCATCGAGTGCAAGGAGGTAGCCGTCTTGGCGGAGTTCCCGGCAAATGCCGAGGATCTCACTGGTGGGCTTAACGCTTTCCAGGATTTCCACCACGATGCGGTCCGGCGGCAGCAACCGGGGAGCGCCGAGGCGTAGGGCGAGATCATCCACGTTGATGAACGCACGGGCGTCGCCGGTGAGGGTCTGCAAGTCAAAGAGCGTGAGCGAATCAGCAATGACACTGGAAGAAGCGTGATTCCGGGGCTGGTAAAAGTTCTGCGGGCCGCTGCGAAAAAGCAGCTCGTAGGCATGCACCCGCAGTCGCTCATCAAAAATGGGCTGCCGGGCGATGAATTTTTCATGCATACAGGCACCGCGGCTCGCTCCGGCGAGAGGTTTCTATTTGTGCCACGGTTGCGATAGCCCGAACCGGGCCAGCGGGTAGGGTTCCGTGGAGGGACCGCTTCCTCAGACCGGTGCGGACATTGAATTGAGGAACTCTGCGTTTGCTTTCGTCTTGGTGAGCCGGCTGAGCAGCAGCTCCATCGCCTCGACGGTCGAAAGCGGGCTCAGAACCTTGCGCAACACCCAGACGCGGCTCAGCTCGTCGGGCGGGAGCAGCAGTTCGTCCTTACGAGTGCCGGAGCGCTGAATGTCAATCGCCGGAAATACGCGCTTATCGGCGAGGCGGCGATCGAGATAGATTTCCATGTTGCCGGTGCCCTTGAACTCTTCGAAGATGACGTCGTCCATGCGGCTGCCGGTGTCAATCAAGGCGGTAGCGATGATGGTGAGCGAACCGCCTTCTTCGACGTTGCGCGCGGCGGCGAAGAAGCGGCGCGGGCGCTGCAAGGCGTTGGCGTCAATACCGCCGGAAAGAACTTTGCCGGAAGGCGGCGTGACTGCGTTATAAGCGCGGGCGAGGCGCGTGATGGAGTCGAGAAGCACGACGACGTCGCGCTTGTGCTCGACCAGGCGCTTGGCTTTTTCGAGCACCATCTCCGCCACCTGGATATGGCGCTGCGGCGGTTCATCGAAGGTGGAGCTGATGACTTCGCCTTTCACGGTGCGCTGCATGTCGGTGACCTCTTCGGGGCGCTCGTCAATCAGCAACACAATCAGAGCGACTTCCGGATGGTTCACGGTGATGGAATTGGCGATGGACTGAAGCATCATGGTTTTGCCGGTGCGCGGCGGCGCGTTGATCAAACCGCGCTGGCCTTTGCCGATAGGGCAGAGCAGGTCCAGCACCCGGCCGGTCAGATTGTCCTTGCTGGTCTCCATTTTGAGGCGGCCCTGGGGATACAGCGGCGTAAGGTTGTCGAAGAAAATTTTGTTGCGGGCCACTTCGGGATCCTCGAAGTTAACGGCTTCGACCTTGATCAGCGCGAAGTAGCGTTCACCATCCTTGGGAGGACGCACCTGGCCGGAGACGGTGTCGCCGGTGCGCAGGTCGAACTTGCGGATCTGCGACGGCGAGACGTAGATGTCGTCAGGGCCGGGGAGATAGTTGTATTCGGGAGCGCGGAGGAAGCCGAAGCCGTCGGGGAGACACTCGAGGACGCCTTCGGAAAAGATCAGGCCGCTTTTCTCCGTTTGCGCGCGGAGGATCTGGAAGATCAGCTCCTGTTTGCGCATGCCGCTGGCGCCCGGAATGTTCAATTCCTTGGCGATTTTAGCCAGGTCGGTAATGTTCTTTTCTTTCAGCTCAGCGAGGCTGATGCTGATTTGGTTGTTTCCTTCTGTACTGGTTTCTTTTGCCATATATCCTAACTTTTAGTTTTGGTTGATTATTCTTTGACCCATACCCGGAACTGAACCGCGTGGTGGTGTACCTTCCGGCGAAAAGAACTTTCCGCCAGGGCGGGCAACCAAACTGTCTGCAACCGGTGCAACTCCGGGCGGGAACTGGCTGCCGCCTGCAGGTGCAAGCAGCGCCCGAACTGAGTCGCTTAGTTTGTCAAACTCTTGTCTTTATCGGCGCCGGTGGTGAACGTCTCCGCGACGGGCGCAACCCCAGTTCCTACAAGCGGCACGATGGGCCGCTCCAGCGCTACTTGCAACACTTCATCCATGGTTTCCACGAAGTGCATCTTGAGGCTGGAGAGGATCTCCTGAGGGATTTCCGCTAGGTCCTTCTCATTATCCTTCGGAAGGATGATGGTACGCAAGCCCATTCGATGGGCGGCCAGGAGTTTCTCCTTCACCCCGCCGATGGGAAGGACTTTGCCCCGCAGGGTGATTTCGCCGGTCATGGCCACATCGCAGCGCACGGGATTCTGCGTGAGCGCGCTGACGATGGAGGTGCAGATGGTGATTCCCGCGGAAGGCCCGTCCTTCGGGATCGCGCCTTCGGGCACGTGCACGTGAATGTCGAGCGTGCGGTAGAAATCTTTTTCAAGGCCGAGAGCAGCGGTGCGCGAGCGGACGTAGCTCATCGCGGCTTGCGCCGATTCCTGCATGACTTCGCCGAGCTTTCCGGTGGGCGTCAGGCGGCCTTTGCCTTCCATGGTGGTGGCTTCGACGGCCAGCACGGAGCCGCCGACTTCGGTCCACGCCAGTCCGGTGGTCAGGCCAATTTCGTTCTGCTTTTCGAGCCAGAACTCGCGGTATTTCAAGACTCCCAGGTATTCGGCGACGTTCTCCACGTTGATCAGGACGGAAGTTTCCGGACCATCGGCAACCACGCGGCGAGCCATTTTGCGGGCGATATTCTGAATTTCGCGTTCGAGATTGCGCACCCCCGCTTCGTGGGTGTAGTGGCGGATCAGGTGCAGCAGGCCTTCGTCCGTGAACGTGAGGTTTTTCTCGGTAAGGCCGGTGGCTTCGCGAGCGCGCTTCACCAAGAAGCGCTTGGCAATTTCGAGCTTTTCCTGCTCCGTGTAACCCGGAAGACGAAGGATCTCCATGCGGTCTTGCAGCGGCTGCGGGATGGTGTGCATCACGTTGGCCGTGCACACGAACATCACCTTGGAGAGGTCGTATTCGACGTCCAAATAGTGATCCGTGAAAGAGTGATTGAGTTCCGGATCGAGGACTTCCATCAGCGCGGCCGACGGGTCGCCGCGGAAGTCGGTGGACATTTTATCCACTTCGTCGAGCACGAATATCGGGTTTACGGTGCCGGCCTTCTTCATCATCTGGATGATCTGGCCGGGCAGGGCGCCAATGTAAGTGCGCCGATGGCCGCGGATTTCCGCTTCATCGCGCACGCCGCCGAGAGAGACGCGAACAAACTTGCGGCCGGTGGCATGGCCGATGGACATGGCCAGCGAGGTCTTGCCGACGCCCGGAGGCCCAACAAAGCAGAGAATCGAGCCTTTCGGATTCTTGACCAGTTGCCGCACGGCGAGAAATTCGAGAATGCGGTCTTTGACTTTTTCCAATCCGAAATGTTCGGTGTTGAGAATTTCCTCGGCAGCCTTGATATCGCGAATCTCTTTCGAACGCTTTTTCCAGGGCACTGCGAGCAGCCAATCAATGTAATTGCGGCTGACGGTGGACTCCGCGGACATCGGCGGCATCAGTTCCAGGCGCTTCAGCTCGGTGGTGGCCTTTTCCAGGACGTCCTTGGGCATCCCGGCGGAATCGATCTTCTTTTTGAGTTCCTCGATTTCGTTCTTTTCGCCGCGGCCCAGTTCCTTCTGGATGGCTTTGAGCTTTTCGTTGAGGTAGTACTCTTTTTGTGCGCGCTCCATCTGCCGCTTCACGCGGGTATTGATGTTGCGGTCCACGTTGAGCTTTTCCAGCTCGATTTCGAGAATGTCGGAAATGCGATTGAGGCGCTCCAGTGGGTCCGCGGTTTCCAGCAGGTCCTGCTTTTCGTCCACGGGAAGCTGAAGATTCGCGGCGATGGTGTCCGAGAGGCGCGAGGGGTCGTCAACGCGCGCGGCGGCGATCATGGTGTCGTAGTTCAAACTTTGCGAGAGCTTGATGAACTGCTCGTAAAGGCCGGTGACCTTTTGGACGAGTTGCTCGACCTGCGGCGTGGATTCGATTTTCGCGGCCAGTAGCCGGATGGTGGCGCGGAAGAAGCCTTCCTCGGAAGTGATGGAGAGGGAACGCGCGCGCTCGACGCCTTCGACAAGCACCTTGATGTTGCCGTCCGGCAGCTTGACGCTCTGGACGATGTTGGCCAGGGTTCCGACGGCATAGATTTCCTCGGGCTTGGGATCGTCGATGGAAGCGTCATGCTGGGTGGACAGAAAAATTTTCTTGTCGCCGGCAAGCGCTTCTTCCAGCGCGCGAACGCTGGCTTCGCGGCCGACGATAAACGGGGTCATCTGCTGCGGAAAGATGACCATATCGCGCACCGGCATCATGGGTACGCGCTTCATTTCTTGTTTCTCACGAGTGAACATGCAGGCCCCTGAACATCTCTACCCACCCGAGCGGCTGTTAGCCGGCCTTCTCGAGCAAACTCCAGTTGATTTCGTGGCCGCGGACCATTTCGGCGGTGACCACAAAATCACGCACTCTCTTCTGCATCGGCAGGTGATACATCAACTCCAGCATGAGGTCTTCGAGGATCATACGCAAGCCGCGCGCGCCCACTTTACGCTGAAGCGCCAACTCCGCCACGGTTTCCAGCGCGTCATCGGTAAACCGCAGGCGCACGTTTTCGAATTCAAACAGCCGCTGGTACTGCTTCAGAAGCGCGTTCTTCGGCTCGGTCAGAATCTTTACCAGCGCGCCCTTGTCCAGGTCGCTCATCACGCCGGCGACTGGCAAACGGCCCACAAACTCGGGGATCAGGCCGTAACGGATCAGATCGCCGGGCTGCACCTGCTCCAGCAATTCCGTGTTGCGGCGCTGCGGCGAGGTGGCTCCGGGTTCGGTATGGAAACCCAGCGAACGGCGGCCAACGCGCTTTTCGATCAGCTTTTCGAGGCCGACGAATGCGCCACCGCAGATAAACAGGATGTTCGTCGTGTCCACCGGGGTAAATTCCTGGTGGGGATGTTTGCGGCCACCCTGCGGCGGCACGTTGGCAACCGTGCCTTCGAGAATCTTCAGCAGCGCCTGCTGAACGCCTTCGCCGCTGACGTCCCGGGTGATCGAGGGGTTTTCGTCCTTCTTGGCAATCTTGTCGATTTCGTCGATATAGATGATGCCTTGCTGGGCCTTCTGAACGTCGCCGTCGGCGGCCTGCAACAGCTTCAGAATGATGTTTTCCACGTCCTCGCCCACGTAGCCGGCTTCGGTGAGGGTAGTGGCGTCCACAATGGCAAACGGCACATCGAGCATGCGCGAAAGGGTCTGCGCCAGCAGCGTCTTGCCCGTGCCCGTGGGACCAATCAGAAGAATGTTGGACTTGCTGAGTTCGACTTCGCCGGGCTGCTTGTTCAGGAAGATGCGCTTGTAGTGATTGTAAACGGCAACCGCCAATTTCTTTTTGGTGCGGTCCTGGCCGATCACGTAGCCATCCAGGAACGATTTAATCTCCGGCGGGCGAGGCAGGCGGCGCGCCGGCGCAGCGGCCTGTTCGCGCTTCTCGTCTTCCAGAATGGTTTGGCACACGCCGACACATTCGTTGCAGATGTATGCCCGGGGATAATCCGAAGGCGAACTGATGAGTTTCTCCACCTGTTCCTGCGTCTTGTGGCAGAAGGAACACCGGAGCGGTTCGTCTGGGCTATATTTTTTCACGTGTGTGAGGGCCTCTTCCCCTGGGTCAGGTACCGGAGATGCTGAATACCATTCTAGGCCGATTTATCCCCTCTGCGAAAGAGAAAGTGTGAACGGTGATGTCTAACAGAAACGCTAGTGGAGTACCTTCCGCGTGCCGCGGCACCGGCCAATGGCGAAACTCTAACGGTGCTTGTAGATGATCTCATCAATCATCCCGTATTCCTTAGCCTGCTCGGGGTTCATGATGTAGTCGCGCTCGACGTCTTTCTCGATGCGCTCCACGGGCTGTCCGGAGTGCTTGGAAAGGATCGTATTGATGGTCGTGCGCATTCGCAGAATCTCTTTAGCGTGCAAGTCGATGTCGGTGGCCTGGCCGCCGAGACCGCTCATCCACGGTTGGTGAATCAGGATGCGCGCGTTCGGCAGGGCAAAGCGCTTTTTCGGGGAGCCGCCGGCCAAAAGAACCGCCGCGATGGAGGCCGCTTGGCCCACGCAAGTGGTGACCACATCCGGCTTCACGAACTGCATGGTGTCATAGATGGCAAAGCCCGCGGTGATGGAGCCGCCCGGTGAATTGATGTACAGCTGAATGTCCTTTTCCGGGTCCTCGGCCTGCAGGAAGAGCATCTGCGCGGTGGCCAGGTTGGCGACGTGGTCGTCAATCGGAGTTCCGATGAAAATGATGTGCTCTTTCAGCAGGCGGGAGTAAATGTCGTAAGCGCGCTCACCCCGGCTGGTTTGCTCGACCACCATGGGAACCAGAGTGGTCGCGTGATAAGTTGGTTCGTCGTAGTTTTTCATGTGAGAAAGTTGGCTCGCGGAAGCGGGGTCCGAATCACTTGGCGCTGGCCGCGGCGACGGTCTTGACGCTGGCATTCTGCGCCAACCAGTCTATCGTTTTGTCGCTCCGCAGCTTAGCTTTCATCCTATCGAGCGCACCCTGCTTTGTCAAACGAGCGCGAATTGCTTCGGCGGATTCGCCACTATGGCTGCCCACGTGTTCCAGTTCGTGATCGAGCTCCTCGTCGGTGACGTCGATCTTTTCCTCGGTGGCGATGCGGTCAATCACCAGTTCGGCCTTCACGTCATCCTTGGCGTGGGCTTCCTGCCGCTTGCGCAGGCTGACCCAATCCACATTTACGGCCCTGGGATCCACCCCTTGCTGGGCTAAGGAACGAACCACGCGTTCGAGGCGCACGTCCATTTGATGCTCAACCAGCGATTCGGGTACCGGGAAGTCGTGCAGCTTCACCAGTTCCCCGATGACTTTTTCGCGCTGCAGGTCTTTCTGGCGGTGATCCCGTTCGTGCTCCAGGCCTTCGCGAATCTTGGTCTTCAGTTCTTCCAGCGATGTGGCGTCGCTGACGTCCTTGGCAAATTCGTCGTTGAGTTCAGGAAGCTGCTTGGTCTTGATGCCGAGGACATCCACCGAGTAGTGAAACAACTTGCCGGCCAGCTTGGGATCCGGATAATCGGCGGGATAGTTGACGTCGAAATCCTTGTGATCGCCGACATTCGCCCCGCGCAGGTTCTCGTTGAAGGGCTCCATGGTCTCTTCGGCGCCAACGTGGCACAAGACGCTTTCGGCCTGCAGGGGCTCGCCGCCGCCTTCGGGCGTGCCGTTAAGCTTCACCTGCACAAAATCGTCGTTGTGGACCGCGCGGCCTTCGACGGGAGCGAAAGTAGCCGCACGCTGCTGGAATTCGGCCAACGCCTTGGTGACATCCTCGTCGGTTAGGGTCATTTCCGGCATTTCGATTTCGAGATTCTTGTAGTTGCCGAGCGTGAATTCCGGCAGCACCTCGAACGAGGCGCGGAATTTCACCGGCTGGCCTTCGTTGAATTCCAGCTTGTCCACCTGGGGCTGCGAGACGGGGGTGAGTTTCTGCTCGGCAACGGCCTTTTCGACGGTCTCCGGCACCAGGTTCTGCAGCACTTCGCTCTTGATGTCTTCAGCAAAGCGGCGTTTGATCAGCGAAATCGGGGCCTTGCCCGGACGAAAGCCCGGGACGCGCGCCATCTTTGCAAACTCCTTGGCTACTTTTTCCGAGGCCTTGGAAACCTCTTCGGCGGGAATTTCCAATTCCAGCTCTCTACGGCAACTAGGGTCCGCCATTCGTCTTCTCCCTTAAAGAAAATCAAAACCTCGGTGGAATCAATCTTGGGCGTCGCCAGGCCGGCAGGCCGATTCTGCAAGGCCAAAAACACGCATTCGGGTTCCTACCGAGCCTCCCGCGCAAGCTGCGGAATTTTCATGGATTACAGTGCGGAACCCTGCGGAATTCCTGCAAGCGACAACGAACCTTAAGTATAGGTGAGCCCCGCGCCGGGGTCAACGAAGGGCCAGGGGTGGAGCGCGCCGGTCGATAAAAAGTGACGCTGGGTTATCCTTATTCCTCTCTTCTCATTTCGCCGGCACAATCGTCCAATCCGTAAAGGGCACTACCCTTCCGCTCCGCACCACTGTAGGACTTACGTGGTGGAATCCTTTGTGGTCTTTTGCGGAATATTCGAGTCTTAAATCTGGTCCCAGCCCTGCGTCGCCGTCGTGGATCGACTCAATGGCGCGAATTAATCCCTCGCGGGTTAATTCCTTACCCGCTTTCTTCATTCCTTCCACCATCACCATTGCGTCCACAAATCCCTCAAGGCTCACAAAGTTGGGCTTCGCACTGGGCGCATATTTCAGCAGCGTCCGGCGATACAGCGCGACGGTCTTCAGATCGGTCATATAATATGGCGGCACCACCTGTGTAATCACCATTCCATTGGCGTCCGCTCCCGCTTCTTGAATCAATTCATCCGTCCCCACAAACGACACCGTAACGAACAGGGGATGCCAACCCTTCTGATGCGCTTGTCTCAGAATGGGCACGACCGTGTTCGATGGTCCCACCACGATCACCGCATCCGGGTTCGCCGCTCTCACCTGATCAATCGCACTCCCCACCTGGTTTGTCTGCCTCACGTACGATGCCATTGCTACCGGGGCCCCCCCGTTGGCCGTCAATGCCGCTTGAACCCCCGAAAGTACCGCGCTTCCAAAAGAATCATCCGGGTAAATGACTCCGATCTTCCGGTACTGCAAGACCTTCCATAATCCGTCAACCTGCTCTCGAGCCTCGTCGAAGTACGACGCCCGCACATTGATCACCCAATGGCGCAAGGGCGTGTACAGTGTCTGGGCTCCCGTAAATAATCCAACAATCGGGATCTGGCCTTTCTCCGCCAGCGGCACATACTTCATTGCGGTCGGCGTCCCCACAAAAAAGCCCAGCGCAAATGGTTTTTCCTGCATTAGCTTGTCCCAGCAGCCTTGCGCCTTTTCTGGATCGTAGTCGTCGTTGAACGACACCAATTTCAGTTTCCTGCCGTTGATTCCCCCTTCATCGTTCACCATCTGAAAATACGCTTCGGCGCCTCGCACCGTTTCCCGGCCCAGAAACTGCGAGGGGCCTTCGAGTGCCGCGCATGATCCAATCACAATCTCTTTCTCGGTCACTCCCGGTGGCGTCTGCCCCGGGGCCGCCACAGCCCAGACCAGCCCCAAGCACACCAGTGCCGCAAGTTTCCTCATTCCGCTTTTGCTCATAGCACCTATTCCCCCACATGAATAGTCTCAATGGCCGCCAAAGCCAAGGTATTATAGGCACTTTACTATCGTTAACGGTTCTGACAACAGGTTATCTGGGGGAATGCGGCGAATCAGGCAGCGGGGCGGGGACAACTAACGATGGGGACAATCTTGGGGCACGACATTTCGCCGCCAAGAGTCCGGCGGTGCATTTCATCGCGGGCTTGCGAGCGGCGGCGGCTTCGGCCCGGCTATCGCCGAGGGTTCCGCCCACCGCTGCTACATCGGCCAGCTTACGGCTTTTTCAGATCGCTCGGCGTTGGCTTGCGCTTTTCTGCCACCGCCTGGGCGCCCGGCTGCACAGACGAAGAACTCCGATTGGAGGCCATCTGCAGGCTCGCCTGAGAGCCGCTTTGATGCTTCCGCGCTTGCACGGCTGTCGGCTTCGGCTTTGCCACAGTTGCGACTGCCTTGGGAGCGCCAGGTTCGTAAACATCTTGGACGCCGGTATCCGTGAAATGATCCGGCGTCGATTCCTGCGCTTTGCAGGAAGGAGAGAGAAGTAGCGCCCCTCCAAACCCGAGCAGGATCACCGGTATCTTATACATACTAAATGACTTCACTGGCCACCTCCGACTGCAAGTTGGATTAGAAAACTCTGGTCTGGTGGCATTCTCCCCAGCGCCCCCGCAGCGGCCAATAGCCCGGCAGTACTACCGTGTAGCCGGTTCATCAATAGCAACGCCGCGTCGTCCCGCTCGCTGGCTGGTCGGCGGTCGTCCCCGAATCGCCCCGAATGGGCCGACGCACCACCCGCTACACACTTCAGCCCTCCCTCCGGGCGGATAGGCAGGTTCCGGCGCGATTGGATCGTGCATTCAGGTTTGTCGAAGACGTGATAAGGGGTGCGAACCAGGGCAATGACGACCGTTCCGGAGTTTCTAATGAGAATCGGGCTTCCTCCATTGGTAATCGCGTTCGGTCAGGTTTTCCCTCTTCTCAAGCACCTTACGATGCACTACGATTCCTGATTTGGAGGTGCTCCATGCCGTTCAACATCATGACCCTGTCAAGAGTCGATATGCCCGTAAGCCAATCCGAAGGCCTGAAAATTCTAGAACGCGATCAATTCTGTTGCAGGTACTGCGGATTGGATGGGAGGGCCAGCTTTGAAAATGCGCTGGTAATGTCGGTTGATTTCGTTGTGCCGCGCGCTCACAGTGGCAAGAAAGATCCTGCGAACCTGGTAGCTTGCTGCCGTCCGTGCAACATGATCAAAGGCAAGCGGGTCTACAAGAACTTCGACGATGCAAAAAAATATGTGCTCGCGCGGCGCCAGGAAATGCGCCAAGCCTGGGAAACCAGGAGCTCCCGCCCGATGGCAAAAGCTGCTTCCGCTTAATACGTTTCGAATTGGGGCTGACAAACAGAGCGGCACTGGCTCACCGATTGCTGATGTCGCGCGGGGGAAATTACGCGGATTCGGACGCGCGATCAGAAGCTGCGGGATCGCTCAAGTTCCCGGCCTTGGCCTGGCAATGGCGTTGATACTTGCTCCGTCGGGGATCAGTTCTTCCAGCTTCGCGGCGTCCAGGGGCAGGGGACGCCAATTTTTTGCGTCCTGCAGCGAGTAGCCCGCTTCGCGCAGCAGCGCGACGAAGAGTGCGAAGTCGTGGTGGTGTTCCCGATGCACGTATGGCGATAACTCCATCACCAGGATTGGCCGAAACCTTTTCAGCACTCCGAGTCCCCCCTGCAGCACCGGCGATTCGTGCCCATCCACATCCATTTTGATTAAATCCAGGCGCTCTAGGCCTTGCCGCTCCACGAAACGGTCGAGCGTGTCCACCGTTGCTCTCTTCGCGGTCACTAGCACGCCGCGATGCTTTGGATGCACCGAATCCGTTGACTCCAGCGGCCAGCTCGCATAGATTTCTGCTTCCGGTCGGTCGGCTGCGCTCGCGGATAAGAGGATCTGCCGGGGAAATGTGCGGGCGTCCAGTTCCGGATTCAACGCCAGATTGGCTCGCAATTTGGCAAACGCAAAATCGGCCGGCTCGAAGGCATGCACGCGTCCCGCAGGACCCACACTCCTGGCCAGGCCCAGGGTGTGCGCGCCAATGTTGGCGCCAATATCGAAAACCACATCGCCGGGTTTCACGAGCTTCTGCAGGGTGTTAACCGTCGAGCGTTCGAACCCACCGAGCAAGTAAATCGCAAAATCGATCCCCTCGCTCAGATCCAGACGCCAGCGGAGCCCGCCGCGGCTCACCGTCGCGCAGTTTCCTTTGCCCAGCGCACTCCTGCCGAGCGACACACATCGATAGGCCCGCGCCGCCAGCCACACTTTTTGCTTCGTCGTCAGCATTGTTGATGTCTAAACCCTGCGCACCGCAATGAACGCGAACATTCCCATCTGTCCCATCATTGGTTCCATCAGGCGCTCCAGCCCGGCCCACGCCCCATGCGTGAATCCCGGCATCAAACTGCGCATCCCCACTCCACCCGAAACCAGATACCGGAAGGGCAGAAACGGCCGCACACACTCAATCCGCAAATTCGGGAACTCTTCGCGGAACCTTTTTTCATCTCGCGCAAACACAATCCACGGCAGCGCTACGTTCGCGCCCGACAGCGGCCCGTTTCCCGCGAATCCCCAGTCCGTCGCTTCCGAGTCAAACGGCTCTTCGTGGAACCTCGTGTAGATCAGCCGCGACCATGGCGTGACCCACGGCTCGATCATCAGGATTTTTCCTCCCGGCCGCAGGCAGCGCGTCGCCTCCGCGAAAAATTCCCTCACCTTCGGCATGTGGTGCAACACATTGGTCATCACAATCGCACGCAACTCACCATCGCCAAACGGCATGGCTTGCGCATCGCTCACCACCTGCACCCCCGGCGACGCAAAAACCTCCGAAGTGATTAGCCCGGGAATAAATTGCGCCGCGTAACCTCCGCCGGACCCGAACTCGGCCACAAGTCCCTCGCCCGAAGGTGCCTCTCGCGCCAGCAGCGCGTACCACTCATCGTAAATGGCTTTCAGAAATGGTTTCGAAGCGATGACCTGTTTCCGCAATTCCGTCGTCGCCGGATCGTCCACATGCAAGGAAGCCGTCAAGGGATGCGCAAGCAATCGGCGAAGGAAATCAGCGGCCAAGCGGGATTATCCTTCCAGGTGCTTCGAGGCGTGCCAGCAAATGCGCAGCATCCGCCAGCCGTTGGCAAACACCCGGGTCATTTTGGTGACTCCATGAATGCGTTCCTGGTAGTGCACAGGCACTTCGATAATCTCCAGATGCAGCTTGCTGGCGCCAAACAGCAGTTCGTAGTCGCCCCACAGGTCCTTCATTCCACAGCTTCCCAGGCTCGGTTCCATGCGCAGCCAGTCTTTGCGCCACAGCACCTTCGTCCCGCACAGAGTGTCCTTGATCCTCTGGTCCAGCAAGAAAGAAAAAGCCAGTCCGAAAAATTTGTTCCCGATGATGTTCGCAAACTTCATCGCCAGTTCCGGCATGGGATATACCAGCCGGCTGCCGTTGACGAACTCTCCGCGCGACTTTGCCAGGGCCCGCAGGAACATCGGCAACTCTTCCGGCATCACCGTCAGGTCCGCATCCAGAATCATAAGCACGTCGCCGCGCGCCGCGCGGAATCCGCTCCACACATTTTCGGCCTTGCAGATTCCCGGCCCCTGCAGCAGTCGGATATCCTTCTCCGGAAAAAGCGCCTGCATGCGCCGGACCTCGTCCGCGGTGCCGTCGGTCGACTTATCATCGCAAAATAAAATCTCCGTATGCCGACCCATGGCGGGAATGCGCTCCACCGCGTGGCGAACGTTCTCCGCCTCGTTCCGGCAAGGCACCACCACGCTCACCGTCAGATCATCCTCGCGCTTGGGTTCCGCCATCGGCCGCGCCACCATTACCTGCATCAGGCACAGCCGGCGCAATCCCGGCAGCCGCGCCAGAAATCCGTTCACGAATCCGGAGAGCAATGGAATGTACTTCGGCAACAGCAGTAAGCGGTGTTTCCGCACCGGCCGGAAGCCTGCCAGCTTCAGGAATCCCCGCACGTCGTTCTCGCTCACCCAGTTGGGCTCGACGAATTTCGCGCGCAACCCGATCTTGCTGGCCAAATTCAACAGCGGCTGCCATAGGTGGTTGTAATTGATGACCACGATTTGCGTTTCCGGCGTGCAATGCTGCCGGATGCGTTCGAACGCCCGCAACACATCCACTGTGTCAAAAATGTGATTGAACAGGATGTAGTCGAACGTTTCGTGGAGCTCCAGAGTTTCTACGTCGCTCTTCACGAAACGCAGCTCCGAGTGCAGCCCCCGCGCCACCCCCACCATTGCGTCGCTGATCTCCACGCCCACCCCGTACAAGGGTTCCAGCGCAGCTAGCAGGTCTCCAGTTTCGCATCGCAAATCCAGCACTCGCCTTTGCGGCTCGACAATGAACCGCAGCATCCGCGTCATCCGCCCGTAATAATATTTGTTGGCGCGAATCCATTTCTCGCGGCGCACCGCCGTCGCTTCCTGGTGTTCCCGCCGCGCCTTGCGCACTTCCTCAAGCGCTTCGGGTCCCCAGCCATCCGTCGGGCGAACTGATGTTTCTTCGGCAATCATTGCGGCGTGCCTTCCGTTCTTCTGCGAACCATTTCCAATCGCGTTTGCGCTTCGCTCATTCCAGGAGCCATTCGCAACGCAGTCACGTAAGCATCCTGCGCCCGATTGTAATCGCCTTTCTCCTCATACGCCTGTCCCAGCCAGAAATACACGGCCGCCGCGGGTTGCAACTTGCTCGCTCGCGTAAAATCCGCAATTGCCGCTTCGTGATTCGCCTCCTGCTCCTCAGCGATTCCGCGTCCCACGTAGCTGTTGACCTCGTTGGGATTCAGCGCAATCGCCGCGGAAAACTCCGCCTGCGCGGCCGCGCTGCTTTTCGCTTGCAGATACAGCGCCCCCAGGTTGTTGTGGGCTTGCGCTTTCTCCAGCGGATCCGCCGACCGTTCAATCGCCAGGCGGTATTCCCGCACGGATTCGCTCGTCTGGCCTTGCTTTTGCAGGATCAACGCCAGGTTGTAATGCGGCGCCGCTAAGTCCGGCGCCAGCCGCACAGCCTTTTCCAGATGTTGCGTCGCAAGATGCGTCTCGCCTGCTTCCTCCAGTGCGCTCCCGAAGTTGCTTTCGGCAACCCCGTTATTCGATGTCACATCCAGCGCATGCCCGAAAAGAGTGAGGCTGTTCCGCCAGTAGCCGATTTGTGTGTGCGTCAGATACGCCAGCGGCAAGAGCAGAACCACGAAACTCGCCAACATCGGTTCCCGCTTCCATCCGCGCTGCTCCGCCCAATCTCCAACCAGCCACACGATTCCAACAAACAGTCCCAGCAGCGAGATGCACACATACCGGTCCGCCATCCCCTGCCGCCCCGACTGCACCAGCCCGATCATCGGAATCAAAACTCCCAGGTACCACAGCCATCCCACCAGCAAATATCTTTTCTTCCGGTGCTGCCACACCAGTCCGGTGATGCCGAGCAGCGCCAAGGCAGCCAGGCCCACCGTCCACCACCGCAAGCTGTTTTCCGGATGCGGGTAAAAAACCGCTAGATCAGCCGGCCAGATCGTTTTTCCCAGATACGCCACGTATGAATAGATTGAATTCTTCAGCCGCCATGCTAAGGGCATCGCTCCCGCCATCGCGCCTTCCCGGCGGTGGATTCGAAAAGTGATCCACCCGACAACGGCGGCCATGATGAATAGAGGAATTTTCTCCCACACCAACTTACCGAACTGGACCAGAAAAGTCCGTGGCCCTGCTTCCGTTTCTCCCAGTCGGCGCAGCGGCCAGTAATCCAGCAACAGCAGTGTCGCCGGCAGCGTAATCACCGTGGTTTTCGACAGCAACGCCAGCGCGTACAGCACCGCCACCCCCAGATAGCGAGCGACGCCAGGCCGCCGCGTATACCACACGTAGCTCCACAGCGTCAGCAGCAGGAACATGATTGAAAGGACTGCCTTGCGCTCCGCGGCCCACGCCACCGATTCCACGTTCAAAGGATGCACCGCGAACAACGCCGCCACCGCTGCGCTGCGCCATGCCTCTCCGGTCACACTGGTGAGAAACACGAACAACACCGCGACGTCTATCGAAAACAACAGCACATTCGTGAAGTGGTGCCCCGCGGGATTCATCCCAAACCAGCTCACGTCCAGCATGTGGGAAATCCACGTCAGTGGATGCCAGTTCGCGGCGGCATTCTCCGTCCCAAACGCCCACACCACGCCCGGCCAGCTCAGCCCGCGCTGCACCTCCAAGTTTCGCGTGATGTAATCCGGATCGTCGTAATTGACGAATCCATTCCACATCGCCGGGGCATACAGCGCCGCCGATCCAACCGCCAGCAGCGCAGCCAGCAGAATGACGGTCCGCCACCCGTCCGTTCGCCCGCCCACACTCCTCCCCGATTCCGAAAAGTCCATGAATTCATCATCGTCTCCCCGCCCAGCCGCAGCAACCTCAGCGAGGAAATGTGTAGCCTAGGTGCAAACTCGGTGCGCGCCGCAGCCGCGTGACCCCTTCAGACTGGTTTTCGCCGTGGTCCTGCGCTAACCTGTTTACCGCAAGCAAATTGCAGCAAGTTTCTTGGACATACAGGAGGTCCGTAGCAATGAGGAAATTGTTTTCGGTTCTAACTCTGGCAGCTTTTTTTGCTTTGACGCTGATGGCAGCGGATGACGTGATCAGCGCCGTCCACGGCGTAGTCACGAAAGTGGATGAAGCTTCCAAGACCATCGTGGTGAAGACCAAGGATGGAACGGAGCACACTATCCATTTTGTAGACAAGACCGTCGTGAGCGGAGCAGACGCCACCGAAACCGGCGCGAAAGACACCTTCCATGGCGTGAAAGTGGGTTCGGAAGTCGTGGCCCACTATACCGTCAAGGGCACCGACAAGACCGCCGTGGAAGTGGATAAAGTCGGCAAGGACGGCATGAAATCGATGGAGGGTGTGGTAACCAAGGTCGGCGAAGGCGGCAAGACCATCACCGTGAAGGCTGCCGACGGCACCGAGCGCACCTTCGACGTGGTCGGCCACGATACCAAAGTTGCCGCGGTGGACGCTGGAAAGGGAACCGAGAAGGGCGCCAAGGTCACGGTGTACTACTCGGAAAGCGCTGGAAAGAAAGTGGCGCACTTCTTCGAGAAACTATAAGCGCCTGGAAGAAATGTTTGCATCCCTAAGCTAGCCAAGAAAAAACCTCGAAACGCGACCCCGCTGGTTCAACTCCCGGCGGGGTTTTGTTTTACCAAGGATGCTGTAGCGGCCACCTTCAGGTGGCTCTGCGCGCCGCTCTACAGACCGCCTTTCCGTGAACCAACTAATCCGCGGCCATCGAGCGCACCAGTGCCTTGGACATATCCGCATGAAGCAAGCGATGGAAGAGATGCTCGCCGGCTTCGCGGCGCACCGAGAGTCGCCCAGCAACATAGGCGCGCGAAGCCAGGCCGCGCTGCACCGAATCGCAGATGGCCATGTCCTCGTCTTGCACCAGTTCGCTGACCGCGATGCTTTCTTGATGGTGCTTGGCCGCGGCGGGGCTGATGTCCGCGAAATAGTAGTCGAAGATCACCGCACACTTGTCCACCCCCAGCGGCAGGACCAGGTTGGTGTCCATCACACCCGAATACGCGTTGATCATAAAGTTGGGATAAACCCACAGGTAAAACGCGTGGCCCTGACGGGTTGACCCGATGGCGGATTCGAGGGCGGTCGAGCAGTCGAGCGGGCTGGACTGCAGGCAGGCGCGCTCTAAATTCTCGATCGTGTATTTAGTGTACTCGACCACGCTGCTCAAGCCTTTGTGCGCGTGCGGCACGTGGTAGCCGCCGTCGAGGTAATTGTCCACGTAGACCTTCCAATTGCAATTCAGCGTATAGATGCGACGATCGAAGTATTGCATTTTGTCGGCGATCTTCAGAGGCACGACGAGCTCCGGAACTCTGCCGAGGAATTCGCCGAGCGGCGCGGCGTGGGCGTCCAGATTCACGAAGATGAAATTCTCCCAGGTGTCCACGCGCACCGGTACCAGGCCGTTGTCCGCGCGCTCGAAGTTGCACACCCCTTCAAATTCAACCATGCCCTTGAGCGCGCCGTCGTTGCCGTAAGTCCAGCCATGATACGGGCAGTGGAAATTTTTCGCGCAGCCGTGCGCTTCCGGGACCACCGCCGCGGCATGGTGCCGGCAGACATTATAAAACGCGCGCAGTTTTCCATCGTCGCTGCGCACAACCACCAGCGGCTCGTTGTTCACGTCGATGGTGAAGAACTGGCCAGGTTCCTGGACCTGGTCGAGATGCCCGACGACCTGCCAGTTGGCGGCAAAGACGGAGTCACGCTCGAGTTGCGCGATGCGCTGATCGAAATACCAAGGAGCAGGAATGGTCCAGGCCTTTTCGAGGGGGTTGCCAGGATTGTATAGGTTGAGGATGTCGCGAACGCTGCGCTCAAGCATAACCGGGTACTCCAATTATGAACTCAGAGATAATTGGCCATTATTGTCGTGCAATTGAGGGAACGGTGCAAGGACGCTCGAATGCTCACAGATTAAGAAGTGGCGCCCGCGGGGCAATGCGGGCGCCGTCCAGGGGATGCGGGATTGACCTGAAGAGGGTGTAGGCCACTGAACTCAGGAATAAGCGCGCTTCAGTGCCAGGGCTGCGAAGCCGAGCGCACTGAGAACGAGCGTGCTGGGTTCCGGAACGCCCGTGTTGCCGCCGCCGCCGTTGTTGTTGCCACCGTACACCGTGCCGGTGGACGTGGTGGAAAGGGTCATGTCCACAATGACATCGCCAGGGCTTGGCGGATCCGTAATAGTAATAAAGTTGTTACCCGCTAGGGCTAAAGTGCAATTGATGAGACAGTTGAAAATATCTTTGTTCTGGCCAGATTCGACGCAAAGGCCCGTCGTGGCGTTGCCTGGAATCGGACAGGTCGGAGGTCCGGCGGTAATCGCGAAGGAGTTGCCAACACCGTTGCCAGCGAGAGGCAAAAGAGTATTCTGCACGCAGTTCGGCGTGCCGCCGCACGATATAACAATATCCAATTCCTGGCTCGTACCATTATTTACATTGGGCTGGAAGGCATCGAATCCGAATACCACGTCCCCATTTTGGTTATTTTGTACTGAGCCACAGGGAACGCCAAAACACTGACCGTTCGCCGAACTGCTATCGAACGTTGTCCCGCCAAAAGCGGTGCTTGCAAAGTTCCAAGAGACTAAGCTGTTCTGCGTTACGTCGTATTTGAAAGTCCCTGAGACAGTACTGCTGTCAACAAAAGTGAGGGTAGCGGTGTCGGCCATCGCCCCCCCCGCCGCGAAAAGAATCAGCGCTGCAAGTAAACTAGCAGTCCTTGTAAACCCTCGCACCATTTGACCCTCCTAAGTTAGGTCATGACCCCATGAGTTGTGGGCTCGGCGCCCATCCGCCGAGGTCAGAGCAATAGGCTTGCCAACTTCAATGGCACCTATCACTTGCAAGCAAATTAGCAAATCTGACCTAAGGGACTCTAAGGAACATTAAATTTGAAAGGTGCGCTGACCTTAGTCTGACCTGAATCTGACCTGGGAAAATCGGGAATTCAGGACTGGGTTTGACGGCCCAGTTCCGGAATTGTGCAAGACATTACATCACACGAGTCCAGTGATCACAGCGAACCGGCAGACATGCATCAGCCAGAGGAGGCACCTACAGGCGTTGCCAAAAGGCCAAATGCTTATTGTTGGGGGCACGCGAGCGTGCTAGCATCTGCCCCACGATTTCCTTTTTGGACGGCGCGGGGCTGGGATCGTGCTCAGGTCGAATCCCCATCCGGTTTACTCGTTCGGACCCTTCCGGGTCGATTTCGCCTCCTGCGAAATCCGAAAGCATGGAATCCGGCTGCACGTTCAAAACCTGCCTCTGCGGGTACTGAATACTATCGTCGAGCGCCCCGGTCAGCTCGTCAGCCGCCAAGAGCTAATCGAGACGCTTTGGCCGGGACACCCTGCCGTAGAAGTGGAAGACAGCCTGAATTCCACGGTTAAGAAGTTGCGGGAGGCCCTGGGCGACGACGCCGGCAGGCCTCTCTATATCGAAACTGTTCCGCGGCGAGGTTATCGCTTTATCGCTCCTGTTCAAGTAGAAGCTCCGGAAATTCCCCAGGAACAACCTGAGGCCGGCATGGCAGGACCTGTTTTGCCAGCAGCAGAAGCGGGCCCAGGCGAGAAGGAGTCCGGGGGCTCAGGTCTTCGATGGGCGCCGAAGAGATGGGCAGTGATCGTTGGCCTACTGGCGGTTTGCGGAATCCTGGTATCACTGACTATTTCGAAAGTCCTGAAACGCGCTGAGGCGGATTCCCACACACATTTCATCGCGGTACTTCCTTTTGAAAATTTGTCCGGAGATGCAAGCCAGGATTACTTTGCGGAAGGACTTACGGACGCGGTCACCACGGATCTGGCGCAGATGGGATCCTTGAAGGTGATTTCGCGAGCCTCGGCAAGCCATTACAAACAAGACCACAAACCGCTAAGGCAAATCCAGCTAGAGCTCGGTGTGGATGCGGTGGTGGAAGGAACCGTGGCGCGTTCTGGCGGCAAAGTACGGGTAAACGCACGGCTGGTGTCCACGGGCGACGATCGCAATTTATGGGCGCAATCCTTTGAGCGCGACACGGGAGATATCATCTCCCTGGAAGACGACTTGGCGCGGTCGGTCGCAGGAAGAATTCAGGCCGCGATCGCTCCCGATCTCCAGAGCCGCCTGAGCGAGCCGCATCAGGTAAATGTCCAGGCCTATGAGGCGTATCTGACTGGAATGCACGACCTCAACAATCACCGGACAAATAATGACCTGCAAAAAAGCCTGGAGCAATTTGACGACGCCATCGCTCTTGATCCCAATTTGGCGAAAGCGTATGCGGGGAAGGCATTTGCGTACAACCTGCTGGGCGATTATGACGCGATGCTCGGCAGCCAGGCTGCCCCGAAAGCCGAGGCTGCGGCCCGCAGAGCCTTGGAGTTAGATCCCTATCTAGCTTCGGCGCACTCGGCACTCGGATTTGCGCTCTGGAAGTACGACTGGAATTGGAGAGAAGCCGAGGCGGAGTTCCAAAAATCGCTGGCGTTCAATCCGAATAACGCGAGTACCCATCACGTTTATGCCGTGCTGCTGGCCTGCCGGGGAGACTTTTCGGGGGCGGATGAACACATTCGAAAGGCGCAGGTGCTGGATCCATTGTCCCTGATCATCCGGACGAATATCGGTTGGTTCCATTATTTTCAACGCGATTACGCAAAGGCGGAGGATGCCTATCTGGAAGTGCTTAAGCTGGACCCCAGCTTCCTGCCCGCCAGGCAGAAACTTTGGATTGCCTATGCCGCGGAGGGAAAGACCGAGCAAGCGGCGAATGAGCTGGAAAACGTCATGCGCTTGTTCGGCCACCAGAACCTCTTGCAGCGGGTAGAAAAAGCCAATCCGTCTGCCCGATACCGGGCCGCGATACGCGCCTATGTCGACTCCGGAATGTTGTCGGCTTACGAGCGGGCCAGATATCAAGCCTTGCTGGGTAAAAAGCAGGAGGCGCTTCAAGCGCTGCATGATGCGGCCGGCGAACGAAGCGCGTGGATTATTTATTTGGGGATCGAGCCGGTGTTTGACCCGATGCGGGCGATGCCCGAGTTTATTGACCTGGAAAAGCAGGCGAACATTCCGCAAGCTTCCGCGGCGCCGGCTTAGCCACAATCGGGGTCATGGCGGCGGGAGAATTTGGTGCGGGAGAGAGGATTTGAACCTCCAAGGACTTACGTCCGGTAGCTCCTAAGGCTACTGCGTCTGCCAGTTCCGCCACTCCCGCGCCGCCAATTCAAATGATACTGGCAATGCCGCGTTTTTGGCCATAGCCGAGGGAAGGGTTGTGCTAGAATCCCCGCTCCGGTAAGCGGATCATAAGGCGTGCCCACAGTCTGCCGGTGCGCGGAACGCGATTCATGATTATTCAGCAGAACAACGACCCCATGGTGGTGATCCGGCAAACGGATCACGCTGTGCTCTCCGGCTTTTTTGCGCGCGAATGGGGCAACGAGTTGTTCGACCGGCCGGAACCCTTTGCTTCCTTTTGCATGGCGGCGGGGGAGCACGATAATGGCTGGCAAGAGTGGGAGCTCGCGCCAGGGGTGGATCCCAAATCGTTTGCGCCGTACAACTTCATGAGTGTGCCGACGGAAGAGCACGTGCTCCTATACCAACGGGGAATCGACCGGGTAGTGAAATCCGATTTGTACGCAGGGTTGCTGGTCGCCAGCCACTGCATGGGATTGTACGACCGGGCCAAGGCCACCATGCCGGGGTATTCCGCCAAATACGTGAAGTCCAACGAACAACATCACGCCAACGACTTCCTCCAGCGATTGCGGCTCCAACAGTTGCGCCTCAAGGTCGACCTGCGCAGTGGCCCGGCGACCAAGGAATTTACCGACGAAAAGCGGATCACCGCGAACGTGCAGCGCCTGGCCGCCCTGGACCGGCTTTCTTTGTATTTCTGCCTGGGCCCGGATCACAACACCACCATCGAAGCCGTGCCCATGAATGATCACGGAGACGAAGCGGATTGGGAGCTGCGCGCGGTGGGCGAAAATGAATTCACCCTGGACCCTTATCCATTTCGCAGGGATCCACTGGAGTTTGCTTTGTTGGCGCGGCGTATCCCGAAGCGGCGGTACCTGGACGACGCTGACTTGCAAAATGTGCTCTCTGCGGCGCCGTTTTTCCAGATGAAATTCACGCTGCGCCCCGGAATGGGCAAGGAACGCTCCATCGCAGTTGGAAGATAAGGCTCTCGCCGCCGGAATTTTTGACAGCCATCGTTTGCTCTTGACTTTCCTTCGCAACCCGTACATCGTCTATAGCTTTGCTCCTCTCTGCGGTGACGGCCGAAGAGCCGCGGGGCAAGCTCGTTCTCTATGACCAAAGTCCGACTGTGTTTCCATGATCGATGCTTCGACGGCACCGCTTCGGCGGCGTTGTTTTATCGCTTTTACCGGGAATGTTTTGACCCCAAGGCCGAATTCCATTTCAGCGGAATGACCCATAAGGCCAAGCATCCATGGGAAGAGGGCCTCTTCGACGGCGACGAAAACGCCATCGTGGACTTCAAGTATTCCAACTCCCCCAAGGTGACCTGGTGGTTCGACCACCACCAGAGCGCGTTTCTGACCCCCGCGGACGCCGAGTATTTCAAGCGCTTTCCGGGACCGCACATGTTTTACGACCCCGAATACAAGTCCTGCACCAAATTGATTGCCACCGTTACCAAAGAAAAGTTCGGGTTCAACACCAAGCCGCTGGCCGACCTGATTCATTGGGGAGATATTATTGACGGCGCCCAGTTTCCGACGGCTCAATCGGCCACGGAATTGGTGGAGCCCGCAACGCAACTCGCGCTGGTGATTGAGGCTGCGCCGGATAACGGAATCCCCGCTCAGTTGATCACCGAGATGGCGTATCGGCCGCTGGCAGAAATGGTCAAGCTCCCGCTGGTGACCAAGTATTTGGGGCCGTTGCTGGACCGCCACCGGAAATCCATCGAGATTCTCAGGGAGCGGTGCGAATCCAAGGGCGGCGTGGTGTACTTTGATGTCAGCGATCTGGATCTCGAGGGGTACAACAAGTTCATTCCCTATTTGTTGCATCCGGAGAGCGTGTATTCGGTGAGCGTCAGCGCCTCCGCGGCGCGCGCCAAGGTTTCACTGGGCACCAACCCGTGGAACCAGGCCACCGCGGATCAAAATCTGGCCTCGTTGGCTGAAAAATACGGCGGTGGCGGCCATCCGCGAGTTTCGGCGATCTCCTTCGACCCGCACGACATCGCCAAAGCCAAGCAGGTGGCGCGGGATCTGGTGGCCGTATTGCGGGCCAAGTAAACGTCTTCTCTTCTGAACATTGTCACCGTGCTCTCTCTGCCGGGAAAAATTCCCAATGCTTACCCGCAACGGAGTATCGACAACAAATTTTGGTTTGTGTAAAATGTAAGTTTCCCCGTGGACCGGTAGCTCAATGGTAGAGCAGTTGACTCTTAATCAACGGGTTGGAGGTTCGAGTCCTCCCCGGTTCACCATCTCTTTTCAACGAGTTAGCCTCATCTGACTTTTCCGAAATAAAAAACTGTGCCCAATTTTGTGCCACACCGGGCTCAAAATCCGTCCCACTGAGGGTGTCCACAGCCTTCCGCTTCGCTTCCATTCGAATGTGACTGTAGCGTTCCATCATGGCGCGGGAAACGTGCCCGGCGAGGGCCATCACCGTGGAGTCTGACGCTTGGGACTCGGCTAGCCGGGAGATGAACGTGTGGCGGAGGTCGTGGAAGCGACAGGCGACCTTTGCGGCCTTCCTTGCACTCTCCCAGCCCACTTTCCAACGGTGCATCGGCTCCGTGGGGATGATCTCGTAGGCACAAAGCTTCCGGTCGTTCCCGGCGAGGCCGTATTTCTCATGCGGGAAAACATAGTGTTCTGCCTCGACTGCCGGGAAAAGTCCGCGCCAATGCGTCAGAACGGCAATTGCGCGGGGATTTAGCGGAATCAGGCGACCCGTGCCCGCAGCCGTCTTGGATTTTCCGACTGTGAGCGAGCTTGCGAGGAAATCTACCTGTGTCCAGGTGAGGCCGCGAATCTCGCTCGCACGCATCCCGGTATTCAAAGCGAGCATTACGACAGGGTAGAGACTCCGGCAGCGGCTCCTGGAGGCCGCATCGAGAAGTCGGGTTTCTTCCTCATGGGAGAGTGCCCGGCCCGGCGAAGGGCTCTCCTTTAGGAAGTCCACATCTGCCGCAATGGACTCCCACATCCGATTACGCCGAAGGATGCTGCGCAACACTCCCAATTCCAGATTGACCGTGCGATTACTCACGCCATCACGTTTGCGGCGAGTCTGGTATGCCGCGAGGTCCTGGCCCGAGATATCGCAGAGCAGTTGCTTGCCGAAGTTGCCTTTGAGTTGCGAAATCGCGAGTTTGTAGCTGCGCTCAGTTGAAGGGGCAATGCTCGTGCGCGTCTTGAGCCAATCCTCCGCTGCGATGGAGAACAGGGGAGGGAGCTTACGGCGCTTGATCTGGTTCCAGTTTTCCTCCATTTCGCGGCGGCGTGCACGCTCCGCGTCTTTTGCCACTGTCTTGCTTTCGCTTTTTGAAGACTCGCGGATCATTTGGCCCGCGAACCGGAACTTGTACCACCACACGTCTCCCCGCTTATAGACGCTCACTTTATTTCTCCTTTCTTCGGCGGCCTTCCGCCTTTTTTCCCGTTCTCTCGGGCAATTTCGCGGATGCGCTCGATTCCTAAACGCTCTAGGCGGGCAGCGTAACTGCGCCTGCCAAGCCAACGTGTGAACTCCTGAATTTCGCTTTTCTTCATGCCGATATCCTAATCTGTTTAGGTTTATTTGTCAACTCTGGAGTGATAGAATTGGGTTGCGGCTAGGTTTTCGCGAGCCGAAGAGCAGGCGCATCCCGTCCTGCCTGCCGCTTTTCACTTCTTCGGGATTGCTTCGCGGGAGGGAGCAATGACGAACACAGAGAGGGAAGAGAGAATCGCGGACCTTGCCAAGCAGATCGAAAGCAAGGGTCGCTCAGAATTGCGTTGCTTAGTGAGGGCGGGCCTAGATCAAGGGCGCATCTGTAGATGTCTTGCGCTTGTCGCCGACGGTGAAGGGCAGAAGGGGTGGACACGTATCGTGCGGGATAGACAAATGGCGTTGAGAGCTAGCGCCAAACGCCTGGAGGCACTTTCCCAGCAGGCGGATGAGTATACGAGAGACCCTTCCTGGAACGTAAGAACCTGGTACTTCTTTTGTGCTCATGGAAATTTACTGGGTATGAAATTCCCTCGACCGGACAGCGAGGACCCAGGGATTCCCTTTGCGATAGCGGGCATGAGAGTCTTGGCCAAAAGGTGGAGGCGCGAAGCCTCGAAAATGGGGCAATTTCTGAGACGATATGGGAAAAAAAACGTCAATTGGGACGTCCCTCTGTTCCTTTGTTTCATATGTTTGTGGCTGGGCCGACCGGAACCTGATAATTGGGAAGGACTCGCTAGTCTCCTTACTGATGCCTTCGAACTGGCGGGGAAACAAAAACAGTTTTCAGCAGATTGGTTGAGAAAACTGTGGAAGCGTAAGGGTAAGAGCATGCTACATGCAGCCATCATCAATTCTCAACATGAGCCACCTTCCAAAAAGGTGGTTAGTGCCCCTGCCTTTGTCGGTCGGAGTCTGCAAACGCGTTCGACCTATGGAATACCCGGCGCATTGCCGTCCTTCCTCGGAAGCCTCCACAAGCCATAGACCTCGCCTCGGACAGTTAGGGTCTTAATAATCATCTTGAACTGGCGGCGCATCTGAGTCTGTCCGCATTAATACTCACTTCGATGGTCAGATGCGGAGGTGAGCTTGGACACTTCAAAACAGTTGTTAACAGTTCCAGAGGCGGCCACTCGACTGGCGCTGAAGGAGTCAACTCTACGAGCGTGGATTCTTGCCCGGCGGATTGCGAAGGTGCGAGTCGGGCGACGGTCTGTGCGCATCCCAACCGCCGAGATAGAGAGGATCATTCTTGAAGGCACGATACCTGCGAAGGAAGAGCGGCGATGAGGGCAGCCATTCGAACCGAATCGGCCTTGAAGCGTGGGGTTGACGAGTTGCAGAGCAGGCTGGAGTACGTCCTTCGAAATCGCCCTCGCGCCCTGAAGTTTGCCCGAAAACGATACGTGGAATTTGCCATGATTCTTTATCGGGCAATCGAGAGAGGCAACCCTTGACGTTTGAGTCTCTGCTTTCGAAGTTGCACAAAGTCAGGCGTGAGGGCGTGGAGTGGAAGGCGCTCTGCCCGGCCCACAGCGACAAGAATCCTTCACTCTCCATTCGCCAAGCCGACGGGAAAACCCTAATTCACTGCCACGCAGGATGTTCCACCGATGCGATCCTGGCGGCCCTGGGGATGGAGCCCAGAGACTTGTTTGAGGATGGGAATCAGGCCAAGCGCATTGTTGCAGAGTACGAATATCGGAACGAAAACGGGGAGCTACTCTTTCAGGTTGTTCGATATGAACCCAAGGATTTTCGCCAGCGGCGTCCCGATGGGAGTGGCGGCTGGATATGGAACTTGAGGGACACCCGGCGCGTTCTTTATCGTCTCGCGGAGGTTATAGGGGCACGCTCCGTTCTTGTCTGCGAAGGCGAGAAGGACTGTGAAACGGCTCGGAGTATCGGCTTGGTAGCTACCTGCAATCCACACGGGGCCGGGAAATGGCGGACAGAATACGCCGATGCCCTAAAAGGGAAGAGAGTCTGCATCATTGCAGATGCGGACGGGCCGGGGAGAAAACACGCGGAGGACGTAGCAATCTCACTTTCGGGCAACGTGGAATCGCTTCGGGTATTGGAGCTTCCGAACGAAAAAGATTTGACCGAATGGGTTAGTCGAGGCGGAAGCCGGGAGTCTTTGCTGCAACTGCTGAGAAATGCCTCCGAATGGAAGCCTGCTTTGCAGGTCGCGAATGGATTCAGTCTATCTCACTTGAGCGATTTGCTCACCCGCCCTGACATTCCCGTGGAGTACGTCGTGGGTAATCTCTTGGTATCGGGCACAGTGTCTTGCGTGGTCGCGAAGCCAAAAGTCGGGAAGAGCACGTTTGCGCGAAATCTTTGCCTTGCGGTTTCTCGGGGCGAGGACTTTCTCGGACTCCATACGAAGCCGGGAGAGTGCATCTATCTTGCATTGGAAGAGCGGGAAGAGGACCTGAAGAACGACTTCCGCGCAATGGGGGCGGATGGGAGAGAGCCGATTTACATACACGCCGCAGCGGCCCCAGTGGAAGGAATCGCTGGGTTGTGCGAATTGGTGAGAGGACGGCGGCCTGTGCTGGTAGTGATTGATCCGCTTTTCCGCCTGGCGCGAATTCGAGACGAAAAAGCCTACGCGGAGACCTATAGCGCCCTTGGCCCTTTGATTGATGTGGCTCGCGAAGCGGGCACTCACGTGTTGCTAACTCACCATGCCGGGAAGAGTGCGAAGGCCGACGCGATAGACGCTCCGTTGGGCAGCACGGCCATCGGAGGGGCAGTTTGCACCATGATTTACCTGAAGCGAACGGAGACCATGAGAACGGTTCAAACGGTGCAGCGCATCGGCCAGGATATCCCGGAAACCGTCTTACAGTTTGACGCAGCGACTCGCTGCCTAACTTTAGGGGAGGAGAAGGCAGCGGCGGACCTCCAAACCATTGGGGAGAGTATTCTGGAGTTTCTCAAGGGCACAGAAGAGCAAAAGACGGAAAGCGAGATCGATGGGGCGGTCGAGGGGAAAACGGGGCAAAAGAGAAGGGCTCTACGCGCTCTAGTGAAAGACCAATCCATCATCCGGGAGGGAACTGGCCGGAGGGGCGACCCATTCAGGTACAAATACTCGTTTTCTCGTTCCCCATATATACCGGGAACAAGGGAACGAGAAACGGAAAAGGGGCCTGATTGCCAGATAAACACTGGCGATATTCTCGTTCCCAGAATGGTGGCCGACCCGCAAGGGAGCGACAATCCCGGGGAACAAGCATATTGGGAGGGGAAACTGTGAATCGGGCCGTTGAGATCGTGTCCCGGATTGAAAAGCTAGGGGGTTGCCTTGTAGTAGACGCGGACGGCGGGATTCGCTTTCGACTCCCAAAGGACAATCTTGAAGCCATGGGCTTGCTTGAGGCGGCAAGGGCAGAAAGGGAGAGTATTTTGGCCTATCTGCGAGCGTGCCATCCCAGCGAGCGACAGCCGGGCTCTGGGAAGACTGCCCCTTGCGGTTCCCCAGGCTGCGCGGGGTGCTACGACCTGGGCGACGGAAGGAAGATTCATCCGCCGAAATGCGGCGAGCATTTTCTACGATGGAGGGCATGGCTTGAGGGGAAGGGGCCGAAACAATGACCACGGAGAGGCGATCAAATATCGGAGAGGTGTTCTTGACTCTCAGGGAAGTGGCAGAAACGTTGCGACTGAGCACGCGAACCGTGCGGGAGTACGTGAAACGCGGCGAAATCAAGGGCAAAATCATCGGAAAACGGTGGAGATTTAGGCGTGCAGACATTGACGCTTTCTTTGAAAGTGCACCCTCAGAGTGGGACTTTGTTGGAAAGGCCAGCGACGGGGATTAGACGGTGGAGCAGCGAAAAAGACGCGGCGGACGCTTTTTCGGGCGCAGGGTGAACTGCGAACAGGTTCCTCTTCTGCCAGCGTGGGCGGTGCGTTGCGCCCTCAACGATCCGCGAAAAATTCCGTATCTCTTTGTTTGGAGAAGCCCACGGGACGGCGAAGTTAAAGAGGCCGTTCGCATCATTCGACTCGGCCCTCCGCATTACCTTCCAGAGGCCGACTCGATAGAAATGAAGCGTACAGACGGAAGCATTTCGCGTGTTCGCGTTCTTAAAAGGGCGCTCCCGAGAAATGGCGGGTACGATATCTTGCTCGCGTGTCCTCTGTGTTGCTCATCGCGCCGCGCTTTGTACGGCTGGGAGGCGGGAGGACCGTACACCAACAGTGCTCAAACGTCGCTGTGGCAGTGTCGCACTTGCGCTGGTCTGCGCTACTCTTCCGAAGGCAGCGCGCTCGTGCTTCGGGGAGGACTAATCTCCCGACTCATTGGGTACGCTGTCCCCGACCTGCCCTCTCCGCGCCAGGAGCCGTGGCTTCCCTACGTGTTCACTTCACCGGAAGAAGCGGCGGAAGCGGGCGTCTGCGAGGGGAACCCCTAAAGCCACGCCTTGGAATCGTCACGGCGTGCCTACTTTGCGCGTTCTCCAACACAACCAGAGGACTTCCAATCCCAACGCAGCCGCCGCAAATGCCATATAGTCTCTTAGTGACGGGAAAGCAATTGCAACCAGGAGCGGTATGGCGAGCCAGAGGAGCCTGTACGTCTTGAGCAGTGTTACGAATTGCAGTTCCCGCTCAATGCTGCGAGTCTGTGGCCGCTCATAGTGATACAGGATCGGCTCATCAGGGCGGAGCACCATAAGCTGTCCGGTGCGCGTTTCCGTATAGAACTTCTTGTAACAGTAACGGGTCCAAGCCTCATCCCATTCAGGATGATTCCTCCAAATTGGGCGAGAATCTTTGTCCGACTCGAAAACTGAGGGATCGAACCCGCCGTCCGAGTAATCAGTGAATGAAACAGCTTCACGCACGATAGCCTCTTTGTGCACTACGAAAAAGCTGTATCTGGCCATTAGATCATCGGTAACATGATCCTCGTCATACCAAAACCATCGCGTCTCAAAAGGGTTGATTCCATCCTTTTGCAGATTCAGGAACGCCTCAACTACGCTACGGTTGAAAGATGGCCCGCCAAGGACCATCACTCCCTGTTCTGTGGTGATTTTGGTTGTCAAAACGGACTCGATCCCCTGGATTTGTTTTGCTTCTAGGCTCCTTAGTACCTCGACAACGGTTGTCGCCCGTTCTTGCTTTTGATCTCCCTCACCACTGATTTGTATCAACGGAAGTTCCCAGGCTTTCTTATTGAGGTTGTAGGCCGCGGGCCGAAAGCCTTCCCACTCTTTGTTGGGCTTAGAGTAGGTCTTCTGCATGACTCTTCTCATAGAAACCCCACGGAACAGGAATGCTGGCAGCAGCTAGGATACCTGAACGGAGGCAGGAATCGTGCGACAGTGTTGCCCGTATTTGCAAGGAAGGGCAATCCAGGGAACAGTTGCGCCAAGCTGAGAACAACGTCAAAGCAGCGTGCAGGGCTTGTTAGGAAAAATCAGGTTTCAAAGTCTTCCAGCGTGGCGACGCGGCGGCATACAAGTACTTCCGAAAGGGTGTGCCCAATTTTGAGCACACCCCGTGACTGGCGGGAGTGAGCAAGACAAGCACGGAAGCGAAACAAAGCCGAGAAAAGGGCCCGGCGCCATGGCTTCACTACGTGTTCACTTCACCTGCGGGAGCGGGCGTCTGTGCTTATTCGTATAACAGAAGCAGAAAGGGATTTTGGGGTACGCGCACCATTACGGTATAAGATGCCCGCGAAGTACGCCGGAGGATTGTGCTATATGAATCCTGAATTGCAAGCCTTTACTCGCCGACTAGACGATATCGAAAAACAAGTGGCTCATCTGGCAGCTCTTGTTGTTGAGCAGTCCGATGCTGATCGCACGGTCGAGGCGCAACGTTTTGTAGTCCGGGACACTGAAGGACGGCGAAGGGCAGAGCTTGCTATGGTAATTCCAGAAGGAGAGATGGAAGAGCGCCCTTGGCTCGGTCTCTTCGATTCCAATGGAAGCGTCCGTGCCTGCATCGGCGTAGGAGGTAGAGGAAAGCAAGAATCGTTAGAGGGCCCTTGGGTCGAACTGTACGATGCAAAGGGAAACACGGCGATGGAGATCGACATTGGTGAACACGGTCCGTCGGTACGTCTGTTCAACGAGAACGGCAAAGCAACAGTAGCCATAGCTACGTCGGAACTTGGGCCATGTATTGGCCTCTCAAACCCAGACGGAAAAGAAAATTTGAGCTTGAGCATATCCCTGTCCGGTGCCCCTTGGCTGCTGATGGAGGACGCGACCGGAGACAATGTTCTGAAGCTCGCGGTGGAGAGTGACGGCCCTCGTCTATCATTCGGGAAAGACAACAAAGTGTTTTGGTCTGCACCCTGAGTGCCGTTTGATTAAAAATCAAATCAAGCGATGGGAGAGGTGGAAAGACTGTGCCCCATTTTGTGCCCACCCTAGATCAAAAACCATAGCAATGGGTGGTAGTCGTGAAGGGATGCAAATCGCCTGTATTGGCGGGGAGAATGAGCACGATAGCAAACCGTCGCACTCTATCTCAGTTCTCTTTGGACGGTCTCTTAATCAACGGGTTGGAGGTTCGAGTCCTCCCCGGTTCACCATTTTTTCCCAAATCCGACTCAACCAAATCGAATTCAGCTTATAAAACAGGCGCATCCAGCACGCAAATGCTGAGGTCGATGCTCAATTCTCTGTCTTCGGCGCGCGGATTGCCGAATCTACGGAAGTCGGCGGCGCGCTCTCGAAGAATCGCTTGAGCTTTAGAAACGGCATCTCCAGCAGATGCCACGAAGCGATGGCCAGCAGATAGGAACCCGCGACCACGCCCCAGAACGCAATGGTCGGGTGAGTTGCCACTACGTTCACCGCCTTCACGAAATCGTGGGGCAGCTTGTGAATGAAGTAGAGCCCGTAGCTGATTGTTCCGGTGAACATCAGGAAGCGATTCGTGAAGAAGGCCTGTATCCAGGCATTGGGGGAGAAAAGCGCGAGGTACATCAAGGCAGTGGAAGCGATGACGTCCATGGAAAAGGTGATCCATTGCGCACCGTACATGTCCGTGGCAATGGCCAGCGCGCCGGCAACCGGCAGAAGAATCCATGCAAATTTCAGCAAGCGCGCTGGTGCAAACTGCGGCTTTCGGACCAGCAGCGCCAATAGGGCCCCGGCCATCATGCCGTCCACGCGGCAAAACGGATTGGAATAGATTAGCCAATGGTGCCAACTAAAAAATAACCGCAGCACCGGCGAAAAAAGCAGAATAGTCCATGCCAGGATTTGCAGGCGGCGGGTCGAAAGAAATCTCACAAACAGTGGCCAGACCAAATAGAAGAGTTCTTCCACGGCGAGAGACCAGGTGACCCCAAGTGGCCCGACGCCGTACGTGGGCTCAGCCACAAGAAAATTTTGAAAAAAGAAAAGAAACGACCACCACGGGTATGACTTCTGGAAGATCAGGCCGGCCTCTTGCGGGCGCGCCAGCGGCACGATCACGAACATCAATAGCAGCACCGAATAGTACAGCGGCCAGATACGCAGGCAACGCCGGGCATAAAAGTTCTTGAAGTAGCTTTCCGTGGGCTTGGTGTCCAGCAGAATGCCGGTGATCAGGAAGCCGGAGAGCACGAAGAAAAGGTCCACACCCATCCACCCGTAGGTTGTGATGTAGGAGAATGGGCGCGAAGTGAATCCGTTGAGGTTATGCACCATAACCACAAGGATGGCGATGCCACGGACGGCGTCGAGTTGGGGAATTTTCTGTCGCATGGGCGGTAGCAGCGAAGGAGCGTGTGGACAAGCTTCAACGCTGTGCGATTCCTGTAAGTTCTACCTTGTGCAAAAAGAAAGGTCAAATGGAGACAAAGAGATACGGAATGAAACGCAATTCCTCAGTTCGGCCCGCAAGGATGAGTTAGTAGTCTAATTCTTGCAGAGAATCGCTTTGAAATTTGTAGAAACTTGCCAGGCTGTGGTGGCGCGAAAGCTCCATGGCCAGCAGATCCGCAATCCCCTCGATTTGCCGAAAAATGCTGGCATTCTTGAGCATCGGCCCCGACAGAACCACCACTGAGCTTTTTGTAGCATTCCCCTCCGGCCCGTACGCGTACCAGAAACACACGGAAAACTTTTGCGATGGGCCGGCGTCGCGCTCGATCGGGTATGGAAGGGGGCGGTCGGTTAGGAGTAAATGGAAATTCATCCCATCCGATCGAGAGATCATGGGGATGCCCTCCGACAAGCGAGAGAGCAATGCCCCTTCGCCCCGCGATTCGCAGTGGGGGCAAACGTTAAAGTTGCGATGAACGGTGGGAGCGGGTTCCAGGACGTGATTTGTCATGACACACCTCGAATGCGAGCGTCAACTTCACTGCGAGCGCTCTTGGGCGAAGTGCACGCAAGGCTCAGAACTGCCAGAGTATGGTATTAAGTTGGTAACATCGTCAAGCGCAAAATATTCAATCCAGCTTAGGCAAAATCAAGAAACGGGGCGACAGGCTTCCTTCAAGGCCATGGCTATCTCGCTCGCCGAATACTGGAGTTCCTCCAGGATGCTGCTGGTATGCTCTCCCAGAAGAGGCGGCGGAGTGCGGTACACGATCGGCCGGTCGCTCAAGCGGATGGGGTTGGCGATGCTCCGCGCAGTCCGCAAAGTGGGATGCTCGAGTTGAACCACCAGTCCCCGGGCCAATGTCTGCGGATCGCTCAGGGCTTCTCCGACAGTATGGATAGCAGCGGCGGGGATGTCGGCCAACTTGAGCTTGGAAAGCCAGGTGTCGCTCGGCAAGGTGACGAACCGCTGCTGCAGCAACGGAATAAGTTTTTCGCGATTCTGGATGCGTACCGAATTGGAGGCGAAGCGCGCGTCGCTCCCCAGATCATCCACTCCGAGAATCTGCACCAGCCGCAGCCACTGTTCCTGAGTGCCCACGCCGACCACAAAATGACGCGCGTCACTCCCTTCGAAAAGTTGGTACGGTACTATATTCGGGTGGTCATTTCCCCAACGCCGCGGCGAAACACCGGCGTTCAGATAGCTACTCCCGACGTTGGCCAGCCAAGTGAGTTGCGAGTCAAACAGCGCCATGTCCAGATAGTCGCCTTGGCCGCCGCGTTCGCGGGCAAACAGGGCGCCCAGAATCCCCATCGCGGCATACATTCCGGTGGTCATGTCCGCGATCGCGATGGGAAATCGCAACGGGCCGCCACCCGCTTCACCCGTGAAGCTCATAACACCGGCTTCCGCCTGCGCCAGGATATCGTAACCTGGTTGCTGCGCCTTGGGACCCGTAAATCCGTAGCCGGATATGCTGCAATAGATCAGGCGCGGATGTTTCGCCCGCAGCGTTTGTGGATCGAGTCCCCGGCGTTGGAGAGAGCGCAGGGAAGGCTGATTGCAAACAAAAACGTCCGCGGTGGCCAGCAAACGCTGTAAAATTTCTGCACCAAGGGAGTGATCGTAATTCAGGCAGAGAGACCGCTTGTTGCGATTCGTGGCCAGATAGTAAGCCGATTCGGTGCCCACAAAGGGAGGCCCCCAACCGCGAGATTGGTCGCCGCCTGTGTTGCGCTCCACCTTGATTACATCCGCGCCGAGATCCCCCAGCAGCATCGCGCAATAGGGGCCGGCGAGGGCTTCGGCGAGTTCCACAACTCGGATTCCATCGAGGACCATGCTCATGGAAATGAATTATAGCGGACAATGCGTCCGCGCAACGGCAAGTCACCGCTTGGAACGCAACATCGTTTCGCGCCTTGCCTGAGAGGGGCCCATCTCGGACAATATGCTTACCGAAGACAACGCGGAAAATGTGGCGGCGCAACTCAATGTGCCGGCTGGAGACCCCGGAACGATGGCGAATGCGATTCCCCCACCAAAACGATTTGTCGCCTATTTCTCGATGGAAATTGCCCTGGAAAATCACATCCCCACCTACAGCGGGGGTTTAGGTGTGCTTGCGGGAGACACGATCCGCGCGGCGGCCGATATTCGCCTGCCGATGGTGGCGGTATCGCTGCTCTACCGCAAGGGATACTTCCGGCAGCGTCTTTCGGAAGAAGGAGCACAGACGGAAGAGACTGTGGAGTGGGTGGTTGAGAAGCACCTGCACGAAGAAGAGCCGCACGTCCTGGTCTCGCTCGAGGGTCGGAAAGTGGAATTGCGCGCCTGGCGCTACATCGCCAAGGGCGTTCGCGGCTATGAAGTCCCCATCTACTTTCTCGATGCCGACCTGCCATCCAACGACGCCCGGGATCGCGAGCTGACCGGGCAGTTGTATGGCGGCGACCCATACTACCGGCTGTCCCAGGAAGTGCTCTTGGGAATAGGCGGCGTGCGCATGTTGCGGGCGCTGGGCCACACCGAATTGATGCGCTATCACATGAATGAGGGCCACGCCGCACTGCTCACTCTGGAATTGCTCGGGGAAGAGGCCAACCGCGCCGGCCGCTCTTCCGTCAAAGGGGAGGACATCGAGAAAGTGCGCGGCAAATGCGTTTTCACCACCCACACGCCGGTTCCCGCGGGGCACGACAAATTTCCCGTGGAATACATGACCCGCTTATTCCCCGATCAGAATCGTTTTTTTGACGTGAAAGACGCCTCCTCGGTGGATCTAGTCCGCAGCGTTTTGCAGGTCGAGCAGCATTATCCGGACCTCCAGGAGGCCGCGCGGGGCGGCGCTTCCGTCAACATGACCTACCTGGCACTGAGCCTGAGCAACTATGTAAATGGCGTGGCGAAATTGCATGGAGAAGTTTCCCGAAAGATGTTTCCGAATATTCCCATCGAAGCCATCACCAACGGCGTGCATGCGGCCACCTGGTCCTCGCCCTCTTTTCGCGAGCTGTTCGACAGGATGATTCCATCCTGGCGTGAAGACAATTACAGCCTCCGCGGCGCCCTGGGTTTGCCTCCCGAGGAAGTGTGGGCCGCTCATCTGCTCGCCAAACACGAACTCCTCGAAACCGTGCGCAAAAAAACCGGCCTCAAGCTGGACCCGGAGACCTTCACCATCGGCTTTGCACGCCGGGCAACCGGTTACAAGCGCGCCGATCTCATCCTTAGCGACCTGGACCGTTTGCGGCAGATTGCCAAGAACGCCGGGGCTTTTCAGATCGTCTACGCAGGTAAGGCTCATCCGCGCGATGCCGGGGGTAAGGAGATTATCAAGAAGATCTTCAGGGCCAAGAAAGCGCTGAAGAAGACAGTGAGCATCGTTTTCCTCGATGATTATGACCTGAACCTCGGCGGCAAACTCACCGCAGGCTGCGATTTGTGGCTGAACACCCCGCAATATCCCCTGGAGGCTTCCGGAACTAGCGGCATGAAGGCGGCGCTGAACGGGGTGCCCAGCTTGAGCATTCTGGACGGCTGGTGGGTGGAGGGAAATATTGAAGGCGTCACCGGATGGTCCATCGGCGAAGCGCATCGCGGGGATCCGGGCCCGGAAACCCCGGTGGACAACGCTTTCGACGCGGAGAGCTTGTACTCCAAGCTCGAGGGTGTGATCCTTCCGTTGTTCTACGGAAACCGTGAGCGATACCTGGACGTAATGCGCCACGCCATTGCAATCAATGGCTCCTTTTTCAACACCCAGCGCATGGTGCAGCAGTATATTACCGACGCTTACTTGCGCTAGCCCGGCGGGCCGCCACGATTTCCTCCGGCCGCACCTCCAAAAACATCACCCTTCGTGGGAGTTCGCGGAAGCCGGCCTTGCGATAAAACAATTCGGCGGCTTTGTTGTGCCGGGGAAGCTGCAACTGGAAAGCGCGCATGCCGCGCTCGCGGCAGTAGTCCTCTATTTCATAGAGGGCCAACGACCCGATGCCCTGGTTGCGGTACCGCCTTTCGACGAATAAATCGCGCAACACTCCTTCCGCACCGCCGTATTCCAGTTCAAAGTTGTAGGTAAGCAGCGCGTAGCCCACCGGTTTTTTGTGATTCTCCATCAGCCACATTTTTCCCTGCGACGGATTGCGCAGCAGCACATCCAGGCCTTGGCTCAGCGACTTCCGATGCACCGGAATTTTGTCAAAGCGATAATAGGCGATCACCAGCTTCAACAGCGCCGCGTGATCCTTGGGGCCGCAGGAACGAAAAGATACCAGCATATTGCCTCACTTTTTCTGTCGAGGTGGGACGCGTTTGGTGCCTTGAATCTCCGCGCTCTCGTCCAGAATGTTGGAGCGCGAAAAATCCTTGAAAAAATCCCAACTGCCGTATTTCTGGGTCAGCTCCGGCAAGATCGCCGCCACCAGCGCGTCGCCCTGCTTGCCGCCATCCACGCCTTTCTGGGTGGCCGCGCGCAGCCATCTCAGGTACCCCTGGAATTCCAGAACATCTTCTGCATTGCCAACGTCTCCGTGCCCGGGCACGAAAATCAACACCCGCGATAAGCCGGAATTCGGTGTGACCTTCGCGGGCTGGTCCACGAGTTGCGACAACGTGGGAATCCAGGATGCCGTTGTGGCATCAATCAGGTTCGGAAGCGTTTTCTTCCAGAACAAATCCCCGCAGAAGACCACGCCCGCGTCGGGAATCGATACCACCGAATCGCCTCCGGTGTGGCCATCCATGTGATTGACCTCGATGCGCCGCGTGCCAAGAAAAAGCGTGACCCCGGGGTCGTAGGTCACCTCCGGAGCCAGCAGGTTCTCCACCATGGCCTTCTCCTCCGGCTTGATTTTATCGCCGAAGAACTTCAGGTTTTCCGTGTGAATCCAGGCCCGCACGCTGTGATGCGCGACGATCACCGCCCCTTGCTGCGCAAACACCCGGTTGCCGGCCACATGATCCAGGTGATAGTGCGTGTTCACGACAAACTTGATGGGCAGATGCGTTAGGTTGTGGATTTGCGCGAGCAGTGCTTTCGCCGCGGCTTCGTTCTCAAACGTATCGATCACCACCACACCGTCATCGCCAACCACGAACCCCGCGTTCGCTCCCGCATCTCCCTTGGCATCGTCGATGGCGGCCCAGATGTTGGGGCCGATCAGTTTAAGTTGAAAGGGGAGGGGAGCGTTTGGCGCCTGCGCCGGAAGACCCGCGGTTGAAAAACAGAGCAGCAGACACAATCGAAAAGAGAATCGCATTATAAGTATCGTACTGCAAGCAAGCCGGTACGAACAGTGCCGGAAGCTTGCACAGCGGGGATCAGCGAATGCGATTCTTGTACAGCGCCATGCCAACAGCCGCATCCATTCCCAGTTTTTCGAGAGCATGAATTTCGCGGCGCGAGGAAATTCCGCCCGCCGCGATAATGGGATGCTTGGTCGCCGCCCGCAACGCCCGGAACCATTCCACATTCACGCCGCTCATCGTGCCTTCACGATCCACATCGGTGCACAGAAAACCGCCACAGTATGGTTCCAATTCGGCCATGACTTCTCGCGGTGAAACGCGCAAGGCAGTGCGCCAGCCGTGAACCACGATTTTCCCTTTCGCGGTGTCCACCGCAATCAGGATTTGCCTTTTCTTCACACGGGTCCGGAGCCGTTTGAGGAAAGCCAGATTCGGACGGCCCTTGCGAAATGCCGCGCTGCCGATAATAATCTGCGCCACTCCCAGTCGAATGAGGTGTTCCGCGCCGCGCACCGTGCGGATCCCGCCCCCCACGCGCACTTTCATTTTGTGTTCCCGCTTAGCGCGCAGGCAGAGTTCCCTGACTAAGCGGCGGTTGTGCCCCTTGCGCATCGCCGCGTCCAGATCGATGACGTGCAGCCAGGCATGACCAGCGAATCGCTCCAGTAAACCGAGAACGTCGGCTACAGCGACTTCACGCCGCCGGCCATGCACCAACTGCACAGCCTGCCCCCCTTGCAGGTCGATGCAGGGAATCAACACGGCAGGCGCACCTCCACCCCGCTTGCTTTCAGGAATTCTTTCAGCCCGCGAATCGACTGCACCCGGTCGTGGAAAATAGACGCGGCCAGTGCGGCGTCAGCGGCACCCAGTGTGAACACTTCCAGAAAATGCGCGGGCAATTTTGCTCCGCCAGAGGCAATGACCGGCACGGAAACGGCATTACTGATCGCCGCTGTCAAATCGGTGTCGAAACCGGATTGCGTCCCGTCGCGATCCACGGAAGTCAGCAGAATTTCTCCCGCGCCCATTTGCACCCCGTGCTTCGCCCATTCTTCGGCGTCAAGCTTTGTTCCCTCACGCCCGCCACGAATCCGCACTTGCCAGTGCGCGCCGTCGCGTTTCGCGTCAATTGCCAGCACCACCGCCTGCGCGCCAAATTCCGCGGAGAGCTCGCTGAGAAGTTCCGGCCGCTCGACCGCCGCGGTATTCACGGTGATTTTATCGGCTCCCGCCCGTACCACCGCGCGCGCCGCTTCCAAGGAGCGGATCCCGCCCCCGGCAGTCAAAGGGACGGCCAACTGTTCGGCGACGCGGCGAATCGTTTCCAGAAATGTCGGCCGGTTGTCGCGCGCGGCCGCGATGTCCAACACCACAAGTTCATCCGCGCCTTCCGCGTCGTAGCGGGCCGCAAGTTCCACCGGGTCGCCTGCATCGCGCAGCCCTTCGAAGTGCACGCCTTTGACAACCCGCGCGCCGTCCGTGTCCAGGCAGGGAATGATGCGTCGCGCCAGGCTCATGCGGCGACCCGCAGGAAGTTCCGCAACAACTGCGCCCCGGCTTCACCGCTCTTTTCCGGGTGAAACTGCACGGCCCGGATGTTGTCTTTTTCTAGAACCGCCAGGAATTCGCCGCCGTGCTCGCAAACGGCGGCACTCTCTTGCCCGCCGGCAGGTGCGGCAAAGGAGTGCGCAAAATAAAAATAAGCATCGGAAGGAATGGAACGCAGCAGGCGGCTTGGACGAACGAGTTTCAATGTGTTCCAGCCCATGTGCGGCAATTTTACGTTTTCGGGAAGGCGCGTAACGCGGCCTGGAAGCAAACCGAGGCCTTGCAGCTGAGGAGCTTCGTCGCTCGATTCGTAGAGCGCCTGCAAACCCAGGCAGATGCCAAGAAACTCCGCGCCACGGTGGATGGCTTCGAGTAATGGTTGCCGCAGTGCGTGGGCATCCAGCGCCGCAATCAACGCTGCACAATGCCCCACGCCGGGAAGCACCAGGCAGCGCGCCGCCGCAATCTTCTCCGGGCGATTGGTCGCTTCCACCTGCGCGCCAATGCGGCGAAAGGCGCGCTCCACCGACGGGACATTGCCGGCCCCATAGTCAATCAGCGTCACCTTCACAAGAGCTCCTTAGTGCTGGGCAGCACATCGCGCAACCGGCGATCGCGGGAAACCGCAAATCGCAGCGCCCGTGCAAAAGCCTTGAAAAGAGCTTCCACCTGGTGGTGCGTCGAGCGGCCGTACAGCACCCGCAAGTGAACATTCGCCCGCGCGGATTGCGCGAAGCCCTGGAAAAAATCTTCTACAAGCTGGGTTTGAAAATCGCCAACGCGCGCGGCCGAGAACCGAGCCTTCACGATGCAATGCGGCCGCCCGCCAAAATCGATAGCCGCCACACCCAGCGTTTCGTCCATCGGCATCAGAAAATATCCCGCGCGATGAATGCCTCGTTTGTTTCCGAGCGCGGATACGACGGCTTTACCGAGCGCGATGCCCACATCTTCGACAGTGTGGTGCTGGTCTACCTCCAGGTCGCCCGTGGCTTTTAGCTTCAGATCGAAGCCTCCGTGCCGCGTGACCAAGTCCAGCATGTGATCGAAAAACGGTATCCCCGTGGAAATCTCGGAATTGCCGCGGCCGTCGAGGTTCAGGCGCAGCGCGATCTGGGTTTCCTTGGTATGGCGCCGAATTTGTGCAGTGCGAGACATAATTTCACCTATCCGCGGCGATTCAGTAGCCGAAGCACGCGCTGCAACTCCTTTTGCGTGCCAATCGTGATGCGTGCGTATCCCGCTCCAAGGTCTTTACCGCGCTCGCGAATCAGGATTCCCTCGCGGGCCAACCGGCGAAACACCCCGGGGCCGGCCTCGCCAAAATCGGCGAGTAGAAAATTGCACGCGCTCGGAAACACCCGGACATTCCGTTTCCGCAACTCTGTCGCAAACCACTTACGCAGCCGTTTCGTCTCGAGGATGTAGCTTTCGATTGTGGCGCGTTCCCGCACCGCCGCCACGCCGGCCGCCAGGGCCGCTGCGTTCACAGGGAAGGGAGGCATCGCGCGGCGCACCAGTGCCAGCGAGTCGCGCCGAGCGATAACTGCGCCCAAACGCAGCCCGGCAAGGCCTGCCGCTTTCGAAAATGTTTTGGCGATGAACAAATTCGGATGCCGGCGAATCCACGGAATCCCGGTAACGCCCGAAAAATCCGCATAGGCCTCATCCAGAACTACGGCAGTGTGCGGTGCAGCTTTCAGAATCTGCTGAATGGCGGCTTTGTCCACCAGCGTTCCGGTCGGGTTGTTTGGATTGGCGAGGAAGAAAACCCGCGGCCTCTTTCGCACGGCCCGCAGCACGGCCGGCAAGGGAAACCCCATTTCCGCGGAATAGTGCAGCGCTTTCACGCGCGCGCCGGCAATTTCCGCATAGTAGCGGTACATCGGAAACGTGGGCTCACAAATCAAAATGTGGCTGCGCGGCTCGACGAATGTGTCGAAGAATACCCGCAAAGCATCGTCGCCGCCGTTGGTGAGCAAGAGCTCCTCGGGCCTCACGCCAAAGTAGCGCGCCAAAACTTGCGTCGGCGCCTGATACTCGGGGTACATGGCCAGTTGCTCGGCGCTCAAGTGGCGGACCGCGGACACCGCTGCCTTGCTACATCCGCTGGTGTTTTCGTTGAAATCCAGGCGCACTTTTCCCCACCGGCCTTCCGCGGGCGCTTCGTAGGTGCGGCGTTCCAGGATCGCTTTGCGAACCGGCAGGCGCGCTTTCATCGGCGCACCTCAGACGCGCGCGCATGCGCCGGCAATCCCTCGGCGTTCGCCAGCCGCTCCACATCCCCGGCCAGTCCGCTGTATCCCGTCGCGGAAATTTCTTGAACGCTGATGCATTTCACGAAGTCCGCCGCCGAGAGCCCGCCGCGCCGCCGCGCCCAACCGTCCGTCGGCAATACGTGATTGCTTCCACTGGCATAATCTCCGAACGCCTGCGCGCTCAGCGGCCCAAGAAAAATGGTTCCCGCCGCGCGGATCTTGCCGAGAAGTTTTTCGCCATCCGAGGGCAAGCTCAAATGCTCCGGCGCAAATCGGTTCACGAATTCACAAGCGTGCTCCAGCGAGCGCGCCACCAGGATCGCTCCCGTCTTTCGCGTGGAAATGTGCGCCGGATTTGTTTTTGGCAAGGCGTTTAATTGCACGGAAACCTCTTGCTGCACGTCTCGGGCGAACGTAAGCGATGCAGTGACCAGATAACTCCCCGCGTCCGGAGCATGCTCCGCCTGCGCCAGCAAATCCGCCGCAATCCACCGCGCATTGCCGGAATTGGCGAGCACGGCCGCCTCGGTCGGGCCGGCGGGCATATCAATCGCGCAATCCGCGCTGACGATTTGCTTCGCCGCGGTCACATAGCGATTGCCAGGCCCGCAAATCTTTTCTACGCCTGCGATGCGCTTCGTTCCATAGGCCATCGCCGCGATCGCCTGCGCCCCACCGATGCGCGCGAATTCGCTAATGCCCAACAGATCGGCCGCAGCCAGCAACGCGTCGTTGGGGTGCGGGCAAACCGCCAGGATACGCGGCACGCCGGCCACCTGCGCCGGCACCGCGGTCATCACCAGCGTGGAAAGCAGTGCAAAGCGCCCGCCGGGAATGTAGCACCCGATCGAATCGATCGGGCGAACAAGTTGTCGAATCCCGACGCCCGCCTCCACCTGCAAATCCCAGTTCCGCGGAAGCTGCCGCTCAGCCACCCGGCGAACATTTTTGGCGGCGTGTTCGACCGCCTGGAGAAATCGCCGATCCACCCGGCGTTTCGCCTCGGCCATCTCTTTCTTTGTGATCCACACGCCAGACTGGGCAAGGTCGGTTGAATCCAGCTTTTTCGACCATTCGGCGAGCGCGGTATCGCCGCGCCTTTGCACATCGGAAACAATCCGGGAGGCGGCCCGGTAGGCCTCCTTATCATGGATCTGCCGGAGCTTCAAAAGCCCGGCTTCCGTCTTGCTGGTGAGCTTTAGGATTCGCATCACAGCACAATCTTATTCAGGGGATATTCCACTATCCCCTGCGCTTTTGCGACCTTCAATCGCGGCAGGATCTGCCGCACCACCGACTCTTCAATGATCGTGTTCACCGCCACCCAATCGGCATCGCTCAGCGAAGAAATGGTGGGATTCTTAAGCGCCGGCAGCGCCGCCAAAACTGCCTCCAGGTTTTCCCGGCGCACGTTCAGCATCAGCCCCACGCGGGTAGCCGCCGCGATGGCGCCCTGTAGCATCAGCACCATGTTTTCAGCCTTCTCGCGCTTCCCCGGATCTTCCGCCGCCTCGCGATTCATGATGAAAACCGTCGCCGATTCCAGCACCGTATCTAGCACCCGCAAGCGATTTGCGCGCAAGGAGGATCCCGTCTCGGTAACTTCCACGATGGCGTCCGCAAGCTGCGGCACCTTTACTTCCGTAGCGCCCCAGGAAAATTCCACCCGTGCTTTCACGCCATACCTGGCCAGATATTTTTCGGTTATGCCAACCACTTCCGTGGCGATCACTTTTCCCTCCAGGTCTTTCGGCTCCCGAATGGCCGAATCCTCCGGCACCGCCAGTACCCATTTCACGCGCGCAAGCCGTTGCTTGGCATACACAAGTTCGGCAAGCTCCACCACGTCGGCTTGAGTTTCCACCACCCAATCGTGACCCGTGATGCCCGCCTCCAAAGCACCGGACTGTACATACCGAGCCATCTCTTGCGCGCGAACCAGCAGGCAACTTATCTCCGGATCGTCGATCGCCGGCACATAACTTCGTGAACTCAGCGCGATTTTCCATCCGGCGCGCGCCAGCAGATCGATGGTCGCGTCCTGCAAACTTCCCTTTGGGATCCCCAGCTTCAGCAGGCTCATTGGCCCTCCTGGCGTCCGTAAACCTGCTCCGCTGAAAAAACTTGCTCGGCAATGGCACAGGCCGCGCCATCCGCGCTCAACTCACGAAAAAAGCAGCTCCGATAACCCTCGTGGCACACGCCCGGCCCCACCGGCTCGACGAGCAGCAACAGCGCATCCGCGTCGCAATCGACCCGGACTTGCTTCAACCGCAAAACGTGGCCGCTGCTCTCCCCTTTTTTCCAAAGCCGCTTCCGCGAACGGCTGAAAAAATGCACCTCGCCGCTCTTCCACGTCTCCGCAAGCGCTTCCGCATTGATGTAGCCAAGCATCAGCACTTCCTTGCTAGCCTGATCCTGCACAATCGCCGCGATCAGGCCCCCCTGTTTCTCGAATGCCAGCTCCACAAAAACCTCCCTAAAAACAAAAATCCCGCCGGGCGATATGCGCTGGCGGGGTGCTTCCTGCTTGGATGTTTCCAGATGCTAGGCAGGGCTCCACGGGCGCGGCCGGTGGCCGTGATGATGGTGGTGTCGATGCGCCCGAAAAGTCATCTCACTGGCAAAATACCGCAACGCAAACCTGGCTGTCAATTGGAAGATTGCCTTGGAACGGCGCAAGGCTCGACTGCCGCGCCCAGTCCGCCGGACGCAGTTTTCGCGGCAGGGTTCACCGGATGGGAGGAGCCCCAGAGGTGTAATTCACGGTCATCAGCAAATGCAGCGCGACCCCGAACCGGTTGTTCGGCAACGGTTCGACGCGCACCACTTCCGCCACGTATTCGCAGTTCATCGGGTCATGCTTCGAGGTAAATGGAAAAGTCACAAACACCCGCATTCCCTTGTAATAATTTTCACGGCGAGTTTGAAAGAAAATTCCTTCTTTGGAGGCGTTGACGCTGGTGGGCAAATCTTCAAAATGCTCATCGCGCGGCTCCGAAGGACGCACCCTCAGAGGCTTGGCAATTTTCGCACGCCTGCTGCGACGCTTATCAGCGTACTGGGGCGCGGCTTGGTCGTTCATTCGAGTGCCCCGAGGCGGTGGGGTACATTCATCATTGGGGCAGGAACCTGAAACGTCAAGGCATTGCGTTGAATCTGATACTGATAGAAAGTGTGATAACGCAGAACTAAGAGGGCAACATGACTGAAAAGATCCGCAAGCCCGAAAGCGAATGGAAAAAGCAACTTACCCCGAATCAATTCCATGTAACTCGCCAGAAGGGCACCGAGCCACCCTTCACCGGCGAGTATGAATCCACCGAAACGCCGGGGACCTACAATTGTGTCTGCTGCGGCCAACCATTGTTCCGTTCCGAAACCAAATTCTATTCCGGGTGCGGTTGGCCCAGCTTCACCTCGCCCCTCGCTAACGAAGCGGTTGACGAAGAGTCAGACGCTTCGCACGGAATGATACGCACGGAAGTGAAGTGCAGCCGCTGCGATGCGCATCTCGGGCACGTGTTTGACGATGGGCCGGGCCCCACGGGCTTGCGCTACTGCATCAATTCCGTTTCTTTGGCGTTGGCTAAAGATAAGAGCTGATTGGGCGGGCTGCTTCCTTCAAATCGCGGATTTTCGTGAAGTTGAACTACGCGGCGGGGCAGGAGTACGCGACCATCTCCGCCACCGGATCAAGCTCCCTTTGCCACGCGGCCAGCAACAGCACCTTGTGCCCAGCGGGATACCGAAAAACGTAATACACGTTGGCAACCCCATCGATCTCAAAGAAACCCGGCCGCCGAGGATCCGGGCGCCCGGACATTCCCGCATCCAGCAATTGCCGAAGCTCCGCCAGTTGTTCCGGCGCGTGCGCGCGAAGATCCTCTATTATTGGCGGCTGCTTGTTAACGCTCAGCATCATTCTTTCTTTTGGCCTCGAAAGCATCATAGTGTTTCCCCACTCATAAAGACGTAAAAGTTCGTGAAATGTTTCATGAAGCGCACCTCGGAAGGCCCCATTTTTCGCATCGGCGAAATCGGAATGGCAGGCAGTCCGTGGCGAATAGAGGTGAAAATGACGCCTAACCGAACGGTGTAGACACCCGCGTATCTTTAGGATATGTTGCGATTTATCCGCTGCTTCCTCAGGTTTTGGAGAGGCTCGTGCCTAGTTTTGAGATCTCCGCCAAGCTACTGATCAGGCTTGCCTTACTGGCGTTCTCAGTGGCGGCTTCGCCGCTACGCGCTCAACAATGGGTCAGCGTTCAAAACTCTGCTCCATCTCCGGCCGGCGTTTCCGGATATTCGATCGAGTCCAGCTGGTTCTCGCCCGCTTTTGACTTCCGCCTCCATTTGATGCCGGGAAGTGCGCCTGGTTATTCTGGACCGCGTGCGCGGATGAATCCCTCCATCTTCTCTAAACCCATTTGGAGTTCCTCACCCGGCACTATCGAGCGAATGGAGGCTGCCTTCTACTGTAATGACACGCCTTTCGTGGATCAGGTCCGTCTGCCCCTGGCCACCTTCTGGGGCGGACGAGTAAAGCTGACCGGCTTCGAGAGCGATGTGACCACCGCGAATTTTGTGCTCGGCCTTCCCGGGCAGGGAGCGCTGCACAACTTGAGCGCTTTCGGCAACGCCTTTCTGGCCACGCATACTCCTCCTTCCGACCAGTTGGCGGGAATTCATATGACGTTTACGTGGCGCGGGAGTCTGGTCGAATCGGGCGACAGCAGCGGGTTGCGTGGATTGGAATATCTGGTGCACGCCAGCCGCGGATTCCTGCCTTTCTGGGGCCCGCGGCCGGATACATTTTCGATGGCTTCCCGGTAGTTCCTAATTTTAGGATTACAACGATTGCTACTATCGCGGATGTTACTTGCGCGCGCATTTTATTCTTGCGATAGTCGTATTTACGATTCTTTCAAAGCAGAGGTGCCCGTGGCCAAATCGTCAACAACCAGCAAAGGTCCCCGCAAATCCGTTCGGGACGAAAAATCGGAATTCGGAAAAGATCGCCGCCGCAAGCACCATCATTTCCTGGTGACCGTGAATTACTCCGACGGTGAAACCTTTGGCCGCGTCTACACCAACAAGGAAAAGGCCACCCGCTTTGCCGAGCGCCAGCGCCGCTCGCCGATCGTCAAGTCGGCCCGCGTCACCCAGGTTTCCTGAATCGCACTTTTGCGTTTCAATCCGACGGGAGTATCTTGTCGTTTCGTGGAGAAGCGTGTTATAAAAGTTGTAGTCCGAGCGGCCTTAGTATAGTGGTAGTACGGAACCTTGCCAAGGTTCAGGTGTCGGTTCGATTCCGATAGGCCGCTCCAGATTCTAAAGGGCTTACGCTACGACCCAATTTTTCGTATTTTCCAAGACACATTTTATAAATAGTGCTGCTTGGATCCGTTTCGGTGTGCTGCGTAGCTTGGATGACTCTTCTATCTTGAAGTGCGAGAATGAGATGCGCCATGAGTTGAGATCCCGCCCTACGGTTCATCCGGCCCAGGTTTTCGTGTTCCGCTATTCTCCAATTGGGGGCCACAGAAATCGGTAAGTGCCGCCAGCATAGCGTCTTAGGATTTTGTCCCGAAACTTGCCAGAGTTCAGCTGTTGGTTCGAGTCCGAGAGACCAGTCCAAGATTCTAAAGAGCTTAGGCCGCCGGCACGTTTTTCGTATTTTCCAAGTCACTCGTGGAGAGGCTGCGCGAGCCCGAGGACATCCTCGCAGCGGTGCATCGGCGAACGCATTGCAGGTGTGGATTGCTTTCTTTCGATGGAGATGCTCACGCTTTGAGCAAGTAAGATCGCTCAGGGAGAGGGCCACGTGGCAATCGTGGCATGCGATGTGCCGACAAGCGCGCCGATGGGTTATTCAGGCTTTTGTCTTCTTGGCCCCAGGATGCGCAGCGCAAACATGGGCTGCAAATTCTTTATCGCGCCGTCGCTCGTAGTTCTCCTTCATTTCCTGGAGCGAATTGCCGACAGGTGGCCCGGAAGGATTGAACACCCATGCGCATTGGGAACAACCGCAGCCCTGAAAACGTGGCTGTTCAATCCATATCAGTGTACGGAGCGTGGCTACCTTGGGACGCCTCGCGAGGTGTGAATAGGTTGCAGTCTCGGGCATTTGTTCTCCTTGCTGGCCGGGTTACCCTAGGTTTGTGTCCGATGGACAAGCGTAAAAAACGACAGTCGCATTCTTCGCATCGATACGGTCGAATCAGCAGGACGGCCACGAGGGACTCAACAATTCCTCTCGTTCTCGATCTGCGGAATTGGTCACTCTGACAGTCGAGGCAGCATCTCGCCGCCGCAGCTCTCTCCGAGGGCGGAAGGAAAGACATTCCAACTGGCAGCCACGATCTCTGGATGGACCTCATCTTTTACTCTTTTTCAGCCTCCACAATCGCGCTGCGAAGCGTGGCTGTCCATCCGGTAAAGCCCCAAAAAACCTATCAGGTGAACCCTCTAGAGCCGTAGAGAACTTACTGCGGCCCGGAGGGCATCTTTCTTTTTCCGTTCGACCTTCCACTCCCGCTGGTGTAACTGCTACCGACACGATCCTCCAACCTTGAGATTATTCTGGGTCGCACAGAACAAGAAGAAGCAGCCTTATAAGGCCCTAGCGCAAGAGACTATCTTCCCAGCCCATGAAGCTCGCCCGAAATTTAAGTCCCACGCAGAAATCCCCATTCGTCAGGTGCTGGCAGTAAACCACGCTCCCTTGCAGCCGAAAATAGTTTGTCAATGAAGCCAGCCACGGCTGTTCTTCGGGCTGCCAGTGTCGCTTGGTCACCACCCGAACGCCGTGTGGACTTACGTTGACCGTGACCGCCCTCTCGGAAACGAGCATCTCTCCCACGACCACAAGGTCTACTGGCACCGCCATCGGGATGCGCTTCTCAATTCTTCCATCGAGGGGCATAGAACCAAGAGTCTTTTGAGAACTATCTTTTTCAGGAGTCCGTGCCAGGCTTTGCTGTTCACTTCTTGCCATTGAAAGAATCCTGATGGCTTCGTTTTTGTTCATACATTGCCTCGTCCGCTTGCGCCATAAGTTCACCGAGCGAAACGGCGCGCTTCGGATCAAACCGCGCCACACCAACGCTAAGCGACAGCTGGTAACGAGATTCGCCGGCATTCGACTTCTTGAGAGCCTTTTCCAATCGGCGGAGGAGGACTTCCGAGGTATTCACGGAAGCTTCTGTCGCCAATACGACAAATTCATCTCCACCGAGGCGAGCCAGGATGTCGGAATCTCGAAATGTTTGTTCCAGAGCATCCGCAGTGTGAATCAGCGCCAGATCTCCCACTCGGTGCCCATAGGAGTCATTGATCGTTTTCAAATTGTCGACGTCGCAAAACAATAGCAGGAGATTTTGCCCATTGCGCTGGGCCAGTCTGAGTTGCTGGGTCGCGGCAGCAAAAAAACCGCGCCGGTTGAATAGGCAGGTTAGATCATCCGTCAGGGCGAGATAGCGAAGTTCTCGGTCTAGAAGGGCCTGCTTAACGGCGCCCCAGACTGCCGGGTGGGTTGCAACCCTCATAGTCTGGGTGTCGGGGTGGCCTGACTTCAGAAGCTTAGAAATCTCGTCCACTTCCTGCAATATCTGACCAAACTCGGAATCCGCAGCTCGCAAAGCGGAACATAGATTCTCCGTGAGGCCGTTTTCTGCAGGGCTGTTCTTCCGGGCCATAGCGAGAACCTTGCGATTGGATATTTGCTTCGGTAACGCCGTCGCCAAGCGAGTGGCCTGCGAACCTTTATCGGCCTGCAATTCTGGTATGGGCATCATCCCTCCTGCCGGCGAGAGCGAAGAGTTGCCTCGCTGGAAGGCACATGGTTCCATTGATCCCGACAGGCGACAAGCGGGTAAGGTATGTATTGTTGGTACAGGTGATTCCACTAGTACTTGCGAGTGATCACGCAATCTTGAAGCAGAAGAGACTGGTCTATCAGCACTGACAATCACCTAGCTCTGAACTAAGGTATTTACCTGAGGCCAATAGCAGGGGTTCACTTGCTTGAGGTTGCGGGTAAGTCATGGTATTTGTTTCGAATCTGCAGGGATCCAAATAATTCGCCTGTACAGGTTCGGGCCGTTCAAGGCAAGGAGAATCGATTCATGTCCAAACGAGAGAGTATTACGAAAGACTCTGGGACACGGAGCAATCCAAGTGTGGAATTAGTGCGGAGTGAAGCCCCGTCAGAGCTTCTTCGTGAGCTCGTGGCGCATCTGCGTCAGAACCGCACGCAGTTGCGCGAGGAATGGGTGGTGCGCATCACTGAGACGCGGCTGCTTACCGCAATGACCAAGGAGGAAATTTTCGCGGAAGCAACTTCGGTATACGACAGCTACGTTGAAGCCCTGGAAACTGAGGCATTTGAAGCGTTGCAAGCTTACGCGCGCAACCTGTCGGAACGCATCATTCCGCGAGGCGTCGAGACACACGAAGTCGTTGGTATTGTTCTCCTCCTGCGAGACGTGCTAGCCCGCTCCCTGTTCGCCAAGTACCAGACGGATTTCAAGAAACTAAACCGCATCCTGGATGCATATGAGCCTGCCGCCAACCGCATTGCGAACACCGTGGCGGTTGGCTTCGTGCAGGAGCGCGAGCGCGTCATCCGCCAGCAACAGGAAGCTATCCGCGAACTCTCCACGCCGGTCCTGCAGGTGCGCGAACGTTTGCTAATTTTGCCGATCATCGGGGTGATCGATCCACAGCGCGCCCGGCAGTTGACGGAGCAGCTCCTGCGGGGAATCCGCACCAACCGCGCCAAAGTCGTGGTGATCGATATTACCGGCGTGGCGGCAATGGACCTCACGGTGGCGAACAACTTGGTGCAAACGGTGGAGGCTTCGCGGCTGCTCGGAGCGACCGTCATTGTCACCGGGCTTTCTCCAGAGATCGCACAGACACTGGTTACCATCGGCGTGGACCTGGGCAAGATGAATACTGTGGGCGACCTGCAGGGGGGCATTGAGCAGGCGGAAAGACTGTTGGGCTACAAAGTCGAGAAACTGGCGGAGCCACGATAGGCAAAGCGGAGGAAGGGCCACGTGGAAGTTCCAATTCTCAAGCAGGGAGCGGTTCTCATCGCGACTTTTCAGGCCGCTCTCTCAGATGCGGACCTCAACCAGCTACGCATGGGTTTGGTGCAGCAGGTTGTTAAGTTTCGCTCCCGCGCGGTTATCGTCGATGTTACCGCAATGGACGTGATGGATTCGTTCGCCTCGCGGACCCTGCGCGAGATCGCGCATATGATCCGACTACGCGGCGCGGAAACGGTTATCGTTGGGATTCAGCCGGAAGTGGCATTTGCCATGGTTCAGCTGGGGCTGACGCTGGAAGGCGTTGCGACGGCGCTGGACTTGGAAGAAGGTTTGGCGTACTTGATTCAAAAATTCAAGAACATAGACTGAGAGAGACACACTGTGAGGGCTGGAGAAATCCGGGTGGCGATCCACTCGGACCAAGATATAGTAACAGCCCGCCAGAAAGGCCGCGCTCTCGCCATCGAGCTTGGTTTTTCCACCGGTGACGCCACACTGATCGCCACATCCATTTCCGAACTTGCGCGCAACATTGTGTCGTACGCCCGCAGGGGCGATATCACATTGAAAATGATTCTGGCCGCGGGCCGCCAGGGCATCTCGATCATCGCTTCCGATACCGGCCCTGGAATTCGGGACATTCGTCAAGCCATGCGAGACGGTTTCTCGACCTCCGGAAGCCTTGGCATCGGACTGCCAGGAGTGCGACGCTTGATGGACGAGTTTGAAATTTCCTCCGAGCCCGGCCATGGCACGATCGTGATGGTGAAAAAGTGGAAACTATAAACATGCCGCTGGTGGAGTACGGCGTAGCGAAGTTCATTCTTCCCGGCCAAGGTGAATCGGGCGATCGCCATCTGATTTGCTGCGGAGGAAATGGAGTCCTGATCGCGGTGGTAGACGGAATTGGGCATGGTGAAGAGGCTGCCGACGCTGCGGAGGCGGCGATTTCGATTCTCAATACAAACGCGGCGGAACCGGTCATCTCTCTGGTAGAACGCTGCCACGAGGGTCTTCGCTCGACGCGCGGCGTGGTGCTGAGCCTTGCATTCATTGATCCGCAACATGGCATGATGACTTGGCTAGGCGTTGGAAATGTTCAAGGAGTTTTGATGCGCGCCGGCGCCCGGAAGGGAAGCGTACAGGAGGTACTGCTCTTGCGGGGCGGCGTAGTCGGCTCCCAATTGCCTGCCCTGCAAGCGGCCGTGCTTCCGATTGCAAAGGGGGATACCCTGGTTTTTGTCACGGATGGGATTCACAGCGAATTTGTGGAAGGTCTCTCCGCTTTGGAATCTCCGCAACGAGCCGCTGAGAAGATCCTCAAGCAGCATGGTCGAGGAAATGACGACGCGCTTGTTTTGGTGGTGCGGCTAACTGGGATTTGCGCATGAAAACGGGAAACAAACGGAAGACGAAGTTGCCAACAACTTTTGAGCAAGAATATCGTTCGGTGTTTAGTGAATACGCTCAGCATGGCGGCGAGGCTGTGTTGGCACGCGCCTACGAACTGGGGCGCCGCGCCATGAACGAGAAAAAGAGCCTCATGGAAATCGCTCTCTTGCACCATCAAGCTCTCCACGGGATGCTCGCCGATGTGCCGGGAGCGGCGCGGCGCCAGAAATTGCTGACAGCCGCTGCCGGATTTCTAGCAGAGAGCCTCTCTTCCTATGAAATGGCACACCGTGGAATTCAAGATGCGATCGCGGCTCTGCGGAAACTCAATGAGACGCTGGAGGAGGAGATCAAGCGCATAGCCTATGCCGTACACGACGAGGCCGGGCAGCTTCTCGTGGCGGTTCATCTTGCGCTAGCAGACGTCGCGCGGGAATTGCCGGGACCTCAAAAAGAGCGGGTTGGACAGATCGAAGAATTGCTCAACCAGGTTGAAAAGCAGCTGCGGCGGTATTCCCATGAACTTCGGCCAACGGTCTTGGACGACCTTGGCTGGATACCGGCGATCCGTTTCTTGGCGGAAGGAGTTTCAAAGCGAGCCAATCTCAACATTCAAATCAAAACGACAGTTGCGGGCAGACTGCCTGGTCCCATGGAAATAGCCCTCTACCGCATCGTTCAGGAAGCGTTAACCAATGCGGCGAAACATTCGAAAGCGAGCGGAGTCTTGATCCGGATCGGCCGGAAAGATCGCGTATTTTGCTGCTCCGTCGAAGACGATGGCGTGGGCTTTGATGTACGGGAAGTCCAGTCAGATGGCAAGCGAAGAGGTCTGGGACTTATCGGCATGCAGGAACGATTGAATGGGATTGGAGGAACGCTGTCGATCGATTCGGCACCCGGACGGGGAACCAGACTTTTGATTCAGCTTCCGATGGAGGCTTCAAATGCCAATTCGCATCGTGTTAGCTGATGACCACGTCCTCGTGCGCCAGGGCCTGAAGTCTCTGCTCGAGCGTGAAGGATTTCAAGTCGTTGGGGAAGCCTCCGATGGGCAAGAGGCCCTTTCTCAAGTGGTGTCGCTTCAGCCCGATATCGCCGTAATGGATATCAGCATGCCTACGCTGAATGGACTGAACGCCGCCCTGGAAATGAGCCGCGCTTCTCCAAAGACCAAAACTATTCTGCTCACGCAACATGGCGAAGGTCAGTACATCCGCGAGGCGCTGGAAGCAGGTGTGAAGGGGTACGTGCTGAAAAACCAAGTCGCCAGCGATTTGCTGCTGGCAATCCGGCAGGTTTCGCGGGGCCAGGTTTATCTTAGCCCCGGTGTGTCTAGCGCTGTTATGGAGGCATATCACTCCAAGTCGGAGAAATCCAAGAATCCACTGACGCTGCGGGAGAGACAAGTGCTCCAGTTGATCGCTGAAGGGAAATCCACCAAAGACGTCGCATCTTTGCTTGGCATCAGCGTGAAAACAGCCGAATCTCATCGCATGAGACTCATGCAGAAGCTGGATATCCACGAGACGGCGAGCCTTGTGCTGTACGCCGTCCGTCATGGGATCGTCCATCCTTGATCCTTCCCACCAAAAACTACCCCATATCGAAGATGCGGCCGATCCTATAGTTCTCTTGAGAATTCTCCTCTCCTCTTATTTTCCATTATTTTCCAATTAAGGGCCCGCCCAAAAATGCTAAGCGCCGCCGTTCCAGCGCATTAGATTTATCTTCTCGAACCTTGCCAAGGTTCAGGTGTCGGTTCGATTCCGATAGGCCGCTCCATTAAATCAATCACTTACCGAAGCTGGCCCGTCGTGCGTGGGAACAACTGCCGTTTCCGCGACGGGTTGGGTCATCTCAACAAGCTTCAGGTGCGCAGCCCTTTTCGCGGGCGTCAGCGCCTGTGCGCACACCTCGAGCGTAAGTCTGCTATTGGCGCGGCGCATCAGTTCCTGAACAGTCTTGATATCCTCGCCTGTGCCTTTTAGATGCGTTGCAAACGTCCGGTCACAGGAGTTGCCACCCAATTTGCTTAGCAATGCCCGCGCGCTTTGCTGCGGGCCGCACATAGCATCTGAGCAGCATCTCTGGCCGATACGGTTGTTTGCCGTCGATATCAGGGCTATCAAACGCCTGAGGAGTTCGCGGCCAGCGCCGTCCCCCAGTGCCACATTATGACTGGACCAAATACGGGGGGCAGGTTACTTCCGGTCCAAAATCTCCACCAGAGAATGTAAGAAACTTCACAGGTCGCATCTATTCAAAATTTCTCACTGGCGTTTACGCAATTAACCAAATCCGATAACCGCGTTCATCAGGTTCTAATTCAATCAGCTGTCGGGCACCTCACATGATCTTGTGACATTCATCACCGCGCCTGGGATGGCGATGGTTAATTCTAGAAACGTGCCAAGAGGTGTTTTTCTGAGGAGTATTTATGAGGACCTCTATTGCAATCGATATGGGGGCAGCTAGCGCAAAAGACAGCGAGGTAGGTGCGCTCCAGCCCAAGCTGGGGAACACCGGATTCAAGCCACCTCTTGGGGCAAAGCGAACGTTTCGCGCTGAAGCTTTTCCTGGATTCGCCGGCTTGGCGACGAGAGTCGTGGATTTTGGCAACACGGCAACCATTTATGCCCAGGACGATCTCGCGACGACTGTTTTTTACATCCAAAAAGGCTGCGTGAAGCATTCCGTTGTCAGTGAAATCGGCAAAGAAGCGATCGTGAGAATTTCAGGGCTGGGCGACTTCTTTGGCGAGAGTTGCCTGGCGGGGCAGGAGCGGCGAACCAGTACGGCGACGACCATTACACCGAGCGAAATCCTGGTGATCGAAAAGCCGGCAATGATTCGATTCCTCCATTCAAATCAGGCTTTTTCCGATCAGTTTATAAAGTACGTCTTGTCCAGAAGTAGCCGGGCCGAGTCGGATCTTGCCGATCAACTTTTCAATTCCAGCGAGAAACGATTGGCGCACACACTGCTCTTGCTAGCGAGTTATGGAGCACCGGGGCGTCCTCAAAAGGTAGTGCCCAGGGTAACGCAAGAGACGCTGGCCGAATTAGTCGGCACGACGCGTCCTCGAGTCAATTTCTTCCTGAGCAAATTCAGGAAACTTGGATTCATCGAGTACCGAGACAAGATTCACATCAACAATTCGCTCCTGAGTGTGGTCCTGCATGACTAACGTCTCGAGCAGGGCAAGTATTGCCCCGAATCGATCTTTTGGATTTAATCAAATATCGAAACACGAGATTTCTTAAGTTGTAGATGAACACCATGGGGTTGCCCGAGACCAAAGAATGCAGCTGGAATTTCAGCAATTCGAATCACCGCGGTCGTAGAGCGTGCGCAGCGGTGATCTGGCTGTTTCTTTGCAGCGCGCTGATAGCGAGCCCCCATAACGCACCAGCCTCGCAGCAAGCTTCCGGGCAGAATCCCGCTGAAGTCTTGCATGTGCCGGAACTCGACGCCGGTTTTCGCCTCCTCTATCAATTGAAATTTGAGGAAGCTCGCGCACAATTTGCGGTCAGGCAAAATTCAAACCCGGAAGATTCTCTCGGAAGCGCCGCGGAAGCGGCTAGCTATCTATTTGAGGAGTGCTATCGGGAAGGCGTCCTGACCTCTGAGTTTTTTCTCGATAACAAGCGTTTTCTAGGCAAGATCCCGCTCCAACCCGATCCGAAGCTCCGCGCCGCTTTCTTCGCCGCCGACAAGCAGGCGCAGGAGTTGGCAAAACTTCGATTGATGACGAGCCCCGACGATACCAACGCTCTGTTCGCCATGGCGCTCAGCCTGGGTATGCAGGCCGACTATGCGAGTCTTATCGACAAGCAGCAGATCGAGAGCCTGAAAATGATCGGCGAAGCGGATAAGTACGCCAAGAAGCTGCTGGCGGTCCTCCCGGGCGCGGCGGATGCCTATCTAGGCCTGGGCACGGCGAATTATGTAATCGGGAGTTTGCCGGGATACAAGAAATTCTTCCTGGCATTTGCGGGGATTCATGGTGACAAGAAAAAAGGCATCCAACAGCTTCAGATGGCTGCCGATAATGGTCGCTACCTGCGGCCGTTTGCGAAAATCCTGCTGGCGCTGGCGGCGTTGCGCGAGAAAAATGCCGAAGTCGCCCGCAAGCAACTTAAGGAACTCGTCGCGGAGTTCCCTGAAAATCCGCTATTTGCCAGCGAGCTTGCGAAGCTCCCGCTTAATCCCACGACGACTACTCCCCCACGATAGCAAGTTTTGTCTGAGTGGAATGTGCTTCGTTAGTCGGTTCATTCGGTGCGGGCATCCTGCTCACCACCAGATGGCCCAACCTGAGCGTTTTGGGTTTCGATCTGTTCATCGGGTTACCCATGGTTAATATTAAATATCGTTTCACTGTCCGGTATTGTACAGCGCCTTTCCGGGCGATCTCGTTAGACTATCTTCAAACAATCGCTCCTTGGGTCTTTCCAGCTAATTCAGCATCGGGCTGATAAGGAGCGTATCTATGAAGAAAATCTTGTTATTGATGGTCTTGAGCGCTTTCATTGGCCTGCCCGCATCCGCGCAAAAGGATGAGAACAACCGCATTAAGAATGCTGGCAAGGTGATGAGCGAGATTCTCAATATTCCTGACGATATTCCGGCGGATATTCTGGACAAGGCGGAATGCGTCATCGTCCTCCCTTCGGTCATGAAGGCAGCCTTCATCGTGGGCGGTAGCTACGGTCGTGGCGTGATGACTTGCCGAAGTGGCAAGGAGTTCAGCGGACCTTGGAGTGCGCCCTCTATGATGGCGCTTGAAGGCGGCAGCTTTGGCTTTCAGATTGGCGGCGAAGCCACTGACTTCGTCTTGCTGGTGATGAATCAGCGTGGAGCTGATTCCATTCTTACCAGTCAAGTCAAGCTCGGCGGCGACGTGGCTGCCGCAGCCGGACCGAAGGGCCGTAACGCTGCAGCCTCGACGGACGTCACGATGCGGGCGGAAATTCTATCGTATTCGCGTTCGCGAGGGCTGTTCGCCGGGGTCTCGCTGGAGGGCTCAACTCTGCGTCCGGACAACGATGGGAATGAAAGGCTCTACGGAAAAGGGATCACCGCGAAGGAGATCGTGATCAATAGCAAGGTGCGGCCGCCCGCCTCCGCGAAATCGCTTATCGCCACGCTAGACAAGAAGTCCCCCAGGAACAGGTCCGGAAAGTAGCGGATCCGCAAGGCAGCGCTTAGGCCAGGCCGGATTGTCTGCCTGCGAAAAGAAGGAGGTCAGCAGCTTATGCCGTTACTTCAGATAGTGATCGTTCTGATCGTCGTTGGTGTCCTGCTTTGGCTGGTCAACAGCTTTATCCCGATGCAGGGGACGATTAAGTCCATCCTAAATGCGATCGTGGTCATCGCTGTGGTGTTGTGGCTCCTGAATGTGTTTGGTCTATTCCATAGCCTCTCCAACATTCACGTCGGTAGATGAATGAACGCCAAGATGCGGGAACGAGAAGGAAGTTATAAGCCGGACATTTCGACGAAGGCGGCAAAGAACAAAAACGCTCGAATCGAAAAGGAAAGGAGCAAGCCATGCTTTGGACAATTTTCGTGATATTGCTCGTGCTGTGGCTTTTGGGATTGGTCACTTCCTACACCATGGGTGGATTCATCCACTTCCTGCTGCTCTTGGCTGTCATTGTCCTGGTAATCAGGCTCGTTCAAGGCCGAAGAGTTGTTTAACCAAGGAGACACCCACATGAAACCAATGAGTTGGGCTGGAATTCTGTTAATCATTCTTGGCCTGCTGGCCCTCGGCTATCAAGGCATCAACTACACTCGTGAAAAAAGGGTGGTCGACATGGGATCGATGCATATCACCAAAGAAACTCACGAGCGGATTCCGCTTCCTCCAATACTGGGAGGACTGGCACTGGCAGGAGGAGTGATCTTACTGGTCGCGGGAGCGCGGAACAAGTCATAGCCCGGGCCATGAAACTTTATTGACGCGTGGCATCGAGCTTTGCTGGGCCGCTCTGAAATGGAAAGGAAGGATGCTTGCAAATTCAATAGCGCAGGAAGGCTCTTAGGAAGGGCTGGCAGTTGGATCGTAGGGAAAAGTGCATTCGAGGCGCGGCACGAAATCGCTGTAATGGAGGTAACACTCATGAAACCACTTGGACTTATCGGGACGGGAATCTTGCTCCTTCTTGCTGGAGCATTTATTCCCACATACGCACAACAACAAGAGACTCAGCCACCGAAACAGGAGGAGCCGGCGAAGCCTGAAAAGCAGCAGTCCCAGCAACGCAAGCAGCAACAGCAGGCGGATCAGCAAGCGAAGGGCCAGCAGGACAAACAACAGAAGCAGCAGCAACAGCAGCAGGCCAACGCGAACAAACAGCAGCAACAGAAGCAGCAACAGCAGGCGGATCAGCAAGCAAAGGGCCAGCAAGACAAACAACAGAAGCAGCAGCAACAGCAGCAGGCCAACGCGAACAAACAGCAGCAACAGAAGCAGCAACAGCAGGCGGATCAGCAAGCGAAGGGCCAGCAGGACAAACAGCAGAAGCAGCAACAACAGCAGCAGGCCAATACGAACAGACAACAGCAACAGGACGCCCAACAGCAGGCGGATCAGCAAGCGAAGGGCCAGCAGGACAAGCAACAGAAGCAGCAGCAACAGCAGCAGGCCAACGCGAACAAACAGCAGCAACAGAAGCAGCAACAGCAGGCGGACCAGCAAGCGAAGGGCCAGCAGGACAAACAGCAGAAGCAGCAACAACAGCAGCAGGCCAATACGAACAGACAACAGCAACAGCACGCCCAACAGCAGGCGGATCAGCAAGCGAAGGGCCAGCAGGACAAACAACAGAAGCAGCAACAACAGCAGCAGGCCAACGCGAACAAACAGCAGCAACAGAAGCAGCAGCAGGCCAATACGAACAGACAACAGCAACAGCACGCCCAACAGCAAGCTCAGCAACAAGCGAAGGGGCAGCAACAATACCGTACCCAGCCAGTGAAAATGCAATCACAACAGGCGCAGCGCGTGCAGCAGAGCGAACAACGGGGCATTTGGCAGGAGCGTCGCGCCCATGACTGGCAGTCCGAACACCGCGATTGGCAGCAGCGCGGCGGCTATAACGGTTACCGCATCCCACAGGACCACTATCAGAGCTACTTTGGTCCATCTCACTCGTTCCGCATCTACACCTACCCCGTGATGGTGGTTGGGGGATATCCGCGCTTCCAGTACGGAGGCTTTTGGTTCGGTGTTGTTGACCCGTGGCCTCAGTACTGGTCAAACGACTGGTACGCGAACGATGATGTGTACGTCGACTACTCAGGAGACGGGTATTATCTTTACAATCGCAGATATCCCCAAGATCGAATTGCAGTCAGCGTCTACGTAAACGATGCTCAGTACGGTGTTCAACAGGGCGTGTGGCAAGATTATCGCGCGCAGAACTGGCAGTCGGAGCACCGCGACTGGGAGCAACGGGGCGGCTACAACGGCTATCGCATTCCAAGGGATCATTATGGTTCCTACTTCGGTCCGTCTCGCACGTTCCGGATGTCCCACTACCCCGTGATGGTGGCCGGGGGATATCCTCGCTTCCAGTACGGCGGCTTTTCATTCACCGTCGTAGACCCGTGGCCTGAGTACTGGTCAAACGACTGGTACGACTCCGACGATATGTACATTGACTACGCAGGGGACGGCTATTACCTGTTCAACCGCAGGTATCCCCAAGACCGACTCGCGCTCAACGTCTCTCTGAACTAAAGGTTCACCACCGAAACGGCACAGGGGGCCAGGGCAACGCTCCCCACTGTGAACAACGTCCTTGGCACGGACGGTCTCGCTTAACAAGACCCTTCGCTTGTCCGTGCCAACCAGAAATCGAGAGGACGAAACCAGTCCTGGATCAGCGCGCAAATTTCTTCAAGGAGATACAGATGAATACAGAGACAGGGAAACAGAATGCGGCAGCAACGGCGATGGCTAAAACGGAGAAGGCCACTGAGACCCGCGGAATTCTCGACCAGAAGACACGGGACAACCTCTCTACCGCCATGCACGGAGAAGCTTTCGCTTATGTGAAGTATATGCTCTACGCGGAACACGCGCGCAAGGGCGGCAATATAGAACTTGCAGACTTGTTCGAGAAGACCGCTAAAGTGGAGCGCTTCGAGCACTTCGCCGAAGAAGCGCAACTCGCAGGGTTGCTCGGCAGCGATGCCGACAACTTGCAAGATGCGATCAAAGGCGAGTCCTACGAGATTGACACCATGTACCTTGAGTTTGCCCAGGCAGCCAAAATTACAAACGACTTGCCTGCAGCAGATCGTTTTGAAGAAATTCGTCATGACGAGATGGGCCACCGTGATGCATTCAAGATGGCGCTGGCGAAGCTGAAATCGTGAAAGGAGGGTCCCAATGCTACTCCTAATTATTGTGCTGTTGCTATTGTTCGGCACAGGTGGCGGCTATTACGGGTATTCCAGATGGGGCCGAAGCGGCGGCCTGGGAATAGTCGGAACAGTCGTGCTCATTGCGCTGGTATTGTATTTCCTCGGCGTCTTGCGTTGACCTCGTCAGGATCGACCTGAAATTCAAGAAGAGAAGATGTATTTTGGATTCGTAGCTGTACTCAAGAAGGAAAGAGATCGGAACGGTGCAGGCCAGGATGCATGCTTTCTGGAGATCAGGTCTTTCAACAATTTGTGCTCTCAGTCTGGTCTTATCCTGGCCAGCGCGCTGCCCGGCATACTCTGTACTCTCTCATGAAGCCATCATCGACTCTGCTTGGGACATCAGCATTAAGCCCGTCCTGCTCAAACGCTTCCCGCTCGCTACCACGGACGAACTGCGCCAGGCACATGGGTACGCCTATGGCGGTGCCATTATTCAAGACCTGGGCTATTACCCGCATGGCAGCACCTTTTTCAGCGATCTGACCCACTATGTGAGGAGCGGTGATTTCGTTCTCGCGCTCCTCCGGGATGCGCGAGAATCGGAGGAACTCAATGACTACGCTTTTGCGCTGGGCTCACTCGCGCACTATGCCGCGGATAATGCAGGGCATCCCATTGCGACCAACCGGGCAGTGCCTCTTCTTTATCCCAAGCTTAAGAAAAAATATGGCGACACCATAACCTACGAGGACGATCCCCTCGCGCATCTCAAGACGGAGTTTGGCTTTGACGTTCTGCAAATAGCCCAACAGCGATATGCTCCAGACAGCTATCACGATTTTATTGGCTTTCAGGTGGCAACCCCGTTGCTGGAACGGGCTTTCCTGGAAACCTATGGCCTGCCGCTGAAGGCGGTCCTTTCCGATGAAGAGAAGGTCTTGAATTCGTACCGCCGTGCCGTCAGCAATCAGATTCCAAAGGCCACGCGCATTGCTTGGACGCTGAAGAAAGACGAAATCCAGAAAGACGCGCCGGGAATAACCAAAAAGAAATTTCTTTACAATCTTTCACGAGCAAGTTACGAGAAGCAGTGGGGCAAAGATTATATTCGGCCGACTTTTGGCGAGAAGTTTCTGGCGTTCCTCTACAAACTCATACCGAAATTGGGGCCTCTCCGAGTGTTGCAATTCCGCACTCCCACGCCGCAAACGGAAAAAATGTTTGAGGAAAGCTTCAACGCCACACTCGATCGTTATCGGGCTTTTTTGTCCGATGAGGCAGCCGATCACCTGGAACTGATCAACAACAATTTTGATACCGGTGGGATGACCGGCCCTGGCAAATATCGGATGAATGACAATGCCCATGCCAAGCAGCTCGGCATGTTGGCCCAGCAACAATTTGCCGGAGCTTCGTTCCAGGTGCGCGAGGAGTTGCTTCACTTTTATTCTGAACCTGACGCTCCTTATGCCACAAAGCGCAACGCAAAGGCCTGGGCCAAAGTGCAGGTGCAGGTTGAACAGTTGAAGACAGCCCCCCCGTCAGAGGTTTTGCCATAGTTCAACTACTGGAAAACCTGTCTCCAGATGGTTGCCAAGCGGGGTCCTGAAACAGGGGATCAGCGGCATTAACGAATTTTATGGACGGCCACTATATTCACTCACTGGTAATATAAGCAGACAGAAGCGGGCGTGTCCACGGCAAAGGATCCAATGGAAACGATGCCCTGAGCTCCGCAAACAACAGCCAACAAACTAAAGTGATTCCAGGAGGCAAGAGTCATCGGATGAGCCCAGATCAGCCCCAAAGGTCACTTGTCCGGATTTGGTCCGGGTACCGCATTCGTTTTGTATTGGCAGCGATGCTGCTCTGTCAGGCCCATGCTTATGCACAAGTAGGACCACAGCCACCTTGCGACAAGGGATCCGGTCCGCCCTATCCAGCTCTGGATGATGCGGCAATCGTCAAATCATGGAACAAGGCGGAACTCGGCGACAACTGGAAACCACCCGAATGCACCGGTTGGAGTTCGCTGGGCTTTACAACATTGGTAGTCACATTCGCAAGATTCCGTCATACCTCGGGAGCTAAGGGCTTGCTTGGCCACTTTGGGGCAATTTCTGAGCTCACAGGGATGCGCTACTGGTCGACCACTAACCAGCAGTGGCAAACTTTGATCAAGGACGCTCACGCTCTGACGGGGTTGGAACCGAGTCAACGCCGCGGAGACTTTACGCCCGATGAGATGAAGGAAGGCAAAATACTCTACTTTGAACAGGTCGACAACCTTTCTGGCAAGGCCGTCTACCGAATGCACATGGCAAAGGTTTCGGCGGACCGGCTGGTGATCGATGTCGAGAATGTCAGCGCGATGCACTATCTCTTCATCCCTTTATTCCATCCGGGCGAGTTACAGTCGATCTACTTTCTGGATCGGGAATCGGAAAACGTGTGGCGCTACTACGGCATCGTGCGAACCGGGATGAAGGCGAACAGGATGATGGCGAAAAATGACTCCTCGGCGATCAACCGGGCCGTTGCCTTCTATCGGTACTTCGTCGGAATTTCCGCCGACCGGGAACCTCCGGCGGCGCGATGAAGACAGGAGTTTGCAGATCTTGGAATCTGGCTCACAGCCGCGCTGCTTCGTCATTTGTCCGACGACTGACAATTCGTTTCTGAGGTTGATTCCATGAGTCGATCTTTGCTCTCGGCCCACGCAGGGCGCCTCTCGCTGTGGTTGAGCGGTGCTGCGCTTGCCTTCTTGGCGTTCGTACGAATTACAAGAGAATTGATCGAAGGAGACGCCGATGCTGTGGACCGCGCAATTCTGTTGGCCGTAGCAAGAACGCGGGCGCCCTGGCTTACGGTCGCGGCAATCGACGTAACAGCTCTGGGATCGATCACCCTGGTGGTATTGTTTTCTACCTTCACTCTCGTGGTGGTGCTTGTGTTGCGCGACCGACTAGGGGCCGTCCAATTGCTCGCGGCTTCGGCGGGAGCAGGAATGCTGACGGTGGTGACCAAAAACGTTATCGAGAGAATTCGTCCAGAGGAAGCCCAGCAGCTGATTGTAGTGTCGGGCTTCTCATACCCCAGCGGACACTCGCTTTCGACTTCCGCACTTTACCTGACCATCGCGATCATCGCAGTTCGCCACGTACGACACTCCGGCGCAAGGACCGCGATCTTTCTTGCCGTGACCGCGGTGCTCTTGATGGTCGGTGCCTCACGCGTGTACCTTGGCGTTCACTATGCGACCGACGTTGTTAGCGGCATCTCGCTTGGAGCGGCGTGGGCGCTGCTGCTCGCGGGATTGTTCACACCCTTTGGTCATCGTGGCTCATCCTGAGTGACCGGCCCAAGGATTTAGTCCAGGAGGAACAGTTTTATGTCCCGTCTCGGCCAAGCCGCTAAAATTGAAGCTCGAGGTTCAGTTGCGATGGCACGAATATCCAACAAGCGAAGAAATACGCTTCAGTGAAAATGACGGATCGCACGCAAGAGAAAACTCTGGGATAGAACGAATCTACCGGCGTTTCAATTCCATTTGAAAGTCTTGTTGATGACGCAGTCAAACGCCAATTTGCTCCGTAATTCCTGCTCAGTCGGGCCATGTTACCTTGTGAGTGGATAACTAGTATGCAGGTCGCACGTGTGACCCATGCACTTGCGCTATGTGACGCGGAATATTATGTAATTGGTACTGCCGTCAATACCGGCACAGGAGTCATTCTTATTGCGACTGTCAAGGAAACTGCGAATAGGGAGGAATTTCAGGCGCAACAGCGCGCCGACTTGCTTGGGTTATACTGCGCACTTTGTGAAATTGGACGCGCAGTGCTCGGTGTTTTTGACGAGGTGCGAGTAGGCCGACTGGCGATTCTCGAAAAACACATGGCGGATTTGTTCAAGCGCTGCGGCACGAAGCGCTCCAAGGGTGCGGTTAGAGGGTGGCCTCATTCCGTGCCCGTGATGCTGCCGCCCGGTCGCCATGCCAACTCCGGTCGAGAATTCTGCCGACTCTGTCCGGCTAGTCTTGCACCCCGTTGGAGTGTGTACTGTCATTCCCACCTTTGAGGTTGGGAAAGAGATTTCGATTTACGGTAAGCATTTCTGACGTATCTGTTCGCTTGCGATTGGTGATTCGACCAGGCGTGGGGCGGCAACCGTCGCGAAGTGTGCCAGCGTCCAGGGAAATCACCTCAGCGACAAGGGAAGGAGAAAGATCATGTACAAGAGTATTCTCATACCCACGGACGGTTCGGAACTGTCCGCGAAGGCTGTACAGCATGGCATGGCTTTTGCCAAAGAGATCGGCGCCAAAATTACGGTGCTTACCGTCACCGTTCCATTTCACATTTTCGCACTCGACCCGCAGATTGTCGAAGACACGGTTGACCAGTATAAGAAGCGTGCTCTGGCAGAGACCGCCAAATTATTCGGCACTGTCGCAAAGGCGGCAACTGCGGTGGGCGTTGCATGTGAGACTGTCCAGGTCGAGCACGAGCATCCTTATCGGGCTATCATTGATACCGCAAAATCTAAAGGCTGCGACCTCATTGTGATGGCCTCGCACGGCCGCCGCGGCGTTTCAGCAATCGTCCTCGGCAGCGAAACCGTCAAGGTGCTCACCCACACGAAGATTCCGGTTCTCGTTCATCGGTGATTTTATGAATACATACTCTGCAGTCCTAACCTGTGCATTCCTATTCACTGTTACCGCTCTAACCCAATCGAATTCCAGAGCTCCTTCCCCATCGTCATCGGACGATCCCCGACAATCACAATTCCCGCCCACCTACGTCCCATCGGGCAGGACAATGTACAAACAATACTGCGCGGCTTGTCATGGGGCGGATGGTAAAGGCCACGGACCGGCCTCACCCATACTGAGACGACGAGTGCCGGATCTCACCACCCTAGCCAAACGGCACCTCGGTAAATTTCCCTATGACTACGTTGTAAGCGTGCTTCAGTTTGGACCGGGCTTCTCTGCACATGGTTCTGCCGAAATGCCCGTGTGGGGCCCCATCTTTCAATACCTTGAAAACTACAACGAAGCGGCGGTTCACCAGCGCATCACAAATCTTTGCGACTATATCGAGTCGATTCAGGAAAAATAGTAATTCGCGGGGTGCAGACTGCTGATGCGATTAGTTAAGAAAATGGCCAATTCCGGATCAGTCAGATTACCTCAATATTTTGGTCCGGCAGTTGGTGGAGCTGAAAACAAGACTGGTACTCTGCTGACCGAAGCAGGAGTGAGACTTAACAGGCACTGGCTGCGCACGCCCGGCTACTCCCGCGAACTACTGTCGAGGAACCCCAATATGAGTGAGGGACTGCGTTCGCAGTTGCGACTAAGTCGCGCAGGCCTAGTTCAATTCAGTCGTTTGCTGACTTTTTCTTTGCAATTCCTTCGCTCTCCGATGAAGGCAATTGGCACCGGATTTGTTCGCTTTCTAGACGTTTAATCGTTGTTCTGAGCCACTCGGCCACGGTCGCTTCCACTTCCTCCGGAGTTTCACTCCGATACATCGAATCAAGAGTCACCCCTCGTTCGTTCAATGGGATGTGGCGGCAAGGTATTTGTTCGCTTTTATGTTCCGAAGGCACGAACTGCATGAGAGGGCATTCCGAGCAGGGTCGCGGCTCGACCGGGCGATGAAAATTCAGGCAGGTTGGAGAATCCTGAAAGATTAATTTGGGATACCAGTGAGCATGTGTTGAATTGCGGTACCCGCCTTGCTCAAGGTAAGCAAGTTCTGTCTTCAGGATCGTCAATATTTCGCGCGCGTCCGAAGCCATGCCGCATCTCCATACAATTTCAGACTAGGCTTCAGAATCACCGGAAGCTGTGATGGGTGTCACGTTTGCACTGTCCCTGATTGCCCTGCCCTCCGAAAGAGCAATCGTTTGGCCAATTCGACAAGAAAAAGATAGGTGACTGTCGAGATTGCGAGAAAGCCGTAGAACGGTTTTGGAAGTAGCGTAAATCCCAGATCTCGAGCCAGGAACGAATAGGGAAGCGCCACCCCGAGCATAACAACCAAAATCGTGGTGGCAGTGAGTGGCCAACTGGGGCGGCTCTTCAACGGGTTTCGAAATGTGCGGATGACAAACAGTACCAGCGTTTGCGTGGCAAGTGATTCCACGAACCATCCCGTATGGAATTCCGCCTCCGTAGCGTGGAAGAAGTGGAGCAAGACGTAGAAGGTGAGGAAATCGTAGATTGAGCTGATTGGTCCGATGAACAGCATGAAGTTCCGGATCAGGCCCATGTTCCAGCGACGGGGGACTCGCAAATACTCGTCATCCACACTGTCGTACGGGATCGTGACCTGGGCCGTGTCGTATAGGAAATTGTTCAACAGAATCTGCGTCGGGAGCATGGGAAGAAAGGGGAGAACGGCGGACGCTCCGGCCATGCTGAACATGTTGCCGAAATTGGAGCTGGTACCCATCAGAAGGTATTTCAGGACGTTTGCGGATGCGCGGCGCCCCTCAATAATGCCCTTGTGCAGGATCTGCAGCCCGGGTTGCAGGAGGATAATTTCGGCCGCCTCCCGCGCGACGTCCGTCGCCGCCGAGACAGATATGCCCACGTCTGCCGCGTGCAACGAAGGTGCGTCATTGATGCCGTCACCGATATAGCCCACCACGTGTCCACGGTTCTTCAGCGCATGGATGATCCGGTGTTTTTGCGCTGGTGTGACTCGTGCGAAAATGGCAGTCTCCTCGGCAAGGTGCTGGAGCGCAGGTTCGCTGGTGTGCTCGAGTTGCTCGCCAAGTACGATGGTGGGTTTCTCAATTCCGATTTGTTCGCAAAGATGACGGGCGACCAGTTCGTTGTCTCCTGTCAGTATTTTGATCTGCACCCCATCACGGCCTAGAGCGGTTAGGACGGCGGCGGCGTCTGCTCTCGGCGGGTCCGCAAAGGCGAGATAGCCGGCGAACACAAGTGATCGTTCGTCGTCGGCAGTGAAGGTGGATTGGTCGCCCATGTGGCGATAGCCCACGCCGATGACTCGAAATCCCTTGGCGCTGAGTTCATCGAATGTCTTACGGCAGCGACGACGGGCCTCTTCGCTAAAAGGAATAATCTCGCCGCCGATTTCGCAAGAATCCGTCTGTTCGAGTAATCCCTCCGGGGCACCCTTGGTAATCAAAATACTGTCTCCGGCCGTTTCACTTTTCTTTTTAACGACGACAGATTGGCGCCGGCGCGCAAAGTCAAAGGGAATTTCAGCAAGCTTCAGGTAGGAGTCTGCGCCAGCGTGTTCTGTTTTCAGCAGGGCCGCATCGAGCGGGCTCCGGATGCCGGTCTCAAATTCGCTGTTTAGGAGAGCGAATGAAAGCGGGCTGTCGGATGTTTCCCCGAGGCCATCAACGGAAGCACTCAGCGTCATCTGGCCCGTTGTGAGTGTGCCGGTTTTGTCGCTGCAGAGAATGTCGATCGTCCCCAGATTCTGAATCGCCGGCAGATGTTTCACGACCACTTGCTCTCGTGCCATCCGGACAGCGCCGCGGGCCAACGTGACGGAGGTGATCATGGGAAGGAATTCGGGTGTCAGGCCTACGGCGAGCGCCACGGCAAAAACAAAGGACTCGAATGCATCTTTATGGAGTGCCATCCGGACAGCCAGAATAAACAACACTAGGAAGAGAATGGTCCTCATGATCAGCAATCCGAAGCGCTTCATGCTGTGCTCGAATTCATTCTCTTGCGGGCGGGCGATCAAACGTTCGGCAATGGCGCCGAAGGCGGTCCCCGGGCCCGTCGCCGTTATTGTGGCGATGGCCGTGCCGCTTACTACGGAGGTCCCAAGAAACACGAAGTCAGGCGATTCCGGGGAAGGTGTGGCCTCGTTTTCGCCGCTGCCCGCGTTCTTCTCCACCGGTAGCGATTCTCCCGTCAGCGCCGCTTGCTGAACATACAGGTGACTCGATTCAGACAGCCGCGCATCGGCTGGCACCAAGTCCCCTGCGGAAAGCCGAATGATATCCCCCGGTACAATTTGGCGTCTCTGAAGCTCCTGCCAGACGCCGTCGCGCAGAACCGTTGCGGTCGGGGTGACTCCTTCCCGTAGTTTTTCGACGGCCCGGTGCGATTTATATGTTTGAAAAAAATTGATCGAGACGCCGAGCAAAACCATTAAAGCAATAAGCACGGCGTCGCTGGTATTCCGGAGCGCGAAGGAAAGTAGGCTGGCCACCAGCAGGATGATGACGAGCGGATTCAGGAACAGAAGGAGTAGTTCGGTGAACGCAGTTCGAGGTTTGCTGGGTGTCGGATCATTTAGGCCATATCGTGCAATCCGCTCTGCCGCTTCTGACGAAGACAGTCCGGTCATTGTTATGGGGCCAGCGTGAGACTGCGCAGATATCGTGCCCATGGCACTTCCAAGTCGTACCTTAGAACAACGCACAGCTCGCGGCCAGACGGTGACAAGGCTCACATCAGGGTGTGACCTAGCATACTGAATTAGTGGACGCGAAGTCACAAGGTCCTATCTGGGGTCATGTAGATGCGAGTCAGAGACGTCATGGCCAAGGGAATCGTCTGCTGCATGCCCGGGGACACCGCGCAAACAGCTGCGAACCGGATGAAAGAATGCGCTGTTGGCGCCATTCTGGTTGTTTCCGAACTCTCCGATCCCTTGCTCGAAGGGATTATTACCGACCGTGATCTCTGCTGTGGTGTCGTTGCGGGCGCGAAAGATGCGAATGCCACTCGGATTTTCGAATTGATAACGCGGGTTCCGGTCACCTGCTTGCCTGATGACTCCATAGAACTTTGTGAACAACGGATGCAGGAAAATCAGGTGCGCAGGATTCCCGTCGTGAATGAATCTGGCCGGTGTATCGGAATCGTGACACAAGCCGATCTCGCTCTTCATCTTCCGGCTGCTCAGGTGGGGGGCACACCTAGGGGAATTTCCAAACCTTTGGAGTCGAAAATGAACCTCCATTTCGAAAAGGATCATTTCTATTGCGGTCTGCTGCACGAGGAAGAGCAAATTATGCTGCTCAATCGCCGGCGGGCCATGCGCAGGGAAGCGGAGGTAGTCCAATGATTTTCATCAATCGACAAGAAGCCGGCCGGAGACTTGCCTCGCGCCTTACAAAATACGCGGGCCGTCCGGACGTCATTGTGCTCGGGGTTCCGCGGGGAGGCGTTGCAGTCGCATTTGAAGTGGCCAAAGCCCTTCACCTACCGCTGGATGTATTCGTTCTGCGGAAATTGGGAGTGCCCGGGCATGAAGAGCTCGCATTTGGTGCCATCGGAAGCGGCGGAGTCCGTGTCTTGAACTCAAATGTCGTAGAAGAACTCGAACTATCGGCCCAGGACGTCGCCTCTGTAACGCGAGCGGAGCGGTACGAGTTGGAGAGGCGCGAACGATTGTTTCGGGGCAACATGCCGCCGCTTAACGTGTACGAGAGAATTGTGATCCTTGTGGACGATGGCATTGCAACCGGCGCGAGTGTACGTGCCGCCATTGCTGCCCTGCGGCAAATGGAACCGAAGGCGGTCGTGATTGCAACGCCGGTAGCCCCCCAGCGGACCTGCAATCTGCTTCAGCCGGAGGTCGATGAATTGGTTTGCCTGGAAATGCCGGAGCCCTTTTACGGCGTTGGTCAGTTCTACCAGGATTTCACGCAAGTATCGGACCAAGAAGTGACCGGCCTGTTGGATCGGGCTTCACAGCAACGCAATTTGCAGCGAGTTCAGAGTACAGCGGCCATCTCCCGGCGGTGACTTCAGTCAGGAAAGGCGAACAGTCTCCAGACGGGGATGGTTTCACTCCCTGCCGTCCGGTTCCGAAAGCGTAGGTGCAAAAATGCTCTCCAAACACGAGCAAGAACTCGTTAACGCGATTCGCCGATCAGCGCATCCGATGGTGGGCGAAAGCAGGGATTTTGATCCATTGTTAAAGGCGGTTGGCGACTCACGGCTGGTTCTGATCGGCGAGGCCAGTCACGGCACTCACGAGTTTTATCGTTTGCGTGCCCAGATTACGAAACGCCTCATCACCGAAAAGGAATTTACAGCCATAGCCGTGGAAGCGGATTGGCCGGACGCCTATCGGGTCAATCAATATGTGCGATTTGAAGGCGACGACGAGGATGCCATCGACGCGCTAGCAGGCTTTCAACGATTTCCTGCCTGGATGTGGCGTAATGCAGATGTGCTCGATTTCGTGGGCTGGCTTAGAAATCACAATCAGCACCGGCACGCCCATCGAGTCGGTTTCTACGGACTCGATCTCTACAGCCTACACGCCTCGATGCGCGCGGTGCTGGATTTCCTGGACAAGGTGGATTCCGACGCGGCTCGTCGCGCACGCTCTCGTTATGCCTGCTTCGATGCTTTTGGTGAGAATTCCCAAGCGTACGGATATGCAACCAGCTTTGGCCTCGGGAAGAGCTGCGAAGACGAAGTCATCAGCCAGTGGATGGAAATGCGCCGGCGCGCCGCGGATCTTGCCCGGCGCGATGGACGAGTCGCCCGGGATGCATTCTTCTTTGCCGAGCAGAACGCGAGGCTGGTTAAAAACGCCGAGCAGTATTACCGCTCGATGTTTCATGAACGTGTCTCCTCCTGGAATTTGCGGGATACGCACATGGCGGAGACCTTGGATGCGCTCATGCATCATCTCGGAGCGAAGGCCAAGGTCGTCGTTTGGGCGCACAATTCTCATCTCGGCGATGCCCGGGCCACAGAGATGGGACAACGTGGCGAACTGAATCTGGGGCAGTTGGTGCGTCAAAAGTACGGAAAGGAAGCAACTCTTGTTGGATTTACTACGCACAATGGTACTGTGACCGCGGCTTCCGGGTGGGACGCTCCTGCCGAACGCAAGTTTGTCCGGCCCGCGTTGCCCAGAAGTTACGAGTCACTGTTTCATCAGGCAGGCATTCCGAATTTTCTTCTCCATTTTGGCAAAAGGGAAGAACTCACGATGAAACTGCGGGAGCCGCGACTCGAGCGGGCCATAGGGGTTATCTATCTGCCACAATCGGAGCGTGGAAGCCACTACTTCCACGCACAGCTCCCGGATCAATTTGATGTGATTCTCCACTACGATGAGACCCGCGCAGTCGAACCCCTTGAACGGACCTCCCTCTGGGAAACGGGCGAGGTACCCGAAACGTACCCTTCCATGTTGTAGGGATCTGATCGCACCAAACTTGGCTGAAGGCGAGAAGGAGCAGGTAAGCGCACCTTGTGGGTCTCGTTTTGTATCATTGGCTTTACGGTCGGAATTGCTTCTGCTCAACACGCCGTCAAGCGATCGCCGCCGCGCGATGAACTTGCCGCTGTAATCAGCACGTTCGAAGCGGTCGATCCGTTACAGAGTGTCACGTCCGGCATAGTCGTGCCTGAATTATGGCTGGACGAGGCGGGTGAGGCGACAATTCGTGTGGATCTTTTGAAACCTATCCCTATCCTCATCGTTTATGGCACGGCGGTTGCGATGGAAGACGGTCAAGTCCATTTCTTCGAGAACATTTACAAATATGATGCCGATCTAGAGCGTGGCCTCACGCGGGACGACTCGCAGAAGCAGTAGAGGACCGCAGTGCAGTTTCTTTGGAAGCCAGCTCTTCGGGAAAGTAAGCATTCGCCAAGTATTGCGATAACATGCGCTGGGTGTTGAAGAAAGATGCGTTGATCGCGATAGCGGATCGCATCACTGCGGCATATGCCGCAGGTCGTTCGTAGAACATCGGCAGGATTACGTGTTCCAGCTTTTCATACATGGAAGCCACTTCGATTTCATGTTCTTCCGGGCCTTCGTCGAGTCCGATCGACCACCCGGTCACTCCTTCGAGATGACCTTCGATCCACCAGCCATCGCGGACACTCAGACTCGGAATGCCGTTCAGGCTGGCTTTCATTCCACTCGTACCCGATGCCTCGAACGGGCGGTGCGGCGTGTTTAGCCAGAGATCCACGCCGCTCGTAAGCAGGCGCGCCCAATGCATGTCGTAATTTTCAACATAGACTACTGGGATGACCTCATGCAGTTGTGCGGCAGCATCAAACACCCGCTGAATAACTGCTTTGCCATCTTCGTCTCGCGGGTGTGCCTTTCCCCCAAAAACGACTTGAAATGGACCGACCCGCTGCCGAATAGCCCTCAGCCGTGCCAAATCGGAGAAAAGCAAATCGGCACGTTTGTAGGCTGCTGCCCGACGCGCGAATCCAATTGTCGCAACGCTTTCGGAGAGCTTCACTCCAGTCGATAGCGCGATTTCCTTGATCATGGTCTGCTTTGCGCTGGCATGTGCCTGTTGAATCTCCCCGGGCTCGATGCCGATGACGTAACGGAGATACCGGTTATCACGGCGCCATTCCGGAACGTGCCGATCGTAGAGTTCCTGGAAAGGAGCCGAGGTCCAGGTTGTGGCGTGAACACCATTGGTAATTGCGTGGATAGGATAGTCAGGAAACATTCCGTGTGAAATTTCTCCGTGGTGCATGGCCACCCCGTTGATATATCGGGAGCAACGGAGAGCGAGATACGTCATGTTCAAATTTCCGAACGGGCAGCAATGTGTCGCGTCCAGGATTCCGACGCGGTCGTGGCCCAGCACCTTGCGAACAAGATCAAGAGGAAATTGATCAATCGCCGAGGGAACCGGCGTATGCGTCGTAAAGACGCATTGCTGACGCACGGACTCGATCTCTTCATCCGTGACCGACGCTAAGTTTGGTCGGCCAACCAGTTCTTCCAGCAGTGCGACGGCGAGCAGCGCCGAGTGTCCTTCGTTCATGTGGAAACGCACGATGTCGTGGTATCCCAGCGCTCGCAACATGCGGACGCCTGCGATGCCAAGGACAGCTTCCTGGCAGAGTCGGTATCTCTCATCGCCCCCATATAAACAGTCGGTCAGCGTTCGTTCCCAGGGAGGATTGTCCGGCAGATCGGTATCCATGAAATAGACCGGCACGATATGGCCCGTCACACCTGTGATTGAAAATCGCCAGGCGCGTACTTTTAGGCGCTCTCCATTGAGATTCAATAGCACCGTCAGTTCGATTGGCTCCAGCAAACTGTCCGGATGCCAACCCTCGGGCTGTTCAGACTGTCTGCCACTGCCATCTAACTTCTGGTGGAAGTATCCTTTACGGTGAATCAGCGTGACGCCGACCATGGGAATGCCAATATCGGCTGCCGAGCGCAGCATGTCGCCGGCTAGGACGCCAAGTCCACCGGCATAGGTGGGAATTTCGGGAGCCACGGCAATCTCCATCGAAAAATATGCTACCCGAATCTCAGTCTGGTTGGTCATGGTGCTTCTTTCTTGTGGCATTCAGGTCGTGGCGTCGGTTCGCTGGCATAGTAATAGCCCTGGGCGGGATGGTTGGCGCATAGCGTTGGGGAACATCATGCTTCCGCAATCCTTTTTTTGATTCCCAGATACGCCCCTGATGTCGTCGAAGTAAGTTTCTTCGTTCGAGTCTACGCCATCGGTGTGCTGCATCACACCCCGCTGTGACGCGTTTCCTTTGGAACACAGCCACGCTGGAGGACGATTTGAAACAGGGACTTTGATGGCTGGGGCACGTCGGGAGGTGTGTGATGAGAATAGACACAGTTAGGAAGCGTCCGGATGTCATGGATATACCGAGAATTGTAGCCGTAGGCGCAACTGAACAAGCGCATAGAGTACAGGACGCAGTTGCCCATCGAGCGTTTGAAATCTTTGAGGGTCGTGGTTCTATATCCGGACACGAGTTGGAAGATTGGCGTCAAGCGGAAACCGAACTCACTAGCGGGCACTGTTCAGGCCAGATGAAGCTCGACGGCTCGCTTTGGGTAAGCGCTGACGCGGCATTCTTCGAACCAGATACAATTGAGATTTGGGTTGCTCCGAGAAAACTCACCATCAGTGGGAAACCGCATGTTTTACCTTCACGTTCTATCGCTCGGCAGGAAGTGCCGGCGGGCAAGGATGAAATGGTATTCCATGTAATCGACTTGGCTTGTGAAGTCGATCCGCTCCACGTTACTGCAAAGTTCGACGATGCTGCGTCTCTCGAAATTGTGCTGGGAAAAGCGGAAGCGGAGACAACGTCGAATCGAGAGACGAATGCTGTCGCAGCGTAGCCGCGGACCCGGTCTCACACCCGTCCCTTGAGTAGTGTCACCCGATCCCCACCTAAGCCGCAGCCGACGAATGCCTTAAAAAGGGAGGACTGCCATGTCTGCCAAGCGTTTGCTGTTCCGATCTGCTGCACGCGAAAAGATACTCAGCGGTGCCACTGCACTTGCGGATGCGGTCCGCATCACGCTTGGGCCAAAATCAAAATGCGTGCTGATTGAGAAGAAATGGGGCAAGCCGATTGTCTGCAACGACGGAATCACGATTGCAAAGGAAATTCAGATAGAAGATCCGGAAGCGAATCTCGGCGCGCAAATGATTCGAGAGGCTGCCGAACGAACGGGAGACACAGTCGGCGATGGGACAAGCACTTCCGCGATCCTGGCGCACGCGATTTTCGCCGAAGGCCTGCACAATGTCGCGGCGGGCGCAAGTGCTGTGGACTTGAAGCATGGTTTGGATCGCGCCCTCGTTATTGCAGTCAAAGCGCTAAAGGGTCTTTCTCGGCCAGTTGCCAGCCGTAAGGAATAGGCCCAGGTGGCCACAATATCGGCCCATAACGATCCCGCCATCGGCGAGATGGTCGCCGACGCCTACGAGAAGGTCGGGCCTGAGGGCGTCATCACCGTCGAGGAATCAAAAACCACGGATTCTGCGCTTGAAGTTGTGGAAGGGATGCAGTTTGATCGCGGCTATATCTCGCCGTACTTCGTCACCGACACCGAGAAGATGCAAGTCGTGCTGGAAGATACGCTGATCCTTCTGCACGAGAAGAAACTCGCGAGCCTGACCGAGGTGTTGCCGTTTCTCGAGCAAGTGGCGAAGACAGGCCATCCACTGCTGGTCGTTGCCGAGGACGTCGAGGGTGAAGCCTTGGCCACCCTGGTCGTCAATAAAGTGCGCGGCACGCTGCTCTCCGCCGCTGTGAAGGCCCCTGGATTTGGCGACCGCAGAAAGGAAATGTTGCAGGACATCGCTATACTTACTGGCGGTCAAGTCATTGCCGAGGAGCTGGGATTGAAGCTGGAGAGTCTTGGCTTGAAGGAATTGGGTCGGGCGAAGCGCGTTGTTGTGGATAAAGAGAAGACCACGATCATCGGAGGCGGGGGTGCAAAATCTGCCATTCAAGGCCGTTGCGCCGAACTGCACAAACAGATCGAAAAGTCGACTTCGGACTACGATAAGGAGAAGCTCCAGGAGCGCCTGGCAAAGCTCGCGGGCGGCGTGGCCGTCCTTCGCGTGGGTGCGCCATCCGAAACCGAGATGAAGAATCGTAAGGAAGCGATTGAAGACGCTATCAGCGCTACAAAGGCTGCCCTGGCGGAAGGCATTGTTCCTGGCGGAGGTCTCGCGCTTCTGAGACTTATCGAACCCATTGAGGCTGAGGAAGCGAAGTGCTTTGGCGACGAGCGCACTGGTCTCTTGATCCTCCGGCGAGCCCTGGAATCTCCGACACGCCAAATCGCCGAGAATTCCACTGTGGATGGGGGCGTGGTTGTGGACCGCATGCGAAGGGGCAAAGGGAACTATGGCTTCGACGCTTCCCGCTGCGAATACGTGGATCTAGTCGAAGCCGGGATCATTGACCCCACGAAAGTTGTACGGGTCGGACTCGAGAACGCTGTCTCTGTAGCGAGCGTTCTATTGCTGGCCGAGGCAATCTTGACTGAAATTCCCGAGGAGAAAAGAAAGGTGGCCGCGGGATACGAAGTGTTGGAGTGAGAGGTCTGGATCGCGAACCAGATGCACGCGCTGGAGCCAATCCTTATGGCAGTCGAATATCTAACAAATGTAAGTCGGCGCTAGCGCTTGCTTCCTGTCGTTCACCGGCTTCTTCCCGGTAGAGGTGCTCGCGCGTCGGCGGGATCCGGTCACACGCGGTTCTGGCGAAGACGATTTGAAATAGTTGCAGGGCACCCACACGGAACCCGGCAATGGCGCCGGCGAGGTAAAGTCGCCAAGCCTTTACGAACTCTTCGCCGAACATTCGGGATACCTCATTTGCCGAATGTTCAAATCGCTCCAGCCACTGCTCCAGCGTCCCAGCATAGTGGGACCGCAGGTTCTCGACATCCAATATCGAGAAATCCCACGGCTCGAAGATATCCATAACCTGACGAAGAGTTGGCGCATATGCGCCCGGGAAAATGCGTTTTCGAGTCCAAGTGTTGAACGCGCGCGGCCGATTGCGCCCGATGGATTGGAGAAGTCCACGTCCTTTGCGATCCAGGCAACGGTCGATCATTCGCCCCATCTCTGCGTAGTGTTCCAGCCCAACGTGTTCAAGCATCCCAACAGACACCAGCGCGTCATACTTTCCTGATATGTTGCGATAATCGTCTTCGATGAATTCCACACGGTGGTCCAGATTCATTTCTTGCGCCCGGCGTTGCGCCCAACGAACCTGCTCATGGGAGATGCTGAACCCCCGGACGCTTACGCCGTAGTGCTTCGCCATATGCAGAGCAAGTGCGCCCCATCCGGAACCGATGTCCACAACGCACTCGCCGGACTGGAGGTTCAGCTTGCCGCAGATGTATTCCATCTTCGCCACTTGGGCCTCGTCCAAGCTCATAGTGGTGGAGGGAAAATACGCGCACGAATACACCAGTTGGGAATCAAGCCAGAGCCGGAAGAAATCGTTGTTCAAATCATAGTGCGCATGAATGTTCTTGCGGGCGCCTCGCACCGAGTTTCGCTGCATATACCTCAGCAAGTGCGAGACGATCTTCGCATACCGGCTCTGCGAGTCGGAATCCGCCATGGAACGATATGCGACTTCGAGTGCAGTCGCGAGATTGCCTTCAACAGTGATCCGACCTCCGCTGTAAGCCTCACCAAAGCCTCCTTCGGGATCACGTATCAGATCGAACAGAGTCGAACGATTTCGAATCACGATGGTGGCGACGGGCATATTCTCTGTACTCGAGACCTCAGCGCCATTTTCCAACATGAGCCGGATTGGCGGCCCGCCAAGAGAATCATGGAGCCGCTGCAGCAGCCACCGGTCAATGCGCGAGAACTTGTCGTGAGCCGCAGTTAAGGAAGTCGCCTGCTTGAATTGCATGGCCTCGAGCGGACTTTTGATCGTAGGCATAGGTCTCAAAGACCTCGGGCTGGTTGAGCTTTACCTTTCGGGTTTGCTGAGAATGTTTCCGCGATCTGAAGGTTTCCGTACAACTAAAACCGAGCAATGAGCGTGGCGGGCGACGTACTCTGCGACACTGCCCAGCAGAAATTGTCGCAAGCCCTTTTCACCGTGCGATCCCAGTATGATCAGATCCGCGGTGTAATTCTCGGCGACGGCGAGGATCCCAGTTCGTACTTCATTCTCGATTACGCGTGAATCTGTCTTGAAACCGGTCTTGCGCAGCATGTCTGCCGTATGTGCCACCGTCTCCTTGGCTTGCCCTAGCTGCTCTTGAAGTCTTTCGGCCATTTCTGGGGCATAGCCACGCGCCATTTGCGGAGGTGCGGAATACACCAAGTGCTCTACCACCTGTAAGACAAGCACTTCCGTCCCCTCTATGCGAAACGCGGACCTTAGGATTTCAGCCGCGGCCTCCGAGTACTTGGAGCCATCGATCGCCAACAGAATTTTCATAAGTTCCCCATGCTAGCCGCCCTTTTAGCACTGGCCACTGAGGATGGCTGTGAGCAGCGTCACATCCGCGCAAGCCCCATTGGACTGACAATCGAGTTGACCACTGGCCAGAAGACCTGTGCGCTGGGGGAGGTTGCCATGGAATTTCCGCTGCAGATTACCTTCCGGAATATCAAGCCTTCGGAAACCATCGAGGAATGGGTCCGCGCCGAGGCCCGCAAACTCGATACCTTTTATAGCCATGTGTTGGGAGGTCACGTAGTCATAGAGATGCCACACCGGCATCACACGAAGGGGCGTTCGTTCCACGTCCGGATTGATCTGGCTGTGCCAGGAGAAGAGATCGTGGTCAAGCACGAACCCAGCTTGCGACAGTGGGGGGAAACTCAACTCAAGAAACACCTGGAAGGGAAAACTCCCCACAAGAATGTGCGTCTAGCGATCAACGACGCGTTCAAAGCCGTCGCCCGGCGTCTGCAAGATTACGCGCGCCGAAAGCGTGGCGATGTAAAACGCCATACGCCACTTCAACTGGCCCGCGTGAGCCAGATTCTTCCGGACCGTGCTTGTGGGTTCCTCACATCCGAGGATGGGCGTCGAATCTATTTTCACCAGAACAGCGTGCTCCGCCGCGATTTCGCACATCTGAAGGTTGGAATGAAGGTGAGTTTCGCGGAAGAGCTTGGAGACAAGGGACCACAAGCGACTACAGTTCGGATTGTCGGCAAGGGAAGGGTTCTGCCTCAGGCTACGGCTCCGGCCGCTTAGGGATCAAGCATCGATTGGATCCGGCTATTTTTTGTTTCTACCTGCGTTCGTCTAGAAGGGGGTTGATCATGAATAAAATACAGAAGTTACATCCGGAGGGCGCTGAACGCGAGGTCGTTATTAATGTTGACGGAGTGACGCTCGAAGGGACGCTCTCCTTGCCCAAATCGGCGCGGGGCTTGGTTCTTTTTGCACACGGGAGTGGCAGTAGCCGGCACAGCCCACGAAATCGCTATGTAGCGCAAGTACTCCAGTCTCAGCGGATTGCAACACTGTTGTTTGACCTCCTGACCCATCACGAAGAAACGGTTGATAGTTTTAGCGGCGAGTTTCGTTTCAATATTCCATTCCTTGCAAAGCGCTTGGTCGGCGCCACACGTTGGGTGATGAGCAGCATAGATATACAAGACCTTCAGTTGGGCTATTTTGGTGCCAGCACGGGAGCGGGTGCCGCGCTGATGGCGGCCACGGAGCTCCCTGAAATCGTTTCTGCGGTTGTCTCCCGCGGCGGTAGGCCTGACCTGGCGGGAAGTGCTCTCGGGCTTGTTCGCGCTCCAACCCTGCTGATCGTTGGAGGAAACGACGAGCTGGTCATTGAAATGAACCGCGAAGCGCTAGCTCAGCTTGGGTGCCAAAACAAGAAGCTTGTCATCATTCCGGGCGCCACTCATCTGTTTGAAGAGCCCGGCACCCTGGAAGAAGCGGCAAAAGTGGCTGCAATGTGGTTCCGTACATATTTCACGGCGGAAAAACATGCGCTGGGACAAACTGCTTCCCGCTAGAATGAGCCGGCCGAACCCTATGGCTTGAGTGCCTTGCAGACCGTTCGTCAAACTTTACACCAGTAAACCCTGCGCATGTGACCTACGTTACAGCTTCTTCCGCCCCGTTCTGTCATGCTTTGTTTGCAAGCGCTGATCTACAGTTCTTCATCCCGGCCGATGACCTACCGCAGTCGGCACTGGCAAGATCTTGCGGATGGAGGATTCTATGGGAGAAGCGACAGCAGTTAAGCGCGTTGAAGAACCTGTTCGACCAATCCAAAACATTTCACTGATCGATCAGATCGAGGATACGTTTAATGCCCTTGCACGCCGGGCATACGACATTTTCGAGCACAACGGCCGGGCCTTCGGGCACGATCTTGAGAACTGGCTAAAGGCAGAAAGGGAATTGCTCCACGCCGTTTCCGTCAACGTCACCGAATCCGATGAATCCCTCGAAGTAAGAGCGGAAGTGCCCGGATTTAATGAAAAAGAGATCGAGGTCGCTGTTGAGCCGAAACGGCTGACAATTTCAGGCAAGCGCGAAACGAAAAAAGAAGAAAAGAAAGGCAGGACGCTCTACGCGGAGTCTTGCGCAAACCAGATTCTTCGCATGGTAGACCTGCCCGCGGAAATCGACACGGCAAAAGTGAAAGCGAACTTGAAGCATGGGGTTTTAACGCTCACCCTGCCCAAAGCGGCCAAAACACAAGCTCTGCGCATTCATCCAAACGCTGGCTGAATTGTATTCCGGCGGTGAGCGGAGAGACCTGACCGCTCCGTTCACCGCATTCTCGTGTGGAACGCGTTAGCGGAGAAAGAAGGCCTTCATGGGACTCCGTCATCTGATTCAATACCTTCGGACAGAACACCAGGCATTGCTCAATCTAGCGACCCAGCTTGACAAACTGCTCACATCCGCATCAAAGAACGACTTCGCAGAACACTCGAAAAGTCTTTCCGCGCTGCGCTCACTCGAGCGGGGGTTCTTAGGTGTCGTTAGGCACTGCAGCGCGCAGGATCGCGATATCGAATCAACTTACCTGCGCTATTTGAGACAAGAAGAGCGCACGCGGATCGCTGCCGAACACAAACAAATTATTCGCACTGTCGCGAACTTCCGGGAGGAACTCAAGTTTGCGACGGCGGACCGAACCATGGCCATGGTTCTTCCGGGGATGGATGTAGTCAACCGGCTTCGTTCGCACATATCGTACGAGCGCGAATTGCTAGGCCGGATCATGGAATTGGCGGTTTCTCCGCGGCCCGCAGTGAAGAAGAAAGAATCTGAAAAGAGAACATACAAAAAACACGCAGTTAGGCGGAAGCCGGTGGCCGGGGAAGCCGAAGCCCTGCCCTATACACTGGAGTTGCATCCGGAATTGTGAAGTCTGAACAAACTTGCAAGCCTTCTCTTCGTTTCTGTTCGACACTCGAGGTGTACTGTGAAAACTTTGGACGTTACGACAAGAATTTCGATTAAGAATATTGGGTTTACGACCGATCTCTCCCCGGCATCTTATGCCGCCCTGCCCTTTGTGAAGGAATTGGCCCGATTTTATGGGGCAAAGGTCTGGGGCTTTCACGCACAAGGTTCGGTTCCGTCTCTCGTTTTACCCACTACGGAACTCGATTTGCAAACGGCCGGCAAAGATGTGGCCGGGCAACTGGCGAAAATCCTGGAGGGAATTCCCCAAGAAGTTGTAGTGACTCGCGGTGAAACCTGGACGGAACTCTCCACATTTATTCGGAAGAACCATATTGACCTGGTGGTGATGAGTACCCACGGCCGTTCAGGCATCGGCAAAGCCTTATTGGGTTCCGTTGCCGAGACAATTTTCCGTCAGTGCCCATGTCCCGTCCTGACCATTGGCCCGAAGGCAACCACTCACCTCGACCTGCCGGCCGAGACCAAACAAATACTGTATGCGACCGATTTCACTCCCGAAGCAAAGGCTGCCGCTGCCTATGCCGTTTCACTCGCTCAGGAACACCAGGCTCGTCTTGTTTTGTTACACGTGATTGAGCCGCCTAAAGCAGGTGAACTGGCACACGGAGGCGAGTTTGTGAGCGCCACCATGGAATTGCTCCGTGATCTCGTTCCCCCTGAGGCAGAACTCTGGTGCAAGTCCGAGCATATTGTCGAGTACGGTTATCCGGCGGAGAGCATTCTGAAAGTTGCGGATCAAAAGCACGCGCACCTCATCGTACTTGGGGTCAAGAAGCCCGAAGGGAGCCTCGGCTTGACCACTCACTTTGCCCGCGCCACGGCCTACAAAATTGTCTCTCAGGCCAACTGCCCGGTTCTAACCGTTCGAGGTTGAACTTAGGCCCCAGCTTACTGATCACGTTTTTGGCGGCAGGATTAGTATGCGCCGACCAAGGTTTCAATCGAATTTCAATAGGATGGAGATTGCACCAGAGATCTGGGTGCTCGCCTTCCACTTAGAATTTTGACTGGGTCCGACAGGGAACCACTGCGTTGCTGTATCCAAACGCACGGGATAACTCTTTGAATGTGAGTGGGTCAAGAATGGCAGGACTCTCTCGTAGCTTGGAGATGGCCGCTACTCAGAGCGCAAAGCTTCGATCGGGTCGAGGAAAGCGGCTTTTCGGGCCGGGTAATATCCGAAACTGATCCCCACCAAAGCGGAAAAAAAGACGGCCAGTACCACCACGCCGACACTCACAACGGTATTCCATCCCGCTAACCGCGAGATTACTGTCGAAGCCACAATCCCCAGAATTATCCCGGCGCACCCTCCGGCGATCGACAATGTCACTGCCTCGACCAGGAATTGCGTAAGAATATCGCGCGTCTTTGCTCCTACGGCTTGCCGCAGGCCGATTTCACGCGTCCGCTCCCGAACGGACACTAGCATAATATTCATGATCCCAATCCCACCCACGACCAGAGAAACGGAAGCCACGGCCGCTAGCATGAGAGACATAATGCGAGAAGACGTCTCTTGCGCGGCAAATATCTCTTCCATGTTCCGAATGGAAAAATCATCGTCTTCCGATGGTACTAGATGATGACGCTGTCGGAGAAGTGATTTCGCTTCGTCTTGGGCAGCTTGAATCTGGTTCCCACTTTTCGCCTGCATCATAATGGCATCGACCGCATCCGCATTGGCCGATTTGATACCAATCACCTTACGCTTTGCGGTGGAAATCGGCAGAAGGATGACGTCGTCCTGGTCTTGTCCCGTGGGTGACTGGCCTTTTCGATCTAGAACCCCGATGACAGTAAATGGTACAGCCTTGATACGAATCGATTGGCCAACCGGATCGACATCACCAAATAAGTTGCTCGCCACGGTTTTGCCGAGCAAGGCCACCTTATTGGCTGAATCCACATCTTGTTGGGAAAATGCGACTCCCCGCGACACGGAGAGCTCCCGTACCTCGAGAAAGCCAGGAGTGGTGCCGAAGATGATGGTGGCCCAATTGTTACTCTCGTAAACGATCTGCGCGCCGCCTCGCACCAGGGGTACAGCAAGAGCAATGTCGGGACACTGGGCCGGAAGTTCGTGCGCATCGGACTCCGATAGCGTTACGGCATTGCCGGTTCCCATACGCAGCCCGGAACTTGTCAGGCTTCCCGGGAGAACAATGATGGTGTTGCTGCCTATGCTGGCGATCTGTTGCTGGATGCGCTGCTTTGCCCCCGATCCGATCGCCGCGGTTGCGATCACCGCGGCTACTCCAATAACGATTCCAAGCATCGTAAGCGCGGAACGTAGCTTATTCACCTGCAGGGCGCGAAAGGCGATCCGCATCGATGAGACCAAGTGCTTCATCGGGAGACCTCCGCGGGTGAATAAGAATTCCCTGTCGCCGATGAAACTGCCTTCGAAATCATTCCCTTGCTGTCGTCAACAATTTGTCCGTCCCGGAAGGTGATCGTTCTGTTTGCGAACTTGGCCACCTCATCGGAGTGCGTGACCACGACAATGGTGATTCCGCGCGTTTGATTCAACGACTTGAAAATTTCCATGATCTCAGTGCTGGTGCGGGAGTCGAGCTGCCCGGTGGGTTCGTCGGCCAGCAGAATTTCCGGTTCGTTTATGAGTGCGCGTGCAATCGCTATTCTCTGCTGCTGCCCTCCGGAGAGCTGCGTGGGCAAGCTGTCCTCTCTACCCGCCAGACCAACCAAGGCCAGCACACGCATGGCCCGTTCGTCCGCATCGCTTGTATCGCCGCTCTTATACAACAAGGGGAGCTGGACGTTCTCCATGGCGCTCATGCGCGAGAGGAGATTGAAATTTTGAAACACAAACCCAATTTTCTGGTTCCGTATTTCCGCGAGTTGGTCGCGATCAAGCCCCTCCACCGCGATTCCATCGAGCGAATAGCGCCCTGAAGTGGGTCGATCCAGGCAGCCGATGAGATTCATCAGTGTCGACTTGCCTGAACCGGAAGCTCCCATGATGGCTACAAAGGAACCTCGTTCGATTGTGAGAGTGATGCCTTGCAACGCATGCACAATCACTTCGCCGAGCGCGTAGGTCTTCGTTAAATTACTTGTTTCAATTAGCGCGGGCAAAATGCTTCTCACATCCTGGGAGCCATAGGCGCCGTGGTGGTCGAGGAACTGCTCGACGCACTCCCGCCCATCGTTGCCCTCACAACAATCTGCATACCCGCTTGGATTTGATTCGAACTAATCGCCGTGTACTTGCCGTCGGAGAGCCCAAACCTGACTGGCACGATCTGGGGTTTTCCTCCCACAAGCACGTAGACTTGCTGTCTGTCCGCTTTAGCTGCGGATAGTCCGGTTTTCTTCAGCACTGCCTCGGAAGGGCGAAAGCGCAGTACGGAGATGGGCACCTTCAGCGTGTCATCCAGTTTTGCCGCCAGAATTGTCACGTTGGCCGTCATGCCGGGGAATAATTTCAGGTCCGAGTTATCCACGGTAATCACCACATCATAGGTGACCACGTTTTGAGTGATGATGGGAGCCTTCCGTATATCGGCGACAACACCGTTGAAAGTAATGCCAGGATAGGAATCCACAAGAAAGGTGGCCTTTTGGCCTGCAACAACATTTCCAACGTCCGACTCATCTACATTCGTATCCACCTGCATCTTGGCCAGGTCCTGGGCGATCTCAAATATAATTGGCGGATTAAGCGTTGCAGCTACGGTCTGTCCGACATCCATGCGTCGGGCCACGACCGTGCCGTCGACCGGCGCCAAAATTCGCGTGTGGTCAAGATTGATTTGCGCTTGCTGGAGCACCGCTTGTGTCTGGCGTTCTTGAGCTTGGGCCGTTGCTAATTGACTCTGTGCAACCTGGATGGTGGCTTGTGCCGATAGAATATTTTGTTTTGCGGCATCGATCAGGGACTGGTCAGCGGTCAGTTGGGCGAGGGAAGCGTCGTAATTCGCTTTGGCCGTGTCGTAATCCTGCTGGGCAACGACTCCCTCACTTAGTAGCGTCTCCGCCCTTTGCCACTGAACCTTGGCATTGGTTTCATTCGCAAGGTCCTTTGCGGCAATCGCCTCCGCATTCTTTTCGTTTGCGATTGCGGTACTTGAGTCTGATTTTGCTTTCTCAACCTGTGCGTATGCCGTGATCGTGGAGGAGTGTGCGGAGCGAAACGTGGCGGTGGCTTGGTCAACTTGTGCCTGAAAGATTTCCGGGTCAATCAGGGCGACGAGTTGACCTTTTTTAACCTTGCTGTTCCAATCTGCATAGAGAGCCTCGATATTCCCGGATACTTGGCTACTTACTAGCACATCCACCACCGCATTGAGAGTGCCTGTCGCGGTGACTTTTGCCTGTATGGAGCCCCGTTCAACTGGAACCGTTTCGTACGTAATGGCATTCTGCAGATGTGCTCGCCAAAGCGTGCCGCCAATGGCCGCTATCAAAGCTAGACATGCTACAGCTCCCCATCGGAACCACTTTGATCGAGGATTTTTCGGAGGGACGGATGCGGTGACTATGCTCGGCCGTACTGGGACGGGGTCGATCGAAGTCCGTACGGTGGCCATATCAACCTACCTCAACACCCTAAGGATGAGTTTCCGAGCCGCTTCTGGCTGTGATCCAAGTCACCTAGCCCCGGTCGATCCTCATTTGATACAAGGATAAATGGTGACGGCTTGCTCATTGTGATGTGATTCACTGACGAAATCGCCAGAATTTGCTAGACACACTGGTGAAGACTCCATCGATCTACCTGTCTCCAGATTCAGGCATGCGAGATCACCAGGTGCTCGTGACAGGTGACGCTGGTACATGGAGGAAAACTGGCATGATCAAAGAGACGAAAAAAGGCTATCAAGTATTGTCTAGCAAAGGGCGGAATCTCGGCGGACCCTATAAAACGCTCGAAGAGGCAAAAAAAAGACTTCGCCAGGTCGAATTCTTCAAGCATCGCAAGATTTGATTTCTCCGCAGCCCGAGATCAGCAAAAGGGCCCATCCAGCTTCCCGGACAGCCGGGGGCAAGGCGACGGAGCTTGTAACATGACCACCGAGAACACTCACATCTCCATTAGAGCCATGACACCCAGCGATATACCGGCGGTCGTCGATTTAGAATCTCGGGTGTTTCAGGCTCAATTGAGCTGGTCAGCCGAGGAGGTGCAAAAACACCTGGCTATCTTTCCAGAGGGTCAGTTGGTGGCTGTGGATTCCATCGGCCGGATCCTCGGTTCGGCCAGTTCATTGATTATTGACTGGGATGACTACGCCGAATCGGCCAAGTGGTCCACGATCACCGGCCACGGCACATTCAGCACTCACAATCCACTGGGTATGACCTTGTATGGCGCCGACATGTGTGTCGATCCCAGCTTTCGCCGCAATGGTATCGGTTCCCGATTCTACGACGCCCGCAAAAAAATGGTGCGGGACCGTGGGCTGAAGCGCCTCCTAACTGGGGGCCGCATTCCCGGTTATGCCGAAGTCGCCCGCCAGATGAAACCCAGAGACTACGTGGAAGAGGTGGTCAGAAACAAACGCAAAGATCCCACACTCACCTTTCAGCTCGCAAACGAAATGGTTGTCCTAGACGTCGTGTCCGAATATCTGGACGATTCCGAATCTCGGGGCTATGCGACGCTGCTCGAATGGCTGAACCCAGCCTACATTTCCACCGTAAGCCTGGAGTCGAATGACGTACATGCGGCCCTGGAAGAACCGTTCGAGAGTACACCCGCGAACACTCCAAACCCGTCACGCGTGCGAATTGCCGCCATCCAGTATCTTTTGCGCCCCATCAAGTGTTTTGAGGACTTTTCCACTCAAGTGGAATTTTTTGTGCACGGCGCCCATGAATATGGATGCCACTTCGTGCTGTTTCCCGAGTATTTTACTATGCAACTCCTCAGTTACCTGCGTGAACCGGCCCCCGCTCGAGCCGTTCGCCGGCTAGCGCAACTGGCGCCAGACTACGATGCTCTCTTTAAACGCCTTGCTGCTGAAACTGGTCTCTACATCGTTGCCGGAACACATCCCGTGATTCAAGAGGGGAAACTTTTCAACGCGGCGCATCTCTTCACGCCGAATGGTCGGATATTTCGTCAGAAAAAGGTTCACCTGACACCCACGGAAAAACACCTGTACCAAATGAGCAGGGGCCACGGTTTCTATGTCTATCACACCGACCATGGACGGATAGCACTCCTGGTCTGTTACGACGTGGAATTTCCCGAAGCGGCCCGGGTCCTGGCCCAGGGCGGTGCTCGGATTATTTTTGTTCCATCTTGCACCGACGAGCGCCAGGGATACTGTCGCGTTCGTTACTGCGCCCAGGCCCGAGCAATCGAGAATCAAATTTACGTGGCAATGGCGGGCACTGTGGGAAACCTTCCTGACGTCCCTTGTATGGCGACTCACTACGGCCAGTCAGTAATCATGACGCCTTCGGACTATTTCTTTGCTCGGGACGGCATTGCGGCAGAAGGCACGGTCAATCAAGAGCAGATGGTCATTTCAGATCTTGATCTTAAACTGTTGGAAGAGCAGCAAGTCAGCGGCACACTCATCCCCCTAAACGACCTGATCCAGGATGCCTACGACCGCGTGATTCATTTTGTCGATTTGCGCGATGAAGTTGGTCCAGTGACACATGAGAGCGAGAAAAGCTAGGTGGCAAGCCACGGCGACGTTGTTTTGACAATCACATTGCCGCGAGCCATCACGCCTGCAGCCGTCCTGGATTTGATGGCCGCCGTCGATCCGGCTCGCCTGCAGGTTAGGGCATTGTTAGCGATCGAAAGACAGTTGATGGTAAGGTTACTTACTTTTCTTGAAGTAAGTTTACATAATCGCACACGTTCTTGATCCTCAGTTCTGCCACAGGATCTCCGCCGCTCAGCGAGCGGAAAAGCGGTCCCCAAATGGGCGTATACGTGGCGCCATGCGCCTTGCTGGGAGTACCGAATTCCAAAACCGAACGCACTTGCTCTTCGGCAGACTTTTGGTTGTTGCGCTTGGCACTGGTCGTGAGATCAGGAAGCGATTTGCAAGCCGATGCAGTGGACGCTGGCCCCTTCCCCTTTCCATCCATTCCATGGCATGCCGCACAATAGTCTTGGCCCAATTAAGCGTTTTTGACCGCTCTAAATGCTACTCGGTGTTCCTGAAAGTGCCTCATAAGTCGTTGACACTCCGTTACCTGCGGACTTGCCAAGGTTCAGGTGTCGGTTCGATTCCAATAGGCCGCTCCATTTTCCCCTATTTTCATCATCCAGCGATGTTTTCCCCGCGATTCCAATTTTATTCCTCTTCTGGATTCCGAGCCCCATCCCTGCACCCTGTCTTGGCTTCGCAGTCCCGGGCCTAAGTACTTAGCCGTCAGCGCCCCGCGTTCAGGAAGGAAAGAAGAAAACCCGGCAACCCATCCTCGACCGGAATCCCAGGTGACCCTCCAGATTGTTGTATCTGGATGAATCCGGGCTTGCCCAATCGAGCCCTCATCCAGGTGCCACACCACGAATCTCAACACCGGTTTCAAATCCCACTATTTTCCGCGCCTCGCTGCCTTTCCATGCCGCATCTAAGCGATTACGGAGGAATTGCCCGCGGACCGCCGTTGCCTCAGTTTCCCCGGAAGGGCCTGAAAGCTACCCTGCGACGCAACTTCGGATCGCAAGGAGGGACAACATGCTCAGCAAAATTGCGCGATCTCTCTTCCTCGGGTCGGTTGGAATCGTTCTCGCATCACCTCTCGCGGCGCAGGACAATTCCTGGCGCATTGATCCTGCGCATTCTATGGCCCGGCTCTTCCTGGAGTCCTCCAAAAGCCCCGGCACCAGCGTCAATGTGGGGGTCGCGCGGATAAACGGCGAAGTCGACCATGTCCGGGACCTTCCGGGTGACGCCGCTTTTGATTTCACAATCTATCCCGCCGATGAGGCCTCAGCTCAACTCTCTACCGGCAATAAACTGCTCGTGGGAACCTCTCAAGAAGCCCCGGGCTACACCGTCATCACCTTCAAGTCAAAACAGACTCTTCCCACGGGCGGCGGAGCCTGCCGTGTGATCGGTGCCCTGACCATGATGTACATCGAACGAGATGCTCTATACGACCCGAATAAGGGTTACAGCGGACCCGTCTTTGGTCCCGCGGTCTACCATTCGGAACAGCGCGATGCGGTTTTTGAATTTCACCAGGTGGGCAAGTTTCCCCTGCGGGAATCAAAGAAAAGCACCGCCCAACTATCCGGATCCATCGTCATTGGCGGCAAGGATTTTCCAGACCTGTTAACGGCAGTTTCTTCCACGGATTGGCCGGTATTCGTTGCCGACGAACGGTGCGTGATGCCTTCAACTGTGGGCGAAGACTTTTCCGGTCCGGTTTGCACAGGAAAGGTGGTGGAACCGTTGCCTCGCGTTGACATCCACTGCCAGATGTCCGCGACCGTGGGTGAAAGTTTCTCCGGAGAAGTATGTACGGGAACAGCGCTAAAGATGACTCCGGGCAGCACCACGGGAAACTATAAAGGGAAAAGTCCTCGTTCGAGCGCGGTGCCAGGCGACCTCATTGCCGACCAGGTGAAAATCCAGCTGGACATGAGACTGCTGCCAGCGGATTAAGCCGCGCAGGCCACTGCCTCTTACCTGGACCTGGGGCGGCCGACGCCGACGTTTTCCTCAGCGGTGCGAAATTCTCCGTGAAACGGGTGCGCTTTTCCCAGTACACTCCGGGTACAGGTTTCTCATGCCCACGAATGCGTGCCGCATTGCCGTCGGGAGCACCCGGCGGCCCAAACTTCAGGCGGTTCAGGAAGCCGCCGCCAGCTTTGCCCACAAACTTTCTCTGCAAATTCCTTTGGAAATTCAAGGCCACGAAGTCGTCAGCGGCGTCAGCCATACGCCGTCTTCCCGTGAAGAGTTAATGCGGGGCGCGCGCCAGCGGGCCGAAGCTCTCCACAAACACCTCGCTGGTTCGACCGAACCCGCCGACTTTTGCGTAGGTCTCGAGGGCGGCTTGGATGTAGTTTTCGAGAATAACTGCCGCAAGGTATTCCTGGAAAGCTGGGCGTATGTTACCGATGGCGCGCGCGGACATTTCGGCTGCTCGGGGAGCATCGAGCTGCCGGAAGTCCTGGCCGAGGAAATCTTAAGCCGTGGCACGGAACTCTCCGTGGCCATCGACCGCTACGCCGGCGCGGTCGGCATCCGCGATGGCCAAGGCGCGTGGGGTGTGCTGACGGACAATCTGGTTTTGCGGCAAGAGTCGTTCCGGCTTGCGGTGGTGGTGGCCTTCGCACCGTTCTATAATCCAAAGCTGTACCTGCAGGCGGCAGCGGCAAATTCTTAGAGGTTCCTGGTTTGGTCGTTCAAGGAGAGGATGCGTGGATATAGTCAAGGGCAATATGGGTTGGATTGAGGTGGTCGTTGGGCCGATGTTTTCCGGCAAGAGCGAAGAATTGATCCGGCGTCTCCGCCGCGCCGAAATCGCGCGGCAGCGCGTCCAGATCTTCAAACCAGCCATCGATTCGCGTTATGCCGCTAATGAAATCGTTTCCCACAATGGGCTGGGCATCACCTCCGATAACGTCACCAAGGCCTCGGAGATCATTGAGAAGCTTCAGCCGCGCACAGAAGTGGTGGGCATCGACGAAGCGCAATTCCTCGGCGATGAAGTGGTGGACGTCTGCACCAAGCTTGCCAACCTTGGCAAGCGCGTGATCGTGGCCGGCCTGGACACCGATTATCGCGGCCGGCCGTTTGAGCCCATGCCGCGCCTCCTAGCTATCGCTGAAGAGATCACCAAGCTGCTGGCGATTTGCGTGCGCTGCGGAAATCCCGCCGTGCACACTCAGCGCCTCGTCGAAAGTGAAGAACTGATCGTCGTCGGCGCGGGCGGCGCCTATGAAGCCCGCTGCCGCCGCTGCTTCGAACCCAACCCCGCCTTGGCCTCCCGCGAGACCGGCCCGCTCCTTATTCGCAACCGCGTCGCAAACACCGGCGGCAAGTGACCCTGGCTTCCGTTACTCTAACGTGAGTTTGTTTTTGCGGAGCCACGGACAACCATGCGCATCGAATCCAAAGCACCCACACGCGTCGACCTGGCCGGCGGCACGCTAGACATCTGGCCGCTGTATCTTTTTCATCCTGGCGCGCTCACCCTAAACGCCGCGATCTCGCGTTACGCCCGCTGCGTTATCGAAACCCATCCCGCCGGCGACTCCCGCATCAAGCTGGTCTCCTTGGACACCAGCCATTCCGAATCCTTCCCGTCGTTCGCCGCGCTGGTGAAGGCAAGGAAATATCGCCTCCCGCTGCTGGCCGAAATCGTGAAGTTTTTCCGGCCGGAAGGAGGCTTTACCCTCACCACAGATTCCGAAGCGCCCGCGGGCGCCGGCATCGGCGGTTCCAGCGCCATGGCCGTGGCCATTTGCGCCGCGCTGGATCGCTTCACCGGGACAGGGAAGAGCAAAGTCGATTGGATCCACATTAGCCGCGACGCCGAAGCCATCGTAATCCGCGTGCCCACCGGCACCCAGGACCACTATCCCCCCGCGTTTGGCGGCGCAGCCGCGATCGAACTCCTCGCCGGCGGCGAACACCGCATCGAATTGCGCGTAAACCTCGACGAATTGGAGCGCCGCCTGGTGGTCTGCTATACCGGCAAGCCGCGCCAATCGGGAATCAACAATTGGGAAGTATTCAAGGCCCACATCGACGGCAATAAAGCCGTCCAGAATAATATCGACCACATCTCCCAGATCGCGCAAAAGATGCGCGTGGCCCTCGAAAGCGCTGATTGGAAAGAAGTCGGCCGGCTAATGCACGCGGAATGGGCCTTTCGCCGCCGCAACCTGCCCACCATCTCGACCAAGACCATCGACGCCATCATCAACGGCGCCAGGCGCAAAGGCGCGCTGGCCGGGAAAGTTTGCGGGGCCGGCGGCGGTGGCTGCGTGGTCTTGCTGATCGAGCCCGGCGCGCGAGAGCGCGTGGAAAAATCGGTCCTCGATTCCGGCGGAGAGCTGCTGCCCATGCGCATCGACCGCCAGGGCGTTACCGTGCTCTCCCAATAGTTTTTTGGCCCGCACCACTACTCAAAGCTCCCGCCGCATCATAAAATAGCAGAGGCGCCGCGCGGAGCGCCATGCCACTCACCATGTCCAATTGGCTTTCCATCGCGGGGCTGCTCGTGCTGTTCGCCACGGCGGACTTGCCCAAGCTTTCCCTCTTGCCGCCGGGGAATCAAAAGTCACCGGACAATCTTCTCGCGGGCGAAAACATTCCAATCCTGCCCGTGATGCTGGCGGGTGAAGATTCGCAATCGAGTGGGGCGCCAAAACCTGCCGCGTCCAAAAACGCCGGCCTTTCGGAACCCTCCAAGCTGGCTCTAATCCGTTATGTTTCCGGCGAATTTGCCAAGGCCCGCAAACCCATACCCGGAGGCAAGGAAGGCTTCATACTGTACTCCGACAAACCGCTCAACCAGGAATATCTGGATCGCGCCGTCTCCACTCGCGGCGCGGCCATCAATACTGGCGACAAAGCGCAAATCACCAAGCTCGAATTTCGCGAACACCTCATCATCGTGGATATCAACGGCGGCGGCCGGCCCAAGCGCAACTGGCGCGATCACATTCAGCTCGGCATGGGCGGGCCTTCCCAGGTTCCGCAGTCCACCACCACGGTCACCGAGGAACAAGGCCCACCGGGATTCCAACCCGGCGCCGGCGGCACGCTGTACCTCCAGTTCCCCAATAACATTCCTGACCTCTCGCCCGACGATCTCAAGCATCTCCTCTCGCCCTTTCTCGATTTCGCGGGGGAGCGCTCTGCCGTAGTCCATTGGATCGATACCCTGCCTCCGGAAATGAAAAAGGCCATCACCGAACGCCACGCCATCCTGGGAATGGACAAAGACGAGGTGGTCGCGGCCATGGGGAAACCCGATCGCAAGGTCCGCGAACGCGATGCCGAGGGTTACGACACCGAGGACTGGATCTACGGGCACCCCCCGGACAAAACTGTCTTCGTGCATTTTCGGGGAGATAAAGTAAACTCCATCAAGCAATACCCACAGTAGCTCGGATCAAAATGCAATATCAATTTGTGGCCAACAATCCGTTCGCGATCCTCACCGCGATTGTGGCGCCGGCTATCCTGACGAATGCGTGCTCGGTCCTATCGCTCGGCACCAGCAACCGCTTGGGCCGCGTGGTGGACCGGACCCGGGTCGTGGCCGCCGGCATTGCCGCCAGCAAACCGGGCTCCGAGGAACTTTTGGAATGGAACTCGCAATTGCGGGCCTTGGAACAACGCGTGCACATGCTGCTTCGAGCGTTGCGCTTGTTCTACGCGGCACTCGGATTGTTCGCTTCCTCGGCGCTGATTTCCGTGGCTGGCTCGCTGGCCGCATTTTATGGGCAGAGATTTTTGTTCCAGTTGGGAGCCTTCCTGGCCGTAGTGACCGGCGCCTGCGCGGTCTTCGGGCTTAGCGCCGGGTGCTTTTCCATGGTGAACGAGACCCGTTTGGCGGTGAAAAGCCTGGGCGAGGAAGCCCGCATGCGCATTCGGATGCATGACGCGAGTAAGCCGGATTGAATAACGGCTGCGAACGGGCGCCGCGATCTGCTTGGACTTCGGAAAAGCCTGCTGTCCATCCGTTGTGATCTAAGACACTTCGTCTTTCGTTGACTTTTCACTATACTCTGCCTAGCATTTTGTGTTCCGCCCGCGGCGACTCGCGAACCTTATCTGCCGCCGCATTCCAGAATCCCGCACCGGAGGTAGTATGCCAATCAAGGTTGGAATCAACGGCTTCGGCCGCATCGGTCGCAACATTGTGCGCACCGCCATCGACGACAAGGGCATCGAGTTCGTTGCCGTCAACGATATTACCGACGCCAAGACCCTCGCCCATCTCTTGAAGTACGACTCCGTGCTTGGGAATCTTCCCCACACCATCACCCACACCGAGGATTCCATCAGCATCGACGGTAAAGCCATCAAAGTTTTCAAAGTGAAAGACCCCGCGGAGATCAATTGGTCAAGCGTCGGTGCGGAGATCGTGGTTGAATCCACCGGGCTTTTTACCAAGGGGCCGGAGGCGAAAAAGCATCTACATGGGACAGTGAAAAAAGTGATCATCTCGGCCCCAGCGGATGATCCCGACGCCACGTTTGTCCTCGGCGTCAACGACAAATCCTACGATCCCGCCAAACATCACGTGATCTCCAATGCTTCCTGCACCACCAACTGCCTCGCGCCCGTCGCCAAGGTCTTGCAGGAATCTTTTGGGATTCAGAGTGGCACGATGACCACCATCCACTCGTACACCAACGATCAGAAGCTCCTGGATTTGCCGCACAAGGATCTGCGGCGGGCGCGCGCCGCGGCTCTGAACATGATTCCAAGCTCGACCGGCGCGGCCAAGGCCCTGCACCTGGTTATCCCCGAATTGAAGGGCAAGCTGGACGGCTATGCGATGCGCGTGCCAACACCCAACGTCAGCGTGGTGGATTTGACGGTGTTCGTCGAGAAGCCTGCGACCAAGGATTCGGTCAATGCGGCCCTCAAGGCCGCGGCAAATGGCCCCTTGAAGGGCATCCTTGGTTATACCGAAGAAGAGTTGGTCTCCTCGGATTTCAAGGGCAACTCCAATTCCTCGATCGTCGATTCCGGCTACACCAAGGTCGTCGGCGACCGCTGCGTCAAAGTGCTGGCCTGGTACGACAACGAGTGGGGCTACTCCTGCCGCTGCCGCGACCTAATCAAGCTGTTGGCGTCCAAGTTCTAGAAACGGCGGGAGATCGAGCGTGCGGCCCCTGTAGGCTAGGAATCTGGATGCGGATAGCAGCGATCAGATAACAGATAACAGGAACCACTCATGTAGAGCGAGATCGCATCCGGCACGGAGCGCTTCCTGTTATCTGCTTGCTGTTGACTGTCATCTGATTTCCGTTTACCGAAAAGTGATAACTGCCGACGAACATCACGGACGAACCCATGACCAAACTCACCATCCAAGACCTCGATCTCCGCGGCAAGCGCGTTTTCATCCGCGTGGATTTCAACGTTCCGCTCAAGGACGGCGTAGTTACCGACGACACCCGCATCCGCGAAACGCTGCCCACGCTCAAGCTGGCCATTGAGAAAGGTGGCCGCCTGGTGCTCGCTTCGCATCTCGGCCGGCCGAAGGGCGGGCCAGAAGCCAAATATTCGCTCATGCCCGCCGCGAAGAAACTCGAAGAGCTGCTCGGCAAGCCGGTGGCCTTTGCCGCCGATTGTGTGGGAGCCGATGCGGAGGCAAAAAGTAAAGCGCTGAAGGACGGCGACGTTTTGGTCCTCGAAAACGTGCGCTTTCATCCCGAAGAAGAGAAGAATGACGAGGGCTTCTCGAAACAATTAGCCGCCTTGTGCGATGGCATCTTCATCTGTGACGCCTTTGGCTCCGCGCATCGCGCCCACGCCAGCGTCGTCGGCATCACCCGATTCGTCAAGCAATCCGCCGCCGGCCTGCTCATGGAAAAAGAGCTCGCCTACATCGGCCGCGCGATCAGCAATCCCACTCGCCCATTTGTGGCCATCCTCGGCGGCGCGAAAGTCAGCGACAAAATCGAAGTTGTCGAAAACCTCATGAAAATCGCCGACGCCATGCTCATCGGCGGCGGCATGGCCTACACCTTCTTGAAAGCGCAAGGCCTCTCCATCGGCAAATCGCTGGTGGAGGAAGACAAACTGGACCTGGCGCGCAAGATCCTGGCGGATGTGAAGCGGAAAAATTTCAAGCTGCTGCTTCCCCTCGACAACGTAGTCGCTCCCGAATTCAAAGCCGATGCGCCCACGAAAATCGTCGAAGTTGCGGTGATTCCCGCCGATCAGATGGGCCTCGACATCGGCCCCAAAACCATCGCCGTCTACTCCGCCGAAATCGCCAAAGCCAAAACCATCGTCTGGAACGGGCCCATGGGCGTATTCGAAATGCCCGCGTTTGCTAAGGGCACGCTCGCCATCGCCCAGGCGGTTGCCGCGGCCACCACCGCGGGAGCTATCTCCATTGTCGGTGGTGGCGATTCCGTGGCCGCAATCCACCAGTCCGGCCTCGCCGGCAAGATCTCGCACATCTCAACGGGCGGCGGCGCCTCGCTCGAATTTCTCGGTGGCCGCAAACTTCCGGGCGTGGAGGCCCTCACCAACAAATGAGCCATCCCAAACGACGCCACGTTCTCGCCGGCAACTGGAAAATGTTCAAAACCCAGGCGGAGACCCGCGCTTTCTTCGCAGCCTTCAATCCGCTGATCGCCGGCGTCACCGATTGCGATGTTGTGATCGCCCCGCCGTTCACCAGCATCCCCGCCGCCGTGGAAGCCACAAAGGGAACTCCCATCTCCATTGGCAGTCAGAATGTTTGCTGGGAAAAGCAAGGCCCGTTCACCGGCGAAATTTCCACGGATATGCTGGTGGAAGCGGGCTGCCGCTACGCCATCATCGGCCACTCCGAGCGCCGCCAATTTTTCGGCGAAACTAATGAATCCGTGCTCAAGAAAACCCGCGCCGCCCTGGCCGCCGGATTGACCCCCATCGTCTGCATCGGTGAAATGTTGGCCGACCGCCAGGCCGGGCGCACCGAAAGCATTTGCCAGGCCCAATTTCATGGCAGCGTCGGCGCGTTGACCCCCGAGGAATTCTCCCGTATTCTGGTTGCTTACGAACCGATCTGGGCTATCGGTACGGGCCACACGGCCACCCCGGCAATTGCTGCGGCCGTTCATCGGTTCGTTCGCCAGTGTACGGCGGAGTTGTTCAACGCCGGCTGTGCGGCGGCCCTCAGGATTCTCTATGGCGGCAGCGTCAAGCCCGACAATATCCAGGGGTTGATGGCGGAAATCGAACTCGATGGCGCGCTGGTTGGCGGAGCAAGCCTCGATCCCAAATCGTTCGCCAGCATCGTGAAAGACTGGACTCGCTAGGGAATTAGCAGGTGGCCCAGGCACGGTCTTCGCGAGGTCATGGCCTCGGTGGTCTTCAGGGAGGGCACGATTTCAGTCGTGTCGAAGACACGGCCAAAAGCTCGGGCTTTAGCCCCGAGGTGATCGGGCTAAACAGTTCGGCTATTTGGGACAAGCATTCTAGAATCGCGGGCCATTTTTTGAACGAGATCCTAATAGTTTGAGGTGCGGGAAATGCCAGGTTGGATGAAATGGACCATCGCGCTGCTCATCGGCTTCGCGATCATTTACATCGGTTTTCACTTTTCGTGGGGCGGTTACGTCCTCACGCCGTTTTTCGTGCTCAACTGCCTCGTGCTGATCATCGTCGTCCTGCTCCAAAGCGGCAAAGCCGCGGACCTGGCCGGCGCGTTCGGCGGCGCGGGCAGCCAGACGGCCTTTGGGCCGCGCGGCGCTGCAACCATTCTTTCGCAGGCCACCACTTGGTGCGCCATCATGTTCATGGTCTGTGCCCTCGCCATGGTTGTAAAGGTGGACCGCGGTTTGGCTACTTCCTCGGGCAGCTCAATCCTCGAGAAATACTCGAAGCCGGCCCCGCAGTCGGCTCCGTCTCCAGTAACCCCTGCGCCAGTGGTACCGCAATCTTCGACGCCGTCCCAGCCGGCTCCCGCTGCCCCAAAGCCAAACTATTAGTTTGAGCACCCGTAGGGACGGCCTTCTGCCTGCCCGCCGCAGGAGCGAGGCCGTCCGTTTTCACCAACTGCCGTCTTGCCCGTTTTCCAAGGCCCAGCTACAATGAAGTTCTTACCTCAGTGCGGTCGTGGCGGAACTGGCAGACGCACCAGCTTGAGGGGCTGGCGGTAGCAATACCGTGGTGGTTCGAATCCACTCGACCGCACCAAATCCTCCGCAGGAGGATTTGCCGGTGCGTAGCCGAAGGGCTCTTCTCCCATTCTTCTCTTTCTCTTCTCCTCTCTTTCTCCTTCCTTTTTTTCTCCTCCTCGATTCCGCATCTCCCCAATTTCCATTATTACTCTATTGTTATATTATCTGTGATATATGCCACCCCTCGCCTAACACGCCTTCCTCCTCTCCAAACTCCACTCCCGAAACCTTCCCTCCGGCTGGTGCACCTACCTCCTAATCTGCCAAGTCGGCTCCTATTACGTAGGCTCAACCGAGAAGCTCCTGGAACGAATCCAAGATCACTCCGAAGGCAAAGGCGGCACCCACACGAAAGAAAGTCTCCCCACAATCTTCGCCTGGTACGAACCCCATCCCAACACCGAGTCCGCAAGCCACCGGGAGCACCAACTAAAAGGCCGGTCTCGCCCAAAGAAAAACTCCCTGGTCCGCGCCTCTTCCCCCCAATTCTCCTTCGGCCTACACCCCGAGCTTCGCCTCCAGTAAGCCACCTGCTATCATTTTGTAATGCCCTTGCAACTTTCCGATATCGAAGCCCGCGTCCTCGGTGCCTTGGTCGAAAAAGAAACCACCACACCCGAGTATTATCCGCTCTCCCTGAACGCCCTCGTCAACGCCTGCAACCAAAAATCCAACCGGGACCCGGTCATGACCCTGGAAGAAGACCCGGTTCGCCAGGCCCTCCGCTCCCTCTCAGATCAAGCGTTGGTGCGCTCCGCCGGCGGCGATTCCCGCGTCCCCAAATTCGAACATCGCCTGAACGAACTCTACAATTTCCATCGCCACGAGATTGCCGTCCTCTGCGTTCTGCTGCTGCGCGGGCCGCAAACCCCCGGCGAACTCCGCACCCGCGCCGAGCGCATGTATGCGTTCGAAGACTTGGAAGCCGTCCATTCCGCCCTGCACCACCTGATGCGCCGCCTGCCGCCGCTCGCGAAAATCCTTCCCCGCCAACCGGGGACAAAAGAGTCACGCTACATGCATCTCCTCTCCGGGGACACCGCACCCGTGATCCACGAGGAAGCGCAGCACGCCATCGACTCGCATGGCTTGCAGGCTGACACGCACGATGCCGAGCGCATCGCGCAACTCGAATCCGAAATTTCCGAGTTGAGAAGGGAATTACGTACTTTGCGCGAACAGTTCGCCGCGTTCCAGAAACAATTCCAGTAAAACGCCGCACTCACTTGGCTCGGAACACGCCCCGAACGACCACCGCCGGGCCGCTGTGCTTCTCCCCTTCCTCCAGTTGCACCTGTTTCTCCTCCAGCTCCAGAATTTCCGCCGCGCCAAAATCTTCCCGCAGCAGTTCGGGAGAGGACAACAGCTCCACTTGCTTCGGTCCGCCGGAAGAAAACTGCAACTGCCGCGGCGTAAACGCCTCCAATATCACAATCCCACCAGGCTTCAAGGCGCGTAGCATGGAGGCGTGAACCTTGCGCCGCAGCGCCGGCGGCAGATGCAGGAAGATGGCCGCCACGCCGTCGAATTCGCCGACTGGCCAATTCCAAGTGGACAAATCCCCTAGCTCGATCGCCATGGAAACGCCCGCCGCTTGCGCATCTCTACGGGCTCGCTCCACTCCCACCGGCGATAAATCCACCGTGCGTACTTGAAATCCCTGCTTGGCCAGCCAAATACCATTCCTCCCATAGCCGTCACCCGGCACCAGGACCTTGCTTCCGGGTTGCAGGCGCGCTACTTGCGCTGCAAGGAAGGCATTCGGCTTATAGCCATACACTGGCTCAGCCTCTCCAAATCGTTGGTCCCACATCGCCTGCGGATTTGCCCAATTGTCAGTCGCCATCGTTCCTGCTCCTCTCCAGCCAGCTCCCCATCTTAGACCATTCCTCTGCGCTTCCGCCCACCCCCGGCATTCTTGCAATTTCCTCCGCAGGGCGTAAGATACTGCTTCAGGTTCAGGGTCCCGCCCACGGCGGAACTGCATAAAAAATGGTCACTTACGACGACGGCGCCAACGCGCACCATTCCGCTCCTTCCTCCTTCCTCGGGCGCTACGTCTTTTCCACGCACCACAAAACCATTGGCCTGCAATACCTGTGGCTGGCACTCGCCAGCGTCCTCGTTGGCATGATTCTTTCTACGCTCCTTCGCATGCACAGCTCCTGGCCGGACACTGCGATCCCGTTCCTCGCCGGTTTTGAGAGCACTCCCGAACGGTACGCGGCCATCCGCCTGCTCCACGGCTCGCTGATGGTTTTCTTCGTTCTCACCGCCGCGCCGCAACTCGGTTTTGGAAATTTTCTTTTGCCGCTGCAAATCGGGGCCGCGGAAATGGCCTTTCCCACCCTGAATCTTCTCTCCTTCTGGATGACCGTGGCCTCGCTCTTCGGAATGACCGCATCGTTTTTTATCTCACAAGACGCGGGAATCAACTTATGGCTGGGAAGCGCGGCCATCTTTGCGCTAGCCGCACTGCTAAGCGCTCTCAACTTCACTGTCACCACCATCGATCTGCGGGCCGAGGGCATGACCTTGCCGCGACTCCCGGTCACCGTATGGGCGTGGTTTCTCAACTCCATCCTCAGCATGCTGATCTTCAGCGTGTTGCTGGCCGGCTGTACCGCGCTGCTGGCGGACCGCCTGCTCGGTTCGCAGTTTTTCTCGGTCACTTCCTTCCTCGCCGCGCAGCCTCAGAATCTGGTGCGCCAAGGAAGCCAGCCGCTGTTATGGCAACGCCTCTTCTGGTATTTCGCGCAAGCCGAAGTCTACGTGGCCATGCTCCCATGCTTCGGCATCATCACCCATCTGGTAGCCACATTTTCGCGCAAACCGATTTGGAAAGAGCGCCTCGTGGTGCTTGCATTGTGCGGAGTCGGGCTGATTGGCTTCTGCGTGTGGGGTTACCACATGTTTGCCACCGGGATGAATCCCTACGCCCCGCTGGTTTTCGCGGTGCTCGCTTCTTCCCTGGGAGTACCCGCGGCTTTCTTGCTGGCCAGTTGGTTGGGCACGCTTTGGGAAGCGCGCCTGCAGCTCACCACAGCTATGCTTTTTTCGATCGGGTTCATCTCGCTGTTCATCGCCGGAGGGCTCTCGGGAATCTTTCTGGCGCGCCACGATTTGCGCAGCGCCGCGGTCAGTGAAGATTTTGTAATCGGCCATTTTCACCTGGTGATGGGCGTAGCAGCCACCTTCGCTATCCTCGCCTCCCTGTTCTTCTGGTTCCCGAAGCTTTTTGGAGCACGGTTGAACGAGCCATTGGGCAAAATCCATTTCTGGATGACCTTTGCCGGCGTGTACCTCATCTTCATGCCCATGCACTGGCTGGGACTCCTGACGCAGTCACGGCTTTTGCCGGATGCGCAGCGAGCCGGTCTGGCCTCCGCCGGCGGGTCCATTCGCACCCTGGTGACCGTTGCCACCATCGGCACAGTTGCCGCCCAAGTCCTTTTTGTTATTAATTTTCTGCAAGCGCTCCTCCGCCGAAACGCAGCTGAGGCAGATAACCCCTGGCGCGCCACCACACTCGAATGGAGTGTGCCTTCGCCGCCTCCGGAATCCAACTTCGGGAACGCCCCGCCCACCGTCTACCGCGGGGCCTACGAATTCCCCGCGGGTTTCGAAAACGATTTTGCTCCTCAGCACCTCGCGCCCGAGATGCTGTCTCAGAAGGTACGCTGATTTAAAGGATGGGACGTCATGCCGGGCTCAACCACAGCTCCAGAAATCGAACTGATTATCGAAAAGAAAACCAGTGACGGCGGAGGAGGCAATCTGCCGCCCCTCGATCACCCTGGCGGTGGCGACGATGGCAAGCGCCCGCCAAAGAGAAGGCCTTCGCCGAAACGCTACTACACAGGTATGGCGCTGGGAATCGTTTCCATTCTAATGTTCTTCATGGCCCTCGCCAGTGCCTTCTTGTTGCGCCGGGGCACCGGTAATTGGATCCCGGTACATATACCCACGCTCATGTGGATCAATACGGGCGTCCTCCTCGCCAGCAGCGCCACCCTCGAACTGGCCCGCCATCGCCTGGCGCAGGGTCTACTCTCCGCTTACAGGAATCTTTGGCTGGTCACCACGGCGCTCGGCGTGCTCTTTCTCGTGGGACAAGTGGTGGCCTGGCGCCAGTTGGTGGCGGAGGGTATCTATCTCGCCAGCAATCCCGCCAGCAGCTTTTTCTATATTTTCACCGGCGCGCACGCCTTGCATCTGTTTGGAGGAGTCGCCGCCCTGCTCTACGTGGCCAAACGAAATTTTGATGAATCGCGAGTAACGCGTTCCGTGGCCGCCGAAGTGACCTCCTACTATTGGCATTTCATGGACGCGCTGTGGCTCTTCCTGCTGGTCCTGCTCTTTCTCGGCAAATAGAGCCGGCCGTTCTATGGCCCCGATCTTTCGCGGGCGCCCCAAGTCCCCGGCAACCAGGCCCAGCCTGCTTTCACCCGCCTCGGGAGCGCCACCAGTTTTTTGGCGGAAGCCGCACAGGTTCGCTCTTCCGATTCGTTACACAAACTCGAGCGGCCTCTTTTTTCTCTTTTGCAGATGCTTTAGCGCAGCCGGGCGGGTGGATCGGCGCCCGGCGGCAATTCCGCCACGCTCTTGGTGTCCAGCAGGTTAGGGGTGACTTTGGTCGGCGCGGCGTGAGGAATGCCTACGCCCGCATTCCAGTCCAAATGGTCTTTCCCGCAAGCCGGACAATAGCCTTTGGCGGTGTCCTCGTCGCGCAAACTAGCCAGTTCATAGCAGCCGCACACACAATCGCAGTACCCGGTTTCCGATGCTGTTTTCAGAGAAATAAGCGCCATGGATGTTTCCCGGCCAAACGATAGCACGGCTTCCACCAGGCTCCAAGGTAGCCCGCCGGCGCCACGCTCGCTTAGTGATTCAGATTCTTCAGATGTGCCAAACGGAAGGGCGACCCGAGATTTTCCCGCAATTCGGCCCAGTGCTGCTCCGAGATGGACAAGAACACCTCCACCACTTTGGGATCAAACTGCGTCCCGGAACACCGCCGAATCTCTTCCCGCGCGTGCGACAACGGCAGCGCCTTGCGGTACGGCCGGTCGCTGATCATGGCGTCCATGGCATCCGCCAGCGAAAAGATTCTCGCCCCGAGTGGAATCTGCTCGCCCCTCAATCCTCGCGGATAACCCGTGCCGTCAAAAAATTCCTGGTGCGCCAGCACAATCTCCGCCGCATCCCGCAGGAACGGAATCTTGGTAAGCATGTTGTACCCGATCTCGCAGTGGGTACGCATGATCGTCCTCTCGTCATTGTCCAGCGGGCCCGGCTTGCGCAGGATCGAGTCTGGAATCGCCATTTTGCCGATATCGTGTAGAAACGCGGCTCGCGCCAGTACCGGCAAATACGGCATGGGCACCGGAACGGTCTTGGCGATCGAAATCGTAAATGCCGTCACCCGCTGGCAATGTCCTTCGGTCTCAGCGTCCTTCAAGTCCAAGGCGCTCCCAAGCGCTTCCAGCGTGTCGTCGTAGGATTGTTCGAGCTGTGTCAGGGCCACCGTCAGTTGCGCGGTCCGCTCATCCACCTGCTGCTGCAGGTTCAACTGATAGCTCTTGTTCTCCAGCACCAGCCGCCGGTGTTGCAAGGCGCGTCCCACTCCCAGGAACAGCTGATCTTTCTCAAACGGCTTTAGGATGTAGTCATATGCCCCCCGGCGGATGGCCTCCAGGGCCGTGGATATGTCGTGGATCGCCGTCACCATAATCACCGGCACTTCCGGGTCATGATTTCTCATCCAGTCCAGCAGTTTGATCCCGTCCATTTCCGGCATGATCATGTCGCTCAGCACCAGGTCCGGCGTCTGCTTGCGCACACAGTCCTGCGCCGCGCGGCCGTTGCTCACCGCGGTGCAGCTATAGCCCCGGGATTCCAACATCGTCGAGACAACCTCGCGAATCGCCTCTTCGTCGTCCACAACCAGGATATTTTCCATTTCCACGTTGGCTTATCTCCCAAGCAGCATTATACGGGACAGCACACGACCTTTGTGGCGCCCTTGCCCAGTCAGAAAATAGCGTGTTAGCGTCAATTTAGCGTGGTGTCGTTGCTTCGGTTTCCCGAAAGTGCATCGCACCGCTTCTCTCTACCCTTAAACCCAGACCCCGAGGAGGGGCCGCTGTGATCGCAACGCAAGGCATCCAGGGGATCGCTTTCTTTGAAGCCACGGCCTGCCTGACCTTGCTGGTGCTGTTTGTCCATCTAAAGCGCGACAACCCGGGCATTTTCTATAAGCTCTGGCTCTTTGGTTGGATCTGCTTGACCTTCTCTTCCTTCGGCGAGCTGGGCTTCTTTTTCGGCTTCGCCCCGCTGCTGCACATTTTGTCAACTGCGGCCGGCATCGCCGCCCTGGTTCTCTTCCTCGCCTCCATCGTTCAACTCACTCTGGGGCAGAACCGCTTCTTCTTCCCGATGATCTGGCTCTCCATTCTGATGGCGCTCACGGCCGGCTATTATCAGGCCAAGTCCGGCCCCTGGGGTCATACCCGCTGGGAGAGCAGCATACTCCAGAGCATCATTTGCCTTACGACCGGATGGTTGCTCTGGCGCGCGTCGAGTTCCATCCGCGGCCACGGCACTAAACTTCTGGCTGGCGCCTTTACTCTGCTGGCGCTGAACAACATTGACCGGCCCCAGTGGACCTCTGGAGAGATTCATCTGCTGCGGTTCGCCTTCGACCATTTTCTCAACGCCAGCCTGGGCATCGGCATGATTGTCTTGTTGTTGGAGGCGGCCCGCACCCGTTCATTGGAAATCAGCGAGAAGATGCGGCAATTCACCCTGCTCACCGCTTCCAGCAGCCAGTCGCTGGCTCTTCCCGTGCTGCTCCAGAAGGTGCTTGGACAAATCACGGGTAGTCTCGGGGTCACCCATGGCAACATCCGGCTCAAGGAAGGCGACGCTAACGCCGCCGAGTATGTTTGCCGCGCCTCGGTGGGCTATACGGAATCGTACCTGAAACAATTGGACCGGCTGGCCGCCTCCTCTCCTTGGGTTCAGGCCATACTTCAAGAAAACTACCGCGTCTCCAGATTTGACGAGGAGAAAGATCCCAAAGTGCGCCGGGCCATGGCCGATGCGGGAATCACCCAACTGGTAACCGTGCCGTTGCGCGGCAAAAAGGAAGTCGTGGGCCTCTTGAACATTGGGGCGCTTCCCGGGAAACGCTTCCACGAAGATGAGCTGAATTACTTGGCTAATGTCGCCAGCTTTCTCGGCACCACCGTTGAAAACGTCAGCCTGTTCGAGCAGATCAAGGCCGTCCAACAGCAGTGGGTTTATACTTTTGATTCCATTGGCGACCCCATTCTGGTCCACGACAACGAAGGCCGCATCATGCGCGGCAATCTCCGCCTCGCCAACCTCCTTGGTCGCGACTGTCTTTCCGTCGTCGGCCGCTCCGTCAGCGATCTTTTCAGCCCTCGCGCCGCGCACTTCCAGGTTTGCCCTTATTGTGAAGGATGCTCCGGCGATGCCGATTCACCCGATCCTTGGCTGCAAGGGTACTTTCTGGCCTCCAACTCCATTTTTTCCGATCCCGCGGGACGCAAGCTCGGCACCATCCACGTTCTGAAAGACATCACCGAACGGAAGCGCGCGGAAGAAAAGTACCGCCACCTGGTCGCCAGCGTCCAGGAAGGCGTTTTCATCTCTACCATGCAGGGACATTTCCTGGATTTCAATGACGCCCTCATGCGCATCGTCGGCTGCGATGATCGCGAAGCGCTCATGAAGTTGGACATTGCGCTGCTCTATGTGAATCCGGCCGACCGCGAACGCCTCAAAAAGCTGCTCCAGGAGCACGGTTCCGTCAGCGACTTCGAATTCGAGATTCGCCGCAAGGACGGCGACATTCGAACCATCAGCGAGTCTTCCACCGCCATTCGCGACGCCTCCGGCAATGTCACCGCCTACCAGGGCTTTATTCTGGATGTGACCGAGCGGCGCCGCGCGGAGCAGGAGATCCGCCGGCGCAACCGTGAACTCCTGGTGCTGAATTCCATCGCCGAGACCCTGGTCTCCTCGCTGGAACTCCACGATTCGCTGCAGCGCACCCTCCGTCAGATTGTGGAGCTTTTCCACTTGGATGTGTCTTCGCTGTACCTTTTTCAGAGCGATGGATTGTCGCTTCGCCGTGTGGCCGCTGTCGGGCACCGTTCGGAATTCACCAAAAGTTTTCCGATCCTCACGGTGTCGCCGGAATTGGTCCAACAGATCCAGACGGTGCGCGCTCCGTTCCTCTCCGCGCAGGGGTTGCCGCTGCCCGCCCTGGCGTGGGACCTCAAGAAAAAAGAACAAATCGAGTCCGCTTACATCGTCACGCTCTGGTCGAAAGACAAGATGGTCGGCGGCCTAGTAGTGGGTTGCCGGAGCGTCCGGGAATTTTCCGCGGCGGACATCAGTCTCTTGATTGCCGTCGGCAGCCAAGTTGCCGGTGCCGTCGAGCGAACGCAACTCTACGAGGAAACCCGCCAGGCCTACGAAAATCTCCGGCGCACACAGGAACAGTTGCTCCACAGCGAGAAACTCGCCGCCGTCGGGCAGCTCATTTCCGGCGTGGCCCATGAACTCAACAATCCTCTCACGGCCATTCTCGGCTACAGCCAGCTACTCGAGTCCAGCGGCCAGGTTGGGCCACTGGCGTTAAGTTACTCCGAAAAAATGTACAAGCAGGCCCAGCGCACCCATCGCATCGTCCAGAACCTGCTGAGCTTTGCGCGCCAACATAAGCCCGAGCGCGTCCCGGTTCACGTGAACTCGATTATCGAAGACACCCTCGCCCTGCGCGATTACGATTTGCGCATGAGCCAGATCCGCGTGCACCTGGAGCTCTCCGCGGATCTTCCCCTGGTTCCGGCCGACCCTCATCAGTTGCAGCAGGTTTTCCTCAACCTCATCAACAACGCCGTTGATGCCATCCTGGAACAATCCGCGGATGGCGATTTGTGGGTCGCTTCCGGGGTCGACGAGAAATCCATTTTTGTGGAGCTTACCGACAGTGGCTCTGGAGTGAAAGATCCCTCGCGCGTCTTTGATCCCTTCTACACCACCAAACCGGTCGGCAAAGGCACGGGCCTCGGCCTTAGCATCTGCTACGGCATTATCACCGAGCACGGCGGCACCATTCGCGTGAAAAATTCCCAGCCGCGCGGCGCCAGCTTCCGCATTGAGCTGCCCTTGCAGCTCGAGGGAAAGCCGCTCCAACCATCCGAAGTCTCCACCACCCGCGAGCCTATAGTGCCCACACGCTAAGTCGTTCTTGCGTCGACCGCCTTCCCTGACGCCCCCACCTTCTCTTAGCCGCTACACCTTGGTGCTCTACGCCTATCCGCGGACTCGGCTTACAACTCGCGCGGATTGTCCGATTCTCAGAAAATCGACAAGCCTTTTTGAGAAATGGGTTGAGGAACAGAGAATCGCCTGAACGGCAACCTCTACGAGTCTTCGTGCTTTTCGTGGCCCAATGCGGGGAATTCCGATCCCTGCACCGCGGCTTCCGCGATGTGCGAGGTTGCCCCTTCCACCTGTCGAACGATCTTTGTGGCCATGTCGGACAGGAGGGAAAGTCCTGCAAAGGGCTGCAATCCCAGCCGTAGTCTCCACCGCAGCCACCCACAATTCACCGCGAAAACCACGCTCAGCTTCCAGCGTTCCAATTCCTGTATCCCGATAACCTCGGGTGACATCACCGCCAGCACCCGCGAAATCTCCAACAACGTCTCAAATTCAGTCTGCAGCCGCTCAAGATAGGTAAGCGCAATTCTCCGCCGCTCCTGGCGCACCGTGCGCATCAACACGGCGTGGCCGGTTTCTCCCAGATACTCGGTATCTCCGGGCTCCAAGACCTGCAGGATCTGCGGCAGGCGCGAACAATGCCGCGATTCCGAAAGCGCTTCGAAAACGTCCCGCCCGGGAGCGAAGTGGATTTTCGGAGACCTGGTGGCCCACAGGAGCAGCCCCAGAAGGACGAGCGCAAAGAAAATGAAGAACAGCAGCGAGGCGCTCATCGCTGTTGATTCTCCGACCGAAGCATTTGGCTCAGTTGCTGATTGAGAAGGTGGAGGCGCACATTCAATTCCGAGGAAAGTTTTCCGTAGAGTTCCTTCGGAATCGCCGCTGGCTCCTTCGCTGCCTCCGGTTCAGGATAGCGGCTCACCGCATTCAGCCAAATAAGCAGTGTGGCAAGGTAGGTAAGGATATCCAGGAAACCCCAGAAATTGGCTAACTTCTGGACATGCCTCTCAAGCAGCGTGTAATCCAATACAAAGAAGGTGGAGTATAGGCACAAGCCGGTCAGCAACATCAAATGTAGGCGCTGGATCCCCAACCGGTAATAACGTGCAAACAGCAACAACGTGACGATGATCGCCCCGATCGAAAGCTCCAGGCCACGTTCGACGTTCAGGGAAATCCAGAACCAATCCCCCTTGGAAAAAAGAAGGCTGTTCGCCATCGCTAAGATGCCCACAGTGAATAACAATCGCCACGCGAGAGCCCAAATGCCCAGATATCGCCCTAGAACCTTTCGCATGAATTCAACCAGCGCCTGGAATCTCAGGAATACCACAATGATCTGGCTGCCCCAAGCGATCTTCCACAGCACCATGTTGGGAGTTTCAATGGCTCGGTATGCCGCCGCAACCACCACACTCTGTACTATGGTGGAAGCCAGATATGTTGAGAACCATGGATATTTATCCAGAAATTTTCGACGGACCAATTGCACCAACAGGGCGCACTCAATGGTTGTGGTGAGGATCCACGCCAAGTTTCGAAGTTGAAGGGGCTCAACCATGCTCTAAATGCTACCATAACTTAACTCGACAGTAACTAGGCCGAGCTTTTTGATCCTGCCTACGTGCTCATTAGGTTAAACCCCTTCGGTGAATTTCCCTCCAGGCTAGGTCGTCACGTTCCTCACTGGATTTAGCAATTCTTGGTCGTAATTCTGTGACGATCGCGGACGGAAGCTTAGTCGTCGGAAGCGGAAGTGCGATGTCTTATGCGACCAGTACGCTGATCGCATTTGGCGGGGGCGTTGTCGGCGGCGGCAGGGGCACGCCGTCGGCGGGTAGTACGCTGATCGCATTCGGCGGGGGCGTTGTCGGCGGCGGCAGGGGCACGCCGTCGGCGGGTAGTACGCTGATCGCATTCGGCGGGGGCGTTGTCGGCGGCGGTAGAGGCACGCCGTCAGCGAGTAGTACGCTGATCGCGTTTGGCGGGGGCGTTGTCGGTGGCGGTAGGGGCACGCCGTCTGCAACCTTAACGTCACCTCTCCCGGGTCTTGCGGCAAGCCGATGATTGACCGGAACTCCGATGGAAAGTAGGATTAGACTTACTGAAAGTACAACTTTCGGGGTAAGAAACTGATTTTTCATGGGACCCTCCTCGCCGCGAAGAGTGCCCCAAAACTGAACCGTCGCTTCACTGCCACTGAAAAAGTTCCGGCGGCGGAACACTTCAGAATGCAGGTAGACCAAATGCAGGACCAACTTCGCATCCACCGTCAGATTCTTTACGACCTTGCCCTCCACTACCTCGAACCCTTGCCAGGCAGTTTCGCCAGGCTTGCCTATCTCGCGGCACTGAAGCATCCATCTACTGATCTTTATGCCCACGATCCGCTGAGCGCGGCCTACGGCCAACAACCGGTTCAGGAAACCCTGGCCAAGTGCCACGAGGAATTATTCGAAAAGGTTTTGGAGTTGCCGCTGGCCAATCAAGAGGAGGAGTTTCGATCGTATGTCGCCACGCTGCTGCATGGGCTTCCCGAAAACCCTGAAACTCGCCAGGAGCTATTCCGCGGGTGGATTCCCCCCCTGGCGCCCGACTATCTCAAGGAACTTTTTCGATCCAATCTGAATGCTCTGTGTGAGTTGCTTCACGAAGGGAACTCCAAGGCTCGTTCAGGTAAGTGATCACCCCCACCACTTTTCCCAGCACCTCGGCATCTTCCGGAGTTCGCCACGCTTCTGGCGTGCAACGCGAAAGGGAGTGCGGCTGCATGATCAATCGCGATTTATGCTTCTGAAACCAGCCGCAGCGGTAACCCCCGCGCGTTTCAACAAAATACAGCGGCCGGTCATACTCGCTAGACCAGTCCGCATCTTCGATTCTTCGCAAAACCGTGTCCACCAGCACCATGCTCCCCGGCCGCAAGATCGGGTTCATGCGCCGGTCGGATAGCCCGATATACCCGTAGCGGAAACGCTCGGTGCCCGCTTCCTTCAGTCCTGGAAAGTGCTGGGTGTTACCCGGCAACTCCCGCAACAATCCCGTGCATCCGGTTTCGAACGGAGAATCACTCTTCGTGGCCGCGGGAGGCGCTTTCGGCATTTCGTACAAGTGCGTCAGCGGCGCCGGGAAGGCCGCACCGTCGTCGAATGTTTGCTGAAACGGCGCCTCATACCATCCGGAAATCTCCAACGGGCTGAGATGATAGATGGTGGCCAGGGAATACAACTTGTACAGTGTGGGCACCACGTTGCGATTCTCGATGTCCGCCAGCCGGCTGATGTGCAGAATGAAGTCCGGCCTCCCTCGCCTCGTTGCAATCTCGTAGCTTGACTGCTCCACGTCCCGATACGTCAGCCCCAGCGCTTCGCGTGTCTGTCGCAGCCGTAACCCTGGTGGGTACATGGTTCCCCCCGGTTATAAAATAATCCGCACTAGTCAATGTAATAAATGACCAAGTTGTTACGCATCCAGAACAACATAACCATCTGTGGAAAACATGTGCGGGGTCTCTTCCTCGATGCACCAGTCCGCTCCTTCTTCTGCTCTCTCTCCGGCCAGCTTCTTGGGAATCTGCTATTCTGAATTTCTATGCTTCCGCGTGAGCGTTTGCTCTGTCAGGGTTTCGCCACACTCCTCTTGGGTGCCTTGTTTTTAGCCGGCGCGGCCGGCACAAGGGCCCAGCAAGCTGCCCCGGCCCCTGCTCCGGGCAACCCTCCTGTCGCCGTCAATACCCCTGAGTTCCTCGCAACCGCCGATGAAGTGGTGCGCGAAATGAGCAAAATCACCGGCTGGGACCTGAAAACCCCCCTGAAAAAGTCCATCCGTTCCCGCGCCGAAATCCGCGCCTATATCCTTCACGAAATGGACGACGAAAAGGACGCAAAAGAGCGCTATGCCTCCGCCCGCAGCGCCGAAGCCTTCGGCCTGATCCCCAAAGGCTTCAACCTTGACGCATTTCTCGTCGATCTCCTCACCGAACAGATCGCCGGTCTGTACGACCCCAAAGCCCACGAATTTTATATCGCCGATTGGATTCCCGTCGACGAGCAGCGCATGGTGATGTCTCACGAACTCACCCACGCCCTGGAAGATCAGCACTTCGACATCGAGCCCTGGGTCAAGGCCGCACGTCCCAACGACGACGCCGAGATGGCCCGCGAGGCGGTTCTCGAAGGCAGCGCCATGGCCGCCATGCTGGACTACGAACTAAAAGACAAGAACCTCAAACTCGAAGACCTGCCCGATTTCGACCCCTCCATTTTTGTCGGGGACCTGGGAACCAGCCCGATCCTCAATAAGGCTCCGCCCTTTATCAAGGATTCGCTGATGTTCCCGTACTTCAGCGGGCTGACTTTTTCGATGGCGGTTCTGAAATCCGGTGGCTGGCCGGCGTTTACCCCGGTCTTTGCACGCCCCCCCGCGAACACTCAGCAAATAATTCATCCGGACCTGTATTTTGCGAACAAAGTGCCCGTTCAGCTCAAACTGGACCTGCCCGCCGTCGTACCGGGCAGCGATTGGGTCCTGCTTGAAGAAAACTTTCTGGGAGAACTTGGCTGGAAGGAGGTTTTCAAACAATTTCTGGATGATGGCCGCGCCAAGTCCCTGGCCGCCGCCTGGGACGGCGACACCTATGCCAGTTTCGAGCAGAACAACACCAAGCGGTTAATGCTGTTCGCCCGCATCCGCCTGCAGGACGCCGGTTCCGCAGGACACTTCCTTGGACTATATTCCGAAGCTCTGGAAAAGAAATACCCGAACCACTCGCATCTCGTGCGCCGCCCGAATTACTTTGCCTTGGAATCCCCGGAACGCAGCGTATTTTTGCACTGCAACAAGCAGGAATGCATCACCCTGGAGGGCGGCGACGTCGCCCTCTTTCAGCAGTGGCTCGCCAAGCTCAACTGGCCCCCAGTGCCAGAAAGTACCCCACGCCAGCCCTCGCCCGGGACTACGACCACGCAATCCATCGACTCCCAGCCATCTATCAGCGCAAGTCCCTCTCATTAAAGAACCGCCCGTCGCGGCGGGCGGTCCGCCCCGACATTTTTCTCGCACTTGTACGGGCGGAACTCGCCCCGCTCTCTTGGGGTATTCTTGCCCTTTTAGCGGCCGCCGCCTCTCTCCACCGCTTCAGTTCGCGTGGCGCATCACCAGCAACGTCAGGTCGTCCGTGCGCTTTACTCCCGCCGAAAAATTGCTGATCTCATCCAAACATGCCGAAAGCATCTGGTCCGGAGCCAGGCCGGCATGGCGCGCGACCAGCGACTCCACCCGCCGCACGCCATATTCGTCGCCCTTGGCGTCAAAAATCTCCGATAACCCATCCGTATATAGAAACAACGTATCCCCGCGCATCATGTGCAGCTGGCATACCGGAAAATCCGTGGTGCAAAACATTCCCAGCGGCACTCCCGTGGCTTGCCGCGCCTTTACCCCGCCGCCCGAAACGTGCAACAGCGGCAGGTGTCCCGCGCTGGCGTACTCCACTCTCCCATCGGGCCATGCCCTTCCCATCACCAGCGTGACATATTGCCCCGCGGTCGTGCTTTCACAGAACAACCGGTTGGCACGTCCCGCCAGCTCACCCAGCGCAAGATTCTGCCCCGCCAGCGTCCGGAACGTCGCATGCAAATGGCTCATCAACATGGACGCCGCCACGCCCTTGCCCGCCACATCTCCGAGCAGGAACAAAAAGCTTCCTTCGGATTCAATCAAGTCAAAATAATCGCCGCTGACCACGCTGGCGGGCGCGTAGTGATACCTCGCTTGCCAGGCTCCCTGCGACCAGTCTGTCCGCGGCAAGAGCTGCCGTTGAATCCCCGCGGCCAGCAGCAGGTCCCGCTCCAGTGCCCGCTGTTCCTCCGTGGAAAGGTGATCGAGACAGAAACGCAGCAACGGATTGCACAGCAAGCGGTCGGCCTCGATCGTATCGTGGCAAACTTCGCAGATGCCGAACGTTCCGTTGTGGAGGCGCTCCAGCGCTTCGTCCACGCTGTGAATCAGCTGCCGAAGGGAGGCGTCGGTCACTCCGGCGCCGGCCGCCGCCTGCAAGCTTTCGCGGCGGTGCTGCAGCTCCGAATGCAGATAGGATTGTGTTGTGGTGTCCATGTTGGTCTGCCCAACAATTTGCTGCTTCGCGCCTGGGGTTTCCATCCGTTTTGCGCCTCCAAATTCGCAAGCCTTCAGAGAGAAACGGAAATTCAATAAGCGACTATTGAGTGCCCGTGTTCGCCGCCGCGGATTTCGCCAGCAGCGGAGCCCGGGCGTCTGCATCGCACCTTTCTATGCGATGCCGCAAACGCTCCACCCGGCACATCAGCTTCTCCTCCAGCCGCCGCCACCGTTCTTTCGCATAATGGTCGCGCAACGCAACCCGCTGCCGCTGCAGCTTTGCCATGGCGAGTTGCGCGTATTCCAAGGCCTGCCCGAAATCTTTGACTCGGCGCTCGTAGTGAATGGCCAATTGTTCGCAAGCCTCGACGCCATCCGCCGGATCCCCAGCTAACTCCTTCCACAGTGCAGCCGCGGCAGCGTCATCGCCGCGGCGCTTGGCCATCATCGCCAGCTCCCGCGTCGCTCGTGGCCGGAATTCCGCTGGTAGCCCGGCGTCAAGCGCCTTCACGCACGTCGCGCGCGCCCGTTCCCGCTCCCCGCGCCGCTCCAAAAATCTCGACAACCCGAACAAGTCCAGCGATTCTTCCGCCTCCAGCGATTCCCGCTCATCGAGCAGAGAATTGATCTTTCCGAACAACGCCGCGAGTCCCCGCAGATCCATCTGGTTGTGCTTCACCACCCCCGCCAGCGGATCAGCGGTCCCGCCGCGCAGATAGTCGAAGTAAAACTGCGGGATTTGCGCCGAAGCCACATCGTCGCCGCGATCCCAGCCCAGCCTCTCCGCATCCAGCACATGCCGCTCCAGCTCCACCAGGCGCACCGAGCCCAGCCGCAATTTCCACAACGCCCGCGCCGGATGCAGCAAATCCAGATGCGCCGCAAGGGCCGGCACCTTGATCGCCCGCGTCATCGTGAAACGGTTTTCCAGCAGTGGCCAGTCAAACGACTTCCCATTGAAGGTCACCAGCACCGGCCGCTCCGCCAGCCGTCCCGCCAGTTCGTGCAACAGGGAATGCTCCTCCGAAAAATCGCGCAAAAAAAGCTGCTCCACCTGCAAGCCCCCGGCATCCCACCAAGCCAGCCCGACCAGAAACGGATAAGTTCCCGTTCCCCCAGCCAGCCCGGTAGTCTCCGAATCCAAAAACAACCACTTCTGCGGATCCTCTAAAGTTGCCCGCTCCGCTTGTCTTTTGTAGTGGCCGAACTTTAGATCGGACCTTCTTCCCGCGGCCTTCGTCAACAACCCCAACGCCACCGCCGAAGGCTCCACAAACTCTGGCGTAGAAAACCAATTCCGTATCGCCAAATGGTCCCCATAATGATTCCGCCCAATCCCCGCCCCCAACAACCGCGCCAGCGGATCCGTCTCATCCGGCGCCCGCAACTCCGCAGGCCGCGCAGCCACTCCACGCGCAGGCCGCAAAGCCGCCAACCTGGAATACTTATCTCCCAATTCTCCCTGTCCTCTGTGCCCCGATCTCTGCCTAAATCTTCTCTTCCTCGATCATCCGCCCCAAAATCCCCAAAGCCGCCTCCTTAGCCTTCGGCGCTAAATCCCCCGCCGGCCCCACACACGAAGGACACCCCGCCTCGCAAGGACACGCCTGAATCAACTCCCGCGTCCTCCGCACCAGCAATTCATGCGCGCGGAACAACGGCTCCGAAAATCCAATCCCGCCCGGATACGCATCGAACAAATACAAATTCGGCTCGAAAAACTCCTTCGCCTGCGCACCCACCGCCTTTTCCAGCCGCATCGGCATGAGTTCCTCGCTCTCGACGCCCGGCGCCGGCGGCCGCTCCCCAATCGCCGTTCCCAAATCCCGCCCGTCGCACATCAGCAGCAACGTCGCCACCGACGCCAGCGCATACAAAAGCCCAAACATCCCCGACTGCCTTTCGCTGATCGTATACGGCAGCGATTCCAGCAGCGGCCGCTCCAGAGTGATCCAATAGGATGTCGTGTGCATCTCGTTCTCGGGCAATTCCAACTGCCCCGCGCCCACATTCTCATTGCTAAAAAACTTGATCTTCTTGAATCCCACCACCTGCGACCGCACCAGCACATCCCCATGCGCCCGCCAGTGGCACAGCCATTCCTGGCTGTGCTCTTCCGTAGCCACTTGCCGGCTCACTCTCTCCGTCTCCGCAATCTCCAGCACCCGCACCTGCGTATATCGGATCGCATCCGTGTAGTAATCCACATTCACTTGCTTCACGTATGCCTTCCGCTCCTTAAAATCTAGATGCTCCACGTGGTACTGCTGCCCCCCATGTAAATAAATCGCCCTCTCATGCACGGTTGTCAGCGCGCTCGGAAAATCCACCTCTCCAATCACCACCGGCGCGCCGGTAATATCGATAATCACAAAATTGTCGCTGGTCACCGAGCGCAAGCTCACCGTGTCCGCCGGATACGCCTCATGCGTCCAGTGATAATTCGCTCCCGCCAGATGCAGATACCCGGCCTCTGCCAATCGCGCGCACAATTCCGCCACATTCGCCTCGCCGAATTTCTCTTCCGGCCCAATCGGCAGTTCAAACGCCGCGCATTTCAGGTGATTGATCAAAATCTCCAGATTGTCCGGCTGAATGAACGCATGCTCCGGCGTATTCCCGAAAAAATAGTCCGGATGCCGGATGATAAATTGATCCAGCGGCGCCGAAGAGGCCACCAGCACTGCGCAAGAGCTCCCGCTGCGCCGCCCCGCGCGGCCCGCCCGCTGCCAGGTCGCCGCAATCGTCCCGGGATACCCGGTCATCACCACCGTATCCAGCGAGCCCACATCAATTCCCAATTCCATCGCCGAGGTCGTCACCACCCCGCGTATCCGTCCCTCGCGCAGCCCGCGCTCGATCTCCCGCCGCTCGTTCGGCAAATATCCGCCGCGATACCCGCGAATCGCCTCCGGCTTTCCCGGCAACTGCGGATTGGCCTGCTGTAGATACGTCAGGATCAACTCCGTGTGCAGCCGCGAATTCGCGAACACCATCGTCTGCAAATCGTGCTTCAAAAACTCCTGCGCCACCCGCGACCCTTCATTGATATAACTCCGCCGAATCCCCAGTGCCCGGTTCACCACCGGTGGGTTGTAAAACACAAACGTCTTTTCCGCCGCCGGCGCCCCATTCGTCGCCAGCACTTCCACCTCATCTTCAATCAATCGCGAAGCCAACTCCCCGGGATTCGCAATCGTCGCGGAACAGCACACGAATTGCGGCTTGCTCCCGTAAAACCGCGCAATCCGCTGCAACCGCCGCAGCACGTTGCACAAGTGGCTTCCAAACACGCCGCGATACGTGTGCAACTCGTCCACCACGATGTACCGCAAATTCTCAAACAGTCGCGTCCAGCGCGTATGGTGCGGCAAAATCCCTGTGTGCAGCATGTCCGGATTCGTCAGTACGATGTGGCTCTTCTCCCGGATCGCCTTCCGTGCATCGCTCGGCGTGTCGCCATCATAAGTAAACACGCCCACGCGGTTTTCGAGCCGCGAGTTCAAATCATGCAATTCCGCCAACTGATCCTGCGCCAAAGCCTTGGTAGGGAACAAATACAGCGCCCGAGCGTCGTCATCCCCCAGAATCGCGTCCACCACCGGCAAGTTGTAGCAAAGCGTCTTCCCCGAAGCCGTCGGCGTAACAATCACCACATTCTTCCCCGCGTGCACCGCCTCCGCGGCCGCCACCTGATGCGTATAAAGCTGCCGTATCCCCTTAGCGCCATAAGCCGCCCGCAACTCCCCATGCACCCATTCCGGAAACTCCGCCCACTGCGCCTCCCGCGCCGGATAGTGCCGCACGGCAGTCAAAATCTCCCCGTCCCCGTCCCGGTCCCGCGCCGCAAAGCCATCCAACACCTGCGTAACCCGCGCCGGCGTCGAACTCCGCCCCGCCCTAGCCAACGAATAAGCATTACTAGCCATCACCACCCCTTTTGAGTGCGGCCTGCCCTGAATCTTCCCGAAGGGGAGCCTGGCTCCCGCTTTGGAGGTCTATCCACACTACCCAAACACGATTTTGCCCCCTCAGTAACCCCACCAACCAATTCGCCTTTTGTTCGCTAAGGCTAGCACTCCGCCGCCCGCGACGCAATACAGAACCCGTATACCGGCCCGTCAGTCTCTCAGTTTTCGGTGGCCCGACAAACCAGGCAGTGACCTAGATAATTCCTTATTGGCCGTGCAATATCTGCGAAACAATTCTCGCTTTTGCGGTGTCTAACAAAGCAGATAATGTGTCTTCAAATGAGGTTTGTTTACCAAGCCGCGCTGTTCTTTATGCTTGGCGTTTCTTCGCTCGCCTGCGGCCAAGAGTCCAGCAGAACGACGAGCCAATCAAATGTTCCACCGCTCGAATTCAAGCTCAAGAAAGCCCCGCTGTGGAGGGACAAATGTTTAGAATTGAGTGTTCAACGCACGAACCTCTCAAAATCCTCCATTCTCTTGGGCGCGTCGTACTCTGAGGGAGTCAAAATCTACTCTTCAGTGAACGATGCCGCAAATACTCTGGGGCAGGGCACAGGAGAAGCCTGGATGCTTGTTTACGGGTGGACAGATGTCGTTTCAGAGCCAATTAACTTGGCACCTGGAGCCAAAAGACAGAATACCTTCTGTATCGGCGAGACTTTCCCCGTGAAAGAAACGGGCAAAGAGACGTTCAGGCTAGTTCGTCTGCAGGGCAAGCTTCGCATTGTTTCCAGTTACAGCCAGAAGGTTCCAACCTGGAGAATCGCTGACCAGTCAAAAGGGAAAATGAGACGGACCTATGTGCGGATGCCCGACAATTCAAATCCTTGGACCTTCGGTGAAGTCGCGCTGGAGATTCCAATCCCGTGTCCGAATGGCATCGGTACGTCCGATTGCCTTTCTCCTCCTCCCATTTTTCCCGGTGAACACGACATATATATGATTGAGCTAGAACCCCCACCTGCGATTGAGATTCAACCGTCAACGCTACCGATATTCCCGATTGACCGCCCACCCCCGCCGAAGCCGTAGGCACACCTCCTTATAAACCCCTGTAACCGAAAACTGACCCACTACTTTCGATCTCGGAGTGTGTATCCTTTCTCCACGCTGTGATAAAATTCAAAGAGAGTGAACGCAAAAACAAGTCCCGCGCTGGAAATCGCCCTCGCCTGCCCCATCTGCGGCGGCAAACTAGCCACCCACGCCGACGAAGTAATCTGCGAAAAATGCCAACACCACTTTCCCGTGGACGCCGGAATCCCCCTACTCTTCTGGCAAAACGACTGGCCCGCCGACAAGCCCGACGTCACCAGAACCATGCAGGCCTTCTACGAAAAAACCCCCTTCCCCAACTACGACGACTTCGATTCCGCTGAAGCCCTCCGCGAAAAAGCCCGCCGCGGCGTCTTCGCCAAACTCCTTGACGAACAGATTCGCTACGGCTCTTCCATCCTGGAAGTCGGCTGCGGCACCGGCCAACTGAGCAACTTCCTCGGCATGACCTGGGGCCGCACCGTTTTTGGCGCCGATGCCTGCCTGCACTCCCTACAACTCGCGGAAAACTTTCGCCGTGAAAACGAAATCAAGGGCACCCGCTTCCTCCAGATGAATCTCTTCCGCCCGGTCTTCCCGCCTGAAACTTTCGATTTCGTCGTCTGCAATGGCGTTCTCCACCACACCAGCGATCCCTACCTCGGCTTTCAGTCCATCTCCAAACTCGTAAAGCGCGGCGGCTTCATCCTCATCGGCCTCTACAACAAATACAGCCGCTATGCCACCGATCTCCGCCGCTTCCTGTTCCGCATCTCCGGCGATCGCATGCAATTTCTCGACCCGCAAATCCGCGACCGCTCCGCCAACCAAGCCCGCAAGCAAGCCTGGTTTCTTGACCAATACAAAAACCCGCATGAATCCAAGCACACCTTCGGGGAAGTGCAGCGCTGGTTCAAGGAAAATGGCTTTGAGTTCATGAACAGCATCCCCAAAGCCCAGGGCGAGGAATTTGCCACCGACGAAAAACTCTTCGAGCCACACGCTCCCGGCACCGCCCTAAATCACTTCCTCGTACAGACCGGCGAAATGTTGGTCGGCGGCCGCGATGGCGGCTTCTTCATCATGATCGGCAAACGCAAATAAATTCGCTGCAAACCTCTCGCGATGTGACGAATCTCCCCAAAACGCGATACTCTTTTCATAGAACATTTGTTGGGAGAAGGAATGAACCAAGAGAATCCCGCTGCCCCGGCAACCCCGCCCAAGCGCTCATTTCTAAAATCCACTCTTTACGCGCTGAAACTCATCCTCATCAATTTCCTCATCTTCGCCGTGCTCGTCGAACTCGTCTGCGTCATCTACATCAACGTCACCGACTGGCACTCCAGCAAGCCCACCTACCACGTCAATTACAACAACTTCTGGGCCGACATTAATCCCGACTTCGGCGTCTGGCACCGTCCCAACGGCCATTTCTACCACCAGGGTGGCTGCTTCAGCGTCCAGTACACTACCAACAGCTACGGCGCACGCGACATCGAGCGCACCCTCCACTCCGATAAGCCCCGCACCATCTTCCTCGGCGATTCCATGATCGAAGGCCTCGGCCTCGCCGACAAAGATCGCCTCACCAATATCCTCGAAAAAGCCACCGGCCGCGAATACCTGAATTTCGGCACCAGCGGCGATTTCGGCCCGCTGCAATACGCCCTGCTCTACAAAACCCTCGCCGCCAAGTTTGATCACGACACCGTTCTCGTCGGCGTGCTCCCCGACAACGATTTCCACGATATGTCTCTCGAATGGGGCAAAGTCCATCATGCGGACCGTTACCGTCCCTACTATGCCGACGATTTTTCCGTCGTCTACACCAACCACGTGCAACCCCAGGCCGGCGAAGGTTTCTGGGATCGCGTCGAATCGTTCCTCCGCGCCTATCTGGCCTCCTACCATGTCGGCCAGTTCCTCTACTCCAGCATGTACTGGCGCACGCTCCCGCCTTATTCCGGCTACAACGATTTCAACGATGTGGATATTGCCCGGCTCAAAAAAGCCCTCGACGACATCCATGCCACCGCCGACGCCCACCACGCCCGCATGGCTGTCATCCTAATCCCCACCTCCAACGATTTCACCCGCCTGGAGAAATCGGGAACGAATCGTCTCGGGCCCGTCGTGCTCAGTTGGGGCAAGGACAAGGGAATCCCAGTGAAAGACCTATTGCCGGATATGGAAGCCCGCTCAAACGGCAATTTCCATTCCTACTTCCTGACCTGCGACGGCCACTGGACCCCCCAAGGCAGCAAAGTAGCCGCCGAAATCCTCGAGCCCTGGCTATCCCAGCAAGGTCTGTAGCTCAGGCCTCCGAGGCCCGCAGGCTTCCATTCCCATGTAGGCAACTTCTCAAGGCATCGACGCCGCCTCGCCGGATCTATGGATGTATCTTCGGGAGGGCGCGGCTTCAGCCGTGCCGATTAGATTGCAAGCTCATCGGGCTTCAGCCCCTGAGGTCTCAGCACGATGCCTGGCGTTGAACTTTGAGGTAATCCTAGGAAGGTTTTTCAATCAAAAAATTGCCCAGCACCAAACAATCCATCTGGCTCCGCGAAAAAGTACTATAAGCATTCGCCGGCGTCGTAACAATCGGCTCCCCGCGCAAGTTAAACGAAGTATTCAGCACCACCGGCACGCCGGTAGCCTGTCCAAATCGCTCGATCAAACCGTAATACAACGGGCTCTGCTCGCGATAAACCGTCTGCACCCGCGCCGATCCATCCACGTGCGTAATCGCTGGCAGCGTAGCGTGATGCTCCGGCTTCACCGGCGTCACGTACAACATATACCGCAACGGATACTGATTAACCGCGCTTCCCAGCTCAAAATAAGTCGGCGCCGCTTCCGCCACCACCGACGGTGCAAATGGCCGATACGGCTCGCGAAACTTGATCTTCGAATTAACGATATCCTTCATATCCGCGCCCCGCGGATCGGCCAAAATGCTGCGATGCCCCAGCGCGCGCGGACCCCATTCGAATCGCCCCTGATACCAGCCCACCACCTTGCTGCGGGTCAGAAAATCCGTGGTCCGATCCAGCAACTCGTCGGTGCTGCCAGCCTCGTGATAAGGAATGTTTTCGTTATCAAGGAACGACCGAATCTCCGAAGCGCTATATTCCTGGCCCCAATAGGCATGTTCCATCAGGAACGACCGCGGCTTGCCCAGCACCGAATGATAAGCCCACAAAGCCGCACCTAGCGCCCCTCCCGAATCGCCTGCCGCCGGCTGAATAAAAAGTTCGTCAAATCCCGACTCGCGCAGAATCCTTCCATTCGCGACGCTGTTCAGTCCCACGCCGCCCGCGATGCAAAGTTTCTTCAACCCCGTCTCTTTGTGCAGATTCTTCGCCATGCCCACCAGCAAATCTTCTGTAACCCGCTGGATGCTCGCGGCGATGTCCGCGTAATGCTCGTTCACCCTGCACTGCGCAATGTAATCCGCCGGCTTTTTCCCGAAATACTTCGGGAAGCCCGTCGATTCCGTAAAAAATGGGGTCTCCCGTTGCCGCGGCTCACCCAAAAGCTCAACCAGCTTCTGCGTGTACATGTGATCGGTCGCGTAGTGGAACGAGAAGTAATCCATGTCCAGCGAGAAAGAACCGTCCTCGTTCTGTGTCACGGTCTTCCAAACCTTATCCACATACCTCGGCGTCCCGTAAGGCGCCATGCCCATCACTTTATATTCGCCCTCGTTCACCTCGAAGCCCAGAAACGCCGTAAACGCGCTGTAAAGCAAACCGATCGAATGGGGAAACTCCGCCTGCCTGGTCAATTGAATTTGCGTGCCGCGCCCAACGCCGCACGCCGCGGTCAGCCATTCACCGACACCATCCACCGTAAGAATCGCCGATTCCTCGAATGGCGAACATAGAAACGCGCTCGCCGCATGGGAAAGATGATGCTCTGAAAAAAGAATGCGTTCCCGGCTGATGCCCAGTTCCGATTGCAGCGTGCTGGCGATCCACAGCTTGTCCAGCATCCACCCAATCATCGACTCGCGAAACACCTTCCAGGATTGCGGATAAGTTTGCAGGACGCTGACCAGCAAGCGGTCCAGCTTGCGAAACGGCCGCTCGTAGAAGACCACATAGTCCAACTCTTTGGCCTCGATCTGCGCTTCCCGCAAGCAAAACTCGATGGCCAGCTTGGGAAAGCCAAAATCGTGCTTCACGCGCGAAAAGCGTTCCTCTTCCGCGGCGGCAACTAACTGCCCGTCGCGCAGAATCGCGGCGGCAGCATCGTGGTAATAGCAGGAAATTCCCAGAATGTGCATGAGCTATTGCCTTTGCGCCCAGCTCATGTCGTGGACTTCGGCGGGATGCTCAATCCATTTCGTGGGACGATTCTTGATTCGCAAGGGATCGGAAAACAATCGCACCGCCAGCCCAAACGGCAGCACCGCGATGGCATAGATAATCGTCAGCACCACGCGTGCCTGGAAGTTCCCGATCTTGTGGGCCAGGCGCTTCCATGCATTCCAGAGGGTCTTCAGGTTTTCGGTAAGAATATTGGCCATAGCGACGCGTTTCGCCTAGAACAGGGCGTAGACGAACGGCGCAAGTGCCGAACTTTGTCCAAGGACAATCAGAACTGCGGTGAACAGCACCACCATAATAACCGGCAGCATCCACCAGCGCTTGTTGCGCGCAAAAAAGGAGAGCAACTCTCCCGCAATGCCAAGTCGGCGCGAAGCCGTACTGAAAAAACCCATGAAATCTCCCTCAGCTGCAAATTAGACTGTAGCCCCAAACTACCAATTTATCACATGGGTCACCGCCCGGCAAAGCGCGGTCGCTGCAAGTCGTCCAAAGATTCATCCAATCCAGCGGCCGCGTTCCGAAGCACCCACTTTGGCGTGCGGGAGCTCAGCACCCGCTTTTACGGTTTCAACTCAACGGCCAATCCACCCGTTTATCCCACCAATGCTCACACATCTCCGGTCTTCCATATCAAAGAGCCGTCCCTGCCCCTCGCAAGCCTATCTATTCCGCCGCTTTCTCCGCAAGCGCCTCAATCACCGCGATGTTCGGCAACAAATCAGCAGGTAAACCATGCCGCGCCGCCAGGTAACTCGGCGCATTGTAAGAAATCCAAGTCTTCCCCACGCCATCCTCTGCTACTAGAATTTTCAGCGGCAGATCCAGCGCCACACTCGGGGCCGCCAGCATCAACGGTGTCCCCGCTTTCGGGTTCCCAAAAATGAGCAATTTGGTATTGGGCATTTTCATTCCTGCGCCGGCCGCTTCACCGCTGTGATCCACCACAATAAATAACTTCACGCCCTTCGCCTGCAATATCCCCTGCAGCTTGGCGACAGTCTCATCCACCGTATGATTGCTCGCAATCCGCACAATTCCATTCCCCACGTCAGTCGCCATAACTTTCTCCTCTCGAACTGATGCGTGCACCAGCGCATTCGGGTTCGCAAAAATAAGATAGCCCGCCATCACCAGCCCAAGAATCACCAGTCCCACCGCTACGCCGACGACCAGTCGCGGACTCCGCGTAAACAGCGATTCGCCCGCTTGCAACTGCTTCAGCATCCGCAAGTACCGTACCGCCGACAGCAGACACACCGATACTCCCATCAGGATCAGCGCGACCCCGATCCATAGGGAAAGCCCGTACGATTTCATCTGAATATCCGGCACCAGGTGATTGAACTCCTGGAGAAACAGCCCGAAACGCGCCAGCACGAATCCCAGCCCCATCAGCGCGATCCCCGTGCGGATCCAGGCAAGCACCGTTCGCTCCGCCGCCAGATAGTCGCTCGCACTTCCTTGCACCTGGATCCTCCCCTCGCGCCGCTAACCGCTCCGTCTAGCCTCTCCGTCCCGCGCCAGAGAAGTACGATACGCCAGCCAGCAATAACCTCGAAGAAGTATTTCCGGCGTCACCAGGAAAACGCGCTGGCATCACCCATTGCAACGCGCGTCTAATCAATCCGCGGCACCGGCAATCTGTGCCCAACTGGGAAATGTCGGGAACAAAACATCCTCTCCCGGTGTCCGAAACATTATGCGGCGTTTCGGCGTATCTTCAGAGTGTAGGCTCGCTGCTCGGGCTCGACTTTTGCGCGCCATACCTTTCCCGAAGGAGCGCCAGGTCCATGACCATGGAGGATTTGGGTCCTCGACGTCCCGACCGCCGCAGGGCCCCTCGCTATCCCTACCAGGCCAGCCTGGAAATCGAATGGGGTTCTGCGCGCCTCAGAGCCCGCACCCGCGATATCAGCGCCGGCGGCATGTTCATCGAATCCGAAGACGTCTTATGGGTGGGCGCGGGTTTTCGCGCGCGTCTCGTCACCGCGCGTCCCCTGTGGCTGGAATGTTACGTCAAGCGCGTGGAGCCCGGCCTGGGCATGGGGGTCTCCGTTGCTCTTCCTGAAGATCAAAATCATCACGAATTTCACGAAATCCTGGCCGAGCTCGCCCAGAACGCCTAAAGCCTTATACTATTTTCCATGACCCACTGTTTGGATTGTGGCTCCGAACGCGCTAGCGATCAGTGCCCGGTCTGCGGATTAACCTCCGCCGCCGCCGAGCTGGTTTTCCGCCGCCGCCTGATCGGCCAAATGAGCATCTTCCTCGCCGGCTCACTCCTCTTTCCCTACATCAGCCAGATCTATCCGCCGCTCGACATCGACGCCATGCTCGTCTTCTTCGGTGTGGTCTTTTTTATCGCCCTCGCTCTGGCCATCGTCCTGGAAAACCGCGCCCGCGCCCGCAAGGAGATTGAAGTCCTCCGTCATCTCTTTACCGGACTCATTCCGATCCCCTTCATCCTCTCCACTGCTCTGATCCTGAACGGCAAGCTGGACGCGCCCCAACGAATCACCTATCACCCTTCGATTGTGGAAAGCCGCTACCAGATGAAAGGAGTGGTGCGCGGCACGCGCCGCCTCTTCGTCCCGTCTTGGCGCGCGGGCCATCGCCTCGAGCGCCTCCCCGTTGATGCCGATGATTTCGATCGCTTCCACCCGGGCGACCAAGTAAGCGTAGGCGTAGCCCCCGGCGCCCTGGGCATCCCCTGGTTTTATGGCGTCTACCGCAGGTCCGACTAAATCTTACGTGGGAGCTGCCTCGCTGGTGGCATTCGCGGCGGATGATTTTCGAAGTGTCGGGGATTCATCTCCCAGCGTTCGCGGGAGGCTCTCGGCGAGGGCTCGCTCTGTACAAGGTTCCTGATAGCTGATCGCTGTTATCTGTTCGCTTCCTGCTCAATACATCGGCTCGCGATTCACTGTCAACGGAATCTGCAATTCCAGCACATGCCCATTTTTCCCAAAACGAAAAGTCACCCGCTGCATCGAGCCGACGTTTTTCTCCTTCCAATCCACCACTTCCACCGGCTTATCTGGAATGTCCGCGTACGACCACTCTACCGAATCTCCGTGCACGGCAATTTTTTGCGGATCGATGTCGTACACTTCTTCATCTGGAATCCGCACCAGCATGTACCGCTTCCACAGGCGCACCAATAGAATCCCTTTTTTCTCCGAATGATAAATGTTCCACGAATTCGGCGCCTGATCGTTAAACCGCACAATCGCAAATTCCACCGACTTCCACGTCACTTTTCTTCCTGCATCGGCCTGCGCCGCGGCAAAGCACGGTGGCACCACTGCGCACAACATCGCGCCCACCGCCCATCGCATGGCAACGCCCGGAATTTTCACTTTCCGAATCCACATTCGCGCCACAACGTGCCCCACTCCCACAAGGCAAAGCCGGCCTTCGCGGGTATCCCGTGCCCCACCTGCCGCGCCAGCATGCAGATTTGCCCGCGATGGTGCGCATCATGCGCGATCAGGTAACTCACAAAATGCACTACATCCGGCTTGAAATTCGGCGCCCTTCCGGCGGGATCCTCAAGCGCCCTCGCCAGCAATTCCGCAATCGCCCCCGCGCTCGCTTGCAGCGCCCCTTGCACCTGCGCCCGCGTGGGCTTATCAGCTCCCACCTTCGCTGGCGCTTTCGCAGACTTCTCCGCGGCTGACAGCCACATCAGCCGCACATGATGAATGTGCGCTGCAATATCCGAAATGGTGCGGCCCTTGCCCGAGGGTGGCGCCGCGTGCCACGCGGCATCATCGATATTGCTCAAGATCAGTTGATTGGCTTTTTCGTTGACCGCAAAGCTTTCCAGTAGCGATTTCCGGAAATCGAGCGCGGCGGTTTTCGTTCCCGCCGCGGAACCAGTTTTCATTCTTGGCATCCTCGGGAATGCTTCCCAGCAGTGTACGATATGTCTGCCACCCCGGAAAATGCGCTGCCCGCGCAGCAGGCCATTTCCTCCGGAAACGCTGCTTCGGTTTACTCCCGCCAGCGGACGGCGTAACTTCTCAATCAACATAGAAGTGATTCGACAACAGCCCTCCGCCAAGGAGAATAGATGCGCCTCGTGCGCGAATTTCAAACTCCTCATTCCCAGCTCGTCCCAGCCTATTTTGGGCAAGCTCACTCGAGCTATACTCGCGGTTAGAGGCCCGCATGGAAGCCATACCCACATCGCAGCGCTCCACGAACGTTGGCGACAGTGTGCTCCTCGATCTCGGCAAGGCATTCTCCTTCATCCTCAGCCTTCTCTCCCTCTGCGCCGTGCTGGACACCGCCTTTTTCATCACCGCCTCCAGCTGGGAAGACCGCCTGGTCGCCTCCGCCGCGCGTATCGCCCTCGCTGCCTGTGTCTCTTTCGGCAGCGGCTTGCTCTTCCGCATTTCCGAACCCAAAGTGCCCGTCACGCAGACTCTTCCAGTGCGCCTGTTTCTTTCCGCGCTGTTGGGATTCGCGCTCCTCTTCGCCTTGGCCTGGTATCTGGATGTCTATTACGTCCCGCTCCTCTGGCGCAATCTGCCGAACTAGAAACTGTCTCCTATAGGCATGGTCGTCGGGAAGGCACGACTTTAGTGGTGCCGAAAAACCCCGAAAAAGCTTGGGCTTTATCCTCTGAGGTTGTGGAAACGCCCAGTGCTCCCATTTATGAGCTGAGTTGTAATCGGCCGCCACGCAAGAACTTCAGCCCCATGAGAAGAAAATTCTTTGTGTCTCTCCGGCTATAATGTCCAGCGATGCCAACCCTGCGAAACTTCTCCTCCCGCATCTGGGGAATGTTCCGGCGCGTCTTTCCGCGCTGTGGCATGCTCTCGCAGGCGATCGCGTTCAACGTCTTCCTAGCCTTCTTTCCCACTTTGCTCCTCGCCGTGGGCATCACCTCCAGTTGGATTGGCAGCCGTTCCGGCCTCCTCGATGCCATCCGCGATCTAACGCAGTTCCTTCCGCCCGGAAGCCAGACTATCGTCACCGATTTCCTCAGCCGCCGCGGTCCCGACGTCTGGAAATTCGCGCTGCTCGGCTGGGCGGGTAGCCTGATCGGCGGCTCCCAAGTGATGAAGCTGATCATGGAGGGGATTCACCTCATCTATGACGACGAAGAGCGCAGCGGCTTTCTCCATCGCCAGCTGCGCGGACTTCTGCTGCTCCTCATCACCGTCGCTCCCATCCTGATCGCCGGAATTCTCGGCGTATTCGGCCGTCCGCTGCGCCATTGGCTTACCGGGCTGATCGGCACGCACAACATGGTCAACGGCCTCTGGCTGGTCTTTTTTCCGCTGGTGGCCATGATCCTCGCCATGCTCGCGCTCACCGTCCTCTATTGGGTAGCCCGTCCCAACCAGGAAGAAAGTCTGCGGCATGTCCTGCCCGGCGCGGCGCTGGCCACGCTGCTCTGGTGGCTGGTCAACGCCGCCTTCGGCTATTACGTTCGCCGCGTTCCCTATAGCCTCGTCTACGGCGGCCTCGCCGCCGTCATCGGCCTGCTAATCTGGATGCAAATCTCCGCCGTAATCGTCTTCCTGGGCGCCGCCTGGAACGCCGAATCCGCCATGGTGCGAGAAGACTAATCTCATCGGCCTTTCCACAAGCCACTAATACCGACCACCTTAACCGCCTTACTGGCGTCAGTTACACAACCACCGGGCGGGTGGCCTGGTTTCGAAAACTTGAAGTTTCTTGACATGGAAATCGCATAAAGTATCTCACTATCGTACGTTTAATAAAAGTAAAATAAGGCGGGGTGCCCCAGGTTCCGGCGGGTGGCGCATGCTTTCCGTGGCGTCGGCGCGGGCTCATCGTGTCGGCATTGTATATCATCGGCGATCCGCGATTTACTCGCCCCTCTTGGGTGGCCTTCCCTTGCGGGTTTTGCAAGGGTTGATTGCATAAGAGCGAAGGCTCCTTCCTACCGATTGCTTCGGTTCTCCAAACAGAAGCATACTCGGTTCCGAACGGAGCCTTCGCTCTTATGCAATCAACTCTTTGCGCCGTTTGCAAAGGGTGGGTCCACTCTTCCTCTTCGCTTCCTGTTATCCGCGAGCTGCGATCTATTCGCCATCTTCATCCGATTACTGATTACCGATTACTAATAACTGATTACTATTCACCACGGCACGTACCATGCACCGCTAACCGCATTGACATTCACCCTCCCCTCGGCAGATAAATTCACATGCCAAAAATTACCGAGCGGTGGCTCCTCTACAAATATGTCGGACTCGAATTCACCCCTCTCTCAAAACCCTTCAAGTCCAGGCAACTCGCCGAAAAAGCCCGCCTGAAATTTCCCGAGCGCGAACGCAGAAAAATCGCCGTCGGCGTAATCCGCACGCAGCAGTAGCCCCGAGCGCAATCCACCTGGCGCTGTCGTCCATCCGCTGGAGTGACATTCCGCGAATCACTCCAGCCCTGCCGTTCCCTTGGCGCGAATCAAAAATCTGGGACGAAATCGGGGACCAAACGGGATGTTCTCTTCGAATTTATTATGCTGCCGAAATGCAAGAAAACTTCCCGTCTGCCTCCAGCCTTACATGCCAGCATCGACGCCATCCGGGGTTCGTTCATCCGAATTCCGGCACGACAGCGACCACCCGCCGGATCCTTCCAGATGCCGGTGTGTGTCGTGCGGCCTTCCGCACCGTGTCGTGCGGAAACCCGACCTTCACCGATAGCAGTCGAGCCATGTCTTTGGAATCGCTCCCGCACCGTTTGGTCAATTGAAATCGTCACTCACTTACCCGCCCGCGGCGCCCTTGCGGTCTGCCTCTCGAGGGATGAACCCGGGAACCCCGGTTTCCACGACTCTGTTGAATCGATAGCGCGTCGTGATTCCTTTGATCGCCTCCAGCGCGCTTTCCGGAAGGGGCGATACGTCAAGGCTTTCGCGGATATGATCTGCGTTTGTTGAGGTTGTAAGGATGGCGGTGCCTCGCTGGAGTGCCCAGGCGATACAAACCTGAGCGGCCGTCTTGCCTGCTGCAGCGGCGACCTTTTTGATGACATCATCCTCGAGCAGTTTCGGCTCGAATGAGTGGCCCAGCACCGCGAACGCTAGGAACACGATCCCGGTTTCTCTGCAAGCCTCCAGCAGTTCCCATTGCGGAAGATAGGGATGCGCCTCCACCTGCACAACAGCAGGCCGGATCCTCGCGGATCGATTGATTTCTGTGACATGCGCTAAGTCAACATCCGACAAGCCGATTGCGCGACACTTGCCTTCGTCGACCAGGCGCTCCATTGCGCCCCAGGTCTCGGGCAATGTGACCCCATCGTCGTAAATGGTTTTGCCATTTTCATCTCTCGGATCCTGATCGTCGCCCGGTCGAAAGGCAAAAGGTGTGTGCATTAGGTAGAGATCAGCGTATTCCAGCCGAAGCTTTCTGAGGCTAGCCTCGAAAGCAGGTTTGACACGCTCAGGACGGTGATTGTTGTTCCAGAGCTTTGTCGCAATGAACAAATCGTCGCGCCGCACCTTTCCATCTCCCAGCACATCTCGTATCGCCTCGCCCACCGCCTCTTCATTTCGATATCGCTCCGAGCAATCGAATTGGCGATAGCCGGCTTCTAAAGCAGATCTAGTTGCTCGTAACGTATCGCCAAGATCAGGAATCAAGGTGCCAAAACCCAGGGCAGGAATGCTTCTGCCGTTGTTCATGGGCATTTTTCTGCAACGAAGTTCGCTCTGTTCACTCATTGTTCCTCCCAGCTATCGGGCCAACTCTTACCACCAGCCGCTGCGCAGGGTTTGTTCCGCAGAGTAGCACTGGCTGGTCGTCCGAAGGTCGCTATTCCCGCGCTCGCTCATTAGACGTGCCTGTTCTAAATGCGGCTACACAAATTGTCCGCTACCCGGAAGCCCCATTCGATTGCGAAGAGCGGAGAAAATGGAGTTTAGCTTGGCCATCCGATGCGCACATGGCCTACAGTTAGTGCGAACGACGGCGGCCGGGTTAATGCGTAACGGTAATGCACCAATGTTGAAAACTATGCAGATGCCAATAGTGTGGACGCCAAGGAAATTCTTGCACGTGGGCGTCAGTATTCCTGAATAGTCGTTTATCAGGACTTAGCGGGTCTCTGGCGTTAATCTCTGTTCTCGAAAATTACGCTGCAAATCGCAAATGGCGGTGTCGTTAGCGAATTCTCGCGTCTCGAGATCATGTGTCCATCCGCTCGACCAATTGAGCGCGCCACGCGGGGGCCACGAATGGATCTGCAAAGTACTGGGTTTCCCGCGCAACCTTGTCGCCACTGAACTCCATGATGCTTACGGTGTAGGACGGCTTGTCGTCATATGTCAGGATAAATTCGGTGATCCAAAGATCACCGCCGCCAATGATTCGTCGGACGCTAAACCGCTTTTTGCTCGGCTGACTAGCGCGTTGCTTCTGTATGTTGCGGCGACCGCGGGTTCGCTCACCCGACTGCGGGTATTCCAGCACCGCGTCCTCGTGATAGATGCGGTGCTCCGTTTCAAAATCGTTGGCATCGGACGCCGTCCAATGCTGATCCAGTGCCGCACGGATCGCTTGATCTCGCGCTCCAGAATGCTGCTCCTTCTTTTGTTGATCGTTCATCTTGAGCCTCCAATTTCACAACAAGCCAAATGCTTTAGCGGAATCAGAGTGTACGACTCGTCACGTCGCGCTGTTTCTCCGATCACCTCCGAGTCTACACCGCGTCGAGGCGTCTTACTCCTGGCGGAGCGGTCTTCGCAGCCCCTTTCCCCAACAGGATTTCTCAGAGGCACTCCGGAGCGGATCGTTATGGATCCTACGCTTCGTTCGCCCTCGCGTTGGCTGCCCTGACGCGATCGAGGGTATTATTTGATTAGGTGAGTGAGAGTCAGGTTTCCGCCGCCGGTGGTGACGATAACCAGATTCATAACCACCAGCATAGTGTCGTAACTCCAGCCGTTGGTCCCCGATTTGCCCCAGAAGCCGGTGTGCCAAGTAAATATTTTCTTCTGTATGGCGCCAAGCATAACCAATATCAAACCGATGGCGGCGAGTTGTGCGAGAACGCCCGAAATTACTCCGAGGCCGCCAGCTAACTCGGCTGCACCCAGAAAAATTGTAAAGCTCTTGCTTTTCCCAATGTCCTTACTCCGCGTTTCCGGGTCTTTAAGATGTTTGTAGCCGCTGGTGATGAACACGATGCCAACCATCAAGCGCAGGAGCAGAAGAGCAATATCGGTCAGTTGTGCCAATTGCGGGAGGATCATACACGTAACTCCGAGCCGCTACCTGTATTCACGCGCGTTCCGCCAGCGAGTGCCGGTCAGATAGCCAGTGACGTCGGGCAGTTTACAACGAAATCAGAGAGCCAACTCCTGATTAATTGGCTTGCCAGAAGGGTTCTTCATAGTACCCGCCTGCTTTTCCGAATTGAGATCGCCAGTCGGATGCAGTCTCGTTCGGATAGTTGAAAAAGAGGGTCGTCCTTGCCCTCTCATTCGAACGCTCCTCCAGTTCCATTACCATTTGTTATCCAAACAGTTACTTATAGATACTATTTACTGTATTATGTACTTTCACCGTGTCAAACAAACGTCCCATCACCCCTGCCTTCCCCGTCTGCCGTTTCTCCTTTGCCGATGGACGCCGCTGCGCACTCCCCGCCAGCCCCGAATCCAACGGCCTCAGCTACACCCTCGCCCACGCTGTGCACCGCCCTCTTCGCCCCTCCGACCTGGCCCGCGAACTCACCACTCCCTATGACTCCCCAGCCTCCGCCCCCCAGATCCACCGCTTCCTCGCCAAGCTCCCTCGTGCACTCGCCGAAGGCCTAATCACTCGCCAGGACGTTCGCACCTACACCAACCTCTGCAATCTCATGCTCCAATGCCACCGTGCATCCCATCACACCAACGCCCGCAAACGCACCTCAGCAAAACGTGTGCATCCCGCCACCCCAATCCAAACCAACGACCATGAAACTCCCGACCCCACTACCTATCCTCCTGACAGCTAATGGCTTACAGCCAACAACTCGCCCCTCTCCCCTAACCCTCGCATTTCCCACACTTGCGAACCTACTACCTAACCCTCGTCCCCTCTATATCTTGCCGACCATAGGGGGGAGGGGGCGCTGGTCATACCGCATATATTCTGATCCGCTCGCCCTCTTTCCGCACTTGCCACCCGCCACTCCCGGCTCACCACTCCCCGCGTCCCATTGCGCTCCAGCCCCCTTAATGCCAAAATCAATCCGTTGCTGGCCCAAGGCAGGGAAACATTCGCCCGCTCCCCGGTGTCTAATAGCATGAGCGGACCAAGGTTGTAGCGCTCCGCACTCCGAAGCGCCCAACCGATCATCGCCAGCAAGCCCTAGATTCTTCTTCGCAGGTGGGGCAGAAAGGCCGACCGTGTCCGATTGGGCCAGTGCCCTCTCGTGGGGTAATGACGAATCCGAGCTTGTCACCGAGCTGCAAGCCGGCTCGGAGACCGCCTTCGACTGGCTCGTCAATCACTACCACTCTCCCGTCTACAACCTCATCCTCGGGATGCTGGGAGACACCGCGGACGCCGCCGACGCCGCTCAGGAAGTTTTCTTGAAAGCATTCAAAGGAATTCGCGCTTTTCGTCAGGGCAGCTCGCTCAAAACCTGGCTCTACCGCATCGCCATTCGCGAAGCCCTGAATCACCGCCGCTGGTTCCAGCGCCACAACCAAAAGAACATCTCCATCGACGCCGAACCCGCCGAAGGCTGCGCCCCCATCGAAATTGAAGACCTCAGCGCCACGCCATTTGACCAGTTGGCCGCTCACGAAATCCAGGTCGCCGTCCAGGACGCTCTGCTGCGCATCCCCGACGTCTTCCGCAGTGCCGTCATCCTCCGCGACATCGAAGGTCTCAGCTACGAAGAAGTCGCCGAGGTTCTCGATTGCAGCGTCGGCACCGTAAAATCCCGCATCCTCCGCGGCCGCCGCTCGCTCAAGGAAATTCTGGAGCCGCTCCTCGGCGAAACTTCCCACGAACGCAATTCCCATCGCGACACCCAGTCCCCCGAAGCCCAGTGGCGCAAAGCCGAAGCCACTCGCCACGCCGCGGCCGCTGCCTCCGGCGTCTCTGTTACCAGTCAGGTCGGTCTGCAACTTGCCTATGTTCGAGTTTCCACGCCCGCAACGGCAGAAAGTTTGACGCGCCCGCAGACCGCGCGCGAGGCGCAACCATGACGTGCGATAAAGTCCATCGCCGCCTCGCCGGTTATCTCGACGACGCCAGTCTTTCCCAGGCCCGCTCCGTAGAGCGCATCGCCATTCGCCAGCATCTGGAATCTTGCGAACCCTGCCGCGAGGAATTGCAGCGCTACCGCAAGCTCGCCGTGTTATTGTCCCGCGTGCCGCGCGCCGTCCCGCCCGCCGATCTCGCCGTCAAAATTAAAGTGGCCGCATCGCAAGCCCAGGCCACCCAGGATTGGCGCGGCCGCTGGCAGCGCATCAAGGACCGCTCCGAAATTCTGGTGGACAACGTTTTTCGGCCCCTCACCGTTCCGGCCACCGGCGGATTTTTCTCCGCCATCGTCATCTTCGTCTTCGTCCTGCACATCATCCTTCCCGGCATCACCGTGCAGGCCGATCCCAACGACGTTCCCACCGCCCTGCTCCGCCCCGCCGAGCTCATCTCACTTTCCGATATGCCCGCATCCCCGGAAATGCAGCACCCCGATGTGCAACTCCAGCACGACCTTCTGGTGGACGTTGTCGTCGACGCCCAAGGCCAGATGTCGACTTACGACATCATCGACGGCCCTGACTCGCCGGCCGTCCGCCATCAGCTCGACCAAGTCCTCCTCTTCTCCCGTTTCCGCCCGATGTTAAGCTTCGGCCGCCCCACTCCCGGTGGCCACGTCGTCCTCAGCTTCAGCGCCATCCACGTCCGCGGCTGATCCGCATCGCCGCTTTTCATGGCCCGCTCTTATTCCTTTATTTCCTTAACCTCATTTATCTCTCCTGTCCCCTCGGCCAGCTTCCCCTTTGTAAACGCCTGACCCTCTCCCCCACATCCTTTTCCTTCCCATCGTGTTCAATAGAAGCAGGAGTTCATCATGCGCACCACACTGCGCCTCATCACCCTGCTCGCCGCGCTGCTGCTCGCAGCCATGGTGCTCGCGCCCTCTCTTCAGGCAGCCGCATCTTCCTCGCACCCGCAACTCAATTCGCCCGAATCCATCCTGTTCAACGCCGCCAACCGCGACCGCGTTGCCATCGGCCTCCCTGCCTTTCAGTGGGATCCCAATCTCGCCGCCGCCGCGCGCCTCCACGCCCAGCGCATGGCTCAGCGCAGCGCGCTCTCGCACCAATTCCCCGGCGAACAGCCGCTCCAGATCCGCGCCATGGAAGCCGGCGCCCGCTTCAGCCTGATTGCCGAGAACGTCGCTGAAGGTCCCACGCCGCAAGGCTTGCACGCGCAGTGGATGAACTCGCCGCCGCACCGCGCCAATCTGCTGGACCGCGAATTGAACTCCATCGGCATCGCCGTGGTGCAAAGCGGCAATCTGCTCTTCGCCGTGCAGGATTTCTCCGTCGGCGTTCCACAGCTCAGCCTCGAGGAACAGGAATCGCAGATCAGCTCGCAGCTCTCCGCGCGCGGCATGCATGTTGTGGACGCCACGCTCGACGCCCGCAAAACCTGCGAAATGGATCGCGGCTGGGCCGGCCAGAAGCCCTTCGCCGTGATGCGCTACGAAACCTCCGATCTGAGCGCACTGCCCGAGGACATCGACCAGAAGCTGCGCACCGGAAAATATCACTCCGCCGCGGTCGGCGCCTGCGAAGCCGCGGGCTCCATCTCATTCACCCGCTTCCGCATCGCCATCCTGCTCTACTAACCCGCATCATCGGGAGGGCGCGACTTCAGTCGTGCCGCTCCGCGGCTGAGAAACCGGGCTTTAGCCCCTGCGGTCAACAATGCCCCCGCTAATAGCCCGCATAAGCGGATTCCGGCTTGCCTTTTTCCCCGAAAACGGTAGAATCACCTCCATGATGTCCTCGTTCTATTCCTACGCATGGCGATTTACCTACCGGTGCAACCGGAAGCGAGGGGCCGCCGTCTAGTTCGAGCGCATCACAGGATTTTGGCCCACTCGCAAAGAGTGGGCTTTTTTATTTTGGGGCCCGGAAAAAAATGGAACGGGCAGACGCGAAAGGGAACTAACCACCATGATTATCTCGATGAAGCTGCATTCAACCCGCGAAGAGATCGACCAGGTAACCGCCATCGTCCACCACTTTGGCTACAAGGTGCACTCCATCGAAGGCGAAGAGCGCGTGGTCATCGGCGTCGTCGGCGTTGGCGACGTCACCGCATGCCTGGAATCCGTGGAAGCGTTGCCGCAGGTCGAGAATGTGGTGCGCATCACCGCGCCCTACAAATTTGTCAGCAAAGAGTTTCGCCAGGGCAAGACCCGCATCAAGGTGAACGGCACGGAAATTGGCGGCGACGAATTTGTGGTCATCGCTGGGCCGTGCTCGGTCGAAAGCGAAGAGCAGATCATGCGCTCGGCGGAAGGTGTCGCCAAAGCCGGCGCGAAGTTCTTGCGCGGCGGCGCGTTCAAGCCGCGCACCTCGCCCTACGATTTCCAGGGCATGGAAGAAGCAGGGCTGAAGCTGCTGCAGAAAGCCAAGCAAGCCACCGGCCTCGCCATCGTCACCGAAGTAATGGGCGACAACCAGGTGGACCTGGTCGCGCAATATGCCGACGTGATGCAAGTCGGCGCACGCAACATGCAGAATTTCATGTTGCTCAAGGCGCTCGGCAAGTGCGGCAAGCCCGTGCTGCTCAAGCGCGGCCTCAGCAGCACCATCAAGGAACTGCTGATGAGCGCGGAATACATCGTCGCGCACGGCAATCCCGATGTAATTCTGTGCGAACGCGGCATCCGCACCTTTGAAACCGCCACGCGCAACACTTGCGACATCTCCGCCATTCCGGTGCTCAACGAACTCACGCACTTGCCGGTGATTCTCGATCCCAGCCACGCGGCCGGCAAGCGCAGCCTGGTTCCCGCCTTGGCCCGCGCCGGCGTAGCCATCGGCGCCGACGGCCTCATCGTCGAAGCCCACCCCGCCCCCGAACGCGCCATCAGCGACGGCGCCCAATCCCTAGACCTAACCCAATTCGCCCAAATGATGAACGACCTCCAGCCCTACATCTCCCTCTGGCAATCCGCCCGCAAAAAAGAAACCCAAGCCGCCGCCGCGAGCGGCGCAGCCTTGATGCGTTGAGACGAATTTGGGTGCCGCACCCTTGTGGCTTCAATGGTGCGGGTTTTGACTTTTCCTTAAGTTCGGCTGGTATCGCAAAAACCCGCGGAAAGAAAAGTCCAACCCAAGACCCAGGTACCAAACACCGGAACCTGGGGCACACCCCCGCCTTACTTTACTTTCACGAGACGTATGGCAGTGATATCCTTCGTGCGATTTCCATGTCAAGAAAATTCAAGGCGCGGAACCCGGGCCACCCTCTATGACTGCGTTGGCTCTGTCAAGAGACACGAGTAGTGTGCGAGTCGCAAGGGCTCGTTTTTTCTTCACCTAATAGGGACTCCGCTCTTTCCTTCATTTCGACCAAGGCCCGCTTTGTGAATCAGGGGTGGACTCTGGTTCCACCAGCCATCTATTCGATCTTGCTAGTTCCGATCAGGATTCATTTTTCAGATCCCCTGATCTCTCAGGGGAGCAAGGTGCTCAATCAGCCTGACGATGGACTTTAGTCCATCAGGGTGGCCCCCGAGCTGCCTTGCATGCGAACCAGCTGCGCGTACGCTGCTCCACTACGCAGCATCCAGTACATACGCACAGCTAACTTGCGCGCGATCGCCACTTTCGCAATCGCGTGTCCTCTACGGAATTTCAATCGTAGATAATCCTGCCGCAGCGCCGCATCCTTGCGTACCGCCGGATGCACCGCTTCGACCAGCAACCAACGCACCATGGTGTTGCCCTGCTTGCTGATCCCTCCCAAACGCCGCCGTCCGCCACTGGATGCTTCGGTCGGATTCAGCCCGAGATAACTCGATATTTTCTTGCTGCGTCGAAAACGAGTGATCGGACCGATGGCCAGAACAAAGGCCAGGGAAGTGACCGGGCCGATTCCGGGATGAGTCATCAACAGCACGGCATCCTCACGGCGGTTGGCTTCTTCTGTTACCGCTCGCTCCAACTCGGCGATCGGTGTTTCGATTTGCTCGAGCAGCTTCAGAAGTTCTTCGCGCCGCCGGCTGGCCCAGGGAGCCAGCTGCAAGCGCAGCAACTCCATGCGACCTTTTTTGGTGAACAAGGCTTTCTTGCGGCAGAGTCCCAGACTCATGGCCAGGGCGTGCAGTTGGTTGCCCAACATCGTACGCATGCATACCAGCTTGTGCCGATGCCAAAGCAACTGCCGCAGATCCCGCTCGACGGGTGTGGGAACCCAGATTTTCGGAAAGCGCTTGGCGAGCAGAAGATCGAGAATCAGCCTGGCATCGCGTTCGTCGGTCTTTTGCTTGCGCACTTCGCTGGCGCGAATCTTCGCAGCGTCCCCGACCCACAACTCGTGACCAAGTTCGGCGAGCAAGCGCTCGAACCAGTGAATGGGACCGGTCGATTCGATGCCCACCCGCACCGGACTTTGCAAACTCCGGTAGAACTCGTGTGCTTCGCCGCTCTGGTGATCCAGCCTTCGCTCCAGAAGCAATTCGCCCGTTTCGTCGTTGGCCATGGCAATCTGCTGATAGCGTGTGTGAAAATCACAACCTATAATAATCATCGCTCGGCTCCTTTTTCCGAGCCTTGGTCGTTGAACGCTACCAAGTCTACTTGGGAACAGGAGCCGACGCAGTCATCCAATCAGCCCAGAGCTCGGGGTTTGTCCTGATTCACGGCGACCACCGGAAAAGCACGGCTCGGCAAAGCAGCCACAGATTTAATCAAAACAGGGTGAAATGAGCGGGAATGGGCTGATGGAGCACTACCATGTGCCAATACGCACGACCGCCTGAGTTGAGATCTTCAACCCCTCTTGTGGCCGGATCTGCGACACATCGCTCATCCAGCTGTGCGTATACTCCACGTTCAGGAGCCGCCACGCGAACGGCCGCGTGACCACCACGTCCAGCCCACCTCCCACGGCAATACTTGGGCCATTGCTCGCAACTTCCGTTGACCAGTCGCTGCGCTTCGGATAGTGTGGCAGGGTTCCGCTTCCGTCGCTCCACTCCTTCATCAGCTTGGCGCGGAGCGCGCCGTCATCCACTTCCATCGTCACTTTTCTTCCGCCGAACTGAAACTGCGCGAACGGGGAAAAACGGTGCGCCGCCGCCGGGGTCCACCGCAACCCTCCGCCGTAAAAAAGGGAATCGGCGCTGATGTTCGATTGCCGCATGTTCAGGATCTGGCAGCCGCTCACTTCGGTGATCACTTGCAGTTTGGGATTCACCCGCGCCGCTCCCGATCCGCCCCCGCCGATGCAGCTCCCTCCGCCCAGAAACGTCTCGTAATACGGGAACGCAGTCAGCTCGATCGGGGCTTCTTTCGGGTATGTATGGCTAAACTCGACTCCGGCCGGCATCCAGGCGTTCTTTACGAACTGAAATGGCTTTTCACCGTTTCCGTTCTTATAGTCTTCCAGCAGCTGCTCGCGAATTTCATAATTCGTGCCGAACAGATTCAAGCGCGTATCGCGAACCCAGGGCGCCCGGAAGGCCATCATATTCGCAAAGGTCCGGCCGGGATTCAGAAAGCTTCGCGCCAGGATGATCGCCGCCCGGTTCGCGGTGCGATTCTCCAGATCCATGATTAGAAAGCGATCCGCCGCGTCTTCCGCAAGCATCGTGCAGAAGCCCAGTGTCGGCGTGTCCACCAGGGTGATAAATCCCGGCGAAGCATGCAGCATTACGTTGGCAATCGATGCCTCACTCGCCGGACCAATTTTCCACTGCGTATGCCACACAGCTCCGAAAGCCATCGACCGCAGCATGCTAACCCAGTATTCGCGGCCATCGCCCAACTGCACCCTCCGGTATTTCGGGTCATTTTGTCTCTCGATATATCCAAAGATGGAGCCTTCGATCGGGTGCCCGACGTACGGGGCCATAAACGTATCGCTGTCGCTCCAACCACGGAGTTCGGAAACCGACTGCGTATAGTGCGCAAACCAATGTCCATTCAATGCGTCACGCGTCCCCGGCTGCATTGCCAGATCAAACGTGTGCATGATTCCCGTGTAGAGCAGCGATTCACCGATGGCGGGCAGCCAGCGGAACCTGGTGCTGTTTTCCGCTCGCGCTTTCACGTCCTGAGTTTTGATGATCGTTTCCGAACTGCTGGACTCCCCGGCTGATTTGTCTGCAGCAGAGGATTTTGCACGGGAATTTCCAACCGGCGTACTGGAAAAAGGATCCGTCGGTGACGGCGCAGAGCGTCCTACATACCAATTATGATTAATGGTCTGCAGCAGGTTCGCTTGAGAATAGAGCACATCCCGCGGCCCGGAGGCGAGATCTAGGGAATCTTGCGCATAAAGCGGGCCTCCGCACGCGTAGCTGCAGAAGACCACCATCAGGCAACTACATTTCAAGCTTACTCTCATTGGACGCAGTGGTCCTTCCAAGGAGTCAGATGACATCCTAGAAACTGCCGGCGTGGCACATAATCGGACTCGTTGCTGTTTTCGCTACTGTCGCAGATCGATCGGACAAATCTCTGCTGTAGTCGAGAACGCCACAATTCCAAAATGATGCTAGGTCGAACTCGAGCCCATCGTAACTAGGGAAACCCCTAATGCTGCCCAGAGCGGTGGCCAAGTTCAGGTAAGTCGAATAACCGGACATGTGGCCACTAGTGCCGAGATATCCGGCTAACGCTAATCAGGAACTGGAGGAATTGTCTTGAAGGTCACATTACAAATGCGAGTCTTTCACCCGGCGGGTGGCCTGGTTTCGAAAACTTGAAGTTTCTTGATATGGAAATCGCATAAAGTATCTCACTGTCATATGTTTAATAAAAGTTAAATAAGGCGGGGTGCCCCAGGTTCCGGTGTTTGGTACCTGGGTCTTGGGGTTGTTTTATCCAATCCCATTGCTGCCTGCGCGATATGACTTTCGGGCATTGGCCTGGGGTTTGGGCGGGCTGCACGTTGGGCCAGTAGGATTGGGGGCTTCGCGGGAGTAGGCTCTTTGCGGATGGGGCGGTGTCTCCATTGGGGAGAGAAGCGAGGTCGCCGTGTATTGCGAGCATTGCGGATTGAAGATCCTTCCGGAACGCCCGGTGTGCACGCGCTGCGGCCAGGCGCCCGCGCATGAGTGGATCCAACTGACGAGCCTGGCCGTGCTGCTGTTGGCGGCGATTGCGAACTCCATTACCGGCTGGTTATTGCTGCCGAAAGTGGTGGCGACGCATCCCACGGGATTTTTCTTTCGCGGCTGGTTGTGGGCGGACCGCGCCACCGGACTCTACGGCTGGATGCCGCTGGCGGCGGCGATGCTGGCGTGGGAATTCCATGTGTGGCGCAAGGTGCGCAAGGCCAAGCCGATCGCCAAGGCCCGCAGCTGGGTGAACCGCAAAATTTTGACGTTTGTGCTGGCCGCGGGTTTTGCGCCGATCCTGCCGTGGTGGATTCCGGCGGGGCAGCCTTCGGAAAAGACGCTGGCGACCCTGGCGCAGTATCCCGGATTGCCGTGCGCGATTTCGTGGGGTGCGATTCTGATTGTGGCCACGGTGCTGTGCTGCAAGCCGGAGACGCGGAATATGCTGCTGGGAACCGGGAAGACGCTGTCCCTGGTGAGCCTGGGCGCGCTGGCGATGTTTCTGGCGCTGACGCTGGTGGGCTGGTCCCTGACCTAGGCCATCCACCTGTAGTGGCCGAACTTCAGATCGGCCACTTTGGAGTGCGAGAGCTCAGCTCTCGCTTTTACGGTGTAAGCTGCCAGCTCCCAATTTCGAATGGTCTACGGGCTTTATCCCCAAGAGAAACAGCTGAGCTCCCACACTCCAAACAGGCCCAAAATCCCCCGACCATTCGAATGCTGCCCACTTTTGGTGCAATTCAAATTAGCTGACGTCGCCGTAACCAGCCTCGATCCAGTAGCTTGCAGACCTATAATAACCAACTAGTATTGAACCTTAAAGTAAAACTTTAAATGTCGGCGCGCCGACATTTCGAGCCTTCCCGCTGCGTTTTGCGCCCCTGCACCGGCACTTTACACCCGCGCCGGATGACTTTATCCTGAAGCTATGAGCGACCCACGGTTTGGCTTTGCCACGGTGGAAGAGGCGGTGGAGGAGATTCGCCAGGGGCGCATGATCGTCCTGGTGGACGACGAAGACCGCGAAAATGAAGGCGATCTGACGCTGGCGGCGGAAAAGATCACCCCGGAAGCGATCAACTACATGGCCAAGTTTGGGCGCGGGCTGATCTGCCTGGCGCTGACCGAGCAGCGTTGCGACGAATTGAATCTGCCGCTGATGTCTCCGATCAATACCTCAGTGCACGGCACCGCGTTTTGCGAAGCGATTGACGCCAAGCTGGGCGTCACCACCGGCATCAGCGCTTCCGACCGCGCGATTACGATTTTGACCGCCATCGATCCGAAGACCCGGCCGCAGGATCTGGCGCGGCCCGGGCACATGTTTCCGCTGCGCGCGCGCAATGGCGGCGTGCTGGTGCGCGCGGGGCAGACGGAGGCGAGCGTGGACCTGGCGCGCATTGCGGGCCTCAATCCTTCCGGCGTGATTTGCGAAATCATGAATGAAGACGGCACGATGTCCCGCGTGCCGCAGCTGATCGACTTTTGCCGCGAGCACGGATTGAAAATGGTGACCGTGGCGGACCTGATTCGCTACCGCATGCAGCACGAGCGCTATGTGCGGCGCGTGGCGGAGGCGGTGCTGCCGACGCGGTTCGGCGAGTTCAAGATGATTGCGTATGCGAGCGATGTGGACCACGACCAGCACATCGCGTTGATTCGCGGCGAGTTGGATGGCGCGACGCCTCCCTTGGTGCGCGTGCACTCGCACTGCTTGACCGGGGATGTGTTTGGCTCGACGGCGTGCGATTGCGCGGACCTGGTGGAAAAGTCGCTGGAAAAAATCGCGCAAGAAGGCCGCGGGGTGTTTCTGTATCTGCATCACACCGGGCGCGGTTTTACGATCGAGAATGCGGACGCGCCGGGGAACTTGCCGCAGATCCACTTTCATTCGCGCGGGCAGTTGGATCGCGAGCCGGCGCGGCAGCGCATGGTGCAGCATGAAAGCGGCATCGGCGCGCAGATATTAATCGACCTGGGGCTGAAAGATATTCGCGTGGTGACGAACCACCCGAAAAAGGTCGTGGCGCTCGAAGGTTACGGTATTCGCATCGCCGACCAGGTGCCCCTGCAACTGACGACCGAAAAGCCCACCCACCAGCGGTTGTAAATCCGAACAAATAATTTTGTGGCTCAGGCCTTCAGGCCTGAGGTTTTCCGCTGTGGGGGCATGGTTGCCGTGGTGATGGAAACCCTCACCCCTGAAGGGGTGAGCTACAACTACGGCTCTTCGTCCTCCAACTCGGTAGGTGCTGGAGGGATTTTCTGTTTTGCGGCTGGTTTGGCAGGGAGAGTTTTTGGAGGGGAGGCGGTCGTTTCCGGGCCGCCGGTGGTTTTTTTCGCCGGCTGCTTGTTGACGGTGAGATATTTGCGCATTTTGTCGAGGCGCTTGGGGCCGATGCCTTTGATGGCCAGGAGATCGTCGACGCTTTTGTAGGCGCCGTAGGATTTGCGGGTGTCCAGGATCTTTTGTGCGGTGGACGGGCCTATGCCGGGGACTTCTTGCAATTCGGCGGAGCTGGCGGTGTTGAGGTTGATGGGATGGGTGGGAGGTTTTTTCTTGGCGAGAATGGGATTAGGCAGGCACAGCGCGACGAGCAGAGGAAAAAAGGAAAGCCGCCAGCGCGCCGAAAATGTGGGGCAGCTCGTCATGGCGTGATAATGCCAGAATAACGTGTCGAAAGCAATAATAGACCCGGGTGCTGGCCGATTGAGGCAACTTACCTTGTTAGTTGGTTTCCCTGATTGTCGAAGATTTCCAGATTGCCGAAGAGGGCGGCCTGCTCTTCGATTTGGGCGCGGTCGCCTACGACGACGATTTGCATGTTGGCGGAGTCGAAATATTTGCGGGCCGTGGCCATTAAATCGGCCGAGGTGACGGCGCGGACTTTGTTGCGATAGGTTTCGAGGTAGTCCGCGGGAAGTTCGTTGAGCTCGACGGTGGAGAATTGCGAGAGCAGGCCTTCCTGCGTGGCGAGTCCCATGGAAAAAACGCCGGTGAGGTAATTCTGCGCGTCCGCGAGTTCGGCGTCGGGCACGGGAACGGAGCGCAGCTTGTCGATTTCGTAGAAAATCTCGGTGAGTGACGCGGCGACAACGTCATTGCGCACCGCGGCGGAAACGGAGAAATACCCGTGCTGGCGCAGCGGATGGACGCTGCTGCGCGGGCTGTACGTGTAGCCCTTGTCCTCGCGGATGTTCATCACCAGGCGCGAATTGAAAGCGCCGCCGTATAGGCTGTTGGTGAGGCCGAGCTTGATCCAATCGGGATGCTTGCGGGTGATGGCGTGGCAGCCGATGAGAATTTGCGTCTGCACCGAACCTGGATTGTGAACGAGAGAAACCCGGCGGCCCTGCGGCTCTGGCGGGGCAGGGAATTCCTTCACGGCGGGTTTTTTGCCGGACCAATTGCCGAAGGTTTTTTCGATGGTCTTCAGCATGGCTTGCGGATCGAAATCGCCCACAAGCATCAGCAACCCATTTTCCGGCGTGTAGATTTCGCGATACACATTTTGCAAGTCATCGCGTTTGTAGGCGGCAACCTGCGCTTCGCTGGGAGAAACCAGCGCGTAAGGGTGCGCCCCGAAGAGAATCTTGCGCAAGCGTTCGCTTGCGAGAAACCCGGGCGAAGTGCGTTCGAGTTTTACTTCTTCAAGTTTCTGGCGGCGTTCGCGCTCGAATTCGTTTTCGGGGAAGGATGCTTCACGCGCAAGTTCGTTTACGAGTTGCAGCAGCGGTTCGGAGAATTCGCTGAGGCCGGCGAACCCGATGGCGCTGGTGTCCTGCCCGGCGCTGCTGCCGAGATCGGCGCCCAGGCGGCGGAGGTCCTCTTCGATCTGGCGGCTAGTACGCGGGGAAGTTCCAGTGCGCACCAGCGTGGCGGTCATTTCGGCGAGGCCCGTGGAGCGATCGGAGACGAGCGCGTTGCCGGCGCGGAAATAAAGTTCACCGTGAAATTTAGGAATGGAATGCGCTTCGGCGAGCACGACTTCGAGGCCGTTGCCGAGCCGCGCGCGGGTGCGTTTGGGCCAGGTGACCGCGCGCTCGGCCGAAAGAGCCGGAACGGCGGCAGAAAATTCCGCGGTGCGAGAAGCCATCACGCGGCCTCCTTCTTGCCCGCGTCCGCGGGTGCGCCGGCGTTCGCCGGAGCGCGGAAGACGATGGCGCGATTTTCGGGCAGCAAATACTTTTTCGCCACGCGTTGAATGTCTTCGCGATTCACGGCGAGAAAACCATCGAGGATAGTGTTGGCGAGCGCCGGATCGTCATCGAAAAGAGTGAAGCAGGCGAGCAGGTGCATCAAGCCGTAGCGCGGCATGTAGCCGCCGCGGCCGCCTTCCAGCGTGGAGTAGTAGTCGGAGCGCCATTTGACCTTGAGGTGCTGGAGTTCGTCCTCGGGAATTCCGTTACGCTGAACTTCGTGAATGATGGCGTCAAACGCGGCGAGCGTGGCCACGTCGGAAAATTCCGGCTTGTGCAGGATGCGGGTGGTCATCTGCGCGGGGCCGTTGAAGCCGAAAATGTCGTCAATGCCGCCATCGGCTTCGACGGCGATCTGCTTTTCTAGGACCAGTTCGCGGTGGATGCGTCCTGCGCGGCCGCCGTGCAGCGCCTGATCGAGCAGCGCCATGGCGTACCAATCGGGAGTGCGGCGCGCGGGCATTACGTAAGCGATAGCCATTGCGGGAAGAGTGCCGAACTTTTCTTCGACGCGGCCGCGGCGTTCCTCGGTTTGTGGGGGCTCGGCGGGATCGGCGAACGGCGGCGCGGCGCCGGCAGGAATCGAGCCGAAATACTTTTCGGCAAACTCAAAACCATCCTTCGGGGTGACGTCGCCGAGCATCAAGAGCACCGCGTTGTTGGGCACATAGTAGGTCTTGAAAAAGGTTTGCACGTCGGCGAGATTCGCGGCGTCCAGGTCGTGAAAATCGCCGTAAAAATTGTGGGCGTTGGCCCAGTTGCGGAAGGCCACCGGAGGCATGTCGAGCCACGGGAAGCCGCCATAGGGTTGGTTGAGCACATTGACGCGGACTTCCTCCTTCACCACGTCGCGCTGGTTGCGCAGATTTTCGTCGTCCACTTTCAACGCGCGCATGCGGTCGGCTTCAAGCCACAGTACACGCTCCAGGCCGTTCGAGGGCACCGCCTCATAATAGTTGGTGACGTCGTACATGGTGGAGCCGTTCAGGACACCGCCGCTGGAATTGATCAGCTTGATGTGCTGCATCTTGGGCGCATTCTCGGAGCCCTGGAACATCATGTGCTCGAAAAGATGCGCAAAGCCGCTGCGGCCTTGCGGCTCCAGGCGGAAACCGATTTTGTAATAGACACCGACGGTGACGACCGGCGCGGTCGCGTCCGGGGCAACGATGACGCGCAGGCCGTTTTTCAACGTGCTGTGTTCGATGGGAATGTGCAATGAACTCAAGCGGAGCCCCCTTTGGATTTGGAAGGAAGTTGCGAATGACGAGGAAGCGCTTCGAGACGTTGCAGGACGTCCGCCGGATGATTTGCAAGCAGATGGGCGGAGAGGCGGCTGACGGCCTGGTAGGCTTCCAGAAATTCGGGATGATAGTGCGCGATGGCTTCTTCGTGCGCGGCAACGACGCCATAATCGCCACGGGACAGCGGCCCGGTCCAGGCTTTGCGCGGGCCGAGCTTTTCATAGTGCTCGAGAACCTGCCGGGTGAGTGAGAGCAGAGCGCCGAGTGCTTCACGCTGCGGCAAGCCCGCGGTCTTCAGCATTTGCACGCCGGCTTCTTCCAGGGCCAGTACCAGGCCGGCGCCAAACGCACCGGCGGCGTGATACAGCGGCTTTTTTTCGGGGGTGATGTTCACTGGGACGCCGCCGAGAGCGCGCGCAATGCGGCGAGCGACGCGCACAACGGGCGCGTCGCCTTCGATCGCAAAGATTTTTCCCTCCAGCGGCGGGACACTGACGCCGTTGAAGGTCTGCATAGGATGCATGGAACCCGCAAACGCTCCCAATGCGCGCACGGGCTGCAACGCCGCAGCGTCACAAGCGCCGCTGGTGTGCAGGATGATTTTTCCGCGGAGTTGCTCGCCACCGACGCGCGCGAGCTCCTGAGCGGCGGCGCGAATGGCATCATCCGGGACCGTTAATAGGATGATCCTGGCGGCGAGCGCGTGGTGAGAAACCCCCGCGAAGGGCCGCCCGGCGCGGATAAACTTCACCGCTTTGCGCGCGCTGGCTTCCGATTGCGCGGTGACGACGGGAATCGCCCAGCCGCGCTCGTGCAGCGCCCGCCCCAGCGCCCGCCCGACGCGGCCTGCTCCCAGAATAGCTAAGCTCTTCGGCATCCATGCTAGGATACCCTGAGGCTGGCATTCGACTCCAATCCGCATGCATCTCTTCTGGCTCGCGCTCTTCGGACTTATCGCACTTTTCTGGACAACGTATGGTTTGAAAGTGGCGTATGGCGCGACGCGCTTGCCCTGGTTGAAGGATTACGTTCCCGCCCGAGACGCCGATTGCCCCCGCATTTCGGTGCTCTTTGCGGCGCGTGACGAACAAGAAAAATTGCCGGGAGCGCTGGCCACGCTGGTGGCACTGGACTATCCCGGGCTGGAAATCGTTGCGGTGGACGATCGCTCCACGGACGCGACTTCACAAATCCTGGATGATTTTGCAAAGTTGTACCCGCAACTTCGCGTGTTGCACGTGCGCGAATTGCCGCCGCGATGGCTGGGGAAACCCCACGCGCTGCAGAAAGCGTATGAGGCTTCGAGCGGCGAGTGGCTGGTGTTTACCGATGCGGATGTGAAGTTTCGGCCGGATGCGCTGCGCAAGGTGGCCACGCTGGTGCGCGAGCGCGGTGTGGATCATTTGTCGCTGCTCGGGGATGTCGAGCGCAGCGGGTTCTGGGACACCGTGTTGCTTACCTTCTTCGGCATGGGTTTCCAACTGGCGACGGATTTGCATCGGGTGAGCAATCCCAACTCGCGCGCGTATGTCGGCGTCGGTGCGTTCCAGATGCTGAAGCGCAGCGCCTACGAGGCCAGTGGAACGCACCGGCGGCTAGCGATGGAAGTAATCGACGACATGAAGCTGGGAAAACTGGTGAAGCAGGCGGGTTTTCGCTCGTGCGTGGCCGTAGCGCAGGACGCGGTTTCCGTGGAATGGCACCTCGGGTTAGGGAATTTAATGCGTGGCCTGGAGAAGAATTTCTTTGCAGCGGCTGGATTCAGTATGGCGATGGTAGCGTTGCAGATTGCGAGCCTCTTGCTTTTCAATGTGGCGCCGTTTTTTGGCCTGGTTTTTGGCGGCGGATGGATTCGCGTGCTGGCGGGCATTTCCATATTGATTGCGCTTGGCTTTCATCTTGGCGGGGATGTGGTGATGCGGGTTTCCCCGTGGTATTGCCTGACGCTGCCGCTGGGAGCGACGGTGTTTTCCTTTATATTGCTGCGCTCGGCGGTGATTACCTTAAAGCAGGGTGGAATCTATTGGCGCGACACGTTTTATAAACTGGATGACTTGCGCCGTGGCATCGTCTGAACGCCCGCGCTCGATTACGAAGTGGCCTGCCCGCCTTCACCGGAATCTTTGCCGAACAGGCCGGCGAGGTCTTGTTGTTTGAGCGAGCGGATGCGGTCGCGAAGCTGTGCGGCTTTTTCAAACTCGAATTTTTTGGCGGCTTCGCGCATCTGGGTTTCGAGTTGTTGTAAGACTTCGGCGAGCTGCTCTTCGGATTTGATATTGGAGACGGCGGCATCGAGGCCGACGGTATCGAGCGGCACGGTGACATAGTCGGCTTCGACGATGTGCGCGAGTTCCATGTCCACGCCCTTGATGATGGACTGCGGGGTGATGTTGTTTTCCAGGTTATAGGCGACCTGCTTGGCGCGTCGACGGTTGGTTTCGCTGATGGCTTGGTTCATGGAATCGGTGCGGCGATCAGCGTAAAGAATCGCGCGGCCTTCGACGTGGCGGGCGCAACGGCCGATGGTCTGAATCAGCGAAGTGGTGCTGCGCAAAAAGCCTTCCTTGTCGGCATCGAGAATAGCGACCAGGGAAACTTCCGGTAGGTCGAGACCTTCGCGCAACAGGTTGATGCCGATCAGCACGTCGAATTCGCCGCGGCGCAAATCGCGCAAGATTTTGATGCGATCGAGCGTCTCCACTTCGGAGTGCAGATACCGGCAACGCACGCCAATTTCCGAGAAATATTCGCTCAGGTCTTCGGCCATGCGCTTGGTCAGCGTGGTCACCAGCACGCGCTCGTTCTTTGCGGCGCGGATGCGGATTTCTTCCAGCAGATCGTCCACTTGACCCTTCACGGGGCGAATTTCGACTTCGGGATCCACGAGGCCGGTCGGACGAATCACCTGTTCGACAAAGACGCCGCCGGACTTGGTCAGTTCATAGGGGCCAGGCGTCGCGGAGACGTAGATGGCCTGATTCACGCGATGCTCGAACTCCTCAAAGGTAAGCGGCCGGTTGTCGAGCGCGGAGGGCATGCGAAACCCGTAATCCACCAGCGTCTGCTTGCGAGCGCGGTCGCCGTTAAACATCCCGCGCACCTGGGGAACCGTGACGTGCGACTCGTCGACGAACAGTAGATAATCCTGCGGCACGTAGTCGAGCAATGTCGGGGGCGCCTCGCCCGGCAGGCGGCCACTGAGGTGCCGCGAATAATTCTCAATGCCGTGGCAGTAGCCGATGGTGCGCATCATTTCCATGTCAAACATGGTGCGCTGCACGACGCGCTGGGCTTCCACGAACTTACCCTGCTTCTCAAGTTCTTTTTTCCACCAGTCGAGTTCGTCCTGAATGCTGACGATGGCGCGGTCGCGCTGCTCAGGCTGCATCACGTAATGCGTTTTCGGATAGATCGGAACACGCGCCAGGTCTTCCTGGCCGGCGCGGATTTCGCCGGTGAGCGGATCAATCTGGCGAATTTTATCGATCTGGTCGCCCCACATTTCCAGGCGATAGCCATTGTCTTCGTAGGTGGGATAGATTTCGAGAATGTCGCCGCGGACGCGGAAGGTGCCGCGGCGCAGGTCTTCGCTGCGTTCGTATTGGATGTCCACGAAACGCCGCAACAGGGCTTCACGCGAAGTCTGGAAGCCCTTTTCCAGCATGACCAGCATGCCGAAGTAGGCTTCCGGCGAACCGATGCCGTAGATGCAGGAGACCGAGGCGACCACGATGACGTCCTGGCGCTCGAAGAGCGAGCGGGTGGCGCTCATGCGCAGCTTGTCGAGTTCGTCGTTGATGGTGGCTTCTTTTTCGATGTAGATATCCGCGGCGGGGACGTAAGCTTCCGGTTGATAGAAATCGTAATAGCTGACGAAATATTCCACCGCGTTTTCGGGGAAGAAGCCTTTGAACTCGTGATAGAGCTGCGCGGCGAGAGTTTTGTTATGCGCCAGGACGAGAGCCGGGCGGTTGGCCTGTTCGATGACCTTTGCCATGGCGAACGTTTTTCCGGAGCCGGTGACACCGAGCAGGACCTGGTGTTTATCGCCGGCATCGAGGCCGCGAGTTAGCTGTTCGATGGCCGCGGGTTGGTCGCCGCGGGGCTGATAGGCGCTGCGCAGCTTGAAGTTCATCGCGGAAGCCTCCTGCAGGTTTTCCGGGCACAACGGAAACTTTCATTATACCGCGAGCCGCAAATTTGCGTTTGCGGGGGAATTTAGTGCGAGGGAGGGGCAGCCGGTTGAGGCACGAATAGCGATTCGAGGTGGCTGCTGGCATCAATCGTGTAGTGGACTCCGTTGGTGCCGTCGGTTTTGGCCACGGTAACTTCCATGATTTGCCGGACATCCTCGTTGGCGCGCAAGACCATGCCGGTTTTGAGCGAGATGTAGCAAATCACCTGGTTCGAGCCACGGGCGGTGCCAAAGGTTTTCAGGCTCTTGCGGCGATATTCTTCGGGCGTGGAGTCCTTGGCGGACGATTTTTGTTTCAGCGTGGATTGGGTGAGGAAGACGGCGCAGGTTTGGTCGGGGAATACGGGGCACTTGTCGTCGCGAGCGTAGGTGGTTTCGCGTTCCCAGACCAGGCCGGCGATCAGGGAATCGCTGAGTTCCGGATCTTCGGATTTCCATTTTTCGCCGAGCCTCATTCCGTTTTGCGGGAGAGTCCAGCCAAAGGCGAAGCGGGCCACCCAGAATTGCCAGAGGAGGCGTTGCTCGGGAGAGAGCGCATCGAGGCCGTTGATGTTCCCGAGTTGACCGTTGGCCAGGATGTTGAAGGAAAGCTTTGGGGTCGGCGATGCCGATGAGATGTTAGACGCGCCCTCGGCGGGCAGAATTTCGGTTTGCGCCGTGACGATAGGGCCTGGTTTGCCGGGACGCGTATCCTGAATCAAAAAACGAATCCGGTTGGAGAGGTCGCTCTGAAGTTCTTGCGGGCCGCGCATGCTGGAAACGCGGCTTTCCGTTTTGACCTTGCGATCGAGGCGGCCGTGGGCTTCGTAGAGGAAGGATTGGCCGGGCTTGAGCTGGGGTAAAAGGACCGTGCGGGAATCGCCGCGCAAGGCCAGGGCACAAAACGGCAAGGCGGCCGCAAGAAGTGTGGCGCGATTCGCCCTGCGGCTGAAAATCATAAACGCGCGGAGGTGCGCAGGCCGCTTCATTCCTGCTTCTTTGCCTGCGCTAGCGGAGCAGCGATCACAGTGGCCAGCGGAGATTCGAGCGGGCCATGCAACTCGAAGAGTCGCGGTGCAGCGGCTGGTTTTGCGCCGCGCTTTTCTTCTCCTTCGGAGAGGAAGGTTAGATTGAGTTCCTGCGAAAAGTTCAGGCCGCCGGTCACTTTCATTTTTGCGCGCGGATTTTCCAGGCCAAGGGATTCGAAATGGATGGCCCGGTCGCCTATGGTGAACTCACCGTCGCCCGAGGCCCAGCGCGAACTGCCGGTGCGCAGCGCGCCGGCGTCGAGACTTGCAGAGATATCCCAGCCGTGGAGTTCTATGGCCTTGAGATGCAGTTCGCCGCCGCCGTCAAGGTTCGTCATCAGGGCATCGCGGCCGATGCCGGAAGTTGTCAGATGAATTTTTCCAGAGGCCGTGCCGCCCCAGCGTTCGGCCCAATGCGCGGACCAGGGAAGGAGGGAAAGATTGGCGTGATCGACCAGCGCGGAAATCTCATAATTCGGCGGCAGAGAAAAAACCGCGCTCATGTCGCCGCGCACGTTGCCGCCCGCCCACTCGGCACCGGCGTTGGTCACTTCCAAGTGCAAATCATGGAAAGCCACGTGGGCGCGGGCGTGGGCAAGTCTCAGTTTTTCGATAGTCAGGGAATCGGCCTCCAGGTTGCCTTCCGCGGAAACGCGGCGCAGCAACTCGCTCGGCTTCGCGTTGGTATCTGGGTTGCCGAGGAGGGAAGCGAGCAGGCGCTGCAACCAGTTGGGCCGCGCGCGGGGGCCGAGCCAGAGATCGAGGTCCGCGGCGTCGAGACGATCGGCGTGGAGCTGGAATGCCCAATGCGGCGCGATGGCGGCATCGGGAACGGGGAGTTCGTCAATGGAACCTGACCAGGCAGCGCCAAACGCGTCGGCGCGGAAAATCGTGGCGCTCCGCCTGCCCGCGTTCCAAGTTGCGCGCACGTCCTCGAGCTTCAGGGGAAGATTCAGGCCCGCGGCCTGGAGTTGCGCCTTGTCCAGCGCGAGTGTCCCACTCCATCGCCCGTTTGCCATCCCGTGATCCCATTCGAGGTCGAGCTTTCCCGCGGCGCCTCCCGTGAGTTCCCAACCATGGTTCAAAGTTCTGCCCAATCCGGCGGTCGCTTTCAACAGGTTTCCGGCGTCACTTACTTTGCCCGCGATCTCCAGGGTGCCGTCCGTGCCTCCCAAATTCCGTTGGAACCGCAATTCCAATCGGTCCTGCGGAAGGGCAGCGGTGGCAATGGCCGTGTTTGATTTTCCGGCCATCGCTGGGGCGGGCGCCTCTTTCTCCACTCCATCCAAAAAGAATTGGACCGGCAAAACACGAAACAACTGCCTACTGGTGAAGCCACGGACTTTGCCGACGCGCACAGGTTTCGAGAATCCCGGCAGGCGAAGCTCGCCGCCATTGCTGGAGACTTCCACGCCTTCCCAAGTCAGCGGCTGTCCATGCAGCGCGAAGCTCGCTTTGAAAAACTGTTTCGCGGAAACAGACTCGGCCACATCGGGATGAAACGCCCGGTACCACGCGAGGAAATCCTGTCCCTGGATTCCCGCGTCTTCGAAGTGGACTTGCCATTCGGACATGCCGGACGTTGTCAGGGAAGCGAGGCCCTCGAAATGGGATTGCTGGAGGTCCAGAACGACGCTCTGGGCGCGCGCTTCGCCAGCCAGGACATCCCAAACACCCTTGAGATTTAAGGTGAAACTTGGATTGTCCCCGCGTTCCGTCAAATCCCAACGGTGGATGCGGGCCGCGCGAGCCTGGGCGGAAAATTTCCAAGCACCGGGAGGGGCAGGTTCGCGGGATTCGGGCTTGCCAACGCTGGCGTTGGCGTCGAGCGCGAATTCGCCGCGGACGCCGTAATCGTTGCCGGTGATCATGCGGAAAAGGTCGGCGATGGAGACCTTATCCCAGTGGACTTGAATTTCGGCGGGCTGCAGGCGAGCGGAAGTGCCGGCAACTTCGCCGCGGACTTGCAAGGTGCCGGTGGACTGCAAGGCCACGCCGCTGCGCCAGGGCTGCGCTTCGAGTTGCAGTTGCCAGCGGCCCGGGGCCATCTGCTCGACGCTTCCGGAAACGCCGGTGAACGCGAAAGGGCGTTTCTCATCGCCGGTTTTGAAATTGATTCGGCCGTCGTCAAATTCGATTTTCAGCAAATGGTTGGCGGCATCGGCGGGACTTTGCGGGCCGTAGGGAGTTCTTGCGAGCGCGAATTTTGCCGGCGCCGGGGGCAGCCAGCCTTCCAGATTCCAGCGCCCCTGCTCGTTGCGAACCAGAATCAGGCTGGGACGCAAGAGCGAAATGGTGCCGAAATCGAAGTGGCCGCGAAGAAGTCCGAACCATCGCACGCTGGCGGTAAGGCGGTCGGCGCGCAGAAAGTATTCGTGGCCAAAAGCAGGATTTTCCTCGATGGTGACGCCTTCCACGTCCACGCGGGGGAAGGGAAGAAGTTCCATCGAAAACCCGCGCGCTTGAACCCGGCGCCCAAACGACTTCTCCAGGTTCCGGAGAAGGTAATCCTTCATGCGTTGGGTGCGGAAGAGGAAAGGCAATCCCAATTGCGCAAGGATCAGCAAAACCGCGAGCGCGGCAATCCATTTTCCATAAGTGCGGAGGCGAGGCATGCCGTTGAAGTTTCTCAAAACCACAGGGGAAAGAATAGAGTCATCGGGAAGTGGAACACTTAGTGGACAGTGTGCAACATGCGGCCCCAGCGGGTGCGCGCGGGAAGATGCGCCAGGGTATCGAAAATGGCCAGGATGCGGCGGGCGAAAGAGGTTTCGGCGTAGTCGTTGCTGGTGGCGTCCACCGACCAGTAGATGAGGAACGGGCGGCCCATGATTGCATCGCGGTCGACAAAGCCCCAGTAGCGGCTGTCGGAGCTGTGGTCGCGGTTGTCGCCCATCGCGAAATATTTGCCGGGTGGGACCACCAGTTCGTCGCCCTGGATATATTTGCGGATCTCGTGGACCCATTCCGGCTGCATGGGCGGAATGAACATTTGATTGCTGGGCGGCGGGAACGTGTAGATCAGCGGGTCGTAGCCCGAAGCCGGATCGTGGACCACATAGGGTTCGTTGAGCGGCTTGCCGTTGATATAGACCTGTTGATCGACGACTTTCAGGTGGTCCCCGGGCAAGCCGATGACGCGCTTAACGAAATGCGGATGGTCCTGGTAGGGGTATTTGAAAACGATGATGTCTCCGCGTTTCAGGTCGCGGTAGGGAAGAAGTTTTTCGTACCAGTGTCCGCGCCCGCCGAAAATGAATTTGTTGACCAACAGGTGATCGCCGACGAGCAGGGTGCGTTCCATGGAAGGCGAGGGGATTTTGAATGCTTGAACGACGAAGCTGGTGCCGAACAGCGCGAGAATCACGGTGACCAGCAGTGATTCGAGGTATTCGGAAAGCGTGGTTGAGTTTTCGTGCGGGGTTTCCGTTGCCCGCGGAGTGGGAAGGGCTTGCGGCGCGCCGGCGGCCGATTCGGGAGCGACCAAGTCATCCGGCATTCGGACCAACCTCTTCCCGCGGCTTGGCTTCGGCGGCCAAAAGCTTGTCCAGGGCGGAACGCGCGGCCTTTTGTTCCGCATCTTTCTTGGTGGTGCCCTCCGCGCTGGACATGAATTCGCCCTTGACCCAAACTTCGACGCGAAACATCTTCTGGTGGTCGGGTCCGGTTTCCCCGGCGAGGCGGTATTCCGCGGGTTGCTCGCCCTTGGCCTGCAGAAATTCCTGCAAAGCGCTCTTGCGGTCGGATTCGGAAATGCGATCGCCGTCCTCGAGCGCCTGCTCGAAGACGGTGCGCCTGAGCAATTCGCGAACTGGATGGAGCCCGCCGTCGAGGTACATCGCGGCGACAATAGCTTCAAAGGCGTCGGCGAGCAGCGCCGGTTTGTCTCGGCCACCGGTTTTTTCCTCGCCGCGCCCCAGTCGCAGGTGCTCGCCAAGCTGCAGCCGCCTCGAGGCATTCTCGAGGGAGTGCGCGTTGACGATACGCGCGCGGCTCTTGGAAAGCTGGCCTTCGCTCCATTCTGGATAATTCAGCAGCAGATATTCGCTGGTCAGCAGCTCCAGCACCGCGTCGCCGAGGAATTCCAGGCGTTCGTTGTCTTGCACCGCGGAGCCGGTGAAGGCGATGTCTTCTCCGCGCGCGGCGCGAAGTTCCGGAACCGCGGAACTGTGGGTCAGGGCACGGTCCAGCAGCAGCGGGTCGCGAAAGGAGTACCCGAGGCGTTGCATCAGCCGGTCATCATCACCGCGGGGCATGGTTTCCGTTCCCCGTGCCGCGGCACGGAGGATTTACTTCGGCGCGTTCAACTGGGTCGCGCCCAATTTTTTGGCTTCGTCGGCGCTGGATTTGCACGTCGTCTGCAAACCGCCGGGGATGGCCGCACACTTGGTGAAGGCGGTGACTGCATCATCGAAATGCGAAGTCTTCTGGTTCGAGATGCCCAGCAGATAAAGATTTACCGGGTCCGGCAGGGGGTCCAGCTTGATGGCTCGTTCGAAATTCGGTACCGCTTCGGCATATTTTTGACGGCGGAAGGCCACCAGCCCCAGGCCGCTGTAAGCGACCGCGGCGGTCTGGTCCTTGGCTTTCAGAAAAGTATCTTCGGTCAGGTCGGGCGGTTTCGGAAGCGTCGGCAGGAGTTCCAAGGCCTTCTTGCAATACTCCTCGGCTTTATCGAGACGCTTCTGCGGATCGGGCGTGCTGGAATTCATTGCCCGGGGAAGAGTGGAGCCCACAATCGCCAAGGTCTGCGCGTCGGTGGGATTCAAGGCAAACTCCTTATCGCCGGCGGCTTCCATTTTGTCCACCTGTCCCGCGGCCAGGTAGCCGCGAACCAGCCAGATATAGATCTCGCTCTGGTAGCGGCTCTGCGGATACTTGGCCAGGAAAGTCTCTCCCAACTGATCTTTCTTGGCGACATCCGAGACGGGAGCGTCGCGGAAAGTCTTCATGGCGGCGTCTTCCTCGGCGTTTACCGGTGGCGGGGCGCTGTCGAGGGTGAGGGGAGTGACATCCTGGGGCTTATTCTTGGCCTTTTCGGGGTTCAAGGTTGGCGGGGCCTGTTGCGATTCCTGCGCGGAAACTCGAGCGCCAAGGAAGAGCGAGCCTCCCAGCAAAATGAACGTTGCCACATGCACTGACTTTTTCATGTTTCGCATATCCTCTCTATTGCGTTACGGCCGCTCCGCAGGTTTTCTAAGATTCAAGTCGCCCAGCTCTTTTTGGGCCGCTTGTTGGGCCTTGGCCGGGGCTCCCGGAACCGCGAGCGCCGCTTGATACTCCGATTTTGACTGCTCTAATTGGCCTTCTTCATCCAAAACTCTTGCCAGGTACACGTGCGACCAGGCCATGACCATGGGGTCCTGGGTTGCCGCACCCTCGCCCACGGTGAGCCGCCCGAAAATTTCCTTGGCGCGGGGGCCATCGTGATCCAGGAGCGCGACGAGTCCCAGGCCATACCAGGCACGAATCTGGCCGGGATATTTCGCCAGCACGCTTTTAAAGGCGGCTTCTGCGGCGCGGGCATTGCGGTCGGCAATGAACCGCTCGCCTTCGGTAAGTTCGGAGATGGCGACCTGGTCATCGGGAACGTCGGGGGGCAGGGCGCGGCGCTTGCGGTTGAAGTCTTCGGCGGCCAATTGAGGCGTTTGAGTCTCGGCGGACTCGCGGGAAAATGTCAGAGCGGTCACGCGGGCCATTTCCGTTTTGACATCAATGTTGCGAACCAGGTCCGGGAAAAAGTTTTTCATGGACGGCTCGCTCTTTTCGAAGGCGGTAAGGCCGTTGAAAAGCGGGCGAACCAGCACATAGCCGTCGGCGTCGTTGGCATTCAGGGCGGCCTCGCGTTCGCCGGGCGAGGTGCGTTTGACGCGCAACTCCACGGCGCGGACAGTGCACTCCGAGAACCACGCCGGGAAATCGTCCCGAAGGTCCGGGGCGAGGCGGGGGGCCTTGGCGGCGAATTCATAGATCGGGCGTTTGACGGCGATAACGTGCGGATACATTAAAGGGAGGGGGTCCAGCAGGAAATGAAGATAGGCATGGCGGACCACGTCGGAGGGAATCTCTTCGCTGCCGCTGAGAATGATCGCATAGTGGTCGCCGTAATTGCGCACATTGGTGATGCGGCCGACGAGGGGCTCAACGATGATGGAGAAGGTACGCAACTGCGCGGGCTCCATAATTTCCCGCAGGTAGGTGTTTCCGACCAGGACAATCTGCGAGATGGGGTCGTGCAGGCGCTCGATTTCCTGGTTGTAGAACGGTTGAACCTGGCGCCACAGCTGCCCGATTTTCTGCTCGGTGTAGTAGCCAGAGAGAAGCTCGCTGAAACCCTCGAGGGTCAGCACATCGGGAGGAAGTTCGTCGCGGCGAAGAACGGGCTGAAATTTAGGAGCGGGACCGGAAACCAGGCCGAACCAGACGTAGCGGGAGAGCATCTCCGCGGCGTCGCGGGATTGGTGCTGGCGGTAAAAGTCGCGAAGGGCGTCCACGGCGGGCCCTTTTTGCTGGCGCATGCGGTCGCGCATCTGGGCGCGAAAGGCCGACCAGTTGTCGGTGCTGACGTCGCTCTCGAATCCCGCCGCATACAGGGCACACATGGTGGTGAACATGGCTTCGTTGCCGTCCACCGTGATGTTTGTGGCGGGCGCTTGATGAGGGCGCTGCGGAGGGAGGGGCAACTGCGCCGGGGCGCCAGTGGCCCAGAGGACGAGCGCGAGCAATCCAATGCTTACCTTTTCAAAATGCCTGAAGATCATCTGGTCTTGCCGCGCACGGCAGTTTTCCGGTTCAGCGGGTACGGTATGGCTGGCTCATGAGTCTTGGATGGCGGTATCCCATGTGGATACGGACATTCACGAATCGCGGTGTCACAGCCTTTTTTCAATGTACAGGCGCTGCCCCCGAAGAGTCAAGGAGATGGGCTCCTCGGCTGCGCGGAAACTCCTTTAGTTAATGGATGTACGGGAAGGTGGAAGGCGTTGTCTGGGACTGGCGGTTTAGCCGCGATATCCCCGTAGCTCACCCCTCCGAGGGGTGAGGGTTTTCATGGCGTTGGGACGATTGTGCCAAGGGAACGGAAACCCACAGGACTGAACGCCTGAGCTACAGAGGTGGACTTGCCTTGATATCCGGGCATCTGTTAGGAATTAGGAGAGGTTGCGCCCCGAAGGAATGTTCGATGAAGATTCAGATTATCCTTAAAAGCCGCCTGATTCTCGCTACTTTCCTGATGGCTCTTTCCGCTCCTTCTCCCGTTCTCCCACAGAGCACTGGAGACGCTGTCGCACCCACACAGAGTACGAGCGCCCCCGCACCCGGCGATCCCAGCAAGGTGATTCAGACGATGAACTTCACGCTGGATGGCGGAACCGTCTGGACAGACACGGGAATCAGCTTGCAGCCGGGGCAGGTCATCAGGGTGACCGCGGAAGGTTCCTTGCGCTATTCCGACGCCAAGGCGGACAACGGCCCGGAGGGATTGACGCGGGGTTTCAAGGACTTGATTCGCATCCTGCCGGATAACCAGGTGGGACGCGGCGCAGTGATCGGAAGAATTGGCGACGCGGACATCGCGCAGCCGTTTGTGATTGGGGCGAAGAAGGAGATTGCCGCGCCAGTCAGCGGGAAATTGGCGGTGGGGATAAACCAGTCGGATGCGGATACCGGGACGGGCTCCTATGCGGTGAAGGTGGAAGTTTACGCGGCCGATTCTACCGTTCTGCGGGAAGTGGCCAAGGAAGTTTCCAGCATGCCGGGGATTGATAACGCGCTCTTCGAGAAGATTCCCCGGCGCATCGGAGATAAACAAGGGAATGCGGGGGACATGGTGAATTTTCTGATCCTCGGCGATGAAGATCAGATGAAGAAGGTGTTTACGAACGCCGGCTGGGTGAAGGTGGACGCGGATGTAACGGAGACGGTGCTGGCGGGATTCATCGCCAGCATGTCGAAAGAATCGTATTTGACGATGCCGATGAGCCAGCTTTATCTGTTCGGGCGACCGCAGGATTATGGCTGGGCGCACGCCGAGCCGATCACCGTGGTGGCTTCGCGGAATCACTTGCGGATTTGGAAGGCGTCGTTCAGGGTGAACGGACAGATGCTGTGGGTGGGCGCGGCCACGCATGACATCGGATTCGAGAAAGATCAGAGGAACAATAAACTTACGCATAAGATCGATCCCGACATCGATCTGGAGCGCGACTTTGTGCAGAAGACCATTTCGAGCACTGGGTTAGTGGCCGAAGTGACTCACTTTCTGCCGAGGAATCCTCTGCAGGAAGCCAAGACAGCGACGGGAGGCTCGTTTCATTCCAATGGGCAGGTGTTGGTGATGAGGCTGGCCGATGCGGCGAAGACGTCGACCGGGTCCAACATTCGATAATTTGCGCGGTGGTTGTTGGTGATTCCATTTAGGGGGGGATTCATTCCATTGGCGCGATTGTGCTGTGGCAGCAGAAACCCCTAGGGCTGGAAGGCTGGAGTTATTGCGGGCGCAGGGATTTGCGAGGGAGCAGGGCGGTTTTTCCGTAGTGTTCGCCATCGAGGATGCGGGCTTCGCACCAGCCGTGAGAGCCGTCGGCCGCCAGCACCCGGACGGGCTTTCCCACTTCGATCAGCAGCAGGCGATTGTTGGCGATCATCATGGAGATGCCGACGTCGTCGTGAAGCGAGAGGAGGCGCTGCCACTCGCCGAGGGCCATTTCGTCCAATGGCGCGACGATGCACTCGATTTCCCCTTCCGCGCAGACCACGAATATTTTCCCGGCCAGCGCCGTGGGCCGCGGCGGTTTCGCCGGCGATTTTCCGCCAGCTTCTTCCAATTGACCGTTGAAGCGGTAGCCTTTTTTCGGGAGGGTTTCGATGTACTTGGGCTTTGCGGAATTGTCTCCCAAAGCCAGGCGCAGCTTTTTGATGGCGGTGTTCAGGCCGTGCTCGAAATCCACAAAGGTGTCCGCCGGCCAGAGGCGAGATTTCAGTTCTTCGCGCGCGATGACTTCTCCAGGCTTTTCGAGCAATGCTGCCAGAACTTGCATGGGAAGTTGCTGCACTTTGATTTTCTTGCCGCGTTTGTAGAGCTCGCCGGTGCGGAGATCCGTGGAGTAGGGCCCGAATCGCAGCCTGCGCGTGACGTCGGAGTTATTTGGAGAAGTCATAGCTAATTGAGTTTTGGGACTATAGCAAACTCCGGAAAGGTTTCAGAGCGGAATCGCGAGGAGTACCTGCGAGGCGATGAAAGAGGGAGATGAAGCACGTTTCGGAGTCATTCAATAAGATACTGTATTGTCAATAAGTTGCGACAACTTTCCGGTTCATCTGGAATCCACCACTTGTTCACCCCGCGGGTATTGTCCTGAGTCCTGTTTTGGAGCAAAGTGCGCACTGTCACGGGCCCCGGAAACCCCTCGAGGGCCCCAGAGACGAACGGGACGACCAGGAGGGCCCATGCACGCCGTGATCGAATACACTGAAACCGAGAGAAAGAAGCCGGCAGCTAAGAAAATGCCCGCGGCGAATCGCGATGCGCGATATCCGAAGACGGCAGAGATACGCGCGCTGTTGATCGAACTTAAATTGCGCCCGCGCAGCCATCGCGAATTCATCTGCACGCTGCTGAAGAGCGCCGCAGAGCATTCCGCGGGCAAGGTCTCCGCAGTACGCCACGCAACACCAACCCACCCAACTAAACCCTGACCCACCACCGAGGTTGGCGATATTTTGTGGCGCCATCCTCGGGACCCCTGAACCAGACGAAGCCCGGGCAATGTCCCGGGCTTCGCTCTTTTTGCACAAAGGGAAGATTTTTTAAACCGCTTTGGTCTCGGAGCTCTCCGGAGCGGAATCCGCTGCAAGGGGGTAGAGGCGCAGAAACTCGGGATCGTCCTGGAGCAGCGCCAAGTCCGGGTCGCGGCGGGCCCAGACGGCATCCTTGAAGCCCGCTTCCCAGGCTTTCTTGATGGTCTCCAGGGCTTCGCGCTTGCGTTTCAGGATGGCGTAGGTGCAGGCGGCGTTGTAGAGAATGGAGGCTTCGTTGGCGCGCAGGGTGATGGCCATGTTCAATTCGCGGATGGCATCATCCACGCGGTCGAGTTCCGCGTAATCGGTGGCCATCAGGACGCGCGCGCGGGCGTCTTCCGGGACCTGCTTCAAATGGTTTTCAAGCGCGCCGATGCGGCGATGCAAGAGATTCCTGTGGGCGTCTTTTTTGCCGAGGGCGCCCAGGGAATTGGCAACCGGAACATAGACGTTGTAGTCTTCGCCGCTGACTTCAAGTGCGGTTTCCATTACATCCACCACTTCCTGGTAGCGGCCGGCGGAAAACAGGGCGCGGCAGAGGAGATAGTAAGAGCCTTCGCAATCGCGTTTGCGCTCGATGGCTTTTTGCACCATGCGCACGGCTTCGTCGTGAAGCTCGGTGGCATAAAGCACCCAGGCCTGGCTGACCATCACTTCGGGCAAATCCCAGCGCAGGGCCACGGCTTTGCCGGAGGCGTTGCGGGCGCGCTCGACCCAAATGGCGTCGCGGCTGTAGTTGCAATAGAACATGGCGCAGGCGTTGGCGCAGGCGGCGTAGGCGAGGGCGAAACTGGGGTCCATGGCCACGGCATTTTCGAACATTTGCAGGGCGAACTCGAGGTCCTGGCGAGTCTGGCGGCGAGCATAGCGTTTGCCGCGGAGATAAAGATCGTAAGCTTGCAGATTTTCCGTTGGTTTGGTGGCCAGGTCTTCGAGTTCCTGCTCGGACAAGGTGACCCGGAGGGCTTCGGCGATTTTGCGGGCGATTTCGTCCTGCATTTCGAAAACGTCTTTCATCTCGCGGTCATAGCGCTCCGACCACAACGGGAAATCGGTTTGTGCGTCGACGAGTTGGGTGGTGATACGAAGGCGGCTGCCGGCGCGGCGCAGGGTGCCGGTGAGGACGAAGGCAGCTCTCAGGAGGTTGCCTATCTGCGAGGGAGTGACGGATTTGTCGCGGAATGCCAGAACGGTGGGGCGGGAGAAGGTGTTGAGGCCGCGGATTTTGGAAAGTTCGGTGATGATGTCTTCGGTAATGCCGTCGCGCAGATATTCATCTTCCTTGACGCCGCTGAGGTTCTCAAAATAGAGGACGGCCACGGATTTTGCGGATGGCTTGGGGATGCCGGATTTTGTTTCGGTAAGCTCGGCGGCGCGCTTAACGCCGGAATCTAGATTGCGTTTCAAGCGGTTGAGGTCGGTCTTGAGTTCGGTGGCCGACTGGCAGCGTAGAGTGCGGTCCTTTTCCAGCAGCTTGGAAAGGATGCGCGCAAATTCCGCGGGCAGGGCGGGATTGAGTTTGTCCACCGGCTCAGGGTCGCGATTCAGAATCGAATCAAATATCACCGCGGAAGTATCGCCGGCGAAAGGCAACACTCCCCCGGCCATTTGATAGAGCACGGATCCGAGGGAGAAGAGATCCGTTCGCGCGTCCACGAGTTGGCCGCGGGCCTGCTCCGGCGACATGTAGGAGGCGGTGCCCATGGCGACGCCCGGCGAAGTGAGCTGGTGCTGGGGCTCGATCTTGGTGGAGTTTTGTTCGTTGGGCTGTAGATCGTCCGGCTCGATTTTAACCAGGCCGAAGTCCAGGATTTTCACTCCACCGCGGTCGGTCAGGAAGATGTTGGCGGGCTTGATATCACGATGCACAATGCCTTTGGCGTGGGCGGATTCGAGGGCGTCGGCAAGTTGCGTGGCGATGGGGAGAAGCCGATCCATGGTGAAAGTGACGCGGCCGAGCATTTGCGCGAGGGTTTGCCCTTCGAGGAGCTCCATGACCAGAAAGTTTTGCCCTTCGATCTGTTCGATCGCATGAATAGTACAGATATTGGGGTGATTGAGAGCGGAGGCGGCGCGCGCTTCGCGCTGGAAGCGTTCGCTGAGCTGGGTGTTTTGGGCCATCTGCTCGGGCAGGAATTTCAGGGCGACGCGTCGGCCCAGACGGGTGTCTTCGGCTTCATAGACAACGCCCATGCCTCCGCTGGCTATCTTGCGCGTGATGTTGTAATGGGAAAGGGTCTGACCGACCCGCGACTCGCGATCCGACATGGCTGTTTGATACTAAGCAACGCGGGTGTAACGGTCAAGAAGCCAGCGAAGCAAGGATACCGCTGGCAGCACTCCGGTGCCGCGCATTGTACTTAACGCAAGAGCGGGAGGAGAAAGCGATAGAGGCCCGCACCGAGAAGGGCGGCGCCCGGAATGGTCAGCAGCCAGGCCACGACGATGTGTTGGGTGATGCCCCAACGCACCGCGGTCAGGCGGTGGGCAGCACCGACGCCGACAATCGCGCCGGTGATGGTGTGGGTGGTGCTGACTGGGATACCAAAGCGCGCGGTGGTGAACAATGTAAGCGCCCCGGCGCTCTCCGCGGCGAATCCGCCAAAGGGGGTCAACTTGGTGATGCGCTGCCCCATGGTTTTGATGATGCGCCAGCCGCCGGCCATGGTGCCGCCGCCCATCGCCAGGTGACAGCAGATGATGACCCAGTAAGGGACGGAATAGTCTTTCATCAAACCGCCGGCCACCAACGCGGCGGTGATGATGCCCATGCCCTTTTGGGCGTCATTGGTGCCGTGGCCGAGGCTATAGCCTGCGGCAGAAATCAGCTGCAGCCTTCGAAACCAGCGATCCACGCGACGCGGGCGTTGATCCTTCACGATCCAGGTGGTGACGACGGTGGCCAGGATGGCCACCCCCATGCCGATAATTGGAGAAAGAAAAATGAAAAGCACCGGCATGGTCCAACCGTGCAGAATCAACGCGTGGAAGCCTGCATGAGCGACTGCGGCGCCGCCATAGCCTCCCATGAGCGCATGCGAGGAGCTGGTGGGCAAGCCGAGAATGAGGGTAAGGAGATTCCAGATGATGGCACCGAGAAGGCCGGCGAGGAGAACCTTCTCGTTGACCATCTCGATGTGCACCATGCCTTTGCCGATGGTGGCGGCCACCGCGGTGCCGAAAACGAATGCGGCGATGAAGTTCCAGAAAGCCGCCCAAAGAACGGCGCGAAACGGGGTGAGCACGCGCGTGGAGACCACCGTGGCGATGGAGTTGGCGGCATCGTGCCAGCCATTGGAGAATTCAAAGGCCAGGGTCAAAAAGACAGTGATCAGAACGAGGGTGAATCGGCTCACGGGATCAGGCGTTCTTCAAGATGACGCTCTCGATGACATTCGAGACGTCTTCACACTTATCAACGGCGGTTTCGATCACTTCAAAGATTTCTTTCCACTTAATGATTTGGACCGGATCTTTTTCTTCCTCGAAAAGCTGGGCGATGAGGGTGCGGCAAATCCGGTCGCTCTCGTTTTCCAGGCGGTTGATTTCGATGACGTGCTGCAAGGCCTTGTCGGGGGACTCCATGGCGTGGACGGCGCAGGAAAGTTCGGCGGTGGCGGCGGCGAGCACCTTGGCCAGTTCGATGGTGCCCTGGCGGACGGTGAGGACGCGATAGAGAACGAAACGACTGGCGGCGGCGTCAATCAGATCGATGACATCGTCCATGGTGCCGCAGAGCTCGTGCATGTCCTCGCGGTCAAACGGGGTGATGAAGGTCTGGTTGAGTTTGCGGAAGATCTGGTGGGTGATTTCGTCGCCCTGGTGCTCGATGGCCTTCACGCCCTGCACCTGTTCGGGCACGCCGGTGTAGTGCTCCAGCATGCTGGTGAAAGCGGTAGCGCCGCTGACGATATTTTCCGCTTGTTTGCGGAAGAGGACGAAGAAATCGCCATCCCGCGGCATGAGCCGCTGCAATAATCCTGGCATGTGACGGGCTCCCCCCTGAGGAGCTCGATGTGACTTGGGCAAGTCTATCGAAGGTGCGGAATAGGAGCAAGGAAGCGGGGCGATTGTGGCCGCCCGCGGCGACGTGGTAGGGTAGGCGGCGATGAAGCGCACAATATTGCTGCTCGTGGGCCTTTGGTTGATTTTTGCGCCTGCTTTGCCGAGCCGGGCTGCGGATTTGAGGGAGCTGAAAGAGCGGCGGGAGCGCGCCGCCAAGGCTTTCCCTGACGGTGTGTTGCTGCTGCACTCGAACCTGGTCCCGGGATTCGTTGCCGATGGGTATCGCGAGCGAGCGGCCTTTTATTATTTGACCGGGCTGGAAAATTCGCCCGGCGCGATCCTGGCGATTGATGGGAAGCGCGGCGAGCGTTGGCTTTTTCTGCCGCCGCCTCAGCGGTACGAGACTCGCGAGGTCGAAGCCGGGGATGCGGCGGCGCGCAGGCTGGGCCTGGATCATGTTGTGGACTGGACGGAGTTGGAAGCGTTTCTGACTCAACGAGCCTCCGCTGGTGAAAAAATCTACTATGAACGCGGGGAAGCGGAGCTGCCCGCGGAGGTTGCTCTCTTGAAAGATGCCCGAGCTCCGGCGTGGATCCAAGTGCTGTCGAACAAAGTTAAGGGGGCAAGTTTTCAGCCTACGGGGACACGATTGTATTCGCTAATGGCTGTGGAGAGTCCCAGCGAACAGCGGGCATCCCGCGTAGCGGCCCGCGCGACCGTCTCTGCGGTCCTTGCAGGGATGCAGGCAATCCGCCCCGGAGTTTCGCAGCGTAACGTGGAGGTTGCGGTGGAAAGCGCATGCTGGAAGGCGGGGGCACGCGGCATTTCGTTTTGGCCGTGGGCGATGTCCGGCGCGAACGGGGTGTTTCCGAAGCCGTTTGAGTCTGAGACGCGCTACGACCACCTGGATGCGGTGATGGCTTCCGGCGACCTGGTCCGGCTGGACGTGGGTTGCGAATGGCAGCACTATCAAGGCGATTTGGGGAGAACGGTGCCGGTTTCCGGGCGTTATACGGAAGAGCAACGAGAGATTTGGAATATTTTCGTGGAGGCGTATCTGGCTACCGCGAAAACATTTCGAGAGGGAATCACGGAAGATCAAGCATTTGAAACCTGGAAGACGGAACTGCTTCGCCATCAGGACACGGCAAGAAGTGAGCTTGCCAGGCAAGCCATCAAAGCGTGGTCGGATCGCAAGAACGTGCCCTACTGGCAGATGCACACCATGAATCTGGATGCTGGGTACATCGAGGGGGCGCTCAAGACAGGAATGGTCATTGATTTTGAGCCCATCGCTTCGATTGGCGGGCAGGGCTACTACCTGGAAGACATGTACCTGATCGGCAAGGACGGGGCGGAAGTGCTGACGCCGAACGTGCCTTTTACCGCAGAAGAGATCGAAGCGTGCATGTCGCAAAAACGCTGAAACAATTCGAAGCCACCCTTTGCGAGGGGTGACCCTTGGCCAATCGATTAGTGTCTGCGTGTGGATTTGCCCTTGGGTAGAAGTGCGGGTAAGCCCCCGATGAATTTTTGGCAGGGCACGATATAGACTAAAGGCAACTTCGCGTGTGGGCCCAAACCCGACTGAGTCGCGTAAGCCAAGGAGGAACTGATGAAACTGCAATCGCCGTTGTTGCTGGGGGCGGCTATGCTGGTCGGAAGTACGATGGTGTCGGCGCAGCATCCCGAGGGAGGACATCCGCAGGAGCAGCACTCCGCGTCGCGAGAAACGGCGCCGCGTGCCAATCAGGGACATATCCCTCCGGCGCCGGTGCGGCGTGATGAGTCACATGCGAAACCAGAAGTGGATAAGCATGTAAATGGCAAGATTAACGAGACCCAGCACGTCAGCAACGATCATTGGTACGGCCACGACCGCCCGGACGACAAGCGCTTCCATTTGGACCACCCGTTCGAGCACGGCCACTTTGAGCATTTCGGGGCGAACTACCGCTACCACATTGAGCGGGTCGACCGGGATCATCATCGATTCTGGTTCCCTGGCGGATTTTACTTTCAGGTAGCGGATTGGGATTGGCCGATTTGCGCGGATTGGTGTTGGGATTGCGGCGACGACTTTGTTGTGTATGAGGATCCGGACCATATCGGCTGGTACATGCTGTATAACGTGCATACCGGCGTGTACGTACACGTATCCTACATGGGAACCTAAGCCGGGTTTCGGGGCTTGCGGTTTTCCTCGCGGCAGAATTTTGCGGAGGAGAGATACTGATCAGTCGGCGGCTCGGGAAGGCGACTTTGGGGTATCAACGTGGAGGAGCTTGGGAGTCGCCTCGGCGGGCTCGTTGGCAACCAGCGCTCCATGAGCAGGCAAGACGGAGCGCATCGGCAAGCCAGCCCAGACATTAATCATGCCGAGGAGTTCGTGAAGCACTTGACGCGTGCTCTCGGTGCTATTCCACCAGGCGGAAGGATCAAACTCATCGGTGGCGATGCCGTGCACGATGGCCTTTCCGCGCGAGGCCTGGTAATCGGTCCAAAGGGTACGCACGCGGCGGGTGTGCGCTTTGTCGGTCACCACAATCACGGAGGCAGCACCTTCTTGGTGAAGCGCGGAGCCGATTACATTCAGTTCGTCCGCGGTGTTGACGATAGGGCTGTCCAGGATGTGAATCGCTTTGGCGGGAACACCCTGGCGGCGGAGCACCTGAAAATTAAAATCGGCTTCGCCTGGATAATGAATGCCCATGTCCTCCAGCACATCTTCGTATTGCGGGCCAGGACGCGTCAGCCAGATTTCGCGGGCGTAGCCGTTGCGGTAGAGCGCCGCCGCTTCAAACGCGCGGGCGGGAAAATTGCCGCTGAGAACAGCGATGGCATCGGCTTTTTCCAAGGAATCCTGTTTCACCAGCCAGTGACCAACGCCTAGCATCAGTGCAACTCCGGCAAAAAGGGCCAGCAGCACCAGCGCACTGAGCACGGTGAAAATACGGAATAAGCGGGCCGTGAAGCGATTTAGTCGAGTTCCAGGAGCCGGATTTAATTCACAATCGTCATTCGAAGCAACGGGATTCGTAGTCATGTCGAGCTTGATAGGGCATTTTTAATGCCAAAGAGCGTCTACTAGGCCGCCTTGGGAAGTTCTTAGTACCCGTGAATGAGTCACTTAGATGCCAACTTCGGTGACAGATTAGAGGTTAATTAGCCTGTCCGAATGGCCATGTAAAACTGTCTCGATGAGTGCAATCTTGTCCGCGAAAATTTTTCGCCGATGGTCGCGGAATGATCTGGCGCGCAAGTTGTCCAGTACTGTACACAGGGGCCACGCGCAAAGAAAAGAGGGCGACCGGAACAGCGGCCGCCCTCTTTGAGCTATTGGTTGGACGAACGGTTTAGTACATGCCGCCCATGCCGCCTGGGCCACCGGGGCCGCCGGCAGTTGCGCCCTTCTTGTCGTCTTCCTTGAGCTCGGCCACCAGCGCTTCGGTGGTAAGCATGAGGCCGGCGATGGACGCGGCGTTCTGCAGAGCGAGGCGAGTGACCTTGGCCGGGTCAATGACGCCAGCCTTGACGAGGTCAACATATTCGCCGGTGTCGGCGTTGAATCCAAAGTTTTCGTCCTTGGACTCGCGGATTTTGCCGACAACCACAGCGCCTTCGAAGCCGGCGTTGAGGGCGATCTGACGGCAGGGCTCTTCGAGCGCCCGCTTCACGATGCCAACCCCGACCGCTTCGTCGTCGTGCAGCTTCAGCTTGTCGAGTGCGGTGAGGCAGCGCAACAGAGCTGCTCCGCCGCCGGGAACGATGCCTTCCTCGACAGCCGCCTTGGTGGCGTGCATGGCGTCCTCGACACGAGCCTTCTTTTCCTTCAGCTCGGTTTCAGTTGCCGCGCCCACCTTGATGACTGCAACGCCACCGACGAGCTTGGCCAACCGCTCCTGCAACTTCTCGCGGTCGTAATCGGAAGTGGTGTTTTCCACTTGCATGCGGATCTGCTTGACGCGTCCTTCGATTTCGCTGGCTTTGCCGGCGCCTTCGACGAGGGTGGTGTTGTCCTTGTCGATGGTGGTCTTCTTGGCGCGGCCGAGGTCCTCGATCTTGACGTTTTCCAGCTTGATGCCGAGGTCTTCGGTGATGGCCTTACCGCCGGTCAGCACCGCGATGTCCTCAAGCATGGCCTTGCGACGATCGCCAAAGCCAGGAGCCTTGACAGCGGCGCATTGCAGGGTGCCGCGCAGCTTGTTGACCACGAGGGTGGCGAGGGCTTCGCCTTCGACGTCTTCGGCGATGATGATGAGCGGCTTGCCGAGCTTGGCAATCTGCTCGAGCAGGGGAAGCAGGTCCTTCATCGAGCTGATTTTCTTCTCATGGATGAGGATCAGCGCGTTTTCGAGGACTACTTCCTGGCGGTCCATATCGGTGATGAAGTAGGGGGAGAGGTAGCCGCGATCGAACTGCATGCCTTCGACGACTTCCAGAGTGGTGTCCATGGTCTTGGACTCTTCCACGGTGATGACGCCGTCCTTGCCGACCTTCTTCATGGCTTCGGCGATGATGCCGCCGATCTGCTTGTCGTTGTTGGCGGAAATGGAGCCAACCTGGGCGATCATGTCGCCCTTGACGTCTTTGTGGAGTTTTTTGATTTCCTCGACGGCGACTTCGACGGCCTTGTCGATGCCGCGCTTGAGGGCCGTGGGGCTTGCGCCGGCGGCAACGGTCTTGACGCCTTCGCGGAAGATGGCCTGAGCCAGAACGGTTGCGGTGGTGGTGCCGTCACCGGCCACGTCGCTGGTCTTGCTGGCGACTTCGCGAACCATCTGGGCGCCCATGTTCTCGAGAGGGTCGCGCAGTTCGATTTCCTTGGCAACGGTCACGCCGTCCTTGGTGATGATGGGCGCGCCGAACTTCTTTTCGATCACCGCATTGCGGCCCTTGGGGCCGAGGGTGATCTTAACCGCGTCCGCGAGGGCGTTCACGCCACGTAGAATCGCTTGGCGGGAATTCTCTCCGGTAACAATCTGCTTCGCCATTGGTACTTTCCTCCTGATTTTGTGACTAGCTGCTTCGATTTGAGATCTTTTTTTGCTGCGCGAATCTGGATCACGGTAATCAGATATCAGAGATCAGGAAGCGCGGATCGCGTTGTTGGTTCCCGTCAACTGCTATCTGTTCACTGTCATCTCGCTTACTTCTTGGCTGCTTTGGCGGCGCCGCCGAGCTTGGCGAGAATTTCTTCCTCGCGGAGGATCAGCAGTTCTTCGCCGTCGATTTTGATTTCGCTGCCGCTGTACTTGCCGAACAGCACACGGTCGCCAACGTTGACGTCCAGGGGGATGCGTTCGCCCTTCTCGCGCTTGCCGGCACCGACGGCGATGACTTCGCCCTCTTGCGGCTTTTCCTTCGCGGAGTCAGGTATGATGATCCCGCCCTTGACGGTTTCCTTCTCTTCAATGCGCTTCACGATCACACGGTCGTGTAGCGGTGTCAGATTGACTGCCATCTTTGAAAAACCTCCATAGGTGATCTAACGGTAAGAATTAGATAATTGGGTGAGGAGGGCGGAAAGGAACTTAGCACTCCTCGGCACCGACTGCTAATATAGCAAGAAATGCGGTCAAGTCAAGCAAAATTCCGGCAATCTGAGTAGATGGCGCTAAAATTTCTCATGCCATTGTGGAACTAACTCATTTATTTACAGTTACATGAAGATGCCAGATTTTCCTTGCACTTGGCCATTGCCCTGCATTTCCGTGAGCTATACACTCGCGCGTGGGAGAGCCATGCACTGGTTCGTGTATGTCCGATTGATTGTGCTGACCGCTGGAACGCTGCTGCCATTTTTTTGGATGGTGGTGATCGTGGGCCATCGGCGGCAACGGAATTTTGAGCGGGTGTTCTTCTTCCTGTGCCTGGCGTTGACGTGCTTTTTCGGGAGCAGCTTGCTGGCGCTCAATGCAAGTCTCTACTACGGTGCGGCGCCGGCGGGGCTGTTGCGATTCGCCTGGACATTTTTGTACCTCGGCTTGTGGTTCGTGCCGGCGCTGGTGGTGCACCTGCATGCGGAATATGCTTCGGTGCGTGGGCTGCTTGCTGCAGGGCGGGAAAAAATCGGATGGTTGGCGGTGGCCGCGTGGCTGCCTGCCGCGATCCTGTTTCCCCGGTTGGTGGCGATTTTAGGGGCGAAGGATGGGATTCGATTCGAAGCTCCTTCGGCGCAGTTGGGAGCGGGGTTCGAGGCGTGGTTGATCGGTGCGATTTTGTTTGCGGCTTACTGGCAGTGGCGATTCGCGAAGTCTGCTCCGGACGAAGGGCAGCGGAAATTTCACAAAGGGCTCAGTCGGGTTTTTGTGATGTTGCCGATTTTCCTGGTGGGTCTTTTTTTCGCGGAGCGGACCGGCAATGGAGCGAGTGCGAGGATTTTCTACGTCTTGGTCGTCCTGTTCGCGCTCGAGCCGCTCGCCAAGCTGCTCTTCGGAGTTCAGCGAGCTAATTTTTTGCAGATCGGGCGGCAGAGAAACCTGATCTACGCCGTGTTCGGGATTTTTGTTGCGCTGCTGTACCTGAGCTTTGTGCGGCGTGCGAGCCTGTGGCTGGAGCCGTACCTGCCGCCGGAGGCTTCCGCGGCGCTATTGCTGTTCTTGCCAGTGGTGTTTTTTGAGCCGTTGCAACGGTTGATGAGACGTTCGCTTCGACGGACGGCACAGACCGAGGTGGATCGCGCTCAGAAGTTGATGGGACCAATCAACGAAGTGGCGCGGCTTGGGGACCAAGGCAAATTGCTTACATTCAGCGAGCGGTGGATCGCCGAACAGCTGCAATTGGCGGATGTAAAGCTAGAGCTGGGCCTGGCTGGAAAGACGCCCGTTGCGCGAGCGGAGGGAAGCGGCGGCTCCTTGGACGCGTTCGAAATCTTGCGGGGCCAGGAACACCTGGGGACGCTGAAAGTACATGCTTATGGGGCGATGATTTCGGGGGAGACTTATGCGGCACTGGAGTTTTTGTGCGAGCAACTGCCGGGGGCGTTTGACCTTTGCCGGTTGATTGAGGAGAAGCTACAACTGGAAAGGGAACTGGCGGAACGCGAGCGATTGGCGCTGGTTGGGCAGATGGCGGCGAGTATTTCGCACAATCTGAAGAATCCACTGGGGTCGATCAAGACGATTTTGCAGGTGCAGTTGGAGGGGGCGGAACTGCCCGCATCGTTGCGGCAGGAAACGCAGATGGTGCTAGAGGAGATCAACCGGCTTTCCGCGCGGCTCAATCAGTTGCTGCAATTCAGCCGGCCGGGGGCCAGGACTGGGGGCGGAGTGCAGAGTTGCGACCTGCGCCAGGTGACGGAGACGGTTGCGAACATGCTCCGACACTCGGCGGACGAAAGGCGCGTTTCGTTGCAGTTTGCGAATGCCGATGGGGAGGTGTGGGCTGCGATCAGCGAAGAAGCTGCCAACGACATCCTTTCGAATGTGGTGTTGAATGCCATTGAGGCGGCGCCGGATGGCGGGCATGTGCGCGTATCCCTGGGCCCTTTTGAAAAATTCTACCGCGTTTCCGTGGAAGACGATGGCGCGGGAATTTCTGTTGCCGACCAGGCGAAAGTGCTGCGACCTTTTTTCACCACCAAGGCACGCGGGACCGGGCTGGGCTTGGCGATTGTCGACCGGCGGTTGCAGGAAGTTGGCGGGTCGCTCGAGATCAAGAGCCCGGTGGGGGATGGGCGAGGCACGGAGATAACGCTGAACTTTCCGTTAGAGCGTGTTCCGTGAAAGGGCAAATCTTAGCAGCTAAAGCCGGGTAATATTGCAGCGACAATGCCACGACCCTTCGGCTCCGCTCAGGGCAAGCTGAAGTCGTGCCCTCCCGCAAGAAGGAGCACGTTGGATGAAAACGATTCTCATCGTGGATGACGAGCCGGCTTCGCGTTACGCGCTGCGGCGGGCGTTGGAAAGCCGCTATCGCATCGTGGAGGCGGATTCTGCGGGTGCGGCGCGCTCGGCGCTGCTGTCGGATAAGCCGGATCTATTGCTGCTGGACGTGGTGCTGCCCGGCGAAGACGGCCTGGCGTTCCTGAAATGGTTGCGGCAGGAAGGGAATGAGTTGCCGGTGCTGATGGCATCCGCGTTGGACACAGCAAGAACCGCCGTTGAAGCACTGCAATTGGGCGCGGCCGACTATCTGGTGAAGGGCTTCGAGCTGGAAGAGCTTCGTCAACGGGTTGCGAATCTGCTGAAACTTGCCGGCCTGGAGCAAGAAAACGAGACGCTGCGCCGCCGGGTGGCTACTGATGGACATTTTGGGCAGATGATTGGGCGGGCCGCGGCGATGCGCAAGGCTTTTGAGATGGCGGACCGCGTGGCGCCCACCGATTCGACCGTGCTGATTCTTGGGGAAAGCGGGACCGGCAAGGATTTGCTCGCGCAAGAGATTCACGCGCGCTCGCAGCGCCAGGGCAAGGCGTATGTGGCGGTGAATTGCGCGGCGCTTCCGGAGACGCTGATCGAATCGGAACTTTTTGGTTATGAGCGGGGCGCGTTTACCGGGGCGGCGCAACAGAAGAAGGGGCGCTTCGAGCAAGCTCACGGCGGCACGTTGTTTTTGGACGAAATCGGGGACATGAATCCGGTGACGCAATCGAAGGTTTTACGGGCGCTGGAAAATCGTACGGTCGAGCGGCTTGGTGGCACGCAATCGATTCCCGTGGACGCGCGGGTGATCAGCGCGACGCACCGCAATCTGCCGCTGGCGATTCGCGACGGCAAATTTCGCGAGGACCTTTTCTATCGCTTGCGGGTGGTGACGATTGAATTGCCGCCGCTGCGGGCGCACAAGGAGGACATCGCGGTTCTTGCAGAGGCCTTTTTGCGATTGCATGGCTCGCGCCTTGGGCGTACTCCGCGGCTCGGCAAAGATGCGCTGAAGGCATTGGAGCGCTACGACTGGCCCGGCAATATTCGGGAATTGAAGAATGCCATTGAGCGGAGCTTGGTTCTCTCAAGCGGTGAGGAGCTTGGCGCCGGCGATCTTCCGGATGAAGTTCTCCATGGCATGCCGGTTTTGCCGAAGAGCGGCGACGACGGCGAAGACCTCGGACTGCAGGAAAAGGATTTTCGCGAGGCCAAGCGCAAATTTGAAGTGGCTTACCTGTTGCGGCAACTCGGGGCGCATCGCTGGAACATTTCGCGGACGGCGGCCACCATCGGCCTGCACCGGCAGAGCTTGCAGGAGCGGTTGCGGGAACTGGGCATCCGGCGGCCCGGGCAGGAAATTCCGGAGGACAACGAATGAGCGTCTTCGGATACGTGCAGGCGGGCGGCGGGAGCACGCGATTTGGCACGGATAAAGCGCTGGTTGAGCTGGCGGGCAAGACCATGCTGACGCGCACGTGCGAACTTCTTGCCGCGACTTGCAAGACCGTGCGCATCGTCGCTCCGACGGAGAAATATCCAGATGCTCCCGTGCCGGTTATCGCCGACAAGTGGCCCGGCCAGGGACCGCTGGGCGGCATCCTGACGGCTCTTTATCACGCCGACGGACTTTCCCGGACTCTCCAGGAGGCTCGAGCGAAAGGAGCGGAAGCGCATGCGTTCGCGCTGATCCTCGGTTGCGACATGCCGTTCCTGACACGCGAGTGGCTGGTTTCTCTCTGCGAGCGGACCGCAATCAGCAAAGCCGAAGTGATTGTGCCAGAGTCCAAGAACGGACTGGAGCCGCTGTGCGGCTGCTGGAGAACAGACGGAGCTGCCAGGGTGCAGGCTGCGTTCGACGGCGGCGTGCGCAAAGTGACGGAAGCGATGAAACGTTTGCGCATGGAAGTGCTTGACGAGTCGGCCTGGAAACGATTTGATAGCGATGGGCGATTGTTTTGGAACATGAATACGCGGGAAGATTTCGAGGAAGCGCGCAGGGTGTTCGAAGCGCGAGGTGGGGGACCCCGGCTGCAATGATGAGTGACGTAGAAAATCGATGAGCGAAGAGCTGAAAACGGTTGGACTGAGCGGCGAGATCAAGGCGGACGCCGCGGAATATTATTTTGAATTTCGCGACGTGTGCAAGGCGTTCGACGAGCGCGTGGTGCTGCACAACGTCAGTTTCAAGGTGAAACGCGGGGAAACTTGCGTGATCATGGGGCGCAGCGGCGTGGGCAAATCAGTTGCCTTGAAGCACATTATGGGTTTCTTGAAGGCCGATTCCGGAAGCATTTTGATTGACGGCAAGGATATAACGCGTTGCAGCGAACGGGAATTCGCGGACATTCGCGGGAAAGTCACCATGGTTTTTCAGTCGGGCGCGCTGTTTGATTCGCTGACCGTGGCGGAAAACATCGCTTTCCCGCTCGCGGGGCAGCCCGGCCTGACGGGCGAAGACATAGATGGGTATGTTGAGAAACTCGCGCACATGCTGGAAGTGGAAGATGTGATGGACAAGATCCCCAGCGAGCTTTCCACGGGGACGAAGCGCGCGGTTTCGATTGCGCGGGCGCTGGCGCAAAATCCGGAAGCCATTTTGTACGACGAGCCGACGACGATGGTCGATCCGATCATGGCCGGACATATGGGCGACTTGATTCTACGGCTGAAAGAAACCTTCCATAAGACTTCGATCGTGGTAACCCACGACACGCATCTGGCCCGGCGGCTGGCAGACACGGTTGTATTTTTGCAGGACGGCCATGCGCAGGTCTTTTCCTCCTGGGCCGATTTTCAAGGTTCCAAGGATCCTTTCTTGCGCGATTTTCTATTGCAGGATGAACTGATTCCCGCCCTGGATGTGACCCTGTGAGCGGTGGCGCTCCGGTTGCTCTCGACCCCAAATCACAACTTCGGAAGACCATGGGTTTCTGGGATGTGCTGCTGTTCAACATCGCCACGGTTCTCGGACCGCGGTGGATTGCTGCGGCGGGGCATAACGGAACCTCGTCGATCAGCTTGTGGGTGATTGCGGCGGTTTTCTTTTTCGTTCCCGGGGCGTTTGTCATCAACGAGCTTTCTTCGCGATTTCCGGAAGAGGGCGGGTTGTACGTGTGGGCGAAAGAAGCGTTCGGGGATTTTCACGGGTTCGTAGCGGGCTGGACTTACTGGGTGTACACCATTTTTTATTTTCCGGGCTTGCTGCTGGCGAGCGCTTCGATGAGCGCGTACATCCTGGGAGAAAAGGGGGCGCGGCTTTCACAAGACACCACGTTTCTACTGCTGGTTTCGCTGGCGCTGCTGCTGGTCGCCGTCCTGCTCAACATCATTGGCTTGAACATCGGAAAGTGGCTGCAGAACGCCGGGGGCGTTGGCACCTACGTGCCGCTGACCATGCTGGTGGTGATCGCGGTGGTGGCCTACTTTCGCCACGGATCGGCGACGCACTTTACCTGGCACAACATGATGCCAAGCATCGATCTGGACACCGTAAATTTCTGGTCGCAGATTGCATTTGCGTTTACGGGCCTGGAACTGGTGTCCGCCATGAGTGAGGAAGTACGCGACCCGCGGCGCACGTTGCCGCGCGCGGTGTTCGGCGCCGGAGCGATGATCGCGTTCATGTACATCGTGGGCACTTTTGCCATCCTGGCATTGGTGCCGGCCGCGGAACTGGACCCGAAAAGCGGCGTTTTTCACGCGCTGACAGTTGGTTCAACGTTGCTGAAGGTGGGAATTCTCGGCGTCATCGCTGCCGTGCTGGTGACGGTGGGCAACGCGGGGGGTGTGGGCAGCACCGTGGCGGGAATTGCGCGTGTGCCGTTTGTTGTCGGCATCGATCGCTATTTGCCTGCGGCGTTCGGCAAGATTCATCCCAAGTGGAAAACGCCGTATATTTCCATCCTGGTTCAGGCCGGGCTTTCCGGCGCCGTGCTCTTGATCAGCCAGATCAATCAGTCCACCCGCGATTCGTATCAGCAGTTGATTGATGCCGCCATTATTCTCTACTTCATTCCGTTCCTGTATATGTTCCTGGCGGCGATCCGGCTGAGTTATCGCAAGGATCGCGCTTCCGATCCCCACGCGGTGCTGATTCCTGGAGGGATTCCAGGGGTGTGGATCGCCAGTGGGATTGCGTTTGCGGTGACGTTGCTGTCGATCGGATTCTCGGTCTACCCGCCTGGGGACGCGAGCGACCGGCTGAAATTTCAATTGCGTTTGATGGCGTGGGTGATTGGCGCGCTGGGAATTGGCCTGGGGCTTTATTGGCGCGGGGCGAGATCGAAGAGAGAGAGATTGTAGCTTAGGACTTCAGGCCGGAGGGTTTTTCAGGTGGGAGCCTGATTGGTGGGGCTGTGGAAACTCGCATCCCTTAAGGGATGAGCTACAGATTCAGAAACCTTGACTGATTAATTCCTCGATGCGCAAATTACTGGAGGGCTTCTTGGAGCTGCGGGCTTCGAGGTAGCGTTCGATGTATTTGCCGAGGATGTCGGCTTCGAGATTTACGGCTTCGGTGAGATTTTTATTGCGGACGTTGGTGTGCTCGTAGGTGAATGGGATCACCGCAACTTCGACGATGCGTCCGTCCCACCTAGCGACCGTCAGGCTGATGCCGTCGATGGTGATGGAGCCTTGGGGAACGATGTAGCGGGTGAACGATTCGGGAACCTCCACGCCATACCACCAGTTTTCGCCTTCCGGCTCGAGCCGCACGACGCGACCGATGGTATCCACATGGCCGAGGACAAAATGCCCGCCGAATTCCTTGCCGGCGGTTAACGGCTGCTCGAGATTGACTTGCGTTCCCGCTTTCCATTCGGCGATGGAGGTCTTGCGCAGGGTTTCCCCGGAAATATCCACGGAAAAGTGATGGTTGTCGACCGCTACAATCGTCAGGCAGCACCCGTTCACGGCGATGCTGTTTGAAATTTGCAGACGGGTTGCGATGGTTGGCGCGTGGACGGTGAGGCGCCCGCCTTCGGCATACGCTTTGAGGGATTCTACGATGCCAAGATGCTCGATGATTCCCGTAAACATCTCACGTGCTCCAATTGTTTCCAAACTGAGGGAAGACCTAGGATACCGTTTTTGCGCGCGGAAATCCTTGACGAATCCCTACCCACGGGGGAAAAATGGCTCATGGCCACGCTCCTGGTCGAAGGAGTTGGGTCATGTTCGAACCCCACCTAAGCGACCTCCATCCGGGATCGGCAAATACTTATCCGCAAAAAAGTGTTCTGCTCGCTGCACAATTGCGAAACGGAGATTGTTGTGGCCACCCGGCCGTGCAGCGAAGAGGGCTGGAGCGACGGCGAGTGATCCATTGCTCGCTCTTGCCACCGGGGGCGGTGCGATGCGACATTGATGGCCTTTTCCAGGCGCGCGTGAAGATTGTGTAGAGATTCCTCCGGCGCGGAAATTTCCGCCGGGCAAGATTCGATTTCCCCCAAGGTTCGCAGCCGTTGCACAGGAAGGATTACGGGGCAATCGGGCGAGTCCCACGCTTTCTTAAAGGAGGAAAAGCATGTCGGATCCAGAGATACTTGATCGAATCCTGCAGACGTGCAGTTATCGTTTTCGAAATCTGGTCTGTCCGAACCGAGAGAAGATCGCCAACATCGCCGCCGCCAAACTGCATATGGAAGATGCGGACTGGACGGTGATTGAGTGCTCCCTGGAGCCCAACGGCGAGGTCAAGTGCGGGATGACCTGCTTACTGGAGAATTTTGAAGAAGAGAATTGAACCTGTACCTCAAGCAGCCGGGGTTCCCTGCGCCATGGCGATTTCCTTCAACCGGCGCAAATCCAGCTTTCCCGTCCCTAAATAAGGCAACTCCCCGACATGAATGAATTGATCCGGACGGGGCTTCCATAGCGCCGGTAAATCGCTTTTCGAAAGTTTCTCCAGACAATCCTTCAAGGCCTCTTCCTTCAAAGTATGCACGACCACGAGGCGCTCGCCTTTCTTTTCATCCGGGATGGCGGTGACGGCCAAGACTTGCCCGTCGGCTTCCAGGAGTTCGTGGAGTTTTTCTTCGACCTTGATGTGGGGCACCATTTCGCCGCCGATTTTGCTGAAACGGCTGAGGCGGTCGGTGATGCGGAGGAATCCGTCTTCGTCCTGCGCGGCGATGTCCCCGGTGTTGTACCAACCGTCTTGCAAGACTTCGGCGGTTTTCTCCGGACGATTGAGATACCCGACCATGACGTTTGGCCCGCGCACCATTAACAGGCCCGGTTTGTCCACGGGCAGGGCTTCGCCGGAGTCGGGGTCGATGATGCGAATGCCCATTCCGGGCAGCGGATGACCGATGGTGCCGCGCTTCGCTCCCACCTGGCGGAAATAGGCGGCGCGAAAATCGTAGGTGTTGACGGCCACGACCGGAGAGCATTCCGTGCAGCCATAGCCTTCAAGGGGGCGGATGCCGAAGTGATCTTCGAATGCCTGGGCGATGCGCTCCGGCAATTTTTCGGCTCCGGCCATTACGATGCGCAAGCTGCCGAAGGATTCCGGCGGGCAGCGACGGGTGTAGGAGTTGAGGAAGGTCGGCGTGCAGAGCAGCATGCTCACCGAATATTTGCTGACCAGCGCGGCGATGGCCTGGGCCTCGAGCGGGCTGGGATGAAAGACGGCGCCGATTCCCGCGAGGGCTGGGAGGCAGAGTGTGCCGGTGAAGCCGAAAGAGTGGAAGAAGGGCAGAATGCCGAGGATGGTATCGCCCTTGTGCAGGTGAAAAACCTGTTCGAGTTGCTCGACGTTGGAAGCCAGGTTGAAGTGCGAGAGAACGACGCCCTTGGGCTCGCCTGTGGAGCCGCTGGAAAAAATAATCGTGGCGGTGTCGTCGAGGGAGGGCTTTCGCGAGAAGCCGAGAGAGCGTTCTAGCAGGCGGGCGGGGAGTAACTTTGCGGAGAGCAGGGCGATGAGTTTTTCCGAAAGCCGTGGCTTTTCCGCCAGATCTTCGACGTAGATGACTTTTCCGGGAGGCTCGACGTGGACTTTTTCGAGGAAGAGCTTGGAGGTGACGACGGTCCGGAGTTCGCACTGTTTTGCGCAGGAGACCAGAGATTCGTTGGAGGTGGTGTAGTTGAGATTGATCGGCACTTTGCCTTGCAGCAGAGCGGCCCAGTTGACCAGCGCACCGGGAATCGAGGGCGGAAGAAGAACACCGATCATTTTTTGGTCATCCCAGAGCGGGCGGAGGCGGCGAGCGAGGAAAACGGTTTTGATGAGAGCTTCGCCGAAGGTGACTTTTGGGGTGCGTCCATCGGCCATGGCGAACCGCCGGGAATGGCGACGCGCCATTTTGATGAAGGAACGCGTCAGCGGCTGCATATAGCGGCGGCGACGGTAAAACGCATCCACGCCCAGTTCCTGGACCGCGGAACGCACGTCGGTGGTGCTGGCCGTTGAGGGCAATGGTTTGCCGAAGGAAACGCGAACGGGATAGGGGATTTGCCGGGGCAGCTTCCACAGAAAGCGCCCACCGGAAAAGCTGAAGATGGAGCCCCAGAGACCGTCGATGTTGACGGGAATGATGGGTACGTCGATGCCCTTGATGATGCGTTCGAAGCCGCGGCGGAAGGGCAGCATCTGGCCGATGCGGGTGATTTCGCCTTCGGGGAAGATGCAGACCACTTCGCCGTTGCGCAGGGAGTCGGAGGCTTCGCGGAGAGAGTGGATCATTTCGCGGGGGCCCTGATCGGAAGCGATGGGGATGATCTTGAGGATTTTCGCGAAAGGCTTAATCAGCGGATGGTCATAGACGCCCTTGAACATGAGGAAGCGGATGGGCCGGTCAGTGGAGCAGACCAGTAATATCGCATCTATCCATGAGGAATGATTCGGCGTGAGCAGCGCGCCGCCGCGCGCGGGAATGTTTTCCTGTCCTTTCAGGTCGAGGCGATAGAGGGTGTGCGTTGCTATCCAGAGCAGCAGGCGGAGCAGGGAATCGGGCAAGAGCCATAAGACATAGCCAAGCGCGGCAAGGGTGAGAATGGACGCCCAGAAGAAAATTCCGGCGGGACCCAGACCCAGAAAGTGTTTCAGGAGGTAAAACGCGCCGGAGGCGCCGAGAATGCCGACGAAGGAATAGAGATTCGCGGCGGCCAGCACGCCGCCGCGGTGTTGCTCTTCGGGCCGATGCTGGATCAGCGCGCTTATGGGGACGATGAAGAAACCGCCCGCGAAGCCGAGTGCGACGAGCAAGATCAACACCGCGGGGAAGGAAAGCCCGGGAGCGGCCAGTAGAAAACCAAAGAGGGTGATGCCGATGGCGCCGAGGGGAATCAGTCCGTACTCAATTTTGCCGCCGGAAAGGTAGCCGGCCGCGAGGCTGCCCAGGCCGATGCCGATGGCGATGGAAGCTTGCAGAAAGCTACCATGGGTTGCGGTGACGCGCAGGACGTCGCGGGCATAGAAGACAATGTTGAATTGCAGCAATGCACCGAGGAAGAAAAAGTAGGTGTTGCCCAGTACCGCGAACCAGAGGACGCGGTCCTGGCCGATGAGCTTGCCCTGCGACGACAAATCACTCAGGAAATTGACGCGAAATGTTTTCGCGGGATCGGCGGCGGGAACTTTGGAGATGCCGAAGCTGGTGGCCAGGCCGATCAGCGAACAGATGAGAAAAAATACTCCGGAATAGTATTCGCGGCTGGCGAAGGCCTCGGAGAGTTTTGCGCCGACGACCGTGCCGGTGATGGCGGCGAGAAACGTGCCGAGTTCGATGACGCCGTTGCCCCAGGACAGGCGCTTTTCGGGCAAGATTTCGGGGAGGAGGCCGTATTTTGACGGACCGAAGAGCGCTCCCTGCGTGCTGGCCAGAAACACAGCCGCCATGGACATGGTCATGCTGTGCATAGCGAAGCTTGCGATGGCGAAGAGCATGACCGCGATTTCGAGAATTTTGGTGCAGATGGTGACGGTGCGCTTGCTGAAGCGGTCGGCGAAATAGCCGCCGGCCATGGAAAAGAGAATGAACGGCAGGGCGAAAAGGGAACCGACCAGGAGGACTTTGGCTTCTTCTTCGTCGGAAGAGAGGTTGGTGCCGATGATCAGGAAGATCACCAGATATTTCAGGGCATTGTCGTTGAACGCACCTTGAAATTGCGTGGCGATGAGGCTCCAGAAGCCGAGGCGCCAGGGACGCGGGGGTTTGGGCACGCGCGGATACCTCCGTCAAGCAATTGGGGAAAGGGTTGTTCGATAAGAATCGTCGCAAACATAGGGAGGAATGGATAGGGATTTGTTGTTTTGGTGTGCGACGACAAAAGGTGGGATTCGGGCGATCGACGGGGGACGAAGTTGGGTTTGGGAAATCGGGCTTTGGACGTAAAAGCGCTAGCGGGGCTACCGCACCCCAAAGGGGAGCGCTTCTACTGCTATGTCCGGACCTATTTGGCGGATGCTGCTTACTCGCAGCGGCGGCAGCGAGGACGAGCCGGATATTACGAATGGCACGCGGGAGCTTCCGGCAATTTTCGGGGCGTAGAAAAGGACTAGCTTGTCAACTAGGCCTGCGTTCAAGGCGGCGCCATTTAAGCTGGGGCCCGCTTCGAGGAGCAGGCTCAGAATTTCGCGTCGCCCGAGTTCCTTCCACACAGTAACAAGGTCCAAGCCGCCGAAATTCCTTTTCGCGTTGACCACTTCCACTCCTGAGTTCTGGAGCTTGCGCGCTTTTGCGGATTTCAAAGAGGCGGCGGTGAAGACCAGCAGGTCGTCGTCGGCGGTTTTCACGACGCGGGCGTTGGGGGAGAGGCGCAGCTTTGTATCCAGGACGACGCGCAAGAGACGGCGGCGGCGGGCGAGGCCGCTGCGGTCGGTGAGCAGCGGGTCGTCGGCGAGGATGGTGCCGATGCCGGTGAGCAGCGCGTCGGAGGAGTGACGCATGCGGTGAACTTCAGCGCGGGATTCTTCGCTGGTGATCCATGCGCGCATTTTGTTTTTGTGGGTTTGCGGCAGGGAGAGTTGCCCGTCGAGAGTTAGAGCCGATTTGAGGGTCACGAATGGTTTGTGCGATGTGATCCAGTGCGCGAATCCTTCGTTGAGTTTCTGAGCCTGCTCTTCGAGGAGGCCATTTTGGACTGCAATACCAGCCTCGCGGAGGCGGCCGAATCCAGTGCCGCGGGTTTTTGGATTGGGGTCTTCCATCGCGGCGACCACGCGCGAAATTCCGGCGGCGACTATTGCTTCGCTGCACGGGCCGGTGCGGCCGGTATGATTGCAGGGTTCCAGGGTGACATACAGCGTGGCGCCGCGGGCGCGGTCGCCTGTTTGCTTCAGGGCTACGATTTCGGCGTGGTCTTTCCAGTGGTATTGGTGGAAACCTTCACCGATGATTCCGCCGTCTTTTACAATCACGCAGCCGACGGTGGGATTCGGGCTGCTTAAGCCGATGCCTTTGCACGCCAAATCCAGCGCGTGCTGCATGAAGTGATTGTCGTGGGAATTCACGGTATCAGTTGAAGAGCGAGTCGGCGTAAGTTTGGGCGTCGAAGGGGACAAGGTCGTTGATTTGCTCGCCGGTGCCGACGAAGCGGATGGGAAGGCCCAGTTCGCGCGAGATAGCGACCACGATGCCGCCTTTGGCTGTGCCGTCCAGCTTGGTGAGGATAATGCCGGTGACGCCGACAACAGAAGTGAACTCGCGGGCTTGGGCGAGGCCGTTTTGGCCGGTGGTGGCGTCGATCACCAGAAGGACGTCGTGGGGAGCGCCGGGGATGAGCTTTGCCGCGGTGCGTTTCATTTTGTCGAGTTCCTGCATGAGGTTCGATTTGGTGTGCAGGCGGCCAGCGGTGTCCACGATTACCGCGTCCGCGCCGCGCGCTTTTGCGGCAGCCATTGCGTCGAAGACCACCGCGGCGGGATCGGATCCGGATTTCTGCTTGATGACTTCGACGCCGTTGCGTTGTGCCCAGATTTCCAGTTGTTCGATGGCGGCAGCGCGAAAGGTGTCGGCCGCGCAGAGAACCACGCTGCGGCCTTCCTGACGGAGGCGGTTGGCGAGCTTGCCGATGCTGGTGGTTTTGCCGGCGCCGTTGACGCCGACGATGAAAATTACCCGGGGATCGTTGCCGTTGGCGGCGTTCACCAGATTTGGCGAATTGCCGTAGACATTCAAGGTGCGGAAGATGTGGGACTTGATTTCGTGCTTGAGCTGGTCGCCGTTGTTCAGGGCATTGCGCGAAATCTGCTCGCGCACGGAATCCAGGATTTCTTTGGTGGTTTTTACGCCCAGGTCGGCGGAGAGGAGGGCGGTTTCAACTTCCTTGAGGACGGAGGGATCGATTTGCCGGCCGCCCTGGGTGATGGCATCGAGCGTGTCGGCGAGGGCCTCCTTGGTCTTGACGACGGATTCCTTGAGGCGCTCGAGGAGCGTGGGTTCGGGTTTTCCGAAGAGGGTGATCATGGGAGTTGCCCGCACTCAGCAAAAAGGCGGGAAAGAAAAGTGTAACAGATTGGGTAGATTGGGGGCCGAGGGCGGTTTGGAGCTTGGGAGAGACGGCCACCAAAGGAGAGACGCCGGAAAGATCGCGTTTTGGGATGGGAAAGCCTCGGGCCTGGAAGGCCCGGGCTACCGAGCTAGACATGCACTTCTACGGCGGTTAGGCGGAGCTTGCCGGCTTTTACGGCGGATTCGAGGGCGGCGACTATGGCGTCGTCGAATTTGGATCCTGCCAGGGCTTTGATACGGCCCAGCGCGTAATCGAGGTCCATAGCGGTTTGATAGGGACGGTTGGTGGTCATGGCGTCGAGGGTGTCGGCTACCGCGATGATGCGGGCCATGCGGGGAATCTGCGGGCCGGTGAGGCCGTAGGGATAGCCGCGCCCATCCATGTGCTCGTGATGCAATTCGATGCCGGGGAGCATCTCTTTCAACTGCGAGACGGGGCGCATGATGTTGGCGCCCTTGGTGGTATGCGTCTTCATGATTTCGAACTCATCGGGGGTAAGCGAACCGGGCTTCTTCAATACGCGGTCGTCCACGCCGATTTTTCCGACGTCATGGAGGAGCGCGGCAATTTTCAGCTTGTCGAGATCCTCGGCGGTCAGCTTCATTTCTTGCGCAATGATGGTGGAATATTTCGCCACGCGCCCGGAATGGCCTCGGGTGTATGGGTCTTTTTCGTCGATGGCGGCCGCCAACATGCGGATGGAGCCGATGAAGAGTTCGCGGTTTTCCTCGGCGGCCTCTTTCAGGCGCTCGATGTATTCCTCGATGTCGCTGGCCATAAGATTGAAATTTTCGGCGAGTTCGCTGATTTCGGCGGCACCGCGGACCGGGGTGCGCTGGTGGAATTCGCCGCGGCTGATGGCGCGGGTGGAAGCGGCCAGGGAACGAATCGGGGTGCTGATGCCGACGGCGAAGAAATAACCGAAGAGGATGGCGACCAGGACCACGATGCTAACAAAGGCGAGCGCTTGTTGGTTGAGTTCGGTGACACCGGCGTCGGCGCGAGCTTCGTCGAGGCTGCGTTCGGCGATGACGGCCCAGTTGACTTCAGGAAAGGTGCTGTAGGTGCCGACCATTTCGACGTTGCGGTTATTTTCTTTTTCGGAGAAGCGCATGGTTTCGGTATTGCGCAATTCCCTGGGCAGCCCCTTGATTTGGGCGACGAGATACGATTTATCGCTCAAATCCTCGCCGGGCACGAAATGCTTGGTGTCCGGATGGGCGACGATGTGACCGTAGTGGTCGACCACAAAAACGGTGCGCCCACGGACACTGGCGTCCTGCAAGCGGTGGAGGATGGGGTCAAGAGAAACCACCGCGGCCAGCATGCCGGTGAAATTGTCCTGGGCGTCCTTCAAGGGCACGGCGATCACAAAGGCCGGGCGATTGTCGGGGGCCAGGGCCAGGGGATCGCTGCGAAATTTTACCGACTGCATGCAGCTTACAAACGCGCGCTGCAGGGCCTTGGCTACGAAGGGATCCTGCTCGGCGCGGAAATTGCCCTGGGAGGCGGTAGTGCCCTTGCCATCGCGGCCCACGGCGGTCAGATAGACGAAGGTGTTGCGGTTGGAATCCACGAAATTTTCGAGGAGGCGGGTGACTTTGGGTTCGTTGACCGGATCGGTCACGTTGTCGATCAGTCCGGTGAGGGCCAGAATCTGGCGTTGACTGATGAGTTGCTGGGTGAGGTTGGACTCGAAAAACTGAACTTCCTGGGCCAGCGAGCGCGTCATTTCCGTCTGCTGCACGCGCTCGGTATCCACCAGCTTTTCCTGGCTGAGTTCCAGCACCTGGCGGTGATACAAGCCAATGGGGAGCGCGCTGACAAGCAGAAGCGCTCCGAGCACAAGCCAGAGGATGCGCACCCGGCCGGAACGGAGGCGCGTCAAAAGCGATGGAACACTATCCGCCATTGCAACACATTGATTTTAGGAGGGTGGAGATGGATAAAGCGGCTGGCCTAAGGGACAGGCGACGCGGAAGTGCAACTGGGCCGGAGGTACTGGGGGTTGGTAGGGAGTAAACAGTAATCGGTGATCAGTAATCGGTAAGAGGGATTGTAGGTGATGTGGGGTTGGGTGCCGGAGTGGAAGGGATAACAGCAATCAGATGACAGATAGGTGGAGGCTAATCGGGAGGATGCTTGCGGCGTGGTGCTTGCGGCCCTTTCGGAGATTACTCCCGGCGCAGGGGGCGCTCCATGATGGCACGGATGGCTTCGCTGGGGGGATTACCTAAGTGCAGGATGCTGTGGACCTGCTGAGTGATGGGGAGTTCGATATGGTTTTCCCGGGCGAGTGCAAGCAGGGCGTTCGTGGTGCCGACGCCCTCGGCGACCATGGTCATGGCGGCCAGGATGTCCTGGAGCGAGCGGCCCCGGCCCAATTCAAAACCTACCCGGCGATTGCGGCTTAGCGTGCCGTAGCAGGTGAGAATCAGGTCGCCCATTCCCGCGAGGCCGCTAATAGTCTCGGGTTTGCCTCCCAGAGCCACAGCGAGGCGGGTCATTTCGGCCAAGCCGCGGGTGATGAGGGCGGCCAGCGAGTTGTCGCCCAGGCCCAGGCCTCGGCATGCGCCGGCGGCAATGGCCATGACGTTTTTCATGGCTCCAGCGAGCTCTACTCCGAGGACGTCGGAGTTGGTGTAAAGACGAAAGGTGGGGCCGGAAAGCTCTTCCTGGAGAAACGCGGCCAGCGCCGCGTCTTGCGAGGCGAGAACCACCGCGGTTGGTTGGCCGCCCGCTGCTTCAAGAGCGAAGGAAGGTCCGGAGAGGATGGCGAGGTTGGGAACAAAACGGACGTTGATGACCTGGGCGAGCACTTCGCTCATGCGCAGGTGGGTTGCGGGTTCCAGACCTTTGGTGGCGCTGACGATTACTGTGTCGCGAGGGATGAGTGGGAGCGCCAGAGCGAATATGCTACGGGTGTGCGCGGAGGGGACTACACCGATGACGATTTGGGCTTCGCGCAGGACTTCTTCGAGATTTGCGGAGGCTCGCACGGTTGGCGGAAGGATTATGCCCGGCAAATATTTTTTGTTTTCGCGGTCGCGTTCGAGGGCTTCGGCGAGCGCGGGTTCGCGGGCCCACAGACGGATGTCATGCTTACGGCGAGTGTTGGCGAGCACCACGGCGAGGCCAGTACCCCAACTCCCTCCGCCGAGAATGGCGATGCGGCTCATGTGGCGTCCTCCCTGGATTTTCCGAAGGAGAATTTGGGTTCGGTGCCGTCGATCAAGCGCTGCAGGTTGCCGTCATGTTTGTAGATAATCAGTGCGGAGGCGAAAAGCGTGCCGAAGATCACGGCTAGCGGCGGTGCGTGACCCGGTGCCCAGAGGAAGTACATCAGCAGGGGCATTGCGGCGGCGGCGGAGACGGAGCCGAGCGAAACATAGTGCCAGGCGAAAGACACCACAATGAATACGAAGAGTGCACACAGGGCCGCCAATGGGGCGAGCATCAGGAAGACGCCTAGGGCGGTAGCGACGCCTTTACCGCCTTTGAATTTCAGCCACACGGGGTAACAGTGGCCGAGCAAAACTGCCACGCCGAGAAGCATAGCGGTAGTCGCACTGTGCTCTGAAAAGGGGCCTCCGAGCAAAATAGCTGACGCGCCCTTCGCGATGTCAAGCAGCAGCGTTAGCAGCCCAGCGGCGGGTCCCACGACGCGCGCAACGTTGGTGGCGCCGATGTTCCCGCTGCCAGATTTCCGGATGTCGCCGCTGCCAAATAGCTTCGCGAGAATCGCTCCAAAGGGGATCGAGCCGAGTAGATATGCAAGCCCAAGAATAAGCACCAAATGTGCGGGCGAAATGTGGACCATGCGACGCTAGGCCTCCGGCGCGAAGCGGAACGTTTGCAGAGTAGTGTACTCCGCTCCGGTCGACTTGAGCTCGCTTTCGATGAGACGAATCTCGCCCGTTTGCAGCGAGCCGAACGCCTGCGCGCGGTGTTCCTGGATCGCTTGCAGCAGCTTTGGCGGGGCGTCCGGCAGCGGAAAGCGCGCCAAGGTCAAGTGTGGCGTGAACGGGCGGTCTTCGAGAGGGAATCCCAAACGGTGCGTCGCCGAATCGATGTCCGCCGCGAGTGACTTCAGATTTTGGGTAGCTTCCATGCCAGCCCAAAAAACTTTCGGGCGTCTCTCATTCGGGAAAAAGCCCAGACCTCGAAATTCGAGATGGACCGGCTGGTTGGAGCGGACCGTGGAGAGCGCGCCATGCAACGCGGGCAGCTTTCCGGGGTCGGTTTGTCCCAGGAATTTCAGCGTGACATGCAGATTTTCCGCGCGCACCCACTTTACCTGCGGCGCAATGGCGCTGAATTCGTCGAGCAGGGCGGCGAAGGCGCCTCGAATCTGGGGCGGAATTTCGATGGCGATAAAAAGTCGCACGAGGCTGCCTGTTTCAGTTTCCCGGCTGGACGCGGCGGGGTTGCGGGCGGCCTTCGAAGAGGAAATGAACGCGGACCATGTCCAAGGCGAGTTGCGAGGCGTGGAAGCGGATCATCTCGCGGTCGCCGGGGAGGTGTACCAAACGCTCCTTAGTGCCTGCGGGGGCGGCGAGGGCGATGTGGACGGTGCCGACCGGTTTTTCATCGCTGCCGCCGCCGGGACCCGCGATGCCGGTGATGCCGACTCCGAAGGTGCTGCCTACGGTGCGGCGAATGCCTTCGGCAAGAGCGATGGCGACTTCGGCGCTGACCGCGCCTTTCGAGGCGATCAGTTCCGCCGGGACATCGGTCCACGCGGTTTTGCGTTCGTTGCTGTAGGAAACCACGCCGCCGAGAAAATAGGTGGAGCTTCCGGGAATTCGTGTCAGGCGCTCGGCGAGCAATCCGCCGGTGCAGCTTTCGGCGGTGGCGATGGTGGCCCGGTTGGTGGCCAGGAGCTCGGCGACGACTTCTTCGAGAGGCACTCCGCGGTGGGCAAAAATGCGGTCACCAAGAGCCAGCTCGAAACCGCGGACAATTTCGTCGAGGGTGGTTTCGGCTTGGGTGGCGTCTTCGGCCCAAATCCGCAAGTGGAGCTGGACCTCTCCAGGGGCGGCGAGAATCGTGGTGTTTACATGGGGATAGCGGGTGTAAATCGGGCGGATGCGTTCTTCGACGTGCGATTCGCCGAGTCCGGTAACACGGAGTTCGCGGTGGAACATGCGGATGCCAGAAACGCGGCGGCGGAGGCGCGGCAAGACTTGTTCGAGGAAGAGCGGTTTCAGCTCGCGCGGGGGGCCGGGAAGCAAGGCGACCATGCGGCCATGGTCTTCCAGCCAAAGTCCTGGCGCGGTGCCACGGGGATTTTCAAGGACTTCAGCGCCTTCGGGGACCATGGCCTGGCGGAGATTTACGGCGGGCATATCGCGCTTGAAGCTGCGGAAGCGGGCTTCGATGGCGCGGACAACATCGTCGTCGCGCTGGAGACGGCGGCCCAGAAGTTCCGCCACGGTTTCACGTGTGAGGTCATCTTCGGTGGGACCGAGGCCGCCGCTGGCGATTACTACCGGGACGCGGTTCAGGGCATCGCGGAAGGCTTCAGCGAGGAGCTCGCGGTTGTCGCCCACGATTGTTTTGCGGAGGACTTCGATGCCCAGCTTGTTTAGCTCCTCGGTGAGGAAGAGCGAGTTGGTATCCACGCGATCGGGAGTAAGCAATTCGGAGCCGACCGCAATAATTTCCGCTTTCATGGAGAGTATTGTAGCTCAGTCGGGGAGAGAGGTTTGTGTGCAGCCGATTGCTGCGGCTGGATTCTCGGCAGGAAAGTAAGTTGGGTGGCGCAGCTGAGGCGGCAAAAGCGGCAACAGAGCTGCCGCAGTCCAAAGTCGGAGCGCGCTTAGCCGTAGAGGGGCATACCGCGGACGTTCCAGTCGATGGTGAAGAGGCAACTGTTGGCGGCGATGATGCCGCGGCCGCTGGGGAGCAACGCCAGGCCGACCAGGGCCGAGCCGCTCAGGACGTGTTCGGCGTGGCCTTGCGGCGAGATGCGGACGATTCCGCGGTGACCAGCGAAGGAGGCGACCACGTAAAGATTGCCGTGCTGGTCAAAGGCGAGTCCTTGCGGGCGGCCGAGACCGCGGTAGAAAACATTCACTTCGCCGTTCTGGTTGATGCGATAGACACGGTCGTAACTTGAGGTTGTGGGCCCGCTGACGTAGAGCTCGCCGCTGGGATGGAAGGCCAGATGGTAGGCGGCGAGAGAAGGCTCGAGGGTTGCGAAGACAAAGATCTCGCGCTCCGGGCTGATTTTGAAAATGGTGCCGCTGCGGTCGCCGACAAAGAGATTTCCCCGGGCATCAAACGCCAGGCCGGTGGCTATGCCCATGCCTTCGATCCACTGTTCGCTGCGGCCATCGGGAGTGACGCGATGGATGGTGCCATCATGACGGCAGGAGACGAACAGGTCGCCTTTGGCGTTGAGCGCTAGGCCAGTGGGATTCACCAGCGAGGTGACGAACGGCTTCACCGCGTAGCTGGAATTGATTTTGTAGAGTGAAACCGGCACGCGCTGGCCCCGGGGGCCGCTGAAGGTGACGTAGATGTTGCCTTCGGCGTCCACGGCCGGGTTGCTTACCGGATGCAGGTTGTCGGCAATCTGAAATCCCAAGGCTACGGGGAAGGGTTTACTTTCATTTTGCGCAGTTACGATTTGAATGGTGCTGCCGTTGGCGTTTTCCGGAACCCGCGCGAGGAGGCGATTGGCGCTCGCCAGCGATAACGCCGCTTCGGCTTCGCCGAAACGCACCAGCGGACGGTGGCCGTGGCGCGAGGTGAAGCCGCTGCCAAAAATCGCAATCTCGCCCCCGGGAATTGCCGCGGCAGGCGCAATTCGCTCAATGCGAGGGATGCCGTTCTTTTCCGGTGTGGAACCCAATCCGAATTTCATTGCCATTGCCCACGGTTCATAGCCAATGAAAGTGTAACGCGAGATGCAAGCAAATGGCAGCGTAGACCCCGGCCATCCAGTCGTCGGCCATGATGCCCCATCCGCCGGGTAGGTGTTCGAGGCGGCGGCAGGGAAATGGTTTGGTGATGTCGAAGAGGCGGAAGAGGAGGAAGCCTGAGAGCAGAAATTTCCAGTTTAGGATGCTCATGCCGGTGTATAGCGCGAAGGTTTCCGCTTCCCCGGACCTGAGTAAGCTTAGTGGCGCGAGCGGGGCCAGGCCGAGGATGAGCGCCAGGTGCACTCCGGAGACTTCGTCAATCACCACGTATTGCGGATCTTCTATTCCCGCAAATTCCGCAACCTGCCTGCTGGCGCGCACTCCAAGTAAGGCGAGAAAAAGCCACACCGCAATGGAGGGAATGAGGATGATGGCAATGCCGAGCGTCCCGGTACCCAGGGGAAGATCAAGTCCGAATCCGCCGCCCAGGTGAACGGTGAGAACGAAAAGCCAGGTGAAAGGGTGAGAGACGACGGCCACGAGGAGACCGACGAGGGAGCCCCAGGTGCCGGGCGCGGGTTTGAGATAGCCGGTGCCGAGTACGGTGGCGACTGCGTAAGCGAAGCGCGGCCTTGCGGCCGGGGAGGGGCTTGCCGGGGGATCAATGGATGGTGTCATCGTTGTTTTCTTCGCGATCGTGCAGCGTGCGGCGATCTTCTTCGGGGAGTTCCTCTTCGTCGAAGATGGGGTCGGACACCACGTATTTCTCCGCGGCCCAGGCACCCAGGTCCATCAAGCGGCAGCGCTCGGAGCAAAAGGGAAACTCCGCATCGGTGGTGGAATCGGTGGATTTCTTGCAAATCGGGCAGCGATGTTTCATTGGGTAGAAATTGTTTTACCACCATGGGAGGAATTGGGACAAGCAGGGCTTTTGGAGTTACGGCTCGAACTCAACTTATCAATGCCACGATTTTAGGACCTCAGGGGCTGAAGCCCATAATTTTCGGCGCTTTCTCGGCACGACTGAAGTCGTGCCCACCCGAATGGCTCCTGTGGAAGCGCTTCTGGCCAAGAAGCAGGGCGTGTCTAGCCTATAACGCGCAAGGCGGCACCTGTAGTGATGCGCGTTAGTTTTTCCGCGGACGGGGGGGCTGCAACTGCTGCCATCTGGCGGATTGCAGGGCGCGAACGAATCTCTGTGACGCGACCAATCAGGTCGTAGGCATCGGTCTTGGTAATTTCCACCTTCACCACGTCGCCGGCGGAAGCAATCTCGCCGGTTGGCAATTCGATGTCGGTCAGGTACAGCTTGCCGTCAATGTCCGGGGCCATGGATTCGAGGCGGGCTTCCCAGACGAGGGGATTGTCCTTGGAAGGCCCTTCGACCAAGGCGGTTTCCGTGCGGCCTTTGAAGGCGCGGAGGCGTTCGCGAGAAATTTTCTTTTGCAGGGCCATCAGGCGGTTGCGGCGGTCGTTGATGGTGTCGGCGTCCACTTTGCTGTCGAGAGGGAAGCTGGCGGCGTTGTCGACGTCGGAATACTCGAAGACGCCCATCCAGTCGAGTTTTGCGGCGGCCACAAAATCGTAGAGTTCCTGGAAGTCGGCTTCGGTTTCACCAGGGAAGCCGACGATGAAGCTGGTGCGCAGGGCTACGCCGGGAATGGTGGCGCGCATGCGTTCGAGCAATTTCAGGAAGGCGTCGCCGTGGGAGCCGCGCTTCATGCGCGCGAGGACGTTGCGGCTGGCGTGCTGGAGAGGCATATCAATGTATTTTGCGAGCCGTTCGTGCGCGGCGAGCGTCTCCAGCATTTTTTGGGTTACGCGATTGGGATAGGCGTAGAGAAAGCGGACCCACAGCAAGTCTTGCACTTGTGCGAGGCGCTCCAGAAGTTGCGCCAGGCCATCGCGGAGAGCAAGGTCTTCGCCGTAAGAAGTGGTGTCCTGCCCGATGAGGGTGATTTCGCGGGCTCCGGCCGCGGCGAGATTTTCGGCTTCGCGGACCACCGACTCAAACCTGCGGCTGCGGAACTTGCCACGCAACTGGGGAATGATGCAGAAGGTGCAGGGATGATCGCAGCCCTCGGCAATTTTGATGTAGGCCTGATGCTTGGGGGTGGTGATGATGCGGGGCGTCAGATCGTGATAGAGAAATGCCGGCGGTTCGGCGGGTAGCACTTTCAGGTCGCCTTCGACGGCTTCGATGATGCGTTCTACTTCGCCGGTGCCGACGACCGCGTCCACCTCTGGAATCTGCTCGAGGATCTGGTCGCGATAGCGTTCCACGAGGCAACCTGCCACGATCAATTTTTTGGCGGAGCCGAATTTCTTGTGTTCAGCCATCTCGAGGATGGCGTCCACCGACTCTTTTTGGGCGGATTCAATGAAGCTGCAGGTATTGACCACCAGAATCTCGGCGTCATCGGCGCGGGGGGTTAGTTCGTAGCCGTCGCGCGCAAGAATGCCCATCATCACCTCGCTATCCACGAGGTTCTTGGGGCATCCGAGCGAAATAAATCCAACCTTACGCATCCAGTGAGAATGGCGCCTTCACGCCAATCTTTTCATTTTAGCATGACGGCCTGAGGCTTGCCGGGAACCTGGGAAATCACGGGGTATCGAGATTGCGGGGAAGGCCTGGAAAGAAGAGGGTGGTTCAATGCTCCCGTGGGGCGGAGCGAATCTGCTCCAGGAGCGCGCGCAAGCGAAACGCATCGCAAGCCGCGCCGCCAAAGCGTGCCGCGGCATAGAGCGAGGTGAACTCGCCCACGGCGGACTCCAGGCCTGGCCGAAAGGTAAAGGTCGCGGCAAATTCGCCCGGGGTTTGTGTATCCCCGCGCGTGAATCCGCGCTTTTCCAGTATCCGGAGCATTTCCGCGTACAGGCGCGAGGCGAGTTGCGGATTATTCCGCTCGGTGGCCGGCTTTCTCATCTGTAAGATAAGGCTGAGCCAGCGCGCGAAGGAGCGAATCCAGTTGAAGCGTAGCACTATCAGGATCAGAACCAGCGAAACAGGAAAGGCCAGCCGAAGATTTGGGTGCGCACGTTGCCACGCGGTCAGGCCGTTCATGCCGCGCTGTTCCGTGCGCCGGAACCAACGCTGCAAGGCGGCGGAATAGTCCGTGGAACTCTGGCGGACGTTTTTGGCCATCACCGCCTGGTGAGCGAAGTCGTAATTGACCACCCATTCGTTCCAGTTGAGTTGCATCCAGTCCAAATACAAGTTGAACCGCGAGAACAGCCCGGCCTCGGCGCCATTGGCCGCGGGAGTGGGGTCAAAGGTGATCCAGCCGCTGCCCGGGAAATAGGCTTCCACCCAGCTGTGGGCGTCGCTGGCGCGCACGATGTAATCTCCCGCGACGTCATTAAATTCGCCGGGAAGAAAGCCATTCACCTCCCGCGAAGGGATGCCCAGGGTGCGCAGCATAACCGCCATCGCCGAAGCAAAGTATTCGCAATGGCCGGCTTTGGTTACAAAAAGGAATTGCGCCAAAGGATCGGCGCCCGGCTTGCCGGCGAGATTCAGGGTGTAGCCGAAATTCCGGCGCAGATAGCTTTCCATCTGGATGGATTTGTCATAGGGATTGCCGGCCGCGGCGGTGATTTTTTTGGCCAATTGGGGAATGCGGGGGTCTAGATTGTCCGGGAGTTCCAGGTAGGTTTCACGAATCTCCGCCGGGTAGTCCGTGCCCGCGTTGCGGGCCTTCGCGGGCCGCGCGACAGGAAGCAGAGAGAGACCCTCATAGCGAATCTGGGAGAAGTTTCGGGCGGGATTGAAAATAGAATCGGCGGCATCCACACCGAGGGTACTCCGCCGCGCGGAGCCAAAATAAGTGCCGGCATCCCCCGAGAAGTTTCCGCGCATCTGCATCACCTGGGCGGGCGCAAACAGAGCGTCGCTGGCCAGCGGCTGAAGCAGCACGACGTAGCGCATCTGGCCGGCGATGGGCACTTTCAAGTCCAGGGGGGAACCCAGGGGTATCCAGCCTTCCTGGTTCGCGGCGCGCAGCTCGCGCCGATTGCCCTTGGAATACCAGCGATGTCCGTCGAAAGTGGAGAGGGCGATCCCTCGCCATCGCAACATCGGATAGTTAACGGGACCTCCCGTCTTTATGCGCATAACCACGGAAGTATCTTTTTTGATTTCGCCAATTTGCCCGAGTTCCACGCTTTCCGTAAATCCAGTCATCAACGAGGGCTGAAAGCCGGTGCGAGCAAAGTAGCCGGCGCTGAAACGCGGGAAAAAGAAAAAAAGCAAGGAGCCGAAAAGGATGGCCCCGGCGGCTACGCTCAGCGCCGCGAGAGAGATTGCGCGATAAAAGCGCCGCTCCCGCGAAGCGTCGCCATTCTCGGGCGGAAAATCGGCTCCCATTGCGGCGCGGCGGATTTCCAGGCTCAAAAAGGTGCTCACCGCAAAGAGCAGGAAGACCACAAACAGGAAAAAGAAGTTAGTGTCCACGGTGAAGACCGCGGAGACCAGCACCGCGGCAAAGGACAGCATCACCAGGAACATGGCGTCGCGGTCGGTTGCGGCGCTATACAGCCGCACGATAGTCACAAAGAGGAGGAAATGCACGGCGGCCAGCAGCGCGGCGTACAAGCCGATATTTACGGTTCCGCTGACGAGGTTGCGGGAAATGAAGAGCGCGTCAATTGGGAACAGAAATAAGTACGCCAGCACCAGGCGTGTTGCCGTGGTCTGGGTAAGTTCCGGGCGGTGCCCGCACCACCAGCGAAAGCCCTTATAGAGAATGGCGAGAGGCACCACGACGGTGGTGAGTAGGTCGAGCTTTCCGGTGCTAACCAGGGTTAGCGCGGAAGTTAGCACCAGAAAAAACAGCGCGGCGCGGAAGAAATGTTCCGCGGGGAGTCGTTGCGCCGGAGCTGCGACGTTCGTGGCCATTGTCTGAAAGTTCAGGATAGCATCCCGCAGGTGGCGCAGGGCTTTGCAGGGGCGAAAGGATAAAGGGAAGGTTCTAAGAGGACTGCAGGACGGCGCGGGCCACTTTGCGAGTGAGATTAGAAATGGGCACAGATGATATTTGCGCGAGGGGAAGCGATTTGGCGGAGGCGATTCGCGGCAGATGCGCAACCTCCGCGCGAAAGGGATGAATGGTAATCGAACGATAAGTGACCGCGTGGCGAACTTTTTTCAAGGAGAGCAGCTTCGCGGCGAGTTTTCGCCCGCCGAGTAGCGACTTTTCCACGAAGTGCTTCAGCTCCCTGGGCGCGTCGCCGCGCTGAACGGCAATGGTTGGAAAATGCCACATCCGGGAGACCAGAGTGTGCACGTCGTCGGCGGCCGAGGACCTTTTTGCGGCTTTGGGAGGCGCCAGCAGGAGCGTGTTGCCGCGCGGATCGACCAGCACCAGCGCAGCCAGGGGGACCTCAACGGTGTTGCGTTTCGCGCGTTTCGCGGGGATTGCATCGGCCAGGCCTTCTTTGCGGGCTTCGCAAAAATCGCTGACTGGACAGAGCAGGCATTGCGGCGAACGCGGGGTACAGAGCGTTGCACCGAGCTCCATCATCGCCTGATTCCAGTCGCCGGGAGAATTTTCATCGAGGAGATGGTTGGCGGTTTTCTGCAAGTTTTGCCAAGTTGCGGTGGCGCGCAGGTCGCCGCGGACGGCGTTCAGGCGAGCGAGCGCGCGGGCCACGTTGCCGTCGAGCACCGCGAGTTTTTTCTGGTACGCGATGCTGAGGATGGCCGCTGCGGTATACGCACCGATGCCGGGAAGCGCCAGCGCCGCGTCGAGTTTGTCAGGGAAGACCCCATTATGTTTGGCCGTGATCTCTTGTGCCGCTTTTTGCAGATTGCGAGCGCGGGAGTAATAGCCGAGCCCCGACCAGAAACGCAGTACTTCTTCCTGCGGGGCCGCGGCCAGGGATTCGACGGTGGGAAATCGATCGAGGAAGCGTTGGTAGTAGGGAATGGCCGCCGCCACCCGGGTTTGTTGCAGCATGATTTCGGAGAGCCAGATATGGTAGGGACCGCGAGTGCGGCGCCATGGCAGGTCGCGTTGAAATTCGGCGAACCAGGTGAGTAAGTTTTTTCGGAAACGAGAAAGGGCCGCACCGGTCAGCATGACCGCTCAAGTTTCGCACAGGAGCCGCTGCGCATGTTGGGGAGCTTAGAGATCGCGGTTACACCGCCAAAGCGGAAGCCGAGCTTCCGCACTCCAAAGGAAAGGCGCGGCGGGGGAGCGTTTATGGTGAAAGGTCGCTGGCGAAAACGATGTAGGAGGTATTCCAAAGTTCGGCGGGAATCGAACCACGGGGCTGGGAGGTCACGATGATTTTGAACGATTCGGGGTCCGCCGCCAGCTGATTCAATAATTCCGGGGTGGAGTCCGGCGCTACGGGCTGCACCAGGGCCAAATGGCGCAGGATTGAGAAGATATTCTCTGAAGCTGGGGCCAGCGGCGTGGACGCCTGCGCGCTCCGGAATTCCAACATCGCGTTGCGCTCGTGAAAATTCCAGGCTAACGCCGCGCAGATGGTTACCGCCCGCTCAAAGCTCTCTTGCTCTTTGGTTGGAGCCACGGCAGCCGCGGCTGGACTTTGCGGATCGAAGACCAGGAGCACGCGGCAGTCGTCTTCGCGGGCGAATTCGCGAACCATCAGGGCTCCAAAGCGCGCGGAGGCCTTCCAGTGCACGTGCCGCGCGCTGTCGTTTGGCAGATAGCCGCGCAAGGCGTAAAGATCCTGCCCGCGGCCCTTGGCGGTGCTTTCCATCGCCCCCTGCAGACCGGGCAGAACTTCCAGGAATTCCGAGGATGCTGCCACCGCCGGATACACCAGGGCCTGGGTGGCCAGGTCCAGGCGCAGGGCTTTCTGGAGGAATCCGAACGGGAAGCGGGTGACCAGCTTGAATGCCTCCTGCCGGTATACACCTCGCTTTGCAAAAAGTAACGGTACGCTTTGCTTTATGGCCTGCTGACGAGGGAGATAGGGAAAGTACACCGGTTTTTCCAGCAACGCCGCGGCGGGTTGATTTTTCTTTTTTGCGCCCTCGACGCGCAGCGAAAACGACGGCAGGGTGGTCTTTTCATTGCGTAATTCCACCGAGGCCCGCACGGATTGCCCGGCGAAAATGTGTTCGGGAAGATGCAGCTTCAAATCCACGCCGGCCAGGGTGATGGATGACAGGATTCCCGACATGAGAATGCTGGCGATCAGGCTGGCGAGGATCAGGAATAAGAGATTATTGCCGGTGTTGATGGCCGCCAGGGCCACCAGGACGATGCCGATGATATAGATCCAACCTTCACGAGTGATGCGGTACTCCATGCGGTAGCCAATCCAGCGCAGGGGCGTGCGTTTGGCTAGCGTGGGCACCAGAGTGACCCCTACCCATCCGGCCACGACCAGAGCCATCAGGGCCGAAGAGCTGGCCAGAAATAGATTGCCTAGTTGCGCCGCGGCTCCGGAATAGAGCGCAAGAATCAACGCAATCGTCAATGCCACCATGGAAAGGAAAAAGGCGCGGACCGCGGGGCGGTCCGATTTGGCGAGCAGGGAATTGATTGTGGAGGTGAGTGTGGCCATGAGTTGCCAAATAGGAATCCGGAATTTACAGCTTGTAACTAGAACCCGCCGCCCGACTTGGCTCGCATAGTGGCCTCATAACCTCAGGAGCTCAAGCCCAAGATTTTTGACGCCTTTTCGGCACGACTGAAGTCGTGCCCTCCCATAGCCCATTTATGTGACAGATCTCAATTGCCTACAACTTTTTCAGAGCGGCACGCGAACCGAGTCCACGATTTCCCGCAGCACATTTTCGGTGGTCTCCGATTTCTTTTGCAGGGAAGCGTGGCGCGCGCTGGCAACCACGCGGTGGGAAAACACCGCCACCGCAAGCTGCTTGAAATCGTCGGGTAGGCAGAAGTCGCGCCCTTCCAGGAATGCGCGGGCTTGCGCGGCCCGCTGCAACATCAGCGTTCCACGCGGGCTGACCCCGAGAGCCAACTGGTCGGATTTGCGGGTGCGATTGACAATCTCGAGCGCGTAATCATGGAGGCTGGAATCCACTTTCACCCGCATCACGGTCTGCTGCATGGAGAGGACGTCGGCCACATCGGCGACCGGGTCGAGAGTTTCGATGGGATCGTCGGTGGTGCGGTTGCGCAAAATTTCCTTCTCGGTTTCGTAGGAGGGGTAGCCCATTTTGATGCGCATCAGAAAACGGTCGAGTTGCGATTCCGGCAGCGGGTAAGTGCCGTGGTGTTCCACTGGATTTTGCGTGGCGATCACTAGAAAGGGTTGGGGGAGAGGGAGGGTGCGGCCATCGACGGTCACCTGCGCTTCGTTCATGGCTTCCAGCAGCGCGGATTGGGTGCGCGGGGTGGTACGGTTGATTTCGTCGGCCAGGACCACGTTGGCGAAAATGGGTCCCTGGCGAAATTCAAATTCGCGGGATTCGGGATTATAGACGCTGACGCCGAGAACATCGCTGGGCAGCAGGTCGGAAGTGAATTGGATGCGCTGGAAGGTGCAGTGAAACGATTTTGCGAGGGCTTGCGCGAGGGTGGTTTTACCGGTGCCGGGAACGTCTTCGATCAGCAGATGGCCGCGGGCCAGCAGGGTGATCAAGGAAAGCTGGATTACGTCTTCCTTGCCGAAAATCGCGCGGGCAATGGAGCGCTGCAGTTGTGAAACCACATTAGAGGTGGCGGTCGGCATCGGTTGAAAACCCCAGGTGTTCCTGCTTAAATAGATGAGCGATGTTGAGCTGGCGTTTCGGCCAGATGCAACAAAGTTTCCCTGCAAAGGGCTACCCGTTAAGAGACGGGCGATTAGCTCAGCGGTTAGAGCGCTCGCCTCACACGCGAGAGGTCAAAGGTTCAAATCCTTTATCGCCCACCACTTCCCCTCATTGTCTCACCTGTGTGTCGCCCAGCCCAAAAAAGCGGAGCGCCGGCTGTGTTCAAAGGTACATTTTGGGTGAGTCGCCCAAGCCGGAGTTCCGGCGGTTCTCCTCCATGCCGCGACCAGGAGCCCTACCATTGCGGCGGCTCCCCTAAATAGGGGAAAATCAAGTCAATGAAGACCACCTGGAAGATTCCAGACGACATATTGCGGCGCGCAAAGTGCAGAGCCGCCGAGCATGGCATCCCTTCGAGCGAATTCGTGACCGAAGCCCCTGAGCAGAAGTTGCGCGAATCCATGTCAATTGGCGAGAAACCCTGGATACAACATTTCGGCAAGCTGAACGAACTGCGAGAAGAAACCCGCCGCATTGACAAATTCATTGAAGACCCTTTCGAAACCATCGACCGGGAGCTCTGGAAATAAGCTTCTGCTCTTAGCTCCTGGACATCATCAATTGGTAAGGGGAATTTTGAATGACGACATTGTTCCGCACCATTGAATTTCTATGTTTGAGCTTGTGGCTGGGAGCGGATGCGTTTCTGAGCTTTGTGGTGGCTCCTGGGGCGTTTGCCATCTTGGGCAATCGCGATGCCGCGGGGATGATGGTGGGGTATTCGCTGGCGAGGCTGCATTTTGCGGGGATTTTTCTGGGACTGGTGTTTTTGGTGGCCCGGCTGGCGCGGACGCATGACTTCGGAAGTTTCACCAGCGCCGCGGCTCTTTGCGTGGTGTTGATGGTGCTGCTAACCGCGGCGTCGCAATTCACGGTGAGCAAGCGAATGGAAACGCTGAAAAAAGAGATGGTGTCGGTGCAGAATACGCCAGAGACAGATCCGCGCCGCGCGGAATTTAACAGCTTGCATCACCGCTCGGTCGCCTTTGAAGGCGGGGTCCTGCTCCTGGGCCTTGCCGGGATGTATTTGCTGGTGCGTGAGGCAACCGCCAGATGAGTAGAAACGGCGAGATCGGCGTTCTTGGCGAAGGATTTGGAAGGCCGCAATTCATCCAATAAAACAGGTCCCAAAGGAACAGTTTGGCCTCAGGGGCTGAAGCTCGAGATTTTTCGGCCATTTCGGCACGGCTGAAGCCGTGCCCTCCCTAAGCGCACTCGTGATCTAGCTACTTGACGTTGGATCGTCAGCTGCGCCTCTGGCGCGCCTGGGCCTTTTTCTTTTTGCGAACGGGCCGCGGGCGAATCTTGTTGGTCACCTTATAGCCAGCGCGTTCGAATGCGCGCCACATGTACCAGCTTGCGACGGTGCGATAGGGCCGCCAACGCTCGCCAAATTCCAGCAACTCTTTTGGCTTGGGCATATGCTTCTTTCCATAGGCGACCGACCAGCCCTTTTTCACACCCAGATCGTGGATGGGCAGGACGTCGGGACGTCCCAGCCGGAAAATTAAGAACATTTCGACGGTCCAGGCCCCGATGCCGCGCACGGAGACCAGGCGTTCGACAAGCTCGTCATCCGAGAGCGTTACCGCCTCATCATGAGTCGGCACGATTCCGGAGAGCGCCTTTTTCGCCAGGTCCTTCATCGCCTGGACCTTTGCACCGGACAGGCCGGCCTTGCGCAGTTTGCCGGCGGGGATTTTCAGCATCTGGTCGGGTGCCGGTGGGCGGCCATCGGCGCCGAGCGCCTTGATGCGGCCGAAGATTGTTGCCGCGGCTTTGCCGGAAATCGATTGATAGGCGATGGATTCCAGCAAGACCTGGTAGGGGGATTGGGCATCGGCGACGTCGATGGCAAAGGGGACGGTATCCGCAATCAGGGCGCGCAATACTTCGTCGCGTTGGGAAAGGTGGCGCACAGCCTCGGAAAGATCGAATGCGAGATTTGGTGGGTGAGTGTTGATGGTCATTGCCGGCGAAAAAACATAGCACGCCGAAACCGCATTGGTAAGGAAAACCTGGGGGTCGGGAAGGTGTCGCTGGGTGTGCTAAAATTCCATGTTTATGCAAACAGGAATTATTGGACTACCACAGGTCGGAAAGACCACGCTGTTCCGGATTCTCACAAAAGCGAATGTTGACGCCAAGGGCGGGCAAACCGCGCACGTTGGGGTGGCCAAGGTTCCGGAGCCGCGGCTTCGGGAGCTTGCCAAGCTGTACGACCCGAAGAAAATCACATATGCCACGGTGCAGTATGTCGATTTGCCTGGGGTGCAGAAGGAACGCATGCGTGAAAGCCTGGCGACCTTGCGCGATGTGGACGCTATTGCTCACGTGATCCGAGTCTTCGACGATCCCAGCGTGCCGCACTCGGAGGGAAGCATCGATCCGCTGCGCGACGCTACCAATCTGGACTTGGAACTCATCCTCTCGGACCATGACCAGATTTCCAAGCGCCTGGAGCGGGTTGAGAAGGATTTGAAGAAAAAGAAAGATCCGCTGCTGGAGTTGGAGAAGAATGTTCTGGACAAGTGCAAGGCGCATCTGGAGGCGGAAAAGCCGCTGCGGGAACTGGAACTGACCGCCGAAGAGCGCAAGCCTATTGGCGGATTTCTGTTCCTCTCCCAGCGGCCGATGCTTTACGTGCTCAATCTTGGGGATGATGAAGCGGCGGAGCTCGACAAGGCCGTGGAAAAACACAAGCTGTCCGCGCTGCAGGGGCGGCCTAACACTGCCGTGGTCGCCGTGTGTGGGCGCCTGGAAGCTGAGCTTGCGGAGATGGAAGAGAAGGAGGCGGCGGAACTGCTGGCTTCTTACGGACTGAAGGAGCCGGGCCTCAACCGCCTGATTCGCGCGACTTACGATCTGATGGGGCTGATTCAGTATTTCACTGCGGGCGAGCCGGAAGTTCGTGCGTGGACGATCCGCAAGGGCTCCAATGCTGTGAAAGCGGCCGGAGAAATTCATAGCGACATCGAAAAGGGTTTCATCCGCGCGGAAGTGGTGCGCTGCGCGGACTTACTTGCCGCCGGGAGCATTGCCGCGGCCAAGGAAAAGGCCCAGGTGCGGCTGGAAGGGAAAGAGTACATTGTGCAAGAGGGTGATGTTATCCTCTTCCGCCATAGTGGATGAGTCAGTTTTCAGGTCAAGGTTTTTGGTTATAAGTTTTCGGAAATCCCAGGCGGGCTATCACGGCACCATTTTTGCAGGGATCGCCCAGCGCGGCGGACGGTCCGTCCTTTGGACTTAGAACTCAAAACTAATAACTGAAATCTTGTAACTGACTACGCATGATTCACGAACTCTCATTTCGCATCGCGCTTGCCGCAGTGCTCGGCCTGATCGCCGCGGCCGGGAATTTGGCGGGCGGGTATTTCGTGGTGTATCGCGAGTGGCCGCGAAAGTATCTGCAATATTTTCTGGCGCTGGGCGCCGGGTACATGCTGTCGGTTGCGCTTGTCGAAGTGATCCCTGAATCGGTGAAGCTTTCCGGCGAAAGCGCGCTTATCTACGTCCTTGCCGGTTTTTTTCTGGTGCATCTTTTCGAACACACGATTTCGCCGCACTTCCACTTTGGCGAAGAGACTCATACGGAAGAGATGCGCCACGGGCATGCCCGGCGCACGATTCTTGTGGGGCTGGCGATCCACACATTCTTTGACGGCGTGGCGATCGCATCTGGCTTCCTGGTTTCGACGTGGTTGGGCGTGCTGATCTTCATCGCCGTGTTTCTGCACAAACTCCCCGAAGGGTTCACGGTGGCTTCCGTGGTGATGGCCAGTGGGCAGAGCAAGCGCAACGCAGTTCGTGCCGCGGGGTTGCTTGGCGCTGCTACGCTGGCTGGGGTGCTGCTAACAAGTCAACTGCAAGCCCAACTGAAATACTCGCTGCCGCTGTCCGGAGGGGTGACACTGTATGTGGCGGCGACCGATTTGCTGCCGGAGGTCAACAGGGAACCGAACTGGCGGATGGCGTTGCTGGTATTTGTGGGTGTCGCCACCATGCTGATTCTAAAGCTGTTGTTTAGCCTCTAACATGGATGGACGGCTAGCAGTACCATGTCTGCGCCGGTACCCGAAACTGCAACTTTTTGAGAACAAATGTGTTTGGTAGAGTGTGGCGGCTATGGTTAGAACCGACGTCCAACTGATGTTGGATGTGAAGGCCGGCGACGGGACCTCGTTTGAGCTCCTGCTGCAGCGCTATCGCACGCCACTGGTCAACTTCCTGTATCGCATGGTGCGCAACCGCGAACAGGCGGAGGACCTGGCGCAAGAAGTGTTCCTGCGCGTGTACCGGGCCCGGGAAGATTACGTTCCGAGCGCGAAGTTCACCACCTGGTTGTTCCGCATCGCCACCAACCTCGCGCTGAACTCCGTCAGGGACAACCGGTACCAGAAGCTGGAAGTTTCGATCGACGCGCCGATCACCGCGGATTCGGAAGATGGCGACGAGCGGACGCTGGATGTTCCGGAGAAGCATCCGAACATCGAGCAGCATCTCGTCGAGGAGACGCGGCGGAAAATGATTCGCCACGCGATCGACAAGTTGCCGGAAAAGCAGCGTGCCGCAGTGCTGCTGCACAAATATGAAGAGCTGGATTACGCGGAGATTGCGAAGATTCTCAACTGTTCGGAGAGCGCGTTAAAGTCGCTGCTATTCCGGGCATACGAGGCGCTGCGAGTGGAACTAGCCCCGCTGGTGGCGCAGCAGGTAAGGCACTGAGGGCAGGGAAGGCAGGAAGTCATGAGTTGTGAACGAATGGAAAGCCGGATCCTTGGATATGTGGATGGACGGCTGAAAGAAAACGAGCGGCTGGATGTGGAAAAGCATATTGCCGATTGCGCGCCGTGCCGTTTGCGGGTGCATGAATTCAGCGCGGTGTCTGGGCTGCTTGGAGAGCTGCCGCTGATCGAGCCTTCGCTGGAATTCGATACTCGCGTGCATGCGCGGGTCGCTGCCGAACCCGAACCAAGGGCGAGTTGGTGGGCGTTGATGCATGTTTCGCCCCGCATCGCGTTTGCGGCGTCCATGTTACTGCTGATGGCGCTGTGGCTCGGCTATCGCACCGGTGTGCCGGTTGCGCCGAACATTGCGGATAACGACCAAGCCATGATGCAGGATTTGCCGGTGCTGGAAGATCATGACGTGCTTCAGAATTTCGAACCGCTGAAGGATTTGCCGGCGCCGGAGCAGGCGGATGACGCTTCCGATACGCAGCAGCCGCAGCAAATGTAATGGAGGAGTTCTGCAGGAAGGCGCGAGTTTAGCCGCGCCGGCGAGACTGGGAAAATCCGGGGCTGTGGTTCCGGAGAGAGGGCGGAGAGAAAAGCGAGATGCGGAGCGGGAAACTCCAATTTGGGCTGAACGTCGCAGCGCTGGCGGGGTGTTTGGCGCTGTCCGTTGTTTGTTCCGCCCAGAATGCCCATCCGGATCGCCCGCCGCAGCATCCGCCGCAACCTCGTGTGGCTCCGGCGCACCCAACGAATCCGAATCGGGCACAGGGCAACGCGAATCGTGTCCCGCAAAACCAGGGGACGCATAATAATTTCAACAGCAATTCCAACAACAATTCCAACCACGGGGCGCGAAACCCGAATGGCGTGCGGAGCGGTTCCGCAGCCGGGTATGCTCCGAACACGCGGCAACAGCTGGGTGTAGGCGCCCCGCGTCCGTGGGTCGACCAGATGCGTGATCTTTCTCCACAGCAGCGCGACCGGGTGCTGCAGAACAGCAGGGCGTTTCAGAATCTTTCGCCGGACAAGCAAACCCGAATCCGGCAGCAGTTCAATCAATGGGACCGCATGAATCCGTCGCAGCAGACGGATTTGCGCCAGAAAGAAAATACCTGGCGTAGCTTGACGCCGGGGCAGCGCGACTACATCAAGAACAATGTTTTGCCGAGGTGGCGGCAGATGCCGTGGGATCGCCAACAGGTGATGAAGCAAAAGCTTAGCGTGTTGCAGAACATGCCGGAGTCCGCGCGCAACCAGCGGCTGAACGATCCGAACTTCACCCGGGGGATGAGCGACGAAGAAAAGTCCACACTGCAGGACCTGAGCCACATGCACGTTGGGGCTCCCGACCCTCCGGGCGAGTAAGTCATCCGAGAACTAACCGATCTAAACATCGGCCACTACAGTTCCGAGAGACATTTTGTCGGGAAGAACCGTCCTCCTTGCGTTGACAAGAGCGTGCTTCTCGCGGCATGGTGACTTGTTAGATCGCCGCGCATTGAACCGGCGGGGAGACTCCGATTCCAGAGTTGTCGACACGCTTCCGGGCCCTGAAACACCGGAACTTTCAGCTTTTCATCATTGGACAGCTCATTTCTCTGGTTGGCACGTGGATGCAGACCACGGCGCTGCAGTGGCTGGTTTATAAGCTGACAGGGTCGGTGGCGTTGTTGGGAGTTTTCGGATTCGCGAGCCAGGTGCCGATGCTGCTGCTGGCGTGGATGGGCGGGTACGTCGGGGATCGGTACAACCGGCATCGCGGGGTGATCGTGACGCAATCCCTGTCGATGATTTTGGCCTTTGTTTTGGCGGCGCTGACACTTGCGCATTTGATCCGCGAGTGGCACCTGATCGTGATTGCGCTGCTTGCCGGCACCGTCAACGCCTTTGATGTTCCGATTCGACAGTCCTTCTTCGTGCATATGGTGGGGAAAGAAGACCTGCCCAACGCGATCGCGCTCAACTCTTCGATTTTCAACGGCGCACGCGTGGTGGGTCCGGCGATCGCCGGCTTTGCCATCATACTGGTTGGAGAGGGCTGGTGCTTCTTTCTGAATGGCGTGAGTTTTATTGCAGTGCTGGTGGCGCTGTTGATGATGCGCATCGAACCGTTCGTCAAAAGGCCGCCGGATGAGTCGCCACTACGGAGTTTCGTGCAGGGGTTCAAATTCGCGATGCACGATATTCCCATCCGCTCGGCGCTGATCATGCTCTGCATGTTGAGCATGTTCGGCCTGCAATACTCGGTGTTTCTGCCGGTCTATGCCCACGACATTCTCCACGGTGATGCGGGGACCTTCAGCCTGCTCATGAGCGCGGCGGGTGTTGGCGCGTTTCTGGGCGCGCTGCAATTCGCGGCGCGGACGAATTACACCGGCCTGGCGCGCTGGATCGCCACGACCTGCACGGTGTGCGCGGTGGGATTGATCATCATGTCGCAGGCCAAGGCGTTCTGGCTTTGCGCGGTGGTGCTGTTCGTTGTGGGATTCGCGGCGACTTCGCAGATGGCCGCGACCAATACGATTATTCAGGAGCGCGTGCCGGATGAATTGCGCAGCCGGTTGATGGCAGTGTACGCCACGATGTTTATGGGGGTACAGCCGATGGGGGCGCTGCTGGCCGGCGGAGTGGCCAAACGCATTGGCACGCCGAACACGGTTCTTCTTTTTGGCTCGCTGGTTCTTGCGGGCTGCTTGTTCTTCATCTGGCGGGTGGCGCTGCGCGCTGGAAGAACGCCGGTGGGAGCAATGGTGGGTTAGGAAGTCCGGAGTCGCCTGTTCACGAAGGATTCGGACGATAGGTATAGGTTGGCTTTTCTTCGAGGATCGCCGGTTTTTGCTGATTTACCACTTCGAGGATCGCATCCACCTTCTTGCGAGTTGGTGCCAAGGAACAAACCGGGTCGGTTGCCGCCGCGTCGCCGGCCAGCAGAAAGGCCTGGCAGCGGCATCCGCCAAAATCCAGATGGCGGCGGTCGCAGGATTTGCAGGGCTCCTGCATCCAGTCTTCTCCGCGGAACTTGCAGAATGCTGGCGACGTTTCCCAGATTTCCTGCAGCGACTTTTCTTTCACGTTATCGAACCGCATGCCTGGAATCACGCCTGCCGCGTGGCAGGGAAGTACGGCGCCGTCTGGTGAGACAAGCATTAATTTGCGGCCCCAGCCGCCTACACAGGGTTTCGGGTACTTCGCATAATAATCAGGGACGACGAACACCACGCGCGTCTTTCCTTTCAGACGTTCTTCGGCTTCCGTTAGTTCTGCAACACAAAATTCAAGTTGGCGGCGCGTCGGGAGCAGGGCTGCGCGGTTCGCCAGGGCCCAGCCGTAATACTGGACGCTGGCAAATTCCACACAGCCGGGTTTGTGCTCTTCCACGAGGGCGAGCATTTCTTCGAGTTCGTGAATGTTTTGGCGGTGGATGACGAAATTCAGGGTTACACCGATGCGGTGCTTCTTTAGCCATTGGAGCACGCGAAGTTTTTGGGGATGCGAAGTAGTGTTTGAAATTTCGCGCGCGGTCTGCTCGGTCGCTCCTTGAAAGCTCAATTGGAAATGATCGAGGCCCGCCTCCACGAGAGCGGCAAGTTTCGCTTCGTCGAGCGGCAGGCCGCTGGTGATCAGGCTGACGTAAAGCCCGGCGAGGCGGGCCGCGTGAACGAGTTCGACGCTGTCCGGACGGGCCAAGGGTTCGCCGCCGGTGAAATCTACTTGCAGGACGCCGGCTCGGGCGGCTTCTTGAAAAACCCGCACCCAGGTTTGCGTGGGGAGTTCTGAATCGCGATTGGCTAGTTCCATCGGATTCGAGCAATAGACGCAGTGCAGCGGGCACCGATGCGTGAGTTCGGCAACCAGCGCCAAGGGGGTGGAAAGAGTGGTCATTAATCAGAAATCGATAGCGCGCTGGTCATGCAGCAACGCCAGGTAGCCCAGGAGGTCGTCGGTTATGCGTTGGGGCTCGACTTTCGTGTAGAGGGCGTGGAGTTTTTCGGCGATTTGCTGAACGGTGTGATTGCCGTCGCAGAGTTGGACGATTTCCAGGCTGGGGCCGTTGAGGCGGAGGGCGCGCTCGGGCATCAACAGGGTGCGGGGTTGCTGCGATTTGTCGTTGAGGCGCACGCCGGGGGCGAGGCGGGGCGTGGCGATGAGTTCCGGCTTCATCAAGATTCCTTGGCGGGCTGGAAGGCGCCGGGTGGCGGCCAGCCGGGATTTACATACGCGAAATAGAGCGCGTCGAGCTGCGCCCACAGAATATCGCACTTGGCGCGCAGAGCGGCGTAGGCGAGCTCCTGCTGCTCGCGGGTGCGGGCGTGCTTCACGCAATAAGCGAGGGCGAACTCGGCATCTTCGGGGGCTTGCGTCAAGCGCCCCTTGAAATATTCGAGGGCGGGAACCAGCCAGGGGTAGTGCTGGCGCATGCGGTCCATGCGCAAGGTGATCAGGGTCTTGCTGAAAAGCTCGGTCAGCGAAGAGGCCACTGCCTCGAGATGCGACGTGCGCGAGACGAGCAGCACGTAGGCTTGAACGGCGTAGCGTGTGGCGGGCAGAATCCCTTCGCCGGTGATGGCCTGCTCGCGCTCAAGGCCGGTACCTTCGACTAGCTTCAGCCACTTTTCAATTCCACCGGGGTGCTTGCCGTCGCCATCGTGGTCGATGATGCGTTTGCGCCAGGCTACGCGGAAAGCGGGATCCTTGCTGCGGGCGAGGATTGCCGCGTCTTTGATGGGGATGTGCGACTGGTAGTAGTAGCGGTTGAGCGCCCAGGCCTGCAGTTGGCCGCGGGTGAGTTGGCCTTCGTGCATCAGCAGATGAAACGGATGCTTGTGGTGATAACGCGCTTCGCCAATAGCATGAAACCCGGCGACAAATTCCTTCTCGCTGAGAGGTTTTTCGCTGGGGCTGGATTTCATAGGGAGATGTCCAGCCCATCGTAGGCGATTTCAAAGCCCGCTTCCAGTACCGCGCGGTGTTCGGGCGAGTCTTCGTCGAGGATGGGGTTGGTATTGTTGATGTGGATGAGGAACTTGCGGCCTTTGGCGTCTTTCGGGAATTGGGCGAGCAAGCCATCGGCGCCTGAAATAGGAAGGTGGCCGATTTCGCGGGCGGTTTTGTGGGTGCGGCCGGTGCGCAGGAGTTCGTCATTGGACCAAAAAGTGCCGTCGATTAGGACCACGTCCGCCGAAGCGGCCAGCTTTTGCCACTCGGAGTTTTCACCGGAAAGGGAAGAGGCGATGAAAAGTTTCTTGCCGTCCTGCTCGAAGAGAAAGCCCAGCGTGGCACCTTCGGGTGCGGCGGCGCGAAGGAATTCCTCGCTGACGTAATCGGGAAACGAGCCGCCCAGCGAAAAAGTGTTGCACACAAAAGTTGGCGATTCACCAGGGTTTTCCGAGAGGTGACATCCGAGGCGGCCGCTACTGGAAAGAATCTGCCATTGAACAGGAGATGCTCCGCGTTCCAGCACTTTGAAGATGCGATTTTCAGTTTTGAGAGCGCACTGCACTGCGGCAGTCGAGAAAACGAAAAAGGTCTGAAATTCGCGAAGATGCAGCAGGCCCATCACCGTGTCTACGTCCGCGGATGGCAGAAACACGCCGCCGATTGGCGATTGCCCTGCCGCATCCGCAGAGGGAGCAAGCTCGCGCGCGGAAAGAATCTGCGAACGTAAGTCGGGTGAAGTACCAACCAGGAACCAGACGCGATCGTCGGGAGAGAATGCAATTTGCGTTTGTGTGCGCGGTTGCGCGCGAAGAGTGCCGGCGCGAAGTCCGGCGCAATTACGACAGGCGCAATTCCACTGGGGAAAGCCGCCGCCGGCCGCCGAACCGAGAATCTTGATTTTCATGAGTCGAGTCTCCGGGCGGGCGATCCGGAACAAAATTGAGAAGCGACTGGGAGGAATCGGTGCAGACACAAAAGGGCCCGTCCGCGGAGGCAGACGGGCCGAACAGACCTAGGACTAGAGTTCAGCGTTGGCGTACGAGCTGACTTCGCAATTCAGATCGATCTCTTCGTGCTGCGGAGTGGTCCATTCCATGGTGGCTCCTAGAATTCAGAACAAAATTATTCCGAATAGCAAGAAGGTAACACACGAAAACGCAGAAGGGAATAGCTGTTTCACCGAAGAAGAAATGCCATGGAAAAGCGATTCGCCGGCAGAAAAGACGAATAATAAGCGAAAGTTTGAAAGGATAGCGGGCGAATTTGCTTGGGAAATCCTCACGAAAATCCACACTTTTTGCACAAAAAGCACGGATTTCGCTTGACATGTTTACGAATCAGCATAAGATGTGGCGAAAAGTGGGATGAAGTGGTCTCAAGTAGATTAGAGTAGATGGGCATAGAGGGCTGTGGTGGAATTGGGCAAACCGATCCTCCATCGAAACGGGAATCATGAAACTGCGGGGAAACTGTCCAGCGAAGGTGGACGAGAAAGGTCGTCTGAAGATACCCGCCGTGTTTCTGGAGGAATTGAAAGAGTACGGGAATCAGTTTTATATCACCAGCACGACGGGTGAACGGGCCAGGATTTATCCGATGAAGGTTTGGGGAGAGATTGAAGATCGCCTGGCGCAAATGCCGAGCACGAACAAGGCGAAGCAAAAGTTTTTGTTTCACACCAGTTATTACGGGCAAGCGGTAGAAGTGGATGGGCAGGGCCGGGTGCTGATTCCGGGAGTGCTGAGGGAAGCGGCGCAGGTGAAGGGCGACGTGGATGTGCTGGGAGCCCTGGACCATTTGGTGGTGATGAACCACACGCGGGCCGTGGACCAGATGAAGAACGAGCCGTACACGGATGCCGATGACGATGCTCTGGGGAACGCAGGGATTTAGTTAGGAAGTGGCGAGTGGCGAGTGGCGAGTGGCGAGAGAAGCGGCCGCGAGAGCAGCACAGCGGAGAGAGCCGGGAGCCACACACGGCAGTTTTGTTGGAAGAGGTGCTGGAATGGCTGCGAATAAAGCCGGACGGAATCTACGTAGACGCAACGCTGGGAGCAGGCGGGCATTCGGCAGCCATCGCCGCGCGCTTGTCATCGGGAAAAGGGAGGTTGATCAGCCTGGACCGGGACGCACGGGCGCTGCAGACCGCGAAAGAGCGGCTGAAGGAGTTTGGGAGTTTGGTGAGTTTCGTCCACTCACCGTTCTCGAGGATTGCGGAGGCCGTACACGAGTTGGGGATAGCGAGCGTGGACGGGGTCTTGGCCGACTTGGGAGTTTCGAGCATGCAGCTTGACCGTCCGGAGCGGGGATTTTCGTTCCGGGAAGCGGGGCCGTTGGACATGAGGATGAGCAGCGGGGAAGCGGAAGAAGACACGCTGACGGCAGATGAGATTGTGAATCGGTGGTCGGAGAAGGAAGTGGCCGACCTGCTCTATCAGGAAGCGGAAGAGCACGATTCCAGAAGGATCGCCAGGGGGATAGTGAGAGCGCGGCCGATACGGGACACGGCGCACCTGGCAACAGTTGTGGCAGGCGTTCGGAAGCAATGGGGAAGGCAGAGACTGCATCCCGCAACAAAAACGTTTCTGGCGCTGCGGATAGCGGTGAATCGAGAGATGGAGGAACTCGGGCAGTTTCTTTTTCGGACCCCTGCCACATTAAATTCAGGCGGCCGCTGGGTGATACTGACATATCACTCGCGGGAAGACCGCCCGGTGAAGCGCGCGTTCCAGGAAGGCGAAAAGGCTGGCGTCCTGAGAGTGCTCACCAAGCACGTGATTGTGCCCCGCCCAGAAGAGCAGGCAGCAAACCCGAGATCGCGAAGTGCGAAACTCCGGTGCGCAGAGAAGGTGTGAGATGGCGACAGCAATTCAGTGGCAAGAAGTACCTGGCGGCGATGGGCACCTTCGGGAGCCAAGAGTCATTCGTGGGCAAGGGAATGTTCCACAGCGGTTGAAGCCGGAGATGGCACGGATGGGGCCGAGGTTGCACAAGAACTCGGCGACGCGGAAGCCGGCCTTGGTGGAAGTGCATACCGTAAAGCGGATTGATAATTCGCGGCTGGTACGCCACGTGGAGCCGGTGAAGCTAAAGAATTATTACAAAACAGCGGCGCTGGGCGGAGTTGTGGCCATGTTTTTCATGCTGTACATCTATCAGCATTTCCGGTGCATTGACTTGAGTTTTCAATTGGAAGATCTGAAAGGCAAGCAAACGCAAGCAATGGCGCAGAACGGGAAATTGAAATTAAAGATCGAAACCTGGCGGAGTCCGCACCGGATTGACGCGATCGCGCACCAGTTGGGGTTGCAACGGCCGGATGCGTCGCAGGTAGTGGAGTACACGAATTTCGATGGCGCCCAGGTGGAGTCCGCACGCCTGGTGGGGCCGAGCCGCACCCCGTAACCTGCCGAAGTTAAAGGCGAGCGCTGGAATGCAATGAGTTTCGAAGCACTTTTAAAGCCGTCCGGAGCGCGAGCCGAGATCCAGGAACCATGGAGCAAGAAAAAGTCCACGTCCGACTACTGATACTTGCAGGCGTGGCGTTTCTATGGATGACCGCGGTGTTTGGGCGGCTCAGCTACCTGCAACTCCTGCGGCACACCCACTATGTGACCCTGGCGCTGCGCCAGCAGCGGCGCACGATCGAGGTCGATCCAAAGCGCGGAACCATCTCCGACCGGAATATGAGGCCGCTGGCCATGAGCGTGCCAGTGGAATCGGCATTCGCGAGTCCCACCGAAATGAAAGATGTGGCCATGGCGGCGCGGCTGCTCTCCGGAGCGTTGCAGCTTCCCCAGAGCGCCATCCGGGAAAAACTGGAATCGGGAAATACATTTGTCTGGATCAAACGGAAGATGGCGCCGGAGGAAGAAATTGCGGTGCGCTCGTTGAATTTGAGGGGGATCTATTTTCAGGAGGAATACAAACGGTTTTATCCGAAGATGAACATGGCGGCGCATGTAGTGGGCTTTGTGGACGTGGACGAGCACGGGCTCGGCGGAATGGAATACGAGTATGACAACGTGATCCGCGGCAAAGGCGAAAAGATTGCGGTGATGGCCGACGGGCGGCAGCAGAAGTTTGACGGCGAGGAGGCTCAACAGGAACGTGGGGCCAGCGTGGTGCTGACGCTGGATGAAAAGATTCAATACATTGCCGAGCGGGAGCTGACGGCGGCAATCCAGAAGGTGCATGCGCCGGCAGGCAGCGTGATTGTGCAGGATCCAAATACCGGGGCAATCCTGGCACTGGCCAATTGGCCGAAGTACGACCCGAACACGGCGACCTCGGCAGCAGCCGAGGCGCGGATGGACCGCGCGGTAAGCGCGATTTACGAACCGGGTTCCACTTTCAAGCTGGTGACCTTGGCGGCGGCGTTTGACCAGAACCTAATTCGGCCCGAAGACGCTTTCAACTGCGAGAACGGCTCGATCATGCTGGCGGGGCACCGAATTCACGATCACAAACCGTATGGGGACCTTACGGTCGCGGAAATTTTGGCGAATTCGAGCGACGTAGGGGCCATCAAGATCGCTTTGAAATTGGGCCCGCCGAAGTTCAACGAATATATCCACAGGTTTGGGTTTGGTTCGCCGACGGGAGTGGATTTGCCAGGAGAGAGCCGCGGCCTGGTGCAGCGGCTGGAACATTGGGGCTCGTTCTCGATCGGATCGATTTCGATGGGGCAGGAAATTGGCGTGACGCCGTTGCAGATGGTGAACGCGGTTTCCGCAGTAGCGAACGGCGGCTTGCTGTACAAGCCGCATGTGGTGGAAGCGATGCGTCGCGGAGAACAGACTTTGCCGCTGGAAGGGCCCTCGGCGCCCGCGGAACCACGGCGGGTGATCCGTCCGGAAACGGCGGCGACGATGCGGCGGCTGATGGAAGGGGTGATTTTGAACGGCACGGGGAAAGCCGCGCGGCTGGACGGCTGGACGGCGGGAGGGAAGACGGGAACAGCGCAGAAAATTGATCCCGCTACCGGACGGTATTCACGGACGAAGGTGATTGCGTCGTTCACCGGGTTCGCGCCCATCAATAATCCCGCGGTCACCATCCTGGTATCGATTGATTCACCGGAAGGCTGGCCACACGACGGCGCGTCGGTATCGGCACCGGTTTTCAAGCGAATTGCGGAAGAGGTCTTGGCGTATCTGGATGTGCCGCGCGATGTGCCTCTGAATCCGCGGCTGGTGCAGACCGCTTACCGGCAGAATCGTGAAAGTGATGCAGGGGCGATGGAGGACGACACGCCGACGGATTTTTCCGCGCAGATGGAGACGCCGGAGCCGGCTGCGAAGGCGGCTGGGGCGAATCCGGCGCAACCGCAAACGCCGAATGTGACCGTGGCGATGGACGAAGGCGGCGACATTGCGGTGCCGGATTTCAAGGGCAAAACGATGCGGGAAGTGGCTGATGCTTGCATGCGATTGGGCCTAAAGCCGGTGTTGGTTGGCAGCAGTCTTGCAATTCAACAGACGCCGGCGGCGGGGAGTAAGGTGCGCCGAGGCGCAAAGGTGACCGTGGAATTTGGGACAGTGCCGGTGCATGAGAGTAAGCCGCGCTGAGCAAACGGTTTATTGGGAGCCCATGAGCAAAGGATTCGGGGTTACAGCGGAAGACGAACGGATCGCTGGCAGACGCAGAGAGGACGCAGAAAGACAAACTGTGGCTGAACAGAGACACTCCAGAGGCGTGAGCATGAGGTCCTTATTGGAGGGGGTAGAGGTGCGTTCGCAGACTCCTGCGAGTGCGCTGAATGTTCTGCAAGTAACGCACGACTCGAGAAAAGTCCGGGCGGGGGCGCTGTTTGTGGCGATCCCTGGGGTGGCTACAGATGGAGCGCTTTTTGCGAAGGACGCCATTTCACGGGGAGCGATTGCCGTGCTTAGCGAGACTCCGGCTCCCGCCGATTGCCCACCAGAAATCGCCTGGGTGCAGGTTGCCGAGGCGCGGAAGGCACTGGCCATTACGGCGGCCAATTTTTATGGACGGCCAGCAAACGCGCTGAAACTGACCGGGGTGACCGGGACGAACGGGAAGACAACGACTACTTCGCTGATTGATTCGATCTTGCGGGCGTCCGGGGCGAAGACCGGATTGTTTGGGACGATCAGCTATCACACACCGAGGGGAGAGTATCCCGCTCCCAACACCACGCCCGAGTCGGTGGACTTGCAGAGTTTTTTCGCGGAGATCCGCGATGCGGGCGGAACGTACGCGACGTTAGAGGCGAGTTCCCACGCGTTGGCGCTGGACCGGCTGTGGGGATGCCATTTTGCGGTGGCGGTGTTCACTAATTTGACCCGCGACCACATCGATTTTCACAAGGACTTTGAGAATTATTTCGCGGCCAAGCGGCGGTTATTCGAGGGCACTGGCGCGGGTGCGCCGGACGTCGTGGCAATCAATACCGACGACGAGTGGGGCAAGAAACTCCTCGGGCTGGGGAAAGAGACGCTGACGTATGGGCTGCAGAATGGCACGGATCTGAAAGCCAAGAAATTCCAACTGAGCTTTAGTGGATTAAATTTTACGGCGCAGACGCCAAAGGGGCTGATTCAGGTGGAATCGCCGCTGGTGGGACGCATCAATGTGTACAACATACTTGCGGCGATTGGCGCGGGAATTGGTCTGGGGCTTCCGAATGACGTGATTGAAGCGGGAATCCGGAATCTGCACGCGGTGGCGGGAAGATTCCAGCGCGTCGATGAGGGCCAGCCGTTTCTGGTGGTGGTGGACTACGCGCATACAGACGATGCGTTGCAGAATCTGATTCGCACCGCGCGAGAGTTGATTACTAAGGGCAGCATCATCACGTTGTTTGGCTGCGGCGGTTCGCGCGATCGAACCAAGCGGCCCATCATGGGGGAGACCTCCGGCAAGCTGAGCGACTTGACGATTCTGACCAGCGACAATCCCCGGCAGGAAGATCCGCTCAAAATCATCAGCGACATTGTGGTGGGCATGCAGCGATCCAGCGGGAAATACCTGATCGAGCCGGACCGCGAGAAGGGGATTTCGCTGGCGATTGAAGAAGCGCGTCCGGGAGATATCGTGCTGCTGGCCGGCAAGGGGCACGAGGACTACCAGATTTTTGCGGATCGCACGATTCATTTTGACGATTGTGAAGTCGCGCGAAAGGCGCTGAGCAATCGCGGGTATGCCGGGGACCGGAAATTGGAAAATGGAAAATAGAAATTGGGAAGAGGTGGCGAGGATCGGTGAGTGCCGGCTGGATTATAGGAGCTTGAGGCGGGATTAGCGGCCCGCCCGCCGCGGCGGACGGGCACAATGGGAGGGTCACCCTGAAAACGCGCCTGGAAGTGCACGATGGGCGGAGTGAACGCTTCGTCCGAACCCTGGGGAAAGCGAACCTATTGAGGCAACTATGCGGTGGACGCTTAAACAAGTGGCTGACGCGGTGGCAAGCAAGCCGGGGCCAGGGCTGGACGCCATGGCCCGGGTGGCCGGTGTCTCGATTGATTCTCGCACGATACGTCGGGGAGAGTTGTTCGTCGCGATACATGGTCCGCGTAACGACGGACACGACTACGTTGCCGACGTCCTGGAAAGCGGAGGGCTGGCGGCAGTGGTGGCGGAGCCGGTGGTATCGCGCTACCCGGGATGGCTGCAAGACCGCTGCATCACCGTGCCCGACACACTCACCGCGTTCCACGATCTGGCGCGAGCGGTGCGGAAAGAATGGGGCAAGAAAATATGCGGGATCACCGGGTCGGTGGGAAAGACCACCACGAAAGAGATCCTGGCGGCACTGCTGGCCGCGAAGCTCCGGGTCCTGAAAACCGAAGGAAACTTCAACAATGAGTACGGGTTGCCGTTGACGATTTTTCGCCTGGAACCGGAGCACGACGCGGCGGTGCTGGAGATGGGGATGTCGTTCCCCGGCGAGTTGAAACGGCTGGCGGCGATTGCCAAGCCGGACGTGGCGATTGAGACGCGGGTGGCGCCGGCACACTTGATGAATTTTTCGTCGGTGGAAGAGATTGCCCTGGCGAAACGCGAGTTGGTGGAAGGGCTGAATGGGAAGAATTCGCTGGCGGTGCTGAACGCGGACGACCCACGAGTTGCGGGAATGGCCAGCGTGGCGCCGGGCAGAGTGGTTTTTTATGGGATGGAGAAGCCGGCGGAATATCGCGCGGAGGAGATCGAGGATCGGGGAGCGCTGGGTTCGGCTTTCACACTGGTGCACAAGAACAAGCGGACTCGGATGGAAACGACGCTGCCGGGACGCCATGTGGTGATGAACGCATTGGCGGCGATCGCGGCGGCGAGCGAATGGAACATTGGGGCCGAAGAGGCGCAACGCGTGTTGCCGAACATGAAGACGCCGGCGATGCGCGGGGAATTGATCCGGTTTACGAATGGATTTGCGTTGATTAATGACGCGTATAATTCGAGTCCCGCGGCGCTGCAGGCGATGAGCAGCCTATTGGCGGCGACACCGGGTTTTCAGCGGCGAATCCTGGCGGCGGGAGAGATGCGTGAGCTGGGGCCCAGTTCGGGGAAACTGCATCGCGAAGGCGGGGAATTTGCCGGGCGCACCGGGAAGATCGATTTTGTGATCGGGGTGCAGGGAGACGCGCGGGAGTTGGTGGAAGGGGCGATCGCGACGGGGATACCGCGGGAGCACACGAAATTTTTTGGCACACCGGAGAATGCGGCGGAATTTCTGGCCGGGTTTGTGAAACCGGGAGACCTGCTGCTGGTGAAAGGCTCGCGCAGCGTGAAGATGGAACGAATTGTGGAGGCGCTGCTGGGGCGGTTTGCGCCGGAAGATGCCGGCCGGAATGCGGGGGCGGACCACTAGCATGCTCTACTACCTGCTTTATCGCGCGCTGCAGAAATATTTCAGCCCGCTGAATGTGTTCCGCTACATCACGGTGCGCACGGCGTATGCGAGCCTGACGGCGATGTTTCTGGCGCTGGTATTTGGGCCGTGGCTGATTCGCAAACTAAGGGAATTGCAAATCGGGCAATACATTCGCGAAGAAGGGCCGCAGGAGCACAAGAAGAAAGCGGGCACGCCGACGATGGGCGGGGTGTTGATTGTGCTTTCGACTGCCGTGCCGGTTTTGCTGTGGGCGGATTTGTCGAATCCGTTCATATTGTTGGCGCTTTTTGCGTTGATTGCGTTTGCGGCGATCGGGTTCGTGGATGATTACGCAAAAGTGGCCAAGCGGCGGAACCTGGGGCTAACGGGAAAACGGAAGCTGACGCTGCAGTTTGGGGTGAGCCTGGTGGTGGGAATTGCCCTGCTGGTGCTTTCGACTTACAGCGCGTATTCGACGCAATTGATTGTGCCATTCGTGAAGCGCTTCCGGCCGGACCTGGTGATTCATGGATTGTTGCATTCGGGCACGTGGTGGCCGCTGGCGTTCGTGCCGTTTCTGGCGTTCATCGCGCTGGTGATTACCGGAAGTTCGAACGCGGTGAATCTTACCGACGGGTTGGACGGGCTGGCGATCGGATGCACGGTGATCGCCGCGGGTGCGATGACGATTTTGACGTATGTGAGCAGCAACTACCGCTGGGCGACATATCTGGAGATTCAGTACATCCCGCGCGTGGGTGAGTTGACTGTTTTTTGCGGGGCGCTGGTAGGAGCTTCGCTCGGGTTCCTGTGGTACAACGCGCATCCTGCGGAAGTGTTCATGGGCGATGTGGGCTCGCTGGCGCTGGGCGGGACGCTGGGAACGATTGCAGTGATTATCAAGCAGGAAGTGCTGTTGATGTTTGTCGGCGGAGTGTTTGTGCTGGAGGCGCTTTCGGTGATTTTGCAGGTGGCTTCGTTCAAGTTGCGCGGAAAACGGATTTTCCGGATGGCGCCGATCCACCATCATTTTGAATTGCTGGGGTGGAGCGAGAGCAAGGTGATCGTGAGGTTCTGGATAGCGGCGCTGGTGTTTGCGTTGTTCGCGCTGACGACGCTGAAATTGCGCTGAAGAGTTGCGGAAGAGATTGGTGCTGAAAAGATGCCAGGTTCGATCGAGTTGCGGAAGAAGCGGGTGCTGGTCGTGGGGCTGGCGCGAACGGGCGTGGCCACGGCGCTGTTTTGCGCGGGGCACAACGCGATCGTTTCGGCCACCGAAACGCGGACGGAGAGCGAGCTGGGGGATGTGCCGGCAAAATTGCGGGCAGCGGGAGTCGCTTTGGAGTTTGGCGGGCACACGGAGAAGACGTTTCTGGCACAGGACTTGATAATTCCGAGTCCGGGCGTGCCGGCGGATGATGCATTCTTGCTGCTGGCGCGGTCGAAGCGGATCACGGTGTGGAGCGAGATCGAGCTGGCTTACCGCTTTTTGGAGGGGAAGCTGATCGGGATCACCGGTTCGAACGGAAAAACGACCACGACCACGCTGGTGCAGCACATTTTGAAATCCGGGGGGATGCGCACTTATCTCACGGGGAATGTGGGAACGCCGCTGATTTCAGAAGTGGAAAAGATGGATGCAGGGTCGGTGGCGGTGGCGGAACTAAGCAGCTTTCAATTGGAACTGATTGAAAAATTCCGACCCAACATCGGCGCGTTGCTGAATCTGACGCCGGATCATCTCGACAGGCACAAGACGATGGAAGCATACGGGGCGGCGAAGGCGCGAATATTTGAGAATCAGACAGAATTGGACGCGGCGATCCTGAATGCGGACGATGCGGCATCGGTGAAATATGCGCCAAAGAAGCCGCAGGTTTTCTGGTTTAGCCGGCAAAGGCGCGTGGAACAGGGGGCTTGCCTGCACGGCGGGGAGATTGTGGTTACACATCACGGGAAGGAGGATGTGGTGATGAAAGCGGCGGAGATGCCGCTGGTCGGCGCGCACAACCTGGAAAACGTGCTGGCGGCGGTGCTCATTGGGCGGCTTGCAGGCGTGGACGCGGGCACGATTGCCAAGGCGGTGAAGAGTTTTGAGGGGGTGGAGCACCGGTTGGAATTCGTGGCGGAGCTAAAGGGCGTGCGGTACTACAACGATTCGAAGGCGACCAATGTGGATGCGGCGCTGAAAGCTCTGGATGCGTTCCCCGGAAGAATCCTGATTATTCTTGGCGGCAAGGATAAAGGAAGCGACTACACGGTATTGCAGCAGCCATTGCGGGAAAAATCGATTCTGGCGCTGCTGATTGGAGCGGCGGCGGACAAGATCGAATCGCAGATAGCCAAGAGCGTGGCCATCGAGAGAGCGGGAACGATCGAGCGCGCGGTGGAGGCTGCTTCGCAGGCGGCGCGAGCAGGCGATGTGGTGTTGCTGGCGCCGGCATGCGCGAGTTTCGACCAATTTGAGAATTACGAGCAGCGTGGGCGGGTATTCAAACAACTGGTGCGGTCGCTGGAGAAGCGAGCGGCGGGGAACGGTTAGGGTTGCGAAAAGAGCGCAGGCAGGAATGCCTGTGGCACGAAAGGGAAGAGGCTTCATGGCGAGACGATCGGAGATGGACCGCTGGCTATTTTTGGTGACGCTGGCGCTGTGCTTTCTGGGCGCGGTGATGATTTTCAGCGCTTCGGCGATGACCGCGCAGCAGCTATACGGGCATTCCTACGTTTTTGTGTTGCGGCAAGTGGTGTGGTTGCTCCTTGGTCTGGGCGGGATGTTTGGACTGATGAAGTTGGACTATCACCGCCTGCGGGAGCCTGCGGTAGTGTACACGGCGCTTTGCGTGGTGGCGGTGCTGCTGGTCGGGACCTTTTTTCTGGATAAGTCGCACGCGACGCACCGCTGGATCAAGGTTGGACCCATCAATCTGCAGCCCTCGGAAATGACCAAGCTGGTGGTGATCCTGTACCTAGCCTGGTTTTTGGATTTGAAACGCCGCGCGGCGACACGCATGGAGTTCAACAAACGGGACTTGTTGCAAACGATTTTGCCGGCGGTGGCGCCAATCCTGATCTGTGTGGGGCTGATCGTGATGCAGCCGGACCTGGGCACGTCGGTGGACATCGTGCTGATCATGACCGCCGTTTTGTTTGCGGCGGGACTCTCCTGGAAATGGCTGGCAACGGGAATGGCCGCGGCGCTGCCGGTGCTGTTTGTGCTGATCGCGTTTGTTTCCTACCGGCTGGCGCGCATCCTGGCGTTTCTTCGTCCGGACTCCGATCCGCAGGGCGCGGGATTTCAGCTGATGCAATCGCTGATTGCCGTGGGTTCGGGTGGATTCAGCGGAATGGGACTGATGGAAGGCAAGCAGAAGCTATTTTACCTGCCGGAAGCGCACACGGATTTTATTTATGCCGTGATTTGCGAGGAGCTGGGATTCCTAGGCGCGGTGTTCGTGATCGCGCTGTTTGGGGTGTATGGGTGGCGGGGAATACGCGCGGCGTTCAATGCGCCGGACAGGTTTGGAAGCATGCTGGCGCTGGGCGTAACCGCGATGGTGGTTTTTCAATGCCTGATTAATTTTGCGGTGGTGCTGGGGATGATGCCGACGAAAGGAATTCCGCTGCCGTTCGTGAGCTATGGGGGATCGAGCCTGGTGGTGATGCTGCTGGCCACCGGCGTGCTCCTGAATATTTCGCAGCAGGCCGCAATCTCTTCGGGATTGCGGGCCTGAGGAATGACGGCGTGAAACTCCTGATTGCGGGCGGGGGAACCGGGGGCCATGTTTTTCCGGCCATTGCCATTGCGCGGGAGTGGCTGTCGCGAGGAGCGGAGAGAGAAGTGGTGCTGGTGGGAACAGAACGCGGGATTGAGATGAAACTGGTGCCGCAGGCCGGGCTGCCGTTGGAGACGATTCGCGTGGCGGGGCTAAAGGGGAAAGGCGGAACGACGCTGGTGAAGAATCTAGCCATGCTTGGAACGGGACTTACGGATTCGTTTGGTGTTCTGAAACGGCACAGGCCCACGGTGGCATTTGGTGTGGGTGGCTATGCGGCGGGGCCCATGCTGTTGGCAAGCTGGCTGCGCGGGATTCCCAACGTGATTTTTGAGCCCAATGCCGAGCCGGGATTCACGAACAAGGTGGTTGCGCGTTTTGCCGAGCGTATCGCCACGGGTTATGAAGCGGCGGCAAAGATTTGGGGAGAGAAGGCGACGGTTACAGGATGTCCGGTGCGGCCGGAATTTTTCGCGATTGCGCCGCGCAAGCCGGGGAAGCCGCTGCGGCTGCTGATTACTGGCGGAAGCCAGGGCGCCTTACCGGTAAATCGCGCGTTTGTGGACGCGATGGATTCGCTGGCCGGGCGAAAAAATGAATTGCAGATTGTGCATCAGACCGGAGAACGCGATTATAATGCGGTAAGGACCGGGTATGCGCGGCACGAAATTCTCGCGGAAGTGGTTCCTTTTGTGACGAACATGGCGGAGCGCTTCGCCTGGGCGGACCTGCTAGTTTGCCGGGCCGGAGCGATCACTGCCGCGGAGGTAGCCGCGGCGGGCCGCGCGGCGATTTTCATCCCGTTCGGGCGGGCCACGGACAGCCACCAGTTACGGAACGCGCAAGCCATGACCAGCGCGGGCGCCGGGCGGTTGATCACGGAGACGGAATTGACCGGAGAACGCTTGGCGCGCGAGATTTTCTCCCTCCTCGACCAGCCCCGGGACATCGAACTGCTTTCCACGAAGGCGCGGAGCCTTGCGTATCCGGATGCGGCGCGCGATATCGTGAATCTGATTGAAGAGGCGGCGGGGCGGCGCGGCGAAGGGAATTGAGTGAGGCCATGATGGTATCGTTTCGCAATTTTCAGCGGATACACCTGGTGGGCATCGGCGGGATCGGCATGAGCGGGATCGCCGAGGTGCTGTTGACGCTGGGGTATTCGGTTTCAGGTTCCGATATAAAACCTTCCACGCTCACCGAGCGGCTGCAGAATTTGGGCGCCACGATTTACGAAGGGCATCAGGCAGGGAATGTGGAAGGCGCACACGTGGTGGTGATCTCTTCGGCGGTGAAACAGGACAACGCGGAAGTTGTGGAAGCGCACAGGAGGAAGATTCCGGTGATTCCGCGGGCGGAGATGCTGGCGGAGCTGATGCGCCTGAAATACGGCATCGCGGTGGCCGGGGCACACGGAAAGACGACCACGACCTCGATGGTGGCTTCCATTCTGGCGGCGGCGCATCTCGATCCTACATTTGTTGTTGGAGGAAAGGTGAATCAGGCAGGGACCACGGCACGCGTGGGACGCGGCGACTATTTTGTTGCGGAGGCGGACGAGAGCGACCGCAGCTTCCTGATGTTCGCCCCGGTGGTGGCGGTGGTGACGACCATCGATCGCGAGCATCTGGATCAATATTCATCGCTGGACGACATTCAGAGCGCCTTCTTGCAGTTTGTGAACCGCGTGCCGTTTTATGGGGCGGCGGTTTTGTGCCTGGACGAACCCAACGTGCAGGCGATTATCCCGAATGTGAAGCGGCCGATCATAACGTACGGAACTTCTCCGCAAGCGGACTTAGTGATCAGCGACGTGGAGATGCGCGGGTTGGGGGCCGAATTTCGACTGACGTACAAGGGCGAGGATTTGGGTATGTTTTTATTGCCGCACCCGCCGGGAATCCACAACGTGCGAAATGCGGCCGCCGCGGCGGCTGTGGCGCTGTATCTGAATGTGGCGAGCGACCTAATTCGTGAAGGGCTCGGGAATTTTGCCGGCGTGGGGCGACGGTTTGACATCAAGGGCGTGGTGAATGACATCACCGTGGTGGACGACTACGGGCACCACCCGGCGGAGATTCGCGCGACGCTGGAAGCCGCGCGGGGCTGCAAGTTTACCCGGCTGCTGGCGCTGTTTCAGCCACACCGTTACACGCGGACCCAACATTTATGGGATGAGTTTGCGCGAGCGTTCAATGAGGCCGATATGCTGGCGTTGGTGGATGTGTATGCGGCGGGCGAGGCGCCGGCGGCGGGCATCACGAGCGAGGCCCTGGCTAAGAGCATCCGCGAGGCAGGGCACAAGAATGTGCACTATTTCCGTTCGATGCAGGATGCCATCGAGTTTCTGCTGCGCGAAGCGAAGCCCGGGGACGCGCTGCTGACGATTGGCGCGGGAAACGTCAGCCGGGCGAGCAATGAACTGTTGATTTTGCTGGGAACGGAATTTGGAGTGGAGGGCAAGCTGCGGCATGCGGATTGAAGAAGCAAAAATCCTGGCGGCGCTTCCCGGGTTGGGAGTGGAACTCCGGCGCGACGTTTCGCTGGCCGAGTTGACCTATCTGGGAATCGGCGGCAGCACGGATCTGCTGCGGATTCAGAAGCACGAGGCGATCCCGGGACTACTTAAATTGCTCGACGAGCAAGGTGTGGCGCATAAATTTCTGGGGGGTGGATCGAACTTGCTAGTGGTGGATGGCGAATTGCCGTTTGTGGTGCTGCAACTGGTGAAGGGAGAGCCGGAAATTGCCTTGGATGGAAATGTCGCGACAGTGGATGCCGCGGCCGACCTGGGGCGCACGGTGACCTTCTGCGCGAAAAACAACCTTGGGGGGATGGAAGGCTTGATTGGAGTGCCGGGCACGGTGGGCGGCGCGCTACGTATGAACGCCGGGGCCTACGGCACGCAGATCGGAACCTATGTACGGGAGGTGAAAGTTTACCGCGCGGGGGAGCGCAAGATCGAAATTCTCCGCGGCGAGCAAATTTCGTTCGAATACCGGCACACTTCTTTTGCGCCCGATGATATGATGCTGGCAGTGAAGCTGGAACTTCCCTCCAAACCGTACTCTGAAATTCTTCAAGGCATTCGTATCTGCAACGAAAAGCGGCGTTCAAGCCAGCCACTTGGGCAGAAGAGCGCCGGCTGCATTTTCAAGAATCCGCCGGGGGGCTCGGCGGGGCGCATGATTGACGAATTGGGATTGAAGGGCTTCGCGCATGGCGACGCGCGGGTCAGCGAGCGCCACGCAAATTTCTTCGTGAATGCGGGGCAAGCCTCGGCGGCCGATATGTTGGCACTGATCGCGGATGTGCGGGAGCGGGTACAGCAGGCTTACGGGGTAACTCTTGAAAACGAGGTGGTGGTTTGGAACGCGTGAAACCCATTCAACGCAATGCTTCCGCGGCGGCGGAGCAAGAGGTGTACCGGCCAGACCTGGTTATGGACGAAGAGCCGAAGTATCTGCGCCGGCAAAAACCGGTGGAGATACGGCGAAAGAAACTTGGCGGAAAGAGCTGGCCGTTCTATCGGCGGGTGATTGCGTGGACGGTGGTTAGCGTGGCGGCGCTAACGGCGGGATATTTTGCCGTGCATTATGCGTTGTATTCGCCGCAGATGCTGTTGGTCAAGCCGGATCAGATTGATGTGAGCGGAAACCACATCGTGGGGCGCGAAGAGATTCAGAAGCTGTTCGTGGTCGACCGCAACCGCAGCGTGTTGCGGGTTCCGTTGGAAACGCGGCGCGCACAGATTCAGGAAATTTCCTGGGTGGAAGACGCCAGCGTGCAGCGCATCTTGCCGAACCATCTGCGCGTGGAGATCACCGAGCGGACGCCGGTGGCTTTTTTCCGCAATGGAGGCGAGCTCACCTTGATCGACGCGCACGGGGTGCTGCTGGACCGCCCGGAAAGCGAAGATTTCCATTTTCCGATTGTGACCGGGATGTCGGAAAACGTGTCGCGGGAAGAACGCGAAAAGCGCATGCAGGCTTATCAGGAGTTTATGAAAGACATTGATCTGGTGAAGCCAGGTTCCTCGGAGCGAGTGAGCGAAATCGATCTGGGCAACCCGCGCGACCTCTGCGCGGTGCTGACCGGGTTGGGTCCCGATGGCAACGCGCCGGCGGTCACCGTGCATTTTGGTCAGAGCGAGTTCACCGGCAAATACCGGACTTTGGTGGAAAATTTCGCGCAATGGCAGGCCAGCACGGGACCCGTGCACGCAATTGACCTGAGATATTCCCGGCAGGTGGTGGTGAACCCCGACACCAGCGCACCTGTGGCGAAGACCAAATAAAGAGCAGGAGAGCGTCTTGGCAAAGAAAGACAAATATCTCGTCGGGCTGGACATCGGCAGTACAAAAACGTGCGTGCTGCTGGCGGAAATCGAAAATGAGCAGGTGCGCTTCCTGGCGCTAGGCGCGGCGGAATCGAAGGGGCTGCGCAAGGGGCTGATCGTCAATCTGGATTCGACGGTGAGTTCCATCCGGCGCGCGGTGGAAGAGGCCGAAAGCGTGGCCAACGTGCCGGTGGAATCGGCGGTGATCGGCGTGGCGGGCGGCCATGTGCGAGGGGTGAACAGCCGCGGCGGCATTTCCCTGGGCAACCGGGGGCGCGACGTGGAGCGCGACGACGTTCGCCGGGCCGTGGATGCCGCGCGCAACATTGCCATGCCCGAGGACCGCGAGGTCCTGCACGTATTGCCGCACGAGTTCATGGTGGACGCGCAGAACGGGATTCACGATCCCATCGGCATGGTCGGGCATCGGCTGGAAGCGAATGTGCATGTGGTGACTTCCTCGATGGCCGCGACGCAAAACCTCGTTTCGGCGGCGAACAAGGCGGGGATTCTGATCAACGATACGGTGCTGGAGCCGCTGGCTTCCGCGGAAGCCTGCCTGACGCAGGATGAGAAAGATCTGGGCTGCTGCCTGCTGGACATCGGTGGAGGAACGACCGACCTGGTGGTTTTCGGGGGTGGCGTGGTGCGCCACACCGGAACAGTTGCCATTGGCGGCGACCACTTCACGAATGATCTTGCGGTGGGCCTTCGGACACCGATTCCCGAAGCGGAAAAGATCAAACACCGCCACGGGTGCGCCTGCTCGGAACTTTTGCACGATGATAGTGCGATTGAAATCGCCAGCGTTGGCGACCGGCCGCCACGCACCGTCTTTGCGCGCAACCTGACCGAAATTATCGAGCCACGGGCCCAGGAGTTGCTGGCGATGGTGGGAGACGATCTGCGGCGCGCGGGACTCGAACGACAAATTCCGGCGGGTTTCGTGCTCGCGGGTGGCGGCGCGCAGCTAAATGGGTTTGGCGAGCTTGCCGAGCAAGTTTTTGAGTTGCCGGTGCGCCTTGCCGAGCCACGAGGAATTCTGGACTTGCCGGAATCGGTGGCGAGGCCGGAATACGCCACGGTTGTTGGACTGGTGATGTATGCGGCGAAGAGCCGCCGGGCCTCGGCGCAAAAAGGGAACAACTTCGTTTCGAAATTGAAAGCGATGTTTGCCGGGGCGTAGACCTGGCAGGGCAGAACGGGATTAGAAGCCACTCAGGGCGACAGGGAAGACAACATGCAAGGGAACTACCGGGTTGTGCAGACTCGACCGTTTTCCACAGGCTCAGAAAAGTCCCAGTGGAATCAGGGGAATACGAGTTCTATAAAGGATTTGGACCAGCCGGACAGGGGGAAAGGCATGACACCGAAAGACGTGGGAATCCGGATGAGCTTCAGCGAAGAGTTGCAGCCGGCAAAGATCAAGGTGATTGGTGTGGGGGGCGGCGGCTGCAATGCGGTGAATCGCATGATCCGTGCAAAAGTAGAAGGCGTTGAGTTTATCACCGCCAACACGGACCTGCAGGCGTTAAAAATGTCACAAGCGCCGGTGAAGTTGCAGTTGGGCGCGAAGCTGACCAAGGGATTGGGAGCCGGAGCGAACCCGGAGATTGGGCGCAAAGCGGCGCTGGAAGACACCGACAAGATTATTGAAGCGCTGGAAGGTGCGGACATGATTTTTATTACCTCGGGCCTCGGCGGAGGAACGGGGAGCGGGGCGGCGCCCGTGGTGGCTTCACTGGCCAGCGAATTGGGCGCGTTGAGCGTGGCGGTGGTGACCAAGCCGTTCGCGTTCGAAGGCAAGCGGCGGATGCTGCAGGCCGAGCAGGCGCTGCAGGATCTGATCGGCGTGGTCGATACGGTGATCGTGATTCCCAACGAACGGCTGATGGAAACGGTGGAGCGCGGCACCAGCTTTTTCGATGCGTTCCGCATTGCCGACGACATTCTGCGCCAGGCGGTGCAGGGGATTTCGGACATCATCACCGTGCCGGGCATCATCAACCGCGATTTTGCGGACGTGAAGGCCATCATGCACGGGCAAGGCTATGCGGTGATGGGGACGGCGGTGGCGAATGGGGCGAGCCGCGCGATTGATGCGGCGAACCGGGCGATTGCCAGCCCGCTGCTGGAAGACAATTCGATTCAGGGCGCGCAGGGCATCCTCATTAACATTTGCGGGAGTTCTTCGCTTTCACTGCATGAGGTGCATGAGGCCTCCAGCGTCATCCAGAAGGCGGCGCACGAAAATGCGAATATTATTTTCGGCGCGGTGATGGATGAAAACATGAAGGACTCAGTGAAAATCACCGTGATTGCCGCGGGGTTCAAGGAAGCGGCGAAGAGACAGGCGCAGCAGAAGCAGTCCGTGCTGCCGCGAACATGGAAAGCCGGGCGGGAGACTCCGGTGCAACAGGAATTGCCGCAGGCGGCCCCAAACATTGTGCATCAGGTGGCACAGAACGTGCGCGAGGTGGCGCCGGAAGTGCCCAAGGACGATCTGGACGTGCCGACATTCCTTCGGCGGCAAGCGCAGAAGGCCTGAAGCTCACGGCAATTCAAGGTATTTCGGGGCACGCGATGGCGTGCCCTTTTTTTTGCGGCGTGAAGACTGATAGCGCCGGCATTTCGCCCGCGGGCTCCCCACTGGGATGACAGCGCTACTCTTGCAGATTCGCAAGGCAGGCTCGGACAGCGGATTCGAAGGCTGGGGTATCGGCGATGCTGTAGGGGAGCACGCTGCCGAGGCCGGCATGAAGTTCGCGCGCGCCGGTGGCGCGGGCCACTTCCGCGATATTGCCGGGGTGGAGGCCGCCGCCGGGCAGGATGATGATGCGTTTTCCCCCTTGGCGGATCAAGTTTTGCAGAATGGGTGCGCCTTGTTGCGCATCGGCTGCGCCGCCTGAAGTTAGGATTCGTTGGGCGCCGGTGAGGACGACGTCCTCCATAGCCGCGGCGAGATCTGGCGTTTCATCGAAGGCGCGGTGAAATGTGAACGCTAATGGCGCGGCGAGCGTGACCAGTTCGCGAGTGCGGGCCTTGTCTATGGAGCCATTTGGCAAGAGAACGCCGGCAACGATCCCTTGCACGTCTTCTTTGCGGATCGCGGCGATTTCTTCTTTGATCTGCGCAAATTCATCGGGCATGTAGACGAAGCTTCCTGACCGCGGGCGCACCAATACATAAACGGGTATCCGCACGGCAGAGCGCACGCTGCGGATCAGTTCCAGGCTGGGAGTAAGCCCACCCACTTCCAAACTCGCGCACAACTCGAAGCGATGGGCACCGGCGCGTTCGGCGGCGACGGCGCGGGTGAGCGAGGCGACCGCAATCTCCAGCAGAAATCCTTGTGGCATGTCCGAATCGAAACCGTTCAGTCGCGCTGCGGCAGAACCACGTAACGGGCGATGACAAAGCCCATGGCGCCGCCAAGGAACACGTCGGAAGGGAAGTGATCGCTGCGGGTGATGCGCGAGAAAGAGATTGCGCCGGCGAGGCCGTAGGCCACAAAGGGCACCCAGCGGTGCGAGCGGTAGCGGCGGGCGATCACCGTTGCGACAGACATTGCGGCCATCGAGTGGCCGGAGTAAAAGCCCCCAGAGTGGAACGGATTGTGCGTCCCGTTCAAGAAACTGTCGGAGTAAGGGCCGTTGCCGGCGTACGCGAGGGGTTGCTGCCGCGCGGTGATGGCTTTGAATGGGAGGTCCATGAGAAAGCCGTCGGCGAAGGCCTCCCCCGCGAGCAAAGCGGTGTTTTCTGCATAGGAATCCTTACGCACCCAGCCGATCGCGTACATCGCGGCGGGAACGGCAGCGATGAAAGCGCCAGCATTGGTGCTGCTGAAAACACGATTGAAGCCGTTGAAGCTGGTGGTGTTGCGAAATGGCGGCGCCGAATACGGGTCGGATGCGAGAAATCCAGCGGTGACGCCAACTATGGCGATGGTGGGCCAGATGTGTTCGCCTTTGCCGACTTTCAAGGGAAAAAGCCAGATGCCTTTTTGGTCGGCCAGAAGATTTCCGGGTAACTGGCGAAGGGAAACGCTGCGGTCAATGTCGGAACAACACGTGGTGGGTATGGTTTGGGAATTTGTCGGGGGATTCGACGGCGGGTTGGGATTCTCCTGAGCAACAAGCGAAATTGCAGCGCTCAGCAGAACGCAAGAAACAAGGACCATGCTAGGGCGGATTCGCGCTGAAAATGGCATCCCGCCATGTTAGCCCATGCGCGGCGCGAGCAGGTATCCCAAACGGAGGAAATTACGTAAGACCGTAGGAAGCAAACAGAACGATGGAAGCCAAACCCAGGCCGGAGCCCAGCACCGCGCCAGCTAAAACGTCGCTGAGAAAGTGCATGCCCAGCACCACGCGGGAGATCGCGATGCTGGCGGCCAGGAAATACATGGTTCCTTCCAAGCCCGGATAGAAGTAACTGACCACCAGGGCGATGGAAAACGCCGTCATGGTATGCCCGGACGGAAACGAAAACTGGTCCGGAGGCAGCACGCGGGACCAGCAATGCGGTTCCAAGTGGCACGGGCGCCGGCGATGGCTGATTTTCTTCAGCACTTTGAAGACGAGAACTCCGGCGAGGGCCGCGCATGCCGCGGCGCTGACCGCGGCGTAGCGGTTGGGGCCGCCGGTGACGAGCAGAATCAAGGCCAGGCTGTACCATAGCCAGCCGTCGCCAATGCGGGTGGCCGCGATCATCCAATAGCGAATCCAGCGCGGCGCTTTCCAGCGATTGACCCGCCGCATGACGCGATGGTCGCGGTTCTGGATGTAACCCCAGACGGTTTTCGCCACGGTCATGGCTGCACCTCAACTTGCCCAGTTGGCCTCGAAGCTCGAATCGACGTCCCAGAGCATGCGCGGATGCTGCTTGCCATCCAGTCGCGCGTTCCATTGCTTGCAGAAACGAATTTCGTTCAACCAGTGGAAGGCAATGACTGCGGGAATAAGGATGGTCAGAGGGAGAAGAGCGGCGGCGGCCGGCTTTTCCCGCACCAGGCTGCCGGCATAACTGAGAATGTCTCTTGTGATTTTCGCGTAGCTGCCGTCGAGGCCGTGAATAACGCCTCGGCCCGCGCGCAAACCAGCGAAGTATTCATCGACGGTGCGCGCTCCCGGAACTTCCGTGAAAGTGCGGGCTACGCCGGAAAGGGTGTGGGAGTCGCTGCCCGCGACGCCAGCTTTGCCAAGATTTGCGGCCAACTGTGCCGCCCGCTGATTGGCTTCGCGCCACATCTGGCCGTTGCGGACTTCGAACGCCGGCACATACGAGGCGAACCAGTTGAAATCGTCGATGTGGCGGCGTCCCGTGAGGCTCGAGAACACGTGATTGAGGCTGTAGAAAATCTTACGTTCGGTGAGGTACATGAGTAGCGCTATAAAATCGTTGCGGCGGCGCTGTATTTCGGCGTGATCCTTTTCGTTAATTCCGTAAACACCGAGGTGAATCTGCGTGCCGGTGGGCATGCGCACGGTGACTTCTTCACTGAGGAAGAAATCCGGGTATTTGCGGAGGACTTCCGCGGCGTCGATGGAATCATGGTCGGTCAGGGTGACCATGGACATGCCGAGGCGCTTCGATCGGTGGTAGACCTCCGCGGGGTGGTTGTAGGACTCCTTGCAGATCCGGCGCAAACCTGGGGTATCGCACATTCCCGATGCAGTCGAATGAACATGAAGGTCGCAACGCATGTAACGAGAATGGATGCGGGATGTGAACAGGACATAAAACACGGGCGAATTGCATATGAAAATCACAATGGAACTGATTGAGCACAAACGACTTTTAGAGTTTTCCACATGGCATTGAGCGTGCCTGCGGTTTATTTGCAGAACATTCACATTCGTATGGAACAATGCTCGCCGATGAAGAAAATACAGGTGTTATTCCATGACGCCGGCGGGGGCCACCGCAACGCGGCGGTGGCCTTGCAAACGGTGATTTCTCAGCAAAATCGCGGCTGGGAAGTGCAATTGGTGCAGTTTCAGGACTTAACCGACAAGCTGGATGTTTTGCGGAGGCTGACCGGGATTCGCATTCAGGAGCAGTACAACACTCTTTTGCGAAACGGCTGGACTCTGGGAGCAACCCAGTTGCTGCGTGTGCTGCAAACAACCATCCGGATTTTTCATGGGCCACTCGTGAAATTGCTGGCTGATTATTTCCGACAAAACGACGCCGACTTGCTGGTTTCCGTGATTCCCCATTTCAACCGGGAGATTGCCGAGGCGTGGAAGTTGGTGCATCCGGAGAGAGCGTTGGCCACGTTGATTACCGACATCGCGGATTTCCCGCCGCATTTCTGGATTGAGCCGGTGGAGAATCAGTACGTCATTTGCGGCTCGGAAAAGGCCGTGGAGCAAGCGCGGGCGATTGGGAAAGATGCCACGCACATATTCCAGACGTCGGGGATGATCCTGCGGCCGGATTTTTACGTTGCCGACAAGACGGAGCCAGCCACTGTGCGTGAGGAACTCGGTTTGCGTCCGGGAGTAAATACCGGAATGCTTTTGTTTGGGGGATTCGGTTCGAAGGTGATGTATGAGATCGTGCAGCAACTCGACGAAGCGCGATTGCCACTGCAATTGATCGTGATTTGCGGACGGAACGAGAAGCTCGCGGAGGCTTTCCGCGCAAGAAAGTGGAATTTGCCTTTGCATATTGTGGGATTCACGAAGGAAGTGCACCGGCTGATGCACGCGGCGGATTTTCTGATCGGGAAGCCCGGCCCCGGAAGCGTGGCCGAAGCGATGATCTGCAAGCTGCCGGTGATTCTGGAATGCAACGCCTGGACGCTGCCGCAAGAGCGCTATAACACCGAGTGGGTGAGGGAAAAACGCGTCGGCATCGTGCTGCGGAATTTCCGGGAGATCGTCCCCGGGGTGCGGCAGCTTCTGGATCCCTCCACGCTGGTGGAATTCCGCCACAATGTGGCCGCGCTGGAGAACCGCGCGATCTTTGAGGTTCCGGAGATTTTCGCGAAGCTATTGGGTGAAGCGGTTGCTCGGAACTAGTTGCTGGCGCGTTCGGCGCGTGGTGGGCGAGGGTAGTGCGGCCCGGCTCCTGGGTTGTCGACCGGCGGCTGCACGCGCGGTTTGGCGCAACTGACGGCCCACCAGCGGGACGCATACTTGGGCAATTCGCACATCTTGGCGCATCCGGCCCCGGTTTTGGAGTGCGCGCATTTGCAATAGCATCCTGCGACGCTGGGCTTGCGGAATTCAGCGGAAGTATCGGCCCAACTGGACATAGCCAGAGCGCTGGCGAAAAGGACGAAATCCAGAGTGGCCCAGACGGCCAAGCGGCGGAGTCGATGTAGAAAAGGCGATGGCATATGGGGATAGTTTGAAGTCGAAGGACAAAAAAACCGATAGCGCGGGGTTACTGAGAGATTCATTACCCTGGTTCTGGTACCGGGCTGTAAGGGGGGGAAGCAGATTGAATTGAGGGCGTCGAAGCGGAGTTCCGATATGAATCTGGAGGTCAATTTTGGGCCATGAGGTGTGTCCTGGAGGCGCAGGTAAACGTAAATTCTTGAATGATTTATGAGAAAGCTATAGAGACGGCGGCATGGCGATGGTCGTGCAATAGAGGGAGGCGTGGGCGCGTTTCAGAAACGAGGCGCACAGAATGGCAAGTGAGGGGGAAGGGGCTTACTTGCTGCTTTGGCGAATCGTTACCACCTGCCTCTGAGAGGGAAGCTAGGATGGATGACCCCACGCGCCGGTGTGACAACGACACTGGCATCTGAGATGCGCCTTCCGGGGCTCCCCGATCCCAAGCGGGGGCCCCACTTTTTTGCCTCCACGTTTCTGTCGGGGCCTTCCGCTTTCATTCAAACTTCGCAACCGAATCTTTATTATCCGCAAAAGTTTTAATCAGCCGTGAGCCATTTTCGAGTTCGAGTCTCGCCCAGCTATCTGGGCATCGCCGCTTTTTCGAGGGGGAGAGGATCGACGCCCTCGTATGCAGCGAATCTCCCCAGGATCGGAATGCCGGCCTGGCAAAGGACATGGGCGATTTGCGTTTCGCGGAGGCGCGAGGCGTCGTACTCGAAGGTCAGGCGATTCTGCAGTTCATCCACGCGGAAGCGGCGGAGGCCGTAGGTGTTGGCGAATTCACCGAGGCGCTGGAGTTGCTCGGAGCTGAGCGGGGAGTGCAGGGAGTAGGTGATTTCAAGAAGTGTCATGCGGGAATTATAGCAGCGGCGAGCGGCGAGTGGGAACACATCGAAAATGGAAAATTGAAACTGGAAAGTGGGAAGAGGGGGACTGCGGGCGGTTCTGATGGTTGACAGGGGATAGGGGGCGGGGGTATAAATACCCCTAAGGGGTATATGGCGATGGCAAAACAGAGGCGCAAGGCGGCGGGCGTGGACACAGGATTGAAGGCGGCGAATCTGAACCGATTGCGGCGGATCGAGGGGCAGGTCCGCGGCTTGCAGAAGATGGTGGAGGAAGACCGCTATTGCGCGGATATTCTGTTGCAGATGGCTTCGGTGCAGGAGGCGCTGCGCGGCGTGGGGCGCAACCTGATGAAGAATCACCTGCAGCATTGCGCGACGAAGGCCATCGCGAGCGGGAAGCCGAAAGAGGCGGCGGCGATGTACGATGAGCTGCTGGAGTTGATTTACAAGCATTTGCGGTGAGGATGGGCTGCAGGGGGAAAGAGGGCGTGGGTTGCCTTGGCGCTGACGAATTGAGGAAGGCTGGCCGGTCTCAAGATCGGCCAATACACGGTACCCATTACGGTCTGCGGTTCGCCTGGGAAAAACCCGCACCCTGAAAGGCGCAGGGCGCGGCACCCAGGGAGAAGGAGATGGACATGGAACGCGATCCGGTTTGTGGGATGAGTGTTGATCCAGAGAAGGCTAAGGCGAGGGTGGAGCATGGCGGGAAGAACTACTACTTTTGCAGCGCGGGCTGTGCGCAGAACTTCGATCATGCGGCGGAGAAGTATCTTGCGGCGACAACGGTGCCAGTGAAACCCGCCTCAGGTACGATGCAAATCGCGGCGGCCGCAAAGCCTGCTCTGGCATCACTTCCAATTCTTGCTTCCGCGCCCAAGGCTAAGGATCCGGTGTGCGGAATGATGGTGGATCCGCAGAAGGCTGCCGGGAAAGCTGAGCACGTGGGAAAGACTTACTATTTCTGCTCGCCACGTTGCGCGGAGCGATTCGAAAAGGATCCGGAGAAGTTTCTGGCGGCGCCGGGAACCGCGGGAATGGACCAGGCACACACAACAGTGTCCCCGGCGAACTCGAAAGATATTCGTTACACGTGCCCGATGCACCCCGAAATCGTGCAAGTTGGCCCTGGGAGTTGCCCGGTATGTGGCATGGCTCTGGAGCCGATGGATGTCGTGGCTGGAGAGCAGGCCGATCCGGAATACGACTCGATGCGCAAGCGGCTGTGGGTGGGGGTGGCGCTTTCGTTGCCACTGGTGACGATTGCCATGTTTGGCGAGGTCATGGGCCTTCGTTTTGGGCCAGGCGTGAAAAATGGCATCGAGCTGGTTCTGGCTTCACCGGTGGTGTTGTGGTGTGGCTGGCCGTTTTTCCAGCGATTCTGGGCGTCGCTGGTGAATCGCAGCCCGAACATGTTCACGCTGATCGGATTGGGCACGGGTGCGGCGTATCTTTATAGCCTGGCGGCGACGCTATTCCCGCAATTTTTTCCCGCATCGTTCCGCGATATGCATGGAGAGGTTTCCGTGTATTTCGAAGCGGCGGCGGTGATTACCACCCTCGTTTTGCTGGGCCAGGTGCTGGAGTTGCGCGCGAGACATCGCACCAGCGGGGCAATCCGTGAGCTTTTGCATCTGGCGCCGCAGACGGCGCATGTAGTGATAAGTGGCGGTGACCGTGAGATTGCGCTCGATCAGGTGAAGCCTGGCGATTTGTTGCGGGTGCGGCCCGGCGAACGCGTGCCGGTGGATGGCGAGGTGCGCGAAGGGGCCAGCGCCGTAGACGAGTCCATGGTCACTGGCGAGCCATTGCCCGTGGAAAAGCGCCCGAGCGACAAGGTTACCGGCGGGACGCTCAATTCCAGCGGGAGTTTCGTGATGGTGGCGGAACGCGTCGGCAGCGAAACGCTGCTGGCGCGAATCGTGAAACTGGTCAGTGAAGCGCAACGCAGTCGCGCTCCTATGCAGCGAATGGCGGACCAAGTGGCGGGATATTTTGTGCCGGCGGTGGTAGCTGCGGGGATTCTGGCCTTCGCGGGTTGGGCGTTTTTTGGCCCGGAGCCGCGATTCGCTCACGCACTGCTGGCCGCGGTTTCGGTGCTGATTATCGCGTGCCCGTGCGCATTGGGCTTGGCTACTCCCATGTCCATCATGGTGGCGGTAGGCCGCGGCGCGACGGCGGGAGTGCTGGTGCGCAACGCCGAAGCGCTAGAAACACTGGCCCGCGTTGACACACTGGTGCTCGATAAAACCGGCACGCTGACGGAAGGGAAGCCGCGAGTGGCAAGCGTACAGTTGTTCAAGGAAAGCGGACTTTCCAAGGATGGTCTGCTGTGGATGGCTGCCAGCGCGGAACGTTCCAGTGAACATCCACTAGCGCGAGCGATTGTCGAAGCGGCGAAGAAACTAGGAGTGGAACTGGCCGAGCCCACGGAATTCCGCGCCATTCCCGGTGGTGGGGTGGTTGCCCATGTTCTGAAAGACCGAGTCGTTGTCGGAACGCTTAAATTTTTGGAAGAGCAGGGAATTTCCGGGGCCGCGGGCGGGCGGGATCAACATCTTCAGATGGATATCGGTGTCGAACGCGCGGCGGCGATCAGTATGGTGTGGGTTGCGGTAAATGAAACCCTGGTCGGCGTCTTGGGATTGGCGGATGTGCTGAAGGAGACGACGCCCGAGGCGATCAAGGCGCTGCGAAGCGAAGGGTTGCGGCTAGTGATGCTGACGGGAGACCGGCGGGAGTCGGCGGCGATGATTGCGAAGCAATTGGATCTGACCGAGATTGAGGCCGAAGTGCGCCCGGAGCAGAAGGCCTCGGTCATCGAACGTCTGCAGATGGAGGGACGCGTCGTGGCGATGGCCGGGGATGGAATCAACGATGCGCCCGCGCTGGCGGTTGCGGATGTAGGGATCGCGATGGGGACCGGCGCCGACATCGCCATGGAGAACGCGGGAATCACGCTGGTGAAGGGGGACTTGCGGGGGATCGTGCGGGCGCGACGGTTATCGCGAGCGACGGTGAGCAACATCAAGGAAAACCTGGCATTCGCGTTTGTCTACAACCTTCTGGGGATTCCCATCGCCGCAGGCGTTTTCTTTCCGGTGTTTCATTGGTTGTTGAGCCCGATGATTGCCAGCGCGGCGATGAGCTTCAGCTCGGTTTCGGTGATCAGCAACGCCCTCCGGTTGAGAGACGCAAAGCTTTAGGGTTGAGGTTCTGCGGGCATCCTCGCCGGATTCCCGCAGAATGACAAGGCTCTTTTGCGCCCCGAGGGGAAGCCGAAGCACCCTCAACTGGCCGACCGACGCCTTCCTACGTCTATAACTGCGTGACCGGGAACATTCTGGGTGGAACTGCGTATCCATATACAGCAGGCGGAATGATTTTTGCCCTGGGGGTGGGTTATGTCCAGCAGTGGCAATGGTTTAACAAATGGAAAGGCGGCCAAGAAACGCCGCCGGCGCATCATTATTGCTAGCGTGGCGGCCTTTCTTGTTATCGGCGGCGGATATGGCGTGTACGCCGCCCTGCGCCCCAATCACGAGATTGATCCTTCGAAATTGGCGGCTACGGAACGTGGAGATTTGGCCAAAGTGGTTGTGGCCACGGGGAAAATCCAGCCACTCTCGAAGGTGGAAGTGAAGTCCAAAGCCAGCGGCATCGTGAAGAAGCTTTACGTGGATTATGGTGACCATGTGAAAACGGGCCAACTGTTGGCGGAACTTGACAAAGTGCAACTGGAAGCCAGCTTGCGCGCGGCGCAGGCCAATTACCAGGCAGCGCAGGCGGCCAAGGACTCCGCCACGGCCACGCTTGAACGCAACAAGGTGGATGCGGAGGGGCCGGACGTACCCTTCCTTAAGCTAAACATGGAGCGCGCGCAGCAAATGTATAAGGACGGCGTGATGTCCAAGAGCCTGGTGGAAGACGCCGAGAAAAATTATCAATTAGCGCTGAACAAGCAGGTGAGCGCCCAACGCAACTTGGCCGTATCGCGGGCGGAGATTGCCAAGGCGGTGGCGCAAGAGGCGCAAGCCAAGGCCGCGCTGGAAAACGCGGAAGAGGATTTGCGCAATTCGACGATCGTGAGCCCGATTGACGGCCTGGTGTTGTCTCGCGACGTGAATGTGGGCGACGCGGTGAGCTCCATCCTGGTGCTGGGTTCGCAGGCGACGCTGATCATGACCTTGGGAGACGTCAGCGAAGTGTACGTGCAGGGGAAAGTGGACGAAGCGGACATCGGCAAGGTGTATCTGAATCAGTCCGCGCGGATCGTGGTGGAATCCTTTAAAGATAAGAAATTCACCGGCAAGGTGACCAAGATTTCGCCACTAGGCAAAGAGAAGGACAACGTCACGACTTTTGAAGTGCGCGTTTCGATTTCCAATTCCACCGGCGAATTGAAGGCCAACATGAGCGCCAACGCGGAAATCGTGCTGGAGGAAAAGAAGAATGTGCTGATGGTGCCGGAAGCGTCGCTGATTTACGACAAGGACCGCAAAGCTTCGGTGGAAATCCCGGATCCAAAGGCCAATAACGGAAAGAAAAAGATTCCGGTGCAGCTGGGTATCTCCAATGGCGTCAAAACGGAAATTACCGCCGGCTTGAACGAAAAGCAGCAAGTGATCCTGCAATAGCGAGGCGGAAATGACGTTTCGTGACCTTCTACGGGACACCATCGCCACGTTGTGGGCTCACAAGCGGCGCACCCTGCTGACCATGTTCGGCATCGCGTGGGGGATTATTTCCATCACCTTAATGGTTGCGGCGGGAGAAGGATTGGGCCGCGGCATCCAGAAAAATCAGGAAACCTTCGGCAAGGACGTGATGATCGTGTTTTCCGGCCGTACCAGCATGCAGGCGGGCGGCGCACGATCCGGCCGGGTGATTCACTGGATGGAAGAGGATTACGTTGAGGTGGCCAAGGAAGCTCCCGCATGCAAGTACGTGATGCCGGAACTGGGGAACCAGGTCCAAGTACACAGCGCGTTTAATAGCGGCGACATCAATACAGTTGGTTCTCTGCCGCCGTTCTCTGAAATCAGGAGCGTAGCTGTGGCCGAAGGCCGCTTCTATAACAACGAGGACAACGAAGAGGGGCGCCGCGTTGCGTTTCTTGGGAGTGACACGAAGAAGCAGCTCTTTGCCGAGCGCGAGGCGATGGGCCAAACCATCGAGCTAAACGGCATCCCTTACGCGGTGATCGGAGTCATGAAGTCGAAGGAACAGAATTCGGACTACGACGGCTTTGACACCCGCAAGATCTTCATTCCCTTCAATTCGATGCGACGCGATTTTCCGAATAAGCCACCGGCATTGGAGCACAGCGTGGATCGCATCCTGGTGGCGCCATGGTCGCTGGAAACGCACCCCGATTGCGTGAAACAGGTGCGCAGGACGCTGGGGCGGCTGCACAACTTCGATCCGCGGGATGAAGAGGCCGCGAGTATCTGGGACACGATCAAAGGAGCACAAGCCAACCGCATGATCATTGTGGGGATGGAACTGTTCATGGGCGCCGTGGGAATCGCGACGATTTTCCTTGGGGGTTTGGGGGTGATGAATGTGATGCTGGTTTCGGTCCGGGAACGCACCCGGGAAATCGGGGTCAGGAAGGCGCTGGGTGCCACGCGCGAATCCATTCTTCGGCAGTTCTTTCTCGAAACCGTGATTGTGGTGGCGATCAGTGGGGGCGTTGGCTTAATTCTCTCGTACGGATTTTGCGGGCTGGTCGACCTTCTGCCGATGCCGCCATTTTTTGACGGATTGATCGCCAGTTGGAAGCTGGCGGCGCTGACGATAAGCCTGCTCGGGCTCATCGCGGTTCTCTCGGCGTTGTATCCCGCGAATCGCGCGGCTTCCGTGGATCCCATCGAAGCCTTACGATTCGAGGCGGGCGGATGATGCTTGTTGAAATTTTCAAGGAAGCTTGGGCGGCGCTGGGACGGAATCGTGTGCGAAGCGTGCTGACCATGGCAGGAATATCGTGGGGCATCGTCGCCGTGACGCTACTGCTCAGCTACGGTTCCGGATTTCGCGAAGTGCTGATGTACACCTTCACCGTGTTCGGGAAGGGAGCGGTGATTTGCTGGCCGGGGACGACCAGCGAGCAGGCGGGCGGGGAGCGGGCGGGAAAAGCGGTGCGCTTCGAGCAGGAGGACGCGGACTGGGTGAAGGCGCAATCGCCGCTGGTGAAACGCGTCACGCTGGAGACGGTAAAGTTCCTAGGGATCACGCACGATGAGCGGCTTTCGGACACGGCCATTCGCGGGGTTTACCCGGAGTATGGGGAGATGCGCAATGAGGTCCCGGCCGATGGGCGGTGGATCTCGCCGGAAGATATCGCGGAACGGCGGCGCGTGGCCTTTCTCGGTGCACGCCTGCGGAAAAAACTCTTCAGCGGTACGCCGGCCATCGGCGAAACGGTGCGCATCAACGGAGTGCGATTTGCGGTCATCGGCTCAATGGACATGAAATTTTCCGACAGCAACTACTTTACGAGCGATGACGAGTCGGCGTTTATTCCGTATACAGCGGCGGCCGATCTTTGGGATGCGCGGTACGCCAGCGTCATGATTTTTGAACCGGTGGCGCCCGGATTCGAGCCCGGCGCGATGCAGCAGTTCCGCGAAGCCATCGCCAATCGTCAGCATTTTTCTCCTTCGGACAAGAGAGCCATCACCATGTTTGGCCGTGAGCAGTTCAAGCCTATCTATGAGGGAATTACCATCGGCGTAGAGACGCTGCTTTTTATTGTCGGCGCGATGACGCTGGCGATTGGCGGCGTGGGCGTGATGAACATCATGCTGGTGTCCGTGGAAGAACGGGTGCGTGAAATAGGTTTGCGGCGCGCGCTGGGGGCGAGAAAAGCGCACATTCGCTGGCAATTTCTGCTGGAGGCGCTGGTGCTTACTTTAGCCGCGGGGGCCATAGGAATGCTGATCTCCGCGGCACTGACCTCTGCGATTGGAACTCTGCCATTCCTGGGGCCTGCCTATGAGGATGAATCGGGGAAGGTGGACATTCATCTCACACTGTCCGTAACCACTATGGTGCTTTCGAGCCTGATCCTGATCGTTGTCGGGGTGATCAGCGGGTGGATGCCGGCGATGCAGGCCGCCAAACTGGATCCAGTGGAAGCACTGCGTCACGAATAGCGGAAGGCTTTAGCAAACTGTCTATCCTATTTTCTCCAGAAAAGACAAATTTTTATCAAAATAGCAGATGAGGTTGGGGTGATTCACGCGCGCTGCTATAGTGGTGAAGGGAAGTTCGCGCTTCCCACTTAACCGCAATTTGGAGAACCGAATGAAAGGTAGAAGGAATTGGATCGTGCAAGTGTTCGCGGGTGTGCTGGCGCTGGCGATTGCACTCGTTGCCGGGCGAATCACCGAGGGGCACGCGATTTTGAAGGAGAGTTCACCGGCGGCCAACGCGACGGTGACGGGTCCCGACGTGGCCATCACCCTGAAATATAACTCGCGGGTGGATGCGGCGCGTTCCAAGGTTCAATTGTCGCATCCGGACAACACGGTTACCGATCTTGCGCTGGAGAAACAATCTTCTCCGGATACGCTAACGTCGAAGGCTACTGGACTTACTCCGGGAGCCTACAAGATTCAGTGGCAGGTGCTGTCGCCTGACGGGCACATCACTCGCGGTGTAGTGCCGTTTACGGTCAAGGCCACCTGAGCGCCCACATGGCAGATCTTCTCGGCATCTTCGGCTTTCTGGTAGTTTTGTTGCGCGCGGCGATTCTATGCTTTCAGACGATTCTGGCCGGCGGCGTGATATTCCTGATCGCAGTGGCGTCGAACGAAGCGTTGCGGCCTGAGGAGCTACGGCGGCCGGCTTGGAAAATTATTCGGTGGAGTGCGGCGGGATTTGGGGTCTGCCAGGTTTGCTTCCTCACCGTCAACGCGGTGGTTCTGCAGAATTCCACGAACAATTCCTTCGGCGAATTGCTGGGCGCCAACTTTGCGCGAGCCGGGATCGTAGCGATCGTTGCCGCGCTGGCCATCGTGGTGTGGCCCGCAAGCCTGCGCAAGAACGTGAATCCCGCCGTGCTGATTCCCGCGCTGCTGGTGCTGGCGTCGTCGGTGGTAACCAGCCACTCCTTTTCCCGGATGGAGGACCGCGCAGTGCTAATTGGCCTGACGTCGCTGCACTATGTGGCGACGGCGAGCTGGATCGGCGGCCTGCCCTATCTGCTGTTGGCGATGAAGCGCATCTCGGATCAAGAGGTAAGAGTAAAGATCAGCCAACGTTTTTCGCGACTGGCGCAAATCAGCGTGGCCGTGCTGTTTTTGGCCGGGCTGGGCATGAGCCTGGTGTTCGTGGGCTCATGGAATGCACTATATGGCACGGCCTACGGCATCATGGTGGGAACCAAAGTTGTGTTGTTCGGATGTTTGCTGCTCCTCGGCGCGGCAAACTTTTACATTGTGCGGGGAATCGGCGCGGCCTCGACGACGGGCGCCACCAGCTTGCGGCGTTTCGGCGAAGTAGAAATCGGAATCGGATTGACCGTCATTCTGGCGGCGGCTTCGCTTACTTCACAACCTCCCGGCGCAGACTTGACCGAAGATCGCGTCAGCCTGCATGAAATTGCGGTGCGCTACGCCCCGCGAATGCCGCGGCTGAGCAGCCCGCCGCTTGGCGATCTTTCGCCAGCCGGCAAGGAGATGGTGAGACAGGCTAAGCTCGCGGGCGTGAAGGTGCCGGCGGCATTCATGCCGGGAGAGAGTTTCGCTCATCCGGACACGCCGGGGGACATCGCCTGGTCGGAATACAACCATGCGTGGGCCGGCCTGATCGTTCTCTTGATGGGCATTTTGGCATTACTTTCGCGCAACCGCTATTTTTCGTGGGCCAAAATCTGGCCGTTGATGTTTCTTGGGCTGGCGGTATTTTTATTTTTACGGGCCGACCCGGAAAACTGGCCATTGGGGCCCAACGGTTTCTGGGAAAGTTTTCGAGAGGCGGATGTGCTGCAGCATCGCGCGGCGGTCTTATTGATCATCTTCTTTGCGCTTTTTCAATGGGCGGTGGAAACGAACCGGGTCAAATCCCACGCGGCGGCGCTGGTGTTCCCGGGTGTTTGCGCGATTGGTGGCGTGGTGTTGCTGACGCACATGCATGGGGTCACCAACATCAAGCAGGAGATGCTCATCGAGTTGAGCCACACGCCGCTGGCGATTTTCGGAATCCTCGCCGGCTGGGCGCGCTGGCTCGAATTGCGCCTGCCGCGGGAAAACAATATGCGGAAATATCTCGGGTGGGTCTGGCCGGTTTGCTTTATTTTTGCGGGATTGATTTTGCTGGATTATCATGAGGCGTAGAAGAAAGTAATCGGTAATCGGCGAGAAGGAAATTCAGGGATCCCTTTTTGGCGGGTTTGCCGCAGGGTTTGACTGAGAAGGAACTTGGATGAGCAAATCGGCGCTGGTGGTCGTGGATGTTCAGCGAGATTTCTGCGAAGGCGGCGCGCTGGCGGCATCGAATACACTTTCGCTGCTGCCGCTACTGAAGAATTACATCGACGAAGTGAAGCGAAAGGGAGTGCTGGTTGTCTATACGCAGGACTGGCATCCGGCGAATCACAGTTCGTTCAAAGCGAATGGCGGACCGTGGCCGGTCCATTGCGTGGCAGATACCCTCGGGGCAGCGCTCATGCCACCGCTCAGCGCTCATGCGGGAGACGTGGTGATTCACAAGGGAGTGGGGGTCAGTGGGGCAGGGTACTCCGGGTTTGACGAAACTCAATTGGAGAAGAGGCTGCGCGAGTTGGGGGTTTCCCGCGTGGGTGTCGCCGGCGTTGCCACCGAGTATTGCGTGCGCGCAACGGCGCTCGATGCGCTTAAGACCAAGTTTGAAACCACGGTGCTGGAAGACATGATCCGCGCAGTGCAGGATAAGGATGTACCGCAGGCGCTTGCGGAGTTAAAGCAGGCCGGCGCAACGCTGGCCTCTTCGGCGGCTTGGCTAGCGGCTACCAAATAGAATCGGGAATGTGCGGCAGGGAGCGACGCTTTAGTTTTGCGCCAAAAGGGCGTCGAAATACGCCACCATTTCCGCGGAGTTCCAGTCCTGCGGGCCGATGACCTTGCGGGCAATTTTGCCGTGGCGATCGATAATATACGTCTCTGGATACATGACCGTGCCATAGTCCTGCGCCGATTTCTTGGAGGGATCGCGGGAGGTCAGGAAGTTGATGCCGTGGTCCTGGATAAATTTCTGATAGGCCGCTTCGTCGTCATCCACGCTAACCCCGAGTACCACGCCGTTGCGCGACGCCAGACGCTTGTTCAGTTCGATCAGCGAGGGGGTTTCTTCCACGCACGGTGGGCACCAGGTAGCCCAGAAATTCAGAACCACCACTTTGCCGCGAAGGTCGGAAAGATGCTCGGGTTTCCCATTGAGTTCCAGCGGAATATCTTCGGCGGTTTTGCCGGCGATGGAGGACTCGCCCTGGCGATAGTGGGGCAGGGTAAAGAAGGCCAGGACGAAGAAGGCAAACCCCATGCTGCCCCAGGCCATGAATTTCCGCAGTAGCGTGTTCATATAACGCTATAATAACCGATAGAACCCCGAGCGAAAAGTCTGGTTCCGCCCCGAACACTCATGAGCCACTCCTCCTCCAAAATCGAAACTGTCAGCGCCATTGTCCCCGCGCGCGATGAGGAAGCGGTGATCGCGGCGTGTGTTGAATCCCTGGTCCAGCAAAAGGAAATTGCGGAAATCCTGGTGATTGATGACCAGTCGTCGGACCGCACGGCGGAAATTGTCCGGACTCTGGCCGTTCGACATCCGAAGGTGAAATTGCTGGAGGCGGTGGAATTGCCCGCGGGTTGGGTGGGGAAAAATAACGCGGTGTGGATCGGGGCAAAGGAGGCGCGCGGCGAATGGCTGCTGTTCACGGACGCCGATGCCGTTCACGAGCCGCATTCAACTGCCAAGGCGCTTTCCATCGCCGGGCATCATGATGCGGAACTGGTTTCCTTTTCCCCTGAGCAGGTGATGAAAACTTGGTACGAGAAGGCCACAATTCCTTACGTTTACACCAGGCTGAGCAACCGATTTCGATTTGCCGATGTGAACGACCCGCAATCACCGGTGGCTGCCGCCAATGGGCAATTTATTCTGATCCGTCGGGCCACCTACGACTTCGTGGATGGGCACGCCAGCATTGCGGGCGACGTGCTGGAGGACGTGGCACTGGCCGCGCGAGTGAAGGCGGCCGGTTACCGCATCTGGTTTGGCAGCGGGAAAGGAATCGTGCGAGTCCGGATGTATCGGTCGTACGCGGCCCTGTGGGAAGGCTGGAAAAAGAACCTTTATTCCCTGATGAGTGGGAACCCCGATGGTCTGGAAGCCGAATTGATTAGGGCGCTGCTTCCGATCCTATTACTGTTCCTGACCTCGGTGGGTTTGTGGTGGCGATTTGGTTCTCTGGCCCTCGCGGCTGGCGCGCTCGGCTTGGGCTTTTTGGCGATATTTGCCGCTCACGCTTGGAGTCTCACGCGGAACGGCTTTCCCGTTCGCTTAGCGGGCTATGGTATTGCAGGCCGCGTCTTATTTGCCGCAGTGCTTTGGACCTCTTACCGGAGCCACCGCAGTGGCCGCCTGGAATGGAAGGGGAGAGCGTATCCTGTGGATACCCCTCGCGCATCCAAAGGTTAGACAAAGAAATGGTATATCTGACGAGAAAACTCGAATTTTCGGCTTCGCACCTGTATCACAACCCGGCGTTGAGCGCTGAGGAGAACAAACGCATTTTTGGGAAGTGTAATAATCCGCACGGGCACGGGCACAATTACACGCTCGAAGTGACGGTCGCGGGCGAGCCAGATCCCGTTACCGGGATGGTATTGGACCTGAAAGAGCTGAAGGAGATTCTGGAGCGGGAAATCACTCAACGCATGGATCACCGCTTCCTAAATTACGAGGTTGCGGAATTAAAGGGGCAGATTCCCACCTGCGAGAACATTGCCAGAGTAATCTGGAATCTGCTGGAGCCGAAAATTAACAAGGGGCGCCTGCATAAGGTGCGCTTGTACGAGACACCGGATTTGTACGCCGACTGCTACCGGAATGGAGCACACGGCGCGTGAACGAGAGGCTCAAAATCGAATTGGGGCGGCGCTACCGGTTTTCGGCGTCGCACCGGCTGCACAGCGCAAAGCTGAGCGAAGAGGAAAATCGCCGCGTCTATGGGAAATGCAACAATCTGCATGGACACGGCCATAACTACGTGGTGGAAGTCCGCGTGTCTGGAACGGTGGACCCTGCCACGGGCATGATCGCGAATCTGGGGGACCTCGATGGATTTGTGGAAAGGGAAGTGATCGAAGCCTTCGACCACAAATTGCTGAACGAAGAGGTTGCGGCGTTTCGCGAAAACGTGCCGACTACAGAAAACGTCTGCAAGGAGATTTACCAGCGCCTGAAACACTTTCCGAAGGCAAAACTCGAGCGGGTGCGGGTGGAAGAGACATCCAACAACACGTTCGAATACGCCGGAGAAGAACTTTAGGATCGTTCGACGGTCCAGCAAAAGGGGAAAGGGCCAGTGACTAAACCAACGGAAATATTTTTGAACGAACCGAAAATCGACGCGCCCAAGGAGAGCATCGCAGACCTGATGCGCAAAGTGATTGCGCAAGTCGGCGAGGATCCGGAGCGCGAAGGTCTACGCAAGACTCCCGAGCGGTTCGAGAAAGCCCTCAAGTTTCTGACCAGCGGCTATCATCAGAACCTGGACAGCGTGTTCAACGGGGCGACATTCAGCGTTCATTACGACGAAATGGTGGTGGTGAAGGACATCGAGTTTTTCAGTCTTTGCGAACATCACTTGTTGCCATTTTTCGGCAAGGCCCACGTGGCGTATCTGCCCAGCAAGCGCGTCCTTGGGCTCAGCAAAATCGCCCGCCTAGTGAATATGTTTGCGCGGCGCTTGCAGATTCAGGAACGCATGACCAGCCAGATCGCCGAAGCCATTTCGGAGAAGATCAGCCCCGAAGGCGTCGGCGTGATCATCGAAGCACGGCACCTGTGCATGCAGATGCGCGGGGTGGAGAAGCAGCACGGCCAGGCGGTGACCAGCGCGATGCTAGGTTCGTTCCGCCACAATAAGCAGACCCGCGACGAGTTCTTGTCGCTGGTGCGCGCAAAACAAAGTTAACCGGCGATGTAACCAGGTTCCCGGCGAGGGGGAATATGCGAAAACGGAAAATTATCGTTTCCGGCATGCTCTTCCTCGGCGTTTTTGTTTCCGTCGTTTTGGCGATTTCCAACGACGAAATCCAGCGTCTGGCCAAGGTGATGGATTGGAAGGCCGGGCAAGCGATTGCGGATGTCGGCGCCGGTGAAGGCCAGATTGGTTTTGCGGCGGCCTGGGCCGTGGGGGAGACCGGGAAAGTCTACTTGACCGAGCTGGACGAACAAAAGCTGGCGGCTCTGTCGAACGAAGCGAGGCATCGGCGGTTGAACAATGTGGTGATTGTGGCTGCAGCGGAAAAGGAGACCAGGCTGCCGGACCACTGCTGTGATGCCATCGTCCTTCGCCGTGTGTATCATCACTTTACAGCTCCCGCTGAGATGGATGCCAGCCTGCTGCGCTCTCTGAAGCCCGGTGGCTTGCTCGCAGTGATCGAATTTCCTCCGCGAAAATCATTGACGGAAGCGGATCCGGTGAAAGGCGTGCCAGCCAATCGTGGAGGGCATGGAATCCCCAAGAAAATTCTGGTGGAAGAGCTGATAAGGGCGGGATTCAGAGTGGACAAATCGTTTGACGACTGGCCCGATGATGATTACTGCGTGCTCTTTCGCAAGCCTTAGCCGGCGCATTTATGGGCGGCGCGCGAGCGGCGGACGCGATCGCGATTCCCACAGGTGGCGTCGCTGCACCACCGCCGGACGTTTCCCTTCGTACGGTCGACAAAAACCCAGAGACACCCGGAATTAGCGCACAGCTTCAATCGCTCGTGCGGTTCCTGCGCCAGCGCTTCGGCAAGGGACGCAGCGATGCGCGCCAGGACGGCGGGCCAGCCAGTTTGCACTGGTTCGAATGTGAGCTGCAAACCATTTTGGTTCTCCACCAACTGCCGAAAAACGGGTACCTTGAGCCATGAATTCAGCGCTTTGCGATCCCACGCGTGAATGGCGGCGCCTCGGGAGGTTTTCTCAACGATATGCCGCAGCAATTTGCGGAGATCGCGGAGATCGCGGCGCGCGTCAGGACGGGGCAGCGAAACATAAAAGCGCCAGAATTCCAGGAAGTCGCGGATCCACTCAGGATTGTCGAGGAAGTCGGTGAGATGTCCGTAGCCGTCCCACATCTGGCTGTTGGCCAGGTCCACCCAGGGAGCGGCGGCGCCGAAGTTATGGATGCGGAACTGGCGGGACACTGGGATCATGGTAACGAGATAAAACTCCTTGACACATTACGAACCGGCAATTACCCTCTGAAATGAGTATGCCACATTTAGCTCGTTACGGGAAAGCGGCATGAGCGACACCACGCAAACCATCGTCAGCTCGGCGGCCGTGCTGGAAGATAACGCGGCCGGTGGTTCCTGGCGGCTTCGCGTCATCCTGGCGTTCCTGGCGATCTACGTGATTTGGGGCTCGACGTACCTAGCGATTCGTTATGCGGTGGAAACAATTCCGCCTCTCTATACCGCCGGCTTCCGGCATCTCGTCGCTGGATCAGTGCTGCTGGCCTGGGCATTGGCGAAAGGGCAGCGCCCGACGCGGGCGCAACTCCGCGCCAGCATCGTGATCGGCTTTTTCTTCTTCCTGATCGGCCACGGCTCGCTGCACTGGGCCGAGCAATCTGTGCCCAGCGGATTGGCCTCCTTATTGATTGCCATTGAGCCGATCATGGTCTTTCTGTTGTCCTCGGCGGCTGCGCGCGTCTGGCGCCTGAATGGGATGCTACTGGCTGGAATTCTGCTCGGCCTGGTGGGCGTGGGTATTTTGGTGCGCGGAACCGGCCTGGAGGCAGGCTCTCGCGGGTCGCTCGGGCCGATCGCGGTACTGATCGGAGCGCTCTCCTGGTCCATTGGCATCATCTATTCGCGGAGGTCAAAACTTTCCGGCAGCCCACTTTTGCTTTCCGCGCTTTCGCTGCTCAGCGGAGCGGTGATGCTGCTAACCGCGGGGACGCTGGCGGGCGAGGCGAAATATTTGGCGTTCGCGCACATCACAACGAAATCGTGGCTGGCCCTGGGGTACCTGATCGTGTTTGGATCCATCATCGCTTTCACCGCCTATAACTGGCTGCTGGAGCACTATTCGCCGACCATGGTCGCCACGCATACTTATGTAAATCCGGTGGTGGCGGTGCTTCTGGGCTGGCTCTACGGCGGGGAAACCATCACCTTGAAAGTGGGCATCGCGGCCGTGCTGGTGGTCGGGGCCGTGGTGCTGGTGGACCATGGCACCAATAAACTCCATCAACACGAGTAAAACGCACCCGCATCCCATACAAATAACGAGACTTTTGCTTGCTCCCGGGCGGAGCCTGTGGTGAACTCTCCTATACAGTAACGCCATGCTAGGGCAAAAATTCGGCCACTACCTAATCGAACAAAAGCTCGGCGAAGGTGGCATGGGCGTGGTGTACCGCGCTCATGACGAAAAGCTCCAGCGCGAAGTTGCCTTGAAGTTCCTCGGCATCCTACCCGCCGGTGGTTCCGCGAGTCACGAGCGCGTGTTGCAGGAAGCCCGCGCCATCTCGGCTCTGAATCACCCAAACATCTGCACAATTTACGAAGTGGGCGAAATCGACGGTAAGCCGTATATCGCGATGGAGTATGTCGAGGGGCGTCCGCTGAGCATGGAGATTCCCTCGAACGGGATGGCGCTGGAGCAAGTCGAGCGGTATGGGATGCAGCTTGCCGAGGCGCTGGGGCACGCGCACAGCCGGGGCATCGCTCACCGGGACCTGAAATCCGCCAATGTGATGGTGACGCCGCACGGCCGGCTGAAGGTTCTGGATTTTGGCATCTCGCGGCGCCTGGAGACCGGGCCCGGAAGAGACGAGACCACGCGCTTCGACAAATCCTGGGAATCCCAGCACACCTTTACCGGGACACTACCCTATGTAGCGCCCGAAATCTTAAAAGGCGAGGACGGGGATGCGCGCAGCGACATCTGGTCGCTGGGCGTTTTGTTGTACGAGATGTCCGCGGGGCGGCGTCCCTTCCGCGGGAACACGGCTTTCGAAGTGAGCGCGGCCATCCTGCGCGAGCGTGCCCCACTGATTACGCCGCCCTTGCCACCGATTCTCCAGGGCGTGATTGACCGCTGCCTGGACAAGGACCCTGGGCAACGCTACCAGAGCGCGGGTGAGGTTCGCGCCGCGCTGGAAGCGGCGACTACCAGTTCGCGAAGCCATGAATATTTCAGCGTGTTGGCGGAGCGGGCAGGGAGCGCTCAGAAAGAGAGAAGAACGCGGATTATCGCTTTGGTGGCCATCGTGCTCCTGGCGGTGGTCTTTGGTTACTGGTCTTTCGGGAGGCAGGGCGCGAAGCCGAGAAAGGTGATGGTGGGAGCTATCCAGTCGATCGCCGTTTTGCCGCTGGAGAATCTTTCCGGGGATGCGGCCCAGGATTATTTTGCGGATGGGATGACCGACGCGCTGATTACCGAACTTTCACAGATTAAAAAGTTGCGCGTCATCTCCCGCACTTCCGTTATGCAGTACAAGCACACCCAGAAATCCTTGCAGGAAATCGCCCAGGAACTCAATGTCGACGCGGTGGTGGAGGGGTCGGTAGTGCGCTCTGGGGACCGGGTGCGCATCTCCGCAAAACTTTATCAGACCAACGTGGAAGGAGCGCTGTGGGCCGATAATTTCGAGCGAAAGTTCACCGATGTGCTGGCGCTGCAGAGCGATGTGGCGACCGCGATCGCCCGGGGAATCCAGGTGGAACTCAGCCAACCGGAACTCTCCGAACTAGCGCGCAGCCGCGCCGTGGTTCCAGAAGCCTATGAGGCCTATTTAAAGGGCCGGTACGAGGCTTCGAAACGCACGCCCGAGGGATTCCGTGCCGCGCTGGAATTTTTCCAATCCGCGGTGGACAAAGATCCGACCTTTGCCGCGGCTTTTGCCGGCCTGGCGGTCAGCTATATGAATCTCAGCAACTATCAGATCAGCCCGGCTTCGGAAATGATGCCCCAAGCCTTGCGGGCCGCGGAAAAAGCACTGGAATTGGACGACCGGCTTGCGGAAGCCCACGCCTCGCTAGCTGCGGTCCGCTTTTACGGGCTGGAGCGCACCGGGATCGAGGGCGAGTTTCTGAAGGCGATTGCCTTGAACCCCGGCTACGCACAGGGGCTGCATTGGTATGCGCTGTATCTGGCGGCGCACGGCCGCAAAGATGAGTCCATCACCGAGATCAAACTCGCGCGGGAAATCGATCCGCGCTCGCTGATAATTAATGCCAATATCGGGTGGTGCTACTACCTCGCCGGGGATTACGACAAGGCGGTGGAAGCCGCCAAGGCGACCTTGCGGCTGGATCCGAGTTTCGGGGTGGCCTATGGATATCTGGGCCAGGCTTATGTTGAAAAGGGGCAGTATGGCGAGGCCATTGATGCTTCGCGGAACTTTGTTTCGCTAGCGCCGGGCGATGTTTCCCGGCGCGCGGAGCTCGCCGCGATTTATGGACGAGCCGGAAGAAAAAAAGAGGCCCAGGAGATTCTTTCCGACTTCGCGCAGGTGAAAAACGCATCGTATATTTCCGCCTACGATTGGGCCATGGCTTACTCCGGCCTGGGCAACAAGCAGCAAACCCTTGGCTGGCTGCAAAAGGCCTTCGAAGAAAAAAATGGGCGTATCGTCAACCTGGCAGTGCACCCGCAATTTTCCTTCTTGCGCAAGGACCCGGAATTTCGGCAACTGATCGCTAATTGGCTTGGACCGGAACCGGGAACCGCGAAATAAGCTCCTGCGCAATCCAGAGGCGGACACCTTTGCCCGCCGGTCTGAACTTCTTGACGCCGCACCCTGCGTCGAATAGACTCCGCTCGCGGAGGCGCCAGGGACCTGGGTCGATCTACTGCTACCAGATAAACGTCTCCAAGTTTTGTGCAGGGAGGGTGAAATGGCCAAGAAATTTAAAGTGGGATACAAAACCATCAATGCCAAGCTTAGAGTTACCCGTCATCACCTAAGTAAGATCAAGAAGCACGTATCGGCCAAGGATCAAAAGAATATCGCCGCGCAGATCAAAGCCATGGACCTGATCATTGCGAGTTGCGGCAAGAGCAGCCCAAGGATGTCCAAGACTTACGACGCCAGCTAACCCGCCATGCGCTGATGTTTCGGGGGTATCCGGCCGCGGGCTTCCCGGATGACGCGTGAATCGAAAAAAGAGAGAGAAGCAAGTCACTGAGGGTGGCGCGTTCATCCGTCGCGCGCCATTTCTTATTTCCTATTGGCAGGGCCAACAGCTCTATTTTGAAAACTACCTGACCCGCAAGAAAATCGGGGCTTCCATCGAGACCGCGTTGCTGCTGGATTTCTTTTCCGGCTGGAAGCGCGAAGAGACCATACTGCGGCGCTGGCCGGAATACACACCGGGTTCCTTGCGAAGCGCGGTCAAGCGCCTGATCCAGGGGTCGTTTTTGCAGGCATCTTCTGTCCGGAACCCCCCGCAAACTCCCCGCGAAAAGATTTTAGGCGACTGGAAGGCCTGGAATCCGGCGGCGAGTTTTTTTCATCTCGGCACGAAGGACGCCTACACCGAGCAGATTACTCGGGAGGAGATTCGCTGGGTCGAGGACTTACTGAAGCGCGAAAGTGTGCCGCGCCCGGTCAAGAATTATCCGCGTGCGGCCACAATCCGGTTCGCGAAGGAAACTTACACACAGGAGTTTCCCAAAATACTCCGGGAGCGCCGGACGTGGAGAAAGTTTGGCAAGCGGGGTATTCCGAAAGAGGTGCTGGGCCGCTTATTGCATCTTTCATTTGGCGTACAGGCCTGGGAAATTGTCCCCAAGGCCGGGCGTTTTGCCATGAAGACGTCGCCCTCGGGAGGCGGCTTACATCCTATAGAGGCCTACGCATTGGTGCGCAATGTCCGCGGCGTTCCGGGCGGCATCTATCATTACGATGCGGCCGGGCATCGCTTGCAGGCGATCCGCAGGGGAGCGAATCCCCGGGAAATCCAAAAATTGCTGGCCGGGCAGTGGTGGTTTCGCGACGCCGCGTTCGTGGTTTTCCTCACGGCGGTGTTCCGCCGGACGCAATGGAAATACGATTATGCGCGAGCGTATCGCGCCGTGCTGGCGGAAGCCGGGCACCTTTGCCAGACTTTTTGCCTTACCGCGACCTGGCTGGGATTAGCTCCTTTTTGCACCATGGCGTTCGCTGACACCCAGATCGAAAAGACCCTCGAGGTGGATGGGATTTCGGAATCGGTGGTGTACGCCATGGGTGGCGGCGCGAAGCCCGAAAAAAAATAGCGGCGGTAGCGAGCGCCCGCCGCCGCTATTCACAGAGCTACTTCTTTGCGACCATCACGGACGCGCGCGTGGTTTCCCAATCAATATTCAGATTCGCTCCGCCGCCCGCCTTCACAAAGGAAATCGTAAAGTTTTCTACCGGAGATGGTAGTGAGGAAGCTTTCATATCCACTCGCGCCAAATCGTTGGACGCACCGGGATAGTCTGTGCCCCATTCGCCTGTCTTCTTGCTGATGACCAGCGTCCACTTGTCCTTGTTGGGGATAGTGAAGATCGTGTAGTTGCCCGCCGGCACCGTGGTTCCGCCGATCACCAGGTCCGCCGGGGTTATCAGAGTGGTGGCTTCATTCGCGCCCGTCCGCCAAACCTGCCCGAAAGGAACGAGTTCGCCAAAGATCTTGCGGCCCTTCACGCGCGGGCTGGAATAATCAATGGTCACGGATTTTCCGCCGCCCAGATCCCATGAGGCCTGCGCCGGCGGGCTCGGTCGCTTCGATTTATCTTGTTGTGCCAGCGCGGCAAAAGCCACCACTAGCAACACGGCCACTGCGCCACAAATCATCAGCATCTTTTTCATGATTATTTCCTCCCGGTCTACTTTATCATGCGAGCGCCAGGATAGGGATGCGCCGGCGCCGTGGTCCAAGAACGCGCCTGCCGTATGCGTGTGATGTGAAGAAATCCTATTTCCCCGCGGCATGTGCCTTTAGCTGTATCTCGTTCACGGGCATTGCCAATGGCACTTCGGCGAAAACTTCGGTTCCCTGCAGAGGCTCCGACCTCACCGAAAATTTGCCTCCCACAAGCCGGAGCCGCTCACTCATCCCGATCAAGCCGATCCCGGTGGCGGATTTCTGAGCGTTCATCTCGAAGCCCTTGCCCGCGTCCGCAATGCGAAGACGGACACCCTTTTCATCCGAACTGAGTTCCACCAGCGCGTCCTTGGTTTCGCTATGTTTGATGATGTTGCCGAGAGCCTCCTGGGCCACTCGAAACAAGCACAGCGCCACGTCCTTCGAAATTTTGCGGGTGGCTTCGCATTCCTTGAACCGAACTTCAATCTTGGATTTCTGGCTGATTTCCTTACACAAGCCATTGAGCGCCGCCGCTAGGCCGACATGTTCCAGCTTGCTGGAGTGGAGTTGATGAGAGAGGGAGTGCATGTCCGAAGCCATTTCCTGGGTGCTCTTCAGCATTTCCAGGAGCTTGGCGCGCTCCCCCGATTCTGATTCGGGCAGCTTCTTCCATAGCTGTCCGAGTCCAATACTCAGTAGCGCCAGCCGCTGGCTGAAATCATCGTGTAGATCCCTGGCGATGCGTGAGCGTTCTGCTTCCTGCGCGCTGATCAGGCGACCCGTCAAGGTGCGGAGGGTTTCCTCGGACGTCTTTCGTTCCGTAATATCAATGCAGGCGCCAATGTAGCCGCAGAAGGCGCCATCGGGCTCAAATCGCGGCACGCCGTAGTCGACGATCCACCGAAATTCTCCATCAAACCGGCGCAGGCGATACTCCATCTCAAAATCCTCGCGCGCGTCAAACGATGCCGAGTAATGGCTGACACATCGTTCGAAGTCACTGGGATGAACTCCCTCAGTCCAACCCTGCCCCATTTCCTGGGCCATGGTGCGGCCGGTGAACTCCAGCCAGCGTTGATTGAAAAAGTTGCACAACTTGTCCGTTCCTGACATCCAGATCAGGGAGGGGGCGCTGTCGGCCAGCAAGCGGAAGCGCTTCTCACTTTCTCTGAGCACCTGCTCTTCCTGCTTGAGCTCTTCCATAAGAACGGCGAGAACCATGAAGGGCAAAGTACTGAACAGCAGAAACAGTTGCAGGGACATCACGCTGTGGATGGGGTCCAGAGTAGTGAACGGTCCGCGTTCATGGATCTCACCCCAAATAGACAAGATGGCGATGATACTAGCTGAAGTGCCAACTCCGGTGGTTCCAAAACGCAGTGCGGACCACAGCAGAAATGGCACCAACGTATAGAGTAGAGCGGGTCGAAAGCTCATGTGGTCCGCCGTGAACAGAAAATAGCTCAACGAGAATACGGCGGCGATCAACGCGGCTGCTTCAAGACAGTAACCTCGCGATATGCGGGTCTTGCTTCGCGCATGGCCGGCCCAGCCCAGGATGGCGGGCGCCACCGTGAGGAAGGCCAACGCCTCGGAGAGGAAACTCATCCTCCAACTCACCCAACGGTCCCCACTGAGGCCGCGGATGCCGATGATGGATACCACCAGCGAGCCGAGAAATACTGTAAAGAAGGAGTACCGGGCCATGGCCTTAAGGCTGTTGAGCCGCGGGAATTCGCCCAGGCTATAGCTGACGCCCCAAGCAGCCACGGCAATCTCCAGGGCATCAGCCAGAATCAGCCAGGCAGTCGAAGCAATGGAAACGCCGTTTTGCAGGTCAAAGACCGCAAAACCCGCCAGACCCGCAGGAAAAAGAATCGGCCAGATTTTCTTGGGAGAAATCAGGAGAATGCCTACCAGAAGCGCGCATCCCGGCCAAAGTGGCCAGAGGACCTGTGGCTCATTTAGGACTAATACCCCTGCTAGCCGGGCGGCAGCGTAGCATACACCAGCCACCAAACCCGTCAGCAGGACTAGGTGCAAGCGGGAATTCCGCGTCGCGATATGCTCTAGTGGTTGGACATCGTGGGTTTCCATGAACTGCCTCCGGGGCCTTCCACGTGCTGCAAGAGAAAGATCCAGCGCGGCAAAGGGCACGCGGATGAGCTTGAGTTTGCTAATGGATCAGGTGGCGCGACTCCAACCTGATGGTGGCAATATGTAGCAAATTGGGCCAAAAAGCTACCGTATTTTTCTTGTTAACGAAGTGGAGAACCGAGCCCAGCCATCGGCGGAGGGACGGCGAGCTTTTCCGATGCGGAGCATTTCGGGTGCTTTACACTTTCAGCACTCCTATGTTAGTTTAAGAGAGTCGAAGAAAAGAGGAAATTTCAAGGGACGACGGGTGGGGGGCACTTGAGCGACGCCAAACTAATGTTGATTGAGCAATTCCGGGCACATGTCAAGGATACGGGATCGCCAGAAGTGCAGATTGCACTGCTGAGCGAGCGGATCAACTATTTGACGACGCACCTCAAGTCGCACGTCAAGGACCATGCATCGCGCCGGGGCCTGATCATGATGGTGAATAAGCGGCGTCGTTTGCTGGACTATCTCAACCGGCGAGACCCGGATCGGTATCACCAGATTGTTGAACGCCTTAGCTTGCGCAAGTAGCTGTAGGTCGCGCGCGTTGCGGCTCTGCTTGTGCCTTCACGAACGTACAAATTCCCAACGGAGTCTGTCGCCCAGCCGTTTACTGGCTGGAAGTGAATGTGCCAGGCCTGTCTTTACAGGCTCGTCGGCGTTCGAATTGGTGCAGCCAGAAGCAAGCCGCCTTGTCCTCGGCTAACCCTCCTCTCTTTCTTCCAGATGCAAGCAGGCACTGCCTGCCAGATGCGCTCCTCAGAAGTGGAGCCAAAGGAAAACACTTATGTCAGAGAACAATCACACACCGGCACCCTTTCAGGTATCGATCGAGGTCGGAGGACGTCCCCTGATTCTCGAAACCGGGAAGATGGCCAAGCAAGCCAATTGCGCGATCACCGCCCGCTATGGGGACACTGTTCTGCTAGTCAGCGCCTGCATGGCCAACAAGCCGAACGATCGCGATTTTTTGCCGCTTACCGTGGATTACCGTGAAAACACCTATTCCGCAGGCAAAATTCCGGGAGGCTTCTTCAAGCGCGAAGGACGCCCGACCGAAAAAGAAATTCTCGTATCCCGCTTGATCGATCGTCCCATGCGGCCGCTGTTCCCCGATTCCTGGCGCAATGAGACCCAGGTCATTGCCATGGTGCTTTCCGCGGACAGCGACAATGATCCAGACGTCATCGCCGTTACCGCCGCTTCCGCCGCCGCCTATTGCTCCGATCTGCCATTCAACGATCCGATCGCCGCCGTTCGCGTGGGGCTGCTCGACGGCCAACTGGTAGCCAATCCGACGGTTGCCGAACAGAAGACCAGCAAGCTGAATATCGTGATAGCCGGCACCGCTGACGGCATCGTGATGGTGGAGTCTGGCGCGTTCGAAATTTCCGAAGAAAAAGTCGCCGAGGCGCTGGAATTCGGACATGCGCAGGTCAAGAAAATTGTTGCCGGAATCAAGCAGCTGCATGACCAGATCAAACCCAAGAAAGTTGTGGTGGCTCCTCTGCCGTTTGATCAAGGCATCTATGACAGCATGAAGAAGAATTACGGCGCCAAGCTGCAGGACGCCCTGAATACCGAAAAGCATCCCAAGAAGGAGAGCTATCAGCTGGTGGATGATCTCCAGGCCGAGATTCTGAAGGCGGTGCCGGAAGAGGACGAAGAAAAGCTGGTGCTAACCAAGCGTGCCTTTGAACGCATGCGCGAAGACATCTTCCGCCAGGAAGTGTTGAAGGCCAAGCGGCGTCCCGATGGCCGCGCGTTTGATCAGGTCCGCAAGATTACCTGCGAAGCGGGATTACTCCCCCGCGTCCATGGTTCAGCGCTCTTTACCCGCGGCGAAACCCAGGCACTGGCTACCCTGACTCTGGGTACCAAGGAAGACATGCAGCGCCTCGACCTGCTGTTTGCGCAGGACACTTTCAAGCGCTTCATGCTGCACTACAACTTCCCGCCGTTCAGCGTTGGTGAGGTGAAGCCGATGCGCGGCGCCGGCCGCCGCGAAATCGGCCACGGCGCTCTTGCCGAGCGCGCCCTTGCCAACTTGCTTCCGCAAGAAGTGGAATTCCCTTACGCCATGCGCGTGGTCAGCGACATCCTGGAGTCCAACGGTTCGTCCTCAATGGCCACGGTTTGCGGCGCTTCGCTTGCCATGATGGATGCCGGTGTGCCGATGAAGTCGCCTTGCGCCGGCATTGCCATGGGATTAGTTGTGGATGGCAGCAACTACTCCATCCTCACCGATATCGCCGGCGCGGAAGACCACTACGGCGACATGGACTTCAAGGTTGCCGGAACGCGCGAGGGCATCACCGCGTTGCAGATGGATATCAAGGTGACCAGCATCAGCATCGGCATGATGCGCGAGGCTCTAGCCCAGGCGAAGAAGGCCCGGTTGGAAATTCTCGACATCATGGAAAAGACGCTCAGCTCGCACCGCGAAAACATTTCATTGTATGCTCCGCGTTTGTACAAGTTGAGCATCCCCACCGACAAGATCCGCGACCTTATCGGTCCGGGCGGCAAGAAGATCAGGTCCATCATCGAGCAGACTGGCGTGAAGATTGACGTGCTGGAAGACGGCACCGTGCACATCTTCTCCACCAGCGGCGCGGGAGGCGATCAGGCCCTGCAGATGGTTCGCGACGTCACCGCCAGCGCCGAAATCGGCAAGACCTATCTCGGAAAAGTGGTGCGCCTGGCGGAGTTCGGCGCTTTCGTCGAACTCTTCCCCGGCACCGACGGCTTGCTGCACATCAGCGAAATCTCCGAACATCGCATCCGCGACGTTCGCGACGAGCTGAAACTCGGCGACCAGGTCCTTGTGAAGGTCCTGGCCATCGAAGGCAACAAAATCCGGTTGTCGCGTAAAGCCCTCATCAAGGAAGCCCGCGAAAAGCAGGCCAAGAAGGATGGCGGTGGCACGCCGACTCCTGCCGCGGCAGCCAGCGGCGGCGAAGGCAACTGAGCCAACCCAAGCTTAAAACCAAAAGGCCCCCGGCACTCGCCGGGGGCCTTATTCTGTTTAGGGGCCAGCTTCCGGTAGCCCCGCGTTCTCTCCTTTTAAACCTGCAGTCGTGCCTTAATGCGCGGGCGCGCAATGCACCGCGTCGAGCGCTCCCCACAATGCGTCCAAGGCCTCGTTGGTCGTCGCCAGAATCTCCTCTTCGCTGCCCTTGGCATGATCGGCCAGCCACTCGCGCCACGCAGCCCGGTGCGCCTTGTCGGCTTCTTCATGAACCTCGAAATATGCCAGACCCTCCGGCGAATCAACGCCATAGAATTTCTTCAGACCCGCGATTTTCGTGGTGGCGATTTCCGGAACCTGTGATTCGTATGCGTAAAGCGCCGCAACTGCCTCGGCCACCGGACGGTCGCCCACAATCTCCCGAAATGTTTCGACGACCGCCTGTGTTCCGGGCAGGGCAGGGCAGCAGGTAATGTCGTCTTCGCTCACGCCCACTGCGGCAGCAAACTCGCGCCAGAGTTTTGGGTGCGGCCGTGAAGGATTCTCTTCTTCCGCCAGGTTTTCCAGAATGATGTCGCGGATCGGGCCTTCGGTGCGCGCCGCAAGCACCCTCAGGTGCTTCGGGAAGGCTTCCACGTGGCGGTAATATTGCGCGGCATAAAGCTGTAGGGATTCCCGGCTGAGTTTGCCCGCCTGCCAATCTTGATAAAAGGGATGCTTGAGAAGATTCTTTTCGGCAATGGCAGCGTCAATTTTGGCGAGCAATTCGGTGTTGGCCATGAGCTTCCTCCCGAGGAGCAAGTTATTTGCCATCCGGAGCGCGACCCGGCACTCCCGACGTGGGCAGCATTCTAGCAGAAGTTGGCTGCGGGTGTCTGTCTCAGGCGGATGTGGGGGGTGGGCGTGACCCGGTTTCCGCGGTCAAAAGCCGTGTAAGCGCTCGATGTCGGCGCCGAGCGACTGAAGCTTTTCGACGATGGCTTCGTAGCCGCGGTCGATGTGGTAGACGCGCTCGATGAGGGTTTCGCCTTCGGCCACGAGTGCCGCGAGGACCAGACCTGCGCTGGCGCGCAAATCGGAAGCCTGCACGGTGGTGCCCGAGAGCTTGGCCGGGCCGCGCACGACCGCGCGGCGTCCATCCACGGAAATGTTGGCGCCCATGCGAATCATTTCGCTGGCGTGCAGGAAGCGATTTTCAAAGATAGTTTCGGTGATCACCGACGTGCCTTCGGCCTGGGTGGCCAGGGCCATATATTGCGCCTGCATGTCGGTGGCGAAGCCTGGATACTCCTCGGTGGTCACATCCGAGGCCGCCAATCTCTTAGCTGCGTGCACCCGCAATGTCGAATGGTCCGCGGCTTCCACGTGCACGCCCGTCCTTTCGAGTTTCGCAATCACTGCGCCCAGGTGTTCCGGTTGGCAATTGGTGACGGTGAGATCGCCACCAGTAACGGCGCCGGCGATCAGGAATGTTCCGGCCTCAATGCGATCAGGAATCACGGAATGCGTTGCGCCGTGAAGCTTAGGAACGCCGCGGACGCGCAGCGTGGAGGTGTCATCCCCTTGAATCTCCGCGCCCATTTTGCGCAAAAGGTGAATCAGGTCGGTGATTTCCGGCTCACGGGCGGCATTTTCGAGAATCGTCTCGCCCTCCGCCAGCGTGGCGGCCATCAGAATATTTTCCGTGCCGGTCACGGTGATTTTTTCGAAGACGATGTGCGCGCCCTTCAGGCGGCCGCCATTCGGCACTTTCGCTTGAATGTAGCCGTGTTCGGTGGCGATCTGCGCGCCCATTTTCTCAAGTGCGGCTATGTGCAGGTCCACGGGCCGCGCGCCGATGGCGCAGCCTCCGGGCAGGGAAACGTGCGCGACGGCGGAGCGGGCAATCGCGGGGCCGAGTGTCAGAATGGAAGCACGCATCGTTTTCACCAGATCATAGGGCGCGACCGCATCGTTTAAGGATGGCGACACAATCGTATAGGTTTCGGCAGGGAAGTCGTGGGTCGACACAGTCGCCGACATGAATGCCAGCAGTTTGCTCATGGTGATGATGTCGCGCACCCTGGGGATGTTGTGCAGGGTCACCGGTTCGGCGGTTAAGAGCGCGGCGGCCATTGCCGGTAAAGCGGAGTTTTTTGCGCCGCTGATTTTCACCGTGCCGTGGAGCGGCCTTCCGCCGCGGATTCTGAATTTGTCCATTTCGATGTTGGCCGGCGCGACTCGCTCGGCTACTCTCCCAACGCTTTCCGCAGATTCCCACGCGACTCGATCAAGATCTTGCGGGATTGTTTCGCGGACACTCCGCGCTTCAGCATAATTAACGCCAAACGAAGGTCGTGTCCGCTTTGCCGCAATGCGCGTGTAACCGCGGACACGTCTCTGGCGCTGGCTTCCTTCAGAATCCATTGGGCGCGCTCTCTAAGCTTCTCATTTGCCTGCCCCAGGTCGATCATCAGGTTGTCGTAAGCGTGACCGAGCCGGACGAACACAGCGGTTGAGAGCATGTTCACGACCATTTTTTGCGACGTACCGGCTTTCAGCCGGGTGGATCCCGAAAGTATTTCCGGTCCCACCTCCGGCGAAATGGCAATCTTCACCGCCCTGGCTAAGGGGGATCCGCGGTTCGCCGTAATCCCGATCGTCAACGAGCCTCGGCGTTTGGCATATGACATCGCGCCGAGCACGTACGGCGTCGTTCCGCTGGCCGCAATCCCTACGACCGAATCCGTTTTCGTGATCCGGATTTTTCGCAAATCCCGCGCCCCATCTCCCAGACGGTCTTCAGCGCCCTCCACCGATCGAGTTACGGCCTTTTTTCCGCCGGCAATCAGCGCCCGCACCAGATTGGGCGAAACGCTGAAAGTAGGCGGGCATTCCGAAGCATCCAGCACTCCGATTCTGCCGCTCGACCCCGCGCCAACATAGATCAATCGCCCGCCCACCTTCATTCGCTCCATGATTTCGTCCACGGCTCTGGCAATCGTGGGGATCTCCCGGCCAACCGCGCGCGCCACTTTCTGGTCTTCGCGATTCATCAGCCGGACGATTTCCAGCGAGTTCATCCGGTCGAGGTTCTTCGACGCCGAATTACGCTCTTCAGTGAATCGCGAGGAGCACGGGCCTGGCAACTTCTTGCGAGCGGGCATTTCTGAATTATAACGGGGCGTTCCTTCCCGAGGTAAGGGGGCCGGGGCAAGTTTCGCTTTTCTTAACGCCAAGAACAGCAACTCCGGTGCATTTGAGTGACTGCCGGAGCGGACAGCTGTGATAGAAGAGAGTTAGCCGCATTTTGTTCACAAAATGCCAGAGCCGGAACGCACTTCATGGATGTATTGAAAAGACTTTTCGAGGAACACTTTCACACCCCCGCGGAGCGCATCCAGCCGCTGCAGGGCGAACTCGGTGGCTCAGGGCGCAAGATCATCCGTCTATCCGCCGGCAACCAGAAGGCTATTGGGATTTTATACGGGGTACGCGAGGAAAACGCCGCGTTTCTCACATTTTCGCGGCATTTCCGGCGCCACGGCCTGCCGGTGCCGGAGATCTATGGCGAGGACCTAAATCACGGAGCCTATCTGGAAGAAGATCTTGGCGACACCACCCTTTTTGAATTTCTTTGCAAGAATCGTTCGGGCGATTCCATCGCGCCGGAAGTGGTGGAGATTTACCGCCAGGTGGTTGCCCAGTTGCCGCGATTTCAGATCGAAGCCGGGCGCGATCTGGACTACTCCGTCTGCTACCCGCGCGCAAGTTTCGATCGCCAGTCCATCAACTGGGATCTCAACTACTTCAAATACTATTTTCTCCGGCTGGCCGCCATTTCGTTCAATGAACAGGCTCTTGAGGATGATTTTGGCCGATTGACTGGTCTATTGCTGGAAGCACCCGGCGACTATTTCCTGTACCGCGATTTTCAGTCGCGCAATGTGATGCTGTCCGATGGGAAGCCCTTTTTCGTGGATTATCAAGGCGGCCGCAAGGGCGCTCTGCAATACGACATTGCCTCGCTGCTGTTTGATGCCAAAGCCGATCTGCCGCCGGAGCTGCGCCAAAGGCTGTTGGACGATTATCTTGACGCGCTGGCCGGGCACATGCGGTTGGATCGCCAAGGATTCCTGCGCTACTACCACGCGTTTGTTTATGTGCGTATTATGCAGGCGTTGGGCGCCTACGGTTTTCGCGGCTTTTATGAGCGCAAGCCGCATTTTCTGCAGAGTGTGCCGTACGCCTTGAAAAATATCCGCTGGTTGTTGCATAACGCCAAGCTGCCAGTGGAACTTCCGACGCTGATGAGCGCGTTCCAGAACATGCTAGGCTCTGAAAAATTGCAGTTTCTGGCGCCGCAAGCGCACACCCAGACGCAAAATCTGGTGGTGCGCATTTTCAGCTTTTCCTTTCACCACGAATTGCCGAAGGACGACAGCGGCAACGGAGGCGGCTTTATTTTTGACGGGCGCAGCCTGCCCAACCCGGGACGCGAAGAGCGCTTCAAGCAACTGACCGGCAAAGACGCGCCGGTGATCGATTACCTGAACCAGCAGGAAGGCGTGCACCAGTTTTTCTCGAACGCGGCTTCACTGGTGGAGGCGAGTATCTCCAGCTATCAGCAGCGTGGCTTCAAGAGTTTGATGGTTTCGTTTGGCTGCACGGGTGGGCAACACCGCTCGGTATTTCTGGCGGAGCACCTTGCGAAGCGGCTTCGCGGTCGCACGGGCATGGAAGTTGTCGTGCAGCATCTTGAACTCGAGAAGATGGGCCGATGAGGGCCATGGTGCTCGCTGCCGGCCTGGGCACGCGCCTGCGTCCGCTCACCAACGATCGCCCAAAAGCTTTGGTCGAACTGGGCGGACGCACGCTGCTTGAAATTACCCTCACTCGCCTGGCTTCGTTCGGCGTCCGCGACGTCATCATCAACGTGCATCACTTTGCCGACCTCGTCGTCCAATACCTACAAGCCCGCAACAACTTTGGGCTGCACGTGGAAATTTCCCGCGAAGAAGTTCTTCTGGATACCGGCGGCGGCCTGAAAAAAGCCGCGTGGTTTTTCCTCCAAGACCCCAGCCGCCTGGATGAGCCGTTCCTCCTTCACAATGTGGATGTGGTCAGCACGATCGATCTGCGCCAACTTCTGGAAGTTCACGCCAGCAATCGCGCCTTGGCCACATTGGCGGTTCAGCAACGCGAAAGCTCCCGGCAATTGCTCTTTAGTCCCGAGGGCGAGCTCTGTGGGCGGTGGGTTAGCGGTCAGGACCCGGAATTCGTTCGCGACACGCCGAACGTGCAGGCGTACGCATTTTCCGGCATCCACGCAATTTCCCCACGTTTGTTACCCAAAATCATAGAGCAGGAAGTCTTCTCGATAATCAAAAGCTATTTGCGTTTGGCCGGGGAAGGCCAAAAAATTTTGCGATACGGAGCGGATGAGTACCGGTGGCGCGATTTGGGGAGGATGGAGGATTTGCGGGCGGCGGAACAGGAGTTTGCGTGAATCGAAAAATTGCTTCCCCGTTGTCGTGCTGGTTCTCTTGGGAATTCTAGTTGTTGCAGCGTTCCTTTGGGAGAAAAGGCGTATTGACACCCGAAGGTCTGATCCGCTTCGCGTCATTTTTTTGGCGCAGAGGGAATATGCCAGAGAGCATCCGGACAAGGGCTTCGCCACAAGCCTGGAGGATCTCGGCAATGACTCCGGGGGATCCTTAATCGATTCGGTTCTCGCTAGCGGAACCAAGTCAGGCTACGAATTCATTTTGTGGACAGCCGGGCCAAATTCTCAGGGCCGCGTCTCGCGGTTCTTTGTTGTCGCCCGTCCGGAAAAATATCAGGAAGGTGAACGGAGTTTCTTTATCGATGAGTCGGGTGTTGAGCGTTTCACCACCGAACATCGCGCTGCGACGGCGGCCGATCCCCCTGTGAACTAGCGCGGCTATCTCGCCGGGGCGGCGTCCGTTGCCAGGCCAAGGGCCATCATCACCGCATCGTGAACAGCGGGGCGCACTTCCGCGATTTTGTGGTTTTCGCGCGTGGGATTCACGCGATTCGTCAGCAGCACGACAAAGAGCTGGCGATCCGGGTCGATCCAAATCGTCGTTCCCGTAAAACCGGTATGCCCGTAGCTGTGCGATGAAAAATAGTGGCCGCTCGAGCTTCCTTCCGTCGGCACCACCCATCCCAGCGTCCGGGTATTTTTCGCCAGCGCTTGCGGCACCGTAAATTCCGCAATCGTCGCGCGCTTCACGATACGCTGGTGCGCGTAGACGCCGCCGTTCAAGAGCATCTGGCAGAACACCGCCAGATCCGGCGAAGTGCTGAAAACGCCGGCATGCCCGGAAACGCCGCCGATGGCGTAGGCGTTTTCGTCGTGGACTTCTCCCTGCACCAGCCGATGCCGCAACTGGTCGTCAAATTCCGTGGGCGCAATTTCCGGCCAAAGCGTTTTCGGAGGGTTGTACTCGGAATGTTTCATCCCCAGTGGCCCAAAGATATTTTCGTTCGCCAGTTCGTCGAGCGGTTTCCCGGTCAGCCGTTGAATAATCTCCGCCATCAAAATAATGCCGAGGTCGGAGTAAACCACTTTCGTGCCGGGCTCGCATTCCAATGGCTCGGCCAAAATCCTGGCGAGCGTTTCCTGTTTGCTCTTCGAAATGCGCCAATATTCTTTGAACGGTGGAAGCCCCGAAGTGTGGGTCATCAAATTGCGCACGGTGACCTTGTGGCGCCACTCCGGCTGCGGCCCGCGGGACCATTCCGGCAAATACCTCTCGATGGGTGCATCCAGATCCAGCGGAGAGGGGAAGTCGCTCTCGACAAGTTTTTCCACCAGGGTAGTGGTCACCACCACTTTGGTGAGCGAGGCAATGTCGTACATCGTGTCTGGTTCGACCGCGGGCGATTTTGCGTCATAACTCAATTTGCCGAATGCGTGAACGCTCAACTTCCCGCGAAATCCCACGGCCAGCGTTGCCCCGGGAAAGGCCTTGTCCGCGATGGCTTTTTCGATCACCTCGAACGCCGGCTTCAACACCGCTTCGCCACGCGCGTCCATCGGCTGCAAGGTCATCGGATTCGCCGGCACCTGCATCCCGTATCCCGCCTTCAAATCGACGCCGGGAATCGTGACCGGCAGACGTCCGCGAATCGGAATTTCTCCGAACAATGCGCGCGCCACGGAAATCTGCGCCACATCGCTAATGCCAAACACCGAAAGCCATGTCTCCGCCTGTGGAAACCGCTCAATCAAATAAGGGCTCCCGAGTCCTACGGAAATCACTGGCTTTCCCGCTTTATAAATCTGTTGAATCAGGGGGAACTGATCCGCGGGCACATCCACATCGCCCTTGCGATCGCTGACTCGCACGAACAGCGCGAGGATCGCCACGTCATAGGAATCCGCGGGGGGCAGCTTCAAATTCTCCGCCTTTGCAAATTTGGTGTCCGCGCGCAGGGTCGCCACCGAATCGAACCGTTTGCGCAGTTCGCGCTCCAGATCTTCTCCCGGATATGGCTCCGGATCGGCGTACAAGCAAACCAGCAGCGCGCGACCGGGTTTCGTGCCGTCCAGGGGCAAGCGATGCGGCGTGTCGCGCAGCAGCGTGATTCCCCGATCCGAAATTTCCTGCGACTCTGCTTGCCAGGCTACGCCGCCAAATCGGCTGTTCAGCGCGGCAACATCCACCAAACGATTGTTCTGCAAACCAAGCCGCGCCTTGGCTTGCAAGATGCGCCGCACGGAAGCATCCAGGCGCTCCGTCGAAATCTGGCCCGACTGCACCGCCCCGAGCAGCGCCTCATAAGCGGCATCCGGCACCGGCGGCATCAACAGGGCATCCGCGCCGGCAAGAAAGGCGCGCACCGCCGCATCGCCGGGGGCGTAGCGCACGGTAATCCCGCCCATGTCCATCGCGTCGGTAACGACCAGACCTTCGAACCCCATTTGTTTGCGCAGCAGATCCGTCAGCACGCGCGATGAAAGAGTTGCCGGCGTGTTCGGATCCGGTTCCAGCGCCGGGACATTCAAATGTCCGGTCATGATGCTGCCGACTCCGGCGGCAATCGCCGCGCGAAAGGGCACCAGTTCCAGATTGTCGAGCCGCTCGCGACTTGCCGTGACCACGGGCAGATCGATGTGGGAGTCCGCCGTGGTATCGCCATGTCCGGGGAAATGCTTGGCGGTGGCCAATCCGCCGTTCTCCTGCACTCCGCGAATAAATTCCGTGACAAATTCCGAGACTCGCTCGGGATTTTCTCCAAACGACCGCGTATTGATAATCGGGTTTCCTGGATTGCTGTTCACATCCGCATCCGGCGCGTAAATCCATTGCACTCCCGCCGCGCGCGCTTCGAGAGCAGTAATCTTCCCCATCTTGTACGCGTCTTTTGGGTTCCCCGCGGCAGCCAGCGCCATCGCCGTTGGGAACGACGTGCCTTCGTCCAGCCGCATCGCCGTGCCGCGTTCGAAGTCCGCGCCAATCAGCAATGGCAGTTTGGACTTCGCTTGCAACTGGTCGCTGAGCACCGCCGAGGGATACGCCTGGCTCTTCAGGAATCCCAGCGGCGAACCCTGGGTCACGTTGATAAATCCACCGACGTGCAAATCATCCACGTCGTGCATCATCTGCGCATAGGCCGTCGCGTCCGTTGGTGTGAAGCTGCCGTGGTACGTGGTAAACAGGAGCTGCCCGACTTTTTCCTCGACGCTCATCTGCTTCAGCGTCGATTCCACCCACTTGGCGTCCTCCGCCGAAAGTTTGCTGGTCGCTGTGCCCTGCGCGGCGCCTTTTGTGACCGAAGATTTCGAGACTGCGGGTTTCCGGGATTTTCCACTGCGCGATTGGCCGCGAACTTTCGGTGTCATAAGCGATAGAAGAATCAGAGGCAGAAGCAATAACCGGACGATACGCCTGTTCATATTGGAGAAATCCCTGCCCTGCCCCATGCCTTGACTGTATATAGCACGCGCACTATCGCCTCACAATGAAGGCGCGGAAATCGAGTTCCAGAATATCATTGGGAGATATGAAACATCGCTCCGGAGTTCGCCGCGATTTGCCTTCCGCCGGTATCGCCCTTCTGGCCTTATTTTCCTTCCTGGCGCTCGCTTCGCCCAATCCTGCTGCCGCACAAAAGCGCACCACCACATCTAAGGGCAGAAGCCACTTGGGCCGGGTGCAAGTCGGCCTGGATGTCCTGGAAGCCGAAAAGTTCGCGCCTCTTCGCGGCAAACACGTCGGACTGATCACCAACCATACCGGCGTTGATTATCAGGGACGGTCCACGATCAATGTCCTCGCGCACGCTTCCGGCGTTCAACTTGTGGCCCTCTTCAGCCCAGAGCACGGCATCGCCGGGCACGCGGATGAAAAGATCGCTTCGTCCAAAGACGCTTCCACCGGGCTGCCCATCTTCAGCCTGTATGGCGATCACCTGCGCCCCACCGACGAAATGCTGCAGGGCATTGATGCGCTGGTCTTCGACGTGCAGGACGCCGGCGTGCGCTTCTACACCTACACTTCGACGATGGCCTACTGCATGGAAGAAGCCGCCAAGCGCAACATCGCCTTTTTTGTGCTGGACCGGCCGAATCCGATAACCGGCGAAATCGTCGAGGGCCCAATGCTCGACGCCGAGAAAACTTCCTTCGTTGCGTACTACCCGCTGCCGGTGCGCTACGCCCTCACCATCGGCGAACTCGCCCAGTTCTTCAACACCGAAAACCACATCAACGCGCAACTCCACGTGGTTCCGATGAAGAACTGGCATCGCAACTATTTCTTTGAAAGTACCGGGCTGCGCTGGATTCCTCCCTCGCCGAATCTGCGCACCCTGAAGGGGGCCATCCTTTATCCCGGCCTGGAGATTCTGCACAATGCCGGCGTTTCCGTGGGGCGCGGCACCGAATCGCCGTTCGAAGAGTTCGGCGCCCCCTGGATCAACGGCGAGGAGGTCGCCCAGCAGCTCAACGAGAAAAGTCTCCCGGGAGTTCGCTTTGTGAATCAGCCGTTCATTCCCGTAAGCGGCCTCTATGCCGGGCAGCACTGCGGTGGCGTCGGCGTCCGGGTAACCGATCGCGCTGCGGTCCGCTCCATGCGCATCGGCCTCGAAATCGCCTCCGAGCTGCACAAGAAATATCCCGACCATTTCGAAGTAACCAAAATCCTCCTGCTCCTCGGAAACGATTCCACCATCCAGCAACTCCAGGCCGGCACGCCGCCCGACGAAATCATCGCCAGTTGGGCCAAAGACCTGGCCACCTTCGATGTGGTTCGCCGCCGCTATTTCCTCTATAAGTAAGCCGTGCCCGTAGTCACTCGGGATGCGGGCCGGCTTTTGATGAATCGCCTATACATGGGCTAGCCGCCTTTGCCTGCGGTTCGGCATTGCAAGATCAAAATTGCGGGCCAATGATGTCTTGTAAGCTGGCTAAAGTCCTCTGATAATCTGGTATGGGACGGTTCGATTTCAGTCTGAAACATCCCTTTGGGGTGAAAGCATGTCATTCCACGCTGTAACCCGCCTTTTGGTACTGACTCTCCTAACTTCAACACATTTCCAGGCACTCGAGTCCTTACTCGCCTTTCGAAGCAAGGACTTACCGTCGCAATCCAGTGGTTCTGCCTCAAAAAACCAGGAGCTGCGGGCTGGCATTGAGGTTCTCACGTATACGGAAGGCGTGGATTTTAATGCGTACCTTCGTGGTTTGTACCTCTCGGTGAGAGACAAGTGGCGTGCAAGCATGCCGCAATCCGTCCTGTTGGGACAGCAAGGAATAAATAGTGTTCAATTCCGCGTACTTCAGGACGGAAAAGTCCCGGAAGATTCTCTGAGGCTAGTATCTAGTTCAGAAAAAAAAGACTTGGATGAAGCCAGCTTGCGGGCGATCCGCAAAGCTGCTCCTTTTGGCCATCTTCCAGAAAAATTTTCTCAGCCTTTCATAGAACTGCGCATGACCTTCTATTACAACGTCGGCCCTCCAAAGTAGCTGTGAATGTTTGAGTTCTTCTTTCTCACGTCCTAACTGCAGCGCTGGCTTTCATGCCAGCTCGTCCCAGCAGGCAGTTGGGCCAAAGACCTGGCCACTTTCGATGTAGTCCGCCGTCGCTATTTCCTCTATAAGTACGTACCGCGCATCTGCTTTTGGAAACGAATCTGTTCGCGATTGCCTGACTTGCCAGGAACTGACATTAGCGGCCGCAGTGTTAGAATGACGTGGGTCTATTCCACTCGAAAAGATTTGGGTTTTCGATGCCATCCAATCGATTACTTGTGCAAATAATTGGTGTGCTCATTGGATTGTTATCTTCAAACGCTGCCCTTGCGTCCGCTACTTCACAGAGCAAGCGGTCCAAGTTGGATGCCGATGTCCATGCTATAGGGTGTCGCAAAATTACCCACGACACCAACTTCTACTCTCTCGAAAGAGAAAAAGAGCTGAGCAAGTCAATGGTTCGGGAAGAAGAGCGAACTTCGAAACTGCTCATTGACCCGGCACTAACCGACTACGTCGGGCGCTTAGCACAGAAAGTGGCACATAACTCGGATGCCCACTTCCCCATTACCGTTAGCGTGATCGATAGCGACGCCGTCGAGGCATTCACTGTTTAGCGCCGGATTTATTGGACAGTGAATTGAGTGTATTCATGCAGCGGCTCCGAGCGCAAGAAGCTGCTGGCGTGCCTGGGCTGGCGTGAGGTAGCCCAGGCGCTGGACGATCCAGCGCTGGTTGTAACGCTCACGGAATTCCGCCAGTGCGCACCGCAGTTCCTCTACGCTCCGAAACACCCTGACCCACAGCAACTGCTCTTTCAGCGTGCGAATGAACCGTTCGACGCAGCCGTTGCATTCCGGCTGGCGCACGAACGATGGGGAAGACTCCATGCCCAGAAAGGCAATTTCAGCTTGATAGTCGTCGCTCATGTACTGGCTGCCGTGGTCGTGCCGGTTACGGATGCCTGTCGCCGCGCCGGCGCGGAAGCCGCCGCAGTAATCGCGCACTCCCTGCCGCAGAGGTTCCAGCGCCTCGAAGCGCGTGGCTTTCTTGGCCACATGCACGCCCACGCATTCCGTCGTGCAGTGATCCACCGCGACGAACACCGTCACCGAGCCGTCCTCGATCGTGGCTGTCATGGTGTGGTCGCTGGCCCAGACTTCGTTAGGCCGCGCTGTGATGATCGTGCCGGTATGCGGATTCTCGGCTTTCGGAAACATGCGTGTCGGCGCAAGCAGTTGTGCTTCGCGCATCAGCCGCAGCACCCGCGCTTTCGATGTGCGCACTTCCTGAAAGCGCAGCCGTGCCCACACTTTGCGATGGCCCTCACCGTAAAACGGAGAAGCCTCGATGACTTCGCGGATCTTCTCGAGCAACGCCGCATCGCTCCAAGCGGTTTTCGGTCCGCGCCGTCCCAACACTCGCCCAGGCTGCGCGGCAATTTCTCGCCGAAAGTAAAAGCTGGAACGCGCCATCTCCCATTCCCGCGTGACACGCACCACGCCGTAACGTCGTCCCGTGAAGGGCGAAGCGGCGCGGCTCATGGCTTCGACCTCCGCCAGACTAAAGGGCGTCCGGCCTCCATGCGGTGAATTTTCTCCCGCAGCAACTCGTTGCTCATGCTCAGATCGGCCACCAGCGATTTAAGCCGCTGCGTCTCTTCGTCGTCCACATCCGCTTCCCGCGCTTTCAGGTTGGCCGCGCCGCCCTCCAGAAACTGATCGCGCCAGCCGGACAGCGTTGCCGCGGTCACACCCAGTTCGCGCGAGAGTGTTTCCAGGTCCTCCCCGCGCAGCAGCCGCAGTACCGCAGCAAACTTACGCTTCGCCGACCAGCGGCCCCGGCCGTCGCGCCGCTCTTCGGGAGCCCCTCCAGTCGCCCTCCGGGCTCCTTCCGGGGCTCCCGAAGCTGGTTCTCTCTCCTTGCTCATGCACACCTCCTCGTGATCTCTGATTCATTTTCATCACAATTCGGTGTCCAAAAAAATCCTAGGGCGCGGGAGTCGAGGCATTCACTCTGCCAGGCGGCTATCAATACATTAGCCGAGGACTCCTGATCCGATTGCAAGGAGAGGCAGAACTGGCAAGTATACTGGCGCGAGGCATTGCCCACACCGCGTTGCGTTCTGCCACTAGACTGGCGACCAAAGCAGAATTAATCCAACTTGGGAGCGCGGCCACGCAAATGGGAGCGATGGCTGGCGGAGTCACCATGCAAGTTCCTCTTGTAGCCCTAAAAATGAGGCGCGACGACGAGTTGGATGCAGACTATTTTGGAGTGCAATACCTCTATAAAGCGGGTTACGACCCTAAGTGTTTCACAGACGTCCTACAGCGAATTTGGGGCAGCTCTCCTTCGACTGATGCAAAGCTTCCGAGGATCTACAGCGGATTCCCGCCACTGGACCAGAGACTTGCGGATCTTCGCGGGGAAATTGTTGAAATTTTGCTCCCAAGAGCCGATGCGATCGTCTCTACCCCGGAGTTCGATGCATTCAAGGAACGCCTCCGGGCCATGCAGCGGAGCGTTGTTCCATAGTTGGGGACTCACCGGTCACGAACACGGTTCAGAATTCCCAGCCGCTGCGCAGTGTGCTAGAGTCCGCAGTATGCGTATTGTTTCCTTGTTGCCCTCAGCTACGGAAGTGCTCTTTGCGCTGGGCCTGGATGAAGAAATTGTCGGCGTCAGCCACGAATGCGATTTTCCACTGCGCGCGAGAACGAAAGCCACGGTGGTTACTTCGCGGCTGCCGAAAGATGCCACTCCTCTGGAAACAGATCGTCTGGTGCGCGAGCACGTGGAACGCGGCGAATCCATCTACGCCGTGAATCGCGATTTGCTCGAACAACTAGCCCCAGACCTGATATTCACACAGGACCTGTGCCACGTTTGCGCCGCCACTCCCGAGGAACTGGGCGCCGCGCTGGCCACGATCTCCAAGCAGCCGGAAATTATCAGCCTCGATCCCCACGATTTGGGCGACGTCTGGCGCGACATTTTGTGGATTGGCGAAGCCACGGGACGCCGCGAACGCGCGCGACAATTGGTGACCCACATCGGCGAGCGCCTCGGCCGCGTAGCAGCGCAACTCGCCGCACATCCCGGGCGACCCAAAGTTGCCGTGCTCGAATGGCTGCAACCGTTTTATGTCGGCGGCCACTGGGTGCCGGAAATGGTCGAACACGCCGGGGGAATCGACGTGCTGGGCAAGGCCAATGCGCCATCCCGCCGCGTCCGCTTCCAGGAAATCGTGGATGCCGCGCCGGAAGTGATCTTCATCGCGCCCTGCGGCTACAACGCCGAGCAAGCCCGCGACGAGTATCTTTCTCTGACCTTTCCCGAAGAATGGCACGCGATTCCGGCCGTACGTGATGGCCGCGTCTTCGCCCTGGATGCCAATGGCCACGTCTCGCGCCCCGCCGGCCGCCTGGTCACCGGCATCGAATCGATGGTGAAAGGCCTACATCCGGAAATCGAAGTTCCCGTCAAAGCCCTACTGGGAATGATGGCGATCTCCGCCAATGGCCCACGCAACCGCGTCGCCGCCGCAGGCACTCCAAACTTCTGATCGCGCGACGAACACCCAGAACTTGCGGTGTCATCCTGAGGAGCGCGCAGTTTGCGCACCGAAATTTTTCAATAGGTAGAACGTGAAGACGTAAAGTTGCTATGCGATTCAGTGTGAACTGGCCACTCAGGATTTTTCCGACTCAGCTGACCGCCTTCCCGCCTTCTGCCAATACCGGTAAAACGGCAACCCCGCCAGAATCAGCAGCAATCCAATCGAAGATCGCCCCGGCCGCTGCAACCATATGTTGGTGGTCAGCGCCAACGCTCCTGCGATAAACAAGCCGGGAACCCACGGATATCCCCAGCAGCGGTACGGCCGCGGCAAATCGGGCTGCGTGTGCCGCAGTCGAAACAGGGCCACTACGGCAAGCCCATAAAAAATCCATCCGGCGAAGATAAATAGATTGGTAAGTTCCTCGAACGTCCCGGTTAAAGCCATCAAACTCGCCAGCACGCATTGAAAAATCAGCGCGCGTCCAGGTGTGCGATATTTCGGGTGAATGCCATCCGCAATTTTGAAGAAAATTCCGTCGCGTGCCATCGCATAAGGCACGCGCGCCCCGCTGAGGATCGACGAGTTCATCGAGCCCAGCGCCGAAATCACCATCGCCAACGTGACCCACCCCGCCGCACCGTGGCCAACCACGCGCTCGACTACATCGGAAGCCACGTGCGCCGAATTCGCGACACTCGCAAATGGCAGCACCTTCAGGCAAGCCGCGCTGAACAGCAAATAAATAATCGCCACCAGCGAAACGCCGCCAACCAGCGCCCGCGGGATATTCCGCTGCGGATTCTCCACCTCGGACCCGACCAGGTTCAAATCCTCCCAGCCGTCATACGCCCAAAGGGCCGCAGCCAGCGTCGCCAAGAAAGCGCCAAGCAACCCGGTACTCCCCGCCAGCGGCCATATCGGACCCGGAGTGGGCGCGCCCGACGCGGGCAACGCGAACGCCACGCCGATCACCAGCAGCACGCTGAAAAGCTTGATGGCCGTCAGAAAAACTTGCACGCCGCCGCCCAGCCGAACGCCTAGATAATTCACGCCGGTCATCAGCACCAGCCACAGCACACCCAGCGGCTGCGCCCATGTAAAAACAAAATCGTATGGCTTCAGCCATCCGGTCATCCCAGGAATGGCGATGTGCCAGGTGAAAATCGGCGCAGCCACCGCGGGGATAAAAAATCCCATGAAGCGCATCATCCCCGCCGCGATGGATGACGCCGACGATGGCCTTCCAACAACCGAATGCATCCATCCAAACAGAAATCCCCAGGCCGAACCTAATCCGCGGCGCAAATAGGCATACTCCCCGCCCGCTTCCGGAATCGCCGCGCCCAACTCGGCAAACGCCAGCGCCCCGAAGAGCGAAAGAATTCCTCCCACAATCCACGCCGCAAACACGATGGAAACGCTGCGGCCCTCGCGGGCCATTTCCGCGGGCTTGAGGAAAATTCCCGTGCCGATCATGGTGCCAACCACAATCGCCGCGGAGGCCCACGGGCCCAGGCCGCGCACGAGTTCCAGACGCTTTTCGCTCATAGACCTCCGAGGCCGCGCTTGGCCAGAAAGTGTATCCCAAGCTGCGGGCCGCCCTCGTCAGGAAGTGACGGACTGTTGTGCAAACGCCCGGCTCACCAGCGCGCCAAGCACAAACGTCACACACGACCCGATCAACACGTACCAGGTGAACGCAATTTTCGTATAGCCCAAAACCAGCAGCACGCTTGCCAGACCGCCCAACATTCCCACCAGTGAACCCGTCCCGTTCGCGCGCGAATCGAATGTCCCCAGGAAAAAAAGACCGAGCAGACTGCCAAAGGGAAGTGAAGCCACGGTAAGTCCTGCTTCCAGCAGATGCCCCCACGGCAACATGCCAAACACCACCAGCACCGCGCCCCACACCAGCGTCATCCGCCGCGACAATTGCAGGGTTTCCGCTGCGTCCCTGTTCTTTCCACGTAGCGCGGCGAAATCCACCACGCTCGAGGCTGCCAGGGAATTCAGCGAGCCGCTGGCGTTGGACATCGCAATCGCCAAGATCGAAGCGAGGAGCAAGCCCGCAAGGCCCGTGGGCATTTCGCGAATCAGAAAAAGGGGCAGGATGCTGTCCGTGCGATCTCCCGGCCCGAGCACCGGGGAATGTTGCGCAAACACAAAAAGTAAAACGCCGACCAGCAAAAAAAGTGCGAATTGAAACAGCACGATGAAACCGCTGGCAAGCAGCGCCCTCCGGCCATCCCGCTGATTTCGGGCCGCCAGCAACCGCTGCACGATAGTTTGATCCGTGCCGTGGCTAGCCATGGTCAGAAACGCGCCCCCAATCACCCCAGACCAGAACGTGTATTTCGTCGCCAGGTTCCATGTGAAATCGAAGACCTGCAGTTTGTTTCCGTGAGTCGCGGCGACCTCGGCAATTTCGCTCCACCCGCCGGGAATCCGATGCACCAATGTCCCAAACGTCGCTACGCTGCCGAGCAAGTACAGCAAAAACTGCGCCACGTCGGTCCAGATGACGGCCTTCATCCCGCCTTCAAACGTATATAGCACCGTAAGCGCAATCACGATGAACACCGCGAGGCGCTCCGAGGTGCCCAAGGCCACGCTCACCACCAGCGCAATCGCTGCCACACGCACGCCTTCGGCCAGCGTGCGCGTGCCAAGGAACGTCACCGCCGCCACGGCTCGCATCCGCTCGCCAAACCGTTTTTCAATCACCGCATAGGCGGTCAGAATTTCTCCGCGAAAATAACCCGGCAGAAAGAGCACGCTGATTAAGAAACGTCCCGCCAAATACCCAAACACCAACTGGAGGAACGTCATGTTGCCGGAGTAGGCCAGCGCCGGCGTCCCGATGATCGTCAGCGTGGAAGTCTCCGTGGCCACGATGGAAAACGCCAGCGCCCACCACGGCGCAGCTCGCCCGCCGAGAAAATAGTCGCGCACGTCATGCTGTTTTCCGCGGAAATGAACGCCCAAGGCGGTCACGCCCAGCAAGTAGAGGACGACAATCCCCAGGTCGAGAAGATGAATATGCATGCGGTTCGGATTTCGCCGTCGCCCGCGCGATCCCGCGAAGTGTGACGAGAATAGTGGTTGCCTTGCAGTGCGTCAAGAAAGCAATCGCCCGCGCAATGAACCCTAGCGGCGTTTTCAGCACCGTCCCCCGCCAACCCCCGCGCCAAAAACTCCCGCCTCGCGTATCCTCTTTCCATGCGCTATGTTTTTGGTCTCGATGGCGGCGGCACGAAGACGGAGTGTGTCTTGTTGGATGAAAACCGCCGAGTGATTACCCGCAGCCGCGGCGGCCCGTCCAATCCGATGCGCGTAGGATTCGGTGGCGCGCTGGCGGCGGTCTGCGAAGCGGTGCGTGTAGCCATTCTCAACGCGCAAATCTCTGCGGACGAAGTGGTTTCGCTGTGCGCCGGGCTTGCCGGAACGGCTTATCCGGAGTCCGCCGGCAAAATGAAACATCTTCTCGAAGAAGAATTTCCCGGCAAGATCGTTCGCGTATGCACCGACCTGGACCTGACTCTCGAGGGCACCGGCGAAGGCGCGGCCATCGTCCTGATCGCCGGAACGGGCTCGGCCGCCGTTGGACGGGATACCCACGGCCATACCGGGCGTGTGGGCGGCCACGGGCCGCTGCTCGGTGATGAAGGAAGCGCTTATCACGTCGGGCAACGCGCGATAATCGAGGCTCTGCGCCACTTCGAGCGGACCGGCGAAGACACCACGCTCGGCGCCAAAATCTTGTCCCAAATCGGCGATGCTACCTGGGCGGACCTCCAATCTCGTGCCCATGCTTCTCCCGACGGCGTTTTCCCCCGCCTATTTCCATTGCTGCTACTCGAGGCGGAAGCCGGCAATGCAGCGGCTATCGCTTTGATCGACGACTGTGCCGCGGCCCTCGCCAGCCTGGTGAGAGATCTGGTCGAACGCCTTGGCCTGCAATCTCAGAAATTCCTTTTGGCCAAAACCGGAGGGATGCTGGGCCGCTCCGCCTACTTTGACGAGCATCTCGAGTCTGCATTGCGCATGGCCGCCCCGCTGGCACAATTTGGCAGCTTGCAGTTAAGTCCGGCGGAAGCCGCCGCGCACCTGGCGTTGCGGCTCTTGCCGCCGGATTAGGGGAACGCGCGTGACCTTTCTCGATCAGCAACTCGAACGCGCCCGCCTCGCCACCGGTGAAGAGTTAAAGTCTTTTCTCTACCACCCATCGCCCGCAGTGCTTTCCTCGCTGCTGGGAAATCCTGCCCTGGACGAGACACTCCTGGTCCTGCTCGTGAACCGAAAAGATCTCCCCGCGGAAATCATCGAGAACATCGCCGGACGCAAACCTTTTCTGAAAAGTTATGCCGTGAAACGCGCTCTGGTCTTTCATCCATCCGCGCCGCGGCTTGTTGGTCTGCGCCTGTTGCGCGACCTCTACCTGATGGACCTGGTGCAATTTTCACTGTCTCCTGCGGTCCCAACCGAGCTCAAGCGCCACGCCGAGGAGTACATCATTGCTCGCCTCCCGCAACTCCCGCTGGGACAGCGGCTCACTTTGGCGCGCCGCGGCCCGGCTCGCGTGGCGGGCGCATTGATTGCCACGGGCCACGCGCAGGTTCTCGAACTCGCCCTGGAGAATCCTCGACTCACCGAAGCGCAAATCTTGAAAGTACTCTGGCGCGACAAATTGCCCCAAATCGTTGTCCTGACCGTCGCCAACCACCGCAAATGGTCGCACTACTACAACGTGCGCCTAGCACTGGTGCGCAACTCCTCCACCCCGCTCGCGATCGTGCTCAGCTATCTGCCTCAGCTAACGGTCGTGGATCTGCGCGAACTCGCCGCTCCCGGCATCGTTCCCGAAAACCTTCGCAAGTACCTGCAAGCGGAGGTGCATCGGCGGATGACGGCTTCCAAGCGAGAAGCCGCAGCGGAACCTCAATCGTTGCGCGGAGAATTACTTTCGCAGCCGAAGGATCAGGAACGCTCCGAGGAAGAATAGCACCGCGGAAAAAGAAAACGCTGCTTTTGCGGACACCGCCGACCACAGAAAACCAACCGCCAGGCTCGACAGAAAATCGCCCACGGCGTTTACTGCCGCGAGCGTGCCAAACGCCATGCCGTGCTGTTCCCGCGGAATCAGTTCGGCCGCGAGCGAATCTTCCAGAGCTTCCTCGGTCCCTACATAAATTCCGGCCAGCACAAACAAGCCGGCCAGCAGCCACAGCGAGGAGGGAGTAGTGGTAAGAAGAATCGCGGTCATGCCCGCGAGCGCATAGCCACCCGCCAGAATCAGCTTCCGGTGCGGCACAAGATCGCTGAGCCAGCCGCTCAAATACGCCGATGCGGCATAGAAAACGTTGTGCAGGGTATACAGTCCAACCGCCAGGCTGGCCGCGCGCGCGACTCCGAGGCTCGGCGCGAGCATGCGGCTGGCATACAAAATCAAAAGGGTGTGCGAAAAATCTCCCGAACCGAAAACTCCCACGCCCAGCAGAAATTCGCGGAAATTGCTCGGCAGTTTGCGCAGCCCAGCCACGAACGAGACTTTCTTTCGTGCTTCGAAGGGCCGCTCCCGCACCAGCAGCCAGAAACTCAGCACCGCAATCATCCCCGGCAGCAGCGTCCACAAAAAAACGGCGCGAGAGTTGTGATGCGTCGCGTCCAGCAGCCACAGCGCGGTCAGGGGGCCCGCGATCGCTCCTACCGTGTCCATCAATCGTTCCAGGCCGAATGCGCGGCCATAAGCTTCCGGCGCAACATCAGCTGCCAGCAGCGCCTTCTTCGTCGGCGAACGCACCCCGCGGCCCAGCCACGCCGCGGCGCGCCCAATAAGCACGTGGTACGCATGCGTCGCGAATGCAAACGAAGCCGTCGCTAGGGCTGTGAATGCGTATCCAAACACCGCCAGCGGCTTCCGCTTCTTCAGCTGATCCGTGTAGTGCCCGGAGCTCAACTTCGCAAAACTTGAAAGTCCGTCGGCGACTCCTTCAATCGCTCCCAACCACGCGGGGCCCGCGCCAATGCTGGCCAGAAACGCCGGCAAAATCGCGGTGGCGATTTCGTGGCTCCAATCGCTGAACAAGCTGGTCACACCTACACCCAGCACCGTGCGGTTCAGCCAGCCGTTGGGAGAATTCTGCGCCAAAGTTTTTCCGGAGTTCACGCGAGTCAGTGTATCGTCTAACGCTTGGCGGGTCTGTAGAGAATTACCCGCACCTTTTCAAGCGTGACCAAGCCGCCGTCCACCATCTCATCCAGCCGCGGCAGAATATGGTCAATGCGCTCCTGCGTTTCGATCACTTCGAGGATGATCGGCAGGTCCTGCGACAATCGCAGCAGCTTGTCGGTGTGATAGACGCTTGAAGAGCCGTATCCCGCGACGCCGCGCAGCACGGTCACCCCGGAAAAACCCTCTTTCCGTAGCAGTTCCACGATGGCCTCGTGCATAGGCTTGCCATGCCATTTGTCCGACTCGCCGATGTGGATGCGCATCAGCGTGCGTTCGCCTTCAAATTTCTGGTGCGTCATGCCGCGCTCCTAGAACCGGCCGGCCAGCCGGATCCCGGCGACCGAAAGCAATAAACCAAACACCACGCTCGCGGAGACGTACGTCGTGGCCCACAGCCATTCGCCGGCCTCGAGCATTTTTGCCGTTTCCCATCCGAAACTCGAAAACGTGGTGTACCCGCCAAAAAAGCCCACCGCGATGGCCATGCGCAATTCCGGAGAAACGATCACTCGGTTCAGGGTGATCTGCCCGATCAATCCCAGAAAAAAGCATCCCGTCAGATTGATCAGCAGCGTCCCGTACGGAAACGTACTGCCCATTTTGACCTGCACCAACCCCTGCAACCCGTAGCGTGCCAACGTTCCAATCGCGCCAAATAATCCAATCAAGAATAGACGCAATGTGTCTCCAATCCGGCCCCCGCCGCGTGAAACAAAAAACTCCTGGTGCCGCCGGGCAGCCAGGAGTCATCAGCCTCGGCCGTTTCAGCCGCGGCGGTTATGACGAACTCCATCGCCGTGAAATTGTGCCTCAGTCTAGCTGCGTCCACGGCAAACTCGCAAGAGATTAGCCTCATTAGCCATGTGGGATGGTTGATTGTATCGCCTGTGCCACCTCTTCGGGCGTCCAGTCGTTGCCGGAATACCACTCGGCTATCTTGCCGTCCGGGCCGATCAGCGTGGTGCTCAGCGAGTGCACAATTTGCCCTTGTTCGGGCTGAATCACCAGTCCGAAGAAGTGCGCCACTTCCGGCAGATCCTTTTCCGCGGGCGCGGCAAATTGCCAATCGAAGGGCTTCTCGCCCGGCGCACTCTTCATGTACAGCGAAGCGTAATGCCTGAGCACTGCGGGCGTATCGTTCTTCGGGTCAAAACTGATGCTCAAAAATACCGCGAGGTTCCTCGCGTCGGGCGTCTGTTCCAGCAGCTTCTGCACCGCGCGAAAGTTTTCATTCATCCGGGGACAAAAATCCGGCAGCGGACAGCGGGTGTATATAAACGTCACCAGCAAGGCCTTGCCGTGATAGTCGCTCAAATGAATGGTCTTGCCGTCCTGATTCACCAGCGCAAAATCGGGAATTACATCTCCCTTCTCGGGAATTCGCTGCGTGGTGCCGGCAGCCTTTCCATCTCCCTTGCTGACCAAAACAATCTTTTCCAGGCGTCCTTTGCTTTCCGAGACCACCAGATCCGCGCTGATCTTGTCCCCCGGCCGTAACGCCGCAATCTGCCCGGCATCCGCCACCTGATACGTCATGGTCATCGCCGGCATCAGCCCGGGAATATCCCCGTGCTTCACGGTAATCAATTTTTTCGCGGGGTCCGCGGAGATGACTTCCGCCTGCAAGGGGTAATGCTTTTCCGGCGCAGATTTGCATCCGACGGTGAAGCACGCAGAAATCAACAGCAAGCATGTGATTATTCGCTTCATCTCTTCCTCAATAGTGAAAACGATAGCGCACTTGCGCGTAAATCTCGCGCGGATTGTTGTAATGCGTTCCGCCGAACGTAAAGCTGTTGTCCAGCAGCACCCGGCGATTGGCCACGTTCAGCCCGGTCACAGAAAGCGAAAACCGCTCAACGAAATCCTTTCCAAACGTCAGGTCAAACGTGGTGTGCCCCGGCAAGTGGTTATTCGGATCCGGCGGTGAATTTCCATTGGTGAAGCCTGATCCATAGTACACGTCTGTCGAGGCATAACTCTTCCACGGCAATTTTACCTGTCCACCGACGTGCAACGTATTCCGCTGGTCGTGGTCCAGATAGCCATAGCTGTTGCCGAAGGAAAAATCCGTCAGGCCGCCATTGATGTCGCCGAATCCGAGCGCGAGCTGGTTCGAATAGGTCACGTAGACTTGGCCGCGCTTGTAAATCCAGGGCGAGCGGAGCGTCAGCTCCCAGCCGCTGATTCGCGCGCCCTGAATGGTGACGGGGAAGAACAGATTCGAATTGTTAAAATTGTTGTGGTCGAAATAATTCCTTGCCCGGGTCAGAAAATTGTCTGCGTCAATCGTCCAGCCCCACAACGGAATGGTGAGGCCGTACTGGTGCTCCTCATCGCGCTCGCCGTGCAGCGGAATGAAACCCAGATTCTGGTTGTTGGCGGCATCCAGCAGCGGCCCGGAGACCGTCAACAGCGGCGGCGGTTGATAAAAATGCCCGTAAAACGCGCGAAACACCCAGTTCAGCTTGGGAATTCGCAGCGAGGCGCCGATGCGCGGGCTGCTGGCATTCTCCACGACGCCGCCCGAAAAATGTGTCTGCCGAATTCCGCCATCGAGCGACAGCCAGGAGGTCACCTTGAATTGATCTTCGGCGTAGATGGCTGCCAGGCCTCCCGCGGGGCCTGCCGTGACCGGCGGCTCCACGTTTTCGCATTGCCCCGGTGAATTGCAGAGCAGCCCGAATAGCTGGCTCGTTTGTTGCGCAAAGCCGTATACACCGGCGCGGAGATTGTTGCGCTTCGCAATCCACGACACGTTGGCCTGCCCGCCTTCGTAATTGGAGGACAGCGTTTCGGTCGCGGAACTCGGCAAGTCGAACGGGCTGCTCTGATAACTCACATCGTTGTAGTGGTAAAGCGGCGAGACCGTGACCACCAGGCCGGGACTAATCGTATGCAGCCACGAAAAAAGCACAAAACCGTCTCGCTCCTTGTTGGAATCGCTCAGGAACTGCCCCTGCGTTGCCGGATCATTGGGATCGAAGGGAACTTGGTAGTAGTCCTGGCGCAACTGGGCCACCAGCCGCAGCTGGTTTTGCGCATCCACGTTGTAGGTCAGGGAGGTGAAGCCGCCGAAGCCGTTTGCCTGATCGTGAATTACCGCGGAAGTCGGCGTTTGCAAGCCCAGGTCCGTGTGATTGCCATTAAGGCTCGCGTAATAGGCGAAACGGTTGGTGTGCCCACCAAAATTCAGCTGGTCGTCAGTCTGGTAGAAGTTACCGGCGCTCAAAATCAGCTCAGCTTCGTTGTTGCGTTCGAATCCGGTGCGTGGCGCAACATTGAAAATTCCGTAGGTGCGGTCGCCATAATCGGCGGAGTAGCTGCCGCGCTGCACTTCCAGCGTGTCAATGTCTTTGGGATCGATTTGCGGGCCCAGATTGCTGGCGATATTGGTGTTCGGGATGGACACGCCGTCAATCAGCCAGCTCACCTGATGCCCGCCGCGCACGTGCAGCTGGTCATGCGTGTAGTAGGAACCCGGGACATAGTCGGTAATCATTGCCAGGCTGTTGGAGAGAGAAGCACCGGGCGTTTTGACAATCTCCTCTCGCGAAACCAGCGTTGTTGGCGTGACTGATTCCGTCTGCGCCGGCGGGGCTTCGGAAGTCACGGTCACTGTTTGCGTCTGCTTTCCCACTTGCAATTCAAAATGCAGAATCGGTGCGGTTCCTGACAATACTGTTAGCTTCTGCTCGCTGGGCGCGAAATCGGCTTTGTTCACGGTGATGCGGTATTCGCCCACCGGAATCGAATCGAAGGAAAAGTCGCCGGTGGCGTTGGTCCGCGCCGTTTTTGTGAATTCGGAATCGACTGCCTTCAATGTCACTTCCGCGTCTGGGATGGGGCGATGCTGCGCATCATGTACGATCCCACGCACGGTGGCGAATACCGTTGCCAGCAGCACCCCCGTGGAAAACAGCAACAAACAGGGCAAAAAATAAAGTCGTCGGGCCATGAATCTCTTCTCCATGAGGATGCGTACGGAAGCGGCCATGGCCGCCCGGGAGCGAGCGCACGCGCTCGGGTCAATCTCAAAAACGAGAGGGAATTTCTACAGGCTGATGAGAAGAGTTCGCGGAGGAGGAGAAACTGCATCGAAAACGGGAGAGCTTACGGAATCAGGCGAACGAGCCGCCGAATCCCCGGCAAACAGCGGCGCAGAAATCATCGGGGGGCCAGGCAACACAAAAACGATGGCCACGGTCGTGGCTGTCTCAGCGGGATGGCAACACGCCATGCTGCAATCCATCGCCGCCTTCCGTCCGTGATGCTCGCAATTGGCCATCGGCGCATCCGTCGCCGCGTTGGTATCGCTCGAACTCTTCTTGGGAGAATGCCCATGCAGTGGGCACATCGCCCCATCGCAGCAACCCACCCCCGAAGCCTGCACCGCCGAAGCCCACAACGGCGCCCACAACAACATCACCGCCACCAAACACACACACGCCCCAAGTCTTCTTCCCGGAGCGTTGGAAAAGTGGCGTCTTCGTTTCATTGTCTCGAACGCCAAGAATACTCCAACTCCCATCATTCGCAAAATCAATTTGCCGCAATTCCGGTTGAGCCCGCTCTGGATCCGGGTAAGTATAAGTATCTAAGTGCCGCATTAATTAGGAGTTGACGTGCCTTAATCCAGCAACGACTTATTTGTGGAACATCCTAGGTATACTCCTTTCATGGGACAGCCAACCACCTACGTTGATTTGACCAATTCGGCATTCGACGACTTTGTTGCTTTCCTGTTTGACCGCGACGTATCACTAGCGTCAGGGGGACGAAATTACTGGTATTGGCATGTGGAGGTGGAGTTCAACGCTAAAATAATTGGGGCCTATTACGTGCAGTTGTTTAGTCAGCCGGAATTTTTGCTTACTCGATTCACAAAACCGCAGCTAGAGAAAGGGTTCTGGGCGATACAAGGTCCTAATCTCGATTGCTCTGTGTCCCGAATAATTGACGACTCAGACCTTCCCCTATCCGTTCGAGAAGAGTACATCCGTTCTATGGCAGATTTGTTCAAACGCCTTTTCGCCACAGAGCCGTTCGACAGTTCGGTTCAGATGTGGTGGGACTCATTGTGCTACGACTGGCATTGTGGGAATCGGAATCGAGAGAGTGGTGGCGAGGATTTGGAATTGGAGGACATATTTTTTCAGACGCTTGCTGAGGTGCTTGCAATTGATTCTTGGATTTGTCAGGGGTCCGCTCTTCATGGCCTAGGTCATCTTCATCATCCCAAAACAAAAGAATTAATTGAACGATTCATTGATGAGCACCCTTCCCTCATGGAAGAGCAGAGTGCATACGCCCTTGCTGCAGCTAGGTTTGAGTTGGAGTGACCGGCGATTCTTTTGCCCCCCCAAACATTGAACTCCCGGTAACCCCTAGTGAGTCGCGGTGTCGGGAACTGACCCACCAGGTCGACCGCCGTCTTGACACCCAGCCACGCAGGTCACAAACTGAATCTATGCCTCACATTTACATGCAATTCGACTTTGGCAAGGACGAGGAAAAAGCTCAGCTTGCTCGCCACAAATTGGAAGTCTGGAAGCAGGCGTTTCGCCTGGACAAAAAGCTGCTCTACAAATTTTCTCGGGCCACCGACGGCGCCGCGGCTGCGGAACCCGTCGCGCACAAACCCGAGAAACATAAATCCAAAAGCAAAGCCAAGGACGAGCCCGAAACTCCCAAATCTCACGAAACCGTCAAGCTGCTCCTCCGCCTCGACTTCTCCAACCACGAAAAGCTCTCCGAACAACGCTGGGTCGATCGCATCCCGACGGAAGAGCCGTTCCTGGCCGCCTCGCCCAAAGTCCTCAAACCCGGCGACGCCCGGTTTTCCGACACCGAGCAGCAATTCGAGGATTTGTCCTAGTACCTCCGTTTTTCACAACCCCTCCCACGTTCTACTGTGCACTCCACCGCTCCCTCCGGTATAATTAAATCCCGTAGGCGATAACTCGCCATTCCAACACGAGGCCGACTGAATGGCGGTACAAACGCGCGTCAAACCAGCCAAGTTGGAAGCTCCCAAGCATCAGGGGCTCGATCGCGAAACCCTCATCCGGATTTACCGCACGATGTATCTTTCCCGCCGGCTGGATGACCGGGAAATTCAACTCAAACGCCAAAACAAAATCTACTTCCAGATCTCCAGCGCTGGCCACGAAGCGGTTACCACCGTGGCCGGCTTGCTTCTTCGTCCCGGCGTCGACTGGTTCTACCCCTACTACCGCGACCGCGCGCTCTGCCTGATGCTCGGCGTCACCCCGCTGGACACCCTGCTCCAGGCCGTAGGCGCCAGCGACGACCCCAGCTCCGGCGGCCGCCAGATGCCTTCTCATTGGGGCAACCATAAATTGAACATCGTCAGCAAATCCTCCTGCACCGGCACGCAATTTGTGCAAGCGGTGGGAGCGGCGGAAGCCACTCTTTATTACGGCCATCACCCCAAGGCTCTCGCCCAAGCGCAGAAAGCCCCTCTAGGCGAATCGCTCGATCACGATCCCGAAGAGATCGTCTACGTCTCCTCCGGCGACGGCGCCACCAGCGAAGGCGAATTCTGGGAATCGCTCAACGTCGCCTGCGCCAAGAAGCTGCCGCTATTCTATCTCGTCGAGGACAATGGCTACGCCATCTCCGTTCCCATCGAAGTGCAAACCGCCGGCTCCAGCATTTCGAAGCTCGTCCGCGGCTTTCCCGGCCTGCACCTCGCCGAATGCGATGGCACCGACCCGCTGGAAAGTTACGCCGTCTGCAAGGACGCGATCCGCTACGTTCGCGAGCGCCGCGGGCCCGCGCTGGTCCATGCGCATGTAACTCGCCCCTACTCGCATTCGCTCTCCGACGACGAAAAACTCTACAAAACCGCCGAGGAGCGCGAAAGCGAAGCGCGCCGCGACCCGCTCTCCAAGTTTTCCCTCTTTCTGATTCGGGAAGGCGTGATGGACCAGAAAGAGATCGAAGCATTGGAAGCCGAAGTCGATCGCGAAGTCCGCGAAGCCGCCGACCAGGCGCTGGCCGCCGCCGCGCCGGAAGTTTCCTCGATTTACCAGAATGTTTATTCGCCGGACATCGATCCCACTTCGTCCCTGTTTGCTGTCGAACCCAAATTCCATGGTGGCCCGAAGACCATGGTCGAAATGGTCGCCGCCACGCTGCACGACGAAATGGCTCGCGACGAGCGCATCACCGTCTTCGGCGAAGACGTCGCCGACGCCAGCCGCGAAGAAAATCTCCGCGATGTGAAAGGGAAAGGCGGCGTCTTCAAAGCCACCGCCGGCCTGCAGCGCAAATATGGCGCCGACCGCGTCTTCAACACGCCTCTGGCGGAAGCCAGTATCGTTGGCCGGGCCATCGGTATGGCCACCCGCGGCATGAAGCCGGTGGCCGAAATTCAATTTTTCGATTACATCTGGCCCGCGATGATGCAGATTCGCGATGAGCTTTGCGTCATGCGTTGGCGTTCGAATGGCGGGTTCAAAAGTCCCGTCGTCGTGCGCGTGGCCATCGGCGGGTATCTCACTGGCGGCGCGGTGTATCACAGCCAGAGCGGCGAGGCGATCTTCGCGCACTGCCCCGGCTTGCGCGTGGTGATGCCATCCACGGCACTCGATGTCGCCGGCCTGTTGCGCACCGCCATCCGCTCCGACGACCCGGTGATGTTCCTGGAGCACAAACACCTGTATCGGCAGCCGTACAATCGCTCCGAATATCCCGGCCCCGATTACACCGTCCCGTTCGGCAAAGCCCGCCTGGTCAAGGAAGGCTCCCAGGTTAGCATCGTCACCTACGGCGCCGTTGTCCGCCGCGCGGAAGTCGCCGCCGCCGCTCTGGAACGCTCCGGCGTTTCCGTGGAGATCATCGACCTCCGTTCGCTCTCTCCCTACGACTGGGAAGCCATCGCCACCACCGTCCGCAAAACGCACCGCGTGGTGGTGGCCTACGAAGACATGATGAGCTGGGGCTACGGTGCGGAAATCGCCGCCCGCATCGCCGAGGAGCTTTTCGAGGAGCTCGACGCCCCCGTGAAGCGCGTCGCTGCCACCGACACCTTCTGCGCTTATCACCCCAAACTCGAAGACGCCATTCTGCCGCAAACCGACGACATCACCGCCGCGGTAACGCACCTTCTGGAGTACTAGACCGCTCTGGCGAATTTGAAACTTTCCTGCTTGATTCTGCGTACCTATGTTTAGAATCCGAGTTGTGCTCTGTGGGGGGTGACCCATGCTGTGCCCGAAATGCCAAAATGAAGCTCCGGACGGTTCCAGATTCTGCTGCAATTGCGGTGCGCAATTGGCCGACCAGGCCCCTCCGCCAACCGGCGGCTTTGCCGCTCCGCCGAAGCGTCTGATGCGCTCCACCAGCGACAAGAAAATCGGGGGAGTCTGCGCCGGCCTGGCCGACTATTTCGATCTCGATCCCACCGTCGTCCGCATTGTCTGGTTGCTCGCGGTTTTCTTCGCTGGCACGGGCTTTCTCGTCTACATCGTTCTGTGGATCTCGCTGCCCCTGGCCCCGTCATCTCACGTGATGATTGTTCCCGGTGCCGCAGCCCGAGTCTAGAGCTGTCAAGATGCAGCCGATGGAGTGGCCGATCTTTCGATCGGCCATTCTTGGTTTATTAGTGGATGCTTCTACTCTCTCTCATTTCTGGTCGATCTCCGCTTCTTCCCGTCCTCTCCAAACACCAAATGATCCACCGACAGGACCCCCGCTCCCACCGTGGCAAACGCCACGCAAGCCGCCGCCAAAGCCAGCTCGAACTGATACTCGTTCACCGCCATCACTCCATGTACAGACTTCACCTTCCAGATCGCCACTCCCATCTCAACCGCCAGGAGCAAGGCCGCCGGCCGGGTAAACAGCCCGACCAGGAGCAACCCGCCGCCCACGCATTCGATGATCCCCGCCAGCCCCACAAAATATCCGGGAAGTCCGTGCTGCATGAAAAATTCGCGCATGCCCGCATCCGCCCGCACCAGTTTGGGATATCCGTGGAAGACGAAAATCAACGCCAGCGCCACCCGCAAAATCGCCAGCCCCAAGGGCTGCAACCCATTCAAGAATTTCATCGCTCCCCCTGCGCCTACAATACTTATCGTTCCCCGTTGATTCTACCGGTTCCGCGGCGTCATGCGTCACGCCAGCTACGCCGCTGTTTCATGTACAATCTTGAAGATCATCTTTGAGGAAACATGAAACCCGTGCGCACAGTCGGTATTGTCAATGGCGGAGGTGACGCCCCGGGCCTCAACGCAGTCATTCGCGCCGTGGTTCGCGCGGCCATTTCCGAGCATGGCATGCGGGTTATCGGCATCCGCAACGGTTTCGACGGCCTGATCTGGCCCGAAGGCGCCATCGAAATGACGGAGGAGACCGTCAGCGGCATTCTTCCCCGCGGCGGCACCATCCTCGGCACCACCAACCGCGGCAACCCCTTCGCCTACAAAACCACTGAAAATGGCTTAGAAACCGTGCAGGATTATTCCGCGCTGTGCATCGACAATGCGCGCCGTCTGGGCATCGACGCCATTATCGTCATTGGCGGCGACGGCACGCAGCACATCGCCCGCGATTTCTTTCGCCGCGGCGTCAACGTCGTCGGCGTGCCAAAAACCATCGACAACGATCTCTACGCCACCGAAGTCACCTTTGGCTTCGACACCGCTCTGGTCATCGCCACCGAAGCCGTCGATCGCCTCCACACCACCGCTGAATCGCACCACCGCGTGATGCTCATCGAAGTGATGGGCCGCGATGCCGGATGGATCGCCCTGCATGCCGGGATCGCCGGCGGGGCGCACATCATCTTGATTCCTGAAATCCCGTTTAAATTTGAATGTATCTGCGACGCCGTCCGCGCCCGTGAGCTCCGAGGCAAGCGTTTCAGCCTCATCGTCGTTGCCGAAGGTGTAAAGCTTCCGGCGACCGACCCCAACGGCAAAACCATTCCTCCCGCCGGCCCCGGCAATGTCGCCAACACCATCGCTTTCACCCTTCGCGAGATGTTGCACAAGGAAATTCGGGTTACCGTTCTCGGCCACGTCCAGCGCGGCGGCTCTCCCACGCCTTTCGACCGCATCTTGGGTACCCGCCTGGGCGTCGCCGCCACCGACTTGGTCGCCAAGCACCACTTCGGCCGCATGGTCTGCCTCAAATCGGGCAAGATTGAATCCGTCTCTCTCGACGAAGCCCTGGAAAAAATGAAGTACGTGGATCCCAACAGCGAAATCGTTCACGCGGCCCGAGCTGTCGGCGCCACTTTCGGGGATTCCGCATGAAGCGCAAGCTGCTGGTCGCCGTGCCATTGCTGTGCCTGGTGGCTTTGCTGGCCTGGTATTTCCGTCCCAAGCATGAAGTGCTCGACGCCGCCTATGTCAGCGAACGCAGCGTGACGCTCTGGAGCAGCGTTGCCCAGGTGCGCGAGCAGCTTGGTGTTCTGCTCTACGGTGACCGCGTGGATGTTCTGGGCCGCCGAAATGAAAACGTAAAAGTCCGCACCGCCGCCGGCCTCATCGGCTGGGTGGATGGCCGCTACCTCATGGAACCGGAACTCTGGCAGCGCAGCGCCAAGCTCCTCCAGCAGGCCTCCGCCATTCCCGTGCAGGCGCGCGGTCGCACCAAAGTGCCCACGAATTTACGCGTTGAACCCGGCCGCAACGAACCGCGCCTCTACCAGTTTTCTCGCAACGTGCCCGTGGAAATCGTTGGCCGCGCCACCGCTGACTGGGTGCAGGTCCCCGATGAAAAAGAATCTGCCAGTGAGCCCACTGAAACTAAGAAGGAAGATTGGTTCCTCGTCCGTGGCACCGCGACGCGCCCTCCCGGCGAAGGCGTCGTGCGCAATTCCGCCATCACCACCACCACGCAGCCCGGCGATCAGACCATTCCCATTGCCGGATGGGTGGTCGCCCGCTTTGTCTCCCTCGATCTGCCGGACCCGGTTCGCGAAGGCACCGAATCCGCCAACATTCGCGCTTTGGCTTGGTTCGAACTCAACCGCGTCGCCGACGGCGAAGGCGAGCACCCGCAATATCTGGTCGGTGGCGCTCGCGGGCCAGAAGGCTTGCCCTGCGATTTCACCACCCTGCGGGTGTTCACATGGAATGCGCGCAAGTCCCGCTACGAAACGGCCTTCATCGACAACAATCTCTGCGGCGCTTTCCCGATTCGCGTGGGAAAAGATGCCAAGGGCCAGCCCGAATTCCGTTTTTATCTTTCCGGCGAAAAAGAAGAACGCCGCTATCGCCTGATCCAGACCGTCGTCCGCCGCGTCCGCGAAGATAATCCCTCCGCCGCGCACAGACCGGAAAAAAACAGACCAAGAGAAGCCCCGTCGAAGAAGTGACCATGCACGCCCCGAGAAAATCTCCTGCCATTTCCGCATCAGCCGCGGTCAATGTTTTCCCTGCCTTGCTCGCGCTGCTCTGCACTTCGTTTCTTAACGCACAACAGCCCGCACCAGAGCCGCTACTACGCAACTCACTGAATGTCCCAAGGGAGGGCACGGCTTCGGCCTTGCCGTTCCTCTCGCCAGCAAATCGGGCTTTAGCCCCTGAGGTCACTCCGCAATCTGCGGCGAGCTCCCAAGACCCGGCCGCGACCACGGATCACTTCATGCCCCTCACCCCGGGCACCTACTGGGTGTATCGCGGCACCGTGGATTGGACCGACCCGCAAACCGATAAAACTTCCCAAAACGACGTCACCCTAAAAATGACCGTTCAAAGGGTCATCCAAAAGCCTGAGTTTACTATCGCCGTTCTTTCCGGATTCCCCCGGGATCTCGATTGGGCCAACGCCGAAGTCGCACCCATGCCCTGGCTGCTGATCGAAACCGCGCGCCACGAGATTTATTTGGATTCGCTTCCCCCGGATTTCGATTACGCAAAACTTGAGCAAAACGCCGCCGCACTCGAGAAGCTTCTCTCCGAAGACAATCTTCTCTTCCGCTGGCCCCTGAAGAAAGGCTTGAAATTTGGCGATGCCGAAAGCCTCCGGCGCGAAGATGGCCACTACTGCTGGGTGGTAACCGGGCAGCAAGAGAAGGATCTGCGTGGCATCCAGGGTCTCTCTCCGCATGCCGCGGAAGTTTTTGTTTTGCGTTACGCCACGAATCCCGACGATACCGAGTATGAGCTTTCTCCCGGCATCGGCATCCTCAGCTATCAGTATCACCACCACGGCACTGTCGCCGACACCTCTCTCACGCTCGTCGAATTTCATCTCCCACAAAAATCGCCCGCTGCACCAGGTGCCAACCAATGACCCTGCACATCAATGAATCGGAAGTCCGCCAACTCCTCACCATGCCCATGGCCATCGAAGCGGTCGAGGAAATCTCCCGCAAGCATGCCGCGGGATACGTCATCGTTCACCCGCGCCGCCGCTTTGAACTCCCGGCCGGCGGCGGCTTTTTCCATTACATGGCGGCCATGGACACCCAGTCCGGCTTCATCGCCATGAAGCAATACACCTATGTGAAGGGGAATCTGTGCTTCCTCGTTCCGCTCTATGAAATCTCCACCGGCGCCCTGGTCGCCCTGATTGAGGCCGACTTCATGGGCCAGCAACGCACCGGCGCCGCTTCTGGCGTGGCCACCAAGTATCTGGCCCGGCAAAACGCCCGGACCGCTGCCATCCTCGGCACCGGCGGCCAGGCAAAAACTCAATTAGAAGCCATTGCCCAGGTGCGCAAGCTCGATTCCGTCCGCGTCTTTGGCCGCGATCCCGCGCGTCGCGCAAGCTTCTGCCAGGAAATGTCCAAGCGTCTCGGCATTCCTGTCCACGCCGCAGCCTCTTCCGCAGAAGCCATCCGCGACGCCGACATCATCAACACCGCCACCACTTCCGCCAAGCCCGTCCTCGATGGCCGCGATCTTCCCGACGGCGCGCACATCAATGCCATCGGCGCAAACCATGCCCACAAACGCGAACTCGACGACACCGCCATTTCCCGCGCCGACGCCATCTTCGTCGACTCCATTGAGCAATCCAAGCAGGAAACCGGCGACCTCATCATCCCGTTTGAACGCCAGCCGCAGAAGTGGGCGGCCGTCCACGAGCTTCACCAATTGGTCGCCGGCCAGGTTCCCGGCCGCACTTCCGATGATCAAATCACCCTTTTCAAATCCAACGGCATCGCCTCGTGGGACCTCGCCGTTGCCGAAAAAGTCTACCTTCTCGCCAGAGAAAGAAATCTCGGAAGGGAATTGCCTCTTTTTACTTCAGGAAAGTAGCGGCGAACCAGGGAGCCTCAGCCTGAAGTTGCCCGAATTTCTCACGCGAGGTCAGGCTCCGCCCACCCTCTTGCCGCCCTGCCGGGTCCTACCCTGGAAAAACTGACCCGTTCCCACTTGACAATGCGAGCCACACCAATTACATTTGTCGAACGAACGTTCGAGACCTCCATGTCCACCTCGCCACCCCTTCCCCGCGATTCCGAATCCAAGCTCCAGCACATCCTCCGCGTCTCTTCCCAAGTATTCGCCCAGCACGGCTTCGAAGGTGCCTCCATCCGCGATATCAGCAAAGCTTCCGGAGTGTCCCTTTCCGGCCTCTATTACTATTTCGAGAGCAAACAGCATCTCTTGTATCTCATTCAAAGTAAAATCTTTACGTTTGTACTCGAAAGCCTTAGGTCCCGGCTTCAGGGAGTTCACGATCCCGCCGAACGCCTCCGCCTCCTGGTCTTGAACCACATCGAATACTTCCTCTCGCATCCCAACGAGATGAAAGTTCTCTCCCACGAGGAAGAAGCCCTGAGTGACCCCTATCAGGAAAAAGTCCAGGCCATCAAGCGCCGCTACTACGCTCTGGCCAGGGAAATCTTCGACTCCGTCGCTGCCGAAGGCCTGGCCCCCGGAATTAACCCACGCGTCGCCGTCCTTAGCCTCTTCGGGATGATGAACTGGACCTACAAATGGCATAAACCGGGAGTCGATCCCGACGCCATGGAACTTACCGCCGCCATCGTCGGCATTTTTCTTCACGGGGTCCTGCCGCCGGGTGCGGAAGCAAAGCCGGAGTATGTTGCCGGAGTCCCGGCAGGAGACCGCCGCTAACCGATTTTCAAAGAGAAAATTTCAGACGGAGAGAAAAACATGGCCACTACCACAAACATCGCAGCAAAGGAACTCGTGAAGTATCGCGTCGAAGAAGGCGTCGCCATCTTTGAACTCGATGACGCGCCGGCGAATACGTACACCTACGACATGATGCTGCAGCTCGACGCCGCCATCCTCAAAGCCCGCATGGACGAGAGCGCCCACGTCATCGTCATTCGCGGCGCGGGCGAAAAGTTCTTTTCCGCCGGCGCCAGCATTCCCATGCTCACCAAGGCCGATCCGCAATTCAAATACTATTTCTGCCTGCATGCCAACGAGACGCTTAGTCGCCTGGAGCAAACGCCCAAGCTGGTTATCGCCGCCCTGAACGGCCACACAGTTGGCGGTGGCCTGGAAATCGCTCTGGCCTGCGACATCCGGATCGCCAAAAAAGAAGGCGGCAAAATCGGCCTGCCGGAAGTCAACCTTGGCGTCCTGCCCGGCACCGGAGGCACGCAGCGTTTTGCCCGCGTCGTTGGCCGTTCCCGCGCATTGGAACTCATGGCCACCGGCCGCACCTTCAGCTTCGAAGAAGCCATGGAAATGGGCCTCATCAATTATCTCTACGAGAAGGAATCCTTCTGGGAAGATGTGCTCGGCTACGCGCGGCAATTCTGTCCGCCCAACAAAGCTTCGCGCGCTGTCGGCCGCATCAAGCGCTCCGTGGTCACCGGAGCCGAAATCCCGTTCGCCGAAGCCCTGGGGCTCGAACGCGAACTCCAGCAACTCCTCTTCACCAGCGAAGACGCCAAGGAAGGCCTTGCCGCTTACGTCGAAAAGCGTGCCGCCAATTTCAAAGGGAAGTAAACTCATAGGGTAACCATGAGAGCCCCACTCGAATGAAAACGCTCCCTGACTACCTCCGCAAGGGCATGAAGCTCGTCATCGTGGGCGTCAACCCCACGGAATCTTCCGTTCGCGCGGGCCACTACTATGCCGGCCGCGGCAATCCTTTCTGGCCGTTGCTCTATGACAGCGGCGTGGTACCCGAACCCTTCGACTATCCCGACGACCGCCGGATCATCGAGTTCGGCATCGGCCTCACCGACCTGGTCAAACGTCCCACCAAAACGATCGAAGAACTCAAGCGCGAGGATTTCGCCGAAGGCCGCTTCGTGCTTTCCCGAAAGCTGGAGGAGTATCTCCCGCGGGTGATTGCGTTCAACGGAAAACTTCCGTTCGAGCAGTTCGCCCAGCGCAAGTGCAATTACGGCATCCAAAAAGAGCCGTTGTACGGCGCTCACGTTTACGTGCTCCCTACAACGATTGGGGCCATGCCCCGCGGCCATAGCGACCGGCTGAAACACTTTCGAAAGCTCGCCGATCTCGTTAAGCGCACCGAAAAGACGCGCGAATCGCAGCCTCATTAGTAAAAGACCAGCGCGAAACGGAGGCATCATGAGTCATGCACCACAAACCGCTTCCACCACTTCCGTCCTTCAGGAACTGCGTCACGGTTCCATCACCACGCTGGTGATGAACCGCCCTGATCGTCTCAATGCCCTCAACAATGAACTGACCACCGCCCTCAACGATGCGCTCGTCCGGGTCGCCAATGATTCTACCGTTCACGTTCTCGTAATCACCGGGGCCGGGCGCGCCTTCTGCGCCGGCGGTGATCTAGGGGCCATCGGCAAAGGCCGCGAGCGCAGCGATGCCACCGAACTTGCTCCCATCCTGCGCTCCGGTATGCAGGCCGTCCTGAACATTCGCACCATGCCCCGACCGGTGATCGCCGCCATCAACGGCCCCGCCGCGGGTGCCGGCATGAACATCGCTCTGGCCGCCGACATTCGCCTCGCCGTAGATGGTTCCGCGTTCGGACAAAATTTCGTCAAGGTAGGTTTGTTCCCCGATTACGGAGGCACTTACTTTCTGCCGCAGCTTGTCGGCCCGTCGGTGGCTGCCGAAATGTTCTACACCGGAGATATGATTGACGCGGTAACCGCGCATCGCCTGGGCATCGTCAATCACTTGTATCCCCCGGATCAGTTCGAAGCGGCGGTCGTCGCCTTCGCCAAAAAAATCGCCGAGGGACCGCAACTCGCCATCCGCGCCGTTAAGCAAGCCATCTTCAGCCGGGAAAAAGACGAACTGATGGCTGCCCTCGAGCGCGAAGTCGAAGCCCAGCTCAAATGTTTCCATTCGCACGACTGCCTCGAAGGCATCCGCGCCTTTATGGAAAAGCGCGCTCCCAAATTTCACGGCAGTTAATGGTTTCATATTTCGCAGCGCCAAGGATTTTGACTTTAGGAGGCAATCGCTCATGCCGGCAACTCGTCTTTCCACTTTCGATGACTGGGTCGATCTTTTCCGTGTCTGGCAAAAAGACATCGGCGTGGATTATCCGGAAATCACCGAATACAAATTTGAAGCCAAATTCGGCCCAACGCGCTCCAACGAAATCGAATTCGGCGCCTATAAAGGACGCCCAAAATGGGAAAAGGTCGTCAGCATCCCCGACCAGCGTATGCGTGACGCCTTGTTGAATTTAATCGTCTATCAGGGCGATACCGAATTTGCTTCCGTCGAGCAGCAGCGCCGCCTCTTTGAAACCTCGCCCAGCGAGCACGACCGCCAATCGCTGTGCCGCGTGGTAACCGAGGAGATGCGCCATGGCTGGCAAATGTGCCACCTGCTGATGAATCACTTCGGCTATAGCGGCCGCATCGAGGCCCAGAAAATGCTGGAACGCCGAGCCTTCGATCAGAAGCGCCTTCTCGGCGCCTTCAATCAGGACGTCAACAACTGGCTGGACTTTTTCGTCTACACCGATTTCGTAGATCGCGATGGCAAATACCAGCTCACCATGCTTAGCTATTCCGGCTTCGCGCCTCTGGCGCAGTCCATGATCCCCATGCTCAAGGAAGAATCATTTCACCTCGGCACCGGTCAGGACGGCATCAAGCGCATCGTCAAAGCTGGCGTGATTCCCACGCAGATCATCCAGAAGTACATCAACAAGTGGGTTCCCGTCAGCCTCGACCTCTTCGGCGTCGATCGCTCCAGTTCCGCGCACTGGTTCTACGTCTGGGGCCTCAAAGCCCGCTACGACGAGCCCACCGCCCAGGCCGCGGTGAACCTCGAGCGCATGAACGAGCACAGCCGCGAACTCTACTATCAGGAGTGCTTGAAGCTTGTGGAGATGATTAACAAAAACGTTCCCGCGGGCCACGCGCTGCTCTACGTACCGGATTTCAAATTCAATCGTTTCATTGGCGAGCACGCGCGCAAGCCCTACAGCGTCCATGGCGAACTGCTTGGCGAAACCGCCTACGCCGAACACCAAAAGGAGATGCTGCCGCAACCCGAAGATGTCGCCCTGGTGAACGAGATCCAGTCCGTCGAAAAGCAATGGATCTCCCCGAAAGGCACCATCCAGTGATCAAGTGCGATCGCTTGTCGAGGAAGGCTTTCTGATGAAGCGGCGGTCCGCCGCTTTGGAGTGTTGCGCGCCCTCAGTATGTCGAAGGGTAGCTTTGTCGCCGCTTTTGAGCACTATGACTCAAGATCAAACTTTTGGGACGATAAGGAATCACCAGTGCCGCGCCTCAATCCACGCAAACTCCTCGGCCTCCTCTTTGGCGGCCTGGTAGTCGCCGTCATGATCTTCATGATGTTCGTTATACTGGGCAATCTCGTTAAGACCGACCGATAGCCCAAAAAGCTTTGATTCGGGAGTCCAATGAACGATCTGGAAATTACCGCCGCCGAACTTAAACAGCGTCTCGATAATAACGAGAAAATCCTCCTCGTCGACGTCCGCGAACCCTGGGAAAATGCGCAATGCCGTATTGAAGGCGCCGTGCTTATCCCCATGGGAGCGATCCCCTCGAATCTCCAGAAGCTCGACACCGACGAGCCGGTCATCTGTTACTGCCACCACGGGATGCGCAGCCTCGACGTAGCCAACTGGCTCCGCCAACAGGGCATTGCCACCGCGAAATCTCTCGCCGGAGGCATCGATCGCTGGTCCCTGGAAATCGATCCCAGAGTTCCGCGCTACTAAGCTCTTAGCGACGGCTGCTTTTGTAGAGCCCTCCCGCTGCGGCGGGCGGGCCATCTTCGGCCCCACGAAATAGCGAAACGATGTCATTCTGAGGGCATCCGGCAAGGATGCCCGAAGAATCTCAATTTCAAATTTGCTCTCAATATTAAAATCCAATTGGAGCCGACATGCCTCGCAAACTCATGTTCTATCAAAAACCCACTTGAACCACCTGCCGTAAAGCAAGAGGTCTCTTGCTCGAACTGAAGTTGGACTTCGATTCCCGCGATCTCGACAAACAACCGATGTCAGAGTCCGAACTCGACCAACTTATTGGCAGCCGCGACTACAAGGATTTTCTCAGCACCCGCAACGAACTCTATCGCGAACGCGACATGGCGGAAAAACCTCCCACCCGCCCCGACGCCATCAAGCTCATGTCTAAAAATCCCAACCTCATCCGCCGCCCTCTTCTAACCCGCGGCTCACAAATCATCATCGGCTTCGACGAAGCCGCCTACCGCATCCTGGCGCTACGTGCCAAGCCTTGACGGCAAATGAATTTGTAGGGCCAGCACGCCGCCGTGGGCTGGCCGTTTCTGGAGGAAAATTCCGCATGAACATCAAAACCATCGCCGTCATCGGGGCCGGCACCATGGGCCGCGGAATCGCCTATGCGGCCGCGCTGGGCGGTTACACCACCGTCCTCGAAGATGTCTCCGACTCCATGCTAGCCAAAGCTTCCGCCTGGATCCGCGAATCCATCGACGAAGGCCTCCGCCGCGGCAAACTCGATCCCACTGCCCGCACCACCGCCCTCGACCGCCTCTCGACTTCCCAAGTCGTGGACGAAGCCATCCGCGACGCCGAACTCATCATCGAAGCCGTGCCCGAAGAACTCGAAATGAAGCTCGAACTGTTCACCATCTTCGACAAATTCGCCAAGCCCGACGCCATCTTTGCTAGCAACACCTCTTCTCTCTCCATTAGCGATTTTAGCGATATCGTCCTGCACCGCGAACGCTGCATCGGCATGCATTTCTTCAACCCCGTCCCCAAAATGAAACTGGTCGAAATCATTCGCACCCCGCACACCTCCGGCGAAACCGTCGCCGCCTGCGTCGAAGTTGCCACCCGCATGGGCAAGGAGACCGTCGTCGTCAATGAAGCTCCCGGCTTCATCACCTCCCGCATCAACGCGCTCATCGGCAACGAAGCGTTCGCCATGCTCGAAGCGGGCATCGCCTCCGCCTCGGACATCGACAAGGCCGTCAAGCTTGGCCTTAATCACCCGATGGGCCCATTCGAAATGGTCGACCTCGTCGGACTCGACGTTCGCCTAAAAATCCTCGAATACCTCCACGCAACCCTAGGCGAAAAATACCAACCTAGCCCCCTCCTCCGCCAGTATGTCCAACAAGGCCGCCTGGGACGCAAATGCGGCCGGGGCGTCTACGATTATGCCGTCTCCAAAGATCCCCAAAACAAAATGTAGGGACGGTAATTACCCTGCCTTCCTGCTTTCCTCATCGCTGCGTACTCTGTGCTCTTCCTCTGAGCACTCTGTGTTAAATCTTTCCTCCCCTCCAGAAAACACGCGCACACACACATCCATGCGCATCCGAGCAAATCCTCGCAACCACATCTCCAAATTATTCTGGAATCTTATTTCCCTGCCGCCGCGCTGCTCGCCGACGGCGCGTAATACCCATTCCGCGTCCGCGCCACCAATTTCCCGCGGCCCCGCGGCGGAATCACATCCACCCGCACCGCGCGAAACGTCCCGTCCTTCGCCGCGTTCGACGGGTAGTACGCCAGGGTGTACTGGTGCCGGATATCATGCGCCACCTGCTCGCAGATCGCATGCACGTCATCCACGTTCTCCGGAAAAAACGCCAGTCCGCCGGAAGCTTGTGCGATCTCTGTCAGCGCCTTTCTCGCGGTCTTGGCGCTCTTCTTGTTCTCCTGCCCCAGCAATCCGATCGTGTAAATCACTGTATCGGTCTTCTGAATGTCCCGAATCGTCTTCTCCAGCGAATTGCGGCTGGTATTGTCTTCCCCGTCGGTCACAATCAGCAGCACCTTCTTCTCTTTGACGCCCTTCTTCAAGTGATCCAGCGACCCGATAATCGCGTCGTACAGCGCCGTGCTTCCCCGCGCGTCAATCCGCTCCAGCGCTTCCTTCAGCTCCGGAATGCTGTTTGAAAAATCCTTGTCCAGGTCCAGGTAAAAATCATCGTTAAAATTCACCACGAACGCTTCGTCCTGCGGGTTGCTGCTCTGCACCAGCGTAAGCGCCGCTTCGTTCACTCGCGGCCGTTTGTCCCTCATGCTGCCGCTGTTGTCGATCACCAGTCCCATGCTGACCGGAATATCCTCGCGTTTGAAAATCGATAGCTTCTGCTCCACCTTGTCTTCATAAATCCGGAAATTGTCCGCGGTAAGCCCTTCCGCGAATTTTCCGCGGTCGTCCACCACCGTCGTGTGTAGCACCACCAGGTTGACGTCCACTTTGATGCGCCCGCCCGAGGGAGAAACACCCCCCTCTTGCCCCGGCGGGGGAGGTGGCGGCGGCGCTTCCACGGGAATCTGTGCGGACGCACCCCTCGCCGCAAACAGCAGCGCCAGCAGCAAGCTGCCCAACGCGACCCAATTCCTCATCCGTTTGCGGAAATTCTCAGTGCGCCGGCGCGTAATATCCGGTCTTGGCGTAGGTTGATAGAGGTGGAAGTCCTTTGGGCGCGCGCAGCTTGACCTTGATTTTTCTCCACCGCGCGTCGTGGATGTGATTGCTTGGTTTGTATCCCAGTACATATTGATTGCGCAGCTCCATGCCGATTTTCGACGCGATATCCGGCAATTCGTTTAGATGCTCCACAGCGAAAACGCGGCCACCCGTCATATCCGTAACTTCGGAGAGCAACGTCGGTCCGTTCAGCTCCTCCGGGTTGCGGCTCCGGTAACCAAGCGGGTCAAAGAGGCCAATGGCATAGAGCTGGGTATCCGCTTCCTTGACCAGCCGCTTGATGTCGTTCTCGTTGTACCTGCTATGATTATCCCCTCCATCGGAAAGAATCAGCAAGGCGCGCTTGGCGTTATGTGCACCCCTCATCTGGCTAAGCCCAAGATAGATCGCGTCCAGCAGCGCCGTGCGGCCCTTTGGCGCGGTTACCATCATCCGGCTTTGCAGGTCTTCCACGCTGTTGGTGAACGCGCTGGTCAATTCCGCCCGCTCGTTGAACGTAACCAGAAAAAATTCATCCTGCGGATTCGCGGTCTTGAAAAACTCCAGCGCCGCTTCCCGCGCCTTATCGATCTTGTTGGTCATGCTCCCACTGAAATCGAATATCACTCCAATGGATATCGGCACGTCCTCCGAGGAAAACGTCACTATTTCCTGCTCCACGTTGTCTTCAAACACCCGGAAGTTGTCCTGCTCCAGCCCGGTCACCAGCCGGTTGAACGGGTCCGTCACCGTCACGTTCACCAGCGCCAAATCCACATCCGTACGGATCACCTTCCCCGGCCGGATCGTCACCGCAGGCGTGTCGTGCGAAACATCCATGACCCGCGCCGGGGCAGACGCCGGCGGCGGCACCGGGTTCCTCGCTCCCGAACTCTCCTGGGCGAATACCGAACTTATGGCGGTTGAAAAAATCAGGCAGGCGCACAGCCAGAGGGCGGCTACGACTAGTACGCGAATCTTGCTCCAATCGCGTTTCACGGCTCCCCCCTCCTCCCGGATCCCCAGGAAGGCCGCACGGATTCCTCATCATAAACACCCGTTCCTCCGAACGCAATAGCCCGCTGGCCCAAAAAGAAGTCAACAATTTGTCGGATCGGTGTCTCGCGGGCAGACCGCGCCGCCCGCCGCAAAAATCCAGCATCGTGGGAGGCCACGACTTCAATCGCCCGAAAGCCCCGGCCCTTTGACGCGCCACCAAATGATCCGCGCTCAGAGTCCAAGAGCCAGAGAGGGCACGACTTCAGTGGTGCCGTAAAACGCCAACCAAGGCGGGGCTATAGCCCCCGGGGTCCATACCCTCCAGACGATTGTGTTAGCATGGCCTTCACCACCAAATCGCCAAGGATTTTGTCATGAACGCTGATCAACCCGAAGTCGTGGTAATCATTCCCGCGCGTTTCGCTTCCTCCCGCCTCCCCGGCAAGCCGCTGGTTGTTCTCGGCGGCAAGCCCATGGTCCAGCGCGTCTACGAGCGTTCCAAACAAGCCAAAACCGTGCATCGCGTCCTGGTCGCCACTGACGATCAAAGAATCATCGACGCCGTCCAAGCCTTCGGCGGCGAGGCCCGTATGACCCGCCCCGATCACCGCACCGGCACCGAACGCATCGCCGAAGTCGCCGCTCACGAAGCAGGCGACGTCTTCGTAAACGTCCAGGGCGACGAACCGCTCATCGAACCATCTTCCATCGATGCCGCCGTCGCCGCGCTCCTCGAAGCACCCGCAGCCCAAATCTCCACCGTGGCCACCCCCATCCGCCACGCCGCCGACATCATGGACCCCAATATCGTAAAAACCGTGCTCGATTTCGAAGAGAACGCCCTTTATTTTTCCCGCGCCCCCATCCCCTGGGTTCGCGACTCCCAGCACAAAATCCACGTCAAATACTGGAAGCATTTGGGACTCTACGTCTTCCAGCGCGATGCCCTGCTCGAATACCCTACTCTGCCGCAAGGCGAACTCGAAAGGATCGAGCAACTCGAGCAGCTACGCTGGCTCGAAAATGGCTGGAAAATCCGCGTCGCCGAAGTGCAACACGACGCCGTCAGCGTCGACGTCCCCGATGACGTAACCCGCGTCGAAAAACTCCTCCAGGAACAAAAGCGCCCGGCAAACTAACTCTTTTCTATTTTCCATTTTTTGCCTTCTATTTTCACCCTACTGCGTCTGCTGCGTCGCCACCCCATCCGTCGTTCGAATCCCGTCCGAACACAACATCAGCATCGTACCGTTATCCGCAAAATACGTCGTAAAGTTGATCGTAAACGGCGTTGCTCCGCCGACTGCAATCTTGAACTCATTATTCTGCGTCCCGTCCCCGCTCACCGTCAGCGTCCCGGCCAGCCCCGCGTTCAGGGTCACGCCCGTCCCTACCGAGTTCAGCCCCAACTCATTGTAATCCGCTGCCCCGGTCATGTTGCTGCTCGTCGCGCTCGTCTGCACGGATTGCCCCACAAAGTCTTCGCGAAACGGCGAGGGCGCTATCAGTTGCATGCCAGTCCAATTCAGCGTGTAGTTTCCCGCCACGCTGCCGGCCGTGAACGGCCCCGCCACTTGCGTCAGCATCGTGCCGTCGCCGACGATCCCCCCGCTCTCGTCCTGAATCACCGCCTGCAACACCGCATTCTGCGTATACAGATAGAAGACATACGCCACGGTCCCGGTCGACGAATTGTGAAACGTGAACGTTCCCCGGCCGCTCCCCGCATTGTTCATATCCATCGCGTAGGTCGCGCTGGAAATTCCCGAGCTTTGCGCGATGTGCACGTACCGTCCGTTATTGCTTTCGTCAAACGACACCGTGCCGATTCCGCCGCTCCCATCTGCGGTGAACCGCCCCAACCTCGCGTCCGGCCCGAAATTTCCGACCGCGATCAACCCTCCCGTCCGGAATACAAAATTACCCGTGAGCTGGGAATTCTGCGTCGGAATCGTGCCCGTCTGCAGCAATGCTTCGCCCTCCGTGCCGCCCAACAGATCCTCTTCCACGAATTTGATCCGTGTGTTATCCACGATATAAAACCCATACGTCCGGCCATCCAGCGTCATCGTCCCCCGCCCAAAATTGGTCCCGTTCCCGCTCGTGTCCATCTGATACGTACTCGCCGTCAACGCCACTGCTCCGGTGGGCCCAAACGCTCCGTCGTTCACATCCGCCGTGCCTCCAGTCACGTTTCCATTTCCGTCAGCCGCAAACTGCCCGATCAGTGAAATCGGGGAAGGTGTCAGGCCTGCAAACGAAATGCCCGAGAAATCAAAAACGTAGTTTCCTTTGATCCCGTTGGTGGAAAATTGCAACGGCGTCTGCAGGTTTATGCTCCCGCTCGTCGAAGCGTTTCCATCGGTCTCCACCACTGTTCCTTCGCTGTTGGACTTCAGCGACACGCTGAGCTGCAGCAGCCCCCCGCCGGTCACGTTCAGTGTGATGATCCCCCGTCCATTCGTTTGAATCTGATAGGTCCCGTTGGAAAAAGTGACGATCGATGCCGGCAGCCCGCTGCCCAGGTTTAGCAGGTCGGCCAGTCCCGCCGTGATATGACCTTTGCCATCCGCCGCGATGCTCCCGATCTCCGCCGTATACGCCCCCGTCGTAACCGCCACGCCGCTCATCGAAAACGCATACTGCCCATTTAGGCTGGCGTTCGAAAAATTCCCCGCGGGAGGCGGTGGCGTGATGTTGGGTGAGCTCCCTCCGCACCCCGTGAGAAAGCCCGCCAGCATCGCCACCCCGGCCAGCATCCGCAACTTCCCAAGACTCATGTTTCCCTCTTCTCGCTCCGCATTGTAACTCGCTAGACAGACCTTACCTCAGTTTCTCCAATTTACGAACCGTCCATCGCCGCAATCGTTGCACCCCAGAAAACTTTTCGATTCTTTGGAGCGAAGACTTCTCATTGACACAACTCCTCCTTCCGAACATAATTATATGTACGTCAATCCTGCGGAGGTTCGACAAGCTCAATTCTGCTCGATGCGGAGGCGAGCGACCCGGATGGCGCCAAAATATATCTTTGTAACCGGCGGTGTTGTTTCCTCTCTAGGCAAGGGCGTAGCAGCATCGTCCATCGGCTGTCTCCTCGAAAGTCGCGGCTTCAAAGTCACCATCCAGAAATGTGATCCGTACCTGAACGTGGATCCCGGCACGATGAGCCCGTATCAGCACGGCGAAGTCTTCGTCACCGACGATGGCGCGGAAACCGATCTCGACCTCGGCCACTACGAACGCTTCACCCACGTCAAGCTTACCCGCGACAATAACTGGACCACCGGCCGCATCTACGAAACCATTCTCTCCAAGGAACGCCGCGGCGATTATCTCGGCAAAACCGTCCAGGTCATCCCCCACGTCACCGACGAAATCAAACGCTGCATCAAGCGCGTCTCCGAAGGACGTCGACGTCGTCATCGTCGAAATCGGCGGCACCGTCGGCGACATCGAATCGCTTCCCTTCCTCGAAGCCATCCGCCAGATGCGCCTCGAACTCGGCGCCGAAAACACTTTGTTCGTTCACGTCACGCTGGTTCCCTACATCGCCGCCGCCGGCGAACTCAAAACCAAGCCCACGCAGCACTCGCGTGAAGGAAATGCTCGGCATCGGTATTCAGCCCGACATTCTGCTTTGCCGCAGCGATCGCCACATCTCCGAAGATTTGAAAGCGCAAAATCGCGCTCTTCTGCAACGTTGCCGAATCCTGCGTCATTTCCATGGAAGACGTGAAAACGATCTACGAAGTCCCCGTCGAGCTCAGCAAGGAAGGTCTCGACGCCCAAATCATTCGCCTCTTGCGCCTCGAGGAGCGCCCCGCGAACATGCAACCCTGGCTGGACATGCTCCAGCGGCTTGCACCATCCCAAAGGCGAAGTCCGCATCGGCATCGTCGGCAAATACGTCCAGCTCGAAGACGCCTACAAAAGTTTGCGTGAAGCGCTGCTCCACGGCGGCCTCGCGCACCAGTCACAAAACCGTGATCGACTGGATCGAAGCCGAAGAAATCGATTCGCGCGAAACCGCCGAAAAGCGCCTCAAGCGGCTACGACGGCATCCTCGTTCCCGGCGGATTCGGCAAGCGCGGCATTCAGGGCATGGTCTACACCATCCAGTACGCCCGCGAGCACAAAATTCCGTTCTTCGGCATTTGCCTCGGCATGCAGTGCGCGACGATCGAATACGCGCGCGATGCTGCCGGCCTCAAGCAGGCCGACAGCACCGAGTTCGATCCGCAAACGCCCGCATCGCGTGATCTACAAATTGCGCGAACTCCTCGGCGTGGACGAAATGGGCGGCACCATGCGCCTCGGCGCGTGGCCCTGCAAGCTCGAGCCCGGCTCCTTCGCCTTCAAAGCCTATGGCAAAACCGAAATCAGCGAGCGCCACCGCCATCGCTACGAATTCAATCGCGAATACGAAAAAGCTTTGACCGACGCCGGCCTCCGCATCACCGGCCGCACTCCCGACGGCAAGTACGTGGAAATCGTCGAAGCGCCCGAACCACCCCTGGTTCCTCGGCTGCCAGTTCCATCCCGAATTCAAATCCAAGCCCCTCGAGCCGCATCCGCTCTTCGCCGCCTTCATCGGCGCCGCCCTCGAGCACAAGCTCCAAAAGACCCGCCCCGCAACCACAACCAGCGCCACCGAGGCCCAGCCTCCCGCCCCCCAATTACGCGCCACCCCCCACGCCGCCGCCTAACCCGCACAGCACAGATGTAGCGCCGGCTTCCAGCCGGCAAGCCCTCACAGTGGCACAGGCACTCCTACCTGTGCTCTTCGCTCTAAAATATTGTGATGACCTTCATCTGTATTAGAATCGATGCATGAAATCGGTAGTCATGAGCTGGCGCATCCCGCGCGACACCCGGCTAACACTGGAGCTCCACGCCTCAAGGCGAAATGTTCGAGTATGCGATCTTATTCGAGCCGCCTTGGACGAGTGGTTCGAGATAAACGAACCCCCAACACGCGAGAAAGTGATTGCCAAAGGGACGAAACACAAGAGAGAAAAGAAGCCTGCCCATCGTCGAAAAAATGGCTCCTAACTGCGAAATCTTCCCTCGCTCCCTAGGCCAAACTCCAGGCCGCACAAGTCAACTCGACGATCAAGATTTTCTCATCCGGCCCAAGAACGCATAAATCCCATAGCCCAACGAGACAAGAATCCCAGCGCCCAGGGCGTCTCCCTTCATTCGGATCGCTGAGTTTTTTTCTTGCTCTTTCTGAAATTCAGCCTCATTTTCCTATCTCAGATGATTGTAGTATTTGGAAAACGCCCGGTCGAAGTCACGGCGATGGATAAAGGTTGAACTGTCAATCGCTAGGTAGGCGAGGACATACGCAGCAGGCAAAATCAAGATAAGTCTCGCGGTACGCATCCTTCAAGCCTAGCCGACTCCTCTGCTTCCTACTCTCTGTGATATCTTCATTGTTTCAAATGACAACCACTCGAGAACTCCAGTTCGGCTCCCTCCGCCTCGGCGGCAACAATCCCCTCTTCCTTATCGCCGGCCCCTGCGTCATCGAATCCGAATCCCACGCCCGCTCCATGGCCGAGCGCATCTCAAAAATCGCCGCCGACGCCGGTGTCCCCTACATCTTCAAAGCCTCCTACGACAAAGCCAACCGCTCCTCCGTCAAAGCCTTTCGCGGCCCCGGCCTCTCCGAAGGCCTCCGCATCCTAGCCAAAATCAAATCCGACCTTCGCCTCCCCATCCTCACCGACATTCACGACGCCTCCCAAGCCGCTCCCGCCGCGGAAGTCGCCGACATCCTGCAAATCCCCGCCTTCCTCTCCCGCCAAACCGATCTCCTCGTCGCCGCCGCCAAAACCAGCCGCATCGTCAACGTAAAAAAAGCTCAGTTCCTCTCCCCTTGGGACATGGGCAACGTCGTCGAAAAAATCACCGCCGCCGGCAACACCCAAATCATCCTCACCGAACGCGGGGCCAGCTTCGGCTACAACAATCTAGTCGTGGACATGCGCTCCTTCCCCGTCCTCGCCAAATTTGGTTATCCCGTCGTCTACGACGTCACCCACTCCGTCCAACTCCCCGGCGGCCAGGGCCACGCCAGCGGAGGCCAGCCCGAATTCATCGAACCACTCGCCCGCGCCGGCGTAGCCACCGGCGTCGACGGCATCTTTCTCGAAACCCACGACAATCCCGCCACCGCCCTCTCCGACGGCCCCAACGCCCTGCCCCTCTCCCAGCTCCCGCAACTTCTCGCCCATCTCAAAGATCTTTCCACCCTCGTCCGCCGCTGGAGCCATGCATGAGCCTCGACACCGCTCGCCGCGTCCTCCGCATCGAAGCCCAAGCCATCCAGGACGTCCTCGCGCGCCTCGACCACTCTTTCGAACACGCCGTCGATCTGCTCTTCGCCTGCAAAGGCCGCGTCGTCGTCACCGGCATGGGCAAATCCGGCCTCGTCGGACGCAAAATCTCCGCCACCTTTTCCAGCACTGGTACGCCATCCTTTTTCCTGCATCCCGCCGAAGCCCTCCACGGCGATCTTGGCATGTTGGCCCGCGGCGACACTCTCCTTGCCATCACCTATGGCGGTGAAACCCAGGAAATCTTGAATCTCCTCGAATCCCTCAAGCGCCTTGAAATTCCCATCGTCACCCTCACCGGCAATTCCAAATCCACGCTCGCCGAAGCCAGCGACGTCGTCCTCGATGTCAGCGTCAAAGAAGAAGCCTGCTCCCTCAATCTCGCTCCCACCGCCAGCACCACTGTCGCCATGGCCGTCGGCGACGCCCTCGCCGTCTCCCTCCTCGACCGCCGCGGCTTCCAGCACGACGACTTCGCCGCCCTCCATCCCGCCGGCCGCCTCGGCAAAAAACTTCTCCGCGTCGAACACCTCATGCACTCCGGCGACGCCCTCCCACGCGTCTCCCCCGAAACCCCCATGCCCGCCGCCTTTCACGAAATGTCCGCCAAAAAACTCGGCATGACCACCGTCACCACCACCGACGGCAAACTCGCCGGCATCCTCACCGATGGCGACCTTCGCCGCCTCATGGAAAAGCACGGCGGCGCCACCCTCTCCATGACCGCCGGCGACTGCATGGTCCGCAACCCGCAAACCATCGCCGCCAATCTCCTTGCCAGCGAAGCCCTGAACCTCATGGAAAAAAAGAAAATCACCTCCATCGTAGTTGTCGACGCCTCCCAAAAAGTAATCGGCGTAGTCCATCTCCACGACCTCTGGACCCTAGAGCTAATCTGACTGTAGTGGCCGAACTTCAGATCGGCCACCCTGGAACGCCATCTCTGCCCCATCCCGCGGGTTATGTGGGTTGAATCTCCCGATTGGTGTCCCGCGCCCCCAACACCATTCACAAGCCTTTCCTTCCATACTCACTCTCACTCTGCGTCTCACTCCGCCCTCTGCATTAAATCCCTTCTTGTTTCCCGTTCTCTGGTATCTGCTCGCTGTTATCCCTCTCATTTCTTGCTAAAATTATCCGCTCATAACTCCGTCGGAGGCTCACTTGTCCCCAACCCCAAAAATCTCCCCCGCCCTAAAAAAACGCGCCGCCCAAATCAAACTCCTCCTCATGGACGTCGACGGCACCATGACCGACGGCGGCGTCATCCTCCTCTCCCAACCCGACGGCACCGCCCTTGAAATCAAGCAGTTCGACGCCCACGACGGCCAGGGCCTCACCCTCGCCCACACCGCGGGCATCCGCACCGGCTGCATCACCGGCCGCGAAAGCCCCGCACTACTCCGTCGCGCCCACGAAATGAAAATGGACTACATTTACATGAAGGTCGCCCTGAAAATCCCCGCCTACGATGAAATCCTCGCCAAAGCCGGCGTCAATGACGCCGAAGTGGCCTTCATCGGCGACGACCTCCCCGACATTCCTCTCCTCAAGCGCGCTGGTCTCGCCGTCGCTGTCGGCGACGCCGTCGCCGACGTAAAAAAAATCGCCCACTACACCACCAAAGCCCTTGCCGGCAAAGGGGCCGTCCGCGAAGCCATCGAGCTCATCCTCAAATCCAAGGGCATCTGGGATGAATTGATCGACAAAGCCCGCGCCTGATGCTACATTCCCCCGCAGTCCGTTCCTGCCGGGGGAATCAAATTGAAAACAAATTACCCTGCCGTCGCCGTCGCCGCCGTCGCCTATTGGATTCTCGGCGGTATCTGGTACGGCGTCCTCTTCAGCAAGCCCTGGATGGCCCTCGAAAACATCTCCATCGAACAAGCCAAGAGCATGAATCCCGTTCTCCCCTACGTCATCACCATAATCTTGAACGTCCTCATCGCCTACTCCCTCGCCCAAATCTGCATTTGGCGCAACGCCGACAGCGCCGGCCGCGGCGCTTCCGTCGGCGTCCTCCTCTGGATCGGCTTCATCGGCCCCATCACCTTCACCACCTACATGTACGAAATGCGTCCCAAGGAACTCTTCGCCATCAATCAGTTTTACCCCTTGGCAGGCTTGGTAATGATGGGCGCCATCATCGGCGCCTGGTCCAAAAAATCCGCCTGACCTTCGTGGCACAGGCACTCCTGCCTGTGCTCTTGGGTTTCTCCTCTCGGTGAACTCCGCGCTCCGAACTCTGTGTCCTCTGTGTTAAATCTTTCTCTTCTCCCCTAATCAAACCTTACGTTTGAGACACGTCTCAATACATAATAGAGTCTGCAACTCAGGAGCGAACTCAGGAGCGAGGTGCCCCCACTTGATGCACGCATGGCATGATGTTTCCCCCGGCAAGGAACTCCCCCGTGATTTCCAAGCCGTCATCGAAATCCCCCTCGGCTCCAACGTCAAATACGAACTCGACAAATCCTCCGGCATGCTCAAGGTCGACCGCGTCATTCACTCCGCCGTTTTCTATCCCGCCAACTACGGTTTCATCCCGCAAACCTACGCCGAAGACAACGACCCTCTCGACGTTCTCGTCCTGTGCCAGGAACCTATCCAGCCGCTCGCGTTGATCAAAGCCCGCGCCATCGGCGTTATGACTATGATCGACTCCGGCGCCAGCGACGACAAAATCATCGCCGTCGCCACCAACGACCCCGAATTCAGCGACTACATCGAGGCCCGCGATCTGCCCCCGCACCGCATGCTCGTGCTGAAGCGTTTCTTCCAGGACTACAAGCAGCTCGAAGGCAAACAAGTCCAGGTCGAAGATATCCGCCCCGCCTACGCCGCCCTCAACATCATCGAAAAAGCCCTCGCTCGCTACACCGCCCTGCGCGATCAACTCCGCGCCTCCGCCGACTACTAACCGCCAGCCTCCCTGTAGTGGCCGGTCTTTAGACTGGCCACCCAACTCCCGCCTCCGTCCCCAAAAAATATCCCTCCGAACCCCGTTCGCCCTCCAAACGGGATGAGGAATCTGCTTTTTTTATGAGACGATACTAGCTCGGAGAAAACGGTGCACCCAATCCTCAAATGGTCCCTGATCACCCTGGCGATTCTCCTCCTCGCCCTCTCCGTCCTCCTCTCCCTCATGGCCGGCAGCCCCAAAGACGCCATCGGCATGGTCCGCTATGCCTTGCCCCACATGCGCCGCGGAAATCTCCAGGTGGGCAGCGACGCCCCCGACGCCACGCTAGTCGCCCTCGATGGCCAAACCCGCTTCCATCTTCGCGAACGCACCAACGGGAAACCCCTCGTCCTCGTCTTCGGCAGCTTCACTTGACCACCCTTCCGTCGTCGGGTCGGCGACATCGAAAAAATCTTCAACGACTATAAAGACCACGCCGATTTTCTGACCATTTACGTCCGCGAAGCCCACCCCACCGACGAGTGGCAAATGGATTCCAACAAAGAAGACAAAGACAACGTCTGCTACGCCCAGCCCAAAACGCTCGCCCAGCGCGTGGCCATCGCCAACGACTTCACCCAGCGCTTCAAATATTCCGTCCCCTTCGGCATCGACGAAATGTCCAACGCCGCCAACGACGCTTACTCCGCCTGGCCCGAGCGCCTCTACATCCTCGACGAGCAAGGCCGCATCTCCTACAAAGGTGGCAACGGCCCTTTCAAGTACGATCCCAAGGAAGTCCGCGCCTGGCTGGCCAATCGCTTCGGAGAAGTGAGGCACCCTGAAGCCTTCCCGGAAAAAAAGAGTTAGCGCCGCGCTCCCAAATCGTGAAACACCCGCATCCTCGCAACAAACCTAAACCCGATTCATCCCGCAAAATCGGCTTGGCCCGCGCTCTCTCCAAATTAGGCTATTGCTCTCGCCAGCAAGCAGCCGCCCTGATTCGCCAAGGCCAGGTTCAACTCAACGGCGCCACCCCCAAAAATCCCGAAACTCCCGTGCGCCTCGGCACCGACCGAATCGCGGTCCAAGGCCGCCCGCTCCAAGCCGCGAAAAAAATCTACTGGATGCTCCACAAACCCCGCGGCATTGTCACCTCCGCCTCCGACGAACAGGGCCGCGACACCGTCTACTCTCTTCTTCCACCCGACATGACCTGGCTCGCGCCCGTCGGCCGCCTCGACAAAGCCAGCGAAGGCCTGCTCCTCTTTACCAACGACTCCGAATGGAGCGCCCGTGTCACCGACCCCGCCACTCACCTCGACAAAACTTACCACGTGCAAATCGCCGCCATCGCCAATCCCCATCTCCTCGACTCCCTCGAACGCGGCATCGAAACCGAATCCGGCGAAATCCTGTGCGTCAAGCAGGCCCGTCTCCTCCGCTCCGGCGAAAAAAACTCCTGGCTCGAAATCATCCTCGACGAAGGCAAAAACCGCCAAATCCGCCGGATGCTCGACGCCCTCGGCGTCGAAGTCCTCCGCCTGATCCGCGTAGCCATTGGCCCCCTCCAATTAGGCAACCTACCCAAAAAATCCCATCGCCCCCTATCCCCAACCGAACTCGAATCCCTAAACCGCGCCATGCCCTAACCTGTCCCTGTTTTTGTAGCGCCCGCCTTCCAAGGCGGGCGCCTTACTCTTCTCTGTGTCCTCTGCGCCCTCTGTACTACTAATCTGTAATTTCTTTCCTTCTGGCGATGAATTTCAGGCGGCCTGCGGGAGTAGTTCTCGAATTGTGGAGCGCAAGGCGGTGAGTAAGGCGGCGATGGCTTTTCGCCCAGTGTCCGTGAGTTGGTAGCGATAGGTACTGGAGACTTTGCGGATTATTCCGTGCGCCCGGAGCAGCCGCAGTTTCCGACTGACCCACGCCGAGCGCCGACGGGCCTCGCGCAGATCCTGGGTCGCCTCAGGAAAAAAGAATTTCTGCAAATCTCGATTACGAAAACCGTTCAGGGTGAATTCCCCGCGGCGGATCACTTCTAGCAGTGGGCGATCGTCCCCCAGCGGACGCAACGCGCGCACTCGCCGCCCTTTCCATTGCTTGGGCTGTCCGAACCGGTCCAGCAATTCCTGTAAGGTGGTCTGTTCGTCCACACCGGCCAGCGCATCCAGATAGCGCTCTGCTGCTCGTTCGGAAATCTCTGCACGGCGGTGCAAATCTGCCACCCCACCCCGCAAGACACGCCACGATTTCTTCCCTTGGCTATCCCCCTCTTTTCGGCGGTACACGCGAAACTCTCCGCCGTGGTGGATGGTGGTCTCCGCCCGCAACACGCTGCCCACCGCCGTGAACGCCTTGTCGTACAGCTTTACCGAGTTCCCATTCACGCTATGCTTGATGCGCACTCCTTCTTCGCGCCATTTCAAATCGCTACTCACTTCCCCACGAAACGACTTCGGCACATCACCGTCCAGCCGGACCGGCCGACCCAGATAGCGCAGCACGTCGGTGCTCCCCAGCGTGGTTATCCCGTAGTGCACCAGTCCCGGGTACAACCGCCGCAACACCGCCGCCTGCCGAAACACCACGTCGATGGCCCACTCGCTCTGATACGTCGTCCAGTAATAATTCATCGGAAAGTCCCGAAAGATCTGCACGTGTACCGGGTTCAACCCGCGCGCCAGCGGCTCTAGCGCCTTCGGCCAGTTTCTCCGGAACTGTCCGATCCAGCAACCTTTGGGCCCGGCCCCAGTCTTCCACCCACGGAAAACAGTTATCCTGCCGCACGTACTTCATCCCCGCTCGCCCCATCTGCCGTGCCAGCCACTCCCGTCCGTTCATGCACACCTGCACCGAAAACGGAAACCACGTTTGGATCCGCGCATTTAAAAATCCAAACTCCCGATGCATCCAATACTGATACAAGAACAGGCACTTCCGGATGCGCGATACCAACTCCAGCTTCCGCTTCTCTCGGTTGCGATAAACATCGAACGTCCGGCAAGTCTCTACACAACTCAGCACGCACACCAACCCTTCCTCGATCTTGTCCCGTGTCCACGATCCCACGCGCCAGTTCTTCTTTGCTCTCCGCTCCAGAGGCTAGATACTTCACCGGCCGCCCCAGAGCCTCTGCCTTTGCTCGACACGCTTGCTTCAATCTTTCGCTTACCTGCAGCACATGTCGGCCAAAGCTGGTCAGCCGCACGTTATTGCCCGACAGGTAGCCCATCATCCCTTCCGGGTAGCTGATCGGCCGCAGCGTCCCTCGAAACACCAGCCGGTCGAAGCCACTCAACACTCCCGTAATCTCCTCCTGGTGTTTCGCGATAAACTCTTGGATGGTGTTTCCGTCCTCCGAAGCTATGGCGTTCTCCCGGAACAGCCACATCTTGTCGAGAACAGAAGCGCCTTAGGCCATCGGTTGCGGTTCTGCCGCGATGTGTTAGATGTTTTTCTTTGTTTCCTGCTCTCTGATCGCTGTTATCTGTTATCCATACCCACAAATGTTCTAAAATATCCCTGATGAAATCTCCGACCGACCGGATCGCCATCCAACAAGGCGACCTAACCGAAATGGACGTGGACGCCATTGTCAACGCCGCCAACAACGATCTGGTTCTGGGAGCGGGTGTCGCTGGCGCCATCGCCCGCAGAGGCGGTGATGAGATCCAGCGTGAGTGTGACGACATTGGCAGCATTCCCGTCGGCTACGGCGCCATCACCGGTGGCGGCAAGCTCAAGGCCCGCCACGTTATTCACGCCGCCAGCATGGGCCTCGGCGGCATGCGCACCACCGCAAAGACGCTGCGCACCTCAACCGCCCACTCCCTGCGCCTAGCCGCCGAGCGCAACCTCAAAACCATTGCCTTTCCCGCGATTGGCACCGGCGTCTCCGGTTTTCCCATGGACGAATGCGCGCAAATCATGCTCACAGAAGCTCTGCAGCACCTGAAGGGCGAAACTTCGCTCGAAAAGGTCCACTTCGTCCTCTTCGACACTCGCTCCCGCGATATTTTCCAAACTACCCTGCAGGCGCTTGAAAGGGGAACCCCCACCGGAGCCGCCTCCGCGTGACCCCGCTCGCCCCGCTGCTTGCCGAACGCATCCGCCGCTTTGGACCCATCACCTTTGCCGAATACATGCGCGAATGCCTCTATCACCCCGTCCACGGCTACTACTCGAAACCCGAAGGCCGCCGCTTCAGCGATTACTACACAAGCGTCGATGTGAGCCCCATCTTTGGCCGGCTGCTCGCGCGGCAGTTCGCGGATATGTGGGAGCAGCTCGATCGTCCGAACGAATTTCTGCTTGTCGAAGCCGCTGCCGGCACCGGCCGCCTCGCCGGCCACATTCTTGAATTTGCGGAAACCACACTGCCCGATTTTTTCAAGGCCCTGTCCTACGTCGCCGTCGAGCGTTCCCCTGCCCGCTGTGACCAGCTCGCCCACTTGCTTGCGCAGTTCGTCGCGGCGGGGAAGTGCCGCCCCGCGATCGAAATTCCCGCGCGCATCCCGGTTGGCTGCGTGTTCTCCAACGAACTTCTCGATGCCCTCCCGGTCCACCGCGTCTTGCAACAAGGCCGCGCTTTGAAGGAAATCTTCGTCACCCTCCAAGAAGATTCTTTCTCCGAAACTCCTCTGCCGCTTTCCACCTGCGCCATCACCGACTATTTCGCCGCCCAGCAAATCACCCTCGAAGAAGGCCAATTCGCCGAAGCCGGCCTCGAAGCCTGCGACTGGATCACCGAGATCGCCCGGCGTCTCGGGCGCGGCTTTGTCCTCACCATCGACTACGGGCACGAAGCCGCCGATCTCTTCGGTGCCCGCCACCAGTCCGGCACGGTTCTCAGCTACTCCAAGCACCAAGCCTCGGACAATCTCTACGCTGCGCCCGGCGAGCAGGACCTCACCGCGCAAGTCAACTTCACGGCGCTGCGCCAGTGGGGAGCGCGCCACGGCCTCGAAACACGCGGCCTCCTTACACAAACCGCTTTTCTTCTCGCTTTAGGAAAGGGAAATGACTTCGCGGATCTCTACAACGAAGGAATGGACGAACCCAGCCGCACGCGCGCCCGCCTGCAACTCAAAACGCTAATCTACCCCGAAGGCCTGGGAGAACGCTTCCAAGCCCTACTCCAGCAAAAAAATGTCCCGCACGCCAAACTAACGGCTTTAAACCCGCTCTAACCCCCACCGGGGACCGCCCGTCGCGGCGGGCGCCTTTCTGACTTTGGAGCGCGGTGGCTCAGCCACCGCTTTTACGCGTGTAACCAGCCGCCCAACCAACCACACCAGCGAAACTCAGCGAGCCCGACAATCTCCCCAATCCCGCCGAAATCTCTCTACGGATTCGGCCTCTTCAACGTTGGCTTCTCCCCCGAAGCCGGCGCCGGCACATCCGCCTGCTTCCCCTTCGTCGGCGCCGGAGCGCTCGCATCCGCAGGGGTTGGCGTCGGCATCCCATTCTCCGTATACGGCTTCTTGATCAGCGCTTCCACCGCGTCCTGCGCTCCGCCGGTGCTGTCGTTTGTCTGTCGCGCTTTGTTGTACTCATTCAGAGCGCGTTCCCTCTGCCCCAGAATGTCGAATATCTTCCCCAGATAGATGTGGCTCCAGACCTCCGTCCACTTCTCCGAAGGCTCCGGCACGGTCGCCAAAGCCTCGCGAAACGCATTCGCCGCCGCCTGGTAATTCTTCTGATAGAAAAACGCTTCGCCCATCCGGAAATTTGCCAGCGAGCGGCTCGGCTGAATGCTCAGCGCCCGCTGGTATTGCCGCACCGCATCGTAATACTTGCCCACTTCGGCGAGTTCTTCGCCACGCGCGATCGCCGCCCGCGCCCGCAAATTAGGCGTGCTCTTTAGAATCAGGTTGTTCGGGTCCACCCGGATACCGCCCGATTTCGGCCTTCCGAACGTTTCCTCGGTAAACGGCGTCTCGGTCCCGGTCGCGTAAATCAACTTCATCTCCGGGTTTCCTTCGGTCTCAATCCGCATCTGCACCGGCATGCTAAACGTGTCCAGCGGCTGCTTGAGCTTCCCCACGATCCGGAATCCCTTGCGCGTTCGGTACACTACGTACTCAATCGTAAACTCCGGCACACCCGTCGAATTCAACCACTGCGCAAAATATCCCTGTAAATTCGGCGCTTCCTGACCGGGCTTCACCCCGGAGTTCGCCATTGCAATCGCCATGTTCTCAAAGTCCGCCATCGTCGCCGTCTTGCCCTGGTATTTTGCGTAAAACGAATGCAGCAGCGACTTGAACGCCAAATCCCCCATCTGCGCCCGCAGCATGTGGAACAGCATCGCTCCCTTGTTCATCACCACCGAGCGGTATTCCCCCGAATAGGGAACCAGCCGCGCCGATTGCGCCACCGGCACAGGATCCTCGTACATCAGTGCACCCACCGCAAACTCGTCCAGCGCCCGCAGCCCCGCCTCTCTTCCGATGGCCTGCTCGGCGTACAATTCTTCCGAGTATCGCGCCAGCCCCTCGCTGATCCACACATCGCCCGTGCTCGCGGGCAACACGCGGTTGCCCCACCATTGCGTCGCTACCAACTCGCTCAGCGTGCGGTCGCTGTACTTTGGATCCCACAGCCGGTGGCTAAGCATCACCACGCCCGGCCCGGAAAAAGTTCGCAGCGTTCCGTCGGGCAGTTCAATCACGGTCATGTCGGTGTCGGGGAGTTCCCCGAACATATCGGAAAAAATAATCTCCTGGTGCGCCACCGCGTTCGCGAACTCCTGCACCTTTCCCGAATCGGCGCGCGGCGCATACACGGCAACATTGACGCCTTCCGCCTGTTTCGGGCTCAGTTGCAGGGGTCCCGCTACGAAGGACCCGTTCGGTTCCTTTCGCTCGCAGCGAAACGTGTACATCAAACGCCCGCCCTCCGCCGCCGCGCGTGGCGTCAATGGCTGCGGCGCCTCCGCCTTTCCCGTTCCCGCCACCGCCATCGTGTCCGGCACATTCAGCTTGAATATCCCCGTGTACCGGTTCGAGGGATAATTTGTCAGCGGAAACCACCTCGCCGGCAGCAGCAGATACGCCCACTCTTTCCCGATCGCCGCCACCTTCATATTCGGCACCGGGCTGTTCTCTTCATTCGCCAGCAATCCGCCGTACGCAAACACCAGTGTGACTGTTTTCCCGGTGGCCACCGGCGCCGGCAGCGTTACCGTCAAATTCAGCGGATTATCAGGCTCCCTCTGGAACGAAAGCACCTTTCCATCCGCGCCCTTCACTTCTCTCACTTCCAGATTCTCGTGCAGCTCCACGCGCACAATCTGTGAAACATCCTGCGCGCGAAATTCCACCTTTACGATCGCATTGATCGTCTGCCCTGCGGTGTCCAGATAAGCGGAGAGTTCGTAATGCTCGGCGAGAAAATTCGGCGGGCGTGTTACCTGCGCAGCCGACGGCTTGCAAAAGGTTGCCACCAGAAATGCCACGAAAACCCAGCACGCACCCCTAACCTTTTGCCGTCGCTTCATCGAGTTCCTTTCAGATCTGCACCTGCGGACGATGTATATAGGATAACAATCCCTCAGAAAGCGTTGCCAGCCGTTCCCGCCAGCATGCCTACGATTTCATCGGCCGCGCGTTCCACCGCTCCTGGCGGGCCCAGGCGCTTGCGGACCTCTTCGAGTCCCCGCCGCTGGGCTTCCCGCGCATTCGGCTCCTGCAGCAGCCGCAGCGTCTCCCCCGCCACGCGCTCCGGCGTGAAATCGTCCTGCACCAGTTCCGGCACCACGCGTTTCTCCGCGATCAGGTTCACCATCGCAAAATACGGCGTCCGTACAAGGGGTTTTGCCAGCGTAGCTGTCAACGGCGAAACCCGGTAAATCACCAACATCGGCACATTCAGCAGCGCTGTTTCCACTGTCGCCGTGCCGCTCGATATAATCGCCGCGTTCGCCGCCGCTATCGCGTTGTACGTCTCGCCCACCACTACCCGCACCACCAACCCGGCCGGCCAGTCCGCCTTCAGCACCTCCACATCCTGCGCTCGCGCGGCCGCCACCACAAATTGCGCCGCCACCCTTCCGTTGATCTGCGCGCAAGCCTCCCGCAGCACTGGCAAATGGTGCGTCAGTTCCCCTGTGCGGCTGCCGGGCAAAATCGTCACAATCGACCGGCTCGCGTCCAGGTTATGTTCTTCGCAGAATTCCCGCCGGTCCATTGTCGCCTGCACCGCGCCCACCAGTGGATGCCCGATGAATTTCGTCGGCACTCCCGCATTCGCAAAAAATTTCTCCTCAAACGGAAAAATGCACAACGCTTTTGCGAACCGCCGCCGGACCAGGTTCACCCTCCACGGCCGCCACGCCCAGAATTGCGGGCAGACGTAATAAATATTTCGCACGCCCTTTGGCTTCAGCTTCCGCGCCAGCCGCAGGTGAAACCCGGGGAAATCCGTCAGGATCGCCAGCGCCGGCCGCCGTTTTTCCGCCGCCGTCACCAATCTCTCCATCGCCCGCAGCAGGGAAGGTAGGTGCTTCACGATTTCCGTGATGCCCACCACCGCAACTTCCGAATAGTCCGTGATGAGCTCCACGCCCGCCGCGCGCATGTGCGGCCCGCCCATGCCGAACAGTTCCACATCCATGCGCTCTTTCAGTGCCGTCGCCAGCCGCGCAGCGTACATGTCGCCGGACGCTTCGCCAGCGGAAAGCAGGATTGGAATGGAGGGCATTTGAAAGTGTGCTCAGTCGCTGGCCGGCGTCGGTGCTGGGAATATCGGTGACCCCGCAAGCGTCGCCACGCCGTTCGCATCGTGCAATTCCTGTTCCTTGTACTGCAACTGGTATAACCGGTAGTAAATTCCGCGCTGCGCCAGCAACTCCTGATGGGCACCCTCTTCGCGCAGGCGGCCTTTGTGGAACACCAGAATCCGATTCGCGTGCTGAATCGTGCTCAGCCGATGCGCGATCACCAGCGCGGTTCGCCCGCTCAACAGCCGGTCCAGCGCCTCACGGATCAAGAGCTCGGTCTTGGTATCCACGCTCGAAGTGGCTTCATCCAGAATCAAAAACCGCGGATTGTGCGCCAGCGCCCGCGCAAAGCTGATTAATTGCCGCTGCCCCACCGACAGCGTCGAGCCGCGCTCGTTCACTTCCGTCTCGACGCCCTGCGGCAGCGACCTGATGAATTCGCCCAGCCCGATCTCCTCCAAGGCGTGCTCCACATTCTTCCGCGTGATCCCTGGAGTTCCCAGCCGGATGTTAGACTCGATCGTTCCGCTGAACAAAAACGGATCCTGCAGCACAATCCCAAACTGCTTCCGCAACTCCTGCAAATCCAGCAGCCGGATGTCCACGCCGTCCAGCAGAATTTGCCCGCGTTGGATGTCATAGAAACGCAGCAGCAGCGAGATTAGGGTCGTCTTCCCGGCTCCCGTGTGCCCCACGATCGCGAACGTCTGCCCCGATTGCATCCGGAAGGATACATCACGCAAAACCCAATCCTCATCTTTAGGCTGCTCCACATTCCGGTAGCTGAACCAAACGTTTCGGAATTCGATCTCTCCCTGCGGCGACGTAATCCGCCGCGCATCCTTCGTCGATTCAATGGTGATCGGTTCGTCCAGCAGCTTGAAGATCCGCTCCGATGCCGCCATCGCTGACTGCAAGATATTGAACTTCTCGCTCAAATCCTGAATCGGCCGGAAAAACCGCTGGGCAAACATGGTGAACTCGATCAGCACGCCCAACGTCAGCGCATTCCCCAGAATCCGGTTGCCGCCCGACCAGTAAATCAGGGCAATCGTCGCAAAACTCAAAAATTCCACCGCAGGATAAAAGAGCGCATACGCCAGAATCGCGTCGCGCCAAGCCAGCATGTTTTCCTGGTTGCGCACTTTGAACTCTTGCCGCGCTTTGTGCTCGCGGTTGAAGAGTTGCACCACCGCCATCCCGGAAATGTATTCCTGCAAAAACGAATTGATTCGCGCAATCGCTGTGCGGATTTTCCGGTTGGCGTCCCGCACATATTTCCGGAACACCAGCGTCACCACAAAAATAAAGGGCAGGATGGCCATTGCATCCAGCGCCAGCCGCCAATCGATCTTGAAGAGCAGACCCGCCATTACTACCAGCAGGAAAAAGTCGTTGATCATGGTCACGACGCCGGCCGCAAACAGGTCGTTTAGCGCGTCCACGTCCGTCGTCACCCGGGTCATCAGCCGCCCGACCGGGTTGCGGTCGAAATATGTCATCGGGAGTCTCTGCAGGCGCCCGAAAATCTCCGTGCGCATGTCGTACATCGTTTGCTGCCCGACACGCTGCATGATGCGAATTTGTATGTACTGTGCGAGAAAATCGAAAACCAGCACGCCCAGGTAGAAGACGCTGATGAACAAGACGCCCCGCCAGGCTATTGGCATTGCCAAGGCCCCGTTCATCCCCGGCACCAGGTAATTATCAATCGCGCGTTGGAAAAGAATCGGTGGCGCCAGTTCCAGCGGCGTCACAATCGCCACCAGCGCCAGCGCAAAAAACACCCGCCACCGGTACGGCCGCATGTACTCCATCAGCCGCCGCATTAATCGCGCGTCGTATGCCTTGCCTAACGCCTCTTCTTCGTGAATATTGCTCATGCCCGCTCGAGCTCTTCTTCCAGCAACTGCTTCTGGTACAAATCCGCGTAATACCCGCGCCGCGTCAGCAACTCCTCGTGCGTTCCGCGCTCCACCAATTCGCCGTCCTTTAACACCACGATCTGGTCCGCGTCCCGCACCGTGGACGTCCGGTGCGCGATCAGGATCGTCGTCCGCCCGCGCATCACGCCCCGCAACCGGCTCAAAATCTTTTCTTCTGTCTGCGTATCCACCGCCGAAAGGGAATCGTCCAGAATCAGGATCCGCGGATCCCGTACAATCGCTCGTGCGATCGCCGAGCGTTGCTTCTGCCCGCCGGATAGGGTGATGCCGCGCTCACCCACCATCGTCTCGTACTGATTCGCGAAATCTTGGATGTCGCCTTCGAGGCTTGCGATTGCAGCCGCCTCCCGTACCTGCTCCAAGTCGTATTTCTCCGTTCCAAACGCGATATTTTCTCCAACCGTTTCGGTAAATAAGAACGTATCCTGCGGCACGTAACCGATCGCCCGCCGCAGCGTCTCCAGCGGCCATTCCTGAATCGGCCGCCCGTCAATTAGAATCTCTCCCGCTGGTGCTTCCCACAGCCGCGCAATCAGCGCCGCCAGCGTCGTCTTCCCGCTGCCCGTTGGCCCGATAATCGCCAGCGTCGATCCCGCGGGAATTTCCAGATTTACATTCTTAATCACCGGACGCGCTTCGCCACCCTTCCCGTTCGAGCCTTTCGGCGCGTTGCCCGCAATCGAGGTCGGATAAGCAAACGTCAGGTTCCGGAACTCGATCTCCCCGTTGATCCGCGCGTCCTTCGGAACCTTTGCGCCCCGGTCGTCAATCTGGGGCTTGGCGGTCAAAATGTAATTCAGCCGCCCCATGGAAGCAGCGCCGCGTTGGAAGATATTCGTCACCCAACCCAGCGCAATCATCGGCCACACCAGGAAATTCAAATATGTGTTGAAGGTGATCAACGAGCCCAGCGACATCTGCCCGTGCAGAAATCGGTAGCCGCCCTGCCACAGGACTATTAGGAATGTCGTCCCGATCAGCGACTGCAGTGACGGCATGAACATGCTCCACGTCCGAATAAGTTGCACGTTCTTCGCCACGTACTCGCGGTTCGGCTCGTCGAATCCGCGAATCTCTGCCTGTTCCTGCGCGTACGCCCGAATTACTCGCACCCCGGACAAATTCTCCTGTACCTTGGCCGAAAGCGTCGCCAGCGCCGCCTGGATCTTTTCGTAGAGTTCGTGAATTACTTTTCCGAAGTGCCGCACCGCAATCGCCACTACCGGCACCGGCAGCAGCACCCACAGCGTCAGCGATTTCGACAAAACCACCATCACCGAAATCGCCAGCAACATGGTCACAATCGTCGTGCCGCTGTACATGATTCCCGGGCCCAGCACCATGCGCACCGCATTCAGGTCGTTGGTTGCCCTCGACATCAGTTCGCCTGTGCGATTGCGCACGTAAAACTCCGGTTCCATCACCAGCAGCCGGTCCAGCAAGTCGTTACGGATATCAAATTCGATGTCCCGTGAAATCCCGATCAGAATCCAACGCGTGGCAAACGACAGTACGCCCTTCAATCCAATGCACACGATCAATATCAGGCAATAAATTTCCAGCGTTCTCTTGCTGTGCGATCCGTAATACGGCACCAGGTCACTTAGCCAGCTCAGGGGCGGAACGTTTTGCGATCCATGCATTGCCATTTCGAAGGGCCGTGCGCTTCCTGCAAGCGTATCCGTGATGATTCCCGTCGCCAGTGGCACCAGGTTTCCAATCAGTCCCATCAGCGACAAGGTCACCATTCCAAGTGCGATTGAACCCTTATACCGCGCCAGATATGGCCACAGCCCGCGCAAGTTCTCCCACGTGGACACACCCGGTTTCGTTGGCCCGCCCGCGCGCAGAACTGCGGCCGAAGTGCTCATCGCAGCATGGACCTCGGGCTTTCCAGGGAAGGAGCTTCGAGAAGGAAATGTTGGTAGGTAAGGTCCATCGATTGGTACCGCTTCGTCGCCGGGTTCCAGGACACCGCAATCGGCAGCGTCCGCTCGTTGCTTCCCGCCTTGATCGGCGTGAAGTACATGGTCATCCCTTTTTCCGGGCTCTGCTCATACTGGAGCTTCCATCCGGTCACCGACGTCAGCGGCGTCAATCCCAAAAATCCCTTCGGGTTTTTCAGGAATTCGTCGGCGCGCATTAGCTCCACCCACTTGCCGTCGTCATTCTCCGCCACCACTGCGCGGGTCACTACCGTTCCCGCAACCACGCTCTTCGGCGTGTTCGGCACCACGTTTGCCGCCAACACCTGCTGCTTCCCGGTCTTCGCCAGGTCGCCATAGAGCAGTACCTGAGTTTCGCTTCCCAGCAGCGCCTTGGCTACATCTTGCACGTCTTGTGGAATCGCAGATTCAGCCGGTTTGGTCTCCGCCGTCGCCGCAGGTTTCGGCGGCTCGGCACCGCATCCCATCACCAACAATCCCGCCGCCAAACACGCCAATGAAAACAGTCGGTTGCGCACTTTGCGGGAGGGTACGGCTTCAGCCGTGCCGTAAACCGTGCAGGGATGCGGGGCTTTAGTCCCTGAGGTTCCTGCGCAAAGATTCCGACCTGAGCGACTCCCCATTCCGATCCTTTCTGAAGTAGACGCGCCTTCGACCGATGCGTAATCAAATCCGTCCGCAATAAATCCGCTCGTTACCATCCCCTACAAACTCGGCGCCGCCAGCGTTATCTCTTCAACCTGGGAGTGTTTCCCGTCTGGGTTCTTCGAACATAATACTTCCATTACTTGAGGTACATCCTCTCCCGCCCAGTCAAAGGCGTAATACAACAATTCTAGCGACTGGTGGTTCCGGGTGCTAGGACTCCTCGATTCCGGTTCCCCAAAAATTTTCTCCACGGTCGAGCAACTGTCCCCAACCGCAGCCCCTAGTCCGCTCGCTAGCCTCCGACTCGGAATCTTGGAGTACTTCAACGGATATCCGATTCCGTCAGGGTGGTCCTCCAGGACGCGGACAGTTTGTATCTTCTCTTGTTTATCTGCGTTTACGATCAGATAGAGAAATCTGTCCCCAGCGTAAATGAATTCCCAAACGTCTGCAGAATAAACCTTCGATCCAATCCGGTCTTGCTCACCGTAGAGTTGACGCACTCTTGAGAGGTAGTCTTTCCCCGGCCGCAATCCTGCCAGCGTCAACTCATTCGCCCTCGTCGTCGCCGCCTTCTTTGCCGCAGCCTTCGGCGCCGTTTGCGCTCGGGCAAGTGCCGTTAACAGAATCACGGCAAAAAGCACCCGCCCGCTGCGACGGGCGGCCGGGACACATGCGCGACGCCATTCGCCGGTCATCATTCTCTCCTAAACTGATCACTGAGTACCTTCCTCTATCTCTGCCCCAAAATCGCATCCAGTCTCGCCTCAAAATTCTCCTCGCCCTCGCTCCACAACACGCTCCGCTCCACGGGCAGCGCCGCCTGCACCGCCTCCACCCATCCGAACAGTTTTTGGATGTTCTCCCGCGTCCGCTGGTGATATTGCTTGAGATTCTCCCCGCTGCCCATCCACGCCCGAAACCTCTTCTCCACCGGATGGTCCGAACTCTCAAACGGGTTCGAGGCTGCCCCCGGGGCAAGCAATCCCGCATGCCCTGTGAACAAGTGCTCAAATCCCAGGTCGGCCACAAACTGCCCCTCGCTCGCCGCGGCAGCATCTTCAAACAACGCCCCCTGGCAAATCAGCGTCAGTGGCTGCGGCCCGTTTGCCCACTTCAGCGTCTCAATGTCGAAACTCCACAATTCCCACCTAGCATCCACAATAAACGCAGTATCCGCGTTCAAATGCTGGATCGCCAGCGCGGCGATTTCTGGCGGCCCATATTTGGCCTCCCGCAAATCCCACTCCACCTCCGCCGGCTCCGTGTAGTCCACCGGCTGTACCGTCAGCATTTGAAAGCCGTTGGGCGGCTCCGACACGGGCGCCGTGGTTAAAAACCGCGCCAGCTCCGCGATCATGGTTTGTTCCGAAAAGTCGCGTGTCCACACGCGCAGATAAGCCCGATTCGCCATAGTCCATCGGGAATTATACAGGTTCTAGTCGTTCCTTGTGGTCTGCCGAAGCAGATCTAGGCGCCGGGCTTCAGCCCGGCAAGCCCAACCATGGAGTGCGAGAGCGAAGCGCCCGCTATTGAGGTGTAATCCGCAACAAAAAACGAAGATTCGCGCAGTCTCTAAAGCTTCCTGCTCGCTGTTATTTGCTATCTGTTACGTGCTATCCGTTCGCCGTCATCCGTGTCCGCAAGACTGCGGCCCATCACGCCTTCGCCCCGCGCCCCTTCTCAAACCCCGCCGCAATCTGCTGCAACTTCTCTCGCAGGGTCTCCCCAAACGTCGCGAACACCTCCGACGAGGCCTCCCGCAGCTTCTCCTCCGCCGTCGCCGCAATCTGCGCAATCACATCCTGCGATTGATGATTCAATGTCGCCACGGTAGCCACCATCCAGGAATTCGAAATATTCTCCAGCCGCCCGCGGAATTCGCCGACCGCCTCATCGCCCATCTTGTGGAACCCGCTGCGAATCTCCGCCTGTTGCGTCTCGTTCATCTTTCGCCACGATTCCCAAAGCGACGCAAACTCCGCCTGCAATTTTCCTTGCGATTCCCCCAGACCGCGGTTCACCGCTTCGCCCAACCCGTGCTGGAATCGCCGCAGAAACTCTTCCTGCTCCATCGTCACCTTGTAACTCAGCTCTTCCCGCGCCGCATCCAGGCGTTCCCGCGACTGTTCCACGGTCTTCTGCATCAACTCCATGAACCCTTCCAGCTCCTGCCGCGCGTTCCGCTGAATCTCATCCGTGAACGCCGCCGACGTCGTGTCCGCCGCTTCCGTAAACAATATCCGCACCCGTTCAAACGCGTCGCGCACCGTCTCTTCCAGTTGCCGGTGGCTCTGGTCCACGTAGCTGCGGCTCGCATGGTTCAGTTCGCTCGCAAACAGGCTGGAGACCTCGCCGGCCTTCTCTCGCAATTGCGTTCCCGCCTGTTCCACCATTTTTTCCGTTGAACTCTGCAGTTGCGTTTGCGCTTTCTTCTCGTACCACTCCGCGGACTTGAACATCTCTTCCAGCGTGTGGTGCTTCAGGTCCACCGCTTTCGTTTCCAGCTCGTCCAGGTGCCGCGAGGTGATCCCCTGCGCCGATTCGCTCAGCACCTGCTCCACGGTTCCCAGATTCTCACGGAAGCGCGCCAGCGACTCCGCAAACGCCTCGTCCGCCGAATTCCGTATCCGGTCCTGCTGCACGGTCATGGCGGCATCCAGCAGCGACCTGCCTCCCGCCAGCCTGTGCACCGCCTCTTCCGTACGCGTAATGTGCGGCTGCACCATCGACTCCACGTGTTGCTCGAACTTCTCCAAAGCCTCGCTGTTTGCCGCCTCGAAGCTGCTGCGAATGCGCGCATGAATCTCTTCGAACAGCGCGTCCGATTGCCGGTGCAATTCATTGCGATGCAGGCTCAAAACATCGTCCAACTGCGATTGGAACCCGCCAATCGCCTGCTGCTGCACGGTGTCGATCCGCCCGGCAAACTGCTGCAGGCGTTCGGTCGCCTGATTCGCCCGCGTCAACGTCTCTTCCAGCTCTTTTGTTTTGCCACCCAGCGAACCCGCCACCGACGAGGCCTGTGTCGCAGCCTCCTGCTTCAACTCTTCGCGCAGCCGGTTGGCCTGCTCCTGCAGCGCCGCGGCTGCCAGTTGCTGCGCTCCGCTCAACTCCTGCGCCATCCTCTCGCGCAGCGCATTCTGCGCCTCGGCAAAGGTTGCGCCCACCTGTTGTTGAATGTCGTTCAGAACTTCGCCCAGCTTCTCTCGCTGCGCCCCAGCGACCGCGTCTCGCTGCCGCGCTTCTTCTTCGGCCTGCTGCGTGACCGCTTTCAGCCGCTCGGAAACGTGCGACTCCACCTGCTCCGCTTGAGTCCGCAGCTTCGCTGCCGCGTCCGCTGCTTGCGTGCATAGCGTTTGCAGCGTGTCCTGGGCGCTGGCCAACTGCTTTTCGTGCTGATCCCGCTGAATCGCGCCTTCTCTTGCCAGGTGCGCCGTCAACTCATGTGTAAGCTGTTCCAATTGCGGCGCGAGCCACCGGGGCAGCTCATCCTTCAATGACTCCGCCGCTGCCGCTTGCGCTGTTCGCGCCCGCGCCTCGGTTTCTTCCTGGATCGTTCCGATGGCCTGCGCCGTCTCGCGCGCTACCTCTTCCCGAAAGGCGGTGTACTTCTGTTCCCACTCTTCGCCGCTCACCCGGCGTTCCGTAGCCACCGCTTGTACGGCCGCTTCCTTCGCCGCAGTATGAATCTGTTGTTTCGCTTCCGCCAGCAATCGCGCCACTTGCCGTGCCAATTGCAAAGACGCATCGGTCGCGCTCGCCGGGGCAGGGAAGACCCGCACATTATCCGGTGTCGCCACGCCCGGCTCCGCTTCCACGATCGGCAGCGGCGCCTCGCCTAGTGTTGGCATCCCGATGCTTGGCGGCAAATCCATGGGCGAAGACGGATTCGACAAAAACTTGCTCTCTTCCGGAAACCCGAACCAATCGTCAGGAGGAAATGCAATCCCCCACGCATTGCCCGCCGACTCCAACTCCAACGCCACTTGAAAAAGTTGTCGCACCGTACGTGGCCGCTGGATCCACGCCACCTTCCCGCGCACCCGCCGTGGGGGATGCCCCTGTTCCGGATGCGGGACTTCCAGGTTCACCCACATGTTTTTCAAGACGTAATGTTTCGATTGGTACCGGCATCCGTGGCAATTGATAATCAGCGTCGAGGTCCGCTCTGCAAATGGCCGGCCCAAGGCATCCACACCCGTAACCGTCAGCGGCACGGCCTGCACAATCCGCGTGCTCCGCCGCTTCCTCAACTCTTCGCTACTGTTCGTTGCGCCCTCTGTAGGCATTTCGCTCGTGTCGTCCGTCAAATCGGGGCCGCCCGGTTCGTTCTGCATCGTCGCCGTACCATTTCTTAACTTCTTTGTCTATAATCCTTTACGACTTCTTCTCGGCCGTAGCATCCTGCCCGCTCTGCGATCCCGTCAGGGTATCCCAGAGCTCCTTGGCCACCCAGATCGGCCCCACCAGCAAATACACGGGTCCCTGAAAAAACGCCGGCTTGTTGCCCTCGATCCGATGGCCCAGGAACAGCAGCAGCCAGCCGCCAACAAAACACCCAACCCCCCAGCGCCATTTCATCAGCGCCAGCAGGATCAGCCCCGCAAAAATCAGCGGAATTCCAATTCCATGCAATACCTTGTTCCACGTTGAATGGTGCTCATGGTCATACTGCGACATGTAGTGCTCCAGTCCTGGCATCTGGGCACCTCCTACGCCAGATCCTCACGGAACCAGCAGCGATTGACGGGGACTTCCACCGCAGGCCTGCACTTTATCCTGATTCGTCCCACTTGCCTAGAGGACAATCATTCTGTACGTACTAGCTCTCCAGTCCCCCTCGTTTTCCCCTTCCCAGACCGTGGGTGCCGCACCCTGCGCACTTCAGGGTGCGGTTTTTCTCCTCTTCCTCCGCGTCCTCCGCGTTAATTCTTTCCGCCTTTCGTCCTTGATTCGTTACTTCATCTCTCTCCAACAAATAATCCCCGGAAAACCTCTCCAGGGATCCACCAATCCTCTCTCGCGCTAACTCCTACAACTCTCTCCGCCCCTCCATCGCTTTCAACATCGTAATCTCATCCGCGTACTCCAGATCCGCGCCCACCGGAATCCCCACGCCGATTCGCGTCACCCGCACTCCCAGCGGCTTCAGCAGCTTCGACAAATATACCGCCGTAGCCTCGCCCTCCGCCGTCGGATTCGTCACCATAATTATCTCTTCGACGTCTCCGCCCTTCAACCGCTCGATCAAGCTCTTGATGTTCAACTGGTCCGGCCCGCGTCCCTGCAGCGGCGAAAGCGCCCCGCCCAGTACGTGATACATCCCGCTGAACGTCCGCGTCTTCTCAATCGCCAGAATGTTGTGCGGCTCTTCCACCACGCAAATCGTCCGTTTGTTGCGGTTCGCCCCAGTGCAATAAAGGCACGGATCCGCATCCGTAATGTTGTGGCAAACGGAGCACGTCCGAATCTTCTCTTTCGCGTCGCGAATCGCATCCGCCAAGGCCAGCGCGTCTTGCGCCGGTATCCGCAGCAAATAAAACGCCAGCCGTTGCGCGGTCTTCGCCCCAATCCCCGGCAGGTGTTTCAGTTCCTCAATCAATCTTTCAACAGGAGCAGCAAAATCAGCCATGCTCCTTAGTTAACACAAGCCGCCCCTCTCCGCAAATTTTCGCGCATTCGCTCAGTCTCCGGTTAGGCGATTTATGGAGACCTAACACGCGTTCAAATTAATCCGGCTGGCGGAGCCACCCAAGATAAAATTAAGGCATGCGCATTCTGGGCTTTGAAGCGTGGCAGGTGTGGACGAGAGTTCTGCAAATTGTGGGCGGCGTAGCGTTGTTGGTCAACAATATTTGGTTCTGGGGCCTCTATGCCTACTACACGTCAAGTTATCACGTCATTTCTAAGGACAATCAGATTGTCTTGTCACCATATGCCTACAAGTCTCCAGAATCGGTAATATCGATGCTCAAATCTCGGATTCAAAGCGGGCAGAGTAAACCAAAAACTGGTGAAGTGCCCGATTGACGTGCCTCCCGGAAACTGACCCGCTCAAGTATTCCCTGGATCCGCGCGCTTGTTAGACGGGAATCCGCTCCACTCCGCAAACTCCCGTCCTTCTCGTTGCTCATCAGACCACTCCATCGCCCGACCCTACTTCGCCGCACTCAACGTCTCCGGCACATTCACCTTCACCATCTTCTCCCGCTTCGCCAATTGCTGTTCTTCCCGAGTCTCCAGCAGTTCTCGCCCCTTCTCCTGTCCCGCCGCCCAAATCTCCGCCAGGAAAAAATGCCCGCGATACGGGTGGAACACCACATAAGACTTCTCCACCGTCTTCTGCCCATGGTGCGCCATCGGCATGGTCACCACATGCACGGAATTGCAGGGCCAGCACGCGCAACCCTTCAGGAGACACCACGCCACATAAAAGGCGCGGCGTCCATGATTTCTTGGGAAATTTCTTCGCTTACTGTCGATGGCCTTCTAAAACAATCCGGGAATCTTCAATCCCGCCATGCCGGGAATTCCCCCCGCCAGGCTCTTCATCTGGTTCGCCAGTTCGTCGTCCACGCGTCGCGACGCTTCATTCACCGCCGCCCGCACCAGGTCCTGCAGCATTTCCTGATCCTTGCCCGCAAACACTTCCGGTTCAATCTTCACGTCCAGCACTTGCTTCTGGCCGTTCATCTTCACGGTCACCATGCCGCCGCCGGCCGACGCCTCCACTGCAACCGAGTTCACCTGCTGTTGCAAGTCTTCCTGCACTTGCCGCAGCCGCGAAAGCATTTGTTGTAGGGCGTTCACTTCCATGTTCATGGTCAGCCTCACTTTGCCGTGTGGCTTATTCCTCGCCGGGCCGCCGCACTTCGGAAATTCTCCCGCCGAACCGCTGCAACATCGACTTCACCATCGGGTCGTTCTCGAACCGCGCGCGAATTTCCTGCGTACTGCTCGCGACTCGCGATGCATTCGCACCCTTCGCCGTGCCAGTTTCAAGCTTAGCACAGACGCGCACCGCTCGCCTTAGTACCTTGCCTGAAACGCTACGGATTTTTTCCAGCGTGTCGCGCCCTTCAATCAATCCCGCGAACGTGCTCTTCTCCGCCGGAAAATAAATTCGCAACTCCGCGCCTTCCAACTCCCATCGCGAAGAATGTTCCAGCAACTCCCCAATAAATTTCTGCTGCGCCTGAATCCCCACCTTGATTTCCGTCACCTGTGCGACGTCCATTCCCGCCGCGATAACCTCCGCCGAGCGCACCTTAACAGCAGTCGCCGCCTGTGGCACAGGCACTCCTGCCTGTGCGCCTTTCCCATCCACAAGCGAACTCTCAGCCGTCATCCCCACACCAAATGATGCCGCGATTTTCTCGTTCGCCTCCAAAGCCGGCGCCACCGCCGCCCCAGACGCACTCACAGCAATCGCACCAGGCTTCACCTCGGCTCTCTCTTCGCCCTTGTAGCGGCCGCTTTCCGAAGCGGGCGCCTTCTCTTCAAGTTTGTAGGGCCCGCCTTCTGCTTGCTCTGACGAAGGAAGGGACGCGGGCCGCTTCTCAGCAAAACTCCCAACGCCAACCGCGCTCGCCGATACCGACCGCGAAGGCAACGCCGCCGCCGCGGAACCCGCCCCGCGCCCCGCCGATCCTCCACCCGAATTCCCGCCGCCCGCGCTTTTGGTCTCCGCCAGTAATTCCTCCAGCGAACCCAACCGCGCCGCATTTACCATCCGCAACAATCCCATCTCCAAATGCACGCGCGGATCCATCGCCCGCCGCAGCGCATCATCCGTCTGCAACAAAATCTGAAAATGCCGCGTCAAGTCCTCTTCGCTGAAAAGAGCCGCGGCCTTCGCCAGTCCCGGCCGCTGATCCGGCGTCGCCGCCAGCAAATCCGAATCCGCCCCGCAAACCCGCGCGATCAGCAAATTCCGCATGTGCCGGATGGCCTCCCGGCAAAAATGCTGCAAGTTGCGTCCCTCTTTTTGGAACCGGTGCACCAGCCCCAGTGCCCGCTCCGCCGACTGCTCCGCAATCGCCTGGACCAGTTCGTTCAGCGCGTCTTCCGGCACCACGCCCAGTAAATCCCGCACCGCCTGATCCTGTATATCGTCGCCGCAATACGCGCGCGCCTGCTCCAGCAGCGACAGCGCGTCGCGCATGCTGCCTTCCGCCATTCGCGCAATCACCGCCAGCGCGCCATCATCAATTTTCAGATTTTCCTTCGAAGCGATGTACTTCAGCCGGTTGGTAATCTCATTGAACGTCAGCGCCCGGAAATGAAAATGCTGCGACCTCGACCGGATCGTATCTTCCAGATCCTCCGGCTGCGTCGTCGCCATCACGAAAATCACCCGCTCCGGCGGTTCTTCCAAAGTTTTCAGCAGCGCGTTCGAAGCCTCACCCGTCAGCATGTGCGCTTCGTCCAGAATCACCACTTTGCTCCGCGAAGCCGCCGGCGCATACCGCACCATCTCCCGCAACTCGCGTATCTGGTCGATCCCGCGGTTCGACGCCGCGTCAATCTCAATCACATCCAGCGAAGTCCCCGCCGCAATCTCCTTGCACGCGTCGCACACTCCACATGGAGTCGCCGTCGGCCCGTTCACGCAATTCAGCGCCTTCGCCAGAATCCGCGCTGCGGTAGTCTTCCCCACGCCGCGCGCACCCGAGAAAATATACGCATGCGCCACGCGATCCTTCTTGATCGCATTCGCCAGCGTCTCGGTCACATGTTCCTGCCCCACCAGATCCGCAAACGTCTGCGGCCGCCACTTCCGCGCAATCACTTGGTAAGTCATACGTGTCTTGCATTTTCAGCGTCCGCGCTACAAAAGTCAAAACCTAGTATTCATTCCACCGTGCCTCTCGTAGCGGCCGCCTTCCGAGGCGAGCGCCATTCGCCACTTGACACACACATGCAGCCGCGACGCAAAATCCTCTCGCCCCAAAAATACTTCCAAATCAATTTATAGCGGGATGTACCACCGACAAACCACCGATCAACCGCTTCCTGCTTGCTGTTATCTGCTCGCCGCTAGCCTCTAACTGATTACCGATTACCTCTTCATCCAAATCGAGGAACTTCGGGGTCTCCGGGGCACACTCGGCTAACCCGGTACCGTTGCTCCCTTCCGGGCCTGGCGGGGTTCGCGGGACCTCGTTGCACGAAGCCCGAAGTTCCACGATTCGGCAGTCGCCATCTCCACGACTGCTCTTTCAGTCTAGCACACACATCTCGTCGTCAAAGCGCGCTTACTCCACCTTCAAGGGTGCCATCACACTTCCCGTGTTTTCGTTCACTTTGTCCATCACCGCAAAACTCAACGAATATTCTCCCGACCCCAGCTCCATCGTGCCGGTGAACAAAATCCCTTTCTCGCGTACTTGCCGGGCTTGCGTTTCGCTCATCTTCCCCTCGACCACCTTGCTGAAATTGCCCACCATTTTTCCCGTCGAGTCGCGGGCCACCGCCCCGAACTCCAGTCGAAGTTGGTTTCCAGCTTCTGCATCAATTCGCACCGCCTCCGCCGGAATAGAGTACACAAAACCCACCTTCTTCACTCCAGGTTTGCTGCCGGCCGCCGGTTCCATTAACCGCACGCTCATCGGCAGTCCGGTGTAGTCAAATGGCGAAAACAGGGCCATCTCCATCAGTTTGGTGTCCGTCGGCGGGTCGTGCGCCGCCGCATTAAGGTAGTAGCCGCTCCGTGCCCGGATTCGCACGTCGCTGCGCATCGACCGCACGCTCAACTTCCTCCATCCCGGTTTCTCCGTGCCGCTCTTGTCGTAGATTCCCAACAGGTAGTAATCCGACGAATCGTTGGCCGCCTCCTTAAAGCATTTCCCCGCGTCCATGCTCCGGTCGCAGAATTTCCCTCCGGTCATGTTTGCGAAATTCTCCAGATTCGCCACATGCATGTCCAGCATCGTGTGCCGGGGCAGTGGTACTCCAATTCCCGCGCTGACGTAACCCGGATTCACCAATTCGCTCACATCCAGGGGATACACCGCAATGTTCGCAGATTCCAGCGTTCGCCAGGTCTGCTCGTACAGCGGGATGAGACCCTGTTGTCCCAGACTCTGCAGCGCTCCGCTTCTTTCAAACGCCGATTCATCTCCCATATCAAATGGAAATCCTGCCGTCGCCCAGATCAAGGACTTCCTACCAGGGATGCCTACAAACGCGTCCGCGATTTCCAGCAGCGCCAACAGCGTCAAGCGGATCCGTTCCCCCGCGCTTACGTCTTGAAACGCGCTTTCCATCTCCAGTATGTTCAACCGCGACGCTTCCATCGCCGCGTTCGCCCCCGCGTTTTTGGTATTCGTACCCTGGACCATCCGGTAGATCTCTTCTTCCGGATTTCTCCCCGGGGCGTCCAAGTCCGTCCGCTCTTGCTTCACCTTGTTCAGCGCTTCCAGCAACACCTTCGGGTCGGTCGTGAACCCATGAAGCAGCCATGCGCCTTTTTCGTTGACCGCGATCAAACACACCGGCTCCTGTTCGTCCAGTGACTTCGACAGAAAGTCAAGCAATTGTTTGCGGGCTTCCTTCTGCTCTTCGATTTTTGAATTCACCAGGTCCAGCACGAAGATGGTGACCCGATTTCCGCCTTGCTGAACTATATTTGTAAATACTCCCGCCGGCACGGCCACCGGCTTCATCACCTCTGCCTTCGTGGTTATGTGGTCAAACAGTTCGATTTCTTGCCTCTTCCCGTTCTCCAGCACCACAAAATCTTCCTTCTTCATGTCCGTGACGCGGTTTCCCTTGGCATCGGTGACTTCCGCCGGTATCAGCACCAGTCCCGTGCGCACCTTAATTGTCGGAGTCTGAGGCATCCCGTCGCTTGGCTTGGTTTGTCCGAAACCATGCGGGGTGCCGGCAACAGCGAACAACAATGCGGGAAGCATCATGCGCGGGATACGGTGAAGCAATTTCATGCATTACCCCCGGGTTTCCTCTGGTTATGCTTCATTGGTATTGCCCGAGAGTTTACTCCCACTCTCGCCGAATGCAAATCAATGCGCCCGCCCCGGACCATCCGTCCCCGCGCTCCCCAGTACCTTCTTCTGCAATCCGCCCCGCAACAGGGTTGCATCGACTTTGTTTCTCCACTACTCTTTCCTCAGGTTGGAGTTCCTCCCCAACCGCCTCGTTTCCGTTCGCAGCGGAAGCCAGGTCCGCGCGCCAGCGCCGAGCCACCCGCAAGGGGCCTCTCTCCACGTTACGGAGAATCAAACCTGCACGCACGTGCAGCAGGAGGATTCTCATGAAAGCCGTTCTGTGTTTTATTTTGGTTGTTTCGCTAGCCGTTTCCGCCGTTCTGCCCACGCCCGCTTACGCCGAGCCCCGCAAGGTCATTCAGGGCACCGAAATCCATCTCACGCTGCTCACTCCCGTCAGCAGCACCTCCAGCCGCGAAGGTGACCCTTTCATCGCCGTTCTCGCGCAACCCGTTTCCTTCGATAGCCGCGTGATTCTTCCCGCCGGCACCCGCATTCACGGCGTCGTCGGCACCATTCAGAAAGCGAAAATGTTTTCGCTCTTCCGCGGCCAGTCGTACATGAACCTCGCCTTCAAAAGCATCGAAATTGACAGCCGCCTCATTCCCGTCCAGATGAGCATCATCGCTATTGGCCAGCCGCGCATCGATTCCTACAGCCAGCCGCGTCGCGACGTCAAAATCACCGAAGGCGAGCTCATCCAGGAAAAACACGACTATAAAGGTGACGCTCTGGGCATGGTAGTCGGCGGTGGCGCCGGCAGCCTCATGGGCGTCCTTTTCAGCAACGTCGCCCGCGGTGTGGGCCTCGGCTTCGCCGCCGGCGCCGTTTACGTCGTCGCCCGCAAGGGCAAGGAAGTTGACATGCCCGCGCAAACCGGCCTCCTCGCGCGTCTCGACAGCACCGTCACCGTCCCCTTCGCAGCCGCAAGCAACGACGCTCCTAGCGCCGCCACAACCGTGTCTCGCTAATCGCAACTCCGCGCCAGATTCCCCGACGCCCGCCCATCAGCGGGCGTCCCCTGTGACGGAGGCTCAGCCTCCGTCTTTGAGTCGAAAGTCCCCTCCGCCCAAACATTCACCACCGGGCCAGCCTGACCCGCTCAAGGAAATTCCGATAACTGCGCAGGTAACCCGTCCGCGCAGCTCCTCTCTGCGGCCCGACCCGGTCGGGGCGCCAATTCTTCTTCTTCGCTTCCTGCTATCTGATCGCTGTTATCTGTTATCCGCTGCTAGGGAGGATCGGGCGTCGCAAGCTTTTCAGGGTGAACTTGCGACGCCCGTGAGGATTCTGGCGGGCTGATATGGGGTACTTACTTGGGGGTCTATTTCAGACTCCAAAAGGCAAACGGCAATTTCGCCCATCGGTCTCTCAAAGTCTGCAACGTACTTCCTAACCTGGTAATTGCAGGACGCAGGCCAATCCCATTCAGGCTGTTCTCATTGCAAATGCTGGCTTTACTCGCATTCCCCATTTCCGTTCTTGCATCATCTCCACACCGTTGTCCCGTTTAGAAACAACCCTCTCTGGAATCTGGAAACGAAGCTTCCGCCTCGACGCTACCACCACGCTGACCAACTTCCCATTGGCCCCACAGCGCCATCCCTTTCCCAATCCCTCTCCACCCCACCTATCCGCTTTTTCTATTCATCCCATTCATTTTTCGTCTTGTGGAAATTCCTTTTTCCATTTGACGCTGCATTTCCCCTCGCGCTACCTTTACATCGGTAGGGATGTTCACTCCCAAAATGCCAATCTGGCGTTTAGCGCTCCAAACCAAGGAGATTCATGGCCACTGAACTGCGTAATTTTCTTTCTCTCCCCTACGATGAACTCGAAGAACTCAATCTCAAGGCCAAAGAGCAGCGCACCAGCCGCACCCCTGTCCACAAAGTCCAGGAAGACCGCCTCAAGTACCTCACCAATGAAAAGCGCATTAAGGCCGTCACCGTACTCTTCAGCGACCTCGAAGGCCGTCTCCACATGCTTGATTACGACAAGAAATTCCTCCTCAAAAGCTGGGACAACCTCACCTTCGACGGCTCATCCATCCGCGGCTTTACCGCCCAGCGCGAAAGCGATCTCCGCCTCGGCATCGATTGGGGCTCCTTTTACTGGGCGCCCGCTGATTATTTCGGCAGCGGCAAAGTTCTCGTCTTCGGAGAAGTAATCGACAAAGACGGCTCACCCTACTCCGCTGACATCCGGGGCGTCCTCAAAGGCTATGCGCAAACGCTGTACAAAAAAGAAGGCTACACCCTCAATGCCGCCAACGAGATCGAAGGTTTTCTTTTTAAGGGTGCTGACGCCGAACGCCACTATCACGAAAACTCTCGATTCGAATACGTCAACACCGGCGGCTACTATCACTCGCTCCCCGGCGATCCTCTGCGCACCTTCATTGACACTACCGCCGAAGTGCAGCGCGCCATGGGTTTCCAGAATGAAAAGGACCACCCGGAAGTCGCCCCTTCGCAATTCGAAATCAACTACAGCTATTCCGAAGTCGTCAACGCCGCCGACCAGATCCAGCTCTACAAACTGATCTGCCGCCAGGTCGCCAACAAAATGGGCCTCACCGCCAGCTTCCTTCCGAAGCCCGTCGTGGGCGTCAACGGCAGCGGCATGCACACCAACGTTTCCGTCAGCAAAAACGGCAAGAATCTCTTCTGGGATCCCAAGGGTGAGGAAAAGCTAAGCAAGACCGGCTGGGCGTTTATCGACCGCATCCTGACCCACGGCAACGACATCTGCCTACTGCTCAACGCCAGCGTAAATGCTTATCGCCGCCTCGATCCGCACTTTGAAGCTCCCAACCAGATCAAGGCCTCGCCCGTCGATCGCGGCTCCATGATCCGCATTCCTATCGGCAACGAAAAATCCATGCGCGTCGAAGTGCGCTCGGTCTCTCCCGACGCGAATCCCTACCTGGTAATGTATTCGATTTTCAAAACCGGCCTCGACGGCGAAACCTCAAAAATCAAAAACCTTCGCCAGGCCGAACGCTATCTTCCCGACAACATCTACACCGCCATCGAGCATTTCCAGAAAGCGGATTGGACCACCAAACTCTTTGGCGCCGACGTCAAAGGCCGCTACGCCGATCTCAAGCACGCTTCCGCCGACCGCTGTCCCCGTGCCCTCGGCACCTTCGTCAAAGCTCCCGAAGTCCAATACCACCACGAGGTCTACAACCAGTTCCTCTGGAACCTCTTCTAGCCCGAACTACCGTTGGTAGGGCCCGCCGACCGTGGCGGGCCTTTCTTTTTCTGATTTGCTCCATTCTGGAATGATTGGCCCTACGACTTGCGGCAGTGCGAACCCCGAGCCGATTCTGTCGCGGGAGTTCTTATCCGACTTCGTGTCCTCAGTGTTATATCTTGCTCTTTCCTCTCTGTTTTCTCTGATCCGCCCGCCCCCCTATCTCCGTCGCCCACCCAAATAATACGTAAAACTCACCACCGCGCGGATGTTTCCTTGCCCCGCCACCGCCTGCGCCGGATCAAAATAACTCGTGTGCATGTAATCCGCTCCCAGGCGCAGCGCAAACGCCGGCGAAGTCCGAATCTCCACTCCGGCGCCTCCCGCCCAGGCAAGCTGATTCACGTACCCGCGCACATATCCGCCCTGCAAGTCCGGCGTCGCTCCCGTCACCCTCGCGCCTCCCACCAAAAACTCCGCATATGGCGAGAGGCGCTGGGTCCTCACCGGATAAATCACCGGCCCCGCCATGTAACTCAGAATGTCGCTGTGATATCCAGAAGCGAAGACGTTCCCGGCTCGCGCATACCCCAGATCCAAACGCACGCCCAGATGTCTCGACACACCAACCGTCATCCCCGAATCCACGCCGTACATCGGCACGCGCGATGTCGACGGCACCTGCTGCCCGATATACTCAAATCCTCCATGCATCTCGATCTCTGGCCCGGTTCCCGAGACCAGCGGAACCTGCCCCATCGCTCTCGGCGCCGCCACGACGGAGCCCAACAGCATCGCTCCACATACAGCGATTCTTGGAAGGTGCTTCATGGTCTCCCCGCTCCACGGCGATCTCCCCGCGCGCTTGCACAACTCCGCGCGCGCCCCTGGCACGTGAACCGGCCCTGGACTTTTTTCGCCGTGTCTTTCTCTTGATCTTCTGCGGGAGGTTCTTGCCCCGTCGTCCTTGCCGATCCCCTCGGCAATCGCGCGGAGCAACCCGGATTCTCATCCGGGAGGCTGGGGGATGCCCTCCAGCACTGAACATTAAGGATGTGTATTGGATTTGTCTACGGTACCAAAGGGCAGCGCGACCCGCGCCCAAGGGTCACTTCCAGTACAGTTCTAGTCCTGTCCTCGGCATGCGCGCAACGCGTAAGAATCTTGAATAACCTATTCCGCCGGCGAGTTGGGATCAAATCCCACCGAAATCTCGATGTTCTCTTCCTTCTCCGACGACACGAACACCCACTGCTTTACCGCCTTCATCGCGCAGTCTGCCAGGATCGGGTTTCCTCCCAGCACCTGCACATCCTTCACTGTTCCATTCGGGTTCACCATCACCCGCAGCTTCACCGTGCCCCCGATGCCCCTCCGCTTCAGCACCGAAGGGTATTGCGCTGCAATCGTCTTCACCACTTTTCGGCTCGTGGTGATCTCCTGCGCCGCAATCCAACTCGCGCTCGCCACCACTAGCGCTACCATAGCCGCGATTCCCCGGAAAGTTCCAAAGTTGTTCTTCATTGCCCGCCGACCTTCCCCCGAATAGCCGTCCAGGCCGTCCTGCTTACGGCATACCTCAATATGTGGTGAAAAAATATGTGGTGAAAACCTGCAAGCCTTTCTCCACACCCAGTCTAATTTTTCACCCTCCCTCCTCTTGCTAACTACCCCGTAACTCATTGGAATTAATAGCTTTGTGAGCATGGCAAATCCGCCCGCGAATTCATTCGAATTCTTGCTGTCGCCCCTCTCCAACTTTCTCGCCGTCCCCGTCTCACCCCTGAGATTCTCGCCCTCCACTTGCGACTTCGCGCCGGTCCTGCCTCCAGTGATTTGGCTAGCATGGGAAGCAGATCTTTCAATTTTGAAGCCGAAATAGTTCGAAAGAGAACATCCCTCCTTCCTCTAATTAACTAACGTGATGTCTACGCCCAAGGGAATCGGCGGGAGCCCATTTAACCAACCGGAGGAAGTCTCGAAGAGACTCCCTCCTTTTCGTCCCGAGATGAGTATCAGGACAATCCAGTCTAATTTTTTAAGGGAGGGTACTTACGATGAGCAGAGATAACAATGTTGGAACGATCCTTGGCTTTGTTTTGGGGGCTGCTGCCGGTGCCGTGACTGCTTTACTGTTTGCGCCCAAATCCGGGGCGGAACTTCGAGGCGATATTTCAGAAGGCGTAGGCGATGCTGTGGATCAGGTACGCAGTTCGGGCAAACACCTGAAGCGCCGGGCACAAAAATTAGTGAACTCGGCAAAAGACCGCGTAGGAAACGCCATAGATGCCGGGCAAGTCGCCTATGACCATGCCAAGAATGCGTGAGAGCCGCCAAGAAGCCAGGTAATTCGTCGATCGCATCCTGAGAGCCGGCCGTCCCCACGGCAAGAGGCTCGACGGTGGAAAATATCGGCGGGATAACAGTTGACGATTAGTGCGTTGACTTCATCCGAACGCCTGGAAACAGGGGATAGACACGCTGTTTTCCCTCTGGGTCCGATTCGCTATGATTTGTGAGGAGGGGGAATTTCTGCTAGTCGGATGCGTGGTCATGCCTGAACATAAGGAATTACTGGTAGGATAATCTCTTCGGATTCCAGGAAGTGGCGGAGAGGGTGGGATTCGAACCCACGGTACGGTTTCCCGCACGCTCGCTTTCGAGGCGAGTACTTTCAACCGCTCAGTCACCTCTCCGCAGCGATCTCTCTCATTTTATCAGACCTGCCGCGATTCAGGCTACGCCACCCTCTGCCTGCAATGCATGACGTGCCACTAAACACCACCTCCAACGCTATCGCCGCGCCGCGAAGAAGGCCTGCAGCAGGAGGCTCGCTTCTTCGGCCAGTACTCCTGGTGTAACCTCCACTTGGTGATTCAGCTTCGCGCTAGTCAAAATTTCAAAGCACGTCCGGAACGCCCCACCTTTCGGGTCATCCGCCCCATATACCACCCGGGGCACCCGCGCTTGCACAATCGCTCCCGCGCACATCGTGCAGGGTTCCAACGTCACGTAGAGCGTCGTCTCCGCCAATCGGTAGTTCCCGATCTTCCGTGCCGCTTCCCGCAGCACCACAATCTCTGCGTGCGCCGTCGGGTCGCAATCGCGGATCGTCCGGTTGCCTCCGCGCGCCAGCGCCTCGCCCTCGCAAACCAGCACCGCGCCAATCGGCACCTCGCCGGCCACCGCGCAAGCCCGCGCTTCCTGTAACGCCATCTCCATGAACTCGGCATCACTCATGTTTTCCCGCATGAGAATATCACGCCTTTTCCATCTCTCCATCGCCGCTCCAGTGCGGGGACCAATCCGCCAGGCCAAGAATCCTTGACATCCCCGCGGCAGCAAATAGACTGAAAGCATGAAAGAACTCGTCGCGCGCCTCTTTCAAATGGACGTGCTCAAGGGCATGGGCGTCACCTTCCGCACCCAGCACCCAAAAAATATCTACACCGAGCAGTATCCTCTCGAACGGCCGATGGTTGCCGAGCGCTACCGGGGCGCCCCTCGCCTCAACAACCACCCCGAAACCGGTGAAACTCTGTGCATTAGCTGCAATCTATGCGCCCTTGCCTGCCCGGAGAATCTCATCGTTGTCAGCTGGGAACGCGATGATGCCACCCGCCGTAAAGTCCTCACCACCTTCACCTATGACACTTCGCGTTGCATGTTCTGCGGCCTGTGCGAAGATGCCTGTCCCACCGACGCCCTCGAACTCACCCAGGATTTTGAAATGGCCTACTACACGCGTGAGGGCGCCATCTGGGATCGTCACCGGCTTGAAGAAGGTCCGACCCCCACGCGCTATACGCGCTAGAAAACTCCATGGAAATCCGCCGAGATCCGGTCACGCAAAGTTGGGTTGTATCCGGTCAGCGCGAGCGTCCCGAGGAAGGCGACACCGCTTGCCCGTTCGAGCCTCCGGCCCTCGACAACTCCAAAGTGATTGTCTCCTGGCCTGCCGAAGGTCCCTGGCAAGTCCGCGTGGTCCCGCATCCCGAGCCGCTATACCGCGTCGAGATCGATCCCGGCCGCGCTGCGGAAGGCATTTACGACAAAATGGGGCCGCTCGGCGCCCACGAAGTCGTGGTGGAAACTCCCGTCCATGACAAGCGTTTCTCGCAGTTCGCCGACGACGAAATTGATCACGTCCTTGCCGTCTGGGGCTCTCGCATCGCCGATCTCAAGAAAGACGCGCGCTTCAAATACATCACTGTTTTCAAAAATCAGGGCGCTCAAGCCGGCCAGGAATGGGTCCATGCCAATTCCCAAGTCACCGCCACAATTTTCGTGCCGCGCCGCATCAAGTATGAACTCGTTTCCGCGCACGAATGGTACAAGGACAAGGAGCGTTGCGTTTTCTGCGACATCGTCCGCCAGGAAGAAAAACTCGGCAAGCGCATCGTGGATGTCCAAGGCGATTACTACGCCCTTTGCCCATACGCCTCGCGCGTCCCTTTTGAAACCTGGATTTTGCACCGCCGGCACAATCATCTTTTCGAACAGCCGCGCCCGGGCTCCAATCGCCGCCAGCTCGCCGCCCTTCTCGGCCGGGTTCTGCGGCGAATTGAAAAAGTCGCGCCCTCCTTCCACCTGGTCGTCCACACCGCCCCCAACACCCGCAACAAAAAAGGCGAGCTCTCTGGCTACTGGAAAACGCTCGCCGAGGACTACCACTGGCACATCGAAGTCCTCCCCATTCTCGAAAAGCGCAGCAAGTCTTACAGCATCAAGGAAGTCTATTTCAACTCCTTGCTCCCGGAGCAGGCCGCCGAGCAGCTTCGCGCCGTTGAACCAAATACATGATCTGCCGCGCACACAAGAACTCCCAACGCGGGGGCGCACTCGTAAATCTAATTATCGTCATCTCTCTTGTCATTCTCTGTGCGGTGCTCTATTGGGCCCGCCACCCCATCTTGCGTTACGCGGCCGAATCCTGGGTAGTCGATGCTCCTGCGGCCCACGCCGACGCCATCCTTCTCCTCGGCGACGACAATTTCTATGCCGACCGCGCCGCTCGCGCCGCTGAACTGATGCGCCAAGGCGTTGCGCCCGTCGTCGTCGCCAGCGGCAGGCGGCTGCGCCCGAGTGTTGGCATCGCTGAACTCCTCCAGCACGACCTCATCGAGCGGGGTGTCCCCAAAGAAAAAATCCTCGTTTTCGCCCATGATGCTGACGGCACGCGCGAAGAAGCCGCCGGCCTGTCCAGCTTTGCCACCGAACGCCATTTTCGCAGCGTAATTATCGTAACCTCGAACTACGACACCCGCCGGGCCCGCTACATCTTCGAAAAAGTATTCCCTCCCGGCATCCCCGTTTCGGTTGCCAGTGCCCGAGACGGCGATTTCGATCCCGAGCGTTGGTGGGAGAAACGTAAATCCCAAAAGCTTTTTGTCCGTGAAATTCTCGGCATGGCGACCGCCGTTTGGGATCTTCGTTCACCCCCTCGTGGCGAAAAATAAGAGAAGGGAACTGCTCGACTTTTGTCTTCCGCCAGTTGCCAATCTATGAACCTTCAGGGCACATCCATCGTGCAAAACTCGGGCAGTACTCTTTACTTGCCATAAGTCCCGTAATATCTTACTCTTTCTGGGTCGCCGTAAGCCTCCAGCCCTCGATTCGCGACTTAAGAAAATCTTTCCTTCGTTGAGGTGTCTTCATGTGGCGTAAAGAAGATGGGCGGCCGCACAACCCGAATGAGATTTCCACAGCTCCCCTGAATTCCGCTGCTCCTGCGACTCCTGTTCCCAGTTTTTCCAGCCCGAAAGATTCGCCAGCGAGCGCTCCAATCTCTCCGAAAGCGGTCGCTTGTGTCAGTCAGGGAATTAAAATCAAGGGCGAGATTACCGGCAGCGAAGATCTCTTCATTGATGGAATCGTCGAAGGAAAAGTATCCTTCCAGAATTCCGTCCTCACCGTGGGTCCAAACGCCACCGTCAAAGCGGATATCAACGCACGCGAAATCGTGGTGCGCGGCCATGTGGACGGAAGACTCGACGGCTCCGATCGCGTGCAAATCTGGAGTTCCGCGCGCATCAACGGCGACATCCGCGCCAATCGCGTGGCCATCGAAGAGGGTGCGGAAGTCCACGGCAAGATGGAAGCCGGAAAATCTCCTTCGCGCCAGACGGACACCCCTGGCGCAAAGAAGCCCGAGGTTTCCAAGCCCAAGGAGGCTGACGTCAGCCTGGAAAAACCCGCTCCCGGAGCGGCTGTAGCAGGAGCGGACTGACCACATGGGATTCCTCAACAAATTGGGCATTGGGATTGGCTCTCACACCGCCCGTGAGAGCGCCCGTACGCTCCCCGGTGAGCACAAGTCGCACGGTCCCAAAGGTCCGAATGTCGCGATTGGCGCCAATCGCGCGCCGGAGCCGCAGGAAACCACCCGCAGCTCCAACGGGTTGAAGGAATTTCTCTGGAATCTCGATGGTCTCGGCCGTGGCACCCTTCTCGATCTCGGCCCCGCCTGGCAAACCACACTGACCTTTTTCATCGAACGCGGTTTCCGTGTAACCTCCGACGACATCCTGCGCGATTGGTCGCAATTCGTTGCCGAAGAGGATGCCAAAGCCAAGGAAAATCCCACTCCCGAGTCCTTTGCGGAGCGCACTCCCGAAGCCCGCGCCAAGCGTTTCATCGAAGAAAATCTTCAGTACCCTCAGGCTTCCTTCGACGCTTTGCTGCTCTGGGATGTTCTCGATTACCTTGAGCCGACCCTCGCAAAGGCCATGATTTCTCAACTCACCGATCTCCTGCGTCCAGGCGGTGTGGTCTTCGCCATGTTTCACAGCAAAAAGCCTGCGGGGTTTCAGCGTTATCGCGTCGCGGATACCACCACGCTCCAGGTGCTCTCCGCAAAAACGATTTTCCCCGCGCAAAAGGTCTATCAAAATCGCGAAATCCAGGAGCTCTTCGGCCGCTTCCGCAGCATGAAGTCCTTCGTTGGCCGTGATCAGCTTCGCGAAACCCTGTTCATCAAATAATCGCCGCTAGCCCGTTTGCGGAGAGTCGCTTGCTTGCCCTGTGTCTCCCCGCCGAGCCCGCCCTCCTGGGTTGCTCTGGCGACTGAAGCATACCCTTCTCGAAGCGATTCGTTCCTTGACTGTGGTCCGAACCGAAAAACTTCCACAACTCAATCTGCTGAGAACAAGGAACAAAAATTTGCTCTCTTCTCTTCCATTTTTTCCCCTTGCGCCCCGCATCTCCCGGGCGTATAAGCAACTCGTGAGCTCCTGGAGCTCCGGAGGGTTGCATGAATCCACCGGGCTTAGAAGCGCAAGAAAGCTGAGCACACCGCTCTTGCGGTGCGTGTCGCGCACAAACCGGTTGTTGTTCGACCGGCTCGTCAAGCGACGCAGCAAAACAAAAAGAGGGCCCTCATCGAGGGTCCTCTTTGTTTTTTGTAGCCAGTCCCAGAGGCCATCACCGCTCTACTAACGTTCCAGTGGACGAATTACGCTGCCGGTTGATGCCCGTCATGGTGATGTTTCCCGCTTCCGCCGTGCTTCTTCGAATGGCGATGTCTATGGTGATGTTTGGATGCGTGCTGTGTCGATGGATTGCTCGATGGTCCCGTGCCTTGTTTCCCCGCTGAAACTACCGCCAGGCAAAGTCCTGCCGCCATTAATGCAAGAATGCGCTTCATTGGATTCTCCCAAGGAAAAATCCCCCGCACGTAGCATTCAATCACAATGCGATTTGGTTGTCAGGAGAAACAAAGAAGAAGCCCGGACTAAGGTTTCCCAGGCGGCAACGGCCGTTGGCTCAACCGCCGAACTTCGTTTCCAGCATGTGGATTACGGCGTTCTGTTTGGCGATCACCTGAGCCTGCCACACCAGCGCGACCGACATCACGCTCAGCGAAAAGATGCATAGCGCCATCACCAGGCCCATCTGGGTCTCCGAAGCAGGCACGCGAAATACACGGCTCATCCAATCCATGGCGGTCTCCTGAGAACTGATAAGCTTGCTGGACAGGAAGAAATGTGCAATCAAGGTGCCAAGTCGAGCACCGAGTCCTGGTACCTTCATTACCTAAATTTTCGCGGCTTTTTCGCATTTTCCCGTTTCGGAATCCCCTCGCACCCACCCCAGTGGGCAATTTCCAGCACACTTTATCCTTTCTCTTTCCAATCTACGGGCACATGTTCCCCACGGCATATGAGCATATGTAGGTGTGCGACTGGCCCTGCGCTTCGAAAGGAGGCTCAGGGCTCGCTTCCACGGTTTTATCCTAGCGGCCGAGGGGCCACGTCCGACAGTCACTGCCCTACCTAATCAAAGGCGCCGAAGGCGCTACACACGCTAGCCCAGCGCGTGAGCGCTGGGGACATCTCAAAGCTCCCGATTCAATATCCCTTCCAACGCCAATTCCCAGGTCTCCGCCGAAAAAAGCGGTAGGCTCTTGCACTGAGCCGCTGCGGCCGGCGCTTCCTCTTCTCGCCCGCTTAGCAACAAGCACCGATCGCACGCCGGAAAAAGCTCGGCCGCTTCCTCGACGGTCGCGATCCCAATATTCAACGGATTAGCGCGAAACGATCTTTGATACAGTTGCGCAAGATCCCGCACGCAGGCGGCAAGGTTTGCGCCCACCGCCAGCGACCATAGCGCTCCCCGCGGTCGCACCTGCGCTTTTAGAAACGCCGCTTCTTTCTCAAATCGCCGAATGTCCGTTTCGGATGCCCCCGCAAAGAAGAACAGCTCGTCGAAATCCCGCTGCCGCACCAGTTCCGCCTCGCGCTGCGGTAATCCGGTGTTCTGCGAAAGCTCCCGCGGCGAGAGCCCGCGCAGCGCCACCACTTCCATGCCGGTCTCTTCCGCCAGCAGTTCCAGCATCTCTTCCGCGGCGGGTTGCGGAGCCGCCACGGGAATGCACGTAAATCGTCCCAGCCGCAGACTGCGTGGCGGGTTCAGGTGAAAATAATCTTCCGGCATGCACACGCCGCAACCGCCCTCCGTCAGGAACGGATGCCCCAGCCCATATTTTCGCAACGACGCATCCAATTGCAGCCGGCTCCGTGTGGTTACCGGCACAAAAGGGACATTGGCTTCCCCCAAGCCCTCCAGAAATTCAGGGAAACCCGTCAACGTTTTGTTCGCGGTACTAATCAGATTGTCGATCGCGCAATAAACAACGGTTGTGTTCGAACGCAAAAGCCAGCTCCAGGCAGTCCCATGCGGTAACTTCCACCAGTCTGAGGACTGCCCACCCCAAACGCAAGCGCCCACCCCTTCGAGGGGCGAGGGTTTTCATTGCGCCAAAAAATCGCGGCATGCTCGCGAAAACCCGCAGGCCTCGACGGCCTCCTCTATAGGTGGTGTTTCCATTTAAAAACAAAAGAGCGGGAAGCTTTTGCTTCCCGCCCTTGTTTCGAACAATTGCTTGCTGTTAGTTACCGGACTTGGCGGAGGCCGAAGTCGCTGGCGTCACGCCCGTCTTCGGTGTGCTCACGTAGCCGCTGATCGTGTTCTTTCCGATCTTGTTGATGACCACTTCCTCGGCCTGGTGCATCCCGGTCGGGTAGATGATGATCGGCGAATTGATGTTGCGGTTCTTTTCTTCCAGCTTCTTGTCTTCCACCACAACGATCACGTTCACTCGGTTCCTCTTCTCGTTCACGCCCTTCAACTCCACGGTCAGATTGCCGACCTTCTGGGGCTGATTCTTGCCGGTGATGGTGAATTCGATGTAATCGCGCTCGCCCATGCGGCGTAGCACGTCGATTTCATCATGGTTCTTGGCGATCAGGGTCCCGAGTTCGCTGCGCGCCATGTTGAGGTCGTTGTTGGTCTTGGTCAGATTGTCACTGACGGTGGTCACCTTGGTGTCCACGGTCTTCACATCATCCGTGGTCGCCTTGGTGGCTAGTTCCGTATGAACGGTGCTGTCCAGCGCGGTCAGCTTCTGGGAAGTCTGGGTATTCAGATCCGCGGCTTCCATGCGCGCCTTCTTCAATTGGCCCTGGGTAATCTTCAGCTTGTCGGTCACCACCTTCAGGTCACCCTTCAGTTCGGTGTTGGCCTTTTCGTCCTGCGCCAAACGATCCTTCATCGTGGCCAGGTCTTGCTGCACGGATGTTTGCACTGTTTTCACTTGATCGGCCACCACTTGCTTGGTGGCATCGAGCTTGGTCGAGTTCGACCAGCCGAAGAACACCCCGCCCAATGCAATCAGGGCTAGAATGGCAATCGCGGGCAACATCCACGAAGATCCGCTCTTGTTCTCAACGGTTGTGTAATTTTCCGGATTCTCAGACATAATAGATTTCTTCTCCTCACCCATTTGGGTTCAACAATTCTTTTCGCAGATTGGCAGCTCTCAGCGGCCGCCGGATGCTGTACGTTTCTTATAGGAGTGCAAGCCAAGGACCGCAGTGACAGGCATGCCTGTGGATGTATAAGTACTTGCCGGATGGGCAGTTACGCGGCCTGCCCGGAAGAACAGGTAGTACTAGGTCCTGCAATCTTTACGCGCCTGCGAACCCCGCCGACGAATTCCTACGTAGTGCAGAAATCTTCCACTTTTATGCCCGCCTGCCCGAGTTCCCCATACAACTGTTTCGCCGACTGGAAATGGATCCCTGAAAAACCCAGGTGCCGCGCTGCTTCCACGTATGCCGGAATATCGTCGATGTATACTGCTTCTTCTGCCCGTACCTTACATGAGCGCAGCGCTTCCCGGAAAATCAGCGGTTCTGGCTTGCTGGCGCCGACGGCGCAAGAGTAAGTGCGCACCGCCTTCGGAAAATATCGGAAAAAGTCGTACGTGGATTCCAGCTTCTCCACGTGAATCGGATCCGTGTTCGAGAGTAATCCCAATCGGTAATTTTTCGACAAACCCGCGAACACGGAAAGGTTGTGAATCGGCTCTGGATCGAGCGCCGAATTCCAGATGTTCTTGAACTGCTCGAAATCCAGCGAAAGATGGAATCGTTTGCAAAGATGCAGATGCCAATCCCGCGCCGACACTCGCCCTTCCTGCCAGTCCGGCCACCGTGGATCCTTCTGTATGGCCGACCAAATCTCCTCCGGGCTCAGCGGAAGCCCTTGCGCAAGCGCCGATTTCACGCCTCGAATGTCCACGCGAATCAAGACCCGCCCAATATCAAAAATCACCGCTCGTAGTTTGGCCATCAGCTAAGGTTCCTTTGGGGCTATGACCGTGGAGGTGCCGGCAGCAGGCCCCGCGCGCTGAGATCGCAAAATGCTGATGATCGCGGGCAACAGGGAAAGGATAATCACCACCAGGATCACGTAATGAATTCGCTGGCCGATGTTGGGTATCAAATGCCCAAGCGAGTAGCCGCCGAGAATCATAGTGCCGATCCAAAAGACGCCGCCGAAACAATCGAATAGCAGAAAGCGAGAATATGGCATTTTCGCCGCACCAGCCACGGGCGGACAAAAGGTGCGAATAATGGGAACAAAGCGCGCCAGAATCACAGCTCGGCCGCCGTATTTCTCGTAGAAATCGTGAGCCCGCTTTAGATGGCTGCGGCGAAAAAAGAAAGAATCTTCGCGGCGGTACAGTGCACCGCCGGCGGAACGGCCAATCCAGTAACCCACCTGGTCCCCGGCAATGGCACAAAGCATTACTGGCAGCAAAAGCCATTTTAAGGGAATAACCCCGGTGTAAGAGAAGATGCCGGCGGTAATCAGGAGTGAATCACCAGGCAGGAAAAATCCCACGAAGAAGCCGGTTTCGACAAAAACGATTGTGCAGACGAGAGGAGCGCCCCCAGAGCCGATTAGCTGTTTAAGTCCCTCGGGGCTATAGAGCGAATGGAGTAGTTGGCGGATGGATTCCAGCAAAGCGACTCATTCCTCACAGGCATGGGGATTGGAACCAGCACGCGGGAACGTAAACTGAAAAAAGTTCCCATACCAATACGGTAGCAGAAAAGCAGCGGATTCTCGCCACATTCCTCCCACAGCGCCACGCCCGTCCCCATTAGATGTAGCCACCAGCCCCGGTTCCTCATCGCAGCCCCTCCGCCAGTAGCAATTCGCCCTGCTTACCGAATTCCGACCGCATTTCCGTCTGCCTTGCCAGCAACTGCTTAAGTCTTGGCATCGCCGCGCGCGCCTCGGCAGCGCCGGCTTCCAACGCTTCGTCGATGCGATCGAAATCATCCCAGGCCAGCGCCTGCACCGACGGCCGCAGCACCAGGTCCGCGAAATGTTCCCATCCTTCCAATTGATGCTTTTGTGCCGCGCTCACCGCCCGGCTCACCACCTGAAAAATGTTCGTCGGCGCGCCGCGCTGCCCATCATGCATCCCCACGGAAACGCCTACAACAAGCTCGGCGCCCATTTCTCGTGCCGCCCGGGCTGGGACCGGCGCCACCAACCCGCCATCCGCCAGACACCGCGTACCGATTTGTATGGGTTCGAACAGTCCGGGAAACGCGCAACTCGCGCGAATCGCTTCCACTAGGTTTCCCTGACGAAACACCACCGGATCGCCGGTTCCCAAATCCGTGGCCACCACCGCCAACGGCAGTGTCAAATCCTCAAACTGCCTCGTGCCAAACAGCTTCTGAATCAGTGCGCCTAGCCGTTCGTTGCTCGCCAGGCCAAAGCGCGACATCCGCCACTTCGCAAAATCCCGAAACCTGATTTCCCGGCACTTATCAATGATGTGGGGCAGCGGCGCCCCGCTGGCATACGCCGCGCCCAAAATGCTCCCAATGCTGCTGCCCGCAATCGAAGTCACGGGAATGCCATTTTCCTGGAAAGTGCGCAGCACGCCCAAGTGCGCATAGCCTCGTGCAAATCCCCCGCCCAACGCCAGGCTCACTCCCAGGCGTGGTGCCACGGACTGCAGGAACGACGTGGCGGAGTAGAAGTGCTTGGTCACGAAGGAAGGATCGCAGCCCGGCCTTCCGAGGGCGATGGGTCGCCCGTCCCTAACAAGGAGTACCAAAGTACTCGCTAACAAATTGCTCAGAAAGGACTTTGCACCTCCTGGCAGTACCAAAATACTAGTCCGCTGCCCTCGCTGTACCATTGTCGAACACTGCCGCAAACGCGATTCTACCCATGCACAAGGCGTCAAATTCACCGCTGAGGGACATGCATGGAAGCCGGGTACAACGCGTGGCTGGGGCATTCCGTGGTTCTGCAGCTCGCGCTTGGGGATATCAAGGTTCCCCTGCGCGGGAGGCTCCTCAAAGAAGGCGGAGAAACCATCCGCATGCGGATTGGCGAAGGATGGGACGTCGACATCTATAAGACGATGATCGTGAACGTGGAAGAAGACAGCTTGGCACTGATTCCGGCATGAGGGGAGAACACGAAATGGACAATCAGATACCTAAATACGTCACGCAGTCTCGCGCCGCTTATCTTCTGGGCCTTTCGGTCGCCGAGATTGGCCGCATTTCCAGCGAAACGGGAATCGGGCATCTCGAGCGCGCCGGTCAGGAAGAAGAGCGCTTTTTTACCTACGAAGAATTGCAGAAGATTTGCGTCCTGGCCACCCAGGAAAATGTGGTGACTCACTAAATCGAGTTTGAATTTCCTCAGGCCCCCCCTCAGGAAGTACCCCCACCCCGGCTTGCTCCCCCCAGCGAGCCGGGGGTTTCTTTTCTCTCCGCACAGTTCTCCAGCATTGAATCGATTCACAAATCCTTTGACAGAACCGGATATCGCGGGGAAACTAGGCGGCGATTCTTCCGGAGCAATCCTTCTCCCTGATGATGTACGCGATCTTCTTTCATTGGACTGACCGACTGAGGATAACCAACCCTTGTCGCTGACTGCACTAGATTGGGCCGCCATCGCCGGTTACCTGCTGATCACCCTGATTCTTGGCTTGTATTTCCGGCGAAAATCCGCACAAAGCACCACAGACTATTTTGTTTCCGGGCGCCAGGTAAGTTGGTGGCTGGCGGGCACCTCCATGGTAGCCACCACGTTTGCCGCGGACACGCCTCTCGCCGTCAGTGGCCTTGTTTACACCCAAGGAGTAGCAGGGAACTGGCTATGGTGGAGTTTTCTTCCTTCCGGCATGATGACGGTCTTTCTCTTTGCTCGATTGTGGCGGCGCTCCGGCCTGATTACCGACGTGCAGTTTGCCGAGATGCGCTACCACGGCAAGCCCGCCGCTTTTCTGCGCGGATTCCGCGCGGTCTACCTCGGTCTGCTGATGAACTGCCTGATTCTCGGCTGGGTTACCAAGGCCATGGTCAATATCATCAGCATTTCGCTGGGCCTCAGCGACGCCAAGGCCCTGGCGATCTGCGTCTTCTTTCTCATGCCGTTCACCGGAATCTATGTTTCCCTCGGTGGCCTATGGGGCGTGCTCTGGACCGACCTCTTTCAGTTCGTTCTGAAGATGGCCATCGTGATTGCCGTGGCCTGGTATGGCGTCCACGCCGTCGGCGGCATGCCGCAGTTGCTTGAAAAGCTCGCCGCCAAGCGCTCTCTTGCTGGTCCCGACGCCAGCGATATCACCGCCCTGCTGCCCGATTTTTCCCGTGGCTTCACCGGCGAAGCCTTATGGACTCTTCCAGTCATAACCTTCGTCGTTCATCTCGCCGTGCAGTGGTGGGCTTTTTGGTATCCCGGCGCGGAGCCGGGCGGCGGCGGTTACATCGCCCAGCGCATCTTCAGCGCCCGCGATGAACGCCACGGCCTGCTCTCCGTGTTGTGGTTCAATCTCGCCCATTATGCGCTGCGCCCTTGGCCCTGGATTCTCACCGCGCTCGTTGCCGTTGTCCTCTACCCCGACCTCGCGCAGCCCGAGCGCGGCTATATGCTCGTCGCCACCCAGCACACCCCGCATGCACTCCTGGGCATTTTGCTCGCCGGCTTCATGGCCGCGTTCATGTCCACCGTCGCCACGCAGCTCAATTGGGGCAGTTCGTATCTGGTGGAGGATTTCTACCGCCGCTTCCTGAAAAAGGGCGCCAGCGAATCGCACTACGTCAACGTTTCGCGCCTGGCCACTATTTTCCTGGTGGTGGCGGCCGCCTGGGTCTCGATGCAACTCCAATCCGTAAGCGAAGGCTGGAAAATTGTGCTGGAGCTGGGCGCCGGCACCGGCGGCGTCTATCTGCTGCGCTGGTACTGGTGGCGGGTGAACGCCTGGAGCGAAATTTCCGCGATGGCCGCGGCGTTAGCCACCAGCCTGGCGCTGCACAGCCACACACTTTGGATGAGCCTCGCCGGCCGCCCCGTGCCCTTTCAAGGCTCGGATCCCGTAGTGTTCGCAAAGACCACTCTTTGCACCACGGGCGTGACGACGCTCGTATGGCTTGCGGTCACCCTGCTCACCCCTGCTGAACCAGCGCAAACTCTGGTCGATTTCTACCGTCGCGTGCGGCCCGATGTCCGCGGCTGGGCTCCCATCGCGCGCGTGAGCGGCTTGCAAGAAATCACCCGGGACCTGGGCACAAATCTGAGCAGTTGGTTGATCGGCTGCGTCTTCGTCTACGCCGCCCTCTTTAGCATCGGACAATTCTGTTTTGGGCGCACGGCCTCTGGCGCAATTTTAGGACTGGTATCCGCGGCAAGCGGTGTGGCATTGTATCGCCTTATGCCCAACCCCACCGAATGGCGTGTCTCATAAAATGGCGTCCCCGGCGCAAAAGCAAGGCTCGCACCATGCCGTGCTGGCGGGTTTTCTCGGCTGGACTCTCGACGCTTTCGATTTTTTCGTGATCGTATTTCTGTACGACACCCTTTCCCACCAGTTTGGCGTTTCTAAAAAAGCCATCGTCTTCACCACCACGGCCACCCTGGCGTTGCGTCCCGTGGGCGCTTTCCTTTTTGGCCTGCTGGCCGACCGCTACGGCCGGCGCATTCCGCTGATGGCCAACGTCATCTACTTTTCCATCATCGAGCTGGCGTGCGGATTCGCCCCCAACTACACCGTCTTCCTGATTCTTCGCGCCCTGTTCGGCATCGGCATGGGCGGCGAATGGGGCGTGGGCGCTTCACTGGCAATGGAAGCGTCGCCGACGCGCTGGCGAGGCATCCTTAGCGGCATTTTGCAGAGCGGCTATTCGCTCGGCTACTTGTTGGCGGCAGTGGCTGCGCGGTTTGTGCTGCCCGCGTGGGGCTGGCGCCCGATGTTCTGGCTGGGTGCTCTGCCCGCAATGCTGGCGCTGTATATCCGCACCAAGGTGCCGGAGTCCGAAGCGTGGCACCAGCATCGCGCCGGCAGCATGGGCGACGTGCTGCGCGTCGTGGCGCTGAACTACAAACGCTTTTTGTATCTCGTCTTGCTGATGGTGTTCATGATGTTTCTTTCCCACGGCACGCAGGATTTGTATCCCGACTTCCTCAAAGAGATCCATAAAGTAAAGCCGTCGAACGTCGCGAATATCGCCATGATTTATAACGTGGGCGCGGTCATCGGCGCCATCATCTTCGGCTCGCTCTCGCAGTCCCTGGGGCGTCGCAAAGGCATGATGGCTGCGCTGGCGCTGTGCCTGCTGGTGATGCCCTTCTGGGCGTTCGGCGGGAGCGTGCCGGTGCTGGTCATCGCGACCGTGTTCATGCAAATGGGCGTGCAGGGAGCCTGGGGCGTGATTCCCGTGCACCTCAACGAACTTTCGGCCGACGCCGCGCGCGGGTTGATGCCCGGGATGGCCTATCAGTTGGGCATTCTGATCGCCGCGCCGACCAACTCCATCGAATACGCCTTGCGCGAACATTTCGGCTACCAGTGGGCCCTGGCCGGCTTCGAAATCGTCACCATCGTCGCCCTGATCCTGATTCTCTTGCGCGGCGCCGAAGAGCACAGCCGCAGCTTCCTCCGCCACTCCCCGCCCGGGTAGAAGCTCCGCCAGCCCTATGCTAGAATTTTTGTATCGTTGGCGCCCTTAGCTCAGCTGGATAGAGTCCGCCTGCGGCGGAAACCACAAGGTCGGGGGCTCGAATCCTCCCAAGCCTTCCAATCCCGATGCTTAGAATCGCATTGACGGTGAACTAGAAGCTCCAACATTCGTATGCTACAATTTTTGTATCGGCGCGCCCTTAGCTCAGCTGGATAGAGCGTCTGGCTACGAACCAGAAGGTCGGGTGTTCGAATCACCCAGGGCGCACCACTTCCCCCATGTTTTACGTCTACGTACTTCAATCCGAAACCACCCATCATTACTACACGGGATACGCCGCCGATTTGGTGCAGCGTGTCGGCCAGCACAACGCGGGGATAACCAAATCCACGAAAAACCGCGGTCCGTGGAAACTTGTTTACCAGGAACAGTATGACTCTCGCGCAGAAGCCATGCGCCGGGAGAAATTCCTGAAATCGGGGAAGGGCAGAGAACTACTGGCTGAACTCATCGCCAAGGGGCGCCCTTAGCTCAGCTGGATAGAGTCCGCCTGCGGCGGAAACCAGAAGGTCGGGTGTTCGAATCGCCCAGGGCGCACCATTTTCCCAATAAAAACAGTGTTTTCCGGGGTCGGTAGGATTCAGGGAAAGCCGTGTTTGTCCCTTTGTTTGTACCACGGAATCGGGTTGGCCAGGCTGAAAAATGAATGGCTCCGAGAGTCCTTCAAGGAGTTTTTAGTCATGTCCACAACGGGTCTGGAGACGGAATCACCGAAGGGCTGTGGAAATCTGTCCTCGTCCGGCGCCCTTGTTGGAGAATCGGGAATTCCGACAAAATATAGATAGGCGGCTTGTCAATTTGAGAGCCGTACTTCCAACCTTCGGTTGCCATCACGGTGGCCGATACAGGAATACAATGCTGAGAAAACCACAGTTACTCCACGCAGTACAGATCCTCCACTCGCTCGCAGTTGCGGCGATTATAGCCATGATTTGCGTGTGGGAGGTTATTAACCTCTTTCACCAGCTGTTCCCGGCGAAGTAGGACTGAGTAGGAAGGGCGGGCAGCGCTAACAACGCTGCCCCAGCCCGAACTCCAACCCCCGGCGGATTGGTTGTGGTAGCATCCGAATATGAATCAGAAAACGAAGCCAGAGGCTAAGCAGAAACCTCCCGTTGCGTATGCATACTATGAACTCGTCGGCACCGACAAGCGTGCTAATGCCTTCGTCAGGCCATCCGCGCATAAGGACGGGTGGTACGAGTTTGAAAATACATTCAACGAGCACGACCATGGTACGAAGAGCAAAATCCTAAAGCGTTATGTCACATTCGACCGGAACATGATTCAGCAGGGCTATCAGAGAAAGAATAACTTCGTCGGCGACCAGGCATTTGCTCTTTGAGATGACAAAAGTGACCGTCTCAGCCAAGGCTAGGCGCATCGCATAAAGACACACCCCGCGGACGCTCGAAAAAATCCTGTGTTTCACCGTCCTTCTCTAGTGGTGCTGCGCGAGCTTAAAGAAGAGATAGATAAGTGAAACTAGCTTAAACGTCTTGAAGACGAGGGTTTCCAGGTTCTCAAAGACCAATCCAATATTCGTGATAAGTCTGAGAACCCTGTCCACCCAACTTAGGTTAGACATTGCGAGGTTACTGCTTGCTGATGCGGATTACTCCTTTCCAAAAGAAAGAGGTCGCACAAAGATGCGACCCCCATAAAAAAGCCTAAAATTCCAAAGCGTGAGCGCGGTTATCTACCCTTGCGCACTGAGCCTTGGGTAGCGTCCCGAGGAGGCTAGTTTCTGCCTGATCTGTCTTACGAACTCTGTCGGATGATGCCACACCACGTAATAGGGAAAAGTCAGGACGGTCATACCCTGAAAATTAGGTAGGTACGAAACCAAATCATCTAGCAGGCCCATCCGGAAATCCCTGGTTCGCGTCCGGCCACTTCGATTGAGATCATCGTTAAGGGGCCCGGTAATAGTCACGCCGATTCTTGCTAACCTCCAATAAAAATCCATTGGGAACAATTCTTTCGGTCTCACCCAAAAATGCGTCTTGGAACCAAATTCGGTCTTTAGCCTCGCAAAGGCCCGCTTATGGGTTTTGTCGAGCAGTCTGCGCGCAGCGTTGTTGTGATTGGTTCCTAACGATTCAACTCCGCTGAACTCGTAGCTCGTAAGGAGACCGCACTGCTCACCAATCTCGTACAGTTTTTCTCTTTCTGCAGGAGTGATGTTCAACCGCGAAAACGAATACTCCCTTGGCCCAATTTCCTTGCGCTTGGAAAGTAGGTGCTTCAGGAATTTCTCATCCAATCCTGGTTTCATTGGCTATTGGTGGAGACTTTGCGAGGGCACACTTCTAACATACTGAGTTTGACTGAAAGTCCCCGCCCAACGGGGAAATGGCTAGGCTCAAATAAAGACGGGCCAGTCGCCTAGTGCGAGCCACCCGCACTAGACAGCAGCTTACGAACCTTATTTCTCGGTGTCAAGGTGGGTGCGGGAGAAACCACGGGAGGGTCGGAGATCTCTTCACCTGGGACGTTCTAATCGTGGTTTTTTGGCACCTTAGGGCACTTTACCCGGCGTCCCCAACCTCTTGCTCGCACAGAACTCGCAGGAGTTCGATGTCTTCCCGCGCCGTGTATGCCACCGACCGTGACAGGCTCTCCGCGCCCAGCGCTTCGTCGAAAACTTCCTCATGATTCGGAGCCGCTTCGGGAAGGATTTTTTCAGGCTCGCTACTCTCGACGCCCTCGGGCGGTTCCTCCCGCCCTTCCGCTGCGCACTTTTCGGGAAAGCGGGGACAGACGGGACGTTTTCTGACATTGCCCGTCTCTGTGTCTAGCTGCTTTCAGCGAGCCGTTTCGGTGGTATCCTCTCGATGCTTGTTAAATGAAAAAATCAGGTATTTCCATGCAGGGCAACACGCCCTCATCGGGAAATTTTTGGAGGAAATCCGATGCCGCGTAGCCTTCGTCTCTTGGCCCTTGTTCTGATTACAGCGTTGCCGGGGTTTGCTGCGCCGTCAAAGCCGCTGGTGTTCGAGGTTTCTTTTTCCAAGGAACTCTCTGCTTCGGCTGTAGATGGGCGCGTGTTGCTGATCATCTCCAAAGACGATCAGCAAGCTTCTGGCCTTGATGCGTTCGGTGTCGGGGAAGGACTGGAATCGCAACAAGTCTTTGGCGTAGACGTGGACGCTTGGCAGCCCGGCTCCACCGCTCGTGTGGATGCGTCGGCTTTTGGCTACCCGCTTGAAAGTTTGCGCGACCTGCCTCCCGGCGACTACACCGTGCAGGCCGTCCTAAATGTCTACGAGACCTATCACCTCGGCAACGGCAAAGTCGTCAAACTTCCCCCGGACAAAGGTGAAGGCCAGCACTGGCAAACGAAACCTGGAAACTTTCTCAGCAAGCCGCAAAAATTGCATCTCGATCCAGCAACCTCGGGCGCCATCCAGGTTTCTTTCGATCACCAGATCCCGCCTTTGAACGAAGAACTCGCCGCGGTTGAATCCATGCTCGATTGGCGTTCCATCACCCAGCCCGCCGGCGAAGAGGACAATAAATGGGTCAAGCATGTGCGCATTCGCAGCGAACTCCTCACTAAATTCTGGGGACGCCCCATGGAAATTGGTGCCGTTGTGCTGTTGCCCGATGGCTGGGAAGAACATCCCGATGCTCACTATCCCGTGCTTATCTCCGAGGATCATTACCATCGCCATTTTTTCCCCAGCTTTCGTACCACTCCGCCGGATCCTAAACTTTACGATTCCCAAAAGGCATTGAAAGACTCGGGTCAACAAGCCGTTCAGGACTGGACGAAGGGACGCGATGCCGAAAGGGATTTGCAGGATTCCGGCTGGAAATTATTTCAGGACTGGACCAGCGGCCGCTTGCCTCGGGTGATCATCGTCATGCCGCAACATGCGAATCCCTATTTTGACGATTCCTACAGCGTGAATTCAGAAAATCTCGGCCCATACGGCGACGCGATCATGCACGAACTACTTCCCGTGATCGAGAAAAAATTCCGCGGCATCGGCCAGGGCTGGGCGCGAACGGTCTTCGGCGGCTCCACGGGCGGCTGGGAAGCGCTCGGTGTACAAGTCTTTTATCCCGACGAGATCAATGGCGCCTGGTGCGCATGTCCCGATCCCATCGATTTCCGCGCGTATGGCACGGTGAATATCTACCAAGACAAGAATGCATTTTTCCGCGAAGGGCCTTTTCAAAAGGTGCCGCTTCCTGAGAAGCGAAAAACGAATGGCATTCTCGACTCCACCATGGAACAGGAAGCGCGTTATGAACTCGCCCTCGGCACCCACAGCCGTTCCGGGGAGCAGTGGGACATCTGGCAAGCCGTCTTCGGCCCGATGGGCGACGATGGTTACCCCAAACCAATTTGGGACAAGCGGACCGGCCAAATCGACAAGTCCGTCGCGGCCTATTGGCACGAGCATTCGGACCTGACCTACATCATGAAACGCGACTGGGCCACGCTCGGGCCAAAACTCGCAGGGAAGCTTCACTTTGCCGTCGGCGACATGGATACCTGGTACCTCAACAATGCCGTTCACTTGACGGAATCTGTCCTTACGGACCCGAAGCTCTACCCGCCAGCAAATGCCACCTTCGAATACGGCCCACTCCAACCCCACTGCTATCGCGGCGTGCGTCTCGACGCGCCGCGCATCGAGCGCTTGAACGAGCTTCCCGTCCTCATTTGGCAAATGGTGAAACACATTCAAGACACTGCTCCGGCAGGGGCGGACGTGCAGAGTTGGAAGTACTAGGAGCTGGGGTACCCGAAACGCTTCTAACCCGATCCCGGGTGTTCATCTCGAACCGGCTGCAACCGTTTTGTCATTCCCAACGGCAAAAAGAGCGGCGAGCCAAAGTCACTCTGCGCTTCCTGTTTACTAATCGCTGGTTGCTGAGCACGGCTCATGCACCGATCCGCTCTAGACTTGCAGACGGAAATTCCAACTCAGCGGCTGTTCTAAAGTGGACAGACGCGTTCCTCGGCATCCTGTACGATGCGCATGTTCTTCCGCTATATCCTTTTTCTTCCAGATGGTGGAGGAACTGAGACAGAGCATCTAAACATGGTGACAATATGAAGCTTCGCCTATTTTCAATCTCCCTCCTGGTTTTGATTCTTCCCCTGCTGGCCCCCAGCGCCAATGCCGACGGCATTTCCTTAGGGACCGCCGGGGCGTTCGCCGTTTTGGCAGGCTCCGCGGTAAGCAACACTGGCTTTAGCGTTATCTCCGCCGGTGATCTGGGTGTATGGCCCGGCACGGCGATTTCTGGATTCCCTCCGGGAGTTGTGACTCCCCCCGGAACGATTCATAACAGCGATGCCGTCGCACAGCAGGCGCAAGTCGACCTCACCACCGCCTACAACACTCTCGCAGGCGAAAGCGTCACCAAAGTCCTCACCGGGACGGACCTTGGCGGACAGACGCTCACGCCCGGCGTCTATTTTTTCGCCACCAGTGCGCAACTGACCGGAACGCTCACTCTCAATGCCGAAGGCCAATCGAACGCGACGTGGGTGTTCCAGATCGGCAGCACGCTCACCACGGCATCCAACTCGGTAGTCTCGATTATCAATGCCGGCCCGAATGACAGTTTGTATTGGCAAGTTGGTAGCTCTGCAACACTCGGCTCCACTACTGACTTTGCAGGTAACATCGTCGCGCTCACCAGCATCACCTTGGATACGGGCGCAACCGATAATTGTGGCAGGATTCTGGCCCGCAATGGCGCCGTCACACTGAATGACAACACGATCTCCACCGGCTGCCAGAACGTAGCCGGGGAAGGCGGCAGTGGCGGTCTGACCGGCGGCGGTGGAACCGTGGGCGTCCCCGAACCCGCATCGATCGCGTTGCTCCTGGCTGGACTACTCCCGCTCGGCCTTTTCAAGCTCCGCAAGCTTCGCACAACACAACCGGCCTGAACAACGGGAAAGCAGAACCTGGAAGGCCAGCCTCTTTTCTTCAAGAACGCGTGTTCAAGGAGTTCCGCATTACGACCCTGGAACGCCGATCTCCTGATCGGCGTTCCGCAACATGCTGACCACACCATCCAAGAGAATCGTGCTTATGGCATCCTTAAAAGGTGTTGGTCCATCCCTGGATGGATTCCGGCCGGATCAGCGTGGGATTGTGTTTCTCGGCCTTGTTGCTCATCTCCAGCGAATAACCATTGGCAAGGTACGAAGGAATGTCGCGGTAATCGGTTACCGGAATGAAAGGCCCCCGTTTTCCCAGGCGAACGTGGTAACGGTCATCCTTGAATCGATGCGGCAGCAAACGGGTCCCAAGTTTCTTGCCGCGAGACACGGTAGCAAACAGCATGGAACTCCTCCCAGGGAACTCGAGTGCCGCTAAGTCTAAAATGCCGAGGCGACGCTGGTAAGTGGCCAATCTGTGGAAAAATGTGCATCGTTTTTGGCGCGATTCTCCTAGGGTTGCTCCATTGCTTCCACGCCTGCGTGAAATCAAGAATTTTATGTGGACTCCATTTTGCTCCCGGCGTTGTTCCAAAATGCACAGACACCTGCCTCGTCATAGGCTACTAATCTACTGAATCATCAGGAACATGGAGCGAAGTACCTGGAACCCACATGGCACGGGGCGAATCAGCGATCGGCGAGATAAGCGGTCATCGGCGGATCTTGGGCGTTTGCTGGCTCGCCTATGGGATTTTCCGCCTCATCCTGGCAATTTGCCTGTTCCTATTTAGTGGAACGGCCACCGTCATGTTTGGCGCTCTCTTGAGTCGCGTGGCTAACCCGTTTGCACTGATGAATGATTTTCACGTCGCTTACCTGGGTTTCATAGTCTTGACGGTGATTTGCGGGATCCTCGGGATTTTGACTGCTTTGGCTCTTCTGGCGGATCAGCGCGCAGCGCGTTCGCTGGCCCTCCTTGCAGCTTTCTTATCGATTTCCGATCTTCCATTTGGAACCACCCTGGGGATTTATACGCTCATCGTTCTGCTTCCCTTACGCGGTACCTCTGCTTCGAACCTTTCTTAAAAAATCCTCACGTTTTCTTCGTTCTTACTGCCAAAGGTGCACTTTCGAACAGTATTGAGGCGTGAACCGTTTCATACTCGGTTCTCGCAGTTCTTGGAAGGAGCCTCATGTTGAAGTTACAAAAAATTATTCTGGCCGTTATAGTGACCCTTGGCGCATCGTCGCAAGGGCAGTCACAGGCGCAAACTCCCGCGGATTCGGGCAATCCAACGCCGACATATCGCATCAATGTGGTGAGCCGCACGACGCACGCAGTAAGCTATAAACACCGCAGCGGGGCCACCAAGATCAATTTCATGGGTACGGATTTGATGCCTTCCGCGGCCGGCGAAGCCAAGGTCGAAAGCAAGCGCGGGGCGATGGAAATCGAAGTTGAATTTTCCGGGTTGGAGAAGCCCACCACCTTTGGCAACGAATATCTGACTTATGTATTGTGGGCGATTTCGCCGGAAGGCCGCCCAATTAACATTGGTGAAGTCCTGGTGGGGGATAACCACCGGAGCAAGTTGGACGTGACCACAGATTTGCAGGCTTTCGCAATGATCGTGACCGCGGAACCTTATTATGCCGTGCGGCGCCCCAGCAACGTCGTGGTCCTCGAGAACGAGGTTCGCTCCGACACCGCCGGCGGTATTGAGGTTGTCGACGCCAAGTATGAATTGATCGATCGCGGCGGCTACATTCCCACGGGCTACAACTTCGATCCCGTGGTTCTCAGCGCCAAATTGCCGCTGGAATTTTACGAGGCGCGCAATGCCGTGCGCATCGCAAAATCCGCCGGTGCCGAACGATACGCCTCGGAAAGCTATGCCAAAGCCGTTCACCAGCTGAACGAGGCCGATGCGATGGCCAGCAGCAGGCATGAAAACAAGAAATCGCTGATTTCCATCTCGCGCGAAACCGCTCAGACCGCCGAGGACGCTCGCGAGATTTCCGTCAAGCACATCGACGAAGAGCGCAGGGAAAGCGAACGCCGCGCCGCGGCGGGACGTGAAACCGCCGAGCGAAATCGCGCCGCCGACGAATCCCAGCGCCGCCTTAACGCCGAAGCTGCCACCGCCGATGCCGTACATCAGCGCAATGAGGCTGACCGCCAGAATCTCAACGCCCAGGTTGCTGCCCAGCAAGCCGATAACGCTCAAGCCGTTGCCGTGCGTGACCGCAACGATGCGCAAGAAAAACAACGCCTCGCCGAAGCCGATTCCGACCGCGATCGCGCAGCCGCAGCCTCTTCCGATGCGCAACTTCAGCAAGCCGTCCATGACCGCGAAGAACTTCGCGCGCGTCTCCTCCAACAGTTCAATCTGATTCTGGAAACGCGCGACACTGCGCGCGGTCTGGTCGTCAATATGTCCGACGTCCTCTTTGACTCCGGAAAATACACCCTTCGTCCCCTGGCTCGCGAGAAGCTGGCCAAGATCTCCGGCATCGTGCTGGCTTATCCTTCGCTCAAGCTGGCTGTCGAAGGCAACACCGACAGCATCGGCACCGAACTTTACAATCAGGAACTCTCCGAACAACGTGCCGAAGGCGTCCGCGACTATTTAACCCAGCAGGGCGTCCCGGAATCTTCCACTAGCGCAACGGGCTTCGGCAAGACTCGGCCCATTGCGTCCAACGATACTTCCGAAGGACGTCAGCAAAACCGTCGTGTCGAGTTGGTCGTCTCGGGAGAAGTGATCGGCACCAAGATCGGTTCCCTGAATCTGCAGCCCGTAGCTGCCTCCACTTCTCCTCAGTAATTCCGCCCCGCAGAAAAGGAGTCGGCTCTTACCCCCAGCCGGCTCCTTATTTTTTCTGTCAATCCTCACTTCAAGCCAAGCAGGCTGAGTTCAGTGGCAGATGCACGGCAAGACCTTGGAATTTTGCGCGGCTATTTGGCCTTTTGCACTTCCGCCGCCCGATTCTTGGCATACGCGACAACCGTGGCGAAGCGCGGGTCACCATGCAGGGGATTGAAGTCGGTCTCTTGCCCGATCCCAAGATCGGAAGCCGATGGCAGGCCGTGGTCAATGGCTTCCCGAAGGCGGGCCAGCGCCTCCTCGTGATTCCCGGCGCGAGCGGCGATGCACGCCAGGTTGTAAATATCGCCAGCCGTGGCCGGATTATCAGGCCCCAGCGATTGCCGCCGAACGTCCAAGACTTCCTGCTGCAATCTTGCTGCTTCGGCGTAACGTCCTTCATCCAGGAAATTTGAGACCAGCGCAACGGTGCTTTTCAGAGTTTCCGGATGACTTGGACCCAGAACCCGGCGTTCATTCTGAATTACTTCCTGAAGCATCGCATCCGCCTCGGGGTAGCAGTGTTCGTGCGACAGAGCAACGGTGATGTTATACGTCACAATAATCGTCTCGGGCGCATCCGGGCCGCTTACCCGTTGCCGCACCGCCAGCACTTCACGCAGCATCTTTTCCGCTTCCGCGTATCGTCCCTCCTTAAAGTAGGTCCGCGACAAATTGTTCATGGTATTCAAGGTGTTCTTGTGCTCCGGACCAAGCACCTGGCGTTCCCGCTCCAGCAATTCCGTTTGGAGTTTCTCCGCTTCCGCGTAATGCTTCTGGTTGGTGAGGCTCGCTGCCAGATTCCCCATCAGTGAAAGCGTGTGTACGTTGTCTGGCCCTTGTGTGCGTTGCAGAATTTCGAGAGCCTCACGTTGCAGTTTCTCCGCCTCGACGAACCTGCCCTCGGACTCGTAAACCCACGCGAGGTCAGCCATGGATTCGGCGGTGTCCACGTTATTTGCACCGAGCAGCCGGCGGCGAATCGCCAGCGCCGGTGCGAAAAGAGTCTCCGCCCGCTGGTAAAGCCCAAGATTCAGGTACACGTTGCCCATCACATGCATCATCTGGGCCTGAAGTTCGGGATCTTGTGCCAGGCCGATTTCTATGTTTTTCGAGGCCTTGTCCAGGATTTCTCGCGCCGTCACGCTGTTTCCCCGGGACTCGCTGGGATCGGATATCTTGAACATGCTGGTCATGAAATCGGTGATGCGGCCGGCGCGGTCGCGTTCGCGGGAAATCCGGCGCACCTGGAAAGCCTGCACGACCGAGAAGCCGGCGAGCAGCAATACCAGCCCGGCTGCAACCCCCACTCCGATGCGATGCCGGCTGACATATTTACGCAGCCGGTAGCCGGTGCTCGCAGGGCGCGCGAGAACCGGCCGGTCGCTCAGGTACCGCTCTATGTCCGCCGCGAGTTCCCCGGGACTCCCGTAGCGGCGAGTGCGGTCCTTTTCAATCGCCTTCATCACAATCCAATCCAGGTCGCCGCGCAGCAGATTGATTAGTTGAGCGGGTTCAGTCGCACGATTTTCAGCGTTAACCGATGAAGTTTGTTTCTCGAGGCCGATTTTGGTGCTGGGACTCGGGGGATCCGTTTCGCGTAACTCTCGCACTGCTTCATCGAGCGGCTTTTTCTTCCACTGATCGGGGTCGACCGGGAGGTATCCGGTAATCAACACATATAGAATCACGCCGAGGGAGTACACGTCGGTGCGCGTGTCCACGTCGAGCACACTGGGGTCAACTTGCTCCGGGCTCATGAAGCCCGGTGTGCCAAGCATGGCTCCGAATTGAGTGATCATCGTCTGCTCGGCCCCGGCCTGGGGAGTGATCGCTTTGGCGATTCCGAAATCGATGATGCGAGGCACCGGTTTGCCGTCCAGTTCGCTGATCAGCACGTTCGAGGGCTTCAGGTCGCGATGAATGATTGCCTTCTGGTGCGCGTGCTGGACCCCTTCACAAACTCTTATGAACAGCTGCAAACGGTCGCGTATTTTCAACTTTTTCGTGTCGCAATAGCGCGTAATCGAAGGGCCGTCGACGTATTCCATGACGAAATATGGCTGGCCGTCGGGGGTGGATCCCGCATCGAGCACCTTGGCAATGGCGGGATGCTCCATGATAGCCAGCGCCTGGCGCTCGGATTCAAAACGGTAGATCACCGAAGTGTCATACATTCCACCGCGGATGAACTTCAGCGCCACCAACCGCTTCACCGGCGCGGTCTGCCTCGCCAGCCACACCTGGCCCATACCACCCTCGCCCAATTTTCGCAGCAGGCGATAGGGTCCTATATAGGGCGGCACGTTGGCCTCGGCGACCGCTGTTCCTTGCACGGCGTCCGTGCTCAGAGTTCCTTCGCCATCGGGATGAGTGGCAGGGTCTGGCTTGTGTTCCGCATCGGAATCAGAATGGAGAGGGGGATTTTCAGGATTCATACACACCTCAACCGATCGCTGGGTTGGCGGGCAGTCTATCACCACCGCGCTTGCTAAGGAATGCGAAGCGCAAAACACACCACGCCATCGGCATCTGAATCCGCCTAGTTCGCGGACCGAATGGCGCGCTCCCGCGCAACCGTGCGGGCAGTCTACGAATTTGAATCGCCACCCTCCGCATGGGGAATGCATTTCTTCGTGGAACTCATTTGCTTGACTCGCTGGTCCGCCCGGAGTAGCGTACCCGCGATTACGGTTCAAACCACAAAGCTTGAACCAGGGAGACGACCATGGAAAAACAGCTCTCTGCGATCGGTTATTGGCTGGGTGTGATCAGCACTGTCCTGGCGCTGATCTTTCGAGCCCTTTCGGCGATGAACGTGAGTCCCCCGCACTTGGCTGCGCCGGGCGGAAACGCGCTGTCCTACTTGAGTTTCCTGCATGGGGCCGCGCTGTTCTTCTTGCTGGCAATTGCGAGCTGGTGCCGTATCGCGAAGTCCTAGCGGCTGGCCCAAGAGCCTGCTAGCGCCTGGATAAGTGCGCCCAACCCTTTTGGTGTGCTCATTTCTTGTCGCTGGCGGGCTTGGGTGCGTAGTAGCCGCGACGCGCTTGCAGTTTGAGGCCCTCTTGGTTAAGTTTCACTTTCAGTTTGTGGTAAGCGCCGTCGGGCTTCACGTTTTGAAGAGAGAGTTCGAGCAGGTAGAGATACTCGGGCGCCGCGGCCAGACGCTCGAATCCGCCTTGCAGGTCGTTGGTATTGTGTATGAATGTGCCGCCGGTCCCCTCCGCGAATTCGGCCATCACATCCTCGTTCATGGCCATGGAATCACGCTGACGCTGCGAGGACAGGCTCCTCATCAGCGCGTATGTCGTTGTGTCCCCCGATTGGCTTACGTCCGGATTAGTGGTGTACAAGCCACGCGCATCGAGGGCGCTGATCGTTACGTTCGAGCGCGCCGCAAGGTCCAGGATTTGCGATTTCAGGGCCATGGCTTCGAAAGTTACGGTGTAGAAGCCCGGCGAGACCAGGATTAAGCTTCGTTGTCCCGGGAGACCGGCCATTTTGCTAACCACTTCTTTGACGGTCAGGAGAGCCAGGCGGACATCTTGTTCGCCGATGGAGAGGGATCGCGAGGCCGACGAATGCACCAAGCCCTCGGCCATACTTCGCATGTTCGGCTGCAGGTGATCGCAGGTCATGGTATCTCGAACGGCGGATTCGAAGGCGTCCCGGTCATTTTTGTTTATGATCTGGTCGGCGAGATAGAAATCGATGTCCGGGCATTCCTGGGCAGAGCGGCGGTAAAGTTCGTGCACGTGCAATTTCAAGATCGTGTCTTGCAGCTTTGCGCGATCTCGGGTCAGGCCGCTGTTGGTTCCGGAGAATGAGAGCACGTCGGCGAAGTCGGAATCGCCGAATGCGGATTCAAGCATCTTGCTCGCGGCCTTTTGGACTTGGCCGAGGTCCGCAGCGCTGAGGTGCAGATCATCGAACAACAAAACGATGAAGCGTTGCGCCCCGGCTACCGGGTGCGTGGCATCGGGAGCAGCGCCGCCAGGGGGTCTGTTTCCCGCGGGAAGGGAACGGACCTGGATACTGAATCCGGAAATGTCCTGGAGTTTCCCCTGATCGAAAAGCTGGAAATCCTCCTTCTTGAGGTTGCCAACGGCATGCCCTTGCGAGTCCCTAACCACCGCCGGGATTAGCACGGAATCGACACTGACCTTTATGGGCGCTTCCCCGGGGGGTGGCATTGCCTTTGGCTGCTGGGCAATTGCTTGGCTGGAGCCTAGAGTGGTCAGGCAGCCGAGTAGAATCGTCGCGGTGGAACCCAGTTTGGAGTTCATGCCAATACTGCAATTCTATACTGGAGGTGAGACTGGATGCGCGGCCAAGAGGGAGAAACTTCGGAATTTCCGATGGGCGTTGCCGGACGGCCAGCGGCAGGCGGCAGCTAGTTATATAGATATATGATACCTCAAGCTCTATTAGACTGATAGTATAATACTACCATCACCAAAGAATCAAGGATTCTTCAGGTCCTACGGAAAGTTTAAGTCTCTTAGTTTATTAATACTATATATGTAGTATAAATAATCAAATCGTGGTATACTTTGCATCGAGTCCCCTTGGGAGGACTTCTTGAAAGACGCAAAGCCCCGCCAGAGTTCGGGCGCTTCGGTGCAGGTAGATTGGGTTGGCTGGCTTCCTCCGGCCAAATTGCAAGCCTTCCGGGGGTATGCCGAGGAATTCGAAGCCTATTACACGATGTTGAGCGTACTGCTCGATGAAGCCATCGGCCTGCGGAATCGCGGACGGTTGGTCAACTCCCTCCAAGTCGTGATCGTCACCCCAGCCTTGTGCGAATGCCTTACCACACACCTGGAAGGAATTCTGTGTTCGCTAGAAGTACACGTTAAGCATTTCGGGGTGGTGCCCAGCGTGGCCCCTCTGGATCCTGCAAATTTCCGCGGGCCGCGCGGGCAACGCTCCGCGCTGAAGAGTCTCTTACTGAACCGGGTGCTCCTGACGCGGCGCGCGCAATTCTTAAGCAAGGTCGGTACCCTCCGGGAAATGGTCAACTTCCTGGGCGAAGATTATTGCCATGCGGTGCAGAGATTGACCTCCAGGCTATCCACGCGAATGGTGGAGTCATTGTGGGCCGCCATGGACTCGGGACAATTTGACTTGAACACCTGCCTGCGAGAATCCATGGTGCTTCTGAAATGCTTTCTCAGGGCTCTGCCAGACGACCAACTCCGCGATTTCCAGCAGATCGTGTCTGCCCATTGGTTGTCGCAGGTCAGCAGGGAGGTAGCGAGGCACTCCCAGAAGTGCAGGGAATATGCAGCGGGCGACGGTGCGGCCAGGCTGGGAGGAGCTTTGCGAAGGATCGAGTGAAGGAAAGGTTAGGCGCTGGTCGGGCGCATCTCAGAGGTAGCGAAGCCACCGCCATTCCGGGTGCCGTTGTTTCAGGCCCATGAACAACCAGCAGATTGGGTGCAAAACGAGAATGACACCGATCCACATGGCGTAGATAAAGGGGAGGCCGTGGCCGTAACCACGCGGCGCCGTATATAGCTTGAAGCCTCCGTATAATAACCACGCAGCCTTTTGCTTATAGAGGAGAGCGGTATACACGGCAAGGATGTGAATCAAGTAGATGTGCGAGACGTAATAGAAAAGCGGAACGCGCCCGAACACAGTGACGCTTCTAATCGCCCAGTTTTTTGCTTTAAGTTCTCCGAACCAGGCCAACACCACCAAAGAGGGCCCAAGGGTCATCAGCAAGAACTGTGTCGAAGCCGGATATTTTAGGGTATTGAAGAAAGAAACCACAGTCAGGGTGAAGGTTGGTTGTACCTGCCAGGGCCCGGCACTGGGCACGAAAGGGTTTGCATCACCGTTGCCGTAGAGGTGGAAAAATCGCAGGAAAAAAAAGCCCAAACAGGCGGCCGCACCAATGGCAAATACGATTTTCCGCCAATCGCTTCTCTGCATCACGGCGCCCAGGCAGTAGCCCACAGCCATTACTCCCAGCCAGGGCAGCAGCGACCAGAGCACGTGAAAGGAGAGTTTCCCGGGGATGATCCAGAAGGCACCGTAGCCATGGAGCAAGAGCCACAACGGCAGGAATTTTCCAAATGCGGCTGGATTTACGTGATCGAGCAGGTTGTGCAGCAAAATGATGGCGGTTCCGAATACGCCCAGCGCGGGCAGCGGCAGACGCACGAGAATAGCCATCGCCACCATGCTCCAACCCAGCATCCAAAGCACTCCGGAGGAGAATACCGGGAACGTAAAAGTCCAGCCGTAGGAAGTCACTACCGTACCCACAAAGGCCAGCCATAGTCCGCGGGTCCAGAGAAAACGGGAGACCTCGGAAAGCGGCTTGCCGCGGCTGAGCGATAGATACGCCCCAGTACCTGCAAGAAGGGCGAACAGGGGAGCGCAAAAATGGCTTAGGAAGCGGGTTAAGAACAAGGCTCCAGTCGTGGTTGCCAGGTCTTCGGGAATCGCGCTAGCCGGGGAAAAAAACTGCGGACATGGTCCAAGGCCATCAGAATCATGGCTATGCCGCGTAGAAAGTCCACGGACGCCAGTCGCGAACCCGCGGATGTGGTTTCCCGCAAGGGCGATTCTGTCGCAATTTGTGTGGCGTCGTGTTCGGACAGCTCCAGTTCGCTGTCGACCGTTTGTATTAACACCGCGCTGTTCCCCAAGTAAGCGTGCGGAAAAGTACCTTATCGGTTGCCCAGAGCCTAGAAAAGACGAACTCCTGAATACGGCCGTGAGAAGCGGCGCACCAGGTCTTTTCGTCGGAAGATCGGCAACATATCAAGGATGATGGATACCCTGGGGTAGGGCAACAGGGTGTTGCTCAAGAATTAATGCTTGACTGGTTCGGGCGGCTCCCCGGGAAGCTAGGCCCCAATCATCGGGTTCCTCGCGCCTCCCGTTGGGCGCCTGGGAGTCACTCTACTTCTGGTTCCTGGGTGACGATGTGAATGTCCACCGCAGGAGACTCGCGCAAGAAGCGGTGGACCACGCTGAGATACAGAAACTTTTTCCAGTCGCGCACCTGGGCCCGCCCGAAGATCACCTGGGTGATGTGCTTGGAACGCACGAAATCGGCGATGGCGTCGGCGACACTCCGCCCTTTCAGCCGCACCACCACCGCCCCAAGATTTTCGGCGAACCGCATATTGGCTTCCAGCAGTTTGGGGTTTTCCTCGCGGGTGGCGAGTTCCCACAGGACGTGAACGACGTAAAGTTCGGCATCCAGCCGCCGGGCCATGCGGGCGCCACGGGCAATCAAGAATTGGCCGGAAGGGCTGCCGGAAACACATACGGCGATGCGCTCGCGCACGCCCCAGTTTTCCCGGATCTGTTTGGCGTCCATGTAGGATTCGAGGCTGCGATCCACTTGCTCGGCGACCTGCCGCAAGGCCAGTTCGCGCAGCGCGATCAGATTGCCGCGGCGAAAGAAATTCTTCAGGGACTGCTCGACTTTTTCCTTGCCATAGACGTCGCCTCGGCGCATGCGGTTAACAAGCGCTTCCGGTGTGAGGTCCACCATCACCGTTTCCGAGGCGCTCAGAGGGACCCAGTCGGGTACGGTCTCCCGGACCGTGATGCCGGTGATGGCGCGCACCGTGGGGGCGATGCTCTCAATGTGCTGGATGTTCAATGTGGAAACGACATCAATTTTAGCGGCCAGCAGTTCCTGGACGTCTTCATAGCGCTTGCGATGTTTGCTGCCGGGAATGTTGGTGTGGGCAAGTTCGTCAACCAGCACCACCCCGGGGCGCCGCTCCAGGACGGCGTCGACGTCCATCTCTTCAAACGGTGTTCCTTTGTAGTCGATCTTCTTCCGCGGGACGCCTTCGAGATGCGCGGCGAGTTCCTGAATGCCCTTGCGGCCATGCGTTTCGACGATGCCAATCACCACGTCTTCGCCGCGCCCCTTGCGGCGAATGGCCTCGCTCAACATGCTGTAGGTTTTCCCCACGCCTGGAGCGTAGCCGAGAAAAAGCTTGAAAATGCCCCGAGCCTTGGCGGCGGGTGAAGCGACTTCGAGCCACTCTTCGGGCTTCTTCGGCAATTTGGGTTCTTCTCCTGTCGTCGAAATCTTCTCAGGTTACAATGAAAGCATGACGCGATTCATCTCGGGCCGCGGAATCGGGTTTGTCGTTGCCGCGATCCTGCTGATCTCCATCACTTTCGGATACACGCGCTTCCTGAACGTAAACCAGACGACCGTGGCATTGTCGTTTCTGCTGGCAATTTTAGCAGTTTCCGCGGTATGGGGCATGGTGGTGGCCATTTTCATGTCCGTCAGCGCAGTGCTGCTCTTCAATTTCTTTTTCCTCCCGCCCGTCGGCACCTTTACGATTGCGGATCCCCAGAACTGGGTGGCCCTGGGCGCGTTTCTGATCACCTCGATCGTGGGCAGTCAGCTTTCCGCCCGCATTCGCAAGGAGGCCGACGCCGCGCACAACCGGCGGCGTGAGGTGGAGCGCTTGTATGCCTTCAGCGGGAAACTCCTAGGGGAAGGCAACGTGATTCAACTGATGAACGCGATTCCCAACCATATTGTGGACTGCTTCGAGGCGGGGGCCGCGGAACTCTTTGTGCCGCAGAAAGACAAGTTTTATCGCTCCGGATATGGTGCGGCGCAGATTGACGAAGCGAAGATGAAAGCGGCGTATGTCCTCGATGAGACAAACTCTGATCCTACGCAGGCGCTGCATTTCGTTCCGGTGCGGCTGGGAGTGAAGCCGATTGGCAGCTTGGGTATTTCCGGAGCGGTGCTCTCGCGACAGACTCTGGATGCGATTGGTTCGATGGTGGCGATAGCGATGGAGCGCGCGCGGGCCGTCGAGCAGTTGAGCGAGACGGAGGCGGAACGCCAGGGCGAACGGTTAAAATCGGCATTGCTGGATTCCATTGCCCACGATTTTCGCACCCCTTTAACGGCCATCAAGGCGGCGGCGACGGATTTGCTGGCTTCAGATGCCCGCGAGCCGCAACACCAAAAAGAGCTGCTGACGATTGTGAATGAGGAATGTGACCGCTTGAACCACCTGGTGGAAGAAGCGGCAGAAATGGCCCGGCTCGAATCGGGCGAGTTTGAGATGCACCTGCGCCCGGTGGCAATGTCCACGGTGATTGATGCCGCCCTCGGGCATCTGAGGAAGGCGTTGGGGGAGCGAAAAATCATTATAAATGTGGGCGAGGATCTTCCCTTGGTGCGGGCGGACCTGGAATTGGCAAAAGATATCCTGGTGCAACTGGTGGACAACGCGAATCTCTATTCGAAAAAGGAACAACCGATTACCATTTCCGCGGAGCAGACCGGGGATATGGTCACCGTCAGCGTTGCTGACCGCGGGCCGGGCATCGATCCCTTCGAGCAGGGCTTGATATTCGACAAGTTCTACCGCGGCAAGGATCAGCGGTACCAGGTGCGCGGAACGGGCATGGGGCTTTCGATTGCCAAGGCCATCGTGACCGCCCATGGAGGTTCGATCTCGGTCACCAGTCAATTGAACTCCGGCTCCGTGTTTTCGTTTACCCTCCCTGTCGCTGCCGGGAGCGAGAGCCGATGATTTCAGCGAACATCCTGGTGGTGGACGACGAACCGCAGATTCGCCGCGTACTGCGCTCAACGCTGAATTTTCGCGGCTATGTGCTGCTGGAGGCTTCCACGGGCGAAGAAGCCCTGGAAATTGCCAGGAAGGCGAAGCCCGACCTCATCCTTCTGGATGTGAACTTGCCCGGAATTTCCGGTGTCGAGACTTGCCGCGAATTCCGGCGCTTCACGGCCGCGCCCATTATCATGCTGACCGTGCGCAATGCGGAGCGCGATAAAGTCGCCGCGTTGGATGCCGGGGCGGACGACTACGTCACTAAACCTTTTGGAATTGAAGAATTGCTGGCCCGGGTGCGGGCGGCCCTTCGTAGGCATTCCAGTGCGGAAGCGGTCCCCGCATTTCAATCGAAAGATTTCTCCGTGGACTTTGAAGAACGCCGCGTGCTGGTGGGCGGAGAACAGGTGCATCTGGCGCCCAAAGAGTTTGAAGTACTGAAGCACCTGATTGCGCAGCAGGGCAAGCCCGTTTCGCACCGCCGGCTCCTGCAATCGGTCTGGGGGCCGGAGTACGGCGAAGAGACGGAAAACCTGCGCGTGGTGATCAACCAGTTGCGGAAGAAAATTGAGAAAGATCCGGCGCAGCCGAAATACATTTTGACGGAGCCGTGGGTGGGCTACCGGTTTCAGCCAACGAAGACAGCGGCGAAGAGTTCAAGCAAAGGCTCCCGCTAGAGCATTACTTCGTGGCATCGAGATCCAGGTTCAATTCGAGCACGTTTACGCGAGGCTCCCCGAGGATGCTGAAGGTTCGGGCCTCCGTGTGCCGGGCGACCAGCCCTTTGATGTCGTCCACACTCATCCCGCGGGCTCTCGCTATCCGAGGTATCTGAAATTCCGCGGCAGCAGGGGAAATTTCCGGGTCCAACCCGGAGCCGGAAGCGGTCACCAGATCCGCGGGGATTGGCGTGCCGGGGTTTTCCTGCTGGAGTTTCGCGACCTCCGATTTGACGCGCGCTACCAGCGCTTGATTGGTGGGCGCCAGGTTCGACGGACTCGACGCGCTGGCGTCATAGCCGTTGCCGGCGCTGGATGGCCGCGAATGAAAATACTTCTCGGAAATGAAAGATTGCCCGATCAGTTTCGAGCCGACGATGTGGCCGTCCTTTTCGATTAGGCTGCCCTTCGCCTGTGTCGGAAAAAGCCACTGGCTCAACCCAGTCATGCCGAGCGGATAGACCAAGCCGAAAAGCAATGTTGTAACCAGTGTGAACCTCAATGCGACCATGAGTTCTTTCTTCATACGGGCCTCTATGCCAACCTCAACCACGAAACCACAATGTCAATCAGCTTAATCCCCAAAAAAGGCGCCATCACTCCTCCCAGGCCATAGATCAACAGGTTTCGCCGCAATAATGCGGCCGCGCCCAGCGGACGATAGCGGACGCCACGCAGCGCCAGCGGAACCAGGCCGATGATGATCAGCGCGTTGAAGATCACCGCGGAGAGGATCGCGGATTCCGGCGTGCGCAACTTCATGATGTTCAGCGCGCCAAGGAGGGGGAACGTGCCGGCAAACATGGCCGGAATGATGGCGAAATATTTTGCAACATCGTTGGCGACAGAAAATGTGGTCAGCGACCCGCGTGTGATGAGCAGTTGCTTTCCAATCTCCACAATTTCGATCAGCTTGGTGGGGTTGGAGTCGAGGTCCACCATGTTGCCGGCCTCTTTGGCAGCTTGCGTGCCGGTGTTCATGGCCACGCCGACATCGGCTTGCGCGAGAGCGGGAGCGTCGTTCGTGCCGTCTCCGGTCATCGCCACAAGTTTTCCCTTCGCTTGTTCGTGGCGGATCAACGCCATTTTGTCTTCGGGTTTGGCTTCGGCGAGAAAATCGTCAACACCGGCCTGCCGCGCGATGGCCGCCGCGGTAAGGGGATTATCGCCGGTGATCATCATCGTGCGGATGCCCATGGCGCGGAGGTGATCGAAGCGTTCCCGGATGCCGCCCTTCACGATGTCGGTGAGTTCGATGGCCCCATAGACGCGGAAATTGACGGAGACGAGCAGCGGCGTGCCGCCCGATTTTGCGACTCGTTCGACATGCTCCTCCACTTCCGGCGGAACGCGCTGCCCTTTTTCGGCAATGTAACGCTTGATGGCTTCCGCCGCCCCTTTGCGGATTTCCTTGTCGTCCATATCTACGCCGGACATGCGAGTTTGCGCTGAAAAAGGAATGAAGACCGGATTGTGGGGAGCGAGTTCGCGGCCGCGCAGGCCGTATTTTTCCTTGGCCAGCACCACGATCGAGCGGCCTTCCGGGGTTTCGTCGGCGAGGGAAGCGAGTTGCGCCGCGTTGGCCAACTCGGCTTCGGTGACTCCTGGAGAAGCGTGGAAGGCGGTAGCTTCGCGATTTCCCAGCGTGATCGTGCCGGTTTTGTCGAGAAGCAGCACGTCGACGTCGCCCGCGGCCTCCACCGCCCGCCCGGACATCGCAATCACGTTGCGCTGGATCAAGCGGTCCATGCCGGCAATGCCGATGGCGGAAAGCAATCCGCCGATCGTGGTGGGAATCAGGCAAACGAGAAGTGAAATCAGGGCAAATACAGATTGCGGCGAACCGGAATAAATGGCAAAAGGCTGCAGCGTCACCACCGCCAGCAGGAAAATAATGGTGAGGCCCGCGAGGAGGATATTCAGCGCGATTTCATTGGGAGTTTTCTGCCGCGAGGCGCCTTCCACCAGGCTAATCATGCGGTCGAGAAAGGTTTCGCCGGGGTTGGAGGTGATGCGCACCTTAATTTCGTCGGAGAGGACGCGCGTGCCGCCGGTCACAGCGGAGCGGTCGCCGCCGGATTCGCGGATGACCGGCGCGGATTCGCCGGTAATCGCGGATTCATCCACGGAGGCGACGCCTTCAATAACTTCGCCATCGCCAGGGATGAATTCTCCCGTGGAAACAAGGACGACATCGCCCGCGCGGAGCTTCGAACTCGTTAGGAGTTCGGTAGTTCCATCTTCGTGCAGCTTCCGGGCTTCGGTTTCCGCGCGGGCCTTGCGGAGAGTTTCCGCCTGGGCTTTTCCGCGTCCCTCGGCCATGGCCTCGGCGAAGTTGGCAAACAGGACGGTGAACCACAGCCACAGCGTGATCTGCAGGCCAAACCAGAAATCGCCGCGATGCTGCAGAAGGTTCGCGATCAGGACGGCCAGGGTAACGAATGCGCCGACCTCCACAACGAACATCACTGGATTTTTCACGATCAATCGAGGATCGAGCTTCCAGATAGAGTCACGAATCGCATTCCGCAGTATCTTGCGATCGCCGAAAGATGTGCCTTTTACCTGTGGATTCGTCGTCATTGTGTTCTCAAAATGCCCTTCCCGCATTCATCAGCAGGTGCTCCAGGATCGGCCCCAGGCTCAGGGAAGGAAAAAACGTGAGCGCGCCAACGATCAGAATTACGGAAACCAAAAGTACCGTGAAGAGTGGCCCGGTAACGGGAAAAGTGCCGAGCGATTCCGGAACATGTTTCTTCGCGGCCAGGTTGCCGGCAATGGCCAGAACGGGAATGACCGCGAAGAATCTGCCGAGAAGCATGGCGGCGGCCAACGTGGAGTTGTACCAGAGAGTGTTGGCGTTGATCCCGCCGAAAGCCGACCCGTTATTGCCCGCGCCGGAAGTATACGCGTACAGGATCTGCGACAATCCGTGAGGCCCTGGATTGCTGATGCCCGCGAGTCCGGCTTTAGTGACGATGGCGATGGCGGTGAATACCAGGATGGTTACCGATGACACCAGGATCGAAAGCACAGCCATCTTTACGTCGAAAGCTTCTATTTTTTTGCCCAGGTACTCCGGCGTGCGGCCGACCATCAATCCGGCGATAAACACAGCCAGAATTACGAACACAATCATTCCGTAGAGGCCGGATCCCACCCCGCCGAACACCACTTCGCCGAGCATGATGTTGATCATCGGAACCATCCCGGCGATGGGCGTCAGCGAATCGTGCGCGTTGTTTACGGCGCCGCAGCTTGCGTCGGTGGTGACCGTTGTGAACAGCGCGGAATTGGCAATGCCGAAGCGCACTTCCTTGCCTTCCATGTTTCCGCCGGCTTGCGTCTCCGACGCCGTCGCGTTGACTCCTTTCAGCATGGGATTCCCGCGCGATTCGGACGCGTAGGCTACCAGCACTCCAGCCAGGAAAAGAACCGCCATCGCGCTCCAGACCGCCCACCCATGTCTTGCCGAACCGGTCATGCGGCCCAGCATATAAGTCAGCGCCGACGGGATGCCGAAGATCATCACCATCTGCAGCAGGTTGCTCAGAGGGGTTGGGTTCTCATATGGATGCGCGCTGTTAGCGTTGAAGAAGCCGCCCCCATTGGTGCCCAGCATTTTGATTGCTTCCTGCGAAGCCACCGGCCCCTGGGCAATAACTTGCGTGGCAATCGTATCCCGCGTTTTGCTGCCGTCGGCGGCCTGTTTCTCCACCATCTGCGGTTCCACCAGGATTGCCTGCGTGTACGGCTCTAGGTTTTGCACCACACCTTGCGAGACGAATGCGAGAGCTCCAAGGATGCACAACGGCAGGAGAATCCAGAGCAGCCCCCGCGTCGTGTCCACCCAGAAATTCCCGATGGTCTTGGATTCTTTGCGCGCGATTCCGCGGACCACCGCAACTGCCAAAGCCATGCCAACCGCCGCGGACGCAAAATTGTGATACGCGAGCCCCGCCATTTGCGTGAAGTAGCTCATGGTGGATTCGGGCACGTAAGACTGCCAGTTTGTGTTGGTCGTGAAAGACGACGCGGTATTCCAGGCCAGGTCGGGAGCCACGCCGCCCAGTTTTTGCGGATTCCACGGGAGCCACTGCTGCGTGCGCTCGATCAGATAAAGGATCAGCAGCGAGACACCACTGAAGAGCAGCATCGAGAGGCCGTAGCCCTCCCAATCCATCTCTGTTGTGTCGTCGACGCCGCAGACGCGATAGACCAGGCGTTCAATAGGGCGCAACATTGGGTCCAGGAAAGTGGATTGGCGCTCGTAGACCCGATACAGAAAGATACCCAGCGGCTTGGTCACCAGCAGCACCAGGCCGAAATAGAGAATGATCTGGAACCACCCGTTGCCGGTCATGGTCAGAATTTCTCCGGTTTCAGCAGCGCGTAAAGAAGATAACCGCACAGCAGGATGGAAATAACAATCAGCAGGATATTTCCCAGCATGGCTTTAGGCGCTCACTTCAGGCGCTCGCAGGCGCGGAGATAGAGGATACTCACGACAAAAAAGACAATCGTGCACATCGCAAAAATGAAGTCACGCATCCGCAGCTCCAGTAATAAAGGACTAGAGTAGCCGATTGCCCTAAGAAAAGGGTGAGTCCCACATTAGGAAATCGTAAGTCCGGGAACGGGGATGCGCACCGGCTTGTTCCCTCTGGTCCGGTGTGGGACACTCGACGCTCGTATTGCTCATGGCCAATTACACTCCTGTCTCTGCTGCACAATCGGCTGCTCTCCGTGGTGCGCGCGTGGAATGGGCCTTTCTCCACGGCGGGTTCGTGCTCATCGGCATCTGCATGACCATGCTGGGGCCGGTGCTGCCGTACTTCACCCGCCGGTGGTCGTTGACCGATAGCCAGGCGGGAGTATTTTTCTCCACCCTATATTTCGGAAGCTTCCTGGGAACGTTGCTGACCAGTTGGCTCTTGCCTCGCCTGGGATTTTCCAGGGTGATCGGCGCGGGCTATTTCTGTTTTGCGCTGGGCTGTGCGTTTCTGGGGCTCGGACCGTGGTACCTCTCGACCGCATTCGTGGCTATCTACGGCCTGGGGTACGGATTGGCGAATCCGTCCATCAATCTTCGAGCCACCCAATTGCCATCCTCGAATGTGGCTGCGGCGGTAAGTCTCCTGAATTTCTCCTGGGGAATCGGCGCGGTTGCCAGCCCGTTCTTGGTGGCGTATTTCCTGGACCATTTGAGCTTGCGCGCGCTGGCGTTTTCTTTGACCCTCGGTTTCGTGGCGCTGAGTAGCGCGCACTTTTTGCGGCATGTACAGCCGGTTGCTTCCTCGGAAACGCGGCCAAAGAGATCGTTTCTGGTGTGGCGCGAACGGTTGCGTCCCGCCCCTTGGATCTCGCTTGCGCTATTGTTTTTTCTCTATGTGGGAATCGAGATCTCCGTGGGCGGGTGGGTTGCGTTGGATGAAAAACGCATGGTGGGAATCACATCCGCACGGATGGCCGTCGCGCCGGCATTTTTCTACGGATTCCTGCTGCTGGGCCGCTCTCTGGTTCCGTTCGCATTGAAACACGTTTCCCAGCAAGCGCTTTGTGTTGCAGGTTTGGGATTGACGGCGGTCGGGGTCGCCGCGGTGGCGCTCGCGCAAGCACCGGCGCTTTTATATGCCGGGTCGTTGATGGCGGGCTTTGGCTGTGCGCCGCAATACCCGATTTATGTCACTTGGTTGGCCGCGATTTTCAAGGATGATTCAACCTGGTTGGGGGCGCTATTTTTCGCATCAGCGGGTCTTGGGAGTGCCATCGTTCCCTGGCTGGTCGGGGTGGTTGCGGCGCAGACGCACTCCTTGCGCTTTGGATTTTTGCTACCGCTAGCCTCGGCCCTGCTGATGATTCCGTTCGCACTCCGCGCCTGCCCAAAGTCCAGCCATTTGTAGCTCAGGCCCGAGGGTTTCCGCTACCGCATCGCAATTTCGCCGACACAGTGCAAACTCCCATCCCGAAAAATGGTTGGTCTTATCGGTCGATGCTAATCGAATCCAAAAGCTTAAAGGTAATCCGCGACTCCGCAGAAAACTCCACGTTCTTTCCCCCTGTTGCGCCAGAGGCGGCCAGCCCGCCCCCCGCGCCGACGCCTGCGCCAATCGCCGCTCCCTTACCGCCGCCGGCAAGGCCGCCGATCAGTGCGCCGACCGCCGCGCCACCCCCGGTGACCACCGCCGTGCGCTTGCCTTTGCCTTTCTCCGATGCGCCGTAGGTGCTTGAGGCGATCATGTAGCCTTTGCCGCGAACTTCCAGGCGCGTCAATTTTACGGCCAGATCCGCCTGCCCCTTAAAAGTCCCCTGCTTTTTCGAATTCACCACGGTTCCGGTCACCTTGGCGCCCTTGGGAATGGCCACTTCATTCTCCACGAGGATGTCTTCAGCGACGCTGCCTGTGAATTCATCACCCGCACTAGCGACGCGAGAGCTGATGGTGGAGGACAATATTACGGGAAGGGAAGTACCTGCCGGCACCACTAAGGGCTTCGGAGGCTCGGGAGGAGGTGTCGGCTGTTGTGCACTTGTGGATTGTCCCGCGCCTTGTTGCCCATTGTCGGTGGATGGATTGCTTGAGGAGCCATTTTTACTGCAGCCCGCGGCGATTCCCAGCGCCACCGCTAATCCGAATATTCCCCAGTTCCTGTTCATGGTTTCCCTCATTTTTCAAGTTTTCGTGTTTTCAAGCGATGCCGCTCGGGTATTTGATTTTCCTGGGTTTCCGCTGGGCGCGGCAGCCCTCGATGCTTCGAATATTAGCATTTCTTTTTTTGGCTGAGTAGCGTTCCATACCAGAAATTTTCGGCGCTTGCGTGCAGATAGCGCACAGGTCCAGTCCCAATGAGCCACGCAACACCATTTGCCCAACTTCAGCTAGCCCATTACAATTTTGCCCATGATGCCAGAGTCGCGGGTCGCCGCTCCGCTTTCCACTGAATTGGCCGCGCAAATTGCCCGCGACGTTTTCGGTGTGCGGGCTACGGTCCGCTCGTTGCCGGGTGAATATGACGATAATTTTCACCTCCAGGCGACCGGTTCCCGAGAGTTCGTCCTTAAGCTGATGCATCCGGCGCGCGGGGATTCGTTTGTGGACATGCAGTGCCGCGCATTCACGCATCTGGCCGTCAGGGTGCCGCATCTGGCACTGCCGCGAGTGGTCCCCACCACCAAGGGCGAACTGTTTACACGGGCCCTCCTTGAAGATGGCGCCTCGCGGTTGGTCTGGATGCTTTCGTTCTTGCCAGGGACGACGCTGGTCGAGACGCAGCCGCATACCCCTGAGTTGTTGGGTTCCTTGGGGCGGCTGCTGGCTGAGATCGATTCGGCGCTGCTCGATTTTTCGCACCCTGGTACCCAGCGTTTTTTGAAGTGGGACCTTTCACGTTCAAACTGGGCGCGCGATTACTTGGGGCATATTAGCGACCCCGGTCGGCGAGCCCTGGCAAAGAAGTTTCTTAATTTGTTTGAGGAGGAAGCGGTGCCGCGGTTTCCGCTGCTCCGACGCAGCGTCATCTACGGGGACGCCAACGACCACAACGCGCTCGTGGATCCACGGACCGGGTGCGTCGTTTCACTGATCGATTTTGGTGACATGCATGAGGGATTCACGGTGGGGGAACCCGCCGTTGCGGCGGCTTACGCGATCTTGGGAAAAGATGATCCGCTGCCCGCTGCGGGCGCGGTCCTTGCCGGCTTTCACCAGATCTTCCCGCTGGAGGAAGAGGAAATTGCGGCGTTCTTTCCGCTGATGGCGGCGCGACTGGCGGTCAGCGTTGTCAATTCCGCGCATCGCAGGTCGTTGGTGCCTGATGATCCTTACGTTACTGTTTCGGAAGAGCTTGCGTGGGCCGCGCTGGAGCGCCTGGGCGCGATCGATATCCGTGCCGCGCGAGAATATTTGCGCGCCGCGGCCTCCAACGTGGGGCCGGTTTCGAGCCGCGGAGCTTCGAGCCCCTTCGGTACAGACCCGCAGCGACATTTCTCATTTGAGGAAACGCTCGCGGCGCGCAGGAGGCTGCTAGGGGCAAATCTTTCGCTCTCGTATGAGAAACCCTTGAAGATCGTTCGCGGTTTCATGCAGCATCTTTACGATGAAACCGGGCGAGCTTACCTGGATGTGTACAACAATGTCCCTCTGGTGGGGCATTCGCATCCGCGGGTGGTGCGCGCAATTCAGCAGCAATTGGCGCTGCTCAATACCAATACCCGCTACCTGCACGACCATATCCTGAGGTATGCGGAGCGCCTGACCGCCTTGCTGCCCGATCCGCTGAACGTCTGCTATTTCGTGAATTCGGGGAGCGAGGCCAACGAACTCGCGCTCCGGCTGGCCCGGACCCACACCGGCCGCGAAGACGTCATCGTGCTCGAGCACGCGTATCATGGGCACACCTCCACATTGATTGATATCAGCCCCTACAAATTTGACGGGCCGGGCGGACGGGGGCGCAAGCCCTGGGTGCATGTGGCCCTGCTTCCCGATGATTACCGCGGGAAATTCCGCCGCGGCGAAGCGGAACTTGGGAAAAGATACGCCGCGAGCGTTGGCGAAATCCTGGACCAATGCAAGAACCGGGGGAAGGGTGTGGCGGCGTACATGGCGGAAACTCTGCCCAGTGTGGGCGGGCAGATTGTGCTTCCCCCGAATTATCTCGTGGAAGTTTATAAACTCGCGCGCGCGGAAGGCGCGGTGTGCGTTGCGGATGAGGTGCAGGTGGGATTCGGGCGCCTAGGCACCCACTTTTGGGGATTTGGAACACAGGGGGTCGTGCCGGACATCGCCGTGTTTGGCAAGCCGATCGGGAATGCGTTCCCTCTGGCGGCGGTGGTCACCTCGCGAGAAATTGCGGCTTCCTTTGCCAATGGCATGGAGTTTTTCAGCACCTTCGGCGGCAACCCGGTGGCGTGTGCCGCGGGATTGGCGGTGCTCGACGTTTTGCGCGACGAGAATTTGCAGCAAAATGCGCTCACCGTTGGCACGCAATGGATGCGCGATTTGCTGCACTTGCAGGCCAAACACCCGCTCATGGGAGACGTCCGTGGATCGGGCCTTTTTCTGGGGATCGATCTGGTTACCGATCAGGAAAGCCGGGTGCCCGCGACGCGGCAGGCTTCTTATGTGGTGAACCGGCTCCGCGAAGAAGGATTTCTCGCGGGCACCGACGGGCCGCATCACAATGTGATCAAGCTGCGGCCGCCCCTTTGTTTCACCTCTGCCGACGCGGCGCGCTTTACCTCCGCCCTTGCTTCCATACTTGGAGAGCCCGCCGCGCTGCCCTCTGCTTAGTTCGGACCACGCGGCGATTCTGGTGGATCATGCGGGTGCGGAGAAATCGATTTCAATTTCGTCGATGTAGCACCAGCCCCAGTTTTCGCCGGGTTCGATGGAGCGCATGATGGGGTGCTTGGTGTGATGGAAATGCTTGGTGGCGTGCTTGTTTTTGGAGGAGTCGCAGCAGCCGACGTGGCCGCACTCTAGGCACAAGCGGAGATGCACCCAGGTGTCGCCCATTTTCAGGCACTCTTCGCAGCCCTTCGTGCGCGGCGTTACATTGTGAATGTGATTCAAGTGCGTGCAACCACTCATGGTTTTTCTCCTCCAATCCGGCAACTCCCGGTTTCCCAGCCCGCACTGACCGTTTACCGGGCCATTTTCTGGCTGCCGCAACTGTAGTCCAGGCAAGAAACCACCACAAAGGATGCACGATTTAGCGTCTTGCGCCCAATTTATTTTTATCGGAGACAGCGCAACCTTTTCGAGAGCCACGCGTCGCATGTAAACGTCGGCTACGTTCCCTGAATGGCTTGCGTTTGTCAGCCCGGCATGGTTTGTTATTGGAGATTATGAGCAACCCCATCGCTTCCTACACCCGGTGGTTACATACCCGCTGGCCGGCTGGCGCCGTAGAAAAGTTGCCGGTCGCCGGCGAGAACGGCATCACCAATCTGCCCGGAGTGCGAATCGCGGGCGATCTTTCGGGAATTCCGCTGCTGAAATTTTCTTCGCAGACCGCAACGAATGCGGTTCGCACCATTCTGAAAGAGCCGGATTTTCAAAAACGTGACACCTCCCAGGCCGATGTGTTGGACCTAGCGATTATTGGCGCGGGTGTCGCGGGAATCTCCGCCGGCATTGAAGCCAAGAAGGCGCAGCTCCGCTTTGCGGTCTATGAGGCGACGCAACTCTTTTCCACAGTGGTGAATTTCCCCAAGGCGAAGCCCATTTACACCTACCCAACGGATCTAAAGCTGGAGGGTGGACTCGAATTTCGCGCGACCGTAAAAGAGGCCTTGCTCGAGGAGATGGAAACGCAGCAACGGGCGGCGGAGATTAAACTCGTGGCGGCTCGAATCGAGCGAATCGAGCGCGTCGGCAATCTGCTCGTTTTGTATCACGCCGATGGCAAGACGACGCGGGCGCATCGGGTGCTCGTGGCAATTGGGCGCAGTGGAAATTTCCGGAAGCTTGGGTGTCCCGGAGAAAATCTCGACAAGGTTTACAACCGGCTGTTTGATCCGAAGGATTACGCGGGCAAGCAGGTACTGGTGGTCGGCGGGGGCGACACAGCGTTGGAGACCGCGATTGCGGTCGCGGCGTGTGGCGGCAAAGTGACTCTCAGCTACCGGAAGAAAGAATTCGCGCGGCCGAAGCCCGAAAACGTTGAGAAACTGCAGATGCTGGTGAAGGATCCCGCCACGCGGGTCGCCGTCGAGCGTCCCACTTCCGAGCGCGTCACCACCGCGGCAAGTTCCCACATGCGCGGCGATAAGGCTCCCGGTTCAGTGCGATTGCTGATGGAAACCACAGTGCAGAAAATTGAGCCCGGCTCCGCCACCTTGCGCGACGCGGCAGGGAACTCCCAAACGATTCCGAACGATGTAGTCTTCACCATGCTCGGGCGGGAAGCTCCGCTGGATTTTTTTCGGCGCTCCGGGATTCCGATTCGCGGCGAGTGGTCGGCGAAAACGTGGGCGAGCTTCCTGGCGTTCTTTGTGTTTTGTTGTTTCTTGTACATTTGGAAGGCCAGCAGCCACCTGAACCAGGTTTTCCAGCAGCGGCATTGGTTTCCGTTCAACGTACCGGGCTGGTTGCACGGTCTGGGCGGTTCGCTCGCGGACGCCGCCTCCGATTCGCGCTCTCTGCTGGGCACCCTCACCATTGATCTGGCCCAGCCGGGCTTTTATTACTCGATCGGCTATACACTCCTGATTATCGCGTTCGGCTTGCGGCGAATCCGGCGGCGTAACACGCCGTACGTGCGCTTCCAAACTTACTCGCTGATGGGTTTCCAGCTTATTCCTCTATTTTTGCTTCCATACATTGTGCTGCCGCTGATAGGGCACAACGGATGGTTTGATTCCGGTGTGCATGAAAATGATCGCGGACAACCTGTTTCCCGTGGTGAATTACGACCACGGCCGTGAATATTGGCGGGCCTTCGGTTTGGTGCTGGCGTGGCCCCTGTTCATCTGGAACGTGTTCACCTCGCGGCCGATGTGGTGGTGGCTGGCGATTTCGTTCGTGCAGACTTTCGTAATCGTGCCGCTGATTGTGTACCGCTGGGGCAAGGGCGCATATTGTGGCTGGGTCTGCTCCTGCGGAGGCTTGGCGGAAACGCTTGGCGACCAGCAGCGCGAAAAAATGCCCCACGGTCCCTTCTGGAATCGCTTGAATATGACCGGGCAAGTCATTCTATTCGTGGCTCTGCTGATTGCGGCGTTCCGTTTCATAAGTTGGATCACTCCGGATTCAGCACTCGGCCGGGCAACCGCGCAGTGGTTTTCCGGGATGTCCAGCCAGTGGTCGCTGCTCGGCGTCGAACTGAATTACTACCACGTCGTCGACATCGGCATCGCCGGAATTATCGGCTTGTGCATGTATTTCTGGTTCAGCGGTCGCGTGTGGTGCCGCTTTGCCTGCCCGCTGGCGGCCCTGATGCACATCTATGCGCGGTTTTCGCGTTATCGGATTTTTGCGGAAAAGAAAAGGTGCATTTCCTGCAATGTGTGCACTTCGGTTTGCCACCAGGGAATTGACGTGATGAACTTTGCGAATAAGGGCCTGCCAATGGAGGATCCCGAGTGCGTGCGGTGTTCCGCGTGTGTGCAGATGTGCCCGACAGGGGTGCTCACGTTTGGCCGGCTGGATTCCGACGGGAAGATTGTTTACGACAAGTTAGTGGCTTCGCCGGTGCAGATGCGCGAGGCGCACTGACATTAGCGGAGGATAGTAAGTTCTGACACCCAGAAGGCTGAAAAACAGCGCGGAGTTCGCGGAGAAGAGCTTAGGCCAGCGCGCCAGTGCAACTGGAGCCCGCGCCGGCAGTGCAGCCGAAGCAGTGCGCCCCGTGGCGATCCGTCGTCCGGCCCAGCCCGTGAACGATTCCGATGTCCCAAACGCTTGGCGCCCCCCCGTGTTGTTCCAATTCCATCTCCAGCATCTGGTTGAAATCGCAATCGTAGAGTTTCCCGTCGTAGCCGACGCTGACTAACGAGCGGCACATCAGGCCGGGACGGGTAGCCGGCATTGAAATTCCTCTTTCAGGAGCTCCATGTAGACGTCATGCTTGCCCTGGCGTTGCAGATCTTCTTCGAAACGGTGAATGGGCATGTTGGTGATGGTCAGCAGGTGATGAAACTCAATGCCGAGATTGCTCCCGAAGATGCTGTTTGTAGTCGGCTTCGAGCTTTGCCTGCGGCGGCGGCAGCGACGGGCCGACCGGATTGTAGACCAGGTTCAATCGCAAATCCGAATCCGGCATTGCCGTAGCCGAGCCCATTGAATTGCCGCAGCGCTTCCATGCTTTTTTCGAACACCCCTTTGCCGCGCTGCTTGTCCACATTCTCCGGCGGTGTAGCAGGGCAGGCTTGCGATAATCTCGACGCTGGGTCGGCCAGGAATTCGGCGAGATCCTGCTTGCGATTCTGCTCCAAGAGCACGGTCAGGTTGCAGCGGTCGATGACATGGCGGCCGAGCCGTTGTGATTCTTCCACCAGCCACCGGAAATTCGGATTTAGTTCCGGTGCGCCGCCGGTGATGTCCACCGTGGTGATACTGGGGCTCGCGGCTAGCACCTCCATGTTCGGCGAGCGACCTTTGCGGCGCATAATTTCCGTGCGCTTGGGGCCGGCGTCCACATGGCAGTGATGACACGCCTGATTGCAGAGCTTTCCGACATTCATCTGCAGCGTGGTCGTTTCCGCCCGCAGCAGATCCGCGAGGCCATGTTCGCGTAATGTCTGGCTGAATCCTTCGGCGTAGCCATTGCCCCGCGGGAAGATCGGAAATGGTGAGTTCGCTGCCGCCATCAGCAGCATCCGCTCTTGCGATCGCCGGGAGAGCAGCAATCCGCCGGCGCTTCGGTGGTGAGGGAATAATCTTCACCCTTGGTTTCGCGCGGATTGCGCAACAGCACTCCGCTGGCGCACGGAAATGGCTTGGCTTCTTCCTTGGCTTACAGGAACGAGCGGCGGCACGAGCGCGAAGGAATCGCGATACGGAGTCTTCGAGTAAATGTTGAACGTTTTTTCGCAAACAGCGACGCGCACAGCCGCGACGAAGCACGTGGCCGTCATCGTCGACCACCTGGCGGAACGGCCCCTTATAAATCGACCGCCTGCTTGTGCTCCCAGCATTCTCCCTGCTTGCCTTTATACGCCGCGACCGTCAGTGCTGCGGAATTCGATGCCCTCGACGGTGCGCCACGGCTTTTCCTGGCGATCGAGAATCTGAATGCCATAGAAGTCGGCATTTTCGAACGCGTCGAGGAAAAGATCCTCGCGGAAAGCCCCGGAGATGCAACCGCTCCACAGTTCCGCGTCCTGCTGCAGATGGAGTGGGATGTCTTCGTCGGAGACGATGTCGGAAATCACGGCGCGGCCGCCGCGTTTCAGCACACGAAAGATTTCCCGAACAATTGTCCTTTTGTCCTCTGGGCGAACCAGATTCAGAACGCAGTTGGAGATCACCACGTCCACCGAATCATCGCGCAACCAGCGGACGAGCGGATCGCCATTCGGCCATGGCTCCCTCAAGAGCGATCATGATCCTCCGAAGTGCGCACCGGATGCTGCACAAGCCACGCATCCAGTTCCGCCAGATTCAAGCGCAGATCCTGGATTTTGCCTTTGCGGAATTCCACGTTGGCGAAGCCCAGGCGCCGCGCCACTTCCGGTGCATTGCGCTGCGCAACTTCGAGCATGGCGTCGGTCATGTCCACGCCAATCACACGGCCCGGAGGGACCCGACAATCTGGCAGGCGAGAAAGCAGTTTTTTCCGGAGCCGGATCCAAGGTCCAGGACGGTATCGCCCGGGCCGGACATACTTGGTGGGGTCGCCGCAGCCGTAATCGATGGAAAGACTTCTTCAGGGATGGCTTCCAGAAGCCGGGGATCGTATGTGGTGGGACAACAGAGGGCGGGCTTCGTCCTTCGGGCGCCTTCTGCGTAGCGCTCGCGAACGGCTTCTTCCTTGTTCAACGCAGGTGTTGCCATCGAGGGTCTCCCTACGCCGGACGTCTCCTCCAATGATTCGCCGGTCTGCGGGAAGTTACACGAATTCGGCGAAAAATTGCACAATTGCAGTGGTCAAGATGCGTTTCTGGCAGCATCGCTTACTCGCGCTCCTTGCGCTTTGTCTTCCTTCTCCTTGTCCGAAGGCGGGAAGCTCTTGAAGCCCTCCGTAAATTCATCATCGGCCTTCTTCCAATCTTTGTCCGGTTCGGTGACTTTGCGGACCAGGTAAATTCGCCAGACCAGGGATTTGGCCTTTGGGGTCGATCAAATCGAGGATCAGGGTGCCGAATTTGCGTGTTGGCGGCAATCACTGTGTTATAGAGGTAGCCCAATAACCGGCGATGTAAGGGGCCATACGGCGCCCAATTGCCCATCAGCCGCTACATCCACCTGGATTCCGAATTCGCCCAGTAGCGCACCACCAGATCCGGATTCTGGTTCGGGTCGACCTCGTGGAGACCCTTCTTTTCCAGTTCCCGAACCACGCATCCGATGGATTCGCGTGTACTAATCAGATCGGGATTCAATCTGCAGCATTACCAGGTTCTCAACGCCCCCGATGAAGGTGAATGTCTTGAACTTCGAGAAGTCCACCTGCGGATCAAAATCCACGGTGGGTTTGGCGGAACCGGGAGCGCCAGTCAGCCAAATCAGGAACCAAGATGGCAAGATGGAGCGCAAGAGGCACGGGAACGTTCCGGCGACAAAACTTGGTTCCGTCGGCATGAGACTCCTCAAGGCGTTCACGATGAAAAAGCCCACCGATTCGATTCGTAGTTTAGGTCAATCCGGAGAGGACTTTGGCGAGAGGCAAGGAAAACATCGTGCGCCGGAGCGGCTAATGCTGCTTTTCACTCGTCTTCGGGGTCCGGAGGCTCGTTGTTGAACAGGCGGACGAGTTCGGCGTGTTCCATCACCACGGCGGGATCACGCTGGATGGCATCGTAATACTGCTTTTGAAAGCCGTCGCCGGATTCCGTTGGCGCGAAAAGTTTGCGGGCCAGGGAGATCGGGATGTGCGCCTCGGCATCAGAAACCCCCTCGTCACTGAGAGCGCCTCATCGATTCGCACCACAAATTCCGAAATATTGTGCAGCCACGCGAACTGCGGATCACCCACAACCAGGCGGAACAGTTCGCCGGCCTTCACCACCCCATGGATTTTTTCGTAGTCGCGGCGCTCCATGTCCAGCAGCGTTTTGTGCAAGCGCAGAAGCGCTTGCCGCAGAGAGACGAGTTTCTGCCGGGCCGGCGTGTCGCGGCCGTCGCCTTGATTGGTGTACGGATCTTTGGGCTGGGTCAAGTTTATTTCTCCACGACTATTTTGCGACAGTTTGTGGCGTCTGGCTAGCAGCTGCCTCCTAAATGGTCGTCGGGAGGGTACGACTTTAGTCGTGCCAAAAGATTCCCGAAAAACTTGGGCTTTAGCCTCTGAGGTTGTGATAACTCCCAGGCGCCTATTTATGCGATGAGCTCTAGTTCGCAGGTGCGTTTTGCGTCCGGACGACGAGATTGTTTTTGACGCTGGAAATTCCGGCAACGCTGGCGGCCCGGGCAGCGGCCAGATTTTTTTCAAGCCCGCTGTTAACCGTTCCTTCCAGGGTGACTCCCCCGTCTTTCACCACGATGTGGATGGCCGGAACGTCGGGAATCGCGTAACGCTGCAGCGTGGAATCCTCGAAGATAGCCCGGTAGACGCCACGCCGGGAGGCGTCGTCGGTTGACGATTTCGGCAGAATTTCGATCAGATTGTTCACCGACCCGACCCCCTCGATGCTTTTTATGGCTGCTTCGGCGTCGGCCCGCAGGCTCGGTCGCAGGACCTCGCCGCTGAGCGTCACCTTGTCGCCGTCAAGCGAGAATGTGACCCAGTCGAAGACAGAGTAGTAGGGAAGCACCAGCAGTTGATGCCGAATCTCATGGGAGAGGGCGCTTTCTTCGGCCTTGGACTCGCCTTTGGCCGGTTTGCCGGCAGCGGGATGCTGCCCACGCAGAGGAGTCACACCCAGGGCGAGACAAATGCCGAACAAAACCGTAAGCCTGCATAAAAAGCCAATTCGCATCTCCCCCAGATTATCAAAAGCTTCCCTGGACCTCACCCCTTCAGGGGTGTGGGTTTCCATAGCCCCGGCAAAATCGCGTCAGGGCCATGAAAACCCTTAGTCCTCGAAGGCCTGATCTACAGCTCACTGAACCGTTTATGAGCTGGCTACCACGGCTCCTTCTTCGCGCGCGGCGTCGGCGCCCTCGGTGTTAGCATACAACAAGGCAGTGCGCTCTCTTTGGCCTGGGTGTTTCTCTCCATCATCTACGGAGGATGTAAACTTCGTGTTAGCAATCGCCCATCGCGGTGCTTCCGGTTACGCCCCGGAAAATACTCTGGCGGCATTTCGCCGCGCGATTTCCCAAGGCATCTCCTTCATCGAAACCGACCTGCATTTGACCCGCGACGCTCATTTTGTGGCCATCCATGACACCAAGGTGGACCGCACCACCAGCGGGCATGGCGAAGTGCATCTTATGACTCTGGCGGAGATTCGTCGCCTGGATGCCGGGTCATGGTTCGCCAGCGAATTCAGCGGAGAGCGCGTGCCGACTCTCGTAGAAATTCTCGAATTCTCAGGCAAGCACGACGTGGTCTTTTACCTGGAACTTAAGCCCAACGGCTTTTGGGGTGGCGAGCACGCATTGATCAGCAATCTCCGGGATTCGGGCGAAATTCAACGGGTGGTGATCATTTCGTTTGACCCGGGCATCCTGGCGGGATTGCGCAAGATTGAGCCGACCTTGATGACCGGCCTTCTCCATAACGGGCAAATCGTGGATCCTTTTGCGAAGGCCCTGGAAATCGGAGCCCGCCAATTGGCAGTGCAAGGGAACCTGGTCACTCCGAATTTTCTAAAGGAAGCGCACAAGCGCGACCTCCAGGTCGTTTGCTGGACGGTCAATTCCCCCGCGCACATGCGAATGCTGGAGGCCGCGGGCGTCGACGGGATTATGTCCGACTATCCGGACCGGCTGCTGGCTTCGCTGAAGAAATAGCCTTGTAGACGGCCGCAAATTGCGCGAGGTTAAGCTGTTCACCTCTCGCGTCCTCCCTGAGCTTCAACTCCTTCAATAATCCTCGAACCCGTTCCGGCGGCGCGAATGGCCGGAGATTGTTCAGCAGTGTCTTTCGCTTTTGTGCGAAGCATACTTTCACAAAATCGAGAAACCCTTGGGGATGCTCGACGCCGGATTGCGCGCCCGGGCCGGGGAGGCGCAGCGTCACCAGCGCGGACGCCACTTCCGGTGGCGGCCTAAAGGCGCTGGGCGGAATTTTGAGGACCAACTCCGGCCGCGTATAGAACTGCGTGGCCACGGAGAGATACCCATAGTCTTTGCTGCCGGGTGCCGCGGACAGGCGAAGGGCCACCTCGAGTTGGATCACGATGTTGATTTCGTCGATCTGCTCGGCGAAGGAAAATAATCGGTGCAGAATCGGCGAGGTGATGTAGTAAGGCAGGTTACCGTAGAGACGAATGCGGCGCCCGCCGGCCAGGGCCCGAAGATCCATTTCCAGGACGTCTCCCGGCACAATGGTGAGATTCCCATACCTTCCGGCCAGACGCTGTAAGCCGTCGATAAGCCGCGGATCAAGTTCCACGGCATAAACCGGAACACAGCTGCGCACCAGATGCTCGGTCATCTCGCCGTGGCCGGCCCCGATTTCAATCCAGCAATGATCAGCGTCGCCGCCGGTGCTCGCTTGTTCCATGCCGTGCGGCGACACGTGAATCGCCCGGGCGATTTTTTCGCGCCAGCCGGCGTCACCCAGGAAGTGTTGTCCAAGTTTCTGTCTGGCCATCAGAGTGTGCTCTGCCAGTCTATCAGCAGTTCCGCGGCTCGCAGGTCTGTGCAGCTCGGGCAAAGCCCACACTTCCACACTGCCCCTGGAACTGGAAACCCAGCGAGAACTGCCCAAGGAATGAAGTTGACGCTTGCCTGGGCCTTCGATAGCGTAGAAATTTCGTGCTCAACCCATGCGCATCCTCTTTGTAGCTTCGGAAGCTTTGCCTTACGCCAAGACCGGCGGCCTGGCCGACGTTGTGGAAGCCTTGCCGCGGGCACTGGTGAAACTTGGTCATGAAGTGGCCGTCTTTCTGCCGCGCTACCGCGGGGTGAAATCCGTGTCGGTGGTCGTGCCCAGCCTGACGATTCCGCAGGGCACCCGCCTGCGCTTTCCGGCCATCACCAGTGGCTCGCTGTTGCGCGGTGTGCGTTACTTTTTTCTGGACGACCCTTTTTATTTCGACCGTGACGGCATTTACGGCGACAAGAACCGGGACTTCCCGGACAACGCCGAACGCTTCACCGAGTTTTCCCGGGCCGCCATCGAGCTGGCCAAGCTCGTCTGGAAGCCCGACATCTTTCACTGCAATGACTGGCAGACCGCCATGGTCCCCGCGCTGCTGCGGTCCTCCTATGCCGATGATCCGGCCGTGAAAGACATCCCGGTGGTGTTCACGATCCACAACATTGGCTACCACGGCGTCTTTCCACCGGATTCCCTGGCCCGCGCTGGGATTCCGCAAGCGCTGTTTCACCCGGGAGGCATCGAGTTTTTCGGCAGCGCGAATTTCCTGAAGGGCGGTCTGATTTTTTCCGATTACCTGACCACGGTCAGCCGTAAATACGCACAGGAAATACAAACTCCCGAATTCGGATTTGGGTTGGACGGAGTCATCCGCTCGCGAGCCAATCGGCTGGTGGGAATTCTAAATGGAGTGGACTACTCGGCCTGGAGCCCGGAGCGGGATACCCTGCTTCCGGCAAAATATTCGGCCAAGAATCTGGATGGTAAAAAGGTCTGCAAACAGAAGCTCATCGAGGAATTTCATTTGCTGCGCGATAACCTGCGCCGCCCGGTGATCGGCATTGTTTCGAGATTCGCGGACCAAAAAGGCTTCGATCTGATTGCCACCATTGCTCGCGATCTGATGAACGAGGACGTTTTGCTGGCCGTATTGGGAACCGGCGATCGTCGTTATGAGGACTTGTTCCGTGCGCTGGCCATCGACTTTCCGGGCCGTGTGGGAGTCAAGGTCGCCTACGACAACGAATTCGCACACCTCGTCGAAGCCGGCTCCGACATGTTCCTGATGCCCTCCCGTTATGAACCTTGCGGCCTGAATCAGATTTACAGCTTGCGCTACGGCACTGTGCCGATTGTCCGCGCGACCGGCGGACTCGACGACACTATTGAGTCCTTCGACCTAGAACATGGCACCGGAACTGGGTTCAAGTTTGTGGAATATTCCGGCGGCGCGCTTTTGCATGCCCTGCGCCAGGCGTTACACTATTATTCGGACGACGGCATCTGGAAACGCATTCAATTGAACGGGATGGCCAGGGATTTTTCGTGGAACACCTCAGCGGCGGAATATGCGAAACTATATGAGGTTGCCAGGGAAGCACGAAACCAAAAGTCAGTTCCAACATCTAATTAATCTAGGAAAGCGGCTGCCCAAGGGTAGCCTATAGAGGGTATAAAAAGGTTATGGCTGATAATATTCTTGTGGTGAATGACGGAAACTTTGATACCGAAGTGCTGACGGCCAGTAAGTCGCAGCCCGTCATGGTCGATTTCTGGGCGGAGTGGTGCCGCCCCTGCCACATGCTAGCTCCCACGGTCGCCGAAATTGCCCAGGATTACGCGGGCAAGCTCAAGGTCACCAAGCTGAACGTTGACGAGGCCATGAACTCTTCGACGCGCTACGGCATTCGCGGCATCCCAACGCTGCTGGTTTTCAAGGACGGCCAGGTGGTGGAACAGATCGTTGGCGCGGTGCCAAAGGATCAGATCACCAAGGCGCTGGACCGGCATCTCGGCTGATTTCGCCTGGCCTTGGAATTAATATTTGATTGCGAGCGCGGCCCGCTCTTTTAGCGGGCCGTAGCTGTTTCTGCAGGCGATGGATTTCCGGGCGGCGGAGGCGGAGATGGGAGCATCGAAAACCAGCTTGGTGCGGTGTCACTGGGCAGGAAAGCCACTCAACATTTCCTACCACGATGAAGAGTGGGGCGTGCCCGTGCATCACGAGCACAAGTGGTTCGAGTTTCTGATTTTGGAGGGAGCCCAGGCGGGCCTAAGTTGGGACACCATTCTGCAGAAGCGGGCCCGCTACCGGAATGTTTACGCCGGATTCGATCCCGAAAAGGTTGCGCGATTCGATGCCAAGAAGGCCCGGCTCCTTATGGCCGATCCTGGCATCATCCGCAACCGTTTGAAAATTGCTGCTGCCGTCACCAATGCCCGGGCATTTCTGAAGGTCCAGGAAGAGTTTGCAAGCTTCGACAACTATGTTTGGCGGTTTGTCGGCGGCTCGCCGATTCAAAATAAATGGAAGACACCTGGGCAGGTCCCGGCAGTGACCCCGTTGGCGACTGTGTTAAGCAAGGATCTCAAGAGGCGCGGCTTCCGCTTCGTCGGGCCAACGATTGTATACGCGTTGATGCAAGCCACCGGCCTGGTCAACGACCACCTAGTGAGCTGTTTCCGCTACCAGCAGCTTGCGCAAAGCTAGCTTGCGAGCCGGGATTTCATTTGTTAATTTAGGGAAAGAGCGGGCGTCGTACAATGGCAGTATAGAAGCTTCCCAAGCTTCGGACGTGGGTTCGATTCCCATCGCCCGCTCCAGTTTCTACAGGACTTACGCGGCTACCACATTTCCAACATTTTCCGATAACCGTGTTCTTAGTCTGGAAAATGCCTGTTTGAGCTGTTGCAGAGGAATTCCTCCGGTGCAGCGAGCCGTCATTACCGCAGAGCTATGACTCGTCTGCTGAAGCAGGACGGCAGGATTCAAACCAGCCAATTCCCAACTGCGATTACAGCCGTGACGAAATGCATGCAGGCCAGTCTTGGGGAATCTGCATAGCCTGATGTCTCAATAAGATCGATGCTCGCTCGATCGGCACACCTTCATGGAAGAGCTCAACCGAGAATGTGCCGCGAAAACGGCGGGCATCAGATTTCCTTTTGTTACTTTTTGTTTCTTTTCCTTTCGCATGTAAGTACAATCCTTGCTGGCGTTGAGCCCCGCATTCCTTGAGAGGGCTCCATCGCAGGTTTCCGGAAGGGGGCTAGCACAGAAATGCGCAGATCGGTTCCCGGTTACAGAGATTTTTTTTCCCTATTCACGGCCGTTGCTATTGTTGTCGTTCTCTCGCCGAATCTTGTGCCCGCCCAGGACAATAGCCTCGCACCTGACCGCAGTTCACAACAAGAGATAAGATACGCCCAGGACCCGAATGCATCCAAGAACATGACCTTGTTGCTCAGGGATTTTGACCCGAAGTCGATGCTACACCTCCAAGCCCACGATGTTCCGCGCGCAAAGTTCCCGGTGATTGACATCCACAATCATGTCAACGACCCCGGCGGTATTCACGGAGAGGAAATTCCGCCCGAGGAATTGGTGCGCCGGATGAATCGCGCCAATATTGAAAAGATAGTGATTCTCACCGGCATGTGGGGCGATAAATTGCAGAGCGTTCTGGATAAGATGGTGAAGCCTTATCCCGACCGCTTCATCGTCTTCGCTCAATATGACTGGAGCAAGATCGGCGATGCGAATTTCAGCACGGAGATGGTGGCGCAACTAGATGACTCCGTGCGGCGCGGCGCACGCGGACTGAAGGTGCTCAAAGATCTCGGCCTGGGAGTACGTGACCGGACGGGAAAGCTAATTCCGATTGATGATCCGCGGCTTGATCCGGTCTGGGAGGAATGCGGACGATTGGGAATTCCGGTGGCCATCCATTCGACGGACCCGGAAGCATTTTTCACCCCGGTGGACAATCACAATGAACGCTACGAAGAGCTGATTTCGAATCCTTCGTGGAGCTTTTACGGGCCGCAGTTTCCATCCAAGCAAACGCTACTGGCGCAACGAAATCACATCATTGAAAAGCACCCGCGAACTACGTTTATCGCCCTCCACGTGGCCAATTGGCCCGAGAATCTAGATGCCGTCTCCGCGTGGCTCGACAAATATCCCAATATGTACGTGGAATTTGGGGCCCGCCAGGCGGAACTCGGTAGGCAGCCGCGGCGGTCACGCAAATTCTTTGTCGATTACCAAGACCGTATTCTTTTCGGAACGGACAGCGAGCCGGAGGAAGCAATGTACGCGAACTACTTCCGTTGGCTTGAAACTGGCGATGAGTATTTCCCCTATTGGGGGTACCCCGGCCAGGGGCGGTGGGAGATTTATGGAATGGAGCTGCCGGATGGGGTGCTCGAAAAGGTCTACCATAAGAATGCGGACAAGATTTTCGCCCAGTTCAAAGGGTGGCACTGACATGAGGGGACTTCATCGTAATTGGGGTGCAGGATTGGGAATGATTCCACGCAATCGCCAGAATTTTCTTGTGGAGCTGGTTTTGCTCGGTGTGACGGTATGTATCTCCGCAGCCGGGTGCCAGAAGCAGGAAGAGGCCAAGCCGGTGTCCCCTGCCGCCGCCAAGTCCGCGGTGGTAGTTAACGTTTCGAGCCAAAGTATCACCGCGATTACGCCTTCCGCGGAGTTTCGTCTGACTCCTTCCGGGGCCTTGACGGCCGCGCTTGTCGGAGTAAGCGGGCAGATGTCGCTGGAAAATCAACCTCTCGATTTCTCCCAGATAGTCTCGTCATCGAAGAAGGAGCACGCAGGGGCGCACTTCGACCTAGCCGGGGCGAAAGCGCGTGATACCTCTGGAAAACTGGGAGCGTTGGGAAAGCACGTCGAGATAACCGGCACAATTCCGGAAACCAATCTGGCGGAAACGCTCGAATTGGAGATTTATGACGATTTTCCAAATTTTGCGCTCCTTTCTCTAAGCATCCGTAATACGGGGCCGACGGATGTCCCACTTGATTGGATCAAGCTTCAGCGTCATCAATTTGCCGCCACCTCCGGCTCCAATCCTCGCTTGACTCCACTGTGGACGTTTCAAGGCGCGAGCTTGAAATGGGGTAAGGACGAAATTTTCCCGATGCCCGCAAAGTTTTCCCAGGAAAATCCGTTCGGGGCTCCCGTGCCAACGAAGGATGACCTAGGGTATGTCGGTGGAGGAATTCCCGTGGTTGCGTTTTGGAGCCGCGACGTCGGCGAAGCGATTGGCCACGTCGAAACGCTTCCCCTTACCTTGTCCATTCCCGTGCAGACCACGGCGACAGGAAAAGTCGAAGCGGGTGTGCGCGTGCCGGCCGATACGATTCTGAAGCCAGGGGAGGTTTTTTCCACTCCACGAACGTTTCTTGCCGTTTATCATGGCGATTTCTATCAGCCGCTGAGCCTCTGGTCGAAACTGTTGGCGAAGGAAGGCCTGGATAAGCCGCGCAATAATGATGAAAACTATGCCGTGAGCTGGTGCGGCTGGGGCTACGAGTTCGGTGTGACACCGAATCAGATGCTCGACACCATTCCCAAGTTGAAGGAATTGGGCATTCATTGGGCCACCCTCGACGATGGATGGTTCAACGACTACGGAGATTGGCAGCCTAACGCTGCTGCATTCGTTGGAAACGCGATTCCCGACATGGTCAAGAAGTTCCACGATCAGGGAATAAAGATGCAGATATGGTGGCTGCCACTGGGCGTGGAAGACGGGCACTTCGGTTATGGCGGACGAAAATATGTCGTTTCCGACGTGGTGAAGCAGCATCCCGATTGGCTGATTCTCGACAAGAATGGAAAACCCGCTCGCATGGCCCGAAATTTGGCAACGCTGTGCCCCGCGGTTCCTGCCGTTCAGGAGTACTACAAAGGCGTCACGGAGCGATTTATTCGGGATTGGGGATTCGACGGTCACAAACTGGACAATATTTGGTCGACGCCGTTATGCTACAACCCCAAGCACCATCACAAGTCGCCGTACGACTCGGTGTACGCGATGGGTGATGTCTATAAGATCATTTTCGAAACTACGCGGGCGCTAAAACCGGATAGCGTGACGCAAAGTTGCCCTTGTGGTACGCCACCCAATCTCGCCTGGCTTCGTTACATGGATCAAGCCGTGACCGCAGATCCCGTGGGGTCGATTCAGGTTCGTCGCCGCGTCAAGATGTACAAAGCGCTGCTCGGCCCGGAAGCAGCCATCTATGGCGATCATGTGGAGCTGACTCGTGTGACCAACGCGTCCAGCGACCAGGAGCAGGACCTTGGAGAAGATTTCGCCTCGACTCTAGGTACGGGCGGTGTGCTGGGAACCAAGTTCACCTGGCCGGACTACGGCGCAAAATTCAAGACCGTGTATTTGAATCAAGCAAAGGAAGCTCATTGGAAAGAATGGATCAGTTTGTACAACGAAAAAATGCTTTCCAAGGGCAAGTTTCTGGACTTGTATGTCTACGGATTTGATTTTCCTGAAGCCTATGCCATCGAAAAGGATGGTCATTTTTACTACGCCTTCTACAACTCTGAAAAAGGGGGCGCCGCAATAACAGAGCATGCTAGTCCGGAGGAGTGGAAGGGAGAGCTGGAACTGAGAGGGCTTCCCGCCGGAACGTTTCGGGTTACGGACTACGTTCATCACAAGGAACTCGGGACGGTAACCGGCCCTGTCGGCAAGTTAAATGCGACTTTCACTGGAAGCTTGTTGCTGGAAGCCGCCCCTGCGCGGTAAATGGAATCCGATTCTAACCTGCAGGTTTGAAAGAGGTGCTCCCGGATTGGCCGAGGCCTGCAGCGTGCTTCCGCAAGAATGCTTCCCGGTGCGCGGCATCCCGGAATGCCTCCGTGCCCCCTGCGCGCGTGACGGAGAGCGCCCCAGCGCAATTGGCAAATTTCAAGCAGTCTTCAATCTTCGCTCCCCGAATGAATTGGTGGACGAACCCCGCGTCAAACGTATCTCCTGCGCCCACGGGATCCACCACATCCACTACCGGGGGAAATGCCACGTATTTTTCTTTGCCAACCCGGGCCAGAGCGCCTTGCGACCCACGTTTGATTACCAGGATGCGCACCTTTTGCGAAAGTGCCTCGGCCGCCTGCTCGACATCTTTTGTTTGCGCTAGCTTACACAGCTCCCTCTCGTTGGGCAGGAGGATGTCCACGTATCGCAGCAAGAGTTGAATGTCGACGCTCCAGCGATCCTCCGGATCATCATTGGTGTCCAGTGAGGTAGTCAGGCCCGCTTCCTTCGCCTTGCGAAAGATGTGAATCAGTTGCGGCCGGATTCCTTTTTGCAAAAAATAAGAAGACAAATGAAGATGCTTCGCGTTGAAGACAAAACTTTGGTCCAATTCCCGTTCGGTCATTTCATACATCGCCCCGGGATACGTCAGTATGTAGCGATCCTTGCGCTGCGGCAAGATGACCGTGAGTCCCGTCGTTTTCCCCCTTAACTTCTTGATACGAGAAACATCCACGCCGCTAGCGGATAGGCGTTGCACACAGATTTCGCCGAACGGATCGTCCCCGATGCACGAACTAAAGCCCACCCGGTTCCCGAGGTACGAGAGGTTATGGGCGAAGATTGCCGATGAACTGCCCAATGTGATACTCAGGTCCGTGGCCAGATGTTCGCGTTCCAGGGTCAGGGTCTGCGGCAGTCCGTACAAAATGAGGTCGAGATTTAATTCACCGATTACGCTCACGTCAAAAGGGGCCAAGAGATCGTCTCCTCAAATAACTACTCCAGCACCACAACTCGGGTAAGGTTTTTGGGTTGATCCGGGTTGAGCCCCTTGCCCACCCCTGTAAAGAAGCCCATCAACTGGCTGGGCACGATATGCGGTGCCAGCAGCGTCAACTCATCGCCATGCAAATTCAGCTCAAGAACAAGGTCGGATGCCCGGCGGATATTCTCATTCGCACGATTGCAGACGGCGATCGTCACTCCGCCCAATTCCTTCATTTCTTCCAGGACCTCAATCTCGGATGGAATGCCTGATTTGCTCAAGAAAAATGTCAAGGCAGTGTGGGGCGTTACGATTGCTTTCGGGCCGTGGCGGAATTCAAGGGTGTGAAAAGACTGACTGTAGGAGCAGGACATCTCCATCACTTTAAGGGCGGCTTCGCGCGCAATGCCGTGGAACGGACCTTGGCCAAGAAAAACATAGTCTTCAAATGAATTCCGATCGACAAAGGCTTCCATTTGTTCCGCCAGGGAGCGGATCCGCGTGGCAAATTTGGTGGCCATAACTTCCAGCGAGTTGCAGAATTCTGCGTTTCCGCCGCGCCTTGCCGCCATCCATTGCAAGCTGATCAGCATGGACGTAAAGGATCGGGTCATAACCGTGCTTTTCTCATCCGCTGCCGTTAACACCAGCGTCGAATCGCACTCGGCTTCAAGCTCACTCTTCTCCGCGCACGTAACCCCAATGGTAGGTATCTGCATTTCTTGCCGAAGCACGCGGGCGGCACGAACAGCTTCCGAGGTGCGTCCGGAACGCGAGATCACTATTGCATGTAAATGGGTGGCCTCCGAACGCGTCAGGGCGGGGTACAGCAATATCTCAGATCCCGGAACGGCACGCGCCGGCTCACCGGTCAGCAAAGTCCACGAAGTTGCCGCGGCGTCCGCCAGATAGAAACTGGTGCCGCACCCGGCAAACAACCAGAACGTCTTTCGGTCGTTGCTTCGCAGTATTCTTTCTTCGGACGCGCTTTGCTTTAGTTCCTGCAATACGGATTGCCAGACGTCACCCTGGGACAGAATCTCCTTGTAGGTTTCTGATCGGGCGTACTCGGTTGGTTTGATCGCCATGGCTTTTCTTTCCAAATGCTGAATTTTCGACGCTAAACCACTGTCACTTCGATATCCGCCTCGCGGAGCGCTCTAAGGTCATGCTTGGAGATGTTCTTGTCGGTGATCGTTTCGTGTACGGAAGAAGCGGGCATAATCAGCGACAGGCTTCGCCGCCCAAATTTACTGGAATCACAGACGATCACCGTGCGCCGAGCCGCTTCCGCCATCGCTCGATTTACGCGCGCTTCCAGAAGGTTCGGCGTGGTCAATCCGTAACGAACGTCAAACCCATCCACCCCCAGGAAAAGCAGATCCGCACTCAGCTTCCGGAGCGAATCTTCGGCCAGCGGTCCCACCAGAGAATAGGAATTCTGGCGCAGGACGCCTCCCGTGAGGATGACCTCGACGGGAGAGTCGGCCAGTTCCGCTGCGATGTTTGTGGCGTTGGTAATGATTGTAAGATTTTTAATATTCCGGCAGGCGCGCGCAATCGCCGTGGTGGTGGTCCCGGAATCCAGAATGATCACCAGACCCGGACGTATCTTGCGTGCGGCGGCCGCGGCAATCCGAATTTTCTCCTGGCGGTGCTGGCGTTCTTTTTCCTGCAGCGGGCTATCCTTTAGGGCGCCTGTCTCTTTGGGCAACGCCCCGCCGTGGGTTCTCTCCAGTTGGCCTTCGTGGTGGAGAGATTCCAGATCCTTGCGAATGGTAATCTGCGATGTGCGGAAGTGTTTGGAAAGATCCCGCACCAGGACACGGCCATTCGTTCGCAACATTTCCAGGATTTCGCGACGCCGTTCCTCGCTCAGCATGTGATCATGATTCCCGCCTTTCTTGCTCAGTTACGCCAAAACCTTCACTTCAATCTGCTCTTTCAGACTGGCAATGTCTTTCGCCCGGGCACTGCCAGGTCCTGGGGCCAGGCAGTTGGCGGATCCACATGCGGCCGCAAGGCGCAGCGCTTCCACAGGAGGCAACCTCTGCTGTTCTGCAAATGCGAATCCCGCCAGTGTGGAGTCGCCACTGCCGACGCAGGACCTAGCGGACAACTTGGGAGCAGTCGCAAAGAGAGTATCACCGGTCGTGGAAAGCCAAACCAGCCCTTCCGATCCCAAAGTAATCGCGCCGGAGACTGCTCCTGCTTTCAGCATAGTGCCGAGAATATCCCTGGCAGAGGACGGGCCGCTGATCGCGTGTCCGCTCCAGGACTCCGCCTCTCCTCGATTGGGCTTTACAAAGTCCGGCTTGCTCGCCAGGGCGTACTTGAACGGGTCGCCGCTGGTATCCACGAACACGCGACTGTCAAACTCATGGGCCAACTCGGCGAGCATCTTATATTGGTCCTGTGGCACGCCCTCCGGTAGGCTCCCCGAAAGAATCACCGTCGGTTGCTCGCTGGCCTCGTTCAAGAGTTTAGTGAAGGTTTCTTCAAACCTCCCAAGTTCCTCGGTGCTTATCCGTTGGCCCGGCTCCAGGATTTCTGTCACTCCGCCTTCGTTTTCGACAATCTCCAAATTCGTTCGCGTGCAGCCGCTCGTCGTTATTTCTTGTACTTGAATGGCGAGCCCGCGCAACCCTTCAATCAGCTGTCTGCCCGTCGCTCCACCAGCAAAACCCAACCACAGAGGATCCGCCCCCAAAGTTTTCAATACCATGGCAACGTGGGCCGCTTTGCCTCCCGGAGCGGGAATTGCCTCACTCACGCGGTTCACGCTTCCAACCTGCAATCTCTCAAGCCGCAGCCGCTTGTCCACTGCGGGATTGAGGCTGACGCAGAGAAACATCAACGGCCCCTGCCGGGGGCAGCAAGATGGCTTGCTTCAAACCATGGCGTTGCGCTACCCAGGCACTCATTCACGTTTTCTATGTTTCGTACACCCTCGCGCCCTAGCCAATCTTGCAAAGCGAGAGGTCCCTGCTGGACAAATATCTCCACGCCGTCTTTCCACGTGGCCCTTCCGCATAGCACGCCCGAAAACTTGACACCGGCTTCGGCGGCAAGCTGCAATCCAAACTGAAACGTGGAGTTGCTCACACCTTCGGACAGGTAGATGAAGGGGAGCGAAGCGCATCCCGCGGCGAGCAGGAAATGTTGCTTTGCTTGCTCTCGGGTATAAAGAATTTCTCCACCGGCGGACGGCGATCCCTCCACAAAAGCAAGCGTGACTGGCATGCCGACTTTCAAAACATCCACGCGGTATTGCGGCTGTGAAAATTCCCTCATGCCTGCGGCAACGACTTCCTGTTTGATCCGCGCAAACTCGATCCCTTTTTCGTCCAGGTTCTCCGCGTAGCTCACCAACTCCAGGAAGAAAGGCACATCCGAGGCGGCGCACTCCGCCCCAACGTCCTCCACGAAGGCATGTTTAAGGCCGTTGGTCTCCGCAGACGACCAGCTCGAATAATACAAAAGCAGTTTAACCGCATTTGCGCCTGCCTCGATCAGGCGCTTGACGGACCATCCAACCAGCAGGCTCGGAAGTCTCCCAGGCACATTTTTGGCATAGCCAGTTTGCTCATACGCAAGCAGAAGCCCGGCGTTCTTCGCCCGCTTGGCAGCCGCCGGTAAACCATATTCCGGATCCAGCAGGATCGCACTCGCGTGCGGCGTGAGGATCGAACTCACAGCTTCCTTGAATTGCGATAACTGTTCCGGCGGAACGTTTGCAGCCTCGATGCCCATCGCTCGTGAAAACAGACTTCGCAGGGCGCTGCGCTGGTCAATCGCCAGGGCGGCGATGATTCCGCGTGAATCGGCGACCGCCTCCAGTCCCTTCTGTTTTCCAGCGCTGAGCCGAGAAGGCATTCGATACCTCTGTCAGTTCCCAATCACCCACGCGACCGCACCTCGCTCGATCGGCGGAAGTTCAAACTGCATCGCGTCGCCGTGTTTTGTTCCATGGAGAATTTGCGTTTGGCCCAGGAACGGAAGATAAGCGAGAGAATTGCCCATGTTGGCGGGAATGTTGACTTTCGATCCTGAGACGGCCGTGGGAGTCGCGATTTTTCCGGGAACCAGCCCGGTGAAATTTGCAAGAAACAGATACGGCACTCCGTTGACGCGTCCGAAGTTTACGGCAAGTGTAGGCGGCCCTTCAATTTCGATTTCACTTTTCACTTCCATTATTGTTAGCAATTCCTTCGGCATATCTTGTGAGCCGCTCATGAAGTTCTTTTCCAGTTTGCTCAAATAGAGACTCGCAGGGCAATTCTCAAGAGACAGAATGTGCTCGGAAGCTGCGAAACCGGTTGCGTTGTGACCTGTTATCACGAGGCGACCGCCATCGCCGGCAAATCGCTTCAGCGATTGCTTTTCGGTGTCGGTCAAGACTGTAACGTTTGGCAGCACCAATACCTGGCCGTGAAATTCGGCGAGTGTTTTCGGAGTGATCACCTCAAACTCAAGATGCGATTGCAAGAGCAACACCAAAAGCCCGCGGTATGATGGCAGAAATCCGCCCGGATCGTAGTCACGACTCTTGGGCGAGAAATACACACCCACAGGATGCATTGGGACGCGCGGCGAGTACAGAACCTTTTCGTTCCTTTCGATCCATTGAAAAATCTCCGTGCGCGTGGCTTCGTCATTGGATCCGGCCATTGAGTGTCCTGGCGCGTCCCAGAAGTTTGCACCCGCCACAACCTGGGACATCGCCAGGTTCTTCATGGCTTCCCGCGGATCGACGTTCTTGTCTCCGTCCCACGAGTAGTTCAAAATCCAGGTTGCTTTTCCCTTCGCAAAAGCGCGAAACGTCAGCATCCCCGCCTGGTACAAGAACCAGTCCAGTTGCGTGCGCGAGGAAGCCATGTGCTCGCCTTCACCGAACTCGTACTCATGGGCTATGGCATCCACGACCCCGTACATTTGGTAAACGTCGGCCCCTACGCGAGTCGCCTCTTGTTCAATCCCGGGATAGATTTCAGGTATCACCATAATTTCCGGGTTCACCTTTCGCGCGTTCTGCCGAATCTCTTCGACGAAATCCGTCATGGTTTCGATCCGAAAATCGATCCATTTGCGGAAATTAGGATCTTGGAGGTCACCCAACTTGAGATCCTTTTTCGCATCCAGCCCGGTTTTTTCGTGGAATGCTGCAACCGTGTCGTCATCAAAACTCGCCCAGGTGTTTTCCCAGCCTTCAAAGTGCGTCATCCAGTAAGGAATGTCGATGTAAATTCCGTCGATTCCCGTACTGGCTATCTGCCGAACGCGTTGCATGTAGATTTTCCGCCACTCTTTTGCATAAGGGCTGATCCACACGTCCTCATCTCCGGGGCTAATCCAGAACGCTGCTCCCGATGTAAAGACCGCGGGCTCACCGGTGATTTTGCGCTGCACCCAGTCTGGATGATCCTTCATCACGGAATGCAGAGACTTATCCGCGTTGGCGGTGATACATTCGGTTCCCGCAATGTACACAAAGGCGCGGTTTTTCGCTCTGTGGGCGGCCTCCGACACCGCATGAATAGCCTTTAATTTCTCCCTAGGATCAAGGAAGCTCTCGTACCTGCCGGGAATATCGTTGTCGACTTCAATACCAAAGACGTGGTCCTTCTCCGCATCTCGAACAATCGCTTCCGCATTGTCCGCCTTCAATCCATACGCTCCGATGCGCACGAAGTTCGTCCAGTTTTGCTCCTGTGCAGCGGCCCCTGCCTGCAAAAGCAGGCAGGCCGCTCCACAAATCGAAAGTTTAATGAGTAGTCGCATTAGGCTCACAAGCTAAAACTGGAACCGCAGCCCAAATTGAGAATGCCGCGGCGTGCTTCCGGGCGCCGATGAGGTTACCTGGCCAAAAGTTGCGCTGCCCACGCCGAGATCCGGAAATGCAAAGCGCTCGGTGTTGGTGAAGTTGAAGAAGTCCATGCGCAGCTGGAGCAGCATGCTTTCGTGAATCTTGAACTCCTTCATAAACGTCATATCCGCATTATGAATTCCGTCCCCACGAAGATTCGAGAAATAACGCGGCGCATTTCCGGGCACTTGATCGCCAGGATCGGCGAAACACGCTGCATTGAACACCGAAGGGTTGCCCGTCCCATTTAGTCCATTGACAGCGGCTTGGTGATAGCTGATTCCCGATGACACTTGGGGACAGACTACATTGGGTCTCTGGTTTCCGTCGGCGAGGCGTGGTTGCGTCATTCCAATTGGAAGAGGCTGTCCGGATTGCAATGTTACGATCGTGGAGATGTTCCACCCTCCCACGATTCCATCCAGAACGCGGTTCATGTCATTTCCGACCAAGCGACCCCGTCCCACCGGCAAATCGAGGATCGCCGCCAATACGAACCGGTGCGGGGCATCGTTGGCGCTCAGGGCATATTCATTCTTCAAGCGGTCCAATTGCTGAGGGTTTCCGAGGTTCAAGTTGCCCACAAACGCGTTGAAGCCGATGGATGAATCATCCTGTGCTTTCGAGAAGGTGTAATTGCCCTCAAAGCTGAAATAGTGATTCATCCGTTTTTGGAAGCGGACCTGCAAGGAGTTATACCAGGAATTGGCCCCGAAGTTTGGTAACCCCTGGAAAGTCCCGCTAAATTGCGGATACGGTCGTAGCAGATCGAGCAAGGGTACGGTCGATTGACTGTAAGCCGCCGCCGGCTCGTTGAATATTCCACCCGGTTGTTGAAAATAGGGCAAAAATGGGTTCGCCACAGGGCTGGCCAAATAGTTGCTTACGCAGCTGTTTGCCTCACAGTTCGGATCCAAGGCATGTTGCTGTGCCGAGATCTGGGACAGTAACTCCGAAGAGATGAAGTTCCGGTTTCGGGTGCTGGAATAGCCGCCCCAAGGAAGATGTGTGCTGCGATTTGCAGAGTAATCAATGCCAATCGTGATCTCCCAGGGAAATAAATGCTGCACTCCAAGGTTCCACTGGTAAATGTCGGCGTTTCGCGCCTCCGCTGTGCCCAGGTTATTCGGATTGTCGTAACCCCACATTGCCAGCTTGCCGTACTGCTGTCCTTGTGGCGTAGACAGACCATTGGGGAATGGATTTTGCAAAGTCGCGTATTGGGTCTGGTAATTGTCTTTCGTGAAGAGAACCGGGTCACTCGCGCTGAACGCCGTGCCCGGATATTGATAATTTGTCGCAGGGCTCAATCCATAGTAAATTCCCGCCCCCCCTCGGACCACCGTGTTCGGGGTCGCGGCCCACGCGAATCCAAGTCGCGGCGCAATGTTGTTCTGGTCCGTCGGAACGCTGCGTCCCAAGCCACCCTGACCAGGAAACAGCGTGGTGCCCTTCAATTCGGTTGGAGTCGGCGTCAGGTTAACTCCCTGCGGCAGGACCACAGAAATCCCCGTGTCGCCGGTGAAATCACTGTATTGCTGATGGTTGAAGCGCTCGGTATACGGCGAACTCCACTCGTACCGAAGCCCAAGATTGATGGTGAGTTTTGAAGTAATTTTCCAGTCGTCCTGGGTGTAAAAGGCGGTTTCCATCGATTTATCCGCCACCGTGGGCAAGATGTTGATGTAACTGCTTCCCGAAGCAGCGCCGTACCCGAGCAGTAGCGAAGCGAACGAATTTCCTTGCGTCGGATCGGTACTTCCGACTACACCTGCCGTGTTCGTTTCCGGAAAATTAAAGAAGCCGGTAGGATAGTTCGGTTGCCAGAAGTTGTTGAAGAACTGTCTCTGTTCAAAACCGACCTTCAGCGTTTGTCGGCCTCTCACAAACGATACCGCGGATGAATAGCTATAGAGGGTGTGTGCAAAACTCGTGTCCGTGCAGCACTGGGTATACATTGATAGCCACCCGTTCGAGGAATCCAACTGGATCGTAGGCATGCGATCGAGTCCATTGGCGCTGGCCAGGATAGAGGGAAAATTCACGGTATCCAGGGTTAGATTCTCGCCACTCGCGGTTTTGAACGAAGTTTGGACGGGTGCCACCACGCGATCCAACGCGAATCGGTTTGTCCACAGGATCGTCGGTGTGAGCGACCAGTTGTATTCCAATCCGACGTTATGCACATCCGTGTAGGAGGTGAACCCATCGTTGAAGTTCGCGCTCCCCAGCACAAAAGGCACATCGTATTGCGAGTGCAATTGGCTGTACCGCACCGCGAGACGCTGCTTCTGGTTAATTATCTGATCGACTTTGACGTCGAATTGGTATGCAGGGGCATTCGTTAAAATGGAGGTCCGGAAGTTGTTCAGTCCATATTGGTCCGGTGTAACATTTGGCTCCGGATACAACTTCAAGAGCGCCTGCCCGATTGAATTAATAAACTGGGGACCGATTACATTGTTCGGAAACGCCATGCGTGTGCCGTCTGGGGCCACTTGATAGGGATTGTAGATGGTTTGTTGGATCGGATTGCCGGTATTCGGATCAGCTGTAAGCGTGTTGGTGAATATTCCATTTCGCTCGTCGGCTGTCGGCACCGTCCCGTTTATGTTCACCGGGTCATGCTCACGCGTGCGTTCGTAATCGACAAAGAAAAACGTCTTCTCCTTGCGGATCGGCCCACCCAACGAAAAACCGTACTGATCGCGCACGTGATCCGGCTTCGGCACCCCGGTCGCATTGTTAAAGAAGTCGTTGGCATCCAGTGCCGAGCGTTGCCCGAACCACCAACCGCTCCCGTGAAACTGATTGCCGCCCTGTTTCAGAACAAGATTCACCACCGTGCCGCCGTTATTTCCATACTCCGCGGAGAAGCTGTTGTTCTCAACTTTGAATTCCTGAACGATCTCAACAGAAGGCTGGTAGTACACGTTGGTCGTCCCGCCTTCCCCTTGTTCCGGCGCGCTTGTCAAGGCGCCATCTAACCGCACCTCTGCGGTCGCGTTTCGCTGGCCATTGGAAACGAAGTTCGTGCCCGACGGATAGGAGTCCTGCGTCCCAGATCCCGTCGTTTCCGTCACACCACCAGCAAGGAACATCAGCCCGAACATGCTGCGATTGATGAGAGGGATATCTCGGACATATTCGTTCGTCACATCGGTACCGAGCGACGCGTCCCCTGTATCGAGAAGAGGGGCCTGCTCCGTTACTGTGACGCTCTCACTCACCTTGCCAGGTGCCAAGGTGAAATCGATGGTTGCCTGCTGGCTCACCGCAAGCGTCAGGCTCTTGCGTTCTTGCGAACCGAACCCTGCCGCCTCCACGCGAATGGTATAGCTAGCCGGGCGTATTCCTGTGAACACAAAGATCCCACGGCTGTTGGTCAGGAAGGTTTGACCTACGTTGGTCTCTTCATCCGTCAGCGTCACCTTCGCCCCGGGCACTGTGGCTCCAGATGTATCGTTAACCACACCCGTCAACTGCGCCGTGTAAGTTGACTGAGCCGCCATTCGCGTTCCCAGCCCCGAGACTATAAGAAAGATTCCCAAGAGAGCAGTTTGCGAAATTCGAGAGCTTCGAAGTCCTAAGTGCATTCACCACCCCCGTGACCGGATTGAACTGGAAGGATATCCGGCGCCTCACGTCCACTTTCGATTCCTTTCTTTTACTTTCATTTCCTTCCGTTGTCAATCTTCCTTTTTTCGCCTCCCATGGCTTCATCGGGTTCTTTCTGCCAGCGGGAGTGAGAGAGAATTCACTGTGTGATATAAACTCTTTCATTGAAATTGGTACAAAAACCTGGGCAAGTCATGAGGAGCGCGATCACGTCCCGACGTATTCTGAAAGATTCTGCTTGATGCTCCGCCGTGTTGCCAGTAGATGAATTGGTTTTCGCGAAAACGGAATTGTGCTCGGCAAAAACAGACTGGGTAACCTTTTAAGGAGGAACATGCCTCTCTCCATCCGGCAAAAGGGCGAATGCCATTGGGACGTTATCAGCCTGGGCGAAGTGATGTTGCGTTTTGATCCCGGGATGTATCGACTCTGGACCGCCCGTCACTTCACGGTAAGCGAAGGTGGCGGGGAGTACAACGTTGCGCGAGGTTTGAAAAGATGCTTTGGACTCGAAACTGCGATCGTGACTGCTTTCGCAAGGAATCCGCTTGGTTTGCTCCTGCAAGATCTTGTTAACCAGGGGGGTGTCGATTCTTCGTTGATTCGATGGATGGATTACGACGGCGTTGGCAGAACCGTACGCAACGGTTTGAATTTCACCGAACGTGGATTTGGAGTGCGGGCGGCACTTGGCTGCTCCGATCGCGGCCACACGGCAGTTTCTGCGCTTAAGCCAGGGGAAATCGACTGGGATACGATATTCGGGAAGCAGGGGGCTCGCTGGTTTCATACGGGCGGGATTTTTTGTGCATTATCGGAAACAACACCAGAGGTGGCGATCGAAGCGCTGAGGTGTGCAAAGAAACATGGCGTGGTGATCTCGTATGACCTCAACTATCGTGAATCCCTGTGGAGATCGGTCGGCGGAAAGAAGGCGGCTCAGCAAGTCAACCGCCTCGTCGCTCCTTATGTCGACGTTATGCTGGGAAATGAGGAAGATTTCTCTGCCGCGCTTGGCTACGAAGTGCCCGGGACTGACCAGCATCTTCTTGCACTCGATCCCGAAGCGTTCAAGCAGATGATCCTGAAAGTGGTGAATGACTTTCCTTTCAAGGTCGTGGCGACCACACTTCGCAAGGCAACAACTGCAACGAGAAACGATTGGGGCGCAGTCTGTTATTGCGAAGGGAATTTCTACCACGCGAAAAATCGTGAAGATCTCGAGATTCTGGATCGTGTGGGAGGCGGTGACTCCTTCGCCTCAGGACTTATATATGGGTTTCTCGCGGGAAAGGATCCGCAATGGGCTGTCGAATGCGGAGCCGCCCATGGAGCGTTGGCGATGACTACGCCGGGAGATACCACCATGGCCACACTTGAAGAGGTTCTTCAGCTGATGAAAGGAACGGGAGCGAGAATCTCCCGCTGAAAGTGGGTATCCACATTATGAAAAGAGAAGCGGCCCGTCGACTCATTGAGGAAATTGGAATTGTGCCTGTCATCCGGGCTTCTTCCTCGCGGCAAGCTCGGCTTGCCGCAGACGCAGTATCGAAGGGCGGCATTCCAATTGTGGAAATCACCCTGACGGTCCCAGGGGCTGTGCAAGTGATTTCGGAGTTGGTGAAGACGATGCCCGAGGTGCTGGTTGGTGCTGGAACTGTCCTAAATCAAGACCTTGCGCGCCAATGTGTGGAGGCTGGGGCTCAGTTTCTGGTTACCCCGGGTTTCGAGAAGAAAACTGTGGCGGTGGCCCATAAGTTCGACTTGCCTATCATGGTAGGAGCGCTCACTCCAACCGAAGTTATGGCGGCTTGGGAAGAAGGCGTGGATTTCGTGAAAATCTTTCCGTGCAGCAACTTGGGAGGTCCAAGTTACATCAAGGCACTGAAAGGACCTCTGCCGCAAGTCCCTATGGTTCCCACCGGAGGCGTAAATCTGGAAAATGCGGCGGACTACATTCGCGCTGGTGCGGTAGCCTTGGGCGTGGGTGGAGAATTGATCCTGAAAGAGGCGCTTCAGGAACAAAAAGTGAAGTTAATCAGCGAGCTCGCGATGCGGTATGTCGAATTGATTAAAAACGTGAGGAAGCAAAGCCACAATCCAGTTTAAGTCTCTCGACGCTGGTGGAAGACTACACCCAGGTCCGGAATCGAGACGGAAATCCCTGCCGCGCAGGCCCACGGCTTGGGCAAAGTGCATAAGAATGACGCCTCACCAGCCCCGCCTGAATGCGAATTAAATCTCCACCATTTTACTTGCCCCTTAATCCCGCTTCCACAATTTTCCCGCGCAACACCGTCACAGACGCTGATGGCAGCATGTAGACCGTGTCATCTCCGGCCGCCACGGTGGAACTGACCGCTGGCCCATCCGGGTCCGCATAGCCATTCCTCCGGGCGGGATGCCACTGATATTGTTTCTTCCCGAAAGTGATCATCGTAACCGGCCCGGCAAAAACGCTCGCTTTCTTGGCTTCGGAATCTTGGAACACAATCCGCACCGCATGATCGTGATCGTAGTCCTTATTGATAAGCAGAAGAGACCATTGCGCATCTGGGCGCAACACGGCATAAGCCGTCACCAAAACATGGCCGGCAGAATCCTTAATGTCCCCGATCGCGCGGTACAATCGGTGCTCGGCATCCTTCGGCTGCACCCATTCTTTCGTCAGCAACTGCGCGGCGAAATACTGCGACGTCGGTGTCTTGATCTCATACTTCTCGTCGGTCATGAACATTCGATACGTCCCCCAGCTGTTCCTGCAATTGGGGTGCGGCGGCGAGTACGGCAGGGCATGATAATAAAATGTGCCTCTTCCACCGGCCGTCAAAAACCCCGCAAACGAATCGGCCAGCCACAGCGCGCCAAAGACCTCCACAGAGGCTTCTCCGCCATGCGCATTGGTCTCCGTATCGAACATGGGGATTCCGGGTGGCAGTCCGTCGTCCCGCCACACTTGCATGATGTGGGTGATCAACTGTGGCTCCTGGTACAGGTTCTCCCACGGTGTCTCGCACCCGTCGTAGGGATAGTGCTCGAAGGACATAAAGGCAAAGTCCGAAAGGCGCTGGTGCGCCTTCAGGTAGTCGAGAAATCGCCCGAACCACGAGGCTCGGCCGCCCGCGCCTTTCCACACCTTGATGTCTTCCGTCACTCCCTGAAAAACTGGTCCTCCCAGTTTCAACCGCGGATCGACGGCATGAAGCGCATTGGCCCATTGCAGGTACAACGCTCCATAGTCCTCTGGCATCATGTACTGCCCGTCCGCCTCCTCTCCCATTTCAACGTAGGCAATGGGGTATCCGCGCTTCTCCACATACGCGATTTGCGCCGCGGAATCCTCTGGCGTGCCGTAGAGCATGGCCACCGGTATGATCGCGGGCAGCCCTCGCGTGATTCCGCTGGTATAGAACAGGTCAAACCCGGGCTGGTCCCCCGATGCCATCTGGTCCGGCGCAACGAACAGGTCGCTGGGTTCGTGCCACGGATCTACGGAAGAGCAGTATGTTGCGGACTGCTTCTGGTCCTTCGAGTGCCGCAGCAGATCTCTGAATTGTCCTTCTTTGTCGACTGTTCCCAAATAAACTTCTTTGATTGCATAACCCACACAATTGCGCTTGTCGGCAGCTCCATGCGTGTCGCACGTATTTGAAGATTTGCTCATCAGCACACGCACCCACCGCACGGAAACCCCGGACGAATCCAGGTGTAGCGTGACTGTTCCCCCCTTCCCGTTCTCCACTGCTCCTGACGAGAACCTCTTCCAGTCGCCGGAAGCTTGCTCGTCCATGGCGTCGCCCGTGCCCATCCAATACTGCACTTCGTAAACTCGCGCGTAGGGCTCGGCCCATTCGATGCGTATCGCGTTCACCGCTTGCGTGGACTCCAGGTCGATCACCACCCACTGCGGATGCAACGTGTCATTTTCCTTTGTAAATGCCTCTGTCAGGTAAGGATTGCTCTTCCAGTAGGTATTCAGATCTCCATCGTTCAGCCGTGAGTAAAGCTCATCCTCCAGGCCTCCGTTACGCGTGAATCCCCGGTGCTGCAAGGCATAGCCGTAGGAATGTCGAATCATCTCCGTCGGATTGGCGTCGCCTGTGAAATAGCCTTTCCCTGCCGGATCGCTCCAGCTTCCCTTCGGGTTCCAATGCCACGCTTGCACAAATAGATCTGTATTTTGCCGATAGCTGATCGCTCCCCATCCTGCCGACAAGATCTTCTCAATCGCTTCTGCTTTGAAAAACGGGTCAGTGGCATTGCTCGGCACGCGATCCACAGTTGACCCCAGCGCATATGGCGGACGGAACGAATTCACAACATGGCTGGGAGCCGCATCGACGCGAATCGTCTGCGCTTTGTTCATTCCCGGCAGCGATAGCCCGATGAATCCCAGCACCGCGCACATCATCCTTGCGCCAACCCATCGCATTTGCCGTGTTTCCCAAACACCGGCCATTAAGTTTTCGCTTTCCATGTTCGCTCCTCAGCTCCACTCCACGTTCTATCCGGCTTCGGCCCAGCCACGGATTTCCTTGGCAGACTTTCCATGCCAAACGGAAGCAAGAGGACAACATGCGTCTGGTATGATGTCAAGATTGCCGCGCCGGATTTTCACGTGGGTAGCTCGCGCCATTGTGCTTTCCCCATCCGCGAACTCGGTTGGCACAGGAGAATTGAGAATGCTTCTGAGAGTTTTCGATGATAAAGCCTCCCTCGGCAAAGCTGCTGCCCGCCAGGCTGCGGCGGCCATCCTCTCCGCGATTGCGGATCATGGTCAAGCTCGTGTCGTGGCTGCCAGTGCCGCCTCTCAATTTGAGTTTCTCGAAGCGTTGACTGCGACTCCAGGCATTCCCTGGGAGCGAGTCGAACTGTTCCATTTGGACGAATATATCGGTCTTCCCATGACCCATCCCGCAAGCTTCTGCAAATTCCTTCAGGAACGCTTGATTGCAAAGACAGGCATCATCAATCATCACCTCCTCGATGGAAGCCAGGATCCCACCAGGGTGATCCGCACCGCCGGCAAGGCCATCACTGCTTCGCCAATTGATATCGCTTTCCTGGGTATCGGCGAGAATGGACACATTGCGTTCAACGATCCTCCCGCCGATTTCGAGACGGAAGAACCCTTCATCATCGTTGCCCTCGACGCCGCCTGCCGCATGCAGCAGGTTGGCGAAGGCTGGTTCAAGGATTTAGACGCTGTTCCGACGCATGCCATTTCCATGTCCGTGCGCCAGGTTCTCAAGGCCAGGGAAATCCTCGCCGTTGTTCCGGACTCTCGCAAAGCACAAGCCATCAAAGCCTGCTTCGATGGTCCCATCAGTCCGATGGCCCCCTCTTCGATCTTGCGGAACCATCCCAACGCCACTGTTTATCTCGACCGGCAATCCTCGGCTTTGCTCAGCCCTACGACGCTATCGGCACTCACGGCTTCGGCCTGACCAATGGTTGTGCAACCTATTTTCGCCGTCGCGACTTGCTGATGGAAAATGCTGCGTATCCCGGCCCGCGGCCCAGTGATTCCGGCGGGCGTCGCGCGATTCCGCACCTCCGCTGGTGGATCGGCGGAATCTTGTTTCTCTCCACGGTCATCAACTATGTTGACCGTCAGACTCTCTCGCTTCTCGCTCCGTTTCTGAAGCGCGACTATCACTGGACCAACACGGATTACGCCGCCATCGTCATAGCGTTTCGCGCCGCTTATTCCATCGGCCAAACCGCTTGCGGCCGCCTGATGGATCGCCTCGGCACCAGACGCGGCTTGACCATCACCGTGGCATGGTATTCGCTCGTTTCTTTGCTCACCCCTCTCGCCCGTGGCTTTTACTCTTTTCTGGGTTTTCGTTTTTTCCTCGGCGCTGCCGAATCCGGCAACTGGCCCGCCGCCACCAAAGCAGTTTCCGAATGGTTTCCCAAACACGAGCGCGGCTTGGCCACCGCTTTGTTTGACAGCGGCTCCTCAATCGGAGGGGCTATCGCACCTTTCATTGTCCTCTCGATCTATTTCCGCTATGGCTGGCGCACCGCCTTTATTGTTCCGGGCTTGCTAGGCATTCCCTGGTTGCTAGCCTGGCGCTGGCTCTACTTCACTCCCCAGGAACATCCGCGCATCGGCGATGCCGAGCGCCGCATGATCCTTGCCGATACGCAAGAGCCAGGCTCAGAAAATAGGGCTCATCCTCGTTGGCGTGATCTCCTGAAATTGCCGCAGACCTGGGGAACCATCATCGCTCGAGCTTTTCCCGATCCAGTATTCTTTTTCATCGCCGATTGGTTCCCCATCTATCTCGTCGCCAAGGGAATTTCTCTCAAGAGTGGATTGATTGCCGTGTGGATCCCATTTCTCGCCGCCGATCTAGGCAATTTTTTTGGCGGTGGCATGTCTGGCCATCTCATCAAGCGTGGCTGGTCTGTCGGCAACGCACGCAAAGCTCTGGTGGTGTTTGGAGGTGTCGGGGTCACCTTGCTCATTCCCACTATCTTTACCGTGAATCTCTACTTGATTGCGCTTCTTTTTGGCCTTGCCACTTTCTCCTATGGCGCCTTCACCACCATCGCAAACGTGCTCCCGTCCGACCTCTTCTACAGCGGTTCGGTCGCTTCCGTCAGCGGGTTGAGCGGAACGGGCGCCGCCATCGGCACCATCATCGTTTTCCTATTGGCGGGACGCCTTTCCGACGCGCGAATCTCCACTGGTACGCATCTATTCGATCCGCTCATGATTATCGCGGGCTTGATTCCCTTTACGGGTATGCTTCTCGTTCTTCTGCTCGTGCGGAACACAGAGGCTACCGACCGCGGCCTGGTGCGCAGGATCTAAGACTGCTGCAGGGAGGCAATTTCCGCCGACCCCTGCAATATTTTTCCCTTGGGAGAGTAAATCGATGAGCCTCTCGGCTTTCCAACTTAACGGCAAAAATGCACTGATTACTGGTTCGCACCGAGGTCTCGGCGCCGCCATCGCACTCGCGCTCGCCGAAGCAGGCGCCAATGTTGCTTGTCACGGCCGTGATCCGCGTCCGGGAAGCATCTGCGCCGATATTCAAGCGTTGGGACGCCGCACCGCATATTTCCCCGGCGACCTTGCTGACGCATCTGTCTGCTCCGTTCTGATCGAGAAAACTGTGGCCGAATTTGGCTCCTTGGATATTCTCGTCAACAATGCCGGCATTATCCGCCGGTCCCCGGCCGCCGAATATTCTCAGGAGGATTGGAATGAAGTGATCTCGGTCGACCTGACAGCCGTATTTCGCCTCTCGCAGCTCGCCGCACGCCGAATGTTTAAGCAAGCCACTCCCGGAAAAATCCTGAATATTGCCTCAGTTCTTTCCTTCCAGGGTGGAATTCTGGTTCCGGCTTATGCTGCGGCTAAGGGGGGCGTCGTCCAACTCACTCGAGCATTCGCAAATGAATGGGCAGCCAAAGGGATTAACGTGAACGCCATCGCCCCGGGTTACATGGCCACGGATAACACTGCCGCCCTTCGAAACGACCAACTCCGCAATCAACAGATCCTCGAGCGGATTCCCGCTGGCCGCTGGGGAGAACCTGGCGATCTCGCAGGAGCAGCCGTCTTTCTGTGTTCCCCTGCCAGCGATTACGTACACGGCCACGTTCTCGTGGTCGATGGCGGTTGGCTCTCACGCTAAGGCAAAGTCTGTAGTCTTGTCATTCCGCAATCACACCGTAACTCGATGGACCGTATTGTCAACCGTTCAATCGGAATCACTGTTCCGGAGGGAACTAAATCATTCGCAGGGATCGAAATTGCATCCCTAATCCATAAGTCCTTCACCAGCAGCCTTTGTAGTTGGCCTTCCGTTCTCAGCTTCGCAGCAAGGACGGCTGAGATTTTTCAGTTTTTGGAAGGCGGTTTTACGGCGATCAGCGACAACTGCTCTAGGTCGGGGAAGTGACCTTGTGCATCGGGCGAGCGGTTTGAAGAAGGAAGCTGTTGCACCACAGTTTGGGATGGGAGAAGCGCTCGAAAGTATTCCATGTAGACCCTGTCGAAAGCTTCGCTGTCGGAAAGGTTGTCGAGATAAACCGTGGTGGATACGACCTGGCTGAAGTCCATGGATGCCTCTTCGAGATTGTCCAGCTGGTTGCGCATGGTCTGCCGGAGTTGTGCCGCTGTCGAATTGCCGTAGACGCCGCCATGTGGCCCAGGGATAAAGCCACTTTTTGCGGAACAGTATAGCGTGTCGCCGGCGAAGACGCAGGGGCTGGCGGTGGGGCTTGGTGGCATGTTCTTGGGACGGATAGCACGGCGGAGGCTCGGGTCGCGCACCGCCACTCCGGTGTATTCAATCTGCGCATTGTGAGGCAAAGCCACGACTTCGATGGTGGCTCGGGCGGGTGTATTCCCAAATTCAAAGCGGCGAGCGTAGTGTTCGTTCATCAGCTGCATTGGTATTTTCTGGGTTAGATAGGGATTCACGAAGACCATGTTGCCTAGCTTTAAACCGGCCGCCTCGACAACCGTTTTGAGGCCATCGAGTGCGAGTTCCGTTTGCGCCGCTGGATCATCGGGGACTGCGTTGGACAGTGGGTCGCGACCTTGCATTGCGGAAACGAACAAACGATCGTGGGTTAGTATGCCCGGCGAGAATGGTTCTGTGGATTTGTAATTGGGAGGGATGACAGCCACGAGGCCGTTCAGATCGCGCACGGCTACGGCGTTGATGATAATCGACGATTGAGGTACGCGGGAAACTCCAAGCACCGCGCGAGCCGGAGGGGTGGCAGGGAAGTATTTTGCAAAAATCTTATTTAACTGCTCGTAATTGCTTACGTCTTCGAGATAAACCTGCGCATAGACAATGTGCTTCATGCTCAATCCAGCGGCCGTGACAATCGCTCTGATGTTCTCCAGCGCCTGGCTAGCTTGGTCTTCGAATTTATCCGGGATACTTCCGTCCGGGCGTTGCCCACCCTGCCCCGAAATGTAAATGTAATCACCCGCATCGATGGCGGCCGAGCGCGTGGAACTCACCAATTTCCCATTCTTTGGAATTTCGACCTGATGCACCTGAGCGGGCAAGTTATTCGCAGTCAATATCAGCATTCCCAGCAAGAATGGCCACAAGGGAATGCTCATTGTGTGTGGCGATTTGCGAATTCTCATGATGGGCGCGCCACAGGTGCGGCTTTGCGAGCAGCACTTAGAAGTTCACGAATCCGCTGGCCGACGAGGATCGCTTCGTTGGGCTGAATGGTTGACGAAACCAATTCCAGCTTGCGCCGCTCCTTCGCGGGCTTGTCATTTTGCTTTGGGTTTCCTTCATGAACCGCCGTAACGATACTGGGATTATCCGCCCCGGCAACTTCAATTACCGGATCGCCCGAGCGCAACTTCTGTACGCAGTCCTTTACTGAAAATCCCCACGCTTCTTCATCCCAGGAAATATGGAGAGTTGGATAGCGATTGCCATCCGTGGGAGTTGAAATGTCGGTTTCGACGCCGGGCACCGTATTGACAAGTTTGGCGATCCGCTCGACACGACCGTTCCATTCGCGATTGAGGGCTCTCAAGTCGGTTTTTAGCCAGGTCTCAACTGCCGTCAGTAAACCGATGATCTCTTCCTTGCCAACTTTCATCGCGCGACACACCGCACCCTCCCAAGGACTGGTGTTCCGCATCGCGGCTTCAATCAGATCTTTCCTGCCCAGCAGAAGTCCGCTGCATTGCGGGCCACGGAGCCCCTTCCCTCCGGAGAATGTGTACATATCGATCCCCATTTGTGCATAAAGCTTGATGTTATCTATGGGAGGGATGCCGGCTGCATCATCCAGAAGCATCGGAATTTTATATTTTTTCGCCACGGCGTTTTCCGCGCGCAGTTCGTCGCCCAAATGAGTGGTGTAAATCATCGCCGTGTTCTCATTAATGGCATTAGCCAGTTCCTGAGGTGTTTCAGCAAGAATCAGTTTTGCGCCCGTCAGTCGAATAGCGTTGTCAAACGCGCTTCTGCCGCCCACCATAATGACTTCATGCTTCAATCCGGTCGTGTCCGGTAGCTGCCATATGAATTTTGGCTCGCTGCCAGCCATGCAAGCCGCGGCGGCAGAGGCCATCGCGCCGGCAGCTCCAGAAGTAACCATGCCGGCTTCGGCACCAGTCAGTTCAGCAAGACGACGGCTGGCTGCATGCTGCAATTCGAACATATTGACGAAGTATTCCGAGGCCTCTCGTTGAGCCGCCTGCACCTCGGGAAATTCCAGTGAGCCGCTTAGGTAGGTCCAGGTGCCCCGGCAATTGATCACGGTTTTTACGCCGAGACGCGTATATACGTTTTCGCCTGGTGCTTTGCCGAGCGCAGAGACCGCAGTGGCAAACGCATTCTTAGCCGCAATCTGGCCCAGCAGCGGAGCGGCAGCGGCAAAGCGGAGAAAACCTCTTCGGCTAAACTCGGGCATGTATGACATTTGATCGCTCCCTATGTATCTATGCAAGAAATCCGGCCGCACTCTGCCGCCCAGGGTTAAAGCCCATCTTTGCGGGGGCCTTGCGCATCCGAACGGCAAATGCGGATTCTGACGCCCTCGGCTTTGTACCACAACTTTCTTGAAGAGTAGCGTTTTATTTTCTTTCATTACGAATTGTTTCGGTTTATGGTGTCTTCCACAGATATGGTCCGGTTGACAATCGACTAGGCGAATCGCGAGTGTGGACGGAGGTCCTCGGTTGAATCTTTCACTCAATCCTCGGTCTGACCACCGGGTAGAGATCGATTATCTATGAAAAAGCGCGCCATTCTTTGGTCTATGGCTGCGATAACCGTTTTCCCCCGGATCGTCTCCGGCGGCTTGGACCTGTACGCCCACCAGAAATCAGATGCGGGTGCCACTGCGAGCTGTCGCGTTGAGCCAATCGACTACTTGGGTTGGCAAGCGCAGCAGGTCTCCAATGCCTGGGTCAAATTGATCTTCGTCCCGCAAAACGGCGGCAGGTTGATGCAAGTCATCTTTGACGGCCACCCGTTTTTGTTTGTAAATAAAAAATATGCGGGGAAATACCTCGCCCCCTCGAGCAGCGAATGGTTCAACTATGGCGGCGACAAACTGTGGGTTCTCCCCGAAGGAAACGAAGACGAAAAGCATTGGGTGGGGAATTCGGACGTATTGGATGACGGTCCCTTCGTGTTTCAACTCTTGAAACAGGGAGCGCGTTGCGAAATTTCGTTGACGGGCCCAGCCGATCCGCAGACTGGGCTGCAGTTTCAGCGAATCATAAGTCTAGGCGCGGATTCGCCGCGCATTAGCTTTCACGCCGTGATCAAAAATTCCAGCGGGCATCCCATTGAGTGGTCGGTGCAGTCGGTGTCTCAGTACAATACGGCGGACGCAAAAGATCCTTCGCGCCATAATCGGAATATCTGGGGATTCAGTAGGGCAAATCCTTCGAGTAGCTATCTCAACCAGTATCATGTGCGATTTGGCCCTGCGGAGAATACCGCGGTGCAGGTGCGGGATAACGGGCTCTTCGCGGTACATTACAAGCCGCTTGCGGCAGAGTTGTGGCTCGATTCGAAAGACGGCTGGTTGGCTGTGGTGGATGGCGATAGTCGTTACGCGATGGTCGAGCGCTTCCGCTACGATGACACGAAGCCATATCCCGGCAAGGCCTCGGTCATATTTTGGACCAACGGACCCGAGTTGCGACAGCACCCCGATGGCACCACCACTTTCGGCTCTTCCGACAAAGAGCCTCCGGAAATCTACATGGAAGCCGAGCTCAACTCGCCGATGGTGCGGCTGGAGCCCGGCGAGGAATTCAATTTTGACACTCAATGGTATCCAACCAGGGCTGATGCTGACTTTCAGGCTGCTGCAGACGCGGGCGTGGTTCTGAAGCCCCTTCACGCGGTGCGGGAAGCGGCTGGCGGCAAGATCAGTCTCTCCGGTTCTTTTGGGGTGTTCTTCTCCGGGAGACTCGTAGCTCACTTCTACGACGCACGGGGCATAGCCATCAATACGCAATCGCTGATGCAAGTTGATCCCCGGAATCAGGTCCTGCTGCAGGTCGCGGTGGACGATTCAAGCCAGGCAGGCAGAATTTCCTTACATCTGGAAGATGAAAAAGGGCTGGATCTCGGAGCCCTTGGAGAAGTCGGGGTGGAATCCCCTCAGGGAAACCGCTGACGGGGATTTGTTGGGGGACGGGCATATCTTGGCGATGGCAAAGGGGGGGCGGCCATGTAGGCAGCTAATTTTGCGATGCTCAAGATAAATTAAGTCAGAAGAAGACAAACGGGTAAAGCGGTCGGCGAACCGTATTCGTGAAACCAATTCAAACGTTTTAAATTTACAACTTGATTGTGTTTGGCAATTCGTGAGATTGTTCCGGCAACATTTGCACTTCAACGGGGTGTTTCTATGAAAAATCGGTCCAGCAAGGTAGTGTCAGCTCTGCTTTTGATTTTCATGCTTTCATTCAGCCGGAATGTTGTTCGTGCCGACGTCACGGGCTCGGTATTTGGCGTAGTGCAGGACAGCGCGGGAGCCGTGGTTGTTGGTGCGCGCATCGTTATTACGAATAGTCAAACCAATTTCCACCAGGAAACGGTTTCGGCCTCGGACGGTACCTTCCGCATCTTGTCTTTGCCAGCGGGAATTTACAGGCTTACCGTCGTCGCCGCTGGATTCAAAACCTACAATACGACGGATATCGAAGTGAAAGTGAACGACCAACTGCACGTCGATGTGTCCCTGAGCGTGGGCTCGGCTACGGAAGTCGTCAGCGTTGAAGCCAATGCCGTGCAAGTGCAGACCGAAAACACTCAACTCGGTGACGTAATCGATTCGAAGAAGATGCTCGCCCTTCCCTTGAACGGACGCAGTTACATCGATCTTCTGGGCCTGCAGGCGGGCGTTGCACCCGGCACCGCTCAGACCATCCAGCAGGACCGGCCGGTATCGGGCAATTTGAATCCGGGCAACATCTCCGTAAACGGCCAGCGCGAGACCGCCAACGCATTCCTGGTGAACGGCGGAGACGTCAGTGAGGGACGCAACCTCGGCGCCGGATTGGTTCCCAATCTCGACTCCATCGAGGAGTTCCGCCTCATCACCAACAGCTTTGACGCCGAATATGGAAAATTCAGCGGCGCGGTTATCAACGCGATCACTAAGTCTGGCACCAACGGCTTTCACGGTGACGCCTTCGAGTTCCTGCGTAACGACAAACTGGATGCTAAAAACTACTTCGTGCCTAGCAAGTCGGAGTTGCGTCGGAATCAGTTCGGGTATGCGGCGGGCGGACCGGCCTGGAAAGACCATTTGTTCTGGTTCTCGGATTATCAAGGCACTCGGCAGGTGGCAAGGCGCGGAAACCGGCCTTGTTACGGTACCAACGGCAGACCAGCGTCAAGGCAATTTTGACCCTTCACTGCCTGACCGGCAATGTCGATGGCAGTATGACCGGGAACTTGCCCCGACTGCGGGTGGGCGCAGGTGCTATCGCAACGCTTGGGTTACACCGTGTCGCTCAAACGAGCCATATTCGTCGCCAAAGTGCAATTCGACTACATGGCAGTGCAGCGCTAGCGCCGAACGGCTGCGTATTTCCCGTTAATCCGGCGACTGGGCTGGCCAAGATCCCGCAGACAGCCTGGTCAGCACCCTCCAACGCCATCCTCCCGTATATTCCGGCTCCGACGGTTCCAGGAGCAGTTACGAACAATTATTCGAATAACAGCCAGAGAAACATCGTCAACGACGACAAATTCGGGGAGCGCGTGGATTTCAACAACCAAAAGACGGGAAACTGGTCGTGGTACTACCATCTCGATAACACGAACGTGCAGAACGCACTGGCTGGCTTCGCCAGTGTGCCGGGCTTTCCAACGGTCACGCCTTCGCGGGCGCAAGAGTTCGTGATGAGCAACACCAAGACGTTCGGAGCGACGGCAGTGAACGAAGCCCGGCATCAGCTTCTTCCGGACTGCGGTTCACAAGGACAACCCGGCGGGGAGTTTTGCCAGCCTGTCGTCGCTTGGGTTTCGTAACCGGCGCGAGCACTCCTACCGGCATCGTCCCGCTGGCCGGATATCCACAGTATGTGCCGCAGACCAGCTTTCAGCAACCTGGGCTTCAACATTGGCGTACCCACGCTGAATACGTTCCAACCCAATACCACCTATATGGTCAGTGACGTATTTTCGAAGTGGCCAGGGCAAGCATACCTGGAAGTTTGGAGGGGAATTCCGCTACCTGCAAGTGAACGAACGCAACTTTGCCAACCCGAATGGCGGCTTCACATTTGATGGCACGGTGACGGGGGACGATTTTGCGGACTACCTTCTCGGCGCGACCTCAACTACCAACGCGCCTTACACCCAGGCCGCCGAACAATTCCTTGATTCGCGTACACGCTATGGTGGCGCCTTCTGCCCAGGACTCCTGGAAGGTAAAATCCAATCTCACGCTGAATCTGGGGCTGCGCTGGGAAGTGAGCATGCCGTGGTACGACACGCAAGGCAAGATTCAGACCTTCAATCCTGGGCAACAGTCCACGGTCTTTCCGCTCTCTCCCACAGGCCTGGTATTTCCGGGCGATGCTGGCATTCCCAAGACCCTCGCCCACACGACATACAACAACTTCGGTCCACGACTGGGTCTGGCGTATTCGCCGGGATTTTCGGACGGCCTATTGGGCAAAATATTTGGCGGTCCGGGCAAATCCAGCATCCGGGCGGCCTACGGTCTGTATTACACTTCAGTCGAGGACCTGAACCTGTTTTACGAGGTGGCGGATGCGCCGTTCGGCCTCTATTGGACCTCACCCGTATCGGTCATGTTTGACCAACCGTTCCTGATTCGAGCCACGGGGCAGTCCTTGGGACAGCGTTTTCCCTTCACCGCGCCGATTCCGGGTGCTCCATCGAACAAGACACTGGACTTTTCGGTTTACGAGCCCTTCAACTATTTCCCAGGCTACGACATTCACAACAAGCTGCCTTACGCGGAGCACTTCAATCTCTCCATCCAGCGCGAGCTGACGCAAATCAACCGTGCTCACGCTGGCTTACGTCGGGACCGAGGGCCACCGCCTCATCACGCAGCGAGAAGCGAACCCCGGCAGCGCCGCTCTGTGCATGCAACTGAACGCAGCAGGAGCGTATCGACACGACCGCAGGCAACGTCGGCTGCGGACCTGGCAATGAGAACGACGTCTTCCAGCGTCCGTCCGGCACCATTCCGTGTGGGCCGACATCTGGTCAGACGCCTTAGTCCGACGCCTCACCTGGGGTGCGTTTACAGCACCAGGCAGCAGATATTAAATCCAAATTTCTGCCCCGGCGGGGCGCAGGTCTGCTTTGGCTCCAACAACACCAATACGCTCACCACCGCCAATTCGATCTACAACTCCGGGCAAATTAGCATTGGAGCGCAAGGCCAACGATTTCACGTTCCTGGCGGCGTATACCTTTGCCAAAGGCCTGGACGATTCTTCGGCCTTCAACGACCTGGTGAATTTCCTGAATCCCAAGTTGAGCCGAGGGCTGTCATCGAGCGACATTACTCACAACTTCGTGGTCAGTTACATTTGGGCCATCCCGTTCGACCGGGCTTTTCGGCAAGGCCCCCAAGCGTTTGACCCAAGGCTGGCAGATGCAGGGAATCACGCGCTTCTCGACAGGCTTTCCTGTCCAGATGAACCAATGCTACCGGAGATGCTTCACTGGCGGGCAGTTCAGCCACAGATATGCCGAATCGTGATCGGTAAGGTACAGACTCTGGACCCGCGTAAAGTGAATCCAGGTTGTCCCACCGCTACCGGATCGGGATGCTACTTCCTGCCGCCTTCGGTCCCACAGGACACGTCATGTTTGCAGCCGGGAGGCGTGCCGCAGCCACCGTCCGGAGGCGCATTCAACTATAACTGCACTCTCGGAACTTTTGGTGACGCTAACCGGCGGTTTTTCCACGGCCCAGGATTCAACAACACCGATTTCGGCATTTTGAAGCGAACCGTAATTAAGGAGAATTTCGCTTTCGATATCCGTCTCGAATTTTTCAACATCTTTAACCACGCGCAATTTATGAATCCGGGCGGAGACATTAGCAGCTACGAGCTTCGGAGTCGTCACCAAGCGCGCGACCCCCGCATCGGTCAGGTCAGCGCGAAATTCTACTGGTAGCAACGCAAAAAAGACCAGCCTTCTGATGAAGCGTTCCCTTAGAACGCGTCGTTTGGCTTCCGGGCCCGTGTTAGGCTGTCTTCGATGAAGTGTGGCCGCACGCATTCGTTGATCCACGTTGGCAGGCTGGTGCAGATAATATCTGTGCTCCTCCTGACGGTCGGTCTATGCGAGCCGTTATTTGCGCAGACCGCCGAGAGCTACCGCCAACAGGCCATCGAACTTTCCCGCGAAAAATCCTGGGACCAGGCCATTGCCAAATACCAGCAGTCGCTTGCGCTGGCGCCCAACGACCCGCTTACCCATTACAACCTCGCCCTCACGCTGAAATACAAGGGTGACGCAAAGCAAGCCGTCGAAGAGTTCCAAGCCGCTCTGCAACTCAAACCAATGTGGGCCGAGGCGCATTACGGTTTAGGCGCAACATTCTACGATCTGCAAAACCAAGCCGCTGCACTCAAGGAACTCCGCACGGCCGTAGAACTTGACCCTGCGAACGTCGCGGCACGTCGCCTTCTGGCGCGCATTTACATGCAGCAGAACAATCCCCTGGCCGCTGAGAGAGAGTTACGGCTTGCGCTCCAGTCCAAGCCCTCCGCCGAGTTGCACTTCGAACTGGGGCTGACGGAAGGGCAGCTTGGCAATCTGCCGGGTGCTGCCGCCGAATTTCGACGCGCCCTGGTCCTCAATCCCCGCTTTGCACAGGCTCACTCGATGCTCGGCGTAACACTGCGCCGCCAGGGAGATCACACTGGTGCTCTCGCGCAGTTCCGCGAAGCTGTCGAGCTCGATCCCAAAGATCCGGAAGCGCAATATAACCTGGGCATGGAGCTGAAAGCCGACGGCAACCTGGCCGGCGCGATCGCGGCGTTCCAGCGGGCGATCGAATTGAAACCTGATTTCGAAAAGGCTCATTACAATCTGGGTATGGCGTTGCGCGCGCAAGGAGAGTCCGCCGCCGCTCGCAAGGAGCTGCATGATCTCCAAGCGTTGAAGGAGTTTCGTGTGCGCCTGGCGCAAGCCAAATATCTGATCCTTCAGGGTGTGGAGGCACTAAAGCAGCAGAAACTTGACGACGCGCTTGCGCTCTTTCAGAAGTCCATCGAGCAAAGTCCCGACCTGCCAACCGGCCATTACTTCCTGGGCGTCACGTGGGAGCGCAAACAGGACATCGCACAGGCGAGGGAGGCCTATGAAAAGGCCATCGAGCTGAAACCGGACTATGCCCAGGCCCAATCGAGCCTGGGGCTCCTCTATTGGCGTCAGGACGATCATGTAAACGCGCTCGAGGAGTTTCGCAAGGCCGTGATGTCTGATCCTGACCTGGCGGAGGCACATTACAATCTTGGCCTCGCGCTGGCGCAGTCAGGGGTGCTGGATGAAGCCTCGCGCGAGCTAAATGAGGCTATCAGCCTCGATCCCAACTACACCGACGCGAGAATACAGTTGGGATTGTTGCTCAGCCAACAAAACGACACCGCGGGCGCCGCGAATGTCTTCCGTGAACTCATTCGACGCAATCCAAATTTCGCGGAAGCGCACAACAATCTCGGGTTGGTACTGTTGCAGGCGAGGGAAGTTCCAAAAGCCGTCGTGGAGTTTGTCGAGGCGGTGCGCCTTAAGCCGCGTTATGCGGAAGCGCACTACAACCTGGCATTGGCTCTCCAGCAGCAGGGAAGGGAGGAGGAGTCCCGCGCGGAATTTGAAAAAGCATTTGAGATTGCGCCGGAGTTAAAAAATGCCCCGCGGCCGTGAGTTGATGATTACCGGACATATCTTCTCCGGAAGGTTACTTGGCCGTCTTCAGATAAGGAACGAAGCCGGTGGCTCGCGTATCGAGCTTGTAGACGGATGTGGTCGCCGTGATGTAGAGCGTGCCGAGACCTGGACCTCCCCAGGCGAGATTGGCGGGCTGTTCCGGCATGAGTATGGTGCCGAGGTGCTGGCCCTCCGCGTCCCAGACCCAAATGCCGCCCGGGCCGGTGACGTAGAGGTTGCCTAAGCGGTCTACTTTAATGCCGTCAGGAACCCCATCCTCCTTGCCACCGGGTTCCTCACCGAAGATTCGGCCGTTCGCCAGACTTCCATCCTTCTGGAAATCATAGACACGAATGTTGCGCTGATGGCTGTCATCCACATAAAACTTTTTGCCATCCGGGGAAAAGGCCAGGCCGTTCGGCTGCGACAACTCTTTTGTCAACAGCGTAACTTTTCCCGCGGCATCGAGTCGGAAGACGCCCTGGAAGGGAAGTTCCTGCTTTTCCCCCGCCGGCAAGTCCAGCGTGGGATCGGTGAAATATAGGGCGCCGTCGGGACCAAGCACCACGTCGTTGGGGCTGTTGAACTTCTTGCCTTCGAAGCGATTGGCCAGAATTGTAAATTGTCCCTGGGGACTTACACGGATGATCGCACGCAAGACGCTGGCGCAATCGATGAGGCCAAGGTCCTGGTCATAGGTGCTGCCGTCCGGGTCACCGAGCGCGATGACCTCCGATTTCTGGCCGTCGAGCGAAACTTTATAGATCTTGTTCACTTCTTCGTCGCTGACGTACAGAAAACCAGCGGGATCCCAAACCGGTCCTTCGGTAAATCCGAAGCCTTTGGCGACAACAGCGAGCTTGGCTTCCTTGGGAATCAGATCCCAGAATCGCGATGAATTTGCGCGCAAGCCAAACTCTCGATGCGGAACCTCCGTTTGCCCGGCTAGCAAGTAGCCGGCGAAGAGCAGCAGTCCTGCAACAAAACTGAACACTCGTTTCACGGTGCCTCCTGCAATGGGAGTTTCACTGGCGCAAATACATTTGGTCCGATTCGCGTGACTCAAGCGCACAAGCAACACTAATCGTGGTCACGCTATTGATTCTTTGGAGTTTTCTCCACAGCTCTCCGGGCAGCGCTCATCAGGTACCCCACGATGTCGTCGAGTTCGGCAGAACTGAGCGTCTGGCCGTAGTCATCCGGCATCAGTGGCTGCGGCGACTGCTTAACCGTCGCGACTTCCCGCTTCTGAATGAGATGAAATACGCCATCCAAAGACTGCAACTGCAGCGAGAAGTTGTCCTCATTGCGAACCATTCCTTCCCAGACTCGTCCGTCAAGCAGAGTCACCTGCACCTGGCCTCGCCTGTGTCTCGAGTCACCATCCGGGTTCACGATGGCGGGCCTGACCTCATCCGGGGAAGAATCACCGGCATACACCGAGAGATCGGAGCCGATGAACCCGCCTTTACCATTGATCATGTGGCATTCCGAGCATCGAGCGGCGCCGAAAAAAAGCGACTCTCCACGTTGAGGGTTGCCCGGAATCGCCATCGGCGCGCTTTTGCCCTGAAGTGTGCGCAAGTAACTCACCAGCTCTTTAAGTTTGGCATCTCCCAGCGCTGCGAAATTGGGCATTCCTGTCTCGGAAATGCCATTCCGCAAAGTTTGCAGCAACTCCGTGTCGGAACGTCTCCGGACTTCCTCACGAGATGCGATGTTTGGGCCACGCTCGCCTCCCCGTCCGTCTAATCCGTGGCAGCCTGCGCATGTTGCCGCAAAGGTCTTGCTCGCTTCGGCAAGCCGCTCGCCGCTTGGCCGGGCGCTTCTTGCGCCTTGGCCCGAAGTTTGAGCATGAACAGTCCAGCCACCGGAGCACAGGATCATTGCGCATGCGGCGAATTTGTTAGTTGGCTGCCGACCCATGAAAGTTTTCAGAAAAGGCTCGCCAACGCTCATTGTCGCGGCTTTGCCGCGTCCCGGCGGCTCAGAACCATCCGACATGCTCCCTGACTGGCTGAAGATTCGCCTGATGAAAGATAGGATCTGCCTATGAAGTTGCATCTTTTTTTGAACCCTTCTTATCTATCGCGTGGGTGGATCTGTCAACTATTTTAATTTCCCTCATCGCTTTATCGGCAGCAAAGCTCGGCGTCGCGCACTTCCCCTTTTTCCTCACAATCCAGCTTTTTCCGACGGAGCAATGATAGTAAAGTCGTCAGCGCGGGAACAGGAGGAACTTTTGAAAAATCTTTCTATTCGTAACTTCAGCATCTCGACCCGTGCGCGTGCGTTTATCACCCTGCTGTTGGCTGCAATACTAGCTGCCGTGGCGCTCACGAGGGGTGCACGGCCCCAGCAGGAGCACTCTGGCGCGAAGAGCGCTGCGGAACTTCTAGACGGTTTCCGCCACGTTGAGGCTGCCTCGGTTTCCGATGCCATCGAGCAGATCACTGGAAAAAAAATGTACATGTCTCATCGCATGCGGCCGGTGTTTCCGGCAAAGTTCGCGGGGTTTGCCCTTACCGTAGCACTGAAAAAAGAGACGAACGACGACCCTAACGCGCTTCAAGGGATGCTGGCGGCAATCGATTCGGGAGACGCTGATTCGGTTTATATAATGTCCGTCGAGGATGGTGTGGACATCGCCGGCATGGGCGGTCTGATGGGTACGGCGATGCGCGCGCGGAATTTCTCGGGCGCGGTGATTGACGGTGGAGTGCGTGACGTCGCCTACCTCAATAAAATCGGATTCCCGGTCTTTGCAACGGGGATCGTCCCTTCCACTTCCGTCCGTCACTATCGATTCGCGGGGTCCAACATGCCACTCATCTGCGACGGCGTGGAAGTGAAACCGCTGGACATTGTCGTGGCGGATGCAGACGGCGTCGTGGTGGTGCCACGGGCTATGGCTCGTGAAGTTCTGACACTGGCACAGCAGATGGATTTCAATGAGCACTCGATGTATGCGTACATCGAAAAATTAAAATCGATCACCGAAGCCGTGAAGAAATTCGGTAGACTATAAGTTTGCCATTCCACTCGCCATTAAATCGGATTAATATTGACTGGATTTGGCAATCCAAATTGTTGCATAGTCAACCTAACTGGATGGATCAGATTCCCATTCTATCCTTTGGTGCGCAAGCAACCATGAAAATCGCGTCCGCAGTCGGGGGTTTGTAGAGCAATGGCCCTTTGCAAACGAATTGTATTCGTAGCACTGCTGCTGCTTCCCCCCTTTGCCGCATTCGCCCAGAGCCTTGTGCCCCCAAAATCGTCGGTAAGCCTTGCAGTAAACGTGAATCGAGACTCACTTGGTACTAAGCCGGTCGGCAAGAACTGGCCATCCTACAACGGCGACTATACGGGGCAGCGATACAGCAGCTTGGATCAGATCAACGTGAAAAACGCCGCCTCGCTCCGCGCCCAGTGGGTATTCCATGCCCCGAACTCGGATTCGCTGGAAGTCACCTCAGTCGTGGTGGACGGTTTGATGTTCGTAACGTCGGCGAATGACGCCTACGCGCTGGATGCCCAGACCGGCCGCGTGGTCTGGCACCATACGCATCCAATTACCGAAGGCTTGATTGACGATGCATCGCAGCACCACAACCGGGGCGTCGGAGTCTGGGGTACCTCTGTTTTTATGGAAACCGACAATGCTCATCTGCTCTGTCTGGATGCTCGTTCGGGGCATCTGCGCTGGGATGTCGCTTATACCGACGGCAACAGAAATTACGGAGCCACCAGCGCACCGTTGGTCGTGAATGGCAAGGTGATCGTGGGTACTTCCGGGGGAGACGACGGAGTGCGCGGATTTGTCTCGGCCTTCGATGCAGATACCGGGAAACTCGTGTGGAGATTCTGGACGATTCCGGCGCCCGGCGAGCACGGCTCCGAGAGCTGGCCGGGAGATAGTTATCTTCACGGCGGCGGCACCACGTGGATGCCGGGAACCTACGATCCCGAACTCAACACGATTTATTGGGGAACCAGCAACCCGGCGCCGGATTTTGACGGCGGACCGCGGCCGGGGGACGATCTGTACACGGATTGTGTCCTGGCACTCGATGTGGATACTGGCAAGCTGAAATGGTATTTCCAGTTTACGCCGCACGATCTTTTTGACTATGACGCCACCGAGACCCCCGTTCTGATTGATACGGTCTACCAAGGCAAACCGCGCAAATTGTTAGTGGAAGCCAACCGCAACGGATTTTTCTACGTTCTCGATCGAACCGACGGAAAGTTTCTCTCGGCGGTGCAGTTCGCCGAAAAATTGAATTGGGCCAGGGGGATTGACCCTCTAGGACGCCCGGTTCGCACCGAAGTGATGCCCACGGCAAATGGCACCCGCATTTGCCCAGGCATGAGTGGCGCAACAAACTGGTATTCGCCCTCCTACAATCCTGACACAAAACTTTTTTACTTCATGGCCTTGGAAAGCTGCGATATCTATCTCCTCCATGCCGAGAAGTTTACTCCCGGGCAGACCTATTATTCGACCGGTACCAAGCGCAGTCCCGGTGACAACTCAAGAAAGATTCTCTTGGCCTACGCTTTGGATTCGGACAAACCCGTATGGAAATACCCGCAAGTCGGTTCCGGCCAATCGAGCGGCGGCACAATGACAACCGCGGGGGGCCTGCTGTTCTTTGGCGACGACAACCAGTCTTTCGAGGCCGTGGACGCGCAATCCGGTGCTGCACTCTGGCACTTCAACACCGGACAAAACATCCACGCCTCTCCGATGAGTTATGCCGTGAATGGAAATCAATATGTTTCCATCGCGGCGGGAAGCAACGTGTTCAGTTTCGGTCTGCCATAGGGAACGACGATTCGAAATCCACTTTTTCAGGAGGAACGTGCAATGGATACTACTCTCAGCAGTCGCAGGAATTTTGCAACCCGGCTCGCCTCACTTTTTGCGAGCGCTGGCGTGATCGGCGGGCTCTCAGGATCAGACGCACAAGCCCAAGTCCCCGCCGGAGTTCAAAAGCTCGACTATGACGGCAAGCCTGCCACCGGCGGAGGCTTTATCACGCCTTTAATTGTTCACAATGGGGTGGTCTACATTGCCGGCCAAGGTGCGCACTCCCATGATCCGAACGGCGAGTTCGCTATGGAGATCGGGATTCACACAAAAAAGGTGATGGACAACGTGAAGACTTTGGTCGAAGCCGGCGGGGGAACGATGGACAGCATTTTACAGCTCACTGTGTACCTCACGAAAATTGACGATTACGACGGAATGAACAAGGTTTTCAAGACGTACTTCCCGAATGGCGGGCCGGCGCGTACGACGGTTGCCGTTGCCGCGCTTCCCGGACAATCGCTCGTGGAGATTAACTGTACGGCGGCGGTAGTGCGCAAGTAACTGAAAGGAGATATGGCCATGGAGACCAGCACAAAATGGTCCCGACGGATGTTTGTTGGGGGAATAAGCGCCCTGGCGGGAGCGCTTCTAAATGCACGCAAGTTGTTTGCGGCTCCCGTGACTGAGCCGAGCCCAGCGGCGACAACCTCGGTGACCGGATTCGGGTCGACGGGAAACGTGTATGAAGAGCTGGGGGTGACAACGCTGATCAATGGTCAGGGTACGATGACGGTGCTCGGAGGTTCCCTGATGCGGCCGGAGGTCGAGGCTGTAATGGACTTGGCGGGGCAGCATTTCGTGAGCATTCCGGATCTGGAAGTTGCCGCCGGGAAGCGCATCGCGGAAATGCTTAAGCTTCCGCCGGGCTACACCGCACTGGTGACTTCCGGCGCGGCCGCGGCGATGCAGTCCGGACTGGCGGGATTGCTTACCGGGAATAATCCAAAATTCATCGAGCAGCTTCCCGATCTTACGGGGATGAAATCGGAAGTAATTATTCAAAAATCCCACCGGAACCCGTTCGATCACCAGCTGCGAGCTACGGGAATCAAGCTGGCGGTGATCGAAACGCGCGAAGATTTGCGGCGGGCAGTGGGACCGCAGACGGCTATGATGCACTTCAGTAATTTCGCGAATGCGGCGGGACAGATAAAGGTAGACGAATGGGTGAAGCTGGCGCAGGAATACAAAATTCCCGCGTTCATTGATGCCGCGGCGGATACTCCACCGGTCTCGCATCTCTGGGACTATGTGAATATGGGTTACGACATGGTGGCATTCAGCGGCGGAAAAGCAATTCGCGGCCCGCAGTGCGCGGGATTGCTACTGGGACGAACAGAGATGGTTGCGAATGCCCTGCTCAACAATTCCCCGCATGAGGACACACTGGGGCGAAGTCAGAAAGTCGGCAAAGAAGAGATCATAGGAATGGTGAAGGCACTAGAGTGTTATCTGAAGGAAGACCACGAAGCGCTGAACAAGGAATGGCAGGGCCGCCTCGAATTAATTTCCAGTCAACTAGTGAAGATTCCCGGTGTGACGACAACGTATTCGATGCCGGATGTGGCGAATCACGTGCCGCATATGGAGGTCCACTGGGATAACCGGATCACCCTCTCGCCGCGGGAAGTTGTGAACGCATTGCGACAGGGGAAGCCGGCGATTGTGCTTTCGGCGGGCGAGGACCGCGAAGCGTTGTCGATGAATTCGTTCATGCTGAAGACGGGGGAAGATAAGATCATCGCGGAAAAGCTCTCGGCGTATTTGAAGGCGCATTCAGCGTAGGTGCGTGGATCACGGAAAGTTAGTTCGAGCAACTCGCTTAACGCCTGATTTGTAGCAGCCACTTTCGGGTGGCCACACTACCTTATTCTCTGTGACTATTTTGCCATGAGCAGTGTTACTAAGAAGAGGGCCATTCCAATTAAGTGGCACTTCATATTCGGAACAACGGTGGGCGGATGATCGCTCGCTGCACGAGCAACGTGCGCTGGTTTCTTGTGTTTTGGTTGTTCCTGCTGAGTGCGGTGTCGTATCTGGACCGAGTGAATATTTCCATCGCGGGAAGCTCGATTGCGGCGGAGTTTCATCTACAGCAGACCCAACTGGGGTGGGTTTTCAGCGCGTTCTTGATCGGCTACGCACTCTTTCAGACCCCTGGAGGATGGCTAGCGGACCGGCTGGGACCGCGACGGGTCCTGACCGCGGGCGTCGCCTGGTGGGGATTGTTCTCAGTCCTGACAGCGGCAGTATCGACGAAGATTGCTGGTGCAGTTCTATTTTTTCTACTAGTAAGATTTCTTCTCGGAGCAGGAGAAGCCATTATCTTTCCCGCTTCGAATCAGTTTGTATCGCGATGGATTCCCACGCAGGAGCGGGGCATCGCCAACGGGCTGATCTTTGCGGGTGTTGGGGCAGGGGCGGGAGCGGCACCACTGTTTGTGACCTACCTCATGGTCCATTACGGTTGGCGTTCCTCGTTCTGGGTCAGCGCAGGTTTGGGACTGCTAGCGGGCGCGGTCTGGTTCGCGGCCGCTAGAGATAATCCGGAAGAGCACGCCCGCGTTTCCCCCGCTGAACTGAAATACATTGAAGAGAACCGGACGGCCGGGAACGCTGCCTCAGCGACGACTCAGGGCGGGAAGTCGATGTGGGCAACGATTCTTCGAAGCAAGGAAGTGTGGGGCGTCACGCTTAGCTATTTTTGTTTCGGGTATGTCGCGTGGATTTTTTTTAGTTGGTTCTATATTTACCTGCTGAAGGTGCGAGGACTAGATTTAAGAGTCAGCGCCTTTTACAGCACGTTTCCCCCAATCGCGATGGTTACATGCAGTTTGTTGGGCGGAGCCATCAGCGATGCCTTAACTAGTTTATACGGGAAGCGGGTGGGACGGTGCAGCGTGGGTGTATTTTCACTCTTGCTTGCTGGGCTCTTTCTCGTGCTGGGCTCGCACGCGGAGAATGCACGCCTGGCGAGCGTTATACTTTCCGGGGGTGCGGGCGCATTGTATCTCTCGCAGAGTTCCTACTGGTCGGTGACCGCGGATGTTGCTGGACGCAACGCCGGGATAGCTTCCGGATTCATGAACATGGGCGCGCAACTTGGCGGCGCATTGACGGCGTCGCTGACGCCTGCGATTGCGAAACAGTTCGGGTGGAATTCGTCTTTTCATGTGGCTGCGGGCTTGAGTGTTTTGGGCGCTCTGGCGTGGTTGCTGGTTGATCCAAACCGCAAACTGGCCCAAGTTCCAGAAATCATTCCCGCAAAAGAGTGATGAACGCACTGAAGCGATCACAAGAAACGGCTACCGATGGACCCGGTCAGCACTAGACGGCGGCTGGCGTGATGATTCTCCGGCTCGATCCAAAATGGGGCTTTCCAGTTTCGCCCTGCTCTCTGGTTTCGACATCTGCTCGCTGGACAAAACCCCGGTGGGTGAACCTCCATGACAGTGCCTTCCCGCGACATGACGCGCGCCGGCGTCAAACTTCAGAACATCAGCTTAAGGCGAACTGGATCGAACGCGGGCAGCCGATTTTGCAGAATGGGTTGAAGCTGCCATTGGCAACGCGGGAGTCTAGGCTGCTCGCTAGCATCTGCGTCGATTGACCAAAGTTGGGGCTGATTAGCCCAGCTTCGGCAGTCTGAGATGATTTCAATATTGTTGCGAGCGCATTTTCGGAGCAATTCGAATCTGAAGTTTTCCCAACCTTCCTAGAACTCACGAGCGGCGGGAGCGTTCGAGGTCAAGATCGATCCTGTTTCAGACAGCTTTGTGAAGTGTCACGGGAACAAATTTGATCGCTGACGGGCGCGGGCACGATCCAACTGTCGGTTCTCATTTTCCATTATTCCCCAATTGAGCCGTTTCAGAAATTGTGAATAAGCCGCCAAATCTAGCGTTTGTGAACTAAATTACAATCTTCCCAAGCTTCGGACGTGGGTTCGACTCCCATCGCCCGCTCCAGAGATTTGATTCCTCGCCTTGGAGAAATAGGAACCCAAAGACCCGGGTACCAAATGACGGAACCTTGCGGGCATAAGAGCAAAGGCACCCTCCGTCTCTCCCCACTGTTATGGAAAGTATCGAAGTAGCATCCTTCCACCGATTCCGCCTCAACCAACTTCTGACGGTTCAACCTGCGCCCGCCTTCGTATCCGAGTCTCGTCTCCGAATTGCTAGCAGGGTCAAATCGTCGTCAAATTCCTTGGCTCCATGAAATTGCTGAATCCCCTCAATCAATGCTTGAATCAAATCATCCAGTACGACCGGCTGGGCCATCGCCGACATCGTCTTCTCTGTGAGGCTCAGGAATCCTTCTGGACCGAGTTGCTCGCCGTCACGAGAGAAGACATCAGTCACACCGTCGGAGAAGATCAGCACGATGTCTCCTTCCTGTAGGCGAACGCTTTGCTCTAAGTATCTTTGCTCCGCTATGAACCCGATCGGAAGACCAGCTAGACCCTCGCCGATGGGAAACCAGCGAGACTCACTTTTGCGCCAGAGCAACATTCGCGGGTGTGCTGCATAGGCAAAGTTGAACTCACCACTACTGCCGTCATAACTCGCGGTGACCAGTGTCGTTAGGCGCAGCGGCCCGTCTTGTTCCTGACCGTATAGAGTGAATTCGTCATTCAGAGCCTCAAGCAGTCCGGAACTATTGCGAAGTTCGCGAAAATTGTGCAGCATTTTGTGAACGTGAGTAGCTGCCCGGCTCGCCGTGAAACCGTGACCTACACAATCCGCTACAACCACCCGCGCATGTCCGTCTCCGCACGAGAACAGTGCGCAAAGATCACCACCTTCGGAGTCCCCCGAGGGCAATTCGATCACGGCAGCTTCAAGTCCAGCGAATTCAACCGTGCGGTGAGCCAGTTCATGTCCAGCCCAAAGTTCCAAGCAACCCTCATACCTCTCTTCTTGACCGCCGTTGTGTTTCCGTTGTTTCCCCCCGGGCATTCCGTTCTTCGGTCGCATGATAATTCTCCCTCGGGTTCTCTCTGTCCGCTGAATCTGGTTATTGAGACTCGATGAATAAATGCAATTGCGCGGAATTTGTTACATGTGAAGTAATCGGAAAACACCTACGGAGCGAATGTATGGTGGGCCCACGAGCCAGTTCATCGTCGCGACCGCTGACGTGCTTGATGGCAAGCGCATTCCAAAAGTCCTCTGGGGCGGCCTGCCCTTTCGATTTTGGAAAGGGCCACTCTTCGTTTTTGATGGATTGGAATCGCCCCAGGAATCCATGGCCAACAGCCTTTCGCCGCAATAATAGCTGCACCAATAGATCCAAAGCCAGTTGCCCGGATGCGCTATCAGTCTCGCGGTCGGATTCCCTCCGCATGGAGTGTTGTTTCTCTTGAAAGCGTACCGCCCTCAAAGGTCATGGGCGAGGAGTGCACCATCTTTGTGTCGCTGCGGGCCAGTGGGCGTGTCACAAGATTTCGGAGAGCACCATGGGCATATCAGGGGTTTGCGGGATCACATCTTCAGGTAACTGATGGCGAGCCGTCTTCAGCGACTGACGATTCAAAAACACACTTGGCCCCGCCGGACTAGGAAATTACAGCGATCAATTCTGTATCGCACGGAATCGGAAATGGCGATTTTTCTTACTTTGATAGTAGACTCTTTCCAACATGAAACTTTGTCGATATGGGGAAATTGGCCGGGAAAAACCTGCGGTACTTGGATCGTCAGGCGCACGCCGCGATGTCAGTGCGCTCGTCCGGGATTTTGATGAAGACTTTTTTGGCTCCAACAGCGTGGAGAAACTGGCGGAATGGTTCCATCTCAACGAAGCGAACTGTCCGCCCATCCCAGATAATGTGCGTTGGGCGGCGTGCATTGCGCGCCCTTCGAAAATCGTTTGTATCGGGCTAAATTACGCGCGCCACGCTGCCGAAACCAGAATGGAGCTCCCCAAGGAACCAGTGGTGTTCATGAAGGCGCCTTCATCTTTGTGTGGCCCTTTCGACGACCTTGTGATTCCCAAAGATTCTCAGAAGACCGATTGGGAAGTGGAACTTGCCGTCGTGATCGGAAAGCGTGCTTCCTACGTATCAGAGACCGCCGCCTTGAATCACGTGGCAGGTTATTGCATTCTCAACGATTACAGCGAGCGCGCCTTTCAACTGGAGCGCGGCGGCCAGTGGATGAAGGGCAAAAGTTGCGATACATTTGCGCCGCTTGGCCCATTTCTCGCCACACCCGATGAGATCGCGGATCCCCACAATCTCGCGCTCGGACTCAGCGTGAATGGCGTTGTTCGCCAGAATTCCAGCACCTCCGACCTGATTTTTGGGGTGCCGAAATTGATCAGTTATCTTAGCGAATTTATGACTCTATTGCCCGGCGATGTGGTCTCCACCGGGACCCCCGAAGGTGTTGGCCTCGGTTTGAAGCCTCCGCAATTCCTCAAGGCCGGGGATATTGTCGAGTTGTATATCGATGGCCTCGGCAAATCCAGGCAGCGGGCCGTGGCTTGCCGCGCAGTCAGCGCTGCTGGCTAGATACCCCCTTCCTCCGCCCAGCCATTTTGAATTATGGCAACCGAAGAGTTTCTTCGCGCGGCCGGCGAGGCGCAACCAAGAGGGAGCGGATTTTCGGCGGCGCTACCCTCAACCTCAAGTCACCGCCGTCTAGCTCCACATCCTGCATCCGATTAGGAAAATCTCTTTCGGCAAATTCGGATGCCTACGCGGACGCGAGGACCGCCTCGCGGGCCTCCTTGGCTTCACGAGAGCCCTCCGGGGTGATATCGCAATTCGCAAACCCCACGCCAATTTTCTTCAGAAACGCGGTGGGTGGTTCGCCTCCCGCGAAGATCCACACAAAGTCGTTTGGAATTGTCTGGCTCGCGCCGCTCACTTCCATCAGCACCGCCTCCTGCCGGAATTCCACAGGATTGGAATTAAAAAGAACCTTCAGCTTTCCCTTTTTCATGAAATCCTGAACGCGTTGCGCATTGCGCTCCTTGATGCGCGAGAATGTGGCCTGGCGGTAGGATAGCGTGACCGTGTTGCCCACCTGGCTGGCCAAACCCATCGCCGCCTCGACCGCGGAATCCCCTCCGCCAACCACCAGAATGTTCTTGTTCACATAGTGGTCGGCTTCAATCAGCCGGTACATCACTTTGGGAAGTTCTTCGCCTTTGACTCCTAGCTTCCGCGGATTTCCTGTTTTTCCCAGCGCCAGAATCACATGCCGCGCGCGATATTCGGCTTTTGCGGTAGTAACGTGAAACACGCCGTCATCTCTCAGCCCAATATTTTCCACTTTTTGCCCGGTCTGGCATTTGAAGTCCGCGCGCTTCAGCACCTGGCCCCAGAATTCCAGCAGGTTTTCTTTCGAAAGCTCTGTCTTCTTGAATTTTCCGTACATCGGAAATTCCACCGGGCTGGTCAGCACAAGTTTCTGCCGGGGATACTTGGAGACGGTGCCCCCGATTTCCGACTGCTCCAGGGTGATATAGTGCAGCTTTTTTTCCGCCGCCCGCAAAGAAGCGCTGATCCCGGCGGGGCCCGCGCCCACAATCAGGACGTCGTACACATCATCCGTCGTGGAAGCCAGTCTCTTGCCGGCCGAGAGCCTTCTGGCAACCGTGTCGATGCAGTCGCGGCCCTGATTGACCGCGTTTTTGATCAGCGCCAGGCCGCCCAGCTCGCCAATAATAAACATGTTCTTTATGGTCGTTTCGTACTCTCGCGTCAGCGTCGCCACGTCCGCGCCGACACTCGGGCTTGCCAGCACCATGGTGATCGCCCCGACGGGGCATGCCTCCGCGCATAGACTGTGGCCGATGCATTTGTAGCCATTAATAATCATCGCTTTCCCGCCAACCATCCCCAGCACGTCTCCTTCCGGGCAAACCATCGTGCAGGTGGCGCACCCGATGCAATAATTGTTGTTGATGTGCGGGTGCTGGGATTGCGGGCCGTCCGAACGAAGTTTCCCGCGCTCCGCCGCTTCCCGGAATTTCGCCGCCTTTTTCTTCTCCTGCCGCAGGTAATAGGCCAGAAAACCGCCGATAATTACCGCCGCAATCAGAAACGAGATCAGGTTATCCATGGTTGCGCCAATCTAGAGCCGGTAGCCCATGTACAGCACCAGGCTGATGTGCACGATTGCCAGTATGGCGAACGCATAACTGAATGGCCGGTGCACCACATGCCACAGGTTGAACACCTGTTGCGTTCGTTGCAGGAACAGGATTCGCTTGGACAGTGCCGCTTGCCGCCGCGCAATGGCGATGCCGCGCTCCAGCTTAAGGTCCGGGGTCCGGCGCAGCCCAAACAGCGAAACCAGCCAGGCGCCGATGCCCGCCGCCTGCAACCGCAGCAGCGAAATCTGAAACGGCCGCCGCAGATCAATCAGGATCATATACGCCAGAGCGATAATCATGGGCATGTGCTCAACATCTTCCGCCGTCGGCAGGTCGTAAAGCGCCTCCATGCGCGTCCCGAATGCCATCTTTTGGCCCGCCAGCTCCTGCCGCAAGCTTTCTTCCGTTTCCTGCATCTCCTTCATCGAAAGCTCGGCAGCATTCAGGTTACGCGGCACCTGCGAATAAAGGTACCGCCCCACAAACCCGGACACCGTTACGCACAGCATGCTCCAGAACGCCATCCCGGCAATATTGCCGAATTTAAACGAAGCGTGAAACGCCACCACCAACGGCGCGGTGGTGCCCAGCACAACGTGGTAGTCCAGCCAGTGCCGCGAATTGCCTTGCCGCCCCAGCCAGCCCCATTTCTTGCGCAGCGGGTATAAGTAGATCAGGAAGAACAGCAGCACTCCGAACATCCCCAGTTTTATGCCAATGCTTCCGCTGGGTTTAAGCAGATCGTGTTTGGGAGAAAGCGGGCGATCGACCGAGCTCAGCGTGTAATAGTTGAGCCCATACCCGCCAATCACCAGCACAATCGCCAATGCGACCAGCCAGGAGAGCAGCACCCGTGTGCGGTGTCCCCGCTCGGCGTCCTCCCGGCTCAGAATGGCACTTCGTACGCTGGCTTCGGCGCTCATGGCTTTTCTTCTCCAAATTGTACCTGGATGGTCGCTCGGAACCTCCGGTAGTCGGTGAATCGGTGAACATTTCGCCAATGCTGCTTTGGGGTCTGGACATCGATTACCGCCGATGATGGCATCCAGTAGGCCTCTTCCGGATCGTGAAACTCCACGATCGAATAATGAATCTCGCTGCGCAGTTCGTGCAGCCCGAGATCGTCTAGGCTGGAGTCTAGGCTGGAAACCAGTTTCACCACCGAACCGCTTTCGTGATCGATCCACACGTCGCCCGTGAGCGGCAAAGGATAATTCCGGCCGCGGAGCTGGATCGCCGCCGGCGAAGAGGCCCCTGGCACGGGCTTGAAATGAATTTTTACCAGATTCCGGCCGTCGGCAACTTCCTCGTTCACGGGCGTAAACACGTAGCTGGACTCAAACTCCTCATGCAGCACCAGCAGCATGCTCGCGAAGCCATTGGTGATCAGCAGCGTTTTGCTGGCGTCGCGAAACGCTTCCTTGCGCGCGTCTCGCGATTCCACAAGCCTCAACGAACCGCTGCGGCTGTTGGCCTGCATCTGGTATTCAAATACGGATTCTTCGCGATACATCGCCTTGCCATTCTTGCCCACAATGGATTGCGTGACGTCTTCGTTGCAAACCACATTGGAGGTCTGCTCGAAGAACTTATCAATCAGCTTCCGCGAACGCAGCAGCGTCTCGTTCGCACGCGCCACGAACGCCGGATCGCCGGCCGAAGACGCGGGGGTGGAAGGCGGATCATCCGGTCTGCTCTGCGCTTGCAGTAGCGCGGTGCACGCCAGAATTCCCACCAGCAGCGTCAGCACGGCGAGAACAATCTTCGTCCGCTTCGCGAGGTGCGTCATTTGCGCAATCCTCCGAAGCGGTACCCCAGCGTCGTCGACCACTGCGTGTAATTCAATGTTGTCCCGCTATACAGGCCGATCAGCCCTTCCACAAAATATCGCCGCCCCAGGGTCAAATCCACGATCCCATTCACGAATTTGGCACTGGTATTGCTCGAGTACGGCGAATTGAATTTCTGGTTACCGGCAAGCAACTGCACATGCAGCGCTTCCGAAACGCTCCTCGAAATCGAGACGGATTCGTACTGACCCCCTCCGAACGAACTGTCGAACTGTGAGTAGTGGAGATCCACCAGCAGGCCGGTTCTCCCGATATTCGTGAACGTAATCCCATAAGCCTGGTTCAGGGAATGCTGCGTGTCCGTGCTGGCCTTGCTGCGCCCCAGGTCGGCGTACAGGCTGATATGCTTTGGCAAATCCAGCCGGACGTCCCCGCTGAATCCCTGAAATAGATATCTGTCCACCAGGCCGGTTCCGATCAGCAGCGGATCAAACGTCGGCAGGTTCCGGAAATAGTTATAGTTCACCCCGAACGTGACCAGCTTGATCGGCTGGAAATGCAGTGAATTATACGTCTGCGTGATCCCCGTCGGGTTGCTCCCGCCATCCGCATACGGTGACGTCCGCGCGGTATCGAATTGCATCGAGTTGTAAAACGTGATGTACCGCTTCCAGTTAATATTGTTTTCGAAAAAAGCGAACTGCCGCGAAACCCGAAAGTTAATGGTGTTGATGGCGATCCCGGCCGTGCTCAGGTAATGGACGTGGTCAAAATCCCCATTTTCCACGCTGATAAATGTCCCGGCGATCTGCTGATCCGGGTTGTAACTCCAGGAACTCGGGTCGGGAGCCGAGCCTGCAAATGCGCCTACCGTGGTGATGTGCCCGATGCGGTGACCCATATAGGCGCCATCAATCGTGCTCAGGCTCGGCGCCCAGGGCAGAAAAAGCCGCCCAATTCCGTAGGTATTTGGCGAGTAGGGATTTTGATACGTGAACCCCAGATGGTAGGTGCGGTTGATCAAATCCGTAAGCGTGCTGCTGCCAACCCCTGAAATTCCGGTTGAACTGGTATTCATTTCACCGCGCCAGTAGCCGTTGAAATTCCAGTACGTGCCACCGATGTGGGTCATGTCCGCGTCGATCATCAATCCCACTTGGCTGGAGTTCATCCCCGATTCGCGGATTCCCCCATAGCTCAGGCCGACTCGCGCGCGCATCACCCCGATGGGAGATTCCGCGATGTTTTCCACTTTTGTCGCCCGCATCTCTTCGTCGGCGGGATCTCCCGATGTGAACGCGACCACAACCGGGTAGTTGTCCGCTTCTCGGGCGTTCTCGGCCAGGTGCCGGTCCTCCGCGCTGTTCGGCGTCAAAAACGCAAACTGCCCAATCTTGAGTTCACCCGTCGAAGAAATTACCTCGCAGACCGAGGATGAGTCCGCGACCGAGACCACGTTTAACTCCGCTACATGCGGATACCCTCGAAAGCGCACACCGTCGGCCATCGCATTGTCCGGCGGCGGTTCGATCACCGAAAGCTTCATCCCTTCCTGTAGGTCGGCATTCCGCCCGGCATCCACGTACACCGAAGTGTCGGCAATATATTTCACGCGAAAGACCGAGGGCTTCTTTCCGGGTTCGCCGCTCTGCGCGAACAAGCCTGCCGGAAAAATAGTCGGGAGCAGGCAGGCCAAACAGACCCATGCCAAGTAGAGTACAAGCGTGGGCCTCATGCTAGCCCCCGCCGCCGTTCTTATGGCAGGTGTAGCAAGTGGTGGGTCCGTAGCTGTATCCACCAACGCCGTTGTGGGTGTTATTCGTCTGTGTTTGCTGGTGCGCCGTCTGCGTGTGGCAGTTGATGCAAGTGAAGCTCGCGTAGTTCGTGGATACCTGATGGCAGTCGTTGCACACCGAGCCGTGGTGCGGAATAGGGAAGTAAGTGTGATTGAAAGTAGCCCCCAACCAGCTGGTCGTGGTGTGGCAGGTGTCGCAGGTCTGCGGATACCCGGCCGCGATGTGGTTGGGCACCGCGCCGCCGAGCGTTTGCGTGCTTAGCCAAGCCGCCTGGTGGCAACCGTAACACGCCGTATTCGCCGAGGTCAGGCTGTAATTGTTGCTAACGTGGCAATCGGTGCAAGCCGTAATCTTGGAGCCCGCCGCGGGCGGCATCTGGTGCGCGCCGGTGAGCGCCCAACCTGTCGTGCTGTGATTAAAGGTCCCGGGATTCCAAGCAATGGTGTTGTGACATGTCGAGCAAAGAGATGTTGGAAAGCCTGCGGCGACGTGATTGGGCACGATCCCGCCAAGGGTTTGCGTGCTCAGCCAGGTTGACTGGTGGCAACCGTAGCAATCGGTGTTTGCACTCGTCAAAGTGTAGTTGTTATTGACGTGGCAGGACGCGCAAGGTGTCGTGAGGTGTGTCCCCGTCAACGGCCAGCCCGTCGTGCTGTGATCGAAGTTCGCCGTTCCCCAACCCGCTGTGGTGTGGCACGTCGAGCAGTTGGCCAGCGCGAACGCAGCTCCCGCGGTGGAGTGCACCGGAGTGGTGGTCTGCTGCCAGGTGGTCAGGTGGCAACCGGCAGTGCCACAAGCCGTGGGTGCAATCTGCAAGTTGTAATTGTTGCCGGTGTGGCAATCCGTGCAAGCCGCAATTTTTCCGGCAGGCGCAAACTGGTGCAGGTTCTGCAGCGGGAAGCCGGTGGAATTGTGGCTCCACGTCGAAGTCCAACTGGTTGTGGTGTGGCAACTCGCGCATTGTGCAGTCGGGAAGCCCGCCGCCACATGGTTCGGAACAGCGCCACCCATCGTTGCGGTGCCGTTGTACTTATCCTGATGGCAGCCATAACAATCCGTATTCCCCGTCGTAAACGTGTAGTTGTTATTGACATGGCATGACGCGCACGGCGTGGTGGCGTGTACGCCCGTGAGCGGCCATCCCGTGCTGCTGTGATCAAAGGTCGCGGTGGTCCATGTAATTGTGTTGTGGCAGGTGGAGCAGTTTGCTGCGGCGAATGGTGCGCCCGCTGTGGAGTGGATCGGATTGTTGGTGCCTTGCCAAGTGCTCAGGTGGCAGCCGGAATTCCCGCAATCCGTCGGCTGAATGGTCAGCGCGTAATTCCCGCCGACGTGGCACTGGGTGCACGCGGTCACTTTTCCCGCGGGCGCCAGTTGGTGCGAATTGGTCAGCGGGAATCCCGTCGTACTGTGATCGAATTTTCCATCCGCCCACACCGTGATCGTGTGGCACGATGCACAAGCCGCCGCCGTCGAGGGGAAATTCGAAGCCACGTGATTCGGCACATTGCCGCCAATCGTCTGCGTGCTATTCCAGGGCGACGCGTGGCAAGACATGCAGTCGCCGGTGTTCAGCGTGTAGTTATTATTGACGTGGCAGGAGGCGCAGGGCGTCGGAGTAGGCGACATGTGTGTACCCACCAGGGCGAAGCCCGTCACGCTGTGGTCAAACGAAGCGGCGTCCCAGCCGACAATAGTGTGACACTTCGAACAATTCGCCGCCGCAAACGCTGCTCCGGACGTCGAGTGCACCGGATTGTTGGTCTGCTGCCAGGTCGTCAGGTGGCAGCCGGCGTTCCCGCAGTCCGTCGGCTGAATGGTCAGGCTGTAGTTGCCATTGATGTGGCACAAAGCGCATTGCACCTTGGCGTGCCCATTGGTCAGCAGAAATCCCGTCGCGCTGTGATCGAATTTGCCGTCCGACCACTTGGTGATGGTGTGGCATGTGGAGCAAGCCGAGGCTGTCGATGGAAAGCCTGCCGTGATGTGGTTCGGCACGCTTCCGCCAAGCGTCTGCGTTTTATTCCAGTCTGCCGTGTGGCAAGACATGCAATCCGTACTGCTCAGCGTGTAGTTGTTATTGAGATGGCAGGAGGCGCACGGCGTTGGTGTGGGTGACATGTGCGTGCCCACCAATGCAAAGCCCGTCAGGCTATGATTAAACGACGCGGCGTCCCAGCCCTGGGTGGTATGGCAGTTCGCGCAGTTGGAGGCTGCGAACGCCGGGCCCGCGGTCGAGTGCACCGGATTATTGGTCTGTTGCCAGGTGGTGAGATGGCAGCCAGCCGTGCCGCAAGCAGTCGGCGCGATCTGCAAATTGTAGTTGTTGTTGACGTGGCAGGCCGCGCAAGGAACATTCGCGTGCCCGGCAGTCAGCAGGAAACCCGTCGCGCTGTGGTCAAATCTCGCGCCCAGCCAGCTATCGAAGAAGTGGCACCCTTGACAGTTGCCCGAGGCAAACGCCGGTCCGGCGCTGGCGTGGGGAGGATTCGTCGTATTTTGCCAGTCTTTCAGGTGGCAGGAATCGCACGCGGTCGAGAGGCCCAGGAACATTCCCGTAGCGGCTTGCTTGTGGCAATTGTCGCATTGCACCGCGGCGTGCGCACCGAACAGCGGGAACCGGTTCTGATGATCGCGCACCGCCTGCACGGCAATATTCCATCCCTGGACGGTATGGCACTGCGCGCAGTCCGGTCCCATCTGTCGTCGGTGAATATCCGCGTGGCAGTCGGCGCAGTTCTTACCCACGTTCGTGAAAACGGGCTTCACGTGGCATTGCGTGCATTGCACCTTCTCGTGCATGCCGCGCAGCGGATACTTCGTCTTGTTGTGGTCAAACTCTGGCACCGCCCGGATTGGCCGCCAACCGGCGGAGGTATGACAGTTTTCACAAGGGATGTTTAACGGCCCGTGAGGATTTCGCGTGCTTTCTTTCTGGGAGTAAGCGGAGGAAGGCACCGGCGCGGCGGCACCGGCGGAGGAGAGGGGCTTGGCGGCACCTGGGAGCGCCAGAAGAGCCCAAAGCGAGACCTGGAGGAACGTGAGCGTAAAGCTCTCCCACCCCGCGACAGATACACGCGTCGCGGGGGCACCATGAAGATTCTCAACACATTTTCAGGGGACTGGTGGGGCGGATTCTACTGTACGGCCGTACAGTTGTAGACCAGCCGCCAACGGCTTTCCCCAAGTAGTACATTCGCTTGCCGACCTAGCTGGGGCTTACCCCATTTGTTGCACAAAGGGCTTCAAGGGTTGCCAGCAGGAGTTGATATTCGCCGAGTAGTAATCATATTGCTGGGAGATTAATGCCTTGCGCTGTTACGGCCTGGTGCTCTTAGAGGATTCGCATTTCGGCTGTTGCGGAATTCATTAATTGAAGACTTCAGGCTTGACGATCCTTGGATCGTTGCCGTGGCAATCGACACATTTATTCGGCGCGTTTTTGTAAATCACTATGCTCTTGTCTCCCACCAGCTTGGTCTGCAGGTGACACTTGACGCACGGAACATTGGCGTGTCCTCCCGTCAACGCCAGATGCGTTTTTGTGTCGTGATCGAACGTTGAAGGAACCCAGTGCTGGGCACTGTGACACTCGCCGCAATGGGTCTTGGCATCCTTGGCCACAAACTGTCCGTCGTGGGCGTCGTTGTGGCACGCCTCGCATTGCTGCGGAGTGCCCTTGAATCGTGATGCGTATTCGGTGGTGGCCTTGTGACACTCCCTGCAGACTACGGTTCGATGCGCCCCTAACAGCGCGAATTTCGTCTTGGAATGATCAAACCCATTGATGTCCGCCCAGGACTTCACAGTGTGGCACGCTTCGCAACCAAACGCCGCACCATTGGCACGCTTGCGGGCCATCCGGTCGTTGAACTCGCCCTTGTGCGGGTCCTTATGACAAGCGGTGCAGGTGCGGTCTTCAAACTTGAACGGCAGAATCTTGTCGGTCCGGCCGCCGGCACCGAGTTTGTGACAATCAGCGCAGGCGACGGCCACGTGTGCACCGGCCAGGGCAAAACGCGTGGTCCGGTGCTTGGCGATGGTGTACGTGGTGCGATGGAAATCCACCACCGTGTGGCAGCCCTCGCACCTATTGTTGTAAGGCGCGGCAGCGAACTGATTGTCGTGGGCATCTTTGTGACAGTCGCCGCAGGCCGCGAACCTCACCTTGTAGATGGTCTCCTTGCCGGCCGGGATGTGGCACTTCGCGCACTCCACCTGTAGGTGCTTGCCCTTCAGCGGATACCGGGAAGTGTCATGCTCCTTCACTCCAAACAGCGAAGGCTTCCAGCCCTCCACCTTGTGGCATTCCGCGCATTCGCCCTTCTTCGGGCGTGCTTCAAACTGTCCTTTGTGGGGATCCGGCTTGTGACAGTCGTTGCAATTCGTAAACGCAACCTGCTTTTTGAAGTCACCATTAAGATGGCAAGCAACGCAGGAAACCTGGGCATGCTTCCCGAGTAGCGGATATTTCGTCTTGGAGTGGTCAAAATCAAATCCGGGCAACATCGTCTTCCAGCCGCTAGTGGTGTGGCAAGAATCGCAGGATTTCTTGAACTCTCCCTTGTGCGGATCGCTATGGCAGGCCGAACAGGTATCAAACTTCATGTCCCGATAACGCGCGGTTCCTCCCGGCGTATCGGGCTTGTGGCATTTTTCGCAAGCCACTTTTGTATGCAGCCCCGTGAGGGCATAGCGCGTCTTGGAATGGTCGAAATCCTTGGCGGCTTTCCAGCTTTCCACGTTGTGGCACTTGGTGCATTCGTTCCCCAGTTGCCCTTTATGGGGATCGCTGTGGCAGCTCTGGCACGCCGGTGATAGCCCGAAATACGACTTGGCGAGATCTTTGTTTTTGATCAACTCGCGGTCGGCGGGAACCATGTGCGCAGCCGTGTGGCACTTCTCGCAAGCAAGTGGCGCGTGCTTTCCTTCCAGGTTGTAACCCGTCAGGCGGTGGTCGAACTTCTTCTCCGCAGGCTCCCAGTGAATCAGATTGTAGTTCTCTCCATTGTGCTCCAGGTGGCAGCGCACACAATCTTTCCCGTTGGGATTGCCCATCTGAAGCCGCGCGTGATACCCGTGCTTCCCCGCAAGTGCTTGCGCCACTTCCTTATGGCATTCCAGGCATTTGAAACTCGGCGTGCTCGCTCCGAAGGCATGGCACGTGGCGCACTGCGTCGTACCGCTGAGAGAAACGTGCGCCTTGGAAAGCGGACCAGGCGAGATTTGGGCGATGGCGCGCGAGGGGGCGAACAGGCAAGCCACGGCCAGCATCAGCAGAAGCACTGCCGACCGCCCCATCCCAGGAATCACCTGGCGAAACTCGCTCATTCCGGGCGTGCTCTTATGCACGCTTCCCTCCGCTTTGTCGCTTAGATCTGCCGGGACCTGCGCGCAGCCTGCACACAGCATGAACCACTATGGCATCCTGTACAGATATCAGGTCGCTGGTATGTTGCGAAAGCTGTACGGTGGTCCAGTTTGGGCCGGGTACTAACCAGGTGTACCGCTGCTACTCAACGTGTTTGTATCGTGTTTGCAATGCACTCAGCAGTTCTTGTTCCAGAACGCCCTTGGAAGTTAGCGGCCATACGTTGCCAGGCTGCTTCACCGCCGCGTCTGCGGATTTTCCCTCCCCCTGAAATTGCGCCGAGATCTGCACCCGCACGAAACCCCCTCCGATGTCCACGGTCCGCACCATGACGGCTGCTTTTCCATCTTCAAATTCGACCGGCTCCAGAAGGACTTTCGTGTCCGCATACTTTTCCAGTTCTTCCACGTTTATATACCGGACGAACGTCCAGGTATCCTCGGTTGCGCGATTTTCATGCACCCGCCATTGATTTTCCCGAACCGCCGATTGCAGGGACTCCTGAATTTCCAGGGCCTCGCCCCGCACTTCAATGCAGGCGGGCAGCGGCTCCGCAGGTAGCGGGTGTTTCGACTTGTGCGGTTCCTTTTTTCGGCTGCCCGGTGCCAGCACCGGATTCGCGCTGCAAGCTCTGGTCGAAGCAGACAGTGACGTTCCCTGGCTCGGTGGCCGGCCGGCAGCGATCTCGGCCCCACCGAACGCCACCCACACCACAGCCAACAGAACTGCCGCGCAACAAGGGAGACGCCGCCTCAACGCTTGATACCTCATGCGCAAGAGCGTACCCGAAACAATTTCCTCAACGCAATCGCCGCTCACCGCCTTGTTGCGCAAGGCTAACGCGCCTTCCTGTCGAAGCCTTTGCCTTCCGTAAGCAATTGAAAGAACATGACTTGCCATTGGTCGCGGGCGCAGATACGTCGTTGTTCAAATGCTGCTCGCTAGTGGCTCTCACGCAGGTTTCCTCTTCAATGGACGGCGATTCGGGCGGCAGCGGCTCCGGCCGGCCTGCATCTGCGGCCAGTCGCGCCGGAGCGCTTCTTCACAACCAATTTCAGGAAACAGTTATCAATCCGTCGCGTTTGCGGCACCTTTCGTTGACACTCTCCTTCCCCGGGAGCAAACTTCCCTTACCCCCTTCCAGAAATTTGTTTGAGTGAGCGACCATGCGCCTCCTTGTCGCTGAAGCCGACGCGTCTCTGGCGGAATTCCTACAGACCCGGCTGCAGCAGGAACACTTTGCTGTACAACTCGCTTCCACCAGCGAGCAAATCTCCAAATTCGGCCAGAAGAGCCTGTTTGATCTGATTCTTCTGGATCTGAATCTTCCCGGCATGGCCGGCCCTGATTACCTGCGGCATCTGCAGACTCGCTGGCCGGATACCCCGGTGGTTTTGCTTTCCCCCGCGAGTTCGGTCGAACAGCGTATTAAGGCGCTCGACGCGGGGGCCGACGACATCATCGCCAAGCCCTTCGTCTGGCTGGAGCTTGCCGCGCGCATTCGCGCCGTCCTCCGACGTCGCAATCGTCCCGCGCACGAACTCTTTCTATTTGAAGATCTGGAAGTGAACCGCGTTTCGCACCAGGTTCGGCGTGCCGGCCGCCCCGTCGAACTAAGTCCCAAGGAGTATGCGCTGCTGGAATTCTTGCTGCGCAATCCCGGGCGCCCGGTGACCCGCGCCACCATCATTGAAGAGGTTTGGCGCATTCACGGCGATTCCATCACCAATGTCGTGGACGTCTATATCAATTATCTGCGCCGGAAGATTGACACCGGCGCGGACCACCCGCTCATCCGCACCATTCGCGGTGTAGGCTATCAAATCGGCGGGAATCACCGCCCCGGCTAAAGGGAGTCGCACTCCAAAAAAAAGAACGCCCGGAATTTCTCCGGGCGCTCTTGGCAGAGAATTTAGCTAGGTCTACCGCATGCCCGAGCCGTTGCTCGTGCTCGCGGACTTGGCATTCGGGTCCAGGCTCAGGATTCCCTCGGTCGCGGATACCGCCACCACCGAGCCATCGCGCCGCGCCCGCACCACGGGAAAGTAACCCTGCGATAGCTGGTCGTCCATGTGTTGCCAGCTCTTGCCGCCGTCGAAGGAAGCAATCAGCCCGTGTTTCTGGAGAGAAACCACCAGGGCATTGCTCGAACCGGCAGCCGATTGGAACGCCAGGTCGCGCACTTCCTGGCGATTCCAGTTGCGCCCGGCATCGCGCGAAGCGTACAGACCCATGTTGGTGGTGATGAAGAGGGTGGCGTCGTCCAGGCGGTTTAGCCTGAGGTTGCCGGCCGCGGCGAAGGAAAGTTCTTTCGCTTCCCAGGTCGCGCCCTTGTCGGCGGAGTGCAACAGATTCCGTTCCGCGATGGCCCAGACCTGGTTGCCGTCCGCGGAAACCTCCACGGACTGCGAGGGCTTGCGAACCAGTGAATCCTTGCTCACCGCCTTCCACGTCGCGCCGAAGTCCTTGGAAGCGAGCACCCCGCCGGCGGTCGCGGCAAACCAGGTGTCGTTTCCAAAGCTCATATCATTGACCAGGAACGCGGCCAGTTGCGGCGCCGCGGAGCGCGCCACAGGAGCCTTGGACTTCGCGCCCTTCTTGCTCGAAGCGGCTGCAGGAGCCGATGCGTCTGGCACGTACAAGCCCGTGCGCACCCACTTGTAGGCGCTTTCCTCATACTTCATCCATCCGCCGTTGCTGAGCGAAGCCCACCAGCCGTTCGGCGCGGCGTACACGTGGCGCATTTCCGTGCGCTTCAGCCCCGGCCCAAGCGTGGCCCAGGAGCTGCCGCCGTCTTTCGTGGCCAGGAATGCATCATTGTCAAACGTCAGCACCACCAGCGCGCGTTCCGGATGTTCGCGGTCCATCGCCACATCCGAAATGTGCTGGTGCTGGAAGCCGGTATTCGCGGCCGTGAACGTGTTGCCCCCATCGGTGCTGATCTGCACGCCCTGGCGCTCCGTCCCGATGATCAGCTTCTGGGTATTCTTCGGGTCGATGATTAGCGCGTTGATAATCCAGTCGCCGGGGCTCACGCGCTTGAAATCCTTGTCATTCACCGTCTTCCACAATCCGCTGGTGGTTCCCGCGTAAAAGACACTCTCATTCGTGGGATCCATGCGAATCAGTTGCGTCCGCCGGAAAACGCTCGGAATGCCCTGATATTTCACCCACTGCGTTCCAGCGTTCGTGCTGTGATAGATGCCAGAGCAGGCCGTCGCATGCACGTTGTCCGGATTCGCCGGGTCCACAATGATGCTCATCACGTCGGAGTCGTCAATCATGCCCTTCACGACAGGGAACCAATCCTTGCCGCCATTCGAAGTCTTCCACGGCAAGTGGTAGGTTCCGGCATAAATAGTGTTGTCGTCCTTGGGGTCGAACGCCACGGAGTCAAAGTTCCGCAGGTCTTGGTGTCCCGCCGGGGTAATGCGTTCCCAGCTCGCGCCTTCATCCGTCGAGCGATACACACCGGTGAGCGAACCCGCCAGGAACAGCTTTGGATTATTCGGAGATTGCGCAAGCGCGCGGACGGTTTCATGGGCCAGCCCGATGATGTTCCAGGTTCGCCCGCCGTCATCGCTGCGATACACGCCCCCGCCGCCCGAATACAGGGACCAGGTGCTGGCATACAGGCGCTTGGCATCGCGACGGTCTACGATGATGTGAGTGATCACATCATCTTGCCCGGTGCCGATGCGGCTGATCAGTTGCCAATGCCCGCCCTCGTCCATGGACGTGAACACGTGTCCGTCAGCAGTGCCCAGATACAGCGTCGAAATGTTGTTGGGGTCTGCCGCCAGAGAGATGACCGTGCCTCCTGGCGGGCCAACCTGCCTCCAGGTTTGCGCTTTCGAGGAAAGCGCCAAGACCGTTGCACACATTGCCAGAGCGATTAATGCCTTCTTCATTTGCATGCCATTCTCCCAGAGCGCCTTTGCGCGTACAAGTCGCGATTCCTAGGTTAGTCTAGTGAACCGCAATCCCCAGGGGTGCTGTACGCAGGGCCAGATTGGGTTCAACGCCCCTTCCGTACTAGTACTGTTTCACCTTGAGACTTCCGCCCCTTCCTGCAACTATTCTTCCGTTCCCGGGTTCGTACCTACTAGAAGCCGCCAAGCGTCATAACTACTGACGGCTATCTGGTCCGGCCTGCAGCTGGATCGCACTTCAGGGGAAATGAGTATGAAACTCAATCTAGCCGGCCACCGCTTCTTCGCATTGCTCTTCGTTCTAGCCGGTTTGTTGTTTCTATGGACTCCCTTCACTCGGGCGCAGGCGCAGGAAAACATTGCCAACGTCACCACCCCGGACAATACCGGCGACAACGGCATCGGGCCCAGCGCGGACGATTCCCAGGATCCCCCGTCACGCGTAGCTCGAGTTAGCTACCTGGATGGCTCTGTCTCCATGCAGCCCGGTGGCGCCGGCGATTGGGGTGCGGCGGCTAAAAACCGTCCCGTCACCATCGGCGACAAGTTGTGGACCGACAAAGATTCCCGCGCGGAACTCCAGGCTGGCCAGGCTTCGATCCATCTCGGCAGCATGACCGCCCTCTCTTTTCTCAACCTCGATCAAAACGTGATTCAAATGCGCCTCGCCGAAGGCCACCTCAATTTTCGCGTGCGTGAACTGCGCGAGGGCGAGAACTACGAAATTGATACTCCCAATCTGGCGTTCACCGTCCGAGAAGCCGGCGCTTTCCGCGTGGACGTCAACGAAAACGGCGACTACACCAGCGTCACCGTCATTCGCGGCAAGGGCGAAGTGGCCGCCGCCGGACAAACCTATCCTCTTAATGCAGGCGAGCGCGCCGACATTAGCGGCACTGACGCCAACGTCAAATACATCCCGGGCACGGCCAGCGAACCGGATCCCCTGGATCGTTGGGCCCAGGAACGCGACTTGAAAGAAGATCAGTCCCCCTCGGCACGCTATGTTTCTCGCGACACAGTGGGTTACAGCGACCTCGACGATTATGGCACTTGGAGACAAGAGCCTGACGTAGGCAACGTCTGGGTCCCCAACGATGTTTCTCCCGATTGGGCTCCCTACAGCGACGGCAACTGGAGCTATGTTGCACCCTGGGGTTGGACTTGGGTCGGCGCCGAACCCTGGGGTTTCGCTCCCTACCACTACGGCCGCTGGAACAACTTCGGCTCCTACTGGGGCTGGTGCCCAGGCCCGATCTACGCCACACCTTATTACGGACCGGCGTTCGTCGGCTTCCTTGGCGGTTTTGGAGCGGGCTTTGGCTTCGGATTCGGCTGGGGCGGCGGCTATGGCTGGTTCCCGCTCGGTTTTGGTGAGCCGTTTCGCCCGTGGTATCGCTGCGGCGGTGCGTACTGGAATCACGTGAACGTGTACAACACCCGCTTCAACCATTTCAATTCCTTTAACGGCAATGGCATGAGGAATTTCAATTACCGCTATGCCCACAACAGCCAGGCGGTGACGACCGCGTCCCACAATGCCTTCGTCAATGGCCAGTCCATCCATCGCAGCTATTCCCATTTGTCGGCCTCCTCCCTGCGTGGAGCGCAAGTCGTCAATGGCGTGAATGCCTCGCCGACCCGCTCCAGCTATCTGGGAGCGGCGAATACCCGCGGCAACGTCTCCAGGCCTTCCAGCAGCGTCCAGAATCGCAGCGTTGTGGCGCGTTCCACTCCCGCAGCTGCGGCTTCCCATATGCCGGTGCGCACCATGAATTCATCGGCGTCTTCGCTGAATCATGGCGGCAATCCTTCATCGGGAAATTTTGGCCGCGTCAACAATGGCGCGCAGGGCCTCAGCAGCGCGCGCCAGTCGCAGCTCTCCGCCAATCGTCCGCCGTCGTCTTCGCTGTCGCAAGGCGCGCGGACCAGCGGTTCCTTCAACAGCAACGCCAATGCATCGCGTTCGGCCGGATCCGCCTATAACTCTGGTTCGCGGCCAACCAGTTCAGCTCGCACCTGGAATGCCCAGGGCAACAGGACTGATTCCGGCCGCGCCCCGCAAGGCTTTGGCGGCCAGAGCCGCTCGGCCACTTCGCAGACCGCTCGCATGACTTCCAACAATCGTCCGCCATGGGCTGGTCAGGGCAACAATCGAAGCGGCAGCGCCTCCAGCGCCACGCGCAATTACTCATCGTCCGGAGGCTATTCGGGTGGCCGTCCCCCGGCGTCCTACAACGGAGGAAACCGCTCCTACTCACCGCCCTCCTACAACAGCAATCGCGCGCCCAGCAACTACAACGGCTCCTCAAACAGGAACTATTCCGCGCCGCGCAGCTACAATTCTTCTCCTAGCCGGAACTACTCTGCGCCGCGCTCCTACTCTGCGCCCCGTAGCTATTCTGCGCCCCGCTCATCCGGGGGCGGAGGTAGCTACCGTGGCGGTGGTGGTGGTGGCGGTGGATTCCACGGCGGCGGTGGTGGTGGCGGCGGATTCCACGGCGGTGGTGGCGGCGGTGGGGGCGGATCCCATGGCGGTGGCGGCGGCGGTGGTTCCCACGGTGGTGGGGGTGGCCATCACTAAAACGATCCAACTCTAAGTTTCAACCAGCCCGCTCTCTCTCCCAGGAGCGGGCTTTCTCTTTCTATTTCCGATCGGAAGATACCTGAAAAATACAGTTCGGGAGGGCGCAACTTCAGTCGTGCCGGAAAGACGTCGAAAATCTTGGGCTTCAGCCGCTGAGGTCAAGGGCAATTCAATTTCCCCATTCAGCAAGCGAGTACTGGTCTCTTACCCTTTTAGGAACTCACCTCTCCACCGCAACAACTCTTCGCTCCCCTTCGTGTTAAACATAGCAGTACGGGAAGTTTCTGTTCCGGGTTGCGTTCAACGGGGATTCATCGCCACTTTCCAGTCCGATTCTGCCAGCGCGTGATTCTTGTGCCCGGTTGATCCCCGCTTCGCTACGCAACCAGAATCGAACCAGGAACGTCAGGAGAGAAGAGAACATCATGAATACTCGCGCAGCGAAATGGCTATTTCTCGTCCCACTTATCTTTACCTCTGTTCTCACAGTTGCCAAGCCGGCGGCGGCCGATGATGACGACCCGCCTGGCCGCGTCGCGCGGTTGAGCTACACCAATGGAGAAGTTTCCTTCAGTCCCGCAGGCACTGATGACTGGGTCGCCGCCGTTCTGAACCGCCCCATAACTACGGGCGACAAGCTCTGGACCGACAACGGCGCGCGCGCCGAACTCCAGGTTGGCAACGCCGCTATCCGTCTTTCCTCCCAGACCGGCTTTTCCTTTTTGAATCTCAACGACAACATCATGCAGATTCGCCTGACCGAAGGCACCATCAAGCTGCGTGTCCGCCGCCTGGGGGATAACGAATCCATCGAAGTCGATACCCCCAACCTGGCCTTCTCCGTCTTGCGTCCCGGCGATTACCGCATCAATGTGAACGATGCCGGCGACACCACGGTCATTAATGTCCCCGATGGCGAGGGCGAAGCGACCGGCGCCGGTTCCGCATACACCGTTCACCCGGGAGAGCAGGGCATCTTCACCGGCACGGACACCCTGGATGCCGACGTGGAGCAAGCCGCCGGCGATGATGATTTCGACCAATGGTGCGATCAGCGCGATCTCCGCGAAGAGCATGCCGTTGCCCGCCGCTACGTCTCCGATGACGTGATCGGCTATGAAGATCTCGACGATTACGGCGGCTGGCGACCCGTGCCGGAATACGGCACGGTGTGGTTCCCGCACGTTACTACTGTAGGCTGGGCTCCCTATCGCTTCGGCCATTGGGCCTGGGTATCCCCGTGGGGCTGGACCTGGGTTGACGATGCGCCCTGGGGCTTTGCGCCCTTCCACTATGGCCGTTGGGTTTTTGTTGGCGGCGGATGGGGTTGGGTGCCGTGCCCGCCCCGCGTCGTTGCCGTCGCCTATGTCCGCCCTGTTTACGCGCCCGCTCTGGTCGCCTGGGTTGGCGGCCCGCACTTCGCCGCCGGGATTGGGTTCGGTGGAGCAGTCGGCGTCGGTGTCGGCGTGAATGTCGGCTGGTTCCCGCTGGGGCCGCGTGAGGTGTACATGCCCTCGTATCACGTGAGCCGCGCGTACATCAACAACGTGAACATCTCGAATACCGCCGTGAACCAAACGGTAATCAACAACTACTACAACACCACCGTGGTCAACAGAAACGTCAACAACGTCCGGTATATGAACCAGGGCGTCCACGGTGCGGTCACCGCAACTTCCGGACAGAACTTTGCCTCCGCACAACCCGTTGGCCGCAACATGGTCCGGGTTGACGAGCGGGAAGTCGCCAGCGCGCCTGTCGCCATGCGAGCGCCTTCTGTCGTGCCTCCCAAGCAAGCCGTGCTCGGCTCCGGTGCGCCCACCAGATTCCAACCCCCCGCCGCCCTGCAATCGCGTGCGGTGGTCGCCAAGACGCCTCCGCCTCCAGCCCCGTTGGGATTCGCACAACGCCAGGAGGCCATTCGGGCCAACGAAGGGCAGCCAATTTCGATTTCGCAATCGCATCAGTTGTCGGCTCAGCAACAGGTGCGCTCCAATGTGGCTCCGGTAAGAGTCGCCCCGCCCGCCAAAGCGATCACCAATCTCCAACCGGGAAACAAGGTCGTGCAACCCAACGTGAATCGGCCGGTGAACCCCAACGTCAACCAACCGGTGAATAACAACCGGCCGGCAACTTCCAACACCAATGTGAACCCCAACGCAAATCCGAATGTATACAAAGATCGTCCGCCAACCTCGCGGCCTGCCAACACCGTGAATCCCCAACTGGAGCAGAAGCATCAGGAGCAGCTCCAGCAACTCCAGCAGAAGCAGGATCAGGAATACCAAAAGGTTCAGGAGAAGCAGTATCAACAGCAGCAAAAGATCCAGCAGCAACAGGCCAACGAGGAAAAGCAGCGGCAGATCCAGCAGAGACAACAACAGCAACTTCAACAACTAGAAGAAAAGCACAACCAGCAACAACAGCAACTCCAGCAAAAGCAGGCTGCGGAGCACAAGAACGCCCCGCCGCCCAAGGAGAAGCCTCCAAAGAACGAGGAAAAGCCGCCGCACAAGTAATCCCGGCTATCGGCTTGGCCCACAACTGCCAAAGGGCGCTCCTCACGGGGCGCTCTTTGCTTTTGCGGATAAAGTCTTAACGAGTCGGAGGGACGGTCTATCGTTCGGAGCTTCCGCTGGGCCGCGCGGGTTCCGCGGAATCGCCCAGTTCCTTGCAGTGGCTTTTCACTTCGCGCAGCGCGTAAATCGCCTTGTTCTGCGATTCGTAATAGGTGCGCGAGCTGATCTCCCCCAGCAAGCCCATGGACACGAACTGGATGCCGCTAACAAACAGGGCGATGGAGAGCAGCAACAGAGGGCCATGCTCGGTCATTATGTTCTGGTGATAAATAATCTTGCTCGCAACCAGAAACAGCCCCAGCAGGAATCCGCTGCCGCTTCCGGCCAGCCCCAGCAATCCGAAAAATTGCAATGGCCGCGTCGAGTAGTCCAGCAAAAACTTCACCATGATCAGGTCGAAGAACACCCGAATGGTGCGCCCAATCCCATAATTGGATTTGCCGCTCTTCCGGTCCGGATTCGAAATCGGCACTTCCGCAATGCGCGCGCCCGTGGAACTTGCCAGCGCCGGAATAAATCGGTGCAGTTCGCCATAGAGCTGAATTTCCTGCAGAATCTCCCGCCGGTAAGCCTTGAAGGTCGTGCCGAAATCGTGCAACTCAATCCCTGACAGCTTAGCCATCAGCCAGTTGGCCACCCGGCTCGGAACCCGCCGCATCAGCCAGTGGTCTCGGCGCTGGTAGCGCCACCCGCTCACCAGGTCGTAGCCCTCTTCTATCTTTTCCAGAAACCTCGGAATCTCTTCCGGATCGTGCTGCAGATCCCCGTCCATGGAAATGATGATTTCCCCGCGCGCAAAATCAAATCCGGCCTTCAGCGCGGGAGTTTGTCCAAAATTACGCCGCAGCCGCACCACGTTCACACGGCGATCGTGCTCGTAAATCTCACTCAGCACCTTATACGTGTTGTCTTTGCTGCCGTCGTCCACAAACACCATTTCGTACGGCTCCCCGATCGAGTCCATCACCTCGGTAAGCTTCATGTACAACGTCGGGATATTCTCCTGTTCATTCAGGAAGGGGACCACAAGGGAGTAGCGGATGGACGCTTCACTTCTCATACGGACTTCTCAATGCCTCTTTCTGCACGGTGCAGGCTGCGGTCCTGCCTCTGTCCCCGGTTCGCAAAACCTGTTTGGGCCCCATTAGGCGACATGCGCCAAGAAACCATAGTTTATCAGGCGAATCCCCTTTGTGGCGACAAGTTTTCTAACCGCCGTGTCCGTCAATATCGCCAGTTCCGTCTGCCGCGATTCCTGCAATCGCGTCGTGGAATCCCGCAACTCCGCGTCGGCGTAACCCGGATGGCACATCAACTCCGTGGTCCCGTCGGGGAGGCATTCCAGCAGCGCTTCCACCCCGCCGCGCGTCAATACCCCGGTTTGTGCGATCCCGCAGAAATAATCCGCGGAGGCGATGCACGCCCGCTCGGCCATTTCGCGGGCGTCCTGGGCCAGCAACTTCAGTCCCCGCGCCTGCACTCCCTGCTTCAACACCACCCCGGTTTTCTGCTCGCCGCCGGAAGAGAGCGCCGTGCGCAGCCGGGAATTCTCGTGGGAAATGCGGATCGCCCCAATGCCATGTTTCTTGGCCAGCCGCAGCGCCAGTTCAAACAGGCCCGGGAGCATGTGCACATGCTTGTGCCCGTCCAGGTGCGTCGGCGAAATTCCCGCGCTCTTAATCTTCAATATCTGCGCGTCCCATTCTCGTTCCACTTCCTCCAGCGGCAAATGGCGCCCGGCAAGCCGCAGCAGCAGGCTTTCCGTGCCACCCTCCAACTCCCCGCTCTTGTTCAGCAACCCAGGCACCTCGGCAGCAGGAGCCGTGGGCCCACCGTCGCTCAAATTCAGGTGTACCCCGACTCCCAGGTCCGGATTTTCGCGACTCACAGCCGCCGCCGAGTCAAACGCGCGTCCATTTGCCAGCAGGGAAGTGCTGGTTACCAAGCCACGGCGATGCGCTTCCGCAACGCCCCGGTTGACGCCCTCCGTCCAGCCCAGATCATCCGCATTTACGATGAGATTCTTCAACTTACACCCATTACCTGTACTTTCGGACAGCTACTCTTTCGCATTCGCCGCGTCCCCGTACCATTGACCCTTTTTCTCTCTAACTTTAGCATGGCCTTCAAGAGGAAAAATGACGGTCAAATTGCGCGAACTCAAAGAAGCAGGTGTGCGCTATGGCGAAAAGCGCCGTGGCCGCCGCATGAACTCCCACGTGCCCATTCGCTTGGAGTGGGAACGCGCGGACAGCAAACGACAGAACGTGGAAGCTGTAACGCGAACGGTGAACCCCTATGGCTGCATGGTTTTCCTGCCGGTGACGCTGGAAGTGGAGCAGCGCCTGGCCCTCGCCAACATGGCCACCGGCGCCAGCAACGCCGCCGTCATCGTCTGGAGAGGCAATCACCAACCCGAAGGTTGGGAGTACGGCATTGAATTAGTGGCCCCGGACATGGAATTTTGGGGGATTGAACTATGACGCCGCCGCAGAAAATGAACGCCGCTCCGCCATTGGCGCCAGCGCATCAGGTGAAGAAAGGCGCGGCCGTTGCCCGGCCGCAGACCGCCGAAGAGCGCCGCCGCGCGCAACGTGTACTGCTGCGCATGGCCGTCTTGGTTCACGTTCCGGGGAAAGCCAATCCGCTGCACGGCTTCACGCATACCGTCAGCGCCAGCGGCGCCATGATCATCCTGCCCGAAGGCATCGCCATGGGCACCAAGCTCTCCATTGAAAATCCCAAAACTCAAAAGAAAGTGGAAGCCCACGTGGTGCGCTCGCCCCAACTAAACGCCGAGGGCTCCCTCGTCCCCATCGAGTTCACCACCCCGTCTCCACAATTCTGGAACATCTTCTTCCCACCAAACGCTCAGAATTAAAAAGCGCCGTATTCGCCGAACTCAAGTCTAACTGGAACGGGGCGACGGCTTGCCCATATCAGCAACCTACTGAATCCCGATCGTTGCCGAGACGCTGTGCGTGTCCTCTCCAGTATTTCCTTGAACGATAACCGTCGTTGTCCCTGTAATCGTTTGGGTAAGAGCTGTGGAATTGGAAGAGAGGTTATTCGCATCACCGCTGTAAGCCGCTGTAATTTGATGGATACCAATTGAATTCAAATTGCTGCTGCCCATAACGGCGACCCCATTCACAACGCTGACGGGACCCGCTACGAGTGTGCCGTAGTCGTAAAAGTTGACGGTCCCAATAATCGTGCTGCTGCCAGTCACTATAGCCGTGATCGAGTAGCCTCCCGACTGCGGAACCTTGGCGCTGCTGGTCGTCAGGGCGATCTTGGTCGGCTTTTGCTGGCCACCGCCTCCTCCTCCACCGCCGCCACCGCCTCCTCCTCCACCACCTCCTCCTCCACCTCCACAACCAAGCACAAGATAGAGCAGGCAGACTGTGCATAGTCCAAACGCGGACCGCAGTTTCTGGTGACGGCTGGGCAGGCCAAGCAGAATGAGCAGGGCGACCCCCAGCGACAGACCTAACTTCCACCATTCTCCGCGGTCCGTTCCGATGAGACCCGCCTTGCGCGCTTGCGGACGGATAGCCGTCGCGCTGTTTCCATTTGGAGTCAGCGTCAACATCGAGGTTGCTGCCGCTCCATTCAAGTTCACCTGAGACGGATTCATGCTGACGGTGTATCCAGCGATTGAGCCACCATAGACTTGTAGGTTAACGACACTCGCCGTTTGAGTCGCTGGCGTAATCATGACGCCCGCCGAACCCATCTGTCCCGCCGTGGGTATCACGCTGACTCCGACCTGGGGCCCCATCGAGAAATCCGGCGTGTTGACAGTAAGATACACACCTGGGTTGGCGTTCGCAGATTCGAAATTCGCATCACCGGCATACGAAGCCTGATAGTAGGCCGATATTGAGGGCACGAATGTAGTAGTTGCCGTGAGTATCTGATTCCCGTTGTTATCCGTCCCCGGGGAGTTGGTGACATTCGGGAAGGAGGTGGGGCCGTAGAATTGCAACTGCCCTGTGATCGCAGGACTTTTCCCCTGGCTGCTGAGCACCGCCGTCAACGTCACGCTCTGCCCATAGTTGACCGTCGTGGAGGAGGCGGAGACGGATATCGAAGTCGGATACACCACATCGATTGATGTGCCAGTGCTTGTCGCGGATGCGTAGTTCGTATCGCCGCTGTATTTCACCGAAATGGAATGCGGTCCCGTGGCAGTGAAAGGAACGTCGATTTCTCCACTCAGCGCTGCCGCATTCGATCCGCTGGGAGCCACTCCATTGAGAGTGACATGACCCGTCAGCGGTGTGCTTCCGTCATAGAACGTAATCGTGCCTGTCGGGGCCACGCCGGTAAACGCCTGGGTGGTCACCGTTGCCATGAACAGAGTCTGTGCGCCACCGGCCAGGATGACATTGCCGCCACCTACGTTGGGGGCCGCGAGACTGGTCGGGGCGATATTCACGGTGAACGCTTCGGAAGCGCTACTTGCTTGGTAGCTGGAGTCCCCGTTGTACGCGGCGGCAAGAGGATAGCTGCCGACGGGGAGGGCAGGTGCGATATCGCGCGTATAACCGATGCTGTTGAGAAGAAAGGTTCCACCGTCGGCCGGATTGCCACGGGCGGTAAGAGAAATGGTGCCGCTGGGACAGGCCACCGGGGTCGTTTGCGTACAAACCCCGTTGGGCGGTCCAGCAGAGTTGGAAGTTCCGGAGCCATTTGTGACGTAAACACGCACAATGTACGGACTGCCATAGGCGACGGTAGTGGCGTTCGGACTTGTCTCATTGCCGCTGGCCGGGTCAAAGGTGGGTACGACGATGAACGTTTTGCTGGCTTCCTGCGCCACGGTCACCGAAACCGACGCCGAATCGCTTGGGGCATTGATTCCATCGCCCGAGTAATACGCGTAAATCTGGTAGTTCGTACCGCCCGGAAGATTCTGCGTGCTTCCCGTGGCCTTTCCGCCCGTGCCCAGGGCGAAGGATCCCACGCTGAACGGAGTGGTTCCGCTCGGCTGCGCGGGTAGCAGTGCAATTAAAGAGACGGTGCCGGTCGCGGTTCCCGTTCCGGTTTTCGGCGAGACGTTGATTGTGACGTTTGAGGTGGAGCTTCCATGAGTGAGACTGGAGGAAGGATTCAGCGCGAGCGTCGTGGCCGTCGCAACCGTGGACGCCGTTCCCCAGGCCGCGATCAGATTCCCGATATTCACGGAACCCAGGCCGCTGGCCATGTCGTACCCCGGCCCATCATTCCAGGCCATCGCAGAAGGATTTGCAGGACTGTCTAGCACGCCAGTTTGCGTGGCGGCGGTCGCGCTGCAATCGGAAGTCGGGTACTTACAAGGCACGTCGATGGTTCCTATGCCCTTGCCCAGATTGTGGTCATTACTGTTTCCGGCAACGACGTCGTTGAAAATGCAACCGGCAGCCACCGGCGTTTTTGACGCGCAGCTGGCTCCGGATTTATTCGCCAGCGCGTACAAGATGTAGTTGGCATTCCCTTGGCGCGGCGTGGGATTCTGCGTCGTCGCCTGCGATTGGTTGACCAACGCCATGATGCCCGCAAAGGCCGGGGCTGAAGCGGAAGTGCCTCCGATCAGACCAAAATAGAGGTTCGGTCCTGCAAATCCACTCGATACGTTGCATGCCGCAGATGCGTCGCTTTGGCAGTAAAGATACCCGCTTGCGTTGTACCCCGGGCTCGCGAAGAGGGATATGTCCGGCAAGTCGCGCTTTCCGTCGCCGCTCAGCGCTCCGGTGGTGCCCATTTGCCAACTGGGCCTGCTGTACTTTGTGCTAACGCCTCCGCCTGCGGCAATAATGTTGGGCGCTGGCGTATTGAAGGGGCAAGCATTTGCTCCCAATTCCGCGCAGCTCTCGTTCCACGGGATTTCCGGAATGTATCCCAAGGCAGATGTGCCCGTGGTGGGGTCATTAGTGGTGTTCCAGTACAGATTTGGGTTGGCCCATTGGTCGAAATCGGTGCCGCCCACGGCCACGTTGTAGGGAGTTGACGCCAGCCCATTCACGGCCGGCGGATGCGTGGCGAGGCTTTCCGTGTTCGGATCGTCGCAGCCCGCCGAGCCGCTGTCGCCGGTGGAAACAGACACCGTAATTCCCTGAGCCGATGCCTGCTGCCACAGGCTGTTTACGAAGGAGTTTTCTGTGGTGCCCAGGTTCGCCTCGCACGCTCCATAGCTTTCGCTCATCACTGCGGCCAGATTGTGTTCCACGATGTACAGGGCGGATAGGTCCACACCTTGGGAAGCAGACGTGGAAGCCGAGAGCACATACGTGATGCTTGCTCCGGGCGCGACCCCACCCGACCACTGGGTGTCCAGCAGCGCCTCGCCTTCCTCATCAGTCGAGGTGATTCCGGGATCCTCGCCGTTGTATACGATGCTGCTCGCGCTAAATGTCGCGGGTAAACCAAAGATGCTGCGGAACTGCTGCACGTCGGAAATATCGAAATTAGTCTCGCCCACGATGGCGATTGTTTGCCCCGTGCCGTTGCACGCCACCGGCGGAGTTCCACAAGTCGCGGGTGTACCATAGATTTTGGCAAAGTCTGCCGGGCCGACTCCGTATGTGCCTTCGTAAGTATTCGTGACCAGAGGATCGAACGGTTCGAAGGAAGTCTTGCCACCTGACCGGCGCAGCGCGCCGGAATGCTGCGCATAAAATTGCCTCGGAAAATTGTGCAGCGACACCACTCCCATCACCACCGGCGCCAGCGCCGCCGGAATCTGCGGATCGCTCGCGTTCGCCGAATACGTCTTCCCATTCAACTGGTAATTGTGAATTGCCGTGCCGAACGCTTGCTGCACTTGGCCCGCGGTGCCCGAAAATTCAATCACCGTTTTTCCGCTATAAATCTTCCCGATCGCGAAGCCCTGCTGCGTCAGCCAGCCGGTCACCGCCTGAATATCCGCATCCGCGGGCCCAAACTGCGCCCCAAACTGCTCTGGCGTCAGCCACGCGTGATAATTCGCCGAGCTTTTGCTCTGCTGTTGCCCCAAATAATCTTGCAACGCCGCTTCCTGATCGTCTCCCCGATTCAAGAGCAGCAGGATCCGATTCATCGGCTGCGCCTCCGCCACCGCCCCGCGGTCGAACTCCGCGCGCGCCAGCGGATGCACGTTTCCGCTCAGCGTCACGCGCCGCGCATTGTCCACCGCTTCCACCACCCGCGGGCGCACCTGTCCCACGGCCGTAGGGGAATGAAATTGGCCCAGCAAAAGGCCGAAGAGGAGCGAACCGCGAAGGACCACCCGTTGCAGGCTCATATCCGCTCGATCGACATGAATTTACGGTGTTCCGAATCAACCCTTGAGAGCCCCCCAACTTGACCCGGCCGGCGAGTTCCCAAAGCGCGCGCATAATAGCATCACCGCCTGCTCTTGTCTATGACGGGACGTTCCCGGCTGGATACGTTGCGCCGAGGCTATGTCCGCAAAGAAAAAGGCGCCCCGCGGGTGCGGAGCGCCTGGTTGATTTGCCTCTACCTTCTTGCGTTATTGAACGGTGATGACGGTGTTTCCGCTCGACGTGGTGTAGTTGCTATCGCCTGCGTAGATGGCGTTGATGACTACGTTTCTCCCGCTATTGCTGCTGCCGCCTCCGCCGCAACCCGCGATGCCTACCGCCAGCAGCGCGAACACAACGAATGCCGCATAGGCGTATGCGCGCCGCCGCGTCTCTGGAACCCACCGCCGCCCGAGCGTCAATAACACGATGCTGACCAGCGCCAATAGTGTGGGAAGCAATGGCACGATCGGATGCGGATCACGCGTGGGTGGCGGAAACAGAGCAGCGATGGTGGTTGTCAGTTGTGCCGTGCACGAGGCCCCGCCGTTTGCGTTCGCGCCTGCGGGCGTGCAGGTCACTGGCGCACCGATGTTGGTGCCGTTGTTCTGGAATTTCATCGTGCCTGTGGGGCCCTGGAAAGAATTGCTGCTGGAGCCGACCACCGCGGTCAGCGTCACGGACGTTCCGGAGCTAATAATCCCCTGGTTGCTGGCCACCACCGTGGTAGTCGGCGCCTTGGTGATGGTCACGCTCAGCGTATTGCTCGGATTTCCGCTCTGATAGTTGGTGTCGCCCGTGGCAAACGTCGCCAGGATGCTGTGGCTGCCGCCGGCCAGTTGAACATTGAAGTCCTCAACCAGGCCGCCTTGATTGCTGATTTTGGCGATATTCGTAGCATTAAAGTTCGGGCCGCTTGGGAAATCCTTCAACGCCACGCCGCCATCAGTCAGCGCAATCGTGCCCGTGGGGCAGGGAATCGGCGGCTTGGTCGAGGGATAGGTAAAACCGCAAGCGGTGCCGTCGGACTTGGTCACCACCACGTTCAGAATATAGTTCGATCCGTACGCCAGGGATTGCGACGACGTGCTCAAGTGCGGATTGTTGTTGCTGTCGAAGGTCACGAAATTCAACGTCGTCTTGCTGGCGAAGTTGGCGCCGGCCACGGTTCCCGCCAATGCCAGCGCTGCCGAAGTGCTCGTCCCGTGTGTCGAATCGCCACCGTAAAACGCCGAAACATAAGCGGTCCCAGGCGGCAGCAATTGGGTACTGGCGGTGATCGTGCTCCCCACTAGTGTGAACGGTCCGAATGACCCCAGAACCGTGGTGTGATCGCTGGCCAGCGCGGTCAACGAAACGTCGCCCGTCGCGCCTGCCGGCGTCACCGTCACCGTCGCGGTGAAATTTGTGCCCGATGGTGTCCCGCCGCTGGGGTTGGATACCGTGGTCGATGTTCCAGTGCGGGCAACGTTGCTCCACTTGGTCAAAAGATTTCCCACATTAATGGACCCAAGTCCTGTCGCCAAGTCATACCCAGTCCCCGCGCCATAAGCTACGGCGCCGTTGTACACCGTCACGCCATAGGTCGTCCCGCCCACCTGGCTGCGGCACCAGGTCGTGGTCCCGTCTACATTGCTGGTGCTGCCCAGCGTGCAGGCCACTCCGATGTTTCCCTTGGTAACGTCATTGAAAACGCAGCCGGCCGCGGGCGTAGCGGGCAACGAAGCACCGCACGCGCCGCTGGTGTAGTTGGCGTCGTTCGCTGCCAAAGCATACAGCCCGTAATTGACATTCCCCGAACGTCCCCCACCCGTCGATTGATTGAGCAACGCGACGATCGCCCCAAACGGGGGCGTGGCCGCGGATGTTCCTCCTACCAGGCTGAAATCTGTGTATGGCGTGCTCAAACTGCACGAAGCGCCATTCGTATTGACGTCCGACTGGCAGACGATCACCGCCACTCCGTTCTGGCCATTGCTGGCAAAAAAGGAGACGTCCGGAATGGTTCGCACCAGCGGAAACTGTACATTGAAGTTTTTCTGATACGCCGGAATCGCGTAGCCGCTTTGGCAATTGCTGCCAGAAAAATGCGCGCAGTTGCTGGGCCCGCCGCTCCCGGCGGCCAGATCGAATCCCTGCGGGTCCACCGTGCTGCACGCGGCGGGATAGTTGAAGGCACACGCGGAATCGTCCCACGTGGTTTCCGGAATATACTTCAGCGTGGAAGCGAAAGTTGGCCCATTCGTTGCGCTCCAGTATTGGTTAGGAGGCACCACCGGCTGCGCCGTGGAATCGAAATCGGTTCCACCCACAGCCACGTTAAATGGAGTCGAAGCGATGCCGCTCACCGCCAACCCATCGACTGCGGAATTGGGGCTGTTCTGGGTGGGGTCGGGATCGCATCCCGCGGATCCGCTGTCTCCGGTGGACACCACCACAGTGATGCCTTGCGCGGCGGCTTGCTCCCACAACGCGTTGTAAAACTGGTTGCCTGAGGCTAGCAGCGTTGGCTCGCAAGCTCCATAGCTCTCGCTGATGACCGAACCCAGGTTATTGTCCACGGCATACAGCGCGGAAAGGTCGATTCCGGCCGTGATCTGGCTGGGATTGGATACCGTGCTCGCTGTCGTCACCAGCAATATCTTCGCGTTCGGCGCCACTCCTCCGGCCCACTCCACGTCCAGGTCCGATTCGCCCTCGTCCCCGCCCGAAAGACCCGGATCCGGCCCGTTCACGATCACGTTCGCTTGCGTGAAATTTTGCGGCAGCCCGAAGAGATTCCGAAAGTCGATCACGTCTTGCGCGTTAATGTTGGACTGCCCGATGAGCACGATCGTCTGCCCGGCTCCGGTCGCTCCCGGCGGAATATTGTAAACCTTGGCAAAATCGGCCGGCGCCATTGCGAAATTTGCCGGGTCGCCATAGGTAAACAGCGGCTTGATCTGTCCCGTGTCTCGCTGCCAGCGATAGATTCCTTTGTTGTGCAGGTGCGCCAACCTCGGAAAACTATTCAGCGCCGCCACGCCCTTCACCACTGGAGCCAGGGCCTCCGGAATCGCCGGCTCGCTTACGTTCGCGATATGCTCCTCGCCGTTGACCGCGAACTTGTGCATCTCCGTGTGAAACGCATTCCGCACTTGCGCCACGTTTCCGCTGAACTCAATCGCGTTGCGCCCCGCGGATATCTTCGCCACCTGGAACCCCTGCCGCGTCAGCCAGTCGCTCACCGCCTGCATGTCCGCATCCGACGGCCCGAACTGCTTGCCAAACTGCTCTGGCGTCAGCCACGCCTGATAGCTCCCCGAGCCCTTGGTCTGTTGCGCGTCCATCAATTGCCGCAAAGCCGTTTCCTGCTCGGCGCCGCGTTGCAGCACCAGCACCATGCGGCTCATCGGCTGCGAATCCGCCACCGCGCCGCGGTCGTATTCCGGGCGCGCCAGGGGATGTATGTTGCCCTTTAACTGCACCGTGCGGGTATCGTCGACTTCCGCGGTTACGCGTGAGGCTACGGGGCGATTCTGTGCTTGTAGGACGGGGGTTCCGAATAGCGTGATGGCCGTCGCTACAAGAAGGACGGCACACGTCGCTGACGTTCTGATTTTCATGGTTTCCATTGGCTCCTAGTTTTCACTGCGTCTGCACCAAAAATTGCCGGCAGGCCAGAAACGCGGACTCTCGGCCCCCATAACCAGGAGAGCGGTTCGAGCTTTCCACTACAGATGCGGCGGCGCGGCAAACGGTTTGCCGGTACCTTGAGAATGTAGCCCATCGGTAAAGTATCTTGCAGCAAAAATCTTGTAACAATTCATGCTCTAATTCAGGGTAACCGGCAGGGTCATCGTCGCGGTGTTCGTTCCGCTCGCCCCCGCAATCTGCACTGTCGTGCTCCCCGTCATAACCACGGCCACCACACCCGAATCGGACGACTCGTTCTTCGCATCCCCCGAATATTGCCCGTCCAGCGTATGAATCCCCACGCTGGGATTCGGCGGCACGTTAAATTCTGCCACGCCCGCCGCTACTCCCGCGGCGATCGCTGCTTTGCCGTCCACCACCAGATGGACGGTGCCCGAAGGCGTGGCTCCGGAAGAGTGAATCGAAACCGTCACCCTCAATTGACTGCCGGATTGCTGCGCCGAAATCGTAGTGGTGGTCGGGGACATTTGGCCCCCTCCTCCGCCCCCACCTCCTCCGCACCCTAGCAGCAAACCCACGAAAACGGCCGCGGATCCTTGCGCCCATGCCCACGACCTTGTGGGCATCTTAGCCGGGCCCAAACTCCGCCCTGTTTTCCTCGCAAATACACCCACTGCCAGGACCACCCACCCTAACCCGAGTCCTATCCAAAAAGTTGCGCGCGGAAAACCGGTGAATGCCGCCAGAGGCGCCGTAGTTGTGGGCGTGAACGTCAGCGTGGCCGATTGTGGATTTGCATCCGTGATATTCACCTGCGCCGAATTAAAGGAACACGTATACCCCGCCAGTGCAAAGTTTGCCGCGGGGCAACTCAGCGCCACCATGCCGGTGAAACCGCCCAAGGGAGTCACCCAGACCGTGGCCGTTCCGGCGCCGCCGCCTTTGTAAATGAGCGGGCTGGGTGTTGCGCTAAGGGAAAAGCTGGGTCCGCCCGCATTCGCGTTCGCGGAATCCGCCGCGTGCCAGTTGTTGTCTCCGCGATAGTGTACGTGAAAGCTGTTGCTGCCGCCGGCCAGCCGCACGCGCGTGCCGGCAACCGAAGCGCCTGCCGCGCCGGGCATCAATGCCAACGTGGCCAAAAGTTGCGGTGCGCCACCATTGACGGAATCCCAGAATTCCACGAATCCCGTGGGCGAGGCGAGCGTTCCATTTTTCAGGTTGCCCGTGACGCTGGCGTCCAGGCTCGTCTGCGAAAGCGTGCCACTGGGCCCTTGCACCGCAAGCGTCACCTGCGGCGTCCCGGGCTGCACGGTGAAAGTCTGAAAATTGCTCGACGATGCGGCGTCGTTGGCGTCGCCCGAATAAACCGCATACACCGAAGTCGTGCCGCCTTGCGTCCATTCCAGTTGGATAGTTGCAGCGCCGCCGGTAATGGGCATGGAACTCCCGCGCGGCCCCACCGCGTCCCACAGCGTTACCGTTCCCGTTGCCGAAGTTGGTGTCACGTTCACGCTGAACACGCCTGGATCCCCCAGAATCATCGGCTGCGTAGTAATGCCCAGCGTTGTGGTCGTGGATTTCGTTGCCGCGACGCTTCCCACCACTACGGAATATGTGGATTCATTCGGGCCCGCGCCCGCAGGCACGCTGGAATAATTCGCGTCCCCAGAGCCATCGTAACTTGCGCCGATCACATGGGTCCCCGCAGAAAGATTTGCTAAAATCGCCGAGGCTTGCGCCTGCGTGCCGAACAGTCCGCCAACTTGCAACGCAACCGGCGCGCCTTGTGCCACCCCATCCACCGTGAACTGCACCGTGCCCGTCGCCGCGGCCGTCCCCGAGGCGCTCACCACCGCGTGCACGCCCACCGATTGTCCCGTGGGCACATTGCTGGAGTTCGCGCCCACCACCACGAACGGCGCTCCCTTGTTGACGCTGAAGGAAGTCGCCGCCGACGTGCTGCCCAGAAAGCTCCCATCGCCGTTATACGCCGCAATCAGCGAATGCGCCCCCGGCGCGAACGAATAGCCGCTGGCGCCGCCCGTGGGAATCGAAACTTTTCCATCGGCCGTCAATCCGAAAGTACCAACCGTTGTCGCGCCGTCGGTGAGAGTCACGCTGCCGGTCGCGTTTCCCATTCCCGAAACGCCGGCGGCGTTCACGATGACGCTCAACACCGCGCCGTAGGCCGCCGAGCCATTCTGCAAGCCGCCAACGCTCACCGAAGTGTTGCTCGCTTCCGGCAATATATTCACGGCCACGCTCGCGGAATCGCTCGCCGCAAAAGTGGCGTCCCCCGCGTAGTGCGCCGAAAGGTTGTAAGCGCCGCCCGGCAGATCGCTGACCATCGCGGAAAACGCGCCGCCATTCAGCGTCAAGATGTCGCGAGCCGCGCCCGATGTGCCCGTCGTCAGCGAAAGATTTCCCGTGGGTGTGCCGACGCCGGCTGCAGGAGACACGCTCCCCGTCACCGTGACCGGCGTTCCGTGCGTGAAGTTTGCCGGAAGCTGCAGCGAGGTCTGCGTCGCCGTCAGCAACGCGCTGCTCCAGAAATTCGCAAGATTCGTGGCGTTCACAGAGCCCAGCCCGGTCGCCAGATCGTAGCCGCTCGCCGCTGCACCGCCCACAAGCAGTCCATTCACCCCATCCTGCTGCGAAGAGCATCCGGGAGTGCCACCCGCGCAGGGAACGCCATTGTTCCCTGCCGTGATGTCGTAAAACACACAGGTATTTTGCGCCGACGGATTGGTCTGGCTAGAAGAATCGCAGGTGTGCGTCTGCGCCAACTGATACAGCGTGTAATTGATCTGTCCCTGGAACGCGCCGTTCTTTTGTTCCACCAGCGCAAGAATTCCCGCCATCGCCGGCGTGGACACCGATGTTCCGCCGACCAGCGTCAGCCCCACCACCTGACCTTGGCCGTTGATCTGGCAAGCCCCTCCGGTGGCGCTGTTGCAATACGCAATGTCGTCGTGGCTCGCCGCCGCGGCCAGCGCCACATCCGGCACATCGCGCATGCCGTCCGCCGGAACGCCCGCGCCCATCTGCCACGCCGGCTTGGTGTACAGTGTGCTCGCGCCGCCGCTCCCCGCCAGCAAGCTGAAATTTTCGCTTCCAAAAACACAGTTCGTCGCGCTGGTCGGCTGCCCCGGATCGCAGCTTTCATTCCACGCGGCTTCCGGAATGTAACCAATCGCGGAAGCAAAATTCGCGTTGTTCGAGCCCCAATATATCCCGGGATTCCCGCTGTCCGCGAATTGCGTTCCACCCACGGCCACGTTGTATGGTGTCGTCGCCGCACCGTTCACGGCCGCGCCGTGCGTCGCCGGAAGCCCTGCCGTCGCTGAGTCGCAACCCGCCTCGCCGTTATCCCCCGTCGCCACCAACACCGTGATCCCCTCGGCCGCCGCCTGCTGCCATAGCGCGTTGTAAAACGCATTCTGCGGCGGCGTCAGCAGCGCCTCGCACGCGCCATAGGTGTACGTCAGAATCGGCGCGATGCGGTTATCAATCGCATACCCCGCCGCCAGATCCACCCCGCTGGTTGTATCCGTGCTCCCCGCCACCACCAAATCAATCGTCGCTCCCGGCGCCACCCCGCCGGCCCATTCCACGTCCAACTGCGCTTCCTGCAGGTCCACCGGCCCCACCACGCCGGGATCCGGGCCGCTAACGATGTAATTGGGATCATTGGGCTGCGCCGAGAGGAAAATCTGCCGGAACGCCTGCACATCCGTAAGTTCGATCTCTGATTGCGCGGTGACCGCGATGCTGATTCCCGTGCCGTCGATGCCGCTGCTCAGCAGTCCCTTGGTGTTGTAGATCGCCGAGAAATCACCCGGCGCAAGGTAGTGGACATTGCTCTGCCCGCTCGCGGTCAGATTCGGTTGCACCTGTGACCCGGCCGGCAAAACCCGCGGTGGCCGCTTGCCAAAATTGTTCAGCGACACCACTCCGCCGCAGATTTCCGCGAATTGCGCCGGGATGGCGATGTCCGTCGCGTTCGCCAGATACCTTTTCCCGCGCCATTCGTAGTAATGCAATTCGCTGTGAAAAGCGTTTTCCACCTGCTGCGATGTCCCGCTGAACTCCACCCATAGCCTGCTCTGAGATGCCGGCGCTACCTGGAATCCGCTCTTCTGCAGCCACTGCCTCACCGCTTCCGTGTCCGTATCCGCCACGCCAAACCGCGCGCCAAATTCCGCCGGCGCCAGCCAGCGATGATATTCAGGCGAATGCCGGTTCTGCTGATCGTCCAGGAATTTAAAAAGCGCCCGCCGTTTTTCCGGGCCCGGCGACAGCACCACAACCATCCGCGCCAGCACGTGTTGGGGTTCCACGCGCCCAACTTCATCCGCAAAAGAGATTAGCGCGGGCGCAGTATGGGCTATCCGAGCCAGAGGCTGGGTGTTGGCGCTATCTACCGGAGAGATTTGCTGGGCGGCGGCGAAACTTCCTAAGAACAAGCACCAGATTGCAAGAAGGACGTAACTTTGGGGCCTGCAGGCTACGGACAACTCTGTCCACCTTTTTTGGCTCCGGAAGAACGCGCCCACTGGGAAGATCGAGCCACTGCCCGCAAATTGCCAGGCAGGGAGCCTCGAAAAATATCCCGATGAGAGGGACCCTGAACACTCGCAATTTTACCTGCACCGGTAAATGCTTACAATCTACGGCTTAGTAACTACGTCTCTATCTAGCTAACATGCCTGTCATTCCGCGCTCTCGCCTCGCCTGGAAGCTGGTTCATCGATGGTCTTGGGGAGGGCACGACTTCAGTCGTGCCGAAAAGATTTGGGATAGCACGCGCTTTAGCCCCTGGGGTCTCCGGGCCATGTCGAACGGCTATTAGAAAGATAAGCCCTGGTCGTATGCCCCGATTTCCCCGTCAGGGGGGTCTCGCCGCGCGCTCGCCTTACACCCCGCCTCTCGTTGTACAATCCAGTGCACTCTCTTGGGGTCAAGCGGGCCTGCTGGGTGACTTCTTGTTTCACCACACTCGCTTGATTCATCGCTGTCTGGAAAGGACGTTCATGTCTCCTCGCAAATTGTTTCGGCTTCTCTGTGTGTGCTCTCTGCTTGTCTTCGCCGCAAATTCCAATGCCCAAACCAAGCTCCTCCGCTTTCCCGATGTTCACGCCGACAAAGTTGTCTTCACCTATGCCGGCGATTTGTGGCTCGCTTCCACTTCCGGCGGCCTGGCCACTCGCCTCACCGCGCATCCCGGCATCGAAGTCTTCGCGAAATTCTCCCCCGACGGCAAGTGGATCGCTTTCACCGGCCAGTACGACGGCGACGAACAGGTCTACGTCATTCCCGTCACCGGCGGCGTCCCCAAGCAATTGACTTTCTATCCCGCGCGCGGCCCGTTGACCCCTCGCTGGGGCTACGACAATCAAGTCTATGGCTGGACTCCCGACGGCAAGTCCATCGTCTTTCGCTCCCTCCGCGAGCACTTCGACCTCGGCGACTGCCGCCTGTATACCGTTTCGATGGACGGCGGCCTGCCGCAGGCGCTGCCCATGCCCAAATCGGGCGCCGGCGATTTCTCTCCCGATGCCTCCGCGGTCGTTTACTCGCCGCTGTTCCGCGACTTCCGTACCTGGAAGCGTTACTCCGGCGGCTGGGCGCAGCAACTCTACATTTTCGATTTGAAGACCCACGCGGCCGAAAAAATCACCGACGATCCGCGCGGGCATCGCGATCCCATGTGGGTCGGCGGCAAAATCTTTTACTCTTCCGACAAAGATGACACGCTGAATCTCTACGCCTACGACATCCAAACGAAAAAGACCGAGCAGCTTACCCACAGCACCAAATGGGATGTGCGCTGGCCCAGCACCGACCACAAAAACCAGATCGTCTATGAATCCGACGGCGAACTGAACATCTACGACATCTCCACCGGCCAATCCAAGCAAATTTCCATCACCGTTCCCACCGATGCGCTGGGTATGCGGCCCTCGCGCGTTTCCGCAGCCGCGAATATCGAAGGCTTCGGCCTAAGCCCGAAGGGCGAACGCGCCCTCTTCGTTGCGCGTGGCGACGTCTTCACCGCGCCCATCGAAAAGGGCCCCACGCGCAACCTCACCGATTCCTCCAATGCCCACGAGAAGGATGCGCAGTGGTCGCCCGATGGCTCGAAAATTCTCTTCATCTCCGACCTCGACGGGGAAGAAGAGCTCTACACCATCAATCAGGATGGCTTAGGCAAGCCCGAAGAACTCACTCACGGCTTTCACTCCATGCTCTTCCAACCTCTCTGGGCCCCCGATGGCAAGCGCATCGCCTTCAGTGACAAAGACAACAAACTCTACGTCCTGACCCTCGATGACAAAAAAGTCGCCGCCATCGCCGAGAATCCCCGCGGCCGGGTCCACGATTACGCCTGGTCCGCCGACGGCGGCCAACTCGCCTATTGCCTCGATAATCCCAACAATTTCACCTCCATTTATATCTGGAGCGTCGCGGACGGCCAGAGCCACCGGGTCACCAATGAATACTTCGATGCCGGGATTCCCACTTGGGACCCCGAAGGCAACTACCTCTACTTCATCAGTACCCGCACCTTCTATCCGCAACTCAGCTTGATCGAGTTCAACTACGCCACCAATCGCGGCAACTCCCTTTACGCCCTTGCTCTCCGCAAGGACACCAAGAATCCCTTTCCTCCGGAAAGTGACGAAGTAACTGTATCCAAGCCAGGCGAATCCGCTCCCGACAAGAGCAAAGAAGCTGACAAAGACAAGAAAGAAGACAAGAAAGACGCCAAGAAGGAAGAAAAGAAAGACGAAAAGAAGCCCGAGAAAAAGAAGGAATACATTCGCATCGATTTCGACGGCCTCGCCGACCGCATCACTCGTGTTCCCGTGGACGCCGACAATTACTCCCATATCGTCGCCACCAAGGAATATCTCCTGTATTCGCGGGACGGCGCTCCTTTCTACGGCCGCGACTCTTTCCCGGATTCTAACTTGATGATCTTTTCGCTGAAAGACCGCAAGGAAAGCGTCCTGGCGGAAAAAATTCAGAACTTCGATGTCTCCCAGGACGGCAGCAAGGTCATCGTCCGCGACGAGTCCGGCTTCAAGCTCTACGACGCCAAGCCGGAAGGCAAGGCCAGTCCCAAGCCCGTTTCCACCGCTAACCTGATGGTTGACCGCGTGCCTCACGACGAATGGGTGGAGATGTATAACGAAGTCGGCCGCCGCTACCGCGACTACTTCTACGTCCCCAACATGCACGGCTACGACTGGAACGCCCTGCTTGCGCAATACCGCCCGCTGGTGGACTACGTTGCCCACCGCTCCGATCTGAATTACGTCCTCGGCGAACTGGTTGCCGAACTCAGCGTTTCCCACGCCTACATCACGGGCGGCGATTTCGAAATGCCCAAGCGGCCCCAGGTGGCCCTGCCCGGCGCGCGCATCGAACTCGATGCCGCTTCCGGACGCTATCGCATCGCCAAAATATTCCGTGGCCAGAATCAGGAGGAGATCTACCGCTCGCCGCTCACCGAGGTCGGCGTGGACGTCAAGGAAGGCGACTACATCCTCGCCATTGATGGCCAGGATTTGACTCCCAAGGACAATCCTTACCAATTCCTCCGCAACAAGGCCAATCGCCCCGTGCAGTGGACCGTCAATTCCAAGCCCACGCTCGAGGGATCGCACACCATCACCTACCGTCCCATCACCAGCGAAACCAACCTGAATTATCTCGAATGGGTCACCCACAACCGCGAAGCGGTCGCCAAAGCCTCCGACGGCAAAGTCGGCTACATCCACATCCCGGACATGGGCGAGGATGGCATCCGCGAATTCATCAAAAACTACTATCCGCAAATCCGCAAGCAGGCCTTGATCGTGGACGTTCGCGGCAACGGTGGCGGCAATGTTTCGCAGATGCTGATCGAGCGCCTGCGCCGCCAGCTTCTTGGTGTCGAGTACGATCGCCTGGACAAACAGACCGAGACCTATCCCGATGCCGTTTTCTATGGCCCGAAGGTTTGCCTGATCAACGAAACTTCCGCTTCCGACGGCGACATCTTTCCCTACATGTTCCGCCAGGCCGGGCTCGGCCCGCTGATCGGCAAGCGCACCTGGGGCGGCGTCGTGGGCATCAGTGGGCGCGGGCCCTTGCTCGATGGTGGCATCGTCTTCGTTCCCGAAGCGGCCACCGGCTCAGTCGCCGGCCAATTCGTCATCGAAGGCCACGGCGTCGATCCCGACATCGTCGTCGAGAACGACCCGGCCTCCGTGATCGATGGCCGCGACCCGCAACTCGAGCGCGGCATCTCCGAAATCCTAAAGGCGCTGCAAGCCGCCCCGAAGCTGCTGCCACCACGCCCCCCAGACCCGGTAAAAACCCCAAAGCACCAACCACAAATGTGAATCTAAACGTTTCTAAAAATGTAGGCGCTGGCTTTTAAGCCAGCCAGACCAAGTACTCCCTGCGCACCACCGCGACGTTCGCCTCACGCACCACCGCGGCGATCGCCCCAACGCACCACCGCGGCGTTGTCATCCTGAGGCGATCCGACAAGGATCGCCGAAGGATCTCAACTTAACCGCTCATCCAAATTATTGTTCTGGAAAGCTTCGTTACGAAAACCGCGCCCTCGCGCCCCTACACATTCCCGCCGGAAATAATAATCCCGATCCGCAGCGCCGGCTTGCCCTTCCTGATCCGCTGATTCAAGCCCGGCACTCCCCCCGCGCGCAGCAGCGGCGCCAGCGCCACTGCGCTCGATGGCTCAATCACCAGCTTCATCCGCTGTGCCACCAACTGCATCGTCTCCACAATCTCTTTTTCGCTAACCAGCAGGATGCCCGCCGCCTGCTTCCGCAAGATCGCAAATGTCCGCGGCGCCAGCGAAGCCCGCAGCCCATCCGCGATGGTATCGCTCGACTCCATCGTCTGCAGCGTGCCGGTCTTCAGCGAACGATAGGCATCGTCGGCAAGTTCAGGCTCGCAACCATAAACGCGAATCTCCGGCCGCAAGCCGTGGGCGCCGAGGCAGGTTCCGCTCAGCAATCCGCCGCCGCTCACGGGAGCGAGTACGGCATCCAGGTCGGGAATCTCTTCGAGCAGCTCCTTCGCGCAGGTCGCCTGCCCGGCTATGATGCGATCGTCGTCGTACGGATGAATCATTGCCGCGCCGGTCTCCGCCTGAATCCGCGCCGCCGTCTCCGCCCGCGCGGAAACCTTCGGCTCGCAAAACGTAATCTTCCCTCCATATGATTCCACCGCCCGGCATTTCACCGCCGGCGCGTTCTTCGGCATCACAATCCACGCGGGAATCCCGCGCCAAGCCGCTGCGCAAGCCACCGCCGCGGCATGATTGCCGCTCGAATGCGTCACCACGCCGTGCGAAGCCTCTTCGTCCGTCAGGGAAAAAATCGCGTTGGTCGCGCCGCGAATCTTGAAGGAACCGGTCTTTTGCAGATTTTCGCACTTGAAAAAAAGCACCGCGCCGCTCATGGCGTCGAACGACCGGCTGGTCATCACCGGCGTCCGGTGAATCCGCGTGCGTATCCGTTCGTGAGCCTCCTCGATGGCTTTCCACTCGATGGAGGTCCCTCTCAAATCCGGGCTCAAGTTAACGCTGGCCATGCCCCCAGTGTAGTGCAATTTGGCCTCGCCGGAGCAACGCCCGACGCGAGAAAGTAGCCCCTTGGAGTGTGGCTTGCTCCTTGGTCAGGTTCGGAATCCCTTGACCCTCGCCGCACGAGTGATACTCTTAAGGTTCAGAGACTTGCGTAGGCGCGAACCCCTCCCCGCGGCCGCGATAACTACATGGCTCCTTCGGAACGCAGACATCTCGAACGTTATCGCATGCGTATTCCCATGCGCTTCCGCACTATCAATCTGGCCGGCGACAAAAGCGAGCATTTCACCGAGGCGCTCAACGTCTCCCGTGGCGGCTTCTTCTTCGTCACCTCGGCGCCCCTTCAAGTCGGTATGCCCATCGAGGCAACCATCAAAATGCCTCCCGAAGTAACCGGCGGAAAGCCCGACGAAACCCATTGCAAGGCCCGCGTTGTCCACGCCAAGGCCGACTCCTATAGCGACGGCCGCATGGGCTTCGGCGCGGAAATCGAAGCCTACATCGATTCCGAAAAGCCCAAAACTCCCGGCCCCGAACTAGTCAAGCCCCCCGCTCCCAAATCTCTGAACAAGTAGCGCCGTGTTCGTCGTCCCTTTCGTAGCGCCGGCTTCCAGCCGGCCCGGCCCGCAGTAGCATAGGCTTTAGCCTATGATCACCTCCGAGCACACCCACATCCACTTCAACTCCTTGAATTTCTAGCCTCTTCAATTAGTGGAAATTTGATTTGGCGCTAGTTCTTCGTTCCCGCAATGTTGACGGTCGTTTTTCCCGCGCCCACATTCTCGAAGCGGTCGTAGGCCCGCACTGCAACGGTGTGCTCTCCCGGCGCCAGCCCGCGCACCGTAAATTGGTAATTCTCCGTCTTGCTGTCGCTGATGCCCTGCGCCGGCGCCAGCACGATCCACTCGCCGCCGTCCACGCTGTACTGCGCCTTCTCAATGCTGCTCGTTGCATCCACCGCGGTGAACTCGAAATCATACGAGACGCCCACCGAACGATCCGCGTTCATTCCCGTTGCGCTGCCCTCCAGCTTCTGGATGACCGGCGGCGTGTTGTCGATCTCGAATCGTTCGCTTTCGCGTTCGGTCTTCAATGCCACTTTCGGAGGATTCGAAGTCGCGTCGCTGGCCACAATCTTCAAATAATAGGCCCCGTCGGGCATGGCCGTAGTGTCCCAGGAATAAAATTTCTGGTCCAGGTTTTCCTTCAACAACAGCCAATCGCGCTGATTTTCTCCGCGAAAATAAACTGAGTAGCGCAACTCGTCGTCGTTTTCGTCGTGCGCCGTCCACAACGCGGTTTCGTAGCCTTTTTGCACCAGACCTTGCGGCGGCTGGTCGAATTTTGTCGTCGTCGTGGTAATAATCGTGGCCGCTGGATTCGGCGCCGCGGGCTGCTTCAGGTTCACATTCGCCGCCTGCCCGGTGATTACCATCGGCGCCTGCGCCCGCACCCCGGGGTCCTGCATCGCGATCCCATCAATCACCGGCGCGACATTTCTCGGCAAGTACGCCGCACTTACCCAGTCGATCCCGTCGCCCGGACGCCCGTCGTGAATCACCGCTTTCCACTGCAAGAAACGCGCCGCGGGAGCCTCGATCTGCATCCCCGGCACAGTGTACGGCCCGAACCACCGCGACCACTCTTTCCCCGGGTCCTCGGTGTTCCCGCTGCGCACAAAAAACTCCAGCCGCGGCTCCTTGCTCTCCTTGCCGCGTTTTGCCTCCGCGTTTGCCGCTGGCGGCCCCCACCATTCCATCCGGCCCCACTCCGAGAACAACTTTGCATCAAACGATTGCGACTCGAACGTGCCTTCCGCTTCGTACTCTGGTCCCAGCGAAAAAACTTTTCCCGGATTTGCCGTGCACAAATAAACCTTGCCATTGCCGGTCCGCGAAATACCCGTAATCTGCGCCGATCCCGATTTCGCCAATTGCGCGTACACCCCGCGCCCGTCAATCACCAGCAGCGACCCGTTGTTCCCCGTGCCCGCCAGCAACCTGCCGTCCGAGTTCAACCCCAGCGCATAAACAATCTCGTCCCGCGAACTCCAGATCTCTTCCGGCGCGCCCTCCGCCGTAATCCGGTAGATGCTGCTGGAAATCGCCTGGGGAAACGCCAGAAACGGCACCCCGCCTTGCATTCCGCCGGGCGCCACATTGGTAATGGTCGTCGTCCCTTGCGAAGTGGTGATTACCGCTGACGGCGCGTTCACGCCGACCCGCGATTTTTCGCCAATCGCCGAAACATACAACGCCCCATTTTCGCCCACCACCAGCGAAGTCACCTCGCGTTTCGCCGTCTCATAAATCACAAATCCGTCGGCTACATTCTCTTCCGGCGTGTTCTTCTTCGCGGCGCGTTCCGGGTTGCGGGTGATGCGCAACACCCGACCGTTCGGCTCCGTCCCGGCCAGCAAATTGCCTTTCCCGTCAAACCCCAGCACCTTGATGTGCGCTTCGTCACTCGCGTAGTACAGCCCGCCTTTGCCATCCGGTGCGACGCTGTAAACCTGTCCCTTATCGCCCGTCGCCACATACAAAATTCCGTCCGCCCCGAACGCCAGGTCCCAAATGTATTTCGTCTTCGGATCGAAAAACACGCTCTTCTCGCCAGACCCCGAAACCTTATAAACCTTGCCGTCCGGCGAAGTCGCCACATACAACGTCCCTTTGCTGTCAAATGCAATCGATTGCACCAGCAAATCCGTGGACTCGAACACCGTCTTGGGCTTTCCGCTGCCTTCAAACCGGAACACTTTCGCCGGCGATCCGCCGCCCGCGTACAAAACGCCATTCGCATCCACCTTCAACGACCACAGATACGACGCGTCCGCATCCGCCAGCAGCGTAAACTTCGGCGCCAGCTCCAAATGCCCGTCGCTGCGCACCGCCACGCCCTTCGCCGTGCCCTTCTGAAACTCTTCATACGTGGATTGCCGCCAGCGTCGCGTGTGCTCCGCCAGCAACGAAGTCGCCGCGATTCCCAACATCAGGCACGGCACAATGACTCGATAAGAACGCTTTGACATAGAAAGGTTCACCGGATTTGCAAATTCAATGAGATCAGCCCGGACACCGGGCCGCCCAGCGCAATCGAAGATTCACTCGCCAGCGATTCCCGCAGCACCTGCACGCTGCCCGGCGCCGGCCGCCCATCCACCACATTAATCTGCGACAACGGCGCGTTGGGCAATTCCTTGTCGTCCCACACCAGCGTTGGCGCGGGAACAAACAGCCCCACGTACAGGCGGTCGTTGTGCCGCTCGCGGTTGATCACCGTGATCAATTGATCCAGCCCGTCAGGCCCGCCCGCGCCGCCCATGCCTCCAAACATAAATCCCCGCGAAGCGCGGTTCATCCAATCCGCGTCCGTCACCAACACCCGCAGGCTCGTCCCGCGCGCCATCTGGTCCGGCACTCGCACCGTCGTTTCCGCGATGCGCGCCGGCCCACGGTAAGGACGCAGCAGCACGCGCACCTTCAGCGTTTCTCCCGGCGCGGCCTCGCCCTTTTCCAGCCACGCACTGTCCACCGAGAACGACTCCCGCCCCGGCAAACTCTCCACCCGCAGCGTGATGTGCTCCACGGTCGGAATTTCGTAATTGTTCGTGAACAGCCGGCCGAACGCGTTCTGCACCACCATCGCAATCGGCAAACTGTCCGGCGACATCGTGTCCGTCGGCGCCACTGTAGTTTCGATCTGCACCGGCACATGGCCTCTCAACCGGATCTCCCCGGTCAAATGCAGCGTGGTGCCTTCTCCGTACAAATAATTCTGGCTCACACCATTGAACGTCGTCAGCGCCACCAGCAGCGGCGTCAGCTTCGGATGGTTCACCACCTCAAAGTGCAGCTTCTTTTCCGCGCCGCCCATCGCAAACGTCAGGTCCAACGGAATCATCGTTGGTGGCGCGCCCAGTTTGCCGGTGACCGCCGTCAAGTGATCTCCCGTAATTGTGCCGATCGATCCGCCCATGTTCACAATTTTCGTTGAGGCCAGCTGCGAAGAAAGCGTGGTCACCACGCGGCTGCGCGCCATCGGCATCTGCACGTCGCCAAAATTCAAGAACGGATGCCCGCACAGATATACCTTGTCGCCGCGCACCGCGGTTACCGTGCAAGCCGAATTGATTGAAGCGTCGCCCTGCACCAGCACCATTCCTGCCATGTCTCCCGCTTGCAGTTTCCCGTCGTCCGCCCGCGCTTCCGCCGTTCCACCCTGCGCAGCCACGAATCCGTAGCTTTGCAGCTGGTTTGCAAACGGTTGCAGCGCCGATGGCTGAAATCCCGAAAATACCAGCGGCGTCTCAATCGGCTGCAGCGCCGCGCCGTTCGGCAATCCGCCCTGCGCCACCTCGTTATTCGGCAACGCAAACTGCCCCGCTCCCGGCGCCGTTCCCGCCTGCTGTTCCGGAGGATGCAGGATGTCCTCGATCGGCGTCACGCCGGCAATCGCTTCCTTGGTGAAAATGCCCAGCTTCAACGAAAGCGCCCCCGCCAGCTTGCCATCCAGATACACCGGGCTGCCGCTCATGCCAGCAACTACGCCGGTGTGCTCCACTTTTGGCCCCTTCAACTCCACCAGGATGATCGATTGCTTCGGCCCCAGGAAATTCGGCATCACCCCAATCACCACCAGGTCAAACTTTTCCACCTGGTCCCCGGCAAATACCGTGTACGCATACCCCGGCATCCCGGGCCGCACTTGCGCCAGCGGCAAAATCTCATTGGAATCAGGAGGGGCAGCGGCCAGGCGAGCTCCCGTGACAACTACTGCAAGCAAAAGGAAATACGCGATGCGCTGGGAAAAGCGAGCCATAAGCAGAGGAACGGACCCCCGAAAAGTGAAGCAACGTGAGCGCCCATGATACCGGGCAGGACCATGGTACGCAATTCAACCCCCTGCGTAGCCGGCCTAGTCCCTGAGACTTAGACGTCCTATAACTCGATGCAGTTGCGGGCCCCTTCGGTTGTGTAGCTCTTGCGTTGTGTGGGACGATGGGCCACACCAACTGAGGAGGGAATGATGTCCGAACCCACAAAAGAAGAATTGCTGGCCCGCATCGCCGAACTCGAGAAAAAAGCCGAAGGCCGCAAGAAGGGCTCCCTGGAATTTCGCGTGGGCGAAAAGGGCGGCGTCAGCGTTTACGGCCTCGGCCGCTTCCCGGTCACGCTCTACTACGAACAATGGATCCGCCTGCTCGACGTTTCCGCCGACCTCCGCGCATTCCTCGAAGAAAACAAGCACCGCCTCAAGTTAAAAGAAGCGTAGCTCACCCCATCAGGGGAGAGGGTTTCCAGCACCCCAGCAAAATCGTGTGATTGCCAAGGAAAACCTCGGGCCTGAAAGGCCCGAGCTACAATGCCTGGGCATCGTCGGCATTCATCTCAAAGCCAATATCACTTCATCGACAAGAAAAAGGACGGCCCCGAAAGGCCGTCCTCACACTCTAATAGCTGAGAATTAAAAAACCAACACTTCCTCAATCCATGTGATGCATCGCGAAAATCTTGTCCGTCGAATCCTCGTACGGATACACATGCACCATCCACCCGAAAATCACCGGATGGAACGTGCCGCCCGCGATTTCGCATGCTTCCTGCGTGACGATCGATCCGTGCAGCCCGAATTTGGTGTAATCCGCGGTCTTGCGCTGGTCGCGCGGCGGCATGCACAAATTCGTATGCAAGTGCCAGGTGGCGATGCTCAGCGGCACGCGCTCATTTAGCTGCTCTTCGCTCGTCCGCTTGGGCATCGTGTACATTGCACCGACCAACTCGTACCCGTCCGTGGTCTTTTTATAAAGCAGGGAAGTGGGCCGTGCGGGATCAAACGTGAATGCTTCCAGAAACCCGTTCGTATAATTCGTGAAGTGATATTCAGGCTGCGGTACGTTCGGCAGAAAAATCTTGTACCCATCGTTCAGCGCCACGTGATAGTCCTTGTACTGCGCAATCCCCGCGCGCAATTCCTTCACAATTTCCTCGGCGCGCCGCGCATCCGCTCCCGTTTGTGGCCTCGGCGTCGTCATGTACATGTGCGCGGAGTTGCCATGCTGCATGTGCGCCATATCGTGCGTTGCGGCTTGCTCTGATGACTTGGCGTCATCCATGTCCATGGACATTCCAGGCATCTTGCTGTGATCCATCGGCTGCGCTTGCTCTTGCCCCTGTTGCTCCGCCACGCCGGCATCGCCGGAACTCGCCGTCATAACCGGCGGACGGTGATTCGGAATCGCGGCGAGCACCACGCCCACCACAAAAAGCGCCCCAAAGCCGATCGCGGCCTTGGTAAGCAACTGCAGAATCGCACTACGCGGTGACATGACAGCTCCTCACAATCTCTTGGACGCATCGCTCGCTACTGGCGTCTCGTCCTCCATCAATGATACGAAGCACCCGCCGACTGTCTTTCACCCGATTTCCCGGAAAGTTCCCCAACAAAACTGTCCCGCAGTACAGGCCTGTGCGAGTGCGGCCTCCCGATCCTGCCTCCTGTTATCTGCTCGCTGCTATCTGTTCGCCGTATTCCGCCCGCTGTTATCCATCCGGCCCGCCACCGCACTCCAAAGGGCCCCATGCTAAAATTTCAAATCACATGAAAACCGAAATCATCCATCCTGTGAAATCCCTCTCCGGCCCGCTTGAGCTTCCTGGTGACAAATCCATTTCCCACCGCTACGCCATGATTGCGGCTCTCGCCAACGGCACCAGCGAACTCCGCAATTTTGCCGCCGCTCGCGATTGCCACAGCACCCTCGGCTGCATGAAAGCCCTAGGCGCCGAGGTCAAAGTCGAAGGCGCCAAGGTCAAAATCACCGGCCACGGCCTGCGCGGCCTGAAATCCAGTTGGCGCTCGCTGGACGCCGAAAACTCCGGCACCACCATCCGCTTGCTTTCCGGCATCCTCAGCGGCCAGCAGTTCACCAGCAAAATTTCCGGCGACGCCTCGTTGCAAAAGCGCCCCATGAAGCGCGTGGTCACTCCGCTGCGCCAGATGGGCGCCGACATTCGCGCCAAGGACGACAATTTCCCCCCGCTCGAAATCCATGGCGGCAAGCTCCACGCCATCCACTACGAAATGCCCATGGCCAGCGCACAGGTGAAATCCGCCGTCCTGCTCGCGGGTTTGTACGCGGAAGGCATCACCCAGGTCACCGAACCCGCAAAAACCCGCGATCACACCGAACTCGCCCTCGAAGAGTTCGGCGTGCACATCGAAAAGCGCGGCCGCACCGTCGCCATCCATGGCCTGGCCGGCAACAACGGAAATGCCACGCTGCAAGCCAGGTCTCTCGACGTGCCCGGAGATCTTTCCTCCGCGGTCTTCTTCGTCGCTGCGGCGTCGCTCTTGCCGGATTCGAATTTGTATATTGCCAACGTCGGCCTGAATCCCACCCGCTCCGCCATCCTGGATTTTTTCCAGCAGATGGGTGCGGCACTGAGCGTCTTGAATTTAGAAAGCAAGCAGGGAGAGCTGATCGGCGATCTGGCCGTGAAAAGCGCGCGGCTCAAGGGCGGCGTGATTTCCGGCGACCTGGTTCCGCTGTTGATCGACGAGCTGCCCATGCTCGCGGCGCTCGGGCCCTACACCGAGCAGGGAATTGAAATCCGCGACGCCAGGGAACTTCGCGTAAAGGAGAGCGACCGCATCGCCGCCCTGGCCGAAAACCTCAAGCGCATGGGCGCCCACGTAGAAGAACGCCCCGACGGCCTCCGCGTAGAAGGCCGCAGCGCCGGCAAACTCCACGGCGCAGAAATTAATCCCCGCGGCGACCATCGCATAGCCATGGCTTTCGCCGTAGCGGGTCTAGCCGCCGAAGGCGAAACGCGCATCCTCGACGCCGGCTGCGCCGGTGTTTCGTATCCAACTTTCTTCCCTGAACTTCGCAGGCTTGCCGGGTCGTGAATTGCGCGGGGATAACAGCGATCAGATAACAGCGAGCAGGAACCAAGAGTCAGTTTCGGCCTCGATTTTCTTTTCACGCTTCATATTAATAACAATATGATATGTTACTATACTAATTACTATGGATAACAGCTTCCAGTCCGTGCAACGTCTCAAGGTCTGGCAGAAATCTATGGACCTTGTGGAGGCCTCCTATAAACTCTCTTCACGCCTCCCACCCGACGAACGATTCGGGCTAATTTCGCAAATTCGCCGAGCCGCAACTTCGATCCCCGCCAACATCGCCGAAGGCTATGGAAGATGGAACGCCCGTGAATTCGCGCGCTTCGCGGCCATAGCAAGCGGCTCGCTGCGCGAATTAGAAACGCACCTCATCATTGTTCAGCGCTTAGGATTTGTGGAAAAGGCGGCAGTAGAATCAACTCTTCGCGCAACCGATGAACTCTCTAAGATGTTATTCCGAATGCGCAGGCGCGTGCTGGCCAACATCGCCGCTTCCGAACAAAAATCGTCTTCACAGTTGAACAGAACCAGCAGACCCATTTGATCTTGAGAGAATCCGTTTCCTGTTATCTGATCGCTGTTATCTGTTATCCCTCTCACTGCTCCGTCGCCGGCGGAATCACCCGCGGCGGCTGTGGCGGTTGTGGAACGGCAGGCGGACGAGGTGGCATCACGATCGATGTGCGCTGCAGCGAAATATTTCCGTAGCTCGTTTTCAGAGTAATCTTCGGCCCTTTACCACTGCCATATTTTCCGGCGAGATGCGAGTCGCCTGACTCTGTTTTTGAAGCCGTGAGCCCCGTAAATTCCGAGCTGATTTCGCAATTGCGGCAGTCGGCTTGCATTTCAAAGCTCGCGCTTCCCGGCAGCGTCAGCGCAATCTCCGAGGACGAATTGGTGATCTGCACATCTTCCTTGGGAACGGAAGAAAACCGCACATTAATCCCCGCGTTGCGATTATCAATGTTCACCTTGCCGCCGGGATTCTCCACACTGATTTCGGAGTCCCGCGTGCGCAGCGTCAAATTCCCCGGCGCATCCACGATATCCAGGTTTCCGGAGCCGGCCTCCATGTGCCCCGCGAGCGCCGAAAGCGTCAGATCCGTTTTCGCGGAGATCATCCGCACGCCCTTCTGCGCCTTGTCCGCGCGCACCGGTCCGTAAAAGTCGCCGTCCACCGTCAGGCTTCCACTGGAATCGTTCACTTCAATCTCGCCGCCCTTGCCGGAAATCTTGACGTCGCCCTTGGTGTCGGAAACTTTGGTGTCGCCCTTGCGCATCTCCACGTTGACGTCACCGCCGGTTCCGCGCACGTCCACATCGCCATTCATGTTGGTGATGGTTACATCGGCGTAGATGCCGGTGACGGTGACGTCGCCCTTGTCGGTCTTAATGGTCAACACCGACTTCTTGGGAATGGCCACTTCCAGATCCACGCTGATCCGCGAATCCGAAAGGTCGTAGCCGCTTGGGCGCACCTCGAGCGCGTCGCCGTTCGGCGCGATTTCCACGGACACGGGCTCGGCCATGCGCGCCGCCTGCGATTCGCTCCAGGTTCGCACCGTTTTCTTCGCGGTTACCCGGATCTGGTCCTCATCGGACCCGCGCACGGTGATATCGCCGCGCCCGTTGTGCACCATCACGCGGGCATTGGCCGGAACTTTCTTCGGCGCAATGTCCACGTCATAGGAGAAGGTGTCACCCACATCCACGGTGCCGCCAATTTTCTCCTTGGTATAATCCACGCCCACCACGGTTCCCAGCAACGCCAGCATCCCCAGCACCAGCAGAATTTCGCCGCCGGTGATGCCGCCGCCGTCTCCTCCGGCAAACCGCCGCCCCGCGGTGCGTTCATACAGCTTCACCGCGCCCCAGAAAATGATCATCAGCGGCCACCAGCGCGCGAAGAATCCGTGCAAATCCAGGTGCCCGTAGTTGTGCAGCAACAGCAGCACGCCGACAGAGAGAAGAACCAACCCGGAGAAGAATCCGCTGCTGCGCGCGCGAGTGGCCATGGATATTTATCGTCCCTGTGAAGAGTAAGAAGTTTGCGGCGTGCCCGCGGGAGGCGGCGGAGTAGATGTTCCTGGTGGCATCGCCATTGGGGGTGGTGGACTGATATGCCCTTCGCGCGGGGCCATCGAGGAAGCCAGGTGCAGCAAGCCCATCACGATCAGAATCACCGGCCAGGTGCTGCCAAAATAAAATCTTCCGCCGTGCACTTCGCTCAGCAGCAGCAGAACCCCCAACGTAATCACCACTGCGGGCCCGATATAACCCCGAATCGTGCAACTCTGGCAGTTACACTTCACCTGGGAACTCATCCGCGCCTCCGTTCAGTTTTTTCCGCTCACGCGATTTTTCAACATGAAGAACCCGACCCCGATCAGCAGTAGCGGCACAAAAGCCCGCCGCAGGTGGAAAAAGTCAAAAACGCCAAAGTTATTCAGCAGAAACAGCGCGCCGATGGCAATCAAAATGACCGGCCACAGCGGACGTTGCGAACTCCAATTCTCAAACGGATCCGTCAACGGCGCGCCGATCAGCCGGGCCTTGGCCGAGCGCATCGCGTCAATCGCCATGTAAAAGGGGAAAATTACCACCGCGAACACCAGCAAGGCTTCCATACCCTCGCCTAGGTCGCTGGCCAGTCCCAAAATAATCGCGCCAAAGATCACCACGTGCATGATCGCCTTGTTGTACTCGCCGTTATAAATCGCGCCTAGCCCCGGAATGAATCCGAGCAAAAACGCCACCACCGGGCTGTGGCTGTGCCGCGGCGGAATCGGCGCATAGGCCGCGGGATTCTCCACGTTAGCCGGCGCGGCACCCGCCGCCGGTGAAGCAGCAGCCGAAGCCGCGGGCGGCAGTCCAATCACCTGCGCCAGGCAATCCTCGCAATACACGACGTCGCGCACCTTGTGCCCGCACTCCGCGCACATTGCTTTGCCGCAATTCCGGCAGTACCCGGATGCCTCCCGATCAGGATGCACCGCGCAGTTCATCGAATGCTCCTCTCGGCGAGCATCGGCAATTCCGCCGCCAGCATTTCCACTTGCCGGGAAATTTCATCCGCGCGATTCTGCTGCCGCGGTTGCGACGGCTGGTGATCGTCGGTCTGTCCGGGAGTTTTTTCCGGCGCGGACTTCGGCAGCAACTGTTCTGGCGAGGTCTGGAAATTGTTTTCGTCCTGGCGCAACCGCGATTGAATCTCATACACCACGCGCAGGTCGCTCACGTATTTCACGCTGCGCGCCAACACCAGGTGCGCTTGACGGTCCGCGTTATGGTAAATCGCCGCCGGACGCAGATCGGCCAGTTTCGGCTTGCGGAGTGAAAACCCCGAAGCACTCAGGAGAACAATCAGCGTGGCCATCACGCTGGCCATCCCATACGCAAACTTCGGCGTAGCCAATCCCTTGATGGCGTTCAGGAATCCTTGCCATCCGGTCACCGTCTCACGCGGGCCCAGGGTCTTGTCCAGAATCGCGTACACCAGCCGCGGCGGCGCCTCGATCACTTCCATTGCGTGCATTTCTCCAACCAGGCCGCGCACGCTCGCGAGCAGCGGCGCGCATTCCACGCACGAGTTCACATGCGCTTCAAATGCCGCGCGCTCCGGACCGTGCAGCAGCCCGTCCAGATAATCGCTCAGCCGCGCTTCCACCAGATCGCAAGTCCAGGTCATGGCTTGCCCCCTGCGAACGAAGTACCCTTCGCACGCCCAAACTTTACAACATCAATACTCATTCGCTTCCTCATGCCGGCCGCACTCCCATCTGCTGCAAGACTTTGGCCAGCTCGATTCTTCCGCGGTTGATCCGCGACTTCACCGTGCCCTCGGGCACCGCCAGCACGACCTGTATCTCCGCATACTCCAGTTGCTGGAGATCCCGCAAAATCACCGCTTCGCGCAACTCCGGCGAAAGCCGCGTCAACGCGCTTTGCACCTGCGCGCTGAGTTCGCCCAGCAGCGCCTGTTCATCCGGCCGCCGCCCCGCCGATTCCTTGTTCTCCACCACCGGCATCTTGTCGTCCAGGGAATCGGTGATGCGATCGCGCTTCGTTCTCCGGTAATGATCGATCAGCAAATTCCGGGTCACGCTGGTCACCCAAGTGGCAAAACCCCCGTGCGCCGAGCGGTAGCTCCCGAGCGTGCGGTAAACCCGAAGGAACACATCCTGCGCCAGGTCCTCGGCATCCGTGCGGTTGCCCGTGAACCGGTAGCAGATGTTAAAGATGCGACGCGTGTGGCGACGCACAAGTTCCTCCCAGGCCGAGCCTTCGCCCTGGAGACATTGCTGGACCAGTTGGGCATCCTGCTCCAAGCTTCCTCAGCCCCATCTTCCAGACACCTGCTTTGGCAGTACCCGCAGGTAGGTTTTTCGGCCTGCCACACTATGGAACGCAAAATGCACCGGAAATGTTCCCTGCCTTTGGGCCATCCCAACCGACCATTTTGCTGGCATCTTACCCACTCCCGCCGGCACTTACAACTCCTTCGCTTGCAAGACGTTGGAATCCACAAGCCCGGGCATGCTTGACGCCGCCCCTCTCATCCCCTTACCCTGCTTCCTAATGCCTGTAAAGTCGAGGAAAGCGCTGTGGGCTGGCCTGGTTGTCCTTGTGGCCGGAGTTCTTCTCTATCACTTCCGTGGCAGCGTGCATCTCAGCCAGTTCAGCGGCGCCAAACTCTGGCAAGCCATTCGTGGGGCCAATTACCTCTATTTGTTTCTGGCCACCGTCGGGATTTACGGCTGCTATGCGATTCGCTCCCTTCGGTGGCAAAAATTCCAGGCCCATGTCGGCCCTGCAAAGTTCTGGAATATCTATTCCATGAACTTGGCAGGCTTTGCTGCGCTGTTCCTGTTGGGACGCGCCGCTGAGCCCGTGCGCCCCTTGCTTATTTCCCGCAAAGACAAAATTCCACTTTCGGATACATTCGGCATTTACGCCCTGGAGCGCATCCTGGATGCCGCCAGCACCGCGGTGCTCGCCGCCGTCGGCCTGCTGATCTTTGAGTCCTCCGGCCACCTCGATGCTCAGGGCACGGGCCAGGCTTTTGAGAAAGGGGCGCGCACGGCCGGCACAATTTTTGCCATGATCGCAGTCGTCGCCATCTCCGGTCTGATCTATTTGCGCCTTCACGGTTCCGCACTCCTCGAACGTCGCATGCAGGGATGGCTAGCGCGGCACGGCTGGCGTGCGGCAGTGGCCCGCAATCTCCTCGGCTTCGTCCGTGGGGTGCAGACGATTCACAGTTGGAGCGATGTGGCCGCGGCGGTCCTGTACTCCGCGGCGCACTGGCTGCTGGTGGTGGGTGTCTACTTTCTGGTGCTCAAGAGTTTCAGCGGAAAATTGGGGGAGCTTTCTTTTGCCGATGCCGTTCTCATCCTGGTTTTCACGCTGGTCGGCTCCGCAGTGCAACTTCCCGGAGTCGGCGGCGGTGCGCAGGCGCTATCCATCGTTGCGTTCACCAAGCTTTATGGAATCGAACAGGAACCCGCGGTGGCTGGCGCCATGATCTTGTGGCTGGTAACGTTTGCCTCATGCTCCATTGTTGGCGTACCGCTGCTGCTGCGCGAAGGCTGGTCGCTCGGCGAACTTAAGCGCATGCGCGCACACGAAGGCGAAGAGATTGACGCGGAAATCGCCGACCCTTCCTCCCCATCCTTGTAATGCCACCCGCGTCCGCGAGCCCTGCGGGCTTTCCCAGCCATTTTCTAGCGCCGTCAAGTTGTGTAAGATGCTCCTAGCACGAGGAGAATCCCCTGAGTGAAGTGTCCTTTCTGCGCGCATCTCGACGACAAGGTAATTGACTCCCGCGAAGGGCGCACCGGCGACACCATTCGCCGCCGCCGCGAATGCCTCAAGTGCTCGCGGCGTTTCACCACTTACGAGCGCATTGACGAAATTCCCTACATGGTCATCAAGAAAGACGGGCGCCGCGAACGCTTTGAGCGGCAGAAAATCCTGCAAGGCCTGCTGAAAGCCTGCGAAAAACGCCCCGTCCCCACGCCCAAGCTGGAATCCATCGTGGACGAAATCGAAGGCGTGGTTCACGAAGCCACCGAGAGGGAACTGACCACCACGGAAATCGGCGAAATGATCATGCATCGGTTGAAGAAGCTAGATAAAGTGGCCTACGTGCGTTTCGCCAGCGTGTACATGGACTTCAAAGACGTCCAGGAGTTCATGTCCGAACTGAAAAACCTGCTGAAAGACCGCGCGCATCCCAAGAAATAAGCCGGATATTCCCGCTGGAAATGTCGGCGCGCCGACATTTAAAGTATTACCTTAAGGTTACTTACTTATAAAGGATCAGTACGTCGGTATGTTTTTGTGTGATAAGGGTTTAGGCGCAAAATGTTCGAACGGAGGGGCGAAAAAAGGCACTGAGCGTTCGAACGCGCGGGCCTTTTTCTCTCCTCGGCGCCTCCCCTCGCCCCTGGTTTTGAGGGCGCTTCGCCTTTTCCCGGCTGACGTTTTCCTAATAGAAATCGGAAAAATCGGGGACACAGATGGAACGTTTCCTCCATTCTTCGAACCTCGAATTGTTGACTTTTAACATTTGACTTATGGCTCCGTTACCCTTTCGCCGCAAAATCGTCCCAGTACTATATAATACTTTTCATAATCTTATCATATTGTGAGATTATCCCCCATGTTGGCGCGGGGATTTCTCTCTTTACGCCCTGCGCCCCTCTCCGCCATCCTTCAGAATTTCGCTAACTCCAACTATTCCCGCACCTACGAGCCATTCTCCCGTAAGTCCAATTATTCCCGCACCTACGCGACCTCCGGGGGTGGGGGTAGCTCTCGCTCTACTATCAGATTTCACCAACCGCGCCCCGCAAGTCCTTTCACTGCGTCTCTTACGCAAAAACGGCGGGTAACGCGTATTGGTCATACCAATTCCCGGTGCGCGATTAAACTTCTTCCCGCGCTCGGCATTCGCAGGTTACGACTCACCGGCCGCTTGCCACTGGTCGCTCCATTCCACCTGTCACCAGTCACCACGCACCAGTCACTTGCCTCTCCCCCATGCTACAGTGGCCTGCGTCGTCTCCAATCTCTTCAGGGGAGTTCTTGCATGCGTAAATCCGTCCTTTTGCTTTCCAGCTTTGTGCTCGCTGCCGGTGTCCTGTTGGCCGAAAAAACGCACGCGCCCAAGATCGATCCTCAGCGCATTCGCGCCACGGTCAAATATCTCTCGAGCGATGAACTCGAAGGCCGGGGCACGGGACAAAAGGGCGGCGATGTCGCGGCCGCCTGGATCGCCGATCAGTTCAAGTCCTACGGCTTGAAACCCTCCGGCGCGAACGGGACCTATTTTCAAGATGTGCCCATGGTTGGTGTGAGAACGCTGCCCACAACTACGTTCACGTTTGTGCCTGCGAACGGCGCGCCCGTCGAACTGAAAAATCTCGACGACTTTGTCACCAGCAACGAGACGCAGACGGAATCCGCCAACATTGATGCGCCCATCGTCTTCGTCGGCTATGGGATTACCTCGCCGGAAAATCACTGGGACGATTACAAAGGCTATGACCTGCACGGCAAGATCGCGTTGCTCTTTGTCAGCGAGCCGGAGTCGAACGACCCGAATTTTTTCAAGGGCAAGGCGCTGACGTACAGCGGGCGCTGGACTTACAAGTACGAAGAGACCGCGCGGCGCGGCGCGGTGGGCACGTTGATTATTCATCGTACCGACATTGCCAGCTATCCGTGGGACGTGGTGCGCAATTCCTGGGGGGCGGAGCGGTCTTATCTGGGACTGGACGCCACACCGAGATTGCAGGCTGCGTCGTGGATTCAATGGCAGGTCTCACAAAAGCTGGTGGCCATGGGCGGCCTGGATCTGGATGGCCTTTACAAACAGGCGCAATCGCGCGATTTCAAGCCCATCGAGCTGCCGGTGCATTTGAAGGCGCACATCGCGTCGGCGATTCGGCCGTTTGCTTCACGCAATGTGCTTGGGATGGTCGAAGGAACGGAGGAGAATCAGAAGCGAGCCGAAGCGGTTTTATACACGGCGCACTACGATCACTTTGGAATTGATTACGCGCGGGCCAAAGGTGATCAGATTTATCACGGCGCGGTGGACAATGCGACAGGTTGCGGCATCTTGCTGGAACTGGCGCGGGTGTGGGCGGGAACGAAGCCTGCGCCGCCGCGTTCAATTTTGTTTGCCGCGGTCACTGGCGAAGAGCAAGGGCTGCTTGGTTCCGAGTACCTGGGCAAGCATTTGGAGCAACTTCCCGTGCAGCCCATCCTGGATTTGAATTACGACGCGCTGGCGCCCATCGGTATTCCCGAAGAGGTTGAGGTGAGCGGCGCGGAGCGCACCACGTTTTATCCCGAAGTCGAAAAGATTGCGAAGGAGTTTGGGCTTGCCATCAAACCGGATGCGCATCCGGAAGCGGGACACTACTACCGCTCCGATCATTTCAGCCTCGGGCGCGTCGGGATTCCTGCTTTTTCTATTAGCGAAGGCCTGAAATTCAAGGGCAAAGATCTTGCTTGGGGCGATGCGCAGTCCAAGGATTACGTCGAAAACCACTACCACAAGCCGGCCGACGCTTTTGTCGAAACTTGGGATTTCACGGGGGACGCGAAGCTAGCCAACTTCGGTTACTCCCTCGGGCAAGCCGCTGCCGCTCTACCCGCGGACATCAGATGGCTTCCGGGCGACGAATTCGAGCATGCGCAGAAGCGACTCAAAGGCACTAAATAAGAGTTGAACCTGGCTCGAGGCTCCGTCACTGATTACTGATAACTGATGACTTCACTTCGGCCAGACGCCGGCGGTGAAGGTTCGCACTTTGGAGAAGCCGAGGCGCTCGTAGAGATGGACGGCGGTGCGGTTTTCGGTGGTGACGGTGAGGGTGAGTTCGTGGAACCGGAGTCCGCGGAGGGTTTCCGCGGCGGTGAGCATCAGGATGCGGCCGAGGCCGTGGCCCTGGAAGCCGGGCATGACGCAGATTTGCGTGGTGTGGCCGACGCCGGAGGAAACCTCGCTGGTGAGGATGGCGCCGGCAAGCTCTTCGCTCCCCGGATGATGGAGGATGAACGAAGCGTTGGGCAGAAATTGGCCGCAGCCTGGAAGAAGGATGATGTTCTTCAGGAATTTCAGCGCGCCGTGGCGGGTGCGATATTGATCGTTGATGTCGCCATCGACGTGATTGGCGTAGGCCAGATAGATGAGCTTGGCGCACGGCTCGAAGTAGCGGTCGTTCCAGCGGTCAAGGCGCAGTCCGGAGTTCACGCTGGGCACGGGTTCGCTCTTCTTCAGCAGATCGAGCAGCATGAACTGCCGGGTGTATAGGCGAAAGCCCTGGTCGCGCAGCGCGGCGTCCACCGGGCCGCCAAAGGGCATCAACTGCGCTTCGATGCGGTGCAGCTGGGGCAGAGCGCGCATGGAAAACAACATTTCGTCCAGCAGACGCCGCCCGACGGGCTCCTGCTCGACGGTCGGCGAAACATACAGTCCGCCGATCAGCCCCTTGTAGTCCTCGAGTACGTAGAAGGAGTAGCCGACCGCGTGCCCGCCTTCAAATGCCACGCAGCCAGAAAGCGCGTGGGCATCCAGGAAGCGCTTGATGAGATCGAGCGCGCTGCGGTAATCCCAGTGGAGTTCTTCCTGCCAATGGCGGGCTTCCTCAAGCAGCAGCGGCTCAAGCTGACGGACGGTGGTCTGGCGGAGATCAATAATGTTCATCGGAAGGGGCAAGCGTGCTGCACGCTTGCGCACGTGCCATGATAGCCGATTCCGGGGAAACCCTGCCAAAGCACCCGCGAAACCCGATACGAATCGAGCACATGGTGCTCAGAAGGCAAGTTGGCGCGTGGAAAGCGCATGCTACGATTTGGGTATAGTGTTGAAAATCTCATCAAGAGGGAATTTGGCCAAGCTGGCCTGAGCTGCTGCTGAAACCATGGCGATTGTTGATGAATTGCGGTACCCAAGCCGCTGGTACACCAAGCTCCTGATCATTATTCTTGCGCTGATTTTCTTTGCGGCGCTGGCCACGGTGGTGATTTCGGGGGTGCTGACGTATTGGATCGTGAAGCCGCAGCGCACCAGCTCCGAAATCAACATGGCCAGTTTCCCCGGACGGCCCGACGAGGTGGATTTTACGGTCGCCGGTATGGGAGAGCGCCGGGGATGGTTCTTCCCGGGATTGCGCGGGGCGCCGACGATTATTTTGCTGCACGGGTATGAGTCCAGCCGCGGAGAACTGCTGACGCTGGTATCGGCGCTGCAGGATCACCAGTACAACGCGTTTGTGTTTGATTTTGCGGCGCATGGAGCGAACTCGGGGGAGACGACGTTCGGGTATCGCGAAGCCGACGAAGTGCGCGCGGCCATTGATACGCTGGCGAAGCGGAACGACGTGGACCCAGGGCGTTTCGGCCTGTGGGGTTACAACCTGGGAGCTTATGCGGCGCTGCGCGAGGCGGAGAAGGATCCGCGGGTGCGGGCGCTGGTGCTGGATTCGGTGTATGACTACCCGAAGCAGATGGTGAAGATTGGGGTGGAAAAGACCGGCGTCGGCGGGTTTCCGTTGATGGTGAAGTCGGCGCAGATGTGCTTTGAGTGGATGAACTATCAGTACAAGAATGACCCGCCGCTTTCGGCGAATCTCAAAGCGCTGAATGGCGTGCCGATATTGTTCATTCAGGCCGCGGATGACCCGGAGCTTTCGTCGTACACGCGGGAAATGTTTTTGAAGGCGCCGGAGCCGCGGGAACAGGCGATCATCGCGCACGGAAACTTTGTGAATTTGCCGGACGATGAAAAGCGGCAGTACGAAAATCGGGTGGTGACGTTCTTCCTAGCGCGGCTGCCGGCCACGCAGGTCAGCTCCAACACTCCCGCCGCCCGGGCGCCCGCCAAGCCTGCCAAGTGACACCGTGTCCCGGCAAGGGATGACCGCGGGATCCACCGCAAAATTCACACAACGATATCCAAAACTGGCAACCGCTTGCTGTTTTCCCTTCGGGGCGAAGACCCAAACGGGCTTGGGATCCCCAGGCTTCCATGCAAAGAGTTCCTCTCGAGTGTAAAAGTCGAGTTGATACGCGAAGGAGCGTTTTAGTTCCCAGGTGGCGGCCCTTTGTGCGGAGAAATCCGGCCAGACATTGCTGACGGTGCGTACAGCATCGCGTGCCGAAACACCTGGATCCAGATTGGGGAGGAAGCGATCGATTTCGATGACAAGTAACAAAACGGCGAAAACGGCCCCAAAAAAGCTAAATCGTAAACGGCGGGCGGCAGCCAGGATTCCCGTGACGACTCCCCCGCCTACGGCGACGCCCCAGATGCGAGTGATCCCGCAGACCGGGCTCACGCAAAGCAGTGCAGGAATTTTAGGAGCTTCACGTTGCAGGGCTAATCCAAAGACAAGAAGCGCAATTCCTGTGGCGAGAAGGGGCCAGCGACTGGAACGGCTGGGGTCTTTCAGGTGTGAAGCCGCTGCGTGGGCCGACAGCAGCATGAGCGGAGGGATGCCCGGCATGATGTATCCTGGCAGTTTTGATTTTGAGATGGTAAAGAACAGAAACGTGAAGCCGGCCCAGCACAGAAAGAAGATTTCCGCGAAGCCGATGGGACTTTTCTGCTTCCATGCTGCAAAGATTTGAAGCTTGGCCAGCGCGAGGAAAAATATCCAGGGAAAAACGGCAAGGAGCGAAATGGGGATGTAATACCAGAAAGGTTGCAGGTGCTGGAATTCGGGGGTTAGGAAGCGCTTGAAGTTGTGCTCGATGATGAAGACGCGGAAGAAGTCTGGGTTGCGACGGGCGCAGAGGATGTACCAGGGTAGGGCGGTGAGGCAGAAGCCGGCGATGGCCACGGGTTGGAGGCAGCGGAAGGCATCGCGCCAGCGTTTGGTGAAAATGGCCCAAAGCAGGACGGCGCCGCCGGAGAGAATTATGGCGGCGGGACCTTTGGCGAGAGTGGCGAGGCCGAGGAAGAAACCGAAGAGCAAGGAGGTAAAGGAGGGTGAGGAGGTTAAGGAACGGAGGGCGCTTCTATTAGGTGATGGAATTGGTGGAAATGGATTTGGAGGGAACAAATTCAGGAGACGCGCGGCGAAGACCATGGCGATGGTTAACATGGCGGCGAAGGGCATGTCGGTGGCGGCGGCGTGAGAGAAGCCGATCATGCCGACGGTGGTGGGCAGGAGGAGCAGGAGCCAGCGTGAAGTTTCGGCGCCGTGGAGGCGCAGGGCCAACCAGGCTAATGCTAGCGTAGCGAGAAGCGCGGAGATGGCGCTGGGCAGGCGGGCGGAAGTTTCGCTGACGCCGAAAAGTTTGAAACTTAGAGCGGCGCCCCAATAGTAGAGCGGAGGCTTTTCGAACCAGGGTTTGCCGTAGAGGCGCGGGGTGATCCAGTCTCCGGATTCTTGCATGTCGCGGGCGATCCAGGCATAGCGAGGTTCATCGGGGCCGACGAGGCCGATGGCGCCCAGATTGTGGAAGTAGCAGAGGTAGAGAGTGGCTAGGATTAAGACGAGCCAGAGTAGGCGCGCGGTGGGGGAGAGCGGCTGAGATTCGGGGATTGCTTCGCTGGTTTGGGTCACGGAAAGAGGAGTTTAGCATTGTCGGTGTATCTTGGAAGGGAAGAAGACAGTTAAAAGTTGAAAGTTTAAAGTTAAAAGTAAAGACTCAGAACTCGAGGCTTTTGACGCCAACGGCACAGCTTAAATGACGGCACCGATACGAACGATCTCCGATGACTTTTCCTTGTGCGAGCGACCGCAAAACGGCAGCCTGGGCGCCGCAATCCAAAATGATTGACTGGCTGCAATATGCGGTGGCATGGACGTTTGTGAAGGTGCTGGGGGTATTGCCGCGGCCGGTGGCGCGGGGATTGGCAGCGGGGAGCGCGCGGGTGCTGCTGACGTTGCTGCCGAAGTTGCGGAAGACGGCGGAATTTAATTTGCGGTTGGCGTTTCCGGAGTGGAGTGAGGCGCAGAGGCGCGCGGTACTGAAGAGGATGGCAAGAAACCTTGGGTGGATGACGGCGGAGTTTGCGCGGTTGCCGAAGTACACGCGGGAAAACATTGGGAATGTGGTGGTGTTAGACGGGCACGAGAATTTTCTGGCCGGGAAGAGCCGCGGGAAGGGCGTGATTTACCTGACCGGGCATATTGGGGCGTGGGAGCTTTCTTCGTATGCGCACGCGTTGTATGGATTTCCGTTGCACTACATGGCGCGGCCGCTGGACAACGCGAAGTTGGATCGCATGGTGAATGACTATCGCGGGCGGTCGGGGAACCGTCCGATTTACAAGAATGAAGCGGCGCGGATGATGCTGAAGGTTTTGAAGGACGCGGGAACGCTGGGGATACTGGCGGATCAGAATACGATGCCTGGGGAAGGCGTGTTCGTGGATTTTTTTGGGAGGCAGGCTTGCACGACGACGGGAATCGCGCGGGTGGCTCTGCATACCGATGCGGCGGTGGTGCCGGGATATGTCTTCTGGGATGAGAATCTGCGGAAGTACCGGCTGAGGTTTGAACCTCCGGTGGAGTTGAGCCGGACAGGGGATGCGGAACGGGACATTTTGCAGAATACCCAGCGATTTGCGAAGGTCATCGAGGAAATCATACGGAAGCATCCGGAGCAGTGGGTTTGGATTCATGCGCGGTGGAAGAACCGGCCGGAGGGTGAGCCGCCGCTTTATGAGTTTTTGTGAAGGGAAGAGGATTCACCACAGAGGACCCTGAGGGCACAGAGAAGAGCTGATTGGAGGCGGGGATGACGTGGACGGCGGCGGAGTTGGCGAAGGCGATTGATGCACGGGTGGAGGGGGATGGGGCGCTGGAGATTAGCGGTGTGGCGGCGCCGGAACGCGCGGGGTCGAAAGAGTTGATTTATGTGGAGGACGCGAAATTTGCGGAGCGGGCGGCGGCTTCGAAGGCGAGTTGCGTAGTGGCGGCGGAGGGCATTGCGTTACCGGGGAAAACAATTTTGCGCAGCAGGAAGAGCAAGGTGTCGTTTGCCAAGGCGGCGGCGCTGCTGATGGAGCGAGCGCCGATCGCGGTGGGGATTCATCCGACGGCGATTGTGGCGCCGCTGGCGAGAATCGGCGCGAATGTGGGGATCGGGCCGTATGCGGTGATCGGAGAGGATGTGCATGTGGGCGACGGAACGCAGATTGGGGCCCACAGCGTGATTGGGGCAGGTAGCTGGATTGGTGAGAATTGCCGGATTCATCCGCGGGTGACGTTTTATGCGGGAGTGCGGGTCGGAAACCGCGTGGAGATTCATGCGGGGGCAGTGTTGGGCGCGGACGGATTTGGGTATGCGTTCGATGGAGAGCGCTATTGGAAATTTCCGCAGGCGGGTTTGGTGGAGATTGCGGACGACGTGGAGATCGGGGCGAATACGACGATTGACCGGGGCTCGCTGGATGACACGCGGATTGCGGAAGGAGTGAAACTGGATAATCTGGTGCATGTGGGACACAACGTACAGATTGGCGCGCATACGGTGATTGCAGCGCAGACGGGGATTTCCGGGTCGAGCAAGCTAGGGAATCACGTGGTGGTGGGCGGGCAGGTGGGGATCGCGGATCACTGTACACTTGAAGACGGGGCGATTGCAGGGGCGCAGGCGGGGATTCCCACGGGGAAGATTATCCGGAAGGGGCAGACGGTATGGGGGACGCCGGCGCGGCCGCTGGAGCAGTTCAAGGAAGCGTATTTTTGGTTTGCGCGGTTGCCGGAATTGGCTGGCCGGATTAAAAAATTGGAAGAAAAGATTTAACCGCAGAGGACATAGAGAAGAATGGGTAGTTTGCAGACGAAAGAGGGGACGGCGTGGAGGCTCGTGGTGGTGGGCGGGCATACGCGGAGTATTGGGAAGACGCAATTGGTGTGCGACATCATTGCGGCGTTTCCGAATACGGAATGGATCGCCGGGAAGATTACGCAGTATGGGCACGGGGTTTGCGCGCAGAACGGGGAGAATTGCGATTGCGCGCCGGAGGAGCATGTTTGCGCGCTGGATTGGGAGACGCGCGCGGATACCGGGACGGATAGCGCGCGGTTTTTGGCGGCGGGGGCGGAGCGGTCGTTCTGGTTGCGGACGAAGCAGGGCTATCTGGCGGAGGGGTTGCCGCTATTACGGCAGGCGCTGGAGGAAGCGGTGAGTGGCGAGTGGCGAGTGGCGAGCGACGAAGGACGGAGCACGGCGGTGATTTTGGAGAGTAATTCGCTGATGCAGTTTGTGAAGCCCTCGCTGTATTTCGCGGTGATTGATCCCTTGCGGGAGGATTTTAAGGAGTCGGCCCAGATTGCGCTGGATCGGGCGCATGCGCTGGTGTTGCGTGGGGCAGTGGGAGGTGAAGCGCCGCCGGCTCCCCTGTGGATGAAGCTACCATCGAAACTGCTGCAGGAGAAGCCGTCCGTGTTGCAACGCGAGGGGGAGCCGCTGCCTGGCCCATTAGAAGTTTTGGTGCATCGAATGTTGGACGGCCCGGGTGGGGTGCAACTGTGACAATTTCTGGCAACAGAGGGCTGCCGGATTGGTATCTTAGGCGTTGACCGCCTTGTAATCGGCGGCGATAATAAGAAAGTACTGGGGGTACCTGGTTGGCCTGCACCAGGTTACCTTCCGGAAGTCCAAGGCATCAGAGAATTTAAGGGGTTTCATGGGGGCGGCTTGGAGTGTATCCCCAAGTTCCCGATCGATCTGCTCTGGGGGGAGCATAGATGGCGTCCTTTGTACGCGTAGGAGAAGAGCTACCCGTAGCGCCAGCGCCCGCACCGTGGCGTCAAGAAGGCTGGGCGGAAAAGATTGAAACCGCCGTGCAGAACGGGGCGGAGTACCTGCTGTCGGTGCAGGCTGAAGAAGGCTACTGGCACGGCGAACTGGAAGCCGACACCACCCTCGAATCCGATTACATTTACTACCTTTATGTTCTGGGCAAGGCTGAGCCTTCGCGCATCGCGAAGCTGGCGAATTATGTGCGGCAGAAGCAATTGCCAGACGGCGGCTGGCCGATCTATCCCGGTGGTCCGTCCGAGCTGAACGCGACGTGCAAGGCGTATTTTGCGCTGAAGCTGGCGGGCGACTCGCCGAATTCCGCGCCCTTGGCGAAAGCGCGCGAGGCGGTGCACCGGCTGGGCGGGCTGGAGCACACGAATTCTTACGTGCGGTTTTATCTGGCGCTGGTGGGCTCGGTGGGATGGGAGCTGGTACCGGCGATTCCGCCGGAGCTGATGCTGCTGCCAAACTGGTTTTACCTCAACATTTACGAGATGTCTTCCTGGACGCGGGGGATCGTGATTCCGATGGCGATACTTTCCGCGTTGCGGCCGGAGTTCCGTTTGCCGGAGCACGCGCGGGTGGATGAGCTGTTCAAGGATCCATCGCAGAAGACCGCGGCTTTTAGCTGGAGCAAGCAGTTGGTCTCCTGGAAGAATCTGTTTTTGGCGGTGGATCGCGGGTTGAAGCTTTACGAAAAGCTGCCGTGGAAGCCGTTGCGCAACAAGGCGCTGCGGGAAGCGAAGCAGTGGATGCTGGAGCACATGGAACGCACCGAGGGATTGGCGGCGATTTATCCCTCGATGATGAATTCGATTTTTGCGCTGATGGCGCTGGGGCATGGGCCGGACGATCCGCTGACGTTCCGGGAGATCAAGGAATTTTCGCGATTTGAAATCGAAGAAGGCGACACGATTCGGCTGCAGCCGTGCGTTTCGCCGGTCTGGGACACATGCATTGCGATGGTGGCGCTGGAAGAGGCGGGACTGCCGCCGGACCATCCTGCGCTGGTGAAGGCCGCGGATTGGCTGTTGACGAAGCAGATTCTGGGCGGCGGCGACTGGCAGGTCAAGAACAAGGATGCCGAGCCGGGCGGCTGGGCGTTTGAATACCGCAATGATTTTTACCCCGACGTGGACGATACTGCATTTGTGCTGATGGCATTGCAACGGGTGAAATTTCCGGACGAAAATCGCATGGAGGCAGCGCTGCGGCGGGGCGTGCAGTGGCTGCTGAGCATGCAGAATCGCGATGGCGGCTGGGGCGCGTTTGACCGCGACAACGACAAGAAGATTTTGTGCAACATTCCGTTTGCGGACCACAACGCGATGATCGATCCCTCGACAGCGGACGTCACGGCGCGGGTGCTGGAATGCCTGGGACGGTTCGGTTGGCCTGCCGAGCATCCGGTAGTGCGCAAAGCGGTGGGCTTCCTGACGAAAGATCAGAGCAAGGACGGTTCGTGGTTCGGGCGCTGGGGCGTGAACTATGTTTACGGGACCAGCGGAGTGTTGCGGGCGCTGGAAACAGTTTCGCTGACGGCGCAGGACTATTGCGCGCGGGCAGTTTCCTGGCTCCGGCAGGTGCAAAAGGCCGACGGAAGCTTTGGCGAATCGCTGCTGAGCTATGAGATGGCATCCACGAAGGGGCAGGGAAACAGCACGCCTTCGCAAACCGCGTGGGGATTGATTGGACTGCTGGCGGGAGTGGACCGCAACGATCCGGCGGTGGGCCGCGCGGCGGCGTATCTGGTGGAGCAGCAGAACGCGAATGGGTCGTGGAGCGAAGACGATTTTACCGGGACGGGATTTCCAGGCGTGTTTTATCTGAAGTATCACCTGTATAAGAATTCTTTTCCAGTTTATGCATTGGCACGCTACCGGAACCAGGCCAAGCGCGCGGAAGAGTACAACGCGTGCAAGTTTTCGCCGGGCGAGTTCAGATTGCGGAGCGGGCTATATACCAAGCGCGAAAGGAGCGCTTCCTAAGCGAACGAATGCGGTATCCCCTTGGCTTAGTGCTGGATTCCGCGAGATACCTCGCGTCGCGGAAACTTCGTGATGACAAGAAAATCCCGGTGATGTTGTCGCTGGACCCGTTGGGAGAATGCGCGCCGAACTGCGGTGGCGCGAACGGCGGCGGCAATGGAGCGGCGGCAGCAGAGTGCGCGATGCTGACGGTGGAGCAGTGCCTGGCGGCGATGAAGGAATGCGACACGCCGGTGGTGGCCATTTGCGGCGGCGAGCCGCTGGAGTATCCGGAAATTGCGCGGCTGACGCGAGAGATTCTGGAACAGGGGAAGCATCTTTTTTTGTGCACGGACGGGACGCTGATCCGGCGGAGGTTGCACATGATTCCGCCGTACACGAATTTTTTCTGGAATGTGAAGCTGGACGGGACCGAAGCGGCGCATGATGCGCGCGCGGGGCGGCCCGGACTGTTTCTGGAAGCGCTGGATGGCGTGAAGGCGGCGAAGAACGCGGGATTTTTTGTGGTGGTGACGACGACGATTTATCCGGATTCGGATATCAGCGACGTTGCCAGGCTATACGAGAGGTTGCATGCGATGCACGTGGATGGGTACACGCTTTCGCCGCACTTTCCGGCGGGGAAGATGTGCCGGAATTCGGCGGGGGTGTTTCATGAAAAGAGGCAGCAGAGATTTCGCGAAGCCAGCGAGTTGCTGAGCGAGTACAACCTGCTGACGTCGCCGGTGTATCTGGAGTACCTTCGCGGGGAACGGGAATTGGATTGCTGCTCGTGGGGCAACCCGGCGTATGGGCCGCGTGGCTGGGCCGCGCCGTGCGCTCAGTTGAATTATGGATACGAGGAACACTACAAGGGTCTGCTGGAAAACACGATGTGGGAAAATTTCGGGCGGGGGATGAATCCGCAATGCGAGCCGTGCGCCAGCCACTCGGGATATGAGACCGCGGCGATTCTGGGGATGAATCCGAAGGCCGGGGATTTTTGGAAGATGCTGACGTGGCAGTTGCGGGGCGGGTTGGGAGAAAAGCGGGAAAGGGCGCGCAAAGGATGACCACGCTGGTTACTGGAGCGGCGGGATTTCTGGGCAGCCACGTAGCGCGGCAACTGGTGGCGCGCGGGGAATCGGTACGGGTGCTGATGCGGGCGTCCAGCAGCAACCGGGCGATCAGCGATCTGCCGCTGGAGTATGTAACCGGGGATTTGCGGGACGCCGCTTCGCTGGAACGCGCGATGGCGGGAGTGCGGCGGGTGTATCACGTGGCGGCGGATTACCGGCTGTGGGCCAAAAAATCACAGGAGATCTACGATTCGAACGTCGGTGGGACAAAGAATTTGCTGGCGGCGGCGAAACACGCGGGCGTGGAACAGTTGATTTACACTAGCACCGTGGCGACGATCGCGGTGGACCGGGCGGAGCTGCCGAACGAGTCCACGGATGCGAAATTGGAAGAGATGGTGGGGCATTACAAGCGCTCGAAGTGGATGGCAGAGCAGGAGGCGCTGGAAGCGGCGAAGGAAGGGTTGCCGGTGATCGTGGCGATGCCGACGACGCCGGTGGGGCCGTGGGACTGGAAACCGACGCCGACGGGGAAGATCATTCTGGATTTCCTGAATGGCAAGATGCCGGGGTATGTGGAAACAGGATTGAATTTTGTGGGCGTGGAAGAGTGCGCGGCGGGGCACCTGCTGGTGGCGGAACGCGGAAAAGTGGGCGAACGGTACCTGTTGGGGGCGGAGAACCTGACGCTGAAAGAGTTGCTGGATGCCCTGGCCAAGATAACGGGTTTGCGGGCTCCGGTGATGAAAATTCCGCACGGGGTGGCGCTGGGTGTAGCCTACGTGGAGACGGCCTTTTCGCGGCTGATGGGGAAAGAGCCGCAGATTCCGGTGGAAGGCGTGAAGATCGCCCGGCACAAGATGTTTGTGGACGCTTCGCGGGCAAAGCGGGAGCTGGGCTTTCAGCCGGGGCCGGTGGCGGCGGCACTGGAGCGGGCGGTGCGGTGGTATCAGGCGAATGGATATGTTTCGGCGCGGCGGGCGAAGAGGATGAGATTAGCGGCGTGAAGAAGGAAGCCATGAAGTAAAGAAGTAATAAGGTAATGGAGTAAAGATTCGGAGATGGGAAGAATCCCAGGGACGATTTGGGAATGAAGGTGCTGGTGACATTTGCGGTGGAGGCGGAGTTTGCGGGTTGGCGGAAGCTTCGTGCGTTCGACCTGATCGATTATCAAGGGCTGAAACTGCGGCGGACGATGATTGGAGCGGCGGAAGTGACTGTCCTGATAACGGGAATGGGCGCTGAAGCCGCGTCGCTGGCCATGGATCTGATGATGAGGATGGCGGATAAGGATCAATATTTTGATGTGTGCGTTTCGAGCGGCCTGGCGGGAGCGCTGTGCGAAACGCTGGATGTGGGAGACATCATCGCGCCACGGGAACTCATCGCTGAGATGTACCATGCGGATCCAAGGACAGATCGCCTCCAGGTGGATGCCGAACTTCGACAGATCGCGCTGAAACGCGGCGCGAAAGACGCAAATTGCCTGTTCACGACCAATCAAATTTTGGTGAAGGCGAGCCAGAAGAAATCGTGCGCGTCGAGAGCGCAATCCGTGGATATGGAAAGCTTCGAAATCGTTAAGGAGGCGTCGGCGTGGGGATCCCGCAGCGTGGTGATTCGCGCGATTAGCGATGCGGCGACGGAAGATCTCCCGATCAATTTTAATCTGACACTATCCGAGCAGAAGGAAGTGAGCCTTTCGAAGGTTTTGGTGCAACTGGCAAAGAATCCACTGGCGTTGCCAGCGCTGATTCGTTTTGGAAAACAGAGCAAGCGTGCAGGGGTTGTGCTGGCTGAGTTCCTGGAAAGTTTTGTGGGGGAATTGGCGAACCTGGAGAGTACGAAACAGGTCAGCGAGGCGGCGACGCGATGAGCGGGGCGGGGATGATGGTGGAACAGGTGCGGACGCTGGGGCCGATCCCGAAGACGATGCGGGCGGGAGTGTACCGCGAGAAGGGAATTGTGCGGGTGGAGGAAGTACCGGTGCCGGAAGTGGGCGAGGGCGAAGTGCTCATCAAGGTGGCGGCTTGCGGGGTTTGCGGGACGGACATCAAGAAGATTTTTTACGGGTATGTGCAGCCACCGCAAATATTGGGACACGAACTGGCGGGGACGGTGGTCGGGATCGGGCGCGGCGTCACCAAGTGGAAGTTGGGCGACCGGGTGATGAGTTTTCACCACATTCCCTGCGGGAAGTGCTTCTTTTGCGAGCGGCGAATGTTTTCACAATGCAAGCTATACAAGACCACAGGGTTGACGGGGGGCTTCACGCCGAATGGCGGGGGATTTGGGGAATACGTGAAAGCCATGCCCTGGGTGGCGGAGCGCGGAATCGTGGCGCTGCCGGACAACGTGAGCTTTGAAGAGGCGACGTTTATCGAGCCGGTCAACACCATCGTCAAAGCGGTGCAAAAGGCGCGGGTGGCGGCCGGGGAAACGGTGCTGATCATCGGCTGTGGGCCTATCGGGCTGCAGTTGCTGATGGTTACCCAGACCGAAGGGGCGCGCATCTATACGAGTGACCCGGTGGCGCGGCGGCGGGAAAAGAGTCTGCGGCTGGGGGCACTTGAGTCTTTTGACCCAGTAAGTGGTAAGCTAGTCAAAGAAATCCAGGCCCGCACGGAGGGCCGAGGAGCAGACGCAGTTCTGGTGGCCGTAGCGCATCCAGCAGTGGTGGTGGAAGCGCTGGCGGCGGCGAGAGCTGGGGGGCGTGTGCTCTTGTTTGCCGCGAACGACCCCGTAACCAAGATAGAGTTTCCTGCCGCGGCGGTGGGGATCGACGAGAAAGAAATCCTAGGCAGCTATAGTGCGGCCGTAGACATCCAAGAAAGTGCGGCGGCACTGGTGTTGGGGAAGAAACTGCCGGTAATGGATATCGTCACGCACAGGTTCCCATTGGCTAGAATTCAGGAGGGCTTGGAATTGGCGGCTCATCCGACGGAAGAATCCTTAAAGATTCTGATAACGCACGTATGAAAACAGCGTCCCCAAAGAAGGCGGAGATCGGACTGGAAGAAACGGTCGTCCAGGCGAAGATTGTTGTGCCTTCACGGATGACCGCGGCGGTGCTGTACGGCAGCGAGGACCTGCGCATCGAGCAGATTGATGTGCCGGCGCTGGCCGTGGATGAAGTGCTGTTGCGGGTGCGCCTGGCGCTGACCGATGGGACCGATCTAAAAGTTTGGAAGCGCGGGTACCACGCGAAGATGATTCAACCGCCCGCCGTGTTCGGGCATGAAGTGGTGGGCGAGATTGTGGCCATGGGGAAGCGCGTGGATCCCCGGTGGCGGCTGGGGACGCGGGTGATCGCGGCAAACTCAGCGCCTTGCTTGCGTTGTTATCACTGCCGGCGCGGGCAGGAAAATCTTTGCGACGATCTGCTGTTCAATAACGGCGCTTACGCGGATTACATGCGGATTCCCGGGCGCATCGTGCGGGAAAACATGCTGGAAGTGCCGCATTCCGTGGATGACCACAGCGCGGCGCTGGTGGAACCGCTGGCTTGCGTGTTGCGCGGCGTGCACGAGATGGAAGTGCGCACGGGCGACACCAGCGTGGTGCTTGGGTGCGGGCCGATTGGATTGATGTTTGTGCGGATGCTGACGCGGCGGGGAGTGCGGGTGATTGCGCTGGCGCGGCGCGAAGGTCCGCTTGCGGTGGCGCGGAAGTTGGGCGCCGCGGCGGCGATTAACGTTACGGAGACTTCGGATGTGGCGTCCGCGGTGCGGGCATTGACGGACGACAGCCGGGGGCCGGACTCGGTGGTTGAGGCCGCCGGAAATCCCGCAACCTGGGAACAGGCGCTGGCGATGGTGCGGCGCGGCGGGGTGGTGAATTTCTTCAGCGGGCTGCCGACAGGAACGCGCGTGGAGATTGAGCCGGCGTCCATTCATTATTCGGAAATCAAGATTATATCGCCGTTTCACCATACCCCGCGATTCATTCGTGAGGCGATGGAAGCGATCCGGCGCGGGGACGTCTCGGCACACGATTTTGTGACCGAGGACATTCGATTGGAAGACCTGCCGCAGGCGTTCGAGCGCATGAAGACGCGCAGCGGGGAAATCAAGCTGGCAGTGAGGCCTTGAGAAGTGACTGGTGGGGAGAGATCGTAACCAGCGACCAGTGGCCGGTGAAGAAGGTTTGCTGAAGTGACTGGTTGTTATGGGTGACTGGTGAAGGCCACCTTTTTGCGTCAATCCAAGATTAAACAGAATAGCCAAGAGGACGGAAACAGCTAATGCTGCGCCCGGGCGAATTGGAGATTGCCGGAAAGCTGCCCGCGGATGGTTGTGCGCCGGCGGAGGCGCAAACGTACACGCGATGGCTGGCGACCCATCACTACGAAAATTTCAACGTTGCTTCGTGGCTGCTGCCGAAGGAACTGCACCAGCATTTCTACAATTTGTATGCGTATTGCCGGTGGGCGGATGACCTGGGCGATGAGATTCCGGTAAGAGAGCGGGCGCTGGAATTGCTGGATTGGTGGGAGCGCGAGCTGGACGCTTGTTATGAGGGGCGGGCGCGGCATCCGGTGTTTGTGGCGCTGCGCGAGACGATTGTGGCGAAGGATGTGCCAAAGCAGCCGTTTGCGGATTTGTTGAAGGCGTTCCGGCAGGATCAAGTGGTGAAGCGGTATCCGACGTGGGACGCGGTGCTGGATTATTGCGTGTATTCGGCGAATCCGGTGGGGCGGTTGGTGCTGTATTTGTGCGGGTATCGCGACGAAGAGCGGCAAAAGCTTTCGGATGCGACGTGCACCGCATTGCAGTTGGCGAATTTCTGGCAGGACGTTTCACGGGATCTGGAGATCGGGCGGATTTACATTCCGCTGGATCGCGCGGCGGCGCATGGGTTGAGCGAAGCCGATATCGTTGGGCGAAAATTCGATCATCGCTATGAATCGTTGATGAAGGAATTGATTGAATACACACGGGGATTATTCGCGAAGGGCCGGCCGCTCGCGAAGAGGGTGGAAGGTAAGCTGAGCGTAGACCTGGAGATGTTCAGCCGCGGCGGGCTGGCGGTGCTGGACTCGATCGAGGCGATGGGATACGACACGCTGCACCGGCGGCCGGAAGTGAGCAGGGTGAAGCAGGTTAGGCTGCTAGGGCGGGCGTTGATTACGCACATAATTGGGAATTCGGACGTGAATCGCAATGGAGGATTTGCTCGCGAAGGAGCAGATCATGTCGCGGCGGTTTCCGGGCCTGCCGAGATTGCGGCTTCTTACAGCCAGTGCCATCAGATCGCGCGGACGGCGCACAGCAGCTTCTACCCGGCGTTCTTTCTGCTGCCGAAAGCCAAGCGTGATGGCATTGTGGCGCTGTACGCGTTCATGCGGCTGATTGATGACGTTTCGGATGAAGGCACGGATGTGGGGGTAAAGCAGCGCGGGTTGGCGAGATGGAGAGCCGCTCTGGACGAGGCAGTAACGGGCCAGTCGCAGGCGTTCGATGGGAATGCAGCGAGGTCGCTGCAGGCGGATGTTTTGTTTGGACAGCGGGAGGTTTTGCCGGCGCTGGTGGATACGATGCAAAGGTTTCGGATGCCGGCGCGCTATTTGCATGATTTGATCAGCGGCGCGGAGATGGATCTGACGATTCGGGAATATCCGACGTTCGAGCGGCTAAAGGAATATTGTTATCGCGTGGCGGGAACGGTGGGGCTGACATGCACGCACATTTTTGGATTCAGCGATTCGAAGGCGTTGGATTTGGCGGAGAAACTGGGGTTGGCGTTTCAATTGACGAACATTCTTCGCGACGTGCGCGAGGATTACTCGTTCGGGCGAATTTATTTACCGGAAGAGGATCTGGTTCGCTATGGCGTGGCAAAAGAAGATCTGGGCCGCGGCGAGGCGACGCTGGGCGTGCGCGAATTGCTGCGATTTGAGGCCGACCGCGCGTGGAAGATGTATGAAGAGGGCTCGGCGTTGCTGGAGCTAATCGAGGAAGACAGCCGGGGCACGCTGTGGCTGCTGGTGCATACGTACAGCGCGCTGCTGGCGCGGATCGAGTCGGTGGATTTTGCCGTGTTTGGCGAGCGCATGCGGCTCTCCAAGCCGGAGAAGATGATGTTGATGGCCAAGGCGCGGTTTGGGCGCCACACGGAAGAGAATATCATTGCAAAATGTGATCGTGATCGGCGGGGGGCTGGCGGGGCTGTCGGCGGGCGTCGCGCTGGCTGAAGGCGGCTGGCGAGTGCGCTTGTTTGAGCAGCGGCCATACCTGGGCGGCCGGGCAACGTCCTATGTGTTGCCCGATGGCGAGCATGTGGACAACTGTCAGCATGTGACTCTGGGCTGCTGCACGAACCTGGAAGATTTCTACCGCCGGGTTGGTTCCGCCGGGAAGATCAAATTTTTCGACCGGCTGGTGTTTCAGGACCCGCAGGGACGCATCGGCGAGATGCAAGCCGGAATCTTGCCTGCGCCGTTTCACATGACCGGGTCGTTTGCGACGTTTTCGCCGCTGACGCTGGCCGACAAACGGAGCATCGCCTGGGCCATGCTGGATATTTTGCGCGGCAAGGGACACACGGCGGATTTGGACGAGCCGGGCGGCGTTTCAATGCTGGAGTGGCTGAAGCGGCGGAAACAGACGCCGGGGGCGATCGAGCGATTCTGGCGCGTGGTGCTGGTAAGCGCTCTCGACGAGGAACTGGACAAGACCGATGCGCGATATGGCGTGGACGTGTTCTGGAAGGGTTTCTTGTCGAACCGGACGGGTTACCGGATGGGCGTGCCGGCGGTGCCGCTGGCGGAGCTTTACGATGGGTGCAAAGGAGAGATCGAAAAGCGCGGCGGGGAAGTGAATCTGCGGATGCCGGTGCGCGCGATTCGGCTGGAAAATAGCGCCATAACCGGGGTGGAGTTCGATGGCGGACGGCTGGAGACGGCCGATGCCTATGTGTTCGCGGTGCCTCATACGGCGATGGCCGAATTGGCGACGGAGGAGATGAAGAAATTTGAGCCGGGGCTCGCGCAACTGGAAAAAATCGGTGTGGCGCCGATCACCGGAGTGCATTTGTGGTTTGACCGGGAAGTGATGCGCGAGCCGTTTGTGACGCTGCTGGAGACAACCACGCAGTGGATTTTTAACAAGACTGCGCTTTACGGGACCGGCAACGGGGCAGGGAAAGATAAAGGGCAGTACCTGCAACTGGTAATCAGCGCTTCCTATGATCTGCTGCAAAAGCCGCGGCAGGAGATTATTGATCTGTGCCTGAAAGAGGTGCGTCACGCGCTGCCGGCTGCGCGTGGAGCGAAGCTGCTGAAGGCCACGGTCATTAAGGAGGCGGCGGCTACATTTTCACCGCAACCTGGCGTGGACCGTTGGCGTCCAAAGCAAGAGACGAAGATTGGCGGGATGTTTCTGGCCGGCGATTGGACGGATACCGGCTGGCCGGCGACGATGGAAGGGGCGGTGCGCAGCGGATATATGGCTGCGGAAGCGGTGATGCGAAGAGCAGGAAGTCCCCGGACATTTTTGCAGCCGGATTTGCCGCCGGATGGATTGGTGCGGCTTTTTGGCTAAAGTTTGTGCAAGTCCGTTTGTTGGGTAGTCCAGTTTCGAGTTGAGGTCCTTCGCCCATCCTCGTCGGATGGGCTCAGGATGACAGAGTTTCTAAGGTGAAGCTGGCGAGGCCGCGCTCAGAAACGGTTAAGTGTTCGGTGGCGCGATCGAGGGCGGCGTAGGCGGCGTGATTCACGGATTTGAAGTGTTCATAGGAAATTTCGGAATCCCAGTAGTCCAGGGTGAAGTAGAAGCGAGCGTGGGAAATGTCCTGAAGGAGGCGAGTCTCCCGGAAGTGCGGATCGAGCTGGAACAGTTGGACCCAGTCACCCTGGGGGCCATAGACTGATTGAAAGCTTTCCTCGCAACCGGGCTTGACTTCGTACTCCCAGAGGACTACAAACATAGTTGTCCCATCTCCTGCTCTCGCGACCCGGCAATCCAGAAACACTTCATTGGGGAAGGCTGGCCTGCCGAGCGATTGTAGCAACCCGATTGGATATAAGACGCACAGAGAACCCTAAAGTAGTTGTGTAAATGCACAGTGAAGTGGCAGTCCGTTGAGACTGACGGACGGAGGCGTTTGTGGATCGCAAGTACGGCCACCGCGGCTATCGTGACGCGGAAAAGCATGAAAAGAAAGAAAGACCGGATCGCAAGCCACCGCAGGGAGGCCCGCGGGGAGCCACGGATCACCTGGGGCCGCGCACGCCGCGGATGGTGGGAACGGTGACCCGGGCGCGCTGCTCGAATTGCGGAGCGGTGCTGGTTTCGGGATTCGATGTCAAGGGGCAATGCCCAAAGTGCGGATTTGAGTTGCATTCTTGCAAGCAGTGCCGGTATTTCGATTCGGGCGCGCAGTTTGAATGCACGCAGGCGATTCCGGCGCGGGTTACACCGAAGGATGCGAAGAACGATTGCAGTTTTTATGAGTTCCGCACCACGGTGGAAAAGGATACGGCGCCGACGTCGTACATGCAGCCGGCGCAGGTTCCGGTGGAGGCTCCGTCTCCATCGCGGCCATTGGATGCCCGGCAGGCGTTTGAAAACCTCTTCAAGAAGTAGTGCCCTGCGATTTTTTCCCTGAAGGTAAACCGAGCGGGAAAAGTGTGGGCGCCGCCGGCATTTCGCTGGCGATCGGTTCGAGCTGCGGGTAGTGCTGGCGGAGTTCATCGGGCACTTTCAGTTTGCTTCCTTTCAAAATGCTGAGGAGTTGCAGGGCGTTTACCACGGCTTTGCCCTGGTAGTGGTTGTTGGTGACCACGTAAGTGTCGCGGGTGTGTTGCTGCACGTTTTGGATGCGTGCGACCCAGGGAGCGAGCTCCTCGAGGGAATAGAGGTAGTTGTAGCGTTCATGAGCGGGGATTTTGGGATCGTCGCTGAACCAGGTGTCGTAGCGGCGGCCGTGAAAGCGGACGTAGCCAACGGGCGAGGTGCTCTCCGCGGCTGGCTTGAGGGAGTTGCCGATGATGGGCTGGTCGATGTTGCAGAAGCCGGCGTTGTGTTCGCGCAGGAGTTGCAGGCTGGCTTGGTTTTGCCAGGAAGCGTGGCGAAGCTCAACGACGAGGGGATAGTCAGCGAAGCGCTTTAGCAGGGCAGAAAGATGAGCGGTGGTTTCCGGCGTTTGGTGGAAGGAAAAAGGGAACTGCAGAAGCACGGCGCCGAGTTTGCCTGCGGAGCGCAAGACGTCGAAGCCGGCGCGCACGGCTCGCTCGTCTTCAGCGCTGGCCGAGGGCTCGTGGGTGAAGCGCTGCCAGAGTTTTGCGGTGAAGAGGAAGGCGGGATTTTCGGCAACGCGTTCAATCCAGGCGGCGGCATGCTCGGGTCGGATTGGTTGGTAGAAGGAAGTGTTGATTTCGATGGTGTCGAAAAACTGGGCGAGGAAGGTAGCTTCGTGAAAGCCCTTCGGGCGGTGTGTGGGATAGACGTAGCCGGACCAGTCGGGATAGGACCAGCCGGCCGGGCCGATGCGCAGCCGTCCTGGAGTTTGCGGAGTTGGGTTGGCAGTTTTCGTCGGGCGCATCGGTTGTGCACTGCTAGGCTAGAAATTCGCGCGCGGGATGTCAATGCAGTGGGGATTGCACCGGGGATTGCCGCTTGTTATGCTGGGCTTGTTATGCGGTGCGGAAAGAAGTTGCGTCGCCACCCTTCCTTTGTTCGCTCCAATCCCCATAGGTGCAATCATGAATATATCAATCAGCTACAAGCATGTGGACGCACAACAGCCGGTGGCCGTGGAGGTGATGCGGCGGCTGGATAAGTTGAACCGGCTGCTGAAGAGCTATCAGCCGGACATGATTCAGTTGAAGGGAGTGTTTTCCAGGAACCAGAGGACGGAGGAGCAGTCTTGTGCGCTGACGCTATCGCTGCCGAACGGGACGCTGCACGCCACGGGCAACGGGAAGAATGTGCTGGCGGGGTGCAAGAAGGCGTTCAGCGAAATCGAGAGCCAGGTGAAGAAACACCAGTCGCGGCTGCGCCGTGAGCACGAGTGGAAAAGTAAGCGGCCGATCAAGTGAAGCGACGAAGTTTCGGCGCTTGTAAGGGATGAGTTGCTCCGCATTTTAGCGAGGGTTTACCCTGCTGCGCGCTGCAAGCGGGTTATACTAAATTCCTGTACAATAAAAGTTTGTGTCCGTAGGGGCGTAGCTCAGTGGTAGAGCAGCGGCCTTTTAAGCCGAAGGTCGTGGGTTCGATCCCCACCGCCCCTACCAGTTTTATTCTAACCGGTAGCTCAATAGAATACCCCGAGCGAGCAAGAACGTCTCACGCACCAAAGGCGAAGAGAGGCCCACCCTTTGCAAGAAAAACGGTAGGCCACGCAAAAAGGTTAATCTCGGCTTTGTGGATGCGCCACACGCGTGCCACGGAAGCGTCCCGTCTGTCCCCGGTTTCCGCAGCGCTTTACCGGGCCTGGACGCTTACGCTTCATCCTGCAGCCAATCATTGCCATCGTCTTGGGGGTTCGCGGTGGTCTGGCTGACGCCAGCGCGGGAAATCCGCCCTACCTGTTCGGTCCGCACTTCAGCCCTGGACATCGAAGAGAATTCTTGCGAAGCGGAGTGGCGGCCATCCGCAACCTGCTCGCCATAGGGATCGTCATGGACCTCGTATTTCAACTGGTCCTTTACCACTCGGTGCATCCGGGCGCGGCCGTACTGGTCGGGCCCCTTTTCATTTGCATACCTTATGCACTCTCCAGAGCACTAACCACACGCCTGGCAGGGTGGTTGGGAGAAAAGTAGGGAATGGCCCACTTGGCCATTCACGCGTGCCCTCCCAAGATCCACCCACTGAGTAGACTAGGGGTTCCCCTAGTAGCCAGAGTTCCCTGCAAAAGGCATGATTTTGGCAGTTTAAGTTCCAGCTGAAGGAGATCATCTGCCTCAAGAATTTCACAGCACCAAGGGCCCGCGATGATGTCACTTATGGTGGCGACGAGCCTTGTCTTGGTGAGCGCGGCTATATGACGCCCCGCAGTTTTGAAGACAAGTGCTGATCGCTTGCGTAACCGGACGCGAAGACTAAGGAGAGTCCCAATGAATCGCAGCCTGGTAATTACCAACGGGAACCAATCTATCACTGGCACCGTTGTTCAGATCAGTAAGCGTTTGTTGACGGTCGGCGCGGTGACGCTCGCAATCACTGTTCCTGCTATTTCTCAGAATAGTGAAATTCAGGAGAAGGTCGCAGCCGTGAAACAGGCTGCCGCGGAAAACAAGCAAAAGCTCCTCCAGTATCGCTGGATCGAAACAACGCAGCTCACTTTAAAGGGCGACGCCAAGCCCCCGACAAAGAACAGTTGCGTGTACGGTCCCGACGGCAAAGTCCAAAAGACCCCGATCGGTCCTCCTCCTGCGCCACCGAGCGGCGGCAAGATGAAGCAAAAAGTCATTGCGAATAAGAAAGAAGAAATGAAAGATTACATGCAAGACGTGAAGGCCGTCCTCGGCATGTACGTGCCACCCGACCCTCAGAAAATGCAGGCAGCTTTCCAGGCAGGCAAAGTAGCCTTGAACCCGGCGGGTGGTTTGGTGCACCTAGCCTTCACGGATTATGCCCAACCTGGCGACAAGATGACTCTTACGTTTGACGCTGCCGCTAAAAAAATCACCGGCTTGAATATCGATACCTACATGGGTCAGGAGAAAGACGTTGTGACGTTGAAGGTTGTAATGGCCAGCCTGCCGGATGGCACCAGCTATGAGCAGCAAAGCATTCTCGGGGCAACTGCGAAGCAGTTGGTGGTAACAACCACAAACTCCGATTACCAAAAGGTCGGCGCGAACTAGCGTTGGTTTGGTTGGATAACGCGGCAGGCGCATGAGCAGTTTTGAGGGAAAGGTGCGAGATAGACCTGTGTTATGCGGGCGAGGTCGCCAGAACTTTGAAAGTAGATTTCATGCGAACTCGTAGGATCGAGCGTGTCCTGATGGGAACAGGATTGACGCTCCTGGCAGTGTGGGGCGGCGCATGGATTCACAGGACAGTCTCTGCACGCACTGCCGTCAAGAGATTTATGGCGGATCCAGCCCAATCTTCGGAAATTACAGCCCCGATGAACGATCCGATTTCCGGTTCGCGTGTTGACTTTAGTTTGTGGTCTGCGAAGCGTGTGAGTGCTTACATGGGGAGTCTAGCCAACAAAGCGGATCGTCCCCTGGCGGTGCTTCGCATTCCGAAGATTCAGTTGGAGGTGCCCGTTTATAACGACACGGATGACCTGACCTTGAACCGTGGCGTCGGCCGGATCCTCGGAACGGCGAGGGTGGGAGAAGCAGGCAATCTTGGCATAGCAGGACACCGCGACGGCTTTTTCCGCGGCCTGGAGCATCTGGCGTTGGGCGATGAGATTGACCTCGTTCGTAGCGGCCAGCCAGACATCTACGTGGTCGAGAATATCCAGATTGTGAGTCCGGAAGACATTTCCGTGCTGAATCCGACTCGAGGGACGTCACTGACCCTCGTTACGTGCTTTCCCTTCTACTACGTGGGGAGCGCGCCGCAACGGTTTATTGTGCACGCCTCCATTACAAGTTTAGGCCAGTCTCACGGGGGAACTAGTCAGTCCAAATCTGCAGTCGCTGAGATCTACAAAAGGGAGAATCACAAATGATCGCAAAGAAACCAACAACAAGAGTCATAAACAAACTGATGGTGGCAAGCACTGCATTACTCGCAATCGCCTTCACAGTCCAGGCGCAAGTTCAGACCACGACGAAAACAGCGCAGGCCGGGGCCCCAACTAAGCAGATCCAGGTCGAACGCGGCGAAATCGTTTACGTCTCTGGCAACAGCGTCGTAGTCAAGATGGAAGATGGAACGCTGCGGCATTTCGACAATGTTCCAGAGAGCACAACCGTGACCGTTGAGGGCAAGCAACTAAACGTCCACCAGCTTCAGCCAGGCATGAAAGTGGAAAGACAGGTCATTACCACGACCACGCCAAGGATGATCACCACCATTAAAACCGTGACTGGCACCGTTTGGTTTGTCAGTCCGCCCAACTCGGTGATCTTGACGATGGATAACGGCAAGAATCAGAAGTTCAAGATTCCCAACGGCCAGAAATTCAATGTCAATGGGCAAATGGTAGATGCATTTGGTCTCAAGAAAGGGATGAAGGTAGATGCACAGCAGGTAGTCGAGCAACCAGAAGTTGTGATTGCAGAGGAAATCAAGCGGACTGGGAGCATGCCACCGACACCTCCTGCGCCACAGGCCGATCTTCCGATGCTGGTTCTTGCTGGGCCGGCTGAAAATCCAGCCCCGGTCGAAGTGGCTGCTGCAGAACCAGCACCGAAGAAGCTGCCGAAGACCGGTAGCTACTTCCCGCTGTTGGGCCTGCTTGGGGCATTGTCGATCGCTCTGGGTCTAGGTCTGAAGGCCCTGCGGCTCGGTACATCCTAGTAGCATTTTGAGTCAAGAGTCCCGGCCGTGGATTCTATCCGCGGCCGGCAGAGACGGCATGCCGCACAACGCAATCGCCACGCGGTTGGTGGCAATAACCATAAGCTCCGAAGATCAGAAACTCGGCGCGACTAAAAACTTCATGCGGGGGGAGCAAGCGCTGAATTTACGTTTACCGGACAAGTGAAGTGTTGCAAGCAACGGAGCACCGGAGGGTCCCAACATGAAAACTAGACGCAGCCTGTATCTCATCGTCGCTGCATTCGTTTGTGCGCTGACTGTGACAGCACAAACTGCCGACACCAAGAAAGAAAAGCAACAGCAGGATGTACGCGATACCGCCCACAAGACCCTCCAGCAACTTTACAAAACCGAACCTCAGGCCAAAACGGCGATCAAGCGCGCTGCCGGCTACGCCGTCTTCAACAATATGGGAGTGAAGATCTTGGTAGCCGGCTCTGGGACGGGCAAGGGAATCGCTGTAAACAATAAAACCAAGAAAGAAACCTTCATGAAAATGATCGAGCTGCAAGCTGGGCTCGGAATGGGTGTGAAGAAGTTCAGCGTGATCTTCGTCTTTGACAACGAGAAAGTCTTCAACGACTTCGTCAACTCCGGCTGGCAGTTTGGCGGACAAGCTAACGCATCGGCCACCACGGGAACTAAGGGCGGACAGATGTCCGGTGCGGCCTCCGTCTCCGATGGTGTCTGGATGTATCAAATGACCGAAAAAGGGCTGGCCGCCGAAATTACCGGGAAGGGTACCAAATACTACAAAGATGACGACCTGAACTGAAGCGGGGGTAGTTTGAAGCGGGTTCTCGCACCGGACGGATGGGAACCATTTTCAGATGTTTCCTTATGGCTTCGCTCTTGACGAGTTGCCTGCAAGCGCTTCACGCCCAGAACCTCGCTACCCGGGCCTATATTAGCACTCCGATCCATTGGAATAAGCTCTCTTTGATCTATCGATTCTCTACCGCTGCTGTTCTCTTAAGCGGCGCGCTCCCAGTTTCGGGGAGTACTTGACCCCTTCACTAACGAAAGTCTTCCAGAACTGTGTCGGCGTTAGACGGTTCACTATGTCGGCTTGCCATCCGCGTCGCAAATCATGTTTGCCGACATTGTGCACAGCAGCACTCAAGACTTTCGAGGGCGCTTTAAGGGCGCACTAAGAATTCCTGAGCATGCCTAACGTATCTTTTCAGTATCTTAGCGTTCCCCATGCTTCCTCGTAAGTCCTTGAAATTACAGTTCCCGGTATTTTCGATCCCCACCGCCCCTACCAATTCAACGAGATATGCAACTCCTATTGCGAAAGACTTTGCGCGTGTTCCGTAGAAGACGCACACTTTCGGTTTGTCACCCATCTCTCCGGGGCAGGAAACGGCCACCCCAAGACCCAGGTACCAAGAAGCGGAATTTGGGGCACCCGCCCCTCAGTTAACTTTGGCAAGATGTGCGACAGTGAGATCCTTGGTGCGATTTCCGTGGCAAGAAAAACCAAGACGTCGAAGCCGAGCCGCCCGCCCCGTGATGGTTTTTTTGTGCATGCTCATTGGGGGCCATTGCCGTTCTCCTCGCGATGATGAGTTGTGGCACTACGGCTCACGCTCTATTCTCTAACGGCCCACCAGTTTCTGCAGTTGTTCTGGATAGCGGGCACCGTGCACCGCGATCTCCGAGGCCGCGGCTTCCAGTTGCCGAAGATCGGCAGGTGTAAGTTCGAGGGCAGCGGCTCCGATGTTTTCTTCGAGCCGATGCAGCTTGGTCGTACCTGGAATCGGCACAATCCATGGCTTCTGAGCGAGAAGCCATGCAAGAGCGATCTGCGCAGGCGTCGCCTTTTTCTGTCTTGCGAACTTTTCGATCAGAACCACCATGGCCTGATTCGCTTTCCGGTTCTCTTCGGTAAAACGCGGAACGATGTTGCGAAAATCGGTCTTGTCGAACTTTGTGTCATCCTTGATCGCACCGGTAAGGAAGCCCTTTCCCAGCGGGCTGAACGGAACGAATCCGATCCCGAGTGCTTCGAGCGTGGGAATGATTTCCACTTCGGGCTCTCTCCACCACAGAGAATATTCGCTCTGGAGCGCCGTGACGGGCTGAACCGCGTGTGCGCGGCGGATGGTCTGTGCGCCCGCTTCCGAGAGGCCGAAGTGCTTCACCTTGCCCTGCCGGATGAGGCCCTTCACCGCTCCCGCCACATCCTCGATGGGCACGTTCGGGTCAACGCGGTGCTGATAGAACAGGTCAATGACATCGGTCCTGAGCCGCTTGAGCGAGGCTTCGGCAACTTCCCTGATATGCTCCGGCCGGCTGTCCATTCCGGCCTGCTTGCCGGTGTCCGGATCCAGTTTGAAACCGAACTTGGTGGCTATGGCCACTTTTCCTCGGAACGGAGCGAGAGCTTCCCCCACGAGTTCTTCATTCGTAAATGGGCCGTAGACTTCAGCGGTGTCGAAGAACGTGACGCCGAGTTCGACCGCCTTGCGAATCAGAGAGATCATCTCCTTTTTGTCCGCTGGCGGACCGTAACCAAAGCTCATTCCCATGCAGCCCAGGCCTATGGCCGACACTTCTAAGTTGCTTTTTCCAAGGGTGCGTTTTTGCATTGTTCCTCTCCTTCCATCAGTTTCCTTGCGGCGGTGCTTCGATTAGCACCCGGTCCTCTTCAGGGCGGTTTCAGGTAGTCCTGCGCCTTCAAACTTGATCTTGGAAAGGGCGCTAGCGATCTCACGGAGATCATCGGACGTAAGCTCCACTGCAACGACGCCGATGTTCTCTTCAAGATGGTGGAGCTTCATTGTACCTGGGATCGGCACGATCCACGGCTTTTGGGCGAGCAGCCAAGCGATCGCGACCTGAGCAGATGTGCCATCGAACTTCGTATTTTCGTTGATCTTGCCGATGGGGAAGCCTGCGCCAAGCGGGCCGAATGGAACGAAGCCGATTCCGAGTTCATCGAGTGCCACCAGGGCGATTATTCTTGAATCGATAGCCCGCGAGCCCAGGTGCATCCGGAGCGAGCCTGTTCGGCTCGGTCTGGTCCAACATCCCCCCACCCCGCGCATCCGAACTTCCGACCGCTGGTAACGGATGATTGCAGTTCGAAGGGAGGGCCCTGCTGCCGAGCCTCAGCAGCTTTACATGGGCGTCGAGGAGGTATTGTGACGGCGGTCACAATGGAGTATGTTACACGTCACAGCGGTAAGTGCTAAATGGACATAATGTCCAGCACGAGTAATACATAGCCCAGGTCGGCAAAGTCGAGGAGAGAACATGGAGCAGAGCTCGATTCTGAGGAAATGGCACAAAGTCAGCGGGGTCCTATTCCTTTTCCTTGCAGGCGCGTTCGCGATGGGAAGTCCGGCCCTGGCGCAGACGGGAAACGCCACGAATGGCCAGAAAATATTCCTGGAAAAATGCAAAAAGTGCCACGGTGAAGATGGAAGCGGCAACACGAATTTCGGGAAATCTCTAAGAGCCGCCGACCTGCGCTCATCAGACGTCCAAAAGAAGAGCGACGCCGATTTTTACCTGCAAATCGACAAGGGCAAAAAGAACATGCCCCCGTTCGGGGCCAGCCTGGATAAGACACAAATCAATGATGTAATCGCGTACGTCCGGCAATTGGGGAAGAAGTAACCGCAAGCGAAGAAGAAGTTAATGAGACGTGACTGCCGCTCAGGACGCGAATGAATACTTTGCGAGCCCGACTAAAAACTACTGACGCTTCCGCCAGCGGCGGAGAAAATCAGCGTTCTAACCCTCGCCGGCGCAGTTTCCAACGATTCGTAGTGCTCGCGGCAGTTACGTTCAGCTTGGCGGCACTTTTGTGGATGGGGATCCGCCAGAAAAAAGTGCAGGCGCTCGCAGCATCCCTCTCCGCGGCCGAAACACCCGCCGTATCCATGCCCGAAGATTTCTCTCCCGTATTCAGGCCGGGCCGCGAGCCCTTCATCGATTCCGTCAAAGAATACTTCCAATTGCAATCGACTCCGGTGCAGCCAATCGCGTTTAACCATCAGCTTCATCTTAAAAACGGCATGGAATGCGCGAGTTGCCACATGGGGGTGACGGAAGGACCGGACGCTGGAATACCCAGCGTCAGCTTCTGCATGGCGTGTCACCAAGAGGTCGCCACCAACAATCCTGAGATCAAGAAACTGACCGCCTACGCGGCCAAGGATCAGGACATCCCCTGGGAACGCGTGTACTGGTTTTATCCGTCGGAACATGTCCGGTTCTGGCATGCGCCGCACATTCGCGCGGGAGTCGATTGCAAGGAGTGCCATGGGGATATGACGCAGCAGACCGTTGCAGTGCGATCGAAAAAGCTGAACATGAATTTCTGCATTAGCTGCCATAAGGCCAAGAGCGCCTCGACAGATTGCACCACCTGCCACTACTAGGGAGGCGGATGGGGTAGCTGCGAAGATTCGCTTTATCGGACGGTTGGAGGAGCATTTAGAACATGGAACGCCGAACATTTCTGAGCATATCAACCCTGACCGGTGCGGCGTTTGCAGTGGAGGGGTGCGGCAACCGAGCAACGCAATTAATACGCTTCGTCCCGGAAGAAGATCTTGTGCCCGGGGTGGCGGTCTGGAAACCAGGCGTGTGCACGATGTGTTCCGCAGGGTGCGGAATCTCGGTGCGGGTAATGGAAGGTGAAGCCGCGGTGGTCCGGAACGGGCAGTTCGGGATCATCAAAATGGGGTTGCCCAAGAAATTGGCAGGTAATCCTGAACACCCGGTAAACCGCGGAAAGTTGTGCGCGCGTGGCGAGGCCGGACTGCAGGTCACGTACAACCCGGACCGCATCAAGCATCCGCTGAAGCGCGCCGGACAACGGGGCTCGGGGCAATTCACACAGGTAAGTTGGGACGAGGCGATCCAGGAATTATTGACGCAGCTCCAGCCATTGGCCTCCCAACACGAAACAAAATCCCTGGCCTTCTTGACCGGGCCGCAGCGCGGCCAGCGTAGAGCATTGATCGAGCGATTCCTGTCGGGCTTCCCCGGAGCCGAATGGGTACCGTTCGAACTTTTTGACAACGCGGTCTTGCGCAAAGCGAACTGGCTGAGTTTCGGTTACGAACAATTGCCGACGGTGGATCTGGCCCGCTCGGGTTACGTGATCTCTTTTGGCGCTGACCTCCTGGGCACTTGGAATTCTCCAGTGGCGCAGAGCGTTGGGTACGGGAAGATGCGCCAGAACCGTTCGGGCGAGCGAGGCAAGTTTGTCCAGGTGGAGTCCCGGGTATCCCAGACGGGAGCGAATGCGGACGAGTGGATTGCGGCTCACCCCGGCACCGAAGGCCTCCTGGCATTGGGGTTTGCCCACGTCATTCTGAAGGAGAAGCTTGGGCATGCGGAAACGGCAGGCGCCGCCGGAACGCGAATTGATGGCTGGCGGGAGGGTTTGCCGGCGTACTCACCAGAAGCAATCGCGTGGAAAACGGGAGTTCCTCCGGAGACGATCACCAGATTGGCGCGCGAGATGGCCGCACGATCACCAGCAGTCGCGATGGTGGGCGGCGCGCCGCTGGCCCAGACCAACGGATTGTTCACGGGCCTCGCGGTCAACGCGCTGAATGCGCTGCTGGAAAGCGTCGGGAAACCTGGCGGACTGCAGTTCACGCCAGAATCGCCGCTGGCCGCCGGCGCAGTGACTCGGGGAAATTCTGGAGTGGGCAAGACAAGTTCGGTCCGCACAGTGGCCCAACAAATTCTTTCGGGGCAGCCGCGGCCGGTCGAAGTGCTGCTCGTGCACGAAGCGAATCCGGTTTTCGCTACGGCAATGGGATGGCAGGTGAAAGAGGCGCTTGCAAAAGTGCCGTTCATCGCGAGCTTCGGCAGCTTTCTCGACGAGACCAGCCGCCTGGCGGACCTGATTCTTCCCGACCATTCGTTTCTCGAATCATGGATCGATGACGTTCCGGAGTCCGGAACAACCCAATCCGTGGTAAGCATCGCGCCACCGGCCATGCGGCCGCTGCACGACACGCGTGCAATGCCCGACGTGCTGCTTGATCTAGCCCATCGACTCGGCGGACCGGCCAGCCAGGCCCTGCCATGGAAGAGTTACGAAGAAATGCTGCAAGCGACTCTCGCGCCTCTTGCGCATCATTCGGGTTCGATCAGCGCGAAAGACAGCAGTGAATTCTGGAAGAAGATTCAGGAGCAAGGTGGCTGGTGGAGCTTGGAGACAAGCCCTGCGCCGAAAGCAAAGCCAGCCGCGAGTTCGTTCAGCGGGGTGAAAAATCAGGAGGCGGAATTCGCAGGATCCGTTGGGGAGTATCCATTCCATTTCCTCCCTTACGCCACGCAGCAGTTTTATGACGGGCGCCACGCGAATCTGCCGTGGATGCAGGAACTGCCGGAGGTATTGTCGACGGGAATGTGGGGCACGTGGGTGGAAATAAATCCGCGCGCGGCAGCCACGCTGCAGATCGAACAGGGCGACCTTGTGGAGGTGGCGTCACCCCAAGGGAAGGTTCGTGCTCCGGCGCTGCTTTCGCCGGGAATCGCGCCAGACGTAATTGCGATTCCGGTGGGACAAGGGCATGAAGAGTATGGGCGTTATGCCAGTGGCCGGGGCGCGAATCCGATCACGATACTGGCGCCACAAGCGGAACCGACGACGGGAGCGCTGGCATGGGCCGGAACGCGGGTGAGTATCGCAAAAGTGGGGAAAGGCGAGCTGATTCTGCTGTCTGGCGGCCCAACCCAGTGGGGCCAGGAAAAAATAATCCGGTAACAACGGAGACCTTGTCAGTGGCGATTAGGAGGAACGCGGATGGCGCATAAATGGGGAATGGTAATTGACCTCGATCGCTGCACCGGCTGCGAGGCTTGTGTTGCGGCTTGTCACGCGGAAAACAACATCGCCACGGTGAACGCGGATCAAGCTGCCCGTGGTCGGACAATGCATTGGATTCATGTGGAGCGCTATTGGGAGGGCGAATTTCCGGATATCCGGGCAAAGTTTCAACCAGTTCTCTGCCAGCAGTGCGATGCGGCTCCGTGCGAGCCCGTGTGCCCCACCTACGCGAGCTATCACAATCCCGAAGGTCTTAACGTGCAGGTTTATAACCGGTGCATCGGCACGCGCTATTGTGCCAACGCCTGTCCATATACGGCGCGGTACTTCAACTGGTTCAATCCAGTATGGGATAAGCCGCTCCAGTTGCAACTGAATCCGGACGTTTCGCTGCGTGAGGCCGGAGTAATGGAAAAGTGCACATTCTGCAACCACCGCATCCTCGCGGGGGAGATCAAAGCCAAGGCCGAGAACCGTGAGCTCAGAGACGGTGAGATCCATCCGGCATGCGTACAGTCTTGCCCGTCGACGGCGATGGTTTTTGGGGATCTGAACGATCCGAACAGTCAGGTTTCGCGGATGGCGCGTTCAGTGCGGGCCACTACGCTGCTGGCGGAAGTTGGGACGCTTCCGAAAGTGACTTATCTCGAAAGAGAGTCTTCGCATGGCAACGAATAGTGCCGCGCAGCCCAGCCTTATGAATATGAGTCCGGAAAAAATCCGGAAAGAGCTGCTGTGGCCGGTTTTCCATACCTCGCGGCGCTTCTACTTACTTGTGTTCGTGCTGGCGGCCATCGGGCTACCTGGCATGTTCGTCTACCTATACCAGATGGTTGAGGGGATGGGCGTAGCCGGAATCACGCGGCCGGTTTTCTGGGGTTTCTACATCACGAACTTCGTTTTCTGGATTGGAATCAGCCACGCAGGGACGCTGATTTCTGCGATTCTCCGTCTTGTCAACGCAGGTTGGCGGCGCCCGGTGACGCGATGCGCTGAAGCAATTACGGTTTTCGCGCTGGCCATCGGCGCGCAGTATCCGATCATCCATTTGGGCCGGGCGTGGCTGTTTTTCTGGCTGATTCCGTATCCCAGCGAACGCGGGATCTGGCCCAATTTCCGTTCGCCATTGGTTTGGGACTTCTTTGCCATCACCACGTACCTGACAGGTAGCCTGACCTTCCTTCTGCTGCCAATTATTCCGGATTGGGCCATGGTGCGGGACCGTGCAACAGGCTTGCGCAAACGTATTTACACCGTGCTGGCTCTCGGCTGGCGCGGAACGCCACGAGAATGGCACCGGCTGGAAGTAGCGATGCGCATCATGGCGGTCACGATTCTGCCGGTGGCGATCTCCGTGCACACGATTGTGTCGTGGGACTTCGCCATGGCGCCAGTGCCGATGTGGCATTCCACTGTTTTCGGGCCGTACTTTGTGGCAGGAGCCATTTTCAGCGGGATAGCCGCCCTGATTATTGTGATGGCGCTGGTACGCAAGGCATTGCATCTCGAGGAGTACCTGAAACCTCTTCATTTCAGCAATCTTGGCAAACTCCTGCTGGTCATGAGCCTTCTGTGGATCTACTTCATTTTCGCGGAGCGCCTGACGGTGTGGTACGGGAACCAGCCGGCCGAGATGGCCGCATTCTGGTCCATCCAGCGAGGGAGATTTGCCGTGCTCTTCTGGACCATGGTCTGTTGCAATTTTCTGATTCCTTTTCCGATTCTGGCGATCAAGAGGCTGCGAACCATCACCGGCACGGTGATCGCCTCTTCCACCATCGTTGTGGGAATGTGGCTGGAGCGGTTTCTGATCGTTGTTCCGCCGCTGGAGCACAAGTATTTGCCGTATGACTGGGGAAGTTACCATCCCACATGGGTGGAAATCACCATTACCGTCGGAACATTAATGGGAATGATCCTTTTATATGTTCTCTTTGCAAAATTCGTCCCGATCATTTCGATTTGGGAACTGAAAGGCAAGGATCACCCGGAGCCAATTGCTGTACATGAGACCGCCGGTGCGGACGCGGCAGCCGTACGTTTGGACGGCACATTGCCCTCGACCTCTAGTTGAGATTGGATGAATCCATGAATGCTATCTACGGACTATTTCCCGATACAAACTCCGCGCGACGAGGGTTGGCGGCCTTGCGCGCGGCGAGTTCGCGCCTTCATCTCAACCCGAAAGCGATCGTCGTCATGTCTTCCGAGCCCTTGGAAGAAGAGGGTTTCGGATGGGAAGAAGAGCGAACACCGATGGGGTGGCTCGCTCCACTTGGAGCATTTGTTGGGGCGGGAGTGGGGTACACGCTCTCTGCTTTTACGCAACGCAGCTATCCCCTGCCAACGGGGGGCATGCCGATTGTGGCCATGTGGCCCACGGGCATCATCATGTATGAATTGATGATGCTGGGAGCGATTGTGACGACGATTTTGGCATTCGTGATTTCGACGGGTTTACCCAGCTACAAAAAGCGCCTGTATGACCCGGAAGTGACGAATGGAAAAATTCTCGTGGGTGTCTCCGAGATGGATAGTGATTGTCGCGCTGAGCTTGAAGAACTGCTTTCTCAAGGCGGTGCCGAGCAAGTCAAAGAGTTTTCGAACGGCTCTTCCCGAGTTAGCTCCTCATAAACGCGTAATGGAAGTGCCTCCTCTGGAATAGGTTTTGAGCGCTCGCATCATCAACATCGCAAACTGGCGTTACCTCTGCGATGGATGCTGCGTGCGCACCTGCGACAAATACTGCGGCGGCCGGAATTCAATCGTGACGTCCTGTTGAACCTGGACAGGCCTTTTGTTTAAGAGGGTAGGCGTATACCGCCACTGTCGAATGGCGCTCATGGTGGCAGGGAGAAGAGCGATGGAGCCGCTCACTAGCTTTACATCCAGTACCTGGCCGAGTTGCCCGACGGTGGTACGGAGTTTCACGGTTTCGGCCGATCCATAGCGATCCCCTGTCCTTGAATAACGCGGCCAAACGAAGTAGGAGAGTTCACCCGCCTGCAGCCGAGCGGGTTTATGAGCCGCGGAGGGTCCGGGCTGAGGAGCGACAAGCACCGAAAGCTCCGAGGTCATCGCGATCGAGGAGGAGGCGGCGATCGGTTTTTCCGGGAAGGTCACCCGGAAAGGTTTGCCGCCACGGGGTGGGACAGTCACAAGGATCGCGGAAGGCGCTGAGCTGTGCGGTGCTGTGCCCATCGCTGGCGTTAGCTTGCGTGGGGCGATATTTCTGGGCGCGCCGCTTTTCGAGCCGGCAGCCTTGGGTGAGTGTGCGGGTTTGGGATTCGCGGGTGGGGGCGCGTTCCGCGCGATAAGCCCAGCCGACCCATTGCGCGCGGGACTAGCTTCTGGACGAACGCCTGGTTTGGCTTCCATTGCCGGAGCTGAGTTCGCATCTGTCGAAGGCACTTTGGCGAAAGATTCAGGGTTCCTGACGCTTTCCCGGGACTTTTGCCCGGAAGGTGTGGCGTCATTGAGATCATTGGCACCCGAAGAGTTGCCGGAATCTTGGATGGTATTTGCCGCCGGCGAAGTGGAAGCTCGCGAAGCCGTTTCGTCATGGCGATTCGGCAATGCCGGCGGCGTGGCATCAACGGTTGGCATTGATTTCTGGGGGTCCCAGAGGCGCTTTCCGAGAGGGCCGCGACCCATTGTGAGTCCAAGGGTCAAAGCGATCACCGCGAAGAAGAATACGAAGGCGAACGCGGCGACCTGAAGGCCGGATATTTCCAGAACATGTTTGCGTGAGGGGGAGTTCTCGTGGCGATCCGCTGGGGACTCGACTTTGGGCCGTCGAACTCGCGAGCCAAAGCCGGAGACTGGCGCGGGGAAGTGCACTTTTTCCGGGAGATCTTCGACAAACAATGGCAGGTCCGCAACCAGAATCTCAGGGGTCATGATTTCAGATGTTTGAGTCGCCGTATGGGCAATCCGCTCGAGTGAGGAGGGTTGGGCTTGCTCAGGGATATCACTCCAAATTGGCTCTTCCGCGAAGCTTTCGAGGGTGGCGGGGATGTGGCTTTCCACAGGCGCCGGCGTTAAGACTTCCGTTGCCAGAGCTGACTTTTCGGACGCAATCCAATTGGAAATTTGCTTGCGGGCCTCGGCGGTGAGATCAACAAATCGGATGCCTGCGCTTTTTTTTGATTCCGCGAGCCACACAATCTGCGCGGAGATCTCCATGCTCGGCCCGGAGTTGGGCAATTGCAAGCGAATGCGTGGGGGGCAGTCATCTACTTCAAGGGGGACCGCCGCGGCAACAGCCATGCCCGTCTCACCTATATTAAGGACCATGCCGCCGTTGGCACCGCCGAGTTCGACGTACGCGCGCGAGGAGAGAGTGGTTCGCGGATGAAGGCGGCGATCGCGCGTGGGAACAATCGCCTCGACTGGCGCAGGTTGTACGGCGTCGGGTGCGGCCACTTCCACTTCCGTTTGGGCCGATACGCCCGCGCCTTGCCCCGTCTTATTCCGTTGCGCGACTTCTATAAGAGTTGCCAGTTTGCCGCCCGCCTTTAAAAGTGCGTCAAAGACGTAAGAAATATTCTTCGGGCTACACTGCAGTTGCCGGGCCGTAAGAGTCAGTCGGATGCTTTCGTCAATTTCAGCTTGCTGGCTCTTGGACAGAAAGTCCCGCAGGCCGGAATAGAGCATGCCGTTTTCGCAATTTTCATGCCACTCAAGCATGGCCTGGAGACGACGCGTGGCGTCCCTCTCCAATTCTTCTTGTGGATGTTCTGCCCCGGGGCGTTCGGCGAACACTTCCGTTTGGCCGCGGGGTAATGCCAGGGTTATTTCGGTCAATTCACCACGCAGTTCCTGAACCTTGTTGGACGGTAAGGATGTTTTGCGACACACCCACTCTCCGCGGGTCTTGTCGAAATCAATCGAGGCGCGATACTCATGTGTTTCATACTTGAAGACCGGCAACGGTTTGAGCGGTGGCCACCTGCCGGCGAGGAGTAATTTCATCTCGGCCTGTTGCACGGGAGACGCGAGTCCAGCGAGGTTGGGCCTGGCTCGTTCCTGTTCGTGCAATTTCATGATTCGACCTGAGGAGTTCCACCCGCCACACGAGATCGCCGGGTTGCGACCTGCAGCCCCATGAAGGCGGTCGGAACTTTCCCGAGTGTTGCTAGCCTCAACCCGGTCCGGTGAGATTAGTTGCTGGCCTGCGTTCAACAAGACTACTTTTGCCATTTTCCAAGCCATCTAAGAAGGCAGCTTGCGATCCCCTCGGTGAGCCTTGGCCAACAGGCGGCGAAGCTCGGCTCTACCTCCGTCAAGCCCTGCATCTTGAGACTCATGCAAGAGGGGCGACTGGCCTTGGAGTGGTTAGTACTACTATTATCACGGCGAAAAGCTGTTGGCCTTGGAGCCTTGGGGCGATTGCCGCCCATCAAAAGCGGAGAGTGGCGCACCCCTTAGAAGGCGAAAAGGGAAGGCCACGCCAGATGGTTTTTAGGATGCACCACGCATTATGGAAAGGCACCCAAGTCTCGCATCGTACGAGGGTCGAAGCCGGATGATGCGTTCTCCCGGTCCTTCCACGGCCAACAATTCGTGAACATGCACCGGCCCACCTGGCACCTGCCGGGTTTCAGTCAGCTAAGTTAGCCGGAAAACACGACCGCTGCGGTCAGTTCCTCTTCCACAAATCTAAAAATAGCTTTACCGTCGCCGGGCCATGGCCGGCGTAGTGATTGTTGGCGAACGCAAACAACTGCCGCAGCTTTTTATTCAGTACCAGTTCCTTCAGGACATCCACCCACTTTTGGAGATCACTCTTTCGGTCGATGATGGTTTTGTCCCAGGTTTTGGTCCGCTCTTCGATTCCTTTGCGGTCGCCAAGCCAGCGCACATAGGTGAAGTCGGCCGTCACCAGATCGATCTTTGGCTTCCATTCCCACGGTCGAGGCACCCAACTTTGGTCAATGAGCGCCAGGGCGACTCCCCGGTCCTGCAATAGATCCGCAAACTCGGCGTTCATCCAATTCTTGTTGCGGATCTCCAGGGCAAACCGGTAGCCCGCGGGAAGTTGTTTCAAAAATGGCTTCAGAACGGCCAGAAACTCCGCCTGCGTCTTGAAGGCTTTTTGATTGAAATACCCGAACTGAAACAGCAAAGGACCCAGTTTGTCGCCGAGAGCATCCATTGTGCGCAGGAAATGGTGCAAATCATCCTGACAATCCACGAGCACTTTCTCATGGGTGATTACCTGCGGAATCTTGGCCGCGAAGAGGAAACCTGGGGGAGTCTTGGCATTCCAACCCTGGACGGTGGAAATCGCCGGCGTCCGGTAGAAAGTATTGTCCAACTCCACCGTGTCAAATTTCGTGGCGTAGTAAGAGAGATAGTCGGCAGGCTTCATGCCCGGGGGGTAGAAGCTGCCTTCCCAACCCTCGGCCGTGAACGCACTGGTACCAATTCGAATATCAGTCATCGGCAGATTTTAACCTGAAAAAGGGGGAAATCGGTTTGGACCAGGAGGACGGAAGGGAAACATAGGAGAAACGATTAAAACGATAATTGTCGGGAGCTTGGGCAAGAGCAGAAAGCGAAACACAGGTGTAGCGGCGGGAGACGGGTTCCCAAGGAGAACAACGGACTCCGAAACGGGTGGTGATTCCCCCAATAGAACGGCTTCCGTTCCAGTTTGGTTTCCATCTTCTCGACTAACCGAGTTGCCAGCGTAAGCAGAACCATGTCTCAACCTTTGTCTCCCTGTGGAATGAGGGTGTTAGGGGCAGTGAAGGGATAGGTGCGCGATGCAAGGTTCTTAAATTTGCATTGGCAAGGGTTTTGCAATGTTTCCCACCGATGCAAAAGAGCGATTGCCGAGCGCGGACGAAAGGCACGGGGAAGAGGGTGAGGCCCAAGTTTGAATCGAGATGGTCTCTCTATTGCGTCATTGGGATCAGGCCTCGACCACACGGAAAGTTTTGAATCACAGGGGAAAACCGCTGCGAGCAAATCAGCGCCAACCGTAACCCCAATATGGTGCAGCGGCACTCCGCCCATCTCCCGCCCGATGATGATGATAAGGATTTGGTCCGTCGATCGGGTATTGGTGCCGAAATGCAGATAGAGAAATTGCAGGATGGAAACATTGGTCGATCGTGGAATCGGGAAAACGCGTTGGCACCGATTGAACAGGAGAAGTAAATGCGCAAATTCAAGATCGGCAAAGTATCCCTACTGATATTCGGATTGATCGTTCTGGCAGCCGGCTGCGGCCGCGAGCAAGCTGCGAGTCCGTTGTCACCAACGGTGATCGCCGCATTCCCGGCGAACGGCGAAGTTTCTGTACCTCTCAATACCATCGTAAGCGCCGGGTTTAGTACGGTGATGGCGCCGGCCACGATCAATGCGAGCACGTTTCTCTTGACGGGGCCCGGAGGGGCGGCTGTCGCGGGAGCGGTGAGCTACTCGGGTACCACGGCCACCTTCACACCAACGGCCGCCCTGGCAGCCAATACGATTTACGTCGCCACCATCACGACGGGAGCGCGCGACCCGGGCGGCAACGCTGTGGGCGTCAATTATGTGTGGAGCTTTACCACCGGCGCACCGACGGTTATTTCCACCGTTCCGGCCAGCGGGGCTACGGCCGTGGCCGTAAATACTCCCATCTCCGCTACGTTCAGCGAGGCAATGAATCCAGCAACGATCACCGCGGCCACGTTCACGGTGACCGGGCCGGGAGCCACTCCCGTGGCCGGTGTCGTAACCTACGCGGGAAATACCGCAACCTTCACGCCGAGCGCCGCGCTGGCCGCCAGCACCCTCTTCACAGCGACAATTACCACCGGCGCAAAAGATCCCGCGGGCGTTCCCCTGGCCGCGAATTATGTGTGGACGTTCACAACAATTTCTCCGCCCCCCACCGTGGTGTCCAGCATTCCTGCAAATGCAGCCACCGGAGTGGCGACCAACACGTCTGTCTCCGCCACCTTCAGCGAAGCCATGGATCCTACAACGATCACCGGAGCGACCTTCACCTTGACCGGACCGGGAGCAACGGCCGTGGCCGGCGCCGTGACCTACGCGGGAAATACCGCAACCTTCACGCCCACAGCCGCGCTGGCCACTAGCACCTTGTTCACCGCGACCATAACTACCGGAGCAAAAAATCTCGCCGGCGTTCCCCTGGCCGCGAATTTTGTGTGGACGTTCACGACAACTTCTCCACCGCCCACCGTGGTGTCCACCATTCCCGCAAATGCGGCCACCGATGCGCCGACCAACACGCCCGTTTCCGCCACCTTCAGCGAAGCAATGGACCCGACCACGATCACGGGAGCAACCTTCACGCTGACCGGGCCGGGAGCAACGGCCGTGGCCGGCGCCGTGACTTACGCGGGAGTTACCGCGACATTTACCCCGGCCGCCACTCTTGCCCCCAGCACCGTTTTCACCGCGACAATCAGCACCGGGGCAATGAGTTCCACCGATGCTCCCCTGGCCGCCAATTTTGTGTGGACGTTCACCACCGCGTCGCACCCCACGGTGACTTCTACCAATCCTGTCAGCGGAGCTGCCAACGTTCCCCTCAACCAGAAAGTCGCGGCCACGTTCAGCATTCCGATGAACGCATCCACAATCATTGCGCCGGGAACCTTTACCATCGCGATTGCCGGCGGCGGCGCCGCCGTTCCGGGCGCGGTAACCTATGATTCGGGGAGCAACACCGCCGTCTTCGCGCCGACGGCCGTTCTTACGGCCAGCACGCTGTATACAGCTACCATAACGACTGCGGCGGATAGCGTCCAAGGCGATCCCCTGGCCGCCAACTATGTATGGAATTTCACCACCGGCGTGGACACCAACGCGGGCGCCCCACTGGTCACGTCCACCGATCCCGCCAACACCGCGACCAATGTACCCCTCAACCAGAAGGTGGCGGCCGTGTTCAGCACGGCGATGGACCCGGCGACCATATCCGCGCTCGGGACCTACACGGTGGCGATTGCGGGCGGAGGAGCGGCGGTGCCCGGTGCGGTAACCTACGCGGGTCGAACGGCAGTCTTCACGCCGACAACGAATCTGACGGCGAGCACGGTGTACACGGCAACCATCACCACCGCCGCCACGGACCTGACTGGCGTGGCGATGGCCGCGAACTATGCCTGGAACTTTACAACCGGTTTGACGGCCAACCTGGCCGCCCCGACGTTGACGCTCACGAACCCGGCCAACGGGGACATTAATGTGCCCATCGACATGGCCGTTAATGGCACCTTCAGCACGGCGATGGATCCCACGACCATCACCAACTCGACCTTTACGCTGGCAGTTGCGGGAGCCGGGGGAGCGCCGGTATCCGGCACGGTGGCTTACGATTCAGCCAGCCAGATCGCGACCTTTACTCCGGATACGAATCTGACGGCCGATACGCAATATACCGCCACGATTTCGAATATGGTCACGGATCTAACCGGCAATGCACTGGGAAATGGCGGGGTGCCGAATCCTTGGAGCTTCACCACCGGCGCCACGGTTGGTGCGGGTCCCGCGACCATTAATCTTGGCTCAGCGGGCAGCTTCGCAATCCTGGCTACGGCGGCGACGACCGGGACCGGCACCGTGGAGATCAACGGCGACGTCGGCCTGGACCCAGGCAGCTCGCAGGGGATTCCGCCGTCCGAAATAAACGGGACGATCCACGTTAACGATCCCATAGTGGCGCAAGCGCAGGCCGATCTGCTGGCTGCCTATAACGACGCCATCAGCCGATCAACGAACGCGCAACCGCTTCCCGGGAACATGGGTGGACTGACTTTCACGCCCGGGCTGTACGTCAACTCGACCTCGGTATTGCTGAGCGGAACGGGGCCGGGCAACAATGTCACGCTCGACGCGCAAGGCGATCCCAACGCGGTCTTCATCTTCAAGATGGGATCCACACTGACCACCGCGCCGGGTTCCCAGGTAATTCTCGCCGGCGGAGCCAAGGCAGCCAACATCTTCTGGCAGGTCGGGAGTTCCGCGACCATCGACACGACCACCATCTTCAAAGGAAATGTGCTGGCCTTCATCTCGATCACCATCAATACCGGAGCAGCAGTGGAAGGCAGGATGTTCGCCGGTTCCGGCGGAGATCCAACCGGTGCGGTCACGGTCAACGCCAGTACGGTCACCGTTCCCGCGCCATAAGGCCCGGGAGAGGCGAAGTGAACACGCGACAAGCATTCGGCGCGGCTGCGAAGCGGGATTCCTTGTCCTGCTTCGCAACCCGCAGGCACGATTCAGGGGAGGCGACAATGAAATTGGGAAAGCAGATGATTCCCACACTTGCGGTGGCTCTTTTGATGGTACCGGCGCTGTTCGCGAACGACACGGCCAAGCCCGCTAGCGCACCCAAGAAAGAGGAATCCGCGAAGTCCGGCACGGCTGGAGCGGACGCGGCCGGCCCCAAGCCGACTAGCAAGGCCGTGCCTGCATTGTCGCCGGACACCTCCCGGCAATCTCCTTCAGGCCAGGGAATGGCGCCGCGTTCGGGAAACCACAGAGGGCGGTCGAGCCGGGAAGAGAACACGGTTCCGAAGGTTGAACTCTTTCTCGGATACTCGTACTGGCGCGCGGTGCCGGAAGGTACGGGAAATCGCATCGAGTCCATGAACGGAGGGAGCACTTCGCTGGCCTACAATGTAAACCGCCGCCTTGGCCTGGTTTTCGATTTTGCGGGCTTCGGAGCCGACACGTTGCAATTCAACAGCGCAGGTGCGGGATTCAGTCCCTCGCGCGTTGTGGATGCGAACGGCAATGTGTTTACGTTCTTGTTTGGCCCGCGTGTTTCCTTCCGCGATCATGGCCGCTTGACTCCGTTTCTTCAGGTTTTGGGTGGCGCCGCGCGCGCCAGCGAAGTGACTTTGGATGGCTGCAGCGCGCAAATATACGCGTGCATACCCCTTCCGCAAGAAACAGTATTCGCGCTTACGGCCGGAGGCGGGCTGGACTACAGATTCAGTCACAGATTTAGCTGGCGGATTTTTCAGGCGGAATACTTACTGACGCACTTCCAAGACCCTAGCTCTCTAACTGGAGCGACGGGCTGGCAGAGCAATGTGCGCCTCTCCACAGGAATGGTGTTTGGCTTCGGCGGAAATACTCCGCCGCCCAATCGCTCGCCCGTGGTTTCGTGTTCCGTGGATAAGTCCCTGATTTACGTGGGAGCGGGGGACATCCTGGCCGTGCATGCCGCCGCCAGCGATCCGGACAATGATCCTCTTTCCTACTCCTGGACGACCAACGGCGGAGCCGTGGAGGGAACGGGCCCGGAGGCGAGATGGAACTCGTCTGGGGTGGCGCCGGGCAGGTATGGCGTTAAAGTGCGGGTAGAAGACGGACGCGGCGGAGCCGCAGATTGTTCGGTTGACATTAGCGTGGAACCGCCGCCCAACCGGCCTCCTACGCTAAGTTGCGCTAGCGATCGCAATTCGGTGTTGATCGGCGAATCGGTGCAGATCACCGGGACCGCCACCGATCCGGACAACGATCCCCTGACATACTCATGGAATCCGAGTGGCGGACGAGTCCGCGGCACGGGAGCATCCGTGAAGTTCGAAACCACGGGGCTGAGGGCAGGGCACTATTCCATCCATGGAAACGTGAGCGATGGCCGCGGAGGATCCGCGGACTGCGAAGTGGGAATCGAACTGCGGGAACCGCCGCCTCCACCGGAAATCGCGGAATTGGAAAACCGGCTTGCGCTTCACAGCATCTATTTCGCAACTGCCCGGCCTACTCCGGCGAATCCCACCGGGGGTTTGGTCGCCAGCCAAGAGCAGATTTTGGTGAAGCTGGCTGCGGACTTCCAGAGATACTTGACCTTCAAACCGGACGCCCACTTGATTCTGGGCGGACATGCCGACCATCGCGGTTCCGAGGCATACAACAAGGCGCTGACCGAACGCCGCGTGACCCGAGCCAAAAGCTTTCTGGTGGAACACGGCGTCCCAGTGGGGTCCATCGACACGCAGTCCTTTGGCGAGGACGACAATCTCACCGAAGAACAAGTTAAGGAGCAGATTGCGCAGAATCCGGACTTGACTCCGAGTGAGCGAAAAGAAATGCTCGACAACATGCGGGTGATGGTCCTGGCCAACAACCGGCGCGTGGATGTTACCTTGAGCACCACGGGACAGCAGTCCACTCGGCGGTATCCGTTTAACGCGAAGGACTTCCTGGCACTGATCCGCACCGAGGGCGGGGAAACGAAGCGAGCCCCACAGGCAAAACCTAAGGCTCACCAGTAGCAATTAGCTGTCTGCGATAGACAGTATCTTATAGAGGAGTTCGCTGACCACTTGGTTGTGTCGTCGCGTGATAACACGGCTGATGTTGGATGGCCGAGCAGTTCCGGCACGGCGGTTGCGAATTGTTCGGCACGGTTCTGTTGGCTATTGAGCGAGCTACACGCGTTGGGTGATGGCGGGGTTCCATCAGGTGGCAGGAACTGAGGCAGTTTTCGCTGAGCGGGCTAGTTCGCGGTCGATGATGCGGCGGGCATGGACACCGCCGGCGTCGATCTTTAGGTCGAGCAGGCGGCGATCCGGGCGGCGAAGGATGTTTTCCTGTTGGGCTTGCAGGATCTCCAGGTCTTCGGCGAAAACTGCGGCTTGGCCGTCGCGAATGCGAGAGGTTAAGCCGCGATCGCCGGTCTGGAAGTTGCGCGCCATCCCCCAGTGATACCAGGTGGTGGATTCCGTCTCAGGCGTCATTACATTCACTACAATGCCGGTGACTCCTTTGGAGCGATCTCCCTGCGGTGCGCCAGTGCTGGCAAGAGCAACACCCACATCGATCATCACGTTTGACGGCAGAGAGAACTTGCAAATTTGCCAGCGGTCGCACTTGGCATTGGATTTCAGATTGGCGCTCCAAAAGGGCGGGGGATCGATGTTGAGCATCCACCTGGTCAGAGTGACGGTGTTTTCGCCGGATTCGACCTTGATGGGAGCTTCAACGATTTCGTGCTGACCGATACTGGAGGGGTGCACAAAAGTCTCATGCGAGAGATCCATGAGGTTATCGACCAGCAGCATGTAGTTGCACCTCATGTGATAGGTGCTCCCCTCGAAGATCCAGTGGGGATCGGAACACCAGGGCAGGTCGGGAATCTTTGATTCGTCGGCCAGGGCGGCGTCGCCGATCCAAACCCAAACAAAGCGATGCTTTTCCACCACGGGATACACGCGGAGATGCGTGCCCTTGTGGATTCCTTGCTGGCCGGGCATCCAGACACACTCGCCGCACTCGTTGAATTCCAGTCCGTGGTAGCGGCAGACCAAGTGGTCACCCTTCAAGTAGCCCTTGGAAAGCGGCAGCAGGCGATGGGGGCAGCAGTCCTCAAAGGCAGAAAGCGCGCCTCCCACGTGGCGGTACAACACGATGGCTTCGCCGCAAACGGTGCGGCCGAGTGGCGCACGCTTCAATTCATGATCCCAAGCAACCGCGTACCAATGATTTCTGAGGAACACAGCGGGCCTCCCGGGAGGTGTTCCAGGTGATGGAACACAATTTCATATTGACACGAACAAAATTTTAATTAGAATGCGCCACAGGTCAAGGGGAAGTACTCTGTCCCTGCCGTTTACGGAACGGGATGGGAACCCCTTGTCCGGGAGAAAACGATGCCCGCTAGCGCCCCAATGCTCCGCCGGCGTTCCCTAAGAAGAACAGAGAGAGAGACAGGGCCCAGCAAATCCCTGCAGAAAGCCTTGCGCATCCTGATTTACATGGGAGAGCAGGCGCCGGAAGCGGGTGTGACGCAACTGGCATCGGAGCTGGGGCTGACGAAAGCCACGGTGCACCGGCTGCTGAACACCATGGAGCGGTTCGAACTGATCGAGAAAAATGCGGAGGGCGAGCGATACCGGCTGGGATTGAAATTGCACCAATTGGGGAACAAGGCGGTGGAATCGCGGACGCTGCGGAGCGAAGCGCATCGATTGCTTTTGGAGATGTCGAGGAGGTCGCGGGAAACGGTGAGTTTGTCGCTGCCGACGCCGGGCGGAGTGATCTGCCTGGACCGGTTCGATTCGCCGCATACCATTATCACCGTGCGCACACCGGTCGGGGCGATGTTCCCGGCGCATTGCACGGCGTCGGGGAAGGCGGTCCTGGCGTACATGACCGAGGATGAAATCCGGGAAATCGTCAAGAAGCGGGGATTGCAGGCGTACACGCCGTTCACCATAACCGATTTGCCGGACCTGAAAGAGAACCTGCGGCTGATCCGCCAGCGAGGATATGCGGTGGATCATCAGGAACTCGAACGGGGATTGAGCGGCGTGGCCGCACCGGTTTTGGGCGCGCACGAACGGGTAATCGCCGGGGTGGGAATTGCGGGGCCCACGCTGAGGTTCCGCGGAAAAGAGCTGGCGGAAAAGGTGAGCCTGGTGACGGAGATTGCCGCGCGACTGGCCATGGCCCTGGGCCGGCTGGAGGGAAACGCAGTGGGGACTATGGAAAGCCCCGCGGAGACCAGCAACCGCAAGGCATCCTGAAAGGAGAAAATGGCATGCCGGAAATGTTCAGAGCGGATCACATCGGGAGTCTTCTCCGGCCGGCGGAGCTGCTGGAGGCCAGACGCAGCGGGAGTCCAGAAAAGTTGCGCCAGGTGGAAGACCAGCACATCCAGCGCGTGTTAGCCAAGCAAAAAGAGCTGGGATTTGAAATAGCCACGGATGGCGAATTCCGCCGGCGAAATTTCATGAGCGATTTCACGGACGCGGTGGAAGGATTCGATTTGGCGGACGCGGTCGGGCGGAGTTGGAAGGCCGGGCAATCGGAAGCCGCGGCGGTCAGCAGCGTGACCGGCATTGTTACCTCGAAACTGCGCCAGGTGCGCCCTCTGACCGGCCATGAACTGCCGTTCCTGAAGGCCCACAGCCCCTTGCCAATCAAGATGACCTTGCCCAGCGCCACGCAATTTCCCGCCATTTCTTTTAAGAGCGGCGTTACCGACAGGGTGTACAAGGATCATTCGGCGCTGCTATGGGACATCGTGGAAATCATGAAAGCGGACTTGAAAAAGCTTTCGACGGATGGGGTGAAATATATTCAGATCGATGCGCCGCGCTATAGCTACTACATGGACCCCAAGTGGCGGGCTTGGATCAAGGCGGAATTGAAAGTGGAGCCGGAGGCGGCGCTGGATGAAGCGGTGCGCGCGGACAATGCCTGTTTCCTGGCGGCGAGGAATAACGACGTGACGCTGGGAATTCACCTGTGCAGGGGGAACAACCGGAGTCACTGGTACGCCGAAGGCGGGTACGACTCGATCGCGGAGAAATTATTCGGAACGCTGGCGGTGGACCGGTTTTTGCTGGAGTACGATGATGAGCGCTCCGGAACATTTGAGCCGCTACGCTTTGTGCCAAGGGGTAAGACAGTGGTGCTGGGACTGGTTAGCTCTAAAGTGCCGCGCATGGAAGACCCAGACGTACTGGCGAAGCGAATCGAGGAGGGGGCGAGGTACGTTCCGCTGGAGAATCTGGCGCTGAGCCCGCAATGCGGGTTCGCTTCCACGGCGGAAGGGAACCTGCTGACCGAGGACACGCAGTGGGCCAAGCTGAAGCTGGTGACGGAAACGGCGCGCCGCGTTTGGGGCTGAGTCCCATGGCTTGGATCGGGCGTGGGTGAGAGTCGCGCGGGAAAATGCGTGCGGGATGGTGTCGCAGGGCGCCGCGTTTAACAGTCGAAGAAAACGGTTTCGTCACTGCCCTGGAGAACCACGTTCCATTCGAGCGCTTCCTCACCTTTGTTGGATTTTTTCGCAATCAACGTATGGCGGCGGGACGCTTCCACCAGGTGGAGAGCAAAGTCTTCGGAGTTGGCCGGTTCCTCGGGAAAATAGATGCGGGTCACGAGTCGCCGGAGCAATCCGCGCATAAAAACCGAAACGACAATGTGGGGCGCTTGCAACTTGCCATCCGGTCCGGGGACGCGCCCAGGTTTGATGGTTTTGAAACGGAAAGTCCCGTCCTTGCCAGTCGGTGTGCGGCCATAGCCGAAGAAGTCCGGCTCCGCGGGAGTGTCCTGCGGATCGTCCGGGTGAGCGTATTTCCCGTTAGCATTGGCCTGCCAGATTTCAATCATCGCGTCGGAAACGCCTTGGCGGTCGGCGTCCAGAACGCGGCCTGCGATCTCGATGCGCTGGCCAGAAACACCCGGACCGGCCAGGTCGCTCACATATAACCAGCTGAGGCCAATGCGAAAGTACGGTCCGACGGTCTGCCAAGTGCTTGCCTGCAAACTCATGCTATTTCTCCCAGGGCGTGGCGAGGCGCCCGCTCAGTACAATGTCGAACTTGTAGCCCAGCGCGTGTTCCGACTCGGTGGTCTCCCAGTCGAGGAGGGATATCAGGCGATTACGGGCCTTTTCATCCGCGGTGCAATTGAAGATGGGATCGAAGGGCAGCAGTGGATCGCCAGGAAAAAACATTTGGGTGACGAGGCGCGTGGCGAACGCGGGACCAAAGAGAGAGAAGTGGATGTGGGCGGGGCGCCAGGCGTTGTAGTGGTTCCTCCAGGGATACTCGCCGGGTCGAATGGTGATAAATCGATAATGGCCGTGAGCGTCGGTAAGCGTGTGGCCGCAGCCCGTGAAGTTGGGATCCAGCGGGGCGTCGTGCTGGTCGACAGTGTGCATATACCGGCCGGCGGAGTTAGCCTGCCAGACTTCAACTAGGGTGTGGGGTACGGGCCGCCCATTTTCGTCCAACACGCGGCCGCTCACGATGATCCGTTCGCCTAGCGGCGCGCCGGTGTGCTGGCGGGTCAAGTCACAAGCCTTCGCATCGACCGTGGAGGCATCGAAAATCGGGCCGGTGATTTCGGAGAGCGTGTGCGGGAGATAGACCAGCGGTTTGCTGGGCGCGCGCTTGATCGAGGAGACGTAGGGAGGATGCAAATGATTGGGTTGCGTTCCTGGATAGGGGCGCCGATAGCCGGAAAGATTCGCCATACTGTGTGCCTCCCTTTGGAGTGCGCCGAGGAGATTGAGTCCCCGGCCGATGGCCATTGGCCGGACCGCGCCGCGCATCGCGAGGCGGCCAGGCCTCGCTAGGTTCAGCCGGGTGAAAAAAGTTCAAGAGACCGATGTCGAGCCACCGGCGAGGTGGGAGCGCACCGCGCGGAGAAGGGAAATGTAAGGAAGGAGGAGCGGGGAGTCAAGGTCGATAAACGAAAGTGCGTGCGTATATCGGCCAATTGAGCTATGCTTCGCGGCCAAAGCGAAGACCTCGAGGGAGGGACGCATGGCCAACGCGATTTCACGTTCCGTTTCCCGCCAACGGCTGCCTCCCGCTTCGGGTGAGAATCCGCCGGCACCCATGCTTTTGCCGCGGTCGGAGCCGGCGCCGGCGCTTGCGGCGAAGCTGGATCAATTCAGCGGGGATCCGAATTTCATGGCATCGCTGGCACGCGGGTTGCTGGTGATCCAGGCGTTTTCACAACAGAGCCTGCACCTTTCGATTTCGCAATTGAGCAAGCGGACGGGATTGTCGCGCGCCTCGGTGCGGCGATGCCTGCATACACTTTCAAAATTGGGTTTTGCGGGTACGGACGATGGGCGAAATTTCTACCTTCGCCCACGGATCCTCGCGTTAGGGCACTCGTATTTGTCCTCGATGCCGCTGGCGTCGGCGGCACAGCCGGTGCTGGAGCACCTTAGCCACATCCTGCATGAATCGTGTTCCATTGCACTGCTGGATGGTGTCGACATTATCTACGTGGCGCGTGCCAATGTGACCCGCATCATGGCCATCGATCTGGGAGTGGGGACGCGCCTGCCGGCGTTCTGCACCTCCATCGGGCGGGTGCTCCTTGGCGAACCTGCCTCCCGATGAGATGGAGGCGCTGTTGTCGCGGATCGAGTTCACCCGTTACACGGAGCGCACGCTGACTTCCGTCGAGAAACTCCGCCAGGTGTTGGTCTCCGTGCGGCGAGAGGGATACGCACTCGTGGATCAAGAGCTCGAACTTGGATTGCGTTCGATGGCCGTGCCAGTGCAAAACCACTTGGGGCGGGTAATAGCCGCGATAAACGTGGGTGCTCACGGGCAACGCGTGTCCATGCAAGACATGCAGACGCGATTCTTGCCCTACCTGCGCGCCGCGGCGCAGGAGCTTTGCGTGCGGCTTGGATAGGCGCTTGGGCGCTTATCGAACAGGCTGCGCAAAGTCCGGTAGGAACCACTTCCAAGGAATCTTAGACTGCCAGCAAACCGTGCTTGCCGCGTGGATTTGCGTCCCGAGGGGGAGAATCCTTATCGTGACCATTCTCAAGGTGCCGAAGACCGGCGGGCTGCCGACCACCAAGGTCAAAGTTGTGCGTTGGCTCAAGCAGGAGGGTGAAGCGGTGAAGCGCGGAGAATCTGTCGTCGAGCTGGAGACGGAAAAGGTGAACTATGAGCTGGACTCTCCGGTCGAAGGAATTTTGCTGAAGATTCTTACCCGAGCAGGCGCCGAAGTGCCGGTGGGAGATCCGGTTTGCCGCATCGGGCAATCCGGCGAAGCCATTCCTGAACGCTGAGGAGAAATGGGGCCCGCGATGAAATCATCGGAACAATTGGGGAAGGATCGCTTGATCTGGATGTGGACGCAGATGGTACGCATTCGTGAATTCGAGGAACGCGTGAAGCGCACGTTTCTCGAGCATCCAGGGGTGATTCGTGGGCACACGCATCTGGGGGACGGCGCGGAAGCTTCCATTGTCGGGGGGCTGGCAACGAGAAACGAGGGCGATCCGGTGATGCCGAGCTACCGTTGTCATGGCTATCCGATCGTGCTGGGTACATCGACGAGCAAGCTGATGGCAGAGTTGTATGGCCGGAGAGACGGCCTTTGCGGCGGCTTTGGCGGATCGATGCATTTGGCGGATCCGGGTCACGATTTTCCCGGGGCCACTGGGATCATCGGCGCGGGCATTGCACATGCCGCCGGTGTGGCGTTAACCGCGCAAGTGAACAAAACCGGCCAGGTGGTATACAGCTTTTTTGGCGATGGCGCTTCGAAACAAGGGGCTTTTCACGAGACTTTGAACATCGCGGCGGTGTGGAAGCTTCCGGTCGTGTTCATTCTGGAGAACAACGAATATCAGGCCTACACGCACGTCAGCCTGGAAGACGCCAATGATGCCGGGGGCGATCCTCTTTCGAGGAAAGCGCAGGCTTACAGCATTCCGGGCGTAACGGTGGATGGCACGGATCCGCTGGCGGTGTACGACGAAGTGAAGAAGGCGGCGGACCGGGCCAGAGGAGGACGGGGTCCCAGCCTGATCGAATCCAAATTTTACCGTTTGAGCGCGCACGGCAACGCCATCACCGTGCCACCGGTGCCGACGCAATTCCCAAAGCACGAGTCGGTGGAGGTGTACGGAAGAAAAGCGGAATTTGAAGCCGCGAAGGCCAACGACCCGATTCCGAAATTTCGAGCGAAGCTGGCCGCCGCCGGCGCGCTGACGGACGCAGATGCCAATGCCATTGAAGAAAAAGTGCGCGCGGAGATGGAAGAGGCCGTGCGCTTTGGATTAGCGAGCCCCCCGCCCGCGCCAGCAGAAGCTCTGAAGCACGTTTACGCATAGGAGAAACCGCGCCATGCCCAAAGAAATGATGTATGGCGAAGCGATCGCCACCGCAATTATCGAAGAAATGCAGCGCGATCCCAACGTCATTTTCTACGGACAAAATATGGGCATGACCGAACGGGATCCCATGCTGAAGATGTTCGGAAAGGACCGCATTCGGCATCACTCCCATCTCGGAAACCGCCGAACTTGGCATTGCCATTGGCGCGGCCATGACCGGTCTGCGGCCCATCGTGGAATTGTGGATGAGCGAATTCATGCTGGTGGCCTTCGATCAGGTCATCAACGAAGCGCCGCGGCTCCGGTACATGTCGGGAGGACAGGTGAAAGTCCCGGTGGTCTTCAAGGCCGGGTATGGATTTGCGGCGGGCTGGGCCGGGCAACACTCGAACTGCACCTATCATCTGGTGATGGGGACGCCCGGTTTGAAGGTGGCGCTGCCCTCGACTCCCGCGGATGCCAAGGGGCTGATGAAGGCGGCGATTCGCGACGACAATCCGGTGGTTTTCTTGCAGCATTTCCTGCTGACGCTGGAGAAGGGAGAAGTGCCAGATGGCGATGTAGTGATTCCGTTTCGGAGTGGCGAGACGTGAAGCGAGCCGGGACGGATGTGACGATTGTGGCGACGGGATGGATGGTGCAGAAATCGCTGACGGCGGCGGAATCGCTGTCGAAGGAGGGGATCAGCGCGGAAGTGATTGATCCGCGCACCCTGGCACCGCTGGATGTGAACACGATTGTGGAGTCGGTGAAAAAAACCGGGCGGCTGGTGCTGGTGGATCAGGCGCCGCGCCATGCGTCCGCCGCGATCACGATCGCCGGCGAGATCGCCGAGCACGCCTTCCAGCATCTGCAAGCGCCGGTGCGATTGGTGACGGCGGCGGACACTTCGGTGCCGTTCAGCGAGCCGCTGGAGAATTATGTTCTGCCTAACGAAGAAAAGATTATCCAAGCGGCCAAATCGGTGCTTTCCAAACGCGCTGTGGTGGCCTGAGGGGTGCTTCAGGAAACCACCCGGCCTTCGATTACGAAGGACTTTGAGTTACTCGCCTCCTATTGGACGATCGCTGGCGGGGCGCTGCCGCATACCGATCGCGAATACAGCCCCTTCGATTTCGAGGATCGGGTGAAGGCGATTGCGAAGGCCGGGTTCAAGGGGATGGGCATCTGGCACGCGGATCTGGAGCACATTCTCGAACGCCGAAGCCTGGGGGAGATGAAGCAGATTTTTGACGATAACGGCATCACGACCATCGAATTGGAATTTCTGACCGATTGGTTCCTGGAGGGCGAACGGAAGAGAAAGTCGGACATTCAGAAGCGCAAGTTGTTGGAGGCCGCGGAAACGCTGCGGGCGAACCACGTGAAAGTCGGCGATTTCTATCACGAAACATTTTCCATGCCGCGGATGATAGATGCCTTCGCGGCCCTCTGTTCCGAAGGCGCGGAGCATGGCACGAAAATCGGGTTTGAGCTGATGCCGTTCGCGATGATCGATTCCCTGAAGGATTCCCTGTCGATGGTCGAGGGCGCGGGCGCGGAGAATGGCGGCATCGTTTTCGATCTATGGCATCTGGTAAAGCTGCAGGTTCCCTACGAGCAGGTGCAACGAGTTCCCGTGAAATGGATCGTGAGCGTGGAGTTGAACGACGGCACGTTCACCGCGCCGTGGAGTTTGCATGAAGACACCGTCAATCACCGCAGGCTTTGCGGCGAAGGGGAATTTGATGTGAAAGGCTTCGTGCAGTGCGTTCGCAAAACCGGCTACGCGGGACCGTGGGGAGTTGAGGTGCTGTCGGAAGAACTTCGCAAGAAGCCGCTGGGCGAAGTGGCGGAGCGGGCTTTTAAAACGACGATGGAGCAAGTGCGAATATAGAAACTAAACCGGCGGGTCGCGGCTTTGGATGGCGCGATTCGCTTGCACAGGAGAAACCTGCGATGTCCGAGAAGAAACCTGTCGTTGTATACGGAGCCAGCGGCTTTTCCGGGCGGCTGGTGGTGGAATATCTGCGCGAGTACAACGTTCCATTCATCGCCGCGGGACGCAATCGCGCCAAGATCGAGGAAGTGCTGAAGCACGTTCCGGGGATCGAGACGGCCAACTACGAAATTGCCGAAGTAGGCCGCAGCGTCGAGGAACTTGCCAAGCTGTTTGCCGGGACGAAAGTGGTTTGCAATACCGTCGGCCCGTTCATTTACAGCGGTCCGATGGTGATCGAGGCTTGCCTGAAAGCGGGTTGCCACTATCTGGATATCAGCGGCGAGCAAGCCTGGATCCGGCAGGTTTCGGAGAAATGGAGCGAACAATTCGCCCAGCGCGGATTGCTGGCCGCACCGGCGACCGCTTTCATGTGCGCTCCGAGCGATGCGGCGGCGCGAATTTGCATCGAGAATACGGCGATCGACACTTTGGAAACATTGACGATGTTTCGAGGGACGCCGACGTTTGGTTCGACGCAGACCATTTTTGCAGTACTGCAAACGGAGCCGCACTACCTGGAACAAAATCAGTATAAGCGCTGGGCCCCTGGGACGGTTTTGGATGTAGTGGTGCCCGGACAGATTCAGACCCAATTGGCGCTGGCGTGGGGCGGGTTTCCCCAGCCGGTGTGGTTCAAAAATCATCCGCAGGTGGCCAATGTAAAGTCGTTTGGCGGATTGCTGGACCGGCAGATCATGGAGAGCGTGGTGGCCACGGAGAAGTTGTATCAGGAGCAGATTGCGCCGCTGCCGAAAGAGGAGCAAGAGCGGCGCTTGGCAGCGATGGCGAATTCCGTGCAGGCGGGAACGCCGCCGCGCGAGAATGAGCGCGAAAATCGCACCATTGACGTGATCGCCGGGCGCGGCTCGACAGAATCCGTGCAGTGCGTCATTTTCGGGACGTGCTGCTATAAGCAGACGGGGCTTTTGCAGGCGTTCGCAGCCCACAATCTGGTTCACGCGGCGCCGCGCAAGGCGGGTTTCGCTTCCGCGGCCGAAGCCTTCGGGCCGCACGAAGTTCTTAAAGTGCTGGAAAATCACAGGCTTTCGAAAATGAAGACGCTTTAGGACGGCGGGCAGGCATGCGAGCCATCGATTACTTCGACAAGGCGGCGGAGGCCTTTCCGGAACGTGTTGCCCTGGTGGACGGGAATCTCCGGTTCACCTACGCCGAACTTCACGCGGCAACGCGGCGCGTAGCACGCGCCATGTGGGCCGCCGGTTTGCGCGACGAAGACCGCGTGGCCATTTATTCCCCCAACGACGCGCGCGTGCTGGTGTGCATGCTCGGCTTGATGCGGGCCGGGGGCGCATGGGTGCCCATCAATTATCGAAATGCCGCGGATGCCAATGTGGAATTCATGAACTATGCGGAAACGCGATGGCTTTTCTACCACAGCAGTTTCAGCGCGCAGGCCAAGGAGTTGGAGTCGCGAGTGCCCGCACTGCGCCATCTTATTTGCATCGACAAGCCGGCGAACGGCGATCCCTCTCTGGAACAATTCATGCATCAGGGCGATGCGGCCGAAGAGCGGGACTGGGCCGATGCTCGTGGGAATCCGGATCGTTTGGTGGGATTGGTGCCTACCGGAGGAACTACCGGCCCGGCGAAGGGAGTGCGGGTCACGAGCGAGTCCTGGGGCGCGTATACGGAAATGGCGGCCCACTATTGGCAATGCGAAGACGCGGCGCCGATCTGCCTGAGCACGGCCCCGCTTTCGCATGCCGCGGGAGTGGTGGCGTTCGCTCTTTTTACTTTGGGCGCGACGAATGTGATTTTGCCGCGGTTCGACGCGCTGGAAGTGTTGCGCAGCATTGCGCTCCATCGTGTGACGCATCTTTTTCTTCCGCCGACGGCTTATTACACGCTGCTCGCCCAACCGAAGTTGGGCCAATTCGACCATTCGAGCCTGCGGCTTCTCTTGTTAGCCGCGTCACCCGTGTCTCCTGACCGCGTGAAACAAGGGGTGGAGATTTTTGGCCCGTGCATTTGCCAGAGCTACGGGCAGACGGAAGCTCCCATGCTGATGACCTGGCTGGATAGCAAAACGGTGGCCGCAGCCGCCGCGGGCGACCACCCCGAGCGTTTGCGAAGCTGCGGCAAAGCCACCTACGGTGTGCGGCTGGCCATCATGGATGAGGATGGCCGGCTCCTGCCGCCCTACCAAGCTGGCGAAATTGTCGCGCGCGGTGCGCTGGTTACCCCGGGGTATCACCAGATGCCTGAGGCAACGGCGGAAATTCGCACGTTCGGCTGGCACCACACGGGGGACGTTGGATATCGGGATGAAGATGGTTACTTTTACATTGTCGATCGCAAGAAAGACATGATTATTTCTGGCGGCTTCAACGTGTACTCGGGTGAAGTCGAAGCTGCCATCATGGCCATGCCGCGAGTGTATGAATGTGCGGTGATTGGGGTGCCGCATGAAAACTGGGGTGAAGCGGTGAAGGCGCTCATCGTGGTCCGGGAAGGCGATGTGTTGACGGAAGAAGACGTGATTGCGCACTGCAAGAAAAAACTGGGAGGAGTGAAAGCTCCGAAGTCCGTGGAATTTCGCACGGAGATTCCGAAAACTCCCGCCGGAAAAATCGATCGCAAGACGCTGCGCGCACCGTATTGGCGAGGAAGCGAGCGGGGAGTGCACTAAGCAGCCGCATGGATGACGGATTTGAAGGAAACTGTGCGAATATCGGATAGGCGTGCGAAACCCTGACGTGCTTCCCCTCCTCCCCGCCCCATAATGCTCTGCGTTTGCCTTGGCACTCGCGCCAGGGAGATGTTCGCAGGATGAGCTCATGATTCTTCAAATCAATCACCTGCAAAAAAATCCCGCGGCAGAGACGGCGCGCGACCTGATTGAAACCATGTTCAGCCTGGTGGAGGAAGGGCATCTGGAGGCCAGGCAGCTTGCCCGGCTGCGGATTCAACTCGATTGGATTCAGTACAAGAGCAGTTTTCGCGAGCGGGTGATGGTGGCGCCGTGCGAGACTCCGCGGGACGAAGAGACGGCTCCGCTCGACATCCATATCGACACTCGGCAAGCCGGGCGAGAGTCGCTGCGAGCGGACCTGCTGCGAGCGATTTTGCGCTCGACGACTGTGTCCGCGAGTGTGGCGGACCGCGTCGCTCTGGAGGAGTTCTGTTCGTTCCGCAGCAGCATCGCGTGGGATTTCAACCGGCTCTATTGGCATAAGCTGGCGGATTGGGAGAAGGCCACGGGGCGCGGTTACGAACAGGCCCTGCCCGGCGGGAAATCAGACGCGACGCATCCGGCCGCGATTGCCGATGGGGTGGCGGATTTCTGGACGCTGCTGAAGGACATGGAGAAACAAGGCCAGCTCCCCCCGGAAATTTTCGTGTTGGAGATCGGCGTGGGCATGGGCATCCGCGCCGCGCTTTGGCTGGATCGTTTTCAGAGCCTGGACCGGGAGCGAGGAACGGATTATTATCCGCGCCTCAAATTCCTTCTAGGCGACTATTCACAGGCCACGCTGGAACGCTCGCGGCCTGCCCTGCAAAAGCATCTGGACACGTGCAGCTTTGTGGTGTTGGATGCACTTAATCCGATCCGTACGCTGGCTTTCCTGCGGCACAAAATCCTGCACATCCACCTGACAAATGTTTACGACAACCTGCCAGATGAGGAACTGACGCGGCGGGATGGGCGGCTATATCTCGTTCAGGTGCGAGCGTATCTGCCAACGGAAGAGGCGGCGAGAGTTTGCGGGATTTTGAAGATTCCGCCGGCTGAATTGCGGCAGAGCGTGCAGCGGCTGCTGGAGATCGGGCCGGATTTTTTTTCGAATCGTGAAACGGGAGTGCAGTTCTGGCGAGAGGTCTGGAATGCCGTGCGGCTCGAGGAGCGGCTCGTCTGGCTGGACGAATTGCCGGCGGGCTCGCTTCCGGAAGGCTTGGATGTGGCGCGGATTGAGGAAATTTTGCAGGAAGCGCCGAGCGACATTCGATTCCACCTGAGCACCGGGGCGATGGAGAGCTTTCGAAATACGCTGCCGCTGCTGCGGCCGCGGGGCTATTTGCAGGTGCAGGACATTTTCGTGACGAATTTAAACGATTACCGAACCGGTTTCTATGGTCCCGGGAAACTGGACGGCTCGATTGTGAACTGGGTGAACGGCGTGCTGCTGAGGGAAGTTGCCGAGCGGGCGGGATATGATTTGCACTTCGCGCCCTTTCATTACCGGCCGGGATCCCGGACTTCGGTTTTGTACACCACGCAACGGGAGTAGCGCATATGACTCTACCCATTCTTCCCACGACCGTAGTCGGCAGCTATTCCATGCCCGGATGGCTGGAACGATTGAAGACGGATTACCACGCGCGGCGAATCAGCCGCCAGGACCTGGACGAAATCCACGACACCGCGGTGAAGGCGGCGATCAAGGATCAAGAGATTGCGGGAATCGACATCCTTACGGACGGCGAACTGCGGCGCGACAACATGATTGATTATTTTGTGGAGCGGCTGCCCGGCGTGCAGTTCGACCGTTCGTCGAAGAAATTCTATTACGACTTTTACGACAGCGAAGTTCTTGGGAAACTTCCCGCAGGTCCCCTCGGGCTTACCGATGACTTCCGGTTTTTGCGGGCCAACACCGAGCGAGAAACAAAAGTTTGCATTACCGGCCCGCATTCGCTCGCCAAGCGCATCCGCAACAAGCACTATCCTAGCGAAGAGGCATTCGCCCTGGATCTCGCCCGGGTGATGAATCAGGAATTGAAGGAGCTGGCCAAGGCCGGCGCGCGACGCATCCAAATTGACGAGCCCTATTTGTCGGGATTTCCGGACGATCTGGATTGGGGCGTGGAGGCGCTGAATGCGTTGGTCGAGGGAGTGGACGCGAGCATCGGCGTGCATATTTGTTATGGGAACCGCTACGGCAAGCCGTCCTGGGAAGGGAGCTACCGTTACTTGTTCCCGCGCATTCTGGACGCTAAGGTGCAGCAGCTGACGCTGGAGTTTGCGCGACGCGGCGGCGAGGACTTGGATCTGCTTCACGAATTCAAGATTCCATTTGAGATTGGCGTGGGAGTCATCGATGTGAAGACCCAGGCGGTGGAAACGCCGGAAGTGGTCGCCGAGCGCATTCGAAAGGCCCTGGAGTTCATTCCGAAGGAACGGATCGTGGTTCTGCCGGATTGCGGATGTTTCCACCTGCCGAGGAACATCGCGTTCGCAAAGCTCAAGGCGATGGTCGAAGGCGCCAAGATGGTGCGGAAAGAGCTCGGAAGTTGAGATGGCGGCGGCGAATCCATTGCGGGAAGCGCTGAAGGAGGGGCGATTTTGCTATGTGGTCGAGCTGGTGGCCAGCCGGCTGACCCGCGAAGCAAAACTTCTGGAAGTGGCCTCGCAGTTGGCGACCATCCCGGGCGTAGTGGCGGGAAGCATCACCAGTTACGCGGGCGGGGCGATGGGGCACGATCCCATTCGCGTGGGAACGGCGGCGCGGGCACGCGGCCTGGTTCCCAACATCCATGTGACCTGCGTGAACCGCGATCGAGCCAGCCTGCAGCACACTTTGGAGGACCTGCATTCGCTGGGCATCGAAGATGTTCTGGCATTGACTGGAGACTACCCGAAAGAGGCCGCGCCGGGCAGCAATGCGCCGTTTTTTGAATTCGACTCGGTGCAACTTCTCAGCATGATTCAGGAGATGCGGCAAGCCGGCATGTCTTTTTGGGCCGGAGCCGCGGTATCGCCGTTTAAATATGCGGAAGCCGATTGCGCCTACCAATACTTGAAACTCGAAAAGAAAATCGCCGCTGGCGCGGACTATGCCATCACTCAATTGGGTTTTGACGCGCGGAAATTCCGGGAATTGAAACGCTATCTGGATGAACGCGGATTGCGCACACCGGTGCTTGGAAACGTTTACGTCCTTTCGGGCAAGGGCGCGGAGAAAATGGCCAAGGGAGAGCCGCCCGGGTGCTGGGTGTCGCCGGAATTGCTGGAGAAGATCCAGCAGGAAGCGAGAGCGGCGGACAAAGGGCTGACGGCGCGCCTGGAACGCGCGGCGCGGATGGTGGCGATTCTTCGAGGACTTGGGTACGCCGGCGCGTATCTCGGAGGAGACCATCGAGCCGATCGTGTGCGTTGGATCATCCGACGATCCGAAGTGCTGGCGGGAAACTGGGAAGAGTTCGCGGAGGAGTTGGCGTACGGCCCCAAGGGAGGATTTTTTCTTTATTCGTCGACCAAGGCTCCGATAAAGAGGCGGGGGATTGTGCCTCGGATGCTCGATGCGCTGGGAAAAGCTTTTCCGGTAAACAGGGAGGGGAAGTTGCGGCGCACGCTGGCAGGGATTTTTCGCTGGGTGGACCAGCGGCCTGTTGCGGCGCGAGCGCTGGAGAGGGCCGAGTTCCTGGTCAAATCGCCAATGTTCGGATGCCAGGCCTGCGGCAATTGTGTTCTCGGAGCTCTCGAATATGTTTGCCCGCAAACTTGTCCGAAGAATCTGCGCAACGGGCCGTGCGGCGGCACGTTTATGGGGCATTGCGAGGTCGTGGATAAGCCCTGCATTTGGGTGGAGGTCTATGAGCGCGCCAAATCGGCGCGTCGAATGGAGGAATTGCGTCTCTACATCCCGCCGCGGAATGCAAAGTTGCAGGGAACAAGTTCGTGGATCAACTATTTTTTGAACCGCGACAACCGGCCGGGGATGCAGGATCCCCATTATCAAATCGCTGCGATCCCGGCTGTTGCTCCGATTGCGAAGGCTGTTTCGTCTATCGCCGAACGCGACGCGCGGCCGAGTGTTAAGGATAGCGCGAAAGCAAGTTCCCGGAACTCATCTGAGAAATAGGCGCACGGGGTGGTTCCCAAACCTCAGCGGCTTCCGCCAAGGGGCTGGAGGACGCAAAAAATGCGGAAGCCTAAGTTTTTCAGAGTCTTTTCGGCACGACCCTTTGGAATCGCTCAGGGCAGGCTGAAGTCATACCCTCCCGAAATCCCAACGAGCGTTGCCTACTCCTTGTCGCTGGGTTTTTCGGCGAGGCTCTGGTTCGCACGGAAAATGACGTAGGAGCGAATGGCCGCGGCATCCGGTGTGGTAATTTCTTTTCCAAAGCCGACCATTCCGTATGGCTGCAACAGGCCTTCGCGCACGATCTTGAACCATTGCTCGTCGGCGAGCGTTCCGGAGTAGCGCAGATCGGGCAAGACCCCGCCGCTAACGGCTACATCGCCATGGCATTGCCCGCAATAACGCTGATAGAGCGCTTCGCCTTGCTTCACCGTGGCCGCACTGGCGGTTGCGCGCGGAGGAGTCAAAACACTCGGCTTCACTTCCGGCGGCGGAGGCAAGATAGCTTTTCCGCCGAGCTTGAAGGCGAGCATTCTGGGTACGTTGGCAATCCGTGGGGATTGCAGGGCAACTTCGCCGGCGGCCAAGGGCAAGACACCTCCCCAGCCTACCAGAACGGCGACGTATTGCTCTCCGTTCACGGTGTAACTGATCGGCCCCGCGGTGACGCCGCTCTCCACGGAAGCGGACCAAAGTTTCTCTCCGGTAGTCGCGCGGAGGGCTTCAAACTGCCCTGAACCCGTGCCTTCAAAGACCAGATTGCCGGCGGTCGATAGCGCCCCGCCGTTCCAGGGGCCGGGCCGGGCCGCGCGCCACGCTTCTTTTTGCTTCACGGGATCCCACGCCGTCAGGTGGCCCTTGATGCTGCCAAGAATTGCTTTCTTGATCTCTGGCTGCTGAGGCATGCCGGCAGCGACGGGATCAGTCCCGGTGTTGAAGGAAAAAGCGTTATGGCTGAAATGTTCCACCGATTTGTAAGCGAAGCCGGATTCCAGCACCGGAAAATAGACGAGTCCGGTGCTTGGGCTATACGACGCTGGTTGCCAACTATGCGCCCCGCCGGGGCCCGGCGTCACCACAGCGGGCTTGTTGCCGGCCTCGTACTCGGCTGCCGGCGATTCGATAGGCTTGCCGGTTTGCAAGTCGATGCCGGTGGCCCAACTTACTTGAGTGAAAGGTTTCGCGGACAAAAGTTTGCCGGTGGCGCGGTCGATGACGTAGAAAAAACCATTTTTGGGGGCGTGCAGAAGGACCTGGCGGGGCTGCCCGCCGATTTGCAAATCGGCGAGGATGATCTGTTCCGCGGAGTCATAGTCCCATTCATCGCCGGGATTTTCTTGATAGTGCCAGACGTATTCTCCGGTGTCGGGCCGCAGAGCAATAATGGACGACGCCAGCAGATTATCCTCAACGCGAGCACTGCGGATTTTCCTCGCCCAGGGGTCGGCGTTTCCCGTGCCGATGTATAGCAAGTCGAGTTGCGGGTCGTAGGCCATGGCATCCCAGACGGTGCCGCCGCCGCCGTTTTTCCACCAATCGCCGCTCCAAGTTTTTGCGGCTTTTTCGAGGATCGGGCTTTCGAAGGGCTTCGCGGGATCGCCGGGCACGGTGAAGAAGCGCCAGACGAGCCTCCCGGTCTCCGCGTCATAAGCGGAGACATATCCGCGGACGCCCATCTCCGCGCCGCCATTTCCGATGAGGACCTTGCCTTTCACCACGCGGGGCGCGCCGGTGATCGTGTAGCGCAGCTTTGGGTCAATGGTTAATGTTTCCCAAACGGGTTTGCCGGTCGCGGCGTCGAGAGAGAGCAATCGTCCGTCAAGTGTGCCGAGGAAGAGTTTGCCGTTCCAAGCGGCGACGCCTCGGTTCACGACATCGCAACACGCATTCACGGCCCATTCCGGTGGAACCTTCGGATCGTAAGTCCACCGAAGCGCGCCGGTCGCCGCGTCCAGGGCGACCACCTTGCTCCAGGCGGTGGTGAAGTACATGACGCCATCGATGACCAGCGGGGTGGATTCCTGGCCGCGGTGCGTATCCAGGTCGTAATACCAGGCCAGGGAAAGTTGCCGGACGTTCTGATCGTTGACTTGCTGTAAAGGGCTAAAGCGCTGCTCGTTGTAAGTGCGGCCGTAGCTGAGCCAATTTCCAGGTTCCTGGTCGGCAGCGATGATTCTTGGGCCATCCACCGCGGCGGGACGCTGCGGAGAAGATGCTGGCGTTGGCGGGGGCGTTTGCGCGTCGTGTGTGCCGCAGCCCGGGAGCGAGAGGATAACCGCAGAGAGGCAGAGGCGCAGGAACCATGTTTGAGCATTCCCGCTCCCATGCCGCATCGATTCTTGTGTGTTGAACGCTTGTGTGTTGCTCGCGCCGATGGGCATTCTGCACCCCGATCCTTATTGTCAGACCAATCGAAACGTAAAAATCTTGAGCCGCATGAGTTCCTAACGTCTCGAACTCCAGGTGTCAAGTGTGAAGGGGGAGGAGAGGGCGGGGTTGGGCGGCGGGATCCTGGGGAGAAGGGAGGAAGAGAAGGCAGAGAAGGCAGGGAAGGCAGGGAAGGCGCTTGTTTACCCGTATTTCCGAGGCTATTGGGAATTTTCGATGAGCTTTAGCGAAGTCTTCTATTCTGCGCGATATTCGCACAGGCTGGGCGATAGCAGCCTTGACATTGGAACACGCCAAGTTTAGACATGCTCTCAATAACGGGGTGATTTCCGAGTCGGGCAACCCGTGTGTCACGAACCTGTTGGGGTGTGTGCGTCTTGAAAGGAGTCATCATGGGGAACCGGGGAGTGCGGGCGTTACTATTGCTCTTTCTGATGTTCTTTGCGGTCAGGGTGAATCCCTCTTTCGGCCAGGCTGGCACAAGCTATGCACAACTAAATGGCACGGTGCTGGACCCTTCGGGGGGTTCCGTGGGCAAGGCCAATATCGTTTTGCGCGAGGTGGACACGAACCGGGTGTACAACGCCACGGCATCGGACAATGGTTACTACGTCATCCCTAACTTGCCGCCGGGACAATATGAACTGAAGGCCTCGTACACGGGTTTTGCGGCGTATACGCAAACGGGGATTGTGCTCCGCGTAGGGCAGATGGCCACCATCGATGTCACTCTTAAATTGCAGAGCGGCGGCGAGAAAGTGGTGGTGACCACGGAAGTGCAGCAGATTGAACCCACGCGAACCGAAGTCAGCCAGGTGATCGACACCAAGCAGATTGCGGCGCTGCCCATCAGCGGCCGGTTGTTCACGGATTTTGCGCTGCTGACTCCCGCGGTGGCCACGAGCCGCACCAGCCTGGGAACGACGTTTACGGAATTTGAAGTGACGCAGATCTCCTTCGCTGGAATGCGCTCTTTCAGCAACGAAATTACCGTGGATGGCGCGGATTTCGTGAACTCGTTGAGCGGCGTGCAGCGTTCCACCCCGCCGCAGGAGGCGGTGCAGGAGTTCCGGGTGGTGAACAACAGTTTTGGGTCGGAATATGGGCGCGCACTGGGTGGGATCGTGAATATCGTGACCAAGTCCGGCACCAACGACCTTCACGGCTCGGTATACGATTATTTGCAAAACAGCGCTACCGATGCGCGGTCCCTGCTCCAGCCTGCTCCATTGCCCAACACCATTCGGCAGAACCAGTTCGGGGCCACTTTGGGCGGCCCGATCAAGAAGGACAAGACTTTTTTCTTCATGAATTATGAGGGCAAGCGCCGGGGGAATTCGCCCACGTATGCGCCGGATTTGGTGAACAACCTGGCCGAGATCGACCAGGCCAAGCTGTTCATGGGGCTGTCGCCGGAGGGCTGCTATCTGCCGCCCGCGCAGTGCACGGGCACCCCGTTTTCGTATCTCAATAGCGTGCTGCAATCGTCGAACACCGATTACGGATTTGTGCGGGTCGATCATCAATTCAACACCAACAATAACGTGGCGATCCGCTACAACGTCGAGGACGCGCGCCTTTTGGGAGAGTTGATCGGCAACACCCTGGACGGCGGCGGGATCGGTACACCGAGTGGAGGGCGCAACAACTTCATTCGCGACCAATCGCTGGTGGGAACCTGGAACTCCGTAATCCGGCCCAATTTGGCGAACACCTTCCTGGCCCAATACGCGAGGCGTCATTACAATTTTCCCGGCACATCGGGCGAACCGGATTTGAGCGTCGTGAACGACCTGGAGTTTGGACACAATTTTGGAACGTACGATGCCATCTATGAAAGCCGCGCCGAATTTGCCGATTCCATTTCCTGGGTCAAGGGAAACCACTCCGCCAAATTCGGTTTCGATGGCAATTATGTCTGGAGCGCCAACAATTATCCGGGATTCATGCCCGAGCGCATCCTATTTCCAAATTTGAGTTGCATGTATCAATTTGCAAATTTCGTGGAAGGCGCTATTACTGGGGTCGGCGGAACGCTCCCGGGCGTTCCCAATTCGCCGTGCCCGTTGGCTCCGGGGGCCGATGGAGTTGGCTTTCTGTACTGGGGCGTGGCGCTGCCTCGGACAGGGTTTACCAATGGCTACGTGCCGCAACCTGCGACCGGCGGAGGATACGGCAGCGGCTGGCCGAATGCTTTCCCCACCAACATGTATGGCAATTTCCGGTACACGCTGAATCATGGCTATTGGGGCTTTTTTGCGCAGGACCAGTGGAAGATCAAGCCAAATCTTACCGTCAATTACGGCTTGCGCTGGGACTTCGAATCCGGCCTGAGTAATCACATCGATTCATACTACGGCGCCGTGCAGCCGCGCATTGGGCTGGCTTGGTCGCCGGATCACAAGACCGTGATTCGTGCGGGCTTCGGGATGTTTTTCGACCGCAACAACCTCACCTTCTTCTTCACCACTGGCAACCAGAAGGCCTTGCCGGGGTACTTCTGCCAGCCGCCTAGCGCGGATGCCGGGTGCGGTGCGGCAGGACTTGCGGGTGTAACTGTGCCGATGATCCAGAAGCAGGCCGCCTTGGGCGGTTGGCAATTGTCGGCTCAGCCGGGCTTTCCGGGAACACCGTCACTTCCATGCGCGCCCAACGGTCCTCTGCCGCCGATCTTTTGCACTACCGGACCGACAGGGAGTATTGCTGCCATTACGGCCTTCAGCATCTTGGCGGGCGGCCCAAACTCTTATGATCCGGTGACACTCACCGGTCCGTGTAACTTGACCGTCGCAGGGCCAGCCGGTGCGTGTGGCGTGGGTTCCGGCGGCATTCAACGCGATGGCAAGCTGCCCTATGCGGAACAGGCCAGCCTGGAAATTGATCGCCAGATTGGTGGAGGACTCACGGTTGATCTTGCCTACATTTTCGTGGGCGCGCACCGCCTGGTGCGCGGAAATAACATAAACGTTCCGTGTCCAGCGGGCACGGCGAAGGCTGGGAATCCTTATACCGCACAAGGCCTGCTCAATCCCGATGGTTCCCTCACACCGTGTCAGGGAACTCCTACGCTGGGTCCCTTTGGCTTGGGCCCATTTTTTTCCTATTTGAACAACGGTGCCAACCCGCAGCTTCCCTATAACCCCAGCGGTTTGGAATTTGGGGTGCCTAGCGCTGGCCCGGGTATCCCGGCCATCTCCGGACAGCCCACGTTAAGCGGCGGCTTGCTCGATTACAACAACAACGTAGCGAACGCAGCTTATAACGGCCTGACGTTTACGGCGATTGAGAAATTGGGCAAAGTGTTCACGTTGAACGCCAATTACACCTTCTCGCACACCATTGATAACGGGAATTTCACGACGTTCATCAACCTGCCGCAAAACCAATTCGACTATGCGGCGGAACGCGCCAACTCCAACCAGGACGTTCGCCAGCGCTTCGTGGCCAATTTCACCGCCACCGCGCCCGAGGATACCTGGCTGCGCAAGTTTGAGTTCAGCAGCATCATCACCATCGAGTCCGGGCGGCCGTTTACTCTGTTTGTCGGCAACAACACGTTTGGCGACGTTGCGGGGCAATCCACGGATCGCGTGGGCGGGCCGCCGCTGGCCACTGCCGCGTGTCCCTCCGTGGAGACCTGTTCCACCACGGTTTCCCGGAACACGTATATCGGCGATCCGCTGCGCACCTGGGATTTGCGGCTCTCCCGCTATTTCCAATTTAAGGAGCGCTATCGCCTGGACGCCGCCGTGGATGCGTTTAACGTGCTGAACCGCACCAACGTGGACGAGGTGAGCTCGATCTATGGCTCGCCGGTCTTCTGCGGCGCTTCGCCGGCCATTCCGAAGCACTATAAAGATGCTGCTACGCTGGCGATCCAAGCGGGAGGGGTTTCGTGCGCCCCGCAGCAAGGGGTTGGTAACCCGGGGGCGTGGCTCGCCCTTGGTTTGTTGCCGGTCTCCATTCCCAACAATCCCAACTCCACTTTTGGAATGCCGAGAACCATGTTTAACCCGCGGCAGTTCCAGTTCTCCTTGAAACTGTCTTTCTAAAAGCCTCCGCCCTTCTCAAGCCCCGGCCGCAGCCAGACGTTCTCTGGCTGCGGCCGGGCCGGGGACTCCTCGCCGGCTCTGCCATTTCATTCGCTTTAGGGAAGCGGTCTTCAGGGCAAGAGAGGTATCATCTCTCGAACCGATGCGGACACTTGTCACTTGAATCCCCAGCCTGCCACATCCCTGCGCTACGCGTGGTACGTTGTCTTCGTTCTGATGCTTTGTTATGCGCTTTCGCTGGTGGACCGGCAAATATTGAGCCTGTTGGTGGGGCCGATGAAGCGCGATTTGCACATTAGTGACACGCGCGTCGGGCTGCTCCAGGGCCTTTCTTTCGCGCTCTTTTACACCCTGGCTGGCCTGCCCCTGGGCAAACTCGCGGATTCGCATTCCCGGCACAATCTAATTACCGCCGGGGTGGCGGCGTGGAGCGTGATGACCGCCGCGTGCAGCGCCGCAAAAAACTTCTGGTCACTATTCTTCACACGGATGGGAGTGGGTGTGGGCGAAGCCGCGCTTTCGCCAGCGGCCTTCTCTTTGATCGCGGATTCTTTTCCGCCCGGTCAGTTGGGCCTGGCTCTGAGCGTTTATTCCATGGGTATCTATCTGGGTTCCGGAGTGGCAATGATCGTCGGGGGTTCCGTGGTGCAGAGCTTGTCGCGGTCGCCGGAACTCACCTTGCCCATTCTGGGCACGATTGCTTCGTGGCGGGCCACGTTTCTGGTGGTGGGAATTCCGGGACTATTGGTCGCGCTGCTGACAAGGACGATTCGCGAGCCGCAGCGCCGCTCATTGCTGCGCAGCTCGGACGGCCGAGCTGCACAACCGGATTTCCGCGAAGTCCTGCGAGGATTGCGCCGGCGGTCTTGGTCCGTCACCGGCATTTCGCTGGGCATGGTGTTCCAGGCGATCTCGGGCTACGCGTTCTTTGCCTGGGGCCCGACGTTTCTGCAACGCACGTATGCGTGGACTCCCGGGCGTTCCGGGCACGTGGTGGGCGCTCTTCTATTGGGGTTCGGATGCTCGGGGATGTATGTCGGCGGAAGTTTATGCGACCGCTGGCAGCGGCGGGGAATCCCGGAGGCGCCGCTGCGCATTGGGGTGCTCAGCGCCGCGGGGAGCGCCATTTTCTTTCCGCTGGCGCTGATGATCGGCAATGCCGCGTGGACCACGCTCCTTCTCGCGCCGGCGATATTCTTCATGGCCTTGCCGATTGGCTGCTCTTACGCGGCGCTGCAAATGATCTTCCCCAACCAGCTTCGCGGGCGGGTGTCCGCGCTGTTTTTATTTATCTTGAGTCTTGGCGGACTTTCTCTGGGACCGCTGCTGCCCGGTTTGCTGAATGACTATCTCTTTCGCAGCGAGAAGATGCTCCGCGTTTCGTTGGCTTTAACCATTACCGCGGCTTCCATTCTGATGTGGGCGACGTTTCTGGCGACCTATCGGCCGTATCGGGACCACTACCGGGATGCGCAGGCTTCCCTGGCCCAGTCGAAGTCCGCGGAATCTTGAAAGCTGCTATTTTTCCTGGATCGTTTCCAGGTAGTGGACCAGATTCGCAATGCGCATTTGTACGACCGCACCGTCCCTGCCACTCACTTGGGAAAACAATGGTCCCCAGACAGGCATATCCGTTGAACCGTGGGCGCCTGATACACCGCTTCTGAGGATATTGGCTATATGGTCGGCGGGGAATTTGCCGTTGTTTTTCTTCGCCAGCAGGGATAGGTTCGCCGGCGGATTCTTGAGCGCCGTGGCCGCGGGTCCATCTCCCTTGCCTTCCTTGCCATGGCATGGGGCGCAGTAGGAATGAAACATTTCGCTCCCCGAAGCTGCCGAGGTCATCCCGATGGGTTCTTTCTTGACCTCTGTCGCCTGCCCGTAAGCAGACCGTGCCGCCACACCAAAACACAGCAAAAACGCCAAAGCAACTGTACTAAACTGTATCTTCATCTTCACAACAAACCTCCATCGTCATTTGAAAAAACGTTGCGATCCGGACATCATGGCAATGCTTGCACCGCAATCACACTTCGTCTGTGACGTATGGCACTCGTGTTCGCCGCCCTTTTACGCGTTTTGGACGATAATCGCCCATGAGCGCCCGCCGCGCTGGCCGCCGTCGGATGGTTCGCGATAGAGTTTTTGGGGCTTCGAGAGGTTGTGGCGGAAAATGAAGGCGTTGGCGAATACGAGGAGCTATACGTCGTGTGCAATTTCTAGAGGCCGCATAAGAAAACCATGCAATCGCTGACAAAAAGACCTGTGCGTGCCGTTCGGGTGGCCTCGCTAGCGGCGATTGTGGACCGCCGCGAGAACGGCGTTATCTATGTGCGTTCGCCGGAGCCGCTGGGCGAGTACCCGGCGCGGGTCACGGATCGCCTGGAGCAGTGGGCCAAAGAGGCGCCCTCCCGAATTTTTTTGGCCCAGCGAGCCGCGGATGGCGGGTGGCAGAGGGTCACTTATGCCGAAGCGCTAACCCGCGTGTGCCGGCTCGCGCAGGGATTGCTGGATCGCGGCCTCTCGCCCGACAGGCCATTGATGATTCTTTCCGGCAACAGCGTTGAACACGGGTTGCTGGGCCTGGCGGCCATGTATGCGGGCATTCCGTACGCACCGATTGCCCCCGCGTATTCGTTGGCCGTGAAGGAGTTCACGGCGCTCTCCCATGTCTGGCGGAATTTTGATCCGGCGATGGTTTTCGTGGACGACGGCGCACGCTTCGCCGCGGCGTTGCGCGGCGTCGCGCAACGCGACACGCAGATTGTTTTTCACCGCTCGCGTCCCGAGGGATTGGCTGCGATATCACTGGAAGAATTGGAAAGCGCCGAGAGCTCGCCGTCGGTAGAGGATGCGAACCGCCGCATCGGGCCGGACTCCATTGCCAAAATATTGTATACCTCGGGTTCTACAGGCTTGCCGAAGGGCGTCATCACTACCCACCGCATGTTGTGTTCAAATCAGCAGATGCTGCAGCAAATGATGGCATCTCTTGCGGAAGCGCCGCCGGTGCTCTGCGACTGGTTGCCGTGGAATCACACTTTTGGCGGGAGCCATAATTTTGGCATTGCTCTGCATAACGGCGGCTCGCTGTACATTGACGCGGGGAAGCCTACGCCTGAGCAGTTCGCCGAGACGGTGCGCAACTTGCGGGAGATTGCGCCGACCGCGTATTTCAATGTGCCGAAGGGCTACGAAATGTTGATCGGGCATCTGCGCTCGGATGCGGAGCTGCGCAGGACTTTTTTCAGCCGCCTGAATCTGCTCTTCTTTGCCGCTGCGGGGCTCAGCCAGCATATCTGGGACGCGCTGCAGGATCTTGCATTCGAAACCTGTGGTGAGGAGATTCTGGTGGTCACCGGGCTGGGAGCGACGGAAAGCTCGCCGTATGCGCTGTCCACCGGAATCGAAGGCGCTTCGTCGGGCTGCCTGGGGTTGCCGGTCCCCGGAGTGGACTTGAAGCTGGTGCCGGTGGAAGAAAAAATGGAGGCGCGTTTGCGCGGGCCGTCGATTACCCCCGGTTTTTGGCGGCGGCCGGAATTAACCGCGGTTGCCTACGATGAGGAAGGCTATTACCGGCTGGGCGACGCAGTGAAGTTTGCGGATCCGCAGAATCCCCTGAAGGGGTTTGTGTTTGACGGCAGATTGAATGAAGACTTCAAAATGTCGAGCGGAACCTGGGTGCGGGTTGGCCCTTTGCGGATGCGCCTCCTGGCGCATTTTGGGAATTTGTTGCAGGACGTGGTTATCGCGGGACCCGACCGCGATTTTACGACCGCTTTGTTTTTCCCCGCGTTGGCGGTGTGCCGGAAACTTTGCGGGGAATTATCGCCGGACGCGCCGGCGGCTGAAGTCTTGGCGTATCCTGAAGTCCGCCGGGAATTCCAGGAGCGGCTGGACTCGTTCGCCGCGGGCAGCACGGGAAGCTCCACGCGGATCGAGCGTGCGTTGCTGCTGGAGACCTCGCCTTCGGTCGAGCAACAGGAGATCACCGACAAGGGCACGATCAATCAGAAAACGGTATTGCGAACCCGGGCGGAGCTCGTGGATGAACTGTACCGTGAGCCCATTTCCAGCCGAGTTCTTGCGCTTACAAAGGAGCCTGGATGAATTCCGCAGCCCGCATTGACGTTGCGTCGCTCGCCGCTTTTGACGTCCACGTCCACCTGGAAGCCGCGGACGATCGCACGGCGGCGGACATTGCCGCCAAGAAGTATTTTGGCGACAGCGGGGCTGCGCGCGACGGCAACGCGCTTGCCGAATACTATCGCTCACGAAAGATTGCTTTTGTCATCTTTGCGGTGGACGAAAAGCTTACCGGAAGGATGCGGGTCACCAACGAAGAGGTGGTGCGATTCGCCGAGGAGAACGCCGATGTCGCGATTCCGTTCGCGAGCATCGATCCAAATCGCGGAGCCGAAGGAGTGCAGGAAGCCGAACGCCTGGTTTCCGCCGGGAAAGTCCGCGGATTGAAACTCCATCCCCCGGTGCAGAAATTCGTTCCCAACGATCCTATGGCGTATCCGCTGTACGAGGTCTTCGCGGAAGCCCGGTTGCCTGTGATCTTTCATACCGGGCATAGCGGCATCGGCACAGGAATGCCAGGCGGGGGCGGCGTGCGCCTGAAATATGGGCACCCGATGCCCATCGATGACGTGGCGGTGGATTTTCCCAGCATGCCCATCATCATGGCCCACCCATCGTTTCCGTGGCAGGATCAGGCCATTTCCATCTGCCTGCATAAGCAAAACGTTTACATCGATCTCTCCGGCTGGTCGCCGAAATATTTCTCGCCCACTCTCATTCAGTATGCCAACACGCGCTTGAAGCACAAAGTTCTCTTTGGCTCCGACTATCCTTTGATAACCCCGGACCGCTGGCTGGCGGATTTCGAAAAGATAGCCATCCGCGACGAGGTGCGGCCGCTGATCCTCAAGGAAAATGCGCTTAAACTCTTGGGATTAAAATCGTAGCGAACTCTTTTGAGTGTTTTCCGCGCTCGAAATTGCGCAGCGATCCGCCAGATTAGAAATCAGCAAGCAGGAATTCAACAACAGGGGTGGGTGCGGTTGAACGGCGCGCGCATCGCGCTGAGCCTACGGGTGGTGGGATCGCCAGGCAGTCAGCCGGCGTTGTGTTTGGCGGAAATGTCAGCCTTGATGCTCCGACTGTTCCGGAATTGCCGGTCCGTCCAGAACTTCCAACTGTTCGATTCCGGTTTCCGGTTCAACGCCGTTTTCCTTTTCCGTGCGTTTTGCTAATTTCTTTTGCGCGCGGCGTTCCGCCTTCTCGCGCTGCTTTTCGAGGCGCTTCATTTCTTTCTGGCGCTTTTGGAAAGTGATGGCCATAAAATCTCCTTGAATTCCGACTGCTAGCCGGTACTCCGGTAATTGGGCCGCAGATCTTACCAGCGGGGCTCGCGAGGTTGGCGAGCGGCTTCCCGGTAATCTTCGTTCGAAAATCGTTCCTTGCTTCCACCGCCTCGGTTGTCGAACCGGGGCGCGCGGGTGGCTTCCTTCGGACGGGCTTCGTTCACCTTGAGGTTGCGTCCGCCGACCGCCTTGCCATCCAGTCCGGCGACGGCTTTGGCGGCTTCGTCGTCGTTGGGCATTTCCACAAACGCGAAGCCGCGGGCGCGCCCGGTCTCGCGATCCTTGACCAATGTTACCCGGCCAACTTGTCCAAACGGCTTGAACAGTTCGTTCAACTCGTTTTCCGTGGTTTGAAAACTTAGGTTGCCTACAAATAGACTCTTCATGCCTCTTCTCCTTGATTTATTTGCGATCCCCTTTGGCGAACGCCGCGGGCGACCGCAGGAAACTCGAAAACTTTCTAGTACGAACCTCGAACAAAAATCTGAAACCTGCCGGAACGCGAAGGATGCCGCAATTTCCGGAGCGCTTTCGCTTCGATCTGGCGGATGCGTTCCCGGGTGACGGCGAATACCTCGCCGACTTCCTCAAGAGTGTGCTGGCTGCCGTCGTCCAGCCCAAAACGCATGCGGATGATGCGCTCCTCGCGGGGAGTCAGGGTTCTGAGGATGGACGCAATTTGATCTTTCAAATTCAGATCGATGGCTGCGTCGGAAGGCGACAGTACGCCCTTGTCTTCGATGAAGTCGCCCAAGTGGGATTCGCCTTCGTCGCCCAGGGGCGTTTCAAAGGACATCGGCAGCTGCGCAATCTTCTTGGTTTTGCGAACCGCGTCCACGGGAATGTCCATGCGCTTGGCGATTTCATCGGAGGTAGGTTCGCGGCCAAGCTCCTGAACCAGTTGCTGGCTGGTGCGCACCTGCTTGTTGATCATTTCGATCATGTGCACGGGTACGCGGATGGTCCGGGCTTGATCTGCGATGGCCCGGGTGATGGCCTGGCGAATCCACCAGGTCGCGTAGGTGGAAAACTTGTAACCGCGGCGCCAGTCAAATTTATCGGTGCCGCGCATCAGGCCGATGTTGCCTTCCTGAATCAGGTCTAAAAATTGCAGGCCGCGATTGGTATATTTCTTGGCGATGGAAACGACCAGGCGGAGATTGGCCGCGGTCAGTTCGCTCTTGGCAAGTTGCGCTTCGGCTTCGCCGCGGTGGATTAGGGTGAGCGCGCGTTTCAGCGTGGCGGCGCTTACTTCGTTGGACTCTTCGATTTCACGCAGGCGCAAGCGGCAGGCGCGCAATTCCTTGCGGGCTTCCAGGGACGTCTCGCCGTGGGCGGCTTTGACGCGGCGTTCCAGCCGGGCCGCTTCGCGTTCCAGGGATTCCAGGCGCTCCACGGTGTGTCGCAGCAATTCGATCAGGCGCTTCCGTTCGCGCTCCTTGAATTCGATGGAGCGAACCAGCAGGGACATCTCAACCCGGGTGCGCGCTAATTGGCGCTTGGCGCGAATCTGCCCCCGCTTGTTCGACGCCGGGGTGGCTTCCAGCTTGGCGCGCTGCTTCAGACCCACTTCGTGCAGCTTTTGAATTTTGTCGATGACACGCAGGGTGTGCCGAGTCTTCTCTTCAATTTTCTCGGGGCTCAGGTCTTCTTCGTCGAAGTGGATAATTTCCTTGATCGACCGGTTCCCCGAGCGGAGTTCTTCCCCAACCGTCATCAGCGCTTTCAGCACGATGGCGGAACGCGAAACGGTTTTCAAAACGCGGACCGTGCCACGCTCCAACCGCTTGGCGATCACCACTTCTTGCTCGCGGGTAAGCAGCGGCACAAGGCCCATTTCGCGCAGATAGACGCGAACGGGATCGCTGGTCTTCTCCGGAGGCGACGCGGAATGTTCCAGCTCAAGTTCCTCGCTGGGCGAGGCCTCAAAACGTGGCGGGGCCTCCGATGGCTCGGGAACTTCCGGGGCGGCGTGCGCCAGCTTGGCATCCGAAGCGTCCTCGTAAAGAGTAATGCCTTCGCTCTCGAAGGCGGTGAAGGCGCTGTCGATCTCCTCGGTAGTGTGCTCTTCCGCCGCGAAGGCGTCATTCACCTGGTCGTACAACAGGTAGCCTTGTTCCTTACCCAATTTGATGAGCAGCCGGACCTGATCTTGTTGTTCCTGGATGTCCCGTGACAATCGTTTCTCCCCTCATCCATTGCCAGCTCTGACCCGGCTCTTCTCCACCGCACGCCATCGCCCAGCAGACACACGAGGACACGGGATGGCTCACCGCGTTTCTCTGTACGGATTGCAGCTTTGTCTACCTGCGCTGCATTGTGTGGACAGGACTCCGGATGTCCCGATGCGCTTGGGTGCTGCGGCATTTGCAGCTCTTGAATCAGAACACCACCATCATACACTACCTGCGTGATTCTGAGGGGACTCGCGCGATCACCATCCGGGCGGGCACCCAAAAGGAGAGTTGCGCGCTGGTGATTCTCTAGGGAAGGGAACAGGCCGCGAAGAGGAGAGACTCTGCCGTTTAGAGTAATAGGTTTCTAATCTCGGTGCGCAAGCTCAGGACGTCTTGGACCGGCCGGCTTTCGAAGAACGGTTTGCGTCTCCAGACCATCGGCGAAACGCCTTGCTCCCAGGCTCTCCGCTCGCCTTTTTTCCCGCGCCGTCCACGCCTTTTCGAATGGGCGCCATGCGGCCTGAACCGCCGGGAAAATGCAGGGGATCCCGGAGGCTCTGCAGTTCGCGGTAATAGTATAGCGGGCTGGGGCTTCTCTGTTTGAACTTCAGGCCCTGCAGGAAATCGAGTTCCTCGGCCGTGGCGTCGCCGCTCATAGCCGGGTTGCGCAGAAATTCCTTGAAGCCCGGCTCTTCTTCCGGGGTAGGCGCCCCTGGTGTTTGCACAAAATGAAAATGAACCTGCCGCTGGGACGCGAGACGCCTATTCAGCAGTACATCCATTGCGAAGGTCTTTAGCTCGATGTCCCAGGAAACGATCATCTGCTCCAGAAAAACCGAGCAGTGTTCCATCGAAACGTTGAACACGTCGGTGTCCAAAAACTCCAAAATCGTGGCCCGCGTCGCTTCATAGGACTGGCAGCCCAGCTCCGCCGCGCCGCGCAGCCAGGCTTCATTTTTCAATTCCTCCCGGGCAATCCCTTTCGCTACCTCGAGCAGGGTCTGGCTGACCAAGCGTTCCAGTTCGCCGAAGGCTTGCTTCTCGAAGATCTCCCGAACTTGGCTGCGCCTCTCGAGTTTGCATTTCCGAAGGATCAATTCGCGGAGTTCCTTGAACAAGGGCGCGGGCGGGTCGGCTAGTTTTTTCTTCAACTCCTCGCGGTGCTGGGCGAGAACCAGGGAGGCGAGGTGGCCGGGAGGAAATCTCAAAAAGGCATTCATCTTGTCGTACAAGTCGGTACGGCCGACGGCAGGCGGGGCTTTCTTGCGGGTGAGCAATTGCGAGATGTACGACTCGGTGACCTGGGCCGCGGCGGCCAGGTCGCGCTGCTCAATGCCCAGTTCCTTGAGCCGCTGTTGAATGACGAAGGAAAGGTCCAAGAACGCCTCCGGGATGATTAACTAAACTAGTAAAGCACATCTTATGTCAATCGATTCAACTTGACAAGGACTGTAAAGTGGACCATCCTTAAGGAGTTATCCCAAGGCTGCCTTCAGGTTTGGAAACCCCGTCGGGCTCCTGAAACTCTCCCTTGCTCATGAACCGGAGTTGCGCTCTATGTTTGTCCGCAAAGTCTCAATGCGCTTAAGGACCGAAGGTGCGGCGGATTTCATTCGCACGATGGATGCCGAAGTCATCCCCCTGCTTCGCAAGCAGCATGGTTTTCTTGAGGAGATGACGCTGATCCCCCAAAACGGCAAGGAAGTCTACGCTTACAGTTTCTGGGAAAGCAGCGCGGACGCCGAAAATTACGATAAGCACGAATTTGCGCGGGTTACAGGCATGCTCGCCGGGGTGCTGGAAGGCGCGCTGCGCATCCACACCTACGTGGTCGCCAACTCGACTTTCCATAAGCAGGCCGCTGCGGTTGGATCCTGAGCGCCCCAACCTCATTGCGGACTAGGCCTTTGATGGCCGAGGCCGATGGAAGTTTCTGATGAGGGCAGGCGCCGAGCCTTCCCTCCTTTTCTCTTCGCGGAGTCTCGGCAGAGGAGAAAACATGCAGATTGCGATTTGGATCTTTGTGGGATTAACGGCCGGATGGCTGGCCGGGAAGAGCCTGGAAGGAAATGGATATGGCGTGTGGATGGATCTCGCCATGGGGGTCGCCGGAGGCGTGGTTGGAGGCTTCCTCAGCAGTATGGCGGGGTTCTCGGGGTATGGCGGCGTGTTGGTTTCCACCTTCATGGCCATCGGATGCGCCGCGCTGTTGACGATTCTGGCGGCAATGATCAACGGCAGAACCGTTCGCGTCCGGGCTTTTTAGCTGTTGCATGGCCAAAGCATGCTCTCCACCACTCACAATGCGGCTGCCGAAGTGCATGAAACGCGGATGGTGCTTATCCGTGAAGGCGCGCTCTTGCCCCCGGATTTACAATTGGAGAGCGAGGCGTTTTTGCCGGGTTGGCGAAAGGTGAAGAATTTTGACGGCTACACCTTGAGCCGGAAAATCAAAGAAGCCAACTGGAACTTCGTCCGGCTCTCCGGAGAGCACAAGGCCAGAGCCGTGGGGCGCGTCTATGCGGGAACGCTGCGAAAAGGCATCGCGCGGATTCTGGACGGGCTGCGCGGCCGCAAGTTTAACGCCCTGGAAATTACCACGGTGGCCCTGAGCCGTTTTGTCGGCCTGGCTTTCGTGAGCATTTCCGCCAATCGGCGGCATATTCAGGGGGGGATACGAGTATCCCCGTGAAAAATTTCTCGAGGTCGCGAACGAAAAGCGGTCGCCCCGTTCGGGACACCCGGAAAGCAGCAGTTTATCTCAGGTACCGAAGTTGGAACCAGGAAAAGGAAACGCGTATGACAAAACTCTATGTTGGCAATCTGTCTTTTGGCATGACCGATGAATCCCTGCAGGAGTTGTTCGTCGGCAAGGGCTATCAGGTATCTTCGGCTCGGGTCATCACCGACCGGGAAACCGGGCGCTCGCGGGGCTTCGGCTTTGTGGAGTTGGGAGCGGGCGACGATGCGACCAAAGCCATCGGCGAATTCAATGGCATGGATGTGGACGGCCGCCAGTTGCAGGTGAACGAGGCGCGGCCCCAGGAATCGCGCGGCGGTGGCGGGGACCGCTCGGGCGGGCGTGGTGGTTATTCCGGTGGGCGTGGCGGCGGAAGCGGCCGGCGCAGCTACTAAGAGCGGCGAGTTACCCCGGACAATGGCCAGGCTCCGCTGGGCGATCGATTCTTGATCACTGCGGAATTTGGAGTATCGCCATCTTTGATTTTGTCAGGAACAGGAGGCTTCTTGGAGAATCTTACGGCAGGCCAGTACATCAAGCACTTTCAGTATGGGTGCGGGGTGATTACCGAGTCGAAATTGGATCGCACCACGATTGATTTTGACGCTCACGGCGTCAAGATCTTCGTCACCAGTCTCATGGTCGTCGAACTTGCCGAAGGAACGCCACCGAAGCGGCGGCGTGCCAAGCGAGTTAAGGCGGTAAAGCCCGAGCCGACCTTGAATGCGCGTGTCTTTGTGCCCGGTGCCAAGTGAGCGGTGGCATTCTCGTCCAGTACGTTGGCTTCCGCACCAACGCGCTGACGCGGGAATACACTTTCAACGTGCGTGGCGACGGCGAAGATCGTGAGTTTACTTTGAATATTGCAAACGAAGCCTTCATCGCCCATCGGGCAAGCTACCAGGATGCCCCGGCCATTTGCGCGGAACGCTTGCAAGCAGAACTCGCAGCTCACGCGAACCACCCGCTCGAAACCCAGTACGTTATTACCACTGCGGAACTTGAAACCTATCGAGCCGCGCGTTCGCCAAAGGGCGGACAGAAACTCTGGAGCCGCAAGCCGCAGGAGGATTAGTGAGGTTTCACTGCAATCCGGTCAATCAGCACTGCTTTCAACAGCAGGACCCGCCCAGAACTCTCGGAAATAACTTGTCACAAAGGCGGGAATGTCATGTCGGTACGAAAAATAGTCACCCCATTGGAAAACACCATTCTTCTTGAGTTCGAAGTCGCTCCGAAAACAGTTGATACACCCGGCGCCGCGGAAGTGGTTAGCCTCACTAGCTTGGCCATCGACGGAAAGTCGGTGCCCCTCAAGCCCATCCATCCGCGGCCAGTGCTGCCAAGCCGGGTGGCGATCATTGGAAACTACCTTCCCCGGCAGTGTGGTATTGCGACGTTTACCACCGATTTGTGCGACGCGCTGCACGCCGAATTCCAGGACACGGAATTGCTTGCCCTGCCGGTCAACGATACCGAGGAAGGTTACGATTACCCCGCGCGGATCCGCTTTGAGCTGTCTCAGGACGAGCTGGCTTCCTACCGGCAAGCCGCCGATTTCCTGAATTTCAGCAATATCGATCTGGTTTGCCTGCAACATGAGTATGGAATTTTCGGCGGACCCTCCGGGGCGCACATTTTGGAATTGCTGCGCCGGCTGAACATGCCCATCGTTACGACCCTGCACACGGTGCTCCGCGAACCGAACGCCGATCAGCGCCGCGTTATGGAAGAAATTGCCGCTTTGTCTGATCGCCTGATTGTCATGAGCCGGCAAGCCGCGGACATTCTGCAGGAAGTCTTTCAAGTTCCGAGTTCGAAAATCGATTTGATTCCTCACGGCATTCCCGATATGGCCTTTACGGACCCCAACTTCTATAAGGACGCTTTCGGAACCGAAGGAAAAGAGGTCCTGCTCACGTTCGGGCTGCTGTCACCTAACAAGGGCATCGAAAACGTCATCAAAGCCCTGCCCAGCATTCTTTCTCGCCATAGCAATGTGGTGTACATGATTTCCGGGGTCACCCACCCGCATGTGTTGCGCCGCGATGGCGATCGCTACCGGGAATCCTTGCAGAAACTCGCCAAGGATTTGGGCGTCGAGGATAAAGTCATCTTCCGCAACGTCTTCGTGAGCCCGCAAGAACTTGTCGAATTGATTGGAGCCGCGGACATTTACATCACGCCGTACAAGAACAAGGGACAAGTTGTTTCCGGAACGCTTGCGTATGCCTTGAGCGCCGGAAAGGCCATTATCTCCACGCCCTATCTGCACGCGATTGAATTGCTGGACGAAGAGCGCGGCGTGCTGGTGCCCTTCGACGACCCGAAGGCAATTGCCGAAAAGACGATCGAGCTGCTGGACAACGGAACCGCGCGGCACGCGATGAGAAAACGCGCTTACTTGTATACCCGCGAAATGGTTTGGAATCGGGTGGCAGAGCAGTACATGGGGAGTTTTGAACGCGTGTATAACGAGCGATTACGCAAGCCGCGGGCCACATTTTCCGCGCAGAATACGGAAAAAAGTTTGGACCGCCTCCCGGCCGTCAAACTTGACCACCTGCACCGCATGACCGACCAGACCGGCATTGTGGAGCACGCGGTGTTTGTGGTCCCAAACTATCCGGAGGGCTATTCCACCGACGATAACGCGCGTGCATTGATTGTCGCCATTCTCCTGGAACAATTGGGCAGCGGCGCGCAAAGCAACGCGCATGAACTTGCTTCGCGCTATCTTGCTTTCCTGTGGCTGGCTTTTAATCCCGCCACCCGCCGATTCCATAACTGTCTTAGCTACGGGCGTCAGTGGCAGGAGCCGGAAGGCTCGGAAGACAGTCACGGCCGGGCCTTGTGGGGATTAGGCACGGTGCTTGGGAGAACCAAAGTTGCGGGGCTCCGCGGAGCCGCGGGACGTTTGTTTGAGTTGGCCATGCCGTCGGCTTTGGAATTCAAGAGTCCCCGGGCTTGGGCGTTCGCATTGCTGGGACTCCAGGAATACCTCGAATCGTTCCCCGGAGATCGCGCCGCATTAAATGCGTCGGATACGCTGGCGAACCGATTGCTGGAATCCTATCGGGCGCACCGTTCGGAGGATTGGAAGTGGTTTGAGAAGAGTTTGGCGTATTCGAACGCGCGGCTTTCGCAGGCGCTGATCCGCGCGGGGATGCGCAGCTCCAATGAGGCGATGCTGGCTGCAGGACTCGAATCATTGGAGTGGCTTGCCAAAGTGCAACATTGCGAGATCAAGGGCCACTTTGTGCCGGTCGGATCCCACGGATTCTATGCCACAAATTCCGAGAAGGCGCGCTTCGACCAGCAACCCATCGAAGCGTGTGGGACTGTCTCCGCGTTTCTGCAGGCGTATCGCGCTACCGGGAAGGGCCGCTGGCGCAAGGAAGCGTGGACGGCTTTCAACTGGTTTCTCGGCGACAATGATTTGCAGATTGCCCTATACGACCCGACCACCGGCGGATGCCGCGACGGTTTGCATCCCGATCGCGCCAACGAAAATCAAGGCGCGGAATCCACCCTGTCTTTCCTGATGGCACTGCTGGAAATGCGCAAGCTGGAAGAAGCGGACATCACGGACAGCAAATCTTGAACAACCCACAATTTCCTTCCGTCCGGCTTGGTCTTGCAACCCCAAGAGGCACGCGCGATGCATTTGTATAAGAAAGAGACCATGATCGAAACCGAATCGTTATTTAAGAGGTATGACGCCAACCCAATTTTATCCGCTAAGGACTGGCCCTATTCAATGAACAGTGTGTTCAACGCGGGCGCCACGATGCTGGCCGACGGGACAACCCTGCTCTTATGCCGCGTGGAAGAGCGCCGCGGCCTTTCGCATTTGTGCGCGGCCCGCTCCGCGAACGGCGTCAACAACTGGCAAATCGACGGTCAGCCGACGCTGCTGCCGGAACCCGAGCGGTTCCCCGAGGAAGTATGGGGCATCGAGGATCCGCGCATCACCTACGTGCCGGAGCTCCAGCAATATGCCGTCGCCTACACCTCTTACTCGCGTGGCGGCCCGGGCGTGTCCCTTGCCCTCACGAAGGATTTTCGCGCTTTCGAAAAGCTAGGTGTGGTGATGTCCCCGGATGACAAAGATGCGGCGCTGCTGCCCAGAAGAATCAAGGGACGATGGGGTTTGATTCACCGGCCCATGACGCCGCTGGGAGCGCACATCTGGATCTCCTACTCGCCCGACCTGCGGCACTGGGGAACGCACACGCTGATGCTGGAAGCCCGCCGTGGCGCCTGGTGGGACGCCAACAAAATTGGCATGTCGCCACCGCCGATCGAAACGCCCAGAGGCTGGCTGATGATCTACCACGGCGTGCGCAGGACTCCATCGAGTTCCATCTATCGGCTGGGGCTGGCTCTGTTCGACCTGGAACAACCCGAAAAATGCCTCATTCGCGGGGATTCCTGGATGTTTACGCCGGAAGCCGAATACGAACGCCACGGTGATGTTCAGGACGTGGTGTTTCCCTGCGGTTACACGATTGCCGCCGATGGCGATACCATCAATCTCTATTACGGGGCCGCGGATTCCAGCATCGCACTTGCCCATGGCAGCATTCGCTGCCTGTTGGCATGGCTGGATGCCAACGGTCATTCCGCGGACGCGAACGATCGGCGCCAGCGGCATCTGTAATCAGTGCATTGCGCTTGATAAGCATTTCGAGTTGCGGCCGCGTTGTACCAGTCACAGACTGTTACTATCCCGCCCTTGCAAATCTCTCGCTGAGCGCCGCGCGGCGTACGAATGCACACCCGGGGGCCCGCTTTTTTAATTAGCCAGAAGCCCAGGTCTATCGCTATAATCCGCTCGATTGCGGTCTCTCTGCCCAATTCCATCCGCGAGCTTGCCGAATTTTCCGCGTTCTAAAAGGAGAGTTCCCTTGAGCCAAATTTCTTTCCGAAAAGCATTTTTCCTGACGTTCGGGTTTGGTCTTTCTCTATTTCCCGCACTGGCCGCCGCGCAAGACGCGGCGCCGCGATGGTCTTACGATGGCCCCACCGACCCCAGTCATTGGGGCTCGTTGGGTTCCGCGTATGCCGTCTGCTCCACGGGACACATGCAATCTCCGATCGACATCAAAGGAGCGGAGAAAACCCAGCTTCCGCCGCTGATGATGAACTACAACGCCGTGCCGCTGAATATCATCGACAACGGCCACACCGTCCAAATCACTTATCCCGCCGGCAGCACCCTGACCGTCAACGGCATCACTTACACGCTGAAGCAGTTTCACTTTCACCATCCCGCGGAAGAGCACGTCAACGGCAAGAAATACGATCTGGTCGCGCACTTGGTACATGCCGATGCCGGCGGCAATCTGGCCGTGGTTGCGGTTCTATTCGCGAAGGGCGCGCCCAACCCGCTTTTCGACACGCTCTGGAAGAATCTCCCAGCCGAGCAAGGGAAGGCGAATTCCGTGGCCTCGGTTTCCGTGAACGTGAAAGACCTTGTGCCCGCCGACACCGGCTATTTCCACTATATGGGTTCTCTGACCGCGCCTCCGTGCACCGAAGGGGTCACCTGGTTTGTGCTAAAAACTCCTGCGACGATCTCGGCGGAGCAGTTGGAAGTATTCGCCAAGCTTTATCCGCACAGTGCGCGGCCCATCCAGAAAACCAACGGCAGGAAGATTGAGGAGTCGAAATAGGGCAAATAGGTCCTATGTCGCCCGGTACTGAGTACCGGGCGTGGCGTCGGCGAAATTCCAGCCTTCCAGGCCTGCCGTGCGGCCTGCCTGGCAAAACACCATGTTGCCAACCGTTTCCTGCCGTAGTAGTGTCCCCGCATGGCCAAGAAGCCTATGAAACGCACGAAAGGGAGCCGCACCACCATGCCAGCCGATCATGACGAAAAAAACGCCGCCAACGGAGAACTGCGCGAAGGGGCCAACGTCGATAAAATCAGGGACATTCTGTTTGGATCCAACATGCGGGAATACGAGAAGCGCTTCGCCCGCCTGGAGGAGCGCCTCAACAAATCCTCCGAGGCTCTTCGCGAGGACCTCAAGAAGCGCTTCGATTCCCTGGAATCCTATGTTCGGGAAGAGCTGGAATCCCTGGGCCAGCGCCTGAAGACCGAAAAGTCCGAGCGCGCCGATAGCTTGAAAGAGCTTACCCGCGAATCCCGGGACAATTCCAAAGCTCTCGAAAAGAAGCTCTCGCAACTTGAAGAGCAGACGGATGCGGCACAAACGGAGTTGCGTTCCAAGATTCTGGAACAGTCCAAGGCCCTCGGCAACCAGATCCAGAAATCCAAGGACGAATTGGAAACCGCCCTCGAGCACGAAGCCGAAACCCTGCGCAACGACAAAACCGACCGCGCCATGCTCGCCGATCTCTTCACCGAACTTTCCATGCGCCTGAAAGACGAATTGGAGCTCCCCGAGAAGTAGGCAGGTTAAACAATCATGGGCTCCGCCCCACAACATTCCCGGGATCCTCTCGAATTTCGACCCCAAATGGCCGAATCGCCACCAAGCCGACCAGCGCCCGAACCCGAGGAACCCGCGTGCGATCCCCATGCGCAAGCCTATGACGAACTCCGGCAGCTGATTCTCGCGCCGGAACAAGAGGCTCTGGAGCGGCTGCACCGGCGCGTGGACGACCCAGTCTCCCGCACGGAAGACGTTGGCAGCGTGGTTGCCGAGGCCATCCAGCTCCGGCGGAGGCAGGGCGGCGATGAAGCGCTCAGCACGGCCCTTGCGCCGACCATCGAGACCGCGTTGCGCGAATCGGTGCGCAAGGATCCCGGCACGCTTGCTGATGCACTCTTTCCGGTCATGGGCCCGGCGATCCGGCGCTCCATTCTTGAAACGCTGCGCTCGTTTCTGGAGTCGTTCAATCAAGTTCTGGATCAAAGCCTTTCCATTAAGGGGCTGAAGTGGCGCGTGGAGGCCCTGCGCACCGGGCGCTCCTTCACCGAAGTGGCCTTGCTGCACAGCCTGGTCTTCCGCGTCGAGCAGGTTTTCCTGATTCACAAGAAGACCGGGTTGCCGCTGGGCCATGCGGTGGCTTCCGCGGTTGCCATGCAGGATCCCAGCCTAGTTTCGGGGATGCTCTCGGCGATCCAGGATTTCGTGCGCGATTCGTTTCACTCCGCACAAGGCCAGGGCATCAATCGGATGAACGTGGGTGACCTGGATGTCTGGATAGAAGACGGACCCTACGCCATACTGGCTTGCGTCATCCGCGGCATCGCACCCAGGGAACTCCGCGATCGCATGGCCGAAGTTCTGGAAAATGTTCACCGCGAGCATGCGGAGCAACTCGATTTCTTTGACGGCGACACCGCTCCCTTCGCCAAGATCAGCACGGAACTCTCGCGCTGCCTGGAACTCCGTTACAAAGAAGACACCAAGCCCCGGAGCTTCGGATCCGTTTACGCGACCGCGGCTGTGTTTATTTTGCTGGTCGCCGGTTGGATTGGCTGGCGCGTGGTGCAATATCATCGTTGGGACCGCCTGGTAAACACCCTGAGGGAGCAACCGGGATTCGTCATTTCTTCGTTCGACCGGGAGCATGGCCGGTTTGTGGTGCGCGGCCTTCGCGACCCACTGGCGGCCGATCCGCAACAGTTCCTCCGGAATTCGGACGTAAATCCCGCCGACGGCGAATTTCACTGGGGTGCTTATTACGCGCTGGATGATTTCATCGTGCAACAGCGGGCCAAAGCCCTATTGTCGCCGCCTACCAGCGCGATTCTGGCGGTCAAAGATGGCGTCTTGCAGGTTTCTGGCACGGCGTCGGCAAGCTGGGTGAGGGGCCTTGTGGCGAGAGCCTTGCTGATTCCAGGCATTCGCGCGGTGCAATTGTCGCCGGAGTTGAGCCCTGAGCAGCTTGCCCTGAACCAGGCGAAAAGCGAAATCGAAAGCGCCGTGGTCAAATTTCCGACTGCCAGCGCAGCGCTTTCCGGCGCCGAACGCGCCTCGCTCCGCAAACTGGCGGAAAACGTCCAGAGCTTGCTGCATGCCGCCGATGCCCTGCACCAAAATGCCAGCGTGGAAGTATTGGGCCATACGGACTCCACCGGCGCCGAGACCTTGAATCTGAATCTCAGCCAGCGCCGCGCGGATCGCGTGGCCTGGGAACTCGGTCAGGCCGGCATTCCGGAAGGAATCTTCCACGGGCGCGGAGTTGGAACTACGAATCCTGTACGCAGCGAAGGCACGGAAGAAGACCGGCAGTTCAATCGCAGCGTTACCTTCCGCGTGAACGTGGCGGCTCACTGACCTGCTCCCATGCTTGAAAAGAAAATCTGCATGCTAGGATCCTTCGCTGTCGGAAAAACGAGTCTGGTCCGGCGTTTCGTGGAAAGCATCTACTCGGACGTTTATCACACCACCGTCGGGGTGAAAGTTGACAAGAAAATCGTGACCGTCAACGGCAGGGAAGTCTCCCTTGTCCTGTGGGACATCTATGGGGAAGACGACTATCAGAAAATGCGGTGGAGCTACCTTCGTGGCGCTTCCGGCTACCTGCTGGTCGCCGACGGCACCCGCAAAGCCACCCTGGAAAAAGCTTTCGAACTCGAGCAGCGGGCGCGCCAGGAAGCGGGTCCGATTCCGTTCGTTTTGGTGATCAACAAAGTGGATTTGCTGCGGGATTGGGAGCTTGACTCGCGCCTTGAAGCGCAAATCGCTGCGGAGTCCTGGAACGTGCTCCGCTCCAGCGCCAAAACAGGGGAAGGCGTGGAAGAATCCTTTGCTCTACTGGCTCAGAAAATGCTGGGATAAAAATGCCCGACGTGCTCCAAGGATTTCTTGCGGAAATGGGATTCGCGCTCCTCGAATACCGGGGCCAGGGCGCATTCTTCCCGGTGACGAGACTCCCGGCGTGGTTCCGGGAACTGTGGGGAGAGATACCCAGCGCAGACAGCGCGTTTTCACTCGCGGGCAAGTCACCTTTCCTCGAGGATTTTTTGCTCGACGCGGAGGCATTTTGGGCTTCGCCGAACGCACCGGAGTGCCAGTCGGAGACCTGGATCGAGAAAACTGACGGTGGCCGCGAGATTCCGCTGCAGGCGAAGGCGCTGCTTCTTGACGGCAAGCGTATCCTGGCCCTGCTGAGCCGTGAGCCGCAATTTGGCGAACAAGTTAAAGTGCTGCAGACCGCGCGCAACGCCGTGCTGGACCACGAACGGCTCAATCGGGAAATTCAGAAAAAGGAAATACTTTTGCACTGCATCGTGCACGATTTGTCGCAACCCCTCAGCGTCATGCACGTCGCCCTAGACTGCCTCTCCGAGGAGCCCTTCGGCGAGCGTTCGAAGCAGTTCCTGAAACTCGGGAAACTCGCCAGCATTCAACAGGAAACGATGATTCGCGACATCCTGCGGACTTTCTCCGCGGATCTCCGCGCCACGCTCGATGCCGGCACGGAAGGGAACCCGTCGGCGGATCTTCTGGAAGCCGCACGCGAAACCATGAGTTCGCTGGGTGCAACCTTTGATGCAAAGGGCGTGCGCTTGTCGGTGTCCCCCACGGTGGACCAGGCAGCGAAATGGCCGGTGCGCGCTGAAGGGTCCCGCCTGCGGCGCATCTTTGCAAATCTTTTGGAGAACGCCCTCCGCTACACGCCTAAGGGCGCTCGCGTGACCGTCGGCGTTGAAAACGACGGGGATTTCCTGAAAGCTTATGTGGACGACGAAGGCCCCGGGCTCCCCAAGGACCTCCGCCCGGAAGAAATTTTCGGTTTATTCATGAAAGGGAAGCAGAGTGGCGGCAAAGCCGGCCTGGGACTCTATTTTTGCCGCATCACCGTGGAGCGTTGGGGCGGCAGCATCGGTTGCGTCACGCTGCCGGTACACGGCTCGCGTTTCTGGTTTCGGCTACCTCAGGCCGCAGCGCAGACTGCCGAGCCTTCCTCCGGTGTCATAACGAATTCCGAAACCGGAAACCCGGAGAAGAAGGCGTCCGCGGTCCGCCCTCTGCGTATCCTTTTTGCAGATGACCAGAAGGACATTCGCAGGCTCACTGTCTATCAACTCAAGCGCCACGGCCACAAGGTGGCGGCGGCAAGAAATGGAAGAGACGCTTTAAAATTGTTCAAGTCGGCTTCCTTTGACGTGATTCTGCTGGATCAGGAAATGCCTGGAATGACCGGAGACGAAGTCGCGCGGGCCATCCGGCGCAGCGAGGCCGGGAAGAATGCCCGCGCTTTTCTCGTTGCCACCACGGGTAACGCGGGTGTGGCGGATATTCGGCGCCTCGAAGACGCCGGCTTCGATCACGTTCTGGGAAAGCCCTTCTTTCTCGACGATCTGAACGCCATTCTCTCTTCGTCCCCCTCCGCCACCGCTGCATTCGCCGCCCCAAAACCGGATCCTCTGGCGGAGGTAAACTTCACGGAAATTCTCGTCCGCATTGGGGGCGACAAAAAACTTCTGAATCGCATGATCGGGACTTTCCTGCGCGACACTCCCAAGCGCGTTTCTGGAATTGCCTCCGCGCTCCGGCGGAAAGACGCCCAGGCGCTCGCTGCAATCGCCCACGCCCTGAAGGGCTCCGTCAGCATCTTTGGCGCGGAGGGGGCTCGAAAACTTGCCGAGCAGCTTCAGAATCTCGGACGGGAGGGCGAGCTTCCACTGGCCGCCGAAATCCTGACCCCGTTGAAGGAAGAGATTGCGAACCTGCAAGCAAACCTGAGAGGATACGCAAATCAAACTTCCGCCAGGCCCAAACCGAAGCATGCCAGGCGACTCGGGTCTTCCCGGAAACGGGCTAAACCCCGGCGGTAAAGTTTGCGCGCGGCGATTGCGAGTCCAACGAGCGGGAGTTTGAGCATGCCTCACATTCTGATAGCGGAAGATGACGCCACAACGCGCGAAATGATCCGCGGCATCCTGAAAAAGGCGGGCTACGATGTGAGCACCGCGGCGGACGGCATGGCCGCGTTGCGTACCCTGAAGAAAAAGAAATTCGACCTGGTACTCCTGGATATCTGGATGCCCAAAATGACTGGGCTCGGGCTTATCGCCACTCTCCACGGGGAAGCGCACATCCCTAAAATCATCGTCATGACTTCGGACAAGACCTCGGACACCGTGCTGAAATCTCTGCGCGGCCAGGTTTACCAGTTTCTGGCGAAACCCATCGAAGCGCAAACATTGCTTACTATGCTGGAAAATGCTCTCTCCCTGGACCCTGCGACGCCACCCATCGAAGTGCTTTCGGCCAACAAGCACTGGGTGGAATTGCTGGTGCCTTGCGAGCGTTCCGTGGTCAGCCGGGTACAAAGTTTCCTTTCAAATTTGGAAACGGACTTGCCTCCCGAGGTGATGGAAAAGGTGGGTTACGCGTTCCGCGAACTGCTCAACAATGCGATCGAGTGGGGCGGCCATCTGGACCCCAATCTGAAGGTGCGCATCTCCTACATTCGCACCAGAAAGTTGCTGATGTATCGCCTGGACGATCCCGGCCCGGGTTTCAAGATGGAAGAGCTCCAGCACGCCGCGGTAAACAACCCCGCCGACGATCCAATGGCCCATATGACCATTCGCGAACAGAAGGGTTTGCGTCCCGGCGGCTTGGGACTCATGCTCACCCAACAGTTGGTCGACGAACTGGTTTACAACGAAGCCCGCAACGAAGTCGTCCTCATCAAATATCTTTGAATCTTCGGCGCGGCACAGGCGCTCCTGCATGTGTTCCGAGGTTTCCAAAGCCAAAGGGAAAGCTTGGACGCGGCGCTCCACGGCCCTCTTTTAGTTGGCGCCAAAATCCAATTCCCAATTCCCCAAGGGCCTCGCTACTGCGGGTAGTGAGGCCTTTTTGGAGTGCGGTAGCTCAGCTGCCGCTTTTAAAGCCTAACCGCGAGTCACAATCCCAATCGCGAAGCCGCCGCGGCGCGCTCAGACGCTTGACGAAACGCAAGCGTCCCGCAAATTTCACGAAACCCCTTTTGGCCGCATCGAATGACCTCCGGCAGAAACGCAAAGCAATTCGCGGATTGTCCAGGCCTCAAAACAAGGTAAAGTCATTGCAGATCCAAGCGAGCGTAAAATGCCCACCAAAAACTGGGGCAATCGTCCCTGGACGATAGACTTTCACTCCAGGCCGCAACCCGTTCCGGAGTCCGTGGACTTTGCCGTAATCGGCGGCGGCTTCACCGGGCTCTCGGCGGCGGCGTGGCTAAAGCGCCTTGCACCCGAAAAATCCGTGGCCCTTCTCGAAGCGGATACTTTTGGTTCCGGCGCCAGCGGCCACGCCGGCGGAATGGCGCTGGCTGAATCGGCGGCGGGAAATCTGCCAGGCCTCGGCGACGTCTTGGCTGGGTACTCGAAAATCCTGGCCGAGATGCAAGTAGAGGGCGACCTTCACCTTCCAGGCGTCTATGAACTCGGGCGCACCAAGCCACTTCAGAATTCTCCCATCCGCTGGAGGGACTCCGGCGACCTGTGTGCCGTGAACGAAGTTCCAGGAGGGGCTATCGATCCCGGAAAGATCGTCTCCGGGTTGGCCGCAGCCGCCGATCGCGCCGGCGTTCTCCTCTTCGAGCGCACCAACGTCGAACAATGCGAATTTGGCAAGCCGTTGCTCCTTTACACGCGGCGCGGAATATTTCGCGCGGGACAAGTTCTCTTCGCCACCAATGCTTTTTCGCTCGAATTGACCGCTTGGACGCAGCGCGCCGAGGCCTCGTTCACCATTGCCGTCGCCACCGAGCCGCTCACCGACGCCGTTCGCCGGGATATCGGCCTCGGCGACCGCAAACCTTTCTACACCGTCGACCTGCCGTATCTCTGGGGCCGCCTGCTTGGTGAGCAAATTATTTTTGGCAGCGGACTGGTCCATTTCTCCGACTGGCGGGAAATGCACTCGCTCGATATCACCGGCGGCCAGGCGGCGGAAGCCTTTGCTCGCCTCGAAAAACGCATCCGCGCGCTGCATCCGAAACTTCGCGATGTGACGATCACTCATCGCTGGGGCGGGCCCATCGGCATCTCGGAAGATTGGAAACCCATCTTCGAGCGCCATCCGCAAACTGAAAACGCCCTCGTTTTGGGAGCTTTTTCAGGACATGGGGTGGCGCAATCCGTGTACCTCGGCGCTTGGGCCGCGGAAGTCCTGTTGGGGAAACGCGAATTGCCGTGCTGGAAATAGCGGACTAAAATCAACGGTTGTTATTACGGATGGCCCAGGATTGGCAGAGTTTTCAGCATCGCCGAAAGCCCGTTCCAGATAATCTGCGTTCCGATGCACAGCAGCAAGAACGAAGACAGCCGCATGATCACGCTCATGGACGTCTCGCCAATCACCTGTGCCAAGCGGTCCGAAAACGCGTAGCAAAGATACACGCTCGCCGCGATCAACACGGCTCCAAGCACCGCTTCGATCATCGAGATGACCATGGAGTGTTCCTCGTGCGGCTCGTTTGCGCCCAGCGTAATCGCCACCGAGATGGACCCTGGGCCAACCGTCAGCGGCAACGTCAGAGGATAGAAGGCTTTCTGAAACAAATCATTGGTATCCACATTCCGGTGAACGTCCGCCTTCGTCTCGTCATCGTCTTTCTGCTTCAACATGGCCCATCCGGTCGAGGCCAGCACCAGTCCGCCCCCCACCTGCACCACGGGCAACGAAATCCCGAAAAAATCCAGAATGTACCTGCCGATGAAATATGAGCCCACAATCAGCGCGACGCTGTTCAGCGCGATCCGCCAGGAAAGCATCTTGCGCTGTTCGCCGGAGTAGTAGCGCGTCAGCGAAAGAAACAGCGGGGCGCTTCCGAGCGGATTCACGATCGGAAAAAGCGCGGTGAGAATCAGCAACATTGACTTGAGGAGTTGAGGCATAAGACGCAGGTGAGAGTATAGCTAGAAAACTTTCGTAGCCGAAACGAGTTTCGCCGTGGTGTTTGCCTGGCCTGCGTGCCTCTGCGTGTGGTCGGCGATGTGGACTAGCAGGCCGCCCAGGGTAGAAGGCAACTGCCTCTTTCCGACCGCTCGTGGAAGTGCAGGATCTTCGAAGGCCAGGGTTCGAACGCGGGCGCCAGCACGGGAAAAGGCTGTGTCCAAATCCGCCAGGACTTCAGCGGTGGTCCCGCTCGCTTGCGACTCATCCTTCAGGGTTTGCTGTTGGGCTGCGGATAGAGAATGTCCCTCAGCATAGGTCAACAGCCGGTCGAGGCTCCCAGCAATGTGCCGCAGATGGAAAGCCACTGAAGGCAAGCCTGCCGGCCAGAGGTGGATCTGGTCATCGCCCAGGGATCCACACCATTTATGCGCATCTTCTTGAGCCAATTGCAGCGCGTGCAGCACCCCTCGGGCTATGCCCGGCACCTCCGTAAATGTGCCGCGCAACCGCGGCTCGGGAACAGAAAACTTGAAGTTGCTCATGGACGAACCCTCGGGAGGCCGCGCGGGAATCGCGCGCGTGAATTGACAGACGAAAGTACAGCACATAGGATGGAAAACTTCCCGCAAAGATACAACATCAGCTTTGCGTCGAATGGATTCACTCAATATGAAACTGCTCAAAACATTGCTCCAGACTGCGGGTGTGTTGTTTCTGGCAGCCGCGCTGTCCATGGCCGCCCCCACAGCGATTGGCCTGGCCGACGCTCAACGGTTCTTGGGCGATATTAAGACGCTGACTCAGGACAAAATGGAAGGCCGCGGCGACGGCGCAAGAGGCCTGATCCGCGCCGAGCATTTTCTTGAGTCTCGTTACAAGAGCCTCGGCCTGGAGGCTGCCGGAACGCAGGGATTTCTCCAGCCATTCAAGGTGACAACCGGCGCCAAGCTCAAGGGCAAAAATCACCTGAATGTACAAAGCGCAGAAAATAAAACGGAGCTGAAGCTGAACCAGGACTTTGTCCCGTTCAGCTTTTCCGGGTCTGGCGCGGTCGCTGCTCCGCTGGTCTTTGCCGGCTACGGTGTCACTGCCGACGAATTCGCCTACAACGATTACGCGGGCCTCGATGTGAAAGACAAAATCGCGGTGGTTCTTCGCTACGAGCCAAGCACCTTCGCGGCCAAGGCCGGCAATCAGGGTCTTACGCACCACGCCCAACTCATCACCAAAGCCATCAATGCGCGGAATCATGGCGCAAAGGGCCTGATTCTCCTGAATGGAAAACTCGGCGATGGCGAAGAAGACCTGCTGACACGTTTTGGCAGCGTCAGTGGCCCGGAAAACGCTGGTATCCTCTTCGTGCAAGTCAAAAACGAAGCCGCCGCAAGTTGGTTTCAGGCAGCAGGGAAATCTTGGAAGGAAGTCCAGGATCGGATCAACACCAGCGGTCATCCGGAGTCGTTCGCGTTTCCCGAGACGCTCCGCGCCACCCTCGCCATCGATATCGAAACCACCCATGCCACGGTTAACAATGTCCTCGCCTATCTTCCGGGCAGGACCGACGAATACGTCATTCTCGGCGCGCATTACGATCATCTCGGACGTGGCAACTTTGATTCTCTGGCTCCCACGCAGATTGGACAGATTCATCCCGGAGCCGATGACAATGCCTCCGGCACTGCCGGCGTTCTCGAACTCGCGCGGCTTCTCGCTCCCCTGAAAGGGCAATTGCAACGTGGCATTTTGTTCGCTTGTTTTGCCGGAGAAGAGCTAGGGCTTCTCGGTTCCGCGGCGTGGGTCAGCCATCCCACTAGGCCGCTCGACAAGGCCGTGGCCATGCTCAATATGGATATGATCGGCCGCATCAAGGATGACAAGGTCTTCGTCGGCGGTGTCGGAACCGGCTCCACATTCCAAAAGGTTCTCGATCAAGCTCAAGCGGGTTCTCATCTGAAGTTGGAATATTCTCAGGGCGGCTATGCTTCCAGCGATCACACCTCTTTTGCTACGCAAAAAATCCCGGTGCTCTTTTTCTTTTCGGGGTTGCACGCGGATTACCACAAGCCTTCGGACACTTGGGACAAAATCAACCCCGAGTCCGCGACCCGGCTGCTGAATGTGGTTGCCATCACAGCCGAGGACATCGCCGCCGCTTCCGATCGCCCAGCCTTCATTGCGGTTGTCGAAAGCAATCCGCACGCCGGCGGTGTTCCCAGCGGTGGCGGCGGCTATGGCCCGTATTTCGGCTCCATCCCGGATTTCGGACAGAGCGAAAACGGGGTAAAGTTTTCCGACGTAAAACCCGGTTCGCCCGCCGCCAAAGCCGGCCTGAAAGCCGGCGACATTCTTGTCCTGTTCGGAGACAAGCCGATAAAAAATCTCTATGATTTCACGGATGCCTTGCGGCGCAGCAAGGTGGGAGATTTGGTTCGGGTCACGGTCCTCCGCGACGGCAAGGAATTGCAAGTGGACGTTAGACTGGAGCAACGAAGATAAGCAGCAAGCAAATTTAGCCTATTGGAGACTGTATATCGTGGAAACTGTAAAAATCATAGGCTTATCCTCCGGGATTCTGCTCTCCGCCGGCATTCTGTATGGCGTCCATTTCACGTCAGTATTAGCGCAACAGGGCCCCGAGTCTTCGATCCTCTTGCCGCAGGAACATAAGCATCTGAAAAATGCCCGGCAACTCACCTTTGGGGGACAAAATGCCGAGGCCTACTTCTCCGCGGACGACAAGCAACTCATCTTTCAGCATCAGGGCAGCGACGTTCCCTGCGACCAGATTTATTCCATCCTCGTGGATTCGCCTAATGGAAAGCCGCCGGTGCCCAAACTTCTCAGCACCGGAAAAGGCCGCACCACGTGCAGTTATTTTTTCCCCGCGGGAGACGAGATTCTATTTTCTTCCACGCACGCCGCGAGTCCGGACTGCCCACCCAAGCCCGATTATTCACACGGCTACGTTTGGCCCATCTATAGCACCTATCAGATCTACACCGCCAAGCCGGATGGGTCCGATCTGAAGCAGCTCACCAATGCACCTGGGTACAACGCGGAAGCCACCATCACCCGCGACGGCAAGCACATTGTCTTTACCTCCACGCGCAACGGTGATCTCGACATCTACACCATGGACGCCGACGGCTCCCACGTGCGGCAACTCACCAGCGAATTGGGCTACGACGGCGGCCCATTCTGGTCCTACGACGGCACGAAAATTGTCTATCGCGCCGAGCATCCCAAAACTCCCGACGAAGTCAAAGACTACAAGGATCTTTTCGCCCAGGGCCTCATTCGCCCGGGCAATCTGGAAATCTGGGTTATGAACGCCGATGGCGGGAACAAGCGCCAGGTCACTCATAATGGCGCCGCAAACTTCGCTCCCTATTGGTTGCCGGATGGCAAACGAATTATCTTTGCATCCAATCAGGCCGATCCGAAAAACGGACGCGACTTCGATCTTTACGTGATCAACGAAGACGGCAACGGACAGGAGCGCATCACCTATCACCCGGACTTCGACGCCTTTCCCATGTTCACGTCCGACGGAAAGCGCCTGGTATGGGCTTCCAATCGCAACGGCAAAGTCCCGCACGAAACCAATGTTTTCATCGCGGATTGGATCGAATAGAAATTTCCAGTCGAAACGCCAACGAAGGAGGATTGCACCTTGGCAACCAAAGCCACCAAGCGAACCGCAAAAGAAAAGCCCGGCCAGCGGACCAATGAAACACTTCGGGTGCTCATTTCCCACAAACGCATTCGTGAGCGCGTGCGCCAGATGGCCCAGGAAATTCGCCGCGATTTTCCCGAATGAGCCGATGCATCTGGTCGGCGTGCTGAAAGGTTCGGTCCTATTTCTCGCCGACCTGGCCCGCGAACTGGGCGGCGAAGTCTCCTTCGATTTCATCTCCGTCTCGAGCTACGGCAAAGGCACGGATTCCACCGGCGAGGTGAAGATGAACAAGGACCTCGACGTCAGCATCGAAGGCCGCTCGGTCCTGGTGGTCGAAGACATCCTCGATACCGGGCTGACGCTTGAAATACCTGCTGCGCCTTTTCGAAGAGCGCAAGCCGAAGCACCTCCGCGTGGCCGTGCTCCTGGACAAAGTGGAACGCCGCATCGCCGACGTGAAAGCCGATTACACCGGATTCGCTATCCCCAACGAATTTGTGGTCGGCTATGGCCTGGATTACGACGAACGCTATCGCAATCTCCCCGACGTTTGCGTCGTTCGCCTGGGTCCGCACGGCAAGACGAAAATGGAGGTCTGACACCGCATTTTCGCCTGTCTTTCGAAGCGGAATTCGCCTGCTATAATAGGTACATTCATGGACGCCACCGGAACGAATCCCCAACCACAGACAACCACAGGAACCTCCCGATATTTCGGCCGAAGTTCTGGCCACCTTCGCGGAAATCGGCGAAGAAGTGAACGCCTCGCTGGACCTCGACGAAGTCCTCGCGCACACCGCGGTTCTGATCAAGCGGCATATCGATTACGAATTCTTCGGCGTGCTGATGATCGACGACACCGGCTCGTATCTCAGCATCGCTTCGCCATCGGCTATCCGCCGGGCCTGGCGGAAAATCTGCGCGTTCCGGTGGGGCAGGGAATCACCGGCACCGCGGCTGCGACCGGCCAACCGGTTCGCGTCAGCGATGTCTCGCAGGATCCGCGCTACATCAACGCCATCGAAAGCGTGAAGTCCGAACTCGCGGTGCCGCTGATGTTCCGCGGAAAGTGCGTTGGCGTACTCGATATCCAGAGCCGCCACCTGGACTACTTCACCAAGGATCAGCAAAGAATCGTGACGCTGCTGGCCAGCCGCCTGGCGGTGGCCATCGAAAATGCGCGTCTTGTTTCAGAGGGTCCGCACGCAGGCGGAAACCCTGCTGGTGCTGAACGAAGTCAGCCGCGAAATCAGCTCGATTCTCGATGTGGAAGAATTGCTCCGCCGCGCCGCGGAACTCGTCAAGCGCGTCATCGACTATCAGATCATCAGCATCATGCTGTACGACGAAGAGCAGAAGGTTTTCCGTCATCGCCTGGACGTGAAGCATGGCCAGCGCGTGCAGGGCAAAGCTGCGCGTCGCCGCCACGGAAGGCATCGTCGGCGCCGCGGCCACCCTGCGCGAAGCCGGTTCTGGTCCCCGATGTCACCACCGATTCGCGCTACCTGATGGTGAATCCGGAAACGCGTTCGGAACTTGCCATTCCGATGATTTACAAAGGCAAAGTGATCGGCGTTCTCGATCTGGAAAGCCCGCAGCTTAACTATTTCACCGAAGAGCATGTGCAGACCCTGACGCATTCTTGCGGCGAATCTCGCCGTGTCACTGGAAAACGCGCGCCTCTACGAACAGGTGGCGCGCGACGAAGCCCGCATGGAGCGCGATCTGCAGGCTGCCAAGCGCATCCAGGGCGCTTTGCTGCGCCCCGTTCCCGCCGACGATTACGGCCTCGATGTCGCCGCGCGGTATCTTTCCGCGCGTGAAGTCTGCGGCGATCTTTACGATTTCCTGCGCTATGGCCCGCAGCAACTCGGCATTGCCCTGGGCGACGTCAGCGGAAAGGGAACCGCCGCCGCTCTCTATGGCGCTGTCGCGATCGGAATTATGCGCAGCCTCGCTCCGCAGAAGCTGCAGCCGGCCGAAATGCTGCGCCAGATGAATCAACTTGTCGGCGAGCGCCGCATCGAAGGACGCTTCATGACCGCCTGTTTCGCGACCTGGCAGAAGGGCCGCCAGACAGCTGCGCGTTGCGAATGCCGGCCAGTCGCAGCCGCTGCTCTATAAGGGCGGGCGTTGCGATCGCATCGAACTGACCGGATTTCCCCTGGGCATTTTTGAAGACGTAACCTACGACGAGTGGAGCGTCACTCTCGAATCCGGCGACATTCTGGTGTTCCACTCCGACGGCATCGCGGAAACGTACAACAGCGATGGGCAGCTCTTCGGCAACGAGCGCTTGCGGAAACTGATCGAACAGCAGCACGAAATCACCGCCGCCGAGATGGCCGACCGGGTCCTCAACGAAGTCGACTGGTTCGCGCAAAGCGCGCCTTTGTCCGACGACCGCACGCTGGTCGTGATGAAGGTGAAATGAGCGGCCCCGGCAAGGCGCGGTGCGCGCTGCGATACGTCGATCCTGCAACGTATACACCGCACTTTTCCTGGAAAAAGACCGAAGCCTCCGCGCGTGAAGTGTTCTGCGAAGGCGTGCCTCTTTCCAGCATAGCTCGGCGTTTTGCGACGCCCACGTATGTCTACAGCCGGAATGCGATCACCGATGCCTTTCACGACCTTGATAACGGCCTGCGCGGCGTTCCCCATCTTTTGTGTTTTGCCGTCAAAGCCAACGGAAATCTGTCGCTACTAAATCTTCTTGCCAGCCTCGGCAGCGGGTTTGACATCGTTTCCGGCGGCGAGCTCGAGCATCTCGGCTACATCGGAATTTCCGGGAAGCGCATCGTGTTCTCTGGAGTGGGAAAGAGCCGCGAGGAAATTCGCGAGGCCCTGCGCTACCGCGGCCGCTCCGGCCACGACCCGGGAATTTTGCAATTCAACGTCGAATCGACCGCGGAGCTGGAAACTCTCATCGAAGAAGCGTCGCGGTTCGCCCGGCGCCGCGCCGCGCCCCCAGGAGTCTCCATCCGCGTCAATCCTGATGTGCAAGCCGGAGGGCATCCGCACATTGCCACGGGCCAGCAAGAGCACAAGTTCGGCATAACCTGGCCCGAAGCCCGCAAACTGTATCTCGCCTACCGCGGCGACAAGGCGATCCGTTGGCAGGGCATCAGCGCCCATATCGGTTCGCAGATTGTCGAGCTCGCGCCGTTCCGCCGCGCGCTCCAGCGCCTCGCCGGGTATTTGCTTGATCTGCGCAAACAGGGCATCGCGCTGAACTATCTGGACGTCGGCGGCGGGCTAGGCGTTCGTTACACCTCCGAACGGCCCGCGTCTCGCAAAGCTTATGCAAGAATGATTGCCGAGGTCGCGCGGCCCCTGGGTGTGCACCTGCTCCTCGAACCCGGCCGCTCGATCGTTGCCGAGTCCTCCGTGCTTCTCTCCCGCGTCCTTTACACCAAGGAAAATGCGCGCAAGTCCTTCGTCATTCTGGATGCCGCCATGAACGACCTGCTGCGTCCGGTGCTCTATGACGCTCCGCATCCTATCACCCGAGTGGTGCAGAGCGTCCCGAGACGCTCGGAAACCGCAAAGCGCGCCGACATTGTCGGGCCCGTTTGCGAGACCGGAGACACCTTTTTGCTCGATTGGCCGCTGGGAAGCGTTTCGCAGGGAGACTTTCTGGCGATCTGGGTAACCGGGGCCTACGGTTTTGCACAAGCGTCCAATTACAACGGGCGTGGCCGCGCCGCCGAAGTCCTCGTCGAAGGGAAGATTTGCAAACTCATTCGACGCCGCGAAACCCGCCAAGACCTGCTGCGCAACGACGTCCTCGGCTGAAACTACGCCTCGCCCCACTTCAGTTTATTCCGCAAAATCTCAAAGTAGGTTTTGTTCGGAGGCTGAATCAATTTCAGGCGCTCCGCCGCGCGTGTGATCCGCACGTGATCCCCAATCTGCATGGGAACGCCGGTTTGCCCATCCAAGGTCAAAAATACGGAATCCGAACTCTGCGACAGATGCAGCTCGATCTTGGAAGAATCCTGCACCACCACCGGCCGGTCGCTCAGTGTGTGCGGGCAAATGGGCGTAATGAGGATCGCTGCCACTCCAGGTTGCACGATCGGTCCGCCGGCGGAGAGCGAATATGCCGTGGAACCCGTTGGTGACGCGACAATCAAGCCGTCCGCGCGATACCGGCATACAAACGCGCCATTGATATGCAATTCCACTTCGATCATGCGTGCCAGTGTTCCCTTGTGCACCACCGCGTCGTTCAATACCCGTTGTTGCGTCAGCAATTCTCCGTTGTGCGTGCGCTCTACCTGTAGCAGCACCCGCTCTTCAATCGTGGCGTTGCCGGCTAGGGTGCTTTCCAGGGCCGGATACAGCTCTTCCACCGTGAAACTGGTGAGAAAGCCCAGGCTGCCCATATTGATCGGGAGAATGGGGATATTGTGGTGCGCTGCCTCGCGCGCCGCCGCCAGAATCGTTCCATCGCCGCCCAGCACCAGCAGCAGGTCCGACTCTTGCGCCACTTGATGCCGCGTCTTTCCGGTGTCGCCGACCTTGAGCGCAGTTGCGGTCTCGGTGTCATAAACCGCGGGCAGCCCGCGAGCTTTTAGCCACTCGAGCAGCGGTGGAACCACTTCGGCGATATTTGAGCGCCGTGGCCGAGAGATGATGCCGATGCTTTTGAACGTGGATTCAGGCCGCATGGATTAGCGAGATTCTACCCCAGCCAGTTTTCGAGCGTGAAGGAAATACTCCAGGTTGCCCTCGAACCCGGGCAGATGGCTTGGGGCAATGCCGAGCAAGCCAAGCCCCAGCTCGCCGGCAGCGCGTTGCACGCTCGCAATGGCTCGTTCGTGGAGTTCTTTCTCTCGCACGATTCCTCCTTGGCCCACATCTTCACGTCTCAGCTCGAACTGGGGTTTGATGAGAATAAGCAAATCCGCTCCCGGCTTCGCGCAGGCGGCCGCGCTCGGCAATACTTTCCCCACCGAAATAAAAGAAACATCAACAGCTATTAGATCCGCAAGCTCCGGCAGGTCCAGCGCGCGCAACTCGCGGGCATTTTTCTCGATGCGTGCCACGCGCGGGTCTCCGCGAAGTTTCCAGGCCAACTGGTCGGTGTTCACGTCCACGGCATAGACGCGCTCCGCGCCATTCTGCAGCAGGCAATCCGTGAATCCCCCCGTGGAGGCGCCAATATCCAGGCAAACCTTGCCCGCGGCGCTGACGTGAAAATCCTTCAGCGCGCCCTCCAGCTTCACGCCGCCGCGGCTCGCGTATTTTTGCTGCCGGCTGTGAACTTCGATGTGCACTGTGTCCGGCAGAATCTGCCCGGCTTTGTCGGCGCGCTGCTGCTCCACTTCCACTTCGCCGGCCAGGATCATCGCCTGCGCCTTGCGGCTGGATTCAGCAAGGCCCCGTTCCACAAGAAGCACGTCCAGGCGCTTGCGCTCGGTTTTTGCGCTCATGGGTGGTTCGTTCAGGCGCGACGGAGCACCAGAAATTCCGCAATCGCTCGCAACCGTTCGGCGCGCTCGCCGTAAGCGTCCAGCTCGGCGATGCTTTTGTCGGCAAGCTCTTTCGCAATTTCCTGCGAGCGCGCAAGCCCAAAAACCGAGGGATACGTCGCCTTCTGCTGCGCGATATCCTTGCCCGCCGTCTTGCCAAGTGCCGCCGAAGATTCCGTGACGTCCAGAATGTCGTCGGTGACCTGAAACGCCCAACCGATGGTATCTCCGAATCGCCGCAGACGCGTCACATCGTCCGCGGGCGCTCCCGCACAAAGAGCACCGGCCGTAATCGAAGCGCGAATCAGCGCGGCTGTCTTTGAGCGGTGAATATATTCGAGCATTTCCGGGCTGACGGGCTTGCCTTCCGCTTCCAGATCCGCCACCTGCCCGCCGACCATGCCCTTCACCGTGCCCGCAGCCGAGGCAATTTCCGTCACCATCGCCACGCGGCGCTCCGCCGAAACCGGGGTAGCTGCGATCGTTTCGAACGCCAGCGTCAGCAGCGCATCGCCCGCCAGGATCGCGGTGGCCTCGCCAAATTTCTTGTGGCTAGTCGGCTTGCCGCGGCGCAAGTCGTCGTTGTCCAGCGCTGGCAAGTCGTCATGAATCAGCGAGTAGGTGTGAATGAACTCAATCGCGCATCCTGGATAGAGCGCCGGCGACGTCTCCGCCTCGAAAATCCTCGCCGTTTCCAGGCACAGGATCGGCCGCACGCGCTTCCCGCCGGCAAACACGGAGTACCGCATTGCCGTGTGGATCGAAGCCGGCTGTGCCGATTCCGCGGGCAACAGGCGCTCTAGTTGCGCGTCCACCGCCAAGCGATCTTCTTCAAAAAAGGGAGGAAGCTTCATCGGAGTGGGAGAATACCAGGTCTGCGCCAGCGGCCAGGGTTCACGATTCGCTCTCGCCTTCCGTCTCGAACGCTTCGGCCGCCATTTTACCGTCGGCCTTCTTCAGCAGGATTTCCACGCGCCCCTCGGCCTCCTCCAGCTGTTTCTGGCACTCGCGCGACAATCCTACGCCCTCCTCGAACAGCTTCATCGCCTCATCCAGCGATAGCTGTGGGCTTTCCAGCTTGCGCACCACTTCTTCCAGGCGCGCCAGCGAGCGCTCAAAATCCGGCTTCTTCTGCGGTTCGGGTTTTTTCGGTGCAGGTTGATTCACGCCATCCGCCTGTCATGAATAATTTAAGTCGGGCCTGAAATCGTTGTCGCCACGCCTATTTCTGGCAATGCGGGCAGCGGTACGTTGAACGCCCGGCTTGCTCGACACGCACGATCGGCCGTCCGCAACGGCGGCACGGCAAACCTTCCCGCTGGTATGCCCGCAGGATCTTATCCAGCCCCTGGAACCACCATTGCGGGTCGCGAAAGTCCGGCGCCGGATGCAGACAACATTCTAGTGCACGCCGGAGAACGTACACAATCGCTTTATGAAGTTTTGCGGATTTTTGGCGATTCACGGAATCCGCCCGCCGCCACGGGTCTAATCTCGTGTGCCACAGCGCTTCGCTCGAGTAAATATTCCCTATCCCGGCGATCTTGGTCTGGTCCAGCAGAAACTCTTTCAGCGGGCGTTTCGAGCGCGACAATCGCCGGTGAAGTTCCTTCGCCGTGAATTCGTTCGAAAACGCATCCACCCCCAGCTTGCCCAGCGGAAGGCACGCCGCTTCCGACTCCCACGCATGCACCCGCCCGAAATGCCGCTGGTCCGCAAATCCCAGGACACCGTTTCCGAACTCAAAGGCCAGATCAACATGCGCGCCGCCCTGGTCCACGTTGGCCCGCTTCAGCAACTCTTTCGCGCCGGAAAACCACACCAGTTGCCCATCAAACCGGAAATGCATTTCCACCAGTCCGTGATCCAGCCGCAGAAACAGATACTTTCCCTGGCGAAAAACGTCCAGGACCCGGCGGCCCTCCACGAGCCTTGCTGCGCTAGCAGGCGATTGCGGCTTCAGCGCGATGGGATGAAACACATGCAGGCAGCGGATGCGTTGCGCGTGCACCAAAGGGCGCAGCGTTCTTGCTACCGCTTCGACTTCGGGGAGTTCTGGCATAGCAGAAGGGAATGATCCTCAGTTGGCCGGTTGCAGCTTCAAAAGATGCCGTTTCGCCTTGGCCTCGGCCGCGTCGCTGAACGGTTCATAAATCGCCTTGCCATCCAGCCAGTAGGAAAACTGATCCGCGTAATGCTCGCTTCCCGGCTGCCCGGATTGCCCTGTCGGCAGCAGCAGGATGGAATTGTCCCAATCTCCCAGATTGGCCACAAATCGCTCGGAGGGTCCGTGATTCCGCGATGCCGCCCGCGGACTGAACAGTGTGCCGGACTGCGGCTCTCCCGCCAGGCTCAGCAACTTTTTCAGTATGCGATCGCGAAGCGAGATTCCGCCGCGTCCGAGAGGGTGCAGCATGTCCAGATAGTTGAACCGCTTCCAGGCCCAATCGTCCGGGTTGCCGTTCTTGGTCAGCTCCTCAAGATGTTTAACCGCGCGATCCGCCGCCGCGCTCAGCAATTCGTCGTAATTCTTGAATTCTGCGGGAAGCCAGCGAGCAGGCCGCTCCGTCAGCACCCGCTGCAGAAACGCCAGCTTGCGCCAGGAATAGAGTTCCGTGTCTTTGCCCAGCTTGGGCTCCAGGATCAAGTCCAGCGACTGGTACATCGCCGCATCCAGAAAGGTCACCACGGACGAATTGGCATCCGCGATCCCATTCCAGTCCTTGGCCTGCTGAATCAATTCCTGCGCGCGGGGATCTTTCGGCGGCGCTATTTTGGCCGCGGCCACCAACTGCTCCCCGATGAATGCGTGGGGAAAGCTGTAGGTATCCGCCTGCACCTTCAGCATGTCTTCCGGACGCAGATCGTGCTTGTCGTGCAGCAGGTCATAGATGCGCGCGGTCCGATAAGGCTCTTCCCAGCGATCGGTCAGATAGGGCTTGTAGGCCGGCCCGGCGATGCGCGCGTTGGCGGTCACAATCAATCCACTGTCGGGATTGAAGCTTTGCGGCAATTGCTCGAACGGGATGTAACCCGTCCACTCGTATTCGTCGGTATCTCCCGGCATCGGCACCTCGCCGTGGCCGCGCTTGCGAATCGGCACCCGCGCCGCCATCAGGTATCCGATATTCCCATCGATATCCGCGTACACCGCATTCTGCGCCGGCCCCCAGACCTGCCGCATCACTTCGCGAAATTGCTTCCAGTTTTTTGCTTTGCCCAGCCAGTTGTAACTGTTCGCCAACCCTCCGGGCTCCAGCGCAGTCCATCTCATGGAGTAGGCCTTGTCGCCTTCGTTTTGCAAGACCGGGCCGTGGCGCGTCACCACCAGGCGCATGTGCTCGTCTGGCGCGCCCTTCACGTGGATCACTTCGTCATAGACATCCGCCTTCTTCCACTTGCCGTTTACGCGATACTCATCCGGATTGCTGGGATTAAATGTTTCGATGTACAGGTCCAGCACGTCCGCGCCATTATTCGTGAAGCCCCACGCAATGCGGTCGTTATGTCCAATAATCACCAGCGGCGCGCCGGGAAACGTGATGCCTTTTACATTCCATCCCGGCGCCGTGACATGCACTTCATACCAGATAGGAGGAATCGTCAGCTCCAGGTGCGTGTCGTTCGCCAGCAGCGGCTTGCCCGTCGCCGTGTGCGCGCCGCTCACCACCCAGTTGTTGCTCCCCAACGTCCCGCGAAGGTCGTGCTGCCCGTTGCGCAGCCATCTTTCGACTTGCCCCGCCAGCAGAGAAGTAAGGTCCGGCTTGGCCATGGATTCCATCAGGCCGGGATGAAGCAACCCCGCTTTCAGCACATCCTCGCTATCCATCTCGTCGTCGTCGTTGTCATCTTCATCGTCTTGCGAATCGGCATCGGCCTTTTCCTTCACGCTCGGGTCGCCCACCACAAAGTGATCCATCGAAGATTCGTCACTGAACAGGTCCTTGGCAAGTTCCGGCCCGGCCTTTGCCGCGACCACTGCGCGATGAATCTCCCGCTCCCGCGTGTCCGTCAACGTCCGGTACATGTAACCCGTCAACACCAGCGAATCGCCCGGCTGCCACGGCTGCGGCTTGTACTTCAGCAGCGTGAATTCCATCGGCAGTGTCTCCTGATGCTGTTCGATGAACCGGTTCACTCCATGTGCGTAGGCCTCCAGAAGTTTCCGCGATTCCGGGCTCATCAACTGCAGATCGCGCTCCGCGGCCCGCCCGAAATTCAAATTTCGAAAGTCCTTGTCGATCCTCAGGGTCGCCGGCCCAAGAATCTCGGAAAGCTGGCCGCGGGAAGCCCGCCGCAATATATCCATTTGCCACAGGCGGTCCTGGGCGACCACGTACCCCTGGGCCTCCACGGCATCTTCCAGCGACGACGCGCGAATGTGCGGCACGCCCCAATTGTCGCGTTCCACCGTCACTTCGCCCTGCAAGCCGGGCAGCTTCGCCGAGCCATCCAACTGCGGCAGCGGGCGGTACACCAGCCACCACAAGCCGGTGGCCAGGACAATCGCAAAAATGGCGAATAGGGTGAAAAGGAGACGCAGGATGGTCCGCAAAGCGAAGTTCACCTCAAAGCGTAAGTTTTTAGTTTAAGGGACCCCGCCACCCCGTGCAACCCGCTCCTGCCGGCCCGCAATCTCCACACATCCGCTCCAGCTGCTTCTCCGCCTGCCTAAATCTACTGTTACAATGCGGCTAGGAGATATCCGCGCGGCATGTTTCTCATCCGCACCATCGGTATTTTCGCGCTTTTGGCCATGAACGGCTTCTTCGCCGCCGTCGAGTTCTCGCTCGTCGCCGTCCGCCTTTCGCGCGTACGCCAGTTGGTCGCCAAGGGCAACGCCCAGGCTAGAATCGTCGAGCAGCTCCTCACCGACCTTCACCGCGTCGTCTCCGGCGTCCAGCTTGGCATCACCCTCACCAGCCTGGCCATTGGCGCGCTCGGCGAAGCCACGCTCGCGAAGCTGGTCCAGGCCATCATTCCCGCCGAGGGCAGTGTGCGCATGCTCTTCCTCGTACACGCCATTGCGCTGGCTCTCGCCTTCGCCTTGCTCAGCGCCGTCCACGTCGTATTCGGCGAACTCGTTCCGAAAAGCATCAGCCTGGCCCGCGCCGAGCGGATCGCTCTCCTGGTCGCTCGCCCCTTCGCCTGGTTTCTCAACTCCTTTCGCTGGGCAATCGACTTTCTCGACGGCATCTCAGGCGCGATCGTCCGCGCCCTTGGCGTAATCAATCCCACCGGCCACGGCGACGCGCATACCACCGAAGAGCTGCAAATCCAGATCCAGCAAGCCCGCGAACGAGGATTGCTCGCGGTCGGGGAAGAGAAGTTCATTCTCAGCGCCATCGAGCTCAGCCAGTTGCAAGTCCGCGAGATCATGGTTTCCCGTCCGGATATGCACACCCTGCCCGTCGAAGCCTCTCTCGACGAAGTGATGAAGGTATTCGCGACCACCCAGCGCTCCCGCATTCCTGTGTATCGCGGCACCGTGGATCACGTTTTCGGTTTCGTGCACATCAAGGACATGATGTGGGTCCTGCTCGAGCGCGAGCGCCGCCTCGAGGAACAGATTCCTCCCGGCCCTCCGTTCGATCTACGCCGCGTTCTCCGCGAAATCCTCATCGTGCCGGAAACCAAGCCGGCCAGTGAATTGTTGATGGAGCTGCGCTCGCGCCACGTGGGCATGGCCATGGTGGTTGACGAATTCGGCAGCATCCTGGGCCTGGTGACCAAGGAAGACCTGCTCGAGCAGCTGGTCGGTGAAATTCACGATGAGTTCGACGTTGTCGAGCGGCCGCTCACCCTTGCCGATGGCGCCATCATGTTCGATGCCGGCCTGAACGTTCGCGACCTCGACTCGCAGTACAACATCACCCTGCCCGAAGATCCCGCCTACGCGACAGTTGGCGGCTTCGTCATGGACCAACTTGGATTTATCCCTCGTGGCGGGGAAACTTTCGAATTCGGCGGCTACCGTTTTTCCGTGATGGAGATGGACGGCCGCCGCGTGGCCCGCGTGAAGATCCGGCGTCTTCGCGAAGCGGAAGAAAAATTGGCCGATGCCGCGGTTGCCGGCGCGCCGGCCACCTCAAAAGAGAAGCCCAAGGAAAAGGAGCGCTAACGTGCCTTCGTTCGAGTTTCTTGGAGTTTCCTTTAGGAGGCAGGGACTGTTGAGTTTCGTGAGGCTCCGGTAGACAATGAAAGCGTGAGTCCGCACAAGCACCGGATCGCCGATTACCTGCGGCCCAAAACGTTGACAATGTTGTTGCTCGGGTTTTCTTCAGGCCTTCCCTTTTTTCTGGTCGGCAATACGTTCGGCTACTGGCTGCGCGATGAACACACCTCCCTGACAGCGATCGGGTTTCTTTCCTGGGTGGGCATTGCCTATTCGCTGAAGTTTCTGTGGGCGCCCTTGATGGATCGCGTCGACTTGCCGTTGTTTAAACGGCTTGGACATCGGCGCGGATGGATGATGTTCTCGCAGATCGTCGTCGGGCTGGCGCTGGCCGCCATGGGCGGAACTGGCACGAAAGCCGGGCTCGGCCGGCTTGGCGCTTTTGCGCTCGTCGTCGCGTTTGCCTCATCGACACAGGACATCGTGGTCGATGCCTGGCGAATTGAGTCGGCAGACGACGGAGAAGAACAAGGCCTCCTCGCGTCTGCCTATCAGTTCAGCTACCGCCTGGCGCTCCTGACTGCGGATTCCCTTATCCTCATCGTGGCCGCGACCGTGGGCTGGCGCATGTCCTACGGTATCTACGGCGCATGTATGGCCGTTGGAATGATCGCGACCTGGTTTGCGAAGGAACCGGACGCGCGGATGCGGTGATGGATGAAAAAGGGCGCGAAGCGCCGCTTTGGACGCCGCGCGGTTTCTTCGACGCTGTTGTGGGACCGTTCATCGCTTTCTTCCGCGCACATGGCTGGCTCGCGCTTGTAATGTTAGCGGCAATCAGCCTCTACCGGTTGCCGGACTTCATCATGGGTCCGATGTCGAATCCCTACTACCATGACCTCGGTCTTTCGAAGCAAACGGTCGGAGCGGTGCGCGGCTCAATCGGGCTCATCGCTACGTTTGCAGGCATCGCAGCGGGCGGATTCTGCTCGCTGAAGCTTGGCTACATGCGCGCGCTCGTCATCGGGGGCATTCTGCAGGCAGCCGCGATTGCCGCGTATGCGACTCTCGCGTTCGCGGGCGCGAGCATTCCTCTCTTCGCGCTCGTCATGGCGAGTGACAACTTCGGCATCAGTTTTGCAGGCGTTGCGCTTGTCGCGTACATGTCGAGTCTCACCAATCTGGGATACACCGCCACGCAGTATGCGCTCTTGAGTTCAACCTATGCCTGGCTGGGAAAGATCTTGAAGGGATTTTCCGGTGCTGCGGTCGAAAGCCTGAGCGCCACGCACGGCCTCATTCACGCCTACGGCATTTTCTTTATCGCTTGCGGACTGACCGGCGTGCCTGCGGTCCTTCTGTTCGCGGCATTGGGTTACTGGCACAGGCGGAAGCAACCGGCGCCAGCCGCTGCCTGCAGACGGCCCAGAAGTCCTTGCCCCTACACGCAATGCCTCCGGTCGAACGCGCCGAACATGGTAGTCTTCCCCGCCACCCGCCTGCCAAATCGACCGCCCTGGAAGAATTCCCGCTGACATTGCGCAGGGCGGTGGCTCGCAGCCACCGCTGTTGCGCATGGACTAACTTCTACACCGCCAAATTATCGATCAATCTTGGTCTCCTGCGATTCCCTCGGGTCCATTGTTGAACTCGCCCATACCTACCCCTTTTTCAGCAACACCGGCGTCCCGCGTCCCAATCCCAGCGTCTTCGATGCGCTTCCCTTGTTCACGCCAATCTCCAGCAATCCCGCTCGATCCCACGAAGGCGAACGCCTCGCCGGCTATTCCCCTGCGCAAACGTCGGCACGAGCTTGCCGATCGCGTGCGCTCCCCACTTGCAAATTGATTTCGCCCTTTTCCATCGCATCGGCCGGCAAATCCTCCACGCGAAAATTCGTGATCAGGTTGCCGAACGAATCCACCTTCAGCACCACGCCCTTCAGCAAGCCATCCGATTCCTTCGGCTTGGGTAGCGCAAAACGCTTGAAGTCGGTGATCTCTTCGCCCATGCTGCCAGGCTGCCAGTTCTTCGACAGCCATCCCGCAACCGCCGCAAAAACGTCGCGCCCATGAAACGTTTTGCTCACCGGATGCAGAAAGTAGTGTTCCGCGGTCAGGTGCCGCACCAGGAAATTCTGCTCCTTGTCATACACCGCCGAGAGCACACCATTGTCCGGCGCGATAAAATATTGATTCTGCCCGCTGACCAGCAGCGGCCGGCGGTCCGTTCCCACTCCAGGGTCCACCATCACCACGTGAATCGTGCGCGGCGGAAAATAGGGATACGCGTTGGTGATGGCCATCGCGCCATCCAGCAGGTCGTACGGCGTCACGCCGTGGGTGATGTCCACGATCTGCACTTCGGGATTAATTTTCAGGATGACGCCCTTGAGCACGCCCACCAGGTGGTCGTTGGTGCCATAATCGGTCGTCAGTGTGATGATCGGATTCGTCAAGTCTCTCTCCCTCTGAGTTCTCAGAAACTGCCGTTCCACCGCGGGATGGAGAGTCATCCTGCTCTTTCGACGCTATCCGACGCCGCCCCCGGAATCAAGAACACCCGCGCCAACCGCTGCGCAACTGCCAATGCCCGCTGCTCTCCGGCAGTGGCACAGTTTCCGAATGCGGCTTGTGGCAGTTCGAGAAAGAGTTTACTTACACTTCTCTTCGACCTTTGGATTTGAAGGGATCAGTATTTCCAACGGCTCGGTCTTCACAACTCCTGTAACGAGCTCGCCGAATTTGCGCCACGATCCTGCAAAAACTGCCGACTCGCCGGGATGATTCCAGGAGGAAAGTTCCAACTGCAAAACGTGAGCTCCCGGCCTGATTGAACCTGCGGAATCCTTGGGATTTTCATATTGAGCAACCACACCGGTGTTGATTTCGCCCACGAATGTTTCGCCCGCGGCCAAGACGGCAAAATCCGAGCCCGGGGATTTGACATTCGGTTTGGCCGGCAACTTGTCCTTGCCTGTGAAAAACCAATCTATATTGGGATTGTATTCATACTTCCCGGCCGCGAGGTCGTCCAAATTCCGCGCCACCTTTTCTCCGTACCAAGCTTTTCCTATATCCTTGTCCAGTATTAGAGTTTTATGGGTTTGATTAACATACTTCACTCTCAATTTGAGCCAGACTGTATATACTTCCGCGTCCCCGTAGCAGTATCTGGTGCCGACAAGCTCGGGGATCGCTTTTAGAGACTGGTCATCTTTGGCCGACTCTGGAACTCCAAGCGCACCCAACATCGGCATGACACTCGTTAGGAGCAAAACAGCCGCGCAACCAAGCATTCGGTGATTTCTAGACTCAGTCATCGAACTTGAATTTATCACGGTTCAGTTCAAGTGCCTGATTATTCGGCCAATCGCAAATAAACCTTCTACTTGCCTTCTCCTTGCTTGCGTTCCCAAGGTACCCATCGTACGATTTCAAATTGGTGTGTCACGCGGATTTTGCACTGTGGACTTCTGTTTACCCCGAGGCGTTTTTCCGAGGGGCGGGCGCGCGGGGATTGTTGCCTGGCATTTTGCGGTTCAGGAGTCTGGTCGAGGAGAATCTCCGAATGAAATCGGTCGTGGTGGTTGGCGCGCAGTGGGGCGATGAAGGCAAAGGCAAGGTAGTCGATTATCTCGCCGGCTCATTTGATTACATCGCGCGCGTTGCCGGCGGCCACAACGCCGGCCACACCGTCATCATCGGCAAGGACCGCTACGTTCTCCAGCTCATCCCCTGCGGCATCCTGCGCCCTAAGCAGCACGTCATCATCGGTCCCGGCGTGGTCATTGATCCTTCCGCCCTGGTCAATGAAATCGAAATGCTCGACAAAGGCGCACCTCAGCGTCGTTGGCCGCCTGCACGTCAGCAATCGCGCCCACCTGATTTTTCCGTATCACCGCGAACTCGACAAAGCCGCCGAATCCGCCCTCGGCGAAAACAAAATCGGAACCACCTCCCGCGGCATCGGCCCGGCTTACGAAGACAAGATGGCCCGCCGCGGCCTGCGCACGGTGGACCTGCTGGACCCCGAGCTCTTCCGCGAAAAAGCGGCCCGCATCGTCGCCGAGAAAAACCGCATCGCCCGCGGAGCCTACGGCGCCGACCTGGATTTCACCGACGAAGTCGAGGAAACTCTCCGCCTCGGCGAAAAAATCAAAGGCTACATCTGCGACACCGCGGAGCTCGCCAATCGCGCGCTCGACGAAGGCAAGTCCGTGCTCTTCGAAGGCGCCCAGGGCACCATGCTGGACATTGACCACGGCACCTATCCCTTCGTCACCTCCTCCAGCGCCACTTCCGGCGGCGCCACCACCGGCATGGGCGTGCCTCCCACCAAGATTCGCCACGTCCTCGGTATCTCCAAGGCTTACACCACGCGCGTAGGCAGCGGGCCGTTTCCCACCGAAATGCCCGACCTCGAAGCCCAGGAAGTGCGCGAACGCGGCAAGGAATTTGGCGCCGTCACTGGCCGCCCCCGCCGCTGCGGCTGGCTGGACCTCGTCGAACTCCGCTACGCCAAAATGATCAACGGCATCGATTCGCTCGTCGTAACCAAGCTCGATGTCTTCGACACCCAGCGCGAAATCAAGGTTTGCGTCGGCTACACCTACAAGGGCTCGCCCCTTAACGAAATGCCCGCCTCCGCGGAAGATCTATGAGCGCGTCACGCCTGTCTACAAGACGCTCCCCGGCTGGTGCGAATCCACCTACGGCGTAAAAGATGCCGGCAAGCTCCCCAAAGCCGCCATCGACTATCTCCGCTTCGTTTCCGATTTCCTCCAGGTGGAAATCGGCATGATCTCCACCGGTCCCGAGCGCGACGCCACCATCGTCCAGCCCGGCACCCTCCTCGCCCGCTGGCTCTAACTGCTGTTTCGATCTTACGTTTTCGAACACTAGAACTTGAGGGTGCCCCACCCTTCGCCCGCCGCAGGCGGGAATGGTGGGCTCTTACGATCCAACGCCGCCGAACCTCTTCTCTTAATTCTTGCCGATGTAGCAGCCGCCTTCCGAAGGGGGCCGTTCTTCGCTTTTCCCTCCTCCGCGCTACAATAGTTCCTCTGATTAAGGACTCCTTAATGCTCCCATTCCAAGACGCCCGCCAACTCGTCATCCAAAAAACGACCCCTTACATCGCTTCCCACCCTCGCCTAGTCTCCAAGAAAGCCCTCTCCGAGGCCCTGTGTGACGTCCTGGCGCAAGAAGTCCGCTGCGACCGCGACTATCCCCCATTCAACCGCTCCACACGCGATGGCTACGCCGTGCGCGCTTCCGACGCCACCATCGGTGCAACCCTCCCTTGCCGCGGCGAAATCAAGGCCGGCGACACCGTCACCCAACCTCTCGCTCCCGGCACCTGCATCCAGATCATGACCGGCGCCGCCGTCCCCGCCGGTGCCGACGCCGTCATCATGCTCGAATTCGTCGAACGCACTGGAGAAAACGTCACCTTCCAGCGCACCACCAGCGCCGGCCAGAACATCGTCCAAAAGGGAAGTGAGGCCCGCGCGGGCGACCTCGCGTTGAAGCCCGGCCTGCGCCTGGGCTTCGCGGAACTCGCCCTCGCCGCCCAAGTCGGAGCCGCGGAGTTGCTCTCCGCCAAGCGTCCTCGCGTCGCGATTCTTTCCACCGGGGACGAGGTCGTTCCCATCACGGAAAAGCCCGGGCCCTTCCACATTCGCAACTGCAACAGCGTCTCGCTCGCCGCGCAGGTTCGCCTCGCGGGCGGCGAACCAGTCCCGCTTGGCAACGCGCTCGATCGGGTAGACGACCTCGGCGCCAAGATCGAACAGGGCCTCAAGGAAGACATCCTGGTTCTCTCCGGCGGCGTTTCCATGGGCAAGTACGACCTCGTCGAGACGGTGCTCAAGAGCCTCGGCGCGGAATTCTTCTTCGACGCCGTCGCCATCCGCCCCGGCAAGCCAGCCGTGTTTGGCCGTTGCCGGGACACTTTCGTGTTCGGCCTCCCTGGCAATCCTGTTTCCACGATGGTTACCTTTCAACTCTTTGTCATTCCCGCGATCGACGTCCTCGGCGGTGCTCATCCGCGCCCGTTGCCGCTGCTTGAGGCCAATCTCACCAGGACGCTTCATGAGAAGCCCGGCCTCACCCACTTCCTGCCCGGCCACTTTGAATGGACCGGGATCTCTCCGGAAGTCGAGCCGCTCACCTGGCAGGGTTCCGGCGACATCGCCGCGCTCACACACGCCAATTGCTTCATCGTGGTGCCCGCTGACCGCCAGGACATCCCCGCCGGAGAGAAAGTTTCCGTTCTGCCGCGCCTCGACGTAATCTAATTTGGAGTGCGGAAGCTCCGTTTCCGCTTTTACGGCGTAAAGAATCTTCGCACAACCCAAAATGCCAAAACTTTCCCACTACACCAAGCACGGCGAAGTCAGCATGGTCGACGTCTCCTCCAAGGCCGTCACCACCCGCACCGCCGTAGCCCATGCGTTCGTTCGAATGTCGCCCAGGGTCCTCCGTGCGGTCCGCGGTCTGAAAAATCCCAAGGGCAATCCTCTGGAAATCGCCCGAATCGCGGGAATCGCCGCAGCCAAGCGCACCGCGGAGTGGATACCTCTTTGTCATCCGCTGCCGCTCACCCACATTGATGTGACCCCCCGGCTGTGCAAAGATGGAGTGGAACTCCAGTCCCGGGCCACGGCCACGGCGCAAACTGGCGTGGAGATGGAAGCGCTGGTCGCGGTCACCTGTGCCGCTCTGACGGTTTACGACATGTGCAAAGCCCTCGATAAGGGAATCGAAATCCTGGACATCCACCTGCTGGAAAAAACGGGTGGAAAAAGCGGCGATTACCTGCGCCCGCGCGGCCGAAAGAAGCGGGCAGCACGCCGATGAGCGCCGCCTCCACCAAAACCGTAAAATTGCTTCTTGCGGACGACAACCCGCTGATTCGCGATCTGGTATCGAAGTCGCTCGAGCCCTTCTGCGAAGTGATTGTCGCCGCCGACGGAGCCGACGCCCTTCTCCGAGTCATCGACGAGCCTCCGGACGTCATTCTGTGCGATTACAAAATGCCGGGCCTCGACGGCCGCCAGTTATTCGAGAAGCTTCGCGGCCGCGAAGCCACCAGGCACATCCCGTTCCTGTTCATGGCCAGTCGTACCGACATCGAGGAAAAGCTGCGTCCCCTGGTGGATGGCGTCGAGGATTTCATCGCCAAACCCTTTCTGGCCAAGGATCTCGTCCGCCTGGCCAAGAAAATTGTTGATCGCCTGCATCTCGAAAAGCTTCAGAAGCATGCCTCGCGCCCCGGAGTCATCCAGGGGCGCCTCGAAGAGATGAGCATGATCGACCTGATGCAGTCGCTCGAGATGGGCCAGAAATCCTGCCGTCTGCTGGTGAAGAAAGCCGGGGAGAAAGGGGAGCTCTATTTCGCCGGCGGGCAGTGCCGCGATGCGAAAATCGCGAATCTTGTCGGCGACGACGCCGTTTACAAAGTCCTGCTCTGGACCGAAGGCGAATTCGAAATCGACTTCAACGCCGCCAATGCCTCGTCCAATACCACGACCACGCGCAGCACCACGGGCCTGCTGATGGAAGCGATGCGCCTGATGGACGAAGCCAGCCGCGACGCGGTTCCTTCGAATTGAACGCCATGTTGCGTGTAGCCGTCCTCACCATCAGCGACACCGTGGCGCGCGGCGAACGCGTGGACCTCTCCGGACCCGCCGTCGTGCAGCGCTGCCGCGAGCTCGGCTGGGAAGTAACTTCCTCTCTCAAGTGCTCCGACGATCCCGGCCAGGTGCGTTCGCATCTTCGGCAGCTCGCCGATTCCCGCCGCGTCGATCTAATTCTCACCACCGGCGGCACCGGCCTCGGCCCTCGCGATAACACTCCCGAAGCCACCTTGGACGTGGCCGATAAGGTCATCCCCGGCCTCGCCGAAGAAATGCGCCGCCAGGGTTTAGCGCAGACTCCCACGGCCATCCTGTCCCGCGGCGTCGCCGTTGTTCGCCACTATTCGCTCATCCTCAATCTTCCCGGCAGCCCTAAAGGCGCCGTCGAATCCCTCGACGCCCTGGCCCAGCTCCTACCCCACGCCGTCCAAGTCCTAAACGGCGCCCGCCACGACTGAAATTCGACGTAACCGCCCCAAATTACGCTCGTTCCCCTCGAGATAATGCTGTACTTGACACCTTGAGCATTCGAGGTTATCCAGTTCATATGCCACCCAAACGTTTCATCGCGCTCACTTTTCTTCTCGCACTTTCCTCTGGCGGCACTTATGGATGTTCTTGCTCGCGACTTGGTCCCGCCAAGTGCGGCGGAATGGACAACGGTCAGGCTATATTTGTCGGCACAGTGTTGGACATTGATAACCCTGCGACAGAGAGAAGAGACGACCAGACAGGGGTTTCACGTTATAGATTTCGAATCGATGAAGCAATTTCCGGCGTGGCTGAAAAAGAGATAGACGTGCTTTCCGGGCGTGGCGGAGGCGATTGCAGCTATCACTTTCGCGCTGGCCAGCAGTATCTCGTTTTCCCAACCGGTGAAGCGACAAAATTATGGGCGACCAGCTGTTCGGACACGAGGGCAGTCGCGTTTGCCGGCGCCCTTTTGCCGCAGCTGCGGGCGATGCGAGATGCCAGAAAGGTCGCGTCTCTCTACGGGCTGGTGTACGAAATTCACCGGCCTTCTAGCAGCGCTGGACCCGAGGGCGATTACCAATTTCTATCCAACGTCAAAGTACGAGTTCGTGCGAAGGGCAAGCAATTTGTGGCCGTCACTAACGCGAAAGGAGCCTACGCTTTTTACGACCTCCCCGCCGGGAGTTACCAGTACAGCGCCGCACTTCCGCCCCACCGCGTTTTAGGCGATTTCGCGGGTGATCAGCACCCAAAGCCACTGGTCATGCCTGCCGGCGCTTGTTATGAAGACGATCTTGATGTTTTGCCAACTGGAGAAGTCCGCGGGCAAGTATTGGACCCCGATGGTAAACGGCTGCCCTGCGCCACGATCGAGCTTTTCAACGCAGGCGATTCCGCCGGGAGCGGCCAGGGATTATTTGAGATTCAGTGCGAACAGGACCATTTCGAATTCGAAAATATCAGTGCAGGTGACTATATTCTGGTCTATAACAAAGACAATCGGGTGGATCCTGATTCCCCTTTCGCTCGCTCCTTCTATCCGGGCACTCCCGACAAATCCCGCGCGACGATCATTCACCTTAAGGACGGCGAGCGACTTCTGGGAACGAATATCCATGTTGCGGCAGCTAGGCCCGTACGCGAAATAAGCGTCAAGTTCATAGCAGGGAGCGGCAATCTACCGATTCTTAATTCAGTTGAGGCAAGAAGCGACGATGGTTCACAGCCGACCAATAAGTATGTTTCGACCCGCTCGTTGAGAATGTTTATTTTTGCCGATCAAGATTACGTATTGCGAGGTTACGGCTTTTGCAAATGGGGCGGGCCGATCGTTTATGCGGATTCTCAAAAACTGTCTGCCTCAGACAGTGCTCGTCGCGAGATTAAGTTCACCTTCGCAGGCGATCCATGTGAAAAATAGGCCGTTTTCAAACATACGGGAAAGCACCGTTATTTCAGCCAAATGCTCAATTGTGCATCTCGCTTAGTCTGACCGGAGAAGCGGACTACTCTCTGCCGAAAAATCGGTTAGTTTCGCCTGCCCTGGACAAGCACAACAGGTCCCGCACTACTTGCCGGAAAGTATCAAGTTTTGCGTTTGAACAATCGCAAGGATCTGATTGGGCGCCAATCCCAGATACAACGTCGCCAGCACCGCCACCACCACCACCATCGCCGCCGTCGGGCTCAGGCTGAGCGCCGCCTCGGCGGGCACCTCGCCTTTGTGCTCGCGCATGTACATCACCACGATCACCCGCAAATAATAGTACGCCCCGATCACGCTGTTGATGGCCATCAACACCGCCAGCCAAATCAGGTTTGAGTTGATTGCCGCCTTGAACACATATAGCTTTCCAAAGAATCCCGCGGTAATCGGCAATCCCAGCAGCGACAGCAGGAACAAGCTCATCGCCGCGGCCGCATACGGCTGCCGCGTGCCCAGCCCGGCAAAATCCTCCAGCGTCAGGTACCGCTCGCCCTTCCCGCCTATTTCCGAAACAATCGTAAAGGCTCCAACTTTCACCAGCGAATAACCCAGCAAATAAAACAGCACCGCCGCGTACGCGACCGTGGCCCCGGTGTCCGAATTTGCCTTCATGGTGGTCACCGCCGTTAAGGCCACGAGGACATAGCCCGCATGGGCGATCGAAGAGTACGCCAACATGCGCTTTACGTTGGTCTGCACGACCGCGCCCAGGTTGCCCACGAACATGGTCGCCGCCGCAAGGATCCAGAATGCCCAGAACCAGAAATCCGTCGCCGCGTGAATCGTCGTAAAGATCCGTAACAGCAGCGCAAACGTTGCCGCCTTGGGTCCCGCGGCAAACAGCGCGGTCACCGGCGTGGGCGCGCCTTCGTAAACGTCCGGCGTCCACACCTGAAACGGCGCCGCAGCCACCTTAAAGCCCAGCCCCACTAGAATCAGCGTCAATCCCAGCCGCAACAGGTTGCTGGATGGATTCGTCGAAGCGATCTGCGCCAGATTCGTCGAGCCCGCCGCTCCATAAACCAGCGCAATGCCGTACAGAAAAAATGCCGTAGCGAACGAACCCAGCAGGAAATACTTCATCGCTGATTCGCTGGACTTCACCGAGTCCCGCCGGTAGCCCGCCAGCACGTAGCTGGCAATCGATGACATTTCCAGGCCGACGAACGCCGTCAACAATTCCTGCGCCGAAGCCAGCACTCCCATTCCGGCGGTGGCAAACAGGATCAGCGCGTAAAACTCCGCGGGTTCCAGATGCTCCCGCTCCAGATACGAATCCGAAGCCAAAATCACCAGAAACGACACCAAACCCACCAGCCAGTGAAAGAAGAGGCCGTACATATCGAACTGGATCAGCCCAAAAAAACCGCTGCCCATGTGCCCGAAGTACGTGCTGAGAGTTCCGGCCGACGCCCCGACCATTGCAAGAAGCGTCAGTCCCTGGCGGTTTTTCAGGAACGGCTGCAACAACATCAGCAGAACTCCGAAGCCACACCAGATCATTTCGGGCAGGATGCGAGCCATATCTGCGGAAGTGGGAACCATCTAGCGGGAAACCACCCTTCTCAGGGAATCTTGCGGCGCATCCATCGTTATCGTCGCCGGCTGCACAACCGTCGGGGGCCGCGACGCTTCCTCGGCAAACCTCGGCCGCATCTGCTCGAGCACTGTCGCCACCGGCGCGGCAATCCGCCGCGTGAAGAAGGGCGAGCCGATGCCCATCCACAGCGTGATCACGGCAAACACCACCAATCCCCACTTCTCTCTCGCGTCAATATCCGTAATCTCGCGGTTCTTCTCGTGGGTTATCTCGCCGAAGAATACCCGCTGATACGCCCACAACAGATAGCACGCGGAAAGAATCACTCCCGACGCCGCCCACGAAGCCCAGCCCCAATGCACCTGATAGGTGCCCAGCAGGATCAGGTATTCGCCCACGAATCCGTTCAGCATCGGCAGGCCCATCGAACTCAACGCCACAAACAAAAAGAACGCCGCATACTTCGGCATTGGCGTCGCCAGCCCGCCGTACTCGCTGATTTCAAACGTGTGCCGCCGGTCGTACAGCATCCCGACCAGGAAGAACAGCGCCCCGGTGGAAATCCCGTGCGCCAGCATCTGATACACCGCGCCCTGCATGGAAATATTCTGGAAGGCGAAAATTCCCAGCACCACAAATCCCAAGTGGCTAACCGAGGAGTATGCGACCAGTTTTTTCAAGTTCGGCTGCACCAGTGCCACCAGCGCTCCGTAAATGATGCCGATGATCGCCAGCACCGCAACAACCGGCGCTGCGCGATGCGACGCTTCCGGGAACAGCGGCAAGCAGAATCGGATCATGCCGTAAGTCCCCATCTTCAGCAGCACACCCGCCAGAATGATCGAGCCGGCCGTCGGCGCTTCCACGTGCGCGTCGGGCAGCCAGGTATGAAGAGGGAAGAGCGGCACCTTAATCGCGAATGCCACAAAGAAGGAGAGGAAGAGAAGCTTCTCCGTGCGCGGCGCAAGATGATTCACTGATTGCAGCGCCACCTGAATCGCCGGCAGGTCAAATGATCCCGTCAGGTTATACAGCCACAGAATGCCTACCAGCATGAACGCCGATCCAAACATCGTGTAAATGAAAAACTTCACCGCCGCGTAGATGCGCCGCTCGTGGCCCCAAATGCCGATCAGGAACGCCATCGGTATCAGCATCACTTCCCAGAACAAAAAGAACACGAACAGATCCAGCGCCAGGAACACCCCGATGACCCCGACCTCCAGCAAAAGCAGCATCACGTGAAATTCCTTGATGCGGTGGTGAATCCCTTTCCAGGAAGCCAGCACGCACAGCGGCGTCAGGAACGTCGTCAGGATCACCAGGAACATGCTGATGCCGTCCACACCCAAGTGGTAATTGATTCCCGCCGCAGCGGGATCGCTGGAGATGGAGATCCAGTGCTTGAATTCGGTAAGCGAATACCCCTGAGCGCCGATGGTCACCGCGCGCAGCAGGAGCAGGGAGAAAAGAAATTCCACGACCGACACGACAAGCGTCAGCCGCCGGATCCACAGGTCGTCGTCGGCGCGCAAGAATAACAACGCCGCCGCGCCAAACGCAGGGAAGAAGATCAGGATCGAAAGGAGATGGCCGCTGAGACCCATTAGCGTACCCCCCCGAACAGGGCCGGATGCAGAATCGGCCAGAAGACAATGCCAAACAGCACGATGGCTCCAATCACCACCCACACCGCGTAACTCCGGGTATTGCCCGACTGCGTGTGGCGAACCACATCTCCAATCTCCTTCGCGCCATCCGCCACGCCGTTCACTGTTCCGTCAATCACCCCGGCGTCCACAACCTTCCACAGCACATTCCGCGAAATCCACATCAGCGGCGCCACCACCGTGGCGTTATAAATTTCGTCCACGTAGTACTTGTTATAGAGCAACTTGTGCACGCCTTCCGAGGTTCCGCGCTTCACATTTTTCGCGTACATCCGCCAAGCCACCAGCAAGCCTGCCGAAGCCGCAACCACCGCCACGATGGAAAGGATGTGCTCGAGCGACTGCGCCGCTTCTCCACCGCCCGCCTCGCCGGCGCCAAACACCGGCGAAAGAAACTCCGAGAAGTAGTCCTTGCCGCCAAACAGTGCCGGCAGTGCGAACCATCCGCCGGTCAACGAAAGAAACGCCAGAACCATCAGCGGCCCGGTCATCGTTCCCGGCGATTCATGCACGTGCACGTGATGTTCGTCGTAGCGCTTGTCACCAAAGAAGGTCAGCCAGATCAGCCGGAACATATAAAACGAGGTCAGTACCGCCGCCAGCAGCCCGACGCCATATAGCACCTTGCCGCCATTGTCCGAGTTGTAAGCCGCAAACAGAATCGCGTCCTTCGAGAAAAACGCCGCAAACGGCGGGAACCCCGCAATCGCAATCGTTCCGAACAGCATGCATACGAAAGTGACTTTGATCTTTTTGCCGAGCCCGCCCATGTGCCACATATCCTGCTCGCCGCCCATCGCGTGAATCACGCTGCCGGCCGAAAGGAACAACAGCGCCTTAAAAAACGCGTGGGTCATCAGGTGGAAAATTCCCGCGCTGAACGCGCCCACGCCGCAGGCCAGGAACATGTAGCCAAGCTGGCTGACGGTCGAGTATGCCAGCACCTTTTTAATGTCCGACTGCACCAGCCCGATCGTTGCCGCAAAAAACGCCGTCGCGCAGCCAACGATCGCGACTATATACATCGCGGTCGGCGCGTGCGAAAACAGAACGTGCGAACGCGCCACGACGTAAACTCCGGCGGTCACCATCGTTGCCGCGTGAATCAACGCGCTCACCGGCGTTGGGCCTTCCATCGCGTCCGGCAGCCACACATATAAAGGAAGCTGCGCCGACTTACCGGTCGCGCCCACAAAAAGAAGGATGCAGGCGATGGTTATGGTCCCGAACTGCCCCATCGCATCGGGCTGCAGAGTGGCCGCCTGTCCAAAAACCGAATTGAAATCCAGGGTGTGAAACGTGCGGAACAGCAGGAACATCCCCAGCATGAATCCGAAGTCGCCAATGCGGTTGACGATGAACGCCTTTTTGCCCGCGTCCGCTGCGGACTTTTTCAGAAAATAGAAACCGATCAACAGGTAGCTGCACAACCCCACGCCTTCCCAGCCAACGAACAGCAGCACATAATTCGCCGCCAGCACCAGGATCAGCATGAAGAACATGAACAGGTTCAAGTACGAAAAAAACCGGTAGTAGCCCCCTTCATGCGCCATGTAGCCCGTCGAATAAATGTGGATCAGGAATCCAACTCCCGTGACCACCAGCAGCATCACCACCGTGAGCTGGTCGAGCTGCAAATCAAAGCCCGCGCGGAAAGCTCCCGCCACGATCCAATCGAAGAATTCCTTGCGGAAAACTTTTTCGCCCGCGGCCATGAATTCCCGCACCGCTTCCACCGCGCACAGAAACGAGAGGCCCGTGGAACCGAGCGCAACGGCATTGACCGTCGACTTCGGCCACTTGGCCCCAAACAGCCCGTTGATGGCTGAGCCCAGCAGCGGCAGCAGCGGAACGATCCAGAGATATTCAAGTATCGGCATTAGAGTTTGAGCAGGTCCACGCGCTCCACGTTCAGCGACCGCCGGTTGCGCGCCGTCAGAATGATGATTCCCAATCCCACGGCCGCTTCCGCCGCCGCCACCACAATTACAAACAAAACAAAAACCTCGCCGTCCAGCTTGCCCAGCGCCTGGCTGAACGCCACAAACGCCAGATTCACGGCATTCAGCATCAGCTCGATGGACATGAACAAAGTGATGATGTTGCGCTTGAAAACAAAACCCACCACCCCCAGCCCAAACAAAATGGCGCTCAAGATCAGGTAGTAATTTGTCGGGACCATGTCAGTTCTCCCGCTGGGCCAGCACAATGGCGCCCAGGATGGCCACTAGAATCAGGAACGACGTCAATTCGAAGGGATATACAAACGTGGAAAACAGGAGCAGCGACAGCTGCCGCGTGGATGACAGCGCTCCATTCGCCGCCGGAGCCGGTATGTGCCCGCTCGACCTCGCCACCGCCGCCGCAATCAGCCCCGCCAAGGCCAGCGCCAGCGGAATCCCTGCGAACTTCGCCAGCTTCGAAAAATTTGTCCGCTCTTCCACGCCCGCGTTCAGCAGCATGATCACGAACACGAACAGCACCATCACCGCGCCGCCATACACGATGATCTGCACGGCGGCGATGAACTCCGCGCCCATCAGCAGGTACAACCCCGCCAGCGACACCATCACCAGAATCAGCGACAACGCGCTGTGGATCGGATGGCTTTGCAATATCAGGCTTACCGCTCCGAACACCGCCAGAGCCGCAAGCACAAAGAAGATCAGCAGGACGCCGCTCATCAGTGCATTCTCCACATAATGACCGCGCTGGTCAGCACTACGTTGGCAATCGACACCGGCAGCAGGAATTTCCAGCCGAAATCCATCAACTGGTCGTAACGGAACCTCGGCAGCGTCGCCCGCATCCAGATGTAGAAGAACAGGACGGAGCCGACCTTCAGGAAGAACCAGAACGGCCCCTGGATCACTTCGTTCACCGATGGAAACAGAAACAAAGCCGCGCCGATCGCCGTTAGTGCAGTTCCCGCTCCCGGCAGCAGGATGCGCCCGAAGTTGGTCTCGTACCGCAACCCGTCAAAGATTACCCACAATCCGAGCGGCACCAGGATCACCGATGGCAAATAATGTGCCATCGTCCAGGTTGCCGGGAACGGCGACAGCCAGCCACCAAAAAATAAAATCGTGAAGAGCGAGGACACCGCGATCATGCTGGTGTATTCTCCGATGAAAAACATCGCGAATTTCATCGACGCATATTCCGTATGAAATCCCGCCACCAGCTCCGATTCCGCTTCCGGCAGGTCGAACGGCACACGATTCGTCTCCGCGATGGCCGCGATGAAGAAGCAGATGCATCCGATAATCTGCGTGAACCCCGCGCCGTCCTTGCTGATGCCGATAATGTTCCACGCCAGGAATCCCAGATTTCCGTTTACCTGCTGTTCCACGATGTGCTTCAGGCTAAAGTCCCCGGCGATCAGCAACACCCCGACGACCGAGAGCGTCAGCGCCAGCTCGTAGCTGATCATTTGCGCCGAACTCCGCAAGCCCCCCAGCAGCGAATACTTGCTGTTCGAGCCCCACCCCGCCAGAGCAACTCCGTAAACGCCCAGCGCCGTGATCGCGAACAACACCAGCAGGCTGATGTTCACATCCGCAACGCCGAAATTCGTCGTGTACCCAAATACCGTAATGTCCGGCCCGAAGGGAATCACCGCCAGCGACGTCAGCGCCAGCATCAGGGTCAGGAACGGCGCAAAAAAATACGCCATCTTGTCGACGCCCGTGGGCATCGGATCTTCTTTCATGATGAACTTGAGCCCGTCCGCGAGTGGCTGCAGCAATCCGTGCGGCCCCACCCGGTGCGGACCCCAGCGCGCCTGGATATGCGCGATCACCTTGCGCTCCACCCAGGTGAGGTACGCGTCCAGCGTCAACACCACAAACACCAGCAACGCGATCTTGATGACCGGAACAATGAGATAAGCGTACGCGGCTAGGAATTCCTTCACGGTTTCGCTTCCGCCTCCGGCAAGGTTTGCATCATGGTGCAAAAGCGGCCCAGCGTGCCGCTGCTAAAAAGATTGTCGTTCGCGGGCCGGATCAGTTCCACCGGCACATCGTAGGGCGCATGCCCGTTTCGCGCGAACTGGATTTGCGTGGGCTCCGCGCCGCCCGTCAGCAGTCCCGCGGCCTGCACGTTATAGCCAGGCACCGTTTTGCGGATCTCTTCAAACACCGCCGCCGGCGTTTTGAAGTGAAACGCTTTCCCAAGCCCCAGGCGTTCCAATTGATGCGACATGATGCGCAGCAGGTCAAAGTCGCTCCGCGCGCCCATCACTTCCGCGGCTTTGTGGAGCAATTGAATCTCACCCGCCGTGTTCGTTACGCTGCCGTCTTTTTCGTAAGCGGAGGCCGCGGGGAAAACGATGTCCGCCATCTGTGCCGTTTCAGTCAGGAAAAGTTCGTGGACGATCAGAAATCCCAGGTTGCCGCGTCCGGCGCCGGATTTTCCAAAATGCGTGAAGGGATTCGCGCCCATCACGTACAGAGCTTTCAATTTCCCGGATTGCGCCGCTTCAATCATTTGCGGCGCGGTCAAGCCCGGCTTCGTGGGAACCGCTGCGCCCCAGTGCTTGGCCAGCGATTCGCCAACCGCTTTGTTGTCAAGGTACGCGTAACCCGGCAGACGGTCCGGCAGCACGCCCATGTCCGCCGCGCCGCGCGAATTCGCGTAATCCCCCAGCGCCATGTAGCGGACTTTGCCTTGCAGCTTCGATCCGAACGCAACCAGATGCCCGATCGCCGCGCCGGTAATCTCCGAGCCAAATACGATGGCAACCTCGGGCTCCGCTTCCAGCGCCGATTTTAGCGCCGCGAGTTTTTCCGCGACGCCTGTCGCAAGCTGCCCTTCGCCTGTCGCCAGCCAGCGCACCGCCCAGGCTTCCTGCCCTTGCGGCACTTGGACAAACTGCGTCGCTTTGCGCGCCAGCTTGATCTTTTGCGAGTTCACCAGGAATAGCTTGGCGGCATTATGGCGAATCCCAGAGCGAATCTGCCACGCCGCCAAAGGATTCTGATTCGAAGGTTCGTTTCCGATCACCAGAACCGCTTTGGCCTGGTAAAGCTGCTCCATCGTCAGCGAGGCATCGCCCGCCCGCTCGCCCAGCGCGGTTACCAGTCCCGTGTAGTCCGCCGTCCGATGATGGTCCACGTTGTTGGTGCCAAACGTCGCGCGCGCCATCCGCTGCAACAGATAGTTCTCTTCGTTCGAAGCCCGGTTCGAACCGATAAATCCCATCGCCTCTCCGCTATACGTACTATGCAAATCCTTTAATTTGGCGGCGGCAGCCTGCGCGGCCTCTTCCCATGAAACGGGAAACAGCTTGTCGCCCTTGCGCAGCAGCGGCTGCTTGATGCGCTCCGGGTGCTTCGTGAAATCGAACCCAAAGCGCCCCTTCACACACAAAAAGTCTTTATTGATTCCGGAAAGGTCGCGGTTATTGGCCCGCAAAATCTCGTGATTCCGCACGCTCAGCGTCGTCTTGCAGCCATTCGAGCAGTGCGTGCAAATAGTGGAGACATACTGCATTTCCCACGGCCGCGTCTTGTAGCGGTACGTTCCGCTGGTCAGCGCTCCCACCGGGCAAATATCGATGCACATCCCGCACTCTTCGCACTCCAGGTGATCTTCGCGGTTGGGGATGATGATCGAGTTCGCGCCACGCATGCCCACGCCCAGCGCCTTTACATCCATGCCTTCATCGCACACGCGCACGCAGCGGAAGCACAGGATGCAGCGCGGCGCATCGTAATAAACCAGGTCCGACCACTTCTCCTCGGGCCGGTGAAGCTTTTCTTCCACAAAGCGGCTGGTATCCGCCCCGTACCGGAAAACCATGTCCTGCAATTCGCACTCGCCGCCTTTGTCGCATACCGGGCAATCCAGCGGGTGATTCGTCAGCAGGAATTCCAGCATGAACTTGCGCGCGTTACGCACCTGCTCCGTGTTGGTGCGCACCACCATGCCTTCGCCGACCACCTGCGTGCACGCCGTTTGCAGCTTGGGCGCTTTTTCCACTTCAATCAGGCACATCCGGCAGGCCGCCTGCAGCGAAAGGCCGGGATAGTAGCAGAACGACGGAACTTCAATCCCCAGCCGCCGCGTGGCTTCAATCACCAGCGTTCCGGCGGGGACTTCCACGTCGCGGTCGTCAATCTTCAGGTGCACAAGTTTCGTTTCAGCCATGGATTCCTACCGCAAACCGAGTAGCGCTTCTGTGGATTTGTTGTACGCACAACGTCCGTGCAGGTGGTCTTCGAATTCGTCGCGGAACTTCTGCACGATGCTGATCGTCGGCATCGCCGCCGCATCTCCCAGCGGGCAGAACGTCCGGCCCAGCATGTTCTTCGAAAGCTCGCCGATCAGATCGATGTCTTCGGGGCGTCCCAGTCCGGCATGGAACCGATCCAGCATCTTTTTCAGCCAACTGGTGCCTTCCCGGCAGGGGATGCACCACCCGCACGATTCGTGCGCGTAGAAATGCATGATGCGCCGCGCCACGTCCACCATGCAGGTGTCTTCGTCGATCACCACCATGCCGCCGGAGCCCAGCATCGAACCTGCTTTGGCTATGGTGTCGTAATCCATGGCCAGATCAATCTCGTCGGCCTTGAACACCGGGCACGAACTCCCGCCCGGAATCACCGCCTTCAGCTTCTTGCCATTGCGGATTCCGCCGGCCAGCTCTTCGATGAACTTCTTCATGTTCATCCCCAGCGGAATTTCATAGATGCCCGGCTTGTTGACGTGGCCCGAGACGCACAAGAGCCGCGTCCCGCCATTCTTGAGCGTTCCGCGGTTGGCGTAGGTTTCTCCGCCCTCCAGAATGATCGAAGGAACCGCGCTCAGCGTCTCCACATTATTGATAATCGTTGGGCAGCCGTACAATCCGACCACCGCAGGGAAGGGCGGTTTGATCCGCGGATTCCCGCGCTTGCCTTCCAGCGATTCCATCAACGCCGATTCTTCGCCGCATTCATAAGCTCCGGCGCCCGAATGAATCAGCAAATCAAAATCGAATCCGGAGCCGAGAATGTTCTTTCCCAGGTAGCCGCGCTCGTAAGCCTCTGCAATCGCCGCGTCCACGATGTCCAGCACGTAACGGTATTCGCCCCGGATATAGATAAACCCGCGGTGCGCGTTGATCGCGCGCCCCGCGATCGTGATCCCTTCAATCAACTGGTGCGGATCCATTTCCATCAGTGGCCGGTCCTTGCAGGTGCCCGGCTCGGACTCGTCTGCGTTGCAAATCACGTATTTCGGTTTCGGCGAATCTTTCGGCACGAACGACCACTTCATCCCCGTCGGAAATCCCGCCCCGCCTCGCCCGCGCAGGCTGGATTTCTTCACCTCGTCAATAATGCTCTCCGGGGTCATCTGCTTCAGCGCTTTTTCCAGCGCCTGATACGCCCCGTGCTGCAGCGCCACATCGATCTTTTGGGAATCCTTCACGCCCCAGCGCTTGCTGATCAGCGGAGTTTCCAATTTCGCCCGCTCGTGCAGCGCGCCGCTGATGACCCCATGCGGCTCGGTGCGCTTGCCTTTGTCTAAATCTTCGATCAGGCGGTCGAATTTCAGCGGCGTCACATTCTCATAAAAATCGTAATTCACCTGCAGAGCCGGTGCACCCGTGCACGCCCCAATGCATTCCACCTCTTCCAGCGAAAAAACCCCGTCCTTGGTCACTTCCTTGTGCCCGATCTCCAGTTTCTTCTTGGCGTGCTCCAGCAATTCCGTTCCGCCCCGCAACATGCAGGCGATATTGGTGCACACCTGCACGTGGTGCTTCCCGATCGGCTTGCGGTGCAGCATGGAATAAAACGCCAGCGTCTCTTCCACCTGCACGCGATTCAAATCCAGGCGTTGCGCGATTTCGTCAATCAGCTCGTCGGTGACGCTTCCGAGTTCATCCTGCCCGTAAATCAGCATCGGGATCAGCGCGCTGCGTTTCACCGGATAGCTGCTCTGCAGCTTGTCGTATTTCGCCGTGAGTTTGGGACTTAGTTCCATGGGCCTCTACCTGTCCACTTCTCCCAGCACGATATCGATCGTGCCGATACACGCCACGGTGTCCGCGATCAACTGCCCTTTCACCATCAGCGGCAGCGCCTGCAAATTGATGAACGACGGCGAACGGAAATGCACCCGCAGCGGCTTCGGCGATCCGTCACTCGCGATAAAACACCCCAGCTCGCCGCGCGGCGATTCCACCGCCGCATACGCCTCGCCGGGCGGCGGCGAAAAGCCTTCCGTGAATATCTTGAAGTGGTAGATCAGCGCTTCCATTTCAGTCTTCATCTTTTCGCGCTGCGGCGGCACGATCCCAGGCGCATCGGATTTGATCGGCCCCTGGTCGGTAATCTTTTCCATCGCCTGCCGGACGATCTTCAGGCTTTCGCGCATCTCCAGCACTCGGATCAGGTACCGCGAAAAACAGTCCGACGTGGTGAGCGTCGGCACGTTGAACTCAAATTCTTCGTATGAGGAATACGGAAATGCCTTGCGATTATCAAACGCCACGCCCGCGGCGCGCAACCCGGGCCCGGTGGTGCTCATGGCCAGCAGCGTTTCCGCCGGAAGAATCCCCACACCCTTCAAGCGCCCCTGCCAGATGCGGTTGTTGGTCAGCAGTTCCTCGTATTCATCAATCCGTGCCGGCATCATGTCCAAAAACCGCTTCACGGATTCCCGCCAGCCCGCCGGCGGCTCCAGCGCCACTCCGCCGATGCGGATGTAACTCGTCATCATCCGCTGTCCCGCAAACCGCTCGAAAATCTTCAGAATTTCCTCGCGCTCCCGGAAGCAGTACAGCATCACCGACATCGCACCCATGTCCAGCGCGTGCGTCCCCAGCCACACCAGGTGCGAAGAGATTCGCTGCAACTCCACCATCATCACCCGGATGTATTGCGCCCGCTTCGGCACTTCCAGGCCCAGCAACTTTTCCACCGCCAGGCAATACACCAGGTTATTTCCCAGCGGATTCAGGTAATCCATCCGGTCCGTCAGCGTGATGGCTTGCGAGTAGGTCTTGTCTTCGCAGCTCTTCTCGATGCCCGTGTGCAGGTAGCCCAGGTCCGGCACGGCCGTCACCACGTTCTCGCCGTCCAGTTCCAGCAAAACCCGCAACACTCCGTGCGTCGACGGGTGCTGCGGCCCCATGTTCAGGACCATCGTTTTCGACGTGCCGACTGCTGTTTCCACCGTTGTCATGGGTCGCAATCCACCGCTCGGCTTCTACCGCTTGCCCTGCACCGGAAAATCCCGGCGAAGCGGCGCTCCTTCAAATTCATCCGGCAAAAGGATCCGCCGCAAATCCGTGTTTCCCTCAAAGCGAATCCCGAACAGGTCGAACATTTCCCGCTCCATCCAGTTGGCCCCCGGCCACACCGACTCTAGCGAATCGATCACCGGCTGCTGCCCGCTTACACTGGTGCGCAACCGGATGCGCGCGAGGCGCGGAACGGAGAGGAGTTGGTAGTTCAGTTCAAAGCGCGGCTCGTTGGGGAAGCGGTCGACGCAGGTGGCGTCGCTCAACTGGTTGAAATTCAGCTCGGGATTTTCTTTGCACTCTTTGGCAACACGCCGAAGGAGTTTGTGGGGCACGACGATGGTGGTCTCTCCACGGTATTCAATAACCTGTGAAATACTCTCGGCGTTCCACGCGCGGAGGCGGTCGACTACAATACTAGCGTTTGCATCAGCGAGCTGCGGCACGTTAATGAGATCCTCAAGGGGCGACTGGCATTATTTCTGCGCTCTATTCCAGTCGAATGCACCCTTCTTCAAGAGATAGAAATAACCTACCAATAGGATGGCGACGTAAATCATCATTTCCATGAAGCCAAACCACTTTGTTGCCGTGTTGCGTACCAGGTCCTTGAAAATGAAAGCCCAAGGGTACAGAAAGATCGCTTCCACGTCGAACAGGATGAACACCATTGCAATCAGGTAGAATTTCACCGAAAACGGTTCGCGCGCGTCTCCGGTGGGGGTTATCCCGCACTCATAGGGCTGCTGCTTGGCCTTGTTGGGCCGCTTCCAACCCACCAGCGTCGACAGTGTAATCAGTATCCCGGCAAGAAATGCAGCCACCAGCAGGTGTATTACTAGGGGAACGTATGCTTGCAGGCCGGTGGGAGTCATAGTCGAAGCGTTATAATAGCGAGTGGGGTGCCACGTGGTCAAATGCTCCCGCCAAAAATATTTTTGGTGCGCGTGGTGCATCTCCTAAGCTTGAGTGAGGATCATGGTCTTCGGGCACAACTCCAACATCAAATTCGGCTCGCACACTTTCCATGTGCAGACCGAAGATCGTGGCGTGTCCCACGCCCTGATTGATACCACTGTTTATTTCCAGGGCCGCGTCCTGCATCGCCGCACCAATAATTATCTCGACCTGCTTCCCCTCAACGATGACTCCCGGCAGGCTTTGAAGCTCCGCGTTGACGAGCAACATCGCGTGGTACTCGAAGCGATTCGCTCTGGCGAGCTGCAGTTGATCATCCCGCCAGACACTTTCGCGTCAGCGCTCGCGGAAACGCCGCGCACTCCCGAAGCCCGTTCCAATTTGGAGCCCGCTGTAGAGGATGTTCAACCGCGGAAATTGGTTCTCGAACTTCTCAACGCCCGCTCCTGGCTCTCCGGAAAAAACGCCACGCTGCTCCTCGCCGTGAAGGATGAAACCGGAACTCCCGTCCAGGGCGTGCAAGTGCTCGCGGAAATCGAAGGCAGCGCCGGCCACCCGCCTTATACTACCCAAACCGGCAACGGTGGCCAGGCAACCCTCTCCTTCGAGATGCCGAAGCTCGTCGCCGCCGAAGCCGCGCTGGTTATTCGCGCCCAAGAGAAGGACACCAACGCGCAACTTCGCTTTTCGTTGCGCGCGAAACCCCGTGTGCCGGCGGTCCAATCATGAACATGCCCGAAGCGATTCCCATTCAGGTCAACGGCGAAGCCAAACAAATTCCCCCCGGCACCACTGTGCGGCAGCTCCTCGATCTTCTGGCTCTCAATCCCGCTCGTGTGGCCATCGAATACAATCTGCAAATCCTCCCCAAATCAAAATGGGAAGAAACCCGCGTGGCTCCCCGCGATCGCCTCGAAATAGTCCAATTCGTCGGCGGCGGCTAACAACGCTGTCTGGCAACACCAACACTTGCCCACAGGCGGGACACGCCGTTGGCTCCCGAAGGATCCCAACGGAAACGAATCAGGCTGCGGTCCTCGCAGCCTAAACTCCCTCGAGCAAGTGCCCCATCTTATGCTTTTTCGTTTGCAGATAAGCTTTCGATATTTTCGAAAGCCGCGGCTGGCACGGAACTCGCGCCACCACGCGAATCCCCGCGGATTCCAGTTGCCGGATCTTGTCCGGATTGTTCGAAAGCAGCCGGATGCGCGTCGCACCCAGCTTCTTCAGTATCTTTGCCGGAAACTCGTACTCCCGCGCATCCGCCGCAAAACCCAGGGACTCGTTGGCTTCCACCGTGTCCATCCCGCCATCCTGCAACTCATACGCTCGCAATTTGTTCATCAGCCCGATGCCGCGCCCTTCCTGCGGCAGATACAGCAGGATCCCCGAAGGCGCCCCGGAAATTTTCTTCAGCGATAGCTCCAATTGCGCTCGGCAATCGCAGCGCAGCGAATTCAGCACATCCCCGGTAAGGCACTGCGAATGCACCCGCACCAGCGGAGCCACCCGGCCTTTCAGATTGCCGCGCACCAGCGCCACCGCTTCTTCGTTCGGCCCGTCTCCCTCGAATCCATAAATCGTGAATCGCCCGAATCGCGTGGGCAGCACGGCCTTCGCCGCAAGTCGCGGCGCGCCTTTGCTCGCTTGTCTCTTCTTCTTAGTAGGGGATTTTCTGGTCATTGGAAAAGTTCAGTATAGCAGGGAGCGCAATTCCCGCACGAAGCCCTCAGCAATCCGCCGGAGTTTCATTACAATAGGAGCGGGTTTGGCTGGCGTCAGCCACGCGCTGGCCACACGGGCAACATGGACATCACGCTCTCCATCCGCGAACTCCTCTTTACCTTGCTGCTAAAGGTGGGCGTGGCCTCTTCCATCGCCGCCTTGCTGGCCCGCTGGAACACCTTCCGCCGCGTGCTCTTCACCGAAGAGCGCGATGCCGATCAAAAACTGAAATTGATGCTGTTCATGACTCCGCCGCTCATCGTCGGCGTCACTCTGCGCCTGGTCAGCCCCTACTATCGCTTCGCCGATCTCTCCCTCGAAGGCGCGTTCCTGATGGGCCTTCTCGGTGGCCGCGTCGTCGGTCCCATCGGCGGCGCCATCATCACTATCCCCGCGCTCATGGCCCACGAGTGGCTCGGCATGCCTGCGGCTTCCACGGCGGGCCTACTCGGCGGCTTGATCCGCCAGGTCATCCCCGACAAAGAAGCCCTCTGGAATTTCGGCCCGTTCACCTTTCTGAATATCCCCAAAGCGTTGATGCGCATGATCCGCGACACCGAAATCATGTGGGAGATGCTTCCGCTCCTCACCTGCGTCGGACTCGAACTGGGCCGCGTCGCCCTGGTCGAAGCCACCAAGCCGAGGTGGCTCTTCGCCCTCGATCCGCATTGGAACTGGCAACTGGCCCTCGTCGTTATTGCCACTCTCATGTCTGTCGCCGCGCCCCTCAAAATCTGGAATAACACCCGCATCGAGATGAATCTCGAGCGCCACCAGCAACTCCTCCTTCGCGCCAGGATGGACGCGCTCTCCAGCCAGATCAATCCTCATTTCCTTTTCAACACCTTGAACACCGTCTCCGCCCTCATCCGCATTGATCCGGATTCTGCACGCGGCGTGGTGCTCAAGCTGAGCAACATCCTCCGCCGCCTGCTGCGCAAGCACGAAACCTTTGTGCCCCTCCGCGAGGAGCTTTCCTTTATTGACGACTATCTCGATATCGAAGTCGCTCGCTTCGGCCACGACAACCTCGACATCGTCAAGGAAATCGACGAGATCACCCTGGAAACTTTCATCCCCAGCATGTTGCTCCAGCCCATGGTCGAAAACAGTCTGAAGCACGGTCTGGCCCCAAAGCTCGAAGGCGGCCGCATCCTTCTCCGCACCAGTTGCAAAAACGGCCGCTTGCACATCGAAATCGCCGACAACGGCGTCGGGATCTCCGAGGAGAAAATGCCCCACGTCTACGTCGAAGGTATCGGCCTCAGCAACGTCCGTGAACGCCTCCGCGTCCTCTACGGCGAAGATTTTCAATTGGACATCGAAAGCCGCGAAGGGCAGGGAACCACGATCCGCATCGATGTACCCGAATTAGCCCCAGCCATCCCCGAAGTTAGCCTCTTCTAGTCCTTCTCCGCGGGCAGAACTCCTCCCCAATGTAGCGGCCGCCTTCTGAGGCGGGCGCCTTTGCCTTTGTAGTGGCCGAACTTCAGATCGGCCAGCATTCATCCTTATCCGAGCCCATCTGGAGTGCGGAAGCCCAGCTTCCGCTTTTGAGCCTGAAACCCAACCTCCCAAACCCTCAAAAACCCTCAAAAAATCCTCTTGACAACCGCATGTCAGGACTGTATGTTCTGTCGATACTGAAATGACAGACACAGCTAAACCAACACTCACTCCCGTAGCCCAGAAGTTCATCCTCCACTGGGGCGAAATGGGCACCAAATGGGGCATCAATCGCACCGTTGCCCAAGTCCACGCCCTCCTCTTCCTTTCGCCAACACCCGTCCCGGCCGATGAGATTTCCGCCACCCTCTCCGTGGCCCGCTCCAATGTCAGCACCAGCCTCCGCGAATTGCAGGGCTGGGGCATCGTCCGCGTCGTGCACGTCCTGGGCGACCGCCGCGACCATTTTGAGTCCACCAAGGACGTCTGGGAGATTTTTCGCACCGTTTCCGAAGAGCGCAAGCGCCGCGAAATCGATCCAACGCTCCGCGTCCTCGCCGAATGCGTGCAGGAACTGAAAGCCACACCGGCGGGCGACACCTACACCCGCGAGCGCCTCGAAACCATGCTCGACTTCCTGACCACCATGAGCGGCCTCTTCGAGGAAGTTCTGCGCATGCCCATGGGCGCCCTGAAAGGGGTAGGGAAGTTGCGCGGCAAGGTAATCACCCTGCTGGGCACCGACAAAAAGAAGGCCGGCTAGTGCGGGCCATTCAAAACTCAGCAACGGGGCTCGGAGCGGTATTCGAGATTGTCGAGTTTAGGGGAGGCACCCCTTCACTCGTGCCGTAAATTCCAGCGAATTTGCCCGGCTTTAGCCGCTGCGGTTCTTATTGATTCATCGAGGTTCTGACATTAGAAGCCATTGCTAACGCAGCATCCGGAAGTTCCGCAGAGAAAAGGCACCCCATGATCTCCCTGGCGAACGAATACACCGACCACAAAGGACGCCACGCTCGCGGCTGGCTCTTCTTTGACGCCGACTGCAACTTCTGCACTCGCCTGGCACGCTGGATCGCCCCAATTCTCGAACGCCGCGGCATGTCCGTAGCCCCGCTGCAAGATCCCCGCGTTCCAGAACTCCTCGGCCTTCCGCAGGACGACCTGCTGAAGGAGTTGCGATTCCTGCTCTCGGACGGTGCCCATTATGGCGGCGCCGAGGCGGTCCTCGCCGTCGCCCGCGAAATCTGGTGGGCCCAGCCTCTCGTCTGGTTCTCCAAACTCCCCGGCGCCATGAAACTCCTGCATTCCGGCTATCGCTGGGTAGCCGCCCAAAGAAGCTGCGCCGCCGCAAATCACCCCGAGTGCTCCGTCCCGCGCAAGGGATGACGGGGCACTTTCGGAAAACGGCGCGTGCAGCAGGGCGCGAGTTCATGGCGAGAACACCAGCGTACTGCCCAGCTTCGTGAAAGCCGCTCGAGTTGAAGCGCAAATGAACCGCGCTGTGTGGGATGGCTTCCTAGCGGGCCGCTGTTGCGGAATAAGCGCCGGCGAGGACTCGCTCGTAGTAGCGCTCGTACATCGGAATCACATCATTGGCACAGAATTTCTTCTTGGCATTAATTCGCGCGATCTGCCCCATCTCCCGCCCGCGGTCGGGCCGCGAAAGAAGATCAATCGCATACTTCGCCGCCGTCTTCACGTCGCCGGGTTTCACCAGATAACCATCCACGCCGTGTTCGACTACCTCAGGAACGCCGCCCGTATTCGTGGCGATGACCGGCACTTCGCAAGCCATGGCCTCGAGCGCAGCCAACCCAAACGACTCCAGTTGCGAAGGCAGCAGAAACAGATCCGCTTGCCCCAGCTTTTCCTTAATCCCGTTCTGTTGCCCCAAAAATAAAACATCCTTCTCGATGCCGCGGGTTCTCGCCAGTGCTTCCGCCGGCTCGCGGTCCGGCCCGTCGCCAATCATCACCAGCTTCGCGGGCATTTTCTCGCGCACCAACGCAAATATCTCAATCGCGTCCAGAATGCGTTTCACCGGCCGGAAATTGGAAAGGTGCATCAGAATGGGTTCGCCGTTTGGCGCCCACTCAGCACGCAGCGCGGGATCCGGCTTGCGAATATAAAGATCGCAATTCACAAAATTGGGAATCACTTCGATTGGCCGCTTAATTCCAAACTCTTCGATCGTCTGCCGCAGCAAATACCGCGAAATCGAAGTCACCCCATCGCTCTGCTCGATTGAATACCGCGTAATCGGCAAAAAGTTCGGGTTGTTACCCACCAAGGTGATGTCCGTCCCGTGCAGCGTGGTGATAAACGGCAACCGCCGCGGCGCCGCCATCTGCCGGGCCAGCAACGCGCTCACCGAATGCGGAATCGCGTAGTGCACGTGCAAAATGTCCAGCGCTTCCTTCTCAAACACTTCCAGCATCTTCACCGCCAGCGACAATGTATATGGTGAGTGATCAAACAGCGGATAGGAAACCACCTCAGCCTGGTGGAAATGAATCCGCGGGTCGTTGGGGTTCATCCGGATCGGCGGCGCATAGGTAATAAAGTGCACCTCGTGCCCCCGGGCGGCCAACTCCTGGCCCAGCTCCGTGGCCACCACACCCGAGCCACCATACGTGGGATATCCTGTGATTCCGATGCGCATTTGTGACCTGTAGCCCGATGGCTCCGCCAAAGTGGCGTACCATGTTGCTTGCCGCATGGTACACCGATTAGACGCAACGGACACATGGAACGTGACACGCCGGCCCGGCGAAAAGGCGTTAATCATCGCCGATGCCGACGTAACCACCGAGTGAGAGAGGCGCCCCAGAATGACCCGAAAAATGACCCCGCAAGAGAAGCAGGCCACCGAAATGGTCCGCCGCCGCATGAAAGAGAGCGAGTCCTCCGAGCTCCTCGGATTCGTCGTAGAAAGCGTCCACGACGGCCGTGCCATTTTCCGCCTCGACGTCCACCCTCGCCACAAGCAGATTCATGGCGTCGTGCACGGCGGCATCTTGGCCGCGCTTGCGGACACCACAGCCGCCATCGCCGCCTACACTGTCGTCCCAAGGGGTGTGGAGATTGCCACTCTGGAGCTGAAGATCAATTATCTGGAGCCCGTGCCGGGTGGCCGGGTGAAAGCGGACGCAAAAGTTCTGCGCAAGGGGCGCAACTTCATCGTTACAGAATGTGAGATTTTCAACGAAACTGGCTCATTGGCCGCCAAAGCCCTGCTCACCTTTTCCGCAGCAGCCGGCAACAACCTTACCAAATAGCGTCTACTCGTCGCCGCCCAGCGAGGACTCCTCGCCATCCTTGTACACATACTTGATGAAGCGTTTGAAGATCATCAGATTTGGTGCGCCGCTGCGGGTCAGCTTGATGCATTCGCGGTCGTACCACTCCACCGCTCCCCGCAACTCTTCCCCCGTTTCCAGCACCACCACCATCGGCGTGCGTCCCTGCATCTGCTTGACCCAATAGAAGTTCTCCGCGTGGGTCACTTCCGGCGGGGCCGGCTTTTTGCTGGGCACAGGTCCATTGTTATTGTTATGTGACACCCGGGGCGGCGCCTGATCCTTGACGTCCGCGAAGCTGGGACGGAACATGCGGCGATTCACCATGACTGCTCCTTATAAAGGATTGGCAAGTTTCTTAACGTGTGATGCAAAGCGTGGGCGTTGGGTTTCGTTTATTATGACGCGCCAGAACCAATAATGGTAGAAAACTTATCGTCGGCCGGCGGTCCCGGCCTCGGCTGGGCACAACGCCGCCGCCAGCGCGTCCATCCCAAGCTGCCGATTCAGATTGCGCCGGGCGCCGGCCGCCAGTTCATCGAGTCCCGAAATGGCCCGCATCACCCAAGCCGCGTCTACCAAGCCCGCAAGAGCTGTCAGCTCCTTAGCAAGATGGGCGTTTCGCAATTGCGGCGACTTAAAGCCCGCGGTCAACTCCAACAAATCCGACAGCACTCCATAGAAATCCGCAAGCAGGTCTTCGTAGGAAGATTCGCGATCCTTCGCCAGTGCATTGGTGGCCGCGAAAAGCTGCGAAAAGCCTTGCCCGCGCGCGGCGTGCTCCAGGATGCGCAGGATCGCCCGCCTCCGCTCCACCACGTTCTCCACATTCATTTCACTTGCCAGGCCGGGGCTGCCCTCGGAAAGTTGTGCCGCCAGCCTTATGTCCGCGGGCTTGCGATGGCCCTGGGCCTTCAGGATGTTCTCTACTTCCGATTCCGGCAGCGGCGCAAAGTGAAATTGCATGCAGCGCGAAACGATGGTGGGCAGCAGATTGAACGGCGAAGGCGCCGTCAGGATCAGTGTCGCCGATCCCGGCGGCTCTTCCAGTATTTTCAGGAACACATTCGAAACATCCGTGCGCATCGTCTCCGCGCCGTCCAGGATGAACACCCGCCTCCGCCCCACCGGCTGGAAGTACGCCGCCCGTTGCACCGCCCGCAATTGCCCGATGCGCAGCACCGGCCGCGCCACCGGACTCTTCAGCCGCACCGGATCCGGCACCAGCACCCACACGTCCGGATGCGTCTGCAAAATCAGCGGCACGCGTTCCACCGTTGCCGCATCGGCGCTCTCTCCGCGTTCCGCAAGCCCTTGGTTGATCAAATCCGGCAGGTTGCCGAGAACCGCGATTCGCTGGCAGGTCGCACATTCCCCGCAGAAATCGTCCTTCAATCGTTCGCAGTTGGCGGCCTGCGCAAACATCCTCGCCAGGGTAAATTTCCCAACTCCACGCGGCCCGGTGAACAGCATTGCGTGGGGCACCCGCTCCGCGCGCATCGCCCCCCGCAGCGCGCTGACCATCGCCTGATTGCCCAGAAATTCGCTAAAGCCCATCTCTCAACCCTCTTGCCAGCTCTCCAAAAGCGCCACGACCGCCTGCATACATTCCGCGGCGATATTTTCCGGCAGCCGCAGTCCGTTGCTTTCCGAATCGTAGCACTGGATCGTCGCCCACGGCTTGCTCCGCGACAACATATCGTACATTTCCGCCGCGTCTTCCAGGTGCCGCAGGCTATCCTCCTGAATATCGTGTTTCGCCGAGGTGTAGTTCCTCTCGCCCTTCAACGCCACAAGCTTCTGCGCTTGGCTTGGGGGAACCCGCAAGTACAGGATCAGGTTTTCCCGCGGCATCCCGTAAATGTGGTATTCCAGGTGCTCGATCCACCGCAGAAACTCCGCCCGTTTTTCCGGCACCGCTCGCGCCACCTGGTGCGCCAGATTCGAGGCTATGTAGCGATCCACCAGAACAATCTTTCCCTGGTCTAGCGCCGCTTCCAATCGTCCTTTGGCCTCAAACCGGTCGCCGGCATACAACAGCGCCGAGAAGTGCGGGTCCACGCTCTCCAGCGGCCCGAAATCCCCGTTCAGAAATTTGCCCACCATGGTCCCGAACCAGGATTCGTACTGCGGAAACCCGGTGGAATAGACGGTGTGACCGAGGCCTTGAAGGGAATGTTCGAGCAGTTTGGCCTGCGTATGTTTTCCGCTGCCGTCGATTCCTTCGACGGCAATTAGCAATCCGCGTGTAGTCATATCGTCGTCAAAAACTGCCTCATTTATGCGCTTTGGGAAGGCCTGGCCTCCGCTTGCCCTGAGCATGCCGATAGGCCGCGCCGAAAAGGCCGTCAAGATCTTGGGCGTCAGCCCCTGAGGTTTCGCAACTCACCTGCCCCTATTTATAAGTTGTATTCAAGCTGGCGAGGCAGGCCGCCAGTGCCCACAGTGTAGCGGCAGAGCCAACTCCCTGCAATGGCCGTTTGGTTTGCTTTGGCAGTACGCATGTTCGCGGGCAATCCCTACCGCCATGTTACGATTTCGGCTGGCAAAAAATGTCCACCGCCACGATCCGCGAGAATCTCCAGCGCGTGCAGGACCTGCTCGCATCCGCGGCGCTTCGCGCTTCCCGCAACCCGCAGGACATCCTCCTCGTCGGCGTCTCCAAGACGCATACCGACGAGGCCATCCGTGAAGCCTACGAGGCCGGCCTTCGCCACTTCGGCGAGAACCGCGTTCAGGAATGGGAAGGGAAGCTACCCGCTCTCGGCGATCTCCAGGCGACCTGGCACCTTATCGGCCACCTGCAAAGCAACAAAGCCGCCCGTGCCGCCAAAGTCTTCCACTCCATCGATTCCATCGACGATTGGTCGCTGGCCCAGCGCATCGACCGCGCGCACGCCGAAATGCAATCCTCCCAAAAATTGCGCGTCCTCATCGAAGTGCATCTCGGCGGCGAAGAATCCAAAAGCGGTGTGGCCGAAACGGATCTCCCCGCGCTGGCCGAACGCCTTTTCACCCTTGATCATCTCCAGCTCGCGGGACTCATGTGCATCCCTCCCTATCGCGAAGACCCCGAACAAGTGCGGCCGTTCTTCGCGGCGCTGCGAAAACACAAAGAAAATTTGCAAGCGCGGCTCGGGAAACCCTTGCCGGTCCTGTCCATGGGCATGTCCCACGATTTTCCAGCCGCCATCCTCGAGGGCTCAACTGAAGTCCGCGTCGGCACCGCCATCTTCGGTACCCGTCCGCCTCCCAAATGAATCGAATAGAAGTGAAGATATCTCTCAACGAGGCTTGGGAGGGCACGACTTCAGTCCTTCCGCGAATCGCACCTTGTGATCCTGGCGTTAGCCGCTGAGGTTTTGAGTTTTCATGCGAACTTTTATCAGCTGAGTTCCAAATTCGAGCGAATCACCCGGAGATAACATGACCCTTTTTATTCCCTGGAAATTGCGCGACCTCGAACTGAAAAACAGAATCGCTGTCTCCCCAATGTGCGAATACTCCGCTAATGACGGCCACCCCACCTCCTGGCATTTCGTGCATCTCGGCAGCCGCGCCGTCGGCGGCGCCGCCCTGGTGATGACCGAAGCCACCGCTGTCCAAGCCATTGGCCGCATCTCCCCCGCGGACACCGGCATCTATCTCGACGCGCACATCGATTCCTGGAAGCCCATCGCCGATTTTATCCGCGAACAGGGCGCTATCCCTGGCATGCAGCTCGCCCACGCCGGCAGAAAGGGAAGCACCGCCGCACCCTGGCTCGGCGGAAATAAAGTCTCTCTCAACGATGGTGGCTGGGTTCCTGTAGCTCCCAGTGCAGTGGCCTTCGATCCCAATTATCCAGACCCGAAGGAACTCACCATCGCCGAAATCGATCAGATCGTGGAGGATTTTCGTGCCGCCGCGCATCGCGCCCTGGCTGCCGGATTTCAGGTCGCGGAGATCCACGCCGCGCACGGCTACCTGGCCCACGAATTTCTCTCGCCACTCTCCAATCTTCGCACCGACCACTTCGGTGGCAGCTTCGAGAATCGCATCCGCTTTCCCCTGCGTGTCGTTCAGGCCGTCCGCGAAATCTGGCCCGCGAAATGGCCGGTGTTCGTGCGCATCTCCGCCACCGACTGGAAAGAAGGCGGCTGGGACCTCCCGCAAAGCATCGAGTTCTCCAAGGGCCTTAAATCCATCGGCATTGACCTGATCGACGTCTCCAGCGGCGGCCTCATCCCTAGCGTTAAAATCCCCCTAGGCCCTGGCTATCAGGTTAAATTTGCCGCCGCCATCCGCCGTGAAGCGGGCATCGCCACCGGCGCGGTCGGAATGCTTACCGACGCGGCGCAAGTGCAAACCATCCTGACCACCGAGCAAGCCGACATGGTCTTTCTCGCCAGGGAACTCCTGCGCGATCCCTACTGGCCCCGCCGCGCCGCCCAGGAACTAGGCGTAAAGATAACTCCTCCTGTCCAATACCAGCGCGCCTGGTAAGAGCCTGCCCATGTAGGCGCTGGGCTTCAGAGTCTGGGTGTGAACTTCACTTTCACTGGAGGGCACGACTTCAGTCGTGCCGTAAACGTCGCAAATCCAACCCGGCTTCAGCCACTGAGTTTCTCTTTTCGGCCTCGTCACACAGGCTCTTCAGCCTGGCCAGTCTTCTCATTTGAGGCCGGGCTCCTGAGGCGGGCCACTCTTGAATCGTGCAGTCGCCGACCTTCAGATCGGCCAGCCCACAGCGGTGGCATTTTGAAATCAATTTGCACCCGCTCCCTCCGCAGCCCGTAACTTTCTTCTTCCATGTAGCAATCGGGGTTAATCTGATAGAGCATGAGCTTCATCGAAATCACCGAAGACCCTGTCCGCGGCACCCTGACTCTCAACGTCCGCGTCCAGCCCCGCGCCAGCAAAGACGAAATTGCAGGCACTTTCGGTGGCGCGCTGAAGATCCGCCTCTGCGCTCCGGCCGTCGAAAACCGCGCCAATGACGCCCTGATCGTTTTCCTCTCCGATCTTTTGAAAACCCCAAAATCCGCTGTTAGAATTCAGAGCGGCGAACACGGGCGCAACAAACGGGTCGAGATTCGCGGCGTCACCCGGCAACAGATTCTCAATCTCCTCCGCGAAGAAGCCTAACCATCGCCGAAAGTCACCTTTGAAAAGCGGGCGGAACTCCAATCCATGAGCGCAGACATCCAGGCAATCCAGAAAGATCTCCGGGCCGCAAAACTCGGCGGCTGGCTCTTCTACGATTTTCGCGGCCGCGATCCCATCGCCCAGCGCATCCTTGGGCTTCCCGATGGCATGCGCACCCGGCGCTGGTTTTATTTTGTCCCCGCCAACGGCACGCCGAAAAAACTGGTCCACAAAATCGAGTCTCAGGCGCTGGCTTCGCTTCCCGGCGAGACGCTCTATTTCTCGGCGCAGGAAGAGTTGCGCGGCAATCTGAAAAAACTCCTCGGCCGCGCCAAAACCGTGGCCATGCAGTACTCTCCGAAGAATTCCATTCCCTACGTCTCCTTGGTTGACGCGGGAACCATTGAACTCGTTCGCAGTACCGGCGCCAAAGTCGTGACTTCCGCCGACCTGGTCCAGAAATACGAAGCCTGCTGGACCCCGGCACAACTCGAATCTCACCTCGCCGCCGGCCGCGCCATCGACAAAATCGTCCAGCAAGCCTTCGCCCTGGCCGCGCAATCCGTCCGCGAAAAAAAGAATCTCTCCGAATACGATCTGCAACAGTGGATGCGCAAACGCTTCGACGAAGAAGGCCTCGCCACCGAAGAAGGTCCCGACGTAGCCGTGAACAAAAACGCCAGCGATCCGCACTACGGTCCCACCCGCGCGGCCTCCGCCATGATCAAGGAAGGCGACCTGCTCCTCCTCGATGTCTGGGGCAAGCAAAAGTCCGCCGGCAGCGTCTACTACGACATCACCTGGGTCGGCTACCTCGGCGCAAAAGTGCCCGAAAAATATGCCAAGATTTTCAAAATCGTCCGCGAAGCCCGCGACGCCGCCGTCGCCTTGATCCAGAATTCCATCCGCTCCGGCAAGCCGCTGCAAGGCTGGCAGGTCGATCAAGCCTCTCGCCGGGTCATCGAAAAAGCTGGCTACGGCAAATACTTCTTTCACCGCACCGGCCATAACATCGGCCAGGCGGTGCACGGCAATGGCGTCAACATGGACGGCCTGGAAACCCACGACGCCCGCCACCTGATCCCCAAGACCTGCAACTCCGTCGAGCCCGGCATTTACCTCCCCGAATTCGGCATTCGCAGCGAAGTGGACGTCTACATCGACGAAAGGGAAGCGCGCGTCACCGGCGCCGTGCAGCAAGAAATTCTCCCGCTGCTGGCCTAGCCCGCCTTAAACTGGAATTGCATGGAAGAACTTTCGCCAATCCCGACCAGCAACGAAACGCATTCGGCTCCGTTCGCAGGCAAAGCGCCGGCACCCAGTGAATCGCGCGCATTGGCAATCGGCGTCGCCGGATGGCTCCTGCCCGGCCTCGGCCATGCCTTGCAATTCATGTGGGGCCGCGCCGTGGTCGTCTTCCTCGCCGTTGGCATCCTCGTGGGCGCCGGCGCTTCTATGAAGGGCAACGTCTTCACCCGCGACGGCAGCGACGCCTTTGACACCCTCGGCTACGTCGCCGACCTCGGCACCGGATTCTTCTATCTTTTCGCGCGTGCCATCGAACCCCGCGGCGCCGACGTCTCCCACGCCGACGGCGATTACGGGACCCGTCTCCTCGCCACTGCCGGCGTACTCAATCTCCTGGCCGCGCTCCACGCCTACGAAGCCGCGCGAGGCCGCAAAGCATGAGCGGTCTGCCTCCCCTCGAACTCACCCACTTCCAGGCCTTTCTCCTCTTCGCGGTAGTCATTTCCGTCACCTTCGGTTTCCTCGGCCGCCGCCGCCCCAAAGACCGCATCAAATACATCCTCTGGTCGCTGTTCCTCTTTCTCGCCGTCGGCATCGGCATTGGCTGGGCCATGTTCCCCTTCTCCCGCTGAATATTTTCGCGCACATTCCATTCCTCAATGAATTGACAGTGTTTTTCAGCGGATGCTATCGTCATAAAGTAAGCCGAGGTAGCTCAGTGGTAGAGCAGTCGATTCGTAATCGACAGGTCGTGGGTTCAACTCCCACTCTCGGCTCCAGATTTTCGCTTAAAACTTAGAGAGATAGCGATTTATGGCCATATAAAGCCATATCGGTGCGTTCGCGCGTATTCGCTTTAGTTGCGCGAAGTGGAGGCATCTGGCAAAGAGTGGTGCACAATCTCGCCACACTAGGCTCTTGCGGAAAAGCTGAGGGTGTGGAGAAGGCACCAGGTGTGGTCCTGAAGCTCTTTCACATAGGGAGCGTAGTGGTGTTCAACGACCTGGTGAGAGTTCCCGAGAATTTTGGCAACGTCGTGTAGCGAGGCTCCTTGCTCGAGAAGGTGCACGGCGAGGACTGCATCCGAGTGCTTCGCATAATGGGAAAAGGTTCCTTCAGCGGTGAAGACCTCGACTTCTCGAGCCATGTTCCAGAGAGTATCGCCCCCCCACCGCTGGGAGCAAGGCTGTTCTAGTACCGCAGGACACCTGGTCATTAGATGGCCGGTTGGCCAGGCTTGGGGAACCCAGGCTTGCTGTTATCATGATTATTGGCTACCCTAGGCGTCGCTCTCGGTCATCCAGATGCTGTAGCCTACAAGGCGCCTTTCGCCCCGAATGGCGAATCAGGTAGTGGACCAGGAGGCGGGGCGCCCACGAGTGAAAATGGAATCACCTCTGCCCAGCGTCTTGGCCATGCTTTTGTGCGACCAAGTCATCGTCGATGAGCAGTCAAAAAAGAAGTCGCTCATTGGAGTATTCGACAGGCTGAACGCACTTTCGTATCCTGCTCCGCTGAATTGTGCGGTTTATGCGAAGCTGGCGGACGCCGAGGGGCAATATACCTTCAAGATAAGAATCGTCAATCTAAAGGATGAGAGGCTGCTGACCGAAATTCAAATGCAGGGAAATGTGCAATCGAGGTCGGAACCAGTTGAAGTTGCTGCTTACCTGATGGGGATTCCGATCCCAGAACCGGGTAAATATGAAGTTCAGTGGTACGCTGACAATGTTTATCTAGGGAGAGTCACCCTGCTCGCATTCAAACTTGATCCAGGGAGTTTGCCATGGCTACCGCAATGATTCCTCGCGAAATTTTCCTCTCGTCCGGAGCTAACTCGGCCGAGCTAGCGCTCCAGCCAAAAGAACCGGTTTTGCCTCGCCAAGTTCAAAATTTGATTACTGTGCCGGTTCACGTCGTACTGCACCCCGCACCGTACAGCGCGTTGCCTGAAAAAGTCTTGTTCGGAGCATTGCGACACCCCGCATTGAAATTGCGCAAACCCATCCTGCTCCAAACGGAACGCAGCGAAGCCGGTATCAATGTCTTCTGGGAAGAAACGCAAGAATTTGGCTCCGGCGAAACGTTTAGCTCAGCAATCGAAGATTTTGGACTTACGCTTGCCGAACTTTACATGCAACTCGAGGACTGCGATTCACCTCTCAGCGACTATCTTCTCGGGGTCCGAAACAAGCTGGCGGATTACATCGAAGTTCGGCCGCAATGAAGGTTCACGAGTACACCAAAATCGAGAACAAGCTCGACCTGAAGACTCGAAACGCCGGCGACCGGCTTTCATGGTTTGAGCATAATGGGGTTGTTGTGGTCAGAACTAAGCGATCACACGGAAACAAAGATTTACCAGAACATCTGATCCGCCAGCAACTCAAGCTTAATGAGCGACAGTTTTCAGACCTCATTGGGTGTTCTCTAACGCGCGACGACTATGTTTCCATACTCACCGAAAAGGGATTGATTGCGAAGAAGCCGAACGTCTCAAAGGAACAGACAAGCTAGGACCCCGGGCAGCCTTCACCCTGCTAACCGGCATGTCTCTCGTCGAAGAAAACCTTCCTCCAATCCCGTCAATTGCGCGCCCCCACAAGTACCGAGCAGTGGGGGCACTTTATTTTTGGTTGATAATAACGCGCGGTGGTAGCGCAGGTCGCGATCGCGCTCTCCGGTGCAGATCCCGTCCGTGTATCTCCGAACGTCATATCCATCGGTTTTACAGAATTCACAGGAATGCAGAATCAATAACTTACGTGGAATCAGAGTAGGCCATGGGTTCAACTCCCACTCTCGGCTCCAGATTTTTCGCTTCTAAATCGGCTTCCTCACCGTCTTCGCTTCTCGCACCTTCTGCCTTAAATCGCATCACGTCCTACTCGGGCGGCCCGATTTTTTCGAAAAGCAACAAGTGTGCGCCGCCGTGTTCCAATTCCCCGATTAGCGCATAGCCCTCGCTTTGCAGTTTCACGGTATCTTTCTGCCCGCTGGACACCCGGGCGGCTTCTTTCACGGTGTATTGGTAATGATCCTTAAACGCCGGCGATGATTTCTCCATAATCATAGTCAGGGAGTTGCCCAGAATTACCAGGCTATGCGGAGTGGCCCGATATCCTTCCCCCGATGCTTTTCGCATGTCTTTCTGCAAGTTGGTGGACATCGCCGGATGCAGCAGCAGGTATTGATATTGATCCGCAATCGCGTCCGCTCGTAGCAGCTCCACATCCGCGGTATTCTTCCCGGTGATCGTCACGCTGACCACCCGGTAGCCTTCCGCCGCTTCCGCATTCAGCTTCGATTGTGAGCCGGGCCAATCCTTGGAAGTAATCGGAATTGTGTGGCGCACTGGTGGAGTCGTGGGGCCAACGCTTCCAATTTCTGCCGCTGCTGCATTCGGTGCTGCTCCCGGTGAGGGCAAGCGCATGTAAACCATAAGCTTGGTCTTGTTCACCACCTGCCTCGCATAATCCGTCAGCGCGCCCTCGGATTTTCCACCAAAGAAACCACCTGTTAACATCGCGCGTAGTTCCCCGGACAGGATCGGTTGCTCCGTCACCCTATCCAGGAACAAGAGTTTTGAATCAATTTCCGCGGCCCCTGCACCGTAACCGCCAAAATAGCGCGCCGCCCGGTTTCCGGGATTGTAGTTGGTGATGAAACCCGTCAGGCGCAGCACTCGGCTCTGGGGATTCGTCGGCTTCTGCCCCGCTGAAACCACCTCCGCGAATAGCTTCGCGTTGGTCAACTGTTTCGCAATCTCCTTTTGAAGTGCCTCTAGATACACCGGTGGAAAGTCCACGCCCTTTTGGATCTGAAACTCGTCAATCTGTACGACGCTATAGACGTCCTTGACAATCTGAGTCGCGGGAGGAGTTGCCGCAGCTTCGCTGACTGGTTTTCCCGTGTCCTGACTGAAACAGGGACCAGCCAGACATAACAAACCGACCTGCAAGAATATGATGTGCGCGAATCGCCCGGTCAATTTGATCTTCATGGGTAGGTGCATCCCCTTTGGCCGTAACTTTCGGCTTCAGATGGTTCTCACCGTCTTCGTTCCTCTGGTTGTTCCCGCAGTTCTATCTCCGAAATCTCAACCCGCGACATCCGGCGCAGGATAAGTTGGACCCACTGCGCAAGAAATTCAGGCGTCTCGAACGCACACCCCGACCTCTGCGTTCAGGCCTGCTTTCGCGCAGTCACCGTTGTGGATTTTGCAGCAGCGGATTATGTGCGGGCTGCTGTCGCGGTCGCTGTGATCGGTTTGTAGCCGCAAGTGGCCGCCTTGCGCAAGGCATCCAGCGCCTCGGCGTTGGTCATCAGCGCCGTGGTCTGGCAGTTGCGCAGCGCGCCGCCCGCGGCGAACGCCAACGCGATCGCGGCGGCAGAGACGTTGTCCGGCATCTCTGTGATGAGCACAGCGTCCGACGGGCCGAACGCGAAGTACGAATCTTTGATCTTCCCACCGAGCTTTTCGATGGGTGCCCTCACGGCTTCAAAGCGATCCTGTGGATTGGCAATGAGTCGCGCAAGCGCTTCCGGGGTGTAACTGACTTGATGAAGAAAGAACGGCATGGGGGCCTCCTTACGTGGGTGGACCACGTGTTCATTCCTGATTTCAGGGCCCAAGTGAATATACTCCGAATCGCCTTTCCTGGAGCCAGCTTTTAATTTATCCAGTCCAAGGGACCCCGCGGTCCCAGGCAGCGGGCCCAGACAGAGGTTCGGGCCGCCATCCAACGGGTGCGGGAAGCTGGGACGACGTAATGTCGCGAGATTTTTTGCACGTCTGCGCTTTCTTCCCGCTTAGCAAGAAGCATCCACATCGGGTTAGACTTGCTGCGCGGCATTCGTCCGAAGGGAGAACCACGATGAGCAATGGCGGAGGCGGACGTTCGGCGGGCATTGGCGTCTGGGGTTTCGGCAGCATGATGGCGATCACGCTGTCGTGGAGCGCGCACCATTCGATTTTGTGGATGATCGTTCATGGCATCTTCAGTTGGTTTTACGTGGCGTATTACGCGTGGTTGAAGTGACGCGCGCGCCCGCAACAACCATCGCAACAACATCAAGATGACCAGGAACGGAAACCGTCTGCCGCCCGGGCCAAAAGGCCTGCCCATCTTCGGGATGGCGCTGGAGATCCGCAAAGATCCCCTCGGCACGCTGCAACGCCTCGCGCGCGATTACGGCGACCTGGTCAGCTTCACCGCGATGGGCACGCCGCGCCTGCTGGTCAGCCGCCCGGAATACATCCAGCAGCTCCTGGTGATCGATCATGCCAAGCTGCACAAAAGCACGGTCACCAAACTCGTCGTCGGGCCGCTGCTCGGCCAGGGCCTGCTCATCAGCGAAGGCGACTTCTGGCGCCGCCAGCGCCGCCTCGCGCAACCCGCCTTTCATCGCGCCCGCACCAACGAATATTCCCCGGTGATGATCGAATGCGCGCTGGAACGGGCCCGCGAATGGCGTTCCGGCGAAACCCGCAACATCGCCGAAGAGATGATGAAGCTCACGCTGGAAGTCGCCGTGCGCACCCTCTTCGGCACCAGCCTGGCCGGCGATTCCGATTCCATTGGAAAAGCCATGACTTTTCTCATGCGCTACTATCTCCGCCGCGCCCGGGCTCCCTGGCACATTCCCGAATCCTGGCCGACGCCCGCGAATCGCCGCGCGCGGCGCGAACTCCATTACATGGACGCGCTTGTCTACCGCATCATCTCCGACCGCAAGAAAGACACCCAGCCGCGCAGCGATCTGCTGTCTTTGCTGATGGCCGCCATGAACGAGGACGGCAGCCAGATGACCGAGCAACAAGTGCGCGACGAATCCATGACCCTCTTCGTCGCCGGCCACGAAACCACCGCGCTTTCGCTTTCCTGGACCTGGTATCTCCTCGGCGAAAATCCCGCCGCCGAAGCCCGCCTCCACGAAGAACTTCGCGGCGTGCTCGGCGGCCGCCCCGCAGGAGTCGCCGACCTCGAAAAGCTTCCGTATCTCAACGCCGTCCTTCACGAATCCCTGCGCCTGTATCCTCCGGCCTTCATGACCGCGCGCATGAACGTGGAACCCATCACCCTCGGCGGTTACGAAATTCCTCCGCGCACCACGCTGCTGGCCTCGCAGTGGGTGATGCATCGCGACCCGCGTTTTTTCGCCGAGCCCGAGCGCTTCCTCCCGGAACGCTGGCTCGACGGCCTGGAGCAGCGCCTGCCCCCAGGTGCCTACTTCCCATTCGGCGATGGACCCCGCCGCTGCATCGGCCAGGGCTTCGCGCAACTCGAAACCGCGCTGGTCGTCGCCGCGATCGCTCAAAAATTCCAGTTCCGGCTCAAACCCGGCTTCCCGGTAGTCCCGGAACCGCTGGTGACCCTCCGCCCCAAGCACGGCATCGAGATGCAAGTCCAGGAGCGCTGAAAGGGAGGTGGGGGAGAGCAGACAGCCTACAGCCGACAGTGGGGAGGGAAGTGGCGAGTGGCGAGTGACCCGCTCTGCTGCCTCCTGTAGTTGCCGGTCTTTAGACCGGCAACTGCGAATTGGTATGACCAACACTCCCCACCCCCGGGGTATCGCGTAGGTGTGGGAATAATTGGAGTTAGGGAGAGCTTGGTGCCCACCGCTGATAATTCGTTGCTGAGAAGAAAAGGGATGGGAGTCGAGGGATTTTTCACCACAGAGGACACGGAGAGCACTGAGGTCGGAGATACCTCGATCGAGCCGGGGTAAACGCCGGTCGCAGAGAAGACGGGGCCAAAATCGGAATGGGGAACAGGAGAAGAACCCTTCGGCAGTCTCAAGATGGACATCTATCGTTAGAAGCCGGTAACTCCCCCTCCCCCCGGTTTTTCGTAAGTGACGGAAAGAGTGGACTTGAAGTCGTTTAGTTTGTATCAGTTTTGAAGTGGCGGAAACACGGGACTTAGCGGCGAGGCTTTTTGGTGCGGGAGGGAGCGCCTTTCGGCTCCGCTCAGGGCAGGCGGCGTGGAGTGAAAGAAATCCGCGCGGGAACATAAATAATCATATCGCATTATTGGCTAATAATCAACAGTATTCTGTAGTACTGGTCCGATTTTTCGCCGAAAAGTAACGGGCGGGGGATCGGAAGTTGCAAGTCAAAAGTTAGAGGTTGCATGTCCGGAAAAAAGGGAAGAGTGGAAGCGACCCCAAGCTGTTCACCATGGATCGTTTGGGAGACTCCGATCGATCCAAAGCGAAGAGTGGCCCTTTGCAAAACAGCAAAGGGTTTTTTGGATGCGCCACCCGCCGGCTAAGGATTGAGCGAGATCAATCCTTGCTTCAAGGCAAATAAGACGAGGTCGGCATTACTACGAAGGTTGAATGCCTCTTGGATGTGATGTTTGTGGAACTCCACGGTTTTCTCGCTCACGTCCAAGAGACCTGCGATCTGCTTCATAGATCGTCCTTCAGCGTGCAACTGAACAATCTCCCTTTGTCGCGGCGTCATCTCCTTCGAGAATTGCCGCGCCCTGGCCCTCGTTGCAACCCAGTCTTCAGCTCTCAACTTGGGCGTTAAGTAGGACTTGCCATGCAAGACATGATCGATCGCCTTCTGCAGTTCCTTTCCGGTCGAGTGTTTCAGCACAAACCCGATTGGGCCGAGTTCGAGAGCCGCCGCAGCAAGGTTAGGGTCGTCTAGCATCGTCAAAAAGATGAACTTGATGTTGGGAGCTTGTACTTTGATTCTCCGAGCCGCATCTAGCCCATTCAATAGCGGCATCCCGACGTCCACAACAACCGCGTCCGGTCGGAGTCGCATGGCTTCCGCCACCATCGCGCGACCATCCAGCACCACCCCCACAACGATATAAGTCTTTTCCAGATAGACCCGCAGGGCTTCCCCAAACACGGCATGGTCATCCGCGATTAGAAAGCGCGGGCCAGTCCCATGAGCGTACACACGTTCCATTAGCGTCCCCCCCGCGCTGTCAGCGTTGCATTTGCAGTGGAGTTCACGCGAGCGGACCTAACCTGAACTCCCGCAGAATGCTAGACGTCGATGCGAGGTATGTTGCCTGCGATGACTAGCGAGGGGCTATTGTCAAAAGTAACAGGAATCGCCGGGTGCCCCTCCGCGTCATTTTGATATATGAGCAGGCGAGAGTTGGCTCGTTCGATCGGCTGGTATGATTACGCAAGAATCGGCTTTTCATCGGGCCACCCGGCCCTCACTTTACTTTCACGAGACGTACTGGAGTGGTATCCTTTGTGCGGTTTCCATGTCAAGAAAATTCGAGGCGCTGAAACCGAGCCACCCGCTTACTTCAGCTCCAATCTACAGGCAGCGACTCGCCAGTGCCGGGGGCAAGGGCCACCCTCGATAAGAGCGAAGGCGTTGTCAAGACACAAAACTCCGGTGCAGTGTTTTTCTCACCGCGTTTCGTCCAGAGTTGGTGGAGAACCGAAGCTCTGTAACTCATACGGTGAATCAGCTTACTGCGGATCGCTCCGCCAACCATCGATACGACCTAACCATCGGCCATGATTCTTCTATCCGAATCCCGGCTCTCACCGGGACGGGAGCGCCCAATCAACCCTCCGGGCTAGCTTGCGCCATCCAGGGCCACTCGTGAGCTGCTCCCGACGCGAGCGATCTCTGGATATGCGGTATTGGTTCTCAGCATCCAGTAGAGTCGCACGGCCAATTTCCTGGCCGCCGCCACTTTGGCCACTCCTCGCGGCTTGGTGTGGCAGCGGTGTAAATACTCGTTGCGAAATCCTTCGTCATACCGCACCACGCACTGCGCCGCTTCCACCAGCAGCATGCGCATGAAGCGGTTGCCCTGCTTGCTGATCGATCCGAAGCGCTGATGCCCGCCCGAACTGTACTCCCGCGGAATCAGCCCCAGATAACTGGCCACCTGCTTGCCGCGGGGAAAGCGCGAGACGTCGCCCATGGTCAGCACAAAGGCCATCGAGGTGATCGGCCCCACGCCCGGCTGGGTCATCAGCAAGCGCGCTCGTTCATTTTCTTCGGCGACGTTCTTCACCGCTTCGTCCAGCGCAGCGACCTGCTCGTTCAACATGCTTCTTAACTTAAACAGGTCTTCTCGCCGCCGGCTGGCCCAAGGCGCGAGCGGCAACTCACAGAGCACTTTCTCTCCTGCGGCGCTCCACAACCTCCGCCCTTTGGTGATGCCTTTGTTCATCGCCAGGTGCTGCAACTCGTTCTTCACCTGCACGCGCATGCGCACCAGCTTGTAGCGGTGCAGGAGCAACTGCCGCAGATCCTTCTCCTCGCTGGAAGGCGTCCAGATCCGCGGAAACCGATTTTCCACCAGTAACTGCAACAACAGTCGCGCGTCCCGCGGGTCGTGCTTCTGCTGCCGTGGATCGCACGCGCGAATTTTCGCCGCATCGCCAACCCACACTTCGTGTCCCAACTTGCCGAGCAACTCCAAAAACCACTGGCAGTTGCCAGTGGCCTCGATGCCCACACGCACCGGGACCGTAAGACGCCGGTAAAATCTTTCGGCGTCTCCCGAGGAGTGCACCAGCTTTTCGTTGTTCGTCTCTCCACTGGCCATGTTCAACCAACAAACCTGTTGCCAACTAGGGTGAAAATCACATCCAATAAGGATCATCGAAGGCTCCTTCCTACCGATTGCTTCGGTTCTCCAAACAGAAGCATACTCGGTTCCGAACGGAGCCTTCGCTCTTATGCAATCAACCCTTTAAAAACCGAAAGGGAAGGCCACCCAAGAAGTTATTAGGATGCGCCAGCCGCCAAGGATATTCGGGGAGCTGGCTCGATTGACTTGCTATCCTAGAATTGGGATAATTGCATGACGAGGCCGGGAAGTATCGCGGGCGAGAAGCCGCTGTTCTGGGTGGGATCGAGCAAGGATGACTTGTTGGCCTTCCCCGAACCGGTCATCGATGAAATTGGAACAGCTCTCAGCGTTGCACAATTTGGCGGGAAGCACCCCAGCGCGAAACCGTGGAGAGGGGAAGGACCGGGCGTCTTTGAGGTGGTTGAGAATCATCGAAGCGATACCTATCGGGGGGTGTACACCGTGCAATTTCAGAGCGCTGTCTATGTGCTGCATGTGTTTCAAAAGAAATCGCCGAGTGGGATAAGGACGGCGCGGAAAGATGTCGAACGGATTCACAGCCGGCTCAATGAGGCCAAAGCAGATTATGAGGCGCGATATGGCAAAGAGAAAAGCTAAGGCGGGAGTGACGGCCAGTTCCGGGAATGTGTTCGCCGATCTAGGCGTCCGCAACGCGGCGGAGAGACAGACGAAGGTTCGGCTGGCGGTGGCGATCAATCAGATCCTTCAGGAGCGGAAGTTGTCGCAAGTTGCGGCGGGCCGCCGCCTGAGGGTGAACCAGCCCAAGGTATCTGCTTTGTCTAATTACCAGTTGGAGGGCTTTTCGGTGGAGCGGCTAATGAACTTTCTGACCGCCTTGGACCGCGATGTAAATATCGTCATCCGCCGGAAGCCGGGATCGCGCAAGGGCGGGCGCATCCAGGTAACGACTTCTTGACGCCGCAGTCCACTAAGAGAAATCGCTAATCAGCAATCCAGCAACGACCAAGAAAACCCAAGACCCACCCTTGCCTGCCTGCGGCGGGCAGGCATAAATCAACTGCGCAAGGATGGGGCACCCTCCGCGTTATTTTGATTTATGAGCAGGCGAGAGTTGGCTCGTTCGATCGACTGGAGTGATTAAGAAAGAATCGGCTACTCCCCGGGCCGCCCGCCGATTCTCCTGTTTCGTCGTTGGCCATGGCAATCTGTTGGTAGCGAGTGTGAAAATCACAACCTATAATCAGCATGCTCGGCTCCTTTCTTCCGAGCCTCGGTCGTTAGCGCAACCAAGTTTACTCGGTCGCAGGAGCCGACACTGTCATTCAATCAAGAAGGTTTTTGGGATGCGTCACCCGCCATTCAATCAGTGGGATTTGGTGACTAGAGGAGTGGATTCCGAAGGGAAGCCAAGATATGCACTTTCCTACTACGATTGGCTCAGGGGCGTTCAATCAAAACATGTGACGGACTCAAGATGAAATATCCAGTTTTTAGTGCCCCGTACATATTCATTCGAGGTCGCCAACTAGAGGGAACCTATCCCGGAGATGCAAAGACCGGAATTTGGCCTATTACGGCGCACAGAATCGGCAGGGGATGGGGACACGTACCCGAAGAAGAGTGGCCGTACGATGATTCCGTCTGGCCGCCAGTAGAACCTCCGGGTCTCGACCAGATTGCGGCAAAAAAGCCGGATTTTTATTACCAAAGGGTGCGAACACTCGAAGGATGCAAGTCCGTGTTGGTACGCTTACAGTCACCGGTCATGGTCAGTCTCGATATATCGGACAAATGGTACGACGCGCCAAATGGCAGGATTCCCGAAAGCACTCCGCACGACGTACCTGTGGGTAGCCACACAGTTGTCCTCTATGGCTATGATGATTCGCGCCAAGAGTTCTCATTTCAGAACTCTTGGGGAGTCAATTGGGGCGACAGAGGACACGGGTACATTCCTTACACCGTGTTCGAAGCGACGTGGGTTGAAGGATGGGTTACAGAACTCGCAGCGAAACCAATGGACAACAATCCTGAGACAGGCGTCGCAGAGCGTCGTTGGGGGGTAAGGGAACACGGCGGAGGAATCCTACATTGTTACGAATTTGTGGATTCCAAAGCTGGGAAGATTGGATGGGCTTTCTTTGTTGAACGCAATCGGTCAGTTGAGGTGGAGGAATTGTTCGTCATGCCAGCGTTTCGCAAAAGAGGATATGCGGCTAAATTGGTGAAGATGATTGGAGACTACGTTCGGGAGCGCAACACGTCACCTAAAATATGGATTTCTCACGCTGACACTGCACCTGAAAACATCCTAGTAGCTGAAAAATTCGCGGCCCTAATTGGCCTCCGACTGTCAGCTAGTCCTTTCAGATGGGCTAGCTATGTTGTCAGTGATGGTGACCTGCTCCCCGGAATTTAGTCCATTGAAAAAGTAGCTTCTCTGGGGCGGGTTCTATAGAAGGGGATGTCAAGTAAAAACACTTTTCCCTCCGCAGGAGGGAAGCAGTTTTCTGACGTCCAGCTCCCGTGTGTGACACAGATCTTTCTTCTGAAGCGTTCGTTGCGACTTTCCGCATTGCGCCATCTGCAACCTTTGACTTTACGTTCGTTTCCAGGCGTTCGGACGTACCTTCAGCCCCATCCTTCCGTAGTTGGTTTATGCCTGCCCGCTGCAGGCAGGCAAGGGTGGGTCTTGGGTTTTTCGGCTCTTCCGCTTCGCTTCCTGCTATCTGTTCGCTGCCATCTGTTCGTGCCTTTCTTTCCGATTACGTGAACTTAGTTAGAGATCAGCGGACAGTTGGCACCGAATTGCCGGAGTAAAGGCAATGGGTGCTCCTGGACTCCGGTGGTAGGATTTCGGTTTGCGAAGACTGAAAACTTACCTCAAGGAGAAGAACCATGAGCACCCGGGAAAAACTTATCAAGGCTCGGCCGGGAATGCTAGCCCTGGCCGAGGAGTTGCAGAATATCTCGCTGGTCTGCCGCAAGGCGGGCATCTCGCGCAGTCACTTCTACGAGATCAAGGAAGCCTACGAGAAGTGGGGGGCTGAGGGGCTAGCCCCTCAGCCGCGGCGCAAACCGCGCATGCCCAACCAGACGCCACCGGAGCTAGAAGCGAAAATCCTGGAGATGACCGAGCAGTATCCCGCGTACAGCTACATTCGCATCAGCCAGCAGTTGAAGCTCGTGGGCATCGGCGCTTCGCCGGCGGCGGTGCGTTACGTCTGGCAGCGGCACGGACTAGTGGTGCGCTACCAGCGCCTGTTGTGGCTGGAGCGCAAGACCGCCGAACTCGGCGGCGTGCTGACCGAAGCGCAGATGCGCTTGTTGCGCAAAGCGCGTGGACGGCTCGTCGATCCCGAACAACACATCGAAGCGCCGCATCCCGGGCATCTGTTGTGCCAGGACACCTATTTTGTCGGCACCATCAAGGGCGTTGGAAAGATCTACCAGCAGACAGTGATCGACGCGAACTCTTCCCACGTTTTCGCGAAGCTGTACCTGTCGAAAGTGCCGATGACGGCAGTGGATGTGCTCAACGATCGCGTGCTGCCGTTTTACGAAGAACACGGCGTGGAGATCGAGCACCTGCTCACCGACAACGGCAGAGAATACTGCGGGCGTCCGGTGGGACATCCGTTCGAGCTGTATCTGGCAATTCAACAAATCCAACACCGGCGCACCGACATCGGCTCGCCGGAAACCAACGGCTTCTGCGAACGCTTTCATCGCACGGTGAAGGAAGAATTTTACGCCGTGGCCTTCCGCAAGACGCTCTTTGAGTCGCTCGACCAGCTGCAGCGCGACCTGGACGCCTATGTCAACTTCTATAACCGCGAACGCGCCCACCAGGGCTATCGCACCCAAGGCCGCACGCCGTTTCAAAGTTTCTCAGAAGGAGTTGCCCAACGGCACCGAAAGGAGATGAAACCCGAAGCAGCTTAGTTTACAATCCGCCCCACCGGACTCCCCGGTGTCCGCGAATCTCCAACTAAATACCGATTACGGATTACCACCAACCTTAGCTCTCTCGCTGTCGACGGCGGGCCAGTATTGGGCAAATCGCCTCCCGGCCGCAGTTCCCTTGACGCCATCGGAAAAACCGGCGAAGATCATGATGTCGGGCGGGAACTGCGTAGCGGGTCCTGCCCGCATTTCATTTCGGCAGCACCGCCAGCCCCATTCCCTCGTAATTTCCCCGCCGATCGCATCTGAATTTCTGCCGCAGCACCGAAAAGAAATCTCCTTCTTGCGCGTATTTTGGGTAGGTCACTTTCCCCAGCACGTGCCTCGCGATTGGAGTGGCAACCACATCGGCGATCTGCAGTCCGGCCAGATTCTCGGACTTTTTCCGGATCGCGAAGTTATGAATCCGGTTAGTCACCTTGCTCGCCGAAAGGTAGCGGGTCCCGCGAATTTTCAAATCGAGAAACGCCAATTCCAGGGCGTTATTCAACGTCTGGTCGCGGCTTTCGGCCACCGTCGTTCCCCCAGAAGATCCGCACTCAAAGACAAAACGTTCGATCACCACCGAGAGGGAGAGAATGTACGGATCAATTGCATTTAGGCCATATTTACTCAGGTGCTCCTGCTTCCGAATAGCGCAAGCCACAATTTTGAACTCCATGTCCTGAATCAACGTGCGGAGCCCATCGAAAAATCTCGCCCTGAATTCGTGATTCTTCATCTCTTCAAACCCCGACTGGTTTCGGGTAAAGTCCAGCGTGTGAAGAATGATGTCCGTTGTCCCGAAGAACTCTTGTTTGAAAGCGTTCAGGGCCGGGGTTGCCTTGGTTTCGTGATAGGCCTGATCCATGAGTACGCCGCAGAGAACAAACACAGGGTGTTGAGGATCGACCTTGGAGAGGCTGTGATCTCCAGATTCATCGAGGAATAGAATTTGCCCCATCGCGGCGATATTATTATATGTCTACTAGACAATGTAAGTACTTTTAGTGAAGCGGTACCTCTTCGCTTCCTGCTAGCTGCTCGCTGCGATCTGTTCGCGGTTTTCTTCCCGATCACGGATTACCGATTACTTTTTTTGGCCGCGTCCCGCGCACTTCACCCGGACCGAACGGTTCGTGCCGCAAACAGGCCGAAAATCTTGGGCTTTAGCTCTCAGCAAACCGAAGCATCCCTGGCTCCTATTTAGCAGCAGAGTCCGCGTGCTCCCAATATTCAACGAAGCCGATCACGTTGTGGTTGAACTCCTCGGGATATTCGCGAAAGTGGAAATGGCCGGCTTGGTTGACGGTGAACATGCGCACGCGAGGATTTTTCTCCCCGAGCACGTCAAATAGGGCCCAGCCATTCTGGATGGTGGCGGAAGGATCGTTGCGTCCCCAATAGAGCAGCACGGGAACCTGGAGTAGGCCCTCGTTCTTGACGCGATCCAGCCACTTCATTTTCCATTCGGGAAAGCTGGAGTTTGGGCGCATATCGTAGAGCGGAGCGCCCGCGCCGGCTTTCACTTTTGCCACCGTTTCCTGCGCTTTGGGAAGACCGGCCATGTATTTACCGGCGGCGAAATATTCGTCGTCGAAGGCCAGGTCCGGGCGGAAAGTGATCGCTTGAATGCGGCATTTCCATTCTTCCCAATCGGGTTCTTTGGGACACTTCGAGAGCGCCTCGTCGCGATGGGTCGGCTGGCCAACCGGGGCGGCGGTCATGCTGTCGCAGATCACCAGGGACTTGACGACCTCGGGGTGTTCGAGCGCGAGGAATAGAATGTCGCCGCCGCCGTGGGATTGCCCCACCAGATGAACCTTGCCCAACTTGAGGGTGAGAATGAATTGATAGAGGTGGTCGATCTCGCCCTGGAGGTTGTAGTCCTTATCGTCCTTGGGATTGCCGGTCATGCCGGAACCGATTTTGTCGGGCGCATAGACGTGGAATTTTGTGGCCAGGCCGGGAATATTCTTGGACCAGGCATTGGCGCTGGAATGGCCGGACCAGCCCTCGCCATGAACGAGGACCATGGGTTCGCCCTGGCCCATCTCGTAATAGCGGGTTCTGATTCCGTTCACGTCAATGAATTTTGCTTTCAGGCCGGCGACTTCGCCGTTGGGAGTGAGGCTGGCTCGGGCCGGAGCGGTAAGGAAGAGGGCGGATACGACGATTAGAATGGAAAATCGCATAGGTCTCCACGTTTTTGTTGCGCCGCCCAACCGCACGTTCCGGACTGCGCGGCAGTTATGCAGCGCGTTGAGTATGCCGAAGAGCGAAATCTGATGCCAGAGGATATCAGTAATCCGCGATCGGTAAGCAGGGAGCAAAGAGGAAAATCCCTAGCGGTGAGGATGGGCCCTGCACAAACCGGATAAGAAAAAAGCAGATTCCTCACCTGGTTCGAAAGGCGAGCCGGGTTCGGAATGACAGGTTTGAAGATTTTAATGCCGAAGCTGAAGTTCCGGCCTCCTAGAGAGAGTTTCTCGGCGGGAGTGCCCTCCGCGAAGTGCGCTCAGGGTAAAGTGTTGGGGCCGATGAGTTTGCGGAGGGCGGCGGGAGTAGCTCGAGGAGTTTTGGAAAATGGAAAATAGACAATTGAAAAAAGAAAATAGTAGAGAACGAGAAGAGGACAGTCGCTTCGTCCTGGGCGCGCTATGTTCCCGAATGGCATGAAGGCGAATCACTTGCTCGCCAATGTGGAAATTGGCGTTCCGAGGCGCGGGATGGAGCAGAGTTGAGTTGCCCGTGGCCGCGGTTTACTGCGAGTCGGGGCGGCGCTTCAGGGTGGGGCGATCGTCGTCGGAGCCGTCGCCGGGGGTGGTGGCGTTGGGATCGCCGGATTTCTGCTTGTCGGTCTGCTCGGTCTTGGTGCGAAGAGAGGGTTTGCCAGCCTGGTTGTCGGAAACTTTCTTGGCAAACATCACGTTGCGGAGGCGCGACTTGACGGAGTCGAATTCGGAAGTGGTGACGATGTATTGATCCTTGTCGGGCAGGATGCGGGCGATCTCTTTTTGCGCCATCTCGATGCGCTCCGGCGTGGGCGGATGCGTGGAGAAAACCTTCGGAATGCTGCCGGGGCGGCGCTTCTCGTCGGCCTGGATGCGCTCGAAGAAAGTGACATAGGCATTGGGATCGTAACCGGCCTTGTACATGTACTCGATGCCCAGGTAATCGGCCTCACGTTCGGCGTCACGCGAGAATTTGAGGAAGGTGAGCGGAATGGCGAGATTCATGCCCTGATAGATGCCGTAGCCGGCCCAGCCGTAAGGCACCACGATCATCGCGGCCATGGCGCCGAGTTGGATGAGTTCGGCCTTGGTGGCCTGCTTGGTGCCGTGGCGCGCGGTAACGTGCGAAATTTCGTGAGCCATCACGCCCGCCAGCTCAGCCTCTTCCTGGGCGCGCAAGATCAAGCCGCTGTTGACGTAGAAGAACCCGCCGGGAAGGGCGAAGGCGTTGACTTCGTCGGAGTCGATGACTTTGATGGTGAAGGGAACCTGGGCATCGGAGTTGCGAACCAGGTTCTGGCCGACGCGATTGACGTATTCGGTGACCACCGGGTCGTCAATCAATTTGGAGCTGCGCTCGACTTCCTGCGCTAGGCCCTTGCCGAGGGCGATTTCCTTTTCAAGGGAGTAGAAGTTAACGCCCTTTCCGATGTTGCGATTGCCGATGGCGTCGACGTCGTCCTTGGAATTCTTGGGGTGTACCGTTTTGGGCTGCTCGATCGGGGCGTCAGAGCCGGGTGCCGGAGTGGTTTTGGCCGGGGCGGCAGCTGGCGCGGGCGTCGGATCTGGAGGCGGGGGTGGCGGGGGCGCCGGCTTGCTCAGCGGAATCGGTGTGGCCTGCTGTGGCTGCGAGGAATCGGGAGTCTGGGACTGCCCTTGCTGGCCGGTTTGCGAGGCTTTAGGGTCCTGCGTCTGGCCAGACTGCCCGGAAGTTTGCGTCTGCGTCTGGCCCGGGGGATTGGAGGACGGAGTTTGCGCGGAAGCGACCGCAGGCCAGGAAACCAGGCTCACCGCCGCCAGAAAGCCCAAACCGAATTGCGTGGATTTTCGCATAGTGGCTGCCTCCCACGTCCCAAGCCGATTATACACCCCGAACAGGCCAAGGGTTGCCCTTTGTTCTAGGATGTGAGAGGGGTGTGGAAGGTTTCCTGCGGATAGGGGAATAACGGTGCAGGATTGGACTGTTGACAGTGGGAGACATGCTCTCTAAAGTCAATGGCAAGAATATGAGCGCGCGGAAAATTCAGATTGGGCAGCTGTGGAAGAAGACCGGGACCGGGGATACGTATCTGGTGACCCGGGTGTATAACGAGGCGCTCAGCAGCTTCGCGGTGCTGCGGAAGTCGGGCTCCGAGGGGGAAGATCTGGTGCGGGTGAAAGTGGAGCGCACGCCCGAAGGGCAAGGATTACCGGGGTTCGTGCCGGCGGTGGACGACGATTAGTGGCAACGGCTAGGCAAACTTAATACGGACATTTTGAACCGGGAGGCCAGGTCGGAGAGGCCTCTTTTTTTGTCTCCAGCGGTTTTGCGAAAGGGGCGTTCCGGCGGGCAATGCTTGCGCGCATTTCCATTCCGCTGCTGGCGGTCTTTTTATTCCTCGAGGCCCCTTTGCGCGGGCAGGACTCGCCTGCACCGACAGGCGGTCCGGCGCCGATTTCGACGGACCGGCCGTCCTATACAAATTCGAGCAACGTCGTGCCGGTGGGCGTCTTGCAGTTTGAGAATGGGTTTCTCGATACCAGCAGCCGGGGGCAGAGCACGGTGGACGGCTCGGAAACATTGCTGCGTCTTGGCGTGGCTTCCCGGACGGAACTGCGCCTCAGTGTGCCGAACTATGATTACAACTTGAATCGCGGGAGCGGCGCGGGTACCGGATTCGGTGATCTGGCAGTGGGATTCCGGCAACAGTTTGGACCGTTGCGCGGCGGGGTCAATGTGTCGGTGACCGCGTTCGTGAGTTTTCCGACCGGAGCGAGCACGGTGTCCAGCGGCGGCTACGACCCGGGGGTACAGGTGGCGTGGTCGCGGGGAGTTTCGAACAAATGGAGCGTCTCCGGGATGCTATCGCTGTATGCGCCCACGCAGGGTAATGCGCGAAATTTTACCGGGGAGTCTACGCTCTTGCTGGATCGCCAGTTGAAGGGGCCTTGGGATGTTTTTGCCGAGTACGTGGGGGATTTTCCGGAGAACGGTGGGACCCGGCAGTTAATGGACTTTGGAACTACATTCAAGATTGCGGCCAGGCAGCAGTTGGATTTTCGCTTTGGGGTGGGATTGACGCCGGCCGCGGCGGATCATTTTATCGGGGTGGGGTATTCGTTTCGATTTCAAGCGTTCCACCGGGAGTGAAGGACCTGCCCCGGGAGTTTACGGCGCGCGCTAGACCTCAAAAGCGGCAGCGTTGCTGCCGCACTCCAGATTAGATGGAGCGGACTGCCAGGGTGACGATGTCGTCGGTGCTCATGGGCTCTTTTTGGAGGAAAGGTTCCCCGTACTTTACGCCGATGATCTGGCCGTGGTGCCGGGCCAGCAGGTCCATACGATTATCGAGCTCGTCGACGGCGAGAAACACGCGCTGCCTGCGCTCGCTTTTGGCCGGGCGGAATTGCGAACCGTACGCGAGGACCGCTTTGCGGCGCTGCGGGTATTGTTTGGTGATGTCGACGATGAAGGTGGCGGGCATGCCTTCAAAGGAAGTGGCGTAGAGAATTTTGAAAGGGCGGTGGGGCTCGCCGGTGAGCGGAAGCTGCTTGAGTCCGGCGAGGAAGCAACCTTCGTAGCCGAGGGCCGAGGCATGATAGTGGTCGGGATGGCGGGCCTCCCAATAAGGAAGAATTACGGTGTGCGGGCGGAGATCGCGAATCAGTTGCGCGAGGCGCATTTTGTTTTGCCGCGTGGGCTGGACATCGGAGTCGGGCACGCCAAGATTTCCGCGCCACGACACTTTCAGGATTCTGGCGGCGAGGGCGGCTTCTTTGGCGCGGGTTTCGGGAGTGCCGCGGGTGCCCATTTCACCGGCGGTGAGATCGAGGATGCCGGTTTTGTATCCGCGCTGCGCCATTTTGAGCATGGTGCCGCCGCAAGTGAGCTCGACGTCGTCGGGGTGCGCGGCAATAGCGAGAATGTCGAGTTTCATGGAGAAGCCTCGGAAGAATCTTCGGGATTGTAGCATCAGAGATAGGTGGCGAAGCGGGGTGAGTGGACGGGTTCATCAGGTCCGAGGGCGAGTTGGTTGCATCCTGGGCCGTCCGAAGAAGGATTTCTTCCCTGTGTCGGCGGACGGCGGGATGGGTGTATGATAAGCGCGGTTTTTAGCCGAGAACTGGGATTTCGGATGGTTTGCAATTGTGAGCCGCACTTGAATTTGTGAAGGGGGACCCTGGTATGAGAAAAATTCTGGTCACATTTAGCTTGGTGTTCGTTTTTGTTGGTTTCGCGCAGGCGCAGATGGCGACGCCGCCTGCGGCGGCGAGTCCGCAGAGTGTCGCGCCGGTGAAGAATCCCGTGATGACCGTGCTGCGGACGATGCTACCGTCCCGGCAGAAAAATATCCTTGGCGCCATCGACGCCATGCCCGCGGAGAAGTTCGGCTACAAGCCGACGCCGGATCAGATGAGCTTCGGGCACCTGGTGGTCCACATCATCGAGTCGAATAACGGGTTGTGCGCGAAGGTTGCCGATATTCCCGCGCCCAAAGTCGAGGAATTCAAGGAGACGGATCCCAAGGACAAGCTGCTGGCCGCGGCGCGGGCATCGTTTGATTTCTGCTCCACGGCGCTGGCCAATGTGGACGATTCCAAGCTCGGCGACAACGTGGACTTCGGACGGGTGCAGGGCCCTAGGGCCATGGGAGTATTCTTCCTGGCCGGCGGGTGGGCGGACCACTATGGCGCCGCGGCGATGTATTTGCGCCTGAACGGACTCTTGCCGCCGACCGCGCAGCCGAAGAAATAAAAAACTAAATCGCTAAATCGGGGCCCGAAGACCCACCTCCGGCCGGTCTAGGTGTGCCTCCTTCCAGAACTGAATGTAGTTTCCTAACTGGCTTGGCAGAGACGAGCGTTCCCTAGTGCGGGCCGGGACGCCCTCTAAAAGGTGTGCTACTTTGACGGGATGAGTGACGCGAAACCATTGGCGGGGCGAGTGGCGCTGGTCACGGGCGCGGGGAAGCGGCTGGGGCGGGCTGTGGCGTTACGGTTGGCGAGCGAGGGCGCGGATGTAGCGGTGCATTATGGGAAGTCGCAGGCGGAGGCGCTGGCGGTAGTCGCGGAAATCGAGAAGCTAGGGCGGCAGGCGGCCGCATTTTCGGCGGAGCTGACCGATGTGCCGGCGATTCAGAAGCTGGTGGAGGAGGCGGCCGGTCGATTCCGGCAGCTGGATATGCTGGTGAACTGCGCGGCGAATTTTGTGGAGACGAAGTTTGGGGAGACCAGCGAGGCGACGTGGGATGCTTCGCTGGATACGAATTTGAAGGCGCCGTTTTTTTGCGCGCAAGCGGCGGCGCCGCATCTGGCGAAAAGCGGGCGCGGCGTGATTATCAATTTTGCGGATATTGGCGGGTTGTTGGGGTGGACGGAGTTTTTGCCGCATTCGATCTCGAAATCCGGCGTGGTTATGCTGACGCGGATTCTGGCGAAAGAGCTGGCGCCGTCGGTGCGCGTGAATGCGATTGCTCCGGGGACGATCACGATGCCGGGCGATCCGCCGGAGTGGCAGGCGGATTTTATTCGGCGCGCGCCGATGAAGATGACCGGGCGCCCGGAGGAGATTGCGGACGCGGTGATGTATTTGATTGGGGCGGAGTTTGTGACCGGGCAGGTACTGGTGGTGGACGGAGGAAGGACGCTATGAGGGGAGAGCCGTTAGTCCCTAGCCATTAGCCTTCCGCTCAGAGTATGGTCCCTTCGATTTCGCTCAGGGTAACGACGAGTAACTTGGCTGCAGGAAATCCCGAAGAAAAAATTGTCCGGAGGCGAGGTGCGAGTCTTGGGGGTAGGGTGTATTCTAGAGTGTCGGAAATAAAGTAATGCGCGCGTGCCGGGCTGCGAGTGAGCTCCGGCGGGAAGAAGAGAAAGGCCATCGCTCCAATGGATCAGGAAACATTCGTACCGCGGAATATAGAAGATGTGGAAATACAAGAGTGGTTGGAGTCGCTGGACTCCGTTCTGGAATCGAGCGGGCCGGAAGTAGCTCGTGAGATTCTGGTGCGCCTGCGGGCGCACGCCACGGTAAGTGGGATTGACCTGCCGTTCACGGCGAACACGCCGTACGCGAATACGATTCCGGCGCGGCTGGAGCCGTTGTTTCCCGGGGACCAGCAGCTCGAGCGGCGTATCAAGTCGCTGATCCGGTGGAACGCGCTGGCGATGGTGGTGCGCGCCAACAAGGTGGAGCACAATATCGGCGGACACATTTCGACGTATGCGTCGGCGGCGACGCTGTATGAGGTAGGGTTCAACCACTTTTTCCGGGCTAGAAGCGAAAGTTTTGAAGGCGACACCGTGTATTTCCAGGGACACGCGGCACCGGGTGTGTACGCGCGGGCATTTCTGGAGGGCCGGCTGAGCATTGAGAAGTTGGAAAATTTCCGGCGGGAATTGAAGCCGGGCGGTGGGCTGTCTTCTTATCCGCACCCCTGGCTGATGCCTGATTTCTGGGAATATCCGACGGTGTCCATGGGATTGAGCCCGCTGATGGCGATTTATCAGGCGCGCTACAATCGGTATCTGGAAAATCGCGGATTGAAACCCGCGACGGACGCCAAGGTGTGGGCGTTTTTGGGCGATGGAGAAACCGACGAGCCGGAATCGCTGGGCGCGATCACCCTGGCTTCGCGCGAAAAGCTGGACAACCTGATTTTTGTGATCAACTGCAATTTGCAGCGGCTTGACGGGCCGGTGCGCGGCAACGGCCAGATTATTCAGGAGCTGGAGTCGGCGTTCCGCGGCGCGCGCTGGAACGTCATCAAGGTATTGTGGGGCAGCGAGTGGGACCCGATCCTGGAGCGCGACACTGAAGGGCTGCTGGTGAAGCGCATGGGCGAGGTAGTGGACGGCGAGTACCAGAAACTGGTGGTTTCCAGCGGCGATTACGTGCGGCAGTTTTTCTTTGGGAGCGATCCGCGGCTGCTGAAGCTGGTGGAACCTCTACCCGATGAGGCACTCCGGCGTTTGCGGCTGGGCGGCCACGATCCGCGGAAGGTGTACGCGGCGTACAAGGCGGCGACGGAGCACCAGGGCGGCCCGACGGTGATTTTGGCGCGCACGATCAAAGGATATGGGCTGGGCGAGGCGGGTGAAGGAAAGAACGTCACCCATCAGCAGAAGAAACTGAATGAGGACGAGCTGCGAGAGTTTCGCTCCCGCTTTGGGATCCCCATGGGCGACGACGAGATTTCCACGGTGCCGTTTTACCGGCCGGCGGAAGATAGCGAGGAGATCCGCTATTTGCGGGCGCGTCGCGAGGCGTTGGGCGGATATGTGCCGCAGCGCAAGGCGCGATCGGTGGCCATTTCCGGCGCGCACACAGAGTTGTTCAAGGAGTTTCTGGAAGGCAGCGACGGGCGCGAAGTTTCCACGACGATGGCGTTCGTGGCCATGCTGCGGAAGATGCTGAAGGATCCGGAGATCGGCAAGCTGGTGGTGCCGATTGTGCCGGACGAGGCGCGGACGTTTGGCATGGAGTCCTTGTTCCGGACGGTGGGAATTTATTCCAGCGTGGGGCAGAAATACGAGCCCGTGGATGTGAACACGCTGCTGTACTACAAGGAAGCGAAAGACGGGCAGATCCTGGAAGAGGGAATCACGGAAGCGGGATCGATGGCGTCGTTCATCGCGGCGGGTTCGGCGTATGCGACCCACGGGATCAATACGATTCCGTTTTTTATCTACTACTCGATGTTCGGATTTCAGCGGATTGCGGATTTCATCTGGGCGGCGGCGGATATGCGCACGCGCGGGTTCTTGCTGGGTGGGACATCCGGGCGCACGACGCTTTCTGGAGAGGGTTTGCAGCACCAGGACGGCAACAGCCATGTGTTGGCGCTGCCGGTTCCGAATCTCCTGGCGTACGATCCCGCGTACGCGTACGAGATCGCGGTGATCGTGGATGACGGCATTCGCCGGATGTACAAAGAGGGTGAAAGCATCTTTTATTACATCACGGTAATGAACGAACCGTACGTGATGCCGCCGATGCCGGGGGACGTGAAGGCCGGCATTTTGAAGGGCATGTATAAGTTCAAGCCGGCGGCGAATAAGAAGGCCAAGCTGCGGGCGCAGTTGCTGGGCAGCGGCGCGATTTTGAACGAGGTGCTGCGGGCGCAGGAAATTCTGGAAAAGAATTACGGCGTCGTCGCGGACGTTTGGAGCGTGACCAGCTACAAATGCCTGTACACGGACGGGATTGAGGCCGAACGGTGGAACCGGCTGCACCCGGACGAAACGCCGCGGGTTCCTTACGTCAAGCAATGCCTCGGCGAAGAGCAAGGCGTGCTGGTGGCGGCCTCGGATTATCTGAAGACGCTTCCCGCGATGATTTCCAGGTGGCTGCCGCGGCGCATGGCGGTGTTGGGCACGGATGGATTTGGCCGCAGCGAAGGGCGCGCGTCGTTGCGCGATTTCTTTGAGGTCGATTCGCGGTTTGTGGTGCTGGCAACGCTTCACGAACTTGCCCAGGAAGGGTTGGTGGGCGAAGCCGCGGTGCAGAACGCGATGAAGGATCTGGGCATCAATCCGGATAAGCCGAATCCGGTGATTTCGTAGGGAGACAGCGCGTGTTCCGATCACGCTTTAGCCTGGTGCTTGCACTTGTGACGGTTACCCTGGGGTTGCATGTCGGGACACGCTTTGTTTAAGCGAGCCGTGCCGGGGAATCGAATCAAGCAGTATTTCTGGAAAAGTTGTCTGCCGCGGCCATTGAACGCACACATCACACAGTTCGTTACGATTCCAAATATGTGCGGATTCCGTATCCCGGAGGAGATGTTCCGGTGGATACCGGTGTCTGCACGGATGAGGTGATTCGTGCTTATCGGGCGCTGGGAATCGACCTGCAGAAGGAGGTCCACGAAGACATCGCCGCGAATTTCTGGAAGTATCCAAATCACGCGCGGTGGATGACCATTCAGCCGGACACGAATATTGACCACCGCCGCGTGCCGAATCTGATGGTTTTCTTTAGCAGGAAGGGAACTTCTCTGCCGATCTCGACGCGCGCGGAGGAGTATGGCCCAGGCGATTTGGTGACTTGGGATCTGGGCGGCGGGGTGCCGCATATCGGAATTGTGGTGGACCAGAAAGCGCGAAGTGGGCGGTATATGATGGTGCATAACATCGGGCAGGGCCCCAAAATGGAGGATGTTCTGTTTAGTTGGAAGATTACGGGGCATTACCAGTATTTTGGACCGCAGACGCAGAGGTGATTGGTCTCTGAATTCAGTGAAGAGCAAGGAATTTGGTTTCGACGACCGAATATTGAAGGTTTGAAATTCGCAGCGCGGAGGGCGCGAGAGATCGCGCCCTTTTTTTTATGTTCGTGAGGTTCTGGCCGATCTAAAGATCGGCCACCGCAAAAGGCAGGCGCCCTGAGGTGGCCGCTACGCGGCGATCAGTTGGTTAGTGGTTTCAGGTGGGTTATGCGGTCGCGGATTTCGGTGGATTGGGGATCGAGGAGGAGGGCTTGTTCGTAGGTTTGGAGGGCTTGGGCGTTTTCGTTGCGGGCTTCGTGGCATTGGCCGATCCAATATAAGGATTGCGGCGAGGACTGCAGAGATTCGGCTTGCTGGAAGCTGTTGAGAGCGGCGGCATAAAATTGCTGGCGAAAGAGGACCATGCCGCGGCCGATGTAGCCGCGAGGATCGCCGGGGGCGGCGGCAACCATGAACTGGTATTGCGCGACGGCTTCGGGTAACTGGTTGCGTTGCAGATAGAGAGAGGCGAGATTGTTGCGGGCCATTACGATGTCGCCGGGCTCGACGGAGGTGGCAACCGCCTGGAGATATTCGGCGGCGGCTTCATCGTAGCGTTGCTGCGATTCGCGGATGAGGGCGAGATTGTAATGGGCGTTGGGAAATTCGGGGCTGCGGCGAACGGCGTCGGTATAAAGAGGATCGGCTAGATCGGGGCGCCCCATTTCGAGAAGCGCCTGGCCGAGGTTGATTTCGGCGATGGAGTTGTCGTGGGTGACTTCGAGCGCGTGGCGAAAGAGCGTGATGCTGCTGTGCCAGTAAGCGATCTGGAGTTGCGTCACGGAAGCGAAAATGAGCAGGACTCCCGCAGAGGCGAGAATCAGATAGCGGCGGGGCAGTGCGAAGTGCTGCGCGGCATCGGCGATTCCCCAAACTACAATGACAAATATGCCCAACAGGGAAGTGTAGGCGTAGCGATCGGCCATGGCCTGTTTGCCGACTTGCAGGACGCCGATGACGGGTGACAGCGACACGAGGTACCACAGCCAGCCGGCGAGAAGGTAGCGGGCGGAACGAAATCGCCACGCAAGCACGAACATTGCGAGAAGCCCGATCGCGGAAAGCGCGACGAGGATCGGGGGCAAAGTGCCCAGTGGATGAGGGTAGAAAACGGCAAGTTTAGCGGGCCACAGGGCTTTGAAGATGTAGGCCCAGCAGGAATAGGCGGCGTTTTGCAGGCGGTAGCGCAGCGGCATGTAAGCGAGAGTCAGCACGGAGCCTGCCTGGCGTTGCGCGATAAGGGTCACGCGGGCGCAGGCGATGGAAAAAAGCAAGAGAGGAAGCTTTTCGACGGCGCAATTTCGCAAAGCCACCAAAAATTCACGGAAAGAAACTCCGGCCGAAGGGACGGGAATTCGCTGCAAGGGCCAGTAGTCCAGGATGAGCAGAAGCACGGGCAGGGTGATGACCATCGGCTTGGCCATCAGGGCCAGGACAAAGAGCAGGATCACCGCCAGGTACAGAGAAATGGATTTTCGGCGGACGTACATCGCATATACGCCGATGGCCAGAAAAGAAAGAAATGTGGAGAGGACGGTCTTAAGCTCGGAGACCCACGCGACGGATTCGACATTGAGCGGATGAACCGCAAACAAGGCGGCGACCAGCAGGCTGCGGCCGATGCGGCGCGTGGCGGCGTACAGCAGCAAGAAGAGCAGCGAGGAGTTGGCGGCGTGAAAAAACACGCTGGTGAAGTGATGCCCGGCGGGGCTGACGCCGAATAGCGAGACATCGGCCATGTGCGCGAGCCAGGCGAGCGGGTGCCAGTTGAAATTCGAAGTGGTGAAAAAAGCCCAGCGGAGGTTAGCGAGAGTGAGGCCCTGGAGAACGTGAGCGTTGCTGGTGACGTAGTGGTTGTCGTCGTAGTTGACGAAGCCGTTGAACATGGCCCGCGCGTAGACCAGCACGCTCACCAAAAACACCAGGCCGGCGGCGGCGTAGACCCGCTTCTTTTCCTGCGCGAAGGAATCCGGGAGCGGCGGCGCGGGCAGCGCGGTGGCGTCGTTCGCGGAACTCATTTGTGCACGGGACGGTAGTAATCGGTATGCATTTCCTGGGGCTGCGCGGAAAAGAGGTCGAATTTGGCCATCCCGGACTTTTGCAGGCGAAATTTTACGGAAGTAGCCAGCACGCCCAAGCCGTAACGCAGGCTGCGCCGAAAACTGATGGACGAGGCTTCCGCGAAATACCGCGTGGGGCAGGAAAGTTCGCCGATGCGGTAACCCTGGAAGATGATTTGCGCCAGCATTTCGTTGTCGAAAAGAAAATCGTCGTCGTTGGCCTGTAAGGGAAGATTTTCAAGTACGTGGCGCGAAAAGGCGCGGTATCCGGTGTGGTATTCGGAAAGTTTGTAGCTGAGCAGAAGATTCTGGACGAGCGTCAGGAAGCGGTTGGAAATGTATTTGTAGAGCGGCATGCCGCCCTTTAAGGCGCCGGTGCCGAGAATGCGGGAGCCCAGGGCGACGTCGAATTCTCCGTAGGCGATCATGCCGGCGAGGGAGACGATCAGCTTGGGCGAGTATTGGTAGTCGGGATGAACCATGATGACGATGTCGGCGCCGAGGGCCAGGGCTTCGCGGTAGCAGGTTTTCTGGTTTCGGCCGTAGCCGAAATTTTTCAGGTGAACGAAGGTGACCAGGCCGAGTTGCTTGGCGAGTTGTGTGGTGTCGTCGGCGCTGCCATCGTCGACCAAAATGACGTTGTCGACGATCTCCTTGGGAATTTCCGCGTAAGTCTGCACCAGCGTCTTGGCGGCTTGATAGGCGGGCATGACAACCACGATGCGTTTGCCGTTGAGCATGAAAGGTTGCCGATCCTAAATTTCCTTTGAATTACCAGAATCAGGCATTGGCGAAAGAATCGCAAGGCCGCGCCTCTTGAAGGTGTGCAAAAGTCTACCGCAACTTGCGATGCGGGGGATCTTCAGGAGATGGAGGACGAAGCGCTGGCGGAGAGAAGTTCGGCGGGTTTGATCCGCCCGGTCGCTAGTTGCGCGATCAGTTCGCGATTGGCGGCGAGGAAATCATATTGCGAGAGCTCGCGGGGAAGGACCCAGGCAATTTTTTCGAACACTTGGGGAAGGATTTCGGGCTCGGCGAATTGCGCGGCAAAGAAGTGGATTTCGAGTTCGTCGGGAGTGTTGGCGTACTGATGGCGGACGCTGGCGATGGCAGCGGATTTGGTCAAGGTGACGCCGAGTTCTTCGCGCAGTTCGCGGGCCAGGGCTTGCTCGAGCGATTCGCCGGCTTGCACTTTGCCGCCCGGGAATTCCCATTTGAGCGGCGAGGAGTCGGAGCGGCGGCGCTGCCCGATGAGCAGGCGGCGGTCGGGGTGTTCGATGACGGCGGCGACGACGTGGAGCATGGGGAACGATTTTAGATGTTCGGGTGCAACGGTGCAATGTGATGGGGATGGTTTACAGGCTTCGGCAGAGGGCGATCAGCGAGCGGAAAATAGAGACCAGGCGGCGCGGAGGCGGCGAATTGTCGGGTGGGGCTTCGCGGATATTTTGTGCTCGGGTGGACTCTCAGAAGCGGTGGCTGAGACGCAGTACTCCAAATGGGTTGACCTGGGGTGGTGGGTGTGGTGGAGTTTGGACTGGGGAAAGGGAGGAAGCGCGTGAGAACTGCGGGAATTTTGACGGGGATGATTCTTTGTTTGGGACCGGCGGTTTGTTGGGGGCAGGATGCGGGCGGCGAGGTGGTGCGCTTCAAGGGCACGATGGAAAACGTGAAAGCGACGTTTGGTCCCGCGGAGCCGGTGGCGCGTGTGAAGGCGGGCGGCGTATTGGAGGCGAGCTCGCTGGATTGTTTTGGAAATGTGCTGCAGAAGCCGGGGGATCCTTTCTCCAACATCAAGATCGATAATCCGCTGACCGGACCTTTTTTTATTGACGGCGCGGAGCCGGGCGACACGCTGGTGGTGCACATCCTGGATTTGCAGGTGGACAGCAAGCAGGGCGTGGGAACATTCGCGCCGGGATTTGGCGCGGCGAATGCCACGCACTACACGCCGATGCTGGAAACGCAGCCGCTGCCGGAGCGGGCCTGGTATTACCCCATCGATGCGGAGAAGAAGTTGATCACGTTTCAGGCCGGGGATTCCGATTTCAAGGTGCAGTTTCCCCTGAAGCCGTTTTTGGGTTGCATTGGCGTGGCGCCCGCAAATGGCGAGGCGCGCAGCTCGATTGTGCCGGCGGAGTTTGGCGGGAACATGGATGCGCCGGAGGTTTCGCCTGGGAATACATTGTATTTGCCGGTGAATGTGAAAGGGGCGCTGTTTTATTTTGGCGATGGGCACGCCGCGATGGGCGACGGCGAAGTGGCGGGAAGCGCGGTGGAAGTGCCGATGAAAGCGAAGTTCCGGTTCGACCTGGTGAAGGGCAAGAGCACGGGTTGGCCGCGGCTGGAAAATGAGCGGGAGATCATGACCACCGGGATCTACCGGCCGGTGGATGACGCGGTGCGCATTGCGGTGACAGAAATGGTGCACTGGATGCACCGGGATTACGGGCTTTCGGAGCTGGATGCATATGAGTTGTTTTCAAAAGTGGGGAAGCTGCATTTGACGGAGATGGTGGACCCGAATTATGTGGTGGTGGCGTCGGTGGAGAAGAAATATTTGCCGGCAAAGAGGTAGCAGCGGAAAAGTGGGCGGCGAAAGACATGTTCAGTGAAATGGTGTTGGAGCATTTTCAGCGGCCGAGGAATGCGGGGGATTTGGCGGGAGCTACGGCTGTGGCCGAGGTGAGCAATCCGGTGTGCGGGGATGTGCTGCGGCTGGCGGTGATTGTGGAGGGCGGGGTGGTGCGCGAGGCGCGGTTTTTGTGCCGGGGATGCACGGCGTCGATTGCCAGCGCGTCGGTGCTGACGGAAAGGATGAAGGGACGCGCAGTGACTGAATTGAAAGAGATACATGCGGCGCAGATTGCGGCGGAGTTGGGCGGCTTGCCGCCGGCGTCATTTCATGCGGCGCAGTTGGCGGAGGATGCTATCCGCGGGGTACTTCAGAAGCTTTGAGAAGGATTCCTCAAACAGCCCATTGCCCTCCGTAGTGCAGCCTCAAAATATAGATTGTCATCCTGAGAGGCGCGCCGTTTGCGCCTCGAAGGATCTTGCCCGTAAGTTATGCACGATTTCAAAGTTGAGATCCTTCGGCTATCCTCGTCGGATACCCTCAGGATGACAACGCTAAAGCGCACTGCAAGGGCGAGATGGCCGGGGACGCGGAGCCTATCAGTCGGCGGAGCGGGTGACGCGGGCGAAAGTTTCAGGATCGTTCAGGTTGAGGACGCAGCCTTCTTCGTTGGTGGAAAACTCGAGAATTTCGTTGCGATGCGCCCAGACGACGGCGCGGGCGCCCACATCCAGCGGCGCGCCGAGCAACTCCGGAAAAAGCTGCGCGGAGAAAATGACGGGATGCCCGCGGCGGCCCTCGAAGACCGGGAGAACGATCGGCGCGTGGGAAGAGTAAAACGCGGAGATGAGGTCGCCGACCAGCGTGGCGCTGATGAGCGGATGGTCGATGAGGCAGAGAAGGATTCCGTCGAGGCCCGGGGGCAAGCTCTTTAGCGCGGCGTGAGTCGAGGAGAGTTGCCCTTGCTCCCAGTCGGCGTTGATGACGATTTCGTCGGCGGGCAAGTGGATGGCTCTGGCGATGGGTTCGGCGTGGGGGCCAAGAACGACGCGGCGGGCGGAGATCTTCGGGTGCTGGGTGACTTCCAGCATATGCTCGAGGAACGGGCGGCCCTGGTAGGGAAGCAGAGCTTTTGGTGAGCCCATGCGGCTTGAGGCTCCCCCGGAAAGAATGACGGCGGCGAGCATGAAGAACCTCGCGTGCTATTTTGCTTCGACCGGGTCCACTGCAGCAAGCTGGAGTTTCTTGTGGGCGGCGGATTCTACGTTGCGGCGCACGGCGACGAGTTCGGCGACGATGCTGACGGCGATTTCCTCGGGAGAGAGTGCGCCAATGTCGAGCCCCATGGGAGCGAAGACGCGCTCGAATTCATCCATGGTGTAGCCCTCTTTTTCGAGAGCTTTGTAGACGCTGAGCACTTTGCGGCGGCTGCCAATCATGCCGACGTAGCGCGCGGGTGTGCGCACGGCCCAGGCCAGGACGCGCATGTCTTCCTTGTGTCCGCGAGTGACGATGACGAGATACGAAGAGGAGTTGGGTTGCAGCTTGGCGAAGGCGTCGTCGTAACTCGCGTAAATTTCCTGGGCCATGGGGAAGCGCTGGGCGTTGGCGAAGGCTTCGCGATCGTCAATGACCGCGACGCCGAAGCCGACAGCTTGCGCTGCCTTGGCAACCGCGGTGGAAACGTGGCCGCCGCCGAAGAGATAAAGGATGGGCTGCGGGAGGATGGGCTCGATGAAGATTTCGACCGTGCCGCCGCAGATGAGGCCATTATCGTAGGTGGCCTCGTTGTTGAGGTGGAAGACGAGTTTGCGCGGGGCTTCCTTGTGCATCACTTCTTTGGCCGCGGCCCACACATCGGCTTCCACGCAGCCGCCGCCAACGGTGCCCGCCGAGGAGCCGTCCTCGCGTACCAGCATGCGCGAGCTTTCATAGCTGGGGATGGAGCCGTTGGTGTGCACAATGGTGGCCAGGGCGCCGCGCTGCCCGGCGCGCCGCATGCGCACGATCTCTTCGAAGAGGTCCATAGTTGGTCCGAAAGCCAAGCCTACGGCGCAAGCACGGGGAAGTCAATTCAGGCATGAGCGGGGAAAACTGGACAGCTATGCGGCGCGAGGATAAATTGGCGGAGGGCTGAATTTCCGAACGCGGAATTACACGTATCGCAATACGATATAATCAGGGAAAGCGCACGACGGTTTGTTGGAGGACGGCCATGAAAGCGATTGTAATGCACCAGCATGGGGATGCATCGGTATTGCATTACACGGAAGTGGCGGAGCCGCAGGTGCGGGCGAATGAGGTGCTGGTGCGGGTCCACGCCTGCGCGCTGAATCACCTGGATTTGTGGGTGCGCCGCGGGATACCGGGCGTGCCGTTTCCGTTGCCGCATATTCTGGGCAGCGATATTGCGGGGGAAGTGACCAAGGTGGGCTCGGAAGTGACGACCGTGCACGTCGGACAAAAGGTGGTGCTGGCGCCAGGAGTGACGTGCGGAAAATGTCCGGCATGCATTTCGGGGAACGACAACCGCTGCCGGGACTTTACGAATTTGGGTTACATGATTGATGGGGGCTGCGCGGAATATGTGCGCTGCCCGGAAGTGAATGTGATGCCGTATCCGGAGAACCTGGATTGGGCGCACGCGGCGGCGGTGCCGCTGGTGTTTCAGACCGCGTGGCACATGCTGGTGAACCGCGCGCAGTTGCAACCGGGAGAAGAGGTGCTGGTGCTGGCGGCCGGAAGTGGCGTGGGCAGCGCGGCGATTCAAATCGCGAAGTTTTTTGGCGCGCGGGTTATCGCGACCGCGGGAAGCGACGAAAAACTAACGAAGGCGAAGGAGTTGGGCGCCGACGAGGTGATCCATCATGGAATAATGCCCATCGCAAAAGAAGTGCGGCGGCTGACGAACAACCGCGGCGTGGATGTGGTGGTGGAACACGTGGGCGTGGCGACCTGGGAGAATAGCGTGAAGAGTTTGGCGACCGGCGGGCGGCTGGTGACCTGCGGAGCCACTACTGGATATGACGCGAAACTGGATTTACGATTTCTGTTTTCGCGGCAGCTTTCGATTATGGGGTCGTATATGGGGACGAAGAGCGAGTTGCGCACGGTGCTCAAATTGGTGGCGCAGGGCTTGCTGAAACCTACGGTAGCCAAGGTCTTTGAATTGAGCGACTGCATGGCGGCGCACAACTATCTGGAGAAGGCCAAGCAGTTTGGGAAAGTGGTGCTGCGGGTGCCGTGAGTGAGAACGGGCGTTTGAGACTTCCCGGTGGCTGTGTGAAAATGGGGAGGTAGAAGAGAGGGTCCATGGAAACCAATCTGGCGAAGCATGTAACGCTTACAAAACCGGATGATTTCGGGAAGCTGCTGCAGGATGAGGGGATTATCTTCACGCAGCTCGATAAGGCCGTGAACTGGGCGCGGCGGAGTTCCATCTGGCCGCTGGGATTTGGCTTGGCGTGTTGCGCGATTGAGATGATGTCCATGGCGGCTTCGCGATTCGATCTGGCCAGGTTTGGCGCGGAAGTGTTCCGGCCATCGCCGCGGCAGGCGGACCTGATGATTGTGGCCGGGCGGCTTTCGCAGAAGATGGCGCCGGTGATCCGGCAGCTCTACGACCAAATGCCGGAGCCGAAGTGGGTGATTTCGATGGGCGCGTGCGCCACGTCGGGCGGTGTGTTCAACAATTACGCGATTGTGCAGGGCTGCAACCAGGTGATTCCAGTGGATGTGTACGTGCCCGGATGCCCGCCCCGGCCCGAAGCGGTGCTGTACGCAATTTTGCAGTTGCAGAAGAAGATCGATGCGGAAAAGGGCTCCTTTAAGAGGGCATTGAACCTCGCCTGAGCCGCCGCGATTGTTGCAAGTGCTGGTAGCGCCGGCATCCAGCCGGCCAGCGTCTTTGCCGCCAGGATGGCGGCGTTACGGGAGTTCCCGTGGCTTCGCCAAAGCGCGAGTTTGACTGAAGTTTTTCTGGACGCAGCCCCCAGCCCTAGTTAGACTGCCGCACACAAAGGACGGGGGCATGAGTGTCGCTGAACAAAGAGCCTACCCGCGGATAAAGCCGCCTCCCAACGTGCTGGTGGCGTGGCGTTCGGGAGTGCAGCGCGACGTTTCCTATGTCGAGAGCCTGGCGGTCGGCGGGCTGTTTCTGCGGACCAAAAGAAAAGTGGCCATTCGCAGCCTGGTGCAAATCCTTCTGGATATGCCCCTGGGACAGGTGCGCGGGCGCGCCGTCGTGCGGCGCTATCAGGAGCACTACGGCATTGCGGTGCAGTTCATCGCCATGGAACCGGATGACCGCGGAAGATTGGTGCGGCAGATCAGGGAATTGAGCGGCGCGGCGGGTTAGTCCCACTCTCGCGAACAAAGCTGATCGCGTATCAAACCCCCGCGAGCAAATGTCATCCTGAGGCTATTCGGCGAGGATAGCCTCAGGATCTCAACTCAAAAATCTTGCCGACGGCGTAAGCTGAGGTCCTCGGGCAGCAAGAAACGCGGCCCTCAGGATGACATACTGAGTCGGCGATTGAATTCCAAGAAGATTTCTGGTCGTAAGAAATACGGGCTAACTGGCCGCGGATTTGCCCACAGCTCCGCGGGCGACGGATGTTATTTGGATCAGATAGACGGTAGGGGCATCGTCCGTGCTCCCAAAAACAATGGACATCCGAAAGAGATCGAGCGGGGAAAAGCCCGCCAGGTACACGTTCATCCAAGTGACCGTGGAGATCCAAAGAAATTCGCCGCTATACGTGTGCGTCGCAGCAAAGGGTTTGGCGTTCCTTTTGGCGAAGGGCGCCAGGAGAGTTTCGAGATTCTTGTTGATTTCCTCCCGGCCGTGCCAAACTCTCCCAGAGGCATCGACGAAGTTACAGTCCGAAGCGAAATAATCGTGTAACTCCTTCAGAGTGCCGTCGCGCAGTCTGGCCAGAAAGCCGTCCAGGGACTGCTGCGCATCCTGGGGATTGGGCAATTCGACCGCAGCCGGCGCTCCGCCCGATCGCGCGCGGGAAGATCGAACTTTTTCGCGCAACTGGCTGAAACCGATTTTATCGGCGTGCAGAATTGTGGCAGCGAAGCACTGACTCTCCCGAAAAATCCCCAAAAGCAAATGCTCCGTGCCAACGTGTTGATGGCCGAGGCGTTGGGCTTCCTCGGCTGCAAAGATCAAAATCCTTTTGCATTCGGTGGTTAGCGGGACTTCGACGGAGGTGGAAATGCGCTCGCGGCGCTCAATGTGTCGTTCGATTTCCTGGCGAATTTCGTAGAGGGGTTTCATCTCCGGCAGAAGTTTGGCCACGTTTGGATCCTCCCGCAGCAAGCCCAGGAGAAGATGCTCGGTTTCGATGTACGGGCTGCCATATTGGCTGGCTTCGAAGCGCGCGAAAAAGATTACTCGGCGGGCCTTTTCAGTATAGCGCTCGAACATGATGGGGCGATTCTACGCCCAGGCTATAGGATCAGGCAATTGGCGTGGCTACAATAGTAGCGGTGCCGGCGGCTCCGGGAAGTTCGACGATGGAGCCAGGAGTGGATTTTTCGCGACGGAGGTAGGCCATGCCGATAGGGGCGTTCAGCTTGGGAGAAAATGCGGCGCGGGTGGCGTAACCGGCTTCTTTACCTTCGGCGAGCAGCAGCGTGCCGGGGGCTGGGGGTTGCGGAGTGTCATATTTCAGAGTGACCCGTACGCGATTAACCTGGCCGCGGGAGCGCACGCGTTCGACAATTTCCTGGCCGGTGTAGCAGCCCTTGGTATAGCTGATGTGGGAGTCTTGCAGGCCGGCTTCGTGGGGAATCTGCTTTTCGCCGAAGTCGTAGCTGTACCAGGGAATGCCTTGTTCGAGGCGAAGAGCGCTGAGCGCCTGATAACCGGCGGGGCCGCCGCCGTGCTTGCGCGCGGCTTCGAGCAGAATTTTCCAGAGCTCTTCCGCGTGCGCGCGATCGACCAGGAATTCGGCGCCGGCCGCGCCGCCGGGAGAACGCTTGCCGAGGCGGCAGGGAATCCGCTGCAAGGAGACCAAGCGCGTTTCGAGTTCGGCGAGATCAGCGGGATCAACGCCGGTGAGTTCTTCGGCAAGGAGCGCGGCTTTCGGACCTTCGAGGGCAAGAGTGGCGAAGTCGGCCGTGCGGTCGGTGAGCGTGACGTCATCCATGATGATGTATTTATCGAGGGCGGCGATCAGCGGTTCGCGGATGCTGGCGTAAGAGACGCAAAAAAGCTTTTCGGGGAGCTCGTAGGTTTCGATCTCCGCGAGGATGCGGCCTTGCGGGTTGAGGAACAGCGAGATGGCTCCGTGATTTTCGCGCAGGTCCTTGATGTTGTTGGTGAGGATGGCGTTGAGGTAGCGGACACGGTCGGGCCCGGTGAAATCCAGATACGCGCGGTAGTTTTTGTCGAGCAGGGCGACACTTTCGCGCAGTTGGTGGTATTCGCCGAGCCAGTCGCCGAAGTGGTCTGGTAGAGTGCAGCCGAACCAAGAGGCGAGTGGCGCGCCGGACCGCCGATGAAATTCGGCGAGCGGCGTGGAGAGGGTCGCGGCCGGCGAATTCGAGGGGCTACTCATTACCTTCTCAGTGTAGCAGAGGGGTGTAGGGACGGCCTTCTGTGGCCGTCCGTTTACGAAGGCGGACCCGGTGCAGTGAAAACGGCCCGACCACGGCAGCGAGAGGGCCCCGCAGGTTGCGAGGAAATCCTGGGGAAACTCGCTATACTCAGTGTTATGGATGCAACGCATAAGGTAGCCCAGGTGCCGAACGCGGCGAACCCGGAACTGATTTACATGAAAATTCCGGTGGGCATGCTGCAGTGCAACTGCCAGATCATCGGGGACCCGAAAACCCACGAAGCGATTGTGGTGGATCCGGGCGATGAAGTGGAACGGATCCTCAGCATGTTGGGGCGCTACAAGCTCAAGGTGATGGCGATTGTCAGCACCCATGCGCACATTGACCATGTCGGCGGGCTGGCCAAGCTGCACCAGTACACCGGCGCGCCGGTGATGATGCACAGCGAGGACTTGCCGCTGTACCACGGGATGGATGTGCAAGCCGCGTTCCTCGGATTGGCCACGCCTGAACTCACTGATGTGGATCAATTGTTGAAAGAAGGCGATATTCTGCCGTGGGGGGGCCTGGAGGCCAGCGTTATTCACACTCCGGGGCACACCCCGGGAAGCGTGTCGCTCTTCCTGCCGAAGGAGTGCGGGAAAGTGAAGCTGGCGCTGCCGCAACTCTTCGCAGGAGATACCTTGTTCGCGGGCGGTGTCGGGCGCACGGATTTGTGGGGCGGCTCGATGGACCAGCTGATGGAGTCGTTGCGCGAAAAGCTGATGCAGTTGCCGGAAGAGACGGTGGTGCACCCCGGGCACGGGCCGGCGACGACCATCGGGGAAGAAAAGCAGTCCAATCCTTTCCTGAAGTAGAACAACCAAACACCATTTGCCGGAAAATCACAGACCGACGATTGACAACCGCTCCGCTAGTTCGTTTCGCGGGCCTTGCGGAGCTCTTCCATTACCGACTGGATGAGTTCTTTGGCGTGGATTAGTTCCTGGGTGACCATGCGCAGGTCCATGGCCGGGACGGTGGGGTTGCGCATGCTGGTGCAATAGACGCCGTGCTGGCCGACCAGGACCAAGGCGTTGGTGATGCGGTCGAGAGAGACCGCGAGGCGCCCACGGTCGCGGCCGTAACGTTGCTCGGAGTGTTCGAGTTCGTCGCGATGTTCTGAGAAGGCCGACATGGAACTCCTTTGCTCTGTAGCCCGGGCCTTCGAGGCCTGAGGGTTTTCGTTGCCGCATCGCCATCGTGCCCGCGCTGTGAAACCCCGCACTCCTCGAAGGGGTGAGCTACAGGAGTGACAATTTGCCGGCGGCCTCTAAACCCCTCCGCACGGGCGTTGCACTTCGGGCACAGCCTTATGGCGCGAATCTTTACCCTATCGCACTGCCGGACGATAATTCAATCGAGCCTCAGTCACGACCAGAAAGTAGCGTTATTTTATGAGCCTTCCAGAGCAGGCCGGCAGGGAATTCGTTCCGTTCGATGATAGGCCCGGGGGCGATTGGGAGCATCCAAACATGCGACGTTCGGACCTCGTACAGCACAAAGAGAAAGAAAACGGGCGGATCGATCGCACCTCGCAGATCGTTTTCGGGGAACGCCAGCATCTTTTGCGGGTCCTGGACTCGCTCGAGGGCTCGCAGCTCCCGATCGCGCGGATGCAGCAGGAGCGGCGCACCCTGGAGGAGTTGATCCACGCGCGGACGCGCGAGTTGAACCAGATAAATACCGCGTGGGACGAGAAAATCGGGCTGGTGTTGAGCGCGGAAGCCAAGCCGGAGATGCTTGAAAAGCTGGTGAAACAAGCCCCGGAGGAAGACTATTACATGCTGCGGCTGATCAGCGAGCATCCGCGGACCAACGCCAAGACCTTGTGCAAGCTGGCGAAGCATCCTTATGGAGCGATTCGCGAGAACGTGGCGCGCCACCCCAACGCAGATCCCGCTACATTGACTTATTTAAGCAGGGACAAGACTCAGCCGCTCTGGTACCTGGTGGCGTTTAATCCGAATACGCCGAGCCCCTTGCAGAGGAAATTGCGCGACCGCTTGAAGAAGCTCGGCGACGCGCAGCCGACGCGGTAGCCGTTGGCGTCCAGCCGGCCGCTGCGGAAAATCTTCCCAAACCTTGCCTTAAATTATCGTAGCGGCCACCTTCGGGTGGCCCCGACTGTTTCTAAAGTGTTTCGACCGTGCCCGAGGCCGAAGGCACCAGTTTCTTTTTGAGCGGCGGGAAACGATACAATACCGCGCATGGGAACTGCGGCGGGTGTGGCGGACCAGCTTCCGGATAGAGCTTCGCGCATTGGCGAAGCATCCTTTTATTCTTCCTTCAAAATGCAACGAAAAACAGAATTGGGGTTGGGGCTGCTGGTTTCGCTAGCGGTCTTGGTCCCGTGCTTCTGGCACCCGCACATCCAGGCCGGGGATGTGGCCAGCCATGTGTATAACGCGTGGCTGGCGCAGTTGGTTGGGGAGGGCCGGGCGCCGGGAGTTTATGTGGTGTGGCAGTGGAAGAATGTGTTGTTTGATTTGCTGTTGCTGAATCTGGGCAAACTGTTTGGATTTTCAGCGGCGGAAAAAATGGCTGTCTCGGTGTGCGTACTGGCGTTTTTCTGGGGCGTGTTCACTTTGATCAGCGTGGAGACGCGCCGCCGGCCGTGGTATCTGGTCCCGGGCTTGGCGATGCTGGCGTACGGCTGCGTTTTTCACATGGGCTTCATGAACTACTACCTTTCGGTGGGGCTGGCTTGTTTCGGATTGGCGGCGCTTTGGGAGGGCGCCCGGTGGGGCATTTTGCTCGCCGCGCTGTTGGCGCCGCTGATATTGCTGGCCCATCCGCTGGGACTTTTGTGGCTGGTGGCGGCGGGGGCGTACCGGCTCCTGTGGCCGCGAATGCGCGGTTGGGCAGAATGGATTCCGCCGGCGGCTGCGATTGGAATTGGCCTCGCGGTGCGCTGGGTGCTCCTTCGGCATCCGGAGTTTCAAGCCGACTGGCCGGACCGGCCGTTTTACCAGTGGAATGGCTTCGACCAGTTCTGGATTTTCCGGCCGGAGACACGCTACGTGGCGCTGGCGATGCTGGTATTTGTGGTGGTGGCAACCGCGCTGGATCTGATTCCGTTGCCAAGGGGAAAAGGGAATTGGAAAGAGCGCAGGCTGTTTCCGGAATTTTATGTGGTGGCGTGTTGCATGACCTCGCTGCTGCCGGAAAATCTCCGGCCGGATGAAAATGCGGGATGGATTGGATTGCTGGTGACGAGGCTCACGCTGCTCAGCGCGATCTATGTGTTCTGCTGGCTGGGGACATTGCGCCCGCGGGTGTGGCACCTGATCGCGCTGGCAGGGTGCGCCGCCGCGTATTTCACGTTTGTTTATAGGGACACCGGATTGGCGAGCCGCGCGGAAGAAAATGCGGAGCGCATTACACGGGCATTGCCGTTCGGCACGCGGCTGATTGCCACGATCTCTGAGCCGCCGGACTATCGCATGGGGACTTTACACGTGGTGGACCGCGCCTGCGTGGGCCATTGTTTCTTGTATTCGAATTATGAGCCGGCCACCCGGCAGTTTCGCGTGCGGGTGGGCGAGGGGAGCCCGGTGGTGGTGGCTTCGGTGGACGACAGCGAAGACATGCAGTTCGGTTCGTACGAAGTGCAGGACGAGGATTTGCCTCTCAAACAGATCTATCAATGCGATGCCAACGATTGGACGAAATTGTGCATCCGCGATTTGCGAGCGGGAGAAAAAAACGGCGCCGGTGGTATCCGGCCAGATTGAAGCTTGTACCTCAGCCCTTCGAGGGGTGAGGGCTTACGCTGAGTTGGCACGATCGCGCGGTTGCCACAAAACCCCTCAGGCCTGGAAGGCCTGAGCTACACGCCGAGGATTCACGCGCTCCCCGCAGAAGACATATTGGCTCTTTTATTAGGCCAATCTCTGGTAGAATCGGGCTAGGGTGAGAGACAATGCTGCCATTACACCTTCAGCCCGAAAGCCATATTCCCCTGTACATCCAGTTGCGCGACCAACTTCGCTCACTGGTGCACGCCGGCGACCTGCGCCCCGGCGATCGCATCCCCGCTAGCCGCGAATTGGCCCACATGCTGGGCGTGCACCGCACCACCGTCGCCAACGCCTACGCGGAACTCGAGTCCGAGGGCCTCATTCAGGGGCACGTCGGCCGCGGCACCTACATCTGCCAAAACGGAAATGGGCTAAAAATCACGCCCCCGCCACCCGCGACGTTGTCGAATGGCGACGGCTTGCGTTGGGAACTGTTGTTCGCGGATGAGCGCAGCGAAGAGATTCTGAGCCGCTTGACGGCCTCTGCGCCGGAAAACGCGCTTTCGTTCGTGATGGCCCGGCCGGATCCGGAGTTTTTCCCGGTCGAGGAGTTGCAAACTTGCTCGCATGCCGCTCTTCGCCGCGAGGGCCAGGACATTTTGAATCTCGGGGCTTCGGATGGTTACGCACCGCTAAAAGAAGCGTTGCTCGAAATGTTGCACCAGGACGGAATTCCCGCGAAGGACGAAACGCTGCTGGTTACCGACGGCTGCCAACAGGCTCTGGACCTGATTGCCAAAGCGTTCGTGCGCCCCGGCGATACAGTCGTGCTCGAAAATCCCACCTATCCGGGAGCCTCGGCAGTCTTCCACGGCGTGAGGGCAAGGTGCCTGGGCGTGCCGGTGCGCACGCATATGGAGCCGGGCAGCGCACTGGGGCTCGATCTGGAAGCGTTGGAAGCCACGCTGGCCGCGAATCGAGTGAAATTGCTGGTGCTGACTCCGGACTTTCAAAATCCGACGGGAACCTCGATGCCGCTGGCCTCGCGGCGGCGGGTGCTGGAGATTGCCGGCCGGTATCAGGTGCCGGTGGTGGAAGATCACATTTACGCGCGCCTGAATTCCAAGGAAGAACGGATTCCTTCCCTGAAGCAACTCGACCGCGGCAATCTGGTGATCCACATCGATAGTTTCGCCAAGGTGGCGTTTCCCGGATTGCGAGTGGGCTGGATCGTTGCGCCTGCCGCGGCGATTGAGCGGCTGCGGCTGGTGAAACAGATGACCGACCTGCACACCGATCAACTGGCGCAGGCGACGTTGGCGGAGTTCCTGAAGCGCGGGCTGTTTCAGAAACATCTGGCGAAAATGCGCAAGGTTTACGCCGAACGGCTGCGCGCGCTGGACGAAGCCCTGCGCAGGCAGATGCCCGAAGGCGTGCGTTGGACCAAGCCGGAGGGTGGAATGTGCCTGTGGCTGGAGTTGCCGCCGGGCTTCGACGCGAGCGAACTGATGATTCACTCGCGGGAACGCGGTGTTCTGTTTGCTCCGGGAAGATATTTCTATGTGCAATCGCCCATGCCCAACACCTTGCGGTTGGGTTTCGCCAGCCTGAACGAAAAAGAACTCGCGCGCGGCGTCACGATCCTCGCCGATCTGCTGAAGAACGAAATGCGCAAACGGCAGCGGGGAACTCGGCGAGCGGAACGCGCGCATGTGGCGCTGGTCTAGGCATGGCGCGGATTCTCAAACTTGGCACCCAGGAAGCCAACCGCTGCTTTGGCTGCGGCGGCAGCAACGAAGCCGGGATGAAACTCGTGTTTGAGCTCGATCTTGACGCCAAGCGCATCCGCGGGCGATTTGTGCTGGGCGCGAACTACGCCGGCGGAGCCGGCTTCGCGCATGGTGGGATCATCGCGGTGGTGTTGGACGAAGCGATGGGCAAGCTTTCGAAATTGACGGATGAAAAAGCGGTCACCGCGGAACTGAATGTCGCGTTCCGCAAGCCGGTTCCCGTGGACCAGGAAATTGTTGTGGAAGGCTGGCAGGAAGAAGAGCAGGGCAGAAACCGGCTCCGCGTGGGCGAGATTCGCGACGCCCGGGGGAATTTGTTGGCGCGGGGCACGGCGCGTTTCGTGGCCATTGACGAACAGCATTTTGAACGGCTGCGCTCCGCGCGGTAAAGAGATTTTGGGGAGTTCCAAATTTTCGAGAGGAGAAGGAACATGCAAGCAAAGAAACCAAACGGCAGCGGTAACGGTCACGGCGGGAAGGCCAAAGGTTCGAATGAATGGCGGGTGAAGGTCGGCCTCGCGGAGATGTTGAAGGGCGGCGTGATCATGGACGTCACCAACGCCGAGCAGGCGCGCATCGCGGAAAAAGCCGGCGCTTGCGCGGTCATGGCGCTCGAACGGGTGCCTTCGGACATTCGCAAAGAGGGCGGCGTCGCGCGAATGGCGGCGATCAAGGTTATCCGTGAAATTATGAAGACGGTAACCATCCCGGTGATGGCCAAGGTGCGCATCGGGCATTTTTCGGAAGCTGAGGTGCTGCAAGCCCTGGAAGTCGATTTCATCGACGAAAGCGAAGTGTTGACCCCTGCGGATGAAGAGAACCACATCTGGAAGCACGACTATCGCGTGCCTTTTGTCTGCGGGGCGCGCAACCTGGGCGAAGCGGTGCGGCGCATTGCGGAAGGCGCGGCGATGATCCGGACCAAAGGCGAAGCCGGCTCGGGCAACGTGGTCGAAGCGGTGCGCCACATGCGGGCAATCGTTTCGCAGATGAAGAAGCTAACCACGCTTCGGGATGACGAACTGATGCGCGAGGCAAAAGAAATGGGCGCCCCGCTCGATTTGATCCGCGAGATCGCCAAGACCGGCAAACTGCCGGTGCCAAATTTTTCCGCGGGCGGCATTGCCACTCCGGCGGACGCGGCGCTGGTGCGTAAACTTGGCGCGGAAGCGGTGTTCGTGGGCTCGGGCATCTTCAAAAGCAGCGATCCGGAAGCCCGCGCAAAGGCCATCGTGAAGGCCAACACGCACTTTGAAGATCCCAAGGCGATTCTGGAGGCTTGCGAGGAGTTGGGCGAAGCGATGCCGGGAATCGATGTGCGTCAAATGGAAGAGAAAGACATGTTGTCCACGCGCGGCTGGTAAGGTGGGACTTGAAGAGCCGCGTAAATACCAGCAAGAAGATTAACACCAGAAAGAAAGTGGCCGGGCGGAGTGCGGCGAAAGCTGAGTGCGCCCGGCCGCGTCGTTCCGGCGCGGCAGGGAAGAGGAAGGGAACCGTGAAGATCGGGATTGTGGCCATCCAGGGCGATTTTGCGGCGCACGCGGCGATGCTGCGGGGGTTGGGCGCTGAGACCGTGGAAGTACGCACGGTGAAGGACTTGGAAGGATGCGACGGAATTGTGCTCCCCGGCGGCGAATCCACCACGCAACTCCAGTTTTTACAGGAAGAGGGATTATTTGAGGCGATTCGCAAGTTTTCGCGGCAGGGAGGCGCGGTCTTCGGCACCTGCGCCGGAGCCATCCTGTTAGCGACGCAAGTGAAAAATCCGCCGCAGGAATCGCTGGGCCTGCTGGATATGACGGTTTTGCGAAATGGCTACGGGCGGCAGTTAGCCAGCGACGTTTTTTTCGAGCCCTGCGCCTTGAAAAAAGAGCCCCTGGAGATGGTCTTCATTCGCGGGCCGATCATCGAAGAAATGCGGAAAGACATTATGGTACTTGCGCGACATGAAGGGAAGCCGGCGCTGGTGGAAAAGGGGAACGTGCTGGCGGCGACGTTCCATCCGGAATTGACCGACGACACCACCGTGCACGAACATTTCCTGGAAATGGCGGCGAAGCGCGCGGCCACGGCGGCGGCGCGATGATGCGTGGACTCAAATTCACATCGAATGCGAGATAGATGGGCTACAAAAGAAAAATCAACGTACTCTTCGTGTGTGTGGGCAATGCCTGCCGTAGCCCGATGGCGGAGGCCATCGCCAGACAAGATGCGGCGGATGTGATCGTAGCCGCCAGCGCGGGCCTGTTTCCGATGGGTATGGTTCCAGAGATCACCCGGAGGACCCTGGAGTCAAACGGCTATTCCGCAAAAGGATTGGCGTCGAAAGGGCTACACGAGTTTTCGGCCGAGGATGTGGACCTGGTGTTGAATCTCAGTGGCCAGCCGGGCTTACTGGTGTTGCAGCGCTACAATGCTGTGGAAGAATGGAACGTGGCTGACCCCTATGGCGAAAATGGGGCCACTTATCAGAGAATCCTGGAGGACATCCAGGTGCGCGTGAGGGACCTGGCCCGGCGCTTGCGCGTTGTGCGCGGCGCGGCCGGCAGGGAAACGTAGAGGAGACCAAGTGCGGCGCGAGCGAACCAGTGTTTCTCAGGAAGATTATCTCAAAGCGCTTTGGGAGATGCTGGAAGAGAATCAGGTCCCCATCAGCGCGCGGCTTGCCGAAGAGTTGAATGTCACTCCGCCGGCAGTAACTGCGGCGTTGAAGCGCATGACCCGCGACGGCCACGTGAAGATCGAACGCGGCGGCCGGATTCACCTGACCGCGCAAGGACGCAAAACGGCACAACACCTGATGTTGCGGCACCAGTTGGCGGAGATGCTGCTGACCGAAGTGATCGGGCTTTCGTGGTCCAAGGCGCACGCCGAGGCCGAGCGGATGGAGCACGCGATTTCGCCGGAAGTGGAGGCTCTGCTGCTTAAACGCTTTGCGGCCAGGAAGACTTGCCCGCACGGCGTGCCGATGTCCGGGGGAATTGCGCAGCTACGCAAACAGGGCGGAGTGCTGCTTTCGGAATTGAAAGCCCGCGAGAGCGCGGAGATTTTGTGCGTCTATGAAAAGGATGAGGGCTTCCTGGAATTTCTGGAAGGGTTGCGTCTTTTGCCGGCGACAAAAGTGGAAGTGTTGAAGCGCGAGTACGATGAGACCATGACGGTGCGCGCCGGTGGACATACGATGTACTTGGGCAAACCAGCAACAACGCGTATCTGGGTCCGGCGCCTGGCGGCTTAATCTCTACGGTTATCGCAAATCCCCTTGAATTGTTCCTCGAATGTGTCTAAGGTACATCCACTTGCTTCAGTGTCACCCGTCTTGACCAGGTAAAACAGACTTGCGAGGTAAGCATGCCGAAAGCGGCAGATTTGACGCGACCCATAGCTAAGCCGGCTAATCACTGGTTTCTATACGTGCTGCTGGCGTTTTTCTGCGGGTTGCTGACCTTTGCCGGCGCGCGCGCCCAACAGAAGGCCACGGATGACGCGACGTTCCGCAAGCTGATCGACGGTTACTGCGCCGCGTGGAGTTCCAAGGATCCGAGTAACGCCGCAAAGTACTACGCGAAGGACGAGGGGCTGGTGTTTTATGACGTATCTCCGTTTTCCTATTCCGGCTGGAAAGATTACGACGCCGGCGTAAGGAAAAACCTTTTTGACGGCATGGAAAACGGCTCCTTGACCGCAGGTAAAGACTTGAAGGTGACACGCCATGGAAACATCGCGTGGACGACGGTGCCGATGCATCTCACCGCGAAGATGAAAGACGGAAAGACGATCGATGCGCAAATCCGCTACACCGGGATTTGGGAAAAGAAGGGCAAGAATTGGGTGCTGGTGCATGAACACCTGTCCGCTCCGATGGGTTGATTCGATTTTGTGCTTGAAAGGTAAGACCGATGTGGAAGACGCTTTCTCTTTACTGGAATGCAGCGCGCGGGTACCGGCTGCGGCCTTGGGACAGCCCCTACCTGCAATGGCGGTTTGAAACGTTTCTCGGAAAAGAAGCGGCCAATCTGACCGCCAAGAAATTCCTGCAACTCACCTGGAAGTACCGCGACCAATTGCGGCGGTTTACCGATTGGTCCGCCGAACGCCGCCGTGTGCAGCGGCGCCACGCCTAAAGCCGCGGCGCCTCCTTCACAACTCCTCCACAAATAGACTGCGCGAACGCGGCTGCACCTACCCGCTCGCTCCGCGGAGTATACTGTTCACAGGAGGAGGATCATGAGCGATCTGAAGGTCCTCCAGAAGACAGAAGCTCTGCACCTGGGGCGCTGGTGGGAAGTGGAAGCCAGCGGCCGCGTTCACTGCTACTTGTGCCCGCGGCATTGCCACATTCATCCCGGGCAATCGGGATTCTGCTTTATCCGCATCAATCAGGACGGGAAGCTTTATAGCTTAGGTTATGGCGCGCCTGCCGCGCTGCAAGTCGACCCCATCGAAAAAAAACCGTTGAACCATTTTTTGCCTGGCAGCCGGGTGTTCAGCATGGGCACGGCCGGGTGCAACATGGGGTGTTTCTTTTGCCAGAACTGGGATATTTCCAAGTCGCATCAGGATCAAGTGCATTCGAAAAACGTGCCGCCGGAGGAAGTGCCGCTGTTGGCGTTGCAATACGGGTGCGATTCGATTGCCTTTACCTATAACGAGCCGACCATCTGGGGCGAATATGTGATCGACATTTGCCGCGCGGCGAAGCCGTACGGACTGAAGACCGTGATGGTCACGAATGGGTACATCACCTATGAGGCGTTTCACGATATTTACGATCACGTGGACGCGGCCAACGTCGATTTGAAGGCTTTCACCGAGGAGTTTTACGGCAAGGTGACGCTCACGCATTTGGAGCCGGTGCTGAAAACATTGAAGTGGCTGAAGAATGAGACCAACGTGTGGTTCGAGATTACCAACCTCATGATTCCCACCTTGAATGACGATCCCGCGGAATCCCAACGATTGGCGGAGTGGATTCTGGAGCATCTCGGCCCCGATGTGCCGCTGCACTTCACCGCGTTTCATCCGGATTTCAAACTGCGGGATAAGCCGGCCACGCCGCCGGAAACGCTGCACCATGCGCGGGAGATTGCGTTGAAGGCGGGCTTGCACTATGTGTATGAGGGGAATATTTTTAGCGACGCGGCCAATACCTATTGCCCGCGGTGCGGCGAAGTGCTCATCCGCCGCTCCTGGCACGACGTCCTGGACAATCGCTTGAAAAATGGGAGCTGCGCGAAATGCCAGTTGTCGATCCCTGGCGTGTGGCGCAAGGAAGGGCCGACCTTCCTTTAGCGCACCCCTTCAGGGGTGAGGGTTCCCCTAGCGCCGACAAAATCGCGCAATGCTCGCCGCAGAAACGCGCCATAAGGATGAACACCCTGCGGCCTCAAAGGCCTGAGCTACAGCGGCCAGGTTCCACAACTCCCTACTTCTTTCCCGCCTTCCCCGAAAGCAACTCCACCAGCAGTTTCATAAACTTCGCATTGTCCAAATCCGTCTGCACATGCACCAATTGTTCTCCCAATCCAGGATGTTCCTCCGCGGTCCAAACCAGGGTATTCCCGTATCCCGCGGTATGCGAAATATCCATGTCCATATACAAACTCACTTCCTTGGTGATGATATCCGGCTGTAACCAGGCCAGCGCGGCCAACTCATCCCACAAAAATTCTTCGCCCGAATACTTCCCAATGTAGGTTGCCGAAGGCGTCCCCGCGCTGGCAATTTGCTGAATCACTTCTTTGGTCATCTTTGTCTTCACGGAAATGTCCACGGTTGTCACGGTGATCTTCTTCCACGGCGCACGCAGCACCATGTGCACCGATTCCGGATCGAACCAGAAATTGAATTCCCTGCGATTCTCCGTCTTCCAGTCCATCGCCACTTCGGGCCCGATGCTTCCGCCCATTACCACCAGCTCCTGCGCCAATTCCGGCACCTGGGGATCCAGGCTCACTGCCAGCGCCAGATTCGTCAGCGGTCCTCCGGCATAAATAGTCACTTCATGCGGATACTTATGCATCATGCGAATAATGAAATGCGCCGCATCCTCTTCTTCCGCCTTCAACGTCGGTTTTCCTTCCCGCAATTCCGGTATTTCGTAAGGTCCATGCGCTTCCTTGCGCGATGCTCCCGAGCCGTACGACTTCCAGGTACCCTGATAGCGCACCACTCCATAGAGTTTCTCCCACCGCGCAATCTCTTCCTTGCTGTTGATCAGCGGAAAGATCGCCCCGGGATACACCTTGATGTCGGTATGGCCCGTCAACTCCAGCATCCGCAATGTGTGCGCCACCTCCTCATCGCGCCACATGTCCCCGCTCACAATGGTGATGCCCAGCACGTCCACCTGCGGCGCGTTCAGCAGCGCCAGCATCGATTGCTGGTCCGTCGTCGCGGGACCCCGCGCATCCTGGTCCAGAATAATTTTTCGCTTGGCCTGCCCGTGAACGGAAACGGCCCCCAACAAACACAAGAAACACAAGAGACTTGCGGCGCGACGCATCATGCGGATTCTCCTTCCCGGAAGGCAATTAGCCCCGGAACCCTCTATGAAATGAGAAAATATGACCGTCGGGCAGCTTACTGGTTCACTTGCCCACGTTACAAGCGAAAAACCGCCCAGGTATCTCTGCCTACAAGTCGCGCGCTTGTTGAGGCGAGCTTGCTCCACCCTCTTGGGGTGCTCCTTGTCTTGTAGCGGCCGAGCGCCTCGGCGGGTGGCCGTTCTGAGTACCTGGCCCCGGTAGCGAAGAAGTACTCCTGTATTGAATCGGTTTAATGTAAGCTATCGACAACCGCGAGTTTCTCAGCGGCAACTCATCCAATCGTGAGGGTACTTATGTTCCGCCTTCGCTCCGCCTTTGTGGTTCTTGCTGCGCTCCTTCTCCCCACCGTTTTTACTGCCACGCTCTTTGCCGATGACTCGACGGCCGCCCAGGTTTTTCTGCACACCAATTGGCGCCTCGAATCCGCCTGCAAAATTTCCGCTAAAGCAGAGGCTATCTCGCTCGCCGGCTTCGACGATTCCAAGTGGCACGCCGCCATGGTTCCCGGCACCATCGTCGGCTCGTTGGTAGCGGACAAAACTCTCCCCGACCCCAACTATGGCCTGAATCTCAAATCTTTCCCCGGCGCATTCAACGACAACAAGAAGCAGGCCGCCAATCTCGATATGCCGGCCGACAGTCCCTTCCGTTGCTCACACTGGTTTCGCACCGAATTCGCCACGCCCACGGCCTATGCCAATCGCGCCGTGTGGCTGCATTTCCTGGGCATCAACTATCGCGCCAACATCTGGCTCAACGGCAAGCAGCTCGCCGATCGCGCGGAAGTCGCCGGCGCCTACCGCGCTTACGAATTCCGCATCAGCGAACTTCTGCACAAAAGCGGAAAGAACGCGCTGGCCGTCGAAATCTTCGCCCCCGAAAAAAATGATCTAGGCCTTACCTGGGTGGACTGGAATCCCACGCCCCCCGACAAGGACGCCGGCATCTGGCGCGAAGTGTTTCTCTCTTCCAGCGGCGACGTCACGCTGCGCCATCCGTTCGTTTCGTCAAAGCTCCATTCGGATTATTCCGCCGCGGACCTCACGCTCAGCGCCGAACTACGCAACACCACCGATCATCCAGCCAAAGCCACACTGGTTGCCGACATCAGCTCCATCCACCTGGAGCAGCCTGTCGAACTCGCCGCGCATGAATCCAGGCTCGTGCGCTTTGACCCCGAAAGATATACCGCGCTGAAGCTGAACTTGCCGCATCTCTGGTGGCCGTACCAGATGGGCGACCCGTATCTGTATCCCGCGAGGTTCAGCGTGAAGATGGGGACCGATACTTCGGACTCCGCCACGATCGACTTCGGCATCCGCGAAGTCACCTCCGAACTTACCGAAACCGGCGGCCGCCTCTTCAAAGTGAACGGCAAGCGCGTCCTCATCCGCGGCGCCGCCTGGGCGCCCGACATGCTCCTCCGCTGGGATTCCAAGAAGGTGAGTGCTGACCTCGCCTATGTCAAAGCCATGGGTCTCAACACCATCCGCCTCGAAGGCAAGACCGATCGCGATGAATTTTTTGCCAAAACCGACAAACTCGGCATCCTGGTCATGCCCGGCTGGATCTGCTGCGACGCCTGGGAACACTGGAACAAATGGACTCCCGAAACAAAAAAAATCGCCGCCGCCTCCCTCCTCGATCAAATTTCCCGCCTCCGTAACCATCCCAGCGTCTTCGTCTGGCTCTATGGCAGCGACGGCCCACCGCCAGCCGAAATCGAAAGCATGTATCTCGAAATCCTCAAGAATCTCGAATGGCCGAATCCCACCATCTCCTCTGCTTCCGAAACTCCAACCAAACTCACGGGCAAATCCGGCGTCAAAATGACCGGCCCTTATGAATACGTTCCGCCCATGTATTGGCTTTCAGACAAAAAAGCCGGCGGCGCCTTTGGCTACAACACCGAGACCAGCCCCGGCCCCGCGATTCCTCCCAAAGAAAGCCTCGCGAAATTCATCCCCAAGGAACATCTATGGCCCATCGACGATTACTGGAATTTCCACGCCGGCGGCGAGCGGTTCACCACCATTGATGTTTTCAATGATGCGCTCACTCGCCGCTATGGCCCCGCCACCTCTCTCGACGATTTCGAACGCAAAGCCCAGGCCATGACCTACGACAATCAGCGCTCCATGTTCGAAGCCTACGGCCGCAACAAATACGTCGCCACCGGCGTGATCCAGTGGATGCTCAACAACGCCTGGCCTTCGCTCATCTGGCACCTCTACGATTACTATCTGGTTCCTGCAGGCGGCTACTTCGGCACCAAAAAGGCCCAGGAAATTGTCCACGTTCAGTACGACTACGACACCAACTCCGTTTCGGTGGTAAACGGCCAATACGAAGCGCTGAAAGGCATGAAAGTCACCGCCAAGCTTTACGGCATCGATTCCAAGGAATCCGATTCCCGCGAAGCCACCATTGATCTCGCCGCGGACGCCGCGACCAAGGCCTTCGATTTACCAACTCCCGAAAAACTCTCCACCACCTACTTCCTGAAACTGCAACTCCACGACGCTTCCGGCAAACTCGTCAGCGACAACTTCTACTGGCTCTCCACCAAGCCTGACACCATGGACTGGAAACACAAAAAGGACACCGTCTACACCCCGCAAAAAGATTTTGCCGACTTGACGGGCTTGAGCTCTTTGCCGCAAGTCGAACTGGATGCACAAGCCTCCATCCACGAAGGCACAGCCACCAACCTGATCACCCTTCGTGTGAAGAACACCAGCAAAGCTCTGGCCTTCATGGTTCACGCGCGCCTGACCAAAGGCCGCGACGGCGACGACGTCGTCCCCATTTTCTGGGACGACAACTACTTCTCACTGCTCCCCGGCGAAGAGAAATCCGTCGTGGCCAGCTTCCTAAAACCCGACCTGGAAGGCCAGGAGGCCTTTCTCTACCTCGACGGCTATAACATCACTCCAGCCGCCGTTACGGTCGCCCACTAAGCTGCATTCTGAGCAGCAAATTTTGAAAATGTCATTCTGAGGGCATCCGATCAAGATGCCCGAAGAATCTCAGTCTAGGCTAGTCATTGAAACTCGCCATTGGGGCGCGGCGCGAAACCCTGTAGGCTGTCGGCTGTAAGCTTTCCCCCGCCCGTTACCTTTTCGCTACCATCGCCGTGCGATTCCCTCTTGCCACTTCTACTGTTAGCGACTAAGCTATCAGTTCGATTGGAGAAAACCGTGCCTAAAGAGAAACCACAGGTCAACATCGGCGAAGTCATCAAAACCTACCGCAGCCAGCGCGGATTGTCGCAAGGCGACATCGAGCGCCGCACCGGATTGCTCCGCTGTTACCTTTCTCGCGTGGAAAACGGCCACACCGTGCCTTCGCTCGAAACCCTCGCGAAGATTGCCGAAGCCATGGAAATCTCCCTAGCCGACTTTTTCCCCGGCACCGAAACTCCCCGCGACAAAGAAACCCAGAAAATGCTCGGCGAACTCAGCCAGGACGAAATCCGCTTCCTCGCCGAAATCAAAAAGTACAGCACCACGCTCTCCGAAGGCGACAAGCGCCTGGTCCTGGCCATGATCCGCAAAATGGCCACGCTCCTGCCCACTCACGCTGCCGCCCAAGCCAAGAAGCCCGTCCTCCGCCGCCCCTCCCTCTAAAGTTTTTCTATGTTTGAGTTTTTCCGGCCCGTCCGCCTGGTGCCAACGGGCCGCTTTCTTGTAGGGCTCACCTTCCGAGACAGACCGCTTTTCTACGCGGCCTCTGCGTGAATGCGACTCTTAGACATTCCGATTGCGCATTGCCTGCAACGCCTCAGGAAGCGCCGCTCCCCCGGAGCCAGCTCCGGAAACCCCATCCTTGCCGTCCTCTTCCACGGTGTCCCCCTCGCCAGGAGCGAGAAAAAGATTGGTCTCCACAGCATGCTGCCTGGTGTACAAATCGAAATACCGTCCCCGCGCAGCGTACAGCGAATCGTGCGTCCCGCGTTCCAGAATCAAGCCCTCCTGCACCACCAGAATCTGCTCCGCGCGCCGAATCGTGGACAACCGATGCGCAATAACGAAGGTGGTCCGTCCGCGCATCAGGTAGCGCAACCCTTCCTGAATCAGGGCCTCGGATTCCGAGTCCAGGCTCGACGTGGCCTCGTCGAGAATCAAAATCCGCGGATCGGCCAAAATCGCGCGGGCAATCGAAACCCGCTGCTTCTGACCGCCGGAAAGCTTCACGCCGCGCTCGCCAACCACGGTGTCGTACTTCTTATCAAAATTCTCTGCAAACTCGTCCACCCGCGCGATCCGGCAAGCTTCCATAATTTCCGCTTCGGTGGCGTTCGGGCGCGCATAAGAAACATTCTCGCGAATCGAGCCGTCAAAGAGAAAAGTCTCCTGCAGCACCACCCCAAGCTGCGTGCGGTAAGAACTCAGCTGCACGGTCGAGAGGTCCACCCCATCCACCAGAATCCGGCCCTGCGTCGGGGTGTAAAACGCGGAAACCAACCCAATGATAGTGGACTTGCCCGAGCCGGACGGCCCCACCAGCGCGGTTACCGTGCCGGGATCGGACACAAAACTGACCCCGTGCAACACTTCTGTCTTTGCCTCATACGAAAAATGCACGTCCTCGAATTCCACTCGCCCCGTAATCCGCTCCAGCGTTGCCGTCCGCCGCGGATCCTGATCTTCCTTCGCTTCATTCAGAATTTCGCGCGTGCGTTCCAGGCCCGTGATGGCTTCCGTAAGTTGCGTTCCGATGGCCACAATCTGAAAGACGGGCGCAATCAGCATCGCCAAAAACATCGTGTAGGAAAAGAACATCCCAATGGTCATCTGCCCGGCCAGAATCTTGCTGGCGCTCAAATACATGATCACCGCGCTGACCAGGCCCATGAGCATGGCCCCGGAAAGGCTCATGATCGAGGTCGCGGTCAGCGTCTGCAGCACATTTTCGAGCAGGCGTTGCGCCCCGGCCCCAAACACATTCTCCTCGTGCTCTTCCGCGTGATACCCCTTCACCACCCGCACCCCGCCTAGCGACTCGGTGAGCCGCCCGGTAACTTCGGCGCTGATCTTTGGCCGCGCCCGAAAAATAGGCCGGATGGTCGAGAATGCCTTGTTGAGGAACAACGCAAAGAGGATAAGGACCGCAAAAGCGACCAAAGTCATCACCGCATTTATATACAGCAAAACGCCCAGCGCCAGAATCGCGGTCATCAGGCCGCCCACAAATTCCACCAGCCCGGTGCCGATCAGGTTCCGCACGCCCTCCACGTCGCTCATAATGCGCGAAACCAGCGCCCCAGTTTTGTTCGCGTCGTAGAACCTCACCGAAAGCCGCCCAATATGCGCCTGCACCTGCTTGCGCAAATCGGTGATCATGCGCTGCGCGGATTTGGAGAGGAGTTGCGTCAGCGCAAATGACGACAATCCCTGAATCAGGGTTGCCCCAACGACGGCCAGCACCAAAGGGAGCAGCAGATTCTTCTGATGCTTGCCGATCACGTTGTCCAAAAGATATTTTGTGGACCCCGGCAAGACCAGACCGGAAACCCGGTTGATGGCCAGCAGCAGAAAGCCGACGTACAGAATCCCCCGGCGCGGATGGATGAGCGCCCAGATTTCCGGCAGGGAACCCCAGTTGACCTTCTTCTTGGTTTTCTTTTCCGCAGCTTCGCCCGCGCTGGCCCGGCTCGACGACCGTTCCCCGGAAGCTCCCTTAACCGCTGTTGGTGTGTACGTTGAGCGTAAAGACATAGTCGTCGTTATCCGTTGTGAAGGATACCTCTTCGATGCGCGAACCGGCAAAGAAACTACGCGCGGCCGGCGAATGGCACTTATGGCCGGCTCAAGGGTTCGCCCGGGGGGAGTAGTTCGGGGGAGTCAGAGTGGTCGCGTTCCAATCCAAGCTCCCGCAGAGACGTGCCCCTCCGACGATGGGCCCTTTGCCGCGCTACCGAAGTGCAGGAAGTTTCGCTGGATAGCACCTCCGGGAGCCATCGGGAAGCTGGTCCCAGTTAATTCCCCGGATGAACGCATGCTGCCGGGAGCGATCCAGATTATCCAGCTCAGGCGGGATTACTAGGGGCAGCAGGAGAAAGCAGCGCGCTTCTCTCTCGGTGCTAGATGGAAATATCAAAGGGGCGAGCAACACTAATGAGAGATTCCTGCGCTCGCCGGAACCTGGCCGAGCCCTGAACCATAATACGCGGCCAGCGCATGGCGCTCGTCTTCCGTTAGCAGGGCGGCGATGCTGCGCATCGGCATATTGATGTCGTTGGTCCTGGCACCGCTCGTAAAATCTCGTAATTGAGAGAAGAGGTAGTCGGTATTTTGCTTGGAGAGATCCGGCGCACCCTTCTTGAATCCCACTGGTCCGTGGCAGGACTGGCAGGGCGGGATGCCGCGCAAGACATCACCAAGAACGATAAGTTGCCCCGCGCGTGCGGATTGTGCCGGCGAAATGCCGGGCTGCGGGAACGCCCGTTTGTCCCAAGGATCGGCGGAAGTCGGCAATTCGGAGTAGTAGGCAGCGAGATCCGCGAAGTCCGCGCTGTCGAGTTGTGCAACAGCATTGCTCATGACCGCGGAATTGCGTTTCCGAGAAGCGAAGTCTTCCGTCTGTTTCCAGAATGACAGACGATCCATGCCCGCGAGATTCGGAATTTCTCCGCTCGCGCTGAACCCCTCGCCGCCGTGGCAATGCTCGCAGTGTTTGGCGAGCAGGAGTCCACGAAAGGCGCTCCCTGTTGAAGTCTCTCCGACTGTTTCTTCGGTCCAGGCGACATTGGATGGCACGCGCGGCGATGGCTGCGAAGTGGAGGAAGCGGACAGAGCAATGTAAGCCCCCAAGGCAAGGGGCAGGACGAGTGCTGAAAATACGCTGGGGCGGAGGCCCAAGTGATTACGGCGTTCCACAGGCCACCCTATCCGTCGGCTTCAGATTTTGGAACTGCTCTGCCGGCACGACCTCCAGCCGCGAATTCATCGCAAAATGCCCCGTGCCGCAAAATTCGCTGCACGGCATCGGGTACGCGCCGGGTTTCGTAATTTGCATCACATTCTGACTGATAACACCGGGAACAACTTTGACTTTGTAGTCGAGGCCGGCAACGGTTAGTGTGTGCGCGCCATCGGCGCTGGTGATGCGGATGTGCACGGGCGTCCCTGCGGGAATGCGCACGCAGTGCGGCACAAAAACATATTGCTGCGCGATCATACGGAGGGTGTAGGAACCATCGAGTTCCCGGGCCGTGCCAAGATTGTTTTCGACAAACTCGCCACTGACGTGGAGCGTATCGGGGTTGGTTTCGCCATTGACCACCACGCGCTGCCAAAGCGGCAACTCGAATTCGTAAACGCGTGTAGCTGCCACAAAAAGCACCGTGAGCAACACCCCTACGAGGACGTGAACCAGAGTTAATTTAGGAATTGCCGGTCCTGGGTCGTTGCCGCCGCTCATGGCCTCGTCTCCCGCCTTGCCGATTGCCGAACATGGGACGCCCTCCGAGTTGGAGCGGCGTCGGTGGGCGTAGTATCTCTTAACCCGCCTAGCGTGTATAGGTTTGACGTGCTCATGACGCCGAGAATCGTCTCCGTTCTCGTCACCGATAGTCGAACAGAGTCATGAAGCCGAAGTCCATGTGAAGTTGCTGGTGGCAATGGAACAGCGTAAGGCCGGGATTGTCGGCGACGAAGTCAATCTCAATCTCCTGATACCCGCCGAGCATGACCACATCCTTGTAAATACCCGCGCTGGGCTTTCCGGCAACGCGAGTGAGTTCGAAGCTGTGGCGATGGAGATGGACGGGATGAATGTCGTCGCTCGCGTTGCGCATCCTGATGCGGTAGCGCTTGCCCTGTTGCAGATGGAATGAGGCGGGAACGACCCCCTGTGTCATGGGGTAGGATCTGCCATTGATGGTCCAGAGATTGAAACCCTCCTCGGCAGCATTGTCCTTTGCAAAAAGCATATCGATCATTTCATCTGGTGCCGCAGCAACGGCTCCTGGCTTTGCGAAGCGCGTGTAATCCCAGCGAAACGCCGGCGGTGCAATCCACAGCGGCTTTCCAGAGTGGCCCGCGTACTCCACCACAATTCCCATCCCATGGTGGCGATCGTCGTTGTCCAGATCCCCCAGAACCCAAATGCCGGGATGATCCATCTCCACGATGGCTGAGATGCGCTCCGCGGTGCCAATCCAGAGCACAGGGACTTTTGTCGGCTCGGGAACCGGATTGCCGTCCAGCGCGATTACTTCGAAGGTGTGGCCCGGCAGCGCCAGGCTGCGAATCTCAGTAGCGCTCCCATTCAAGATGTGGAAGAGGGCGCGCTCGCCGCGTTTCACGCGAATGGGCTCGCCGTGACCGAGCATCCGCCCATTTATGGTGAAGGAGTCGTAGCCGACCTCATAACCGTGCGGCATCCCTTTGGCGAGCGATGCTTTCATCGCCGATTCACCGGCGTCCCGGAGGGAGTTTACGACCGTGGAGGGCGAGAGAAAATCCTGCGCCATATCGCCGCCCTTACTAAAGCTCGCTCCGAATTCTTTCAGGACCAGAAAGACCTCGCGATCGTAGCGGCCGGGGTTTTCTTGCGGCTCCACGTAGACTGGTCCGACCTGGCCTGAGTATTGCCCAGCCGAGAGGTCGGCCCCAGCTCGATTGTGGGTGTGATAAAAGCGCAAGCCCGCGGGTCTCGGCGTGAAAACAAGCAGCCGCCTGCCCTGCGCGGGCACGAACGGGGTTCCTTCTTCCGCTGCGCCATCCACATCGGTAGAAACTTGCATCCCGTGCCAATGTAACTGCTCTGGAGTGTCGGTTTGGTTGAAGACGTCGATAATGGTTTGCTGGCCTTCTTTCAGGCGAAGCAAGGGGCCGGGAAACTGGCCGTTGTAGGTAACCGTGGACACGATCCGCTTGGGGGCAATCTCAATGGGAGATGCCTTGATTTGCAGGGTGAAGTCGGCAGTCACGGCATCTTGATTGGCCCCTGGAATTGCCAGAGCGCCATTGGCGAAACGCGGGGAAGCAATCCAAGCACTTGATGCAAGGCCGCCCATTCGCAGAAAGTCTCGCCGCGATCTTACAAATTTGTTCATGAGGGAACGCCCCTTATGGGTGGGAACTGCTCTGGGCATCCAGCGACCACGGACCGCCTCCTTCGAATATGAGAAAGAGCAGCGAACACAACATCGCGAAGTCGGTTCGCGCGTCACTCACCATGAACCAAAATCCCTGGCCCGCGCGCGTCAACTCCGGAAGTTTCGTGGTGACGATCGCCGTGGTAATCACGATCAGCAGCGGCAAGGCGGCGGCCCGTGTCCACAGCCCCAGCAGAACCAGACCCCCGCACACAATTTCAAAGCTGCCCACAAAGTGCGCTGTGAAGTAGGGATGCGAAAACCCAATGCGGGCGAGCCTCAAAGCACCCAAATTCGGATCCAGAAACTTCAATATCCCCTGGGTAAGGAAAATCAGCCCGACGGCCACCCGGATTAGAACTATCGCGGCGCGTCCCTCCGGCGGCTGAAGCAAAAATTGAAGCAAGGCTGTCATGCGCGCAAATCGCCCCGGAAATTATCGGGATGGCGAAACGATACCCACTTTGTCCACCCCGCTGCACGCGATATACACCCGGCCATCAGACGTGGCCGCCATGTTCCGGACGACGCCCCCTCCCGAGGGAATCATCGCGCGCGCAAACGTCTGGGTCTTTGGGTTGAACTGCACCATAGTGTTCGGGTGCACCCCGGATTCGCTATACCACACCATGCCGTCCGGAGTGATGGCGATACCGTAAGGATTGGATTCTGCTCCTCCGGGGGAGGGATATAGCTTCACGCTTCCGTTGGACGTGTTTAATGTTCCGAGGTGCCCGCTTTTGAAGTCGGTGAAGTAAACCGTGTCATCCGCGGCGATGGCCAGCCGGCGGGGACGCACGCCTTCGGGGAGTGAGTACTCCTTGATAGCCATGGTCTGCGGTTCGATCGACCCCATTTTGTTGGCGCCCAGCTCGCAGAAGATCGGAACTCCCTTGCTGTTGATCTGAATGCCGTAGGGCAGGGCGGATTCGGTCGGGACTTCCTTCATATCGAACTTGCCGGTCTTCGGATCCAGCCGTCCGACCATGTTCCCGCCCTGTACGGTGAACCACAAAATGCCACGGGCATCGAACACCGCGGTGTGTGGATCATCGGCTTTCTCAATCGGCATTTTGAACTGCGTCACCTGCCCGCTGCGCGGATCAAGTTTTCCTATATAACCTCCAAAATTGGCGGTGAACCAGATGTTCCCGTCTTTGTCGGCAACCAATCCGTGCGGGCCGGCATTTTTGTCGGAAGGGAGAGGATATTCCTTGATCTCACCGGTCTTTGGATCGAGCCGTCCGAGTTTGTTGGCCATCTGCTCGGTGAACCACAGCGAACCGTCGAGCCCCACCGCCGGATCGTGGGGATGCCCGCCTTTGGTCGGCACTGCCCACTCTTGAATCCTGACGTTGAGCTCGGCAACGTCGGCGGGCGTACGCGCCGGACGATGCGCCGGCAGGGCCAGGGCCACAATCGTACCGAAGCATACAAGAACAATCAGCGCAAAAGTTGGTTTGGTCATCACACTCCTCCTGTTTTGGACGCATCGTGCCATCCGCCGGATACACCGAAAATTCGGATCGCGAACCACGCGGTGTATAGCGGAATCGGCAGCCGGGTGCCATAATGTTTTCACAACGTGTACCGGGTTGAAGAGCCGCCAATCGCACCCCGCCTGGCGTTGGAACGACCTGAGAATTTTACGAGAGTAGGGTGTCGGCATGCCTGCCACGGAACTCCATTTACTCGGAAGCAAAGAGCTGATCGCGCTGGAAGAGACGTATGGGGCGCACAATTATAGCCCGCTGGACGTCGTGATCGAGCGCGGCGAAGGCGTGTGGGTGTTTGATGTAGATGGCAAGCGCTACCTCGATTGCCTGGCGGCCTATTCCGCGGTGAATCAGGGACATTGCCATCCAAGACTCGTGGAAACGTTGCTTGAGCAGGCTCGCAAAGTAACGCTGACCTCGCGCGCGTTCCGCAACAATCAGTTGCCGCTGCTATATAAGGAATTGCACGAACTCACCGGCATGGACATGGCGCTCCCGATGAATTCCGGCGCGGAAGCCGTCGAGACTGCGGTGAAGGCAGCGCGCAAGTGGGGCTACACAATCAAGGGAATCCCCGAGGGGCAAGCTGAGATCGTCGTTTGTGAGGGGAATTTTCACGGGCGCACCATTAGCGTGGTTAGTTTTTCGACCGAAGAACAATACAAAAATGGATTCGGGCCGTTCACGCCGGGATTTCGCGCGATTCCGTTTGGCGACGCGGCGGCGCTGCGCGCGGCGATTACCCCGAATACCTGCGCATTTTTGCTGGAGCCCATCCAGGGCGAGGCGGGAGTCATCATTCCGCGCGATGGATTCTTGCGCGAATCGGCGGAAATCTGCCGGGAGCACCGCGTCTTGCTGATGGCCGATGAGATTCAGTCCGGACTCGGGCGCACCGGGAAACTCTTCGCGTGCATGCATGAAGGGGTTCAACCGGATGTGTTGATCTTGGGCAAGGCCCTGGCCGGGGGATTCTATCCGGTGTCGGCGGTGCTGGCGTCGAAAGAGATTCTGGGGGTGTTCCAACCGGGCGACCACGGCAGCACGTTTGGCGGCAACCCGCTGGCCTGCGCCCTGGCGAGGACCGCGCTGCGCATCCTGGTGGAAGAAAAACTAGTGGAGCGCTCGGCCGAGCTAGGCGCCTATTTCCTGGAAAAGCTGCGGACCCTGCGCAGCGATGTGGTCCGTGAGATTCGAGGGCGCGGACTGTGGTTGGCCATCGAATTGAATACCGACGCGCGCCCGTACTGCGAATCTTTGAAGAACGAAGGAATCCTGTGCAAGGAAACCCACGGAACCATTATTCGCATCGCCCCACCGCTGGTGATTGAACGCGAAGAAATCGACTGGGCTTGCGACCGCATCGCCAAAGTCCTCGGCTAGAGAGTGACCCGTATCTGGAGTGTGAGAGGGCATGGCTTCTGTCATGCCGAATCGTCTCTGGTGAGGATGGGCTTCAGCCCCTGAGGTGCGGGAAGTAGGGTTGAGGCGCTTTTCATCTGGCCTTCGGGGATTCCTTCCTGTTCCGAAACTGCAGCAGCTTCCTCACTTGCGCAATCACCTCGCCCTCTCCATCCTTCACCTCAATACTGAATTCCCGGTCGATCTGGTCCTCCGTCCTCAGCGCTCCGCGAATTTCCGCGATCTGTGCGTCGGTAACCCGAAACTCCGCATACACCGTGCCGCACCCTGGTTTGCGAAAACGGATGCTGGCGGCTTTATCCCACACGATGTAATCGCGCCCAAGAATCTCTATAAGCATGACCATGAAAAACGGATCGGTCATGGAATATAAGGAGCCACCGTAATGCGTCCCCACGTAATTGGCATTCCACCGCCGGAGTTTCATCTCCACATCGACTTCTTTCCAGTCCGGTTGAATGCGCTTGATGCGGATCCCCGCTCCTGCCAGCGGCGGCCACAGATTGAACAGCAGCCTGGGATTGCGTTTCGAGAGCAGCCTGATCAAGGGAACCTCCGCGACGCCTCTGCAAGGTCCCATGCTGCCACAGGCGTACCCGCGCTTCCAGCGAGCGCCGCTCAAATGCGCAGGACCGCCGATAAAATATTCTTCGGCGGTAACGAATCGGATTTATGAGCCGAACTTGGGAGAATTTCTCAGTCGGCCGCGGGTACGGTCCGGCGCAGCTTGGGGTCCGGTTTGTCCAAATTAAGGACACTATTTACAAATTGGCTCAGCGTGCCGCCCAGATGACCAAGGACGCGGTTCTTGAGGGTGCTGTAATCCTGCGTGCCGCAGAAAAGATCGCTGAGAAGCTGCCGGAAAACGGCGTTGCGTTGCAAGAATTGCACCATGCGCGTGGTTACCGAACATCCGAGGAAGGAGCCGCGATAGAAGCGCCGCACGATGCGCGCCGCGAATTCGAGCTCCAGGGAAAAAGAAGCGCGGACGCGCGCGGGATACAACTCCGGACAGCCCTCGGCGATGGAACGCCCAAGAAGTTCGCCGGAGCGCATGGCATAAAAAAGCCCCTCGCCGGTGAGCGGATCCACCCAGGCGGCGGCGTCGCCGCACATCGCCCAGTTTCTTCCAATCACCGCGCGGTCGGATAGGGTGCGCTCCTGCGGCGATGGCAGCACGTGGCTGTAAAACTTGGCATTTTCCGTGGCAAAGTTTTCCGAGGATGCGAATTGGTGCAGGTGCGAGCGCAACTCTGCGCTGGTGTGCGCGGCCATGCTTCCGCAAATGCCCAGCGAAATATGGTCGGCGCGCGGGAAGGACCAGATGTAGCCCTCAAAGTCCGCCAGAAACTTGATGATAATTTCTTCGGAGGTCCGCGGCACAAAGTATCCCTGAGTCATTTCCAGTTCATCGGCGGCCAGCGGCCGCGTGCCGGGCAGTATCTGGTTGCGCGCACCGGAAGCCAGCACCACGAAATTCGCGCTGCGCCAATCGCCGTCGACCAAATAGCGCGGCTTATCCGCGGTGGTGTCAATGTTTTGCACCCGCAGCGGGTGCACCCTGCAACCCGCCTCGCGGGCGCGGTCCAGCAGCAACCCGTTCAACACTCGCCGCGAATAAATGACGATGGGATGCTTCAAATCCAGTTTGGCGCGCTGGTTTTCCGCGTTGATGATCTCCACGTTGCGAATCAATTTTTTGGGGTGCGGATTGTCCAGCAAGAAGGGGAAGTGTTCCGTAGCCTTGTAGGTAAGCCCGCCGCCGCACGGCTTTTCCCACGCCAGGTGTTCGTCGTAGATATCAACGGAATGCCCCGCGCGTGCAAGCTGTTCCCCGCACATGGCGCCGGAAGGTCCGCCACCGATGATCACAATGTCAGGCATGCTTTCCTTTTTACTGAACTATTTGTTCATCTCCGGAGCGGGGGGACACGGCACAGCCCTGGGTAGCTGGCAGCTCCTAGGACACGGGAAAGAGTACCAGGCAAAAACCCGCTAAAAGTATAGCACCGAAGATTGCTGCGGCTGTCGGCGAACCCGTGCGCCGGCGCACCAATCGGGCACCCAGGCGGGTGAACACGAAGAACACCGCGAAATAAGGCATCAGTAGGACCACCAGAATCTGCCCGGAATGCAGGACAAAGGTACCGAATACCAGCCCCAGCCACGCGGCGAGCAAAACCAGGTAGTCCAGTGCCAGACGCTCGCGCGCCTTTACCACTGGGCCGAGGAGTATCTCGACGGCGTACAGGAATAGGAAAGCGGCAAAGAAAAACAGCGGAAAACGCTCCCAGCGTTGCCAGCTCAGCCAGGCGCTGGTGATGGTCAGGTCGAACCAACCGGTGACCAGCAGATGCAGCACAAGGCCGGCCATCGCGGCCGCCAGGAGGACGCCGGATTTTGCGGCGAATTTCGATTGCGCAAGTTTCGGATGGAACACAATCAGAATCAGGCCGGCCAGCAGAAAGAAGCTGGCGAGATAATCGCCCTCGAACAGCCGCAGCACGCGCAGCGGCAGGAAGTAGCGCAGCAGAAATACCGTCGCCAGCGAAACTACGATCACTTCCGCCAGCACCCGCAGTGGGCCCGGCTGGCTTTCGTCCGCGGCTGCTTCTTCGGGAGCCAAGGCAGCCAACTCTCGCAGAAAAGGGCCGGACAGCAGCACGATTCCCAAAAAGCCCAACAACCCTCCGCCAAAGTAAAGCAGACTTGGTACATGCACTGGGTTCGGAACGTTCAGCGCGCGCGCAGCCCAGGCTTGCGACATTCGTGCCACTCCCGGAGAGAACAGCTCGCTCACATGGGTCTGCCCGGGCAGTTGGCGGAATTCGATCGTCGGGTCGGTATTCCCGGCTACGAGATCCGCCGCGTTGGCTGCAAGTCCCTGCGGCTCAAATTGCCCCGCGGTAATCAAGGTGTTTGGGAGAATCCGCGGCGGCTCTTGGTAGATCAATTTCTCCGGCGTGACTCCGTGCGCCGCTCGCATCGGCGCCGGGGAAATCGCAATCACCCCGGCCGGACGGAATTGTGGCGCCACGCGCAAGGCGATTGCACCGCCCATCGAATGTCCGGCGAGGATGGTGCGATCGGGCGCCAGCAAGCCGCGCGCGGACATTCCACGCAGCAGGGAAAGCGCGCAATCTTGCGCGGCTTGCGGAGTGAACGGCCCCGGAGTGCGTCCGTGTCCGGGAAGATCCGGTACGTAGACGGTGAGTCCGAGCTCCGCGAAACTCCGCGCCAGATACGACATGATGTACTTGTTAGCGGCGAGCCCATGAAACAGCACCACCGCCCCCGGCCGCCCTTGCCCAAGCGGCTCGCGCCTCTCGACGATGGTCATGTCCACGCGGCACGCGCCCGCCGCCGCGACCACTCGCCGCTGCACGTAATCCTGCGATGACGCGTACACCCACAGCGCGCCCACAATCAGCAACGCGATTCCCGCCAGCGCTTGCCAGATCGGCTTGCGATTCATGCGCGAAGCCCGCCCCGCCAGCGGCGTTCGGCAGCGGCGTGATAGAATTGGAATTTACAGGGAATGGCGCCAACGCCGGCAGAAACGAGCATGGAGACCCTTTGCACCCCGCGGTTCTGACTCTTGAAGAACTTATTTTGCGGTTTGGCCCCGAGAAACGCAACGGGAGGCGCGTGGTTTTCACCAATGGCTGCTTCGACCTGCTGCATCCGGGACACATCAAGCTCCTCGAGGCAGCCCGCGATTTGGGGGATGCACTGGTCGTCGGCCTGAACAGCGACGACAGTGTTCAGACGCTGAAGGGGCAGGGCCGCCCGGTAATTCCTGAAGCAGAGCGCGCTGAGATTCTGGCCAGCCTCGAATGTGTGGACGCCGTGGTGGTTTTCCACGAGCTGACGCCGCAAAAAACGGTGGCCGCGCTGCTGCCGAACATCCTGGTGAAAGGCGGCGACTGGCCGGGGAATCAGATTGTAGGCCGCGAAGAGGTCGAGGCGGCGGGCGGCAAAGTAGTGTTGATTGACGTCGTCCAAGGCTATTCGACGACTGAAATCCTGCGAAAGATACGCGCGTAACGATACATTTTTAATGCGGCGCCGGAAATCAGGGGAACACCCTGCGCCGCCTGCAATTTTTTGCAAGACGCATGATACTGCCCGCGGTTCGAGAACGATTGGAGCGTCTGCTGCGCCACCCTTCCATGGACGGCGCGCTGGGAGAACTACGCGCCGGCGCCGGGCTGGTGGGCCTTTCCGGATTGCAGGACGTAGCTAAAGCGCTGTGCGCGGCCTATTTTACGCATGAGCTGCGGCGCCCCGCTTTTTTTCTCACCGAAAGCAATCGCCGAGCCGAGGAACTCGCGGAGAGCGTGCGCTTTTTCGCCCAGATTTTTCCTGGGGCGGCCGGCGGCGTGGCAGTGCTGCCCGCGTTCGACAACCTGCCCTGGGACTCGCAAGCCCCCCACGCCGACATTCTGGAACGGCGCGCCGCAACCTTATATCGCCTGGCGAACGGAGAAGTTTCACTGGTGATTGCGCCGATGCCCGCGGCGCTGTGGCGCTATCAGGATCCCTACGTTTATCTGACGCTGGCTCAGATCCTCGCGAAGGATTCCGAAGTTTCTCACGACACGTTGATCAAACATCTCGGCAGCATCGGTTATGCGCGCACGGAAATGGTCGATCTTCCGGGACAGTTCGCGGTGCGCGGCGGGATTATCGACGTTTTTTCGCCGGAAGCGCTGCGCCCGGTGCGCATCGAACTCCTCGGGGATACTGTCGAGTCGGTGCGCGAGTTCGATCCGCGCACCCAACGTTCCGTCGCCCCGGTCAACAAGACCACCATTTTGCCGCTGACCGAATGGAGCGTGCCTGCGCCCGGCAGCAGGGAAGCTGAGGAATGGGAGCCGGGCCGCTGGCTGGGCGGCGATGCGGAGGCCGGCGGCAGCGCGCTCTTTGAGCTGGCGGAAAGTTCGCTGACGCCCATCGTGTTTCTGGATGAACCCCTGGCGTTGCGCGAGGCAGGCAAGAAACTCCAGGAAGCGGCAACCGAAAATTACGAACGCCACGGCCGTGCGAATTCGCCCGAGGTCGGGCATTACTTCTGGAATGCAACGGAGTGGGAACGAGCTCTCTCGAAGACCACCCGCGCGGAGTTGGAGCAACTGAACCTCGCCCAGAACGGCGGGCAGCGCTTCGAACTGAGCTCCCGGCCCAGCACGCGCTTTCACGGCGACGTGGCGGCTTGCGTAGGCGATGTGAAATCGCAACTCGCCAGCGGCGGCACGGTGTATCTGACGGCGGCGAGCCTCGGCGAGCTGGAGCGCTACGCCGACATCTGCCGCGAGTATGAAGTGCCCTATGTGCTCGGAGAGACGGAGGAAGCCGCGGCGGGGTTCACCGCGGAAAATGCCACCGAGAGTGCCGCGCTGGTGCTGGTGCGCGCGCCCTTTGCCCAGGGCGTATCGTTCCCCGAAGCTAAGCTCACCATGTATGGCAACGGGGATTTGTTCGACGTTGCCCCTCCGGTGGAGCGGCCCAGCCACAAGATTCGCACCAGCGGATTTTTTGCCGACTTCGCGGAGTTAAAACCGGGCGATTACGTGGTCCACGTGGACCACGGCATCGGGCAGTTCGAGGGCTTGCGGCTGATCGAGTCCGAAGGCCGCCGTGGGGAATTCATGTTGTTGCGCTACGCGGAGGACGCGCGCTTATACGTCCCGCTGGAGCGCATGGACCTGGTGCAGAGCTACCGCGTGGTGGAGGGCACCCATCCGCCGCTGGACCGTCTGGGAGGCACGGCGTGGGCCACGCGCAAAACCCGCGTGCGCAAATCGCTGGAAGACATGGCCGACCAGTTGCTCGCACTATATGCCGAGCGCAAGACCGCGACAGGTTTTGCCTTTTCCCCGGATGGCGCGTGGCAGCGCGAATTCGAAGACGCCTTTGAATTCGAGGAAACGCCTGACCAGCGCACCGCGATCGCCGACATTAAAAAAGACTTGGAAACCCCCACGCCGATGGACCGCCTGCTTTGCGGCGACGTGGGTTACGGAAAAACGGAAGTGGCGATGCGCGCGGCGTTCAAAGCGGTGGCCGACAGCAAGCAGATCGCGGTGTTGACGCCCACAACAGTGCTGGCTTTTCAGCATTTTGAAACCTTCAAGAAACGCTTTGCGGCATTCCCCACACGGATTGAGATGCTCAGCCGGTTTCGCACCGCCGCGGAGCAAAAAGTGATTCTTGCCGATCTGGAAGCCGGCAAGGTGGACATCGTTATCGGCACGCATCGCCTGCTCTCCAAGGATGTAAAGTTCCAGGATCTGGGCTTGCTGATCGTCGACGAAGAGCAGCGGTTCGGCGTGGCGCACAAGGAACGCTTGAAGGAGATGCGCAAGAACGTTCACGCGCTGGCGTTATCCGCTACCCCCATCCCGCGCACGCTGCATATGTCCCTGGTTGGCCTGCGCGACATGTCGTTGATTGAGACGCCGCCGCGGGACCGCCTGGCGATCCAGACCTCGGTGGCGCCCTTCAGCGAGGAAATTGTGCAACGCGCCATCGAAAACGAGATGGCCCGCGATGGCCAGGTCTATTTCATCCACAACCGCGTCGAGTCCATCTATTCCCTGGCCACGCTGGTGAACAAGCTGGTGCCCAAGGCCCGGGTGGTGGTGGGCCACGGGCAGATGGGCGAAAAAGAACTGGAAACCGTGATGCTGAAGTTCATTCGCGACGAAGCGGATGTCCTGGTGGCCACGACGATTGTCGAGAACGGTCTGGATATTCCCCGCGCCAACACCATCCTCATCAATCGCGCCGACCGCCTCGGCCTCGCCGAACTTTACCAATTGCGCGGCCGCGTGGGCCGCTCACACCATCGCGCGTATGCTTACCTGTTGGTGCCCCCGGAGACGATCCTTTCCGACATCGCCCGCAAGCGCCTGGCGGCCATGAAAGAGTTCAGCGAACTCGGCGCGGGATTCCGCATCGCGGCCCTGGACCTGGAGCTGCGCGGCGCCGGCAACCTGCTGGGCCGCCAGCAACACGGCCACATTGAGTCCATCGGCTTCGACTTGTACGTGCAAATGCTGGAAGGCGCAGTTGCCAAGCTCAAGGGCGATGAGTCCATGCCGGAACTCCGCACCACCCTGAACCTGGGCATGGACGTCCGCATTCCCCAGGAATACATCCCCAGCGAGAATTTGCGTCTGCGCACTTACAAGCGCATCTCCACTATCGCCACGGAAGATGAAAAGCAGGATGTGCACAAGGAGCTGGAAGACCGCTTTGGAACCTTGCCGAAATCCGTGGAAAACCTTCTGGAGTATGCCATGCTCAAATCCATCAGTGAGAAGTTGCGCATTGCTTCGGTGGAGCGCCAGGGAACCCGGATCGCCCTGAGGTTCCATCCAGAGACCCAGTTGGACCCCGCGGCGGTAGTCCAGGTTGTACGTTCGAGGAAGGGCATCAAGCTGGACCCCAGTGGCGTGCTCTGGATGGAGTTGGCGCGCGGGGAGTCCGTGCCGGGAGCGTTGAGAAACGTATTGCTCGGGTTGCGCGGAGAAGGCTAAACTTTCAACATGGTGAAAATGATGAAGAAGACTGTATGGCTTGCCGGCTTGCTGTTCGCTCTGCCGCTGCTGGCGCAGACCCCCCCGGCGAACCCGCCGCAAGAGACTCCCCCAGCGCAGAAGCCCCCGTCGCTGGAAGCGCCGCCAATGGCCGCGCCGGAGCCCGAGCAGCCCGCCAAAAAACCGGTCACGCCACCCGCTCAAACGGCAAAACCTGCGAAGCCCGCGGTGAACAGCGAAGGGAAGGTGGTTGAAGAGATCATCGCCCGGGTGAACAACGAAATCATCACCAGCTCGGAACTCGAAAAAGCGCGCACCGCCGCCGCCGAAGACGCCCAACAGGATTGCAGCGGGCGTTGCACTCCGGAGCAGTTGCAAGTCGCCGTCGAAGACCGGCAAAAGTTCGCCTTGCGAGATTTGATCGATCAATCGCTGCTGGCGCAGCGCGGCAAGGATCTGGGCCTGAATGTGGAATCCGACGTGGTGAAGCAACTTGACCAAATCCGTATCCAAAATAAGCTGGAAAGCATGGAAAAACTGGAAGCCGCGGTCACCAAAGAGGGCCTGAACTGGGACGACTTCAAAAATAACATTCGAAACAAAATTCTGACTCAGCAAGTCATCAGCCGTGAAGTGGGTTCGCACATCACCATCAGCCACGAAGAGGCCTTGAAATATTACGATGAGCACAAGAACGACTTCGTGAAGCCGGAGCAGGTTGCCTTGCGCGCCATCGAGCTCAGCACGGAAGGCAAGAAGGAAGCGGAAGTTGCCGAGCTGAAGAAAAAGGCCAATGACCTGTTGAAGCGCATCAATGACGGCGAGGATTTCGCAGTGCTGGCAAAGCGTTTTTCGGACGGCAGCACCGCGCAACAGGGCGGCTACCTGGGCGTTTACAAGCGCGGCGAGCTTTCCAAGCAACTGGAAGACCAGGTCTTCACCATGAAGAAGAACCAGTTGACTGACGTGATTGAGACCAAGCAGGGCTTCCTGATTCTGCAGGTGCTGGAGCGCTACGAAGCGGGTGTGCAGCCTTACGAAAAAGTGGAAAACGAAATCATGGACCATCTGTACAGCGAACGCATGGAGCCCGCGCTGCGCGAATACCTGAAGACCTTGCGCGAGCAGAGCTACGTGGTGGTCAAGCCGGGTTACCAGGACATGGCCGGCGGCGGCAACTCCGAAATCGAGGAAGTCAGCGCGACTCCCGAGGTCACCAAAGAGAAGAAGCCGCACAAGAAGTATCTGCTGTTCGGAAAGAAAACCGGGTAAGCCGTGTGAAAAAACTGTTTGTTAAAGACCTCGAACCCGATCCAGCCATCACTGGATTTTTCCTGGTTCACGAAAAGGAAGTCCGCAACACCGCCAACGGCAAGCCCTATCTGCGCATGGAGCTGGGCGACCGCACCGGCACCGTGGAAGCCCGGATGTGGGACCAGTTTGACGCGCTGGCCAAGGAAGTGCGCCGCGACGACTTCATTAAGGTCCAGGGGCGCGTGGAGATTTACCGTAATAAACCGCAGCTGACCTTGCAGCAGTTCCGCGTGGCCAAACCCGAAGAGATTGACCTGGGAGATTTTCTTCCCCGCACCGCATACGACGTCGAGGAGCTTTACACGCAGGTTCTGGGAAACATCGAGGAGATGAAGAACCCCTGGCTGAAGAAGCTGGCCTCGAAGATTCTCACCGACCCGAACAACGTGGCCCGGTTCAAACGGGCTCCCGCGGCAAAAGTGATGCATCACGCTTATATCGGTGGATTAATCGAGCATGTAGTTGGTTTGTGCGGGCTGGCCAAACAGATTGCCGCGCACTATCCCGAACTGGATTTGGATCTGCTGCTCACGGCGGCGTTGCTGCATGACGTAGGCAAGCTGGATGAGTTGTGCTATGAGCGCGCGGTCAGCTACACCGCGGAAGGGCAGTTGCTTGGGCACATTGTGATGGAGTTGGAAACGGTATCCAAGGAGATGGACGCGATTGAAGGATTCCCTGAGAGGCTCAAAACCGTGGTGCAGCACATCCTGATCAGCCACCACGGCGAATACGAGTTCGGCTCGCCCAAGCTGCCCATGATTCGCGAGGCTCTGGCATTCCATTACATGGACGACCTGGACTCGAAGATGGGAGCGATCCGCGCGGCCCTGGCGGTCGATTCCGGGGAGCCCGAATGGTCGGCCTACAGCGGTGCGCTGGGCCGCAAATTCCTGCGCCTCGACAAATTCCTGAATCCACCCGCCGCCGAAGCGAAAAAGTAGCCCCCTTGGAGTGCGGAGACTCCGCCTCCGCATTTGCGGTCGCAGCCTTTCCCACCAAGTAGGCAAAGAGCACCATCACCCAAACAACCGCGCGAACCTGCTAAACTTGAGTAATAGAGAATCACCATGATTCCCGCCGAATACACAGTTCGCGACCTGGTCATCCGTCCCGCGACGATCCTCGCGCCCATGGCCGGAGTGACCGACACGCTTTTTCGCCGCGTAATTCGCGGCTTGGGAAGCTGCGGCCTGCTGATGACCGAGTTCACCAGCTCCGAAGGCATCACCCGCAGCGCGAAAAAGACCCTGCGCTACCTTTTTTTTGAAGAGGACGAGCATCCCATCGCCGCACAGCTCTTTGGCGCAAGCCCCAAGGTAATGGCGGATGCCGCCCGCATGGTGGAAGACCTCGGCTATGACGCCGTGGACATCAATCTGGGCTGCCCCGCGAAGAAAGTGGTGAAGTGCGGCGGCTCCGGCTTGCTTCGCGAACTGCCGCTGCTCGAAGAAATATTTAAGGGTGTCCGCGCCGCGGTGAAAATTCCCCTGACGATCAAGCTGCGCGCCGGCTGGGATGAATATTCCATCGTTGCGGTGGAAGTGGTCAAGATGGCGGAACAAATCGGCGTGGAAGCGGCGGCGATTCATCCGCGCACGCGCGCCCAGGGCTACACCGGAAAAGCCGACTGGAACATTATTGCGGCGGTGAAGCAGGCGGTGAAAATTCCCATCATCGGCAACGGGGACATCCAGTGCCCGGAAGACGCGGCGCGCATGGTGAAAGAGACCGGTTGCGATGCCGTGATGATCGGGCGCGCGGCAGCCACCAATCCCTGGATCTTCCAGCAGATGGAACAATACCGCGCCACGGGGCGATACGACGTGCCCACCGAAGAAGATCGCCGACAGTTACTTTCTGGCTACTACCAGAAAATTCTTAACTCAAACCTACCGGATGGTGTGGGAAAAATGAAGCAGTTCGCTTGCTGGTTTACGCATGGCGTGGGGAACGGCAGCGAGCTCCGGCGAATCGTGCATTCGGCGCGCACTCCTCAGGAAGTGGTGGAGAACGTGGAACGCTTCTTTGCGGAAAAGAACGCCGACGGGGGAACACCAGCCCATGAGCCCAGTGAGCGAAGATGTAATCCGCAAGAGGTCCGAACGTAGGATTGCCGTGCGCCTGCCGTTGCGCGTAAGCGGCCGGGACGCGCGAGGATTCTCCTTCGAGGAAGATACTGCCAGCGAAAATTTGTGCCGCAGCGGGGCCGCCTTTCGCACCCGGTTTGACGTGGCGATCGGGTCTAGCCTGGAGATCCGCATTCCCGCGCAAGGGCATGTGCCGCGCCGCAGCGAGCAGGATTTTGCAACCCAGGGCAAGGTTGTTCACGTCAGCGAATCGCTGAGCGACGGGGAAAGAGTTGTTGGCGTGCGGTTTGTCGGTCCCCGTTTTCAGCGCGTATTCCGCTCGGAATCGGCCTACTGAGATCTAACTGTCACTACACGCAGCCTTCGCAACCACTCTCTCAAAGCTACCGAGCAAGTGTCGTCCTTCGGCTATTCGGCGAGGATAGCCGGTTCAGTACTTGCGCAATTTTTAAGTTGAGGTCCTTCGCAGCACAAAGAAAGTGCCGGTCAGGATGACAAAGTATTATTTCGGTTTGAAGAATTCGAGTGATTATTCCGGTTCCGGAGAATCTTCGTCGAGCAATTGCCGGTAAGCATCCCGGCGGGTGATGCCGCGTTCCTTGGCGGCCAGCTTCAAGGCTTCCTTGCGGTCCAGCTTGGCCTGGTGGATCAGTTCATCCACGCGTGCGGCGAGTGATTGTGCGGTATCCACTTGGGCTCCGGCAGCGCCGGTTTCCGGCGGCCCGAGAATCAGCGTAATTTCGCCTTTGGCGGGATGCTCCTCAAGCGATTGCACCAGTTCAAATAGCGTTCCGCGGCGGAACTCTTCGTGTATCTTGGTGACTTCCCGCGCCAGGCAAGCCTGCCGGTCGCCCAAGATTGCCAAGGCGTCGGCCAGGGTTTCCGCGATGCGGTGCGGCGCTTCGTAAAGAATGATGGTGCGATTTTCGATGCGCAGATGTTCCAGCGCGCGGCGCCGTTCGCTGGAGCGATTGGGCAAAAATCCGAGAAAGAGAAACTCTTCATTTGGCAGCCCGGAGGCGGCCAGCGCCGTCAGCAGCGCCGAAGGACCGGGAATGGGGACCACGGGAATCTGGTGGCGGATGGCCAGCGAGACCAGGCGGTGACCGGGATCGGAGACCAGCGGCATGCCGGCATCGCTGATCAGTGCGACCGTCGCGCCTTGCTCCATCGCGTGAACAAGCTCCGGGGCGCGCGTAAGTTCGTTGTGTTCGTGATAGCTGACCAGGGGCTTGTGAATCTCGAAGTGGTTCAGCAGCTTCAGCGAGTGGCGCGTGTCTTCGCAGGCGATCTGGTCCACTTCCTTGAGGATACGTAGCGCGCGCAGGGTGATGTCTTCCAGATTGCCAATCGGGGTGGCCACCAAATACAAGCAGCCGCGGCGCGGGGAAAGCGATGCATCGGCGTGTGCGTTGTTCTTCATGACGGGTGCGTACGGAAAGTTTAGCACGCGGAGAGCGAGGCGGAACGCGGGAAGCTGCATGCTATAATCGGTTGTTTGGAGAACATCCAGGAGGAACAGCTGTGCCACTGTACGAATACCAGTGCGCGAAATGCAAGCGGCGGACGGAGAAAATCGAGAACGTGTCTGGGCCGTATTTGAAGAAGTGCCCGCATTGCGGCGGAAAAGTGGAGCGGACGTTGACCGCGCCGGCCATCCAGTTCAAGGGGTCGGGCTGGTATGTGACGGACTATGCCGGGAAGAAGAGCGCGGGGAGCGATGCGGCCCCGGCGGCGAAAAGCGATACAAGCGAATCCAAGGAATCGGCGACGAAGGAATCGGGGGCTAAAGAGTCGGCGGCGAAAGAGTCTGGCAGTAAAGAGAGCAAAGAAAAGAAGCCAACCACGAAGAAGAAGGACTGAGGCCCAGAGTTAGAGCTTCAGGTTTTTGAGATAGGCGCGGAAGTCAGGGCCCAGTTCTTTGTTCTGCAAGGCGAGCTCGACGGTGGCTTTCAGGAAGCCCAGTTTGTCTCCCGCATCGTAGGAAATTCCTTCGTAAATATAGGCCCACAGGCCCTGCTCTTTGGCGAGCAGGCGCATGGCATCGGTGAGCTGGATTTCACCGCCGGCGCCGGGCTTGGTGCGTTCCAGGCAATCGAAAATCGCGGGCGGCAGGACGTAACGGCCAGTGATGGCGAGATTGGAAGGGGCATCTTCGTTTTTGGGCTTCTCGACGAGATCGCGGATGCGCAGCAGGCGTTCGCCGAACGGCGGCTGGGGAGCGGGTTCGCCGGCGACAATGCCATAGAGATGCGTTTTGTCGCGGGGGACTCCCTCGACGGCGATCGCGCCGGTGCCGGTGGCTTCGTACACGTCGACGAGCTGGCGTGTGGCGGGATTTGCGCCGGGAATCAGCACATCACCTAGAAGCACGGCGAACGGTTCATCGCCGACCAGATCTTTGGCGACCAGGACCGCGTGACCAAGACCGAGCGGTTCTTTCTGGCGTGTGTAGCTGACCTGCACCATGTTGCTTATACGGCGAACCATCTCGGCCTGCTCGTGCTTGCCCTTTTCTTCCAGGAAACGCTCGAGCAGCGGAGAATTGTCGAAGTGATCTTCGATGGAATTTTTGCCTTTGCCGGTGACGATGATGATGTGCTCGATGCCGGAGGCCACGCACTCTTCCACAACATATTGAATCTGCGGCTTGTCCACAACCGCAAGCATTTCCTTGGGTTGCGCTTTGGTGGCGGGCAGGAAGCGGGTGCCCAGGCCGGCCGCGGGCAAGACCGCTTTGCGAACTCGTGGATGGGCAGAAGGCATTTTCGGGGACTTGTTCGAGTCTGAGGTCATATCAAGTGATTTCGTTTGGAATTGGGCAAAAACTTACGACTCTCAAGCACAGTAGCCGCTGGGCCGGAGCTTTGTCAATGAAACGCAGAGCTGCTGTTGTTGAAAGGAAAAGAGCAGGGGAGAGCATATTGGCGGATGGATTCGCGCAAGAAGAGCGGAATTGCAACGTTGAAAAATGTCGGCGCGCCGACATTCAAAGTAATACTTTAAGGTAATTATTAGTTAAATACCAGAACTAGGTGGTATTTCTAAGTGGAGGGAACAAGAGAGTTAGCAAAAAGCATTCGAACGGAAAAATCGGGTTGCCGGCGATTTTCTTCCCATTTTGGTTCGGGGGCGCCCCTCGGAAAAGATTGTGACTCGCCTCCTTTTTTAGGGGTGCGGGTTTTCGATCCTGGGTGAGCAATGCAAGGAGGAAGGCTGGTTTTTTGGCGTCGGAGCCAGTTTGCCTGGGGTATGGAGACCCTCAGGCTTGAAGACCTGAGCTACAGGGGTTGATGGATTGGGATGCGGACTTGGAAACGGGTGTCGCCGGGGACGGAGGTGAAGGTGATGTTGCCGCGCATTTTGCGGACGATGCGATGGACAGCGTCGAGACCCAGGCCGGTGCCATCGCCTACTCCTTTGGTGGTGAAGAATGGCTCGAAGATGCGCGATTGCACTTCTTTGGGAATCCCTGAACCATTGTCGGCCACTTCCACCAGAACCTCCTCGCCTTCGCGGGCCACACGAATGCGCAACACGCCTTTGTTCTTCATGGCGTCGGCGGCGTTATCGATAAGATTGGTCCAGATCTGATTCAGTTCGCCGCCGTTGGCGGTGACTTTGGGAAGATCCGGCTGAAAATCGCGGACCACGGTAATGCCTTTGCGGAGCTTGTGCTCCATGATGGACAGGGTGGTTTCAATGCCGCGGACGATATCCACTTCCTGCACGGGCGACTGGTCCATGTAGGAGTATTCCTTAATGGCTTTTACCAGCGTGGAAATGCGCGTGGTGCTGTGGGCAATCTGGCCGATGATGCGCTCGATTTCGAGCATGGTGGTGAAGCGAGCGAGGGCCACAGGGAGAGCGGCGCCCGCGGCATCGCGAAAGCGCTCCAGTTGGCTGATGGTGAGATTCGCGTCCGCCAGCAAGGGACTGAGTTTCCAGGCCTCGGGTATTTTTTGCGCTTCAAGCCACTTGGTGATAGCTTCTTCGCGGTCGCTGCGTTGGAGTTGGTCCTTGAAAACGGCGGGCTGGAGTTCGGCGCGGAGTTCGGCTTCGATTTTGGCGATGGCGGCGCAGTTGGCTTCGGAAAGATAAGGTTGCGCGTCCAACTTGCGGAGGCGCGCCAGGCAGTCGAGCAAGGCGTCGGAGGAGCGAGCGGCCGCAGCAGCGGGATTGTTGAGTTCGTGGGCCAGGCCGGCGGAAAGTTTGCCGAGGGCGGCGAGTTTATCGCGCTGTTGTTCGCCGCGGATGGTTTCGCGAACACGATCGGTGAGGATTCCGACGAGCCGCTGGCCGAGCAGGGGCATGCGGTGGAGCATTTCCTGAAAGAGCGCACCGGGGAACCATAGCAGACGGACCGGCTCTTCGGCGCGTCCAGTGACGGTGATTTGAGTCATGCGCGAATAGGGCAAAAGACCGGTCACATTTCCCTTATTGACAATAAAGATGGGGCTATTAGCGCCTTCGGTCTCGCGGCGCGCATAAATGCGGCCTTCCAGCATGACGGTCATGAACTCAGCGGGCGAGCCTTCCTTGAAGACAATTTCACCGGGGCCGAAACGGGCTTCATTAGAATTGGAGACGAACCATTCGAGGTGCTCCTGCGGAAGATCAGAAAAGACCGAGACTGTCTTTCGCAATTCCTGTGTCAGAGCGGCAATCGTTTCATGAGTCACAGTGGATTCCCTGGTGCAGAGATTTACGAGACCTTGGCCAGATACTGGTGCACAAACTGGATGGCGACCGCGCCTTCGCCCACACCGGAAGCGACGCGCTTCACCGATCCGTGGCGAACATCGCCGACCACAAAAATTCCGGGGACGTTGGTTTCCAGCAGCGACGGCTCGCGGTCGAGAGTCCAGCCGTGGGGACGCTTGCCGTCGCGGACCAGATCGAATCCGGAGAGGATGAAACCACGGTCGTCGCGCTGGACCAGGTCACCGAGCCAGTTGGTGCGCGGCAGGGCGCCGATATAGATGAAAAGACTTCTTGCCGGGACGCGTTCGATGGTTCCGGTGGTGGCGCAGAGGATGGAAATTTCCTCGAGATGCTGGTCGCCGTGGACCTCCGCGACTTCGGCTTGCGGCCAGATTTCGATATTGGGAGTTTTCTTGATCTGGTCGACCAGGTATTGGGACATGGTGGCGGCGAGGGATTCGCGGCGGATGATCATGACCACCTTGGTGGCGTAGTTGGCGAAATTGATGGCCGCCTGGCCGGCGGAGTTGGCGCCCCCGACGACGTAGACGGTTTCGCCTTTGCAGGAGATCGCTTCGGTCATGCCGCCGCCGTAGTAAACGCCGGCGCCGCGGAGGCGATCTTCGCCAGGCACGCCTAGGCTGCGCCATTGCACGCCCATCGCCAGCAACAGGGCGTGGCAGGAGACTTTGCTACCGTCGGTCATTTCGATGATGCGATAGGGGCCTTCGATGCGTACCCCGGCGGCTTCTTGCGGGGAGAGAATTTCCACGCCGAAACGGGTGGCTTGCACGACGGCGCGGCGGGCGAGGTCGCGGCCGCTGAGGCCGGCGGGGAAGCCGAGATAATTCTCGATGCGCGAGCTGAGACCCGCCTGGCCGCCTGGGGCTTCCCGTTCGATCATGACCGTGCGCAAACCTTCGGAAGCGCCGTAGACGGCGGCGGCGAGGCCCGCGGGGCCTCCGCCAACAATCGCTAGATCGTAGAATTCGACGTCGGTGCGGGTGCGCAGGCCGATTTTCTGGGCAAGGGCGGCGGTGGTGGGTTCGGAAAGTTTCGTGCCGTCCGGGAAGATCATCAGCGGCAGGGTTTCGGCTGAGCCATCGGGTTTCTTGAGAGCGGAGGCGGTATCCGTGCTTTCCGCTTGCTCGACATCCACCCACTGATAGGGAAGATGGTTCTGAGCGAGAAACATGCGGAGTTCGTAGGCTTTGGGTGACCAACGGGTGCCGAAGAGTTGGATGCCTTCGTAAGGTGGATGATAGGAATCCATCCATTCGTTGAGCATGTCGTCGAGGGCGGGATAGAGATTTTGGTCGGGGGGGTCCCAGGGTTTCAAAAGAAAATAGTGAACGCGGGCGGAGTTGATGGCTTCGATGGCGGCGTTGGTGTCGGCATAGGCGGTAAGCAGAGCGCGCTTGGCGGAGGGGTAAAGCTCGGAGGCCTGAGCGAGAAAACCGACGCCGTCGAGTTCGGGCATGCGCTGGTCGGCGAGGAGCAGGGCTACGGCGTCGTTGCGGGATTTCAGGCGATGGAGGGTGTCGAGGGCTTCGATGGCGGAAGAGGCGCGCAGGATGCGATAGCGCTCGGAGTAGCGGCTGCGAAGATCGCGTTCAATGGCTTGCAGCACATCGGGGTCGTCGTCAACGGTGAGAATTACGGGCTTGGCCATGGTCGAGGTCTCTTTGGCGGTTTAAGCAAAACAAGATGGCAAAGTCGAACCTACAACGTAGCACAACACGTGCAACGATTGTGGATGACGAAGCTTGGAGAGATGGATGCTCTTGGAGGGGCGGCGGTTATATCCGCGGACGGCATTGAGGGAAACCGGAGAGTGGAATTTACGGTCTCTTGTAAACGGGAACGAGGAAATACGCTTGGTAGTCGGCGCCACGGGCCACGCCACGGGCTTCGATGGCCCAATAGGTCGGAGGCGTGGAGACGAGAGAGGTGGGGAGCTTGTCGGTTGGCAGATGGAACTCGACCGGAATTTCCGCGCCGGCGAAATTGGCGAGCCGCTGTTGATCGAGAGTAACGACGTCATTGTAGAGTTCGTAGCAGATAACTTGGGAGCTGCGATTATTGCCGGCGCCGGTGGTGACGTATTTCTCCTGGACGCAGCGAAGGGTGAGGGAAAGGGATTCGATGGCCGTCAAATGGCGCGGGGAACGCAGCCGGGCGCGCAGAGTGCCGCCAAGAAAGTAGGGGAACTGGTCATAGGCCAGGAAAGTGTTGCCGTAACGCAGCAGGTCACCGAGAATTTGCACCCAGCGTACCCAAAAGAAAATGCCGATGAGGGCGAATAGGGTGGCGAAGACGAAGAAGAGCCAGGCGCCCCGCTGAGTGTAGCCGACCCAGAAAAAGGGGAGTAGAAAGGTGTTCCACGCCACGGCGGCGAGCAGGCGGCTGACCATAGCGTCGAAAGCGGAGAAGGCGACGCCTTCGGGGTGCCAGTGAAAATCGAACAGCCAGGGCTGGCCGGGAGTTTCGGCGACTTTGCGATTATAGATGGATTTGCGGACCATGCCGCGGATGCCGTGAACGAAGAGAAAAAGGCCGGCGAAGAAGAACATCGCACCGACAAGGGCCAGCAGCCAGGTGGGCCCATGCTTGCGGGTGTGAATCACATCGTTTGCAGCGAGAGCTATGAAGACGCCGGCGACCAGGAAGGGCAGGCCAAAGAGGGCCGCGGAGCCTCCGTCGATGGTGGTGGAGCTACGCGCGGGATAGTTCGGCAACGCCGGGGGCAAGCCGGGGCCGCTGCCGAGCATGCGCTGGGCGAGGGAAGAGGAATCGGTGGTAAGGGTGAGGCCCATACTTGGCCCAGAGTGCCTGCCCCGAAAGGGCGCCGCAATAGGACTGTGCGAAAGAGCCACGGGGGCGTGTGCTAGCATGGGATTGCTACGGTAATGGATCACAAAATGATTAGCGGAGTGAAGATTTTGGGGATTGAGTCGTCGTGTGACGAGACGGCAGCGGCCGTGGTGTTGGATGGGCGGAAGATTTTGTCCAGCGTGGTGGCATCGCAGATAGACATTCACCGGAAATATGGGGGCGTGGTGCCGGAGCTGGCATCACGGGAGCATTTGCGGCAGATTTTGCCGGTGGTGCGCGAGGCCATGGCCGGCGCGGGATTGCAATTTGAGGAGTTGGACGCGATTGGTGTGACGCAGGGGCCTGGACTGGTGGGTTCCTTGCTGGTGGGAATTACTTACGGGAAGACGCTGGCAGCGGCTCTGGGGAAACCTCTGGTGCCGGTGAATCACCTGGAAGGGCATGTCCATGCGGTGTTCCTGGAGGCGTTCCAGGCTGGTGAGGCGCCAAAGTTGCCGGCGGTGTGCTTGATTGTTTCCGGCGGGCATACGGTTTTGTATGAAGTCACTGCCGGTGGAGAGCCAAGCCGCGAGGCGCTCACGTATCAAAAGCTGGGGGGAACGCGCGATGATGCGGCGGGCGAGGCTTACGATAAAGTGGCAAAGCTTTTGGGGCTTGGTTACCCCGGCGGGCCGATTCTGGATCGCCTGGCGGCTGCGGCCGGGAATGTGCCGGCACCGGTTAGATTCGGGCCTACCAAGACGCGGGGAAACGCGCTGGATTTCAGTTTCAGCGGGTTGAAGACCGCGGTACTTTATCATTTGCGCGAACGTCCGGAGTACAACGAGGGAATTCGCAACAGGGAAGAGGCGATACGGGCAGGGCGCCGGTCATTCGCGGAACTCTTGCCGCTGTGCGATGCCGCGACGCTTGGGTTGGTGCGCGAATTTCAGAATGCCGTGGTGCGGGATCTGGTGGAGCGGACTATGCTGGCGGCGGAAAAGAGTGGGGTGGGGACGATTCTGGTGTCGGGGGGCGTGGCAGCGAATAGCCAGCTTCGCGGCACTTTTGCGGAGCGGGCGCGCGCGAAGGGCATTCAGGTGTTTTTCCCCGACCGGGCGTTATCCACGGATAACGCGGCAATGATTGCGGCGGCGGCCTATGCCGGGTTTCGGTTGGGGAAGTTCGGGGATTTATCACTGAACGCGAAGGCGAGCATGCCGTTAGCTTGAGGGAAGGAAAGGAAGTTTAGGGGAGAGAGGAGCTTGGGGATTGGGGCAGGCCAGGGGAGTTAAACGGCGGATAGTTTGGGCGGATTTTCTTACTGCGTGGAAGCGGAGCTTGAGCTTCCCTTCGGAATGACAGGGGAAGCCGCACTCAAAATGAAACGGGCGGCACAGTGGCCGCCCGTTTGATAAAAACTTTGTGGGTTTTAGACTTCGAACGTCTCTTGCATTTGAGGGAACTGAAGTTTGGCTTTGGCGAGGGATTTTACTACCAGGCCTTCGGCATTTTCAGCGGTGAGGTTTCGGGCCGTGGCCATTTCGCTGACTAGCAGATACTTGGCGCGCTCGAGCATTTTCTTTTCGCGGAAGGAGAGAGGCTTGCTGCGGCTGAGGGAGACTAGGCTCTTGAGGACGACGGCGACTTCAAGGAGGGAACCGGTGCGCATGCGCTCGGAGTTCTCTTTGAAACGGTGTTTCCAGTCGTGATGGGAGTTGAGCTTTCCTCTTTCGAGAAAGCCAAGGACTTTGCTGGTGTCGGTAGAACGGATGACGGAACGAAGCCCAACCGTCGCCGCGTTCGATTGAGGAACCATAACCCGCAAACCGCTGACAACAACGCGGATCATGTAATACCTTTCGGTTCTGCCATTCAGGACGCCATAACTGATCTGCTCGATAATTCCAACGCCGTGGTTCGGATAAACGACTTTGTCGCCAATCTTATAGTCCATAGCTTCGGAGGCCCCCCCTAAGAGATAAAATGAGTGTAGGGTAATGTGTTGCAAGAGTCAAGATATATCCTGTGGAATCAGGGAGATAGGGAAGTGGTCGTACCAATTTGGCACTTAAATTGCTCTAGAGCGGGGCCATTTTTGAGCTAGAATCCTGGTGGTAACTAAGTAGAACTGAGGAGAGCGGTGGCGGTTCTCTTTTGCTCTGTTGGCAACTCCTTTCCTTTGATGGATTAAGGCGAGATTTTGAAGTATAACCAGAGAGTACATGAGGGGCGGAGAATTTGCATTGGTCACACTCGGCATTGATACCTGCGAGGCCCGGGGAAGTGTAGCGGTGTGTCGAGGAGGCGCGCTCGTGTCTTCGCAAAGGCATGATAGTGCTGAGGATTATTCGTCGTGGCTGATACCTGCGGTGCAGCGGGGAATGCTGGCGGCAGGAACCTCGATCGAGAAAGTGGATTTATTGGCCGTTGCTACGGGCCCGGGATCGTTCACTGGAGTTCGCGTGGGCTTAACGGCCGTGAAGGCGTGGGCCGAATTGTACGGGAAGCGCGTGGTGGGAGTGTCCCGTTTGGAAGTGATGGCCCGGACGGCGGGAAATCAAGCAGGATTCGTGGCCGCCAGCTTTGATGCACAGCGCGGGCAAATATTTGGCGGGTTGTACCGGTGCGACACAAGCGGAGAGTGGTCATTGATTGAGCAGGAGATGGTGATCGCACCGGGCGAATTTGTGAAATGGGTTTCCGAGCAGACGAAAGAAGCAGCCGTTCGCTGGATTACGTTGGATCCGCAGTTGTTGGCCGGCGGACCGAATTGGAACGCAAGGGCTGTGAAAGGGGAATCGCTAACCCGATGCGCCGAGGTGTTGGCCCCAGGCGTGGCTGAGCGGGGAGAAGAGTGGGCATCCAAGGGACGGTTCACCGATGCCGTGCTGCTGGACGCAAATTACGTGCGGCGTTCGGATGCAGAGATTTTCTGGAAGGATCCTGCCGCTCATGGCAACTGAGAAAGGAGAAAGGCCCGATATTGCGATCCGGGAGTTTGCACCCGGGGACGCTGCGAAGGCTGCGCAAATATTGCGTGAAGCCAGAGGAGCGGCAAGTTGGGGTGAGGAGGCGTTGCTACGAACCACGGAAATGCCAGGGGTCGCGGCTTATGTTAGTGAGCGCGACAGCACGATTTCGGGAATTGTGATCGGAAGGCGAACTCTGGATGAGGGGGAAGTGCTCAACTTGGCCGTGCAGGAGGAAATGCGCCGACAAGGGGAAGGCCGGGCGCTGCTGAAACAAGTACTTGAGAGATTTGCGGAGGGGAGCGTAAGTCGCGTGTTTTTAGAGGTTCGCGAGTCGAACAAGGGAGCCATCGCGTTCTATCAAAGCCTCGGATTCCGGACCGCCGGAGCGCGCAAGGACTATTACCAGGCACCGACCGAGGCTGCCACGGTCATGGAACTGTTGCTGGGAAAATCCACAGATTAGTACTAACTCTCTCTTGACTCCGCGATTCCCGGTGCTAGGCTGCGCACATGTGATATTCACATGCCAGTCACAAATCCACGCAAGAGGAGGAACGCATGGCCACAGCGCAGCGGAGCCCTCGGGACGTAATTGGTGAAACAGACGCCGAGTATCAGCGTCTGGCAGAGCAGCACCGGCAGTACGAAGCACAACTCCAGCAACTCTTCCGCTCCCCCTACCTGAACAGTGAAGACCTGATCGAAGAAATCCGATTGAAAAAGTTAAAGTTACACGTGAAGGATGAAATGGAACGCATCGCCGCACGCGTTCACAGTGCGCGCGCAAGACATTCGCAGTAAGTTTCTTCCGCAACTGCGCCTCCCGCAAAATCTGTCGTAGAATGACCAAAGTGCTCCCGCGAAGAGGTCTCGCGATGGGGTCGGGGAGAGTATGGTCAAAGAAGGGTACTGGTTTGGCCTGCCGCCGCTGGCTGTAGGGGTGGTGTTTCTGGCGATGCGCACGCCGCGGAGTTTTGTGGTTGGCGGGGTGCTGGTCTTTTTAGCGTCCTTTATTTTCTACTTTTTTCGCAATCCCAATCGGGAAATTCCCATGGAGCCGGGAGTTGTGGTGTCGCCCGCCGACGGCCGCGTGGTGGTGGTGAAGGAGGAGGAGAATGCGGGGCGACCGGGAAAGCGAGTGAGTATTTTTCTGGCCATCTGGAACGTGCACGTGAATCGCTCGCCGGCTGCGGGGACGATTACTAAGCTGGAATATAAACCGGGGAAATTTTTGGCGGCGTGGGCGGAAAAAGCGTCACTCGAAAACGAGCAGAATGTGTTCACTCTGTCCAGCGAGTACGGAGAGCTGGTCTTCAAGCAGATTGCCGGATGGGTGGCGCGGCGGGTGGTGTCCTGGAAGAAGGCAGGGGACAAGGTGGGGCGCGGCGAACTGGTGGGTTTGGTGCGCTTCGGGTCGCGCGTGGATCTGTGGCTGCCGGAAGGCGCGGGGATCGCGGTGAAAGTGGGCGACAATGTTAAGGGCGGGTCCAGCGTGATCGCCCGGATGGTTGAGGGAGCAGTGGCCGCGCCTAAACGCGGAGAGAACATTTCAAGCACGCCGCAGAAAAGCAAGGATTCAGAACGCGGCGCGTAGTACTCTGTGGCTGGACACGGGATGGGACATGACGGAACCTGAACAACACGAGATACCGTTCGTTGAGCGACGATCTAAGCGCGCCCGGTTGCGCCGGGGAATTTTTCTGATACCCAGCTTGTTCACGGTGGCGAATCTGCTTTGCGGCTACTACGCCTCGATTGCCGCGCTGGTGGGCGGTAAGGAAGATTTCGACCACGCCGCGAAGGCCTTGGGAATCGCCATTTTGTTTGATTCGCTGGATGGAAAGGTTGCCCGCATGACGGGCACCAACACGGAGTTTGGGGTGCAGTTCGATTCGCTGGCGGACGTGGTGAGTTTTGGGATTGCGCCGGCGATTCTGGCGTATGCGTGGGGATTTCGCTACGCATTTGCGGGGATTGGGGAATATCACCAGCTGGGCGAGTTTGCCTGGATCTGCTGCCTGGCGTTTTTGATTTGCTCGGCGTGGCGCTTGGCGCGCTTCAACGTGAAGGGCATGGAGCCCGGCGGCAACAAGAATTTTGTGGGCATGCCAACTCCCGCTGCCGCGGGGGTGGTTGCCGCGATTGTGCATTCGCGTCACTATTTTGAACCCATCAGCGATAAGAATTGGGCGATCGTGTGGTTCGTGCTGTTGCCGGTTCTGGGCGCGCTGATGACCAGCACGGTGCGTTATTACAGTTTTAAGGACATTCCCTGGAGCCGGAAACAGCCATCCATCACTATTATTTTGTTGTGCCTGCTGGTGGCCATCATCTGGAAGTATTCGGAGACGGTGCTGGTGATAATTGCGGGCACCTACGCGGTGGCCGGCCTGATTCTCCACCTGGTGCGCTTCCTGCGGCAACGACTGGTTACCAGGACAGCCTGATTCATGTCCCCGGATCGTCATTCCCAAAGAATTGTAATTGCCGGTGCGTCGTCGCTGCTTGGCGGCGAATTGAAGACGCTCTTGGAAGAGAGCCGTTTCGCGGGATGGGATTTGCGACTGGTGGATGAGGAAAATGCGGCGGGGACGCTGACAGAGGCCGGAGGGGAAGCGGCGGTGATTCAGCGGGTGGAAGAAGATACGTTTCGAGGGGCGCGCTACGCATTTCTGGCGGGATCGGAAGCTTTTGGGAGGTTGTGCCTGGGACCGGCGAGGGAAGCCGGGGCGACGATTATCGATTTCACGAGGGCCACGCTCTCCGACCCCGACGCTACACCGTGGTTTCCAAAGATTGAGGCGCTTACGGGAAAGAGTGTGGCGCGGCACGGAAAGACGTTCAGCATTTTTTCCGCGGGAGCGACCGCAGCCGCGAACCTTGCGCTGGTGCTGCAGCGGTTTGGATTGCAACGGCTGGTGATGGTGATGTTCCGGCCGGTTTCGGAAACCGGGCGCGAGGGGATTGAGGAGTTGGAAACGCAGACATCGCAACTGCTGACGTTTCAAAGCACCGGCAGCAAGGTGTTCGGAACACAGACGGCGTTTAATTTGCTGCCGCGATTTGCGGCCGAGAGCAAGGAAGACTTGCAACGCGAGGGGTTGGAGATTCGCTCGGAAGTAGCCGCGGTGCTGGGCGATGTGAGCGAAAACTCCAAGATTTCACTGAACCTGATTCATGCGCCGGTGTTCTATGGGCTGACGTTCAGCGCATGCGCGGATTTGGGCGAAGGAGTGGATGCGGCGAAGCTGATCAGCGCTCACAAGGATGCGGGATGGGTAGTGATGGGAGACGGGGAAGCGGGCCCGAGCAACGTGAGCGTGGCCGGCGAGAGTCAATTGTTTATGAGCGAGCCGCGGGCGGATTTTTCGCGGGCCGGGGCGTGGTGGTTCTGGGGCGCGGGCGACAATCTTCGGCTGTCGGCGGCGAGCGGGATCAAGCTTGCGGATTGGCTGGAAGGATGAGGCTGGGGCATTGTGTAAATTCGATGTTGGTTTTGAATGCCGCGGCAATTTTGTGCGGTTGTGGGTATCACACCGCCGGACACTTCAGCACCATGCCGAAGAATATTCACGTGATTGCGGTGCCGGTGATGGAAAACAAGACTTCGACGTACCGGGTGGAACAGAAACTCACCGCGGCGACCATCCACGAATTTCTGGCCAAGACAAATTATCGCGTGGTGCCCGATGCCGGCGGGGGCGACGCGGTGCTGACCGGCAAGGTGCTGAGCATGGAAGTGGTTCCGTTACTCTTCCAGACTACATCCACGGCGACCACTTCAACCGCACAGGCTACCGCCATGCTGGTGACGATGCGTTGCGAGGTGACCTTGACGGACCGAGCGACCGAAAAGGTGCTCTATCACAACGCGGATTTTTTGTTCCGGAATGAGTATGAGTTGTCCACCGACGTGCGAAATTTCTTTCAGGAGGGTGATCCCGCGCTGGACCGCATGGCGCAGGATTTCGCTTCGCGGCTGGTGGCCGCGGTTACGGAGAATTTCTGATGGCGCGGCTGAGCACCGAAGAATTTCTGGAGAAGCTGCAGAAGGGCAAGCCGGTGCCGGCGATCGTGCTGCTTGGGGATGAGGCGTATCTGCGCGATGAGTGCCGCAAGCAGTTGATTGAAAAATATGTGCCGGAGGCAGCGAGGACTTGGGCGGTTTCTCGTTTTTCGGCGGATAACGGAGAGACGCAAGCGGCTGCGGATCAGGCGCAGACGCTGCCGATGCTTTCGCCGCAGCAGGTGGTGTTTCTGGAGGATGCGGAAGCGATCGAGAAATTGGGGGAAAAGACGCGTGATGAGGCGGTGAAAACGCTGGAGGCGTACCTGGAGAATCCCGCGCCGTTTACTGTGCTGGTGATTGAGGCTTCGGGATTGGACCAGCGGATGCGGCTGGCGAAGCTGCTGGCGGAAAAGGCGCTGGTGGTTGAGGTGGGGTTGGGGGAGAGCGTGGATGAGCGGGTGGCCGCGGGGGCGCTGCTGGCGAAGTCGCTGGCGAAAGAGCAGGGAATTGATTTTGAGAAAGGCGCGGCGGAGGATTTGGCGGAGTTTGTGAGCGGCGACCTGATGAGGCTGAAGACGGAAGTGGACAAGTTGGCCACGTTTGCGGGGGACCGGGCAACGGTGCGGCGTCAGGATGTGGCGGCGCTGGTGATCTCGGAAAAAAGCGCGACCATCTGGGAAGTTGCGGATTTTCTTGGGGCGCGGCAGCCGCAGAAGGCGTTGGAGTTTTTTGAGCGGTTGCTGCGCGAAGGGGAAGAGCCGGTGCAGATGCTGGGGGCGATGGCGTGGATGTACCGGAAATTGATTGAGGCCACGGAGGTGCGCGGGGCGACGAACGGCTGGCAGGCGGCGAAGGCGCTGGGGATGCGGCCGGAGCAGGCGGAGTTGGCGATTCAGAATGCGCGGAAGATTTCGAAGGGGCGATTGCTGGAAGGACTGAAGGCTTTGCGGGAGGCGGATGACCGGTTGAAGGGTGGGACGAAGGATCCGCATTCGATTATGGAGTTTTTGGTGTGGGAGCTTAGTGGCGGGGGAGCGGTGGGGAGCGCTGACAGGTGAAATTCCGTGACTATGTGCGTCTCGCCGCTCCCGAGCCCGAGGTTCTGCGGGCCATCGGCGAGGAATCAAAGCGCAATGGCACTGCTTCTCTTTCTTCGCGCCGGATTGATCTTGCCATCAAAGCAGCGCGCAAACAAAAAAGGGCCGGCAGAAAAAGAAGCACCAAGAAGTAAAGCCTCATCGACAAAGCGTGGATAAGAGTCACAAAGTTCTGGAAGAAAACCCCAATCGTCAACTTCCACGAATTTGTTGACGTTCTCGCCCCGCATCTGCCCTCTCAAAATAGAAAATCGGAAAGAACAGAAATTGACGCGGGGAGCGCAGAGACCTAGAGTTCGCGGAGAAGAAAAAAATCGCACCCTGAACGACGCAGGGTGCGGCACCCACGGTTGGCTACCCTGGCGAAATTGTAAATTTAAGTGGGTGCCGTTGCACTTTGCGCACAATGACATATAGAGTGGGAGTGTCATGTAGTAGAATGGTGTCACTGAGAGAGGGGGTGACATTATGCTGAAGACGCGCATGCGGGTCAACGAGAACGGGCGGGTGGTGATTCCCGCTGCCTTTCGCAAGAGGCTGGGCATCCGGGTTGGTGACGAGGTGGTCCTGCAGATTCAAAATGACGAATTGCGTATCACCACGTTGAAACGCAACATAGAGCGGGCGCAGCGGTTGGTGCGTAAGCATGTGAAGCCGGGCACGCCATTGGTGGACGAATTGATTGCCGAGCGACGCGAGGCCGTGCGCAATGAATAAGGTTGTGCTGGACGCTTCGGCACTGCTCGCGATTCTCAATCAGGAGCCCGGGGCAGAGACGTTGACACCGGAGCTTTTGAGCAGGGCGGCTATCAGCACCGTTAACCTGGCCGAAGCGCACGGCAAACTGGTTGGTCGAGGGTTGCCGCCCGGCGATGCTTGGGAGGCGGTTGTGAGCGTCATCGGGGAAGCCGTTCCGTTTAGCGCGGAACACGCCAGGATTGCTGGGGATCTGGTGGTGCAAACGCGGCCGCTGGGCTTGTCGTTGGGTGACCGAGCTTGTTTGGCCCTCGGACTTGCCTGGAAGGCGCCGGTGTATACGGCGGACAAGTCGTGGAAGAAGGTGAAAGTCGGCGCGAGCGTTCACGTCATCAGGTGAGAGGGCGATCGGCCATGAAGCGGTTCAATGGCGGAACAAAGGATCCGAATTCGGTTATGGAATTTTTGGTTTGGGAATTGAGCGGAGGGTGACTGGTGATTGGCGATTCTAGACTGGTGGTGAAGCGGCCAGTGGTCGGCGTCAGATGAGCAACCTAAGGTGAGAAATGCCTGAACGAAAGATAATGTTTGGGAACTCGGAGCTCCAGAAAGAATTTGTTGATTCCCACCGGGCTTTTGTCCTAGAGGAGCTCCCCAAATTAAGAGCCATTTTGGAAAAGGTTTTCGTTCGCGAGCTAACAACCACGCCGCTGATTCGAGCGCTACAAACAAAGCAAGAACACGAGGCCCTGACAGGAGAGGAAACAAATCAGTTGATGGCGGGATTCGTGGTATTTGGTCTGGGAAGAATTGCTGCAGACGATTTCACGGAGTTACTTATTCTTGCAGCAAATGGGAGAGGCGTTGGTGCGTTTAAGATTCTTCGCGGTATGTACGAGCACATCATAACTGCGATCTATATAAGCAAGTATCCCTCCGAGGCAGATGCGTTTCTGGGAGAGACCTTCATACAACGAATGAAGATCAGCAAGAGAGTTGGAGAGCTATTTCCCGGTAGACCCGACGATAGAACACCCGAGCAGATTCAAGAATTTGAGTTGGAGTTGCAAAACGCGCTGGCGAAACGCAAATCCGCGACACGCCCAAAGTGTAGGCAGCCTATTAGTCAGGAGGCCTGGACTCGGGTAAATGTCGATACGATGGCAGAGAAAGCCGGTCCCTACTTTAAAGAGATATACGCGCCTTGTTATCTAATCCCGACATTCGTCACGCATCCAACTGCATTAGGACTGGAATCTCGATTCCGAGGAACCGAGACCGGCTTCATTTACCGTGACAGAACTGTGAGAGAAGCACACAAAGCGGCACTCCATGGACATGCCCTGATGTTGAGATTGCTCAGCCACCAAAACGATTACTTTCAACTTGGACTTGAGGATGAAATATCCTCCCTCTACGAGGGCTTTCCAGCGGTGTGGAGTAATAACTCGCCTGATGAGCGGCGACCGGAATGAGCTATCCTTTGCCATCTCAAATATAGAGCAGCCAGTTGTGGGGGTCGGGGGCGCGGCCGGTTTGGATGTTGGTTAGTGTGGTGCGGAGTTGGTGGGCCAGGCCTGTGGAGGAGTTGGTGGGGATTTCGAGATCTTTGCCGCGGTAGCCGATGGTGGCGATTGGGGCGATTATGGCGGCGGTGCCGATGCCGAAGGCTTCTTGGAGGGTGCCGGCGGAGTGGGCGGCTACTACTTCGTCGACGGAGATGGGGCGCTCTTCGAGCTTGGTGCCCATTTCACGGATTAGAGTTAGGACCGAGTCGCGGGTTACGCCGGGGAGAATAGTGCCGGAGAGCGCAGGTGTAATGGCGGTGCCGTTGATGTTGAACATGATGTTCATCACGCCGGACTCTTCGATGAAGCGGCGTTCTTTTCCGTCAAGCCACATTACGTTGTGATAGCCCTTGGCTTGCGCCAGCTTTGCGGCGAGCAGGCCTCCGCCGTAGTTGCCGGCGGTTTTGGAGTCACCGGTGCCGCCGGGAAACGCGCGAACGTAGGTTTCTTCGGCGAGCAGGCGGATGGGTTGCGCGAAATAGGGGCCCCCTGGCGAAGTAATGATTACGAAGCGATAGCGGCTGGCGGGGCGGACCATTAGGCTGTCGTCGGTGCCGAAATAGACGGGACGGACGTAGAGGGAGCCGCCGTCGCGACGCGGGGTCCAGTCCTGATCCACGCGAATAAGTTCGAGTAAGCCTTCACGGAAAAGTTCCGCGGGAATTTCAGGCATAGCCAGACGTGCGGCGGTGCGATTGAGCCGGGCATGATTGGCCATGGGACGGAAGAGGGCGACTCGGCCGTCAGCGGTGCGGTGGGCTTTAAAGCCTTCGAAGAGCGACTGGCCGTAGTGCAACGCCGTGAGCGCCGGGGAGAGCGGCATCGGCCCGAACGGAATGATGCGCGAATCTTGCCATTTGCCGTCGGCGTAATCGGCGACGAACATGTGGTCGCAGTAGTTGGTGCCGAAGGGGGAGTTTTCGCGGAGATCTTCGGTCAGCCGGGACTGCGCGGTGCGGGTGAATGAAATGGTGTCGATCATCGTTGACCTCGGATCCAAAAGCCAGGAAATTGTTGGGACAACCTGGTGCAAGCATCCACCAGAAGAAATGCGGCGGGAAGAGCCAATGTGGTACGCGGTCCATATTGGCCTATCCGCATCAAGCGCCTGCGAAAAGAAAAATGGCGAGCAACGCACCGCGTTGCCCGCCGAAAAGCGATTCACCCGCGGCGAAGCTTATTTGCCGCCTTTGTCCTTGGCCTGATTGAAGGCGAGGGTGAGGCGGGATTTGTAGCGGTTCGCGGTGTTCTCGTGGAGCACGCCCTTGGTGATGGCCTGGTCGATTGCGGACAGCGTGGGATGCAAGAGATTGGTGGCCGCGGTGACATCGCCGGCGGTAATGGCGGTGCGCAGGCGGCGCATCGCGGTGCGCACGCGGGTGCGGTTGGCGCGGTTGACTTCGGCGCGTTGACGAGATTGTGCCGCGCGCTTTAGAACGGACTTCTTCTTCTTCTTAATTTTGGTAGCCTGACCTTGAGCCATCTATTGCTCCTTAAGCGTTTTATTCAAACTATTAGTTTGAGGCGAGGCACACCGCTTTGTCAAACGACGTGAAACCGCCGCAAAGGCCCTGGCAGGCTGCCGCGCCGCCAAGTGCGGCAACCGCGGGGACGCCGGGCCCGGGTTTGAAACCGTGGGAGGGCTCGAACTCCAAGCGAGATGAGTTGTCGTTGCTGATCCATTCGCGCAACCCGATCATTACGGTGGAAACCAGCGAGGAGCAGCGATTTTCCGCGCTTCTGGAGCGGGTGGCGGAAGAGGTGGGGATTGCAATCTACGTGTGGAGCGTCACCACGGGGCTGGCACGCGCGGGTGGCGCGGCGTTGTACAACTCCGATCAGCCGGAGCAGGCGTTGACCAACATCGGCACCATTCAGGGCGACGCTATTTTTCTGCTGAAGGATTTTTGCAGGTATTGCGATAACGACCGCATCAGCCGACGGCTGCGTGATCTGGCCGACGGATTCCGAACCGCGCGCCGCTCGATCGTGATCCTGGGGGCGACGATCCAGTTGCCGCCGGAGCTGGACGCGGATGCGGTGGCGTTCCAATTGGGTTTGCCGAGCGCGGAGGAGTTGGCGACGGGGGTGAAAGCGACGCTTGCGGAACTGAACCGCACGCAGGGAATTGCATCATCGCTCGATGCCGTGGGGATCGGACAATTGGCGAAAAATCTGGCGGGTTTGCCAGAGGACGACGCGCTGCGGGTTTTGCGGCAGACGGCGCTGGCGCGCCGAAGGGCGGACGCCGGACTGCTGGATGACGTTTTGGAAGCCAAGCGCCAGGCCATGCACACCGACGGGCTGCTGGAAACGATCAAGCGAGATTCTTCGTTTTCGGATGTAGCGGGATTGCAGAGATTGCGCGAGTGGATCGCTAAGCGGAAGAGCGCGTTGACGCCCGAGGGGCGACGATTTGGACTGGTGCCACCCAAGGGGGTATTGATTACCGGGGTGCAGGGCTGCGGGAAAAGTTTGGCGGCGCGGTCGGTGGCTGGTGAATGGGGCTACGAGCTGGCGCGGCTGGACGCCGGGGCACTGTACGACAAATATGTGGGCGAGAGCGAGAAGCGGTTGAAGAAAGCGTTGGACGTGGCGCAGAAGATTTCGCCGGTGGTGCTGTGGATTGACGAGATCGAGAAGGCATTTGCATCGGCGGGCTCGAGCGGCGATGCGGATGCGGGATTGTCGCAGCGGTTGCTGGCAACTTTGCTGACATGGATGCAGGACCGGGAGAGCGGTGTGTTCCTGGCGGCGACGTCGAACAACATCACGATTTTGCCGCCGGAGATGCTGCGCAAGGGGCGGTTTGACGAGATATTTTTTGTGGATTTGCCAAGTGTGGAATCCCGGACGGCATTGTTTGCCTTGCACATTAAGAAACGCGGAAGAGACGCGACGGGATTTGACTTGCCGAAGCTGGCTGGGGCGAGCGACGGATTTTCCGGGGCGGAGATTGAGCAGGTGATCGTGGCAGGGTTGTATACGGCGTTCAGCCAGAAGGACCAGTTGTCGACGGAGATTTTGTTGGCGGAGATTCAGGCGACCCAGCCGCTCAGCGTGACGCGAGCGGAGGAGATTGGCGCGATTCGGAATTGGGCGAAGAACCGGGCCGTGCCCGCAAATTAGATTGTTTTCCACGCAAATTCAGCGCGAAGATTGGAGCGTTGTGTTCCCCGGAGACCTCAGGGCCTAAAGCCCTCGCGCTTGAACGCTCTTTGACACAACAAAAGTCGTGCCCTCCCTATCACATGTGGGAAGGCGCTTCCGCAACCATTCAGAAAAAAGAAAACGGCCCGGCGTGGGGGTGCGCCGGGCCGCGGGGGTTGTCCGTTTATTTATTTTTTCTGTTCGAAGGAAAACGGGAAGTCGAAGACCAGATCTCCAATGGAGAGACGCATGGAGAGTTCGCGGGCGTTTGGATCGCGGGCGAACCACAGGACGCCGGCGGTTTTCTCGCCTGGTTCGAGATTGACGGGCTTGAGTGCGAGGGCTCGCACGGAGTCCGCTTCGTAGTAGTTCTCGAGGTAGTCGGGCGCTGATGCCATGGTGCGGTATGCCGCAGTGGCAGGCGCGGCGGAGGAACCGGAGCGGTAGGCCACGGCACTGGGCGAAGGCTGGGCGTTGAACTCGGTGCGAAGCACCTGATGATTGACCTCGTTGCGCGCCAGCTTGGCGGGATTTTCTTCACGAAGGCTTCGCAGGCCGGGTTTCAGTTCATCCAGGCTGATCAGCGCGGGAAGCACGTAGACTTTCGAGTCGCGTTGGTTGGAGACGGCGACGGTGGCGCGGAGCTTCCAACCGGTGTCTTGCAGAGAGACCTGCACGGTGATGCCGTTGGCGGTCGCGGATTCGACGTAGCGGCCCTGGCTGTTGAACTGATCGCAACCGGGAGCGCCAAATTCCCAACGGACCACGCCGTTATCGGCGGTGGCGGTGGAGGGCTGCGCGGGGACGTCCGCGGGGGGATGAGAGACACTGGCTGCGTGAGTCAGATACATGCGGGCGACGTAGCCTTCTTTTCCATCGGCGGTGCGAATGTGCGCGGTGTAGCCTTCGTTGTCGGCGAGCACCGCGACAGGTTCGCCACAGACCAAGGTGGCGACCTGGCGAAGCGGCAAGGCCTGCTCGGCGTCGGCGGTCATCGGAACGTCGGGGATGCCCGGGCAATTAACGTAGGCGCGGGGTGCAGCGGCAACGGCGGAACTGGCGTTGGATTCGGTGCCAAAGAGCGGCACTGCGGCGAGCACCAACGCGGAACCGAAGAGCATGTTTTTTGCAGAAAGACGCATGACCAAACCTCCCTCAGAATCTGCTTGCTGAAAACTTTCTAGCTCGTGAGGATTAGAGTTTTGCGAAACGCCAGGTTTGCGTCTATAGCTCTGACGTACTAAAGGACAGGTAATTCGGAAGGTAATAGGTGAGGGACTTATTTTGGACGGAGTTGAGGGAACAGTGGCCCGCCTCAGACCCTTCGGCTACGCTCGGGGCAAGAGGCGGGCCCGAAGGTTGGGAATTTGGGAAGAAAGCGGCCGTGTATTTACGATTGGGAGGAAAAGGCGCCCGCCATGGTCGGCGGGCGCTACAAAGGCGTTGGATCGGAAGGGCGCATCTGGAGTTCGGCCACTACTGGTGGCCGGGTTGATGCGCGGCGCCTACAGGGGCGCAGATCTTTCACCGGAGTGTAACTTGACCGGCACACCTGGGTGCGTTAGGTTGTTTGTAGTTTCTCCGTGTTCAGGCTGCACTGTAGCCAGAAATTCTCAGGAGGAATCCCATCGGCCACCCGTTACGTTCGGCAGCAGAACCCACCAAGTGGATGAAGCGCACCATACACATCACCGGAAAAATTGAACCCTTCTTTGGCACTCTGGACGAGAATATCCGCTCGCTGGAGGATTTTCTGCACGTGCGGACGCACTTGCACGACACGCGGCTGACCATCGAAGGCGAGCAGGAAAGCGTGGATCAGGCGGTGCGCATCGCCGAGGAGTACAACCATCTGACGCGGCACGGGCGGGAGCTTTCAAGCGCCGAGGTGAAGTCGCTGATGCGGGTGGCGACGGAAGTGCCGCAGGAATCGCCGCGCGGGATGTTCGAGCATGGCCGGGCGCGCTCGTTCGGCAAGAAGGTGGTCACGCCGAAGACGGCGACGCAGCGGAAATACATGGAAGAGATCGAATCGCACGACATGACGTTTGGCATCGGGCCGGGTGGGACTGGGAAGACGTACTTGGCGGTGGCGATGGCGGTAAGCGCGCTGCTGACCAAGCAGATGAACCGGATTATTTTGGCGCGGCAGGCCGTGGAGGCGGGCGAGCGGCTGGGGTTTCTGCCCGGAACATTGCAGCAGAAGATTGATCCGTACATGCGGCCACTCTACGACGCGCTTTACGACATGCTGGACGCGGATAAGCTGGAGCGCTTCCTGGAGAAGGGGATTATTGAGGTTGCGCCGCTGGCGTTCATGCGCGGGCGGACGCTCAACGATTCTTTTGTCATTCTGGATGAAGCGCAGAATACTACCAGCGAACAGATGAAGATGTTTTTGACGCGGCTGGGATTCAATTCGAAAGCGGTGATTACCGGGGATATTACGCAGATCGATTTGCCGAGCGGGAAGAAGAGCGGGTTGATCGAGTCGATGGAAATCTGCGGGCGCATTCCGGGGATTAGCACGGTGCAGTTTGGGGAGAAGGACGTGGTGCGGCATAACCTGGTGCAGCAGATTATTCGAGCATACGAAGAATTTGACGCGGCGCATCCGCAACGCGGGGGCAACCAGAAGCAGCCGAGCGCGAATAAAGATGCCGCGAGGGTCGAGACCCCCGACAGTTAGAAATAATGAAACGTAAACAACGCGACGCCAGGGCCCCGGTCATGGAGCGCGGCTTTTCTGCGGTTGAAAATCACCAGTGCGCCATGCCGGTGCGCCTACCGCCGCTCGCGCGGTTCCTGCAGAAAGCAATTCGCGAACTGAACCTGAACAGGGGCTGCGTGGCAATCCGGCTAATCACCGATTCCGAAATGACACGGCTTAACGAAACTTATCGCAAGAAGAAAGGGCCTACGGACGTGTTGTCGTTTCCCGCGGAGAGCCGGGCGAGGCGGGGGACTCTGGCACAGCGGGTGGGCAAGGCGCGGGGGGGATTTTTGGGCGACATCGCCATCGCCCCGAGAGTGGCGCGGCGGAACGCGAAGAGCTTGGGGCGCAGGCTGCCCGAGGAGTTAAAGGTTTTGATTCTGCATGGCGTCTTGCATCTTTTGGGATACGATCATGAAACGGATCACGGGGAAATGGAACGCATCGAAATGCGCTTGCGGCGACGGTTGGGAATTGCCTGATGCTGGAAACCTGGACATACGTTGGGAGCATTCTGGTGCTGGCTCTCGGCCTCCCGATTTTTTCCTATCTTACGTTGATTTACCGCGAGCTGGGGCGCATGAGCGCCGGACGGATTCACGAACACCTGGAAATCTTCGAAAACGAAATTGAAGCAAAACTGAAGATCAACCGGAAGAGTGGCGGCCGGACGTTTCGCATCCTGGGGCATTTCTGGCTGGCGTTTGTGGTGCTGGAGACGACGCGGGCGGTGGTGTATCTGGTGCCCAACCGGTGGGAAGCCGGGATTCAGTTCCTGGTATTTCTTTCGCTGGAAGTAGTCATCGCGATGCACTTTATTCCGGACATGCTGTTGTACCGGACGTCTGGGCGCTGGCTGATACCTTTGCTGCCGTTGATCCGGCTGGCGATGATTCTGGTGTGGCCGATTCGGATTTTTTTGGAGGGCGCGGAATCGCTGGCGCGCATTTCGGAGCATGAGACGGAGCGGACTCCGGAGCAGCGCACGGAGGAAGGGATTGAGGCGCTGGTGGAGGCGGCGGAGGAGGAGGGAATCATCGAGCCGGAGCAGGCTGATTTGATCGAGCAGGTGGTGGAGTTCAGCGACAAACGGGTGCGCGAAGTGATGACGCCGCGGCCGGACGTGGTGGCGATGCAGGCGGACGCGTCACTGGAAGAGATGCACGCGAAATTTGTGGAGACGAAGTTTGCGAAGATGCCGGTGTATGGGAAGTCGTTGGACGACATTTTGGGCGTGGTGCATGCGCAGGATTTGCTGCAGGTGGCGGATACGGATTTGCCGAAGCGCAAGGTGCGGGAATTGATGCGCGCGGTGCTGTTTGTGCCGGAGACGAAGCTGGGCTCGGAGTTGATGAAAGAGATGCGGCAGAAGGGGCAGACGCTTGCAGTGGTGATTGATGAGTATGGAACGGTGGCGGGGATCGCGACGGTGGAGGATTTGCTGGAAGAGATTGTCGGCGAGCGGGGAGCTGGGGATAAGCCGCCTGCGCCGGACGCGGTGCGCGAGCCGGACGGCAGCCTGGTGCTGCGGGGAAGCATGACGATTGAAGATGTGGAGGAGTTGCTGGGGGTGCACTTTGGAGACAGCTCCGATGAGACGGTGACTACGATTGCGGGATTGCTGAGCCATGTTTCCGGGAAAGTGCCGGCGCCGGGGGACAAGGTGGATATTGAGGGTTACCGTTTTGAGGTTCTGGAAGCGAATCAGCGGAAGGTGCTGCGGGTCCGGGCGCGGCATTTACCGGCGACGGCACAGACCGCTCCTCGATAGTCCGTTCGTGACCCCAGTTTCAGGTAGTTGGGTCGGTTTCCGACTATCCGACTTATCGTCCACTTGGAGCGAGTGCCTGAAGTTTGGGCTGGTGTTAAGATAACGCCGTGATTCCCATTCCCTGGATTATTCCGGTTCTGTACCTTCTTGCCTATGCATTCGCCGGAATGGCGATAGGTGCGGTCACTGGAATCTCGCTTTCTCTTGCATTAAAGCTCAAGGTTCGCGGGATTTTCAAGGATGCCCTTCTTGGCTCGTTAGGATTTCTAGTGGGGTTGATTGGGGCTATGGTCACACCATGGCCACGAAACACAATCACCTACTACGTTGGCGAGACCTTGGTATCGTCCACGATGAACACGTATCAGCACCCGGAGCGAGTGGGCATTGTGGTCGCCGTACTTTTAACGCTCCTGTGCGAACTTTACCGTTTCAAGCGCTCGAAGGGTTCGACAAGCGGCGCACCGTATAGGTAGCGCCTGAGTGACGCGGTGACCGGTAACTGGCTTTCGCTTGCCCAAGCCCAAAGGTTAAGGAAACGCTTGGTCTGACATCTTCCCGATCCCGCGGTATACTCGGGGGACTCGACATTCTTGTCGACATCGGCGTTCCTGCCGAGAAGGAGGTGATCCAGTGAGGTACGGTTTACGTTAGAGTTGTAGAGGAGGCGCTTGTGAGTTTGCCGAGCGCCTCTCTTATTTTGTCCCGCCTGTTTGTGCTCCTTGTGATTTTGCGAATTTTCGGAGTGTTGCGCCTGTTCACGCTTTGATAAGCGCAGTATCGGGGAAGCGACTTTTGGTTATAGACTGCGCCTCATATTGCCTGGAATGCCGTGAGGTGCTTCTTGGACCGCCACTCAGATTTGGTAGTAAGGATCGAAAGACTACGGAGAGATGTTTTCTGGACGAAATGCGTTGCAGCAGTGTTATTTCTCATTCTTCTGGCCGGAAATGTTGCAAATTGGACGAGACATCCGAGGACCGTAGAAGCTAACGAGTTTCTGCTGAAGGACCGGGCCGGAAATGTTGTGGGAAGATTGGGGCAATACGATTTCGGGGATACATGCCTTACCTTAACAGCAAATCGAAATGTCTCTGTTGCCAACCTATGCGTACAGGATAGCGAAGGCACGAGCTTGGACCTTCACAACCTGAAAAACGAATCACGTGCGACGCTAACACCAGGCTTCAATCTGTACGAGCCGGTATTCCACTTTCAACCCGGCCTGGTGATTGCCGAACACGGTCAAGTCATTGGCCGCGTTTCGGCCCGCACAGCCAATCTGCCGGACTAACGCGCGAATCGGAAACCGAGCCGCTGCCCAGTTTCGGTGCGCACTTGGGTGAATCCCGCGATACTATTAGCTTGGCGGGTTCGATTTATGCATGGCGAGGGACGCCTGTGTGACGGAGCTTGTGGAGAGTAAATGAGCGAGGGTATGGGACAGAAAAAAGCAGAGGCGAAGAAGGGTTATCGGGCGGGGTTTGTAGCGATTATTGGGCGGCCGAATGCCGGGAAGTCCACTTTGGTGAACCGGTTGGTGGGGCAGAAGGTGGCGATTGTTACATCGAAGCCGCAGACTACGCGGAACCGGATTCAGGGCATCGTGACGCGGCCGGAAGGGCAGATTGTTTTTATTGATACGCCGGGATTGCACGAGGGCAGCACGGCTTTGAACCGGCAGATGATGCGGGAAGTGGCCGCAGCGATGGAGGGGATTGACGTTTTGCTGATGATGGTGGATGCGAGCCGGACGTTGCCTCATGCGGACACGATGTTGCTGGAGAGGGCGGAGCGCTTTAAGGATAAGACGATACTGGCGCTGAACAAGACGGATCGCGTGCCCAAGCCGAAGCTGCTGCCGCTGCTGGATGTGTTCAGCAAGGCGTTTCCGTTCGCGGCGCTGGTGCCGATTTCTGCGTTGAAGGGCGATGGTTGCGACGAGTTGGTGGAAGAAATTCTAAAGCAATTGCCGGAGGGACAGCCTTATTTTCCGGAGGACCAGATTACGGATCAGCCGGAGAGGTTCCTGGCCGGAGAACTGATCCGCGAAAAGGCGATTCAACTGACGTATCACGAAGTCCCGCATGCGCTGGCGGTGATCATTGATAAGTATGAAGAGGGGCCGACATTGCTGCGGATGCACGCTACATTGCATGTGGAGCGGGATTCGCAAAAGAAGATTTTGATTGGGCACAAGGGCGACATGTTGAAGAGGGTTGGGACTGAGGCGCGGAAGGAATTGGAGAAGTTGCTGGGGACGAAGATTTATCTGGCGATGTTTGTGAAGGTGGTGCCGGATTGGCGGGAAAATCCGGGGAAGGTGCGGGAGCTGGATTGGCATTCGCAGTTGGAGGCGCTGGCGGAGGATCAACGAGGGGAGGCGGGAGAAGAGGAAGAGAAGGCTTAACGCAGAGACGCAGAGAGAGCAGAGGATCGCAGAGAAGAGGAAATCAAGAGAAGAGGCGGAAGGTTGTGGCGTTAGATCGTAAGAACCCACCCTTCGCAAGAAGCGCGAAGGATGGGGCACCCTCAAGTCCATTTGTCCGAGAACTAACAACTGAATACTAAGAGCTTAAAACAGAGGAAATTACTCGGGGGCGGCGATGCCCAGGGATTTCATTTTGCGGTAGAGATGGCTGCGCTCCAGGCCTAGGGCGCCCGCGGTTTGGGTCATGTTCCAGCGGTGCTCCTGGAGCTTGCGGAGGATGAATTCGCGCTCGTAGGCGCTGCGGGCTTCGTGCAGGGTAGAGTAGGGTTGTTGGGGGCTTTCGGCCACGCCGCGGAAGAGCTCGGGCGGCAGGTGGTGGGGTTCGATGCGGGCTTGCGGGCAGACGATTACCAGGCGTTCCACGAGATTTCTCAATTCACGAACATTGCCGGGCCAGGGATAGCGCAAGAGGATTTCCATTGCGCCGTCGGTGAGCTCGCGCGTTTTTTTGCCGTATTCGGAACTGAATTCGGCGAGGAAATAGCGGGCGAGGACGGGGATGTCTTCCTTGCGGTCGCGGAGAGGCGGCACAAAGAAGGGAATGACGTTGAGGCGGTAGAAGAGGTCCTGGCGGAAAGCGCCGCGGGCGATTTCCTGCTCGAGATTCTTGTTGGTGGCGGCGATGACGCGCACGTCCACGTGGAGGGTTTGATTCGAGCCGACGCGTTCGAAGCGCTGCTCCTCGAGAACGCGGAGGACTTTGGATTGGGTGCGCAGGCTCATGTCGCCGACTTCGTCGAGGAACAATGTGCCGCCGTCGGCTTTGGCGAATTTGCCGATTTTGTCCTCGCTGGCGCCGGTGAAACTTCCTTTCACGTGGCCGAATAGTTCGGATTCGATGAGTTCTTCGGGGATCGCGGCGCAATTTACTTCCACGAAGTGCGCCTTGTTGCGGAGGCTTGCGGCGTGCAGCGAGCGGGCGACTAACTCTTTTCCGGTGCCGCTTTCCCCATAGATCAGGACGCGGCCGTTGGTTGGCGCGGTGACCGCGATTTGCTGGCGCAGGGCCTTCATGGGCACGCTGTCTCCGACGATGCGGTAGCGGTGACCCAATTCAGTGCGAAGAAGGCGGTTTTCTTCCTGCAAGCGGCGCTGCTGGATGGCGTTGCGCACCAGGACGATCACGCGTTCGAGGGAGAGCGGCTTCTCGATAAAATCAAATGCGCCGAGTTTGGTGGCGCGCACCGCGGTTTCGATGGTGCCATGGCCGGAAATAATAATGACCGAGGGGGGTTCCGGAAGGCTCTGGATGCGGCTGAGGGCTTCCATACCGTCCATGCCGGGAAGCCAGACGTCGAGGAGCACGACGTCGAAGGCGCCCGCGGGGAGGCGCTCGAGGGCGAGTTCAGCGGACTCGACGGCGTCCACCGTGTAACGTTCGTCGCGAAGGATGGAAGAAAGCGACTCGCGAATGCCGGCTTCGTCGTCGACGATAAGAATCTTGGGGCTGACGCTCATCGGTCGATGTCGGCTCCGGCGCGTTCAGTGGTGGCAGCGGTGGTCTGTTCGGCCACGGGGAGTTCAATGAGGAAGCGCGAGCCCTTGGGGTGATTGTCTTCCATGCGCAAAGATCCGCCGTGTTCGGAGATGATGCGGGCGGCGATGGCCAGGCCCAAACCAGTGCCGCGGTCTTTGGTAGAAAAATGGGGCAGAAACAATTTGTCCTTGTCTTCCGGGGAGATGCCTTTGCCGGAATCGGAAACGGAAATTTCAATAGTATCGGATTCCGCGCGCAAATGCGTTGCGACGCCAATTTCGCGGAAGGGTTCGTCTTCGAGGGCTTCCGCGGCATTGTCGATGAGATTGACGATAACGCTGCGGAGGAGCTGGCCGTCGGCGCGGACGGCGGGGAGATTCGGCTCGAGAGCGGCCTTCAGGCGGATGCCGTCGAGGCGCCCGGAAAAGAGCTGCAAGGCTTCGTGGACGGCGGTGTTGGCGTCGGTGGGCTGGAGCTTCGCGGTGGGGAAGCGCACGAACTGGGAAAATTCGTTGACCAAGGAAGAGAGGGTGGAGACTTCCCGGACGATAAGGCCGGCGCATTCCTGGGTGAGGCGGGTCAGTTCGGGGTCTTTGGGAATTTCGCGAGCCTCTTCGCGGATTTGCAACTGATGGATGAGGCGCTGCGCGGAGAGCTGGATCGGGGTCAGCGGATTCTTGATTTCGTGGGCGATGCGGCGGGCGACCTCCTGCCAGGCGGCGGATTTTTGGGCGTGGAGCATTTCGGTGAGGTCGTCGAATACCAAGACATAGCCCAAGTTGGCGCGACGCGGGCCCAGCGAGCTCACCGTGACCGCCAGGTGCCGCACGCTGCCATTGACGACGACTTCGATCTCCCGGGATACCACACCCATGCGCAGAGCCCGGCGCATCAGCGATTGCACGGTGCGATGAGACTCCGGTCCCAGCAAGTGTTCGAGGGAGTCGACGCCCATGTCGCCAAGGTCGAACATGCGTCCCAGGGCGGCGTTGGTGCGCTGGATGAGGCCTTCGGCATTCAAGTAGATGACCCCCGCGGGGATGTTTTCGAGGACCGTTTCCATGAGCTGGCGGCGACGCTCGAGTTCCTGCACGGCCTGCTGCAAGTTGCGGGTGAACTCATCGATCTGCGAGCGGCTGTCGCGCAACTGGGTGGTCATGGTGTTGAACGAACGAACGAGCACGCCGAGTTCGTCCTGCACCTGTTCGGGGACCTGGTAGTCGAAATTGCCGGAGGAAACTTCGCGGGTGCCGTCGGCGAGAGCCTGAATGGGCACGGTGACCTGCTTGGCAAGAAACAGGGCGACCCACATGGCGGCGGACAGAACCAGCACGGTGAAAAAGAAAAGAATCAGCAGCATCTGCTTTTTAAGAGCCCTGAGATTCTGCTTCAGGTTTTCATATTCCCGGGTTTGTTCCTGAATGACGTTCCAGCGCAGCAAAAAATCGGGACTGGTACGATAGGCGGCGACGAGCGTACCTTGCGAGGATGCATCGAGGGTGACAGGAACACGCGCGGCGAAGTAACTATTGCTCCTGGACTGCCAGATTTCGAGGCCGCTGGGCAAGGTGTGCTGCAGGGAGCCTTGCTCGGCATTCACCGCGCAGATATTGAGGGAACGATTCTCCTGCTGATCGTCGCAAACCACGCCACCTTTGACGAAGTTGCCGTGCGCGTCGTACACCCATACCGCGTCAAGTCCGAGCGATAAGGCGCGTTCCAGAAAAGCTTGAGGAGTTTCTCCAGCGTGTCGTGCGGCCTGGAAGCCCAGGGTATGCAATCGCGGAAGGGTGTTGCGGCCCAGGTCGTTCAGAAGCTTTTGCGTTTCTTCCGAGGCAATTTCCAGCGGACGGGGGAACCATCGCCCCAGGGTGCGATTGAGCAGCGCATAACTGATGAAGAACATGAAAATGACAGGGAGAAGAGAAACGGCCACGGCGCCCATCACCATTTTGGTTTTGAACCGCGCGCCCAATTGTTCTTTGCTGCGCTCGACCAACAGGCGAACGATGCTGCGCACCAGGACGAGGCCGAAGATGAGCAGCGCGGCGATAATGAAGCTCGAAACCGCATAGAGGGCGATCACTTCGCGCCAGGATCGCGGTTCCAGGGGCACATCCAGGGAACCCAGGGTGAACACGGCGGCGAGAAGCAGGGTAACGAGGACTCCGCCAGTCACTAACTTGACGCGCAGCTTGTTGGTGGAGGGACTCATCGGGAACCTTCCACCGGCTGGGGGAGAAAAGAATGTAGCGCGCAGCTTGAGCATCGCGGGGCGCGGGTGCGGCAATAGTTTTTGCCGGCGTGCACGATCAGGGCGTGATACTCGTTGAAGAGTGCGGGTTGCTTGGGTAAACTTTTCTGGAACAGCCCGCTTACCTCTTCGTACGATTCTTTCCCGTGTGTGAGTCCATGACGTTGCAGAATACGACGCGTATAGGTATCGACCACGAACACCGGGTGGTCCCCGGCGTAAAGCAGGATGGAATCCGCGGTTTCGGGGCCAATACCATGGATGCTCAAGAGCTGCACGCGCAGTGTTTCGGTGGGGGTGCGGAACATAGCCGGCAAGGAACCCCGGTAAGAATTGCGAAGGAACCCTACAAAGGCTTTCAGTTTCCGGGCCTTCTGGCGAAAATAGCCCGAGGAGCGGATCAGCCGGGCCAATCTGACTTGCGGAACTCTGAGTATGGCAGTCGGGGTCAGCAGGCGCTCGCGGCGCAAATTAGCGATGGCCCGCTCAATGTTTACCCAAGTGGTGTTCTGCACGAGAATGGCGCCCACGATGACTTCGAAGGGAGAGCGACCCGGCCACCAGTGCTGACCTCCATGGGCTCGGAACAACGCATCATAGTATCGCTGCAAGATGGGCAATGCTCCCGAGGACTCGCCGGCAGAAGTCCCCGAGGCGCTGTCAGAATGGCGGGGAGGTGCGCTGCGGTGGATGGAATCGGGGAATGCAACGCTAATAGACATCTCCTTTGCACGATATCCATGCGTTGGCGGCAAGTCAAGAATAGGGACCTGTCCTTGCAAAGGGGACCCTGTTCAACTGTACAGGTATTAGCGAATTCACAACGAGGGTTCAAAATCGGACGCCGCTCGAACAGTCTGTTTGCTATGTTGAGCGTTGGGTGCACGAATCCTAGGGAGCGCTGCGGATGTCTGTCCGTTTAGGCGAAATTCTATTAAAGGAAAGCCTCATTACCCAGGACCAACTGGATAAGGCGCTGGAATTTCAGCGTTCGAACGGTGGGAAGCTGGGGAGCTGCCTGACCAAGATGGGATTCATCACCGATGATGACATCACCGGTGTGTTGTCGCGGCAATACGGCGTCCCTTCCATCAACCTGAAGTATTACGAAATCGATCCCAACGTTATCAAGCTGATTCCGCAAGACACCGCGCTGCGCTATCAGGTTGTCCCGCTATCGCGTGTGGGTTCCGTGCTGACGATTGCGATGACGGACCCGACCAACGTGTTCGCGATGGACGACATCAAGTTCATGACCGGGTTCAACGTGGAGCCGGTGGTGGCGTCGGAGTCGGCGATTGCCGAGGCCATCGCCCGATTCTACGGCGGCGGGGCTTCCAGTCACGAAGAGTTGAGCAACCTGATGAAGGACCTGGTGGACGAAGACCAGGAACTGGAGCTGGCGGCTGATGAGCAGGAGATGGACGCGGCCTCCCTGGAGAAGGCGGCGGAAGAAGCGCCCATCATCAAGTTGGTGAACCTGATTTTGACGGACTCAGTGAAGCGGGGCGCCAGCGATATTCACGTGGAGCCGTATGAAACCGAAATGCGTGTGAGGTTCCGCGTGGACGGAGTTTTGCAGACGGTGATGAATCCGCCGATGAAGCTGCGGGACGCCATCACCAGCCGTATGAAGATCATGGCCAAATTGGACATCGCGGAAAAGCGCTTGCCGCAGGACGGCCGCATCATGATCAAGTACAAGGCCGATGGGCGGAAGAAGGAATTGGATTTCCGCGTTTCCACAGTCCCGACCCTGTACGGCGAAAAGATCGTTCTTCGTCTTCTAGACAAGGAAAATCTGCGCTTGGACATGACCAAGCTGGGTTTCGAACCGGAATCCCTGAAGAAGTTCGAACGAAACATTTTGAAGCCGTACGGCATGGTGCTGGTGACGGGGCCGACGGGTTCCGGCAAGACCAACACGTTGTACTCGTCGGTGGCGCGATTGAACCAGGTGGACACCAACATCATGACCGCGGAAGACCCGGTCGAGTTCCAGTTGTCGGGTATCAACCAGGTGCAGATGAAGGAGCAGATCGGCTTGAACTTCGCGGCCGCGCTGCGCGCGTTCCTGCGGCAAGACCCCAACATTATTCTGGTCGGCGAGATTCGCGACTTTGAAACGGCGGAAATTGGGGTAAAGGCCGCGCTGACGGGCCACTTGGTGCTTTCGACGCTGCACACCAATGATGCGCCTTCGACGATCAGCCGATTGATGAACATGGGTATTGAGCCGTTCCTGGTGGCCACCTCGGTGAACCTGATTTGCGCACAGCGCCTGGTTCGCCGGATCTGCGTGAATTGCAAGGAAGAACTGGAAGTGCCCGAGCAAGCGCTGATTGACGCCGGGTATACACCCGAGGAAGTGAAGACGACGAAGATTTATCACGGCAAGGGTTGCTCCACCTGCAACAAGGGCGGATACAAAGGCCGCACCGGCTTGTATGAAGTGATGGAGATCAACGACGAATTGCGCGAATTGATTCTGGTGGGCGCGTCGGCCCTGGAATTGAAGAAGAAGGCCATCGAGCAGGGCATGATTACGCTGCGGCGCAGCGGGCTGATCAAGGTTGCGCTGGGGCAGACGACGATGGAAGAAGTATTGCGCGAAACCGTTTTGTAAAGGGAAAAGGGTGCAGAGATGCCAGGGATAACACTCAGCGAATTGCTCAAGAAGATGATTGAGATGGGCGGCAGCGACCTCCATATCACCACCAACAGCGCCCCGCGCGTTCGCGTGCATGGCCACCTGCGCCCCTTGGACATGCCCCCGCTTACCGCGGCGGACACCAAATCGCTGGCTTATAGCGTGCTGACCGACGCGCAGAAGCACCGCTTCGAGGAGAACCTGGAGCTGGACTTTTCGTTCGGGTTGAAGAACCTGGCGCGCTTCCGCGGCAACGTATTCAATCAGCGGGGGGCGGTCGGCGCGGTGTTCCGTACCATTCCCTGGGAAATCAAGGGCTTCGACGCTCTGGGCCTGCCAGCGGTGGTCCGGGGGCTTTGCGACAAGCCGCGCGGGCTGGTGCTGGTGACCGGCCCGACGGGTTCCGGCAAGTCCACCACGCTTGCGGCGATGCTGGACAAGATCAACGCCGAACGCGAAGAGCACATGATCACCATTGAGGATCCCATTGAGTTTCTGCACAACCACAAAAAGTGCCTGGTGAACCAGCGGGAAGTCCACGCCGACACCCATTCGTTCGCGAATTCACTGCGCGCCGCCCTACGTGAAGACCCCGACGTGGTGCTGATCGGCGAGATGCGCGATTTGGAGACGATTGAATCGGCGCTGCGTATCGCGGAAACCGGCCACTTGACGTTTGCGACGCTGCACACCAACTCAGCCGCGTCCACCATCAACCGTATTATTGACGTATTCCCGGCGCACCAGCAGCCGCAGATTCGCGCGCAGCTTTCCATGGTGATGGAAGGAATTCTTTGCCAGGCGCTGCTGCCGCGCGCGGATAACCGCGGCCGGGCCATGATTATGGAGGTGCTGATCCCCACACCGGCGATCCGCAACCTGGTCCGCGAAGACAAGATTCACCAGATCTATTCGGCGATGCAGACCGGAACGGGATCGACGGGAATGCAGACATTTAATCAGGGGCTGGCCAACGCGTACTTCCAGAAAATGATCACCCTGGATATGGCGTTGTCACGGTCATCCAATGCGGACGAATTGCAAGACATGATTAACCGGGGCGTGGCTTCCAACGCGGGAGCGCCAGCGAAGACGCCTGGGGGCCGCAGTCCGGTGGGTTCCAAGCACTAGGGACGAATTCAGGAAGTTGCCAGGCGGGAAAAATTTTCGGCGGTTGAGGAGGAAGAGCCATGCCGGTCTTTACATATCGGGGAACGAATCGGTCGGGAGGGTCGGTCGCGGGGGAAATGACGGCGACCAGCAAGGCGGAGCTGCAATCCCTGTTGCGACGCCAGCAGATCACCCCGACGAAGATGTCGGAGAAGGGCAAGGAGTTCAACCTGCCCACGTTCGGCGGCGGAGTCACCGCCAAGGAACTCGCGGTATTCACCCGCCAGTTCTCGGTGATGATCGATGCCGGCTTGCCGCTGGTACAGTGTCTGGAAATTCTCGCCAGCCAGCAGGAAAACAAACTATTTCAGAAGGTGCTGACGGGGACGCGCGGCGCGGTCGAAGGCGGCAGCACGCTTTCGGCGGCCATGAAGCAGTATCCGAAGGTATTCGATCCGCTGTACAGCAACATGGTGGAAGCGGGCGAGACCGGCGGTATCCTTGACACCATTTTGCAGCGCCTTTCGACGTACATCGAAAAGAACGTGAAGTTGAAGGCGGCCGTTAAATCGGCGTTGATTTACCCGATCGGGGTCATCACCATCGCCGGCGCGGTCATCACTTTGCTGCTCTGGAAGGTGGTGCCGATTTTCGCGACGTTGTTCGCGGGCCTGGGCGTGGATTTGCCGCTGCCCACGAAAATCGTCATCGGTTTGAGCAATTTCGTCGGCAGCATCTTTGGGCTGTTGATCGTGGTGGGCCTGGTGGCGGGCGTCGTTGGATTGAAGGTCTGGTACGGCACGCCGCAGGGCCGCTTCATCATGGACAGCATCACCCTGAAGCTGCCGGTGCTGGGAATTCTGATGAGGAAAATCGCGGTGGCGCGGTTCACACGGACGCTCGGTACGCTGATTTCTTCCGGCGTGCCGATCCTGGAAGGACTGGACATCACGGCGAAGACTTCGGGCAACGCGGTCGTGGAGCGGGCGTTGTTTCAGGTCCGGAAATCCCTCGAAGAAGGAAAATCGCTGACGGAACCATTGAAAGATTCGCAGGTGTTTCCGGGCATGGTCACCCAGATGATCTCGGTGGGCGAACAGACCGGCGCCATGGACGCGATGTTGCAGAAGATCGCGGACTTCTACGAAGACGAAGTGGACGCGGCGGTGAAGGACCTGCTCACCGCCCTGGAACCCATCATGATCGTGTTTTTGGGATTGGTGGTCGGCGGTGTGGTTATTTCCATGTACCTGCCGCTGTTCTCGCTGATCGGCAAACTCAGCGGCCACTAAAAAGATGGCAATTTGGAAATGGGGGACAGGCGAATCGCGGCTGTCCTCCATTTTTTGTTTAACATAGATGTGGGGATGAACGCGCCGGTCGTGGGGCCGCCGCGCGACGCATGGAACAGTCGCTAAATCGCCGTGAATGGGTGGACTGGCTCACGCGGGTCCGTCTGCTTCTGATCGCCTTGATCCTGGGTGTCGGGGTGGTGTGGCCGCAGTATGTTCCCACGAACGCTTCGCCGAGATATTTCCTGCCCATCGTTATTCTGTGGATCACCATCGGGATCTTGCAGCTGATCCTGGTGCGGCTGTTGCCAGAGGCGTCGTGGCTGGGCGGGCTACAGGTTTCCTGCGACGTGGTAATGATCACCGGGATTGTGTACTCGACGGGACTTCAGGACAGCTATTTCACGTCGCTATACCTGCTGGTAATCATTGTCGCGAGCATTCTGTTCAGCCGCCGGGTGGCGTTTGTTACCGCTGCGTCGTGTCTGGCTGCGCTAGTGCTGCTAACCGCGCTGGTGCATTTTGGGCGCATTCCACAAAGCTCAGTGGCGCCGCCGAGCGCTGAAAACCTTCGAATGTGGTTTCTGAGCAACTCGTTCGGATTTCTGGCCATTGCGTATCTTTCCAGTTTGCTGGCGCAATCGCTGCGGCGCAAGAGTTCGGAACTGGAAGCCAAACGCGAAGAGCTTCTGGAGTTGCAGGATTTCACGGCGGACATTATCCACTCCATGCGCGGCGGGCTGGTGACCACGGACATGGAAGGCCGGGTCGTGCTATTGAACCGCACCGGGGAGGAGATACTGGGACGCACGTTTGCCGAGCTTCGCGGACACAACTTGCGGGAAGTCAGCCCGGAGTTTTGGCAGCACCAACTGACCACACCTCCGGAAAAACTCTCGCTGCGGCGGGAAATTGAGTTGCGCATTCCGGGCGGGCAGCGGCGGTACCTGGGGATTTCGGTTTCGCCACTGCGCACGCGTGCGGCGGCGCGGAGCGGGTATGTGTTCAATTTTCAGGACCTGACGGAATTGCGGCGGCTGGAACTGGAAGTGGCCACGAAGGAACGCATGGCGGCGGTGGGGCGCCTTTCCGCGGCCATTGCCCACGAAATTCGGCAACCGCTTACAGCCATGGCCGGCGCGGTGAAAGAACTGGCCAGATTGGTGCCTCTCGAAGAGGACGAAAAGCACCTGGTAAACATCGTGAGCCGGGAATCCGAGCGGCTGAACCAGATCATCACTGACTTTCTGAACTTCTCCCGCGAAAAGTCGTTTGTCTTTGAGGAAACCGATGTGCGGCCGCTGTTGGACGAGACGCTTACATTGCTGGAGAGGAAGCCGGGCGCGGCGCAGAAATTGCAGATTGTGCGGACGTTTAACGGGGAAGCGGCGATCGCGCGAGTGGATGCCAACAAGATCAAGCAGGTGTTCTGGAACCTGAGCGACAACGCGGTACGGGCCATGCCGCAAGGGGGCACTCTGACCGTTGGCATGGAGCAGGGCCCCGACTGGCTGCGCATTTCGTTTCGCGATACCGGGATCGGTTTGGATCCTCAGCAGCGGGCCAAGATATTCGAGCCGCTGCAATCCAATTTTGAAGGCGGAACGGGGCTCGGGCTGGCCATCGTTTACCAGATTGTGCAGGCGCACAATGGGCGGATCACGGTCTACAGCGAAAAAGAAAAGGGCGCGGAATTTATTATCGAACTCCCGCGCACTCAATGAGGCACTATGCAGGCAACGAAAACCGCGGCACGAGAGAGTAAAAAGGAATCGGCGCACATCCTGGTGGTGGACGACGAGAAATCCCTGTGCGAACTGCTGGAAATCACCTTTCGCAAGGAGGGGCATCGCGTGGAGATCGCCAACAACGTGGATGCCGCCAAGCGCAAGCTGGAAGGCTCGTTGTTCGACATCGTCATTTCCGACATTCGGATGCCTGGAGGCACCGGCCTGGAGCTGCTGCGCTTTGCCAAGGAGATCGCCCCGGATTCCTTTTTCTTGCTGATGACCGCGCTGCCGGACCTGGACACGGCGGTGGACGCGCTGAATTCCGGCGCGGACCGGTTTGTCATCAAGGACCACAATTATGTGGACCAGCTGCGGCGAGCGGTGGCGGAAGTGTCTGAGAGCTTCAAGTGGAAGAAAGAGGCGGGTTACCTGCGGCGGGAACTGCGGCGTTTGACGGGGTTGGACAACATTATCGGGCAAAGCCCGAAAATGAAAGCGATATTCGACCTGATCCAGACGGTGGCGCCGCAAAACAGCCGGGTGTTGATTACCGGAGAAAGCGGCACGGGTAAGGAACTGGTGGCGCGGGCGATCCACGAAAACAGCGCGAGGTCGCAGACCCCGTTCATCACCATCAATTGCGGCGCGTTTCCGGAGACGTTGCTGGAATCCGAACTGTTCGGGTACGTGAAGGGGGCATTCACGGGCGCCAATGAAAACCGGCGCGGATTGTTCCAGGCGGCGCACGGCGGAACGTTGTTCATGGATGAAATAGGAAACATGAACCTGGCCATGCAGGTGAAGCTGTACCGGGTGTTGCAGGAAGGGAAGGTGCGTCCGCTGGGCAGCACGGAAGAGTTGGACGTGGATGTGCGCGTGATCGCGGCTACCAACAGGGATTTAGAAAAGGCCATCGCCGCGGGGGAGTTCCGGGAAGACTTGTTTTACCGGTTGAGCGTCATTCCCATCCACGTGCCGTCGTTGCGAGAGCGCCGGGAAGATATTCCGCTGCTGGCGCGTCATTTTCTGGAGCAGTTTCGCAAATCGATGGAGAAACCGGTGCAAGGCATTTCGCCGGAGGCGATGGGCCGGCTGGAGGCATATGACTGGCCGGGAAACGTGCGCGAACTGGAGAATACGATTGAACGGGCGGTGGCACTGGAGAGCGGCACGGAAATAAGTCCCAAGGTCCTGCCGGACAGGGTGAGCGGGGTCCACCCGACAGTGTCGGCGTCGCTGGGACAGGCCGACGCGACACTCATCCCTGAAGAAGGAATCAATTTCGAGCAGGTGGTTGCGGAGACCGAGCGGCGCTATCTGCAGGCGGCGCTCGATAAAGCGGATGGGGTTCGAACCCAGGCCGCGGAGATTCTGAAGATCAGTTACCGATCGTTCCGCCACTACGCGAAGAAACACAATCTGTAACCGGCGGATTGGCGGGCGGTGCGCCTGATGTTTTGGGCAACCCCGCGGCGATTGCGCCTTGTCTCTATCCGGGGTCCCGGCAACAATCGAAACTTCCATGACTTCGAATGCAGCGGGGAGTAGAGGAGAGTCGGTGTGAACGGTGCATTGCTACGCCGCTGGGCATGGAGCGTTGCCGCCGCGGTCGTCCTGCTTTGGATTGCCAGCCGCAAAACCTTTTTCGGTGACAGCATTTCATCGCCATTTCTGGCGGTGGCCCTGTTTAGCATTTTCCTGATATTGCTGCGCACCCGGAGGGATCTGAAGGAACTTGGTTTGGTGGTGGCCTTCGCCGCGGCGCAATATTTCGTGGATATCCGGTGGTTGCGGTACGCGTATGGGTGGCCGGTGCTGGTTTCTTTTGTTGGCACCGCCGGGCTGTTGGTGCTGGCGCTGCGAGCCGTCTGGGCCGCGGATGGCGAGCGGCGGACGGCTTATATGACGGTAATACCCGCGTTTCTGTTTGTTGCTTCGGAGTGGACCGCCAGCTACTTCCTGGAATGGGGCGAGAGGGCCCGGCCAACGGCGCTTGATTTGTACCTATTTAGCTTTGACGCCAGCCTGCACGTGCAACCCGCCTTTGTGATGGGGCAGTGGTTCGCGCGGCTGCACGCCTTCGCGATTAGCAGCGTTGCGATTTACCTGGCCCTGCCGGTGGCGATCGGGCTGGTGTTTGCGGGGTGCATGACGCGGGACCGCGGGAATGCGATGCCGTCGGTGGTGGCGTTTCTGATCACCGGCCCGGTCGGCGCTTGTTTTTATACGATGTTCCCCGCGTTGGGTCCGGTGCACATTTTTCTGGATAGGTTTCCATGGCATCCGCTGGCGTTCGAACAGGCGAGGAAACTCTTGTTGGAGCCGATCGCGGTTGCGGGGCCGCGCAATGCCATCCCTTCGCTGCACGCCGCATGGATTTTTCTGGTCTTCTGGTATGCCCGCAATCTTTCCGTGATTGAAAAAATCGGCGCGGGAATTTTTGTGTTCTTCACGCTGTGCGCGACCTTGGGCACGGGTGAGCATTACCTGGTGGACCTGGTGGTTGCGATTCCGTTTACGGTGTTAATCCTGGGGGTGACCCAGATTATTTTCAGCGGCAACCGCAAGTCGGGAGTGGTCCCACTGGTGGCGGGTTTGGGCGGAGTGCTGCTGTGGTTTGCGCTGCTTCGCTGGGAGAATCCTATTTTCTGGGTGTCGCCGGTGGTGCCGTGGGGGGCGTGTGCAGTGACAATCGGACTCGGATGGTATTGCTTGCGGAGATTGGAAGGCCAGTCGTAAGTCGGCTCGGAACGGCGTCCGCCGCGGACGGCGGCCGCTACAGCGGCGCGGAGGGCTCCAGGACGGCTTGGTTGCGGGCTCGGCTGAGGCGATATTGCAAGTAGAAGACTACTAAGACTGTGAGCAGAATCAGGCCCCAGGAGAGGCCGGGAATACGAATAAAGAGTGGGATGTGATAGCGCAAGAGAAGCAGCCATGCGGCGGTGGCTATGGCGCCGGTGAGAAAGGCGAAGAGTCGCTCGCGGCTGGTCGGGGCGAGGTCGAGAGCGAAAACCGCATACAGTGAAAGACTGAAGGGCAGCGCGACCACGAGGTCGATGAAGTAGTGTTCTCCAGTGCCGAGCGTGGCGGTGAACGTGAAGAGCAGAAAAAACAAGCCGATGGCCTTGACCCAGCGGCTGAGATTTTCAGAGAGCCACCAGGCGAGAATCACCCAAGCCATGTGCATCGAGGGCATGGCATTGCGAGCCCCGCGAATCGGAACTTGTTCCAGCACGATGCTGGAAATCCGGGCGAAGGGAAACTCCAGATTGGGAAATTGCCGCCCCAGCAGGCTGATGGGTCCGCAGGCAGGGTAGAAATTGTAAAAGGCATCGCCGATCACCGCGCCGAAGAAAAAGATCAGCAGGGTGACCAGGGCGCGCTGGCGGCTCAAGCGAAGCTGTTCGACATACACCAGGGCAATCAAGAGCGGCAACGCAAAATAGACATAGATGGAGATATGGCGGAGCAGGGGCAGGTTCTCAAAGAGGCGGCCCATCAGCAGGCTGGGCTGAAAATGTAGAGTGCCATCGAAAATGAGGAGATAGACGTCCAGCGTTTTCGGATTTCTGATTTGGCCCCATTCCAGCATGGGCGGCGTGAGCCACTCGGAACCAACCAGGAGGAGAGAGGGAATCACGCAGGCGAGGTAGCCGACTCGCTGGTCACCGAGCGACCAGACGGCACGGAGGCTGAGGACCAGGAGGCTTCCCATTCCGAGCAGAGCGCCGAGGAAGGAGTAGTGAAAGGGCAATTTCCAGACCACGAAAAGGATTGCCAGGCAGGAAGCCGCGAAGGCCGCGGAGGCGAATAGATCCACCCATCGAAAGCGAAAACGCAATTGCACGATGGTGCAGCCCAGTAACGCCAGCCAAGGGAATACGGTCAAAGAGATCAGCGAGTAAAAATAGCCGCGGAGGGATATGCCGAGAGCCAGTGCGACCAGCAGGACGCTGGCAAGCACTTTGCTCGAGAATCTGAGGAGCTTTGGCATCCAGAGGAATCCATTCCAGCTGAGGATGACGACCACGTAATAATAAGGAATGCATGGGATGTGTGCAGGGTGGCGTTGGACTGCGTTGCTTAATCGTCAAGATGAACGGAAGGGCGGCAGCCGGGGGGTTGGCAAATTGCAATGAGGGGGGAGAAGTAGCTTGAGGAGTGACACATTTTGTCGTTCAGGAGCGCCACGAATTGTTATTTCCGGGAGGTCATTCCGTCCGTGAGCAGTGATTTGACCCGTGGATCCGAGAAAGTGTCATCGCTAACTCCTGTACAATCAGTGGAGTACGTAATATACACCCCAACGATGGGAGGGGGGAAGCGATTGGCATAGCCCGTGCAGTATAGGGAAGCGTGCTCTGGCACTAGACATTCTCTCAAGGAGATCTCATGAAGAAACAGAAGGGTTTTTCTCTTATCGAGTTGCTGATCGTCGTGGCGATCATTTTGATCATCGCGGCCATCGCAATCCCGAACTTGCTCAAGTCGAAAATGGCGGCCAACGAGTCTTCGGCTGTCGGTTCGCTGCGCACGATCAACACAGGTGAAGTCACCTATGCTGCTTCCTGCCCTGCGATCGGTTTCTCGTCCACGCTGACGGAACTGAACACCGGTGCGAGCTGCACTGGTGGAGCCGGCATCATCGACAACGTTTTGTCGACCGGCACCAAGAGCGGCTATACGTTCACGTATACCGCTGCTCAGAACGGCACCACGCTGTACACTTCGTACGCCTCGAACGCCACGCCTCAGACGGTTGGCGTGACCGGCCAGCGTATGTTCTGCTCTGACCAATCCGGTGTGCTTCGCTATACGCTCACTGGCACTGGCTGCACGGTTCCCGCAGTCGGCGCGACGAGCGGCGGCAGCCCGGCGCTTCAGTAAGCCAAGGCTGTTGATCCTGATTTAAGAAGCGAGCGCGGAGTTCCACTCCGCGCTCGCTCTTTTTTTTGTGGCGGCATCATCCCATCGGAACAGCCATGGATGCAATTGGCGCGGCGCCGTTTTTCGTCGTCGCAGTAAATTGCCAAGCCACTTTTTGTCAGCGGAGCACCTGCGCCATCTCCCATGTCGGTATGTTCTTCAAGAGAAGAGAATTAGAGCGTCCAAAAGACTTGAAGAAAGGCCCTTGGAATGCTGTAATCAATTCTGAATAGATTAACTTTTAGCGGGCCAAGGATTGGGGACAACGAATGAGGAAACGTACTCAAAAAGGGTTCTCGCTCATCGAGCTGCTGATCGTGGTGGCGATCATTCTGATCATTGCCGCGATTGCGATTCCGAATTTTCTGAAGGCCAAGATGTCCGCGAATGAAGCGAGCGCGGTTTCGTCCATCCATTCCGTGAATACATCTGAAATTGCTTATTCAGCCGCGTACCCACTCATCGGTTTTTCTTCTTTCCTGGCGGATTTGGGCCCGGCCAATGGCGGTTACATTGATGGTGTTCTGGCCTCCGGCACCAAAAGTGGTTATGTTTTCACTTACGCCGTCACTGGCACGCCGCCGTACAACACGTACACCCTGAATGCGGATCCTGAGGTGCGCAACATCACCGGAGTGCGCAGCTTTTATAGCGATCAGATGAATCAGACCCATTACAACGAATCAGCCGTAGCCGCGGCCACGGATCCAGCGCTGCAGTGAGTTGACGCTTTGTGCCGGCTGTTTGAGCCTGATAGAGTCTTGTTGTGGCCGGTTCCCTTGCAATCTTCCTGCTTTATGCGCTGTTGGCGCAGCTGACATTGAAACCCAGCGAGACGCTGAAGCTGTTCGAACAGAAATATCACACCGCAAGCACGCTGCAAGTCAATTTCCTCGAGCGCTATTCCGAGAATGGCACGCAGGTCCGCGTGGAGGCGGGGACGGCTTACTTCTTGCGGCCCGGCAAGATGCGCTGGGACTACGAAAAGCCCGAGAAGAACGTATTCCTTGTCGACGGCAAATACGTATGGTTCTTCGCCCCGGCGGACCACACGGCCACCAGGATGCCCACAAAGAAGAGCGAGGATTGGCGCACTCCGATCGCATTTCTGACCACCGGGATGAAGCTCTCGCGGATCTGTTCGGAGATCGCAACTTCGCCGGGTGCGAGACCCTCTCAAACGGGAAACCAGGTATATGGGTGCGTACTGCGGACTACGCAGGGAGATCCAGCGTCCAGCGCCAGGACTGTGCTGTTCGAGGTGACCCCGCAAAACGAGCTGGCGCGCATCGTGATTCCCCAGGAAGCGGGGATGCAGATCGAATTCGATTTCAAGAATTGGGATTGGAATCCGGTGCTGGCGAAAGCGCTCTTCGAATTCGAACCTCCGCCTGGAACAGTGATTGTAAATGGTTTGCTACCCGAGGCTCCCGGCATCCGTCAGTAAGGGTGTAGGGGCATTCAGGCTATGCCTTGGGCCAGCCTGCAGCTGCCTGACCGAACCCACCAGCCTCAGACCATGTATGGGGTACCCTCCGAATGAGGTAAACTAGAGCTCTATGGGGGAGTTTGTCTGCCGTGTAGCCGACGCCAACGGGCGAGTTTTCTCGCACGTCGAAGCCGCCGGCACGCTTGAGGAAGCCCGCCAGAAGTTGGTTGACCGCGGGCTGTATATCTATTCCGTGCAGGCCCGCAATAGCTTGATCAGCGGAATGCTGGGGGTGCGCAAAGAGCGCAAGATCGGGGACAACGATTTCCTGATCCTGAACCAGCAGTTTAATACCCTTATCAAAGCGGGGCTGCCCATCCTGAAAGCCCTGGACCTGCTGGCGACGCGCGCGACAGCTCCCAAACTTCGGCCGACCCTGATGCAAATACGCGACCGGGTGCGGGAAGGGAAGTCGCTCTCGGAGGCGATCGAGGAAGCGGCGGTATTTTCCAAAGTCTATTCGACCGCCATCCTGTCGGGAGAAAAGAGCGGAAATCTCTCCGGGGTGCTGGATTACTACATCGCGTATCAGAAGGTCAGCACCGGGGTGAAGAAGAAGATTGTGGCCTCGCTGGTGTACCCGATTTTGCTGGTGGTGGTGGCAACGTGCATCGTCAGCTATCTGGTTACCGGGGTGATCCCAAAGTTTGCGACGCTATATAAGGATTTGGGCGTGCCGCTGCCGGGGCCGACGCAGTTCCTGATTGCGATTACGGTGGACTACCGGAATTACATATTTGCAGCGATGGCGGTTTTTTTGCTTTCCATACTCGGGGTTTTCTTCTGGTCGCGCAGCGAAGAGGGTGGAGTGGCGTTCGACCGCCTGGTGTTCCGGATTCCGGTGCTGGGCGACACCTTGCTGAAGTTTCAGGCTTCGCAATTTTGCCGGACGTTGGCGACGCTGCTGACCGGAGGCACGCCGCTTGTCTCCGCGCTGCAGACCGCTTCGGAGTCCATCGGCAGCCGCTTGGTGCGCGGTTCGGTGGTCAGCGCGACCCAGATGGTCCGCGAAGGCGAATCGCTGCACGGGGCGCTTGCGGCCAGCAAGGTGATGCCGGAGCTGGCGATGGACATGATCGAGGTTGGGGAATCGAGCGGCGCGCTGGCGCCGATGCTGAACAGCGTTGCCGAGTTTTACGAGGAAGAGGTCAGCCTGCGCCTGGGGGCCATGGTATCCCTGATTGAGCCGCTGATTCTGGTATTCATGGGTCTGCTGGTTGCCTTTATCCTGATCTCGCTGTACTTGCCGATTTTTTCGTTCTCAATCACTGGAAACGCGCCGGGAGCGTAAGGAAGAAGTTTTACCATGGCTACGACAGATTCCAATTTGCACGAACCAAGCCTGCCAGGCGGCGCAACGGATGCGGCGCAGGAGCGCGAACATGCGCGGCGGCTGGCGGACCGGTATCGCTGCGGATTTATTGATTTGACGGAGCAGCGCATCGATCCGGAATTGTTTCGCACCATTCCGGCGGACCTGATGTTCCGCTACAACTTTGTGCCGCTGGTGGCCAACAACAACACATTGGTGATTGCGGTGGCGGATCCCGGCATGGTGATCCTGAGCGATGAGCTGCCGCTGCTGCTTGGGAAAAAGCTGGCCTATAAGGTGGCCACGGCGCGGCAAATCGGCGATCTGCTGAAGCGCACGGAGCAATCGCAGCGCGTGCTGGAGCAGGCCACGGAAGCGTTTACCCTGCAGGTTTCCAAGGAGGACGAGGAGGGGGAGGAGACCATCTCGGGCGATCGCCTGACGAGGGATACCACGGTCAGCCCGGTAGTCCGGCTGGTGGAAACGATTATCTTCACCGCGTTGGAGCGCCGCGCGAGTGACATTCACATCGAAGCGCGGGACACCGAGGTCGCGGTGAAGTATCGCATTGACGGCGTTTTGCAGCACGCCATGCAGCCGATTGCCAAGGAGTGGCATTCGACCGTGCTCTCGCGCATCAAGGTGCTGAGCGATCTGGACATTGCCGAGCGCCGGGTGCCGCAGGACGGGCGTTTCCGGGTGAAGTACAAGGGGCGGTACATCGACCTGCGTGTCTCAATCATGCCCGCGAGCCATGGCGAAGATGCAGTCTTGCGCGTGCTGGACAAGGAGACGCTTTCGGAAAAATTCCAGAGCTTGAGCCTGGATGTGGTGGGATTTTCGCCAGAGGAAACCAAGCGTTTTCGCCGTTATATCAGCGAACCTTATGGCATGGTGCTGGTCACCGGGCCGACCGGCTCCGGAAAGACCACCACGTTGTACGCCGCGATCAACGAGATCAAGTCCGATGAGGACAAGATCGTCACCATTGAGGACCCCGTCGAATACCAACTGCGCGGGATCACTCAGATTCCGGTGAATGAGAAGAAGGGGCTCACGTTTGCGCGGGGCTTGCGCTCGATTTTGCGGCATGACCCGGACAAGATCATGGTCGGAGAAATCCGCGACCAGGAGACCGCGCAGATTGCCATTCAATCCGCGCTGACCGGGCACCTGGTGTTCACCACCGTGCACGCGAATAACGTAACGGACGTGATCGGCCGCTTCATCAACATGGGCGTTGAGCCGTACAACTTCGTCTCTGCCCTGAACTGCATCATGGCCCAGCGGCTGGTCCGGCTGATCTGCCTCAACTGCAAGCGGCCGAAGAAGCATTCGCCGGAAGAGTTGCGGGAATCGGGAATCGATCCGGCGCAAGCGGTGGAGTTCATTTTTGCGGAAGGCGCCGGGTGCTTGGAGTGTTCCGGAACCGGGTATCACGGACGCTCCGCAATCTGCGAATTGCTGGACCTGACGGACCGCATCCGGGAAATGATTGTCAGCCGCCGCCCCACTTCTGAAATCAAGCGTGCGGCTATTGAAGAAGGTATGATTACGCTGCGCGGAAGCGGGCTGGCGAAGGTAAAGATGGGCCTGACCACGCTGCGGGAAATTAATAAGGTGACCTTCGTTGAGTAGCGCAGGCACATTTCAGGACGGGATTCAGCGGTTCGGACCAGTGCGGCAATTGATGCGCTGGATAGATGCGACGCCACACCCGACGCTGGCGATTGAAATCACCCCGGAACAGGTGTCGGCGGCGCGATTCACGCGGGCCGGCTCCCTGGAAGGATTCGCGGTGGAGGCGCTGCCGGCGGGTGCGGTGGTTCCGTCGGCGATCGAAGCGAACCTGCTGAACGTGGCGGCGGTAAAGTCCGCGGTAGGCAAAGTTTGTGAAACGCTGAAGATGAAGGATGAGGATGCGGCGTTGCTGGTTCCGGACCCGGTCATCCGTGTTTTCGTGCAGCACTTCGACGATTTTCCGCGCTCTCCGGAAGAAGCGATTCCCATGCTCCGGTGGAAGCTTAAGAAGAGCGTTCCGTTCGAAGTGGATGAAACGCTGCTGTCGTACATGCGGCAGCAACCGCGTGGCGACGGTGTGGACGTGGTCACGGCCATCGCCCGGCTGCGCATAATAAAAGAGTATGAATCGCTGTTGGAAGGAAACTCCATGCGCGCGGGAGTGGTGCTGAGTTCGACGTTGGCGGCAATTTCGTTGTTGGAAGATGCGCGGCCGACTCTTCTGGCGCGGCTTTCCGGCACCTCGCTTACTACCGCGATCGTTCGTGAAGGCGTTTTGGCGGGTTATCGCTGCACGGAGCTTCCCGCGACCGCTTCGGAGATTACTCCGCAGATGCTGCTGGAGGAAGTTTTCCCGCTCGCCGCGTATTACCAGGACACCTGGCAGGAAGGCATCCAGGCCGTGCGGGTAGCGGGCTTGCGGCGGCGCTTGCCTGAATTTGTGCGGCCGCTGGAGGAAGAGTTCAAGTGCGATGTGGGATCGTTGCTGAATTCCGCGGTTTCCGAAGGACGCCTGCGCAGCGATGCGCGACCCCTGGCCGACCGTGAACTGGAAGGCCTGGTGGGCTGGATGATGCAACACGCGTGAAGGAGATTAACAGATAGCGCCATGTATGTTCGCCTGAATCTTGCAACCAACCCGCTGATCAGCCACCGGCGTTTCCTGGCGGGTTCCGCGGCATTGGGCGCCGTTGGTTTGCTGCTATTGCTGGGGCTGGGCTGGCGGGCGTATAACCTGCGCAAAGCCGAAGAGAACCTGCGCGCGCGGAGCAGCAAGATCCAAGTGGAGATGGAAGCGGTCAGCGAGCAGCGGAAGCAACTGGAAGCATATTTTGCGCAGCAGGAAGCGGCCGGGTTTCAGGACCGCGCCAAGTTTGTGATCGGTGTTCTGGAGGCCCGGAGCATCAATTGGACGCAGATGTTCATGGATTTGGAGCACACCTTGCCGCCCGGGGTCCACGTTGTGCGCATCGAGCCAAAGCTGGAGAAGGGCGTGGTCTCCGTTCATTTCTTGATCGGCGCGGCCAACCAAGAAGCAAAGAAGAAGCTGCTGAATGCCTTTGAAAATTCCGCGGCGTTTTCACACGTGGTGCTGCAATCGGAACGCGTGGCCACGCAGGCTGGCGCGGATCCGTTGACCATCGAATTTGTGGCGGAGTACCCGAATACCTGAATATGAGCGATTTTAAGATTCAGAAGCTGGTGATTATCGTGGGGCTGAGCGTCCTGTTTCTTCTGGACGGAACGCTGGCGTATCACAACGCGCGGCTGTCCTCAGCCCGGCAGAATCCCGAGCAGGTTTTAGCGGCGCAATCGCGGCAACTGGACGCCGTGAGAGGGGACGTCGAGCGCGCCACCAAGATCAAGGCGGCCATGCCCGAGGTGCAAAGATATTTCGACCAGTTCGAAACTACCCTGCCTCCCTTGGGCAAAGGTTACTCGGTGCTCTCGCAGGAACTCGACGATGTCGCAAAGGCCACCCACATCCTGGTGCAGGACGTTAGGTTCCGGCAGAAAGAGATATCCGGGCGGAATGTGGATGAAATTGAAATCGAAGCAACGCTGGGCGGCGATTATGCGGGAATTGTACGTTTTCTGAACCAACTGCAGCGTTCCAAGAACACCTATATTGTGGATTCGCTGGGGCTGGAATCAGAGTTGGGCGCCGGTCCGGGCGCGGCCCCCGGGAATCAGGGCCCTCCCGGTATGGTGAGGGTTGCGTTGCGATTGCGGTCGTATTTCCGGAAAACTTGATGCCCGTAGCAAAACAACAAAAAGAGCTGATGGTTCTTGCGGCACTTGTAGTTATCGCGGGGGCGCTCTGGTATTTCTATTTCGGGCGACCGGTGCCGCAGAGCACCGGCATTTCGGCGACCGGCGAATACACGCTGATCAACGCCCAGGATTACGGAGTGATATTCCGGGACTTGAAGAAAACACAGGGCACGGAATACAAGAGCACCGGGCGGAATATCTTTGTGATGGGTGCGCTGCCCGTCGCTGAAGATGTGAAGCAGGGACCGCCGAAGAAGGTATTTATCAGCTATGGGCCGCAACCGCCGCCTCCACCCCCGCTGGCCGAATTGCCGATGGTATTTTTTGGCTACGGCATGTTGCCCGCAGGGGGCCCCCGGCAGGCGTTCCTGAAGGACCAGGCCGGGGATGACATTCACATTGTCCGGGAGGGCGATGTGGTGCTGAATCACATTCGCATCCTGCACATCGGGAACGATCGCATCGATTTTGAAGATACCAACACGGGGCAGAAAGGGTCGAAGAACCTGGAGATGGCGCCCGCCGCATGAGAAGCGCAACTGCAATCCGGTTAAAGCGCCGTGGCCAGGATGGCTACGCCCTAACGCTGGTGGTATTTCTTCTCGCGCTGATCGCTATCGCCAGCGTGGCAGCCTTGCCGGACATCCTCACTAACGGACGCCGCGAAAAGGAAGAGGAGATGATCTGGCGGGGCAAGCAGTACGTGCGCGGCATTCGCCTGTATGTACGATATCAACAGATGCACGGGGGCGTCACGAATTTCCCAACCTCCATGGAAGATCTGACCAAGAACAAAGTGGGAATCCGGTTCATGCGCCAGGCTTATAAGGATCCGCTCAATTCCGTGGACGGCTCCTGGCGGCTGATTTACGTGGGCCCCAACGGACAGTTGATCGGCAGCTTGAAGGACCATCCGCTGGACCCGAACGCGCAACCGGGCGGCACAGCGGTGGGCAGCAGCAGTGGATTCGGCTCTTCGTTCGGTGGCGGTATGCAGGCGTCTCCCGGCAGCGGCTCGTCATTTGGCAGTTCGTCGTTTGGCAGTAGCTCGAATTCGTCGTTTGGAAATTCTTCGTTTGGCGGCGGAGGGAACTCCTCGAGCTTCGGCGGGAACAACAATGGAACGAACCCATCCGGGCAGAACGCGGCGACAGGCGCCACGTCATCGGGAAGTGGGATGGCGGCTCCGATGTCCACGCCGCAGGCGATCGGCAACCCGGACGGCTCTACCGAGGTAATCGGCGGGAACATCATTGGGGTAGGCAGCAAGGTCAACAAGCCATCCATCATCTGGTACGACAAGGCCAAGAATTACCGGCAATTTGAATTTATCTGGGATCCCTCGAAAGAGCCGGTAAATGGGGGCGCCTCCGCGGGGGCGATCGGCGTGCCGCCAACGCCGCCGCCGACTGGTTCGAATTCGATATTCGGCAGCCCTGGTGGAACTAGCGGATTCGGACAGCAATCGCCGGGCACGGGTTTCGGCAGTTCTAATCCCAGCCCCGGGAACGGACAGACTCCGCCGCCGGGTCAAATGCCACCGGGGCAAAATCCTCCGCAATAAATCGGCATTGATGGGTTCGCGGCGGATGCGCGGCGGCTGGCGCCGCCCCGCAACTTGAACTAACTTACCGGAGCCGGCTGGGCCGCGGAAGGTCCCGGTGCATCCGCCTTCAATTTCGCGTAGGTCTCGGCGATTCGCTGAACATACTTCATCGTTTCCAGGTAGGGAGGAACGCGGTGGCCATAACGGTCAACGCTTTCCGGCCCGGCGTTGTAGGCCGCCAACGCGAGGGTCAGGTCATTCTTATATTTTTTCAGCAGGTCGCGGAGATAGCGCGTACCGGCGTCAATATTCTGTTCGGGGTCGAAGGAGTTCTTCACACCCAGGAGTTCCGCGGTGCGCGGCATCAACTGCATTAAGCCACGGGCGTTCTTGGGGGAGACCGCTTTGGGATTGAAGTTGCTTTCGATGGAAATGACCGAGTGGATCAGGTCGGGATCGACGTTGTATCGCGCCGCGGCCGCGTGAATCAGTTTCTGGAAGGGCGTTTTTTCGTTCAGGGGTTCCGTGCTGGGCTCAAAGATCTCTTCCGGCTCGATGGCCGCGATCTCCTCGACGGGGACTTCGGCGATTCCACCCTGCACGTGGAGGCGGTATTTGCCGCCGAGAAGTTCGTAACCGGTAACGTTGAGGCGCGCTCCGCTTCGCAGCACGACATAGTCGGCCCGCACAGGGATTCCCGCGGCCAGACATAGCATGCCCAGGAGCGCCGCAGGGGTCGCAAATCTCAGGCGCACTCGGGCATCTCCCGCAAGGCAAAGCGTTCGATGGCCGTGGCCACGCCGTCTTCGTCGTTGGTCTGCGTGATATGCCAACCGCGAGTTTTCAATTCGGGCACCGAGTTCTCCATCACCACGGGGATTCCAGCAAAGGATAGCATCTCCGCGTCATTGTGGTTGTCCCCGATGGCCAGGATTTCCTGGGACGCGATGCCCCGCACGGCTGCCCATTCGGACAGGGTCGTACCCTTCGATACCCGCGGGTTAATCACGTCGATCATGGAAAAATCCTTGCGTTCATAGACGGTGACGGCCAACGCGAACTCTTCGGAAAATTGGACGCTCCGCAAGGCCAGTTCGGCTTCCCGCATGGGTTGCAGCGGGCCGGAAAGCATCACCTGGATGGGATCCTCGCTCAGGCAGCTTTCCAGTGGCTTGGCTTCCCCCAGGAACGGCAGGTTGCGCTGGTAATAAGCGCCGCGGATGCCGTCTTGCAGGTCGATCGTTTCCAGCATTACTTGGTTTGCCTGCGCACGGTCGAACACCACCGAGGCGCCGTCTCGCCACAACTGCGTTGCCTGCAGGACGCGCAGGGCGGTATCCCGGGGCAGCAGGTGGCGAAGATGGGTTTTGCCGTCCTTGGTGCGCACCAGCGCCCCATTATTGACGATCATGGTCAGTGAAGACTCGATCTGCCTGGCGACGGGCATGGCAAAGTCGTAGCGTCGGCCGGTGACCAGGGCCACCTCCATGCCGCGGCGGATAGCTTCGGCGATCGCCGCGCGGTTGCGGGCGGAGACTTCGAAGCGGCTATTCAAGAGGGTGCCGTCAATATCGAGTGCGATAAGGCGAACGGGCATTCTTCTATTTTAGCTGATTCGCGGGTCCGCATCCGGGGAAACGCGTATGCTAGACTTTTTCCCATGGCCACGCATCGGTTGTATTACGACGATTCATATCTGCAGAACTTCGCCGCGCGGGTGTTGAGTTGCTCGCCCGCGGCGCCGGTGCAGGGAGCTTCTGGCATGCAGCCGGCGTGGGAGGTATTGCTGGATCAAACGGCGTTGTACCCGAATTCGGGAGGACAGCCGAACGACCTGGGATTCCTGGGTGAAGCGGTGGTGCTGGATGTCCGCGATGAGGACGATGGGATTGTGCACATTGTGGATCGCGCGCTGGAGCTTGGAAGTGTGAACGGCTGCGTCAATTGGCCGCGGAGGTTTGACCATATGCAGCAGCACACCGGGCAGCACTTGCTGTCGGCGATGTTTCAGGAGCGCTTCGGATTGTCAACGGTGTCGTTTCACCTAGGGGAGGAGATGTGCACGATTGACCTGCGCGGGGGCGAGCCTTCGCGCGACCATCTGATCGGGGCGCAACGCGCGGCGAACAAGGTGGTTTTTGAGGATCGTCCGGTGAGCGTGCGGTATGGCACGCGGGAGCAGTTGGCGCGGCTCGGTGTCCGCAAGGACGTGGAACGCGAGGGGCTATTGCGGGCCATCGAAATCGAAACGGCGGATTTGCAGCCGTGCGGCGGGACGCATGTGAAGTCCACGGGGCAAATCGGGATGATACTGGTGCGGGGTTGCAACAAGGTGCGCCAGGACTGGCGGGTGGAATTTGCTTGCGGGCGGCGGGCCGAGCAATTTGCAACCGCGGATTTTGAGCGGGAACGGGAACTGATGGGAGCGCTGGGGTGTGGGTTGGAGGAATTGCCGGAGGCGGTGGGTAGGCTGGCGGCCGAGCGCGATGCTCATTTTAAGAACTTGCGCGCTACGCTGCAGCAGCTCTCGGAAGTTAAGTCCGCAGAGATGATTTCCGCGGCGCCGGCGGGAGCTGATGGAACGCGAATCGCCGGCGCGCTTTTGCGCGGCTGCCACCCGGATTTGTTGTTGCCGCTGGCCACGGAAATTGCGAAGCAGGAACGGTGTATTGCCCTGCTGGCGCTGGAGGAGTCCGGCCAATTGGTATTCGCACAGCATCCGAGTGCGGGGAAGGATCTCAGCATGGTATTGAAAACAGCGCTGGCGGAATATCCAGGTAAGGGAGGCGGCAACAAGGATTTTGTGCGGGCGAAGCTGGTGGAGGCCAAGGATACGAGGGCCGCTTTGGAATTTGCCAGGCGGCTCGTCAGTACATGATAAGAGGGTTGTGAATGAGCCCTTTTTGGCATATGGGTTTTGCAGGAAGTTTTGGAGGCGAGGCTGAATCAGCGGGCTTGCTACTTGGTTTTTAGCGCCGCCAGGGTGCGGGCGATCGGGGATTGCTGGCTTAGCCAGTGTTTTTCAGTTTCGAGGAGGACCCTGCTTCCCAGGGCGGCGAATAGGGCGCGAGTCGCTGCGGGTTTGGCGTTGGCGGTGCGCAGGAAATCCAGGAACGCGGGGACTTGTTGCGGGCCGCGGGCGAGGATTCCCAGTCCGTGGCCGTGCTCAAAATTAAAGCCGGGAAAATTCGCGGAGAGTTCCCGCCACAGTTGATGGACGCCGAAGCCACCCGAGGTTTCCATGGTGTCGTGAAACAAAATCACCGCGCGTTCGCTGAGCTTCGGCTGCCAGGTTTCATAGTCTTTTTTCACGGCTTCGTAGTAATGCAGGCCGTCAATGTGCAGTAGATCCACGGAGCGATCCGGGACATGGTGGAGGGCGTCGTCAAAGGTCATGCGCAGCAGCGTGGAGAACGAATCATACCGCCGGTGGTGCTCGTTTAATTCCTGAAACACGGATTCTTTGTAGTAGGTGGCATGAGCGTCGCCCTTCCAGGTATCCACGGCGTAGCAGCGCGTGCTGGATTTTCCCTCCGAGACACTCTGGCAGAAAGCGCAGTAGGAAACGCCGTGTTGCGTGCCGAGCTCCACCAGAATGCGGGGCTGCAGCATTTCGACGAGCAGCATGGCCAGTGGGACGTGCTCCGTCCAGCCGGATTTTTTGTGCATTCGATCAGGCAAACGATAGAGCAGTGGCCAATCCAATGGGTTGAATGCCGCTGGCATGTTCACAATTCTACCTGTGGCCAGACATCACGGCCAGCGGTACCAAGGCAAATTGGGCAGGAGGCTTAGAAGAAACGGCTGCGAACGCGTTCTGGCAGGTTGGCCAGATCCACCAGCGTAAGGAAATCGATGGTCTTGAACTCGCGGTCAATTGCCGGGGGGCCGCAAATGCGACCGGAGATTTCCAGGTATGCGCGGAAAAGCCGCGGCGGGCGGGTGGATTCGACCGGCGCGCCGGAAGCCTGGCATGCCTGCCCCGGCTGGGGCACCGTGCGCAGGGCGGGTTCCACGAGATACTTTTTCTTCAGCGCTTCGTACATCGCCATGCCATAGTTTTCATCTTGCGACGATACCGAGCTGCAGCCCACCAGATAGCGCGCCTCGTGGCGGGTGGCGTAGACAGCGATGCCTTTCCAGAGCGCGTGAAGCACCATGATGTTGCGGAAGTCCACGTGGACGCAGGCGCGGCCAAGTTCCAGCAACTCCCTGCGGATTGGCTCGTAGACGGAAAAGTCGAAGATCTGGTTGCCGTAGTAGCCGAGGTTACGGCGGGCTACTTCACCGGTTTGCAGGCGATAGGTGCCCACCAGTGTGCCGGATTCCAGATCGGTCACCATCAGGTGGTCGCAAAAACTGTCAAAAGGGTCGATATCCAGGCCATCGCGCTCCGATGTAGATAGGCCTTCACCCAATTCGAGATTGAAAACGGAGTAGCGGAGGCGCTGGCAGGCGGTGAGGTGGTCAGCCGTTTGAGCGAGGCTGACGCGGAATAAGGAGGTTTCGGCTAAGAGTGGCTCGTTCGTTACCGTTTTCACAGTTGACCTCTGGCTGCCCTCAGTGTCGCGTGGCCCAAGTTTCGGCAATGTTTCAACCAGGTTATTTTCGCGTTCAGACTGTGTATCGTTACGAAAAGTTCTCTGCTCCTCCCGATAATTTTACCCACAAGGCGGCGGAAAGGGAAGCCGAGCCGAATTGCGAGCCGTGCGCTGGGATATGGTGTGAGGGGAGCATGTTTTGCTGTTGCCGTGAAAGGTCACGCTTGCTGCAAATCGTGGACAGGCTGTAGGCGTTCCCTTCGATGCATTAAGCCTTGAAAATCTTGGGGTATTGTTCACGGAAAGTGGGTAAGAGAATGAAGATTTGCTGATACCAATCGTCGTTGATGCGCAGGCGATGAACTCAGCCTGGGCGCCTTGAAAAGGCTTGGCAAACAAAACCGTCAAGTTATGCGGCGTTCCTTTCTGCTGATGGTGAATTCCCGCGCGGCAGGGTTATTCGAGCAGAAGTCGCAGGCGGGTAAAAGTGATGCGGTGGCTGCAATCATTAAATCTGTCCGACTAGACGTCCACATCCGCCGTTATTTTTCGTCCCGGAGGATACGAAAAGTTCGCGCGGTCATCCGGCTGCAACAAGGCGCGCTGGTGGTTCCGCAGCGGGCGGTGACCGAACTCCAAGGGAGGTACCAGGTTGCGGTGGTGGGCGGGGACAACAAGGTGAGGATTCGAACGGTCACGGTGGGCGACCGAGTCGGGATTGAGTGGGTGATTACGGACGGGGTAAAACCCGGCGAAAAAGTGGTGGCCGAAGGAGTGCAATAGGCATGGACAGGCGGGCCAGCCCATTTTCACGGGGGGAGCGCTTGCCGGAAATTTGAAGTTAGCGAAATCGCAGAATCGGCAGGCGCTGATCGCCTACCAGCAAACGATCCAGCGGGCGTTTGGGGATGTGTCCGATGCACTGATCGCCTATGAGAAATTCCATCAGGTGCGAGTGCGGCAGCAAGATACGGTCTCGGATTTGCAGGAGTCGGTGCGGCTGTCGATGTTGCGCTATAAGGGTGGGACGACTACGTATCTGGAAGTATTGGACGGCCAGAGGTCGTTGTTTTCCGCGGAACTGGTACTGGCGCAGGCGCGTGGCACGGAGTATCAGAGCCTGGTGCAACTCTACCGGGCGCTAGGCGGCGGCTGGCAGCAGCCGTAGAGCCGGTTTGTGTTGTGCGGCTGAACCTGCCACGTTCACTGGCGTCTTGGGGCCAGCTTCTCCAACTCAGGGTATGAGAAAGCTTCGACGATGGTGCGTTCCGCGGGCTGGATTTTTGTTTCCAGGGCGCGGGCCAACATTTTGAGGGCGACTTCCATGGTGACGGAGGTAATCACCGCAGCGGCCAGGATCCGTGAATCGACCAGGGGCTTCACCTGGCTGGCAACACCGATGCCAAGGAACGGCAAATCCATCCATCTTTTCCGCTGGTCCTGATCACTGACATTTTGAAATGCCTTTCTGGCTCCGACGGCAAGTTCGTGCGTTTGCCCCGCCACCAGGTGGAATTTCTCGGCGCGAGAGGTGGCCAGCTTGAGCCAGGCGGCCACGCTTTGAAAGGCGCTATCCTCGCTCCATTTGCTTCGGAGAGTGGTCATCTGGATATTTTGAGGGCGGGCGCTTTCCATGCCCTCGAAGCGCTGCACGGCGACGGAACTCAAGCTGGGCCCGGCAATAAATAGAAGGGAACCGCCGTGGGGGGCAAGAGCGGCAAGTTGCTTGCCTTGCAGGCGGCCAATCTCGTTTTGCCCCTGGGAGATGGTGAAGACGGGAACCTTGGAAGTTCGGCGGAGTTTCTGGACGTACTCGACATCGGTGTTGCTGATGACCCAAGCGATGCCGTGCGCGACGGCCGCCTCGGCGACGCGCGGCAGTCCGGTGGCGGTAACCGGCTCGACCAATAAGGCGCTGGGGAGAGTATCGGGATTGGACTGGACGATTTCCAGCAACTGCTGGCTTTGCAGGATGGCGTCATCCTTGGCGTGGATGATTTGCAGGTCGAGGCCGAGGCGTTCGCCGGTCGCTTTGGCCACTAACCCTTGTTCATGCTGGTAGGCATTGTCATTGGGAAGGGCAACGACAATTCGCAGTCTCTTCAAGTCGAGATCCCCCGAGAAGGCAACCTTGACAGTATAGATGGTCGGGTTGGATGTTCCCGGAGAGTGGTTGGGTGTCGCCGCGAAACGATTATGGGGGGTGGCGCGGGAGGCAGGAGGGGAATGTTCAAAGTTGATCTTGAACGGAATACCTCGCGTGAACCGGCACACCTCACGTCAGCGCGGGCGATGGTCATTCAGCCGATACTCGCCGAGGAGATTGGCGAGGATCCATGCGGTTCCGGCAATCGCGAAGGTCTCGGCGATTTCGCTCCAATGCTGATGATTGTGGGGATCCGAACGGAGCAGTGGTACCCATACGAGTATCCCAAAGCTGATGAGCATTATGGTCAGCAGGCGAGCGGCGAGAAGCGCCATGCGATTCGCAAGAAGAGCCACAGCCGCGAGTGCGAAGAAAACAGTCGTCGTTACCGCCCAGAACATCGGACTTGGCGGAATCCACTTGGGAACAAGATCGGCCGTGGCGCCAAGATAAAACGCCTGTTCGAGGGTAAAGGAAGCGACACAGATGCCGAAAAGAATGCGGCCAATCCGATTCAGCGTTTCGCGCGACCATGCCGATGACAAGGGCGCATAGACGAGCGCCGCTCCGGTCAGGAGAGAGAACTGCTCAAAGAAGTTGCCCCAGCTATTGTAGATCCGAGGCGCGGTGACGATCTCTGGCACGCACAGTAAGACGAAGACAAGACAACCTGCCCCAAGGACGACTGCACCCGTTTTCGCGGTGCGACGGAACTGAATCGCGGCGCCGCCGAAGATCTGGGCAGCGGAAGCGGCGTAGACGAGGTAGCGCAGTTGAGGCCAGTCGTTGTAGTCGTGCCAGGCGAGGGTGATGAGGCCAATGGCCAATGCCGCCAGTCCGAAGAGATGACGGCCGAGGTTCGAACTGGGCTTTGGTATGGTCATATGTTTGCAATCCCGTTCCCGCAGGTGTGTCGCGATGCGGGAGAGCCGATCGCCGGTAACGTCCCTTTGAGCAACCGGGGGATCGCAAAGGATGCACCGAGCTTTATACAACGGGATGGATCAAGGGTATAGTGCCACAACGGTGGAGTGTGAAGGAGCCGTTCGATCTTGAAGCGTGGCGAAGGCGTCGTTCTACATTGTTGGTGTAGCGGGCTGATCAGCCCGAGATTTTAGTCCGTAAGGAGTGAGGGAGTTCTATATCACAGCCATGGGCTACGAAGAGGGAACCCCAAGTAAGGAAACGGAAGCAAAAGAGAAGAGTTGCCCGCCCTTTCAAAACCGAAAGGGCAGGCCACCCCAGAAATTATTCGTTGGTCCGCCACCCTCTATGACTGCGTTGGCTCTGTCAAGAGACACGAGTAGTGTGCGAGTCGCAAGGGCTCGTTTTTTCTTCACCTAATAGGGACTCCGCTCTTTCCTTCATTTCGACCAAGGCCCGCTTTGTGAATCAGGGGTGGACTCTGGTTCCACCAGCCATCTATTCGATCTTGCTAGTTCCGATCAGGATTCATTTTTCAGATCCCCTGATCTCTCAGGGGAGCAAGGTGCTCAATCAGCCTGACGATGGACTTTAGTCCATCAGGGTGGCCCCCGAGCTGCCTTGCATGCGAACCAGCTGCGCGTACGCTGCTCCACTACGCAGCATCCAGTACATACGCACAGCTAACTTGCGCGCGATCGCCACTTTCGCAATCGCGTGTCCTCTACGGAATTTCAATCGTAGATAATCCTGCCGCAGCGCCGCATCCTTGCGTACCGCCGGATGCACCGCTTCGACCAGCAACCAACGCACCATGGTGTTGCCCTGCTTGCTGATCCCTCCCAAACGCCGCCGTCCGCCACTGGATGCTTCGGTCGGATTCAGCCCGAGATAACTCGATATTTTCTTGCTGCGTCGAAAACGAGTGATCGGACCGATGGCCAGAACAAAGGCCAGGGAAGTGACCGGGCCGATTCCGGGATGAGTCATCAACAGCACGGCATCCTCACGGCGGTTGGCTTCTTCTGTTACCGCTCGCTCCAACTCGGCGATCGGTGTTTCGATTTGCTCGAGCAGCTTCAGAAGTTCTTCGCGCCGCCGGCTGGCCCAGGGAGCCAGCTGCAAGCGCAGCAACTCCATGCGACCTTTTTTGGTGAACAAGGCTTTCTTGCGGCAGAGTCCCAGACTCATGGCCAGGGCGTGCAGTTGGTTGCCCAACATCGTACGCATGCATACCAGCTTGTGCCGATGCCAAAGCAACTGCCGCAGATCCCGCTCGACGGGTGTGGGAACCCAGATTTTCGGAAAGCGCTTGGCGAGCAGAAGATCGAGAATCAGCCTGGCATCGCGTTCGTCGGTCTTTTGCTTGCGCACTTCGCTGGCGCGAATCTTCGCAGCGTCCCCGACCCACAACTCGTGACCAAGTTCGGCGAGCAAGCGCTCGAACCAGTGAATGGGACCGGTCGATTCGATGCCCACCCGCACCGGACTTTGCAAGCTCCGGTAGAACTCGTGTGCTTCGCCGCTCTGGTGATCCAGCCTTCGCTCCAGAAGCAATTCGCCCGTTTCGTCGTTGGCCATGGCAATCTGCTGATAGCGTGTGTGAAAATCACAACCTATAATAATCATCGCTCGGCTCCTTTTTCCGAGCCTTGGTCGTTGAACGCTACCAAGTCTACTTGGGAACAGGAGCCGACGCAGTCATCCAATCAGCCTTTTATAATGCGTTAATCAGGCGTTGACCAGTTGATTTCTGCCTGCACTAGGAGTTTCCTAGGTAAACCAACCAATAAGAGCTAGACTAGCCAGCATGCGACTAACAATTCTCTGCCTCTTAGCGGCCGTTTTGTTTTCTACCTTAACTCGAGCGCAGGCTCCTGTTTTCCAAGTTACGCCAGAGGCAAGCAACATAAAGTTCGACGTTGAGGCTTCTGTGGCCATCGTAGGTACCTTCGACAAATGGGACGCCACGCTGACATTTAAGTCTACGGATCTCGCGACCGGTGTCTTGGACATCAAGATTCAGGCAGACAGTGTGAATACCGGAAGTGGTATGAAGGATGGCAAGTTGAAGAGCAAAGACTTTTTCAACGTCAAGAACGATCCTTACATCACGTTCAAGTCAAACAAGATTATAGAGACTGGTCCCATGACTTTTGATGTTCCCGGCACGTTCACAATCCGTGGAGTTAGTAAACCCGAGACGTTGAAGTTAGCGCTTTCTGGTGACAGGACAAAAGGTGAAGGTGAGATCAAAGGGACCATGGCCTTCGACCGTAAGCAGTATGGGATGAACAGCGGCATTCCCTTCATCAAAATTGCCGACCGCGTCGAGGTGACCGTCAACCTGAAGCTGAAGCGTGTCAGTGGGCCTCCTGTGGACCTGAAGCAATAGCTAATCTTGATTTGTGACCGGTCGCAACTGCCGTGATTAGTCATTTGGACGGGGTTGAAGGTTACTCGCTGAAATCCATTCTGGAAAACAGTTTATTTCACCTGTAACGATTCGATATAGGTCGTCAGACCGACAATTCGTTGTTGAACCTTGACTTGATCCGTTCCGTGAATTGGCGACGTCCCCAACACACTCCCCCAAATCGGCATATCCCTCGTGCCGTGGGCTGGCGTGGATGTTCCCGACCTTAGCACTTCGGCAACATGGTTGGCAGGGTACTTTCCGTTATTGTTCTTGGCCAATTTGGTCAAGTCAGGCGGTGGTACCTTAAATTCAGAAGCCGCTGGGCCGTCGCCTTTGCCTTCTTTCCCGTGGCAAACGGCGCAATACTCCTTATACATTCCCTGACCTGAGTCTGCAGCGCTAGATTTGATCGGAGCTTTCTTGACTACTTTTGTTTGTGCGGTCCCCGCGTTTTGCTCTTGCGACCACGCGGCAACACCTAAACTCAGTACTAAAGCGACTCCCAGAAGACTGATCTGCTTCACAATTCACCTCCTGATGCTGTCTGGCAATTCTCCGGATAAGGACGGAACAGATGGGGCAACTCTACATCTAACTCTATTCACCACCCTTTCACGACTATAGTCTGTGAGCCAGCTCACATTCTCCGACTTAAAGGATCAGGGCCTTTTGCCCTATCTCTTGATTAATCGGGTACACAACAGCGCAAAGTCCTGATAAGTCGGGTAACTGGAGATGTGGGTACTAGCCTCTGATTTTCAACGATCCCTAACGGCTCGCCATTTTCGATTCGCACCAGAATGAACATTCATGGAATGGCGCAGAATGGCTCGCGGCCGCACAGCGGTGGTTCAAGACGGGCGAAGGGCTTTCAAACCTGAGATCCAGCCTAAGATCAGGCACACCCTTTCGGGTGGCTACTCTCAAAAAGTGTGTTCTTATTGGGGTTTTTGGTGGACGAGACCGGGATCGAACCGGCGACCTCCTCGTTGCGAACGAGGCGCTCTCCCAGCTGAGCTACTCGCCCACGAGTAGCGACCTAGAAAATGTTAACAGAGGTTAGCCGTGAATCCAAACGGGGCTACCGGGCGGCCATCAGAGAAAAACGCCTGCCTCCCGCCTGCGGCGGGCCGGCGGAAGGCGACCGCTACAAAGGCAAAAGACGCCAATCGGGAGATTGGCGCTCACAGGGACGGATTGCCGACCCGAGCCGGTCGGGGGAAAGCCATGCGGTCACTGCATCAGAAAAGCTTCCTGTTCGCTACGGTTGGTCGTTGCCGGAGCCGCCGCGGCGCTGGGCGACGACTTTGCGGGCGTTTTCGTAGAGGGCGCGGGCCTGGGGAATGGAGTCGATGGCCTTTTGGACCTGGGGGTCGGCGGCGAGCAGAACTTTGTCGCCTTCCTGGGTGCCGTAGGCGGACATGAAGACTTCCTGCTTGATCTTGCGCTTGATCCAGTCGAGGTTTTCGTCGTATTCGGCTTCGGTGAACTTCACGTTGTGCTTGGTGAGATAGCCCCGGAATTCGCGGAGGACGTTGTCATCCACATCGAAGCTATGAGTTATGGTGGGCTTGGTGCCGAGATAGTAGCGGGTGAAGCCGCCGACGCCCTGCTCCACGGGATAGAAGACATCGTTGCGGAAGAGGGCCTCTTGAAATTTGTTGATCTTGGTCGCGGCCACAATTATGTCCGGGGTGATGCCGCCGCCGCCGGTTACCTGGCGGCCGCTATCGGTCTGGCGGATTTCCGTGGGATGATTGGGGACTTTGCGCTCGTAGTGATATTCGTAAAGAGAGATGGACTTGTAATCGCGCTGGATCAAACGGCCGCTAGGAGTGTAGTAACGCGCGGTGGTCAGCGCCAGCCCGGTGTTTTCAGAGAGCGGCTGAACGGTCTGCACGAGTCCCTTGCCGAAGGTGGTTTCGCCGACCACCAGGCCACGGTCGTGATCCTGAATGGCTCCGGAGACGATTTCTGCGGCGGAGGCCGAATTGTTGTTGACGAGCACCACCAACGGGACGTTCATGCCCTGATTGCCGCGCACGGCCCGGAAGTCCCGCTCGGGGGCGCTGCGGCCGTGATATGAAACGATGAGCTGGCCCTTTTCGAGGAACATATCGCCGACGGCAACCGCTTCGTTCAGGAGTCCGCCGGGGTTGCCACGCAGGTCGAGGATCAAGCCATCGAGGGAACTCGCGCCGAGCTGCTTGAGGGCGTCCGCAATTTCCTTGTCCGTGGTCTCGTTAAACGCGTTCAGGCGGATATAGCCAATTCCGGGTTTCAGCATGGTGACGATATCCACGGAGTGGCGGGGAATTTCATCGCGGGTGACGGTAAAAACGAGCGGGTCGGTGTAGCCTTCGCGAGTGACCGTGATCTTGACTACGGTGCCCTTGGGGCCTTTCAGCAGGTCGGCAACTTCGCTGGTGGTCAGGCCGTCGGTGGATTTTTCGTCCACTTTGGCGATCACGTCTCCCGGGCGCAGGCCGGCGTTGTAGGCGGGCGCTCCCACATAGGGAGACATCACCACGGTGTGGTTTTCGCGGGGAGCGACCACCATGCCGACGCCATAATACTTGCCGCGCTGGTCTTCGCGGAGCAGCGCAAACTGGCGGGCGTCAAAGAAATTCGAGTGCGGGTCCAGCATCCGGAGCATGCCGGGGATGGCGCCTTGATAAACAGCTTTATCGGCGTCGACTGGTTCGGCGTAATTGGCCTGAACGATGCTCAGGACGTTACTAAAGTCGCGGACGGCGGTTTGATAATCGTCCGTAGCGGTAGTGGTGGCGCGGACAGAGGGTCCGTAGATGCCCCCAAGGACACCGGAGAGGAGGAGAACAACAACAACCAGGAGCAGGCCCCGACGTTCTGGATTCATGGATACCCTCGCCCTTCCTTAAAAAGCCATTATAACATGCAAATCGCAAGTGTCGTTTGACACTACTGGCTACCCTTTCTATGATGCAGGCAGGGCGCTTCACGGCGCCTTTTGCTTATGCTCAGCGTTCCGCACATGGTGGTGGTGTTCCTGATCGTGCTGGTGGTCTTTGGGCCCCAGAAGCTGCCGGAATTGGCGCGTACGCTGGGTAAGTTGATGGCCGAATTCCGCAAGGCGTCGACCGACTTCAGAGGGGCTTTTGAGGAAGAGATGCGGGACCTGGAACGCCAGGCGCGGGTGGCGGAACTTCGCAAGAAGAATGCGGAAGCCGAGGCTGCCGAGGCCAAAGCGAAAGGGCTGGAAGTACCCGCGATATCTGGCGCTGCTGCCACGGAAAGCCTCCCGGAAGCGGCTGCGGACTACCCGGTTGGGGACGAGCCCGTGGTCAAACCGGCAGCCGAAGCGATCCCCAGGTTAGACGCGCCGAACGGCGAAAGCGTAGCTCCATCGGCAGAGCCCAAGACGGAAGGCAGCGCCCCTGACAACCCCTCCTCCCATGACCAACAGCAGCCAGCCTGACAATTCACTCGCGGCGCGACTCGAGGAATCCGGCGGGCAGATGACGTTTTTCGAGCATCTGAGCGAGCTGCGGAAGCGGATTATCTATTCGCTGTACGCGATTGGGGCGGGCGCATTCATCGGGGTGGGCCTGGCTAAGTATTTCATCAAATGGATTACCGATCCGATTATCAAGGCGCTAACCGATGCCAAGCTGGAGCCGCACCTGTTTTACACCCATCCGGCCGGGTATCTGAACACGTACATCACGCTTGGGGTGTATCTGGGAATCGTGCTGGCGTCTCCCATCGTGCTGTATCAAATCTGGCTGTTTGTGGCGCCAGCGCTTTATAAGCATGAACGGAGCGCGGTGACGGGCTTCCTGTTTTTCACGGTGCTGCTGTTTTTGATGGGAATCGCGTTCGGTTATTTCGTGACTCTTCCTTATGTGCTGCGATTTCTGGTGGGGTTTCAGGGGAACGCCGGGCCGATTCATCCGATGATTACGGTGAACGAATATTTTGACCTGGTGCTGCTGATACTGTTGAGCCTGGGGCTGGTGTTCGAATTGCCGATTCTGATATTTTTTCTGACGTTGTTCGGGATCGTGACGCCGTCGTTTCTTTGGAAGAATCTGCGTTACGCCATTTTGATCATTTCGGTGGTGGCGGCGATCGTCACGCCGACCCCGGACGCCATGACCATGCTGGTGTTCATGATGCCGATGGTAGCGTTGTATTTTGTGGGAATTGCGGTTTCCGCCCTGGCGTTGCGCAAAAAGAGAAAACGGCAGGAAGCGGAGAATGCGGGGACGCCGGCATGAAGGTTTGGCGGAGTGGTTCGGGGATCGTGGCAGTGAGTGCGGCGTTGTTGGCCTGCCTTGCGCTTGGATGCAAGTCGGGCGAGACTTCCGCCAAGAATGGCAGCGACGTGAATGCCGGGCAGGCGCCGTTCATGAGCGCGGTGGCCGGCACTCCCCCCAGATCGGCCGATGACGCGCCGCCGCCGGAGAAGACGGGGGGATTCGATGGGAATCGGGCCTACCAACAGGTAGAGAAGCAATTGAGTTACGGTCCGCGGCCCGCGGGATCGCCCGCGCTTGCCAAGTTGCAGGAGTATCTGGAAGGGGAATTAAAGTCCTACGGTTGCGCGGTGGAAACGGATTCGTTTTCGGCGGATACCCCGGCGGGGCGGCTGCCGATGAAGAATTTGCTGGTGAAAATTCCGGGGCAGAAGCTGGGAATCATTCTGCTGGGAACGCACTATGACACCAAGCGCATCGAGAATTTTGTGGGCGCTGACGATGCGGGATCTTCGACGGGAGTAATGCTGGAGATTGCGCGCTTGCTATGCGCGCAGAAGCAGCCGGGGAAATATGCCGTGTGGATCGCGTTTTTTGACGCGGAAGAGGCTGTGAACCTGGAGTGGGCGGATCCCGACAATTGCTATGGCAGCCGGCAGATGGCCGCGCGGCTCGCCGCCAGCGGGGATTTGCCGAAGGTGAAGGCGTTCATATTGGCGGATCTGGTTGGCGGGCGGACACCGCATTTCCGGCGCGACCCGGAATCGACGAAGTGGGTGGTGGACCTGGTGTGGAGCACCGCGGCAAAACTGGGTTATTCGGATGTGTTTGTGAGCGAATCGGGAGGACCTGGCGGCGACGATCACATGTCCTTTACGAAGAGAAATGTGCCTTCGGTGGACATCATTGACCTGGACATCCAGAACGATGTGCCGTACTGGCATACGCCGCAGGACACGATTGATAAAATCAGCCCGAAGACTTTGGCTATTGTTGGGCACACCATCCTGGAATCAGTGCAGGCGTTGCAGAAGAAGTAGCGGGCCCGTAGCTGAGGCTTTCGAGGCCTGAGGGCTTTCATAACTACCTGCAAAAGTCTTCTGGTTGGGGTAATCCGAAAGTGAAATGGGATTGGTTGCCATGGCAATGAAAACCCACACTCCTGAAGGGGCGAGGTACAGGTTGTCGCGATCGTGCTACATTGAATTCGTTAGTCAATCGAAATGAAATCTGGACATTCAAAGAGCATTGAGGTTCGCGCCACGGCTGGTGACTATTTTGTGGTGTGCCGGCGTGGTGTGTTGACGCAAGCGGCGAAAGAAATCGCGCGGCTGGGCAAATTTTCGTCGGTGCACATTCTGTCGTCGCGGAAGGTTTGGAGGGCGCTGGAGCAGCGGGTTCGCCGGGGGCTTCCCGTGCGCGTCGCCAGGCATGTGCACCTGTTCGATGACTCGGAATCCGCAAAGAACCTAAAGACTGTGGAAAGTGTGACCCAGTCATTGGTGCGCGCGGGGGCCGACCGGCGGACTTTGCTGGTGGCGGTTGGCGGCGGGGTGGTGGGAGATGTGAGCGGATTTGTGGCCGCGTCGTATTTGCGGGGCGTGGCGCTGGCGCAGGTGCCGACGACGCTGGTTGGGCAGGTGGACAGCGCGATCGGTGGGAAGACCGGCGTGAATTTGCCGGAAGGGAAGAACCTGGTGGGCGCGTTTTACCCGCCCCGGCTGGTGCTTGCCGATCCGGAGGCGCTGGCGACTTTACCGGAGCGCGAATTTCGGGGCGGACTGGCGGAAGTGATTAAGTACGGAGTGATTGCGGACGCAAAACTGTTTGCCTTTCTGGAAAATCAGATGGGAGCGATGTTGCGGCGAGATGCCGGCGCGCTGGAGCACGTGATTCGGCGTTCGATTGAGATTAAAGCGCGAGTGGTGAGCCAGGACGAAAGGGAATCGGGCCTGCGCGAGATTTTGAATTTCGGGCATACGTTCGGACATGCGCTTGAGTCGGTTACGCGATACCGCCGGTTTCAACATGGGGAAGCCGTGGCATGGGGCATGATGTGCGCGGCGTTGCTGGGCCACGAGGTTGCGGGGACGCCGGCCGATGTGGTTTCACGAATTGTGGCGCTGGTGCGGCAGATTGGGCCGTTGCCGAGATGGCCGGAAGTGAAGGCGGAAGAGATTCTGAAGACGATGCATTCGGACAAAAAGGCGCGCGGAGGCAAATTGCGCTTTGTGCTGGCGGCCAAGCTTGGCGCGGCCCGGACGTTTGAGGATGTGCCGGAGAAGAGTGTGGAATGCATACTGCGCTGCGCACCGCATTTTTTCGTGAAGCCGATCGGAGCGCTGGGAAACTGCGATGGCTGAGGTTGGCGCACTGCCAAAGGGCACGCAACCTGAAGGCGCCACGAGTGAGCAGGATGCTTCGCGCAGGGTGCGCGAGATGTTCACGCGCATCGCGCCTCGCTACGACCTGCTGAATCACTTGTTGTCCGGGCAGATGGACAAGCGCTGGCGGGCGCGGACGGCGCGGGAATTGCGGCCGATCCTTGAACAGGCAGAGGCGCGAGTGCTGGATCTTTGTTGCGGGACCGGGGATTTGGCGTTCTCCCTGGCGCGCAAGGGAAAGGCCAAGATTATCGGGGCGGATTTTTCGCACACCATGCTGGTGCGGGCCAACGCGAAGGCGGTGGCGGAATCCCAAGGGGCGGTGGCGATTCCGTTCTTTGAGGCGGACGCACTGCGTTTGCCGTTTGCGGATGGTTCTTTCGAGCTGGTGACCACCGCGTTCGGCTTTCGCAACCTGGCAAATTATGAAGCGGGTTTGCGCGAGATTCTCCGGGTACTGAAACCCGGCGGCAGCGTGGCGATTCTGGAATTCACGGAACCCGCTCCCGGATTTGTGGGTGACTCGTATCGATTTTATTGCCAGACGGTGTTGCCGAAGATTGGCGGGTGGATTTCCGGAGATGCGGCTGCGTACGCCTATCTGCCCAAATCGGTGACGCGATTTTTCCGGCCCAACGAACTAGCCGGTTTGATGAAGGAAGTGGGTTATCGCGAAGTTCGGTTCATCTTGATGATGCTCAACTCCGTGGCCCTGCACATCGCCGTCAAATCAGCCTGATCCCGCCTTTTTTTAGCGAACGTTGTTTCGCAAATTCCGCACTCGATTGATTGCATCCGGGCTATCCTGCGGACATGGATTCCGGAATCCAGGTGTTTGCCGGGCGCATTTACAGAGTGGGCTTAATCCGCTACGTGGATGTGCCGCCGGAAATATCAAAAACATTTGGCGGCTCTCCGCATGTGCCGGTAACGGGGGCCATCGAAGGCATCCCGGTGCGAACCACGTTGATTTCGCGGGGTAAAGGCGCCTATCGCATGGCCGTCCACGGGGCGATACGAAAGAAATTGCGGGTGGATTCGGGGGCGGTGGTCGAGGTGGCGATAGCGCTGGACGAAGAGTCGCGCGAACCGGTATTGCCGCCAGCGATGGTGCTGGCGCTGCGGAATGCTCCCGGAGCGCAAAGAAAATTCCGGGAAATGACCAGCGCGCTGCGCCGGCAAGTGGTGCGATACCTGACGTCGGCAAAATCGCAGGAGACACTGGAGCGACGCGTATACAAGCTGGTGGACCGCTGGCAGCGTGAAGCGCAGAAACCTAGACGCAAAGCACACAAGAAGAAAAGAGAGGGAAAATAGCCAAATTGGAACACTTTGGATATGTGTGCAGAGGAGTATTGACTGTTACGCGCGGTCTATTGTCCGCACACAAATTTAGCAAGTAGGCTCATCCCGACGCGGAACGCTCGAAAGGAGCCAGGCCATGAATCGAGCACAAATGGATTCCCATGCGATGGAGACGAGCGCGGCCGAACTCGCACTGCAGGAATTGCAAGAACGCATCGAAGCGAGCGGCCTGGAGGCTAGCTATGCCGGACTGGTGTGCGATCTGTGCGTCGAACAGGTTCCGCTGGAGAAGGCGTTTGGAGAGATTCATCAGAAGGCCATGGAGCGCATGGTGGGTCTGCTGGATGCCAGGGTTCTAGAAGACGAGATTGCTTTGCAGGCTTGCCTGGAAAGGATTGCCCAGGAATCGGAGCGCTTGGCGTGGAATGCCCTGGAGCGGGGCACGGAAGCGCTTCGCGAAGGCATCGCGATTCTTGAGGGCGCCGCATTCGTGCCCGATGATGAATACGTACACTGAATCAGGCAGTCCTCTCTTCGCGGGATAGGCCCATGGCATTGGCCGCCCGTCAACGCTCCGAGGAAAAGTTAACGCAGAGGACATTCAGGCATACCTAAAAGCATTTCAAGACGATGGCGGTTAAATCGTCCATCTGTTTCGTGCCCTGCTGAAAAATTCAAGACATTCTGGTACAGCGTCGAGATGATTTCGGCAACCGGCAAGTCCCAGGTGTCGCGCAGCGATTGTTCGAGCCTTTCCGGGCCGAACAGTTCGCCTTGGATGTTGGCCCATTCGAAGAAGTCGCCCGTGGCCGGGACGAGCAGGTCACCCGGCGCAAATTGCAACATGCGCGGGGGCTCCGAGAGGAATGAATCCGAATTGCCCGGTGGCAGGGCCTGCGCTTCCAACAAATCAAACCGGTCGAGCCTCAGCCGGTGGAGGAACAGCATGGTGTGCCCGGCAGAGAGCAACTCGACCGTTGACTCATCCGGGCCAAGGATGGCGGCAACAGAAGTTATGAACCGGCGATCTTTCACATCCGCGGCAGCCGCCGAATTGATCTCCTCCATGGCTTTGAGAAATGTATTCTGGCTGGGAAAATTCGCACGGGCAAAGGCGCGGCAAACCGAAGCGAGCAGCGCGGGGCCGATGCCGTGCCCGGTGACTTCGGCCAACGCGAGGCATTCTCCCGAAGAAGCTTGCTGAAGACAAGAGCAGCGGAAATTGCAGAGGAGCTAAAGGGTTCTAGCGAGCCCAGCCGGGATCGCCGCCGGACTTGCGAAGCTGATCTTCCATGTCGCTCTGTTGTTTTTTCAAAGCTTCGATCTGTTGTTTCTTGGCATCGATTTTGGCGGTTTTGTCATTGATGTCAGAGCGGTCGTGCTGTTGCATGAGAGCTTTCTGAGGATCCGGATAATACTGGACTTGATCCTTGTTCAGTTCGCGCTGGAGAACGTCCAGATCTCTCTCGGCGAGGCTGATTTTGTCGTGGAGTTCTTTAAACCGTTTGCGCCAGGCAACTTCGCCATTGGGATCTTCGGCAGGGCCGCCATCCTTCTGGGCGCCGTCCGAAGGGGTTCCCGTGGTGGAAGCGGAAGCGGCGGCAGAAGCAGGAATGTCGTCGTTGGTGATGACCTTCTTGGGCTTGGGCGCGGTTTTTTGCTCAGCGCGAGCTTTGCGGGCGGCATCGGCAACCGGGTCGCTGACGGGTTGTTGCCCAGGGTCCTGCTGGGCGGGCGCAACGTAGACCGTCAATCCGAGGAAAAGGGACAGCGCGGCCGTTCTGAATAGCGACGATGATTGCATGGTGATCTTCCTCCACTGGAGCGGCCAGGGAGCTCCTAAAGCAATGAAACTAAACTTTCGATATTTATTATACCCCTTTGGAGAGTGAGGGAGGACTGGGGGTGCGAAATGATTAACTGGCCGGGGTTAGAGAAGGACGTGGCTGAGGAACCAGGGCAATGCGTAAACGACGATGAGCGCTCCAGCGCCGAGAAATGTGCCGAGCGGCAACTGGTATTGCGAGGCGATCGCCCAGCGAAGCGTTACGGCACGCCCGAGTCCACGACGGGCGGCGCGTTCTGCCAGATCGCGCTTCCAGCCCAGCAGGTAGAGCGATCCGACCCAGGAGAGGCCGATGACGCTGCCGAGGAGTGTGCCCACCAGGATGGTGAGGAAGGTGGCGCGAGGGCCGAGGAACGCGCCGACCATGGCCATCATTTTGACATCGCCCATGCCCATGCCTTCCTGCTTGCGGGCGAGCTTGTAGATCGCCGCGGCGCCCCATAGAAGCATGCTGCCGAGTAACGCGCCGAGGATGGCGTTGAGCAAGTTGAAGAACAGCGCGGGATGCGGTGGCAGTTTGTGGAAACCGGTGAGGAAGAAGAGCATGCCCGCCGTGGGGTCGGAAAGCCTGACCCGAGCGGCGAAGAGCAGGCCGACGACCAGGCCGGGCCAGTTGACCAGGTCCGGAAGCATGCGGACACGCAGATCGGTGACCACCAGAACGATGATGAGGCTGGTGAAGATCAGCCATTTCAGTGTCGAAAGCGTCAGGCCGAATTCGTAAAAAGTGAGCGTAAAGAGCAAACCGGTGGCGAATTCGACCAGCGGGTACATCGGCGAGATAGGCAGCCCGCAACGGCGGCATTTGCCGCGCAAAATTAGCCAGCCGAGGACGGGGATATTGTCATAGGGCTTTATCGGCTGGAGGCAGCGTGGGCAGCGGGAACCCGGTGACACGATGGAAAAGCCCTCTGGAATTCGCGAAATGCAAACATTCAGAAAGCTGCCGATGACGATGCCGAAAAGGAAGAAGAAGAGCGGAATCACACTTTTGACTTTGCCACAGGCGATGGAAGCGCTCAACGCGGGTTGCGGCGGAGAGTGTCGCATGGCTAACCCGAAGGGTTGAGGATGCATTGATCCTGGATTTAGAGGTCTGGGTGCGGCGAACGGGCGTTTGGGGTGCGGGAGCGTGTCCGCTAAACTGGAAGTCTATGGCAATGAGTTGGTACGAGCATTGGATCCGCAGGTATGAGCATCGGCGGTGGACCACGGACGATAACCGCATGGTGCGGCCGTTCGAATGGGGATTGCAATACATTGGTGGCGATCCGGAGTGCGCTGACCCGCGGGCGTTTGTGCGGGAGTATGCGCGTGAAGCCACTGAGAATAGCGCGGCGTGGTACGCGCAGGGAGAAGTGCGCGACTACCGGCTGGATCGCGAAAATGTTTTGACGTTTACGAGTTCCAGTGAATCGCCCTGGCCGGAGAACAATACGGTGCATGGCCAGTTTTTCCCCGCGCGGAAGTATGGACCGGCGGTGCTGGTCCTGCCCAACTGGAATGCCAAGTGGCACGGGCAGGTGGCGCTTTGCCACTGGCTGCAGAGGATGGGAATTTCGGCGATGAAGATGAGTTTGCCTTATCACGACCGGCGGATGGCCAAAGGTCATGAGCGGGCCGACCAGTTAGTGGGGCCAAACATCGGGTTGACGCTGGCGGCGAATCGCCAGGCCGTGAAAGATGCGCGGGATTGCTTGAGTTGGATGGAGCAGCAGGGTTACACCCGACTGGGAATTTTGGGGACGAGCATTGGCTCGTCGGTGGGCTACATCACGCTGGTGCACGACCAGCGCGTGCGGGCCGGCGGATTTTTTCACGTTTCGACTTACTTTGCCGATGTGGTGAGCCAGGGGATGACAACTAATCACGTTTGGGAGGGATTGCGGCACGAAGTGAGCGTGGAAGAGCTGAGGGAATTTTGGGCGCCAGTCAGCCCGATGCCGTATGTGGAGAAGGGCATGGGGGCGGGGCGGAACACGTTCATGGTGTACGGGAAGTACGACCCGACTTTTTTGCCGGAATTGACGGCGCAGATGCTGGGAGCGCTGCGGAAAAACGGAGCAGAGCCGCGCACGCTGGAATTGCCGGTAGGGCACTACTCGTTGGAACTCACCCCGTTCAGCTACATCGCTGGGTGGCGGATGTTCACGTACTTTCTGGAAGCGCTGGGGTAGGACCGGCCGGGTCGAGAAAAGAAAACGTGACGCAGAGCTCGCCGAAAAGATGTGACGAAGAGGGTCACTTTAAGACGAACAAACGAAAGCGAAAGAAGAACCCGACAGTAGGGGAAACAAAAAAGCGGAGACTCACTGTAAAGGAAATGCTCGCCATTGGGAAAGAATTTCGCAAGCACATCACAGGCCCGCTTGTTGATTAAGCGGAACCTTTGTACGACTAGAACGGTTTGCCGAAATGATGACGGCGATTGTGTTTTCAATGGAGGACTTTGGCGATGGCGCCTTGGACGACTAGAGCAGCTACGGCGTTGATGTCGGACGCTAGCGGGCGATCGGCGATGAGTTTGGAAGAGGCAGCGCGGACGGCGTCGTAGGCTATTTTCGCGAGGGTGCCGGTTTGAAGCGGGGCGAGCAGGTCGATGCCCTGGCAGGCGCAGAGCAGCTCGATGGCGAGAATGTGGCGTAAATTGTAAAGCATTCGCTCCAGGCGGCGGGCACCGCTCATACCCATGCTGACGTAATCTTCCTGATTGCCCGAAGTAGAAATCGAATCAACGGAATGCGGGGTAGCGAGGGCGCGATTTTCGCTGGTGAGCGCGGCGGCGGTGACCTGCGCGATCATGAATCCGGAATTGAGGCCGGGATCGGGCGTGAGAAATGCCGGGAGCATGCTGGTTAGCGGGTTGGTCATCTGTTCGACGCGGCGTTCGGCGATTCCGCAAAGCGTGGCAATGGCGATGGCGACCTGATCCGCGGCCATCGCGAGGGGCTGACCATGGAAGTTTCCGCCGCTGACGATATCTCCTCCGCCGCTTTCGTTCACAAATACGAGTGGATTGTCCGTGGCGCTGTTAAGTTCAACGAGGGCCATTTCGCGCGCCTGCACCAGGGAATCGCGGACCGCGCCGTGGACCTGCGGCGTGCAGCGCAGGCTGTAGGCGTCTTGCACTCGAGCGTCCTTGTCGGGCGCGCGGTGCGATTCGCGGATCTGGCTGCCTTCGTTGAGGTGTGCCAGGTTGCGAGCCGTGGTGCTGGCACCAGCATAGGCTCGCGCATGCATGATCCGCGCATCGAAAGCACCCGGGCTGCCGCGCAGGGCGTCGAGTGAAAGCGAAGCGGCGACATCGGCGGTGTCGGCAAGGGTATCGGCTTCCAGGAGCGCGAGGCTGAGCAGCGCGAGCATGCCTTGGGTGCCGTTGAGAAGCGAGAGACCTTCCTTGGCTTCGAGGGCGACCGGGGCAATGCCGGCGCGATTCAATGCTTCGCCGCCTGAAAGCCTTTCGTGCTTCAAATTCGCTTCGCCCTCGCCAATTACAACCTGCGCGAGGTGCGCGAGCGGAGCGAGATCGCCCGAAGCTCCCACGGATCCCTGCGAGGGAATCAGCGGATGCACGCCCGCATTCAGCATCGCGCAGAGCGTCTCAACAACAACCGGGCGGACACCGCTTAGGCCCTTGGCCAGCGCATTGGCACGCAGCAGCATCATCGCGCGCGTTTCCGGCACCGAAAGTGGCGAGCCCACGCCGCACGCGTGAGAGCGCACCAGATTGATTTGCAATTGGCGGACCTGCTCGGCGGAGATGCGTACGGAGGCAAGTTTTCCGAAGCCGGTGTTGATACCGTAGGCGGTTTCGTTGGCGGCGACCAGGCGATCGACCACCGCGCGAGAGGCTTTCATGCGCAGCAATGCTTCTGGGGAAAAAGTGACTGCCTCGTGACGCAGGGCGACGGCGTAGAGCTGTTCGAAGGTGAGGTCGTTGCCAGTGAGAATGATACTCATGTACGGCTCCCGGGAAGATCGGGTCCAGCGATTTTCAGGAATGTCTGCTTGTATTTGTCGGGAAAGTGCTTCACCTGGCCGGCCCGGCTGCAGGCGACGTGGATGGTGTGGCCGGTGGCGAGCAGTTTGTTGTCTGGCTGGCGAAGGAGTTCGTAGCCGAATTTCAGAGTGCGATTTTTGGCTTCCAGGATTCGCGTGCGGACGGTGAGGAGTTCGTCGTAACGGGCTGGGTGGTGATAACGGCAGTGCACATCAGCAACGACGATAAAGGTGTCGTCCTGGAGTTCCATCTGTTTGTAGTCGAAGCCGAGGGCGCGCATAAGTTCCACGCGGCCAACCTCGAACCAGATCAAGTAGTTCGAGTGGTAGACCACGCCCATCTGGTCGGTTTCCGCATAGCGTACACGGACGGTGACATCGTGATGAGTGAGCATGAGTGCGTAAAATAGTATGCCGGAAGATAAGCCAAGAGTCGAAACGGCAAAGCATGTTGCCGGGCCATTTCGGACCTGAGGGTTCTCAATGGGACAAGCAGGATTGCAGCGGGTGGGATAATCGGTGCACATGGGGACATTGGTTGACTGGGGAAAGAAAACCCTTACTCCACGAAAGGGTGAGCTACACGTTTAGTGCTTTTCGCCGCTATCTTGCCACTGGGGTTTGCGCTTTTCGAGGAAGCTCGCCAGGCCTTCCTTGAAGTCGGGGGTGCAGCGCATGCGGGCGTTTTCGAGGACGGCGCGTTCGAGGTCGGCGTCGAGACTGGCGGCGGCCGCGGTGGTGAGCAGGCGCTTGGCGCGGGTGACGCTGCTGGGGCTGGCGGCGATCAGAACTTCGGCCAATTCTTTTACCCGGTCCATCAATCGCTCGGCAGGAACTATTTCATTGGCGAGTCCGAGTTCCTTGGCTTCGGCGCCCTCCACCATTCTGCCTGTGAGCAACAGGTCGCGAGCGCGCTTTTCGCCGATCTGTCGCGTGAGAAAAACGGAAACGATGGCTGGGAGGAAGCCGATCTTTACTTCGGTGTAGCCGAACTTGGCTTCGGGCACGGCGATGGTGAAATCGCACAGCGTGGCGAGGCCGCAGCCCCCGGCAAGGGCGTGGCCGTTGACGGCGGCGATCATGGGTTTCGAATAGCTCCAGACGCGGCGGAACATCTTGGCCATACGGCGGGAATCTTCCTGATTTTCCGAGGGCGATTGGGTGGCGATGGCTTGCAGCAGGGCCAGGTCCATTCCCGCGCAGAAGGCTTTACCGGCGCCGGTGAGAACGACTACGCGGGCGTGGGTCTTCTCGACGGCGTCGAGGGCCGATTGCAGGTCGGCGATCATTTGGGTGTTGATCGAATTGCGTTTGTCGGGACGGTTGAGGGTGAGGGTGGCGACGTGTTCGGTGGATTCGACCAGAAGCGTTTCGTAAGCCATTACGTCACCTCTTGGAATTGACTCTATCGTTGGCCAATTTATTTGAAATTGCAAATGGGAACGGAATGATTTCACCACCGAGGTAACGGAGGGCCGCTGAGTGCGCGGAGACAGAGCGGCAATGAGAACGCGTGATGGATCAGGAGGCGTGTGCGAATTTGGCGCGGATTTCGTTGGTCAGGGCGAGGGCCTTGGCGATCTTGGCGCTGGTGAATTCGTGCGTGACGCCAAGTTTTGTTAGGGCTGCGAGGACGGATTCGGTGGGGATGTTTCCGACCAAGTCGTCGCCAGCGAATGGGCAGCCGCCTAGGCCTGTCAGCGCGGAGTCGAAGCGGCGGCATCCGGCTGCGTAGGCGGCGTTTATTTTTTCTTCGGCGGTGTCTGGGCGGGAATGGAGATGGACGCCGAGTTCAACGCCGGCGACGTGGTCTTTTACTTGGGAAAAGAGGCTGTGGACTAGGTCGGGAGTTGCGCTGCCCACGGTGTCCGCTAGAGAGACTGTGGTGACGCGGATGTCTTTCAGCCAGTCGAGCGTGTCCTGAACGATTTCGGGGCCCCAGGGTTCGTCGTAAGGATTGCCGAAAGCCATGGAGATGTAGATTACGAGGTCCTTGTTGGCTTTCTTGGTTTCGGCTTTCAAGATTTCGACTAGTGCGCGGGATTCGGCACGGGTCATGTTGGCGTTGGCTCGACGGAAATAGGCGGAGATGGAATATGGGTAGCCGATCGTGGAGACGCCTGGAGTGGCGAGTGCGCGCTCGAGTCCTTTTTCGTTGACGACGATGCCGATAATTTCGGGAAGCGTGGCGCCATCGGGAAGGGAATGGAGCAGGCGGGCCATAACTTCCTCGCTGTCGGCCATTTGCTTGACGTATTTGGGAGAGACGAAGCTGACGGCGTCAATGTGCTGAAAACCGGCGGCGACGAGTTCGCGCAGGTAATTCACCTTCGTTTCGGTGGGAATGATTTCCGGGAGGCCTTGCCAGGCGTCGCGCGGGCATTCGACGAGTTTTACGGAATCGGTCATTTAGCGGGGTTTGTCCTGTCTTTTGTCGGCGATGGCGGAAAGTAAGAAGGAGAAGAAGAAAACCATTCCCAGGATTCCAAAACCACCGAGAGCTTTATTGTACGGGATACTGTTTCCGAGGACGTTCTCCAATTGGCCATGGTGAAAGGAGACGAGATAGAGGACGTAGCACATGCCGAGCACCAGGCCGAGAGCGGCAATTCCAAAGGCAGCGGACATGGCCATCAGTAAGAATCGAGAACGACGGCTCATTATGTTTGCAAAACGCCGGTTTTGAATTCAGGGAGCTGGGTGTTTAGCGAGGCGGCGTTGAGGGCCCAGATCAGGGCGTCGCGGGTGTGGGCGGGGTCGATAATGGCGTCGAGCCAGAGGCGGGCGGCGGCGTAGCGGGGGTCGGTTTGCTGGTCGTAGGTGGATTTGACGGAGTCGAACAATTCTTTTTTAACGTTTTCGTCTACTTTCTTGCCTTCGCGTTCGAGTTGCTTGAGTTTGATTTCGACTAGGGTGTTGGCCGCGGCGTCGCCGCTCATTACGGCGAATTTGGCGGTGGGCCAGGCGAACATGAAGCGCGGGTCGTAGGCTTTGCCGCACATGGCATAATTTCCTGCGCCGAAGCTGCCGCCGAGGATGACCGTGATTTTCGGTACAACGCTGTTGGCGACGGCGTTGACCATTTTGGCGCCGGCGCGGATGATGCCGCTCCATTCGGCGTCTTTGCCGACCATAAAGCCGTTGACATCGTGCAGGAAGATCAGTGGGATGCGGTTCTGGTTGCAATCCATGACGAAGCGCGCGGCTTTTTCCGCCGATTCTGTATAGATCACGCCGCCGAATTCGATGCGTTTTTGGTCGGAGTGAGGCGCGTTCGTGGTGATGTGTTTTTTCTGGTTGGCGACGATGCCGACGGCCCAGCCGCCAATGCGCGCGTAGCCACAAAGCAGGGTTTCGCCATATTCGGCGCGGTATTCTTCGAGCTCGCTTCCGTCCACCAGGCGGGCGATGATTTCGCGCATGTCATATTGCTTCCCCGGGTTGCTGGAAAAGATTCCGTAAAGTTCGTTGATCGAATAGAGCGGCTCTTTGAGGCGAGAGTGGCTGAAGATGGGTGGATTTGGCGCACCCATCTTGTCCACCAGGGCCCGGATGCGTTTCAGGCAAGATTCGTCGTCGGGTTCACGAAAATCCACCGTGCCACTGATCTGGGAGTGCATTTTTGCGCCGCCGAGGTCTTCCGCGGAAGTTTTCTGGCCGATGGCGGCTTGTACCAGAGCCGGCCCGGCAAGGAAAAGGCCGGAGCCTTCGGTCATGAGAATGTGGTCGCACATCACGGGAAGATAGGCGCCGCCGGCGACGCACATGCCCATGATGGCGGTGATTTGCGGGATGCCCATGGCGCTCATGACCGCGTTGTTGCGAAACACGCGGCCAAAGTCGTCGGTGTCCGGGAAGACGTCTTCCTGCAGCGGCAGAAACACACCGGCGGAATCGACCAGGTAAATGGTGGGGATGCGATTTTCGATGGCGATGTTTTGCGCCCGGATTACCTTTTTGGCGGTCATGGGGAAAAAGGCGCCGGCTTTTACCGTGGCGTCGTTGGCAATGATCATGAACAGGCGGCCGGAGACGCGGCCGAGGCCGGTGACAGTGCCCGCGGAGGGAGCGCCGCCCCATTCTTCGTACATTTCGTGCGCGGCGTAGATGCCGAGTTCGAAGAAGTGCGTGCCGGGATCGATCAGCTTCGCGACGCGTTCGCGGGCGGTGAGACGATTCTTTTTGTGCTGGGATTCCATGGCCTTCGCGCCGCCGCCCTGGCGAATCTTTTCTTCTTCATTCTTGATGGAGGTGAGTAGCTCCACCATGCGTTGAGAGTTTTTCTCGAATTCGGGAGATTTTGCGTCGATGGCGGTTTTCAGGAGCGATGCGGACACGCGGCGACCTCGCAGACAGGAGTGGCAGCAGCGGAATCAGTATACGGAGGAATGGAAGAATGTGCGAGGGGCCAGAGAAAAGCGGGGCGGCGACTTCAAGATAATACGCACCACAGAGTTCGCGAATGGGCCGCAGAGGCAGCGGAGCTCACGAGGCTGGGGTGAAACTTCCGGCTTGAGGTAGACTCGCGGGATGGAATACCCATTGTTGAGTTGGGAGTTGGCCCGGGAGATTGAGCTGGCAGAAGCGGAAGCGGCGGTTGCCTGCGCGGAGAGCATCAAGGTGACCCGTGGCGGTGACGCTGGTGCGGTTGCATCGATTGCGGGAGGGTATGCGGTTTATTGCGGAGCGAATTCACCGCTCACGCAGGCGGTGGGGCTGGGTTTGAGTGGCGCCGTGAGCAAGGAGGAGTTCGACCGGTTGGAGGAGTTTTATTTCAGCCGGAGGGAGCCGGTGCGGGTGGAAACATGTCCGATGGCCGATGGATCGCTGATCGAGCATTATCGAGAGCGCGGATACTATGTAAGTGAGTTTTCCAATGTGATGGTGTGCCCGGTGGAGAAATTGCAAAAGATTGCGGTTTTGCCAGGGATTGAGATTGAGAGAGCGGCGGAAGGAGAGATCGATCTCTGGACGCTGACCGTGGCGCAAGGATTTGCCGAGCATTTTCCGGTGACCCAGGAGCTTCTGGGCGTGATGCGGCTTTTTGCGAGCGGGAAGCATACCGAATGCTATTTTGCTCGGCTGGACGGACGGATCGCGGGAGGAGCGACACTCGCGTTGCGAGGCCGCATTGCAGGGCTTTTTGGGGCAAGTACTTTGCCGCAGTTTCGCAATCGTGGGGTGCAGGCGGCGCTTCTGCAAGCGCGGATGAAACGAGCGGCGGAGCAGGGTTGCGAACTGGCAATGTGCCTGGCGCAACCGGGAAGCGCTTCGCAGCGAAATATTATTCGGCAGGAATTTCGGACGCTGTATACGCGGGTGAAGTTTGAGAGGGCGTTTCCGGGCTGAGGGTTTTTCCTGAAGCTCGGGTCTTCTAGGCTCGAGAGTTCTCCTGGCCACGAGCAAGAATCGATCAAATTACGGAAATGGGCGCTCGTATCTGCATCTGGTGGTTGCGTTATGGGAACCCTCGCCCCTTAAGCGGCGAGCTGCAGGATTATTGCTTCGCCAGGCGCTTATGGATGAACTCAATAATGTCCTGGGTGGAGGTGCCGGGGAGGAAGATTTCGGCGATGCCGGATTTTTTTAGGGCGGCGATATCAGGCTCGGGGATGATGCCGCCGACGAGGACGGTAACGTCATCCATGCCTTTTTCGTGAAGGAGCTTCATGAGTTGCGGGCAGAGGGTGTTGTGCGCGCCGGAAAGGATCGAGAGGCCGATGACGTCAACGTCTTCCTGGACGGCGGCGGAGGCGATCATCTCGGGAGTCTGGCGCAGGCCAGTGTAGATGACCTCCATGCCGGAATCGCGCAGCGCCCGCGCGATGACCTTGGCGCCGCGGTCGTGGCCATCCAGCCCGGGTTTGGCAATCAGTACCCTAATCTTCTTTTCGTTCACTTCTCTGCGGCCTCTGCGTCTCTGCGTTCAGTTTCTGCTTCTGAAGGATTGTAGTTCCAAACGAAGCGATGCACACCATCTTTCAACATTGCTGAGTGAAAGTTGATTAATAGGCCGATATGGCAGCCCGAGAGTCTGAGATAGGTCAGCATCACTGCCTCATGCACCGGTGCGATTGAAGCTATCGCCTTAATCTCAATGATAACCCGGCCAGCAACTACAATGTCCGCACGATATCCGCAATCGAGTTTGGTTCCACGGTAGATCACTGGTATCGGTTTCTGCTTGGCGAAGGGCAAACCGCTCGAGGTGAGTTCGAAGCAGAGGCACTCTTCGTAAACGGCTTCCAGAAGGCCTGGTCCCAATTCGCGATGGACACAGATTGCAGCCCCAATTATGCGGCGAGTTAGTTCTGAATCTTTCATCGGAGAGCTTAACGCAGAGACACAGAGAGCGCAGAAATGAAGAGTAGCACATACTATAGTTATTGTTTAGTATAAATCCGAGTCGCAGCGTGACCGGGCGCTTTGAAAGGGCACTCATGTGATGGCGACTTCTTCGTAGGCGCCGAAGACGGTGCGCATGGCTTCGCAAACTTCGCCGAGGGTAGCGTAGGCCTTCACCGCATCGTAGATGAAGGGCATTAGATTCTCGGAGCCTTCGGAAGCATTGCGCAGGGCGTGCAGGCGGCGTTCGACCTCGGAGGTGGAGCGATCGGCTCGCAGTTTGCCGAGGCGTTCGGCTTGCCGGCGAGCCACGGTTTCATCGATCTGCAAAAGGTCGAGGTGTTTTTCGGGCGTCACATACTCATTCACGCCGACGATGATCTTTTCTTTCTTATCCACTTCCATTTGATAGCGGTAGGACGCTTCCGCAATTTCCCGCTGCGGGTAGCCTCTCTCGATCGCCGCGACCATACCGCCCATCGCATCAATGCGCCGGATGTAATCCCACGCGCCGGTTTCCACTTCATTGGTCAGCGCTTCCACGAAGTAGGAGCCGCCAAGGGGATCCACGGTGTTGGTGACGCCAGTTTCGTGAGCGATGATCTGTTGCGTGCGCAGCGCGATGGTGGCCGCGTGTTCGGTCGGCAGCGCCCAGGCTTCATCGAGCGAGTTGGTGTGCAGCGATTGCGTTCCGCCAAGCACGCCGGCGAGCGCCTGAATGGCCGTACGCACCACATTGTTCATCGGCTGCTGCGCGGTCAGCGAGCATCCGGCCGTTTGGGTGTGGAAGCGCATGGCCCAGCTTCGCGGGCTGGTGGATTTATACCGCTCGGTCATGGCTTTGTGCCAGATGCGCCGCGCGGCGCGATATTTGGCGATCTCTTCAAAAAAGTCGTTGTGGGCATTGAAGAAAAAGGAAAGCTGCGGGGTGAATTCATCCACGGGCAGGCCGCGACGCATGGCCCATTCGACATACTCCATGCCGTCGCGGAGGGTGAAAGCGAGTTCCTGGATGGCCGTGGAGCCGGCTTCGCGGATGTGGTATCCGCTGATGGAGATGACGTTGAATTTGGGAGTGTGCTTCATCCCGAATTCGAAGGTGTCAATCACCAGGCGCATGGAAGGCTCGGGCGGGTAGATGTATTCCTTTTGTGCGATGTACTCCTTCAGGATGTCGTTTTGCAGCGTGCCGGAGATTTTCTTCCAGTCGGCTCCTTGCTTCTCGGCGACTGCGAGATACATCGCCCAGATGACGGCAGCAGGGGAGTTGATGGTCATCGAGGTGGTGACATCGGCGAGAGGAATCTGGTCGAAGAGCACTTCCATATCCGCGAGGGAGCTGATGGCCACGCCGCATTTTCCGACTTCGCCTTCGGCAAGGGCGTGATCGGAGTCGTAGCCCATCAATGTGGGCAGGTCAAACGCGGTGGAAAGACCTGTCTGACCCTGCGAAAGAAGGTAGCGGAAGCGCTGGTTGGTGTCTTCAGCGGTGCCGAAGCCGGCAAATTGCCGCATGGTCCACAAGCGGCCACGGTGCATGGTGGCGTGAATGCCGCGGGTATAGGGCGGCTCGCCGGGAAAGCCGAGATCGCGCGCGGGATCCCAGCCGGCCAGATCATCCTGGGTGTACAGCCGGCGAATCGGGTAACTGGAGACGGTGGTGAATTCTTTTTGGCGCTCGGGGCTTTTTTCGAGAGTGGGGCGGAGGGTATTTTTCTCCCAGGATTCCCGTTTGGAGGAGATCTTTGCCGGATTGCCCGGATGTTTCGGATTGGCCGAATCACTCATGAACAAGCGCTCCCGGGAGCCCGCTATAAGTGGCTGAGTATGTGGACCTCATATGAAACTAATGCTATGGGAAACGGCGTTGGGGAGCAAGAAAAGGATGCCGGGTTTGGGGAGCTTATTTCTTTGCGAGCGAACGCAAGTAATTGACAACGTCCCAGATCTGATCGGTCTTCATGCGGCCTTCTTCGCCAGTCATCTGCCCCTTGCCGGAGTTGATGATGGAATAGATCTCGCCGTCGGTGAGCTCCTTCAGGGCAGCGGGGTCGCGGTAGTCGCGAAGTTTGAGATGCATGTCCACGGCGAGGTCGCCGTCGCCTCCGCCTTCTTTTCCATGGCACATGGCGCAGTCCGAAGCGTACTGCTTTTTTCCGGAGGCCAGGGAAGCCGGCGAAGACTTTATGGGATTGGATTGTTTCGCAGCCTCGGGGGCGGCTTTGGAATCAGTGGCAGGTTTTTCTTCGGCTGGTTTAGCTGGTTCTTGAGGAGCGGAAGAAAAAGAGAACAGCAGGAAAGCACAGGCGAAAGCAAGTTTCACGGCCGGATCTCCCTTAGAGACTGAACGCGTCAACCGTGCAGCGGACTGCATCGGGGGTACATCGGGCCCAGTTTCGGCAAGTATAGTCCTGCGCGGGGCCAGTAGATAGCCCAGGGTTCGGGTGGTGGCGCTAAAAGTCATATCACGGCATGAAGGCCGTGATTGGGGAGGCCGAGAAGACAAGTTGCAAGTGGAATGGCGCGCGCAAGCGATACCAAAAATGGGCCAATCGCCGCGTGATCTAAATTGTCTTCGCTTGGAAATTAATTCGTAGCCAGATCCAGAAACGGGCATTTATGATTGCAGGGCAAGACCTGACTCGCCCAAAGCTTGACCCCCACAAAAGTAAGGAGAGTGCTTATGCCAACGATTGCCATCAAAGATGGAACGCAGATTTATTACAAAGACTGGGGCAAAGGGCAGCCGATCGTTTTCAGCCACGGCTGGCCGCTGAGCGCGGACGACTGGGACGCGCAGATGATGTTTTTTGGCCAGAAGGGATACCGCGTGATCGCTCACGATCGGCGGGGCCACGGCCGCTCCACGCAGACGTGGGACGGGAATGAGATGAATACTTACTCGGACGATCTGGCGGCGCTGTTCGAGTCCCTGGATCTGAAGGAAGCGATCATGGTGGGGCACTCCACCGGCGGCGGTGAAGTGGCGCGATATCTTGGGCGACACGGCACGAAGCGCGTGGCCAAGGCCGCACTGATCAGCGCGGTACCACCGCTGATGCTGAAAACGGAAAAGAATCCTGGCGGTTTGCCCATCGGCGTGTTCGACGAGATTCGGGCCGGAGTGGCCGGCGACCGATCGCAGTTTTACAAGGACCTGACGCTTCCGTTCTATGGATACAACCGGCCGGGGGCGAAGATTTCTGAAGGCATCCGGGAACACTGGTGGCTGCAGGCCATGTTGGGAGGAGTGAAGCCCCACTATGATTGCGTCAAGGCGTTCTCGGAGACCGACTTCACGGAAGACCTGAAAAAGATCGACATTCCGGTGCTGGTCCTGCATGGCGACGACGATCAAATTGTGCCCATCGGCGCAGCGGGTGTGATGGCCGCGAAGATTCTGAAAAACGCGACGCTGAAGGTTTTTCCGGGATATCCCCACGGGATGTTTACCACCCACGCCAAGGAGATCAACGCGGACTTGCTGGCGTTCTTCAAGGGACAGCACCTCACTGCCAAGGCGTAAAAGGGGCACAAGCGAGGAGGCGTCCCGAGAGGCCTAGGCGTAATACTGAAAGGTCTTCCAGAACTGCGGCCAACCCACTTTAGGCGGGCCGCAGAGGAAGATATCACGGCGCTCGGTAGTCTCTTCATTGGTGACACCATAGGAATTTGTGTTCTGCGCCGCCAGGAGGCAATCACTGAAATTGGCTTGCACGAATTCGCGCGAGAACCCCACGATGATCAAGGTTTGCGGCGAGGGATTGCCGTAACCGCGTTCCCAGGACGAGTTGACCCCGCTGATGGCGCGGGGAAGGGAGTAGCGTGGCCCGTAGAGATTGATGGCTCCGACTTCGCCATAATTTTCGGCGAGGATGCCAAGTTGGGAGCGGCTTTCGGCAGGCAGCGAATCGCGCACCTCAGCCACAGTCGCGACCAGATCTTCCCAGCCAACTTCATCGCGCAGCGTCACGTTTACCATGTCCGCCAATCGAAACCATCGGGATCTAAGCGGCGCGAGCGGCAGGGCCACGGCGGCCGCGCCCAACACGCTGGTTGAGAGCGCCACCGCAACCGCCGTGCGGAATATTCGAGCGCGACTCAGGCGCAGCGTCGAAAGCCAGCGTTCGCCCCAGACGCCGCCGGCTGCGTACAGCATCGGGTACGCCGGGGCCAGATAGTAGCCGCGGCCCTTGGCGATCAAGAAGAGTGTGAGCGGCACGAGGTACATCCAGGGCAGCGAACGGAATTTCTGGCCTACGCGAGAAAGCGCGCAAAAATAGAGTCCCGCGATCCACAGCGGGAAGGAGAGCAGGGTCATTTCCAGTTGGTCGGGCAGAAACGAGTTTGTGAGGCCTTCGGCGACGTCGCGCCGGTGTATGAAGCGCAGGAAATCGTAGCTGACGAAATGATGCTGCGCTTGCCAGAGAAAATTGGGTGCGACGATCAGAAGAGAGGCCAGCAATCCGAGCCACGGCCAGAGGGTGCGGAAATGCTTGCGCGCGCCGGTGAAAACGATTCCCGCCAGGACGCCCACGGCGAAAAAGAGCATCGTGTACTTCGCCAGCATCCCCAGCCCAATCGAAATTCCCATGGGCAGGAAGTAACCCGGCTGGCCCGTTTTGAGTAGCCGAACGACGAAATACGAGGTTAGGACCCAGGCGAAGTAGTCAAACGAGACGTACTGCATCAGCGCCCCGGCACCGAGAGAGAAGGGAATCGCGGCAGCTGCGGCAACGAGTTGCGCCTCGCGCCCCCCACCGATTTCCTTGGCCATGCAGCCGGTGAGGACCACGCCGATGGCTTGCGCGAGCGCCGAGAAAAAGCGAAAACCGACCAGCGAAGTGCCGAACAAAGCCAGCGCCATTCGGCCGAGGAACGGCGTGAGCGGCGGGTAGGCAGCATAGCCCCAGGCGAGATGCCGAGCGTCTTCGAGGATGGCCAATTCGTCGCGGTTGAAGCCGTAGCGGCTACCGGCGAGGAGATGAACCACGAGGGTTGCCGCGCCGATGGCCCAGAGCAGCGCCAAGTTGCTGCGCTGGCGTGCCGAACCGTCAGGTGCAAATACGGGGACCGCAGCGCTGCTACGTGGGCCGGAATGGGTTGGTGACGCCAATCACACCTCAAAGGGAAGTGTCAGGATAGCAGATGCAGGAGGAGAGCAAGGCACGCCAGTTCGAGTAGAAAAATTCGCGGGGAAAAATATCACGGGAGACGGCTCCCGTGGAATCTATTGATGGCACCCAAAAGACTGGAACTCATCGAATACACGGCTTTAGTGGGGCGCTTCGTGGCCTCAGAGGCTGAAGCCCAACTTTGTTCGGGACTTTCCGGCACGACTCTTCGCGCTGCTCAGACCGAGCTGAAGTCGTGCCCTCCTGCAAACCATTTCGAGACGGCTGCTAGCGTTTTCCGGATTTATTCTTTTCGTCCAGGGCCTTGAAAAGGTCCGCGGTCCCCACCACCTGGCCGTTGAGGGTGCCGGGGATCAATGTGTCGCGCTCAATTTCACCTTTTTTCGCGCCCGCGATGGTGACGCTGTTAACTTGCAATGTGCGGCCGAGCGCGCGCTCGTAGTTGGCCTTGGCTTCGGCGAGATTCGCCAGGGCGCGGAGCTCCGTGCCCTGGGCGGTGATGAGATCGCGCTGGGTCAGAATGACGTTGTATACGGTGGAAGCGCCGAGCTGGTATTTCTTCTGCTCGGCGTCAAAGGTTTGCTGCTGGAGTTCGCGGGCCTTGCTAGCGGCTTCGACCTGGGCGCGTCCTTGTTCCAACGCAATGGCAGTGTTGCGCACATCCAGGACGGCGCTGTTCTTGATCTGCTGCATCTGTGCTTCGAGTTGCCGCTGGGTGAGTTGCGCGTGAATGCTGTCCGCCTGCGCGGAGCGATTGCGTATTGGCAGAGTTAAGTTCAGGCCGACTGTGTAGTCCGGAAAGCGATTATGAAATACCTGATTCATACTGTTGGTGAATCCCTGCCGGGAGATGCCCGTGACAGTTGACTCTGTCGTCGGCACAAAAACGGGGATTGGCACGCTGCCGGAGTTTAGAACCGTAACCGGATTGCCGTTGGCATCCACAACGGGCTCACCGGCCACTGTCGCCGCACTGGTCAGCGCCGCATTTCCTGCCAGTCCGGTGCTGGTATAGGAGGCATTGAGGGTCAGCAAGGGCAAGAGGGCGTTCTTTGTGGCCTTTACGTCGATCTCGCCATTTTTGAGATTGAAGATCTGTTCCTGCACGTCGGGACGGTTCACGAAAGCTTCCTTGACCGCGTCCGCGAACGGCGCCAATTGAATGGAAGACGGTGAATCCGGCTTATCCGTGGGAATGATTTCCACGTTGATCAAGTTGGACGCCATCGGATCTTTGGAAATGTAATTCTTAACCACCAGTTCATCCTGAAGCTGGGTAGTTTGCGCGACGATCAGATTCTGGCGATCGGTGGCCAGCTCGGACTCCGCCCGGGTGACGTCCAACGGCGCCATGGTGCCGATCTCCAATTGTTTTTTGTTGTCGTTATAGAGCTTCTGTGAAACCGTGACCGCTTGCTGTTGTACGCTTACATTCTCGCGGGCATACAGGAGCTCCCAGTAGGCCGTGATGGTGTTGGTGACGGTGGTGATAGCCTGCTGTGCGAAGGCGAGGTCGGCGATCTTCCGGTTGTTCTCCGCGATCAGGATATTTCGACGGGTGATGTCGCGCCCGAAGCCTTGAAGGAGCTGCTGCGAGAAGCTGATTCCGACGGTTGATTGCACGTAGGGATTAAACAGGTTGAAGGATGACGACGAGGAAGAGCGGGTGTTATCCCAAAATGCAGTGAGGGTAGTTGCCGTGGAGAATCCCTGAGAATATTGGGTGTTGTAGGTATCGGTGTGGATGCCCAATCCTTCCAGCGCATTTATACCTGTAAGTCCGGTTCCGGAGGTAAAAGGGTTGTTAACCGGCACCACATTGTCGCTGAAAGAGACGTTCTGCGAAAGGTAGGGATCAAAGAAAAGGGAAGGCAAGTTTGCCGTTGAGCCCACCGACAAGCTCCCCGGAACCCCATAGCCGAAGCCTCCGGCTTTTGTCTTCAGGATGCTGACATCGGCCATCCAAGGGTTGTAGCGCTGCACCACAATGTCCATGCTGTTCTCCAGGGCTAGGGCAATGGCATCCTGGAGGCTGAGGTTCATCTTTCCGTTCTGGATGAGCTGCTCCAGCCGCGGTGAATTGGTCAGCGTACCTGGATTAACAAACTCTTCGCGAAAGGGCGCAGTGATATTGGGAAAAGGGCTGGGCGACTTGGTGTAATGATGCTTCTCCAATCCCAAGGAGATGGGCAGTCCACCCTGCAGACTAGCCGCGTTTTGCGGCGCGGGTGTGGCGGCAGGCTCCTGGGCCAAAACGGGGACGGCGGGGGATCCCGCCAGAATTCCTGCCAGGACTGCGGCGAGCAGGGGTTTATAGAACGGCTTAGTCATCATGGTCCTCACCTTTAAACTGGTACTGAACTCTTGGGAATGCGTCGCAATGCAAGGCTTCTCTCTGTAAAACGATATTAAGGGGCAATTTGTTTCATCGGGTGAAGCCGGGAGAAGCGCGCAAAGCCGTTTTTGCCGGCCCAAACTTAGACTTCGGAGTTTATCAGGCGCCCACATTCCTTGACAACGCGATGTCCGGGGGCTAGGCTGCTGACGTTTCGACGTTTAGGAGTCTGCCGAGGTTAGCGGGCCTATGCTAAGTCGCGAAGAGATTGTGAAGCTATTTGAGAAGGCGGGCGCCATCCGCCACGGGCATTTTGAGCTGTCGAGTGGCCTCCACAGCGGCACCTACATCCAGTGCGCCCTGGTCCTCCAATACCCGCGGTTTGCGGAAAAGTTGGGTCAGGCGCTGGCCGCTTTGTTCTCGGATGCGCGGATTGATGCGGTGGTCTCCCCGGCATTGGGCGGGGTGATTATCGGGCAGGAAGTAGCCCGGGCGCTTCCTGCGCATGGCGACTCGCTGGGAGGCGGCGTGCCGGCTATGTTTGTGGAGCGCGACGGCAGTGGCACGATGACCATGCGGCGTGGGTTCACCTTGAAGCCGGATATGCACGTCCTGGTGGTGGAAGACGTCTGGACCACCGGCGGTTCGACGCAAGAAGCGATCAGCGTGGTGGAAGAGGCTGGAGGACGCGTGGTGGCGGTGGGCGCGCTGATTGATCGCAGCGTTGGAAAGATAGAGTTTCCGGTGGAATCCAACGCCCTGTTGGAAAAACCGATTGCCAGTTATGAACCCGATGAATGCCCGCTCTGCCGGCAGGGCAGCGCGGCGGTGAAGCCAGGCAGCCGCTTCGCGCGTTCCGCGTCGTAGAGCTGCTGGGCTCTTTCCTGCATGCGCAATTTCAAACTCACGATAGCCTACGACGGCACTGATTTTCATGGCTGGCAGATTCAGAAGAATAAGCCGACGGTGCAGGGTGAAATTGTCTCCGTGTTGCGGCGGCTGACGCAGGAGAATGTCGTATTGCTGGGGGCGGGTCGCACGGACGCCGGAGTGCACGCGCTGGGGCAGGTCGGCAGCTTTCGAACGCAGTCGGCGCTTTCGGCGCTGGAATTTCAGCGGGCCTTGAATGCGCTGCTGCCGCCCACCATACGTATTGTGGGGGTTGAGGAGACCGGGCCGGATTTCAGCGCTCGCTGGTCGGCGAAAGGGAAGGTGTATCGGTACCGAATTTACCGCGGAAAAGTGGTGGCACCGTTTTTGTGGCGGTATGTGCTGCATTATCCGTTCCCGCTGGATGAAGACGCGATGCGGGACGCGGCGGCGCGTTTTGTGGGCATTCACGATTTCACTTCGTTTGCCGCTTCGACAGGTTCCGAGGATGACGACAAAGAGCGCAACATGCAGCGGGAAATGTTTGCCACGGAATTGATACGCACCGAGGATGGCGAAGAGCTGTGGTTCACGGTGCACGGCCGCTCGTTCCTGCGTTACATGGTGCGCAAGATGGTGGGGTCGCTGCTGGAGGTGGGGCGCGGGAAACTGGCGCCGGCGGATATTGACCAGCTGTATGAACTGAAAGATCGCTCGAAATCCGGTCCTACGGTCCCTCCGCACGGATTATTCATGGTGAAAGTGGATCACGACGAGCCGTACCACGTCGCGTAATTGCGCGTGCACCTCTGGGAACGCCAACAACCGGGTGGCCGGTTTCGGGGCGCCATTCTGGAGAATGGCGTTCCTGGTGGCTGCAAGGTAGAATCAGGGCCATGGCCGCTTTTTTTACGGTTTTGGACACGCTTCCCTCCATCGATCCAGCAACCGGCAAAGTCTCGCAGTCCTTTCAGCGGACCTCCCCGCTGGACATTCCGCAACTGCTTGCCCGGACACGCGCTGCGCAACACGCCTGGGCCAAGCGCCGGGTAGAGGAGCGGTGCGCGCAGATCGCGGTCCTGAAAACGAAGATTCTGGAGGCCCGGGAACTGCTCACGGAAGCGGTGGTACGGGAATCCGGCAAGCCGCGTGCCGAAGCCAAGTTTGCGGATGTTTTCGTTTCCCTGGATTCCGCGGACTATTTTGCCAAGAAAGGCGCGGCGCTGCTGAAGGCCGAAGCGGTGGAGCATCACAGTCTTGCCGCGAAAGCAAAATCGGGAACGCTGCACTACGATCCGCTGGGCGTGGTGGCGATTATCAGTTCTTGGAATTATCCGCTGGCCATCCCGATGAGCCAGATTATCGCCGCTGTGGCCGCGGGCAATGGAGTGCTCTGCAAAACCAGCGACTTCACGCCGGGATGCGGTGAACTGATCGGCAAGCTGTTCCGCGACGCCGGTTTTCCGCCGGACCTGGTGACCATCGTGCAGGGTGGGGGAGAAGTGGGCCAGGCGCTGATCGAGGCTCGGCCGGACAAGGTGTTTTTCACGGGTAGTGTGTTTACCGGCCGCCACGTTGCTGAGGCTTGCGCACCGCTGCTGATTCCGAGCGTGCTGGAGCTTGGGGGGAAAGACGCGATGCTGGTGCTTGGGGATGCGGACATTGAGGTGGCGTCGAGCGCCGCGGTTTGGGGCAGCTATACGAATTGCGGGCAGGTTTGCTTGAGCGTTGAACGATTGTTCGTTGAAGAAACGGTCAGCGAAGCGTTTATTCAGAAATGTGTGGAGAAGACGAAAAAGCTCCGGATGGGCCCCGGCAGCGATCCGGAGACCGAGATCGGCCCGTTGATTCGTCCGCAGCACGTGCAGCGGATGAGCGAGGTTCTTGCCGATGCGGTGCAACGTGGCGCGCGGGTTTTGTGCGGCGGGCGGGCACGACCCGAACTGGGTCCAAGCTTTTTCGAGCCGACCGTCGTGACCGGTGTCGACTCGTCGATGAAGCTTTTTCAGGATGAAACGTTTGGTCCGATCATGGCCATTCGAGTTGTGAAGGATGCGGAAGAAGCCATTGCGCACGCCAATGATTCCGAGTTTGCGCTTTCCGCCAGCATCTGGACGAGTGATCTGGAGGGCGGGAAGCGCATTGCCCAGCGGTTGCGCGCTGGAGCGGTCATGATCAACGACCTGATCAGCGGATTTGCCATTGCCGAAGCACCTCACGGGGGTTGCGGCCTGAGCGGCTGGGGACGCACGCACGGCAAGGCCGGATTTCTGGAGATGGTGAATATCAAGTACATCGATGTGGACCGTCTGCCCCGCATGGAGAAGCCGTGGTGGTACCGGTACGGCAGCGAAGTGGAAAAAGCGGCCGACGCGTTTCTGAATTTTGAGTTTGCGAGTGGCCTGTTCGCGCGGCTTCGTCATGCGCGGGCCTCGTTGAAAACGATTTTTCGCGATCACGGCATGAATTAGAGATATTGGAGCGAACCGTGCCAGAAGAAAGCGCAGAAGTTCCGCAAGAGACGGCGACGCCGAAGATCAAGACGCGCAAGCCGAAGCAGCGCGCCTGCGATGAACGCAATGAGAAGGGCAAGGTCTGCGCGGGGCACCTGAAACGCTGGTATGACCTGACGCCGGAAGTCGAAGCCATCGTGGGCAAGGGCGCGGAGATCTACCGCTGCGAGTTTTGTAAAATTCCTTATCGCCCGGACCCTAAGCAACAGCCCAACAGCTACACGATCCGCTATTAGTGGCGCCAGAGAGGTCGATGGAACGTGACCCACAACGAATGGATTCACGACTGGAACTCGGGCGGCCCCATGGCCATTCCGCCGGGCACGCGCGTCCTATTGAACGATGAAACGCTGCGCGACGGGTTGCAGAATCCCTCCATTCAAGACCCCACCATCGAAGAGAAAATTGAAATTCTTCACCTCATGGAATCGCTGCAGATCGATGCAGTGAATATTGGACTGCCGGGCGCAGGACCGCGCGCCGCGCAGCATGTGGAGGCATTGGCGCGCGAGATTGCAACCAATCGCATGCGCATTCGGCCGAATTGCGCGGCGCGCACCATCGAGGCGGACATTCGGCCCATCGCGGAAATTTCGCAGCGCGTAGGCATCGCCATTGAGGCGGCGACGTTTCTCGGCTCCAGCCCGATTCGCCGGCTGGTGGAGGACTGGACCGTGGATCATTTATTGCGCACCACGGAAAACGCGGTGAAGTTTGCGGTCGCGCAAGGTTTGCCGTCGATGTATGTCACGGAGGATACCGTGCGTACAGATCCCGCCACCGTGCAGCGGCTGTATACGACGGCCATCCGCAGCGGAGCTCGCGCGATTGTGCTTTGCGACACGGTCGGCCACGCCACGCCGCAGGGTGCGTATAGCCTGGTGAAATTTGTGATGGAAAACGTGGTACGGCCGAGCGGAGAAGAAATTCGCGTGGACTGGCACGGTCATCGCGACCGCGGGCTGGATCTTGCCAATTCATTTGCCGCGGTTGCGGCGGGAGCGGATCAGGTTCACGGCGTGGCGCTATCCCTCGGAGAACGGGTTGGCAATACGCCGATGGAGCTGTTGCTAGTGAATCTTCGGTTGATGGGCTTGATCGAGAATGACTTGAGTTGTCTCAAGGCCTACTGCGAGAAAGTTGCCACGGCTACCCACACGGTCATACCTCCCAACTATCCGGTCTTCGGGAAGGACGCCTTCCGCACCGCCACGGGAGTTCATGCCGCAGCCATCATTAAGGCGCTGCGCACTGGCGACCGGGATTTGGCAGACGCCGTTTACAGCGGCGTCCCCGCGCATCTCTTTGGCCTGGAGCAAATTGTCGAGATTGGCCCGATGAGCGGGAAGTCGAATGTGCTGTACTGGCTGTCGCGCCACAAGATTGAGGCCACGGACGAGCTTGTGAATCGCATCTTCGATGCCGCCAAGCAGTCGTCGCGGGTTTTGACCGAAGCGGAATTGCTGGCGCTCTGTACATCGTCCCGCACTCCGGCGTAACTCGCATCCGCTTGCAATCCTTCGAGAATCTAGCTTTGGGTCAGTTTACGGGTGTTCGACTTAGCGGGAAATGACCGGCTCTGGCTTCTTCTCGACGTAGGGATTCGGGCATGCGTCGCGCTTGAATTGCAGAGTTGCTCTCTTTTCAGTATTCGGATGTTCTGGCGCGCAGTAGTTTGGCCAGCGACCTATGAAAACATTCTCGTAAGCAGCCATCCCCACTCCAAGGCAAGACGAACAAAACTCACCACCAGCCGATACTTTGCCTCTCATCGCAGGAGGCGCGAACTCGTCCAAAAGTTTCGACACCTCTTCTTTTGGCAGGTATGGATTGGCAATGTCCACAGTTTCAACTGCGATACTGCACGCAAGCCGGTCTGAGCCATATTTCACGCTCAGTTTTAGATTACGCCCAAGCACAAAAATGTCAGGTAGGTCGGAGCCCGAATCCGCGATACCGAACCGTTTACGAAGTTGTTCTGCGCTCGGAGTAAGGCGGCGAACGGTCTCAGCGCCAACAGTGCAGCTCGTAGATTCTGGAGAGCCGGAATTTTGGCGCAGTTCCGCCGAGGTAGAGGCGAGAAAGGTGCTTGCGCCCAATGCAAACAGACAATAGGCGAGAGTGCGGGCCACGTTCATCATTCTAGGTTTTTTCAGAGTTTGTGACAATGAACTAGCCCGGAAGTGCCAGACTAGCGTATAATCGGAATCTGACCTTCTACCGAAAGTCTTTTTGAATTGTGTATCACCGCGGTAAAATGTCGGCGTGGAGCATCCTGCGTACCGGATTCCTTCTTCGAAGTCGATTTGGTCTGCGCAACTGCCAATTGGCACAGTGAAACGCGTTGCCGTTTGCGCTATTCTTCTCTTCATGCCGATTCGCTCCTCCGCCCTTCCGCAAGCCGCACGATCGCTGACTTCGTTTTCGCTTGCGGATCAGCCCCAGGTGCATAGCGCGCTTGAATGGTTTGCCAAAAATCTGAAATGGATCAATGACGAGCAGATGGCGCTAACGGGAATTCCCGCGCCATCGTTTGAAGAAGAAAAGCGGGCAGCGACTGTGAAGGCCGTGTTTACTGCGGAAGGCTTGCCGGTGCACACCGACAAAATGGGAAATGTAATCGCCGAACTGCGCGGTGCAAACGACAAGGAGTGCATCCTGCTGGCCGCGCATCTGGATACGGTTTTTCCGGCGGGCACCCCAGTGAAAGTGCAGCGTGACGGCGAGCGGATGCTTGCGCCGGGGATTTCCGACAACGGCACCGGGCTGGCCGCGCTCCTGGCTATCGCTCGGGCGTTTCAGGCGGCGAAAATCCGGCCGCAGCGCACGATCTTGTTTGCCGCCAACGTGGGAGAAGAAGGCGAAGGAAATCTGCGGGGCATGCGCGCGCTGATCGATGCATACCGGACGAAGCTGCGAGCGGTAATCGTCCTGGACGGCTCCGGCACGGATCATGTCACCACCAAAGCGCTGGCGTCACGGCGGCTGGAAGTGGTCATCAGCGGTCCCGGCGGGCACAGTTGGTCGGACTTTGGAATGGTCAATCCCATTAACGCGCTGGTGCGCGGTTCGCTCCGCTTCATCAATACGAAAATTCCCGTCGTGCCGCGGACGACGTTCAACCTGGGGCAAGTTGAGGGCGGCACGTCCGTCAATTCCATTCCGCATGAAGCAAAATTGAAAGTGGACCTGCGTTCCGAGAGCGAAGACGAACTGATTCGGTTGGAAACCGCGCTGCGCGACTGCATGGCCACCGGCGTGAAAGACGAAATGGACAACGCGCGCGACCGCAGCAAAGGCAATCTGGAGTGGAAAGTGAACCTGATTGGCAGCCGCCCGGGCGGGGAACTTGCCGCCGATTCCGCATTGCTGGCATCCCTGCGCGCCGCGGACGATTATGTGGGCAATCAGTCGCGGATCGAACGCTCCTCCACGGATGCGAACATTCCGTTGTCCCTGGGAATCGATGCCATCGCGATCGGCGCGGGAGGCAACGGCGGCGGCGCGCATTCATTGCAGGAGTGGTACGAACCCGCGGGGCGCGAACTGGGATTGCAAAGGGCTTTGCTGACGCTGCTCGGCGTGGCGGGAGTCACGCCGGAAAAGGGGCACTGACGATGCGGACAGCGGCTTGCGGAGTTTTTTTGTTCGGCCTGGCGGGTCTTTCCGGCGCCGGGGCCTCTTCGGCGTTCGCGCAAACCGCCGACGTGGCCCATAAGACCACGTATTACCTGCACGGACGCATTTACACCAATGATCCCAAACAACCCTGGGCCTCCGCGATGGCCGTGCGCGATGAAAAGATTCTCTGCGTCGGGTCCATTGAGCACATAATGCTGGATTGCGGCGGGGCCAAATCAGAAGGGGAGACGGTTCAATTAAAGGGCCGCTTCGTGATGCCGGGATTCAATGACGCCCATACGCATCTGGGCAGCGCCGGCCGCGACAAACTTACCCTGGATTTGAAAGGGACTGATTCCATCGAAGAGGTTCAGCGGCGTGTCCGCGCCGCCGTCGCGCAGCACAAGCCCGGCGAATGGGTGGTCGGCAGCGGCTGGGACCAGACCCGCTGGCCGGACAAGAAATTCCCCAGCCGGCAACAGTTGGACGAAGTTTCTCCGGACAATCCTGTTTTCCTGGTGCACATTTCGGGCCACGTCGCGGTGGCCAATTCTATGGCTATCAAGCGCACGGAAATTACCCCAGACACCAAGAATCCAGCCGGCGGCGAAATCGAGCGCGACGCCGAAGGAAATCCCACCGGCATGTTCAAGGAAGGCTCGGCAATGGAGTACGTCGAGCAGAAAATCCCGGATCCCACGGAGGAGGAGCGCCGCCAGGGCATCGAACTCGTGCTGCAGGAGCTGGCGCGCAACGGGGTGACCTCCGCGCAGGATAATTCCGCGTGGGAAGACTTCCTGGTCTATCACCAACTGAAGGAAGAGAAGAAGCTGACCGTTCGGATCACCGAATGGCTGCCGTTCATGGCGCCGCTGACGGAGCTGCAAAATATGCGCTCGGAGGGCGGCACAAAAGATCCCTGGCTGAAAACGGGCACGTTAAAAATGGTCACGGACGGGGCGCTGGGCTCGCGCACCGCGGCCATGCTTGCTCCTTATTCCGACGACCCCAGCACCAGCGGCATCCTCACCATTGAACCGGAAAAACTCAAAGCTATGGCGCTGGAACGCGACAAACTCGGCTTTCAACTGGCGTTCCATGCCATCGGAGATCGTGCCAACCGCGTCTGCCTCGATGTATTCGAATCGGTCGTCCGCGTCAACGGCCCGCGTGATCGCCGCGACCGCATCGAACATGCCCAGGTGGTGGCGCCGGAGGATATGGCGCGCTTCGGTACTTTACACGTCATCGCGTCGATGCAGCCTTCGCACCAGAGCAACGACATGCGCTGGGCCGAACAGCGCATCGGCCCGGAGCGCGTCAAGGGGGCTTATGCCTGGAATTCGCTGCAAAAAGCCGGCGCAACGCTGGCCTTTGGCACGGATTATGACGTTGAGTCCATCAATCCGTTCAATGGCTTGTACGCCTGCGTCACGCGCGAATTGCCCGAAGGCGGCCCTGCCGGCGGCTGGCAGCCGCAAGAGAAAATATCGCTGGAAGATTGTATCCGCGCCTATACCAGCGGATCCGCCTACGCGCAATTTGAAGATGGCAAGAAGGGCGAGCTGAAGATCGGCGAGTATGCCGACTTCATCCTGCTTTCGCGGGACGTGACCAAGGCCGCTCCCAAGGACATCCTCAATATCGAGGTTCTGCAAACCGTCGTCGGCGGCCGCACCGTTTATCAGAAAAAGTAAATCGCGGTAAGCTCGCCGTCGAACTCCCCCGGCGGGCTCGGATGGAAAGTGACGCGCACCTTTTGCCCCCTCCAGCTTGCGCAAGAGGGCTGGTCCACTGTTCCCAGTTTAGTTGCCGGGGTCACTTCGACGGCTTTCAGCTCCGTAGCGCGAAATTTCATGGATACCGAACTGATCGAGAGGATTACCTTCATTTCGCCGGTTTTCGGGCACTCTGCGCCGATGATTTTCCCTTCGAGACGATACTGAGGACCAAGGTCAACGTGGCGCGAGGGCGGAGTTGCGGGAGGTTGCGGCGCGGACTCAACGGCATGCGGCGGCGGGCTGGGAGTCGCATCGTCTTCAGCGTTCACTGTAAACTCTTTGCTCTTTTCGGCAGGATTTGCCCGGACAGTCATCTGGCTCTGGTACTCATTCTGGCTCGCAAAATTCTGGCGATTGGAGACCAGCGACTGAAACGATGCCGCGCTCTGCAATTCTTGGGGCGTTCTGGCGGCAGCCAGGATGCGGCCCGCCAAGACTTTGGCGTCGGCGATCTTGCCCACGTTCACAAGAACGTAGCCGTAGCTGATGGCGTAATTCAGATTGCCCGGCTCGAGTTCGGTGGCCTTTCTACCGGTGGCCAGGGCCTTATCCCGCGTCTCCGGATGAAAAGAATAGAAATTGGAGAGCACGGCGTAGGCGGTAGCAAACTGCGGATTCAGCGCCACCGCTTTTTCCAGATAACCGGTGACCACGGGCAGGTCGGCATACGAAGTTTTTCCCGCGCGCATGCGGGCCTGGGCTTCGTAATAGAGTGCGATGTAGTTCTTGGGGTCGAGTTCCAGCGAACGCGACAGCTCCTTGTCCGCGCCCGGGTAATCCTGTTCGTGAAACGCAAGGATTCCCCGCGCTTCATGAGCCAACCCGAGATTCGGATCGGCAGTCAGCGCGGCGTCCGCGGAACTCGCCGCCTCTTTCATGCGGCGGTGCTGAATGAAAAAAATGGACTCCTGCGCGGCCACTTCGGCCGGGGAGAGGCTGCGGCTCGCGTAACTCTTCGGATCCGCGTGAAGCGCAATCTTGATCCGGCCGTAGTAGAAGCTGTGTTGCCGCGCATAGGTTTCCATGGCGGAGGAAAACTTGTTCAGGTCGCCAAACGCTTTCTTGGCCGAAGCAACCTGATCGCCGGTGGCGTCCCAGGCAGTGAGGAAATTGCCGAGCAACTGGCGCTTGCGGGCTTCCGGGTCCAGCATGAGGTAATGAACGATGGCCCAGGATTCCGCGTAGAAAACGGAAGCGTGGTTCTGCTCGTTGTAAAAAGGCGAATTGGCGTCGGCGGTCATCAGCGCTTCGATGGGAATCAAGCGGCTGGTCTGCAGAATTTGCAGATGGTACGGAGAAGGTTTTCCGTATTCGACGTCCTTTTCATGGATCGCCGAATTGGCGAAAAGTTCGGCCAGTCCTTCGCCCATCCAGACCGGAAGGCTCTGCACATTCAGGTTCATGATCGCGTGGGTGTATTCATGATAGACGACTTCGTACGGGTTATCGGCTTCGATGTCGGTGCGGACGGCGACGTAATCCTGGGCATCGCCGGGCATGAAGACTCCCGCGGGATGCATTCTCCCTTTCACTTCCCAATATTCCGGCAAGAGAATCTTCAGGGTGTCTTCGTTTCGGACCGCAACAATGATCAGGGGCTTCCCCAAATCCACCCGGAAGTTGGGAAACGCGTCGTGGAATAGTTCGCGGAATTTTTCAAACTGGTCGGCGATCCGGCGGGCTTCATTTTCGCCGGCATTGCTGATTACCGTGAAATTGGGAGAGCGGACTTCAATCCAGTTGTCCTTCGCGGTGAGCCGGAAGGGAAGAAGGAGGAAAAGGACGGCCAGGAAAAGCAGCCACTTTCCAGGGGGGCGGGTAGTCATGGGGGAACTGTACCTGAGTTACGTCATGAGTCAAGTCCCCGGAGCTCTACTCTTGCTGATTGAGTTGCGACACCTTGCGGAGGATTTACGGATACACTGGGTTGGAAGAGGATCGCGGCGGAGAATGGGATGGAGCGCCGGAAACAAGCGGATCTGGCACTAGCGTTTTGTTCGCTCATTTGGGGCGTGACGTTTGTGGTGGTGAAGAACGCCCTGGCGGAGTCTTCGCCGTTTGTGTTTCTGGCGGTGCGCTTCAGCATTGCCACTGTGGTGATGGCGGTACTGCAGTTCCGGGTGATCACGCGTATTGAGACGCAGGAAGTCTTTGCCGGGATGCGGCTGGCGTTTTTCATGTTTGCGGGGTACTGCTTTCAGACCGCTGGATTGCAATACACAACGGCATCGAATTCCGGCTTCGTCACCGGCTCCAGCGTGGTGCTGGTGCCGCTGTTGCTGGCGGTGTTTTGGGGACGCCGCCTGACCAACTGGATTTATCTGGGAGCGTTCGCCGCGCTTATCGGCTTATATTTTCTGACCGTGCCCGCGGAAGGACTGCGCTATCTGAATCGCGGCGACGTGCTGACGTTTGTGGCCGCCGGATTCTACGCGGTGCACATTATTCTGGTCGGGGAGTATACGCAGGAGCATTCGGTGCGCGCGCTCAGCCTGATCCAGGTGGCGGGTTGCGGCCTGATGGCGTGGCCGCTGACGGGCGCTGCGGCGGTGATTCATTGGCAGCCGGCGCGCTTTTCGGGGCGGTGGGAACTTTGGCTGGCGGTCATTATTTGCGCGGTTTTTGCCACTGCGGTGGCATTTACGGTGCAGCTTTGGGGGCAGCAGTATACTTCGCCGGGGCATGCCGCGATTCTCTTTGCGTTGGAGCCGGTCTTCGCGGTGATCACCTCTTACGTTGTGCTCCGCGAGCGGCTGTCGGCGCGCGCGATGAAGGGCGCCGGACTGGTGGTGGCGGGAATTGTGGTTGCAGAACTGCTCGGCGCGCCCATAGCGCCGGAGGCGCCGGAACCCGTCTTCGAAGGGCGCGTTTATTTCAAGCCGTGGTGGAAAGAGCAGTAAAAACGAGCCATTAGCCAACAGCCTACAGCTTTTTTTTCTGGAGCAAATTGAACTGCGTCGTCGAGGCAAAGGTTTTATGCCGCGGGCATCCTATTTACCCTGAACTGCAAAGGGCCGGCAAGAGAAGGCTAACGGCTGTCAACTGTAGGCTATCTTATCGGCCGCTCGAATAGTTCTTCACATCCACGGCTTCGAACATTGTTGCGGTGGCGTGGTGGGCTTTCTCGTAGGCGTCGATGGCGTCGGCGTGCAGCAGGGAAGTGCCGATGTCGTCGAGGCCCTTCAGCAAAACTTCCTTGCGGGAGGGCGCAATTTCAAACTTGTAGACCAGGCCGTGGTTGTCCTTCACCGTTTGGCTTGGCAGATCAATCGTGAGTGAATAGCCCTCTTCTTTTTGCGTGCGCTGGAAGAGTTCTTCAATCTGCGCTTCGGTGAGCTCGGCGGGAAGAATGCCGTTCTTGAAGCAGTTGTTATAAAAAATGTCCGCGTAGCTGGGCGCGAGAATCACCCGGAAGCCGTAATCGCCGATGGCCCAGGGAGCATGCTCGCGGCTGGAGCCGCAGCCAAAGTTGGCGCGAGCCAGCAACACGGACGCGCCTTTGTAGCGCGGAAAATTCAGGACGAACTCCGGGTTGGGTTTCTCTCCGGGCAAGTAGCGCCAGTCGTAGAAAAGTGTGCGCCCAAATCCCTGGCGGGTGAGCGCTTTCAGGAACTGCTTCGGCACCATCTGGTCGGTGTCCACATTGACCCGATTCATCGGTGCGACGAGGCCGGTGTGCGTAATGAACGGTTGCACGGCAGTTTTCCTCCTTACCTGGGAACTCTTTAAGCAGCTTTCTCGCGCCGACCACTCAGCCCGATCGCGAAGGCTACAATCATGAAGACCATCCAGACCGTTGCGGGCCAATGGTGAAAGGGCTGTACGCCAAATGCGCGTACACCCCCAAGAAATAGCTGAGCGAGAACCACTATCGCAACGGCAATTTTCCGTCTAAGGGCTAGTCGCCGGTCAAGACAGGCAAATACAAAGAAGCCAATGGAAACAACGATACCGATGGCATATGGAATAGGTGTCGAGTCGCCGCTCGTCATGGCTCGGACGCTCTCCTCACTTACTCCACATGCGAGACGTCGAATTCGCGCACATCCACGAAATGCCCTGCAATCGCGGCCGCCGCCGCCATCACCGGGCTAACCAGATGCGTACGGCTGTCTTTTCCCTGGCGACCTTCGAAATTGCGGTTGGAGGTGCTGGCGCTGCGCTCGTGCGGCGGCAGGACGTCGGCGTTCATGCCGATGCACATGCTGCAGCCGGCGTCGCGCCACTCAAATCCCGCTTGGGTGAAAATTTTGTCCAGGCCTTCCTTTTCCGCTTGCGCCTTGATGCCCCGCGAACCGGGAACAATCAGCGCCTGCTTGATGCTTTTCGCGACGTGCTTGCCCTCGACCAAATGCGCCGCTGCCCGCAAATCGTCCAGGCGCGAATTCGTGCATGAGCCGATGAACACGCGGTCCACCGGAATATCTACGATCGGCGTGCCCGGCTTCAGCCCCATGTACTTCAGCGCGCTTTCCGTGGCCTTCTGATCGTTCGGGTCCTTGTAATCGTGCGGGTCGGGAATGCGCCCGTTCACGCTGGTGACCATGCCGGGGTTCGTTCCCCAGGTGACTTGCGGCGCAATCTGTTCCGCTTGCAGCTCCACGGTCATATCGAATTTCGCGCCGGCATCGGACTTCAAAAGCTTCCAGCGTTCGACCGCTTCCTGAAACTCCTTGCCGCGCGGCACAAATGGCCGTCCTTCGAGATACGCGAACGTAGTTTCGTCCGGCGCGACCATTCCGGCGCGCGCGCCGCCTTCAATCGTCATGTTGCAGACGGTCATGCGGCCATCCATGGAAAGGGAACGAATGGCTTCGCCGCCGTATTCGGCAACATGCGCGGTGCCGCCGCCGATGCCGATCTTCCCGATGATCGCGAGGATGATGTCCTTCGCGGTGACGCCCTTGGGCCGCTTGCCATTCACCACAATGTGCATCGTCTTCGAGCGGCTCTGCACCAGGCATTGCGTCGCCAGGACGTGCTCGACTTCGCTGGTGCCGATGCCGAACGCCAAGGTGCCGAATGCGCCGTGCGTCGAAGTGTGGCTGTCGCCGCAAACAATCGTCTGCCCCGGCTGGGTGATGCCAAGCTCCGGGCCGATGATATGCACGATGCCCTGATTTTTGCTGTGCATGTCGAAGAGGCGCACACCGGATTCGCGGCAGTTGCGCTCCAGGGCTTCAAACTGCAGCTTGGCGTCGGTGTCCAGGATGGGCAGCAGGCGATCCGTCGTCGAAACCGAGTGGTCCATCACCGCAAAGGTAAGGTCCGGGCGGCGGACTTTCCGGCCCTCGGCCTTCAGCCCCGCAAATGCCTGCGGCGAAGTGCCTTCGTGAATGAGGTGCCGGTCAATGTAGATGAGCGCGGGCTTTCCCGGCTCTTCGTAAACGAGGTGGTCGTCCCAGATTTTTTCGTAGAGTGTTTTAGGTGCCATAAGTGTCCATCAAAAGTTTAGCACTCTGGCGACGTGGGGCAAGTCGGCCCAAATGTATTCGCGCCTTTGTAGCGTCCTCCGTTCGCGGAGGGGGCTTTTTTGCTCACGCAGGCTTCGGCCGCTTGTAATAGAGGACCAGCCCAGCCAGGTTGGCCAGCAGAATCACCGCGACGGTTTTTGCCGAGTACGCCGACGCGCTGGCCACCGGAATAATCGGAAAAATGGAAAGAACCACGAAGAGCAGCGTCATCAAGAAGCCGGAGCACGCCAGAACTTTCATCCACAGCGGGCCGCGCAGCGAGGATTCTTTTCCCGCGAGCACCGGGATGGCGAAGAGCGCCAGGTACGCAATCGCATAAAAGGTGAACGCCCAGATCAACAGCAGTTCGAAGGCCTCCTGCGCGCCGACACCGGCAAGCACCGCGATGCTCGCCGCCAGCGTGATGCCTCCCAGGAAAAGAATGGAATTGACGGGAGTTCGATAACGTGGATGCAGCCGCGTGAACCATTGCGGCAGCAGGTGGTCCCATCCGGCGCACATGGGCAGACGGGTGTTGGCGGCAAAGTTCAGGCTGAAGCTGGAAAGATAGTTGGTGAGCAGGAAGAGAACGGCAACGGGGACGATCACTTCGCCAATTCGCGTACCGCCGAGCGCCACGCGCAGCGCCTGCGGAATCGGGCCGATCACGTCGAGGTTGTCCGGCGAAACATACGCGAGGATCGCGCTGGTGCCAAAAATGTAAAGCAGCGCGATTAAAGGAGCGGCAATCCAGATGGCGCGGGTCAGGTGGCGGCGCGGATTGCGCGACTCACCGGCAAAAATTGCGGCGTATTCGAAACCGCAGAGCGCGCCGAAGCTCATCTTGCTGAAGACACTGAAGCTGAAGAGCGACATCGGGGGCAGAACCATTTGCAATGGGTGATAACTGGCCGCAGCGTGGCTTCCTGGGTGAACAAAAGGGAGGGCCGCGAGAAGAAGGATGATCAGAACGGTCAACGCACTGCCGACGTTCGCCACCCATTTGCCGATGCCCAGGCCGAGATGCGCCACCAGCATGAGTCCCCCGATGATGGCAACGGAAGCGGCCAGAACGATTCCCCGGTGTGCGGCGAGGGCGTCGGCGTCCAAGCCCAGCGCGTAGGCGGCATAGTTGGTGGTCACGAGTCCGATCGAGGCGACGTAAAGCACCACGTACAGCCACAAATTGAGCGCCACCAGGAACCCGACGGCGTCGCCAAAGGCGTGGCGTGCCCACTCATAAAGTCCTCCCTCCATGGGGAGCCGCTGGTTCAGGTGGGAAACGACCAGCGCCTGCGGCAGGAAGAAGAGCGCGATGGCCAGGAGCCACAAGACCACGTGCGCGGGGCCGGCTTTCACCGCGGAGCCGAAAAAATCGGGCACCACCACCAGCAGAATGGAGGCGAGAACCAGATCCGTGAAGCCGAGTTCTTTTCGGAGGGAGGCGGCGGGCGCCGCCGTCTGTGCTTCAGCGATGGCCGGGGAGGTGCGGCTGAGAGTGGCCAAGTGTCCGGACCGAAGTCCATTTCTCCTCGAAAGAAAGTGGCGCTAGTGTGCCGGTCAGGAAAAAGAGATGCAAGGAAATTAAAAACTCCAAAAATAAATTTGTCATCCTGAGAGGCGCGTCGTTTGTACCCGAATGTTCTCAGCGGATTGAGCGGCGCACGAACTTGAGGTTGAGGTCCTTCGCGCCCGCCCGAGGCGAGCGCTCAGGATGACATCTTCCAAGCGGGGACAGGGGCCGAAATATTTTGCTTTGGAGAAGTACCGCCGCTTAGGAAGACAAAGAAATTGCCGCGCGGTGCTCATCGCGGACGTCCACTTGATAGTGGCGCACGCGGCGATCGTACGAAGTCAGCAGATGTACCGCTTCTTCGGCGACCACCGCGGATTCGCGGTCCGGCCCGGTGAATCGTTCGATGGCTTGCAGCGATTGCCAGAGTGTTTCCACGATGAGTTCGACCACCACGCCATCGGATTGCGAGAGCACGCGCGCCTCCAGAAATCCTTCCTTGGAGCGAAGGTGCGGAAGAACATGCTCATTGAAATGGCGAAGATAGTCGGGCAGCCGAAGTTCGGTGCTGCGGGCGGACCAGAATCGCACGACCATGTCAGTCTCCTCCCCGGGAAGCTGCGCCGGACAGATTGGCTAGCTGCCCCACGACCACGTTCCAGGGACGCACTTCCCAGCGCTCGACGAGTCCGTTGCAGACGTAGGGATCTGCTTCGGCGAAGGCGCGGGCGGTGTCGGGTGAGTCCGAGCGGAAGACGATCAGCGCGGTGTCAGCCGGCTCCGCCAGCGCTCCGCCGAGCATCAAGTCGCCGCGTTCAGCGGCTTTTTGCGCGTGGGCCAGATGCGCTTCACGAAAGGCCGCGCGGCGCTCCACGAATTTATCCACAACATGGTAGAAAAGCGCGTGGTAGCCCATGATTGCCTCCCCGCCCGGAGTAGTGGCCAACGGAAAATTAGCCTATCACGTTGCGTGAGATCCGATTTTTTTCTGGTGCGGCGCAGCTTGGCGTGTCCTTGCGGGCCAAGGAGTTCGGGTGTTACTGCGGCCGAAGGCCGGGTTCAGCCGCCTGCGATGGAAGGGACCAGCAGCACACGGTCGCCGTCTTTCAATGGGGAAGATTCGCCATTTAGGAAGCGGATGTCTTCCTCGTTGAGGTAGACGTTGAGGAATTGGCGGATCTGCCCCTGATCGTCGCGGACGTGGCGAGAGAGCGCCGGAAAGCGGGCCGTCAAATCATTCAGCGCTTCCGCGACGGTGGTCGCGACGCAGTCCACTTTGGGAGAGCCTTCGGTGAAGCGCCTAAACGCCGTTGGTATTTCGATTGTGATTGCCATTGCATTTCTCCAAGTTTTTGTAGTGGCCGACCTTTAGGTCGGCCCGAATCGTTTGTTGATGTGCGTGCTGACCGGTCTAAAGACCGGCCACTACATTTGGTCACGCGCTCACGGTGTCCTTCAGTTTTTCCTGAAGGAGCGCTTCAAATGCGTCGAGCTTTGGTTCGATTACATCGGATGCGGGGAAATCGGCGGCGATCGCGTCGGTGGTCTTTAAACCGTTGCCGGTAATGCAGACTACCGTCGTCTCGTCGGGACCGATGCGCCCCTGCTGAATGAGCTTGGCCGTTACGCCCGTCGTTACGCCGCCCGCGGTTTCCGCAAAAATGCCTTCGGTTTCCGCCAGTAGCTTGATGGAATCGATGATCTCGGGATCCGAAACGTCCTCGGCCCAGCCACCCGATTCGCGAATCAGGCGCAGCGCAAATGGTCCGTCGGCGGGATTCCCGATCGCTAGCGACCGGGCGATGGTATTCGGTTTCTGCGGTGTAAAGCGCGGCAACTCGCGTTTCACGGCATCCGCAATCGGCGAGCATCCGGTGGCCTGGGCGCCAAAAAACTTCACCTGCTTCGGCTCAACCCATCCGAGATGTGCCAACTCGGCAAACGCCTTGGCAATTTTGCCAATCAGCGAACCGCCGGCCATGGGCACTACCACGTTGTCGGGGAGTTCCCATCCAAGCTGCTCGGCTATCTCGTAGCCGTGGGTCTTGGAGCCTTCCGCGTAATAAGGACGCAGATTGACATTGACGAGTCCCCAGCGGAACTTGTCGGCGATCTGCGTGCAAAGCCGGTTGACGTGGTCGTAGTTTCCATTGATGCGCACGATCCGTGCGCCATACACGGCGGAGTTGAGCACCTTGGCCGGCTCCAGATCCGCCGGGATGAATACGCAAGTGTCGAAACCCTGCTGGGCGCCTTGAGCGGCAACCGCGTTGGCCAGGTTGCCGGTGGAGGAACAGCCGATGGTTTCAAAACCAAAGCGTCGCGCCGCGGCCAGCGCCGTGCCCACCACGCGATCCTTAAACGAAAGAGAAGGGAAACACACTGCGTCGTTCTTGAAATAGAGGTTCGTGACCCCGAGGCGCGAACCCAGCTTGCGGGACTTCACCAACGGCGTTCCCCCGATGGGCTGGCTGGGCGTGAATCCCTGCGGCAGGGGTAGGAACTCCGCATAGCGCCACATGTTGAAAGCTCGCCGCGTCAAGGCTTCGCGGCTGGCTGCATGCCGCAAGGCCTCGTAGTCATAGCTCACTTCCAGTGGGGAAAAACACTCTTCGCAGTAGGATTGCGGTTGGTTGGGGTACTTCTTCCCGCATTCCCTGCATCGTAAGAAATAGATTTCCTTCATAAGTCACCTCGCTGGGGCTCCCTGGCGATAGGCCGAGAACCGCCGTTTGAAATGACGTGGGATGATATCGGGCAGCGCGGAGGGGTAAAATGGAAAACCCTCCGTGCCAAAGTGCGGGGAGGGTCTCAGAAACTCTGTGAACTCTTCCAACTCTTTAGCAGTTTTTTACGTGGAGCAAGTCGCCCTAAATCGCCACGTGACACCGCAATTGCGGCTAACCTATTTATGCTAGAAGCGGAACTCCTTGTCAAGGCATAAAGTTAGCACGATAACCGCGAGAAGCGGATTGCTCACCTTTCCGCGTCCAATCTAATCATGCAGCACCATTCCAGTAGGACCCGGCCAGATGGCCAGTTAACGTCGAGGCGCATCTAAGGAGAGTAGAAACTCCGGGCATTCCCTGGTGTTATACTTTCCGCATGTGGACTGGGCCACGGAGAAAGATAGGAGCACGATTCTATGGAGCAGTTAAACAATAAGGCAAATTGGACGCAGCGGCGCACATACGTGGCGGCCGGCTTGATTGCAGCCACCCTTTCGGTGGGCATTATGATTGGCACGGTGGTCTCCGGCAAGGTTTCCGCCATGCGTTCGTTTTCGCTGGTGGGGGGCGCGTCGGCCACACCCCTGGCCTTGCCAGACCCGATTCCTTCCTCGAACAGTTTCTCGTCCATCGTCAATCGCGTCGAACCCGCGGTCGTTAACATTGCCACTACCCAGGTGATGGATCGCAAATCCAAACGGCATCACCCGGGCGAGGAAGACGACCCCAGCGAAGATTTCTTCTTTCACTTTTTTGACGGCCGCCCGGACAACGGGCCCAAGGCCGAACGGAGTCTCGGCTCCGGCGTAATCGTGGACAAGAGCGGCTACATCCTGACCAACAATCATGTGGTCGAGCAGGCCACCAAGATTCAGGTGCAGCTCAACGGCGACACCACCAAGTACACCGCCAAGGTTGTCGGTGTGGACGAAGCGACCGACCTCGCGGTCATCAAGATTGACGCCGGCAAGGAACTCCCCTTCGCGAAGCTGGGCAATTCCGACGGCGTGCAGGTGGGCGATTGGGTGCTGGCGATTGGCAGCCCCTTCGGCCTCAACGCCACGGTAACCGCGGGCATCATCAGCGCCAAGGACCGCGCCGGCATCGGCCAGCAGTTCCAACGCTTCCTGCAAACGGACGCGGCGATCAATCCAGGAAACTCTGGCGGACCGCTGGTGGATCTGGCGGGTCAAGTGATTGGCATCAACACCGCCATCATCACCGGCAGCCGGGGATACGAAGGCGTCGGCTTTGCAATGCCGTCTTCCACGGCGATCAGCGTGTACGACCAGATCATCAAGAGCGGCCGCGTAACGCGGGGCTCGATTGGAGTTAGTTTCCAGGAAGAACTTGGCACCAACCAGATCACGCTGAAGCAGCTTGGCGCGCCTTATGGCGTGGTCATCGAGGGCGTCGAGCCGGGCAGCCCGGCGGAAAAGGCCGGCCTAAAGGGCGGCGACGTCATCACCTCGATCAACGGCACGGCGGTGAAGACCGGCAATGACCTGGTGAACCCGATTGCATCCGCTCCGATTGGCAGCAAGGTGAAGATCACCTACTACCGCGACAAACAATCCAAGGACACCACGGCCACTGTCGAAGATCGCACCCGGGTCTTCCCCAACACGCAGGGTCGAGTAAGCACCACTCCAGACGAGAATGCTCCGGCGGAATTTGGCCTCCACGTCGAAAGCCTGACTCCCGAGCGCGCTCAGCGCGTCGGCATTGAAGGGCAGAAGGGCGTCCTGGTCAGTGAAATCGAGCCGGCCAGCTTTGCCGACGATACCGGCTTCCAACCCGGCGACGTCGTTTCTGAAGTGAACGGCCAGGCGGTATCTTCCGTGGACGAATATCGCAAGACGGTCTCCAAGTTGAAGGCCGGTGAGAACGTGGTGTTCAAGGTCCTGCGCAAGAACGGTGACCGGGTGATGACGATGTTCCTTCCCGGCGTGGTTCCGGCGGACACGAAACAATAAGGCAGGCACATTCGCCCAGCGATGCGCAAATTGCTTACAAACCGTAGAATGAATCAAGTGATTCTTGCGGCCATGGCCGTGGGCAGCTTGGCGCTGCCCGCGGTTGTTTCCGCGCAGAGCGGCACGGCGAGTAAAACCTCGCACAAACACAGTTCCAAAACCGCTTCCTCGAATGCGACTTCCGGCACGGCAAAGAAATCCTCGCACGCCGCGAAAAGTTCCAGCCGGTCAAAAAGTAAGCGCGTGAAGGGCCAGGCGGCGCCGACCCCCGAGCGCATAAACGAAATTCAGGATGCTTTGGCAAGGAAGGGCGTTTACACCGGCGCGCCTTCGGGAAAATGGGATGATTCCACCATGGATGCCATGAAGAAGTTTCAGTCAACCCATGGCCTGAACCCCACGGGCAAGTTTGACGCGCTTACACTGCAGAAACTCGGCCTGGGCTCGGGAACCGCCGGCCTGGGCGCTCCCACACCGCCGCCGAATGCAGCCGCCAATCGCCTGCTCTCCTCCAAGGTGCAGCGCGACGAAGTAAAGAACGAACCCGAGTAATCCTCCGCAGTCCGTCTCTTCTCTGTGCGCTCTGAGCTCTTTCTCAGTGCACTCTGTGTTAAATTCCGAATATTTTTGGCGTTCGAAATCTATTTTCGGCGCTTCCGTCCGAGAGCGCTGACCGATTTTGTAAAGTCCTCCAGCACTTCCGGATTCGCCTGATTCAGCACGAACTGGCCTTGCCGCTGGCAGGAGATGAGCCCCGCCTCCGAGAGGATCTTCAGGTGGTGGGAGACGGTGGCGGGGGTCACGTCGCGCAAGGTCACCAACTCGCCGCAATTCACTCCGCCGTGCGAGGCGATGTGCTCATAGATTTTTAATCTGGTTTCGTCTGCCAGTGCCTTGGATATCTTTTCGATTTGAGCCAGGTCCATTCGTCAAGTCCTTCAATCGGGAGCAGTTTAACCAAATCCAAGCCGCCGCGGAGAAAATTTGCCCCGGCGGTGTAACCTGATAGTTAGATACTCATCTAACTGTCGAAGTTGCCTGAACCGAGGGAACGGCGGCAAAGAACCGCCGGGAGCGTCATCCAAGGAGGATTTTATGAAGCGTCTGGAAGGAAAAGTAGCGGTTATCACAGGGGGAAATAGCGGTATCGGCCTGGCCACTGCCAAGCGATTGAAGGACGAAGGAGCGCGGGTGGCCATTACCGGGCGCAGCCAGAAGACCCTTGACGAAGCAGTGAAAACGCTGGGGAGCGATGTGCTGGCGATCCAGTCGGACGTTGCAAAGGTGTCGGAGATAGACAAGGTGTTCGACACCGTCGCGAAGGAGTTCGGCAAGGTCGACGTGTTGTTCGCCAACGCGGGGGTGGCCAAGTTTCTTCCCGTGGAAGCGGCTACCGAGGAGCACTATGACGAGCAGTTCGACATCAACGTGAAAGGCGCGTTTTTCACGATTCAAAAAGCTCTGCCGCATTTGAATGACGGGGCTTCCATTATTTTGAATACCAGCGTGCTGAGCCATCAGGGGCTCCCGGCGGGATCCGTCTACGCCTCAACCAAGGCGGCAATGCGCTCCTTGACTCGGTCGTTTGCAGGCGCGCTGGTGGACCGCAAGATCCGCGTCAACGCGGTGGCCCCCGGCCCGATCGAAACACCCATCTTTGGACGCACCGGGCTTCCCCAGGAAGCGATTGATGCGTTTGCCACGTCTGTCCTCAGCAGCGTTCCGATGAAGCGCTTTGGCAAGCCGGAAGAAGTTGCTGCGGCGGTGGCGTTCCTGGCCTCTTCGGACGCGTCGTATGTCACCGGCGTTGAGCTGAACGTGGACGGCGGCATGGGACAGATCTAATCGGCCATTTTTTGGCGGGCATTGTTGTTGTTTAGACAGACTGCAAATCGTCAGTATCGCTCTGAGGGGCGCTCCGTTTGCGCCCCTAACCTCCTGCTGCCTCGAAATTCTCCGCTTTCCGCATCGCGTTTGACGGGGTTGCAGGCGTGCCGATAGACTCGCTTTTGTCCAGGAGGCTGCATGGCTACCGCATCGGCGTCGCAGACTTACAAGAATTTCATCAATGGCGAATGGGTCGCTCCCAAGAGCGGCAAAACGCTGGAAAACCGCAACCCCGCGAATACCGATGAGTTGATCGGGCTTTTCCCGGCTTCCTCGCAGGAAGATGTGGATGCCGCGGTTGCCGCCGCCAAAGCTGCTTACAAAACCTGGCGATTGGTGCCCGCACCCAAGCGAGCTGAGATTTTGTTCCGTGCCGCGGAGTTGCTGGTGAAGCGCAAGGAAGAGTTTTCCCGCGACATGACCCGGGAAATGGGCAAGGTGCTGGCCGAAACTCGCGGCGATGTGCAGGAAGCCATCGACATGACTTACTACATGGCTGGCGAAGGCCGCCGGCTGTTTGGTCAGACCACGCCTTCGGAATTGCCCAATAAATTTGCCATGAGCGTGCGCCAGTCGATTGGCGTATGCGGACTGATCACTCCCTGGAACTTTCCCATGGCCATTCCCTCGTGGAAAATGATGCCCGCGCTGGTCTGCGGCAACACTCTGGTGATCAAGCCTGCGGAGGATACGCCGCTTTCGACTTACAATCTGATAGAAGTCCTTTCCGAAGCGGGCCTGCCGGCCGGGGTCGTCAATCTGGTGGGTGGCGATGGGCCCGGAGCGGGTGCGCCGCTCACCAAGCACGCCGGCGTTCCCGTGATCAGTTTTACGGGTTCCACATCGACGGGGCGCATGATTGCCGAGACGTGCGCGCCCACGTTCAAGCACTACAGCCTGGAGATGGGCGGAAAAAATATCATTCTGGTGATGGAAGACGCGAATCTGGACCTCGCGGTGGACGGCGCCATTTGGGGAGGCTTCGGCACCACGGGGCAACGCTGCACGGCAGCGAGTCGCATCGGCGTTCACAAGAGCGTGTACCAGGAATTTGTCGCGCGACTTGTGGAGCGTGCCGCCAAGCTCAAAGTGGGCAATGGCCTCGATCCCGCCGTCGAAATGGGGCCGTGCATCAACGAGCAGCAACTGCAGACCGTCATGTCCTACGTCGAAATCGGGGTGAAGGAAGGCGCCAAATTGCTGACCGGGGGCCACCGTCTGGCCAGCGGGGACTGCGCCAGGGGCTGGTTCCATGAGCCCACCGTCTTTGGCGATTGCCAACCCCAAATGCGCATTGCCCAGGAGGAGATATTTGGCCCAGTCGTGTCCTTGATTCCTATTGATAGTCTGGAGGAGGGAATTGACGTGGCCAACGGTGTGCCTTACGGCCTCTCGGCGTCGATTTACACGCGGAACGTCAATCGGGCCTTCGCCGCCATTCGGGATCTCTACACCGGCATCGTGTACGTGAACGCGCCCACCATCGGCGCGGAAACGCACCTCCCCTTCGGCGGAACCAAGCAGACCGGCAACGGCCACCGCGAAGCCGCCGTCGCGGCCATCGACTCCTTCACCGAATGGAAATCTGTATACATCGACTATTCCGACAAGCTGCAGCGCGCCCAGATCGATAACAACTGAGTGGCTGACCATTGGCTGGTTCATTGACCCAGCTTGACAGGCCTCCTAAAATGGTAAGTGGCACCTAAGGGTGAGTGCTGCTATGCGCAACCCGGCTCTCCAAGAACGGCGTAACCGACAGATTTTGGCGGACTTGGTGCGCACCTACATTGAGACCGGCGAACCGGTGTCTTCCCGCGCCATTTCGAAACGTTTCGAGGAATCCCTCAGCACCGCCACGATTCGCAACATTATGGCCGACCTAGAAGACGGCGGGTATCTCTATCAGCCGCACACCTCCGCCGGCCGCGTGCCCACCTCCGCCGCCTACCGTTTCTTTGCCCAAGAGATCGCTTCCCAAGCCACCCTCACCGTCGAAGATCGCAACTGGATCAGCCGGGAGATGAGTGGTGCCAATTCAGCTTCCGAAATTACTGAGCGTGCCGGCCATGTGCTAGCGGAAGTTTCGCGTGGTGTGGGCATCATTGTCTCGCCGCCGCTGCGCCGGTCCGTACTGGAGCACGCCCGGATGTGGCTGCTCCCCGATGGCCGCGTGGTGGTCGTTCTCGTCTCTCCCGGCGGAAATACACGCGACAAAATTCTGCGGCCTAGCCGCGCCTTCACCCAGCCGGAACTTGACGCCACTGCCGACTTTCTCAATCGCAATTACTCCGGGTGGACGCTGGACGCCATTCGCGGCGACCTGTTGCAGAAGCTGGCTACCGAGCGCGAACGCTACGAAACGCTGGCGCAAAGCGCCTTGACCCTTTGGGATCCCGCGATTCTCGACGCGAGCGGCACCCAGCAAATTCATGTGGAAGGCACCGCGAAAATTGTCGGCGCGCCGGAATTCGCGGATCAAAGTCATCTGCGCGAACTTCTGTCCGCCATCGAGGAGAAGCACCGGCTGGTATCCGTCCTGAACGCCTGCATCGAAACACCGGAGCCGGTGTTCGTACAAATCGGCATAAAAGAGATTTCCCAGGCGGGGCAAAACCTGGCGTTAATCAGCGCGCCCTACTCTGGCCACGACCTGGTCCAGGGTTCGCTCGGAGTGCTGGGACCCACGCGCATCGATTACGAGCGGGCGATGACCGCGGTCGCCTATGTCGCGCAGCTTTTCAGCGAGGCGCTGCAGAAGATCGAGTAGCAAATCCGGCCCGATGAGCGCATTCTGGGAGAAAAGGAAGAGTCCATGCACTTTTTGAGGAAAGATCTATGAGCGAGCTGGAAAGCAAATTGAAGATCACTAGTGACGAAGATTCCGGGCAGCCCGGGGAATCGCCGGTTGCGGCTGGCGATGTTCCGCGGGAGGAATCCCAGGTGAAGAAACTCTCGACGGAGCTGGACGACCTGCGGCAGACGCTGCTCCGCCGCCAAGCCGATTTTGACAATTACCGTAAGCGCATCGAGAAGGAACGCAGCGAAGATTCCAGGCGAGCGACTGCCCGCGTCGTCGAATCGTTGATTCCCATCGTGGATGGTTTTGAGCAAGCCCTGGCCGCGCACAAGGAAGACGAATACGCGAGCTATCGCAAGGGCTTCGAGCTCATCTACAAACAACTTCTCGACAATCTTGCCAAGCTCGGCGTGGAGCGCGTGGAACCTCTCGGCCAGCCCTTCAATCCGCATCTTCACCAGGCCGTGGATCGCACCGAAACCACGGGGCATGCTGACGGCACGATTATCGAGGTCTTTCAACCGTCTTACGTTTATTATGGACGCGTGTTGCGGCCGGCCTTGGTGCGCGTAGCGGTTCACCCGGGCGGCGCATCCAACAAAGCCATGAATTAGTCGGCAACAGGCGATGGGGATCGCGGCGTTTCCAACGCGGATCCCTGCAATTTTCAAAGGGAGAGAAGGAAACTAAAGCAAGCGAATATGCCCAAGTCCCACCAGCGCGATTATTACGAGATACTCGGCCTCAGCAAAACAGCCTCGGCTGAAGAAATTAAAACTTCCTACCGGCAAGCGGCGCTGAAATGGCACCCTGACCGCAATCCGGAGCATAAGGAAGAGGCCGCACTGCGCTTCCGCGAATCCAGCGAGGCATACAGCGTGCTGAGCGACTCGCAAAAGCGGCAGATTTATGACACTTATGGCCATGAAGGCCTCGCCGGCATCGGCGTGCAGCCGGACTTCAACGGCACCGTGTTCCAGGATTTTCACGATATCTTTGGAGAGTTTTTCGGGTTCGAGGACCTCTTCGGCGCGGTCGGGGGCCGGCGGCGGGGAGCCCGGCGCGCCCAGCGTGGCTCTGACTTGCGTTACGACATGACGTTGACTTTTGAAGAAGCCGCTGCCGGGATCACCACAAAAATTCGCGTGCCCCGCCAGGAATATTGCGAATCGTGTAATGGCACAGGCGCCAAAAAGGGCACCGGCGTTGTTACTTGCCAGCCTTGCGGCGGCCGCGGCCAGATTGTCTATCAGCAAGGATTCTTCACCATCAATCGCACCTGCCCCGCTTGCCAGGGCGCGGGGCAAATCGTCAAAGAGCGTTGCGCCGAATGCAAGGGCCAGGGGCGCCTGGATCGCGAACGTACCATTGAGCTGCGCATTCCCCCCGGCGTGGACACCGGCACGCGGCTGCGCGTGCAGGGCGAAGGCGAGCCCGGACCCAACGGCGGGCCCGCGGGCGATCTCTACGTGGTCCTGGAAGTGAAAGAGCATCCGTTTTTCGAGCGTCGTGGCGCGGATCTTTATTGCACGATTCCACTGAGCGTTTCGCAGGCTACGCTGGGCACGGAGCTCCAGGTCCCCGGGCTAACCGCGGAAGAACGCCTGAAAATTCCTGAAGGGACGCAAAGCGGCGCGGTATTTCGCATCAAGGGCAAGGGATTGCCCGACCCGCACGGCGGCGGCCGCGGCGATCTCTATTATCATGTGCGCGTTCTTACGCCGACCAAACTGACGCGCGAGCAGCGCAAGATCATGGAGCAACTCGACGCCACGCTGAAAGTGGACAACAAGCCGGCCGATCGCAACTCCACCCTCTTCGACAAAGTGAAAGACATCTTCGGCTAATATGGAGTGCGGAAGCGCAGCCTCTGCTCTTACGGTGTAAGTCCGAACTCCGAATTCAAATCCAGGCGTGCCTAAATTCATGTCAAACTAATCGCCATGCGCCGCCGCTTCTTCGTCGATGAATTCCAGGACAATCGCGCCGTGATGCAAGGCGAAGCCGCGCATCACCTCGGACGTGTCCTGCGCGCCCAACCCGGCCAACTTTACGAACTAAGCGATGGCAACAAGGTTTGGCTGGGTCGCATCGAGACCGTTTCCCGCGACACCGTAAACTTCTCGCTCCTCGAAGAATTGCCTTCGTATCATCCTGCCGTTGAAACTACGCTCCTTCTGTCCATAGTAAAATTCGATTCCTTCGAGTGGGCGCTCGAAAAAGCCACCGAACTCGGCGTCAGCCGCATCGTTCCGCTCGCCGCCGGGCGCAGCGAGAAGGCGTTGCTCGCCGCCGCTGCCAAACGCGCCGAGCGCTGGAAAAAGCTTCTCCTCGAGGCGTCCCAGCAATCGCGCCGAGTCCAAGTCCCCATTCTTGGCGCCCTCACGAAACCTGAAGCCGCTTTCGCCTTCTTTGACCATGGCTTGCGAATTTTTCTTTCCGAGGCCGCGGAAGGTAGGCCCATGCGGGAAGTTCTGCGGGATCAAAAAACTGAAGTCGCGGTTCTCGCCGTCGGGCCTGAAGGTGGCTGGACCGAAACTGAATTCTCCGCCGCCCGCGCTGCTCACTTCCAGGACGCCTCCCTCGGCAAACTAATCCTTCGCAGTGAAACCGCGGTGGTCGCTTCCTTGGCCGCCCTAAACTTCGCTTTCTCCGACCTGTAGCTCACCCCTTCGAGGGGTTTCCCCTGCGCCGCCGAAATCGCGCTATAGCAGCGAAAGCCAGCAGGCCTCGAAGGCCTAAGCTACAGATCGCGGAACCCGTATTTCGCAATAGTCCACAGGATCTTCCACCCCGCCCGCACTGTTCCTACGAACGTCCCTGAAATTTTCGATTCGCCCCCGATCCGCTTGCGATAATTTACCGGCACCTCGACGACGCTTATTCCCTGGCGATGCGCCTTGATCTGCATTTCAATCGTCCAGCCATAATTTGGGTCCTGCATGTGCAATTCGTCCAGCGCTTTCCGCCGGATCGCGCGGAACGGCCCCAGGTCGCTATATCGCGCGCCGAAAAATATCCCCATTAACCGCGTTGCCAGCCAGTTCCCAAACGCCTGCTGAGGAGTAAACGCCCGCGACTCGCGTGCCGCCTCAATGCGCGAACCGATCACCAAGTCAGCCTTTCCCGCACGGAGCGGCGCCAGCAATTGCGGTAAATCCCGCGGATCTTCGCTTCCATCGGCGTCCAGAAAAACCACAATCTCCGATCCGCTTGCAAGCTCCGCAATGCCGGCAAGGCACGCCTGGCCATATCCCCGCCGCGGCTCGCTCACCACCCGCGCCCCGCATTCCCGCGCTACTCTCGCTGTGGAATCTGTTGAACCATTGTCTACAACGATGATGTCCGCACCCGCGCAGCCGTTGGCATCCAAAGCCGCCCGCAACCCGTCTAACATGGGTGTGAGCGCGGCTTCCTCATTGAACGCGGGAATGATAAAAGCAATCGGGGAGAGCATCGCTCGAATCCTAAATACATTGCCCCGCAAAGTCGAGCCGCCCGCAACCGTAATTCGTCGCTGGCGTGACTTCCGTGGCGCATGTTATAAAATGAAGATAGGCGGAGATGCGCAAACCTGACGAGAATCCAATCTCTCCTACCGTGGGCGGCTCAGCCGGCGCCCTGAAATCTGCTTTGCAGCCGACAACTACCTGCGAACCGCCGTCGCCGACCAATCACCATCTTTTGCGAAACGAAATCCGGGTGTGGACCCGCGACCTGCTTATCGCCATCGGCTTGGCGCTGGTCATCATCGTGTTCCTCTATCAACCGGTGAAGGTCGAAGGCACCAGCATGGCCCCGTTGCTTTCCGACCAGGAACGCATCTTCATCAATAAATTTGTCTACCGCTTCGAGGACATTCATCGCGGGGACGTGGTGGTCTTCTGGTATCCGCTGGACCGCTCGAAATCCTTCATCAAGCGCGTCATTGGACTCCCGGGTGAGACGGTGGAAATTCGCCACGGCATGTTGTACGTCAGCGGCCAGGCCATCGCCGAACCTTATGTCCCTCCTCAATACGCCGACATCACCGACTTCGGCCCCGTGAAGGTTCCCAAGTCGAGTTATTTCGTGATGGGCGACCATCGCATCAGCTCCAACGATTCCCGCGTCTTCGGGCCGGTCGCCAGCCAGTTTATTTATGGCCGCGCGGTGTTTGCCTACTGGCCCGTGGACCACTTCGGATCGCTTTCCACCACCGAAGCGAGTGATAAATGACGCAGTCCTCAGGAGGACCCACTGACGGAAGTCCAGCATCGACCCGCAATCCTCGCGCTCGAAGACGGGCGCAGCTTTAACGGCCGCGCGGCCGGCGCGATCACGCGCCGGGGTGGCGAAGTCGTTTTTAATACCAGTCTCACTGGATACCAGGAAGTTTTCACCGATCCGAGCTATGCCGGGCAGATTGTTTGCCTGACGTATCCGCACATTGGTAACGTGGGCGCGAACCTCGATGATGAGGAGTCGTCTCGTCCCTACATCGAATCGTTGATTGTCCGGGAATTTTCGCAAGTCGCCTCCAACTGGCGTTCCGTGGAATCCGCCCAGCTGTACTTGAATCGGCACAAAATTCCGGTTATCTGGGACATTGATACGCGCGCGCTAGTGCGCCACATTCGCAAAATGGGTGCGCTGCGCGGCATGGTCGCGACCGACGGCACGCCCGCCGATCAGCTGGTGCATGAAGCAAAGCAGTTGCCGCTCATGGCCGGGCAGGAGCTGGCCGGGCGCGTAAGTTGCAATAAGTCCTACGACTGGCAAAAAGGCTCGATTGAACTGGCAACATCACCCTGGGCCGAGCAAATGGGCGAGTCCGGCGCGCTTCCTGACGCCAAAAAGTTCAAAGTGGTCGCCTACGATTACGGCATCAAGCAAAACATTCTGCGCCTGCTTGTGGATCACCACTGCGACGTCACCGTCGTCCCGGCCGACACCTCGGCCGAAGATGTCCTCGCGCTGCGCCCCAATGGCGTGTTCCTCTCGAATGGCCCCGGCGATCCCGAACCGGTCACCTACGCCGTGGAAAATATTCGTAAACTCGCCGGGCGCGTGCCGGTCTTCGGCATCTGCCTCGGCCACCAACTCTGCGGCCTCGCGCTGGGAGGAAAAACCTTCAAGCTGAAATTCGGGCATCACGGTTCGAATCATCCGGTGAAAAATCTGCTAACCAGCCAGGTAGAAATCACGGCCCAGAATCATGGTTTCTGCGTGGATCCCGAATCGCTTCCTTCCAGCGAAGTCGAAATCACGCACGTTAACTTGAACGACCACACCAACGAAGGCATGCGCAGCAAAACCGTGCCGCTCTTCAGCGTGCAGTATCATCCGGAAGCCTCGCCCGGCCCGCACGATTCGCATTATCTCTTCACCCAGTTCACCGACATGATGAAAGAATTCGCCAGCCCGGGGAGCTCCCGCGGGTGAAGGCAACCGCACCGAAGGGAATAGATGCCTAAACGCAAAGACATCCATAAGATCCTCATCATCGGCTCTGGCCCGATTGTCATCGGGCAGGCCTGTGAATTCGATTATTCGGGGGCGCAAGCGTGCAAGGCACTGCGCGCCGAGGGTTATGAAGTGGTGTTGGTGAATTCCAACCCGGCCACCATCATGACCGACCCGGAGTTGGCCAATCGCACCTACATTGAGCCGCTGACCAAGGAATATCTCGAAGAGATTCTCATCAAGGAAAAGCCCGACGCGTTGCTGCCCACCGTCGGCGGACAGACCGCTCTGAATCTTGCCGTCGAACTTGCCGAAGGCGGCATCCTCGAAAAACACAAAGTTGAAATGATCGGCGCGTCGCTGCGTGCCATCAAGGTCGCCGAAGACCGCCTGTGGTTCAAGGACGCCTGCCGCAAGATTGGCCTGGAAGTCCCGGCCTCCGCGCTAGTCAACAACGCGCAAGATGCCCTGCGCCTTTGCGATCAGCTCGGTTTCCCGCTGGTCATTCGACCTTCTTTCACCCTCGGCGGCACCGGCGGAGCCATCGCCTATAACAAGGAAGAATTCGCTGACGCTATTTCTCACGCCCTGGACATGAGCCCGGTCCACGAAGCGCTGGTTGAAGAATCGGTTCTCGGCTGGAAAGAGTACGAACTCGAAGTCATGCGCGACTTCCGCGACAACTTCGTGGTCATCTGCACCATTGAAAACTTCGACCCCATGGGCGTGCACACTGGCGATTCCATCACCGTCGCCCCGGCACAAACCCTGACCGACAAGGAATATCAGCGCATGCGCGATGCCGCCGCGGCCATTATCCGCGAAGTCGGGGTCGAAACCGGCGGCTCCAACGTCCAGTTCGCCATCAATCCCGAAAACGGCCGCATGGTGGTCATCGAGATGAACCCGCGCGTTTCGCGCAGCTCCGCGCTGGCCAGCAAAGCCACCGGCTTTCCCATCGCCAAAATCGCCGCGCGCCTCGCCGTCGGCATGACTCTGGACGAAATTCCCAACGACATCACCCAGAAAACGCCCGCGTGCTTCGAACCCAGCATCGATTACGTCGTGGTCAAAATCCCCAAGTGGCAGTTCGAGAAGTTTCCCGGAGCGGACAGCACGCTGGGCACGCAAATGAAATCCGTCGGCGAAGTCATGGCCATCGGCCGCACCTTCAAGGAAGCGCTGCAAAAGGGAATTCGCTCGCTGGAGCCGAGCTCTCCATGGCGCGCGCCCGCAGATACCCCGGACTCGCTGCTGAGGGAAAAGCTGGCCACTCCGCGCCCCGATCGCATTCACTGGATTCTTACCGCGGTGGAACGCGGACTGCCCGCCGCCGAAATCTGCGATCTCACCAAAATCGATCCGTGGTTCATCCACCAGATCGTGGAGATCAACCTCGTCAACCGGCGCGCCGCCAGCGTCACCGTGGAGACGGCCTCCAAAGACCTGCTGCGCGAAGTAAAGCGAGTCGGCACCAGCGACGAGCAACTGGCGCAAATCTGGAAGACCACGCCCGCGGTTGTACGCCTTCAGCGCGCCCGCTATGGCGTCGCTCCCGTCTTCAAGCGCGTGGATACCTGCGCCGCCGAATTCGAATCCTTCACGCCGTACATGTACTCGACCTATGAGGAAGAAGACGAGACCGAGCCAACTCAGAAGCAGAAAATCATGATTCTCGGCAGCGGCCCCAACCGCATTGGGCAGGGAATTGAGTTCGATTACTGCTGCTGCCACGCTTCCTTCGCTCTGCGCGCCGACGGCTTTGAAACCATCATGGTCAACTGTAATCCGGAGACGGTTTCCACGGATTACGACACTTCCGACCGGTTGTACTTCGAACCGCTGACGCTTGAAGACGTCCTCGCCATTGTTGAGCGAGAAAAGCCGGCTGGGGTCATCGTTCAGTTTGGAGGCCAGACGCCGCTCAATCTGGCGCTCGAACTCAAACGCAACGGCGTCTCCATCATCGGCACGGCTCCGGAATCGATTGATCTCGCCGAAGACCGCCGCCGCTTTGGCCGCCTCCTCGATGAATTGCGCATCCCGCAACCGCGTAATGGCACCGCGCTGGTTCCGGAAGAAGCCGCGCGCGTCGCCGGCGAAATCGGCTTGCCGGTTCTCGTCCGGCCCAGCTATGTGCTGGGAGGCCGAGCCATGGTCATCGCCTACGACGTGAACACCGTTCTGGAATATGTCGCGCAAGCCGCCTTAATGGGCCCTGCACGCCCCGTGCTCATCGATCAATTTCTCGAAGAAGCCACGGAAGTGGACGTGGACGCGCTCGCCGACGGCACCGACGTGGTCATTGGCGGCATCATGGAGCACATTGAAGAAGCCGGCGTGCATTCCGGCGACTCTTCCTGCGTCCTTCCTCCGGTCAGCCTCTCGCCCAAGATTCTCGACACCATTCGCGATTACACCAAGCGGCTGGCGCTGGCGCTGAAAGTCGTAGGCCTGATGAACGTGCAATATGCGATTCAGCGCGAGACCGTCTACGTTTTGGAAGTGAATCCCCGTGCGTCGCGCACCGTTCCCTACGTCAGCAAGGCCACTGGCGTGCCGCTCGCGAAAATAGGAGCTCGCCTGATGGTCGGCCGCCGGCTGGCGGACATGAAACTTCCGCTGGTCCACAGCAACGGCGTCGCGGAAATTGCGGTCCACGATTTCTATTCGGTCAAATCGCCGGTCTTTCCGTTCAACAAGTTTCGCGGCGTGGACACCATCCTCGGCCCCGAAATGCGCTCGACCGGCGAAGTCATGGGCATCTCCACTTCCTATGGCCAGGCTTTCGCCAAAGCACAGCTTGCCGCGGGGCAAAAATTGCCCAGCAGCGGCACCGTTTTCATCAGCGTCAATGATCGCGACAAACGGCAGCTCGGGACCATCGGCAAGGAACTCGTCGCCATGGGTTTTAAGCTGGTCGCCACGCGGGGCACCGCTTCCGCCCTTCATGCCACCGGCGTAGCGTGTGATGAAGTCTACAAAGTCAACGAAGGCCGGCCCAACATCGTCGACCTCATCAAAACCGGCAAAATCCATCTGGTCGTCAACACTCCGCTCGGCCGCGAATCGTTCTACGATGAGAAGTCCATCCGCCGCGCCGCCATCCGCTACAACATTCCCTGCATCACCACGCTCTCGGCCGCGCACGCTGCCGTCCGCGGCATTCATGCACTCATCGAACTCCAGCGGGAAGTCTCTTGCCTGCAGGATCTTCACAGCAGCCGCGTCGCGGCCTCGGGCCAGACCGGAAACGGAGACTAACGATGAATGTCAGCGGCATTTTCCCTGCTCTCACCACTCCTTTCGAAGCCGACGGCAACATTTCGACCTCTGGTATGAAGCACAACATCCGGCTGTATAACCAGACAGACCTGGCGGGATACGTTGTGCTCGGGTCCACCGGCGAGGCGGTTCTGCTCTCCCGCGAGGAGGCCGACCAACTCCTTGTGGCCGTCAAAGAGACCGCCTCTCCCGACAAAATCCTGATCGCGGGGACCGGCGCGGAGTCCACCATCGAGACCATCGCGCGCACCAAACGCGCCGCCGCGCTGGGTTATCAAGTCGCCCTGGTCAAGACGCCGTACTACTACAAGCCCGCTTATCGCCCGGAGAATTTTATCCACCATTACCGCGCGGTGGCCGACGCTTCTCCGATTCCCATCCTTCTTTATTCTGTGCCCATCTTCACCAGCATCACGCTGGAATCCCCGGAAGTCATCGCTCTGGCACAGCATCCCAATATCATCGGCATTAAGGACAGCTCGGGCAGCATTCAGCGCCTCGGCGAAATCGTTTCCGGCGCGCCCGCGCACTTTCAGGTGCTCACCGGCGGTGCAGCGGTAGTGTATCCCGCCCTCGCTGTAGGTGGCCGGGGCGCGATTCTGGCGCTGGCCGATCTTCTTCCGGAAAAGTGCGTGGAGCTTTTTCAGCTGTTCCAGCAGGGGCGGCACGCGGAAGCCCGGCAACTCCAGTTACAACTCGTGGACGCCTCGAAACGCGTGGTTTCCGAAAACGGGATCGCCGGCCTGAAATACGCCATGGATCTTCGTGGATATGCGGGAGGTATGCCCCGCCCGCCGCTCCTGCCAGTAAAGGAAGAGAAGAAAGAGGCTATTGCTGCCGTGGTCGCGGAACTCTGCCCGGCCGCCGCGCGCGCCTGACTTCGCGAGAGTTTGCCGTCACCTTTTCCCCGGACTATCATCTAAACGCCCATGGACTGTCGCGCCCTGTTACCGCCCGCTCTGCCGCACACCAGCAAGCTCATTCGCGATTACGTCCAGGATTTTCCCCGCCTCGCGAAGTTCTACGCCCATAAACCCGACCTGCAGGCCGCCGAAAAGTACGCGCGACAGCTCGATTTTCCCACGGATCGCCGCAGGGAAGTTGCTGCGATTCTCCGCGAAGAAAATCTGACGTTTGGCGGCGGTCCGGAAACGGAAGCGAATCTGCAACGCTTCGAAAATGGCGCGGTCGCGGTGGTCAGCGGCCAGCAGGTCGGCCTGTTCGGCGGCCCGGCCTATTCGTTTTACAAGGCGCTTACGGCTATCGAATCCGCGAGGGAGCTCTCGCTCTCCGGCGTCGAAGCCGTCCCGATTTTCTGGATGGCCACGGAAGACCACGACGTCGACGAAGTTCGCCACACTACGTGGTTCCACGAAGGCATGCTCCGCAATCTGATCCTGCCGCCACCCGCTGAGGCCGACCGCCCTGTGGGGCACGTTCCTCTCGGCAGGGAAATCGATGCTTTGCTCCAGGAAATTCAAGACAGCCTGACCGGGCCCAGTGGCTTTGAGCTCCTCGCAATCCTCCGTTCGTGTTATACGCCACAGGACACTTACGGCAGCGCCTTCGGCAAACTCTTCGCTAAGCTTTTCTCTCCCAACGGCCTCATCCTCCTCGATCCGCTCAATCCCAGGCTCCATTCCGTCGCTGCTCCAATCCTGCGGCAGGCCCTCGAACGTCGCGATGAGCTGAATGGCGCGCTGTTGCAGCGCAACAAGGAACTGGAAAAGGCGGGGTACGCGCCGCAGGTGAAGGTCACTTCGAAAAGCACGCTGCTTTTTGCATTGGAAGGCGGCAAACGGGAAGTCATCGGCGCTTCAAACGGCAACTTTTCGTTCGGAAATAGATCCGTCGCCAGGCAGGAACTGCTGGCTGAAGTTTCCGGGCATGCGGAATTGTTTAGTCCGAACGCCTTGTTGCGTCCCGTGATGCAGGATTATCTATTGCCGACGGTTGTCTATTACGGCGGCCCGGCGGAGATCGCGTATTTCGCGCAGTCGGAAGTGCTTTATCAAAAACTCCTGGGACGCATGCCGGTGCTCTTGCCTCGCGCCGATTACACGCTGGTCGATCCCAAAGCCACCCGGATCCTCGAAAAATATGGGCTGAAGGTAGAAGACGCCTGGCTGGGTTCGCAAACGCTGCGCAAACGCATGTATGCCGCCAACGTACCCAAAAAGCTGGCACGCTCTTTCGACGGCAGCTTGCGGCAAATTGAAAAGAGCGTCGAGCAGCTCCATAAAGCGATCCGCGAAGTTGACCCCACGATTCAGGGGGCCATCGCCCGCGCGGAAAAGCGCATCCGTTACCAGATCGAAAAGTTGCGCGGGAAGACCGGCGCCGCCCTTAACCGCCACGGCAAGATGGTCGAACAGCACGCTCAATTCCTCGAGAATCTCCTGTACCCGCACAAGGGACTCCAGTCTCGCGATCTGTCATTCCTTCCGTTTCTTCTGCGCTTGGGCAGCGGAGGCCTCGGCGAACTCCAGAAACTCGCCTGCGCTAAAAAGCCGGGACAGCACTATATCGTTTCCATTCCCTGATCGAACGCGGGAGGCAAACATGCAATCGATTCGCGTGCAAACCGCACGCCGCACCCAGATGCTTGACATTACCGGGGAAGTTCAGCGCGCGATCGCCGAGACGGGCATTAAAACCGGCACGTGCTTCCTCTACGTTCCGCATACCACGGCGGGCATCCTCATCAACGAACACGCCGATCCCGACGTGGCCTCGGACGCCGAAGAAGCTCTGGACCGGCTGCTGCCCTCGTCGGTTACATTTCACCACGTCGAAGGAAACTCCGACTCTCACGTCAAGACCATGCTCGTCGGCATCTCACAATTCGTCTTCGTTGAAAATGGCAAACTTGCCCTCGGCCGCTGGCAAGGCATCTTCTTCGCCGAATTTGACGGCCCCCGCGAACGCCAGGTGTACATAAAAGTCCTCCCCGAGCGAGATTGATGGAACTTCACCATCCCTTGAACGCCGTTCAGCATCTGTAGCTCATGCCTTGAAGGGGTGAGCTACAGGCATGATGATTTTCGCTCCCACACCCTAAAGTAGCGTAAGCTGTCCTCCAAGCAGAAACCCTGCAAACGAGAGCGAGGATTCTGAACAGGTGGCTACCCCAGCCGCGATCTACGCCACGCAATTTTCCACCAGCAGCTTGTGGAGGGTGATTTTCGCCTCCGCCGCTGGAACCATGATTGAGTGGTACGACTTTTTCATTTTTGGCAGCCTCGCCGCTGTTCTTTCGCTGAAATTTTATCCCCCGGGAAATGAAACCTTCGCATACATCGCCTATCTCTCCACGTTCGCGGTTGGCTTCGTGGTCCGGCCCTTCGGCGCTCTTTTCTTTGGCCGCATCGGCGACCTCGTCGGCCGCAAATACGCGTTCCTGGTCACGCTAAGCATCATGGGCGGCGCAACGGCGGTTATCGGCCTGTTGCCAAGTTACAAAACCGGCGGCTGGCTCTCTCCCGTCGTCCTCATTCTGCTGCGCGCCCTGCAAGGCCTTGCCGTGGGCGGCGAATATGGCGGCGCGGCCGTCTACGTCGCGGAGCACGTCCCCGACATGAGGCGCGGCTACTACACCAGCTTCATCCAAGTCACCGCCATGCTGGGATTCTTCGCTTCGCTCTTCGTCATCATCGCCACGCAGCGCTCGATGTCGCGCGACGCCTTCAACGACTGGGGCTGGCGCATTCCGTTCCTGCTCTCCCTCGTGCTCGTCAGCCTCTCGCTGTACATTCGCCTGCGCATGAAGGAGTCGCCCATCTTCGCCGCCATTAAAGGCGCGGGCAAGATTTCCCGCAATCCGTTGCGCGAAGCCTTCAGCGGCTGGAATAACATCCGGCAGGTGCTGATCACGTTATTCGGCGCAACTGCTGCGCAAGGTGTGCTCGCCTACACGGCCGAGTTTTATTCACTCTTTTATCTGCAGACCATTCTCAAGGTCAATCAACAGACCGCCAGTTTCATCGTTGCGGCCGCGCTACTGCTCTCCATTCCCGCGCTTATTTTTTTCGGGGCGTTCTCGGACCGCGTGGGCCGCAAATGGTTGATGATGGTCGCCTGCATCCTGGGCATCTTCACTTTGGTCCCGATATATAAATCCATGCAGCGCGCCGCGGGCAACAATGTGATTGCGGTGGCCTCCACAAAAAATAAAGTGACCGGCGCCATCTCCCTCTCGCCCATGACCGTCGACCCCTCGAGCGGGCAGTCCGTTCCCGCCAAGGAAGCCCCGGCCCCCAATGTTGCGCGCCTCATCTTTCTGGTCTTCGCGCAATTATTTGTGTTCACCATGATCTACGGTCCGATCGCCGCTTATCTCGTCGAAGCTTTCCCAGCGCGCATCCGTTACACATCGCTGTCGCTCCCGTACCACATCGGAAACGGAATTTTCGGCGGCCTGTTGCCCGTGGTTGGGCTTTCGCTTTGCGCCGCCACGGGCAACATCTACGCAGGACTTTATTACCCCATTGGCGTGTGCGCCATCACCGTGGTTGTCGGCGGCCTATGCCTGAAAGAAACCCACGCCACCCGCATCTGGGACGAAGTCGGCGAAAACGCCGCCACTCTCTAGCTCTGTGCTACAGTTTTCAGTGATGGGTAATCTCGGCGTTTACATCCAAGTCCCCTTCTGCCAGACGAAGTGCACCTACTGCAACTTCCACACTAGCGTAGTGTCTCCCGGCCGCTTTGCGCCATACGCTGCCGCCGTCTGCAACGAGATTCGAAGCCATGGTCCGCTGCTGGAATTTGCCGGCGTGAATCTCTCGGGCGATCTTCGCTCGCGCGTGCTTTCAGTGGACACCGTCTATTTCGGTGGCGGCACGCCCAGCCTTCTCGAGGCTGAACTCCTCGCGGCAATGCTTCAGGCCTTGCGCGATACATTCACCTGCCCATTCGATGAAGTCACTCTGGAAGCCGATCCCGAAACCATCGACGCCGCGAAGGCCGGCCAATGGGCCAACGCTGGGTTCAATCGCATCAGTTTTGGCGCCCAATCGTTCATTAATGAAGAACTCAAAGCCGCCGGCCGCATGCATCGCCGCGAAGACATCTACCGCGCCGTTCCGATCCTCCGCTCCGCAGGCGTCGGCAATATGAGCTTCGACCTTATTGCCGGATTACCCAAGCAGACTCATGCCTCTTGGCGGCAATCGTTGGGCGAAGCTATCGCCCTCTCGCCCGAGCACATCTCGATATATATGATGGAAATCGACGAGGGCAGCCGCTTGGGCCTGGAAGTTCTGCAAAGCGGCTCACGCTACAGCGCCAGAGACCTTCCCGCCGAGGAATCCATGGCCGAATTTTATGAGCTTGGGCAAACGGAGTTGAAATCCGCGGGCTACCTCCAATACGAAATTTCCAATTGGGCCAAGCCGGGCTTCGAGTCGCGCCACAATTGCAAATACTGGCGGCGCGAACCGTACCTCGGCTTCGGCGCCGGCGCCCATTCATTCTCCGGCACGCAGCGCTGGGCCAACCGTCACGATGCCGCGGCTTACGTGACTGCGATCTCGGAAGGGAAGAGTGCGGTTGAATCCGTCGATGCCCTAACACCAACCCTTGTTCTCGAAGAAGAACTCTTTCTCGGCCTGCGCCAGCTTTCGGGAATCGATCTCACCCGCATCGAGCGCCAATATGGCGTCAGCGTCACCGAAAAAGTCAGCGAACTCGCCTCTCGCGGTATGGTAGAAACACAGGGAAGCAATTTGCGTCTTCCCGCAAATAGGCTGAGTGTCTCCACGGAAGTCATCGTGGAACTTCTGCGCTCGGTGCAGGTTGTGGCCTGAGCAGCGAATCATCAAGCAGCGCCGGCTTCTAGCTAGCGGCCTTTGCGCTCACAAGAAGGCTGGCCGGCAAGATGCCGGCGCTACAGCTTTGCAATCGCTTTTGAATCGTTTTAGGCTCTGAACGAGGGAACCAATGACCTACACCGTCGCAAAAGGGAATCAACTCACCGATCCCGATCACATCTCCCCCGTCGAAGGCGCCGTGGATCTTCGCAGCGACACCGTCACGCTCCCCAGCGACGAAATGCGTCGCGCCATGGCCTCTGCCGAGGTAGGCGACGACGTCTATGGCGAGGATCCCACGGTCAATAAGCTCCAGAAGCGAGCCGCCGAAATCTTCGGTAAAGAAGCCGCTCTGTTCGTGCCCACCGGCTGCATGGGCAACCTCGTTGCCATCAAGATCTGGACCCACCACGGCAACGAAGTCCTCTGCGAAGAGCGCAGCCACGTCAATTTGTACGAACTCGCGTCCATGTCCGCGATCGCAGGCTGCATGCCTCGCGCGGTCCGTGGCGGCGAAGACGGCATTCTCACCTGGAAGCAAATCGAAGCATCCATCCGCCCCAAAATCTACTACGACTCGCAAACTGCGCTGGTCTGCCTTGAAAACTCCAGCAACATGGCCGGTGGCACCGTCTATCCGACCGAGCGCGTCGACGAAATCTGCGACCGCGCCCACGCTCTCGGCCTGAAAGTGCATCTCGACGGAGCGCGCATATTCAACGCCGCTACCGCAATCAACGACAACGTCGCCAACATGACCAAGAAAGTGGATTCGGTCATGTTTTGCCTCTCGAAGGGGCTTGGCGCTCCGGTCGGCTCCATGGTCGCCGGCTCCCGCGAATTCATCGAGCGCGCCCGCATTTATCGCAAAATGTTTGGCGGCGGCATGCGCCAGGTTGGCGTGATTGCAGCAGCCGGGCTTCTGGCTCTGGAAAACTCCCCTGCACGTTTGCAAGAAGATCATGCCAACGCGAAGCAGCTCGCCCAAGGTATCGCGCAAATCCCCGGCCTGAAAATCGATCCCGCCGGCGTCAGGACTAACATCGTCATCTTCGATTGCAGCGCCTCTGGCATGAATGCCGTCGAACTCTGCGACGCCCTGCACGAGCGCGGCATCTGGGCGCAGGACACGGCCATCCACTCCGTCCGCATGGTCACTCACTGGAACGTCAGCTGCGCGGGCATCGAGCGCGCGATTCAAGAAGTCCGTACCGTGGTTCAGAAGAAAAAGGGTCAGGTGGCTTAATCCGATCTACTCAGCGTCTCCATAGCATTCGTAAAAGAGGAAACCGAATCATGCGACCAGCTCTTGACCGTGCAGCCCTGCTTCTCAGTATGTTTCTTGCGCTAGGCACGTTTACTTCTCGACCGGCGCAAGGGCAAACCAGCCCCGCGCCCACTCCCGATGAAGCCAAAAGATTCATCGAACACGCGGAGCAGGAACTCTTCGATCTCAGCATCAAGGCCGAACGCGCTTCCTGGGTTGAGCTCAATTTCATCACCACCGACACGGAAGGAATTGCGGCCGACGCGGATGAAGCTGTCAACACCGCCGCGGCCAACTACGCGAAGCTCGCGCATCGCTACGACAAGGTTGGGCTCTCGCCCGAATTGTCCCGCAAACGCCTCCTTCTGGAACTCGCCACCGACTTTCCCGCACCCGACGACCCGAAATCGCAAAAGGAACTCGCCACCATTCTCGCTTCCCTCGATGCCGACTATGGAAAAGGGAAGTGGTGCCCCGATGGCGAGGCCAAGCCTTGTTACGACATCACCAAGATTGAGCGCCTTCTGGCCACCAGCCGCGATCCGGAGGAACTCAAGCGCGCCTGGATCGGTTGGCACGCGATTGGCGCTCCCATGCGCGAGCGCTATGCCCGCATGGTGGAACTTGGCAACGCCGGTTCGCGCGAATTGGGCTACGCCGATGCGGGTGCGCTGTGGCGCTCCAAGTACGATATGCCTGCTGACGAGTTTGCCAAGGAGCTCGATCGCGTGTGGGAGCAGCTTCGTCCGCTGTATTTGTCGCTGCACGCCTACGTCCGCGGTCAACTGGTCAAAAAGTACGGCAAAGATGTTGTTCCACCGAACGGCCCGATCCCCGCGCATCTCCTCGGGAACCCATGGGCCCAGGAGTGGAACAACGTCTACGACCTGATGGATTCGCCAAAGCCGGCGCAAAGCTATGACCTTACCAAGATCCTCGTGGATCGCAAGACCGATGCGCGCGGCATGGTCAAGTACGGCGAGAATTTCTTTTCCTCCATCGGTTTTGCGCCGCTCCCCGAAACTTTCTGGCAACGCTCGCTATTCACGAAGCCACAGGACCGCGAGGTCGTCTGCCACGCTAGCGCCTGGGACATCGATGCGAAGAACGATCTGCGTGTAAAGATGTGCATCCAGATCACCGAAGAGGACTTCCGCACCATCCACCACGAACTGGGCCACAACTATTACCAACGCGCCTATAATCAGCAGCCCCCGCTCTTCCAAAACAGCGCCAATGACGGCTTTCACGAGGCGGTGGGCGACACCATCGCGCTCTCCGTCACGCCGGAATACCTCAAGACCATCGGGCTGATTGACGCCGTGCCGCCCGCTTCCGGCGACACCGACTATCTCCTTCGCCAGGCGCTAGAAAAAGTGGCGTTTCTCCCCTTCGGTTTGGTGATTGACAAGTGGCGCTGGGAGGTTTTTTCAGGAGAAGTGAAGCCCGGCGAATACAACAAGGCCTGGTGGACCCTCCGCGAAAAATATCAGGGCGTGGCGCCGCCGGTGGCCCGCACGGAAGCTGATTTTGATCCCGGCGCCAAATATCACGTGCCCGGTAATGTTCCTTACATGCGCTATTTCCTCGCGCGCATTTACCAGTTTCAATTTCAGCGCGCTCTTTGCAAAACCGCAGGCTACCAAGGTCCGCTGAATCGCTGCTCGATTTACGCCAACAAAGCCGCGGGTGAAAAGCTGAATGAGATGCTGAGCCTGGGCGCCAGCAAGCCGTGGCCCGAAGCCCTGGAAGTGCTCACCGGCCAACGCCAACTGGATGCTAGCGCGCTGGCCGACTATTTCGCCCCGCTGAAATCCTGGCTGGACGAGCAAAACAAAAAGAACCACTACCCCGTAGGCTGGTAACCCGTAGCCGCCACCTCCAGGTGTCCAAATTTGCTTCGTTGCGATCGCTGTGCTCTTCCTCCGTGCACGCTGTCTTGAATCATCGTCTTTATTTTGTGTTCTTACTGCGCACCCGCCGCAACCAAAACGTGCGAGAAGTCCCTTCATAAGCTAAACTTTTAGCAGCGATAGAAATAACTAGCACCCGAGGCTGCCGTGGATTTCACCTTCACCGACGAACAAAACCATCTCCGCAAGTCCGTCCGCGAATTCGCCGAGGGCGAGATCGCTCCCCATGTCATGGAGTGGGACGAAGCTTCGCGCTTTCCTCTCGAACTCCTCCCCAAGCTCGCCGAAATGGGTCTCCTCGGCGTCATCTTTCCCGAGGAATACGGCGGCGCCGGCCTCGGATACGTCGAATACGCCACGGTCATCGAAGAGCTTTCGCGCGTCGACGGCTCGGTCGGCCTCTTCGTCGCCGCCCACAATTCGCTCTGCTCCAATCACATCTACAAATTCGGCAGCGAAGCGCAAAAGCGCAAATATCTTGTCCCTCTCGCCCAGGGCAAGAAACTCGGCGCGTGGTCGCTCACCGAGCCCGAAGCCGGCTCCGACGCCGGCGGTACGCGCACCACCGCGGTGCGCAGCGGCGCACACTGGATTCTAAACGGGTCCAAAACTTTCACCACCAATGGCCACTATGCCGACACCTGCGTGGCCATGGCCGTCACCGACAAGTCCAAGGGCTCGCACGGCATCAGCGCGTTCATTCTTGAGAAAGGAACGCCCGGTTTTCGTCCTGGCAAAAAAGAAAACAAGCTCGGCATGCGCGCCAGCGATACTTCCGAAGTTATATTCACTGATTGCAAGGTTCCGGCCGAAAATCTGCTCGGCCCTGAAGGCGAGGGCTTCACCGGTAGCCTCAAAATTCTCGATGGCGGCCGCATCTCCATCGCCGCTCTTGCTCTCGGCATGGCACAGGGCGCGCTCGACGCCGCCGTGCGCTACGCCAAGCAGCGCAAACAGTTCGGCCAGGCCATCAGCGAGTTCCAGGCCATCCAGTTCAAGTTGGCCGACATGGCCACCGAAGTCGAAGCCGCTCGCCTGCTGGTGTATCAGGCCGCGTGGCTCGCCGATCAGAAAAACGTCCGCTTCACCCGCGAATCCAGCATGGCCAAGCTCTTCGCCAGTGAAGTTGCCGTTCGCGTGGCCAACGAATGCGTGCAGATTCACGGCGGCTACGGTTTCATCAAGGACTATCCCGCCGAAAAGTTCTATCGCGACGTCAAGCTCTGCACCATCGGTGAAGGCACCAGCGAAATCCAAAAGCTGGTAATCGCCCGCCAGCTCCTCGGCAAAAAATAATCAAGGCCGAGCTCGTCATGCTGGTCGCTCGAACCGAATATGATGTAGTCTCGTAGATGTATGCATCCGCGCGCAATTTTCCAGTCGCACAGGTTCGCCGCCGAATGACTCTCTCCGTCGATGACTGGGCCGCCAAGGTCCGTGCCGGCGATGTGCGCGCCATCTCTCGCGCCATCACCGCTATCGAAAATCACTTGCCGGAAGCCGAAGAACTCCTGCGCCAGCTCTTTCCTTACACGGGTCAGGCATATCTCACCGGGATCACCGGCGCACCCGGCACCGGAAAGAGCACGCTCGTCGATCGCATCGCGGCATACCACCGCAAGCGCAATGACCGCGTCGGCATCATCGCCGTCGACCCCACCAGCCCCTACTCCGGCGGCGCCATCCTCGGCGATCGCATCCGTATGCAGGGCCACGCTGGCGACACCGGCATCTTCATCCGCTCCATGGCCACTCGTGGGTTCCTCGGCGGCCTGGCGCGTTCCACCGCCGAAGTGGCGCTGCTCCTCGATGCCGCCGGCAAGCGTCAGGTGCTCATCGAAACTGTCGGCGTCGGCCAGGACGAAATCGACATTGTGCGGCTCGCCGATTGCGTCGTTGTCGTCCTCGTCCCCGGCATGGGCGACGACATCCAGAACATGAAGGCCGGGCTCATGGAAATCGGCGACATTTTCGTCCTGAATAAAGCCGATCGCGAAGGTGCCGATCGCCTCGAAGAACAACTCAACGCCATGCTATCCCTGGTGATGCCCCGAGACGGCTGGCATCCCCCGGTGATCCGCACCGTCGCCACGGAAAATCGCGGCATCGACGAACTCGCCTCCACCGTTGAAAAATTTCGCAAGCACTTCGAATCCAGTGGCCAGCGCCGCCAGAAGCACATCGAGCACTGGCAGAATCGCCTGATCGAACTGCTCGAGGCGCGCCTGCTCGAAAAAGTTCTCGGCGGCAAGGAAGGCGAGGCTCGGCTACGGGCGTTAGCCATCGAGGTGGCAGAACGCAAAAAAGATCCCTTTACCGCAGTCAGCGAAATCCTGAAAGGAGCGCGCTTGGCCGAATAGGGCACGTGTAGCGGCCGCCTTCCGCGGCGGACCCCGCTAGCCCCGGCTCCAGCTTGCCATGCACCTCGGCGACATTGAAATTCGTTATCTTGACGGCGGCAACTTCTGCCTGGACGGTGGCGCCATGTTTGGCGTGGTCCCCAAGGTCTTTTGGGACAAAAAATCCCCGCCCGACGAGAGAAATCGCATCCGCCTGCGCGCCAATTCGCTGCTCGTCCGCGCCCACGGAAAAACCATCGTCATCGAAACCGGCAACGGCACCAAGTGGGACCCGAAACAACGAGCCATCTACGCCGTCGAGGATGGCGACCCGCTCCTCGACTCGCTTGCGCAACAAGGCGTCCAGCCGCGCGAGGTCGATCTGGTCATCAACACACATCTCCATTTTGACCACGCCGGCGGCAACACCCGCATCGACAACGGCCGCGCCGTCCCCACGTTTCCCCGCGCCCGCTATGTTTTGCAGCGCGGCGAACTCGCTCACGCCTCCGCTCCCACGGAGCGCGACCGCGCCAGCTATTTCCCGGAAAATTTCCAGCCCATCACCGAAGCCGGCCTCTGGGATCTCTGCGACGGCGACGCGGAAATCCTTCCCGGCATCCGAGTCGCTCGAATCCCCGGCCACAACGCCGACATTCAAGCCGTAATCCTCACCGGCGGTGGCAAAACGCTCGCCTTTGTTGCGGATTTGCTTCCGACACGGCACCATATTCCTTTGCCCTGGATCATGGCCTACGACCTCTATCCGCTGCAGACGCTGGAAACCAAGCGCCAATGGCTGCCGCGCATGGTGAAGGAAAATTGGATCGTGGTCTTCGGGCACGACCCGGATGTCGCCACGGCAACGCTTCATGAGCACGATAGCAAGATCGAATTCGAACCGGTGGACTTGAACCGGTAATTCCCAGGAGAAAACGCATGGCTGTAAAAAAGAAGGCTAAGGGGAAATCTGCGCGGACGAACGGACCCCTGGCCGAAATTGGCGTAATTGGCGGCAGTGGTCTCTACGCGATGAGCGGTCTCAGCAATACCCGCGAGATACGCGTTAAAACTCCCTTCGGCGATCCCTCCGACAATATCGTTCTCGGCGATTTCGAAGGCAAGCGCGTCGCCTTCCTGGCCCGCCACGGCCGCGGCCACCGCATTCTTCCCAGCGAACTCAACTTCCGCGCCAACATCTACGCCATGAAACTCCTCGGAGTCCAGCGCATCATTTCCGTCAGCGCCGTCGGCTCGTTGCAGGAAGATCTGCGTCCCGGCGAGTTCCTGGTGCCCGACCAGTTCTTCGACAGCACCAAGGGCCGCGTCTCCACTTTCTTCGGCAATGGCATCGTTGCCCACGTGGCCTTCGACAGGCCGACCTGCCCGCAGCTTTCCACCGTCCTCGCTGACGCCTGTGTCTCCGCCGCCGTGCCCGTCCATCGCAAGGGCACCTACATCAACATGGAAGGCCCGCAGTTTTCCACCCTCGCCGAAGCCCATTTTCATCGCACCATGAAGTTCGACGTGATCGGCATGACCAACGCCACCGAAGCGAAGCTCGCCCGTGAAGCCGAAATCTGCTACTCCACCATCGCCATGATCACCGATTACGATTGCTGGCACCCCGAGCATGAATCGGTCACCGCTTCGCAGATCATCGCCACCCTGAATCAAAACGCCACCAACGCGCAAAACGTCGTTCGCGAAGCCGTCCGGACCATGCCCGTCGAGCGCAAATGCAAATGCGGCTCGGCTCTCGCGCATTCCCTGATCACCAATTTCAAGCTGGTCCCCGCAAAAACCAAGAAAAATCTGGCTGCCATCATCGGCAAATACCAATCCTAGGAGAAGCCTGTGTCCCTGCTCGTTGTCGGTTCCGTTGCATACGATGCTCTGGAAAGCCCTTATGGAAGGGTGGAGCGCACCCTCGGCGGCGCGGCCACGTATTTTTCCGTCGCCGCAAGTTTCTTCACCCACGTCAATCTGGTCGCCATTGTTGGCGACGATTTCCATCCCAATGACGAAGCCATCTTCAAGAAACGCTCCATTGATATCGAGGGCCTGGAACGCAAGGAAGGGAAGTGCTTCTTCTGGGCCGGCCGGTATTCCGAGAATCTCAACGAACGCGTGACTTTGGTCACCGACTTAAACGTCTTTGCGGAGTTCAAACCCCGCCTCCCCGAAAAGTACCGCAACTCTAAATTCGTGTTCCTCGCCAACATCGCCCCAGATCTCCAAAGCGACGTCCTTCACCAGGTCAGGGGCACGCCCAAGCTCGTCGCCATGGATACCATGAACTATTGGATCGAGCGGACCAACGACGACCTTCGAGAAACGCTGCGCCACGTGGACATCCTCATGATCAACGACTCGGAAACCCGGCAACTTTCCAATGAGCACAATCTGCTGCGCGCCGCCAAGCACATCTTCAAAATGGGTCCCTCCACGCTGGTCGTGAAACGCGGCGAATATGGAGCCATGCTGGTGGACAAAGACGGGGTGTTCTGTGTCCCCGCGTTTCCGCTCGAGGAGCCTCACGATCCCACCGGCGCCGGCGACAGCTTCGCCGGTGGATTCATGGGCTATCTCGCCGGCGCTGGCAGCACCAGCGACGCAGCCCTTCGCCGCGCCATGGTCTACGGCTCCGTCCTCGGCAGCTTCACTGTCGAGCGCTTCGGCCTCGAACGCCTCCTCAAACTCAAAAAACCCGAGATACACGCCAGGGCACGCCACTTCTCGAAATTGACGCAATTCAAACTGTAAGCGTTAGAATCTTCGGGACGGGGTTGACCCCAGAGAGATGCTTCCCTTTCACGAAATCTTACTCCGGCTTCTTCTCGCTGCCACTCTTGGCGCGGCCATCGGTATCGAGCGCGAAATCCATCGGCGCCCTGCCGGCATTCGCACCAGCATGTTCGTGTGCATGGCCACGGCGCTATTCACCGTCCTCTCCGGGGAACTTGCCCACCGCTGGGGCGACACCGGCTCCACGCGCATCGCCTCGAACATTGTTCAGGGCATCGGCTTTCTCGGTGCCGGGGCAATCATAAAGGACGGCGCGGGACTTCTCGGTATGACCACCGCCGCCACCATTTTTGCCGAAGCCGCCATCGGCATGGCTGTGGGTGGTGGCCTTTACGCGGTGGCTGGGTCAGCCACGGTCATCGTCCTGTTCGGGCTTCTCGTTGTCTTCTGGGGCGCCGAGTGGTTCAACCTCAAGGCCCGCACCCTGGTTTTTCGGTTCACCACCGATCATGCGGAAAATGTCGCCAGTGAAGTGCAGAGATTGTTGGCCAGCCTGAAAATTCACACCCAGCAATTCCGCGTCTCCATGACCGGAACAGCTTCGGTTGTCGAATTCGAAGCCGAGGTAAGCCACAAGCAGCAAGAACAGATCGTGGAGCAACTCAACCGCCAGGGTGTCGTCACCGAAGTCGTCCCATTGCAGAGCCGCCACGAATGAAGCGACACATCCATCGCTCGGAAAAACCCAAGGCGCTTCGCAAAGGTTCCCACCTTGGGATCGTTTCGCCTTCCTCCCCGGCTGATTCCGCGGCGATTTCCGCAGGCATCGCTGAGCTGCATCGCTTGGGTTTTCGCGTTGAGGAACCCGTAAATCTCGCTCCCCAGGGTTACTTCGCCGCCAGCCACGCAGAGCGCCTCCAGCAATTCTGCAAGACTTTTCATCACAAGAATATCGACGGCGTTATTGCTGCGCGCGGCGGATATGGCGCGAACTATCTCATCGATTTCAATTTGACCACGCGCCTCCAAGGCCCCAAGTGCCTGATTGGCTTCAGCGATGTGAACATCCTCCAACTGCTTCTTGGCGAGGCGCGCGGCTGGACCGGGTTTTACGGTCCCATGGTCGCTGCCGGGTTCCAACACGGCGCAAATCAACCCTCCGGATACGATATGGCTTCGTTTCTACAAGCCGTTGGAGAAACCAAATCCAATTGGAATATTCCCCTGGAAGGAGAAACACTGGCTTCGGGCACGGCTTCGGGCCGCTTGGTGGGAGGGTGTCTCACCATGTTGCAGAGCACTCTCGGAACCGGCTTTGCTCCCGACACCAAGGGAGCCATTCTCGTTCTTGAGGACCGCGGCATGAAACCCTATCAAGTGGACCGCGCCCTCCGCCATCTCCACCAAGCCGGAGTTTTTGAAGGCGCAGAAGGCGTGCTCTTGGGAGATTTTCCCGACTGTGACCCGCCCTCCCGGGGCAGCCCGATCGTCCCGGAAATCTGCGCGGAAATTCTCGCCCCTTTGGGTGTCCCGGTTGTCTACGGCGCCCCGATCGGCCACACCAAGCGCCCCATGCTGACCATTCCGCTCGGCGTTCGTGGCAAACTACAAGCAAAGGGCAAAGGGACGCTCGAAATTCTCGAACCCGCAGTCGTCGAGTAAACTAGAAATGCAGTGGCCGAACTTTAGATCGGCCACCACCGTACCGCATCGAATTTAAACAGAGGATCGATTCTTGGCCACGGCAAAGCACATCCACATGATTGGCATCGGGGGTTCGGCGATGTCGCCTCTCGCGGGCATGCTCCGCGAGCGCGGTTACCGCGTCACCGGCTCCGACGCCGGGGTTTACCCGCCCGCCTCCACGTTCCTCGAATCGCTCGGCATCGAATACTCCTCCGTTTTCGATCCCAAGAACCTCACTCCTGCGCCCGACCTCATCGTCGTCGGCAATGCCATTTCTCGCGGTAACATCGAAGTCGAGGAGATGCTCGACCGTAAGCTCCCATATCGCTCCCTCCCGGAGATCCTCGAAGAGGAATTTCTCCCTGGGAAGCATTCCATCGTTGTCAGCGGCACCCACGGTAAAACCACCACCACCGCCATCCTCGCCTGGCTCTTTCATCTCGCGAATAAGCGGCCGAACTTCCTCGTCGGTGGCATTGCGGAAAATTTCGGCCAGGCGTACGGCCTGGGCGGCGGCGAGGAATTTATCCTCGAAGGCGACGAGTACGACTCCGCTTACTGGGACAAAGCTGCCAAATTTTTCCACTATCGCCCCGACGATCTCATCCTCACTTCACTCGAATTCGATCACGCCGACATCTACGCCGATTTCGGCGTCTACCAACTCGCCTTCCGCCGCCTGGTCAATCTGGTCCCGCGCCGCGGCCGCGTCGTCGTCTGGGGCGATCCCGACGCTGGCGAAGCCCTGGCCAACTCCACCGCAAAAGCCTTCTGCCCGGTTATCCGCTATGGCTTTCACCCCAGCAACGACTGGGTCGCCTCCAACGTCCAATCCCATAACGACACCATGACCTTCCAAGTCAGCTACAAGGGCGAAGCCTACGCCGATTTGCGGCTCACTGCCACCGGCCGCCACAACGTCCTCAATGCCCTCGCTGCCCTTATCGTTGCCCAGGGCCGCGGCATTCGCCGCGAATCCATCCAGGAAGCTCTGACGACATTTCGGAGCGTCAAGCGTCGAATGGATGTGAAAGGCGAAGTAGACGGCATCTTGGTTGTTGACGATTTTGCGCACCATCCCACCGCTGTCAAAGCCACCATCGAGGCCGCGCGCCTCCGCTGGCCCGATAAGCGTCTCTGGGCCATTCTCGAACCGCGCTCGAATTCCATGCGCCGTAAAGTTTTTCAGGACGCCCTGCCGCAATCGCTGGCCCTCGGCGACAAGGTGCTTCTCGGCAGCGTGCATCGCGCCGGGCAACTCGCCGACGATCAGCGGCTCGATCCTGAGACCGTGGCTGCTGCTGTGCGCCGGCTCGGCAAGGACGCCCGCGTCCTTCCCAACGCCGACGCCATCGCCGACCTGCTCGCCACCGAAGCAAGTCCAGGCGATTTGCTGCTCATCATGTCCAACGGAAGTTTTGACGGCCTATGCGAAAAATTATTGAAGAAACTTTCCGCGCGCCACACCATCACCGGGGCCAACACTCGGTGACCCAAAAACTTTGTCTAATCCCCCTGCTGCCCGTCGTTCTGATCTCGCTCTGCTTCGTTTTTCCACGCCCGGCGAATGCGGAAATTCATTACTACGTCTCTCTCGACCACCCCGAGCAGCATCTCTTCCATGTCACCATCGAGGTTCCCGAGGTCAAAGATCATCTCGACCTGCAGATGGCCGCCTGGGACGCCCTTTACCAGATTCGCGACTTCAGCAGCCATGTTCAGCGCGTAACCGCCTCCGCCAACGGCCAGCCAGCCCCCATCGAAAAGCTCGACAAGCTCACTTGGCGCGTCCAGGCCACTGGCACGATCAGAGTTTCCTACGACACGTTTTGGGACGATTCTGGGCCGTTCAGCTCCCAGCTCAACGTCGAACACGCTTTCATCAATCCGGCCATCATCCTGCTCTATCTTCCCACTCGCCGTGGTGAATCGGTGGTCCTCACCGTTTCCGACGTTCCGGCCAACTGGAAAGCCGCTTCTTCAGCCCTCGCGAAATCTGCGGACGCAGACGGCCCGTCGCATTTCACTTTTACCGCTTCGGGATATGACGCTATCAGCGACGCACCGATCGAACTCTCTAATTTTCAGGAATTTGTTCTTTCCGATCTCACCCCTCAGGTCCATGTCGTCATCCATGGCGACGATTGGAAGAAGCACGACGTCGAATCCGCCCTTCGAAAAATCTGCCTTCACGAAATCAAACTGATGGACGGGGCTCCCTACTCCGACTACACCTTCATCTTCCACATCGGCAAAGCTGCCAACGGCGGCGGAGGCGGCATGGAGCACGCCAATTCCACGGCCATCTACGTTCCCGCCGGCGCGTTTCTTCCGAATGTCTCCGCTCATGAATTCTTCCATCTCTGGAACGTTAAGAGAATCCGCCCAATTTCTCTCGAGCCTATCGATCCCACCCGCGAAATGTACACCCGCGCCCTCTGGTTCGCCGAGGGAATCACCAACACCGTCGCTTCGTACACGCTGGTCCGCACCGGCATCTGGAGCAGGCAGGAATTCCTCCAGGACCTCAGCATGCAGATCAGCGAACTCGAATCCCGCCCCGCCGAACAGTGGCAAAGCGCCGAGCAGTCCAGTCTCGACGCCTGGCTCGAGAAATACGCGCTCTACAATCAGCCCCAAAGCAGCATCTCGTACTACACCAAGGGGCAAATCCTGGGCGTGCTTCTCGACATTTTGATTCGCGACCGCACCGACAACCAGCGCAGCCTCGATGATCTGCTGCGCGCCATGAACACCGATTTTGCCCGGAGCGGGAAGTTTTATCGCGACTCCCTCGACATCCGCCTGGAAGCCGAAAAGCTCACCGGCAGCTCCCTAGCGGACTTCTTCGATAGCTACGTCGCCGGCGCGAATCCGCTGCCGTATCAAGAGTTATTCTCGCGCGCCGGCCTGGAGCTCCGTGCACACGAATCGGTCCGCGCCACCCTCGGTTTTCTTCCCCAACGCGATCCCGGAGGCCCGTGGGTGGTGGCCGCCATTGAAGCCGATGGCCCCGCCGCAAATAGTGGCCTGCAAGTTGGCGACGAACTTCTGCGCTGGAACAATTCCGATCTTCCGCGCCGTCCCGACCGTTGGGTGGCCCAGCAGAAACCCGGCGACATCCTGCACCTGCGGGTCCGCCGCAATGAACAGGAAAAAGCCATCGACATCCATCTTGGCGAACTCCGTGAGAAATTCTTCCAACTGGCCGACGCTTCAAATGCCGACGACCGCGCCCGCCGCCTTCGCGATGCTCTCCTCCGTGGCACCACCGACCCCATCACGGCCAAAAGCCACTGATCAGAAGGGGTAGCGCCGGCTTCCATCCGGCCAGTCTTCTTCGCCGGGCGCGCTTGCCGGCAAGATGCAGGCGGTACGAATCTTGCCCGCACGGTAACCCCTTGACCGGCGGCCTCTGATTCGAGAAAGTTTCATTGACCCATGCTTCGCGCCGCGTTCATGTGCACTTTTCTGACCCTCTACATCCTTATTCTCGGGCCGCCGCTGCTCCTGTACACGCTGGTCTCCAAAAATCCCGACCCGCTCTACTGGACAGCCTTAAAAGGCATAATGTTCTTCGTAAACGCCGTCGGCGTCCGCGTAAAGGTCAAAGGGATCGAGCACATTCCCCCCGGCACGGTCATCTTTGCCGCAAATCACACCAGCTCCGCCGACGCGCCCGCCGTTGTCGGCGCTATTCCCCGCCGCATCGCCATTCTGCTTAAGCGCTCGCTCTTCGAAATTCCCATCGTCGGCCAGGCCTTCCACCTGGCCCGGTTCATTCCCGTTGACCGCAACAATCGCGACGCCGCCATCATCAGCCTGGAAAAGGCCACTGAATCTCTCAAGAACGGCCAAAGTTTTTTGGTCTACCCGGAAGGGACGCGCAGCCCAGATGGCCGACTGCAGGAATTCAAGAAGGGCACCGCGGTGATGGCCATCAAAGCGGGAGTGCCGCTTGTGCCGGTGGCCTGCTCCAACGCTCACCGGATAATGAAAAAACGTGAGCTAAAGATCTATCCGGGCGAAATACTGGTCGAATTTCTCCCGCCGATCGACTCCACGCAATACTCTTTCGAGCAGCGCGAAACCCTAAATGAGCGCCTCCACGACGAACTAGCCGCTGGCCTCCCCCCCGACCAGCGTCCCATCGACTTCCCCGGTGCCTCCTGATTTGGAGTGCAGCAGCTCTGCAGCCGGTTTCACGGTGTAATCCGCGTCTCCGTGCGAATTTCTCTGCGACGTCTGCGTTAAATCCTCTCTTCCTCCGCCGTCACTTCTTGAGTCTTTCCTCCAACTCCCCCACCCGCTTCTGCAACTCCGGCAATTTCCGCAGCGCCGCCATCATCCGCAACCACTCCCGGTTCTCCACCGCCGGATACCCCGAGTACAACGCCCGCGCCGGCACATCATTCGGCACCCCGCTCTGAGCAGTAATCACCGTGCTATCGCCCACCGTCAGATGCCCCGCGGTTCCCACCTGCCCGGCCAGAATACAGTTTTCACCGATCCGCGTGGACCCCGCCAACCCCACCTGCCCGCACAACATCGAATTCCCGCCCACCTTGGACGCATGGCCTACCAGCACCAGATCATCAATTTTTGTCCCACGGCCGATGCGCGTCTCGCCCACCGTCGCGCGATCAATGCAAGCGTTGGCCTGCACCTCCACGTCGTCTTCCAGCACCGCCGGCCCGATTGCGCCATTTTGTACCAGGAGCCATCCGCATTCTTCGCATAACCCAACCCATCCCCGCCGATGATCACGCCATTCTGCAGAATCACACGGTCGCCGATTTGGCAGAATTCACGCACCACCGCATGGGCATGCGCAAAAAAGTTCGCCCCAATCCGTGCCCCGCGATAAATCGCCACAAAACTGTGCAACACTGCGTTATCTCCGATAGCCGCGTTTTCATCCACAAAACAGTACGGCCCGATATGTGCCCCGGATCCAATTCGCGCATTCTTCGCAATGACCGCGGTGGCATGAATTCCCGGCGCATACTTTGGCGGCTCATAAAATAATTCAATCGCCTTGGCAAAGCTCAAATAAGGATTGCTCGTCCGCAATTTCGCCAGCGCCGGCCGCCCTGCCTCTCGTTCGACCTCCACGCCGTCCTCCACAAAAACCGCGGACGCCCGCGTGGTCCCCAAATTCGGCGCATATCGCCGGTTAGCCATAAACGTCACTTCGCCCGGCCCGGCCTGCTCAATCCCCGCTACGCCATGAATCTCAACGCCCGGCTCACCTTCCAGCCTGCTCTCCAACCGTTCCGCCAATTCCAGCAGCTTCATACCCACACTCCTTCACCAGTTCGCAAACAAGTTGTGAGTCTCGCACACCCCCAACAGCGAAGTACAGGCAACTCGGTTAGAACATCCGCCATGTGAGCGCGACAGCTCATCGCGTCAACGGACAACTCCCATTTCAGATCTGCAATGCGAGAAAGAATGCATGCTTCCTTACGCGGCAAGCAATTCAGTTCGATTCGCGTTCATTCGTTGAACAACCTGGGTTGCGCGGGCACCGCCGAGGGCTTCCGCCGCGCCACGCCCACCACCCCAAGCACGGTCAACTCCGCGATCGCTGGGCGTGGCACATAAATGCGATCCGTATTTGAGTTGAAGTCTGGTGGCGACAAATGCAGCCCATTATCCAGGAACGTCAGCAGGTCGTTTGGGATGACTCCCTCCAAGGTCGTCTCATCACGGAAGCGCACTTTGACCCACAGACCATCGAGTTTCGGCCGGTTCAAGAACGCCTTGCGTTCCGGGGCAAACTCCTCATCCAGATCCCGCACAAAATACACCGCCCGCACCTTGGCCAACGGCACGGCCTCGTGCTCGCCATCGGGGGTCAAGAGGTCCAGCATATCGGCCCCCGCCAACCGCGCCGGGTTCAGGAACCCCCGCAAGGCAGTACTATCCTCCAGTTCAATCACCACTTTTTTATGCGTCGAGGCTGGGACTCGCGTTTTCAAGCGGAATCACCCTATTTTGGGCAGGAAACGATTGCACAAGGCCGCAGATTCATGTTATGTTAATCCCGGTTTTCCTGTCAACTCATTGTTTTTATTGGAGTTAAGTCTCTGAGGGTCGGTCTTTGTCCGAAAAGAAGCAGATCCTAAAATCCGCCTCTATCATTTCTTTGGTCACCATCGCAAGCCGCATTCTTGGCTACGTCCGCGACCAACGCATTACCCTTCTCCTCGGAACCACGCTCAGCGCCGACTCCTTCGTTCTCGCGTATCGTATCCCTAATCTTTTCAGACGCTTAGTCGGCGACGGCACCTTCTCCGCCACGTTCATCCCCGTCTTCACCACCTATATGCGAGAGCGCTCCAACGTGGAACTCTGGCAGTTCGCCAACCGCTTTTTCTGGACCGTCGCCCTCCTACTTGCCATCGTTGTCCTTTTTGGGGTCATCTTTTCTCCCCATGTCATCCACACTTTCACATCTCCAGGTGATAAAGCCGCCGGCTGGGACGAAGCCATTGCTCTCAACCGCATCATCTTCCCATACCTGTTTTTCCTGGGCCTCGCCGCCATCGGCATCGGCATCCTAAACTCCTTCCACTATTTCGCCTTGCCTGCCGCCACTTCCGTCCTCCTCAATGTCGTGGTCATCATCTTCTCAACGGCCGCGGTCTGGCGGTACTTCCAAAGCCCCGCAACATCTCTTGCCGTAGGGGTGCTCGTTGGCGGCGCGTTGCAATTCTTAATGCTCGTGCCGCAACTCGTGCGTCGCGGCATGCGCTTTGATTTCGGTATCTCTTTTTCGCATCCCGCCATCCGCGATATCGCGCGCGTCCTTTTCCCGCGCTTTTTTGGCTTGGGGATTTCGCAGATCAATTTCTTTGTGGACACCTACTTTGCCAACTCCGCGCGCATGCCGCGCGGCAGCCTTACCGCTCTCTACGTTGCGGACCGCGTGATGGAATTGATGCTCGGCGGCTACGCCATTGCCGTCGCTACGGCCATTATCCCGATCATGTCCCACCAGGCCGCGGCCAATAACTACGAAGGCCTCAAAAAGACCCTCACCTTCGCCGTCCGCATCGTTGCCTACATCACCGTGCCCGCCGCCATCGGCCTGATGGTACTCCGTGAGCCGATCATCCGCATGCTCTTCCAGCACGGGAAGTTCGTTGCCGAATCCACCCGCCTCACCGCGCGTCCTTTGCTCTATTACGCCATCGGCCTGCCGGCGCTGGCCTGTGTAAAGCTCATCGTCCCGGCATTCTATTCTGCCAAGGACACCAAAACGCCGGTCATCGTGGCGCTCATCTCTTTTTGCGGCAACATCTTCCTGAACATTATCTTTTTGCAATTCTTCTTCAAGCGCTTCCAGAACGGCGGCCCGGCTCTCGCCACGGCCATCGCCACTTTCTTCGACTTCCTCGTACTCTTCGCGGTCTTTCGTCTGCGCTATGGGCCGCTCGGCAGCTTTGCGATCCTTCGCTCGCTGGGTAAGATTTCGGTCTGCAGCCTGATCATGGGTGCGGCTTGCATGGTCGCCAATCATTACGCCAACTACACCCTTAACTCTGCCTTTTTCCTGCAACTCGTGATATTCATCGCCATGATCCTGGGCGCCACGCTGCTCTATATCGGCCTGACGTGGCTGTTCAAGTGTCCCGAAATCGAGGAAGTTTACGGCATCGCCATGCGGCGTCCCGGCGCGGCGGAAGGTTTGGCAGGCTCCTGATGGAAATCGCTCCCATCGTAACTTCGTTTCTTACTCACGTTCGCGTGGAGAAGGGGCTGTCTCCCAACACCGTTCAGGCCTATCGCCGCGACCTGGTCAAGTTCGAGGACTACGCGAAGAAGAGAAAACTTTCTCTCGACAGTGTCACCCGCGACGATTTGGTGGATTTCCTCTCCAGCCTGTTCCGGCAGAAACTTGAAAGCCGCACGGTCGCTCGGCACCTCGTCACCATGCGCAACTTTTTCCGCTTTGCCCAGACACAAGACCTCATCGCCGTCGATCCCTCGCTGAATCTCGAATCGCCCAAGATTCGCCGCTCGCTGCCCGGCTATCTTCGCCTCGAAGAAATCGAGCGCCTGCTTATCCAGCCGGACGAGAAAACTCCTATCGGCCTCCGCGACCGCGCTATGCTCGACGTCCTCTATTCCACCGGGCTCCGCGTTTCCGAACTTGTCCACCTTAGGGTGATGGATCTTGACCGCACTGTGGGATGCATTCGCTGCATTGGCAAAGGCGACAAGGAGCGCATCGTGCCCATCGGCAAGAAGGCGCTAGGGCTCGTTGACCGCTATCTGCGCGACGCTCGCCCCAAGCTGGTCCCCGCGGGGAAGCAGGTCCACTCGCCCACTCTCTTCATCAATCGCCGCGGCCAGACCCTCAGCCGCGTGGGGGTTTGGAAAATTCTCTCCGCCTACGGGCGCCGCGCGGGCCTGCGCGTTCCCTTGACGCCGCACATGTTGCGGCACAGTTTCGCCACCCATTTGCTGGAAGGCGGCGCCGACTTGCGCGCCGTCCAGCTCATGCTGGGGCATTCCGATATTTCCACGACGCAAATCTATACCCACGTCGTGGAAGAACGCCTGAAGCAGATTTATAAAGCGCATCATCCCCGCGCCTAGTTCGGCGGGGAGGGACTCACTGCGGGCACGACATTTGCTGCTGGAATGCCGGCCTTGAAGCGGAAGGAACGCAATGCCTGATTACATGTTTCTCCTGGAAAGCCGGCTTTCACCGGAACAACGCGCGGCCATGCTGCGCATGCAGGAACTCGCCGCCGCTCTGGGTTTCAATATTTACCTAACCGGCGGCACCGTTCGTGACCTGGTCACCGGCGCGAATCTTCGCGATCTCGACTTCACCGTCGAAGGCAATCCCTCCAAGATGGCTCACGAACTCGAAAAAGGCGGTGCCAAAGTTCTCTTCGAAGACGAGAAGCTTCGCCACGTCGAACTTCTCTTCGCTGGCGAAGTCGAAGGCAGCATCTCCGCCGCACGCGATGAACATTACGTGCGCCCAGGCACCCGCCCCGAGCTGCGCTGGTCCACGATCATGGAAGACCTGCGCCGGCGCGACTTTTCCCTGAACGCCATCGCCATTTCCCTGAATCCCGCGTCTCGCGGCCTGCTGCTCGATCCCACCAACGGTCTCTCCGACATCGAACATGGCGAAGTCCGCGCGCTCACGATCCACAGCTTCACCAATCAGCCCGTGCGCTTGCTGCGCGCCCTGCGTCTTGCCGCCCGCATGGGTTTCAAGCTCGAATCGCGCACCCAAGAATGGTTCAATCTCGCCATCGAGCGCGAGCTTCAGCTCACGATCACCTCCGAAGATGCCGGCGAAGAGATTCGCAGCCTCAGCCGCGAAGAGCGTCCGCAGCTGAGCCTGAAAGAGTGGGAAGAGAACGACCTGCTCGAGCACGTTCATCCCATCCTCGCCAAAAAGCATCCCGGCTACGACGCCATTAATCGCCTCATCAAGGTTCGCGACGATCTCTTCATGGCCGGATTTCGCCCGCGCCTTGCCACTCCCATGCTGCTCGCCATCCTTAGCCGTCTGAAGGATCGTGAACTCAGCCACACCCTTTCCAAACTCGGCTATCGCTCCGCCGAAATCGAAACCATCCAGGATTTCCCGGAGAAGGCTCTCGGCATTCAGAAAGAGCTGGCAGGGAAGAGGACCAAAACGCCGATCGACGCTTATCGCTACATCGAGAAAATTCCGATGGAATACGTCGCCTATTTGCTCGCCGAGTCCAACAACTCCGCGGCAGTTTCCAAATTAAAAGCTTTCCTGCACAAGTGGCGCCCGGTTCGCCAAGCGTTGCCCATTGTGAGCACCGAACTCGATACTCTCGGCATGCCCCGCGGCCCCAAATTCGATCAGATCGTTCAGGATGTCTTTGCCATCCAATTGAACGGACGCGCCAAAACACCTGAAGAGCGTATAAAAATCCTGCGCAAGCTCTCCGGCATCAAGGAAATCCCCAAGAAAAAGGAAAAAGAAAAGAAACCGTCCAAAGCCGAGAAACACGCCGAAACTGCCGCCGCAAAGAAATCCGCCGCCGAAGCGCAGCATGCCGCCCGCGAAAAACACAAAGCCGGCATGAAAGCCGCCGCCGCCAAACACAAAGCCAAAAAATAATTTGCGGCGCGGCCCGCCCGAAGCTGGCCAAAGGGAAGCTCGGCTTCCCCTTCTAAACTTGCTATCCGATCGACCAACTTAAGAGCTGCGCAGCACCGCAGGTGCCAAAGACATGAGCCCAGGCCGGGAGGCCTGGGCTCCCATCGCCAAAGAAAAGTCAGCACGGGAGACGCGGCAGATTCTTTATCTGAAACGCCCATCGTCGCGCACACCTCCGGCCTTTCACTCGCTCCTGTGCAAATCTCACAATCCCATTCGCATTTCTCATCCCCGCGTTTTACAATCAACTTCCATGGGCAATCCCCAGTTTGTTCATCTTCACGTTCATACCGATTTCAGTCTTCTCGACGGCGCTTGCGAAACCGGCGAACTCCTCGACGAGGCCTCCCGCCAAAAGATGCCCGCCGTGGCCATCACCGACCACGGGAATCTCTTCGCCGCCGCCAATTTCTTCTACGAGGCTGGCAAGCGCGACGTCAAGCCTATCATCGGCTGCGAAGTCTATGTCGCCAAGGGTAGCCGCCACGATCGCGGTGAAAAATCCGGCCAGGCCGGCAACGGGGAACGAGGCGAAATGGAGCCCGGCTCCCGCGGCAGCAATCACCTCGTCCTGCTGTGCGAAAATTTGGAGGGCTACCACAATCTCATCAAGCTGGTCTCCGCCGGATTCCTCGAGGGCTTCTACTACAGGCCGCGCATCGATTACGAACTTCTTGCCAAACACAGCAAAGGGCTAATCGCCCTCTCCGCTTGCCTTCGCGGCCCGGTCACCGAATCCGTGGTCGAAGAAAAATTCGACGTGGCCCGGGAAAACGCCTATCGCCTCCGCGACATTTTCGGCAAAGGCAACTTCTTCCTGGAAATTCAGGACCAGGGACTCGAAATCGAACAGCGCGTCAATAAAGACCTCGTCCGCCTCTCCAAAGAAACCGGCATCCCCCTGGTCGCCACCAACGATTGCCACTACCTGCACCACAGCGATGCCCACGCCCAGGAAGTCTTGCTGTGCATCCAGACCGGCAAGACCATGAGCGATACCAATCGCATGAAGTTCGCCACCGACCAGTTCTATTTTAAGACCGCCGAAGAGATGGCCAAGGTGTTCCGCGAACTTCCCGACGCGGTCTCCCGTACCGTCGATATTGCCGCGCGCTGCAACGTCAAAATCGAGCGCATCCCCAACGCCCTACCCGAATTCAAAGTTCCCGAAGGCCACACGCCAGGCAGTTATTTTGAAAAGGTCGCTCGCGAAGGCTTTACCCAGCGCGCTCCGTTCCTTGAACGCCTCTCGCAGCAAGGCGCTTTGCGCCATCCGCTCGTAGAATACGAGCGCCGCCTCTCCTCCGAAATTGAAATGATCAAGAAGATGCATTACGAAGGCTACTTCCTGATCGTCTGGGACTTCATTCACTACGCGCGTGCCCAGGAAGTTCCTGTCGGGCCCGGCCGAGGCTCCGCCGCCGGCAGCCTGGTCAGCTATGCGTTGCGCATCACCGATGTCGATCCGCTGCAATACAATCTCCTCTTCGAGCGTTTCTTGAATCCCGAGCGTGTTTCCATGCCCGACATCGACATCGACTTCTGCATGCGCCGCCGCGGCGAGCTGATTGACTACGTCACGCAAAAATACGGCCGCGAAAACGTCTCCCAGATCATCACCTTTGGCACCATGGCCGCCAAAGCCGCGGTAAAGGACGTCGGCCGCGCCATGGATATTCCCTATGGCGAAGTCGACCGCCTGGCCAAAATGATTCCTACGACCCTCGGCATTGAACTCGAAAACGCCCTCGAAGAAGCCCCGCAGCTAAAATCCGCCGTGGACAGCGACGAAAGGCTAACCGATCTCATGGCCGTAGCGCTGCGCCTCGAAGGCCTTGCGCGCCACGCCTCCACCCACGCCGCTGGTGTGGTCATCTCCCCGCAGCCGCTAACCGAGTTGGTCCCCGTTTACAAGACCAATCGCGACGAAATCACCACGCAGTACGACATGAACGCCCTCGAGCGCATCGGCCTGCTCAAAATGGATTTCCTTGGCCTCACCACGCTCACCGTGCTCCATGACGCGGTCAAAATGGTTGCGCAAAACCGCAGCGTTAAAATCGACATCGACAATCTCACGCTCGACGACGAAGCCACTTACAAACTCTTCGCGCGCGGCGAAACCACCGCCATCTTCCAGTTTGAATCCCACGGCATGCGCGACATCCTCCGCCGCTACCAGCCTACCCGCATCGAAGACCTGACCGCCCTCAACGCCCTCTACCGCCCCGGGCCCATCCAGGGCGGCATGATCGACGACTTCATCAACCGCAAGCACGGCAAAACCAAGGTCGCCTACGAACTCCCGCAACTCAAGGAGATCCTCGAAGAAACCTACGGCGTCATTCTTTACCAGGAACAGGTGATGCAAATCGCCAACCTGCTCGCCAGTTTCTCCCTCGGCGAAGCCGACCTCCTCCGCCGCGCCATGGGCAAAAAGAAAAAAGAGGAAATGGCCGCGCAGCGCGCTAAATTCCTCGCCGGCTGCGAGAAAAACAAAATCCCCGAAAAGAAGGCCGTGCGCATCTTCGACCTGATGGAAGAGTTCGCCGGCTATGGCTTTAACAAGTCGCACTCCTGCGCTTATGCGCTGCTCGCCTACCAGACTGCCTATCTGAAAACGCACTACCCGGTCGAATTCATGGCCGCGCTGCTCACTTCCGAAACCGGCAACGCCGAAAAGCAGGTTAAATACATTAACGAAGCCCGCGGCATGGGCATCCCCATCCTTCCGCCGGACGTCAACGAAAGCGATCTCTACTTCACGCCCGTTGGCGACTCCATCCGCTTCGGTTTTGCCGCCATCAAAAACGTCGGCGAAAACACCGCCAAAGCCATCCGGGAATCCCGCCTCAGCCAGGGCGAGTTCAAATCGCTCTACGAATTCTGCGAACGAATCGAATCCCGTTTTCTGAACAAGCGCGTCTTTGAAAGCCTGATCAAATCCGGCGCGATGGATTCTCTCGGTCCTCGCGAAGCCATGCTCGCCTCCGTTGACGATGCCATCAACGCCATCCAGCGCGCCGCCCGCTCCAAGGAATCCGGCCAGCACGGCCTCTTCTTCGGAGGCGGCGCCACCGAGCCCAAAGTCCATTTCGAATTGCGCGACGCCGCTCCCTGGAGCGAGGAAGAGCGCCTCACCAGCGAATACGCTATGTTGGGCTTCTATGTCTCCGGCCACCCGCTCGAAAAATACGCTTCGCGCCTCAAGGATCTCGGCGCACTTTCGCTCGACGAACTCGAAGGCCAGCGCAACGGGAAGGAAATCACCGTCGCCGCGCTGATCGTCGGCACCCGTCCGATGCGCTCCAAGAAAGGCGCCCGCTGGGCCATCTTCACGATTCAGGACATGACCGGCGTACAGGAACTCCTAACCTTCCCCGAAAGCTTCGCGCGGCTCGAAAATATCCTGAAGCCCGGTGCGCCCTTGCTCCTGAAAGCCCGCGTGCAGATCGAAGAAGCCGGCACCCGCCTTTCTTTGCAGGAAGCCCGCCGCCTGGAAGAGGTAGCCGAACGCGCTGGCCCCAGCGAGTTCCGCGTGCGCCTGGAAATGATCCTGCTCACCGATGAGACTTTGACCCAGCTCGAAAATTTATTTGCAAGCGCCGCGGGCCCAACTGCGGTAGTGTTTGAACTAGTCTCCCCCGACGGCTCCGTGGCTTCGCTGCATTCCCAGAAACGCATCCGCGTGAAGCCCGAACTCGAGGAATCCGTCCGCCGCATCTGCGGCCAGCAAGCCATTCAGAGGGTTGCGTAATGTGCGCTGCGCAAAAAGATAAAAAGGGAACCATTACCACCATCGAGCGCCAGCGTGAAATCGAGCGCCTCGAAAAGGACGTCGAGGAGTTGCGCCGGCTCGCCTCCACCGACGAAAGCGAAGCCGAAGTCGAGCGCCTCAAAAGGGAAGTACTCGAACTTCGCCGCGAGTTTTATACCCACCTCGGCCCTTGGCAGCGCGCCCAGATTGCCCGCCATCCCCAGCGGCCTTACACTCTCGACTGGATCAATTTGATATTCACCGACTTTATCGAACTCCACGGCGACCGCGGCTTTGGCGACGATAAAGCCCTCATCACCGGCCTCGGCAAATTCCGCGGGCGTCCCGTCGCCATCGTCGGCCATCAAAAAGGGCGCGACACCAAGCAGCGCATCGACCGCAATTTCGGCCAGCCCAAGCCTGAAGGCTATCGCAAGGCGCTACGCATCATGGAACTCGCTGCAAAATTCGGCCGCCCGGTGCTTACTTTTATCGATACCCCCGGCGCGTATCCCGGCATTGACGCCGAAGAGCGCGGCCAGGGTGAAGCCATCGCCCGCAATCTCCGCGAAATGGCGCGTCTCCCCGTTCCCATCATCGTTACCGTCACCGGTGAAGGCGGATCCGGCGGCGCGCTGGCCATCGCCGTCGGCGATCGCGTCAACATCCTCGAAAACGGCTTTTACTCCGTTATCTCGCCCGAAGGCTGCGCCTCCATCATCTGGCGCGATTCCACGAAAGCGGAAACCGCCGCCATCGCCATGAAAATCATGTCCACCGATTTGAAGGACCTCGGCATCGTTGACGAGATCATCCCCGAGCCTGACGGTGGCGCCCACGCCGATCACGAAGCCGCCGCCAAAATTCTCGCCGACGCCCTTGAGCGCCAGCTCCTGATCCTCTCCAGCCAGCCCACCAAACAGCTTCTCCACGCCCGCTACGAAAAATTCCGCCACATGTGCCAATTCTTCGATCTCGGCGGATAGTTTTTCCCTCGTTGCTTATCTCCGCGTTCTCTGCGACTCCTCTGTGATCTTTGTGTTGAAATCTGCTTTTATTCTTCTCTTCCCACCCCGTACCCCTTTCGCTACGCCCTCGTCATCGTTTCGTTGTCCCATCCCATCACTCGCACTAATCTGAGAAAGCACCGCTACCTTCACCAGCTCGGGGACTTTGAGCCGCGTTGCAAGCTGTCAACAAAGGACAGGGCCATCATGTCGGAACCATTCCGTCCGTACGAAAAACTCGTCGATATCACCATCTTCGGCAAGAAATTCCAGGTGCCGGAGCGCAACTCTTTGCTACGCTGCTTTCAATTCATCAGTCCGGAAACCATCCCCTACGGGCGTTTCTGCTGGAATCAGGATTGCCAGTATTGCCGCGTCACCTGTCAGCTTCCCGATGACGACGAGCCCCGCGAAATGCTTTCCTGCAAATTCATCGTTATGCCCGGCATGGAAATCACCGAAATGAGCCAGGAGCTGAAGTGGTGCCTCCGCTCCAAGCTCCCCTCCGACAGCCCCGTCTCCAAGTAATTGCAACACATAGGGATAAAAGATGCCGCCATTTCGGAACCCGATGGGGGCCTCCCTCAGGAACCCCCCGGCCCGCGGATCGTAGTATCTGGCGCGGTAGTAGTACGACGGCGATCGGCTCCCCTCGGAGCCGCCGCCATCCAAGACTATTGCTTTTGGAACAGGACCGGGCTCGCCTGGGCACGTCTGCGCTTGCTTGAACAGCATCATCGGGATTGTTTGCCCCAGCACTACACCGGCGTACGAAGATTTGCGATAGATGTGCTCAGTTGTTCCCATAAACCAGTTCCGACCTGGCATCGTTCTCGCTGGCCGCGACTTGCAAACCTTTCCCCCTTCTCGCAGTTAACGGCCCGGCGCACAAAGAAGGGATTGCCCATATCCAATAATGGATGTATAATGCTCCATATATGGAGAAGTGTAAGGAGGCGAGCGTGGCGACGGTCAATCAACTAGACGCAGGAATTGCCTCGGAAAAACCAGCCGATCTTTCGAGCAAGGACACCCAGAAGCGATTGGGACCTTCGGCAGTGAAAGCGTTCTTGAAAATCCGCGAGCTTTGGGAATTGCGCGATGAAGACGCCCGGCAATTGCTTGGCGGTATGTCCAATGGTGCATTTTACGAGTTGAAGCGAAAGGCGCGTGGAACGCTTGACCAGGACCGGCTGACAAGGATTTCCATACTGACCGGGATCTTCAAAGGGCTAAACATCCTCTACAGCAAGAAGCTCGCCGACCGTTGGATTCAATTGCCGAATGAAAATCCGATGTTTGAAGGGGAGACTCCCCTTACCTACATGATTAAAGGTGGGCTTCCAGCGATGTTGCGCGCGCGGCAACTTCTGGATTCTCGACGTGGCGGGCGATAGGTTGCTACCCCGCGTTTCCGATGTTCTGCATGATGAGACGCATCGCTTAATCCCCTCACGCTATAGCGACCCGGACGAGAGCGTTCTTGCGCGGCTTACTGATGATCCCGAGGACCTGAACGCGCTATTCGAACTTGAGGGAGCTACAAACGAGCGCCTCCTCGGAGAAGCTGGCCTGCTTCCGGGTATTACGGTGCGGGAACTGGTCTTTGGCCTTTCGTACTCGCATATTGTTAACGCAGCATTCACGCATGCCAGTCCCTTCGGAAGCCGCTTCAATGGGCCGGAACGCGGCGCGTGGTACGCGGCATTCACTCGCGAGACCTCGGAGATGGAAGTGGCATACCACAAAAGCAAGGAGTTGCAGGAGATCAGCTGGCAAGAAAAGGAGACTTTTACGTACGTCGATTTCCTCGCCGATTTTCGAGGAAGGTTTCACGACATCCGCAACGACAGACGCTTTGGAAAATGCTTGGACGCAAACAGCTACAGCGCATCACAAAATTTGGCCAGAGAACTTGTAGAGGGAGGGTCAGCCGGGATTGTTTATCCGAGCGTTCGCCACAAAGCCGGAACATGCATCGTATGTTTCAGACCGGCGCTCGTTTACAATGTGCGGAAAGGTTCGTCAATTTCTATCGGTTTTGAGAATGCGTTTGCCGCTCCAGAAATTCGACGAATCAAATAATCAACCGCATCCAATGTGAGGCTCCCTCCAGCTCCCTCCGGCGTTTGACGCCGGGACTGATGCATATCACACCGCGCCAGATTCTACGATTCGCAGATGGAAATGCCCGATCCAACGATCACCAAAATCCCGCAACTTCCTACATTCCCACGGGTTTCTTAAGCAACCAAGGTGCGGTTGCGCGGCAGTTTTACCCCTATACCATCCCGGCTTCGCAACCGCGCTGTCCCCGCCCAAATGGCTGGTACTCACCCTGTACCTCGCCCGTACCTTCGCCCATTTGCCTCTATCTCCCCCTTGCTCTACCATTTTCCAATATGGCCATTCCTACAGTTCTGCCCTGCGACGGCTGCGGCCAATTGGCTTCCGCCGAGCACATCGCTCGCCGCCTCCAGCGCCTCGAATGGTCCACCCGTTTCCGCCCCATCCATATCCAGGCCCTGCTGCTCACCGCCTCCGGCCCGCAGAATGACTGCGAGTTTCTTTACTCACCCGAAGGTCAGCTCACGGGCCAGGCCGGCCATCTACTCGCAGCGCTCTCCATCGCCAGAAAAGGGAAGTCTGTGGAGGAAGTCCTCACCGAATTCCAGAAGCGCGGCCTGGTGCACGCTTCGATCCTCGAATGTCCCGTGGAACCCGGCTCGGACCCCTCCGAGCTCCGCGATCTTCTCGACCGGCATTTCCCCCAAGCGCTGGCCCGCATCCGGCGTTCCTTGAAACCCAAGCGGGTTCTGATTCTTTCTCCAGAGCTCCAGCCCTTCCTCCCTCAACTCTCTGAACTCGCCCTCGGCTGCCCGGTCTTCTGCACCCCTTTACCAACACCTCCCGCAGCCCCAACCACCGACAACCAACAACTCACCGCCTTCCTCGCGGCCCTCCCTGCGCTTGCCGCACACGGCACATAGGAACACCTTGTGACTTCCATCACTGAGTCCCGTGACGCCCTAACCCACACTATCGGTAGCACTTTGAATCTTCGCGGTATGCTAAGATGTCCGATGCAACCGCTCCCCAAGGGGTGATTTGTGCAAAAGCAGGCAAAATTCGGTGTTGGGATCAGCGTGATTGTAGTGGCCTTGTCCTTCCTTGCCTGGCTCGGCTACGGCGAAAGCAAGACCTACTATCACACCATCGCGGAATATCAGACCCTGAACGCCTCGGATCGCGGTCATCGCATGCGCCTCGCGGGAATCGTCGTCGAAGGCAGCATCAAGCCCGGCTCGGGTCGCGTGGACTTCACCCTGGAAGAGCAGGGAAAAACTCTTCCCATCACCTATGTTGGCAGTGATCCGTTGCCCGACACGTTCAAAGACAAGTCTCAGGCTCTCGTCGAAGGACATCCCGGTTCTGACGGACGCTTCGTCGCCGAACATGTGCAAGCCAAGTGCGCTTCCAAGTACGAAGCCGCACCGGGCGGGGACAAGCCCGCTCCGGCCGGCGTCACCCAACGAAGCAGCATGTAACGTGCCAGTCTAAATTCCTCGGGAGAGGCGGAAGCACCATGGATGTATTCGGTTCGTTTACACTTCTGCTCGCGTTTGTTTGTGCCGCGTACGCCCTGATTGGCGGCATCGCCGCGATCGTCACACGCCATCCTTTGCTGGTGAAAAGCACGCGCCAGGCGGGCATGGCCACCTGCGGCTTGATTTTCCTCGCTACCTTCAGTCTTGAATATCTTCTCTTCAGCGACAATTTCTCCCAGGCTTACGTCGTCTCTCATAGCAATCGCGACCTCTCCACTTTCTACAAAATTGCGGCTCTCTGGTCCGGCCAGGAAGGCTCGCTGCTCTTCTGGAGCTTTCTCCTCTCCATTTACGTCATCTCGGTTCTCATCGCCTATCGCAACAAGAACGGCGAGCTCATGCCCTATGTTGGTGTGGTTCTCGCCGGCGTCCAGATCTTCTTCCTCACCTTGAACAACTTCGTTGAGAATCCCTTCAAGACTCTGGCCACGGTCAACGCCAGCGGCGCGCTCGAACCCTTCACCCGCATGGACGGCAACGGCCTCAATCCGCTCCTGCAATACCCGGAAATGGTCATTCATCCCCCCAACCTCTATTCTGGCTACACGGGTTTCACCATTCCGTTCGCGTTCGCTCTGGCGGCATTGCTCGCGCGGTATCCTGGTGAAAAGTGGATTCACCTCACCCGTAAATGGACCATGATCGCCTGGTGCTTCCAATCCGTCGGCATTCTGCTTGGCGCGCACTGGGCCTACGCGGTTCTTGGCTGGGGCGGCTACTGGGGTTGGGATCCCGTCGAAAACGCTTCGCTGCTCCCCTGGCTCACCGGCACTGCTTTCTTGCACTCCGTGATGATGCAGGAAAAGCGCGGCATGATGAAGGTCTGGAACGTCTGGCTGGTCTTCTGCACCTTTATGCTCTGCATCCTCGGCACGTTCCTCACCCGCAGCGGTATCGTCAGCTCCGTCCACGCCTTCGCCAATTCGCATATCGGCCCGTGGTTCGTCGGCTTCCTTGGTCTGACACTCGTAGTCTGTTTTGTCGCCTACGTCAAGAATCGTGACTACTTGAAGAGCGAAAATCAGCTTGATTCCATGGTTTCGCGCGAATCCAGTTTTCTCTTCAACAATCTTCTCTTTCTTGTCGCCTGCATCGCCGTTCTTTCCGGCACGCTCTTCCCGGTTATCTCCGAGGGCCTCTCTGGCTCCCGCATCAGCGTCGGCGCTCCGTTCTTCAACAAGATTATGATTCCGGTGGGTCTCGCCATCCTCTTCCTCACTGGCGTCGGCCCGTTGCTCGCCTGGCGCAAGACTTCCGGTGACAGCCTCAAACGCAATTTCGGATGGCCCGCTCTTGCCGGCGTCCTCTCCGGCGCCGGTGCCTACTTCCTCGGATACCACGACATCTACTCCATCATTTGCCTGGCGCTGTGCGGCTTCGTTTTCGGCACCATCGTCGAGGAGTTCTACCGCGGCGCAAAGGTCATTTCCGCCCGCACCGGCATGAGCATGCTGATGAGCGCCCACGAACTGGCCATGCGCAACACCCGCCGCTACGGCGGGTACGTCGTCCACTTCGGCATGGTGCTCATCTTCATCGGTCTGGCGGGCTCGGCCTTCAACTCCGACGTGCAGCGCGCCATGAATCTCGGCGACTCCATGCAGCTTGGTCCTTACACCTTGGTTCTGCAAAGCGTGGACACCAAGGCCGAAAAGAATTACACCGCGCAGCGCATGATCGTCGAAGTTCTCAAAGACAACAAACAGCTCATGATGATGTATCCCGAAAAGCGCCAGTTCCAGGGCGCCGAGCAACAATCCGGCACCATGGTGGCCATCTACTCCACGCTCCGCGAAGACGTCTACGTGGTCTTCGCCGGCATGGACCCGGACACCAATGTTCCGGTCATCCATGCCTTCCTGAACCCGCTCGTCAAATGGATTTGGCTCGGGGGCGTCTGGGTGGTTATGGGCACACTTCTCGCCCTGATGCCCAATCGTCGCGCAGCACTCGCGGTTGCCGGCGCGCCCGAAATGTCTTCCTCCCCGATCGCCCAGGCCCTCAACCCTGGCGTCACCCTGCGTGAGGGTCATGATTAAACGTCCTAGCCCTGGACTTGTCATCCTGAGGTCATCCGACAAGGATGTCCGAAGGATCTCAACTTCAAATATCGCTGCCAAGATCGGTCCAAGGCACTCGAAGGCTCGCCGCCTTATCGTTCCGCTATTGCTGATCGTCGCCTTCGCCGTGCTGCCGCTGCTCGCCCAGCAGCAAGCCGACCGCGTCAAGCAGATCGGCGGCAAGTTTCAATGCATGTGCGGCTGCGGCCAGATCCTTACCCAGTGCAATCACGTCGGTTGCACCATGTCCGCTTCCATGCTCAAGGAACTCGGCGTGATGGTGAATCGCGGCGACTCCGAGGACAAAATCACCCAGACCTTTGTCCAGGAGTTCGGCACCACCGTGTATGCCGAACCCCCGAAATCCGGCTTCAGTCTGGTCGCCTGGCTCATGCCGGTCTTTTATTTTCTGGTCGGCGCGGCCCTTGTCGTTTTCTTCATCAACAAATGGCGCAAGCAGGCGCCTGCCCCGGCCGCCGTCGCTCCCGCCGGCGTGCACATTTCACCCGAAGCCTACGAACGCGCGCGCTCCCAGGCCGACCGGGATACTGAGGATTAGTCCCATGCTCCCTCTCACACTTGCCGTTTTGTTCGCTGGTTCCGCGGAGTGGGCCGTTCTCGGCGCTTGTCTTGGCCTCCTTGCCGCCGTCTTCCTCTTCATCTTTTACATTCAGCCCGACGCTTCCGACCTCGCCCCGCACCGCACAAAACTCGACCAACTTCTCGAGCGCCGCGATACCATCTATGACAACTTGCGCGACCTCAAGTTTGAATACCGCGCCGGCAAATATTCCGAAGGCGATTACGAAACCATGAAAACCACCATCGAGAACGAAGCTGCCCTGATTCTCGCCGAAATCGAGCAAGTCACCGAATCCCAGGTTCGCCGTCCACGTCCAGCCGCTCGCCCGGCCGCCGCTGACCGGAGCGCTCGATGAAGGCTTTTTGGCCGCGTCTGCTCACCTCCTCCTTCACATTACTCCTCGCCGCAAGCATCTCCCTCGCCGGAACCGTCCATGGCTCGGTAATCAATCGCACCACCGGCAAACCGGTTCCCAATACCGACGTAGATCTGCTTAGCCCCACGCAGGGGATGGCCCTGCTCGCCTCCGTCAAGAGCGACGCGCAAGGCCAGTTCACCGCGACTAACGATGCCATCGGCGCCGGCCCCGTCCTTATCCGCGTCACCTATCAAGGCGTCGGCTTCAATTCTTTCCTTCCCCCGGGCCGCCCGCAGGTGGACGTCGAGGTCTTCGACGTCACCAAGGATCCCAAGAGCATCAATCCCGTATCTCACGTAATCATTTTCCAGCCGCGCGACGGCATCCTCATCGGCGCCGAAGAGTACAACGTCAAAAACGATTCCAAGCCGCCCATGGCCTATTTCCGTACCGAGGGTAATTTCCAATTTGCCATCCCCGAAAAAGGATCGCTCAAGAACGTCACCGCCACAGGCTCCCTCGGCATGGATGTCCCGCAAGCCTCGATTGACAAAGGCAAAGGCCTATTTGCCATCGCTTATGCGTTCCATCCCGGCGAAACGAATATTCGTCTTTCCTACGAACTTCCGTATCCCGGCAAGGCCGCGACGCTGAAACTTCCCGCCGCCTATCCCGGCATGCGCATGCTGCTGGTCGCGCCGCCCGGCGTCACGCTCACGGGTGAGGGCATCAGCCCCGCGGGCCAGGAACAGGGAATGAATGTTTATACCCACGAGGTCCTCGCCGCCAAGGCCGCGCTCACGGTTTCGGTCGCGGGCGTGGGTTCGCCGCAAGCCGCCGATGCCGCCGGTGGCCAGGGTCAACAACCACAGGAAGGGAATTCGCGGACCCAAGCCCAGGAAGTGAGCCTCGCTCCGCCGCGCATTGATGATCTCAAGTGGCCTTTGGTCTTTGGCCTGGTTGCGCTCTTCGCTCTAGGAGCGATACTTCTTTCCCGCAAACAAGTTGTCATGGCTCCGGCTGCTGAAGTCGCCGACGCATCCGCATCGCCGTCGAAAAAAGCCGCCAAAGCAGCGAGCCAACAGGCCAGCGTCGATGCCGTCAAACAGAGCGTGAACGCCAGCCTCGACTCTCTGAAAGAAGATGTTTTTCGCCTGGAATTGCGCAAGCAGGCCGGTACCATTTCCGAGGAGGACTACGCCCGCGAAAAATCTCGCGTCGAAAAACTCCTCCGCGATCTGGTCCGCGGCTGAGCCGGTTAGGTCGTTGAATGCCTTTGTAGGGCCCGCCTCGGCGGGCGGACCACTCTTCGAAACACGGGTCAAGAATCGCGACCCTCCGCGCTCCCGAGGAGCCGCGCAAAACAGATTAGCCGTGGCCCCACTCAAACTATCGCCAATTGGTCTCCGGTTCGAGGGCATCGACAAACGCTATGGCGGACTCTTCGCTCTCCGCCGCGTCACCTTCGAAATCGCCGCGGGTGAATGCGCCGTCCTCGCCGGCCGCAACGGCTCCGGCAAAACCACGCTCCTGCGCATTGCCGGCCAAATCGTGCGTCCCACCGCCGGGAAGCTCTCGTTTCCCGGCGCTACCACCGAATCCGCGGCCAATGATCGCCCCGGCTACGTCGGCCACAGCACCATGGTCTACGATGAACTCACCGCCGAAGAAAATCTCCTCCTCTTCGCCAGGCTGCAAAAAGTGGAATCCCCCGTCGCCCGCGCCGAAGCTCTTCTCCGCGAAGTCGGCCTCTTTGAACGCCGCGCCTCTCTCGTTCGCACCTTCTCCCGCGGCATGCGCCAGCGCATCGCCATCGCCCGGGCGCTCATCCATCGTCCCTCCGTGCTCCTTCTCGACGAGCCCGCCACCGGCCTGGACCCTCTCGGCATCACCTGGCTCGCCAACTCCCTCCGCGATCTCAACAATGCCGGTTGCACCATCGTCATGAGCCTCCACGGCGAATCCGAAATCTCCTCGCTCGCCACTCGCGCCGTCCGCCTCGATGCCGGCACCGTCATCGCCGACACCAAAACCGGCGCGTCGCTCCACAACATCCTCACCTTTGGGAGCGCCTGACCCGCCGCCATGAGCCTCCTCTCCAACACCGCGGTCCTCCTAGGCAAGGAACTTCGCACCGAATTCCGTTCCCGCGAACTCCTCACCACCACTGTCGTTTTCATTCTCGTCGTGCTCATCCTCTTCAGCTTCGCCATCAGTCCCACCACAGAAGAGTCCCGCGAATTCGGCCCCGGCCTGCTCTGGCTTGCCATTCTGTTCGCCGCTTCGCTCATGCTGCAACCCTGCTTCCTTCGCGAGCAGAGCAATGACACGCTTAGCTCCCTCCGCCTCGCCGTCGGCGATCCCTTCTCCATCTTTCTCGCCAAGCTCATTGCCAACACACTCTTTCTGCTCCTGACCGAACTGATCATGCTTCCGTTTTTCGCCATCTTTTACAACGTGCCCATCCTTCCTGAATTCCATTGGCTGCTCCTGGTGCTATTCCTGGGCAGCCTGGGCATCTCCGTCGCCGGCACCGCGCTCTCCGCCATCTCCGCTCAAGCCCGCATGCGCGAACTCCTCCTCCCTCTGTTGTTGCTTCCGCTGCTCACACCCGTGCTGGTCGTCAGCGCCACCGTCACCGTCAGCCTTCTCGAACGCGAGCCCATCGTCAAAGCCAAGGGCATCGCCTTCCTCGCCGTTTTCGACCTGGTTTTTTTGACGGCGCTATGGCTTTTCGGCGAATATCTTCTGGAGGAATAACCGGCCATGACCAAACGCATCGCCCTCGGCGCAATTGCCATCCTGCTGGTGATTGCGTCCGCCTATGCGTCTTTCTTCATCGCCCCGCAGGAACGCACCATGGGCGTCATCCAGCGCATCTTTTATTTCCATGTCGCCAGCGCCTGGGCCGGCTTCTCCGCGTTCTTCCTATGCTTCCTCGGTAATCTGCTGTACGTTTGGAAGCGCGACCAGAAATACGATTGGCTGGGAGTGTCCGGCGCGGAGGTCGGCCTGGCCTTCACCACCGTCGTGCTCATCACCGGCCCCATCTGGGCGCATCCCGTCTGGGGCATCTGGTGGACCTGGGACGCCCGTCTCACCTCCACCTTCGTTCTCTGGCTTCTGTATGTTTCCTATCTCTTGCTGCGCACCCTGGTCGAAGAGCCCGACCGCCGCGCCCTGCTCAGCTCGCTCTTCGGTATCTTTGCCTTCCTCGACGTGCCGCTGGTCTTCGGCGCTATCCGCTGGTGGCGTACCCAGCACCCGCAACCCGTCATCATGGGCGGCCAGGGCTCCGGCCTGGACCCCACCATGAAGGCGGTCTTTTTCTTTTCCGCGTTCGCCATGCACGTTTTGATGATTTTCCTGGTTACCGAACGCTACGCTCTCGAAAAAATGCAGACCGAAACCGATTTCCTGGCTCGTGAATTGGAGGCCCAATGAAAAATCTCGACAGCGTTTTCGCCGCCTATATTGTCGGTTGGGGCGTTTTCTTTGTGTTTTACGTCACCATCGCCAGGCGCACCTACAACCTACGCGCCGAACTCGACCGCCTAAAAAACTCTCTGCCGCGCGTAAAGTAGCGCTGGCTTTTGTGCCACCGCTCACAGTCGATCCACAACCATCCAACCGCGCCCAAGAAAGGGAACCAAAACATCTTCCATGACCCCTCAGCCAACTCCCCAATCCAAAAAACGCGTCGGCATCGTGCTCTTCCAACTCGGCGGTCCGGACTCCCTCTCGACCGTCGAACCTTTTCTTTGCAATCTCTTCCTTGATCCAGACATCATCCCCCTCGGCCCGCTCAACTTCATCCGCGGCCCGCTCGCCCGCTACATCGCCAAAAAACGCTGCATCCCTGTCGCCCAGCGCTATGCCCAGATCGGCCGCCGCTCTCCGATTGCCATCCTCACCGAACGCCAGCGCGCCAAGCTCGTCGCCGCGGTCAGCCCCTATATCGATCCCGTCGCCGTCACTGCCATGCGTTACTGGAAGCCGCTCACCGAAGACGCCGTTGCCGCCATCAAGGAAGCCCACGGCCTCGACGAACTCGTTCTTCTCCCGCTCTACCCCCACTATTCCTACGCCACCACGCTCAGCAGTCTGAAAGAATGGCGCCGCGTCTACGGCGAGCCCGAAGACTCGCTCCCCGAGCGCAGCATCGAGCATTTCTTCGATCACCCTTTCTACATCCAGGCTCTCGTCACCAACATCGGCAAATGCCTCCGCCAATTCCCGGATAGCTCGCGCATTCACCTGGTCTTTAGTGCCCACAGCTTGCCCATGAGCCTGGTCGAAAAGGGCGACCCTTATCCGCGCCACATCAAGGAAACCGTGCGTCTGGTTTGCGAAAGCGGCGCCAAGAAATTCACCAACTGGCCCCGCACCCACCTGCTTTGCTTCCAGTCGAAAGTCGGTCCCGCCAAGTGGCTCGAACCATCGTTCGTTGGCACCCTCGAAAAGCTTGGCCACCAAGGGGTAAAAGAAATGCTCGTCGTCCCCATCTCCTTCGTCACCGAACACATCGAGACCCTCCACGAAATCAACATCGAAGGCCGCGCCGACGCCCAAAAAGCCGGCATCGAGCGTTACCGCATGATGCCCGCCGTTGGCGACTCCCCGCTGTTCATCGAATGCCTGAAGCAACTAGTCCTCCGCGCCGCCGAAATCCACCCCGAACCCGCGCAAACCGCCACCTCCGCCTAATCCCGTTCCTACCCCCCGAATTCCAAAATGTAGCGCTGATCTTTCAAGCTTGCCCCCGGAGGGTCAGCCCTCTTCCTCTTCTCCATGCCCTTTGTGCGCTCCCTCTGCGAACTCTGTTTCAAATCCATTGTCCTCCTCCATCCCGCTTGCCACCCCTGGTAATCTGTACTAGAATCCCCCACGGTTCAGGGTAGGCAGTCAAAAAATCGCTCTGGTCGGTGCGCTATAATCTGTCTTTCGGGATGGGGCCCGAAATTCATGAAAGCGACGTTTCATCCTGGTGTCCACAAATTTGCTCTGTTCGTAGTCGCCTGGGCGGTCCTCCTCCTCTGCGCCGGTGCTCTGGTCACCTCCGAAGACGCCGCCCTCGCCGTTCCCGATTGGCCGCTCTCCTATGGCAGCATCACCCCGCCGATGGTCGGCGGCATTGCCTTTGAACACTCCCACCGCGTCATCGCCGCCATCCTCGGCGTCTTTATCGTCCTCCTCTCAATTGTCCTTTGGCGCAAGGACGAACGCCCCTGGGTCAAGTGGCTGGGCCTTGCTGCCGTTGGCGGCGTAATTGTCCAGGGCATTCTCGGCGGCCTCACTGTATTGAAGCTCCTTCACTACTGGCTCCCGGTGATGCACGCCTGCATGGCGCAGATCATGTTCGCCACTCTCGTCTCCATCGCCGTGGTCACCAGCCGCTGGTGGATGGCCGATCGCCCGCAGTACGAAGACAAAGCCTCTCCCGCGATCCACAGCGTCGTTGTGCTCAATTCCGCCGCCATCTTTCTTCAGATTGCCCTCGGCGCGGCTTTCCGCCACAAATACAGCCCTGCCACGCCCCACGTTGTCTGGGCCATGGGTGTTCTGCTCGTCGCTTCCTGGACCGCCATCCAGCTCCGCAAGCGCTTCTCTGAATCCCGGGAGCTCTCCCGCGTCCGCGCCTTGCTCCACGGCATCGTCGGCGTGCAGCTTCTTCTCGGCATCGCCGCTCTCTGGACCCGCATGCAAGCCGTCAACGATCCGCAACCCATGCCCGCCGTGGTCATCGCCACCGTGGTTCACACCGTTTTCGGCGCAATCCTTTTTGCCGTATCGATTCTTGTTGTGCTCTTCTGCTATCGTTTGGTGCCGCGTAGAACCGCGGCGGTCTATGCAACCACGCGAGATGAGGTGCCCGCCGTATGAGTGAAACCCGCGCCGCCACGCTCGCGCAACCCAGCAAGCTCAGCGCGTATATCTCTCTCACCAAACCCGACGTCTCTTTCCTCGTCCTGATGACCACCGGCGCGGGCTACTACATGGGCGTGCGCGGCCCCATCGGCTGGCTGCACATGATCCACGTCATCGTCGCCACCATGATGATCGCCGCCGGTACCGCCGCCCTCAATCACTATATCGAGCGCGAATCCGACCGCTATATGCGTCGCACCGCCTCTCGCCCGCTGCCCACCGGCGTGCTCACTCCGGCGGAAGCCCTGCGCTTCGGCATCGCTCTTGCTATCGCCGGCGCCGTTGATCTCTATCTCACTGCCGGCTTCTGGCCCTGCTTCCTCGGCGTCTTCACCTGCTTAAGCTATCTGCTCGCTTACACGCCGCTCAAGAAGCGCACCGTCTGGGCCACCTTCATCGGCGCCATTCCCGGCGCGATTCCTCCGATGATCGGCTGGGCCGCCGCCACCGGCAAAGTGGATGCCGGCGCGTGGCTGCTCTTCGCCATTCTCTTTGTTTGGCAATTCCCTCATTTCCACGCCATTGCCTGGATGTATCGCGAAGATTACGCCCGCGCGGGCATCCTTATGCTCCCCGTCGTGGACAAGGAAGGGAAGCGCACCTTCCGCGAAATCATTCTTTATGCCGCCGCTCTCGTCGCCGTCAGCCTGCTGCCCGCCATCATGGGTTTTGCGGGCGTGCTCTATTTCTTCGGCGCACTGGTCACCTGCACCGGTCTCGTCCAGGTCTGCCTGTGGGCCGCCCACGCCAAAACCAACACCCGCGCCAAGTGGCTGATGCATGCCACGGTACTCCACATCCCGATCCTGCTGGGCCTGATGATGTACGACAAATTGCCGCGGTAGGAAGTAATCAGTAACCAGTAATCGGTAATCAGTAAGAACGAATCGTAGAGCGCCGTGTAGGGGCGGCTTTACGCCGCCTTCCCGGATGTAGTGGCCGGTCTTTAGACCGGCCAGGAGCAGCCCAGACGTAAGTCTGCGTTCTCCGGTCTTACTGATTGCTGATAACCGTCAAGCGCACCCTGTTCTCTGCTCGCTGTTATCTGTTATCCCTTAGCCCCAGAAAGGGCCCCAACCGACCCATGTTTTCCCAACCTGCTCTCAACGCCACCCTCAACGGCCTCTCCGCCATTCTCCTCGCCGGTGGCTACGTCGCCATCCGCTCCGGAAAACGCGAACTCCACAAAAAATTCATGGTCTCCGCGTTCTTCGTCTCCTGCGCTTTCCTCGTTTCCTATGTGATTTACCACTTCCGTATTCGCGAGATCATTCACTTCCAGGGCCAGGGCTGGATTCGTCCGGTTTACTTCACGCTTCTGCTCTCCCACACCATTCTCGCCGTCGTCATCGTTCCGCTAATCCTCATCACCCTCCGCCGCGCCTGGACCGAAAAATTCGACAAGCACCGCCAAATCGCCCGCTGGACTCTCCCCCTCTGGTTCTACGTCTCCGTCACCGGCGTAATCGTCTACTTCATGGTCTACCAGTGGTACGCACACTAGAAATGATAAAAGGCCTAATAGTTAAGTAATTCCTCAAGATCAGGGAGCTCGCAATTCAGGATTGGTAGACTTTTGGTGGACTGCCGGTCGCCAAGTTCTTCTTCTCTTTTATTTCGCCTTTTGGTATGCTTTCGTGGAAATGAAGTGGCTTAAGACTTACGTCCTACATGGCGGCTTGGTAGGCCTGGTGTGAATATCGAACCATTTCTCAAGGCACTTCCTTCCTTGAGAAATCCTTATGCCTTGGCGGGATATTTGGTGATTGCGACAATCTGGTTCGGTTACGCACTCTCCAAAGCCCGAGTCTTCTCTCGCCTGTCGTCGCGTCAGACCTCTACTGTGATCCGCCTGATTTTGAAGTACGCATTCCGGCTGTCATTTGTCGCCATCATTTTGTGCATCGGATACGCAGGATATAAGGCCTACCTTGACGGCGATGCGAAAACGCATAACTCCGTCACTCAGCAGGCCGGGGATTGCTCAACCATTCAGAACGGCAACGGGAACTCCGCGTCATCGAACTGCGAAAATAAACCAGCAGGCACAAAATGACAGTTCCCTTAAGAATCTTGCCGCTCATCGGATTCTTTCTCGTAGCATATTCTCCGTCTTTTGGGCAGTCTCAGAAAGCGGGCAATTGCTCGGTCGTACAAAACGGAAACGGGAATACGGCGTCACTCAGGTGCGACGAGATTGACGCAACGCTAGCTAAGCAAGTGAAGGAAATTCTGGATGGCACGAAGCAGAACGCGTCCACGACGAAAGCGATCTCTGAAAAGTTAGACCGAATTCTAAAACACATGGATCAGGCCGGCGCCCAACCGATGGTCGGCCTGAAGATCGTTCATGCAAAAAGTCCGGCCGTAGCCTGCATTAACGAGTCAGATGCAATAGCCCGTGACATCTTGTGGGGGATAGTTCTCTGGAACAGAGATACGCTAGAAGTGCAAACCCTTCCTATCCCAACCGAAAAATGCGATTGGCTGCGGCCCCATGATGAAGGCGCCCCTGTCCGTATCTCTTCCTGGTTTACCGAATTGAAGCCGGGAACACGTTTGATGGGGACCGCTACGATAAGTTGTCCGAACTGCGTCACTGGTCGAACCTATATTGTGTCTATTACTGTGGGCGAAGGCGGGTGGTTTTCGGAGACTACTTTCGACCCTGGAATGCAGGGCAAATTCCTTGCGCCGGTGAAACTGCAGCCCGGAGCTGAGATGGCCAAATTCTTCAATGAACTTGAGGTTTTAGCACCAGCCAATAGCAGGATTCCAATTGAAGACCGAAAACTTCCGTAGATAAAATCGGCAGAAATACAAGTTGCATCCCATCCCACGAAGTTTCTCGCGCATAAACTGGAACATTTGCCCCCCGTGCGTGTTCAGATCGAAGTCGCCGTTAATGACCGGGGAGGAGTGGAAGTTGATCGGGTGTTGCGGTGTCGGACTCGGAACCGCTGACGTGCCGCTGGCGGACAGTGCGGCGGATTGCACGAACGAAGAAAGATGATGCGGTAAAACCATTCCGCCTTCGTGCAGATTTGCTTTCACAATTCCGCATTGCTCGAAACTGGCAAACGCCATCGCTGCGCTCCTTGTGGCCCCGCCGAACGCGGGCGCAGTCGTATCGATCGGAAAGGGAACCGCCGCCATCCTCGCCGAGACCCTCTCCGCCCCCTCACGCTTTCTCTTGCCACCTATGCTTTAAATGGATTAAATACCGCAACTCCCACAGACCGGAAATCCCGTTCATTCCACGTCGCCACCGTCAACCCGTGCACCCGCGCCGTCGCCGCGATCATCGCGTCTTCGGCAAACGTCTCTGAACGCCCTTGCATCAACCGCGCATATTCCTGAAAGCATGCGGCGTCCATGGGCAAGACCGGCGAAGCGCGCTCCAACTGCTTGGCCCAGGCCTCGATTTCATTCGCCTTCACCGGATCCTGTTGCCGAGTGATCTCCACACCTTTTTGAATTTCCCCGAAGGTCACCGCGGAGAAGAAAGCCTGCCCCACCTCCAGGCCTTGTAACCACGCGGACGCACCCCCATGCGGCTTCCGCTTGCGCATCTCGGACACGACATTCGTGTCAATCAGGTAGCGGATCAATCGAACACCGGCGCCTTGCGCGATTTTCCCTTGCCCCGCTTCGGGAGGGGAATTTCGAATCGCGGGCCTTCCCCGAGAAGGACTTCCTTCCAAGTCACCCGATTTTCGTCCTTTAGTTTCTTCCATTCCTCGACGGAAACCACCACGGCGGTATCCACCCCACGTCGCGTGACCACTTGCGGCCCCTTTTCGAGCGTGTCGTCAATCAGCTCGCTAAAGCGTGATTTCGCGTCCTGCAATTGCCATTTGGTCATGAGCGCTCCTGAATTTAATTATATGACTAGTCAGATGACTGGTCAACACGTTGCCCTTCACCTGCGCCCCTGCCCCCTTCGTGTAAACTCGTCCAGCATGAAAATCCTCCTCTTCGGCGCAACAGGCTCCGCCGGCGCAGCCGTCCTCGACGCCTGCCTCGCCGCTTCCATCGTCGACGAAGTCCGCGCCATCACCCGCCGCCCGCTGATGCACACTAGTCCCAAGCTGCGCACCTTCGTCCACAAGGATTTTCTGAATTACGCCACCATCCAGGAAGCCTTCCGTGACATCGACGCCTGCCTCTTCTGCCTGGGCATCTCCTCCACCCAAGTTTCCCAGGAGGAGTACCGCACTATCACCTACTCTTACACGCTCGCCGCCGCCAACATGTTCAAACTGCAAAGCCCCGGCGCGGCCTTCCATTACATCAGCGGACAGGGAACCAAGCCCGGCAGCCGCTTGGTCTGGGCCCGCGTGAAAGCGCAAACCGAGCAGGACCTCATCGACCTCGTCGAAGCCGACTGCTGGCGCCCTGCCTTCATCGACGCCAAACCTTCCGCCTCCCTGCCCAAAATCTACGCGCTCTTGCAACCGCTAGGCCGACTGCTGAAGCCTTTTCCCAGCCTCTACATCCGCGGCCACGACCTCGGCCGAGCCATGCTCCAGGCCACCCGCGAAAACCTCCGCCGCCGCATCATCGAAAACGCCGAAATCCGGCAAATCGCCGCCCGCGCCAAGTTCTGATTCGCCACTCGCGCAACATCCAAGCATGCTCTTTCCCCGATGTGGTCGAAAAGCAGATCCCTCACCTGCAAACGACGCGAGTTCGGGATGACAAGTGGTGTAGTGACTGATTGGGAAGGGCACAACTCGACCGATTCTTGCTTCCTGCTTACTGATCGCCGTTATCTGTTAACTGTTATCCGGTAACTGCCAACTCTTCTTCACGCCTTCGCCAGCGCCGCAATAACCGCGTCGGTAAACTCCTGCGTCCCGGCCGTTCCGCCCACGTCTTTTGTGACGTGCTTCCCCGACTTATAAACCTTGATCAGCGCACTCTCAATCCGCGCCGCCGCCGACGGCTCGCCCAAATGATTCAGCATCAGAATCGAACTCATCAGCAGCGCCGTGGGATTCGCCAATCCCTTGCCCGCAATATCCGGCGCCGTTCCATGCACTGCCTCGAAAATCGCGGCTTGCTCCCCTATATTTCCGCTCGGCACCACGCCCAGTCCGCCCACCAGCCCCGCCGCCAGGTCGCTCATCACGTCGCCATACAGATTCGGCAGCAGCAACACATCAAATTGGTCCGGATTGATCACCATCTGCATGCAAGCGTTGTCCACAATCATTTCTTTATACTCGATGTCCTTATACTGCTCCGCCACCGCCCGCACCGAGTGCAGGAACAGCCCATCGCTCAGCTTCATAATGTTTGCTTTGTGTATCGCGTGAATCTTTTTCCGCCGCATCTTCCGCGCGTATTCGAACGCAAATTTCGCAATCCGCGTTGATGCCTTTTCCGTAATAATCTTCAGGCTCTCCACCACTCCCGGCACCACTTCGTGCTCCAACCCCGAATAAAGGTCCTCGGTGTTCTCCCGCACAATCACTACATCCACGCCTTCGAAGTGCGATTTCACTCCCGGCAGATTCTTCACCGGCCGCAAGTTCGCGTACAATTCCAGATTCTTGCGCAGCGCCACGTTCACGCTCCGCGCCCCGCCGGCAATCGCCGTGGCCATCGGCCCTTTCAGCGCTACGCGATTCCGCCGCACCGACTCAATCGCCGCCGCGTTCAGCACTTCCGCGCCGGTTGTCTTCTTGTCCGTATTCTCCGCGCGCGCGCCCAGGATTTCCCACTCAATCTTCACGCCCGAAGCGTCCAGCACCCGCTGCGTCGCCGCCGCCACCTCAGGTCCAATTCCTTCTCCAGGCAAAAAGGTAACTTTGTGTGTCATAGGTGCATCTATTTTAAGGGATGCCGTGTCGCTAGTGGAAGCATGCTCGCGCGGTGTTTCTTGGTTCCAGCTATCGGTTCGCTGTTAGCAATTCTCCTTGACCAGGGTTCATCCCCGGCGGCAGGGAAGTGCCAAATCGACACTCCGGTCTTGCATCCATTACCGCTGTGTTATACTAAGTACTCTACTATCCTCGCGGGCGAATCCGCGAGCGGAGGCCATAAACATTATGATCAATCTGACGCCCATTGCCGCTACTAAGGTCAAGGAAATCATGTCCATGCAGACCCCGGAACCGGTGGCACTACGGGTTGCCGTCGTCGGCGGCGGATGCTCCGGTTTCCAATACCACATGGCATTTGAAAACCAGACCAACGATTCCGATGAGGTCGTGGATTTCAACGGCTTGAAAGTTGCCGTCGATCAGATGAGCTCCATGTATCTCGAGGGCGTGGAAATCGACTACGTCGAAACCCTCGAAGGCGCCGGCTTCAAGTTCAACAATCCCAACGTCAAGAGCACCTGCGGGTGCGGCAGCTCCTTCAGCGTCTAAGCCTTTGTGGCACAGCCATTTCCGGCTGTGCACTTTTCTCCAATAGTCTCCAGGCTCCTGGCCTCCAGGAGCCTTTTTCTTATGTTGCGGCCAATCTTTAGATTGGCCACTCTTTTCTTCGACGTAACCTCCTACAATCCCCGCTCATCTCATCCACGATACCGTTCCAGGAGGCGCCTCATGTCTTCCGACAAACAAGTCGTTCTAATCACCGGCGCCAGCACCGGATTCGGCCGGCTCTTCGCTGAAACCCTCGCTCGCAAGGGACACACCGTCTTCGCCACGATGCGCGATCCCCAGGGCAAGAACTCCAAGAATGCCGCCGAACTCCTCGGTTTAGCAGGTAGGGAATCGCTATCTATTCACACTCTCGAGCTCGACGTCACCAGCGAAGCGTCTATCGAACTCGCGGTCCGCACCGCCATAGTGCAAACTGGCCGCATCGACGTGGTCATCAATAATGCCGGCTACGCCCTCGTCGGCCTCACCGAAGCCGCGACCACTCAGCAGGCTCAGCATATCTTCGACACCAATTTCTTCGGTGTCGTCCGCGTCAATCGTGCCGTGCTCCCCCACATGCGCCGCCAGCGCAGCGGCCTGCTGATGCACATCAGCAGCGGTGCCGGGCGCGTGGCCATCCCCGCGTTCGGGTTGTATTGCGCAAGCAAATTCGCTATGGAAGCGCTCGCCGAGTCCTACCACTACGAACTCGCCACCCAGGGCATTGAATCCGTGATTATCGAACCGGGCGCTTACGAGACTCCCGTATTCGGCAACATGGCCAGGGCCGCCGACCTTTCCCGCATCGATACCTATGGCATCGCCAACCAGATCCCCGCCAAGGTAAACAATCTTTTCTCGCACTCTGCCGGTGATCCGCAGGAAGTCGCCGACGCCGTCCTGCGCGTCATCCAAACTCCCGTTGGCCAAAAGCAACTCCGCTATCGCGTCAGCCCCACCGACCTCGGCGTCGACGACATCAACGCCGTCTGCGCGAAGGTCCAATCGCGCCTCATCGAAGGCTTTGGCCTCACCGCCGAAACCAACTTCACCCAGCAAAAAGCCGCCGCCCTGTAGCTCACCCTCCAGTTTTGAGGATTTCCATTGCGTCACCTCGGTCGTTCCCCCTGAGGCCAGGCTTCGAATCGCGGGCAAAATCCTACCTAGCTGGCGAAAATCGTCAGGCCTCTAAGACCTGAGCTACATCTTTTGGTCCTGAAGGAACCCAGACTCCCCGATTAGACAATTCCCCCACCAAAGCCTTATCCTAATCTTCAATCCGAATGAAAATAGCCCTCGCTCAATTCAACCCCACTGTCGGCGACTTTGAAGGCAATTCCTCGCGCATCCTCGACCTCGCGGAACAAGCCAAGCGCCGCGGCGCCGAACTCGCCGTCTTCTCCGAACTCTGCATCTGCGGGTATCTCCCTCTCGACCTCCTCGAACGCCCCGCTTTCATCCAGCGCAATCTAGACACCCTTAAAGACATCGCCTATCACATGCCTCTTCCCGCCGTCGTCGGGTTTGCCGGACGCGTCGATCATCCTCGCACCGGCCAGTCCATCGCCAACAAAGCTGCTCTCATCCAGGATGGCCGCGTGGTCTTCGAGCAAAGCAAAATGCTCCTTCCCACCTATGATGTCTTCGACGAATCCCGCTACTTCCAGCCCGGCGAAAAACATTACGTCTACGGCCTCGGCCGCGAACAACTTGGCATCACCATCTGCGAAGACGTCTGGAACGACAAAAATTTCTGGTCCAAGCCGCGCTACGCACGTGACCCGGTCACGGAGCTCATCCAGCAGGGAACTAGCCTTCTGCTGAATATCTCCGCCTCGCCTTACACCATCGACAAGCGTTCCCTGCGCATCGAAATGCTCCGTTCCATCGCCCAGCAGCATCGCCGTCCCGTCATCTACGTCAACCAGGTTGGTGGCGACGATTCGCTTATCTTCGATGGCGCCAGCATGGCGCTTACCCCCGACGGCCACATCGCCGCCCAAGCCAAAGCCTTTGAAGAAGACCTCGTTCTCTTCGATACCGTCACCGGCAAAGGCGACATTCACTCACAGTCCAAAAACGAAATCGCCTACGCCTATCAAGCTCTCCTCACCGGCACCCGCGACTACGTCCGCAAATGCTTATTCAGCAAAACCATCGTCGGACTCAGCGGAGGAGTGGACTCCGCTGTCGTCGCCTCCATCGCCGTTGACGCCCTCGGCAAGGAAAACGTTCTCGGCGTCTCCATGCCCGGTCCGTACTCCTCGGATGGCAGCAGGTCCGACGCCCAATGCCTGGCCCGGAATCTGGATATCGAATTCCTCACCATCCCCATCAACGACGTCTTCAACTCCTACACCCAAGCTCTCAAACCCGTGTTCGGAAATCGTCCGCTCGACGCCACCGAAGAAAACATCCAGGCCCGCATCCGCGGCAATTACTTGATGGCCCTCTCCAATAAATTCGGCTCCATGGTTCTCAGCACCGGGAATAAATCGGAAATCGCCGTCGGCTACTGCACCCTCTACGGCGACATGGCCGGCGGACTCGCGGTCATCTCCGACGTTCCCAAACTCATGGTCTATGAACTCGCTGAATACATTAACCGCGAAAGGGAACTGATCCCCCGCTCCACAATTGAGAAACCCCCCAGCGCCGAACTGCGTCCCAATCAAAAGGACTCGGACTCCCTGCCACCCTATGAAGTGCTGGACCGCATCCTGAAGGCCTATATCGAGGAGGTGAAGTCGCCCGTGGAAATTGCCGAGGATTTTGGATACGACCTGCCGCTGGTTCGCAACATCGCCATGCTCGTCGATCGCAATGAATACAAGCGCAAGCAAGCCGCGCCCGGCCTCAAAATTACCTCCCGCGCCTTCGGCTTCGGCCGCCCATTCCCCATTGCCCAGCGCTTCATCCCATGACCGACCGTCAATTGCTTGCGAGAACGTACGTCACTGCGGGAGGGCACGACTTCAGTCGTGCCATAAGCGCAAAGAGCGAGACCGGCTTTAGCCGCTGCGGTAGATTTCCGAAATATCCAGACCAACAAAGGACCACCATCGCGTGAAAAACACAATCCGCCTCATCCCAGCTCTATTGCTCACCCTCTCCCTCGCCCAGTTCACGACCGCGCAACAACCCGCCGCCGCACTACCATCCGCCATCCAAAAAAATATCGAACTCTATCTCCGCCACGCTTTCGCTCTCGGCACAGACGTCCAGATCACCGTCGCCGCCCCAAAGGAAATAGGGAACTCTGGAATCTTCGAAACCAATATCGAAGTCAAAACCGACCAAGGCTCCAATGAAGTCAAAATGTATGTCACCAGCGACGGCCGCTACCTCCTCCGCGGCGAACTCGAGGACATGACCAAGGATCCCCTGGTCGAAAATAGCTCCAAGATGAACCTCGCCAACGCCCCCGTCCTCGGCGATCCCAAGGCCACCATAACCATCGTCGAGTACGCCGATTTCGAATGCCCGGTCTGCCGTAACCTCCACGACGCCATGCGCGGCATTCTTCCCAACTATCCGCAGGTCAAACTCATCTTCAAGGATTTCCCCCTCGATGCCGTCCATCCCTGGGCTCGCACCGCGGCGCTGGCCGGGCGCTGCGCCTACCAGCAGGACCCCAAAGCTTTCTGGAAGTTCTACGATTTCATCTACGATCAGCAGGACCTGATCACCGCGGCGAATGTCTACGACAAGGTTGTAGACTTCGCTGGCCAAGCAGCCCTCAATAAGGACGCCCTCAAGGCTTGCATGGCCGGAACGCAGGCCGCCGCCGAAGTCGACGCCAGCATCGCCAACGGCAACCTCCTGGAAGTCCGCAGCACGCCCACGGTCTTTGTCAACGGCCGTCGCATCGTCGGCGCCGACCCCCACGCCATCCAGCAATACATCGACTACGAGCTAGCCCAACAAAAACCCCCCGCAAAATAAACCAACCGCAACCGAGCCGAGCCGATCGAAAACAAATGTAGGGGCGGCCTTACGCCGCCTTCTTGGAATCAATCCGAACAAAGACCTAAGCAGGGGAGAGCCAATCAGGAAGGAGGCTTAAATGGAATGGGAGCACGCAGGGGCAGGCCAGCACCAATTCAGCCTTATTTGTTAGTTAACATAATATAGCTTATAGGACTCGTTGTCAAGAGAATTCTGCGTACTTTCCTGCCTTTTCTTCCATTTCCTACTCTTTTCTTCAGTACCTTCCTGGCTGGCGCGGGGGGGTGAGCCAGCCAGGTCCATTCTGGGAAGGTAGGATTACTGAGGATGTCCGGCAGGGTATGAGGTGAGCCGCGGCAGAGGCACTCCTGCCTGTGCGCTTAACGTCGTACCACCTCCGACTAAATCTTCAGCGCGCAGCTTTCGCCGCAATTGCGCCCGCGGCGGCTCCGATCGCAAACCACTTCGCCGCTCGCGCCACCCTCTTTAGCACCGACCCGCCCTTGGCCGCCTTCAGGGCATCGTCCCGTTCCCTGCCCAGCGCCGCCTCTTTGGCCTTCTCGTCCTGCAAATCCGCCTGAGCGGCTCCCAGTTGCGCCTGGCAACTCTTGCAGTCCAGAGCAAAGTCATATAGCGGTTTCAAATCCGCGGCAGGGAATTCCAGTTTCTGCGCGCCCCCAGCTGTGCCGCCGGTCGCATTCTTGCCCTTGTTGGGCCCGTCTTCTGCCTCCCCCGACGAGGGAGGGGAGCCTGGCCGTTCCGGCGCAAGCGTCAACGGCGCCGGCAGAGGTAATACATCCGGCAACGCCTGGACCAACTGTGCCGGCGTCTGCACCTCCGCCTTCTTCTGGTTTAGCTGGGCCGACAGAGTCTTCACCGCGGCGTCCCGCGTAGCCTCCCGCGCCGAAGCCTCCGACAACGCCTGCTGCGTGGTCTTCAACTCTGCTTGCAAGGCCATCTGCTGTTTTTGTGCCCCGCGCCACGCAAACAACACACTCACCGCAAAGACCACTGCAACGACCACTCCCGCAACCTTTATCCATATTCCCATTCCGCAACAATCACCCAGCGCAAATCCGCTTCTTTCTACGACTCATCTCATAAATAGGCGCAGAGGGCGTTTCCACAACCTCAGGGGCTAAAGCCCTAGCTTTTCAGGGGTTTTTCGGCACGACTAAACAGGCTGCGGAAAAATCGTTGCATTTTGGCAAACTTTGGCGGCGGCTGCGACTTTTGGATGACCTATTTAGTCGTTTCCCGATCTCCCGAGTTGCTGCGCCGGCACCCGCGAGTCCTTCTGCGGGTGTTGCCGCGCTGGCCCGCCTCCTTGCCTTCCCGTCTTGCCGTCACCTCGCTGCTGGAATTAGTTTTGCCATCCTCACCAAGTTATAAGCCGCTGCCGCTAACCGGAAAATCCAGTCTACTCTTCGCCGTCCTCGGAACTTTGTTTGCCGCAGCGCCGCTACCGTTTTCAGCCACCCGAACACTTTCTCCACCAGTTTCCGTTTCTTCTGACTGATTGCAAATCCAGGTTGTTCCCGCTCCTCCGCCGTCAGCCAATTTGGCCACTGTGGCGACTCTTTCTCATACTCCGCCACATGAGGGAGCACTCCCAGGCTGCGCAATGCGCCGACGAATTTCTCTCCCTGATAAGACTTGTCCGCTCCCAGCGTCAACGTTTTCTTCTCCTGCCCCGCGCGCTCTTCACCACCCTTCGTCACCGCCAACGTCTCCCGCAACATCGCCAGCGCCGCTTCTCGTTCCGCACGCTTCCCCGATTCCGTCACGCCGGCTCCCACCACCAGCCCGTTGCGATTCTCCGTCAGCAGGTGCCCCAGATAACTCGGTTTCACTTCTCCCGCCGCGCTTTTCTTGAACAGCCGGGACTCCGGATCGGTACTGCTCGTATGCGTGTCGCGCAATAACTTCCGCCCCCGAGCACCCGTACCTTTCGTCGGCGGGTCCTCCTTCGGATGAAAACTCCTGCGGTTCGCCCACGCTTCGATCAGCGTCCCGTCCACCGTGAAATGTTCGTCCGATAGCAGTCCTGCCGTTCGCGCTTGCTTCACCACCTGCTCGAAAAACTCATCCGCGATCTCGCCCGCCAACAACCGCTCCCGGTTCTTGGTGAACACCGTCACGTCCCACACCGCCTCCTCCATGCTCAGCCCCACGAACCACCGGAACAGCAGGTTGTAGCTCAACTGCTCCATCAGCAGCCGCTCGCTGCGCACGCTGTAGAACACCTGCAGCAACAACGCCCGCAGCAGTTTCTCCGGCGCAATCGATGGCCGCCCGTAGCGCGAGTACAAAGCCGCAAACTGCGGCGACATCTCTTTCAACGCTTTGTCCACCATCCCTCGCAACCCGCGCAATGGATGATCCTGCGGCACACGCTGCTCCGGTGAAATGTAACTGTACAGCCCATCTTGCTGCTCGTCGTATCCTCGCATGTCTCCTTGGACGTCCCTCCGCTTCTCCCGTTACACCTTTACCGACTTTTTCCGCAGCCTGTGAAGTCGTGCCCTCCCGACGGCCATTTATGAGAAGGTTGTAATAACTGATTACCGATTACTGATTATTTCTTTTCACCGATATCTCCCCACCCGCACCAGCACCTCATCCGCATAATCCGGATTGCTACCGCCATTCCACGACTGCAGCGCTCGCGCCGCATTTCCGCCCGCGGCATCCAGCTTCTGCCGCAAGATCCGGCACCCAACCGCCAATCCCACCGCCGGATCGCAGAGCGTCGAAAGATACAGGGAATTGGCGCCTTTTTCTCTCGCGGTTTGGCCCATCACCTGCATCAGCCCCCAGGAAATTCCCCGCGCGTATGCCTCCGTCGCCCCTACCTTATTATTTGTATATAAAGGTGCGACATACTTCGCGAAGAACGCCGGCTCATACCGCATCGCCCAGGGATTCCATCCCGACTCTTGCTCCACCACCGCGCATACTAAAGAGGCATCCAACCCCTCCGCCTCCGCCGCGCGCTGCGCCAACTGCAAAAGTTTTGCGTCAACAGGCATCTTGTAGTGGCCGAGTTTTAGGTCGGCCAGAATTCCCCGGCCATTCCACAATGCAAAAATCCCTATCGGCTCCGCCCGCCGTTCCGCATATCCACGTAGTTCACCATCGGCATCTCTTCCAACTTAATTCCCTGCCGTTCGGCAATAACATTCAGCGCCCGGTAGATATTCGGCAGATGCCGCAACGCTAGATCCCTCACAAACACCCGCTGGATCTCATCGTCCCGCATTCGCCGGTGCATCCACCGCAAAAACACCACCAACTGCGCACCAAGCGAAAACACCACCACCAGATACGTCCACCCCGATGCCCACATGTGTTTTCCTTTGGAGTCCCGCCTGCCCTGAGCCCGCTCGCCAAGCTGGTGCAAGCCGGCTCCCTCTCACTGCTGACTGATTCCGTCTCTCTGACGGCCCAGCCCAACCCGCGCCCTACCTACGGCTGCGTGATGGTAACGGTCCACGCGTCGGTGGTAAGTAGCGCCCCATACGCGCTCGGTTCATCCTGTGCGGCCTGCATGACGCTGAGCGCCGCGTCCAGCTTCGAGCTCCCTGGAATGCCGGCTTGCTGCACGCTGTGCGCGTGCGCGTCGGCGACGGTCACTGTAAACGTATTCGTTGGTGATGACAAAGTTTCTCCCCTTTCTGATTTCTGGCTTCTGAATTCCGATTACCGATAAGAAATACTCGCCCCATCCGTCGCTACAAAAACAACCCAGGCAGCCCGCCCAACGACCCGCCCATGCTCGCTCCCAGCGTCGAAAAGAATCCGCTGGGCCGCGAGGCATTCTCCCGGACGCTCAAAAGCTGCGAAGGAATCCCCAGGGTCCGCCCCAACAGATTGCTGTCCACTCCATACAATCCCGAAAGCCCCTGCAACGCCGCCATCTGCCGCTGATACGCCGTATTGCTGAAGTTCAACTGGTTCTGTTGCGCCAAGTTCCCTTGGGCAATTCCCTTCTGCCGCGCCAGGTCGTCGGTCAACTCGCTGAATCCCGCCGAATTTCCCGTCTGCGCCACGCGGTTCGCCGCCGCCTGCTGCAACGAATCAAACGCGCTGGCCAGCGCGCCCTGCGACTGCCCGGTGATCGCCGCTTTGTCCGCCGCGCTGTATCCCGGGTTGTTCAACATGCTCTGGTATTGCGGCGTCAGCAAATTGCCCACCGACTGCTGCTGCCCCAGCAACTGCTGGTTCAGTGCGTTCGTCTGCTGCAATTGCTGATCTGTCAAACTCTGCGTTTGTCCCTGCGCTCCCCGTCCCATCAAATCCCTCCTCACCCATTCCTGTAGCTCACCCCTTCGGGGGTGAGGCCTTCCATAGACCCACCGCATCCTCACGCACCGTTGACGACCGCAATTCCCGGTTCGAGTCGCTTACAATACGGCGTCCATCCGTCATCGCGAATCCATCCCATTCGGGTCAACCGCCGCCCAAATTTCGTACTAATCTCTGGTGGCAGCCACGCATGCACATCTTCCAATCCGCGCGCCAGCGCCTCGTGCCGCGTCGCCTCATGCAATCCCAGCAAGCACTCCCATTTTTCTCGCGGCGAACCCGCCTCCGGATCCAGCAGCAGATACGCCTCCGCGGTCAGCCGCAGCAGGGCAGCCCCGGCAATTCCCTTCCCGTCCTCTTCCCTTCCCAAAACCAGCTTGGTCAAAAACAGCGGGTTCCTCAAATCCGGAAACGCATACCCAAACCCCTGCCGCGCGTGAATCGCCTTCAGCGCCTCCAAATCCCCTTCCTCATACGCCCGGATCTTCATCATCAATCCAAAATCCGCGCAACAGTTGCTTCCTGCTCGCTGTTCGCTGCTGGCTGCTCACTTCTTTCCGCTTACTGATTACCGAGTACCGATGAAATTCGGCGTGTCCCAACGTCATCACAACACTCCCGGCTTCACCACCCGAGCTCCCGGTACGACTCCAAATCCATTCCCTCCGCGCAGCAATCCATTCGGCAACGCTCCGCTCCCGCTCGAGGGCAGCGGCGTAGGTCCCGACGTGCCTCCGCCCGCCACTGCGGTCGCCGGCGATCCAAATGTCACCGGCGGCGAGGCCAGCGAGCCCATATACTGCGAATACGCCCGCCAGTACAGCGTCTGATTGCCCAACTGCACATACAGATTCCGCGCCGGCCCCAGAAAATACACCCGAGGCGCCGAAAACGATGGCGTCACATCCGACTCCGCAAAATAAAAAAGACCCGGCCGCGTCACCGCCGGGTCCGTAATCGCCAGGTCAAACCACCCATTTGCCGCCTGCACCTGCAACGCCGCAACCGACGGCGGTGCTGGAGAAGGATTCGCTGGATCCACCCCCGCATTCGCGCTGGTCGCATTCACCGCCGAGACAATCTTCACCAGCGTCTCGTACAAATACGGGTCCTGGGCCTTCAGAGGTGCCAGTTGCGCTACGGTCAGCATTTCGCCATCTTCTCCGTGAACTCTGCCTGCCCTGAGCGAAGCCGAAGGGTGCTCCTCGTCTGTGCAATCTGTGTTAAATCTTGTTTTCCTACGAGCTGATCTTGGCCGTAGCCGTCACGTTGTTCGGCAGGGTCGCGATATAAATCCGCGCAAATTTCGCCACCACATCCGGAAATTCCGCCCGCGTCACATTTCCCGCATTCACATTCGTGATTGCCGCGCCTTCCTGAATGTACGCCGCATCAATATCTGTGTCTGCGGTCTGCAGTTGCACGGAAATCGCCCCCGGCGCACCGCTCCACACAATCTCCACCGCCGCGCGGATCTTCCCGCTGCTGTACGCCGGCGCCAAGGCCACCTGCGCGCTCTTGAACGGCGCCGGAAAGACCGTATCCGTCGCCGCAATCACCGGCGCGCTCTCCCCAAACCCCACCGACACCGGCAGCACCAAATTTGAATAACTCGGCATAATTTCCCCTCTTCTTTGGAGTGCGGAGCTTCAGCCTCCGCTTTTGCGACCTAAAACCGCCCGCCCAACGCCTGCTCACTCAACCACCGAGGACGACATGCACACCAGTGCCCGCGATCCTGAGGACATCCGACAAGGATGCGCGAGGGATCCCAGCGATAACCTTCTCGCAAAGCCCAATTGCGTCTATCACTCGATTCCGGAGCGCCTGTTCTCTTAGCTTCCTGCTATCTGCTCACCGCTATCTGTTATCCTCCAAGGCGACGCAACCAACCCTCACCTGCGCCAATCGCCCTAACCGCGCCGCCCCATCAATTCATCCCCCGCACCGGCGCCCAAGGATCCACCCGCACCGATGGCACAAACCTCTGCAACTTAAACCACGCCCCTGCTTGATTCGTCCCCACCTGAAACGCCACCCGTTCGCCAAGCACATTGATCGGGACTTCCAAATCCTCCAACCCCGGCGAACTCATCCCCAGCGGCTGCTGCACCGTCGCCGCGCTCTCCGAATCCACAAAGCTCGTCAGCGACAGGTTCCCCGCGCCCTCCACATACATCGTCAAATAGCTGAACAATTTCCGGTGCGCGCCCAACCCCAGCGAACTCTCCACCGCCCGCTCCGGGAAAAAGTGCGTCGTGTAGTAACTCGGAATCGCGCTGCCGTCATCCGAATACTGCATATCGCTCAGCTGATAAATCTTTCCCGTCGCCCCGCCGCCCACTCCTGGTAGCCCTCCTCCAAACGCCGCCACCGCCGTGCCATTCGGCCGCTCGATCAGCGCGCAGCAATTCGCCGCAATTGACCACGGTGACCACTTCCGCGAATTGTCCGTGGCCGTTTTCCGCCCGGTGTAAGTGATATTCACCGGCGGCCGCGACTCAATATCCGATACCGAATCCAAATCGTGATAATCCAGCATCAACACGCGATTCGGCGACGTCGCGCTGCCAAACGGCGCGCCCACGTAAATCCTCCGTTCCTGCGTATCCACCGTTACCCACAGCGTCTGCCCATACTGCCAGTTGATCTGGTTCCACGTCGGCTGAATCTCCTGGGAAATCTTCACCGGCTCCCCGCCCGCGAAAATGTACAGCCCCGTGCGGTGCGCGATCACCACCCAGTCTTCGCCAAATCCCACGCCGCGAACCGAGGGCGTCCCCACGCGCCGCGACACTTCCGAACTCGACCACAACGCCGGCTCATTCGTGCCATCGTCTTGCGTGACGTGCAGCGAGTGCTCCTTCACAAAGTACAGCCGCTCTCGCAGCATGAACGCCGCGCGAATCGCCTGCCCGTTGTTTTCCGCCACGCTCAGCATCCCGTCGATCCCGTCGTAGCTCTCCGGATCTTCCACCCGGCTCGCCCTCACAATCGAAGCATTCACGGGTTGCGCAGTGGGGAAAATCTCGATCGAATCCACATAAAATTGCCCATTCGAGTTCGGCGTCCCGTCGGCATACACCCGCAACACCAGGTCGCTCGGAATCGTCGCCAGCGGCGCGGTCAGCTCCGCGCTATATTCCACGTAATTGGTCGTCAATTGCGACGCCGTCAGTTGCAATCCCGGGGTGTTGATTCCGCCGCTCGCGCTGTACAAATGCACATGCAGTGTTCCCTGTGCCAGCGTCGAATTTCGCGCACACCGCGCCCGCACCGTGTAATCCGTGTTCGCTTGAATCCGCTGCGCGCCCAGGGAATCCTGCACCGCGGTCTGCGCCATCAGCCCGCGCGTCGCCGTCGTTCCATTCCCCACAATGGAATACGCGGCGCCCCACACCACAAAGCTCTCTTCATCTGTTCCGCCCGGCGCAAAAGTGGGATCCGGCGTCCATCCCAGCGGATAGTGCGGCAGCGACGGCCCCGTGAACCCGCCATCGAATCCCAGGTTCACCCAGTTGTCCATCTTGTTTCGTTCGCCCCACCAAAACAGGCGCTCCGAATACCCAATCACTCCCGCGCATTCGCCCAGCTCAATCAGCCGGAACAGGTTGTCCACATTGGTTCCCGCCAGCAGAATGGAATCTGAAAAATCCACCACCACAGACGTCGTGCTGTTGTCTCCGATGATCATGTTCCCGCTGAACAGTGACCCGCCTGCGCCAACATAGAAAAAACTCGCCCCGCCTGCGCCCGTGAAGCATAAGATCCGGGCCACCACGTTCGATGGCCCCGTCGGAATATTCGTAACCACCGCGCGCATCCCTCCGCTCGCCGTCCAGCTCGTCGTCGGCCCCGGCGCCGTCAAATATCCCTGCCGCGTCTGAAACATGACGCAACACTCATGCGCTCCCTGATCCACGTTTCCCGCCGCCGCCGCGGTTCCCCCGCCCGAGGCCCCAAGGCTCCCGCTCGCCGCATAGTAAGTGAAATGAGTCGCATCAAGCACACTGGACACATCGAATGTGCCGTTATAGCCGCCGATTCCCACGCCGCTTATATTCACCAACTGCCCCGCGCTTAGCCCGTGCGCTGCCGTTGTTTGAATCGTCACCGTCGCCGAAGCCGAAGTTCCTCCGCCGGAATTCGCCAGCCCGGTAGCGCCCGCCACATAGGTAAACTGCGTGGCGCTCAAGACGCTCACCACCGGAAAAGTTCCGTCGTATCCGCTCACACCCACGCCCGAAACACTTACCGTCTGCCCCGCGATCAAGCCGTGCGCCGCGCTCGTCGTGATCGTCACCAAGTATCCGTTCTCGTTCGCTCCATTCGGGCTGGCCGCAATCGCCACCGCTGCCGGCTGGGTCGCCCCGCTGGGGCTCGCCACAATTCCCACCATCGCGTTCTCATCCACCACCGTCGGTCCCGCTCCCGGTCCGCCTTGGCTCACGCGATCCAGATTCGTGTCGTCATACTGCCGCGGCAAATCGTTCCCGGTCATTCCGTCGCTGGTCGCCAGATACTCTCTCCCAAACAGCGTTGTCGAATTTATGAACGCATTCGGCGTCAACCCGCCGGCAATCTGCGTCAGCGTCCCGGGACTAGTCTCTTTGTACAAGTTTCCGTTCGCGTCCTGCGCCATCGTTCGCAGCGTCTCGTTCGGCGTGATATAGCTCTTCACATAATTCACGGTGGGATTTCCCGCCAGCGGCCCAAACAGCGCTTGCAATCCCGGCCGCGTCGCCACCCCGCCACTGCTGAACACCACGTCCTGGCAATCCGGCGACACCCCTTGCGGCAAATCCGCCGGCGCCATATCGCTCACCAGCCCGCCAAAAATCTCAATCGGCGCATCCACTGACCCAATCGTCGACATACGGCAACACACCTTTTGGAGTGCGGGAACTCAACTTCCGTCTTTCACCCTGCAACCGAACTCCCCAACGTAGACTTCCGCCACCGACCCAAACACCGGCCATCCTGAGCGCATCCCGTAAAGACCCGCGAAGGATCTCAACAACCAGGCCATCGCAGCGCCAAATTCAAAGGCCCGGGCTACAAACGTTTTGTTATTCTTTAATTATTTGGGAGGCGTGCCTAATGCAGATTGTTTTTGTAGGGCGGCGTCCTTGCCGCCCTTTCTATTTCCTCTTCCCTTTTTCCGCGACTTTCTCGACGTGCGTTGGCGTCTCCGCTCCACTCGTCTCCCTCTCCGCCAACCCGAACTTCACCGCCTTCTCCCGATCCAAAATTGCCCCACAGGTCCGGCAAACCGCCACTCCCGGCTTGATCTTCTCCCCGCATGCCGGGCAATCCGCCATCGGCTTGGGGTCATAGAGCCACGGCTTCTCCAATCCCAACTCGCGTGCCGCCCGCCGCTCCAAATCCGTAATGAACATCATGTTGTGCGAGCGCTCCCACTCGAGATCCGCCGTCTCCACCAACCGCCGCTGAAACGCCTCCAGCTTCTTCCGCGCATCCGCAAGCTCTGCTTCCGTCGGCTCCGGCCCGGCAGCCACAAACACCCCGTGAAAGCTTCCCTCGCCGGAATCCCCGTTGATCTCCCGCACCAGATCCTCGGCAATTTCCTGTGCGGTCAGGCGAATCTCCATTGTCCTTCGGTCGCCCAGGTCCATCACGCTGCTGCACCCGCGCACCGGTGTCACCGCATACGCTGCGCCGCCCTCTGGCGAGGCAATCGTCAGCGATCCAAAGTACGTCCGGTTCCTCGGCGGCCACTTTTGGGCGGAGATATTCACCAACGACACCACGTCGCTCTGCTTATTCATACTCACCCTCTCACTTTTCAGTCTGAAATCTTCGTTTGGAGTGCGGAAGCCCAGCTTCCGCTTTACGGACGTAACCTATCCACCCACCATGATTCCAAGCGCACACTTCCCCACAACCTCACTGCATCCGATACTGGATCGTCACATTCGCATCCGCCGGCGTGGTCCCGCACCCCGCCGCCGCTGTCTGCACGCTCAACGTCAGCGCCGCCCCGCTGGCATAATTCTGTGCGATCGCGCCAGAATCGTTCCCCGCCGCCGCGATCGTCAAGTTCACCGGCGTCGTTCCATCCGTCAAGCGCACCACCGCGTTCGTCGTGCATCCCGCCGGCGCGGTCTTCGCCTGCGCCTGCATGCGCGTCACCGTCACTCCGTGGTCCAGCGTCCACGTTGATCCTGTCCACGTCGAACTCAGCGCCCCCGGCAGGAATATATTCTGCTCTGCCCGCGGCGCGGAATTCAGAATCTCTCCATTGATCTGAACCTTGGGCCCTCCGATGCCGTTCGATGTGCTGACATAGCTCTGCACCGCCGAAGTCTGATACGGGTTCCCGTACGCGCAGCCTTCAAACGTCAACGTCAGCGTCACCGTCGAGCCAGGGGTCGCCACCTGCGGTGAAAGACAACTGTTGTAGTTCACAAAGTGCCCAGTGGTTGCGTCAAAGATCACCAGCCCCGCCGCTCCTCCCGGAAAACTCGCCGGCATCACCAATTGCACGGATTGATTCCCGGAAGTTGTGGTCACCTGGGTGCACGCCGGCGCATACATCGCCGTTATTCCCCCAAACGGATCCTGCGCCAGCGCGCAGTACGTATAGTTCCCCGCCGGCATGCCGGTCCCGCTCACCGCCGTCACGCTTTGAAAATTCGCAGGGTAGCTCATCGGCGAAAATACCTGCGAACCAGAATTCAGTTGCGTGTTATACCCGCTCACGATTCCGAGATTGCTCGGGGCATTGTCCAGGCGATAGTTCACCGAACCGATTCCGCCCGTGCATCCATTGCTCTTCACGTTGATCCCGGAATAAAAGCTCGCTGTGGCCCCCGTCTGCAACAGCGGCTGCTGGCCCGTCGCGCACAGGATGTAGTTGAACTCGGCCCCCGACACTGTTGCATTGGTCAAGTCGAAATACGGAGTCGCGGACCCTCCCGTCAGGTCCGCGTACGATCCCTCGCTGAAGATGATTCCGCCAATCCCATAAGGGGCCGTGGTCACCCGGAACGCCGGGCCCGAAGTGTTCTCCGTCAGAATCTGGTTGAACACCACATTGGTCCCAAACCCACCGTCGGCCAGGCCGCAACTGTCAACGGTGAAGGTCCCGAAAGAATAGGTGTGATTGGTGGTAAAAATGTACGGCAAGAACGGCGGAGTCTGTGGCTGATAATTGGGCGCGCCGCAATTGTAAGTTATGGTGTAGTCGTGGTTAGTAGCGAAATTTCCCGGCTGCGTGCTCCATCCTCCAAAATTCCAAAAGCGCCCGAATCCCGCTTTGTCCACCACGGGATACGAGTTCGTGCCGCCATTCACGTGGACATTCTCAAACCGAAAACCGGAACTTCCGTCGCCGTTCAATTGCTCATCAAAATAGAATCCGCTTTGATAGTTTTGCGCGGGGGCAAACACCACGTTCTGCATGTAGCTCGCCCCGGCCTGTTCCGGCTCGGTGTATACCATCGGGTAGGCGAAGCCCTGAAAGCAGGCCAGCGCCGGGCCGGCCGAATAAAACGACGCGATGCAACTGGTGGAACCTTGGTCGGATATGATTCCACCGCTTAACAAGATCGTCCCCAGCTGAAACACCGTGGTCCGGAAATCCAGCACCACCCCGTTGCAGTTGCGTGGAAATTGCGCAAAATTTCCCGCCATATCGAAGTTGCCCGCGATCGGAAAATCCTGGTAGATCGACGTCGCCGCGGGGATGACAATATGCCCGCTGTTCTGCCCAGTGCCGCCCTGCGCGATCGCCGCACAAGCCGCCAGCAGATTCGGCACGTTATCGTGGAATGCCTTGGCCCCGGACACCGTGTTGCTCGCCGCCTTCGCCAATGTCAGCGAAGTGGTGCCTCCGCCCGCGGTAATCGTGGTGTCCAGATACTCGTTTATCGCCGATGTGGGCGCGGTGGTAGGAGCGTCGCCAAGATCAATTGACGCGGCATTCACGCCGTAGCCCTTATCCACGAAGTATCCATCGGTGCCCGTAGCCACCCCCACCAGCGAGTAATTCGCGGCATTCGCCGGCAGCGCGCAAGAACTTCCCGTGCACTCATAGATTAAGTGATTTTTCACCGCCTTGCCGGGCACCAGCGTCATCGTTCCGCCAGCCCCGACGTTGGACACGCCCGAGCAGCTTCCCAGCCCGTATTGCACCGCATTCGGCGCCGTTCCGGTTGGCGTATACTGTGCGATCAGATAAGTTCCGTTGTAATGGGTGTCCGTTATCCCAGAGAAAATGGCCTTCACCAGCCAGGGCACTACCCAGGTCGAAGCTGCCTGCCCGGTCGGTCCATAAACTCCCGGTGAAACCGTCACCGTCGCGTTTCCGCCCGAACACGTCGCCGATTGCACGCTGTACGTGTAATGCGAATCCCATTTCAGCATGACCTTCGGCAGAATGCGCATCGTGCCGCCGCTGCAAGCTGGGATCGCCCCACCCGCTGCCGTCAGTTCGTTCCGCGTAAACTGAAAAGTTGTGGCGCTGGGCACCGCGGTCAGCGAAAACGCGCCTTCGCACTGCACGTTATTGGTCGTGCCACCCTGAATCTCAATCTGCGAGTAGGGCTCGCTCTGGATGCCCGAGCTTGTCGTCGGCATGTTGTGCGCCGCCGCCGTCGTCACCGTGAACACCCCGTTGCTGAACGACCAGCTCGAAATCGAATACGTCTGCAACGCCATGGACGCCGGCGCAGTGCTCGTCGACCCCGCCGCGCCGCAGGGCGTCAATCCTCCCGCCCAGTCGCGGTCGGCCACGCAATAATTCCGAGTGGTCGAGCCTACCTGAAACAGCGGCGTCACCGTGGGCGCCTGCGGTGTGGCAATCGCAGGCGCCGGCCCCGCTCCCAATAGCAAGATACCGTGACCATTCGCAAAGTCCGACGCCGAAGCGCACGATGCAGCCATGGAGCTGGCAGTGATTGAACAGGTAGTCGCGTTTGTGCTATAGATTGGCCCGATGTACCCGCCAAACCGCGTCATATCCAGCCACGGATTCGGCCCCTTGGTGTGAAAATCGGCATCTATATTTTGCGGCGCCGTAAACGTGTTCGGCTGGTTCGTCTGTGCGCCGCTCGAGCTGGCAATCGGCCCTACCTCCGTCCCCGTCTCGTCCTTGTAGTACAGCCGCTTGTCGGCCGTCTTCGTGTACAGATTCACCGTGCCGCTGCTCGCCGCCCCCGGCGGTCTTCCCTGGTTCGAGAGCGTCAGCGTCCCACTAGCCAGGTTGCCGATCACGCTGGTGCTGCCATTCACCGTGAGGTTTCCCGTCAAGCTCAACGAAAACGCGCTGATTCCTCCCGTCGAGCTGATGCTGCTGAAAGTCGGCGAGGAAGGATCGCTTGGCAGGATCACATTCGGAATCTGCTTGGTCGTAATGCCAGGCCCGCTGATCTCAATCTCGTACTGCCCAGGCGCCGCATAAAAGGAGTAGTTCCCCAGCCCGTCGGTCGCCGTCGGATTCGCCAGCGCCTGCGTCAATCCAGGATCCGAATAGATCAGCGCCAGTGGTGCACACGGCTGCCCGATCGCCGGCATCGCGCACACCCGCACCGCCGCTCCCGCCAGCGGCACTCCTCGCGTGTTAAACACGAGGTCGTCTTTGCGCGATCCCTGCCCATGCGCCGGCCCAACCCCGCCCGGCCACAAGTGCAGCGCCACCGTCACAATGACCCACAAAATTCCCATACGCATTTTCGATCGTATCATGTCAATTTCAGTCCTGTACTTGGAGCGCAGCCATTCCTGGCTGCGCTCTTGGGACTCTCCAACTCTTGCAGGGCCCGTTCGCCACGGCAGGCGGGCCGCGTCTACTCTTTTCCGTGCACTCTGAGTTCTTCCGCTGCGCCCTCTCGCCTAATTTCTTCCCTCCGCGTCACAGCAACTTCCGCGCGGTGATCGAAAGCTGCACAATATCCCCGGTCACGCTTCCCGGATACGCTCCCGCCGTAATCTCCGTGCCGCCACCAACAAAGGCCTTCAACCTCCAATTATTCAGCGCCGCGCCCTGCACCGGAATGTAATACCCGCTGTTTCCATTCTGGCTTTCCGCAAACGCCTGCACGATCGTGTCCGACGGCAGCACATTCGCCACCTGGGTAAAATCCAACGTATCCCCGCCCGTCACGTAGTTCCCCGAAAACGCCAACGTAGCCACCGCATAAACAAAATTGCTCGCGCTGCTGTCCACATTATTCGGCAGCAGCGTAATCGTAATAGCCATATTCTCCCCACCCTCTTTTCCACCGATCCTTCGCCAACCCCAAGCCCTGTCATCCTGAGCACATCCGGCGAGGATGTGCGAAGGATCTCAACGTAAGCCACTCCTCTAGCGAAAACCTTGGGAGCTCTTTCCGATTACTGATTACCGAGTACTGATAACTCTCTCCTCAAAACGGCGTGTATCCGCTTCTCGCCGAAAACGGCCGTCTCCGCCGCCCACTTTGCTGCTCTCTCTTAATCGCCGCCACCACCAGGTCTTCAATCGCATCCGCCGCCGCGTCATCCCACTTCTCCGCCAACGGGCTCCCGCGCGCCCAGGCCGCCCCCGCCGCCGTCGCATACGCCAGCGCCTCCTGCGCATTCCGCACCAGCACCGGCGAAGTCGAATCCGTAAAATCCGGATACGCCTTCAAATACCGCAAGCGAATCTGCGTATCCTGTGTCGCCCCCAAAAACCACAATCCATCCGCCCGCCACTCCCACACGCTCAGCACCACGTCCTGCTCGCGCGAAGGCAGCCCGCCATGCCGCGTCAAATCCACCATCTCATCGAATTCCTGCGTGGACAAATTCGGCCGCTCCCAAAGCTTCAGCGGCACCAGCAGATCCGTCGGCAACTGATTCGGCGGCGCGGTCGCATCGCTGATGGACACCTGCAGCGAAGCGTCCTGCTCTGCCACCGCGGTCACCACCAGCAGTGCATCGTCCTGGATAAACCCGCCGCCGCCGGCGTTCCCGATCGCCCGCTGCACCTTACGGTAAGCCGAATTTAGATAGGGCAGCAAAACCGTATCCGTAAACAAATTCCCCGCCGCATCATTCAACAGCGACCTCACCAGCGAAGTAATCTGCCCCGCCGTGTTATAAGCACTCGATCCAACTACTGGCATATTCCCCGCCCTATTCGCTTCCTGATTACTGATAACTGATTACTGTTATCCCCGATCGGCCATGACAACTTCATCCCGACTCCCAAACGAGCCAACCCCAAAAGCCGAGCTCCTACTCCCCAGGCAACGGCGACTTCTGCAAATACGCCGCCACTCCAATCACGGCATTAATCAATGCCGCCGCCGCTCCAATCCTCACCGTCGCCCCCATCCCCGCCTGCAAATTAAAATGCCCCGGATCAATGCCCACTGCCGCCAATCCCGTCATCACCCCACCCGCCGCCCCGCTAATCCCCGCCGCCACCATCCCCTTCAACCAAACCTCAACCCGGCTCGCTCTCATCGCAACTCCATTCACGCCCTGGACGATCTCTCCTGGTCCTTAACCTCCTTTACTTCCTTTTCCTCCTCTACCTCACCGCCACCATCGGCGCTCCACCCATCGCCCGCGCCCCATCATCCATCACCTCAAATGCCCACTCCTCATACGCCCGCTCTGCCTGCGCTTCCCTCTCATACAACTTCGCGCGCTGCCCCGCCCGATCCCGTCCCCGCGCCCACTCGATCGCCCGAGCCACATGCTCCACAATTGTCGGCGTCAACTGCACAAACTCCCCGCCTGGCCCCTGCAACATAAAACAATGCTCATGCTCCCCCCGCTCCGGATAAGGCCCCAGCGCCGCCACACTCACGCCATCCGCCCGCTCCACCGTCTGCGCATACCAGGCCCGCGGCGATCCATAAGCCTCCGGCGGCACCCACCTCTCCACATGCCACCGATTAACTTGCGGATACTTCGGCTCCCGCCGTAGCTCCGCCACTTCCCTGATCAAATCCCCGCGCTCATCGCGATCCTCAAACTTCCCGCCAATCCATCCCAACCGGTTCCAGCCCCAAACCACACGGTAATTCGCCTCGCCATACCGGTTCATCCCCCCAGCCACCAACAACCGCCGCGCCACACTCTCCGGCGTCTCATGCAGTTCTCGTATCACCCGAATCATTGAAGTAGAGTGGCCAGCGACCGGTGACAAGCGACCAGTGAAAGGAGATCTTTTCACTGGCCACCGAGCACCGGCCACTGGACGCCTGATCAGTACCCGTTCGGCCTGGCCAACGTGTCGATATACGCTCCACTTCGCGGTGAATCGCTCCACAACTGAAACGCCGTATCAAAATAAAAGATGTACGATGCCGCAATCCCGCCGCTCGTCCCGTAAATCGGAAACACCGTGTTCCCATTGACCTCGTAAAAATCAATGTCCTTCAACACGGCCCTTCCCCAGTGCGACAAATCCAGAAAATCCACCCGCGTCTGGTCCGCGTTCACGCTCGACTTGATCGGAATCCCGCTCATCGTCTTCCGCCCCGTGAACAGCAAATCCAGATCGTTCCCGCCGCCCGTGCCGCCTTCCTTGATGATCTGGCTCACCGTGATCCCCAGGTTTTCCCATGCGTGCTCCTGCTCCACGGCCATGTAGGCGATCAGCTTCGTCAGATGATTGATGCCCAGCGCCTTCCTCACCTTGTTGATCGCCAGCCTCACGTTCGCCGGTGTCAGCGCCGCATTTCCCGCGTTCACGCGCGGTGTCTGCAACAGGATCGGATACGTTGCGCGGTTCAGGTTCAACCACGTCCCCGTTGTCGCGTTGTTCTGGTGATACTTCACCCCGAACAGCGACACCGGCTGCGCCCCGGTCAACCCGTCGTGCACAATAACATCCGTCGCCACCGTTCCCGTTGGCACGTTGTCCACCGTGATCTGTTGCGTCGTGATCGGATCCGCCGACACCACCGTGGTCGTCACTCCCGCCGCTACGTTGCGGTTCGTCGTCAGCGTGGTGTCGTAAATCTGGATCGTCTGCCCTGGATACACCAGCGCCGCGCCATATGGAACCGTCATCGTGAACGTGGTTCCCGCCACGTTGCTGATCGTTCCCAGCACGCCGTTCCCCGCCGTCTGCATCAGCTTGTCCAGAAACGAGCGGAACTGCTTCATCCCGTTTGCCACTTCGCGCTTCGCCGCATTCTCCACCGCGCGTTCCCGCCCGTTCGTCGCGTATTCCACCAGCTTCGTGATTTCAATCGCGAACCGGAAGAAGATCGGCGAAACCTGCGCCACGTCATACTGCGTCCCCGAACCGCGCCCCAGGTCGCCGCCGTCCGCGTTATACGACCCAGCCTTGCCCCCGGGATTCACCTGCAGCGGCAGCCGCATGTTCCGGCTGGATATCTTCTCGATGTCTCCCCGCTGCTGGATCATCGTCAATAGAATGTCGTCGCGCTCATAGAGCAGGGGCACTTTGTCGCGCACCTTCTCGAGCTGCAACGCGATAACATTCGCGTTTGCTTGTGCTGTCATATATTTTTCTCTCCTTAAGTTGTACTATCCAAAATCCCCTGTTGGCGCTGGGCTACAGCCTAGCCGGCCCAATCTTCCCCGCCTCTTCTCCGCGACCTCTGCCTGCCCTGAGCGAAGCCGAAGGGTGCTCCACCTCTGACCCCTGTTAAATCCGATTCCTCTCCCCGCCCAAAAAAATAACGGCACGGTCTCCGCCGTGCCGTTCCACGCATCCTGTTATCTGATCGCTGTTATCTGCTATCCCTCATCTCCCCTACATCCCCAAAATCTGCTCATCGCTGAATTTCCGGTAATCCACTCGACCCCGCGACAAATTCTTCGTTGCGGAATTCCCCACCGCTCTCTCATTCCGCCCGCCCGCGTGGCCGCCACTCTCTCTCGTTCGCGAAGAATTCACGGCCCCATCACTTCTCCGCTCCTGCTCCCCGCCTCCAAAACTCTCCGCGCCGGTTTCTCTCTTCCGGGTCGTTCCCAGCGTAGCCGCCGTCCACGCTCCCACCACTTTTCGCACCGCCCCAGACACCAACTGCTGCGCCCGCGCATCAATCAACCGCACCACCTGCGCTCGCGCCCCTTCATCAAATCTCCGTCCGCTCAAAACCTTGGCCACCTGTTCGCCCAGCGAAGCGTCGCACCTCAACGCCGCTTCCACCTCCTCCCTCACCGCCCCGCGCAAACGTTCTTGTAGCGGCGCGCCCTCTCCAGCCCCTCCAACCTGCCGCAAATTCGGCAAAGCCGCCTCCATCGCCCGCGCAATCGTCCCACCAACGCTCCTCTCCAACTCCGCATTCGTAGCCCGCTCAAACTCCCGATACCGCCCAACCACCTCCTGTGGCATAGCCATTCCTGGCTGTGCGCCTTTCCCATCTGCGTGCGCACCACTATTCTCCAATACGTGCGCCTCATCCGCGTCCCCTGATCTATCAATCGCAGTGCGCAGGGACCCGTGCGCATTGTTTGCATCATGCGCTAACGCAGTTCCCGCTTCACCGGCCACCGAACGCTGGCCACTGGGCGCTTTCCCCAAAATCCTTACCCCCGCCTCCACCATCGCCCGAAACGCCCCCGGATCCTGCGCGTACAACTTCTCCACCAACGCCACGCGCCCCGCCCGCAACTCTTCCGCCGGCTTCCCCGCCGCCCCAAAAAATACCGCATCAATCTCCGCCAACTCCCGAGCCCTCGCCGCCGCGCCCTTCGCCTCCGCCACCCCTCCCGGATAAATCTCCTTCAGCGCCCGCGCATCCTCCGGCGAACCAAACGCCTCCCGATAAGCCGCCGTCTCCCGCTCCGCCTTCTGCACTCCCTCCCACAACTCCCGCGCTTCATCCCCCACCCAAGGATCCTTCATCTCCCGCGCCAGCCACCCGGGCGGCTCCTGTGGCACGGCCATTCCTGCTTGCCCCGAACTGTTTTCGCGAAGGGCCTGTGCGCCTTTCTCGCCATCTCGAGCGGAGGCCGTTGCCGTTGCGGCAACCGCCGGTAGATGCTGGCTGGCATTTCTCTCGCCACTCGCCACTTCCTCTTCCTGCGGCTCCATCCCCAAAATCTGCTCATCCGTTAACGCGAACACTTCGTTCGCCGGGCGGTCCGGAACTTGCATAGTCATCGCACTTTGCTGATTCATATTAGCCTCAAAAAAAACAAACACCCGGTTAGATCCGGCGCCTGAATACTCGGCTATGCCCGGTCCCGCGCCCTAGGATTTTGTTGGACACCGAATTGTGATGAAAATGAATCAGAGATCACGAGGAGGTGTGTATGAGCAAGGAGAAAGAATCAGCTTCGGGAGGCCCGGAAGGCGCCCGGAGGGCGACTGGAGGGCCTCCCGAAGAGCGGCGCGACGGCCGGGGCCGCTGGTCGGCGAAGCGTAAGTTTGCAGCGGTGCTGCGGCTGCTGCGCGGGGAAGACCTGGAAACACTCTCGCGCGAACTGGGTGTGATCGCAGCAACGCTGTCCGGCTGGCGAGATCAGTTTCTGGAGGGCGGCGCGGCGAACCTGAAAGCGCGGGAAGTCGATGTGGACGACGAAGAGACGCAGCGGCTGAAATCACTGGTGGCCGATCTGAGCATGAGCAACGAGTTGCTGCGGGAGAAAATTCACCGCATGGAGGCCGGACGCCCTTTGGTCTGGCGGAGGTCGAAGCCATGAGCCGCGCCGCTTCGCCCTTCACGGGACGACGTTACGGCGTGGTGCGTGTCACGCGGGAATGGGAGATGGCGCGTTCCAGCTTTTACTTTCGGCGAGAAATTGCCGCGCAGCCTGGGCGAGTGTTAGGACGGCGCGGACCGAAAACCGCTTGGAGCGATGCGGCGTTGCTCGAGAAGATCCGCGAGGTCCTCGACGCCTCTCCATTTTACGGCGAGGGCCATCGCAAAGTGTGGGCACGGCTGCGCTTTCAGGAAGTGCGCACATCGAAAGCGCGGGTGCTGCGGCTGATGCGCGAAGCACAACTGCTGGCGCCGACGCGCATGTTTCCGAAAGCCGAGAATCCCCATACGGGCACGATCATTACGGCGCGGCCTAACGAAGTCTGGGCCAGCGACCACACCATGACGGCCACCGTCGAGGAAGGCCAGGTGACGGTGTTCGTGGCAGTGGATCACTGCACCACGGAATGCGTGGGCTTGCACGCGGCCAAGAAAGCCACGCGCTTCGAGGCGCTAGAGCCACTGCGACAAGGGGTGCGCGATTACTGCGGCGGTTTCCGCGCCGGCGCGGCGGCGGGCATCCGTAACCGGCACGACCACGGCAGCCAGTACATGAGCGACGACTATCAAGCGGAAATTGCCTTTCTGGGCATGGAGTCTTCCCCATCGTTCGTGCGCCAGCCGGAATGTAACGGTTGCGTGGAGCGGTTCATTCGCACGCTGAAAGAGCAGTTGTTGTGGGTCAGGGTATTCCAGAACGTGGAGGAACTGCGGTGCGCGCTGGCGGAATTTCGTGAGCGCTACAACCAACGCTGGATCGTCCAGCGCTTGGGCTACCTCACGCCAGCCCAGGCGCGCCAGCAACTCCTTGCACTCGGAGCCGCCGCATGAATACACTCAATTCACTGTCCAACAAATCCGGCGCTAAACACAATTCCCAATTTCTAGCTGTAGGCGCCGCTTTTTAAGCCAGCGCTCCTGGGATTCTCAACACTGCGCTCTCCTGGGTCTCTCTTCTCCATCCCCTCAGCGCCTCTGTGTTGTCCGCATCCCTCTCCCAACTTCTTTCCGAATTACGTCGTTGCTCCTTTACCCCGCTACTTCCTTTCATCCTTCTTCTGCTAAACTTTTTCCATGTCCTCTCCGCAAGCGGCCCCAGTCCTCGCCAACATTCGTCTCCACCCCATCAAATCCCTCGACCCCATCTCCGTCCCCGAAGCGCGCATCTCCCCTTCCGGCGGCCTGGTCCTTGATCGCTCCTGGGCTCTTTATTCCGTGGATGGCAAATGGGTCAACGGCAAGCGCACCCCCGCTATACACCTCATCCGCGCCAACTATTCTCCCGATCTCCGCAGCGTCACCCTCTCCGTCCCCAACGATCGCCGCAACATTCCCACGCGCACCTTCGACTTCCCCGGCGCCCACGAAGACGCCGCCGAATGGTTCAGCGTCTTCTTCGAGCAACAAATCATCATCCGCTACTCCGAAAACGGTTTCCCCGACGACACCATCGCCAGCGGCCCCGCCATCGTCTCCACCGCCTCGCTCGAATCCGTCTGCGAATGGTTCCCCGCCATCTCTCTCGACGAAGCCCGCCTCCGCTTCCGCGCCTCTCTCGAAATCAATGGAGTCCCTGCCTGGTGGGAAGATCAACTCTTTGGCGAAAACGAACGCAGCGTCATCCGGTTCCAGATCGGCGAAGTCCATTTTGAGGGCAGCAACCCCTGCGCCCGTTGCCCCGTCCCTCCCCGCAACCCGTTCACCGGCGAAAATCTCGACGGCTTCCAAAAACGCTTCACCCAGCTCCGCGAATCAACTCTACCCCCGTGGTCCCCCCGCCCCCGCTTCGACCACTTCTACCGCCTCTCCACCAACACCCGCGTCGCCCCCTCCGAAACCCACAAACTCCTCCGCCCCGGCGACTCGTTAATCCTCTCCTAATTTCTCCCACGTAGGGGCGGCTTTAGGCCGCCCTCTTGAGTTCCCGCTCCAACGCCAATCCACAAATGATCTTGAGGGTGCCCCACCCTTTCTGCGCCCTTTGCAGAATGGGTGGGCTCTTACGATCGAGCGGCAACCAATCTCCGCTCTTCAATCTTGAAAATTCTTAACTAGACGAATCTGGTCCCGCTCTTCCTATGCCGGAACAAAGGCCCACTGGCCGGTGCCTAATCAAAGCATAATGTGCCTGACCACGGAATCCCCCAACCTCCGAGCCTTCTGGCTCGAACTTCTTCCCCTTTGCAAGCTCTACGCCCTCTACCTCGGAGGCGTTGCCATCTACACACTTTTCTCTTTATCCCGAATCCTGATTTCCCTGCGCTCCTTCAAGAATCAAGCAGCTACCAACGATCACAAGAATAGCGACCGTCTACTCGCGCTCATGCGCAACAAATCCGACAATCTAAGTCAGCTCACTTTCCTTTCAACATTGCTCTTCGCTTTAGCCTTCTTTTTGCAAATGCCGGCGAACTTCAGATCCCTGGTCGACTCTAGCCTCACCGGTTGGGATTTCATCTTTCATGGCCTGGCTATCTATTTCGACTTCGCCGTCGGCGTCTTCCTTGTTCTGATCATCCTTCACATCGCTGATTGGATCGTCTCAGCACATCTTCGTCGCCTCACTCTCCACCACTGAAATACCTCCGCGGCGGAAACATCCCCCTACGCAAAATCTCTGCCCCGCATCGCCTGCGGATCTCCTCCGACCAATTCACCCACCCCCGCTCGCTCAACCCCAAAAAATGTCGCGCCCGCTCATACGGCGCCAATCCCAAATAGTACAACCGAAACAACACCATCCTCGACGCCCACTCCGGCCCCTCCAGCGCCGCCTGCCCCGCCAGCGCAAAATCCGCCACCCAATCCTTCATTTTCGGCCGCACGTCCGGCCGCCACTCGTACTTCGTCTCCATCTCCATGTTCAGCGCGGCAATCCCCCGCTTCGATTCCATCACCTCCCGCGCCCCCCGATACACTTCCCAACAAACATCAAACGCCATCTCCGGCTTGACGCTCATCTCCCCCTCCGATCGCTTCTTCCTTGCCTCCTCAACTTCCCGACATTCCTCTACCTCCTTTCATCCCGCCAATCTGTACTCCCACACCACTTCCTTCTTCTCCCGCGCTCGTGGCCTCTTCTCCACCACCCACCCTCCGTATTCCGGCTTCCGCAAATGCCGCAGTTGCGCCGAAATGCTCGCCGGCGAATACTTCGTCTTCCCCGCCATCTCCTCCAGCGTCATCCACATCTCGTACCGCCCCGCCATCCGCAGCACATGCAGCAGCGTTTCTCTCTGCGTCCGCTTCCCACGCGCCGCTCGATTGGCCGCAAACTCCGATGTCATCGCCACCGCCCCTTCACTCATCAGTTCCTGGCTCATCCCCCACCTCCTCCTCCAACTCCAACTCCAACTCCAACTCCTCCTCTTCGAAGTCCTCCTCCCAAGCGCTGCGGTCCGGATCCTCGTAATCCCCCGCGCATCCGCTGCATGCTCCCTGCGGCCTCTCCCCGTTTTCCACAATTTTCCACAGCCCGGATACCCTGCTGTCACTAGTAATCATGTAGTTCCTAGTGGTACGGTACCCGTCGCTTACGTTACTACACTGCTGCTGGAGGCCCCTATGAACACCTGCCGCACCCAGCCACCCTGGGAATTTCTTCTCACTGCTTCCCGCAACACCCTCCAGAGTTACGAACTCTCCCGCCTCGGTCACGCCTCTAATCTTCGCAAGGAAATCAATTCCCTCCTCGACCAATGGATCGACGAAAATACCAACGCCATGGTCGCTCGCGTGCTCCTCGAACTGCGTGAACGTAATATGCGCACCGCCAACGTCCAGCCCGAGCCGGATCAAGCCCCTTCCGGGCTGATACCCTCCAGCGGCCATTCTGTGTCCGATAATCTTTTGGCGGATCGACTCGCTCAACCAAACGCTTCGCGTCGTCGCGTTTGACCTTTCGCCGGCTGTTCGTTGCGAAAGCCATTCGGTTTTCCCGATTTTGTCCAGCGAGCACCGCGCGCCGCATGGACGGAAAGGTGTGCTCCCGACAGCCCTCTCTATGCGCCCGACATCCCTCTTCCACAGCGGCCTCGCCGCCGCGTCGCAACCCTGCGGTCCAAAGCCCCTCAGCTCCAAGCCCGCGTCAACAATTCTCACCGCTCACCTCGAGAAATTACGTCACGGACCCTGTATATTTTTTAGAGGACTCTGTCTCCCTTCTTACTTGTGGCACAGCTGCCGTCGCTCCGCGGTTGTCGCGGGATGATTCGTGGCTGTGCTCTTGGGTTCCGCTTCTCTGTGATCTCCGCGCTCCTCCTCCGCGAACTCTGTGTGAAATCTTTTCTTCCCTCTAAAAACAAAAAGCGCCCCGATCTCTCGGAGCGCCCTTCTCAATTTCAATTTTCTATCTTCTATTTTCTAATTCTCGCTAGACTTTTTGTATCGCCGGCAACTCCCCCTTGGTGTTCTCCAGCATCTGCTCTTTCCGGTACACCAGCGAATTAATGTCATACGTCGCCAGCTCAAACCCGTGTCCATGCGTAATCGCATCCGTCGGGCAAGCCTCTACGCAATATCCGCAAAAAATGCACCGAGAATAATCGATGTTGTATACCGACGCGTACCGCTCCCCCGCCGAAATCCGATTCACATCCGTGTTTTCCGCTGCCTCAATGTATATGCAGTTCGCCGGGCAAGCCGCCGCGCACAAAAAGCATCCGACGCACTTCTCCAAACCACTCTCATCGCGGTGCAGCACATGGATCCCGCGATACCGCGGCTGAAAATGCACCGGTTCGTGCGGATAGTTCTCCGTCACCGTCTTCCGGAACATATTCTTCCAGGTAACCGCAAACCCGCGCACCAGCGCCACCGTCGTCTCTGCCACTTCCCCAATTAAATTTGCCATAATCCTCATGTAGTGGCCGACCTTTAGGTCGGCCAGCAAGAAACCCAAGCCTCAACCCGCATTCCCAAAAATGATACAAGGGCCGTCAAACCCTAACATCCCGCGCAAACCCAACGCTAACTACCCCGCCAGTCTACCAAACCCCCGCCACCCCGCAAAATACCTCTTCTCTGTGCTCTCTGTGTTCTGTCTCTGCGCCCTCCGTGTTAGAAACCCACCTCAACAAATTCCCAGTCCATAACTACTTCCCAATTTCCATTTTCTATTTTCCATTTTCACTTCAAGCTTTCAATAATCTGCTTCCCATGAAATCTTCCATTCTCAATAAATATCTCTCCCGTATGCCGCCCCGCTACTACCACACCCGCCAGATAAATCCCCGCCACATTGCTCTCCAACGTATTCGGATCCAGCGCCGGCCGCCGGCTCTCCTTATCCAGCCGCACTCCCAGCGCCTCAATAAACTCGTAATCCGGGTGATATCCCGTCAACGCAAACACCTGCCGCGCCGCCAATTCCTGCACCCCCGCATCGTTCTCCACCACAATCCCGTCGCGCCCAATCTCTTTCACTCGCGTGCTGAACAGCGCCTGGATCTGCCCCGCCTTGATCCGGTTCTCAATGTCCGGCTTCACCCAATACTTCAGCGAAGCGCCCAACTCCTTCGACCTCACCAGCAGCGTCACCCGCGCCCCATTCCGATACAAATCCAGCGCCGATTCCACCGCCGAATTCTTCCCTCCAATCACCACCACATCCTGATTCCAGAACGGGTGCGGCTCCGTGTAGTAGTGATTCACATGCGGTAGATGCTCGCCCGGCACGCCCATCTCATTCGGCAAATCGTAGTATCCCGTCGCCACCACAATTTTCTTCGCGTGATACTTCTCTTCCCGCCCGCTACTCGTCCCTGTCACCACCGTGAACGCGCCGTCCCGACCATCCACCCGCAATACTTTCTCAAACAGCCGCAACTCCAGCCCGTAATGCTCCGCGCCCTTCCGGTAATACTTCAACGCCTCCAGCCGCGTCGGCTTGTCCCCGCCGCACACCATTGGCAAATTGCCAATCTCCAGTAGTTCCGGCGTCGTAAAAAACACCATGTTCACCGGGTAGTTGTAAATCGAATTGCACAAGCATCCCTTATCAATCACCAGCGCCTGCATCCCGGCCTTCTTCGCCTCCATCGCGCAAGCCAGCCCGGTAGGTCCCGCTCCAATACAAACAATGTTATAAGTAGTCATAATCTGTTCGATTTCTGCGCTCTGCGAACGGTTACATCCGCCCCGTCAAACTCGCGACTTAGCGCTGGCTTTTTTCAACCTGCTACGGCGTGGCTGACTTTACAGACCGATACTTCTTACAACTGGTGCCTTGGACCTTATGCGTTTCTAGCTCGAGTTGGTAGCAACGCCCAGCCTGATCCTGAATCAACAGTTTTTCGCCAAACAGCAGCATGCCTCTAATGAACATCATTTGAACGTCAGCCTCTTTCAATGGATCGATCTGGACGTGATAGACCTTCGCCTTCCATAACTGATTCCCCGTCTTCTCGTCATTCGCAACGATGAAAGCGGTTTCACCATCTCCCCTCGCGTGATAAACGACGCCTCCATGCGTGATCGGCGGGACGACCGGCGCGGGTGTTCTCTTTGCGTGGGCAACAGCTACTACGGCACAGGTCATCAGCAAGGCCCCAAGCCATGTCTTCATCGGCTCTCCAATCCTTTATTGCATGACATTCCCTTCCAAGACCCCCACCAACTCCGCCCGAAACCTCTCCAGCTCCCCCAACAACTCCTCCGTAGCCGCCAACTCTTTCCCCTTCCAAACAAACACTTCCCCGCCACCCCGCTTCAACTTCACGCTCAAATTCCCATCCACCAAAAACGTCATCGGCACCAGCAACTTCAACCCGCCATTCTCCACCGGCCCCAACACCCCCGCGCACTCCCCCTTCCGAAATATCAAAGCCCGCTCATAAGGAGGTATAGCCACCGGCCGAAACCCCGCCCCCACCAGCCGCTCCACCACCCGCATCTGCCGCTCCGTCAGTTCCATAGTCCCCAAATTATACCCACACGTAGCACCGACGCCATCTCCGCTAACTCTGCGGCCCTCTGTGAACTCTGCGGTTAAATCTTCCTTTCCCAGAAACAAAAAGCGGCGCAACTCATCGCGCCGCCTCTCCGCTTCCTGCTATCTGTTATCTGATCGCTGTTATCCGCTCCTGCCCCTCACGCCGCCGGATACTTCTCCTCGTCCTTCCCCTCCAACTGCTCCAATATCTCCCGCAACGTCCGAATCAACTCATCCCGCGTCACATGGCTTTTCTTAAACTGCAGCCGAAACTTAAACATCTCATTCTCCGGCTCAAACTGAAACACAAACGGCTGCGGCCGAGGCGCCAGTCCCTTCTCATCATTCCGATCCTGCCGCGCCGCATCTCTAGTCAGCCCGCCCTGCAAAATCTTCGCAAACATCTCCAGCATCTTCTTCTCACTAGGCTGCCGCGCAATCTGCAGCAGCAAACTCTTGCTGGTCACTCCGCTCTCAATGCACTTCTTCCGCAGCGCCTCCGGAATGCTCAGCAACGCCATCGTCTCGGAAACCGACGCCCGCGACTTCCCAATCTTCTTCGCCAGGTCCTCATGCCGGTACTCAAACGTAGTCGCCAGCCGCTGCAACCCATCCGCTTCTTCAAACGGCGTCAAATCCTTCCGCTGCATATTCTCAATGAGCGCAATCTCCAGCGTCTCCGCGTCGTCCGCCATCTTCTCGATGGCCGGCACTTCGCGCAGCCCCGCCGCCCGCGCCGCATGATACCGCCGCTCGCCGGAAATAATGTGGTAGCAATCCTCGCGCGCCACAAAGCGCACCAGCAACGGCTCCAGCACGCCCTTCTCTCGGATCGAATCCGTCAGCTCACGCAAATCGCCCAGCGACTTTCGTGGCTGATCCGGATTCGGCCGGATCTGATCCACGGGGATCATCCGTCCAACCGCCGCTCCGCTGTAACTCGTCAGTGATTCTACGTAGTGCGCGTCATGCCGCATCTTCAGCGTGACGGGCAACCCGGCTTTCTTCAACACGTTGGACGACCTCCGAAGCTAATTTTTTGTATTCAATCGCCCCCGGAGACTTGGGAGCAAAGGTCAATATCGTCTCTTTGTACGCCGGGCTCTCTTCCAGTCGCACGTTCTTCCCGATCTTTGTCTTGAACAGCACTTCGCCAAACACCGCGCGAATCTGACCGTGCGTATCCTTCGAAATATTCGTCCGCTTGTCGTACAGCGTGATCACCACGCCCAGCATCTTCAACTGCGGATTGGGCCGCGCTCGGATCCGCTCATACGTCTCCAGTAAATCGTCCGTGCCCTCGATCGCAAAATACGCCGCCTGAATCGGCACCACCAGGTGCGTCGACGCCACCAGCGCATTCACCGTCAAGATTCCCAGCGACGGCGGCGTGTCAATCACCACGTAATCGTAATCCTTTAACACCGGCGCCAGCGCATCCTTCAACCGGTACGGCGCGTCAAACTGCCCCGCCAGCACGGTCTCCAATTTCGCCAGGGCCAGCCGCCCGCTGCCCACGTTCAGCATCGGATCCTTCGTTGGCTTAATCACTTCCGACATCGGCGTATGCGCATCGCCCAGCACATCGAACATCGACGACGCCACATCCCCCATGCTAAAAAACGCAATCGTCGAATTTGCCTGCGGATCGAGGTCAATCAGCAGCGTTCGCCTTCCCTTATGTGCTATCGCCGCAGCCAAATTGATGGCCGTCGTCGTCTTTCCGACGCCGCCCTTCTGATTTGCTATCGTAATAATTGCGGTCATCTCGGCGCCATCTCCACTCACACACACGTCGCGTGAGGCACGGGGACTACATCATTTCTGTTTGTTGTTATGCCGGCAGACAGGACCCGAGGCATACGCCCACTCTACGTTTCACGCCCCCAATTCGCAAGCCAAAAGTCAATATTTTCAATACCCCCAGTGGAAATCCTTTCCTCCCCAAGCCCTCCCGCCTAACCTAGGTTTCAGCCTGCGTTCTTGGGGTTCGCCTCTCTGTGAACTCTGCCCGCCCTGGAGCCATGTCGAAGGGTACTCCCTCTCCGTGCCCGCTGTATTATATTTTTCTCCTTTCCCAAAAAAACAAAAACGGCACGGTCGAAACCGTACCGCTCTGGAATCCTGTGATCTGCTCGCTGTTATCTGCTATCCATCTGCCCTAAAACTCCACGCCCCAAAAATCCCCCGCCTCATTTTCAATCTCTAATCCCAACTCCCAGCCTTTCCGCCCCTCATGCCCTCTCCAAATCAGTTTTGCCTCCGTCGATTTTCCCGTTCCCAAATGCGTCACTCGCATCTTCTGCCCCAACGGAAACCCCTGTGCCACGATCGCCAGGCACCCCTTCGGGCTGATGTCCACCGTATACCCCGGAGCCTGCAACGTCCGTCCGTCTTCCAGCCATTCCACGGTCAACTCCACCCGCGAATTCAGCCGGATTCCCGCCCGAATCTGCCTCCGCCGCGCCTCCTCCGCCACTTGATCCGTCCACGCCACAGTCCTCTCCCCGTGCTCAACGCCGGCCGCATTCCGCCCGCGGAGCACTCCCATTCATTCCCATTCCGGAACACACCCACACTACTCGACATCTCAAGCTATCCACACCATCCCCCTCCGTCAATGGAACTCCCCTCTCCTCTCCCCCAACCAGTAACGCCAACGTCTGGGTGCCGTATCCTCCGGTTTTAAGGGCGCGCCCCGTCTGCGCCCGCCTCAGGAGAACGGGTTTTTCTTCCCATTTTCCGTTTTCCATTTTCAACTTTCCATTCCTTTCCCCTTCCTCGTAAACTCTCCTATCCCCTCATGCTCTCCTGGTCCACTCTGCGCTCCGAACTCCGCCCCACCCTCCACCTGGCCATCCCCCTCGTCTTGGCCGAAATCGGCTGGATAAGCATGGCCATCGAAGACACCATGTTCGTCGGCCGCCTCCCCAGCAGCGCCCAATCAATCGCCGCCGTCAGCATCAGCTCCAGCCTCTTCCTGGTCTTCGTCTTCTTCGGGGAAGGCCTGCTCATAGGCCTGGACACGCTGGTCTCCCAATCCTTCGGCGCCGGCAACCAGCCCGACTGCTACCGCTCCCTCATCAACGGCATCTACCTGAGCTTCGTGTTGGCCCCCATCCTTCTTATCCCCGTCTGGCTGCTCCCGAACATCTACGATCGCTTCGGCGTTGCCCCCGACGTCGCTCTCTTCGCCCGCCCGTACATGCACACCCTCGCCATTGGCCTGACTCCACTCCTCCTCTACTTCACCTTTCGCCGCACTCTCCAAGGCATGAATCTCGTCCGCCCCATCGCCTTCGCCTTGGTAACCGCCAACATCATCAATCTCCTCGGCAACTACATCCTCGTCTTCGGACACTGGGGCTTTCCCATGCTCGGCGTAGTCGGCTCCGGCATCGCTACCGCCGTCTCCCGGGCCTATCTCGCCCTCGTCCTGATCGTCTTCCTCTTCTGGTACGACGGGAGCGCCCACACGGGCCTCCGCGAGTCCTCCCTCCTCCCCGACGCAGCCCGCATCCGCCGCCTCATCGCTCTCGGCCTTCCTGCCGCGATTCAACTCACCGCGGAAGTCACCGTCTTCGCCGCCGTCGCTTCGCTAATCTCCCGCCTCGGCGCCATCCCTCTCGCCAGCCACCAGATCGCCCTCAACACCGTCGCCTTCACTTACATGGTTCCTCTGGGCATCGCCTCCGCCGCCGCCGTGCGCGTAGGCCAAGCCATCGGACGCCGCGACCCCATCGGCGCAAAAAACGCCGGTGACACCGCCATCCTGCTCGGCGCCGCTTTCATGTCGGTCATGAGCGTCGTTCTTCTTGCCGTCCCCCAATATATCGCCCGCATTTACACCAACAACCCGGTCCTCATCCACACCGCGGTCAGCCTGCTCGCCGCTGGTGCCGCCTTCCAACTCTTCGACGGCATCCAGACCGTAGCCACCGGCGCTCTACGCGGGACTGGCGACACCCGCACTCCCATGCTCTGCCACTTCGGCGCCTACTGGCTCATGGGTCTCCCCTTCGGCGCCTGGCTCTGCTTCCGCCGCCACTGGGGCCCCCTCGGCCTCTGGGTCGGCCTCAGCGCCTCCCTAATCCTGATCGGCATCCTCCTCCTCTTTTTCTGGCGTCGCCGCCTCCACCACCTCCCCTTGTAACCCGCGTTCAGTCACCAAAATCCATGTGGCACAGCCATTCCTGGCTGTGCTCTTGGGTTCCTATTCTCCTCTCGCTTCAATCTTCGAAGTAGCACTGGTCTTTCGAGCCAGCCTGCTGGGTTTCCCTTCTCAGTGAACACCGTGCTCCGCCTCTGTGCTCTCTGTGTTAAGTTTTTTCCTTTCTTCCCCCAAAAAACAAAAACGGCACGGTTGAAACCGTGCCGCCACCCGCCTCCTGCTATCTGATCACTGTTATCTATTATCCACTTCCTTCACATCTTGTACCGGCCCAAGTCCTCATCCGACAGCCCTTCCAAATAATTCCTCAACTGCTCATTCGAGCTCCGCTCCGCGAGCGCCGTCGCCACCTTAGAATTCTTCAACACCGTTTCATCCACAAAGATCGGGCAATCCACCCGCAACGCCAGCGCCAACGCATCGCTGGGCCGCGAATCAATGCTCATCAATTCCCCGTCCCGCTCCACCCAGATCAGTGCAAAAAAAGTATCGTCCCGCAGATCGTTCACCACAATCTTCTGCACATGCACATCCAGCCCCAGCAGCACGTTCTTCAGTAGATCATGCGTCATCGGCCGTGGCGTGGACACCTTCTCAATCTCCAGCGCGATTGCATTGGCCTCATACGCGCCCACCCAGATCGGCAACACCGATTGTCCCTGCACATCCTTCAGCACCACTATCGGCATCTGCGTAACCGGATCCATCATCAGGCCGCGTATCTTCATTTCCACTTCCATCGCGCCCCCCTATCCCCCAGCCGATCATCCCACCAACTGCACACTCTTGCGCTAACGTGGCACAGGCACTCTTGCCTGTGCTCTTGTATTTCTCTTTTCTGTGTCCGCTGCGCTCCTACCTCTGCACCCTCTGTGTTAAATCTCTTTCCGTCTGCGCTGCTCTTCTTGATTCACGCCCTACTTACCATCTCCCCAACCAGGCTATTCGGCATCGCCGAAACCACCTTCACCTGCACGTAGTCTCCCAGAAGTTCCTGCTCCGGTGAAGCGAAATTCACCACCCGATTCGAACTCGTATGCCCAGACCATTGGTTCTCCCGCCGCGATTTCCCGTCCACCAGCACCTCAACCGTCTCACCCACCACTTTTTCGTTCCGCACCCGCTGAATTTCCCGCTGCCGGTCCATCAATATCCCCAGCCGCCGTCCCTTCTCCTCCTCCGGAATCGCGTCCTCCATCTTCAATGAAGGCGTATTCGGCCGCGGCGAATACTTGAACGCAAACACCGCGTCATACTGCACCTCGTCCAGCAAACTCAGCGTCTCCTCAAAATCCTTTTCCGTCTCTCCCGGAAATCCCACAATTACATCCGTGGTAATGCTGATCGGGCGTCGTGCCGACTTCATTAACGCAATCTTTTCCAGATACTCTTCCCGCGAATATGTCCGCGCCATCGCCCGCAGCACTGCCGTCGATCCGCTCTGCACCGGCAAATGCACGTGGTCGCAAATCGTTGGATGCGCCTCGATCGCCTCCACGATGTCCTGTCCAAAATCCCGCGGATGCGAAGTCGTAAATCTCACCCGGCGGATCCCCTGCACGCCCGCCACCGCGGCCAGCAACTCTGAAAACCGCATCTTCCTCGCGCTCGGGTCCGCGTACGAATTCACCGTCTGCCCCAGCAACTGCACTTCGCTGTACCCCGCTTCCGCCAGCCGCCGCACCTCTTCCAAAATCGACGTGCTCGCCCGGCTCCGCTCCGGCCCCCGCGTAAACGGCACCACGCAATACGAGCAAGCCTTGTCGCACCCCTCAATAATTGTCAAATAAGCCCGCCACGGATTGTCCCGCCGCGTAATCTCCGTCTCAAACGTCTCGTCGGTATCCGTATCCAGCCCCGTCACCCGCCGGTTCCCCGCTTCCAACTCCGCAATCAACTGCGGCAATTTTCGGTAACTCGCCGACCCGCAAACCAAACTAACCCACGGCGCCCGCTCAAATATCTCCTCGCCCTCCTGCTGTGCCACGCACCCCAACACCCCAATAATCTTCCCCCCACCTGAATTCACAATCTTCCTCTGACTCGGATGCTTCGGTTCTTGTGGCACAGCCATTCCTGGCTGTGCTATTGGGTTTTTCTTCTCTGCGTACTCAGCGCCGTTCCTCTGTGCCCTCTGCGTTAAATCTTCCTCTTCATTGGCCACCTGCCGCTGGTCACCGGCCATCGGCCGCAACTCTCCCAACCGCGAAAACACCTTCTGCGCCGCCTTTTCCCGTATCGAACAAGTGTTGTAAAGTATCACCTTCGCAGCTTCCGGCGTCTCCACCTGCCGGTACCCTCGCCCCAACAACACCCCCGCCACCTTCTCCGAATCGTGGTCATTCATCTGGCACCCAAACGTCTCCAGATAAAAAGTCTCTCCAGTAGCGCCGACATCCTGTTTACCCTGATCCGCGAAGGGCCGGCCCGCGTCATGTAGGGGCGGCTTTACGCCGCCTTCCTGCAGTTGCCCGTTTCCGCACACACCCGCACCCGTCAACCGTTCCAACCCAATATCAAAACTCTTTCCCATACCACCTCACTCTACCACACGCCCATTTCCAGCGCGGGTCACCAAGCTCCTTCCCAACTTTCATCACCTTCTGGTCGGGCATCACACCCCTATGTGACCTACATCACTGTCCACACCAACCGTTCCGCGAAACACTTAATTCCAGTCCCCGTAGCCACGCACAAGGAAAGAGATTTCCCTTTTGTAGGGTCTACTTCCCATGCCACCATCGCCGCCCAATCGGCTGTCAGTACATCTCTTCAGTCCAAAAGGACTTGATTTCCTTCCCTCCCCCAACAATCTATCCCACTGCGGCCAATCAATTGCTCCCTTATTAGAGAAGTTCGGAACTCCCGCAACTCTGCACTTCGAATTTCGATTCACAGGTCGACAAACGGGAACCCGGACACCATGAATTTCGAAATCTTTGACGCTCTCGAATGCGCCTGTGGCCAACGCGATTTCCGGCTTCGCGATGGACGTCTCGCCTCCACCTCACCACCTCAACCTTTTACGAAAGTTTTGTGCACTCGGTTCTGCGGCTTCAAGCAATTACCCGTCGCTTCCGGAAGCGTCACGCCCTCCGACTGCCAGGAGTGTCGAACGCAATCCATCCTTCAGGGCGCCATCCAATGTACTTGTGGCCGCGAATGGCGCATTCAAGACGGCTCTCCCCAGTTTTCTTTGCCAGCCCCTTCCCGGCCCCATTCGAATGGACTCCGCGTCGTAAACCTCGACTACCACCGCGATCCGCGCTGGCGTCCTTTCGTCGCTTCGCATCCTGAAGGTACCGTCTTCCACCATCCGGCCTGGTTGCAAATACTCGAATCCGAATACGATCGGCCTTCCATCGTTCTCGCCTGTGAAAATGAAAACGGAAAACTCTCCGCGCTTCTTCCACTCGTCCATACTCGCGGCCTTCCCTTCCTCGGCAAGCAACGAACCGCCCGCAGACTCTCCTCCCTGCCGCGCACACCGGTCGCTGGCCCTCTTTCGATCGATCCCCTCGCCAGTCGTCTATTGATGCAGGCCACCGCAGACCTGGCGCGTCACGATGCACATCTGCAGCTTGAAATCAAAACGAGTTCTCCCGAGCTCGATGGCCTCGTCGAAGGCCTTATCCGCGTTGACTGGAATCCCTCCTACGTTCTCAATCTCCCCGAAAATCCCGACGACTTTCGGGTTGGTGATTCCCGAACCCGTCGACACCACATTCAAGGCGCCATCAACAAAGCCTTCCGCTCCGGCGTCCAGGTTCGCCCCGCAGAAACCGAACAGGAACTCCGCGCCTGGTATGGGCTTTATCTCGACTCCATGCGCCGCCGCGTCGTGCCTGCGCGTCCCTTCCGCTTCTTCGTCGCGTTGTGGGAGATCCTTCGCCCTCGCGGCCAGATGGAACTTCTCCTCGCCGAACAACTTCAACCGGGAGGCGCGCGCCTTCTCGCCGGCTCCATTTTTCTTAAATTTGCCCGTACCATCTTTTACTCCTTCACCGGTTGCCGCCGTGAAGATTTCTCTCTTCATCCTCATGATTTGCTGCAATGGCATGCCATCCACGCGGCTGTCCGCGACGGTTTTCGGCATTATGATTTCGGTGAAGTTCCCGGCGAAGCCCCGCTACTCGCCAGGTTCAAAAACAAATGGGGCGCGAAAGAAAGTGGCCTTTGCCGCTACTACTACCCACTGCCCGAAAAACTGGAATTCCGCGGCCTGCCCATAAACTCCTGGTCCAGACAGATTGTCAGCAGCGCCTGGCAACGGCTTCCGCTCCCATTGACCGCCGGCTTGGGGGATGCGCTTTATGGCTTTCTCTAGCGCCAGACTCCTAATCGCTTCTGCTTCTCCACTATCACGACCCGGCGAAACTGCGGACGCAAACGGCGACCATCCGCACATTGGCAACGCAGAATGACTGTGACTTCTTCTCAACTCTCCGACTCCAGTGCCTGCCAGGCGGGCGTCCTTCCCTGTGCCTCCAAACAGGTGCCCAGGCCGCTGGATCTCGCCTTCCGCTTCCGCAAGCGCTGGAGAATCTACGGCCCCCTAAGGGCCACGCAAGTATTCTTGAATTTCCTCGTCTCTCTCTTTCGCGCCAGACAGCCCAACCCGTCCGCGCATGGCCCCTGGCAGCAACTTTTCCACGATAATCCCTTGGCTCTCCAGCCAGGCGAACTTGTGGAAGTCAAATCCGAGGACGAAATCCTGCAAACTCTCGACTCCAACGGCAAACTTCAAGGCTTGGCATTTCGTCCTGCTATGCGCGCTTTTTGTGGCCAGCGCTTCACCGTCCTCAAGCGCGTCGAGCGCATCTATCTGGAAGAATCCGCCAAGACCCGCGCCATGCGCGATACCGTTCTCCTCACCGGCGTCATATGTGACGGCCTCCCGATAGGCTGCGATCGCTCCTGCTTTTATTACTGGCGTGAGTCCTGGCTTCGCCGCGCCACGAAACTCACAGTTCCTGATCGCTGACATCTTTTGTGTGATCCCCTGCAACGGATTACCGCTCGCTCATTCCTTCCTCCCCCCATCCATCCTCTCGCAACACACTCGCATCTCATTCCTTTTGACCATGCTCCACCCGTGTGCTACGTTCAATTTGTCAATAAAAATCCCTCTCTCCTAAGGAGACAGACATTCTTTTTCTCCTAACTGCCATTTTCATCGGCAATATTTTTGAAATCATCGCGCAAACCGGTTGGGTCGCCCGCGGGGTACTCGCCATTCTGCTCTTCGCCTCGCTCATCTCCTGGGCTCTCATCTTCCAGAAGACCGGCCTCTTCAGCCGCATTCGCCGCCAAAGCGATCAATTCCTCAAAATCTTTCGCGCCACCAAGGGCGTCGCCAACCCGCAAGGACTCGTCTCCGCCGGCTCTCCCTTTGCCAACGTCTACGCCGCCGGCTACCGCGAACTGCAATCCCAGGTCACCGGCACTGGTAATCCCACGCCCGTCAAACTCAAATCCATGCAAGCCGTCACCGTCAGTATGCAACTCGCTGCCGCCGACGAAGTCCGCCGCGCCGAAAAAGGCATGTCCTGGCTCGCCACCACCGCCGGCGTCACTCCCTTCATCGGCCTCTTTGGCACCGTCTGGGGCATCATCGACGCCTTCTCCGGCCTCGGCACCTCCGGCTCCGCCAGCCTCCGCGCCGTCGCCCCCGGCATCGCCGAAGCCTTGGTCACCACCGCCGCCGGCCTCTTCGCCGCCATCCCCGCCCTAATCGCCTACAACTATTTCCTCCAGGACATCCGCGACCTGGCCCAGCGCCTAGACGCCTTCGCCCTGGAATTCGCCGCCCAAATCGAAAAAACCTTCACCTGACATGAAGACCCACGCGCACAAACCCGCTTCTTTTTCCGAACTCTGTGCTCCCCGTGTCATCTGTGGTGAAACCTCTTCTCTGCTCTTCACTCGCCACTCCCCACTCGTCACTCGCCACTTCCACCGGAGTCATCACCCATGCCCCAACTAACCAAATCCACCCAAACCTCCCTCTCCGAAATCAACATGGTTCCCTTCATCGACGTCGTCCTCGTCCTCCTCATCATCTTCATGATCACCGCCCCCATTCTCCAATCCGGCATCGAAGTCGACGTCCCCAAAACTCACACCGTAAAAGAAATCACCGAACAACGCCTCGTCGTCACCATGGACAAGAATCAGCTCATCTATCTCGGCAACGATCCCGTCAACATTCACCAGCTCGCCGACAAAATCAAAAAACGCCAGAAGCGCGCCAACGACTCCGTCTTCCTCCGCGCCGATGAAACCATCCCCTTCGGCGCATTCTGCACCGTGATCGACACTCTCCGCCAGTCCGGCATCACCAACATCAGCATCGTCACCCAACCCATCAACGACCGGAGCCGTTGATGCAAGTATTCCCTCGCTCTTCGTTCTAAACGTATGACCGACGCTGCCACATACGAAGAACTCTCCCTCCGCCGATACCTCGGTTATTCGGCGTGGCTTCACATCGGCATCTCCGCAGCCCTGTTCGCCGGCATCTACCTCAACGTGCCCGGCAACAACTGGGGCGGTGTCGGCGGGGGCTCTTCCGGCTCCACCAAAGTCAGCCTCGTCTCCAGCGCTGGCATCCCTATGCCGCAACCTACGGTTCCCACCACCAGCGAAGCCGTCGACCCTACCAAAGGTCTCGCCAAGGAAGAACCAAAGAAAGAGGAACCCAAAACCGATTCCACTCCGCTCCAAAAGTTCGATAAAAGCAAGCCGTTACCGCCTTCCAAACAATCTAAAGTCTTCGAGTCCAAAACTCCGCCTCCGCAAAACGCCATCCCCTATGGCAAAGGCGGCCAGATGCACGTCCCCACCGGTTATTCCGATTCGCCAGGCGCTTATTCCAGCGGTCTCGCTGTGAACGGCCAGGGCGGCGGCGAATTCGCCAGTCGCTATGCCTGGTACGTCGAATCCGTTCGCCGCGCCATCGGCCAGAACTGGATCCAAACCACCATCGATCCCTCGATCCGCGCCGCGCGTCAAGCGCACACCGTCGTCGCCTTCCGCATCTTTCGCAACGGCACCATCAACAACATCCGCCTGGACACCTCCAGCGGCAATCGCTCCATGGACGACTCCGCCACCCGCGCCCTCCTCAGCATCGACAAGCTCCCCGCTCTACCAGCTGACTACTCCGGCGCCTACGTTGACGTCACCTTCGACTTCGACCTAAGCATGACCAAGTAGGGGCCGCATTACGCCGCCTCGTCTCCGCAGGGGGCACAGCCATTCCTGGCTGTGTTCTTGGGTTACTCTTCTTTGTGTCCTCCGTAGCACCTCTGTGAACTCTGTGTTGAACTCTTCCCACTCCCTCCTGCTATCTCCTATCCAACTCTTCTCCCTATCCTCTCCCGAATTGTCCTAAACTATTTCCTAAGCCCAATCTCCCCCGGAGGCCAACTTGCCCGCAAATTTCCGTCTCGTCACTCGCCACTCGCCACTCGCCACTTTCCTCTTCCTCCTCCTCGCCCTACCCGCCTTCTCCCAAGACTGGTTCCGCACCGGCACCGGCCTCGGCGTCGAAAAACCCCGCATCGCCGTCGCCGACTTCGCCCCTCGCGCCGACCTCGCCAAATCCCACGCCGGCCTCTTCACACAGACCGTCCGCGACGACCTCTCCTTCTCCGGCGTAATCGACCTTGTCTCCCCCAGCTTCTATCCCGTGCAAGTTCCTTCCATGCCCCAGGAACTCCAAAAACTCACCTGGACCGATCCTCCCCTCAACTCCAACTTCGTCGCCTTCGGCAACCTCACCGAATCCGCCTCCGAAGTCGCTATCTCCGCCTGGATGTACGACGTTCGCAGCCCCTCCAACGAAGCCGTCGTTGGCAAAATCTATCGCGGCGCTCCCACCGACGCCCAAGTCCGCAAATTCGCCCACCAGTTCGCCGACGAAATCATCTCCAAACTTTCCGGCGGGTTCCCCGGCGTAGGCTCCACGCAAATCGCTTTCATCAGCGCCCGCACCGGCCACAAGGAACTCTGGGTCATGGATTACGACGGCGCCAACCAGCACCAGCTCACTTCTTTAGGTTCCATCGCGCTCACTCCGCGCTGGTCTCCCGACGCCTCGCGCATCGCCTTCACCTGCTTCGCCTCCGCCAACAGCGTCATCAGCGCGCAAATCTGCATGTACTCCTTCGATTCCAACAAACTCGTCTCCTTCGCCCGCTACAAAGGCACCAACACTTCACCCGCCTGGTCTCCCGACGGCTCCCAGGTCATGTTCTCCTCCGCCATGCAGGGCAATCCCGCGCTGTACGTCTCCGACGCCAGCGGCAATCGCCCCAAGCGCCTCACCTTTTCCAACTCCGGCGCCGACACCTCTCCCGCCTGGAATCCCAAGACCGGACAGTCCGTCGTCTTCGTCAGTGATCGCGGCGGCATTCCGCAGCTCTACATGATGAATTCCGACGGCACCAACACCCAGAAACTCGATCTCCCCGATATGGGCTACGTCATCGATCCCGCCTGGTCTCCCAACGGCCAGCTCATCGCCTTCAGTTGGCGCCGCCCCTCGGGCAATTACGACATCTACGTCATGGACGTGGGCTCGCGCCATCTCCTCGAACTCACTCGCGATTCCGCCCGCAACGAGCGCCCCAGTTGGGCTCCCGACGGCCGCCACATCGTCTTCGAATCCACCCGCACCGGCAACCGCCAAATCTGGACCATGCTAGCCGACGGCTCTCAGCCGCATCAGCTAACCACCCAAGGCCACAACGAATCCCCCAACTGGTCCTCCAAATAAAATGCACGCTCAAATGTAGTGGCCGAACTTCAGATCGGCCACCCCCGGGAACGCCATTCTCCCGAATGGCCCTCCGAAAGATTGCGCCAACTTCCAGCCGGCCAGCGTCCAAGTCCTCCCCCTGTGGCACGGCGATTCCTCGCTGTGCTCTTGCCTTTCTCTTCTCCTCCGGACTCTGCGCCCTCAGCGTCTCTGCGTTAAGCTCTCTTCCCCTTTCCCTTTTCGCCTCCTGCTATCTGTTCCTTGTTATCTGTTATCCTTTCAAAATCACCACATTCCAACGAACCATCGAGGCCTCACAAATTGACCAGCGCGATCAATCGAGTCCTATCCGGCATGCGTCCCACCGGCCGTCTCCACATCGGCCACTACTTCGGCGCGCTCCAAAACTGGGTCAAGCTCCAATCCGATCCCGCCCACGAATGCTTCTACTTCGTCGCCGACTGGCACGCCCTAACCTCCGACTACGCCGACACCTCCGCCATCGCCGAAAACTCCCTGCAAATCACCATCGACTTCCTGGCCTCCGGCCTCGACCCCGCCAAGTCCACGATCTTCCTCCAGTCCCAAGTCCCCGAACACGCCGAACTCCATCTCCTCCTGAGCATGGTTACCCCACTAGGCTGGCTCGAACGCATCCCCACCTACAAAGAACAGATCGAAAACGTAACCAACAAAGACCTCCACACCTACGGCTTCCTGGGCTACCCAACCCTGCAAACCGCCGACATCGTCATGTATTCGCAACCCGGCAAAGGCCTCCTCGTCCCCGTAGGCGAAGACCAAGTCTCCCACGTAGAGTTCTCCCGCGAACTCGTCCACAAGTTCAACTATCACTTTGGCGTGAAGATTAACGCTGATCTGCTTTCACACCCTAATAACAGCGACGGCGTCTACATGCTTGATCAGACTTTCACGAATGCACCGCCTGCACTAAATGGCTACGCCCTGTCCTATACCCACGACGAAATCCAAGCTGTTGTCAGCAAGATCCTGCGGGAAATCCGAGCGATGGGTTTCGAGAATTTCGACAAGGTTTTTAGGAGGGTTGTGGAAGCACATGAGAGCATGCGAGACGTCGTTCAATTTTCGGAGGTGTTGGTTGAACCCGGCCACCTCCTCACCCCCACGCCGCGCATCCCCGGCCTCGACGGCCGCAAAATGTCCAAGTCCTACAACAATGCCATCACCCTCTCCGAATCCGACGACGACATTCGCAAAAAAACCAAAGTCATGGTCACCGACCCAGCCCGCAAACGCCGCACTGACCCCGGCAACCCCGACATCTGCCCCGTCTACGACTGGCACAAACTCTTCTCCACCGAAGAACGCGACCCCAACCGCCTCGCCTGGGTCCGCCAAGGCTGCACCGCCGCCGCCATAGGCTGCATCGAGTGCAAATCCCACATGGCCGAAAACCTAATCAAGTGGATAGCCCCAGTCCGCGAAACACGCGTCCGCTACGAAAACGACCAAAAGGGTGTCATGAAAATCCTGGACGAGGGTTCAGAAAAAGCCCGCGAGTCGGCGAAGCTGACGATGGCCCGAGTCCGCGACTCCATCTTCCACTGGCCCCAAAAACGCGCCTCTCTGTAGGGACAAGATACATCGTGCCCTCTTGGGTTCTCGCTATTAGGTCATCGGCCAATCGTACTTGAGGGTGCCCCACGTTTCGCGTCTTTCGCGATACGTGGGCTCTTACGATCCAACGCCACAAAATCTCCGCTCTTCTCTTCTCCTCCAAACTCTGCGCTCTCTGCGTCTCTGCGCTATCCCCTCCCCCTTTTTTTCTCGCCACTCGCCACTCGTCACTCGCCACTGGTAAACTATTCCTCCATGGCCTCCCCCTACAAAATCCACATCCCCATGTACGAAGGTCCCCTCGACCTCCTGCTCGACCTCATCAAAAAGCAGGAAATGAACATCCACGACATCCAAATCTCCAAAATCACTTCCCAATACCTCGACTACCTCCACCAGCTCGAAGTCCAGAATGTCGACGTCTCCGCCGAATTCATCTACATGGCCGCCACCCTCATCTACATCAAATCCAAAATGCTCCTCCCGCCCGACCCGCTCGCCTCCGCCGAGGAGCAATCCGCCGACCCGCGCGAAGAATTAGTCCAGCGCCTGATCGAACACGAAAAATACAAAAACGCCGCCCAACTCCTCTACCAGAAACAACAAATCGAAGAACACGTCTGGTCCCGCCCCGACAAATCCCTCTACCACGACGAAGGCACCGAAGGCGAACTCGTCGTCTCGCTCGTCGATCTAGTCCGTGTCTTTCAGCAAGTCCTCGAACGCAAAAAAGAAGTCGTCCGCATCGAACTAACCCACGACGTCTTCACCGTAGCCCAGATGATCGCCCAACTCCGCTCCCAAATCCTCGCCAGCGACACCGCCACCGTCAGCCTCATCCAATTCTTCGAAGCCTGCCCCTCCCGCCACGCCATGATCGTGGCCTTCCTCGCCGTCCTCGAAATGGTCAAGCTTCAAGCCGTCAGCCTGGTCCAGGAAAAACAGTTCGCCGATATCCTGGTCAAAAAAGCCAAAGCCTTCGACGTAGCCTTCGACGAAAACGGCGCCATCCTCCACATCGACCAGGAATACCAATAAAAATGTAGCGGCCGATCTTTGGCTCGGCCACCTCTTGCCTTTTGTGGCACAGCCATTCCTGGCTGTGCTCTTGGCCTCTCCTCGTTAAGCCACCCATCAAACGAACTTGAGGGTGCCCCACCTTTCGCGCCGTTTGCGATAGGTGGGCTCTTACGATCCAAAGCCACAAACTCTCCGCTCTTCCTTCTTCTCTTCTCCGTGTCCGCCGTGCCCTCTGTGGTGAAATCCTTTCTCCTTCCCCAAAAAACAAAAAACGGCACGCCCAAATCCGCGCCGTCACCCTCTTCCCTATTTTCCATTTTCGATTTTCTATTTTCGAATCTCCGCCACTGCCTCCGCCGCCACCCGTCGCGCCTCCGCATCCGCCGCCAACACATCCCCCATCGACGAAAACTTCACCCGCGGCGTCCTCTCCAAAACCCGCTCAATCACCTCCGCAATCCCCAAAAATCCCAGCCGCCCCTCCAAAAACGCCGCCACCGCCACCTCATCCGCCGCGTTCAAAGCGCACGGCAGCGCCCCGCCCTTCTTCATCGCCTCTCGCGCCAGCCGCAAGCAAGGAAACCTCCGCGTCGAAGCCTTCTCAAAATCCAACCGCCGCAGCTTCTTCCAATCCAACTGCACTCCCGCCGTAGCCACCCGCGCCGGATACGTCAGCGCATACTGAATCGGCATCCGCATGTCCGTCGGCCCCAACTGCGCCAGCACCGACCCGTCCACATACTCCACCATCGAATGCACCGTCGACTGCGGATGAATCACCACTTCAATCTGATCCGGCCGCACCCCAAACAACCACCGCGCCTCAATCACTTCGAATCCCTTGTTCATCATCGTTGCCGAATCAATCGTGATCCGGTTCCCCATCCGCCAATTCGGATGAGCCAGCGCCTGCTCTTTCGTCACCGTCGCCAAATCCTTCAGCGGCGTCTTCCGGAACGGCCCGCCCGATGCCGTCAACACAATCCGCAGCACTTCGGCATGAGTTCCGCCGCGCAAGCACTGATGCACCGCGTTATGCTCGCTATCCACCGGCAGCAGCGCCTTCCCCGATTTCGCAACCGCCGCCATCACCAACTCACCCGCCGCCACCAAAACTTCCTTGTTCGAAAGCGCAATCACCTTCCCCAGCTTGATCGCCTCATACGTAGCTTCCAGCCCCACCACGCCCACCGCCGCCGACACCACAATCTCTGCCGCCCCATGTGTCCCAACCGCCAGCATTCCCTCGCGCCCATGATGAATCGACGGCAAGGGCGCAACGCCCTTTTCCCGCAGCCTCTGAGCCAGCGCATCCGCTCGCTCTGCCGTAGCCACCGACACCACTTCCGGCCGGTGCCGTTCAATCTGCCCGATCAACTCCTCCAGATTCGACCCGGCCGCAAGCCCCACCACGCGAAACTCCCCAGCCAAAGCCTCCACCACGGCCAAAGTCTGCCGCCCAATCGATCCCGTGCACCCAAGTATAGAAATATTTTTCATGGGAAAGCGTTTGACCCTAAACCATGCGCTCTCAAACGACGGCTTCAGGGGAGGGCACGACTTCATTCGTGCCGTTAACGTATCAAGAACCCTGGGCTTTAGCCCCTGAGGTCCTCACAATTTTCAGGATAACAGATAGCAGCAAACAGATAACAGGAACCACCTCTTCTCTGCGCCCTCAGCATCTCTGCGTTAAGCTCTTCCCCTCTTCTCGGTGCACTCTGAGGATCCTCTGTGCCCTCTGTGGTGAAATCTTTCGTTCCTTCTTACAACGCCCCCGGATTCACCAAAACCAAGTAATACCAAATCACCGGAATACACAAAATCAGCGCATCAATCCGATCCAACACTCCCCCATGCCCCGGCAGCAACGCTCCCGAATCCTTCACCCCAGCCGACCTCTTATACGCCGACTCCAGCAAATCCCCCATCTGCCCAGCCACATTCCCAATCGCCGCCATCGCCAGCAAATGCCCCAGCGGAATCCAAATCGAATAACTAAATGCCCAAGCAAAAACCAACGATCCGACCATACTCCCAACCGACCCCTCCCAGGTCTTCTTTGGCGAGATATGTGGCGCCAGGGGATGTTTCCCCACGGCTCTGCCCACAAAATAAGCCGTCGTGTCCGCAGCCCAAGTAATCACCAATGCAAAGAGCAGCAACCGCGGCCCATATTCATCCAAGCCATGCAGTCGAACAGCAAACGAAAGCGGGAAGGCCACGAGTAGTAGTGCGCTGGAGGAAATCCCGGCGGCAGGAAGCGCCTCAACAAGCGGTCGCCGCGTCCATAAAATGAGGACAGTGAGGCCCAATACAAACAGAAAAAACACGATCACCGGCGAGTGCAGGGCAGACATTCGCACCTCTACGGCGTGAAACGCTCTAAGCCCCAGGGCTTCCGAATTGCCCTGGGCCCTTAAATAGGCAAACGGTCGAAGAGTTCGCCATTGTACAAAAATCAATAGCAACGCACAGGAGACCGTCCACACCCGATACGCCCGATGCCCAATCGCCTCCCCCAACGCAAAATACTCCCACAGCGCCAGCACCGTAACCGCCGCCGTAGCCACCGCCACCGCCCACGTCGGCGTAAACAACACCAACCCCACCACCACAGGGATCAGCACCAGCGCCGTCGCCACGCGTTTCCAAGTCATGAACCGATTTTCCTCTAGAAGTTTGCCCAGACCAAGGGCAGACCAATCACTTTACGTCCACCGATTATACGGGCAGGCACACTATTTCCTGAAATCCATGTGGCACAGCGATTCCTCGCTGTGCTCTCGGGTCTTCCCGGTCAAATTGATCAACAGAAGAACTTGAGGGTGCCCCACGTTTCGCGTTTTTTGCGATACGTGGGCTCTTACGATCGAACGCCACCATTCTCTCTCTTCTCTTAAATTGTCGGCTGGAGGCTTCTGCCCTACCGTGCCGCGCTCTTCCTCGCGTCAATTCCCCCGTACCGCCGCTCCCGTCCCTGATAATCCAATAACGCCTCCAACAAGCGCGCCCTATTAAAATCCGGCCACAACGTCTCAGTAACAAAAATCTCCGCATACGCAATCTGCCACAACAAAAAATTGCTGACCCGCATCTCCCCGCTCGTCCGGATCAACAAATCCGGGTCAGGCAAATTCGCCGTATACAAATGCCGCGAAAGCTGCTCCTCCGTAATCGCCGCCGACCCATGCCCATTCCGCTCCGCCAAGATCGCGTTCATCGCGTCCACAATCTCGGCACGCCCGCCATAATTCAGCGCAATCGAAAGCACCATCCCGGTATTCCCCGCGGTAGCCTCCATCGCCTCCCGCGTATCCTTCTGCACCCCGGCCGGCAACTCATCCGGCCGCCCCAAAAACCTCATCCGGATATTATTCTTCTGGATCAGCGGCATCTCTTTCCGCAAATATTCCCGCAGCAACTGCATCAAAAACTCAATCTCCGTCTTCGGCCGCCGCCAGTTCTCCACCGAAAACGCATACAGCGTCAGCGCCTCCACCTTCAGCCGCGCGCAAGTCTCAATCGTCGTCCGCGCCGACTGCGTCCCCGCCCGGTGCCCCGCCACGCGCGGCAAATGACGCTGCTGCGCCCAGCGCCCGTTCCCGTCCATGATCACCGCGATATGCCGCGGCAATCGTTCCATATCCAGTTTTTCCAGAATATGCGCTTCTTCAGCGGTCACGGGACCAAGCGAGCTACCGACAATGGCAGGAGTGTGCGCCAAGTTCGATCCAGTTCAATCTTCCTTTACGCCGCAAAGTTAACATACCCCTTCGCACTCGCGCAACGCGCATGTAGACCAGGTGTAATCTTCCTGCAACAATCCCAATCCCCGTGTAGTGGCCGAACTTCAGATCGGCCACCAAGGAGCACAAGCTTTAGCCCATAGTCTTGGGTTACTCTTCTCTGCGCCCTCAGTGTCTCTGCGTCATCTTCATTTTTTCGCTTCTCTTAAGCTAAAGGCTGCAGGCTCCCCCTCACCCCGTCCCCCCGTGCGCCCACTGATAAATTCCCTGCCCCACCAGCACAAACGTCAGCACGATCATGAAAATCGCCGTGATCCACGCCACCACGTTAAACGCCAGCGTATTCGTATGCTCCCCCATCAAATCCTTGCGGTTCACCAGCAGCAAAATGAAAATCACTACAATCGGCAGCCACACCCCGTTCCCCACCTGCGAAAAAATAAATATCTTCCACAGCGGCACATTGGGAATCATCACAATCCCCGCGCCCACCACGATCAAAATCGTGTACAGCCAGTAAAACGCCGGTGCCTCCCGGAACTTGTGGTCGATTCCCGCTTCGAATCCCATCCCTTCGCAAATCACATGCGCCGTCGAAAGCGGCAATATCGTGGCCGCAAACAGTGAAGCATTCAGCAGCCCGAACGCAAACGTATACGCCGCCCACTGCCCTGCTAGTGGAATCAGCGCCTTGGCCGCCTCTCCCGCATCCGAAATATTCGTAAGCCCGGAAGCATGCAGCGTCGCCGCCGTGCAAATGATGATGAAGAACACAATCACCATGCAGCTGATGCTCCCCAGCAGCACGTCCATCCGCGCCTGCGGATACTGCCGCGGCCCCACTTTCTTCTCCACGAAGCTGGCCTGCAAATAAAAAAACTGCCACGGCGCAATGGTCGTCCCCACTAGCGCCGTCAGCGTGATCAAATATCCTGTGTCCACGTGGATCGATGGAATCACCGTCATCCGTGCCGCCAGCAGCCAGTCCGGATGCGACAGCAGCGCCGAGAAAAGGTAGCTGAGATAAAAAACGCACGCCACCAGGAACACCACCTCCACCTGCCGGTATGTCCCTTTCAGCACCAGCACCCACACCGCCACCGCCGCCATCGGCACCGCAATATATTTGCTCAGTCCAAAAATCTGCGCCGCGGCCGCCACTCCCGCAAATTCCGCAACCACGTTTCCCAGATCCACCAGGAATCCCGTGATCATCACAAAAAACGTCGAGCGAAATCCGAACTCCTCGCGAATCAGGTCGGAAAGTCCCTTCCCGGTAATCACCCCCATCCGCGAGCACATCTCCATCGTCACATACAGCGCGATGGTCATCGGCACCAGCGACCACAGCATCGCATACCCGTACGCGCTCCCCGCCTGCGTATACGTCGCGATTCCGCCAGCGTCATTGTCCACGTTCGAGGTGATGATCCCGGGTCCCACCACCGCCAGAAACAAGGCTATCCGCCGGCGCCACTGGTTTCCCTTCGAGAAAAACGTCAGCGTCCGCCCGCGCATCCTATCGATTAAATTGTTGATCGCTGTCAGGTTCATGCGTTCACGAGCCGCGAAACCACGTCATCGACGGTTACCGTCCCGATGGGACGCTTCTCCTCATCAATCACCGTCAGCATGCGCAGGTTGTATTTGTCGAACAGCTCGAACACGTCCTTCTCGCTGGAATCCGGCGTGATGCTCACCAGCGGTTCCGTCTTCAATTCCGACATCAATTGCTCCGGCGCCGCCAGCAGCATCCGCGCCATCGGCACCGTGCCGGAAAACTGCGCGTGCCCGTCCACCAGCACAATCGTGTCCAACTGCTCCAGGTTGAACTCCTGCTTCCTCAACCACCCCAGCACTTCCTCCCGCGAGGAAGCCTCGCTGACATACGCAAACTCCGTATTCATCATTCCCCCGGCGGTCGCCGAGTCGTAACTCAACAACTCGCGCACCTCTTCGGCCTCCAGGTTGGGCATCTCCTCCAGCAACTCCTCTGAAGTCTCTTTCGGCAAATCCGCCAGCAAGTCCGCCGCCGCGTCCGGCGCCATCTCCTCCAGAATGTCCGCGGCCTTCTCCGGATCCATCTTTTCCACGATCTGCGTGGTCAGCCGCTTATCCAATTCCGCCAGCACCTTCGCCGCCGTCTCCTCATCCAGCGACGCGATAATTCCTTGCCGCTCCGCAGCCGAAATCTCCTCCATCATCTCCGCCAGGTCCGCGGGATGCAGGTCCTCCAGCTTTTCATGCGTAATCCGCAACTTCACCCGCCGCAGCGGATCGGGCTCGATCAAATTCACGAATTCCCAGCGAATCGACCTCTGCGGCAATTTCCCTTGCAGCTTCCTCACCATCGCCGAAGGCGCAATCCCCTGCAGCAATCGCCGGAACGCCCCCGGCAGTCCCACATCCACCTGCGCGATCCGCAACTCCACATGTTCGTTCGTGCGCATCTCCGATAAATCCACGTCGTTCACGCGCACCACTTTACGCCCTTTGGTATCGATGATCTGTTGGTCCAGCAAATCCTTCTGCACCGCCAGCCATCCCTCGTTCGGTGTGTACGCATCCAGCGCCCGCTCGCTCACATTCAAATCAATCCTCCCCGGCGCCACTTTCGCAACCTGGTCGTACCGCGCCACCAGCGGCTGAAACCGCCCGCGCGAAATCAAAAAATGCGAAATCCGGTTCGGCTGCTCCGCCGGCTCCACAAAAAACTCCCGCACCCGCCCCACAAAATGCTCCTGCGCGTCATAGGCCGACGCTCCCACAAGCTCCGTAGCGAATAGCATCTCCCCCTCCTTTCTCCCGTAGCACAGCCATCCCTGGCGGCGCTCTTGGGGTGCTCTTCTCCGTGCCCTCTGTGCTCTTCCTCCCAGCCCTTTTTGTTAAATCTCCTGCTTCCTCTTCCCCAAAAACAAAAAACCCGCCAACCATTCCGGCCGCGGGCAAATGCAACGCAAGGATGCACATGCGTCAGCCGATAGTGAATCCTCCCCGCCCCGCGCCCTCTACCCGGACCACGAGCGTCCCGAGCCTAACCCCGCTTCGCTCAGTCCCGGCGTACCGCAAATCGCTCGTCGGAAAAGCGGTCAAGTGGCTGCCCCTCTCCCGTGGGCGACTAGGGTGAGGTTCGAGTTCGCTGGACGCGCTCATACGTGAAAAATTCACTCCGAAGTTAGAGATAAGCCCGTAGTTAACCATTGTCAAGAAAAAACGACACACTCCGAGAATTTTTCCAAAATATTCTCCTAAACCTTCGTGCCGATCTAGCGGCCGCCTTCTGCGGCGGGCGCCTTTCCCCCGCCCCGCACCACCCCTACCCCTTCGCCTTCTTCCACCCGCCAAACAACATATTCGTAGGCGACTCTCCCCGCCTCTTACACTCATCTAAATACAGCACCACATAATTCTTTAACACATACTCCCGCTGAGAAAACCCCAGCTCCTTTGCCGCACGATCGATCGCCGGCCCTGGCCCCTCCAACTCCACAAACGTCCCAATCGGTGTCTCATCCAATTCAATCAGCAATCCCTTCGCCCACCCCTGCCGCGTCGGCAGCGCATACGTCGTCCGGTATTTCTCATATCGAAACCATCCCCGCAGCCCCAGCCCCTCAAATATCCTCTGCACCGTAGCTCCGTCCGTCAGCGTCGTCTCAATCTCCTCGCGCACCTTATGCCGCCCGTCCCGGCTCGGCCTCGCATCCCCAATCGCCAACTGCTCCGGAGGTGACTTAAATGTCAGCAAAGTCCGCGCCCCCCCACGCGTTTTCCCATGCTTCTTGGCGGGTGCAGGTGTCTCTGTTCGAATCCTCAGCAGCTGCCCATGCTTTGCCAACCCTCCATCGGGCGTATCAAAAATCAGGTTCATCTGATGCACCCGCGGCATCTTCGGGTCCACAGGCTTCGCCCCCAGCCGTTTCAACCCCCGCAGCAGCGCCTTCGCGTTCGATATCGCCAGCTTGATTTCGATTTCATAAGCCATGAATGCCATTCACCCCGTAACCTCTAAAGAATACCAGCCCGCTGTAATCCGAGCCCAACTTCGACTAATATGGCCGTGCAGGTTATTCCCGTAGTTCCAAGCGATAGCCGCAGTGGCACAGCCATTCCTGGCTGTGCTCTTGGGTCTCAATTCTTTGGGAGGGCACGACTTTAGACGTGCCGTTATCCTCTCGAAAAAACTGGGCTTTAGCCCCTGAGGTCTCGGAAGTATTCTATCGCCATCGCGAAAAGCGTATTTCTTCACCCCATGACTCCCGACTCCAACTCGACCGCCGCCCATCTCTCCCCCGACCCTGCGGCTGCAGCCCACTCCGGCCCGCAACCCCCGCTCGCCCTCCGCGAACCCGTCGAGCACGTCATCCACAACGACCGCCGCGTCGATCACTACGCCTGGCTTCGCGACAAGAAAGATCCCCGCGTCCTCGCTTATCTCGAATCCGAAAACGCTTACACCGACGCCTGCCTCAAATCCACCGAGTCCTTTCAATCCAAGCTCTATGACGAAATGCTCGCCCGCATCCTGCAAACCGACCTCAGCGTCCCCTACACCCTCCGCGGCTTCGAATACTACACCCGCACCATCGAGGGTCAGCAGTACGCAATCTACTGCCGCAGAGCTTCCGAAAGCCTCGACGAACAAGTCCTCCTCGACCTGAACACCCTGGCCGAAGGCCACTCCTTCCTCGGCCTCGGCCTCTTCGAAATCAGCGACGACAACTCCCTCCTTGCTTACGCCACCGACACCACCGGCTTCCGCCAATACTCCCTCGAAGTCAAGAATCTCCGGGACTCCAGCCTTCTCCCCCTCCGCGTCGAGCGCGTCACCTCCGCCGCCTGGGCCACCGACAACCACACCCTCTTCTACGTCGTCGAAGACGAAGTCACCAAGCGCTCCTACCAACTCTTTCGCCACACCCTGGGCTCCACTGGGCCCGACGCTCTCATCTACGAAGAAAAAGACGAGCGCTTCCGCATCGACATCGAACGCAGCCGCAGCGGCTCCTACCTCTTCCTCGTCGCCAACAGCCACACCACCAGCGAGGTCCGCTATCTCCGCGCCGACCGCCCCGCCTCACCTTTCTCCCTCATTCACGAGCGCAAAGACTCCCACGAATATTACGTCGATCATCACCCCGGCAGCTCCAGCGATCCCGCCGGCGGCGTCTTCTTCATCCGCACCAATGATCTCGGCCGCACCTTTCGCCTGATGACCGCGCCCGCAATCGATCCCGTCCGCCTCCGCTGGCACGAAGTCGTCCCCAATCGCCCCGGCGTCATGCTCTCCGGAGTCGCTTCCTTCCGCTCCCATCTCGTCCTCGTCGAGCGCGAAGAAGGCCTCCCGCATCTCCGCATCCTCGATTTAACCCATGAAGCTCCCACCGCCCTGGCCGCTTCTCGTCGCATCACTTTTGCCGAGCCCGCCTACAACGCCGCCCTCGGCGCCAATCCCGAATTCGACACCACTTCCGTCCGCTTCACCTACGAATCCTTCATCACCCCGCGCTCCGTCTACGACCTCAACATCCATACCGACGAGCGCATCCTTCGCAAGCAGCAGCCCGTCCTCGGCGGCTACGATCCCGCGCTCTACGGCAGCGAGCGCCTCCACACCATCGCCTCCGACGGCGCCAAAGTCCCCATCTCCGTCGTCTACCGCCACGACACGCCTCGCGATGGCAGCGCCCCGCTCCTTCTCTACGGCTACGGCAGCTATGGAATGTCCATGCCCGTCAGCTTCAGTTCCAATCGCCTCAGCCTCCTCGATCGCGGCCTCATCTTCGCCATCGCCCACATCCGCGGCGGTGGCGAACTCGGCAAACCCTGGCATGACGCCGGCCGCATGCGCCGCAAGATGAACACCTTTACCGACTTCATCGCCTGCGCCGAAGATCTCATCACCTGGGGCTTCGCCGCAAAAAGCAAACTCGTTATCGAAGGCGGCAGCGCCGGCGGCCTCTTGATGGGCGCGGTTGCTAACCTTCGCCCCGACCTTTTCCACGCCGTGGTAAGTCACGTCCCCTTCGTTGACGTCCTCAACACCATGCTCGATCCCTCCCTCCCCCTCACCGTCGGCGAATACGAAGAGTGGGGTAATCCCCAGTTGGCCGAAGATTATTTCTACATGAAATCCTATTGCCCCTACACCAACCTCACCCGCACCAACTATCCCGCCATGCTGGTCAAGACCGGCCTCAACGACAGCCAGGTAATGTATTGGGAACCCGCCAAATATGTTGCCAAACTCCGCACCCTGAAAACCGACGCCAACGTCCTCCTCCTAAAAACGAATCTCGGCGCAGGCCACGGCGGCGCCAGCGGCCGCTATGACTACCTCAAAGAAATTGCCTTCGACTACGCCTTCGTCCTCGGCCAACTAGGCATCACCCAATGACCACAATCTCGCCCAATCCCCGCCTTTGTAGTGGCCGAACTTTAGATTGGCCCTCCCGGTTTTGTGTCGGCCGCCTTCCGCGGCGGGCGCTTTTCTCCAGCGAGCAAACAAAGAACCTTGTCATCCTTAGGCTATCCGACAAGGATAGCCGAAGGGCCTCAACCATCCCGACCAGCACAATCTCCCTGTGCTCTCGGCCTTCCCGGAGCAAGGCCGAAGGTTGCTACTCCTCTGAGCCCCCTGTGTTAAATCCCCTCTTTCTCGGCACTCCCGCCTTCGGCGGGCCACTCGCCACTTCCTAACCCATGTCCGAACCCACCACACCCCTGATGCAGCAATACAATGCCGTAAAAACCCGCTACCCCCACGCCCTCCTTCTCTTCCGCCTCGGCGACTTCTACGAACTCTTCTACGAAGACGCCATCATCGCCTCCCGCGAACTCCAGATCACCCTCACCTCCCGCAACCGCGAAAAAGGCCAGCCCATTCCCATGTGCGGCGTTCCTTATCACGCCGCCGACGGCTACATCGCCCGGCTCATCCGCGCAGGCTTCAAAGTCGCCATCTGCGAGCAAATGGAACAGCCCGGCCCCGGCAAAAAATTGGTCCGCCGCGAAGTCTCCCGCGTCATCACTCCCGGCACCGCCACCGACGTCGCCGTCCTCGACGCCCGCGAAAACAATTTCCTGGCCGCCGTCGCGCAAAATGGCTCGTCCACAACCATCGGCCTCGCCCTCGTTGATCTCTCCACCGGCGAATTCCAGGCCACCGAATTCTCCGGACCAACTGCCCAGGAGGCCCTTCGCGACGAACTGCAACTCGTCCGCCCCCGCGAAACTCTTCTTCCCCGGCCCCAACAACTCTTCGAAACTTCCAAAACCTCTCTCCTCGATGGCGCGGGCGGCGTGGAATCCCGCGTCGAAGACTGGGTCTTCCACCCTGATTACGCCGAGCGCATCCTTCGCGAGCAGTTCGGGGTCGCCGAACTCACCGGTTTCGGCCTCGACGATCACCCGCAAGCCCTCTCCGCCGCTGGCGCCGTCGTCCACTATCTCCGCGAAAATTCCGCCCGCGGCGACGACGCACCCAGCATCGAAGCCCTCCAGCATCTCGACCGCATCCGCTTCTACCAACAGCACGATGCCCTCGTCCTCGACCCCATCTCCGTCCGCAACCTCGAACTTCTCTCCCCCATCTTCACCGAAGAGTCCAAATCCACCGGCCCCACCACACTCATCGCTGCGCTCGATTCCACCGTCACCGGCATGGGCGCGCGTATGCTCCGCGCCTGGATGCTCCGCCCCTTGATCGACCTCGACGCCATCGACGCCCGCCTCGGCGCTGTCTCCCACCTCCTCCAGCAACCCGTCGTCCACGGCGAAATCCGCAAGGAACTTCGCGGCATTCAGGACCTCGAACGCCTCACCAGCCGCATCACCCTCGGCCTTGCCACCCCGCGCGAACTTCTCGCCTTACGCAAATCCCTCACCCAACTCCCCGTCCTAAAAAATTTCCTCACCCCGCCGCAATCCGGCGGCAGCGATTTCCTTCGCGAACTCCACCAGGAAATCGACGAGCTGACCGACGTCCGCGAAAAGCTCGAAAAAGCTATCTCTGACGAGCCGCCCGCCTCCGCTTCCGAACCCGGCATGATCCGCTCCGGCTACCACGCCGAACTCGACGATCTCCGCAACCTCAGCCAGCACAGCAAGCAGATCATCGCCTCCATGGAAGAACGCGAACGCAAGCGCACCGGCATCAACTCCCTTAAAATCCGGTTCAACCAGGTCTTTGGCTACTACATCGAAATTTCCAAACCCAATCTCCCCAACGCCCCGTCCGATTACGAACGCAAACAAACCCTCGTCAACGCCGAGCGTTTCACTTCCCCCGAACTCAAAGACTACGAACGCAAAATTCTCGCCGCCGACGAACGCATCCTCGAAATTGAACGCCAGCTCTTCATTGACGTCCGCTCCGGCATCGCCTCCAAAGCCGCCCGCCTCCGCCGCACCGCCGCCGCCGTCGCCAAGCTCGATGTCCTCGCCTCCTTCACGAAGCTCGCCGCCGACCGCAACTACATCCGCCCAGAATTTAACCTCGGTGGGGAACTCCTCATCGTCGGCGGCCGCCACCCCGTCATCGAAGAACTCCTCCGCCAGAAAGGCGAGCGCTTCATTCCCAACGATCTCTGCTTCGAACCTGGCCGCCAGCAACTCCTTTTAATCACCGGCCCCAACATGGGTGGCAAGTCCACCTATCTTCGCCAGGCCGCCCTGATCGTCCTGATGGCCCAGATGGGTTCCTTCGTCCCCGCGCACCAGGCCAAGCTTCCCGTCACCGATCGCATCTTCACCCGCATCGGCGCCAGTGATAACCTCGCCCGTGGTCGCTCTACCTTCCTCGTCGAAATGAGCGAAGTCGCCGTCATCCTTCACCACGCCACGCCTTCCAGCCTTGTCCTCCTCGACGAAGTCGGCCGCGGCACCTCCACCTTCGATGGCCTCTCCATCGCCTGGGCCGTCGTCGAGCATCTCCAGAAGCACACTCGCTCCCGCACTCTCTTCGCCACCCACTATCACGAACTCACCGAACTCGCCGAACTCCTCCCCGCCGTAAAAAATGTCCACGTCAGCGTCAAGGAAACTCCCAACGAAATCATCTTCCTCCGCCGCGTCGAACCCGGCAGCGCCGACAAAAGCTACGGCATCGAAGTAGCCCGCCTCGCCGGCCTCCCCAAATCCGTAATCGAGCGCGCCCGAGAAGTCCTCATAAAACACGAACAAAGCGAGCACGAACTCAGTGAAACTCTCACTCCGGGGGCCGCAGGCCACTCCCCCAACAACGGCAACCAAGCCGTCCTCTTCACCGCCCTCGACCGCGCCGTCCTCGAAAAACTCCGCAACGCCGACCTCGACAACCTAAAGCCCCTAGAAGCCCTAAACCTCCTCTCTGAACTAAAAAAGCAAATCGAGTAGCATGTAGCACAACGATTCCTGGCTCTGCGCTTTTGCCAGTGCCACCAAATTAAAAAGCTTGCCAGCCACAAAAAGCTCTCAGCCCAATTCCCCCACCCTTGCGGTTTCCGTGTCACACCGCACAGCCAGGAATGGCTGTGCCTCCACGTCTGTGTTACAACCACCACATGCCCAAATATTCCCTCCTCGTCCTCGGCCTGATGTCAGGCACCTCCGCCGACGGCATCGAAGCCGCTCTCGTCTGCATCAGCGGCGCCCCACCATACCTAAAATCCAAACTCCTCGGCCACGCCTCCCTTCCAATCCCCAAACCCATCCGCGCCCAAATCTTCCGCGTCGCCGAAGGCACTCCCCTTCCCGCCGCCGAAATCAGCCAACTAAATTTCCGCCTGGGCGAACTCTTCGCCGATGCCGCAATCGCCGCCGCCAAAAAACTCCGCGTCCCCCTCAGCCGTCTAGATCTAATCGCCTCCCACGGCCAAACGATTTTTCATCAAGGACCCAGCCGCTCTTTCTCGCCACTCCCGCCTTTGGCGGGCCACTCGCCACTTTCCCCCGTCCCCTCTACCCTCCAAATCGCCGAACCCTCCATCATCGCCGCCCGCACCGGCATCACCACCATCGCCGACTTCCGTCCCGCCGACATGGCCGTCGGCGGCCAAGGCGCCCCGCTCGTCCCCTTCGCCGACTACCTCCTCTATCGCCACGCAAAACTCGGCCGCGTCTCCCTAAACCTAGGAGGCATAGCTAACGTCACCGTAATCCCCGCCCACGCCAAGCCAGCCGACGTCTTCGCCTTCGACACCGGCCCAGCCAACATGCTCATTGATGCCCTCGTCTCCCACTTCACGCACAACCGTCAGCGCTTCGACAAGAATGCCTCCCTCGCCCGCCGCGGCCATATTAGCAATGCTCTGATTTACCGCCTGATGAAGGATCCCTATCTCAAGCTCCGCCCCCCAAAGTCCACCGGCCGCGAATATTTCGGCGCACCGTACGTCAAAGACCTCCTGGACTTTGCCCGCAAGCGCGAAATAAAGCCCGCCGATGTCCTCTACACTGTCACCCATTTCACGGCCGCATCGGTCGTGGATGCACTCCGTCGCTTCGTCCTCCCCAAACACAAAATCTCCCAACTGATCGTCTCCGGCGGCGGCACCCGCAATCCTCTTCTAATGGACCAACTCCGACTCCTGCTCAGAATTGCATCCCTCTCTCCTTCTCGCCATTCCCGCCTTCGGCGGGCCACTCGCCACTTCCCTCACAATTCCATTGAAGTAATCCCCTCCACCCACTTCGGCGTCCCCGAACAATCCAAAGAAGCCTACGCCTTCGCCCTCCTAGCCTACGAAACCTTCCATCACCGCCCCTCCAACCTCCCCTCCGCCACCGGTGCCCGCCGCCCAGCCATCCTCGGCAAAATCTCCTATGTCTAACTCCCCGCATCACCTCCTCAATTCATAGGTGAAACAGTGGGTGCCGCACGCTTCGCTTTCGAGGGCATGGGTTTTCCATCTCGCTAGAAAACACAAACTTGTCATCCTGCGGGCATCCGACAAGGATGCCCGCAGGACCTCACCTTCAGCCCCCCCCCAACGCGAACCGCTGGAACCTCTTGCTCTTCTCTGCGCCTTCTGCGTCTCTGCGTTAAGCCCTTCCCCTCTTCCCCAAAAACAAAAAAACGGCACGCCAACCGCCATGCCGCCGCCCAAAAACCCCGTTATCTGCTAGCTGTTTCTGTTATCCCTCCCACTGATTACCGATTACTGATTACTTTCTTCTCACGCCGGCACCGCATCATCCCCTTCCAACGCCTCCTGAATCATCTCCGAAGGAATCGCTCCCTCGCGCCCAATGCACCAATGTTCCCCGCGCAATTCCACAATCGTCGACGGCATAAATTCCGCCGCCTCTCCCGTATCCAAAATCAAGGGAATCCGTTCCCCCAACTGCTCCAAAACTTCCATCGCGCTTCCGCAAGTCCGCGCCCCCGAAAGATTCGCGCTCGTCCCCGTCAGCGGCACTCCCAATTCCTCAATCAAGCAACTGACAATCTCGCTCTTCGGCCAACGCAGCGCGATCCGCCGCGTATTCGCCGTCACCTTCAGCGGCAACCGGTTCGACGCCTCCACCACAATCGTCAGCGGCCCCGGCCAGCAAGCCTGCGACAACCGGTAGAAATTCGCCGGCAAATCCCGCGCCAGCATCCGCGCCTGCGCCAGCGAATTAATCAGGATCGGCAACGCCCGCGATTCCGGCCTTCCCTTCACCTTAAATATCTCTTCCACCGCCGCCAGATTCACTGGATCCGCCGCCAGCGCATACAGCGTGTCCGTCGGAATAGCCACCACCGCGCCCCGCCGCAACCAGGACGCAGCATAACGGATTCCATTTGTATCGGGATTTTGCGAGTCGAGTTTCAACACTTCCGCAGACAAAGGTGGATGCCCATCCTTTTCTGGAGCGTGCGGCCCATTGCGTGCCCCAAAGCCGCTCGCCAGTGACGCTACCACACGCCGCAACCCCACGCAATGACACCCAACACCGTACGCCATTCTTCCAAATGGCCTCTCTGTTCTGCTCCGCAAAATGATCTGTTTGACTGCACTGTGGGTGCCGCACCTTGCGCTTTTCAGGGTGTGGGTATTCTCTTCTCCGCGGCCTCTGCGGCAACTCAGCGGCCTCTGCGGTAAGCTCTTCTTCGTCTCTTCGCCCCCAATTGCCGCCAACCAACCCCCTCTGTTACCCTGCCCTCACATGCCCTCCTCTACCAAATCCGATCGCCCGGCCCCCGACGCGCTCCTCTCCTCCCGCGAAAATCGCTGGCTAAAACAATTTCGCATGGCCCTCCGCGGCGGCTTGCAAACCGAATCCGGCAGCGTCGGCGTCGAAGGCCTCCGCCTGGTCGAAGAAGCTCTCGAATCCGGCTGCCGCATCGAAGCCGTCCTCTTCAGCGAATCCGGCGAACGCCACCGCGAAAAACTAGCGCATCTAATCTCCCGCTCAGAAATGGCTTTCCCCGTTTTAAAAACCACCGATCGCCTCTTCGAAGGCATCGCCGACACCGAACACCCCCAAGGCGTAGCCGCTCTCGTAGTCCCCCGCCAAACCCAACTCGAAGATCTCTTCGCCACTCCTCGCGGCGCCTGCTCTCCTCTAATCGTCGTTCTCGCCGGAGTGCAAGACCCCGGCAATGTCGGCGCCATCCTCCGCACCGCTGCCGCCTTCGGCGCCACCGGAGCCGTAACCTCCGCCACCGGACAAAGCGGCACCGCCAGCCCCTATTCTCCGAAAGCTCTCCGCGCCTCCGCAGGCGCCACGCTTCATCTTCCTCTCGTCGCTGGAGCGGCTCTCGGCATCCTCCTAACTCAATTCAAACTAAACGCCATCTCCACCGTAGCCACCTGCGTCCACGAATCCACCGCCGCCCACTCCTCCGTCGCCCCGTGGGAAATTGATTGGTGCCAACCCATCGCCCTACTCGTCGGCAACGAAGGCGCCGGCCTCCCCGAAGACGTCGTCCACTCCGCCGACGCCCGCATCCAAATCCCCATGGAGCGCCGCGTCGAATCCCTTAACGCAGCCGCCGCAGCCGCCGTCCTCTTCTACGAATCCTTCCGCCAGCGCCAACTCAAATAACCCCAACGCAAATGTAGTGGCCAGTCTTTAGACTGGCCCCTCCGACTCTTGTAGCGCCGGCTTCCAGCCGGCAGCATGGGCTTTAGCCAGCGTTTTCCTCTCTCCAAAAAAAACGGCCAAGTCTCCACCTGGCCGCTCGACTCCGCCTTCCGATTTTCCAATTTCTATTTTCTAACGCTTCACAGCCGCCGTCGCTCCCGTCGCAATCACTATCGGCGCCGACACCACCGCCGCCTCGCCATTCGGGATCTTCGCCCGCAATGGGTTCGTCTCCATTTTCGCCTGTCCATCCGCCTCTGACGTAATCAGAAACACATACGTATTCCCAGCGCTCAGGAACGGTATCTGGATCGAAGTCTTCGCCGTCCCAAACCGTGCCACGCCAATATATTGCTCTGTTCCGCCATTGAGCTGAGTGCCCAACTCATAGACGGTTACGTAGTATCCGTAAGGCTGCCCAGTCGCGGGTGCACTCCATGACAGATTCACGCTCGTTGTATTCAGCGTCGCCGTCTGAAACATGCTTGCGCCGTTAATCATCGGATCTTGCACCGGCCCCAGAATGGGTGTCACCGGGCCCGTGGGCGCCGCTGTGATCTGTCGGTTTGAAAGCAAAAACGTGTCCGTAACCGTGGAATTGGGCCGCGGAAGGCTTACCTCTGACACCTGGCAATATTGAAAAAGCCGTTGCCACGCCGCAGGAAATGGATCTCCGTACGACAACATGCCGTAATCCACATCCGTCACGATCGCGGGCATGGAAAATGTTGGACTTGGCAATCCCGCTGCCTCCACAAAACTTCCGCAAATGCCAAATGTTGACAGCGTGCTGATTGGACTCGGTGGCGGCGCCGGTCGCAGCAGCGGAAAAGAAGGGCCATTGCCAACCGAGTAGAAGTGCGCCCCAAGGCGATCCGTCAAGTACGGTTGGGCAAACAGGTAATAGTTGCTGGAGTTCGGACCTGATGAGGACGGCCCGACAGACGCCGCCGCGTTGGCCCACTGCGTACCCTTGATGCTCAGCGAAACTGACGCCGATGGACTGGGAGAAAGTGTCGCGGTTACGTTGTTCGTAGTCCCATTCGTTAGAGTCAGCCCGGTGAGCGCTTGCGTCGGCCCTAGCGCAAACCCGTTAAACGTACCGCTGGTCGTTGCCAGGTATTGCGAAATAAAGAGCGCATCAATTTTTGACCAGTCGATAATACTCGATCCCGGGATGACCGCGTTCACGCTGGTCGCGCCGTTGGATAGGAATAACGGAAAAGGCAGCTCCACTAAATTCTCGTCTTCCGAACGCACCGTCAGGTAGTCGCCCGGCTGTGCGGGTTGCAATCCGGAACTGGAATAGTTAAATGTCGTGGTTACTGGCGGGTTAAGAGTGGCCACAGAACCGCCTATAAGATCCTCTCCAAAATCAAAATCGCTCGTAGCGATCCAGAAATACGCAGCGGGACCCACCTGCAGCCACACGTATCCCGCCGGCACATTCGGAATGCCGAAACTTCCATCGGGATTCACTGCGCCCTGGAGTCGTGTAAGCGACCCGTCTGACTGCGGAACTAACGCGGCAGGATATACCGCACCTAATGGCCATATCCGTGGCACATTGTTCGCGCCGGACGGTCCCCAATACGTCACCACGTCGGTGATATTGATATTCCCATTCGGCGTAACGTTCCAGGTCTGCGTCGCGCTTCCCCCTGCCGCCGTCGTCGCTTTCACCGTAAACGCATTCGCCACCCGTGACTCCGCATGCGTCGGCGTCCATGTCACCGTATTCCCCGCCAGCGTCGCACCCACCGGCCCGCTGCTCAGCACATACGTAATCGCGCTCATGTCCGACGTAGTCGCCGTCACCTGGTACGTGTACGCCGCTCCTTCTTCCGCCGCAATCGTGGGCGTGCTCGTAAACTGAGGCGTCGCAGGCGTCGTCGTGCCTCCGCTTCCCCCGCCGCAGCCAGCAAGCATATTTGCAGTAATCAGCAGAATAATAGGAAGGATCTTCCAACGGGAGAGGGTCATGGGAGGGCCTCGAGTTTCTCTGCGCGGCAAGTAGCCTACCCCATACCTTTCGGCAAGCACAAGCCCCCCGTACGTCGTGCCAAATAGAGGCTCTCCCGGACGGGGAACCCCAGGTGCCGCCTTTGCACCTGGGGTTCTTCTCTTCTCAGCGAACTCTGCTCTCTTTCTCTGCGTCCTCTGCGTTAAGTCCCTCTCTTCTCTTTCTGTAATTCGATTTCTCCCCCGAAACCTCTTAAACTCTATCCCGATGAGCCTCTTCTCCGGACTCCCAGAACCCGAAACCGCCGCGGCCCTCCAGCCCCTCGCCGAGCGCATGCGTCCCCGTACCCTCGACGAATTCATCGGCCAGGAAAAACTCCTAGGCCCGGGAAAACCCCTCCGCGTGCAAATCGAAACCGACAATCTCTCCTCCATGCTCTTCTGGGGCCCTCCCGGCTGCGGCAAAACCACCCTCGCCCGCCTCATCGCTCGCCTCACCAAAAGCGAATTCATCTCCTTCAGCGCCGTCACCTCCGGCATCAAGGAAATAAAAGAAGTCATGGCCGACGCCGAAAAAAAATCCCGCGCCGGCCAGCGCACCATCGTCTTCGTCGACGAAGTCCACCGCTTCAACAAATCCCAGCAAGACGCCTTCCTCCCCCACGTCGAAGCTGGTCACATCCTCTTCATCGGCGCCACCACCGAAAATCCCTCTTTCGAAGTCATCTCCCCGCTGCTCTCCCGCACCAAGGTCTACGTCCTCGAAGCCCACACCACCCCGCAAATCGTCGAACTCCTCCATCGCGCCCTCGCCGACAAAGACCACGGCCTCGGCAACGACAAAATCTCCGCCAGCGAAGACCTCCTCTTCCGCATCGCTTCCTTCGCCAACGGCGACGCCCGCACCGCCTACAACACCCTCGAACTCTGCGCAAAAAGCGCCGCACCCGACTCGACGGGAACCATCCACATCACATCCGATCTTCTCGAAGCCCTCCTGCAACGCAAAATGCTTCGCTACGACAAAGCCGGCGAGGAGCACTACAATCTCATCTCTGCCCTCCACAAATCCGTCCGCAACTCCGATCCCGACGCCGCCCTCTACTGGCTCGCCCGCATGATTGAGTCCGGCGAAGAGCCTCTCTACCTCGCCCGCCGCATGGTTCGCATGGCCAGCGAAGACATCGGCCTCGCCGAACCCGGCGCCCTTGCCGTCACCCTCGCCGCCAAAGACGCCTTCGATTTCCTCGGCGCCCCCGAAGGCAATCTCGCCTTGGCGCAAGCCGTTGTCTATCTCTCCCTCGCCCCCAAATCCAACGCCCTCTACACCGCCTTCGGCGAAGTCCTCGAAGACGTCCACAAAACCGAAGCCGATCCCGTCCCCCTCCACCTCCGCAACGCCGTCACCGGCCTGATGAAAAATATCGGCTACGCCCAGGGCTACAAATACGCCCACAACTTCGACGACAAAGTCACCGACATGACCTGCCTCCCAGACAACCTTTCCTCCCGCAATTACTACAAACCTACAGACCAGGGTTTCGAAGCCCGCTTGCGCACCCGAATGGACGAAATCCTTAAAATAAAAGCTCATGTACCACACAAATCCTGAGGCCTACACATGAGTCGCACCCTCGCACTAGGCGTTATGATTCTCGCTTCGTTGACTCTTGGCTCGGTCGAGTACCCCGCTCGCCCGCATATCACCTCCGTAGCCTACGTCGCGTTCAAGTCGACTGATCTGGAGAAATCGTCCGCCTTCTACGGAGGGCTCCTTGGTTTGCGCCAGCATTACTCTGCCCCTCGCGATGCAGTCAAAAGCGCATTTCGTATCCGTGAATTTCAGGATCTACAATTAATTAAAGGCGATGCCCCCGTAAGAGGCTCTCTGCTCGATTCGATTGGTTTCGTTGTAGATGATCTCGAACAGATGCGCGGTTTTCTTTCTTCTCGCGACATCGCTTTTTCTGTTTGCACCAGTGGCCCGAATGGCCCTGGCGCCATCTGCGTTAACGATCCCGAAGGTCACCGGATTATTTTTGTGGAGTCACCATTCGTAAGCGGAGGCCCCAACCAGATCGATTCGCCCCGACAGGTGAGTAATCGCCTGATCCACGCTGGTTTCGTTGTCCATGACCGTGCGGCCGAAGACTGCTTCTTCAAAGATCTCCTGGGCTTCCACGCCTACTGGCACGGAGGCATGAGGGGCGATGAAACCAACTGGGTCGACATGCAAGTGCCCGACGGCACCGACTGGATCGAATATATGCTGAATGTCCCGCGGAACGCGGACCACGGGACGCTGGGGGTCATGAATCACATCGCGCTCGGAGTCGCGGACATCCAAGCCGCCGAGCAGAAACTCCTCGCGAACGGATGGAAGGCTGCCGAAAAACCCAAAATCGGCCGCGACGGTAAATGGCAGCTCAATCTCTACGACCCCGACGACACCCGCATCGAACTCATGGAATTCACCCCTGTCGAAAAACCCTGCTGCAGCGAGTACACTGGACCTCACCCGAAACCATGATCGCGCCGCCAAAAAATCTTCTCCGACTTTGGAGTGCGGTGGCTCTGCCACCGCTTTTACGCATTCAACCCCGCCACCCAACCCAACAACAATCACAACCTGTCATCCTGAGCGCATCCGACAAGGATGCGCGAAGGACCTCAACCGCCCAGTCATCTCCAAACTTAAATACGTTTGACAAACTCTCCCATCATCCGTTCCTTTATTTCCTTTACCTCCTTACCCTCCTTTACCTCCCGCTCCCTGCTCACTCTCAAAACCTCGACAAACCCGTCATCAACATCGAAGAAGAAGTCACCTCCTTCGCCTACGCTCCCAACGGCAACATCGTCTTCTCCGTCCGCCGCATGTTCAAAGCCAAAAAATACGATCTCCAGCGCGACGACATCTGGATCATGGAATCCGGCGGCAAGCGCAAACGTATCTTTGAAGGCCAGAAATTCGGCCCCGGCGACAAGCTCTTCACCTACCAGGTCGAATCCTTCACCTGGTCTCCCAACGGCCACATCATCGCCGTCCAACTCTTCACCACCACCATGGATCCCGACGCCGGCTCCAGAGATGATGCCCCCGCGCTTCTGCTCCTCGAAGACTCCGGCCGCGAACTCCATCCATCCGGAAAAGATCCTCTCGTCATGGACGCCCAGAGTCCCCTCTGGCTCCGCGACAACCAGACCCTCGTCTATCTATCCGCCGCCGACACCCCTCCAGGCCTCTTCGCCTTGCAATATCTGAATATCTCCAGTGGTCCAGCAGGAAAAGCCTTCGAAGGCCGCACCTTCGCAGGCGCCTCACGCATCTCCGGCAGCAACGCCGCCATCGCCGTCGAGCAAAACCGTACCCTGGACGGCCCGCCCCGCCTGCAACGCCTCGAGCTCCTCGCCCAGGACACCCGGGAAGTCGCCACCCTCGACGCCTACGCCGGCGGCATCCAGGTCTCTCCCAGCGGCACGCGTATCGCCTACTTCCTCGACAAGGAGGTCCTCGAAATCCGCGATCTCACCGTCCCCGTACGCGTCGCCCGTATGCGTGTCGGCATCGGCGTCCTCGAATGGTCCGCCGATGATTCCCGCATCTATCTGAAACGCACCATAGAAAAAAAATCCGCGGATCTGGTCACCTACCGCGTGCCAGAACTCCGCGCCTACCCGCCGCACTCGGATATTCCCGTCCTCGAACCCGAGCCCCGCATGTTACTTCACGGCCTAACCGTCCGCGAATACTCCCTCTCCCCCGATGGCCGCTTCCTCGCCGTAGTCCTCCCCGGCAAGCGCAACCTCCAAATCTTCTCCTTCTAATCCAGTAGCACACGCTTCAGCCTGTGTTCTCCACTCTCCACTTGCGGCAACAGATAAACGAACTTGAGGGTGCCCCACCCTTGGTTTCTAAGGGTGGGCTCTTACGACCCAACGCCGCAAACTCTCTTCTCCCCGCTTCTCTGCGTACTCAGCGCTCTCAGCGAACTCTGCGTTAGTTCTTCTCTTCCCAATTTCGCTTTTCTATTTTCTAACTTCTTCTCCTCTTATGCTCCACCAACAAACAAGCATTCTCCACCACCACCAATCCCGCCGCCCGAGCCTTCGCCGCCGCCTCTGCGTTCGCAATCCCCAACTGCAACCACAAAACCTTCGCCCCAATCCCAATCGTCGCGTCCGCCACCGGCGGCACATCCTCCGCCCTCCGGAACACATCCACTATATCCACCGGCTCCGGAACATCCTCCAGCCGCGCGTACGCCTTCTCCCCCAAAACCTCGGTCTCATTCGGATTCACAGGAATAATCCGGTACCCCGCCAACTTCAAATAAGCCGCCACCTCATTCGAAGCCCGCATCGGATTCGAGGACAATCCCACCACCGCGATCGTCTTGGCGCTCCGCAAAATTGTCGCCACCGCGTCGCCGCCCACCAAATATTTTTCTGGAAGATGTAAGTTCATGCCCCTTCGATGAAATCCAACCCCGCGAAGTTACTCCGCACCCCGGATGCTGGTTTTTCTTCTCTTCTCTGCGCCCTCAGCGTCTCTGCGTCAAGCTCTCTTCTTCTCCCCGCCGCCTACACCGACCGATTCGAAAACTCATCCGCACGCGAACGATTCTCGCGAGCCCCTGCTGGCCGCGCAATGGCATGCACCATCGCCCCAAGCAGCTTCGTATTCTCCGCCGGACTCCCCACCGAAATCCGTATCGCCTCTGGCAACCCCATCCACCCGAGCGGCCGGATAATCACGCCCTCTTCCAAAAGCTCATCGCACAAAGCTTTCGCCCGCGGCCCAATCGGCACAAACAGAAAATTCGTCTCGCTCTCCACCGGCGCCAGTCCCAGCTTCCGCAACTCCTCATACAGCCGCTTGCGCTCCCCCCGATTCATCTCCACCGACTTCTTCACATGCTCCGCGTCATCCAGCGCCGCCAGCGCCGCTGCCTGCCCAACGCTCGTTACATTGAACGGCGTCCGCAGTTTGTTCATCTCCGCCACCAGCGTCGGATGCCCGATCCCATATCCGATCCGCAGCCCCGCCAACCCATACACCTTCGAAAACGTTCGCAGCGTCAATAAATTGTTGTACTCGCGGAACAGCTTCATCGCCTCCGGCAAATCCGCCCGGTCCGCATACTCCCGGTAGGCCTCGTCCAGCACGATCAGCACATCCCCCGGCACCTTCTTCATGAACGCGCTGAACTCCGCCGCACCAAACGCCGTCCCCGTGGGATTATTCGGATTCGCGACGTACACAATCCGCGTCTGCGGCGTAATCGCCCGCGCAATCGCCTCCAAGTCAAACCCAAAATTCTTCAGCGGCGTCAAAATCAATTTCCCGCCGCTGGCCCGGATCGCAATCGAAAACAGCGCAAACGACCCCTCGCTGGTAATCCCTTCGCTGCCCGACCGTAGCAGTACCCGCGAAGCCAGATCGATAATCTCGCTCGATCCCAGCCCCACAAAAATCTCGTCTGGCGTCACCCCAAACCGCAGCGCCAGCACCTCCCGTAGCCTCTTGCTCCCCCCGTCCGGATACCAGTTGGCATCTCCCAGCGCCCGCCGCGCCGCTTCCATCGCCTTCGGTGAAGGCCCCAGCGGATTCTCATTCGAGGCCAGCTTCACCGCGTGGATCTTCAGCTCCTGCTCCACCTCTGCCACCGGCTTCCCGGCGACGTAAGCCGGCAGCCCCTGGATATAATCCGGTATCAACTCTTCCAATGTATGGGTCATAAGTACAGCTTATCCGCTTTATCACCTTTTGTGCAGCCCCACCCAAACAATCGGCAATCTCCGTCCCTATTGCAGCCCCCTCCCTCCTCGGCTACAATATATCGTGTAGCGATATATTCCCGGAACCCTTCCTCCGGTGGTATGATCTCCCTTCCGGTGGATTTCGCTCCACATCCGCTCTGCAGTGTCTAGGAGGACACGAATGATTCACTCATACCGCCCGGCCAGCCGCTCGCTTCTCATCTTCGCTTCGACTGCTCTTCTCTTCATCGCCGCTTGCAACAAGAAGCCCCCCGCCGCTGCTCCCCCGCCTCCAACTCCCGCTCCGGTAGCTGCTAAGCCTACGGTCACTTTCTCCGCCGATCGCTCCTCCATCAACAAAGGCGAATCCGCCAAGCTTTCTTGGACCACCACCGACGCCAACAACGTTTCCATCGCTCCCGAAGTCGGCGCCGTCACGCCCCAGGGCTCCACCACCGTCACTCCTGCTGACTCCACCACCTACACCCTCACCGCCAGCGGTCCCGGCGGCAGCACCGACGCCACCGCGCGTGTCACCGTCAACGCTCCTCCGCCGCCTCCCGCTGCCAAGACCTCCACCTTCGACGAACTCTTCACCCAGGAAGTCCGCGACGCCTATTTCGATTTGGACAAAGCCGAAATTCGCCCCGACGCTCGCGAAGCCCTCCAAAAAACAGCCAGCTTCCTTAAGGGCTACCCGCAGGCTCACGTCACCATCGAAGGCCATTGCGACGAGCGCGGCTCCACCGAATACAACCTCGCTCTCGGCGACCGCCGCGCCAACGCCGTCAAAGCCTATCTGGTCAACCTCGGCATTCCCGCCGCCAATCTCAACACCGTCAGCTACGGCAAGGAAAAGCCCTTCTGTATGGAATCCAGTGAAGCCTGCTGGCAGCAAAACCGCCGCGGCCACTTCATCCCCGCCAAATAACCTGTAGTGGCCGACCTTCAGGTCGGCCACTCTTCTCTGAATTTTGCCGGTCGCCGCACTCTGCCTGCGCTGAGCTCCGCCGAAGGGCGCCTTTCAGGGTGCGGCTTTTCTCTTCCCCGTGCCCGGAGCGGCCCCTCTGCTAACTCTGCGTTGTACTCTCCTCTTCGCCTCCTGCTATCTGTTCGCTGCTATCCTCTGCAATCCTTCAATCCTCCAATCCCCCCTTGCTCCCCAATCAATCTCCCAGTACATTGGCATATTGGGACGCAATCCGCTCTTTTCTCAAATTGTTCCCTGTCTGTTCCCAATTTTCGGAGGTCTTGATCATGCGTGTACGCAACATTCTCGTTTTCTCCGGCGCCCTGCTCGCCAGCGCCATCGCCGGCAGCCTTATCGGCCCCAAGCCCGTCATGGCCGTCGCCCGTGAAATCATCGAGCTCCAGCGCGACGTCACCACCATTCTCCAGGGTCAGAAAGATCTCCAGACCCAAATGACTCAAGACCACACTGTCCAGAAAACCCTCATCGAGCAGTCCGCCGACACCGTCAACAAGCTCAACACCACCATGAGCTCCCTCCAGAAATCCGTGCAGGACGTCCAGGCCAACTCCGGCACCCGCTTGGACACTATGTCCACCCAGGTTCAGGGCCTCTCCGATAATCTCGAAGAAATTAAATCCCGCCTCGGCAAAGTCAATCAGCAGTTGGTGGATTTGCAAAACTCCGTCCAGAATATTGACGCCCGCCTCGCTGGCGGCAATCCCACTGGCGCTCCTGCCGGTCCCGGTGCCGGTTCCCCCAAGCCTGGTGGCGATCCCGGCGCCGCCTCCGCCGCTCCCTCCGGCCCCGCGCCCTCCGCCGACATCCTCTATTCCAACGGCCTGCGCGACATCACCAGCGGCAAATATGAACTCGCCAGCTCCGAATTTCACGATTACCTCAAGTATTACAGCGACACCGACCTCGCCTCCAACGCCCAGTTCTATCTCGGCGAAATCGCCTATTCCCAGCACCAATACGAACAAGCCGTCGCCGAATACGACAAGGTCCTCACTAACTACCCCAAAAGTTTCAAGCTCGCTCCCGCGCGCCTCAAGAAAGGCATGGCCCTCATCGAGCTCAACCAGAAAAACTCCGGCGTCAAGGAACTCCGCGAAGTCGTCAAGCGTTACCCCGGCACCGAAGAAGAGCGCCGCGCCCGAGCCAAGCTAAAAGAACTGGGCGTAGCCGTCTCCGTCTCCGCCCACTAATTTAGACAGCGGGAGCAACGATTCCGCTATTGAGCACCAGGCCCAGCCCCAAAAATCCTCCGCCAAGCACGAACCTCAGCCCCACCAGTAAACCCCGCTCCCAAGTTTCTCCCCTCTCCCCGCTCTTCTCTGCGCTCTTTGCCTACCCTAAACAAACGCGAAGGGTGCTCCTCCTCTGCACCCCCTGTGCGAAATCTCTTCCTCCCGCGTCTCCTTCGAACTCCGCGCCCTCTGCGTCTCTGCGTTACGTTCTCTCCCTCTTTCCCTCTCAGCCTCCTGCTATCCGTTCGCTGTTACTCTCCCCCCAAAAACAAAAAAGCGGAGAAGCCCCCGCCGCCTCCCCGCCCCTCTTACTGATTACCGATTACTGATTATCCCCTTCTACCATGTCCCAATCCGCAGCACCGCCCCCGTCGTCACTTTTATCCCGGCCTGCGCATGGATCATATCCACATCCGGCAGCCACGAGTGCGTATACTCCACGCTCATCACCCGCCACGCAAACGCTCGCGTCACCACCACATCCAAACCGCCTCCCGCCGCCACGCTGAATCCGTTCGCTTGCCTCTCCACCGACCAGTCAAACCGCGTCGGATAATGCGCCAGGGTTCCTTCTCCGTCATTCCATTCCTTCATCAATTGGTCTCGCAGCGCCCCATTGTCCGTCTCATGCGTAACTCTTCTCCCCCCGATCAGCACCTGCGCAAACGGCGATATCCTCTCCGAAGCCCTCGGCGTCCACCGCGGCCCCGCCCCGTAATACAACGAATCTCCGCTCTGATTGCTCTGCGGCATATGCATCACCAGGCACCCATTCACCTCCGCTACGATCTGCAACTTCGGGTTCACCCGAGCCGCGCCTTGTCCGCCGCCGCCCACGCAACTTCCGCCCCCCAGAAAACTTTCGTATACCGGAAACGCTTCCAATTCGATCGGCGCTTCCTTCGGATAGTTTCTGGTGAACTCGACCCCTTCCAGCGGCGATCTCTTCACAAATTCAAACGGTTTCTCTCCGCCTTCTTCTCGGTACTCGCGCACCAGTTCTTTCCGGATCACATAATTCTCGCCAAACAGGTTCAGCCGCGTTTCCCTCACCCACGGCGCCCGGAACGCCATCATGTTCCCCATCGTCCGTCCGGGATTCAGAAACGTCCGCGCCAGGATAATCACCGTGCGGTTGTTGGTCCGGTTCTCCAGTCCCATAATCACGTACCGGTCCGCCGCGTCTTCTCCCAGCATCGTCAATGCGCCCAGCGTCGGCGTGTCCACCAGCGTAATAAACCCCGGTGACGCGTGCAGCATCACGTTGCCAATCGACGCCTCGCTTGCCGGCCCGATTTTCCACTGCGTGTGCCACACCGCCGACCACGCCATCGACCGCAGCAAACTAATGTAATAATCCCGCCCGTCTCCATACTGCACCGTCCGGTATCTCGGGTCGTTCTGCCGGAATATGTATCCGAATACCGACCCTTCAATCGGGTGCCCCACATACGGCGCCATGAACGTGTCGCTGTCGCTCCACCCGCGCAGCTCCGATACCGAGCTCATGTAGTGCTGGAACCAGTGCCCGTTCAGCGTATCCCGCGTCCCGGGCTCGCTCGCCAGATTGAACGTGTGCATTAATCCCGTGTAGTACAGCGATTCCAGCAGCGCCGGCCGCCAGCGAACTTGGTCCTCGGACTCTTCCTTCTTGGCTGGGCGAATGCGCGAACCGGATGCGCGCTCTCCCGAATGCGTATCCATTCTCGGGCTATCGGGTGGCTCGTCCGCTCTCCACAAGCTTTCGTCGGCCCCCGGCAACACCTTCATCTGCGGGATCGTGGGAAAACGACTCGGCCAGACATAGCTTTCGCCAAAAGCGCTGCTCAGCCAGTCGGATTGCGCATACAGCGCATCCCGCTGCCCCAGATCCAGCTTTAGTTTTGTTTGTGCGGGCGTCTTTCCTGCCACCGCTGAAAGCGCCACGAGTCCCAGGAAGAATGCTCTTCCTATTCCAGTCTTCATCGAGCGAAGTCGCCTCTCCGGAGCGAGGGCTGGTCAACTGCTGCGTACAGCCATCAGCAGTCTGCTCTCCTATGGTCGGGCGGCCAAAGGTTGCGCGTCAAAACGTATGTCGCTGTTACTGTAAGCGGAAAGCCCTTTTTTTCCCAACAGAAAATCGCACCTCGCCATCTCCACTTGGACTTTCCTGCAAGCGGCCGCAATCCCTCGCCACTTTCCTTCTTCTTGCACTCACTCTTTCTTTTTGTTGCTTCTTCCACTCTTCGGGATGCCTGGCACCAATTCCCCTTCTCAAATTTTCTTATGACGCGGCAATTCCTGAAAACGTTTCCCCAAATATCCCCAAAAGGTTCCCGCCGCGTACCGGCACCGCACCTCGGAGCGCGAACGCTCAGCTTCCCTTTTGAGCCCCAAACCCCACCACCAAAACACTCCGCCACCCCCAATCGGCGCCGAAGGCGCGGCAGATTCCCCTCCGTTCTCCTCGCCATGCCCGGCCCGTACTCTTGGACCTTTCTTCTCCTCCTCCCCCTCGCATTTCATTTTTCTTCTTCTCCGTGCTATCTTCATCTTTCCCGTGAGCTCGTCCTCGCCGGTTTCATCAACAAGGAGCGCCTAGCATGTCAGTCAACAAAGTCATCCTCGTCGGCCGCCTCGGCCGCGACCCGGAAACCCGCTTCACCTCCGGCGGCCAGGCCGTTGCCAATTTCTCTCTTGCTACCGACGAATCCTTCAAAGACCGCAACGGCGAGCGCCAGAAGCGCACCGAATGGCACAAAATCGTCGTCTGGGGCAAGCAAGCTGAAATCGCCCAGCAATATCTCAAAAAGGGTTCGCAGATTTTTGTGGAAGGCCGCATCCAGTCTCGCGAATGGCAGGACAAGGAAGGCCAAAAACGCACTAGCTTCGAAATCGTAGCCACCAACTTCCGCATGTTGGGCGGCCGCGGCGACGGCATGGCCGCAGGCGGCAGCGCCGGCGGCGGAGCCCCTGCAACGCGCAGCGGCGGCGACGACTTCGGCCACGAAGCCGCACCCTCCGAAGAGTTCGGCCCCAGCTCCGGCCCCGAAATCTCCGACGAAGACATCCCCTTCTAGCCTCAGGTAGTGGCCGAACTTCAGATCGGCCACTCTTCTCTGCTCAACGCCACCTCTACTCCATCCCGCGTGTTAATCGCGATGCATCTCCCAATTGGCGTTCCTTTCCTTCCAAGCTACCTAAGGAAACCTCCCCTCCGATTCCACACAATTTTCCGAGCTTCATTCTCCACGCACTCTGCGTCCCGTGCGCCGCGATCCCCTCTTCGCCTCCTGCTATCTGTTATCTGCTAGCTGATCGCTGTTATCCCACCCCAACAAAAAAGCGGAGAAGCCCCCACCGCCTCCCCGCCCTCTTTCCGATTTCTGATTACCGATTACTCTCTTCTACTCCATCGTCAGCACCACCCGAAACTCCGCCTTCCCCGAGATCATCCGCGCATACGCCTCATTCACTTTCGTCAGCGGATACTTCTCAATCATCGCCCGGACTCCCGAATGCGCGGAAAATCGCAGCGTGTCCTCCGAATCCATCGCCGTTCCCGATGGCCATCCCTGAATATTCCTCTTCCCCATGATCAGCGGCGCCAATGAAACTTCCAAAGGCTCCTGCGGCACGCCGACGCACAACAGTTCTCCGCCCGCTCTCAGTCCGCCCACCAGATCTCCCATCGCTTTCGCATTTGGCGCTGTCGCCAAAATCACCCGCGCGCCCCCCAGTTTCTGCAGCTCCTCCGCCGCATTTGTGTTTCTGCTGTCGATATACACCGACGCGCCCAGCCTCTTCGCCAGCACTTCATTCTCCGGCCCGCGCCCAATTCCCGCTACGCGATACCCGAACTTCGCCGCAAACTGGATCCCCAGATGTCCCAGCCCGCCGATGCCCTGCACCGCCACCAGGTCGCCCGGACCCGCCCCACTGTGCCGCAGAGAATTGAACGTCGTGATCCCCGCGCACATCAGCGGCCCCGCTTCCGCCGCATCCAGTCCTTCCGGAATCAGCGCTACGGCCTCATGCCGCGCGATCATGTACTGCCCGTATCCGCCATCGCGCGTTACTCCGTTTATCTGCTCGTTCTTGTAGGTGATGAATTCGCCCCGCCTGCACGACTCGCACACAAAACAATGTCCCCCGTGCCATCCGGCTCCTACGCGGTCTCCCTTCTTCCATTCCACCACCCCTTCGCCGACCTCATCGACCACGCCCGCCACCTCATGTCCCGGCACGCGCGGATACTTGATCCACGGAAAGGCTCCTTCCTTCGTCGCCGCGTCGCTGTGGCACACGCCGCAAGCCTGCACCTTGATGCGCACCTCACCCGCACCCGGCCGCGGTATCTCCCGCTCCACCAACTCAAACTCCCCGCCCGCTTTGCTGACCTGCGCCACCAAATTCTTCTCCATCTGTCGTTCTCCATTTTTTCTGGATTGCCTGCCAAGGTCATTCAAAACCTTGTTCAACTGGCATACCGCGCCTCGCCGGCCGCCCTTCCTTCGGATGCTTCCCATCCCATCCCGTTACACGAAGGGTCTGCCTTACCTCTCAGCGTTTCTCTCTAGAATCCCGCCAACATGCTTCTCCCTTACACACTCCTCTGGTGTACACTCACCCTTTCGGCAGCTCCTATATCCCGCGCGCTCCGCCAGGCGCGCCCCTTGAGGCAAGCTTGCTACCCCTAGGCAAGTTCTCCAGGCTCCTCATCGCCCTCGCCCTCCTCGTAGCGGCGCTCCTCCTCCTCGACCTCGAAGCCGTTCACGACTCTGCTAAGCGCCTCTACTACTCCACTGCTCTCGATTCTTCCATGGTCCTCCTCGCCGCCGTCGGCTCCTTCTTCGCCGCCCGCCGCTCCCAGGGCTACGCTCGCCAGCTCTGGACCTTACTCACCATTGCTCTCGGCTTGGCCACCCTCGCCCAGGCCATCACTGCCTACTACCAAAATTTCGTTCCCGGCTACTCTCAGATGCCTCTGCCCTCCGACATTCTCTTTTTCGTCTGGGCCACCCCGGTCTTCATGATGTTCCTGCCCGGTGCCGACCCGAAATCCCGCGGCTGGGATTGGCTCCGCATTCTCGACTTCGCACAAATCGCCATCGTCGCCGTCACTGCCTATCTCTATTTTTTCTATTCCCCATCCCGCTGGCTCGCCAACGGGGGAAACCTTCCCGCCCAAATTCTCCTCCTCTACATCGTCCGCGACGCGGTTCTCTCCTCCGGCTTCTTCTTTCGCTCCCGCACCTCCGCTTCTTCCGGTCTTCGCTCCTTTTCTCTGGGACTGTTCTTCGTCTTCCTCGCCGCTACATTTTCCGACCTCGATTATCTCTTGACTCTCAAAACCTCCATCGGCGCCGCCAGTTGGGGAGACTTCATCTTCCTCTTTCCCTACCTCGGCCTCATCCTCCTCGCCTCCATTTGGCCGCGCTCGACTCACGATTCCATCGTCGAGCCTGCCTCCCGCTTTACCGATCTTGCCGTCTCTCATATCTTGCCTCTCGGCATCCCCTTGCTGGTCATCTTCATGGGCCGCTCCATCGCTCGCGACCAGGTCGTCATCGCCTGGCTGGCCATCAGCGCCTCTTTCATCTGTTCCGCCGTTCGCCTCATCCTCACCAATCGCAAGCAGCGGCGGATCACCGAGGAACTTCTCGGTGCCGAGCATGCCCTGGTTCGCTCCGAGCGCATGCTCTCTTCCGCCTTTCGCTCCAGCCCCGACGGCTTCAGCATCAACGTCTATCCCGACGGCCCTTATCTTGACGTCAATGAAAGCTTCACACGCCTCACCGGCTATTCCCGTGAGGAAGTTCTCGGTAGGACTCCTGTCGAGCTGAGCCTCTGGACCGAACCCGCCCGCCGCGCCCAGGTCTTGGCCCTCCTCAAGGAGCAGCGGGAAGTCCGGGACATCGAATTCACCTTCCGGATCAAGTCCGGGCAACTCCGCACCGGCCAGCTTTCCGGTTCACTTCTCGATCTCGATGGCAGGGCCTGCGCTCTCGTCGCCGTCCGAGACATCACCGAGCGCAAAGCCGCCGAAGAGCTCATCCGCACCAGCGAACAACGCTTCCGCTCCCTCGTCGAGCGCCTCCACGTCGGCATCGCCTCGTTCGATTCCCAAGGCCGCATTCAATTCGCCAATCAGGCCGCCCTGGATACCTTTGGCCTCCATCTTCCCGATGTCCTCGGCAAAACCGGGAACGAGATTGGCCTCCAGCCTCTGCTCGAGGACACCACACCCATCCCCGACCATTCACGTCCTCTCCAGCAAGTCATTGCCACTGGCCGTCCTCTCTACAGCCAGGTCTTCGGCTGGCAGCTTCCCTCCTCCAACGAGATTCTTTGGACCCTGATGGACGCCATTCCCGAATTCGACGTTAACAACAACCTTTCCAGGGTTCTCGTTTCACTCACCAACGTCACCCAGCAGCGCAAGGCCAGTAACGCCCTCCGCGAAAGCGAACAACGCTTTCGCACTCTCGTTCGCGACCTGCACACCGCCGTCGTCCTCTATAGTCCGGATGGCACCATCCAATTCGCCAACGCCGCCGCCTTCGACATCTTCGGCTTCGCGCACGTCGATTCCTTCGGCCAGCGTGTCGATGAACTCGGCGTCCTCCCCTTTGATCAAAACGCCCAGCCCCTTCCCTTCGACCGCTTGCCCGTTCAAAACGTCATTCGCACCGGCCAGGCCACTCGCGACGTCGTCCTCGGCTGGCGGCTCCCCAACAAGCCCGACATGCTTTGGACCTATGGCAACGCCATCCCGCAATTCGCCCCCGATGGCTCGCTTCTCCGCGTCATCGCCTCCTTCGAAGACATCACCGAACTGAAAAACGCCGAACGCTCCATCCACCAGCTTTCCACCGAACTCCTTAAACTCCAGGACGAAGAGCGCCGCCGCATCGGCCGCGAACTTCATGACGGCATGGCCCAGACCGTCCTCGCCGTTAACCTCAGCCTCGCCCAACTCCGGCAATCCGCTCAGCCTCTCAATGAAGCCGCCACCCGCGCTCTCGACAAGGCCCGCGAACTCCTTCAGCAGATGTCCCGCGAAATTCGCACCCTCTCCTATCTTCTTCATCCCCCACTGCTCGACGACCTCGGATTGGTCTCCGCCCTAAAGGAGTACGTCAACGGCTTCAGCGAACGTAGCGGTATTGAGACCTCTCTCGAACTCCATTCCCGCTTCCGGCGCCTCCCCCAAATGGCGGAAACCGCGTTCTTCCGCATCACCCAGGAAAGTCTCTCCAACATTCAGCGCCATTCCGGCAGCAAGCTCGCCAAGGTTGCCCTCCGCGAAGACCCCGACGCTGTCACTCTCGAAATTTCCGATTACGGTCGCGGCATGAATTTCCCCACCAATGGGTCGCCCTCGCCTCACCGCGGCCAGCCTCGCCTCGGCGTCGGTATTCCCGGCATGCGCGAACGCATGGCCCAACTCGGCGGCTCGCTCGAGATCGATTCCGGCTCCGCAGGCACCACCGTCCGCGCCAAAATTCTCCTCACTGCCCCTGTTTTACAGGATGCCCACCATGATCCAGCTTGATATCCTCATCGCCGACGATCACTCCGTCGTTCGTGCCGGACTGCGCAACCTCATCGAGTCTCGCACCCGCTGGAAAGTCTGTGCCGAGGCCGTCAATGGCCGCGACGCCGTCGAAAAGGCCGCCAAGCTCAAACCTCACATCGCCATCCTCGACATCGGTATGCCCCTCCTCAACGGCGTCGAAGCCGCCCGCCAGATCCGCAAAGCCTCTCCCGCCACCGAAATCCTTATCCTCACCATGCATGAGTCCGACGACCTCGTTCAGCAGGTCGTTGAAGCTGGTGCTCACGGCTACATTCTCAAGGACGACGCCGACCGCGTTCTCCTCGACGCCCTCCAGGCCCTCGCCGAACACAAGCCCTATTTTTCCGTCCGCGTTTCCGAAGCCGCCGACTTCGTCGACCATTCCGACCCCTCCAAATCCTCCCGTTCCCGCCTCACTCCTCGCGAGCGCGAAATCCTGCAACTCCTCGCCGAAGGCAAAAGCAACAAGGAAGTCGCCAATCTCCTCCACATCAGCGTCAATACCGCCGAAGCCCACCGCGCCAACATTATGCTGAAGCTCCACTTCCACTCCCTAGCCGAACTGGTCATGTACGCCATCCGCAACAACATCATCCGAACTTGAACCAGTCGTATAGGCCTTTGCCCGTGTTCGCTTAGGTTTTCCTGACCTCCGAATGCCTGGGTGCCGCACCCTGTGCCTTTCAGGGTGCGCGCCGTCTGCCCCCGCCTCAGGAAGCCCCTTCTCTTCCCCAACTCTTCGCGCCCTCTGCGACCCTCAGCCCTCTGGGGTGAAATCTTCCTCTGGCCTCTGGCCTCTCGCCTCTTGTTCTCTGTTCTCCCGTTAACGCCGCCCTAACCCCCACCCTCCCCCCTAGTGAATATTCACTAGGCAATCTCCTCCATTCCCTTCCTCTCTCAATTCCCCGATTATTAACACGCATTAATACTGCCGATTCCTGGAGATTGAATGCCTCCTATCGCACCTATCCGCGTCCTGATCGCCGACGATTCCCCGACCGCTCTGCAATCCGTCTGCGACTATCTGCACTTCGCGGGTGGCTTTGAAATCGTCGGCACCGCCAGCGACGGCCTGAATGCTGTCCAGCTTGCCGAGCGCCATCAGCCCGATCTCGCCGTCCTCGACTTCCGTATGCCGCGCCTCAATGGCCTGCAAACGGCCAAAAAGCTTCGCCAGGCGCTCCCCGGTTTGTGCGTCATCCTCTTCTCAGAAATCAATGGGTCCACCCTGGAAGAAGAGTGCCTTGACCACGGCGTCGATGCTTTCGTCTCCAAAGCCCGGCTCCCCGACGGATTACTCGCTGAAATCCGCCGTTTGTTCCCGAATTCGCCCTTTTAGCTTGTCTCACGAACGGATTTGAGCAGGGCGCAGCTTCAGCGGCCGTCCGGATTGGGGGAGGGCACGGCTTCAGCCGTGCTGGGTGCGGCTCAAAATCGTGGGCTTTAGCCCCTGAGGTCAACGTGAAATATTGCAAGCCGTCTTACGCGTTTGCCGCAATTCAAGAGTAAGGAGTATTTGGAAAGACCAATGTCGCACAATGGATCACAAGTTCTCTTCCTGGGAGAGTTGCCCTTCTGGCTCAAAATCTCTCAGTCCGTTGTCGAGGCGCCCGCTGCCTCGTTTCAAATTCATCGCTCGCCCTCACTTCGCGACGCCTTACGTCGCTTAAATTCCGAGCGCTGGCACGCCATGCTTCTCGATCTCAGCCACCCATCCGCTCAGGAGCTTCTGGCCGCCCGGAAGCTCCACGAGGGGTTGGGTTCAGTCCCCGTCGTGGCCCTGCTTCCCATTCCCGATGCCCAATTCCAGAACGCCGCCATCGTCGCCGGCGCCGCTTCCTCGCTGCTGCTCGATGATGTCTCCGCGTCCTCTCTCCAGCAAGCCATCCTGAACGCCGTCAACGCTACAACGCTTCGCAAAAATTCCAGAAAGGGTACGCCAATGCAATTTCCGCTCGGACAACCTGAGGTTGACTCGCTCCCACTCGCCAGACTCGATGCCATTTCTCACGCCATCAACAACCTCCTCTGCATCATCAACGCCAACGCCGATATTCTCACCGACCAGATCGACGCTTCTCACCATGCCCTCCGCAGCGTCTCCCAAATCAAAAAAGCCACCAAATCCGCCGCCGACCTCATGCGCCTCCTCAAAACTCCCTGATCCAATCCCAGTACGCCTGGTGCCGCACCCTGCGTTTTTCAGGGCTCGCTCCGTCTGTGCCCGCCTCAGGAGGGCGGCTTTTTCTTTCCGATCACCCCGCGCCTCTTCGTTATCTTCTATCTTCTTCCTCTCATCTCCCCTTAACCTCCTCCGCCTCCTTTACTTCCCTTTCCTCCTCCTCTACTCTTCTCCCATGCCAACCAATCGCCAATGGAAACTCGCCAATCGTCCTACCGGCCTCATCACTCCCGATGTCCTTCAGCTCTCCGAATCTCCCCTCCCCGCCCTCGCCGAAGGCCAAGCCCTCGCCCGCGTAAAATATCTCTCCATCGACCCCACCATGCGCATCTGGATGGCCGACGTCCCCCAATACATGCCTCCCGTGCAAATCGGTGAAGTCATGCGCTCCTTCGGCCTCGCCGAAATCGTCGAATCCCGCCATCCCGATTTCAAAAAGGGCGACAAAGTTTCCGGTCTAACCGGCCTCCAGGAATACGCCCTCATTACCGCGGAAGAAAAACGCGCCTTTCAAAAACTCCCCGCCATCCCCTTCCTCTCCGATACCAATTTTCTCAACCTCCTCGGCATCAACGGCCTCACCGCCTATTTCGGCCTCCTCGAAATCGGCAAGCCACAATCCGGCGAAACCCTGGTAGTCTCCGCCGCCGCTGGCGCCACCGGCAGCATCGTCGGTCAGCTCGGCAAAATTCACGGCTGTCGCGTCGTCGGCATCGCCGGCACCGATGAAAAATGTAAGTGGATTAAGGACGATCTCGGCTTCGACGCCGCCATCAACTACAAGCATCCCGACTGGAAGGCTCAACTCACCGCCGCCACACCCAAAGGCGTGGACATCAACTTCGAAAACGTAGGCGGTGAAGTCATGCAAGCCGTCCTCGACCGCATGAATCTCCACGGCCGCGTTGTCCTCTGCGGCCTTATCTCCGGCTACACCAAACAGGATCCCGGCCTTGCTAGCTTCGGCCAGGTCCTCATCAAGCGCCTTCGCGTCGAAGGCTTCATCATCATCGATTACGTTTCCCGCTTTATGGACGCCGGTCAGAAGCTCGGCATGTGGAAAATGACCGGGAAGCTCAAGGACCGCCAAACCATCGTCAAGGGCCTCGAAAAAGCCCCCGAAGCAATCAACATGCTCTTCCGCGGCGAAAACATCGGCAAACTCATCGTCGAACTCTAACCAGCGGCCTCAAATCACTTCTTCGCCCAATTATCCAGGGCCTCTCCGGTAGCTCAGCGCGCCCGGAATGGGGCGACACCACAACTGCCCCGTCACTTCTTCAATGCGGCGATGGTAGCTGGATGGGGAAACTCCAAATCGAAGCTGATTCAGAACACAAACCGGGGCGCCCCACGTTTTTGAAGCGCAACGTGCGGGTGCCCGGCCGTGCTCAAGTTGCGGATTAATCTGCCGGTGCGGTTTTCGCTTCGCCTGAATAGTGGATGGTGATCAGGAAACCATTCGTCCCGTCGTAGGCGAACTTGTGGCCGTCCCCCTCGAACGCTTCATGCTTGCTCTTCCACATCCGGAAGCCATCGTTGGACTGTGCTCCCCAGTATTTCAAGTTGTGCAGGACAACTTCGTGATCTGGCTTGTCGCCTTTTACTCGCTCCAGGAGAACTTCACCCTTGCCGCTCTCCATCTTCGCGTGCGCCACGCCGGTCTTGCTGTCCACGTCCCATGAAAATGCGGCGCTAGCTACTCCCTTTTTCTGCCACGGAATCGGATACAGTTGCCCGAGGATGTCCGCCAGCGCCGCCTGTTGTTCCTTGCTCACGCTGGGATCGAAGTTCACCACCAGCCAGGAGTCCTTGCCAGTGCTCCAGTCGCTCCCCAGATCGCTGGCGATCCATACCTTGGCGCCATCCAACTTGGTCCCTTTGTAATAGCCCTTATCCACTTTCAGGACCAGGTTGGCGCGGCAAAAATGAGCATCCATGTGATGCTCATCCATGTGATTTGTGGAATGCGTATTGAAGTAGCAGGGGCAGAACATGTCGCAACTGCAAGCTTCGATATAACTGGCGGTCATTTCGAAATCGGGCTTGGACGATTTCTCCTGGGCATAAGAAGTGAAATAAATGAGACCCGCGGCAACTGCAAGGATAGGAAGTAACAGCAGTCGAGAAAGACGGCGCATGATCCCTCCAATCAATTTGTTTAGAATGGGCCCGGCCGGGAATTACGAAACTCTACTCGCGGTGCTTGCAGGATTCAACTGGATTCTCTTTTGTGGCCGGCAGTTGGCATGAGCGTACCATGATGCAATTTTGAACTCATAAGGGACCCCTGCCGAAACGTTTTCAAGTTCGAGGGGCTCCCTTGCCCACTCCCGAAAGCTCTTCGGCCTTCTCGAATGCCTGTGGCGTTCCCTCACCTACCGGAAAAAACAGCCCTTCCGTTTCCACGACAACATGGGCAAACCCTTCGTCGAACTCAACTCGCTCTCTCCTATATGGCCGTCGGGAGGGCACGACTTCAGCTTGCCCTGAGCACGCCGAAGGGTCGTGCCGCAAGTCTCGCCAACTCAATCCGGCTTTCGCGCCTTTCGCGTCCGCCAGCAGTATGGCGGAAGCCGCTGAGAGTAAAATGCTAGGCTGGCTACACAAACTCTATAACTCCTGAAGAAAGCCGATCATGGCTTTATTCACTTCGAGGGGCCGCTCTTGCTGCGTCCAGTGGCCGCAACCAGGGAGCATCACCGTTCCCCGAAGCTGCGGCACAAAGTGCTCAAGATGCGCAATGATTTGATCCATCCCGGGAAAACCCACCACCAGGTCGCGGTCTCCGGCAATATAAAGTCCCGGAACGCTGACCAAACTCCCCGCGAATGGCGCGAGCAGTTCCCAGCTGCGGTCAATGTTGCGATACCAGTTCAACCCGCCGCGAAATCCCGTGCGCGCAAACTCGCTCACGTAGAAGTCCACGTCCGCTTCGCTAAGCCACCCTGGCAACTTCGCGGGATCCACCAGCCGCGACAAAAGTCCTCCTTGCCGCGGCACCATTCCCACTTCCCCGCCGCCGGCGTCCACATTTTCCCGTCGCGGCGCATCGCCCGATGCTGAATACATCACGCTCCGGATGCTCCGCCGCACATCCCGCTCTAACTCCGCCTCGGCCACCCCCGGCTCCTGAAAATAAAGTTGATAAAAAATCTCCGCATCGTTCTGCGGCATAAACGTAGTTGGGCAAACAGGCAGCCGCGTCCAAAACGGCACGCTCAATCCCATCACCGCCCGAAAGCGATCCGGCCGCAGCAACGCGCAATGCCACGCCACCGGCGCTCCCCAATCGTGGCCGGCAATCACGGCTTTTTCGGACCCCAGCGCGTCCAGCAACCCAACCATGTCGCCCACCAGATGTAGCAACGTGTATTGATCGATCGCTTCAGGCCGGTCCGTCTGCCCATAACCCCGCATATCCGGCGCAACCGCGTGAAATCCTGCCTCCGCCAGCGCCCCCAACTGATGCCGCCACGAATACCACGATTCCGGAAATCCATGGCACAACACCACCAGCGGCCCCGCACCGCACTCGGCAATGTGCAGGCGTATGCCGTTCGTCTCCACAAACCGATGCCGCACATCAACCACGGCGCATCAATCCCTGAAAACTTTCCGAAACATCCCGATCGTCTCCCCAAACGCCAAATCCGTAGCCTCCGGATCAAATCGTGGCCCTTCATCCCGGGTAAACGCGTGTTCCGCCGGATACAACAACGTCCGATACCGGACTCCGCCTCCCTTCAGCGCCCGGTCAATCGCCTCCCGCCCCGCCTCCGGCACATGCGGATCCGCACTCCCAAAAATCATCAGCAACTCCCCGCGAATCTCCTTCACCCGCGCCAGCGATCCCGCATCCGCATCCCGCCCCAACTTCCCATCATGAATTCCCGTACCGTAGTAGCACGCCGTCGCCCGCACCTCCGGCTGAAACGCCGCTCGCAATGCCAGGTGCCCCCCGATACAAAAACCCAGCGCTCCAATCTTCCCCGGCGCCACTTTGTGATGTTTCGCCAGCCAATCCAGCCCCGCTCGACAATCCGCATCAAAATCCGCCACCGGAGTCTTCGCCGCATCCTGTTGCCCCCGCGTTCGCCCCGCATCGTCAAACGCGATCACTGTTCCCGGCGGCTCAATCCGCCGGTAAATCTCCGGCGCCGCGGCCACAAATCCGTACCCCGCCAGCCGCACGCAAGTCCGCAACATCGGCGGCGTGAGCTGAAAAATATCCGAGTAGCACCAGATCCCCGGATACTTCCCCTCCGCTTTCGGTGCCGCCACAAACGTCCGCATCGGCCCACCCGCCAGCGCAATATCCACATATTCCGAAGCAACAATCATCTTCCCACCACCTTCATCGCACTCCGCCCGGCAATACGCTCCGGGGGCTCATCATATCCCATCCAATTGCCAGTGAATTTTTGCAAATTCCTTCCCCGCTTCCCAAGCATAGAAAATGACAATTCTTCACTGGATTGCCGTTCCCCGGCGCTCGATCATCCTCTTCGGCCCTGATTTGCAGCGCGCGCTTCTGTGGTTACCCGCGCGGGGATCACTCGGGAGCCTTGCGCGCAAGTCAGGCCACTATTTCCAGCAGCCAGCGGCGCGACCCCGCTATCCAGCCGCATCCGTGCGCTGGCCCAGCCAGGAGTTCGCGGGATGTTCACCCGAGGACCGGACCCGCGCCGCCGAATTCCACCAAAAAAACAAACCAAAAGTGCGCAGTGAGCAAGACGGCAGGGCACCACCTCCCCTGCCGTCTTTTTTCCTTCACCCACTGGCACACCCTTAAGCTCGCGCCCGCGCTACTTCGTCTGCCCGCCGATCGCCGACGTCCCTACCACCAGGAATTCGTACTTCTTCCCATTCGCCTTGAACTTCATTTTGTCCTTGTCCAATGTAAACTCGATTGGCGTGTTCGCCGGAATGATAGCCTTATCCCCGGGCTTCTCCTGCCGTATCTGATACTCACTGGTATCCGTCCGCACCGTGTACTGTTGGCACAGCAGGTCCGTCGACTCCTTCTTCCCCTGCCTCTTCGTGCCGCAATCCACCGAAGCCTCCGAAATGATCGTTCCCCTCATGGACTTCTGTCCTGCCGAGCTGAAGGCAGCCCCCATCGCCAAAACTCCCAAAGCCCCCAGCGCTAATATCATTTTCCTCATGGCCATCTCCTCTGAATTACTTCCCGAAACCTCGCCTGACTCAACACCTGAAATTTACAATATAGCAAGTCCCACCCGCGCCTCTTCTCACCGCCTAGGTTCCAGAATTAACCCACCGCGTTAATGGCAGCCGGTGCCTCCCAACGGCGCTGCATAGGTCCGCTGCCGTTCGGCCCTCCTGGATTCTAACTCTGCGGTGCGGCCTGCCCTGAGTCTTTCCGAAAGCAAGCTCAGTCTCCGCTTTGACGGACACAACAACTCCTGTCACTACTTATACTTGCAGCGCTTTCCGCCTCCTCTCGCAACTCGCTAGCCGATTCCGGGTTTGGTAGAATGTAAGCAGCTTCCCCAGGCGACCAGCCGGGAAGCCAACCGGCCTGCAAGATAGGGCAACCCAGTCCAGGGCCGGAGCCGAGGGACACCATGCGTTACCTAAAATATCTTGCACTTCTCGGAGTTCTAATTTTCGCCGCTGCCAACGCCAACGCTCAGGTTGGTGTCGGCATCGGAATCGGCCCTGTGTACGCCGGTGTTGGCGCAGCCCCAGACTGCGAGTACGGCTACTACGGTTTTTATCCTTACGCTTGCGCACCCTATGGCTACTACGGACCTGATTACTTTGCAGGCGGCGTCTTCGTCGGTGCCGGACCCTGGTATCACGGCTACTACGGCGGCGGTTACTATGGTCGCGACGGATACTATGGCGGCGGTTACTATGGTCGCGACGGATACTATGGCGGCGGTTACTACGGTCATGACGGATACTACGGTCGCGGCGGCAATTACGGACACGGCTACGGTGGACGCGGCGGCTACGCAGGCGGCGGTTACCGCGGTAACGCTGGCAATCACGGTGGTTACGCGGGCGGCGGCTTTCACGGCAACGGTGGTGGCGGCTATCGCGGCGGTGGTGCATTCCACGGTGGCGGCGGAGGCGGCGGCTATCGCGGCGGAGGCGGCGGCTATCGCGGCGGAGGCGGCGGCTATCGCGGCGGTGGTGGCGGCGGTGGATTCCACGGTGGCGGTGGAGGCGGCGGTTCGCGCGGCGGCGGTGGAGGTTCCCACGGCGGCGGCCATCGCTAATCACTTCTCACATTACGGCACTCCGTAAATCTTCATTTCCCCACAAGGGCGGCCAATCCCTCGGCCGCCCTTCTCATTTCAAGCGGCCACCCTTTGGAGCGCAGCCAGCCCTGAGTCCTTTCGAACGGAAGCTCCGCTTCCGCTTTAGAGCATCCAACCCGTCCACCAAAACTCCCCGTCACCTGGCTCTTCTCGTCTTCCTCCACTCAAACGCTAATGCGCAGCCCCGCTCTCCGCAACCTGATCCAAAAACGCCAGATATGCCGCAGTCAGCCGGTACGTCTGATAATAGTCGTCCAACCGCATCGCGGAAATCTTGTCCTTCGACGTGTGCAATATCCCCGCATCGAACGTCTCCTGTGTCAGCGAGTGAATAGTGATGCTCGGAATTTTTCGCGCCGAAAACTGTACCGAATCGCTGCTCCCGATCTTGTCCACGTCCTCGCCGCTGATCGGCGCCTTCAACGCCTTGGCGATGGAAGCAAGCGCACCGACCAAATGCTTGTCCGCATGCGAGGTCCACACCTCCGTCGGTGCCAACCCCAACGTGTCCAGATTCACCATCGCTTCCGTTGCCGCCACCTGCTCTTTGCTCATGTGCTGGGCGTAAAAATGCGAACCCAGCTCCCCTTTTTCTTCGGCGGTGAACCCGATAAAAATAAAGGTGTGCTTGCGCGGCTCCCTTCGAATCGCTTCGTACAGCGAAGGAAGCAGGGATGCGCCGCTCCAGTTGTCTACCACTCCATCGCCATCGGCAACGTGGTCGTAGTGAGCCCCCGCGATGACCACCTTATCGCCGCTACCCGGCAGGACGCAGATGACGTTCGGAAGCTTGACGCCGCTCACCCGCTGCTCGGACAGGCTCTGTCCACCGCACCCCGCTTCGACAAACAATTCCTTCAGGGTCGCCTCTCTCTGCTGGTCGTTCCCCTTATATTTCCCGAGTCGCGCTTCGATCACCGCGCGCGAAACCGGATGATACTCCACGTCTTCCACTCCCACCCCGGCCCGATGCGCCAGCATCCCCGGGATGCTAGCTGCAAAAAACACTATCAATCGCAACTTTGGCCTCACCATGGCGAGATTATACGGTCATTCCTCTGGCCCATTTCTTCTTCCCCCACTCCAAGCTCCGAATCAACCAATCCGTTGCTCCAGTCCCCCTCGAAACATACAATTCCGCCGCTCTCCGTCGCTCCTGAAGACCCCAAATCAACATCCGCTGCCGCTTCACCTCCCGAGCTCTGGGAGGCCTCCCCATGCCTCGACGCCAAATCGATCCCCCATCCCCGCCTAACCGTTTCCCTTACTATCACTTACCAACTAGTGCCTCACAAAACAAGTACTCTCACACCGGTACTCTTTTCCCATTTCTCTTTCTGCCCGCTTTCAGTTAAATTCTCTCCCTTGTGACCCTCAAAGAGATTTGCTCCCGGCCCCTCCCCGGCCGAGCCGTCGCAGACCTTCTGCGCCATGAAAGTGGCAATCTGCGCCTCCGCACCAAGCTCCTCTTTTCCTTCATCTTCTTGACCGCCGCTCTCACCAGCCTCACTCTTCTCGTCGTCCGCCGCAACGCTCAAGAACAAGTCCAACATGAGATCGAACTCGATTCCCGCAACGCCGCACTGACCCTCCGTGCCGTCCAGCATCAACAGCAAACCTCCCTCCGCCGCAAAGCCGATCTGCTCGCCTCCCTCGCCTACATGCGCAATGGCGATGCCACCGCCATCACCGACGCCAGCGAAGATCCCTGGCAATCCGAAGACTGCAACCTATTCGTCCTCACCGACAAAAACTCCAAAATCGTCGCCATCCATTCGGCGGGTTCTCCCTTCCCCGTCGCTGCCGCTCAAAAGCTCGTTTCCCGCTCCGTCAATCGCGGCGAATCCTTCGGCTGGTGGTTCAACGACAACAGCCTCTACCAAGTCGTCCTGCAACCTTTCTATGACAACTTCTCCAAAAAAAATCTTCAGGGCATTGTCGTCGTCGGTCATTTGATTGATGAACGCGCCGCCGCCGATCTGGCCCGCATTACTTCCAGCGACATCTTATTCCGCCAGGACGCCAAGGTTGCAGTCAGCACTCTTCCTCCTCTCAAGGAAATGGATTTCGCGCGACTCCTTCCTGGCCAGCCCATCCCTCGCGAGGTTTTTCTCCGCGGCGAACGCTATCACACGAGCTCCATCGAACTCGCCCCCGGCCTGCAGCCCGCCGCGGACCTCATCATTTTAAAGTCCTACCATGAGGCCGCCGCCTATCTCCAGCGTCTCAATCGCCTGCTTCTCGCCCTGGGATTGATGGCCATCCTCGCCGGGGGTGGACTCATTTACCTCATCTCCGATACCGTCACCCGGCCTCTCGCCTCGCTCGTCGAGGGTGTTCACGCACTCTCCCGCGGGGACATGGCCTATCCTCTAGAAGCCAGCGGCCACGATGAATTGTCGGAGCTCACCCGAGCCTTTGACGGCATGCGCCGCACTCTTCAGCGCAATGAATTGCACCGCGAACAGTTGGAAGGGCAGCTCCGCCAGGCACAAAAGATGGAAGCGCTCGGTCGCATGGCCGGCGGTGTCGCCCACGATTTCAATAACCTGCTCACAGTCATTCGGGGCCACAGTGATCTGCTCCTCGATCGGCTGCAACCAGAGGACGCCCTCTACCGCAACTCCCAACAAATTCGCAAGACCGCGGACCGCGCCGCTTCTCTCACCCGCCAGATGCTCGCCTTCAGCAGAATGCAGGTCCTGCAACCCAAAGTCGTCGACGTCAACGAACTCGTCGCCGATATGGGCAAACTTTTGCGTCGCCTGATTCGCGAGGACATCGAGTTCAGCCTTCGCCTCGGCGACTCTCTCGCGCGCGTCAAGGCCGACCCCGGACAGTTCGAGCAGGTGCTCCTCAATCTCACCGTCAACGCCTCGGACGCCATGCCCCTTGGCGGGAAGCTCACCATCGAAACGCAAAACCTCGTCGTTGATGCGGCCTACGCAAAATCTCATTCATCGGTCGAACCCGGCGCTTATGTCCTCCTGACCGTTTCCGACACTGGCTGCGGCATGGACGATGCCACCAAAACCCGCATCTTCGAGCCCTTTTTCACCACCAAAGAGCCTGGCAAAGGCACCGGCCTGGGCCTCGCCACCGTCTATGGCGTGGTCAAGCAGAGCGGCGGTTCCATTTGGGTGGAATCCAGTCCCGGGAACGGCTCGCGCTTTCTCGTCTATCTGCCGCAAACTTCGGAACTTGCCGCGTCTCTCGACCCGCTAACCCACGTCAAGGAGTCAGCCGTCGGCCGCAAAACCGTCCTCGTCGTCGAAGACGAACGCGACGTTCGCGAACTCGCTTGCGAATTCCTCAAGGCCGCCGGCTACAGCGTGCTCACCGCCGAGGACGGCTCCGAAGCACTCGAAACCGCTCAGCGCCTCGGAAAATCCATTCACGTCGTCTTGACCGATATCGTCCTCCCCAAAATGCGCGGTCCCGCCCTCGCCAAGCGCCTCAACACTCTTCTTCCCCACGTCAAGATGATCTACATGACCGGCTACCTCGAAAGAAACTCCACCGACGATTTCCTCCAGGATGCCTTCTTCCTCCAGAAGCCTTTCTCCCGCGAATCCCTGGTCACCCGAGTCGCCGAATCCCTAAAAAATCCCGCCCCGCCAAAATCCCAGCGAGAATCGCTGCCCGCCTAGCATTTCGCCCGAGTTTCTCAAAAATGTAGGGGCGGCTTTGCGCCGCCCCTCTGGTCCTTCTGTTCCTCGCGACCCCACGGACTCTTTCCTGTCCTTCTATCTCAAGCTCGCAAAGAGCGCCTCTTTCCACCGCGCATTATCAATCGTCCAACATATCTTAGCCTTCTTCCCTCCCACCATGTTCGCCGCCCACACCTCGCGATTCCGCTCATCGCCCGCCACATTCAACCGGTCCACCACCGTCATCCCCCGCGTCAACTCGCTTTCCGTTTCCACATCCATAAAATGCTCCGACTCCGAAGTCACGATCGATGCATCCAGCGCCACCGCCATCGCCACCGGATCCGGCAGGGATATCCCGTGCTCCCCGGTCTGCGCAAAAAACGCCTCCTGTGCCCGGTTGTTGCACTCCACTGCGAATTTCGCAACCGGCGTCCCAAAACTCAACACTTTCTCGATGTCCGCCAAGCTCAGCACCGCCTCCCCACGGGAAAGATGCCATCCCACCAGCTCAATCGGCAGCCCGCTTCTCACCACAATCCGCGCCGCTTCCGGATCGCACCAGATGTTGTACTCCGCCGCTGGCGTAACGTTCCCCTCGCAGCACGGCGCCCCTCCCATCACCACGCACCGGCTCACCTTTCCCGCGATCTCCGGTTTCTTCTGCAGCGCCAGCGCCACATTCGTAAGCGGCCCCAGCGTAACCATCACCAACCCTGGATGCGCCTCAATCAGCTCGATGATCGCGTCCGTCGCGCCCAATTTTTCCGGCCTCCGCCGCGGCTCCGGATACCCGCGATCTCCCAGTCCATCCCGCCCGTGAAACCAGTCCGCGCTCAAATGCGCCCACTTCAGCGGCTTCTGCGCGCCCGTAAACACCGGCGCATCCGACCCACACAGCTCGGCCGTATACAATGCATTCCGGCTGGCCTGCTGCACCGGCACATTTCCGGCCACCGTCGTAATCCCCACCACCGCAACCTCCGGACTCCGCAGCGCCATGATCAGCGCCACCGCGTCATCCGAAGCCGTATCCGTATCGATCAAAAATCGTCGTTTCACGCGCCGTAGCATATCAAATCTCCCACCCCTGCAGCGGACGCCTTCTGAGGCAGCCGCCTTTCCCCACCCTTGCAGCCGTTGATCTCATGAATCGATTTGAGAACTTCACTTTCGCGGGAGGGCACGACTTCAGTCGTGTCGCAAACGTCGCAAAATCAACCAGGCTTTAGCAACTGAGGTTCGCTTTTCCGCATCGTCACTCAGATTCTAAAGATCGGCCAACCCAAAATCCCAATCGTCCGTCACCCCGCGAAACCGCGGGAACTTTTTATCCTCCCATGGGGAATAATCATTGGTAGTTGTCTATCAACCTGCGGAAAGGCTCGGCCTCGCACCTTGAGGAAAATCTTCTCCACCTCCCTCCTTCTCCTCCTCTCCGCTCCTCTCCTACTCGGCCAGCAAGCCCCGCCCATCACCGTCGACGTCAGCGCCGTGAACCTCCTCGCCACTGTCCGCGACAAACACGGCAACCTCGTCAACAATCTCACCAAAGAGGACTTCTCCCTCTCCCAGGACGACCAGCCCCAAACCATCACCTACATCACAAAGGAATCCGATCTCCCCCTCACTCTGGGCCTTCTCGTCGACACCAGCCTCAGCCAGCGCCGCGTCCTCGATCAGGAACTCTCCGCCAGCCACTCTTTCCTCGATCATGTTTTGCGCGAAGACAAAGACCAAGCCTTCGTCATTCACTTCGACCACGAAGTCGAACTCCTCCAGGACCTCACCTCATCCCGCCAAAAACTCCAGGCCGCCATCGATCAGATTCACACGCCGCAGTTTTCGCAAACCAGTTCCGGCGGCGGCTCCTCCGGTGGTCCCTCGGGCGCCGGTGGCGGCGGCCATGGTTCCCACGGACATGGAGGCGGCACGCTTCTTTACGACGCCGTTTATTTGGCCTCCGAGGAACTGATGAAAAAACAGCAAGGCCGCAAAGCCATCATCGTCCTCACCGATTGCGTCGACCGCGGCAGCAAGGAAACCTTGGCCGAGGCCATCGAAACCGCGCAGCGTTCCGACACCCTCGTCTATGGCATTCTTTTCACTGACAAAGCGGACGGCGGCCAAGGTTTCGGCGGTCCTCACATGGGTGGGATGGGCCGTGGCGGCGGAATGGGTCGCGGAGACGGTGGCTATCCCAGCCGCTCGGGTGAATCGCGCCCCGGCGGCAAAAAAGTGCTCGAACGACTCTCCAAAGCCACCGGCGGCCACTTCTTCGAGGTTTCCAAGAAGGAGACCCTCGACAAAATCTATGCCTCCATCAACGACGAACTCCGCAACCAATACATCCTGGGATACTCCCCCGGCAAGTCCGATGCCACCGTCGGCTATCGCAAGCTCCATCTGACCGTGAAACTAAAAGATCTCTCCGTGCAGACCCGCGACGGCTTCTACCTCGACCACTGAACTAAAAAATAAAGGGACGGCTTTATCCGCCCCTCTTCAATATTTCTCTGTGCCTTCGGACTGCCCTGAGCAAAGCCGAAGGGTGCTCTGACTCCATGCACTCGGTGTTAAATGCTCTCCTTCTTCAAACCTACTTCCCCATCTGCGCCTCTTTTTGCTTCTTCCTCTCCGCATCCAACCGCTGCACGTACTCCTCAAATTTCGGCTTCTGCTCCGGCGTCAAAAACGCCCGCATCTGCTCCCGCGCCTTCATCCGTATCGCGTCCACCTGGGCGTCTCCTTGATCATGAATCCCGCGAATCTCCGTCTGCGCGCTGTCGATGATTCCAGCCACCTTCTGTGCCTGCTCGCCCGTCAGCCCGATCTCCTGAGTCATCTCGGCAACCTTTTTCGCGCGCCGCTCGGCATCCGTCATCTGCGCTGCCTTCGTGGCCGCATAGCTGCGTCGAGCGAAGCTGTAACCAAACACGCCGCCCGTCGCGGTCCCCAGCACGAACACCAGCGCCAGCCAAATCGCCGCCTTCTTCCGGGTCTCTAGGTTCATGGGCGTACCTCGGTTGACGTCCCCAGCCCGTCGTCATACCACGTCGGCGCCACCGACGAATCGAACACCATGTCGCCGCCGCGACGCTCCGCGCTCGCCCCCTCGCTCCTTCTCAATTCCACCGCCCAGCTCCCGCCCAGCACCAAAAGCAGCGCACTGACCGCTACCAGTTTCGGCGCCAGTTTCCGCACGCCGATCCATACTCCGTCCTGGGCCTCTTCTTCCTGCTCCCGCGCGTTAATCGCCGCCATCACCCGCGTCGCAAACCACGGCCCCGGCTCCGGCACCCGCATTTCGGTCAGCAGGTCCCGCGTCTCCACAAACTCTTCCAGCGCCGTCCGGCAGGCCGCGCAGCTCTCCGCGTGCCCTTCGTCGGCTTCCGGCAGTTCGCTGCGCCATTCCTCCAGACTCCTGGGCGTCTCGCCGCTCACCGGCAATCCCTCCAACGCGTCCAGAAACCGCTGGCAATTTTCTTGTTCTCGATTCCCCAAATTTCCCATTCTTTGCTTACCCCTTTTTCTGCTCAATTCCTGTTCGGCTTGCCCTGCTCCGCTTATCTCTCCGTCTTCCGTCTGCGTCGCACTCTCTCCGTAATCCGCTGCCGAGCCCGGAAGAGCCTCACCTTCACCGTATTCGCATTAATCTCCATGATCCCGGCAATCTCTTCCACCGAAAAGCCCTGCACTTCCTTCAGCACCAGCATCGTGCGGTCGCGTTCCTCCAGGCAGCTCATCAACTCCTCCACCTGCTGCTGCTCGGCCAGCCGCTCGCTCACGTCCGGCCGGCCATCCGACTGCTCCGACGATGCCTGGTAGGCCTGCGACTGCTCGTCGCTCAACTCCGCCTCAAACATCAGCGGCCGCACTTTCTTCTTTCTCAGCAGGTCCCAGCACTCGTTAACCGTGATCTTATAAAGCCAGGTAGTGAAAGCCGCCCTTTGGTCGAACCGTTTGATCGAAAAGTAGGCCTTCAGGAATACCTGCTGGGCTATGTCTTCGACGTCCTCCCGGTTCCTTAGGATGCCTCCAGCCACCGCAAATACCCGGTTCTGGTGCCTCCGTACCAGCTCCTCAAATGCCTGCTTATCTTCCTTCTGCGCCCGCCGGACCAGCTCCCGGTCGTCCTCCATGCGCACAGAGGCCCCCGCCGTCTCCGCCCTGGGTTTCCCCAGTCCTGTCAGTGCTAGAGCCACTGGTTTTGGGACGCGCGCCATCGGTGTTCGGTTACGGTAATTTATTTCCCCTGCCTAGTCCAGCCTAACCGCCTAGTCTCGCTATTTTCCACAGTTTCCCCTAGTTTAGACTTGCTACCGGGTACTATCTATGGAATACTCAACCCATGATTATCGGCGACCGTCTTCGCGCTCTGCGCGAGGAAAAGAAACTCTCCCAGGGTGATATCGAGAAGCGCACCGGACTTCTCCGCTGTTATATTTCTCGCGTCGAAAATGGCCACACCGTTCCGGCCATCGAAACGCTGGAAAAGCTGGCGCGCGCACTCGAATGCCCACTTTATCAACTCTTCTACGACGGCGAGGAACCTCCGCAACTTCCCAATCTTCCCAAGCGTAAATCGTCTGACGACATCGCCTGGGGCAGTGCGGGAAAAGAGGCTCGCTATCTCAACAAGCTTCGCCGCTTGCTCAGCAAAGCCGACGAGGAAGATCGTAAACTGCTTCTGTACATGGCCCAGAAAATGGCCAACCGGTAGCCGTTTCTCGATCCGTTCTTCACCTGCGTAGATACAACCAAGCCTTCGAAGGAGCCGCTCCCCTCCATGCCCGAGCGGCTTTTTCATTTTTTCCCAGTCCTTCTACCCCAACCCCCAAATGTGTAGGGGCACGATAAATCGGGCCCCTCTTGAGTCTCCCTTCTCCATGCTCTCCGTGCTCTCCCTCTGCGCCCTCTGTGTTGGGACTTTTCCTTCTTCGCAACCAGGGAGCCTTAACCACCAATCAAAGCGCGGTAACCCTCTTAGCTTCCCGTTCGCTGTTATCTGCTAGCTGTTATCCCTGTAGTCCCTGTCCAACTTCAAAATCTACTCCCACTCAATCGTGCTCGGCGGTTTACTGCTAACGTCATACACCACCCGCGTCACCCCCGGCACCTCATTCACAATCCGCGTCGACATCCGCTCCAGCACTTCCCCGGGCAGCCGCACCCAATCCGCGGTCATCGCATCGTCCGACTGCACCACCCGCACCGCCACCGTCAATCCGTACGTCCTGCCATCCCCCATCACGCCCACGCTGCGCACCGGCAGCAGCACCGCAAACGCTTGCCAGACCTTTTCGTACAACCCCGCTCGCCGGATCTCTTCCACCACAATTGCGTCCGCCTCGCGCAGCGTCTCCAGATCCTTTTTTGTGATCGCTCCCAGCAACCGCACTGCCAGCCCCGGCCCCGGGAACGGATGCTTCACCAAAATCTCCTGCGGCAATCCCAAATCCTTGCCGATCCGCCGCACTTCGTCCTTGAACAGATCCCGCAGCGGTTCCACCAGCGCGAACGGCATATTCTCCGGCAGCCCGCCCACATTGTGATGCGTCTTGATCGTCGCCGAAGGCCCCTTCACCGAAACCGACTCGATCACATCCGGATACAACGTCCCCTGCACCAGGAATTTGATATCTCCCGCCGCGCTCTTCTGCAGTTTTTCCGCCTCCGCCGCAAACACGTGGATAAACTCACGCCCGATAATCTTCCGCTTCTGCTCCGGGTCGCACACCCCTTCCAGCTTGGCCAGAAAATGCTCCGAAGCGTCCACGCCGATCACGTGCAGCCCCAGCCGCTCGCGGTACATCTCCAAAGTGTGCGCAAACTCGTGCTTCCGCAGCAGCCCGTTGTTCACGAAAATATTCGTCAGCCGCTCGCCCATCGCGCGATGCACCAGCACCGCCGCCACCGTCGAGTCCACCCCGCCGCTCAACCCGCAAATCGCGTGGTGCGTGCCCACCTTCGCCCGAATCGCGTCCACCGTCTCCTCAATGAACGCCTTCCCGCTCCATTTCGGCTCCGCCTGGCACACCCGGAATAGAAAATTCCGCAGAATCTCCGTACCGCGATCGGTGTGATTCACTTCCGGGTGGAACTGCACCGCATAAATCTTCCGCTTCGGATCTTCCGCCGACGCAATCGCATTCGCCGTCGTTCCCGTCAAATGAAATCCCGGCGGCAACTCCAGCACGTTGTCCCCGTGGCTGGCCCAGATCTTCAACGTCTCCGGCAGCCCGCCCAAAATATCGCTCTCCGCTTTTTCCAGGCTTAGTTGCGCCGGCCCATACTCACGCCGTTCCGCCGGCACCACTTTCCCGCCCAGATTTTTCGCCATCCACTGCATCCCATAGCAAATCCCCAGCACCGGGATGCCTTGCCTCAGCACCGCGGGGTCGCACACCGGCGCATCCTTGTCGTACACCGAGCTTGGGCCGCCCGACAAAATAATCCCCGCCGGCTCCAGCTTGCGTATCTCTTCCACCGAAGTTGTGCACGGCAAAATCGCGCTGAACACCTGTTGCTCGCGCACCCGCCGCGCAATCAGCTGCGTATACTGGCCCCCAAAATCCAGCACCACAATCCCGCCCCGCTCCGTCTTCAACATACCCTTTGGATTGCTCTGTGCCATCTTCGCGGTCCCTTCCATCAGCTCACCTCATCCACGAGCCAATTCTAATCCGTAAACGTGTAGGGGCACGATAAATCGTGCCCCTCTTGGGTTTCTCTTCTCCGCGCTCTCTGCGTCTCTGTGTTCAGCTCTCTTCACCCCACCACAATATTCAAAAGCTTATCCACCACAAAAATCGCCTTCCGGATTGTCTTCCCCGCCAGATGCCCCGCCACCCCAGCATCCGCCTGAGCTCGCTTCATCACCTCTTCCTGCGAAGCCCCAGCCGCCACCTTCACCCGACCGCGCACCTTCCCATTCACCTGCACCGGGATCTCCACCTCATCCTCTTTCGCCAATTCCTCGTTAACCGCAGGCCATCCCACCACCCACAACCCATCCGTGTGCCCCAGCATCTCCCACAATTCTTCCGCCAGGTGCGGCGTCATCGGCGCAAGCATCAACGTCACCAACTCCAGCACTTCCCGCTGCACCTCCGGCCGCACTCCGTCTTCCAGCGGTTCCGCCGCATAAATCGCGTTCACCAATTCCATAATCTGCGCAATCGCCGAATTAAAGTGCCACCGCGTCTCAAAATCCTGCGTCACCCTCTGCAAACTCTGGTGCGCCTTCCGCAGCAGCGCTCTTTCCTTCTCCGTAGCTCCTCCTTCTTCCTCTGCGCCCCTCAGCGAACTTCGCGTCTCTGGGTTAGATTTTCTCAGCTCGCCTCTCGCCACTCCCGCCTTCGGCGGGCCACTCGCCACTTCTTTCGCGGCCCCCGCATGTTTGTCCACAACGCGATACACCCTATTCAAAAACCTCCAAGCCCCCTCTATCGATTCCTCACTCCACTCCAAATCCTTCTCCGGCGGCGCCGCAAACAACGTATACAACCTTCCCGTATCCGCCCCATACTTCTCCGCCATCTCCTCCGCGCCCACCACGTTCCCCCGCGATTTCGACATCGCCACGCCGCCCTTTTGCACCATCCCCTGCGTGAACAGCCGCGCGATCGGCTCGCTGTGCGTCACCAACCCCAAATCCCGCATCACCTTGCACCAGAACCTCGAATACAAAAGATGCAGAATCGCGTGCGTAATCCCGCCGATATACTGGTCAATTGGAAACCAATACCCCGCCTTCGCTGGATCAAACGGCGCCTGCTCATTCTTCGGATCGGTGTACCGGTAGAAATACCACGACGAATCCACAAACGTATCCATCGTGTCCGACTCCCGCCGCGCCGCCCCGCCGCACTTCGGGCACTTCACATTCACGAATTCCGGATCGGTAGCCAGCGGCGATTGCCCCTCGCCCGTCAACTTCGGATTCGCCGGCAGCAACACCGGCAAATCCTCGTCTGGCACCGCCACCATGCCGTCCTTCTCGCAATAAATCACCGGAATCGGCGTGCCCCAATACCTCTGCCGCGAAATCCCCCAATCTCGCAGCCTGAAAATCGTCTCCTTCTTCCCAAATCCCCCAGCCTCCGCGTCCGAAGCCATCCGCTCAATGGCCTCCTCCGACTTCAAGCCCGAATATTTTCCGGAATTAACGCTAATCCCATATTCCATGAACAACTGTGGCACAGGCACTCCTGCCTGTGCTCTTGGGGTCCCTTCGCCTCTTCTCTGTGAACTCTGCGGTCCCTCTGCTATCTCCGCGGCAAAGCTTTTCTCTTTCCCGTCTGTCACGACAACTGGAATGGGCAACCCAAATTTGGACGCAAACTCAAAATCTCGCTCATCATGTGCCGGCACCGCCATAATCGCCCCGGTCCCATATTCCAGCAGCACAAAATTCCCCACCCAAATCGGAACCTTCTCCCCGCTGAACGGATTCACCGCATATCTTCCCGTAAAAAATCCATCCTTCTCCGCGGTAGCGATATCCTCCGTCTTCACCGACGAAACCTTCATCTCCGCCAACTTCCGAACTCTCCCTTCCGCACCGTAGTGGCCGACCTTCAGGTCGGCCTCCGGATCCGCAGTCCCAGATGCCAGCAACCCTTCCACCAACGGATGATTCGGCGCCAAAATAATCGCGCTAGCCCCATAAATCGTGTCAATCCGCGTAGTAAAAATCTCAATCCTCGGCGTAGCATGGGCTTCCAGCGGGCTCTTCTCTTCGCTCGCCACTCGCCACTCGCCTGCCCTGAGCGAAGCCGAAGGGCCACGCGCCACTTCTCCCGCCACCGCAAACCAAACCTTCGCCCCCGTCGACTTCCCAATCCAATTCCTCTGCATCGCGATCACGCGATCCGGCCACCCGCCCTCCAACTGCTTCAAATCCTCCAGCAACGGCTCCGCGTATGCCGTCGTCTTCAAAAACCACTGCTCAATATCCCGAGCCTCCACCCGAGTATCCTCATGCCGCCAGCAAAATCCGCCGTTCACCACCTGCTCGTTCGCAAGCACCGTGCAACATTTCGGACACCAGTTCACCCGGCTCTTTTTCTTGTAAGCGAGTCCCCGCTCCAGCATCCGCAGGAAAAACCACTGGTTCCACCGGTAATACTCCGGCTCGCAAGTCGAAATTTCTCTTCGCCAGTCATAGGAAAACCCAAAGCGCCGCAGCGTCCTCTGAAATTCCGCAATGTTGTTGTTGGTCCAGGTCCGCGGGTGCGTCCGGTTCTTGATCGCCGCATTCTCTGCTGGCAGGCCAAACGCGTCCCACCCCATCGGGTGCAGCACGTTGAACCCCCGCATCCTCTTCACTCGAGCAACCACGTCCCCAATCGTGTAGTTGCGCATGTGCCCCATGTGCATCGTCCCCGAAGGATACGGCAGCATCTCCAGCACATAGTATTTGGGTTTCCTGCGCTTCTCGTGTGGCACAGCCATTCCTGGCTGTGCTCCTGGGGTTCCTTCGTTGGGTGCCGCACCCTTCGGTTTTACGGGTGCGGTTTTTGACTTTTCTTCCTCTAGCGTTTCTCCAATGTCCGCTTCCGTCTCAAACACGCGGTGCTCTTCCCACCGCTTCTGCCACTTCGCCTCAATCTCCTGCGGCTTGTAGTCCCCCACGCCCGATCATCCCCCATCCAGTAAGGGCACGATAAATCGTGCCCTCTTGGGTTTCTCTTCTCCGTGCCCTCTACTCTCTTGTTCGCGCCCTCTGTGGCCCCTCTACTACCTCTGTGTCGAAATCTTCTCTTCGCTTCCTGTTATCTGCCCGCTGTTATCATCTTCTATTTCTTCTTCCCACTCTTCTGCTCCGGCAAATGCCGCGAACTTGCAAACTTCTTCCCCTTCCTCTCCAATTCCTTCTTCTGCTTCTTCATCCCCGGCGTCATCATCGAATAGCCCTTCTCCGCAGCCGGCCCCTCGACTCCCGCCAGTTCCCACAACCTCGCCACATTCTTCCGGTCATCTCCCGGATCCTCAATCGGCGTCTCCAGCAAAAACGCCCGCCCCGCCAATCCCACGGGAGGCAAACTCCCCAGCCGCGGCTGTCGCAAAAACCGCTCGAACGCTTCCGCGCCAATCTTCCCGTGCCCGATATGTTCGTGCCGGTCCACGCGGCCGCCCAGCGGAATCTTCGAATCGTTCACATGAAATACCGGCACATTCTCCAGCCCAAGGATCCGGTCAATTGTCTTAATCGTCTGATCGAGCCCGGCCTCGCTCTTGATGTCATATCCCGCCGCAAACAAGTGCGCCGTATCCAAACACACCGCCGCCTTAATTTCCCGCAGCCCGCGCACAATCGCAGCCACTTCTTCCAGCCGCGATCCCACCGCCGTTCCCATCCCCGCGGTGTTCTCAATCAATATCCGCATCTTCCCCAGCGGCACGCGCCGCGCCGCCTGCTTCACGCTCTCGATAATCGTCGCAATCGCCTGCTCCATCGGCGATTCCCCGCGCGACCCCGGATGCACTACCACAAAGTCCGCGCCCAGTTCCCGCCCGCGCACCAACTCCTCATGAAACGCCTGTATCGACCGCGTCCGCAGCATCGGCTGCGCCGCCGCCAGATTGATCAGATAATTCGCATGGATCACCAGCGGCCCAAGCGCCAACTCTTCCCGCCGCGCGCGAAACGCCTGCACATCCGAAGCCGGGATCCGCACGTTCGCCGTCTGCCACATCCGCGGGCTAGCCGAAAATATCTGCAGCGCGTTGGCCCCCAGCTTCCGCGCCGACTCCAGCGCGTTCACGTAACTCCCCGCAATAGAAGTGTGCAGCCCAATCCGCACGCTGCCGTCCATCCACGCCGGAGGCCCCGCCTCCACCACCGGCTGCGGAATGTACTCGTCATCTGCCTCAAACACCGTATTCTCAATAATTGGATATTCCGCCATCCCAGCCACGACTTTCTCCGTAGGGGCGACTTTACGCCGCCTTCTCACATGTATGTTTAAACCTCCATTCTACCACACCGTGTTCATAGCCTCTGTAGTGGCCCGAGTTCAAATCGGCCGGTGGCACAAGCACTCCTGTTTGCCCTGAACAAAGCCGAAGGGCCTGTGCTCTTGGGTTCCTCCACTAACGCCACCCTGCACTCTCCGCCACCGTAAAATTCTTAAACATTGACAGCACACGGCCGCGTTCCTACACTGCGCTTTATGGGCCTCGATTGGTCACAATGTAACGCCGTGGAAACCGTTCCCGGTAAAATCGGCGGCGCCTGGGTCTTCCGCGGCACACGCATTCCCGTCTCGGTAGTCTTTGAAAATATGGAAGATGGCCTAACCATCTCCGAAGTCGTCGCGCTTTACGAAGGCCTCACTCTAGAGAACGTCCATGCCGTCCTTGACTTCGCTTGCCGTAGCCTCGAAACTCCCGCGCCTGCCCGCTAATGCGTGTCCTGCTAGATCAGTGCACACCCGCGCCAATTCGCGAGTATCTGACAAAACATCAAGTCAGCACCGCCCATGAACAAGGATGGGGCACACTCTTAAATGGCGATCTTCTCAAAGTCGCCGAGGATGCCGGGTTTGATGTCTTACTGACCGCTGATACTCACATGATCGATCAGGAGAATCTGTCACAAGTAAAGCTCGCGGTGATCGTCCTAAGTACGAATCACTGGGTGTCGATACTCGCGACCATCAATTCAGTCGTCGCCGCAGTCGACAGAGCGAAATCCGGTCTCTTGGTGGTCGAAATTCCCTTGTCCAAAACTTGAACAGATTTGGCTTACCGCGTCCTTAGCAGGACAGACAGGCATGCCGGGTTCCGCACCCTCCGTCTTTCGGGGTGCGGGTTTTCCCCTCTTCCCCGCGTCCTCTGCGGCCCCCCTGCTAACTCTTCGGTGAAATCTTGCCTTTCTCGCCGCTCGTCACTCGCCACTGGCCACTTCTTCCTCACTTCCTCCACGCCATCCCATCCGGATCCTTCCCCGTCGTAAACGTCGTCGTCACTGCCAACGTCTTCAAATCCACCACCGCCACCTTGTCGTCCCCGCTCACCGCCACAAACGCCCGCGACCCGTCCGGTTGCACCAAAATCCCCTCCGCGCTCTTCCCCAGATTCAGCCGCTTCACTTCCTTCCGCGAAGCCGCATCCACAATCACCAAATCGCCGCTTCCCAAATCCGAAATCAGCACCAGCTTCCCATCCGGCGTAAACTTCAACCGGTTCGACCGCTTCGTCTTCACATCCACCGTCTGCGTTACCTTCTTCGTCGCCACATCAATAATCGACACCGTGCCATCTCCCGAATTCGCCGCCCACACTTCCTTCTCATCCGGCGAAAGATCAATCCCCTCCGGCCCCTTGCCCACTTTCACGTTCGTTCCGGTCCAATCGGTGATCGATTTCTTCATCTCTTCCACCGACACGCTATTCGAGTCAATATTCGTCACAAACATCTTCCGCGCATCTTTGCTCAGCACAATCATGTGCGGCTTTTTCTGCCCCAGCACCAGGTGCAAATCAATGCTGCTGGCCGCAAAATCAAACACCCCGATCGATTTGTCTCCCTCCACCGTGAAGTACGCCTTATTCCCCAGAATCACAATCCCGTGTGGCCCCACCAGCCCGGGAAACGTCACCTTCCCGATCTCCTCCCGCTGCACCAGATCAATCTCCGACATCGTCGTTCCCACGTGCTCCGGCCCATAATTCGTAACAATCGCGATTTTCCCATCCGCGCTAACCGCCACCTCGTGCGGAATCAATCCCGTCTGCACCGTCCCCACCACCTTCAGCGTCTCTGGGTCCACAATTGCCAGCGCGCTATCCTGCTTGTTCAACACCAGCAGCGCCGGGCTAGGCGTCTTCTTCGCTTGTCCCCAAGCCCCCGCGCACAAACTCGCCAACCCAGCCGCCACGACCAATGTCCGATTCAAACGCACAATGAGCCTCCTGCCCAATTTTTGGTTTTTCAGCATTGCACCACAGCCAACATTCTATCCCAACAATCCAAACTCCTCGCGAGAGGAACACCCCGTGGCATAGGCACTCCTGCCGGTGCTCTTCGCTTCCGCCGCCTCCACTCACCAAATGATCTTGGCGGAGGACTCTCCGATCTCTTGCCTCCTGTTATCTGCTATCTGTTCGCTGTTATCCATCCGCCCCATTTGCCCACCCTCAATTCCCTCTAGTACACTGAACCTTCCGCACTCCCAAAGGACAGTCGCCCATGCTAGTCGTCATGCAATCCAGCGCCACCGAGGAACAAGTCCGTTCCGTCTGCGAAAAAATCGAATCCCTCGGCCTCAAAGCTCATCCCATTCCCGGCGCCGGCCGCACCGCCATCGGCATCACCGGCAACAACGGCGCTGTCGACCTCGGCATCCTCGAATCCCTCCCCGGCGTAGTCGAATGCATCCCCGTCACCAAGCCCTACAAACTCGTCTCCCTCGACGTCAAATCCGATCCCACCATCGTCCGCATCCCCACTCCCTCCGGTGACGTCCTCGTCGGCGGCCCGCATCTCGCCATGATTGCCGGTCCCTGCGCCGTCGAAACCGAAGACCAGTGCCTCTCCATCGCCGAACAGCTCAAGCCCACCGGCGTGCGCCTCTTCCGCGGCGGCGCCTACAAGCCGCGCACCTCGCCCTACAGCTTTCAGGGACTCGCCCTCGCCGGCCTCAAAATCCTCGAACGCGTCCGCAAACACTACGGCTTCGGCATCGTCACCGAAGCCATCGACAACGAATCGCTCGACCTCGTCGAGGAGTACGCCGATGTCATCCAGATCGGCGCCCGCAACATGCAAAATTTCTCCCTGCTCAAGCGCGCCGGACGCGCCAAGCTCCCCGTCCTGCTCAAACGCGGCATGTCCGCCACTCTCGATGAATTTTTGATGGCTGCTGAATACGTGATGAGCGAAGGCAACTACAACGTCATCCTCTGCGAACGCGGCGTCCGCACCTTCTCCGACTTTTCCCGCAACACCCTCGACCTCGCCGTCGTTCCCGCCGTCCGCAAGCGCAGCCACCTGCCCATCATGGTCGATCCAAGCCACGGCACCGGCAAGCGCCACAAAGTTCTCCCGCTCTCCCGCGCCGCCGTAGCGGTCGGCGCCGACGGCCTCCTCGTCGAAGTCCACCACCAACCCGAAAAGGCCCTCTCCGACGGCATGCAATCCCTACTCCCCTCCGAATACGCCAACCTAGTCTCCGAAGTCCAACAAATCGCCCAAGTCCTCCACCGCCAACTCAACTAAATGTAGTGGCCGAACTTTAGATCGGCCACTATACTCTTATTGTATATAAATGATAAGTACCCATGCCCTCCAACCGAAAATCAACCCGCCTCTCACCCGAAAGCTATAAAGGCCAGAAACCTTATTTCCTCACGGTCTGTTGTGACCAGCGCCGCCCCTACCTCACAGCTCCATCCACAGCCAATATGATTCTCTCGATTCTGGTCGATGTCACCACCAAGCACCACTTTCTGCTACATGCTTATTGCGCAATGCCAGATCACATCCATTTCCTGATCCATAGCATCGCGATCGACGCGGACCTCCTCCGGATCATGAAGGAATTCAAGAGCCGGACCGCCTTCCAATTCAAGAAGGACCACGGCTGCCAACTCTGGGAAATGAGTTACTACGATCACATTCTTCGCCATGGCGAGGCCATCGAAGCCGTTGCTTGCTACATCTGGAACAATCCAGTTCGCCAGCATCTCTGCGAACGTCCCAACGAGTATCTGTTCTCAGGTTCCCAAACAATTGAATGGATGAAATGTTCCGAGGTAGATCGGCCCTTCGTCCCTCCATGGAAATCAAACCGGCCAGTCTAAAGTCTGGCCACCACATGTAGTGGCCGAACTTCAGATCGGCCAGTCTTCTCTTGCGTGCCGCAGCCTCGCGCCTTCCAGAACGCGGTTTTTCCTCAGAGTCCTCAGCGCCCCTGCGTTGAGGTTCTTTATCGTCATTGTCCCTGACCATTTTGTCCCTTTCCGGTGTCTAATACTCAAGACTCCCCATGCTCCAACAAGCTCCTACAAACTGGGACCCTCTCTACGTCGACTACCATCCGCCCCTCGACGAAAGACTGTTCATCCTCTTCACCTTCGCCGTAGGCATTATTGTTTTTGTTAAGCTGCTGCGAATCTGGTGGAAAGCCCCGCCATTCCGGCGCTCTCTGCCGGCGGACCTGCCCGTCTACGCTCTTCAACTTCGCCTGCAAGCGGTGAGTCTCAAACGCTGGATCCTGCTCCCGCTCTTTGCCTGGATGCTCCTCCTTGCCCATCATCTTTACGAACTGCTCGGCTACATCCAGCGCAACAAAATGTTCGGAATCTCCGCTTGTGCCGGCGACCTCCGCGAATTATCCGGCTGCCTCCTCTTCGCCCTTATAATCGCGCTCTTGGCCCTCTTCGCCCACTGGCACATTCGCCTCCACCTCGAAAAACTCAAGCACTGCCAACCGCCTCCTTCTTCGACATAGCTCCGCCCGTCCAAGCCGCCGCGTCAGCCGTTTCTCTGCGTCAACATGGGTGCCGCACCTTTAGTCCTGAGCGAAGTCGAAGGGCCGGCGCCTTTCAGGATGCGGGTTTTTCTTCTCCGTGAACTCTGTGCCATCTGTGTCCTCTGTGGTGAAATCTTCTCTTTGCTCTTCCCCTACCCCGCCGCCCCCCAATTCCTTCTCTCCAAAAACGTCGGCGGCTCATACGTCTGCCCCGCCGCCAATCGTTTCTCTTCCCGCCGCGTCCTCCACAACAAATACGGCCCCAGCACCGCCGCCGTCGACCGCGCAATCACCGGAAACTCCTTCTCCACTTCCCGCCGCAATCCGTGAATCCGCGCGCTCACCGTCTCATTCACCCGCTTGAACTCCTTCTCCATCGCCCATAGCGCCGCGTTGTACGCCGTCCCCAACTTCTTCACTTCCCTCTCAAACCGCTCGCGCACCCGCGGGTCCGGATAATTCTTATACCGCCGCCACCCCATCAGCATCGTCCGGCACATGCGATACAAGCTCGGCCCATTCCTCTCAAAATCCCGCCAGAACGCCCAATCCAGCAGCCGCTTCGATTCATCCCGCGAAATCGCCGCATGCTTGAAATTGAATTTGAACTGCCCATGAATATCCGCCAAATCCACCCCCGGCAGCATCCGCCCCTGCTCCAGCATTTCCGCGTACAGCGGCGTCCCCGGCACCGGCGTATACAGCATGAACTGATGAAAATCCGTCTGGTAACTCACCGCCCGTTCAATCTCCTCGCCGATATTTTCCGGAGTGTGATGCTCCAATCCAATAATCGTCGACCCCTGCACGCGAATCCCGTTCTCCCGCAACTCCCGCGTCAACTCCGTCAAATTCGCGCCCTGCAATTTCCCGTACTTCCCCACCGGCGATTCCAGCCCCATCCAGATCCACGAAACTCCCAACTCCACCAGCTCCTTCATCGTGTATTTCCGGATCGCATTCGCCGAAGCGAACACCGAAAGCCCCCAACTCTTCCCCGCTTCTTTCATCCGCTCCAGCAAACGCATCGCCCGCGGCCGGTGCAGCAAGAAATTCTCGTCCATCACAAAAAACGTCTTCACCTCCAACTCCTCTTCTACCTTGCACATCACCTCAAACATCTCGTCGCCCGTTTCGAAAAAATTCACAAACTTGCCCTTGCCTCCAAAAAACGCCGACGTAGTACAAAAATTGCACCCCATCGGGCACCCCACCGAAGGAATAATCGTCGCTGCCGTCCCGCCCTTTCGCTCCGGCAAGCGCATGCCCATGATCCGAGCTTGCAACCCGGAAATAATCGCCGGATGATTGATCGGCGCGTGCTCGTCCTCTCCCAGATAACGCCGCATCCACGAAATCCCTTCGCCCATCACAATGTGATCGGCGTCCAGCATCGACTCGATCCCCGGAATCGCCGCCACATGCCCGCCCACCACGATCACCGACTCCGGCGAAATCTCCCGCACCATCCGGCACATCTCGCGGGCCTTCCCCACATTGACGATGATCGAAGAAATCCCCACGATGTCGTAGTGATTCGCCCGCAACTCCTCCGCAAACCCCTCCCGCGTCGGAAAATCCAGCACCGCGCAAGGCGCCGCAATGTTCGCCTGAATCAGCTTGATTCCCCACGACCGGTGAAACATCCGCAGCGAAAAACTTCCCTGCGCCCGCGTCACCTGGTTGTGATACAGCTCCATCGGATTCATCGCCCGCCCGCCAAACTCATCATCCTGCGCGTAAGGCCCAAACACCGACGCCAGCAACACCCGCGCCTTGCTCCCTTTCGGGTGCCTCTGCGGAGTCGCTATTTCCTTCGGTGAATTTTCGATCGGTTGGATTTCAGTTGAACTGCCTGGTGTACTCTGTTTGTCGGTCGAACCAATCTGCATGAGCGATTCTTGCCCCAGTTGATTTTGCATATGCCTCCAGTGTGCATCATGCACTCAACCAAACATTTCCTCCGTGACGCCCGACACATCGCCCGAATCTTTCCCCTTCTTTGTGCCCCTCGCACGGAAGTTTCGCTTGCGAGGCGGGCGCTCGTCTTGCCTCCTGCTATCTGCTCGCTGCCATCTGTTATCCTCTTCTCCAGCCAAAAACTGTAGACTGTAGGCTCCTTCATGCCCCATCGCAAAAATCTTCGCATCTACTTCCTCCTCACTCTCCTTCTCATCTTCGCCCTCGTCATCCTTCTCCGCGAGCACCGCCCCTCCATCCTCCGCCCCGATCTTCACCTCAACGCCTACGTCTCCACCTCCGACGGCTCCCTCACCGTCGTCGATCTTGCTTCTCTCCGCGTCATCAACAGAATTCCCGCCGGCCCCGGCATCTCCGATCTCCGCGAGCACGCCAAGCGCCCCGAAATCTGGGGCGTCAGCAATGGCGGCGGCTACGTATTCGTCCTCGACGCCCGCTCCTCCCAAATCGCCGCCAAAATCCCCGTCGGCCCTTCGCCGCTCTCTCTCGACTTCTCCGCCACCGGCGATCGCGTCTACACCACGTCCGCCTCCTACGACCAACTCCTCGCCATCGACACCGCCACGCGCTCCATCCTCGGCCGCGCCAAAACCGCCTCCGAACCCGTGCAAGCCCGCATCACTCCCGATCAGAAGACCATCCTGGTCGTCAATCGCCGCTCTTCCTCGCTAACCATCCACGACGCCGCCACCCTCCAACTCCGCGCCGCCATTCCCGTCATCCCGCAACCCGACGAAGTCGCCATCGCCCCCGATTCCACCATCGCCTTCGTCATGAGCCGCTCGCAAAATCGCCTCTCCGTGGTCGATCTTCAGCGCGCCGTCCTGTTAACCAATCTCGAACTCGCCGGCCGCCCTTCGCAAATGCTCTTTAAACCCGACGGCGGCGAACTCTACGTCATCTCTCCGGAAGCCCACGTCCTCCAGGCCATCAACACCTGGACCCACGAAGTCGGCGACACCCTGCTTCTCGGCTCCGCTCCCGCCAGCGCCATCCTCACCGAAGACGCCTCGGAAATGTACGTCGCCGATCGCGCCGCCGGCCGCGTCTTTCCGGTGGACATCATCAATCGCCGCATCGCCAAGCCAGTCAATGTCGGCGCCTCCCCCAACGCCATGCGCTTCGACCTCCCGCAATCCGTCGCCAAGCCCTCCATGCTCCTCGTCGTCAACGAATCCTCCGGCGACCTGGCCGTCCTGCGCCTACGCACGGACTCCCTGATCACCCTAATCCCCGTAAGCAACAACCCCCAGCGCCTGGCCGTAAAACTCTTCTAAACTCCCGTAGCACAGCCATTCCTGTTTACCCTGAGCTTCGAAGGGCCTGTGCTCTTCGATCAATCCAACGCCGCCAACCAACCGATCTTGAGCGTGCCCACCTCTCTGCTTTTTCTTCTTCTCCTTCTCTTCTCCGCACCCTCTGCGGTAAATCCGCCTCTTCCTCCTTCCGCCTCGCCAACTAGTAACTCTCTTGTACACTCCCCTCACTTTCCCTTTGTGCCCAACTCACACGAAGGTAATACTCAAGTCCGGTTATCCTCCGTCCTGTTCTAAGAACAAAATTTTATCGGCACTTAGGCGCCCTGAAAAAGCGCGCCACTCTCTTGACGGGAGACTTTGCATGAATGACCAGAAGAAAACGGGGCCCGAGCAACTGAAGAGCAATCGCGGATCCTCCGGCCGCCGCCGCTTTATCAAAAACGCCGCCGCAACCGCCACGGTGGCTGCCGCCGCTCCTACTTTTTTCTTCGGCAAGTCCGCCGCCCGCACGGTCAAAATCGGATTCATCAGCCCGCGCACCGGGGCCCTCGCGCGTTTCGGCGAAGGCAACGATTTCATCCTCGCCGGCATTCGCAAGGTACTCGCCAACGGCCTGGCCATCCATGGCGCGAACTATCCCGTCGAAATAATCGAGAAGGATTCGCAATCCGATCAGAAGCACGCCGCCGATCTCGCCACCGAACTCATCAAGTCCGATCACGTGGACCTTATGGTCGCTTCCAGCACCGGCGCCACCGTCAATCCCGTCAGCGATCAGTGCGAAGCAAACGGCGTCCCTTGCATCACCACCGACGCCCCGTGGCAATCCTATTACTTTGGTCGCGGCGGCACGCCCGAGAAAGGTTTTGATTGGACCTATCACTTCTTCTGGGGACTCGAAGACCTCATCGCTGTCTTCACCGCCATGTGGGGCTCTATCCCCACCAACAAAGTCGTCGGCGCGCTGTGGCCCAGCGATCCCGAAGGCATCGCCTACTCCGACTCCAAATTCGGCTTTCCCCTGGCGCTGCTGACCAAAGGTTTCAAGCTCGTCGACCCCGGCCGTTTTGAAACGATGGCGCCTGATTATTCCGCGCAGATCGCCGCCTTCAAAAAGGCCAATGTGGAGATCCTCTCCGGTGTGCTGCCCCCGCCCGCCTTCGCCGCATTCTGGAAGCAAGCCGGCGAGCAGGGCTTCAAGCCGAAAATTGCCAGCGTCGCCAAGGGTTTGCTCTTCCCCACTGCCGTCGAAGCCCTCGGAGATCGCGGCGCTGGGCTCACCACCGAAGTCTGGTGGTCTCCAAGTTTTCCCTTCAGCTCCGGCCTTACCGGGAAAAACTCTGCCGAACTTTGCGTGGCCTACGAGGACGAAACCAAAAAGCAGTGGACCCAGCCTCTCGGCTACCTGCACGCCTTGTTTGAAGTGGCGATCGACGTTCTCAAACGCGCCAAAAATATCGATTCACCCGGTGACATTCGCTTTTCCATCCTTGCCACCAACTACAACTCCATCGTCGGCCCTATCGCCTGGCAAGGCCGCCCGGTTAAAAACGTCGCCAAAACGCCCCTCGTTGGTGGCCAGTGGATCCCCAGTTCGCAATTCAAAGGCGGCGTAGCCGGCCAATCCTTCCATTACGACCTGGTTATCGTAAACAATGAGCACGACCCCAACGTCGGCCTGCAACGCAAACTCGAACCCCTCTCGTAATCCGCATTAGTGTAGGCGCTGTCTTTTGAGCCAGACCGCAGCAGCATTGTAGTGGCCGATCTTCAGATCGGCCGCTCTGCTCCTCTCCGCGCACTCCGTGGCATCTCTGCGCTCTCGGTGTTGAACTCTTTGCTTCTCCCCGTACTTTCCAAAGACCTCGATATCGCGTCTCCCAGTCCCATTTACATCCGCATCGCTCTTCGGTAGCCTGTTTTCCTCCGGCGTACTCCTACCCCAGCCAGTGCAGCAACCCGGTAAGGAGCGAATCATGTCCACGCGTGCCGTCCGCAACACCAATCCCGCATCTCCAAAGTCCCAGGCCAAATCCCCGATCCGCATCGTTCCCCTCCATCCTCACGTCCGCGACGCCGCTGCCCCAGCTCCAAAGCTCACCTATCGCAACGGCCCGCTCCTCACCAACGTCGAGGTCTTCACTATCTTCTGGGGCGCCGCCTGGCAGGACGCCACCAACACCCAGATCAACCAGCAAATGAACTCCTTCTTCGATTTCATCCTCACCAGCAAGCTTCTTGACCAGCTCGCCGAATACAACGTTCCCGGAAAATCCATCGGCCATGGCAAACGCATCGGCACGAAAGGTCTCACCACTTCCGAACCCGGCGCATCCGTGCAAGACTCCGCCATCCAATCCATGCTGCAGTCCGAACTCACGGCCGGCACCATTCCCCCCGCCAACGCCAATTCACTGTACTTCGTTTTCCTCCCTCCCGGCACCCAGCTCAAGCAGGGCGGTGCCGCCAGTTGCAAGGATTTCTGCGGCTACCATGACGCCACGCCCAACGGCGTCTACTACGCGGCCATGCCCTATCCTGGTTGTGCCGGGTGCCTCGGCGGCCTCGCCGTCTTGCCCGCGCTCACCTCCACCGCGTCCCACGAACTCTGCGAAGCCATCACCGATCCGGTCCCCGGCCAAGGCTGGTACGACGATTCCAACGGCGAAATTGGCGATATCTGCGCCTGGAAAACCAAACAGCTCGGCGCCTACACCATCCAACTCGAGTGGTCCAACGCTGCCGCCTCCTGCCTCTAATTTTGGAGTGCGGCGGCTCTGCCTCCGCTTTTCCGCGCTAAGCGTAAACTCCCCAATATTCCACGACCGCCATTTTCCGTGCCGCCGATATCCAGCGCTGTACGCGCGACACACGCTAGCCCAGGGCGTCAGCCCTGGCTCCACAACAGAAAACGATCAAGCCCCGGAGGCGCGGCAGATTCCCAACCCACCACACTCCACTCGTTCTCATCAATCCCTCTGACAAAAAAACAATTCCCTCCAAATTCGCGAAGCTCCCGGTGTATCATCTCCGCGGCATCCAAACTCTTCTTTCACATCGCAACAGGAGAAACTCCCATGAAACTTTCTCGTGCCATACTCGCCGCCCCGCTGCTCTTCGCAGGAATCCTCTTCGCCGCCACGCGTCCCGCTCCCTCGCAAGACGTCGTTAAAGTCGCCGGCGACTCCCACCGCGTCATCTTCGAAAACGACCGCGTCCGCGTCCTCGCCGTGGACCTGAAGCCCGGCCAGATCGCTCCGATGCATTCGCATCCCGACAGCATTTCCTATTTTCTGACCGATGGAAAACTCAAGCTAACCCTGCCCGACGGCAAAACCATCGAGCGCAACCCCAGAGCCGGTGCCGCGGGTTGGAGCGACGCTACCACCCACGAAGCCCAAAACATCGGCACCGCCGAATTCCAGCAGGTTCAGATCGAACTCAAGCCCCCCGTCGCCAAAGTCGTCCCCACAAACTAATCCGCGCACGCGGCTAAGAGCAGCGGACGGAGAGAAAACTCTAATTAAATTTTGTTTTGAATTTTGAGATTCAAACTAATTGCGAACAAAACCAAAATGTCATGTTTCGGACACCCGATGAGGATGGCTGAAAAACCCCAGCTCAGCCTCGCTAAAAAATCTCACGTGCGTACGGAGGCTGTCTCCCTCACGGGTCAAACCAGAACTTAACCGTCACCGTCACCTTCGACGCCACCGGCTTCCCGCCTTGCGTCGCCGGCGCATACTCGTACTGCTTCAGCGCATCGATCGCCGCTTGCCGCAACGGCGCGGGCCCCACAAGGATCTTCATCGCCCCAATGTGCCCTTGCGCGTCCACCTCCGCTTCGATCCGAACGTCGCCTGTAATATATCCCCGCATCGCATCCGGCGGGTAAACCGGCTGCACCGACCTCACCAATTTCGCCGGCAACACCGGCGCGTCACTCACCACGTCTATCGCCGCGGGCTGCGGCTTGGACTCGGCGCTGGTCTCGGCCTTCCCGTGGTTCTTCGATGTCTTTGCGGCTGCTGTTTTCGTCGGAGCCGCATTTTTCCGGGAAGCTTTTTCGTCCCCGGCTGATCTTTTCGCCGGCTTCTCCGCAGGCGGCTCGCTGTTACCTGTGCCTGCATTCGTCTCCGCCTCTGCCGCTGAGTCCGTAGCCGCATTCCCCGGCGCCTCCGTTGTAGCTGCGCCTCCCGCAGTCCCCGCTGGCTGCGTGGTCGCTGCCCCTGCACCCGCCGCTCCATTCGTTGTCCCATTCGCTGCACTGGCCGAGGAATTCGTCTGCGCCGGATTCGTCGCCGCTGGTGCGCTCGCCGCCACGCTAGTCTTCGGTGCCCGGTGCAGAAACGGGAGCCAATTCTCGTACCACGCGAATCCTCCGCCGCCGATCAGTATCATCACCACCACCGCCGCACCAATAATCTCCCCCAGCGCCGCTTTCCTCCGCAGCGGCTTGTAAATGTTATAAGGATCGTTGGGATCCAATCCCTTGGCCTTCGAGAAATCCAGCGCCGGCTTCGGCAGCAAATCTTCCAGCGGATCGATTCCCGATTTTTCCTCCAGTTCCTCGCCGGGCAGCGTGCCAGTCCACACCTGCGGCAGCCCCGCAGTCGGCAGCCGCATTCCAATCCTCTGCGGCTGTTGTGGTTGTTGCAGCTCTTGCGATGCCGGTGGCGGCGGCTCAGGAGGCGGTGATGGCGGCGGAACTGCTGCCGGGGCCGGGTTCACCTGTTCCGCGGCCGATGGCTCCTCCGGCTTCTTCGCTTCGAGTTCGGTACTCTGCCACAGCGACCCTTCCTTCGCCTTTTGCGCGTTCTCCGCCTCGGCCCGTGCTCTTTCCGCTTGCGCCTTTTCAGCCTCCGCCCGTTCGGCTTTTTTTCTAGCTACCTCTTCCGCTTTCTGTCTGGCCTCGTTCTCCGCGGCCGCGCGCGCCGCCGCTTCCGCTTCGGCCAATTTTCGCCCCTGCGCTTCCCTTTCCTCCGCTGCCTGCTTTTCCTTCATTTCCTGGAGTTGCGCCCGCAGCGCTTCCACTTCACCCTTCAACTGCGCCACATCCTCGGTTTTTGGCGCTTGCACCGGCTCTTCGGGATCGTCTTCCGTCGGCTCCTCGGATTCTACCTCCTCCGCCGCCTGCGGAATCGTCGCCGCGTCCTCATTCGCAGGAAACGACACGCCCCAGAAATTGTCCGCCTCTTCCGTGAACTCCAGCTCCACGAAACACGACGTCGGCCGGTGGTTCCGCTTGTGAACCACCTGGCATACCACTTCGCGTTTCGATCTCTTTTCCGTCAGAAAAAGGAGTTGCCCAACCGTGATCGCCGCCGAAAGTTGGATCACCGCGCCATCCTTGAACACCAGCACGGTATGAGTCTCTTCGGTGAATAGGTCCCGTTTGTCCTGGGAGGTCGCAGGCCGCGCGCCGGTCACGCTCACCGGCACTTCCAGTGCTACGGGATTCGATCGCCTCTTTTTCGTGGCGACCTGCCCATTCCGCGCCTGCTCCTCTGGCGCGTTCCCGCCCGTCACATTTACATCCGTTGCGGATGACACTCTGCTCTTCCTCAGGACTAGCTTCCCCCAGCCTCAGTCAATCAATACTCGCGCGTACAAGAACGCACCAGCATAATTCTCGGCAAGCCCGCGAACGGAGTCCTCCGTCAACGGCGGAACGCGCTCCTCTAGTTTTTCAAGACACACTGTCTTTCGCCATAGTACCCGCCACCCGCTTGGTGCCCAATCAGTAGCGTCTCGTTCTCAGCACTTTTTGCCATGCCAACTGCCACTTTCCCCTATTTCTCCGTCAGCCAGGCCGCGTGGTCTTCACCCAAGTGCACGTCAAAAAATCCTTCCGCCGGCAGCACATCGATCGGCAAACCGCCATGCCACAGCGCCGTCCCCACCGTGAACTTCGTCAATCCCTTCAAATCCAGCAGCTCCCGCTTCACCGCCACTTCCAGCATCCGTTGAAACGCCACTTCCGCCAGTTCCTTCGGATTCAGTAAACACACCCGCCCCTTCTCCACCGCGAATTCCTTCACTTTCCCGCGTTCCAGTCTCACCACCACCGCCACTTCTTCCTTCCCTCCAAACACAATGCGGAACTCCGGGTCTTCCAACTCCGCCAGGCTTTCCGGGAAGCAATCCACCCGCAGCACAAACCGCTCTTCCTCAAATCCGTAGCGCATCTCCTTCAGGAAAAATACTCGCCCATGCATCGAACCGCCGCGCCGCTCCGGCGAATACACTCCCGCGCCCAGCCACTCGAAGTATGTCGAATCCAATCCATCCACCTTCACGTTCAAGAAGGTCGACGGATACAACTGGTAGGCCCGCTCCGGCATGCGCTTGATCGGCTTCGCCAGCTCCTCCGGCGCCACTTGTCCCAGCGCCAGGTACACGCCCGTCAGGTGCTTCCGGTATAAGGCATCGAACTCCGCGTCATTCGCCGTGCTGTGCTCCGGTCCGTACCACCAGCACCAATCGCTGCCCTCCGCCGTCAGCAGCGATTCCTGGGCTTCCAGTAGCCCTTCTTTCGTCGGCGCATTCTCCCGCCCTTTGTCCCGCGCGTCCGCCGCTTTTCCGTAGGCCTCGCGCGCATCCCAAAGCAAATCCCACGCCGCCACGTCTTCCTGGTCGCCGATCCACACGTCGAAATTCGCGTTGATCCACGATGCCGGAAAAATATTGCTGGTAACCGAGATGTCTCCCGCCGCCGCAATCGCCTCGCTCGCCGTCAGCGCCCGAAAGTCCGTGTCTCGCCGCAATTCGCCTGTAAAACTCCCGCAAAAATTCCCGCCCGTTGCCCGGGTAATATTCCCAGGCATTTTCGCCGTCCAGGAAAATGCACACCGTCAGCGGCTTATCGCTTTTTACGCTCTCCCCGATGTGCCGCAATCTTCCGTGTAGATCCGCCGCCGCGGCTCATGCTGTCCATTCGGCTGTACACGAATCCCACCAGGTCGGAAATGTGGTGATCCCGGAACAATCCCGTTATTCCGGCTGCTGGCCATCTGCAACCGCCACGGCTGATACAACCGATCCGCGTTCGCCGCAATCCCCGAGGCATCCCGGAAAAATCCCACATTCAACGTTCGGCCCAGCACGCCTTCATCCGTGCCGAACCACTGGAACCCTTCCTCCGCCGCAATCGCCAGCGCTTGGTCCGACACCGATCCTTCGCTGACGGCCACAATCCCACGGGCTTCATCCCGAACACCCGCTCGTGATACTCCTTCGCCCGCCGCAACTGTTCCCGCGCGTCCTCCGGACTGCCGGAAGGCGCGCCTCGGCAGCGGCGTCCCCGGATTCGCCACTCGCGCAATGTCCGAATCGCACAGCAGCGGCAAGATGGGGTGATAAAACGGCGTGGTGCTGATCTCGATCTGCCCGCGCGCCGCCGCCTCGCGATACGCCGGCAGCACCAGTCCCAGCAGCTCCAGCTGCTTGGCCTTCAATTCCGCTTTGTCTTTTTCCGTGAAGTCCTTTCCGCGGTTCGCCAGCCAGCGACACCACCGGATCCTTCGTGAACCACTCTTCGTCCATCCACGCCAGTTGCGACAGTACCTGCAAATCCCGCCAGTCTCGCGCCCGGAACGTCACCAGCGCCTGCGCCCCGCCCGCCGCTCGCGACCAGTCAAACAGTTCCAGATACCTCGGCCAGCGCGTCAGCAGCCGCTCGTGATTCACCTGGAACGCCCGCGCCAGTATCTCTGTCTTGTCTTCGCGGGTCAGTTCGTCCGCATTCTTGAACGCCAGGTCAAACCACGGCTCCTTGAAATTGCCGCTGGCATACTCCTCCAGTTGCATGCACAGCGACGGCACCATGTTGAACGTGGCATGGAAGCCCGGCACCTCTTCCATCAGCTTCACCATGCCGTAGTAATCCTTCGTCGCGTGCAGCCGCGTCCATGGCAGCACATAGCTGCCCGGTCTCCGGATCGCGATATTGCGGCTGGTGCATGTGCCACAGCACCACCAAATGGATCCGATTCATCTCTGGTCCGCCACCTCGAGTTTTCCCAACCCTCAGCCTCTAGCCATAGGCCGTTAGCCGTTAGCTAAAATCCTGCGTGGGCGCTCTCTTTCTTCAAGCTTATGGCTAAAGGCCAACAGCCAATGGCTCCGATCCAGCGCCTGAGCTACGGCCGCACCCTCCGGCGTCCACCACATCTCATCTGCCGCAATCTCTCCCCATGTTACACTGCCCCTTCTTCCCATGCGCATCCTCGATCGCTACATTGTTCGTGAAATCGTCCGCCACGCTTTCCTTGGCCTCCTCATCTTCACCTTCGTTCTTTTCGTTCCCAAGCTCGTCCGTCTCATGGAGCTCTTCGTCCGCCACTCGGGTTCCGGCTCGCAAATCGCTCACCCTCTTCCTCTGCATCCTTCCCGGCCTGCTTATCTTCACCATTCCCATGGCCGTGCTCATCGGCGTTCTCCTCGGTCTCGGCCGCATGTCCATGGACAGCGAAATCATCGCTCTCACCTCCCTGGGCATCAGCCGCAAACGCATCCTCCTGCCCGTCGGCGTGCTTGCTGTCGTCGGCGCAACGCTCACCCTGGTGATGACCATTGTCCTCGCCCCGCGCAGCCTCCGCGCCTTCCGCGACATCGAAGCCAAACTCATCACCTCACAAATCTCGTTCCAGGTGCAACCCCGCGTCTTCGACGAGCGCTTCCCCCACCTGGTCCTCTACGTCAACGACGTCTCCGCCAGCGGCACCCACTGGCACGGCGTGTTTCTCTTCGAAACCGGCGCGGAAACCGGCTCGCGCATCACTCTATGCCGAAGACGCCATCGTCATCGCCGAACCCGAGCTCGGCAAGCTCGAGCTCCACCTCAACAGCGGCACCACCCACGAATTCCAGCGTGAAAATCCCGACCAGTATTCCGTCACCGCATTTCGAGCGCAGCGACTGGCCCATCGAATTCAACACCCTCGATTCCGACAAGGCCCGCGTCCTTAGCAATCCCGAGCGCTCCCTCACCGATCTCTGGCACGACCGCGGCCCGCGCTGGCGTGATGCCCGCGTGGAAATCTACCAGCGCTTCGCCTTTCCTTTCGCGTGCTTTGCCTTCGCCCTGATCGCGGTACCGCTGGGCGCGCAACCCCGCCGCGGCGGCCGCGCCGCCGGCACGCTCCTCTCGGTCCTCATCATCGCCGGCTACTATCTCCTCTTCATTGTGGGTGCCGGTCTCGCTCGCCAGGGCGTCGTTCCTCCCATCGTCGGCATGTGGGCCGCCAACGTCATTCTGGTTCTCACAGGTCTCGCGCTCCTGCCCCGAATGGAGCGCTATTGGAGCGAACCCTCCCCCATCTCCTTCTTCGCGCGCTACGTCGCCTTCCGGCGACTCCTTCGCCGCCGTCGCACCCTAGTAAAAGCCCGCCAGGCCGCGCGCGCCGAAACTGGCGAACCCGTTCCCGAGGCGTTTCCCCGCACCTCCTCCAACTTTCCCTCCATCATTGATATCTACCTGCTCCGCCGCTTCCTCTACTACTTCTTCCTCATTCTCGGCGCCTTCATTCTCCTCTTCGAGACTTTCACTTTCTTCGAGCTGCTCGACGACATCGCTCGCCACCGCATTCCCTTCCTCGTCGTAGTCAACTATTTCCGTTTCCTCATTCCGTACCTCGTCTACCAGCTCTCGCCGCTCGCCGCGCTTGTCGCCACCCTGGTCACTCTCGGCGTCCTCAGCAAGAACAACGAAATCGTGGCCTTCAAGGCCAGCGGCATCAGCCTCTATCGCCTCGCTCTCCCCCTGCTGCTCTCCGGCGTTTTTCTCGCCGGCGCGCTTCTGCTCCTCGACGACACCTATCTCCCTTACGCCAACCAGCGCCAGGATGCTCTTCGCAACCAGATCAAAGGGAAGCCCGCGCAGACCTACACCCGCCCGCAACGCTGGATCTTTGGGGAAAATTCCAAGGTGTACAATTACGATCTCTTCGAACCCAGGCAAAAACTCTTCGGCGGACTCAGCGTCATCGAGCTCGATCCCGCCACTTTTCAGATGAAGCGCCGCGTCTTCGCCAACCGCGCGCAGTGGCTGGACACGGAAAAATCCTGGGTCCTCGAATCCGGCTGGATTCGCGACTTCTCCGGCGGCTCCGTCGAAAAATACACGCCCTTCAAAATCACTTCACTGCCCGAACTCGTCGAACCGCCCTCTTATTTCAACCGCGAAGTCATCCAGGCCTTCCAGATGAGTTGGCGCGACCTCCGCCATTACATCTTCGGCTTGCAGAATGCCGGCTTCGATGTCTCTTCCCTGACCGTCCAGTGGCACAAAAAAATCGCCTATCCGCTTATCGCCCCCGTCAGCATGTTGCTGGCGATTCCCTTCGCGATTCTCGTCGGCAGCCGTGGCGCCATCGGCGGCATCGCCCTCGGCGTCGCCATCGGCATCGGCTATTGGGCCATCGCCGCTCTCCTCGAAGCCATGGGCAGTATCGGCCAACTTCCGCCCATGCTGGCCGCCTGGTCCCCCGACCTCATCTTTTTCTTCTTCGGCCTCTACTTCTTCCTGAAAATGCCCACATGACCTCGCCGCAAATGAACAGAACGCGATGGTGAATGCGAACCGGGTCCCCGCACACGACCACAGCAAAAACCAGAAACCCACCCGCACCGGTAGCCTCGCCATGCGTCCCATCCAACTGGAAATGCCCCGCGAGGAGTGAGCGGAATAGTTTGCCACCGGTACGTCCTAGACGCCTAGCTATCAAGCAAGTACAGTAGACATCAAGGAACCCGGCATGAAATTCAAACTTCTGTTCTGTATAGCTCTCGTCACTGCCAACGCCTTTGCTCAAACTCAGGCGAAGAAGACAACACCAACCTTGCCCGCACATCAACCGACTTCCCAACTCCCATTCGCTGACGCGAGAGACATGACCGTAATGGTCTTCTGGGCGGACCCACCGAGAACAACAGACTCCCAGCCGCGTGCGAAGTCCGAACCCAGCGGCTCAGGTGCGTGGATCGGCAAAAGCGGGTTTGTCGCGACCTGCAATCACGTCGTAGCGAACTGGACCGGCCCGCTCAAAATCGGCATCGCGCGAGACCTTTACGTCACGGAAGGCACGTTCAGCCTGTCAATCTCAGGCACGGTCACTACCTTCGTCGCAGTGCTGGTCGCCTCCGACCCCGACACGGATGTTGCCATTCTTAAAGTGAAAATTCCCCCAGGAGATATCCATCCCGTTCCTCTCGTGACCGGCGCTCCCATGGGAACCCTGATTACCCCACAGCATCGAGTTTCGCCAAGAGGCGCAACCCTGAAAACTGACTTTCCAGAAAAGGGAGAGACGTTGCTTCTCGCGGGGTTCCCATTGCCAGACAAAACCGAGAGGACACTGATACTTCAAACCGGAGTCGCGACAGGTTTTCTGTCGCAGACACAGCCTGGCCCACCGCCCAGCGCCCTGCGGATCATGCTCTCCGCGGTCTCTAATCCTGGAAATAGCGGAGGCCCTGTGTTCGGGTCCGATGGAAAAGTGGTCGGCTTGCTCGAAGGCAACCTCCAGTCTCCAATCCGAGACGCACAAGGCCACCAAGTCTATTCCCCCATCCTTAAACTCGATGCGAATGGTCAGCCGGTCAGAGATAGCAATGCTCAACCGCAGTTCGACATTGTCCCGCTGCAGGAGAACTCCGGCATCTCCGTGATCGTCCCGGCGAAGTTCATCAAAGACCTGGCTGACAAAAATCACATCAACCTTGACTAAACTACGGCACCACTGAGCCGTGACGGCCAGTCGCCTCCAAACATAAGTCCCGCAACACTCGCCGCATGATCGCTGCGATCGATCTGCCTCTTCGCACCGTCCCATTAGAAAAATCTAACCACACTGGTACTTGACTTCCCTTTACGCGGGCCTATTCTTCAATTCCCTCCCAAAATTCTAATTACTTCGCGTGGTCCTCTCCCTCGCTTCAGGAGACGCTCATGCCGAAACTCGAAAAACGCATCAGTCCACGTCAATCGCTTCAGATTCCGATCCATTTTCATTCCCTGGAATTGGGGGCGGACGAGCCCGAAGTTACTTCCGAAACTTCCAACATCTCCCGAACCGGCATTTTTATGCGCAGCCCGCTGCCCCTGAAAGTCGGCGCATCCCTGGCGTTGACCCTCCGCGTTCCCACTTATCTTTCCCGCAGGGCTCGCTCCGACGTTTATTGTGGCGGCCGCGTCGTCCACGAGCGGCGTCTCCCCAACGGCGACATCGGCTATGGCATTCAGTTCGAGCGAGTGCTCCCATTTCAGCAAGCCCCTCTACCCCGTTCCGTGCCGGTTTCCCCTTCAACCTAGACATCCGCCGCAGCCCTTTCCCTCTCTCGCGCCGTTCTGATTGTTGAGTGCGCTCGAATCCCCATGCGCGCTCCCACCCGCCTCCTGTTATCTGATCGCTGTTATCCGTTATCCGCAATCTGCCATCTATTCTTCCTCCAACTTCCACAATATCTTCCTCACCATCCCCAGACAAACTTCCGCGTCCGCCGCCGTCATCGAGAACCTCCTCAGCATCCGCCGCAACTTCTCCTCCGCCTTGGCCTCGCCGCGTGGCGCAATGTATCCGCTCTTCCGCAGAGCCTCCAGCAAAGCTTCTCCAATCCGCTCCACCGTCGCCATCTCCGCAAACGCTCCCCCCGCTTCCTTCTTCAACCTAGCCCTGACTTTCAGGCTATCGTTCTCGACTAACTTTTCCCGACCTTTGCTTCCTTTCCCTCCTCTACTTCCTTTACTTCGTCCCCTCGCCAGCTCATACATCACCACCGCTGCCGCCTGCCCCAGATTCATCGAGCGATGCTCCGCCCGCGTGGGAATCCTGATCAACCAATGGCAATAACTCAAATCGTCATTCGACAATCCCCATTTCTCCGACCCGAACAGTATCGCCACGCGTCCCGATTCCATCCGCTTCCCGATCCACTCCCCCGCCTCCGGCAATCCCCTCAGCGGATGCTTCACCTCGCGATTCCCCACCGCGGTCGTGCCCACCACCAGTGCGCAATCCGCCGCCGCCTCCGCCACCGTCGCAAACTCCTTGGCCCGCGCCAGCAACTCTCCCGCGCCCACCGCCGACCGCGCCTCTCGCCACGCCTTCTCGTATGGGCGCACCGCGCGCAACTCCATCACCCCAAAATTGCTCATCGCCCGCGCCACCGCCCCCAAATTCAGCGGGTTCCGGGTCCCCACCAGCACCACGCACAAGTTTTTCATTTCTCCACTCACGGCTCCGCAGTCTAAGCCATTCATTCTCCCAAAACCACCGGGCGCCTCCCGTTTTCAACATCCGGGCACACCAGCGCGCAGATCGTCGCAAGCGCCGCAAATATCTCACCGCAAATTGTCAATGGAATCGAACTACCAGACCTGCACCGCAACCGTGTTTCCCGATCGCTGCTCGCTGCTATCTGCTATCGTTTTGCCGATTACCGATTACTTCCCGCCTTCTTCCCTCATCTCGCCAAACTCTTAGCCACAAACGCCCGCTTCATCGGCTTAGCTCCTGCCGCGGGAAACGCCATGCTCCAGAAATTTCCTTCCGCGCACAACAGCTCAAACGCTCCGTGCAATTTCCCATCCTTGCCCAGGCGCGTGGACACGATCCGGCACGTCGCCGTCCGCCGGTTGAAATCGTTCATCAGCTCAAATCTCTGCCCCACCACCAGCGGAGACTCCAGCAGGATGACCCCGCCATGCGCACTAACCGACACCGTCCGCGTCGAAAAGGTGAACTCTTCCTTCTGCTCGTCCACCCACGACACGATCATCTGAATCGACACCGCGGCCCTCGTCGTTCTCCGCCGTTCAATACTCCTGCAATGCAATATTGCCATGTGCTTCTCCTCAGTTGGCCGCTCCGGCCAGTCTCTTCAGTTTTTCGCCGCCATTGCGGATTTCCAGGCCTTGGCACGCGTCGCAATCCAACCCAGCCGGGCAAATCCCAGCGTCGAACATACGAGCACGAACGCGTTCCACACTCCATCTATCCTAGTGATTTCCCCTTCACCTGCGAATAGCGTACCTGTACCATTTTCACCCCCCTGTTTCTAGTACTCTTCTCCCAGCACTCCCGCGCCACCTTTCAACTCTTCGCCCACCCCGGCTTAGGTCTTCAGCGGCTTCCATTCAACGCACGCCTCTCAAACCCCGAATGGATGTTCAGGGCACCCGCCACAACCCAGATGCAATGACACAGCGATTCTTCGCTGTACCCTTGGGTCGTTCTTTTCTGTGAACTCTGCGGCCTCTCGATGAGCTATGAGGCCACCATTCGTTCTTTTCTCCATATGTTCGCCCTGCCACGCGTGCGGTGTTGGAGAAGTTCAGATGGCACAGGCAATTGCGACCATAGCCGCCGCTTCTGCCAAACCCGAGCCGGCGGCGGAATCCGCGCCCGGCGCGCCTCAAGACCGGGGGTCCATGACGATCTCCGGCACCCGAGTTCCAGTACCCATTCCCAGTCGTTGTGGTTCCCCCTAAATTCGCTTGGAGCCACCACCCGATTTGCATTAAAGTTACCCAGTCGTTCCGGTTCCTGAAGGGTAGACATGACTTCCACGATGTTTCAGCCGCCCATGCGGAAGTCACTCACACTCAGCCTCACCTGGGTGCTTACTGCTATTGTGTTCCTGATCACTGGTGAAAACATCTGGCTGGATCCGTGGCTCAGGGTGCACTACCCAACCTTTCCTTCGCTTGCTCCGGAGCCGCCGAGCCTTCTGTGGATTCTGACCTTTGCCACGATCGGCATCGTCTGTGCGGTGCTCATTGTGGGGCAAGTTCTGCTAATGCGCCGGCCGGGCGTGCCCCGGCGTTCCAAAATTATTGCCGGTACGCTCGTCGTTGCCGCGCTGTCGCTTTCCGTCCTGTGGTTCTGCGTCACCAGCGGGATCGCCTCCGTCCCGCACGCGCTCTTGCTACGAACATCCCACACTGTAAAACTCACCTGGAACGCCAGCACCACTCCGAATGTTACGTACAACGTCTATCGGATCAACAGCTCCACGGGGACGACCGAAAAGCTGAACACCGATCCGATTACGGATTTAACCTTTACCGATAAACAGGTAGTCAACGGCGAGAGCTACACTTACTACGCGAAGGCGGTTCTCGCGACCACCGAGAGCGCGCAATCCAACCTGGCCTCCGCAACCATCCCTCCGTCGTAATCGAATGCTCACCGCTTGCCCAAAAATCGCAAACGCCCAGTGAACGCGCGCCCCTGCCCGCCCGAAAAATTCAAATATCCCGGCGTGACACCCATGGCATCAATATTATTCACCACCACATTCGCATTTTGCCGGTCGGTAAGGTTGATTACCGAACCGCGCACCGCGAACAGATATTTCCGGTAGCGAAATTTCTTTTCCAGGCTGATGTTCAGGCTCGCGTACGACGGAAAGCGCATGTTGTTCGGCGCGCCCACCAGGAATTGCTCCTGGTTCACCACGCTGAACGGATACCCGGTGCGGTACTCAAACAAATACGCAAAGTCGATGCCCCACAAGGGAGTGGGAATCGTTCCCCACGAAAGCGCGCGGTTCGGCGCGTCCCATGAAAGCGGCGCGCCCTGCTGCGGCGCAAAATAAAGCGCGCCAAGAACCGGATCCAGCGCCTGGTCGGTGTTGGCTCGGGAGCGGGTGTAGCTGCCGAAGAGCACCGCGCCGTTTTCAAAGGTGTGCCGCACGGCCATAGTGGCGCTGCGATATTTGTCGCGGCGGTCGGTTTGCAACTGAAACACGCCGCCAATCTGCCCGGGATTCGAGGTTTCATACGCCAGCTCGTGGTGGCCATTGCGCGCCAGCAGTTCTACCGACAGGATGGTCTTTTTCCAAATGCGCTCTTGCCACCCGGCGCTGGTGATATCGAAATACGGCTGCTGCAAGCCGCCAGGAGGCTGCACGAATCGGCTGGTCGCGGTACACGAGGGGATGCAGCCGGGACCATAGTTGTAGAGCGTGTCCACCTGCTGCTGGTCCTGCGTTTGTCCCAGCACCGAAAGATTCAGCGGAATGTTGTAAATTCCCCAGCCCAGCGACAATTTCCCTCGCCCATCGGCAAACGGCAGGTAGTTCACCGATGCCCGGGGTTCCGCCATTGCCGAACGCACATACTGGTCCCAGTCCACACGCACGCCCAATTGCGCCACCCAGTGGGAGCTCAGGCTCCAGTTGTCCTGCACGAATCCTCCCGCCAAAGTGTTCGATACGTCGACGTTGGCATTTCCCGTGAACGTCGTCAGCCGCACCAGTTGCTGCGCCGCATTCAAAGCTTGAATATCGCCGCGCACGCTCGACTGGTTGAGCACCACCACCGACACATTCGCGCCGCCGGAAATGGTATGCAATCCGTGCCACGCGAAACCCGGGCGGATGGCGTCGGCAAAAAACTGGTGGCGCCAACTGGTTTGCTCCGTGCGCTGGAAGAAATTCCCTTCCGCTCCGTTCACCAGCAAAATATACGGCGCGTCTCCTTGGGGGTCGAAATCGTGGTTGGTGCGATCCTCGGAGAATCCCACTTCAAACAACGTGTGGCTCCACCACACCTGATTTTTGATGGAGGCGAAGATCCGGTCGCTGGTTTCATCCAGAGTGGTCGATTGCGGATGCAGCGCATCAAGGCCCAGGCTGGTGTCGCTCTCGTTGTTGTAGAGCAGACTGAAGTGCAGGCTGTCGTTCGGCGAAACGTGCCACAGCAATCGCGAGTAGCTGTCGCCGACCCACTGCTCGGAGGTGTTGTTGCCGGGAATGTCCCGCTCGATGTTCAGGGTGTGGTCGAAACTAAAGGATTGCAGCAGCCAGAGTTTCCCCTTCACCAGCGGACCGGAAAAGGTGATGCGCGGATAATAATTTCCAAAGCGCACGCCTTGTTGCACGCTGATTCCGGGAATAAAATCCGTGGCGTTGAAGCGCCAGTGGTCGTCGCCGTCGGGCGTCTCGAATTTCAAGATGGCCGCGCCGGGATGCGCGTATTCCGCGCCGAACCGCCCGGTTTCTACTTCCGCGGTGCGCAACGCGTCCACGATCAACGGGATGCTTAGCGCGCCGCTGACCGGGTCGCCAACCTCGAATCCATCCATCAGATATTGTGCCTGGGTGCTGCGCGCTCCGGCCACGTGCAGCACCGCCTGGTTATCGCGGATGATCTGCGGCAAGGCGATCAGGCTCTGCTGATAGTCATGGGAACTCGCCACCGGGATGTAGAAAAATTCGGTGGAGGTGAGGGTCGCAGATTGCGTCGTTTCCGTGGGTTCGATGCGATTGGGATCCGCTAGCACGTCCACTTTTTCGCGCACTTCCTGAATATGATTCAGCGTGAAGTTGAACTCGGAAGAGTCGGCGGCCAACTGGATGGTTTGCCCGCGCAGAACGAAGAAGTCCACTTTCTCCATCTGCACGGTGTAGGCGCCCGGCGCAAGATTGGGAATGGAGAAGTAGCCCGCGTCATCGGTCAACGCGGGAGTATAGGTCTTTCCCAAACCTTCAAGTTTTACTTGAACCCCGGCGACCGGAATTCCGTTTTCATCCAGAACTCTGCCGCGCAAGATGATTAGAGTTTCCGCGGGAACGGCGCTCCCGAAGAGCAGGAGCGCCAGCGCGGCAATCGCGACTCGCAGACCTTTGGACACGAGGAAACCCTTTGCAGCGCGGAGGCGCAGCCTCCGCACTTGTGGTCGAACCTGCGAGACCACCATATCATCAGGTCGGTAATGCGGCGTACACGCAAAAGTGGCAGTAGAGCTATCCTTCGGCAATACTCAGGGTGAACCGCAGCGCAAGTATTTACTTCCGCTTGCCTTTCGTTTTTGCGGCCTTCTGCTTATCTTCCACCACCGCCTGAGCCGCCGCCAATCGCGCAATCGGCACCATGAAGGGTGATGCGCTGACGTAGTCCATGCCAACCCGATGGCAGAACTTGACGCTTTCCGCGTCGCCGCCATGCTCGCCGCAGATTCCAACCTTCAAATTAGGACGCGTCTCGCGGCCCTTTTCGATGCCCCAACGAATTAGCATCCCGACACCTTTGATATCGAGCGTCTGGAAGGGATCGCCCGCGAACACGCCGGCCTTCTTTTCGTCGACGTATTCGGGAAGGAAGCGGCCCGCGTCGTCGCGCGAAAGGCCCATGACGGTTTGCGTGAGATCGTTGGTGCCGAAGCTGAAGAACTCGGCGACCTCGGCGATTTCGTCCGCCAGCAACGCCGCGCGCGGCAGCTCGATCATGGTGCCAACGAGATATGGCAACTTCACTCCTGCCTTCTTGATCAGGTCATCCGCAATGCGGCGCGTGGCCTGGTCCAGAATCCAGAGCTCTTTCTTGTCCAACGTCAGCGGAATCATGATCTCAGGTATCACTTTAACCTTTTGCTTGACGCACTCGATGCCCGCTTCGATGATCGCGCGCACCTGCATCTCCAGAATTTCCGGATAGGTGATGGCCAAGCGGCAGCCCCGGTGGCCGAGCATGGGGTTGGCTTCGTGCAACTGCTCGACGCGGCGCGCCACGACTTCGACGGGAATGCCGAGGTCCTTGGCGAGTTCCGCCTGCTTCTCCGGCTCGTGCGGCACGAATTCGTGCAGCGGTGGATCGATCAGCCGGATGGTTACCGGCAGGCCGTCCATGACCTTGAAAATGCCGATGAAGTCGCGCCGCTGGAACGGCAGCAACTTGTCGAGCGCTTTCACGCGGGCTTCCTTGTCGTCGGCGACGATCATTTCCTGAATCGCGCGCTGCCGGTCTTTGCCCTTCTCCGGGAATTCAAAGTCGGTGAAGAACATGTGCTCGGTGCGGGTCAGGCCGATGCCTTCGGCGCCGAGTTCGAGAGCTTTCTTCGCGTCCTGCGGCGTGTCGGCGTTGGTGCGCACACCGATTTTGCGAATTCCATCGGCCCACTTCATCACGGTCTGATAGGCTTTCGGAAATTCCGGCGTGACCAGCGGAAGTTTATCGGCGTACACAATGCCTTCGCCGCCATCCAGCGTCAGCCATTCGCCTTCCTTCACGGTCTTGCCGCTCTTGCCGTCCTGCATGGTTTTCGTTTTGTAATCGATGTCCAGGGTTTCCGCGCCGACGATGCAGCATTTGCCCCAACCGCGGGCGACCACGGCGGCATGGGAGGTCTTGCCACCGGTAGCGGTGAGGATGCCCTGCGCCACGGCCATTCCGCCGACATCTTCGGGACTGGTTTCGCGGCGCACAAGGATCACTTTTTCGCCCTTGGCGGCCCACTCTTCCGCTTCATTGGCGGAGAAGCAGACCTTGCCAACCGCGGCGCCCGGCACGGCGTTGATGCCGTGTGCGAGGACTTTGCCGCTAAGGGCCTTCTTGTCCACCTTGGAATCGATCACCGGATAGAAGAGCCGCTCGATGTCCTCCGGCTTGATGCGCATCACCGCTTCTTCCTTGGTAATGAGCTTCTCGTTCGTCATGTCCATCGCGATCTTAAACGCCGCGGCGGGAGTGCGTTTGCCGGTACGCGTTTGCAGCATGTACAGCTTGCCGTCTTCGACGGTGAACTCCATGTCTTGCATGTCTTTGTAATGACCTTCAAGTTTTACTCGAACCTTGTCGAGTTGCGCGTAAACCTTGGGCATGATCTTCTGCAATTCGGTCAGGTGCACCGGAGTGCGAATTCCGGCGACAACGTCTTCGCCTTGCGCGTTGGTGAGGTAGTCACCGTAGAAAATCTTTTCGCCGGAGCTCGGATCGCGCGTGAAGCAGACGCCGGTGCCGGAGTTATCGCCGGTATTTCCGAACACCATTTGCACCACGTTGACAGCGGTGCCGAGGAGTCCGGTGATTCTCTCCACGCGGCGATAGGTGACGGCCTTCTCCGCCATCCAAGAACCGAACACCGCGCCGATAGCGCCCCACAACTGCTCCATGGGATCATCCGGAAATTCCTGGCCGGACTTTTCCTTGAAGTATTGCTTGTACTCGGCGACCAGTTCCTTCCAGCCGCTGGCGGGAACCGCCGTATCTTCCTTCACGTCGAGCCGCTGCTTCATGGCGCGCAGGCGGTGCTCTAGATCTTCCTTGGACATGCCCATCACCACGGTTGAGTACATCTGCACGAAGCGGCGATAGTCGTCATAGGCGAATCGTTCATTCCCCGTGGCGCCGGCCAGCCCGGCGACGGATTTGTCGTTCAAGCCGAGATTGAGAATCGTTTCCATCATTCCGGGCATGGAGCGCGCCGAGCCGGAGCGCACGCTGACGAGCAGCGGGCTTTTGGGGTCGCCCAGCTTTTTGCCGGTGACTTTTTCGAGTCGTTTGACGTTGTCCACCACCTGCTTTTTCAGTTCGCTGGGATACTTCTTGCCGTTTTTGTAGAAATAGTCGCAGGCTTCCGTGGAGATGGTGAAACCCGCCGGGACTGGAAGGCCGATCTTGGTCATCTCCGCGAGACCCGCGCCTTTTCCGCCGAGGAGGTCGCGCCACTCGCCATCGCCTTCGGATTTGCCTGCACCAAAAAAATAGACCCACTTTTTCACGATGCCCTCACTTGGTTCTCAACTACGTTTACTGGCGTCCGAGGCCCGCGGCTCAGTTGGGATTGGAGCGCGAGGCGCTTGGAACGCCGAAAGAAGCTCGTCATTTGCAGTGGCCGACCTCTACGTCGGTCCGGTCCAAAGGAGGACTTGCCTAGACGCTGGCCACTACAGGATTCCCTGTTGAAAATGTCGGCGCGCCGACATTTAAAGTAATACTTGAAGCTTTTGTTTGCGGTGCGGAAGCCCTGCCTCCACACTGCAAAAAGGCCTCCTATGCTTCGCCGCCGAGTTCGGAGAAATCGGCTATGGTTGTGAACTCGCGGAGGAGTTCGGCGAGAAGCGCCAGGCGATTCTTGCGCACTCCTTCGTCCTCCGCCATTACCATCACTTCTTCGAAAAAGCTGTCCGCCACCTTGCGCAGGCCGGCGATCTCTTCCAGCGCTTCCAGGTACTTCCCCGCCCGCTTGTCTACGGTCACGCTGGCCGCGGCCTTGCGCACGGCTGCATAGAGATTCTTCTCCGCTTCCTTCTCGAAGAGTTGCACGTTGACGTGCTGCGGTTCGCCGGCGGGAAGATTGGCCTTCTCCAGGATCTTGCGGATGCGCTTGAAGGAGACGGCCAGCGGCTCGAAGTTGCGGGACTTGCGAATGGTCTTCAGAGCCTTGAGACGCTTCTCGACGTCCACCAAATCATCGGCGCCGGCGCGGAATACGGCGCTGACTTCGTCGTACGCGTAGCCGGACTTCTCTTTAAAGACGAACTTGGCGCGATCATAAAGAAACTCGAGCACCTGCTGTTCCTGCTGCGACGTTACGGCTTTCTTGGGGGCGAGAGTCAGCAGCGCCTTGGAAGCGGCACCTACTGCGAGCGACAGGGACACCGGCAATTTCTGGTCGAGGATGATTTTCACGATGCCGAGAGCGGCGCGGCGCAGGGCGTAGGGGTCGCTGGAGCCGGTGGGGATGGCTCCCACGCTGAAGCAGCCGACGATGGAATCGAGTTTGTCGGCCAACGCAACGGCGCAGCCAATCAGGTTGCGGGGGATGGGATCGTCCAGCCCCACCGGGCGATAGTGATCGTAGACCGCGTCGGCGATGACTTCCGGTTCGCCTTGCGCCTTGGCGTACAAGCCGCCGACGATGCCCTGGAGTTCGGTGAACTCGCGAACCATTTCGGTGGCCAAGTCGCACTTGGCTAGCTCCGCGGCGCGATCGGCATCGGCGACGTGGGCTTGCAGCATCCCTAGGTTGAACCACTGCTCGGTGAGCCAGCGGGCGATGGCACGGATGCGCTCGACCTTGGCGTGATAGCTCCCGAGGCGCGATTCGTAGGTGATTTTGTCGAGCTTTGGAAGAATGTCCGCGAGGCGGACTTTCTGATCGGACTCCCAGAAGAAGCGGGCGTCGGCAAAACGGGCGCGCAGGACGCGCTCATGACCCGCGCGGACCAGGCCCTGGGAATCTTTTGCGAGGTTGATGACCGCCAGGAAATTGGGCGCCAATTCCCCGCTGCGCTTTTCGACGGCGAAATATTTCTGGTGGCCGCGCATGACGGTGATGAGGATCTCGTCGGGGAGCTCCAGAAACGCGTCGTCGAAGCTGCCTTCGATGACGTGGGGGAATTCGTTCAGATAGCAGACCAGTTGCAGGAGATCGGGATCGGGATGGACGTGATGGCCGGTACGCTTGGCGTAAGAGGCGAGTTCGCGCTCGATCTTTTCGCGGCGCTCCGCGGGGCGGACGATGACGCCGTTGGCGCGGAGCTTCTTCTCGTAGTCTGCGAAATTCCTGACCCGGATTTGCGCCGCACCGACGAAACGGTGGCCGACGGTAATGTCGCCGGCGGTGACGCCGCCGAAGGAAAACTTTAGCGGTTTGCCATCGAGGATGCCGACGAGCCAGCGGATCGGGCGGATGAAGCGGGCGCCTTCGAGGCCGGTCCAGGTCATGGTGCGCGGCCACGGGAGGTCGTGGATTACGCGCGGGAGAATTTCCATCAGCAACTCGTGGGCGGTGCGGCCGCGCTTGGTGACTTTCGCGGCGATGTATTCGCCCTTGGGAGTCTGCACCAGATAGAGCTGATGAAGTGCAACACCTTGACGCTCGGCAAAGCTGACGGCAGCGCGCGTGGCGGCGCCGTTTGCGTCGTAGGCGACAGACTTGGGCGGGCCGGTGACTTCGTTTTCGACATCGGCTTGCTTGGCGACCAGGCCACGAACCCAGGCGGTGAGGCGGCGTGGGCCGCCAAAGGTTTCGATCGTGACGCCTTGCTGGTAATTTTCAGCGGCGAGGTGGCGTTCGAGGATGGATTGCAGTTCGCTGACGGCGCGGGGGAGCATGCCTGCGGGGATTTCTTCGGCGCCGATTTCGAGGAGCAGCTCGACACGGCGGTCGGGTTTGGACGAGAATTTGGAGGACTTGGGCATGGTGGAGGAGGGCTTGGTCCCTTTCTTGATGGGGGTCATCGGGTCGCTCCCGAATGAGCGGAGGGTGGGCCGTCGACACATGGCGATTGAGGAGAAAATGTCGGCGCGCCGACATTTAAAGTATTACTTGAAGGTTTGTGCAAGAATTTTATTTTCAATTGGTTGCCGCGATTGCCTAGAAATGCATTCGAATGCTTAAGGCTTTCCATGCGGCTTACACTGCAAAAGCGAAAGCTATGTTGCGTTTCCTTTGTCAGGGTCAGCCGCACTCCAAATGTCGGCGCGCCGACATTGAAAGTATTACTTGAGGTCATGCGCGCACCCCGGGTTTGGGGGCAGCGCCCGTGGACTGTTCCAGATAAGCCGCTGCCGCGCGGCAGGAGAGCGTGCGAACTCGCTGCATCAGGGCGGCGCGTTCGGTGGTGGAGATTACGCCTCGGGCGTCCATCAGGTTGAAAAGATGCGAACACTTCAGGCAGTGGTCGTAGGCAGCCAGGATCGGGTACCGCTTGAGGGCCACAGCGGAACCGCCTACGGTTTCGCCGCGATTCTTCCAGCCGTCGAGGAGTTCCTTGGCTTCTTTTTCGTGGAGCTCGAATTCGGCGCGCAGGGCTTTGGCGTCACTGCGGTCGAAGCTATATTCGGAGAGTTGCTGCTCTTCGGAGAGGCGAATGTCACCGTAGGTTTTGTCCCTGGTCCAGCGGATCTGGTACACGCTTTCGACGTCCTGCAAGAAGGCGCAGATGCGTTCGAGGCCGTAAGTGATTTCGACGGAAATGGGGTCGAGGTCGATGCCGCCGCTTTGCTGGAAATAGGTGAACTGGGTGATCTCGAGGCCGTCGAGGAGAACCTGCCAGCCGATGCCCCACGCGCCGAGGGTGGGCGATTCCCAGTTGTCTTCCTCGAAGCGGATGTCGTGAACACGGAGATCGATGCCGATGGCGCTGAGGCTGCGCAAGAAGAGGTCCTGGATGTTGGCGGGCGCGGGCTTGAGGATCACTTGATACTGGAAATGCTTGTAGAGGCGATTGGGATTTTCGCCATAGCGGCCGTCGGCCGGGCGGCGGGACGGTTGCACGTAGGCGACGCGATAGGGATTGGGACCGAGGACGCGGAGAAAGGTCTCCGGATGCATGGTGCCGGCGCCGACTTCGGTGTCGTAAGGCTGCTGCAAGACGCAGTTTTCGCCGCCCCAATAATGCGAGAGCTTGAGGATTAGATCCTGGAAGAGCAAGCCTTTTGGCTTGGGAGCGACTGACTTGGTTGGCACCTTCATCGTTGCACTGTGCTCCTATAGTGGCCAGCCTTCAGGCTGGTCTCTTCGTTGTTGCCTTCGCGAACTGACTGACCTGACCGACCTAAAGGTCGGCCACTACATTGCCTGGTTTCCATCATGGCGTTTCCAAGAGCTCGCGAGTTGCTAGCTTGCGCTCGGTGTGATGCTCGATCCAGTTTAGCGCGGCTTCGCGTAATTCCCTGCTCCACGGTTGCGAGTCGAGGGCCGCATCCAACTTGTCCAGCCGCTCGCGCGTAAAGACCTCAGCTAGATGACGCGCATCGCTGGAAACGGGTTTCATGCCCGAGCGGCGATGGTCTTCGCAGACCAGGCCGGGATGCCACGAAGCCTGAAAGGCCGGCTGGTCCCCGAAAGCCTTGCCGCATTCGGCGCAGATATCGAAGCGCGGCAGCCAACCCGCCAGCCGCACGGTCCAAAAGGCGAAGTAGCTGAGCGGGAGAATGGCATTCCCGCGGCGCTCCACCTCGCGCACCGTGAGCAAAATGAGTCGGAACATCGGCTCAGACGGCTCATGCTCCGGAAGAACCATCTCGACGGTTTCGCTGACGAGCGCCAGGCTGGTGGAGAGCTCATAGTCGCTCTGGACCTTGTTGAAGGACTCGAGCGGCTCGGCCTGCTGGATGCGCACCAGATCGCGCGTTTCGCGTTCGACATACCAGAGCTGCACGTGAGCGAGCAGTTCCAGCGTGGAGCCGTAGCGATTCTTCAGGCGGCGAGCGCCCGCGGCTACACCCCGCATGCGACCCGAACTGCGACCCAGAAAACTGACCAGGCGATCGGCCTCGCCCAGCGGAAAGGTCTTCAAAATGATGGCTTCCGTTTCGCGGGCAGGCATGAAATGTCGGCGCGTTCGCCTGGGAAGAGGAGTACAGAGAGACTCGACACAAGCGGGACGCACATGCAGGACTAAGTTAAATACCACAGGTCGAGAAGCATCGCAATGTTGGCGTTGGGGAGTTGTGGAAGAAAGTCTGCGCGGGGAGGGTGGCGTTCGAATGGCGAGTTCCAGATAGGGAAAACCTTCAAGTAAAGCTTTAAATGTCGGCGCGCCGACATTTTTGATTTTTCGGTGATAACTCGGACCCTCTAAGTCTGAGGGATTTCGCAGAACATTGCCAGAGCTGGGAAAGCCCTCCTCCCTAAAAGGAGTGGGTACAGAATTTAGCCAATAGTTCGGGGCGAGAGGTGGGGGCCTTGGATTCTGTTAACCAGGGAATTCTGCGAACGAAATTATAAGACGCGCGGACGTGTGTGCTCCTCTCTCCGGGCAATGGCCATGCCTTGGGTGCGCCGCGTAGAACGTCCAGGACATGGTGTCTATAAATGGATAGAGATTCGCAAAGACGCGGAGTAGATTGGCGGATATGGGCGGTCCAGGTTTTGGAGGGAGACGGAGATTAACATGCGAATTCTGAGAATACTGATTGTGTTGGGTGTAGCGGTGTGTCCTTTTGCCGGAGCGGCGAGAGGGCAACTGGTGCGGTGCTCTTCGGATGACGGACATCGGCAATTTTGCCAGGCGGACACGCGCTTCGGAGTGACCATGGTGAAACAGGTGAGCGGTGCGGAATGCCGGCAGGGCTATTCATGGGATTACAACGAACACGGGATTTGGGTGGACCATGGATGCCGCGCGGATTTTGCGGTGCGAGACGCCAACTTTGCCACGGGCGGGACGCAGGTTCCCTGCTCTTCCGATGACGGCCGACGGAATTACTGCCGGGCCGAGACCCGGGCGGGCGTGGCGCTGGAGAAACAGACGAGCGGCGCCCCGTGCCAGCAAGGGTATTCGTGGGGGTATGACGAAGGCGGAATCTGGGTGGACCACGGATGCCGGGCCTACTTCCGGGTGGGGTTTGAGCGGCACGGGGAAAACCGCGGAGGCGAAACGATTGTGAGGTGTTCGTCGGATGATGGCGCGCGGCATTACTGCGACGCGGACACGCGCGGGGATGTGGACCTGATCAAGCAGCACAGCGACGCGCCGTGCCAGGAGGGATATTCGTGGGGCTTCGATAAGCGCGGGATCTGGGTGGATCATGGGTGCCGTGCGGAATTTGTGGCCCAGCCGAACGAACGACCGGAACATCAGGGAGGTCTGGGCGGCCCGGTGCAATCACTTTACTGCGCCTCGGATGACGGGAGGAGAAATTACTGCCAGGTTGACGCCCGTGGAGGTGTGCAACTGGTGAAGCAGCGGAGCGGCGCGGAGTGCAGACAAGGGTATTCGTGGGATTTTGACGAGCACGGAATTTGGGTGGACCACGGATGCCGGGCGGATTTTGTGGCGACGGGCCGCGGGGAGGATTCCCGCGAAGGACACCGTCATGGAAGGTCCTGCCGGCAATCGGTGGGAGAGGACCGGGCACGAGAGATGGTGGAGCAGTGCGAGCGGGTCTCGCCCGGGACGCATCCGGCGTGCAATGCGGAGAATTCATGCCAGGTGATTACCGATGAAGTTCGGCGGGGTTGCCAATTGCTGGGCCGGGATGCAGCGAGATTTTGCGAGGAGTACCGGTAAGCGGAGCAGGAACGTCGGCGCGCCGACATTGAAAGTAAAACTTGAAGGTTTTTGCTCGGGACTATCAGGCCCAAGCGTTTTCTTACGTCAATAAAATCGTGCCGGCGGAATGGAAACCCTCGCCCCTGGAAGAGATGAGCTACAGGGCGCGAGGCGCGATACACTGGCAGAATGATTCCGCTGAAGGATCTAAATCCTGCCCGGACGTTTCCGTTTGTAAATGCGCTGTTGATCGTGGCGAATGTGGTGGTGTTTTTGTACCAGGTCACGCTTCCGCCGCATGCTTACAAGATGTTTGTGATGGCCAATGCAACGGTGCCGGCGCGGATTCCGGCGTACCTGGCGGGACATGCGCCGGCCAGTTTGGCGCTCTTTCCTTTGTTCACCAGCATGTTTCTGCATGGCGGGTTGATGCACCTGCTGGGGAACATGCTGTTCCTTTATATTTTCGGGGACAACATCGAGGATGAGTTCGGACACCTCGCGTATCTGGTGTTTTATGTTTGTTGCGGGATTGGGTCAGGGCTGCTGCATGTGCTGTTCAATCTGCACTCGTCGCTGCCGGCGATTGGAGCGAGTGGGGCCATCAGCGGGGTGATGGGGGCGTACGCGGTGTATTTCCCGCGGCACCGGATTTTGACGTTCTTTTTTATATTTTTGATACCGGTGCCGGCGATTATTATTTTAGGGTATTGGTTTGTGTTGCAGTTTTTGGAGGGGATGGGGAGTTTGGGCGGTGGGCCGACGGGGGGCGTGGCGATCTGGGCGCATGTGGGGGGATTTTTGATGGGAGCAGCGATCGCTTGGGTGGTAAGGAAGAGATAAAGGCAAGATTTAATACAAAGGGCACAGAGGAAGAGCATCCTTCAGCTTTGCTCAGGGCAGTCACAGGACGCGGAGAAAGCGTACGAACGGGTGGGGTTCAAGTTTTACTTGAAGGTTGGCTATTCTAAAGATTGGCCACAACATCGAAGTGGAGAAAGTGGGCTGGGCTGATGCCCAGCTCCTAGCTAGGATCACGAGTGCTTGGAGATATGGTTGGTTAGATAATCGGAGACTTGGGCGGTGGATTTGTTGCCGCCCAGGTCGGGCGTGGTGAATTGATCGTTTAAGGCGGATTTTACGGATTGTTTTAACGCGGTTGCTTCGTCGTTCCAGCCAAGGAATTCCATTAACAGGCCCGCAGTTAGAACGGAGCCGAAGGGATTGGCAATTCCCTTCCCGGCGATGTTGGGGGCGGAGCCGTGGACGGGTTCGAAGAGCGAGGTGCGTCCGGGATGGATGTTGGCGGAGGGAGCCAGGCCGAGACCGCCGGCGAGTTGCGCGGCCAGGTCGCTGATGATGTCGCCGAAGAGATTGTTGGTGACGATGACGTCGAACTGGCGGGGGTCGCGGACGAGCTCCATGGCGAGGGTGTCGATAAAAAGGTGGCGGGAATCGACGTCCGGGTATTCGGCGCGGACGGATTTGAAGACGCGCTGCCAGAGGTCGCCGGCGTAGGTCATGGCGTTGGATTTGTCGGACATGCAGAGGCGTTTGAGCTTGTGGGCGCGAGCGTAGTCGAAGGCGTGGCGGATAATGCGCTCGACGCCCTTGCGGGAGTTGACGTCTTCCTGGATGGCGATTTCGTCGGGGGTGTCCCTTTTGAAGAAGCCGCCCATGCCGACATAGAGGCCTTCGGTGTTTTCGCGGAAGACGATGAGGCGGATGTCGTTGAGGGTGACATCGCGGAGCGGAGTGTAGCGGGCGTGGAGAAGTTCGGTGGGGCGGGCGTTGACGAAGAGGTCGAGCTTGAAGCGCAGGCCGAGGAGGATGTCGGCGGCGTGCTGGTTGGAAGGGACGCGGGGATCGCCGAGGGCGCCGAAAAGGATGGCGTCGAATTCATCGCGGAGCATTTCAACCGCGCCGGAGGGAAGGGTGATGTTTTCGCGGAGGAATTTGTCGGCGCCCCAGTCGAAGTCGACGAACTCGATGGGGCGGCGGTGCTTGGCCGCGGCGGCCTGGATAGCTTTGACGGCGACAGGGGTGACTTCCTTGCCGATGCCGTCGCCGGGGATTACAGCGATGCGGGCGTTGGGACCGGCGTTGCGGAGGGGGATGTGGGGCACGTTTTTTTTGCTCCCTGATTTTTGGATGAAGGTTACGTTACCACAGGATTGGGAAGGTTATCAGTAATCGGCAATCAGTAATCAGTCATCGGAAAGAGGCGAACAGATGGCAGCGAGCAGATAACAGGAGGCAGGTGGTGAAGTGGGATTATGATGAGGTGCTGGAATTCCAGTTTGGGAGGCGAAGATGCTGGCTCAAAGCAAAATGGTGGGGTTTGTGCCGACGAAAGACTATGAAGCGGCGCGGGGATTCTATGTGGAGAAGCTGGGGTTTACGTTTGTGAGCCAGGATCAGTTTGCGCTGGTGGTGTTGGCAGGACAGAACAGGATAAGAATTGCCAAGGTGCCGAATTTTACGCCGCTGCAGGGGACGATCCTCGGGTGGGAGGTCGCGAATATTGAAGCGGTGGCGAAGTGGCTGCGAGAGCGAGGGGTGGAGACGGAGAAATATCCGTTTGTTGAAGATAAGGAGTTCGGGATTTGGAACGCACCGAGCGGGGCGAAGGTCGCGTGGTTCAAGGATCCGGATGGAAATATATTATCGATCTCGCAGCACCCGTGAGAAGACGAAAGTGATTTAACACAGAGGACACAGAGGAAGAACACAGCGATCGCAGAGAAATGAAACGCAGGAGGCGGCGTAAAGCCGCCCCTACAACTTCTAGGAGGAGCGGGCGGATTCAGTCAGGAAGAGACCGAATAGGGCCAGGGCGGCGCCCAGGAGTTCGGACCAGGAGCCGCGTTCTCCCAGGAAGAGGATGCCGAGGATGGTGGCAGAGACTGGGAGGAGATAGGAGAAGGCGCTGAGTTGGGAGGCTTCGAGGTAGCGGAGGAGCCAGAAGTAAAAGAGGTAGGCGAGAGTGGAGCTGAAGATGGCGGTGAAGGCGAGGCACGCCCAGGCGCTCCAGGGGACGGCTTGCCAGTTGGCGAACGGGCCGAGAGCGAGGGCTCGGTTGATGGCAACGGGAAGAATGATCAGGCCGCCGAAGAGGTAGTTCCAGGTGGTCATGGTGAGGGCGTCATACTTCCCTGCTACGCGCTTGCCGAGGACGACGTAGAGGGCGAAGGCGATGGAGCCGCAGAGGGTGATGAAGTCGCCGAGAAGCGTGGGCGAATGGCGGGAGAGTGCGGAGCCGGAAGCGAGGATGGCTACGCCGGAGAAGGAGACGCCCATGCCGAGGGCTTTCCCCCAGGTGAGTTTTTCGAGGCGGAAGATGACGGCGAGGATCAGGGCGTAGATGGGGCCCATGCCCAGGATGATGGAAGAGTGGGCGACGCTGGTGTAACGAAGGCCTACCGTGAAGCACATCTGATTCAGGGCCACGCAGAAAAAACCTAGATAGGCGAAGGTGCAGAGGTCGCGGAGGGTGCGCGGCTGTTTGTGTGCGCGAAGATCGGCGGAGAAGGCGGGGAGGCGCGCGGCGACGGGGTAGATGGCCAACATGATGAGGGCGGCGGCGACCACGCGGAATGAGGCGAGGGTGAGCGGCTGGAGGTAGCGGAGGGCGAATTTTACGGCAAGGTAGTTGACGGCCCAGATGAGCATGATGAGGGTGATGGTTGCGACGAGGATGGAGCGGGAGGGACGGTGGCCGTCGGAGGGATTTATGCGCATGGGAGCGGAGGCATTTTTAAGATTATACGCGGAAGGGGGAGAAAAGATTTAACACAGCGGGCACGGAGAAGGAACACAGAGTTCGCAGCGAAGAGCGGAGCAGAAAACCCAGGAGCACAGCGAAGAATCGCTGTACCACACGAATGGAGAAACCCGAGAACAACGGCAGGAGTGCCTGTGCCACAAAAGAAAATCAGGTTAGGTGGAGCTTGCGGGTGGTTAGGGTGTCGATGCGTTTTAGGTTGGGGGTGAAGCCTATGCCTGGAGCGGTGGGGACTTGGATGGTGCCTTGGGGAGTTACGGTTACCTCGGGAGTGATGATGTCGCGCTCCCAGTAGCGGGCGCTGGCGGAGACATCGCCGGGGAGGGAGAAGTTGGGAAGCGTGGACATGGCGATGTTGTGGGCGCGGCCGATTCCTGATTCGAGCATGCCGCCGCACCAGATGGGGATGGAATTTTTGGCGCAGAGATCGTGGATGCGCTTGGCTTGCAGGTGGCCTCCGACGCGGCCGAGTTTGACATTGATGATTTTGCAGGCGCCGAGAGCGATGGCGGCTTCGGCTTGTTCGTAAGTGTGGATGCACTCGTCGAGGCAGATGGGAGTTTGCAAACTTTTCTGGATGGCGACGTGGCCGAAGAGGTCGTCCCAGCCGAGTGGCTGTTCGATCATCATGAGGTAGAAGGCGTCGAGTTGCTGGAGGAGCGGTAGATCTTCGGCGCGGTAGGCGGAGTTGGCGTCGACAGAGAGCTTGATGCGCGGGTAGAGATTGCGAATGTGCTGGACGGGAGCGATGTCCTTGCCGGGCTTGATCTTTAGTTTGATGCGCTGGTAGCCGGCGTCCAGTTCTTTTTTAACGGTGGCGGCGAGTTCTTCGACGGTGTCCTTGATGCCGATGGAGACGCCGCAGGGAATTTCTGCGAGCGTGCCCCCGATCAATTTCCAGAGGGGAAGATTTTTTTGCTTGGCTTCAGCGTCCCACGCGGCGGTTTCGAGGGCAGCCTTGGCCATGTTGTGGCCGCGGACCTGGCTGAGGAGTGGCCAGACGTCGGCGGCGGATTGGATTTGCTTCCCTTTCAGCATGGGCCAGAGATAGGTGGTGATGATGTGCCAGCAGGTTTCGGTGTCTTCGGGGGAGTAGAAGGGATTTTCGCCGGCGGTACATTCACCCCAGCCGGTGGTGGTGTCGAGGTTCAGTTCGGTGAGGAGGATGCGGCGTTCAGTGACGCGGTCCATGCTGGTTTCGAAGGGCGCGAGGAGTTTCAGGTGGATTTCGCGGAGAGTTAGGGAACGGATTTGCATGGGAATGATTATGACGCATGTTTTGCGAATGAAGGAAATTAAAGAGAGATAACAGATAACAGCGATCAGATGGCGGGAGGCGAAGAGAAGAGTTCAACACGGAGTTCACAGAGGTGCCACAGAGGTCACGGAGAAGACTGACTAAAGTGCACAGGGAGAAATGCCAGTGCCACAAGGCTAGAAGTCGGACCATGGCGCGAGTAAATAGTCGGCACCCGAGGAGGTGAAGCGGAGGGAGGTGGCGGCGTAGCGTTTGGAGAACCATGTTTGGAACTCGGAACGGATTCGCGACTGGAGAACGGAGGCGGCGGAATCGGATTCGAGATTGGGAAGATGGATTATGGCGGGAGCCTCGGCAGGTTCGGGGACCAGGTCGTTGATCGCCGCGATCACGCGCTTGGTGTCCAGGTGCCATTCGGCGAGGAGGCGATCGGTGGGCAGGTTGCGGTGGAGGGGGCTGGAGGTGACACCGTAGAAATTGGGGATGTAGGTGCGGGCGATGGCGCCGAGACGGTTGAAATTGAAATGGGCGTTGCGGGTTTCGAGGGGGTCGAAGGTCCATTCGATGAGGCGGATGTCGCGGCTGAGGGCCTCTTCGCGTTGGAAGAGTTTCAAGGCCCGGCCGATTTTTTGGTCGCGGTATTTGGGGAGGACGCCGGTCATGTGGGAGTGGAGATAGGGAATTTTGTTGCGGAGACCGACCAGGGCCATGGTGAAGCCGACCATGGTATCGGCGTCGAAAGCGCCGAGGACCTGGCCGCCGGTTTGATTGGCGACGACGAAGGTGGTGTAGGGTTCGGTTTCGAGGTCGGATTCGCCCCAGACGGCGCGCTGGAGTTCGACGCAGCGGTGGAAGTCCGGGAGGGCGGTGCATTTGCGGATTTGGATTTGGGAGTTCATGAAAAAGCCCGATGAAAAGAAAAGGCTTTACCACAGAGAACACAGGGGAGCACAGAGGTCACGGGGAAGAAGGGATTCATTTTGCGGGGGCCTTGGGGAGTTCGCGTTGTTTGGATTGGTCCCAGAGGGATTCCATTTGGGGGCGCGGGATTTCGGACAGGGTGGTTCCCTTTTCGCGGGCGATTTTTTCCATTTCACGGAAGCGGCGGGAGAATTTGGCGCTGGCTTTATGGAGGGCGATTTCGGGATCGACGTTTAGAAATCGGGAGAGATTAACGGCGACGAAGAGGATGTCGCCGAGTTCGGATTCGATGCGTTCGGGAGATTCGTTTTGGTGGAGGACTCCGCGGAGTTCGGCGGATTCCTCGCGGAGTTTGTCGAAGATACCTTCGACGTTGTCCCAGTCGAAGCCGATGCGGGCAGCTTTGCGGGTTAGCTGGAAGGCTTGGAGTAGGGCGGGGATAGAAGTGGCGACACCATCGAGAAGAGACTCCGGATTCGAAGTGGAGGATGGAGAGCCGGAGGAGGATGGAACTTCGCTTTTCTTGGATTGGCGTTCATCTTTTTTTAGGAGTTCCCAGTTGCGGAGGACTTCGGCGGAGGTTTTGGCCTGGATGTTGCCGAAGACGTGGGGGTGGCGACGAATCATTTTATCGTGGATTTCGCGGATGACGTCGGAGATGGAGAAGCGGCGCTGCTCGGCGGCGATTTGGGCGTGGAAGAGAACCTGGAGGAGGAGGTCGCCGAGTTCCTCGGCGAATTTGGAGTCGTCGCGGGAGTCGAGAGCGTCGAGGACTTCGTAGGCTTCTTCGATGAGATAGGTGCGGAGCGTGGAGTGGGTTTGTTCGCGGTCCCATGGGCAGCCGCCTGGGGCTCGGAGACGCGCCATGACGGCGACTAGTTTGGCGAAGGCGGGGCCGGGGTTTTGGGGACGCCGGGATTTTTTGGCGCGGCGTGGTTTGGTTTTGGACTTTTTGCGGGGGCGAGAGAGTTTTTTGGCGGGCATGCGGGTAATTTTTCCTGAAGGAATTACTGTAAAGCGGGGGAGATGGATTTACAAGCAGGATGGGTTTGGGGCAGACAGGGCGGCCAACAGCTTTACCACGGAGGCCGGAATGAGGTTCGCAGAGGACGGGGAGATTTTGGGAGCGAGAAGATTCGTGGCCCGGCTTTCGCAAGAAGAGTGAAAGGACGGGCCACTCGATAGAATTACAATGCAGCCGCTACAGCCCATCTTACGAACGGCTGCAGTGGATTGCACCGTAGCCTCAGGGGCTAAGGCCCAAGCTTTTCCGAGGTTTTTCGGCACATCCCTCGCTCCGCTCAGGCCAAGCTAACGTCGTGCACGCCCGCAAACCATTTGTGGGACGGCTTCTAGAGAGAGTTGAGGAAGGCGATTAAGTCAGCCTTCTCTTCGTCGGTCAGGTTCATCTGGAAACGCTGGTTGTAGAAGTTGAGGAGTTGGTCGAGATTTTGGGCGGCGCCATTGTGGAAATAGGGGGCGCGCGCGGCCAGGCCCCGCAGGACGGGGCCCTTGATGCGGTTGACGTCGCTGCACAGGCCAGTGACCAGCGCCTTGCCGGGATCGGTGGTGTAAATGGTGTAGGGAGCAGTGGAAGGCGAAGTGGCGAACGGATTGGGGCAGCCGTTGATCTCGTAGACCGGCAGGTCGGGAAAGTCGAGTTGCGAGACGGCGCTGGCGATGAGCGGATCGGATTCGTAGGCGGGGTTGTGGCCCGTGCCGATATCGAGCGGGAGCGGAAACGAGTGATCGCCGATGTTGGGCGTGTCGTGGCAGGTGGTGCAGTTGCCAACGAACGGCGCGATGGGGGTGGCGCCGAGGGCGGAGTTGTCGTTCAAGCCGCGGACGCTGGAGATGGTGAGCGGGCGGGTGTTGAAGAGAGCTTCGCCGACGGCAATTCTTTTGCGCATGGCGTCGTCCCGATCGGGGAAGGAGAAAAAGGATGGACGCGAACTGGCCCAAGAGTCGAAGAGCGTGAAGGTGGTGGGATTGAAGGGCTGCCCGTTGGGATCCTTGCCGAGGGAATCGTTGGTGCCGGGATGGTATTGCTGCTGGGAAAGAATGTAAGCGCCGCCGCCGGCGCCATAGCTTGCGAGCAAGCCTGCAGCATTGTCGTAGACCTGAGCAGAGTTCAAGCCAAGTTCAAAATTGACGATGGCGGTTTGCTGATCGAGGGTAGGGGTGGCGCCCTGGGCATGAGTAACCGTGGCACTAATGGACTGATGCATGAGGTCGGCGATGAGATTGGAGCGAAAGGTCTGGGCGTTATTGAGAGGCTGTATGGTTTCGCGGCCGTCGAACATGATGGTGCTGAGAAAACCGAGGTTGGTGGTGGGGAGCGGGCGGCGGTAAACGGAGACAGTTTGTGCACCGGAAGAGGGATCGGAAACGATGGCACAGCCGTAGGGGTCGTGGACGGCACTGATGGTGAACTGAGCGTTGCCGGGAAGGGTGAGGAAGACCCGGATGAGGCCGCTTTTCAGAAGCAAGCTGTGGTCGGCAGGATTTCCGGGTCTGGCGTTGGGACAGTTGGCACCGTCAACGGAAGCGAAGAGAGGGTCGTGGCCGCCGGATTTTTGGAAGGCGGCGCGGATACTGGTGACGCCGAGGCCAAAGGCGTCGCTGGCGAGATGGCAAGTGGCGCAGGTGCGGCCGTTGGTACCGAGACTTTGAAAGAAGGCGTTCTTTTCGTTGATAGGACCCGCGGCGTTGTAGGTAGAAACCAAACCGGTTGGGTCGCGAAACGGAAACAGGCTGGGGATGATGACTGCGGAGGTAACTGTTGCTAGCGCGAACCAGGTGAGGGTAAGGACGAAGCTGTGACGACGGGTCGAAATTGCGCGGCTGGAACAGGGATGAATGGACATCAACCTTCCTCCTGAAATTTCGGCCAAATGAGGTAAAGGGAGGGCGGCCGAATCGTTGGGGTGTAAATCGCAGAAACTTGGGAAAGGGTCAATGGAGGAGGGGTGGAAAAGAGGTGAGATTGAGGTGAAGATGCAAACGGCTGATAACAGAAAAATTAGATTGCATTAGATGGTGGGAAGAGGAGAGAATCCCGGCACTCCCATGGCGGCTCCGGTCCTAGGATATCGCTTCGGTCCTTTTGCGCTGTCGCTCCGCGCGCGAGAACTCTCAAAACAAGGCAGCCGATTAAAGGTACGGCCACAGCCGTTCCAGGTACTGGTGGTGTTGCTGGAGCATGGCGGGGGCGTGGTGACCCGTGAGGAGTTGCGGGCACGGGTGTGGAGGGCAGATACATTCGTGGATTTTGAGCACGGGTTGAACACGGCGATTAAGGAGTTGCGGGCGACGCTGAGCGACTCCGCAACGGAGCCGAGGTATATCGAGACGATTCCGAAGGTGGGCTACCGGATGATCGTGGAGGTGGAGAGCGCCGAGCCAGAAGGCGGGCCCAAGGCTGCGATCGAAGTGGAAAAAGAGGTACCGCCGAGCCGGGAAGTTGTGTTGAGCGGAGACAGCGGGTGGCCGGGGACGGGTCGTGAGAAGGCGCAAGAGAAGCCGCCAACGAACCTAGCGCGAAGGATTGCGGGCGTGGTGGTGGCGATCCTGGTGATAGCGGGGATGGGGATTGGCATCAAGTGGATGCGTGAACGCGAGGCGATAAAGCGAGAGGTTGCGAAGCTGGCAGCCGCAAAAACTGGAAGAGTAATGCTGGCAGTCCTTCCCTTCCAGAATTTAACGGGGGAGACAGGGCAGGAATATTTCAGCGACGGATTAACGGAGGAGATGATCGCGCAGCTGGGACTGATGGATCCGGAGCATTTTGGAGTGATCGCGCGGACTTCGGTGATGCATTACAAAAGCACGCAAGAGAATGTGGAGCAGATCGGGCGCGAATTGGGAGTGCAGTATTTGCTGGAGGGAAGCGTGCGACGAGACGGCGACACCGTGCGGGTAACCGCGCAGCTTATTCAAGCGGGGAACCAAACGCACCTGTGGTCCCGGCAGTACGACCGGCAATTGAGTGACCTGCTGACCTTACAAAGCGAGCTCGCGCGAGAGATTGGCGATGAAATTCAAGTCACCTTGGGGCAAAGTCCCAAGGGCACGAGTTCGCGTGCCGCGTCGAAAGCGCCAGCTTCGTCGTATGAATCGCACGATTTATATTTGAAGGGACGCTACTACTGGAACAAGAGGACGGAAGCGGGACTTCTGCAGGCGGCGCAATATTTTCAAGAGGCGGTCCAGAAAGATGCGAATTATGCCTATGCGTATGCGGGACTAGCGGATACGTTCGCGCTGCTAGGTACATGGAGATGGTTACCCTCAAACGAAGCCATGCCCAAGGCGCGCGCCGCAGCGCTGAAAGCGTTGCAGCTTGACGAGAGCCTGGCGGAGGCGCACGCGTCGCTCGGGCTCATCGCCGAACAATATGATTACGATTGGCAGACAGCGGAAAGAGAATTTCGGCGGGCAATTGAGCTGGACCCGGATTATGCCACAGGACATCAATGGTATGCCGAATACTTGTCGCTACAGGGGCGGTTTGATGAAGCGTTGGCAGAAAGCGAACGGGCAAGACAACTGGACCCGCTGTCGTTAATCATTGCCACGGATCACGGGGTAATCCTCTATTATTCACGGCAATATGATCGCGCCATAGAGCAGTTTCGCGTGGTACGCGAAATGGAGATCGACTTTCCCCGGTCTATCAGCATCTATTATGCGTATATCGAAAAGGGAGATTTTGCAGCAGCGCTGCGGGAGGTGGAGGACTCTGGCCGCCGGAATCATCAGGAGAATTCGCCGGGAACATTTGCTCGCAAGGCGTATGTATATGGGCGCTGGGGGCGTCAGGTAGATGCACAACATGCGTTTGCAAAATTCGAGGAGCTATCGAAACGTCAACAGGGATCGAAAGTGAATCCTCTTTGGCTGAGAATGGAAGCTCTGATGGGCGTCGGCAGGAAAAGCGATGCGATCGGCATTCTCGAGCAGGAATCCGCTGAACACTCGAATGCGCTGATAAGCCTGAAAGTAGATCCTTTTCTTGATCCCCTGCGAGAAGATCCGCGATTTCAAACTCTCTTGCGAACTGCTCACTTAGCTCAGTAAACCAATTGCGACCGAACATTTAATTTCAGGCCAGCCACTCCAAGGGAATGTTAATGCTGCCTCGACAGTCTGTTGCATCAGGATGACGGGCAGGGTGGATTTACGAGGCGGAGGAAGAGTTAAAGATAACGCAGAGGCGCAGAGAGGAGAAAGCGAAGAGCGGAGGGTTTGGGAGGTTTTATTGTAAGAGCCCACGTTAACAAATCAAGGGTGGGGCAGACGGGGAGAAGAGAGGAGAGGGGAAACCCCAAGAAGGCGGCCTAAAGCCGCCCCTACGGAATTTTGCGAATGTGGTTGGACAAAACCCCCACACGCAACGGCGGCGTGTGGGGTACCCAGAGGGTCGAAGGAACTCGGAAGTGAGTCCCGTGATAAACTGGAGAGGACTTTATGAGAAGAGGAAACTAACCGTGTCTGAACACAAGCAGGATGAGGGATTCAAGGTGATTGACCGGCGGCCGTTTACCGCCGAGGGCGAGATCCGCAAGGACGTGGTGGAAGAGCAGGAACGCGAGTTGAAGCGCGAAGAGGTAAAGGAAAAGGCGGTGGCGCAAGCGGCGGCGGATGCGAAGGCGGCAGGCGCGCCTCCCGCGGAGACGCCAAAGAAGCTGGCGGCATTTGAGAATTTGGTGCGGATGATCGGGAGCAACGCGGCGATGGTGCTGGGGGCGTATGCGGATCCGCGGACGGGCGAGCCGGTGATTGATCCGGAGGCGGCCCGGGAGTTGATTGACATGTTGGATGCGCTGCAGGTGAAGACCAAGGGGAACCTGGCGCCGGAAGAGGATGGGATGCTGCTGGATTTGCTGGGTAAATTGAAGATGACGTATCTGGAGATCAGCAAGGCGATGGCGGCGCAGATGGCGCAGGTGCAAGGGGCGATGAAGGGGGAGAAGAAGAAGTGACTGTTGAATAGTGACTGGTGAGTGGTTGGGGGTGGTCGTGGTTTGAGTTTGGGCGCGGGTTAGGTTGAGGTCCTTCAGCCATCCTTGTCGGATGGCTTGAGGATGACAAGTTTTTTGCGTGGGAATCCCGGGGGCTGCTTCGCGGCTTCTGGGATTTTTGGTTTTTGGGAGAATGGGAGAGACGAGAAAAGATAACGCGGAGAACGCAGAGAGGAACTTGCTAAGAGCGCTGCGCCCACCGCGGCGAGCGGACCCTACAAGGGAGAGAGTGGAACGCGAGCACTCGGCCTGGCTAAAGCCAGGCGTCTACGGAAGGTTGGTTGGTTACAATGGTGGAGTATGGCTGGTGAGCGGATACGGGTGACGGTGCTGGGATCGGGGACGTCGATGGGCGTGCCGACACTGGGGTGTCATTGCGTGGTGTGCGAGTCGGCGGACCAACACGACAAGAGGTTGCGGCCATCGCTGCTGCTTTCGCGCGGCGGGCAGAATGTGGTGATCGATACGACGCCGGATTTCCGGACGCAGGCGTTGCGCGCAAGGATCGATAGGCTGGATGCGGTGGTGCTGACGCATGGGCACGCGGATCATATTTTGGGATTTGACGATTTGCGGCCGTACAACTTCAAGCAGCGGGCGGCAATGCCTGTGTATGGGAACGCGGAAACGTTTCAGATGATACGGCGGGCGTTTTCGTATGTGTTTGATACTAAACCGACGCTGAGCAGCATTCCCAGCGTGATTCTGCATGAGATCAAGGGACCGTTTGAATTGCTGGGGGTACGGTTTATTCCGGTGCCGCTGCGGCATGGAGAGATGGAGGTGTTGGGGTACCGATTTGGACGTGCGGCTTACTTGACGGACTTCAGCAAGTTGCCGGAAGCGAGCGCGGCGCTGCTGGAGGGCCTGGACGATTTGATTTTGGATGCGTTGCGGGATGTGCCGCATCCGATGCATATGACGGTGGAGCAGGCGCTGGCGCTGGTGGACCAGCTGAAGCCGCAGCGGGCGTGGTTCACGCATATTGCGCATGATTTGCCACATGCGGAGACGAATGTGAGGTTGCGGAAGGCGGGATATCCGCAGGTGCAGTTGGCTTATGACGGATTGACGTTTGAGGTAAGGACGGGGGACGGAGTGGCGAGCGGCGAGCGGCGAGTGGCGGGCAAGGAAAAACACGTACTGGCAAGTGCGCCGGTGGAAGAGTTGATGGTGTTCGCTTCGGGGGCAGAGTGGGCGGAGCGGTTTGGGGGGAAGAGGCATGAAAACAATTTAACGCCGAGAACACAGAGGAAGAGCACCCTTCGGATTGGCTCCGGGCAGGCAGAGGACACAGAAAAGAATGGACGTGGGAGCGTGATTGCGATTGGGAATTTTGACGGGATTCATTTGGGGCATCAGCGGGTTTTAGAGTTTTGCATTGGGTTGGCGAAGGAGAGCGGGGCGGTGGCTACCGCGTTGACGTTTGAGCCGCCGCCGCTGAAGGTGCTGCGGCCGGAGATGGCGCCGCTGCGGATTTCGACGAATCAGCAAAGGATGGATTGGTTTGGGGCGCTGGGGATGGAAGCGGCGGTGGTGCTGCCGTTCACGATGGAGCTGGCGAAACTTTCGCCAGAAGACTTTGTGGAAGAGATATTGGTGCGGCAACTGCAGGTGCGGGCGGTGGTGGTCGGGGATAACTTCCGGTTCGGACACAAGCAGGCGGGAGATGTGAAATTTTTGCGGGATTTGGGAATGCGGGACGGATTTGATGTGATCGTGCACGAGCCGGTGGTGATGGATGGAGAGATCGTGTCCAGCACGTTGATCCGGAAATTCATTTCCGAGGGCGAGGTGACGCACGCGGCGCGAATGCTGGGGCGGCCATTTGCGCTGACCGGCGAAGTGGTGGCGGGAACGGGGACGGGGCGAAAGTTTACGTTTCCGACGCTGAATTTGCGCCCGGAGCAGGAGTTGCTGCCGGCGAAGGGCGTGTATATTACGCGGACGGTGCTGGAGGGCGAGCCGAGCAGCCACCGGAGCGTGACGAATGTGGGAATGCGGCCGACGTTTAATGGGATGGGATTGACGGTGGAGACGCATTTGCTGGATTACTCGGGAAATTTTTCGCCGAAGAGGATTGAGATGCGGTTCTGGAAGCAATTGCGGGAGGAGAAGAAATTCGCGGGGGCGGAGGAGTTGAAGGCGCAGATTGCGAAGGATATTGCGCGGGCGAATCTATTTTTTGCGAGATTGCGGCGGGCGCGGACGAAGGGAACGTTGGCGGCCAGGGAATAGTGAGGAAGAGTTCATCGCAGAGGTAGCAGAGGGGCCGCAGAGGACGCGGAGAAGAATGCTGGCCGGGGTGAAGGGGCTGTCCGACGACGCCGAAGAGCGAACCGCAGCGGCTAAAGCCGGATTGATTTTGCGGCATTTACGGCACGCCCCTTCGCTCCACTCAGGCCAAGCTAAAGTCGTGCCCTCACGCAAAGGTTGTGCTCTCCCGCGAAAGTCGCGCCCTGCCGCGGAAGTGAAGTTCTCACACCGACTCGGAAGATCGGCCCGCAGACAATCACAGGAGGTTAGTGGTTGGGGGATTTTTTTTCGCGGGAGAGGCAATCGTTGCAGATGCCGCCTACTTCGGTGCGGGAGACGGTGACTTGGATTTCGAAGTCGCGGGCGATTTGTTCTTTTAGCTGTTCGTAGAGATGGGATTCGAATTCGCGGACTTTGCCGCAGCGCAGGCAGGCGACGTGGATGTGGTCGCGGGGGCCGTGGGTTTCGTAGTAGTGGCGATCGCCGCGGAGGTGGAGGAGGTCGAGCTCGTCGATGAGGCCTTGCTTTTTGAGGAGGTCGATGGTGCGGTAGACGGTGACGAGGTGGACGGCGGGGTCGATTTTCTGGGCGCGTTCGAGGATTTGGTCGACGTCGAGGTGTTGTTCGGCGTTGTCCATGACTTGCGAGGATGACGCGGCGCTGGCGGGTGAGGCGGATGCCGCGTTTCGCGGAGGGCTTTCTGGAGGTGGCCGGTGGTGTCGGCGGCGTTGATGCGTTCGCCGGAAGAGACTCGATGTGTGGGCGACGCGGACATGGGCGAGGGACCTCGAAGGGGTAGTTTAGCAGGAATGAGCCGACTGGATAAGGACGAGGCGAAAGAAAAAGAACCAGCACGGAGGAGTGAGAGAAGAGGCGAGGGAAAAAACCGCACCCTCAAAAACGGAGGGTGCGGCACCCACGGTGGATTAGGAATGGGTTGGGAGGAGGCGGACTACGTCGTTGTACATTACGTAGGCGAATAAGACCAGGAGGAAGACCAGGCCTACCTGGATGAAGCGTTCTTTGAAGGTGAGGCTGAAGTCGCGACGGCGAAGGCCTTCGAGGGCGAGGAGGAGAATGTTGCCGCCGTCGAGGATCGGGATCGGAAGAAGATTGAGAATGCCGAGATTGACGCTGAGGACGACCATAAGCTGGACCACGGCGTAGGAGCCTTCTTCGACAGCTTTGCCGGCCATGGAGGCGATGCCGATGACGCTTTGCAATTGTTTGGGAGAAGTTTTTCCGGAAACCAGGCGGCCGACAACGTCGATGATCATTTGGGTGCCGCGCCAGGTGTATTGTCCGGATTGGATGACGGCTTGCGAGAAACCGATTTTGCGAATGGCGATTTCCGGATTGTTGGCTACGCGAAAGAAGCCGAGCATCCAGGCTTCTTCGCCGAGTTCGTTCTTGCCGCGCTGGGGCGTGATTTGCATGGTGACGGGCTGGCCCTTGCGGAGAACGGTGAGGGAGAAGGATTTGCCGTCGGAATGCTGAACCTTATCAACGAACGCGGACCAGCTTTCGAGCTTTTCCCCGTTGATGGAGTCGACTACGTCGCCGACGCGAACGCCGGCATTCTTCGCGGGGAAGTTCGCTTCGAGGTCACCTACTACGACGGGGACATCGGCGGGGAAGCCGAAGAGGAGACCCGGAGATTGCAGGCCGGTGGTGGAGACGGAAAGAGTGCGAGAAGCGCCCTGGTGATCGAGTGTCAACTGATAGGAATGCCCCGCGGGGGATTTGTCGATCAAGCGTTCCGCCACTCCCCAGGTGGGATTGGGAATACCGTCGATGGAAAGAACTCGGTCGCCCTGGACGACACCGGCTTTAGCGAGCGGAGAATCTTTTTGGAGATTGGCGATGACTAGCGGCTGGTCTTCGTATTTCGGATATGGCTCGCCTTTGAGGACAAAGAAGGCGGTGAGCAGGAAAAGCGGAAAGATGAGATTGATGAGCGGGCCGGCGAAAGAGATCAGGGCACGCTGCCAGCGGGGCTTGGACATGAGTTCATCGGGAGCGCCGGTGGGCTTTACGTCGCCGGAGTCGATTTCGGTGATGTCCTGGCCGGCCATGCGGACGTAGCCGCCGAGAGGCACGGCACTAACGCGCCAATCAGTGGCGCCCCATTTGAAGCCGAAGAGACGCGGGCCGAAGCCGATGGAGAAGACATCCACGCGAACGCCGAAGAGGCGGGCGATAATGAAGTGTCCCCACTCGTGAACGAGGATGAGAACGCCGAGGACGAGGATGAAGCCGAGTGCGATGTGCATGCCGAAGTAATTCCCTTTCGTGACTCAATATAAGTTTCGCATAAAGCGGGGAGGAATGCTTTAGGCGGATGGGGCTATGGTGCGGCGGAGATACGGGTGCGAGTGGGCATGAGGATTAGATGCGGGGGAGGGGTGGGAGGTTTGGTGGAGGGAGAAGGAAAAAGCTCACCACAGAGACCGCGGAGGTGAGCAGAGTTCGCGGAGAGTTTGGCGGCTAGCGCAAGGGGAGGGTTGCGGGGAGATGGTGTATGATTTGATGTCCCGGGAAGCGACGGACTGACACACATTCATGACAAACGAAGAACGCAAGGCTGCATTGGAAGCGATTATTTATGCCGCGGATGAGCCGGCCACGATCGAGCAATTGTCGGCGGCGTTGGGCGAAGAGAAGCTGGCGGTGCAGGCGGCACTGGATGAATTGGTTGCCGGGTACGCGGTGGAAGAGCGTGGGATAGAGATACGGGCGGTGGCGGGCGGGTACAAGATGTATACCAAGCCGCAGCATCATGACGTGGTGCGGCGGTTTATCAAGTCGCTGCGGCCTCCCTTGCGGCTTTCGATGCCGGCGCTGGAGACTTTGGCGGTGATTGCGTACAAGCAACCGGTGACCGCGCCGGAGATTTCGGATATCCGGAGCGTGAATACTTCGGGGGTGATTTCGACGCTGCTGGATAAGAAATTGATTACGACCGCAGGACGCAAGGAAGTGATGGGGCGGCCGATTCTTTACAAGACTTCGAAGGAATTTTTGATGCGGTTTGGGTTGAGCGATCTGGATGAGCTGCCGAGCTTGAAGGAGTTTGAGGCTTTGGCGCGCGAGGCGCTGGGAACGGATGAGGGGATCTCCGCCGGAGACGTTACGGAAGAGCAGTTTGCGGAATTGCATCCGGGAGTGGATGCGGCGCACGCGGCGGAAGAGATGGGCGGTCACGCACATGCTTCGGCTGCGGAGGCGATCGCGCACGTTAAAAAGGAACTTACCGAGGCGGAAGAGTTTCGGGAGCACGAAGCGCTGGCGACGGCGGAAGGGATGCCGAGCGGTGAATTGGATGAAGACGCGCCTCCTCCCAGCGCAAGGAAAACCGCGGCCGGCGAATAAGCCACCACATGTTGGAACGCTTACAAAAAATTATTGCACGGGCGGGGATTGCTTCGCGGCGTCATGCGGAGCAGTTGATTCTTTCCGGACAAGTGTTGGTGAACGGAAGAGTTGTGACGGAGCTGGGGAGCAAGGCGGATCCGGAGAAAGACAAGATTGAGGCGGCCGGGCGGACGATCAAGGGAGCGGATCGGCGAGTGGTTTATATGCTGATGCACAAGCCGGCGGAAGTGGTCTCTTCGCTGGCCGATCCCGAGGGGCGGAAAAACTTGCGGAATTTGCTGCGGGGATTTCCGGAGCGGGTTTATCCGGTGGGCAATTTGGAATACGCAGCCACAGGATTGGTGTTTTTGACGAATGACGGGGATCTGGCGGCGAAGATGCTGAAGCAGTGGGATCAGTTGGAGCAGGTGTACCACGTGAAGATCAAGGGGATGCTGACGCTGACGGATCTGGACAGGTTGGGAAAAGAGATTGGCATCAAGATGCAGACGTTGCGGCAGCCGGACGCCAGCCGCGGGCATGTGGCGAATTATTGGTACGAGGTGCGGGCCAAGGGAGCGAAGCTGGAGAAGTTGCGGCATTTGATGTTTCGGGAACACCATCCGGTGGAGAAGGTCACGCGGGTGGGGCTGGGAAACTTGAGCGTTGAGGGGATTCCAAGAGGAAGATATCGGTTGTTGGATGAGCGGGAGGCGGAGGCGTTGAAGACGGGGAAAGTTGTGGAGAAGAAGAGGAGATTTGCGAAGAGAAAATAGAAGATGGTGGGTGCCACTATTCCTCCACTCCGGTCTGGATTTCGGACGAAGACAAGAGGGAGAGAAGAGTTCACCACAGAATTAGCAGAGGGGCCGCAGAGGACGCGGAGAAGTTAAGAGAAGAGTCGGAAAATTGCGCCGTTAGATCGTAAGAACCCACCCTTTCCGCCGGACGCGGACGAAGGATGGGGCACCCTCAAGTTTGTTTGTTGGGTGGCGCTAGTTAGGGAACCGAAGAGCACAGGCAGGAATGCCTGTGCCACAAGTGCAGGAGTGAAGTTCGCCGATGGACTTTTCGATTAGCGATGATCAGAGGTTGATACGGGATGCGGTGCGGGAGTTTATGGAGGCGGAGGTGCGCCCGCACGTAAAGGAGTGGGAGCGGACGGAGCACTTCCCTGTTGAGGCGATTCGGAAATTGGGAGAGATGGGTTGCTGCGGGATGCTCGCGCCGGAGGAGTGGGGCGGGCCGGGGCTGGATACGATTTCATATGTGCTGATGATTGAGGAAGTGGCGCGAGTGCATACGGCGATGTCCACGGCGGTGGCGGTGACGAATTCGGCGGTGCAGGTGCCGCTGATGGGATTCGGGAATGCGGAACAGAAGAATCGCTATTTGAAACGCCTAGCGGCGGGAGAGATTTTGGGGGCGTTTTGTTTGACGGAGCCGGCGGCGGGATCGGATGCGGCGGGGATTCAGGCGACGGCGGTGCGCGATGGAGAGAATTATCGGATTAATGGAACGAAGACTTGGGTTACGAATGGATCGGCGGCGGGCGTTTTTATTGTGTTTGCGAAGACCGATCCCGCGGCGGGGGGGAAAGGCATTACGGCGTTTTTGGTGGAGCCGGGATATGCGGGATTCAAGGTGGGGCGGCATGAGGACAAGATGGGGCAGAGGTCGTCGCCTTCGGTAGAGTTGACGTTCAACGATTGCGTGGTGCCGGTGGCGGGGCGATTGGGAGAAGAGGGGCAAGGGTTGAAGATTGCGCTGAGCGCGCTGGATGGCGGACGGATTGGGATTGCGGCGCAGGCGGTGGGATTGGCGCAGGGGGCGCTGGATGAATCGGTGAAGTTTGCGCGGGCGCGCAAGGCGTTTGGGAAGGCGATTGGGGAGTTTCAGGCGATTCAGTGGATGCTGGCGGATATGCATACGGAGATTGAGGCGGCGCGGGGGTTGGTGTACCAGGCGGCGGGATTGAAGGATTCGGGGGCTCGGATGGGGTCAGCGGCTTCGCGGGCAAAGTTGTACGCGAGCGAGATGGTGAACCGCGTGGTTTACAAGGCGGTGCAGATTCATGGGAGCCAGGGATATTCGCGGGAGTCGGAGGTGGAGCGGATGTACCGGGATGCGCGGGTGATTTCGATTTATGAGGGGACTAGCGAGATACAGAGGACGATTATTGGGCGGGAATTGTTGGGTAGAGGATGAGGCGAAAATAGAAAATTGAAAATGGAAAATAGGAACACAAGGATAACGCAGAGGCGCTGAGGTTCGCAGAGGAAGAGCTTCACCACGGAGAGCACAGAGGACACGGAGTTGGGATGGCGGCCGATCGATGGAGATCGGCCACTAATTTTTTGGGGATAGCATTTTTGGGATTGGGAGACAGGACGCGGGGGTTGCGATTCTTCAGCCATCCTTGTCGGATGGCTTCAGGATGACAAGTTTCGGTTGTTTGGAGGCGGACCGAGGTGTTTGAGTTGGGCTACTTCGCGGATGGTTAGGGAGCGGAATTTGCCGGGGGGGACGTCGAGGACCAGGGGGCCGAGTTGGACGCGTTTGATTTTTTCTACGAGGAAGCCGACCGATTGGAACATGCGGCGGATTTGGCGGTTGCGGCCTTCGATCAGGGTGACTTCGTACCAGGGGTTGGGGGCGTCTTCGTGGAGATGGATTTTGGCGGGGGAGGTTTTTACGCGGCGGTCGTCGTCGAGAGTGATGTGGACGCCGTCGCGGAGGCGTTGGAGGGATTTTTCGTCGGGGCGGCCGCTAATTTTTACCAGATATTTTTTGGGGACGTGGGAGCCGGCTTTGGTTAGTTTTTGGGCGAGGGCGCCGTCGTTGGTGAGGAGGAGGAGGCCTTCGCTGGCATAGTCGAGGCGGCCTACTGGGTAGACGCGTTCGGGGAGCGGGCCGAGGAGTTGCATAACGGTGGGGCGGCCTTCGGGATCGCTGACGGTGGTGACGTAGCCTTTGGGTTTGTGGAGCATCAGGTAGAGGAGGCGTTGGGCGGGCTTGATGGGTTTGCCGTCTACGCAGATGGTGTCGGTGTCAGGGTCGGCTTTGGTGCCGAGTTCGGTGACGACTTGGCCGTTTAGGGTGACGCGGCCGGAGGTGATGATTTCTTCGGCTTTGCGGCGGGAGGCGATGCCGGCGGAGGCGAGGATTTTTTGGAGGCGGGAGAGCATGAGGAAGAGGATAACAGCGAACAGAGAACAGAGAACAGGAGGCGGGTGCCTTAGCGGTGAATTTTATGGAGTGGGATCAGTTGCGTTGAAGAAAGAGTTCACCACAGAGTTAGCATAGGGGCCGCAGAGGGAGCGGAGAGTCGGGAGCCTAGACGCGAGGGTTGAGGTCCTTCAGCCATCCTTGTCGGATGGCTGAAGGATGACAACTCGGTTTTCGTTGAGATCGAGGTTGAAGTTGAATCTAAACCCGCACCCTGAAAAGCGCAGGGTGCGGCACCCAGCCAAGGTCAATTGGAAGTCAGAGTTTGAAGAGTTCGCGGAGGCGTTTGGTTTGTTGGCGGGAGACGGGGATTTCGGAGGATTTTTTATCGTTCATTTTCAGCATGAAGCTGGATTTGAACCAGGGTACGACTTCCTTGATGTGGTGGATGTTGACGAGGAAAGAGCGATGGGGACGCCAGAAGGAGTCGGGATCGAGGGTGGCGTGGAGTTCTTCGAGAGTGCGGTAGTTGGAGGAGCCTTCGAGGTCCTTGGCGGTGACGGAGATGAGGCCGCCTTCGATGGAGGCGAAGATGAGGTCCTCGGCGTCGACGAGGAGCATGCGCTGCTGGGAGCGGACCAGGATTTTGCTGGGTTGCGTGGAGTTCGATTTGGGAGCGGAGAGCTGGGAGACGAGTTGCTCGAGGCGCTCGGTGGGGCTGGTGTGGGCTTCGATCTCTTTTTTGGCCTTTTGGATGGCTTTGGAGAGGCGGGATTTGTCGAAGGGTTTTAATACATAATCCACCGCATTTACATCGAAGGCTTGGACGGCGTAGTGGTCGAAGGCGGTGGCAAAGACTACGTGCGGGACTTTGAGTTTGCGCTCGACTAGTTTTTGGAGGACGCCAAAGCCGTCGAGGCCGGGCATTTGGACGTCGAGGAAGACCAGGTCAGGGGCGTGCTCTTTGATTAGGCTGACAGCTTCGAGGCCGTTTTTGCCTTGGCCAATCAGGAGGATTTCGGGGAAGGCTTTGAGGAGGAAGGCGAGCTCCTCACGAGCGGGTTTTTCGTCGTCGACGATGATGGTGTTGATGGGCATGTGGAAGGGAAAGTATAGCGCGGGGGTGGAGGAAGTGGCGAGTGGAGGACAGTGACTGGCGATTGGTGACTGGTGGAAAGAGAAACTTCGATTGAAATCTGGGATTCAAGCCGCACGAGCTGAGGTCCTTCGGCTATCCTTGTCGGATAGCCTCAGGATGACAGGATTTCTCGAATATTCGATAAGCTGCGAGGGTGCGTTTGCGAGATGATATGCGGCGAGTGAGGAAGTGACGGAAGCAAAGGACTGGAGGGGACTCGATGGCTCACAGGACGGCGAAGATTTTGGGGAGCGAGATGATTTATCAGGGGAAGGTGTTTGGGCTGCGGCGAGATGAGGTGGAGGAGCCGAGCGGGTTGCGGGCGACGCGGGAGGTGATAACGCATCCGGGGTCGGTAGTAGTGCTCCCGGTACTACCGGATGGAAAGATTGTGATGATCCGGCAGTATCGGCATGCGACGCGGCAGTACATGTGGGAATTGGTGGCCGGACGGAAGGAGCCGGAGGAGACGCCAAAGCAGGGTGCGGCGCGGGAACTGCTGGAGGAGACGGGATACCGGGCGAGGAAGTTTAAGGTTTTCTTAGACGTGTTCCCTACACCGGGATTTTTAGAGGAGAGGATGTATTTATTGCTTGCGGAGGGGCTGACGGCAGGCGCGGCACAGCCGGAAGAGGACGAAAAGATCGAGGTGCGGGCGTACCGCGTGAACGAGTTGAAGCAAATGATAAAAAGCGGGCGATTGCGGGATGCGAAGTCGATTGCGGGAATCCTGTATTACCTTACTTTTTTGCGATAGACTTCCCTGCCCCGAAGGCTTGAACCGATTCAAAGCAGTATAAATATGCACATGGGTGAAATATTTATGGCACAGTTTGCTTGACTCAGAATTCCAGTTTGATACACTCCGCGCAATTCGTGCTCATGGCGGCGTCTATGTTTTCCGCCCCCAGAGTCACCGTCCAAAGGAGACACGAAGTGCAAGGAACAGTAAAGTGGTTCAATAATTCGAAGGGATACGGATTCATAGGCCGGGAGGATGGGCCCGATGTGTTCGTACACTACTCAGCGATAACCGGAGATGGTTACCGGACGTTGCAAGAGGGTGATCCGGTCGAATTTGAGATAGTGCAGGGACCCAAAGGACCGCAGGCGTCGGAAGTAAAAAAGGGCGCCTGAGAGAGAATTTGGATCTTAGAGAGCCGGCGGGAGCGAGAGCTTCCGCCGGCTTTGTTTTTGGGGTGGCAAGAAGATTGATGGGTTGCCGGGACGGGGAGGAATAACAGATAACGGCGATCAGATAGCAGGAGGCTCAGAAAGGAGCTTTAACGCAGAGGGCAAGGAGAAGAAATCGGGAGAAGGTGGGCAAATTGGAGGGCGACCGCTGCCGGGGCCGTGCGGGCTGGCGTAAAAGCCAGCGTCTACATAGAACCGGCAGAGAGGAATATAATCGGGGCATGGACAACAAACAGATTGCACGGATATTGCGGGAGACTGCGTCCCTTTTGCAGATTGACGGGGCGATTATCGGGCGCTACCGGAGTTACGAGAAGGCGGCGGAGCTGATAGACAGCTTGCAGGAGTCGGTGGAGCAGTTGGTGGCAACGCCGGAAAAGTTGAAGGAATTGCCGGGGATCGGCGACCGTCTGGTGGAGCATCTGGCGGAGATTGTAAAGACCGGCGATTATGCGCTGCGGAAGAAATTGTTGAAGAAATATCCGGAGTCGATATTGGATTTGCTGAATCTGCAATCGCTGGGGCCGAAGAAGGTGGCGTTTTTGTGGAGCGAGTTCAAGGCTGGCAGCATAGCGGATGTGGAGAAACTGGCCAAGGAAGGAAAGCTGAGGAATTTGCCGGGGTTTGGAGAAAAGAGCGAGCAGAATATTTTGAAGGCGGTGGAGGTTTTTAAGAAGTCGTCGGGGAGATTTTTGATCAGCCGGGGGAAGAGGCGGCGGTTGCGATCTGTGCGCATATCAAGAAGGGGGGGAAAGGCGTCGAGTCGGTGACGCCGGCGGGATCGTTGCGGCGGGGCAAGGAGACGGTGGGAGATTTGGATTTGCTGGTGACGTTGGCGCCGGGGCATACGAAACAGAAGGAAGTGGACGCGATTGCCGCGCATATTTTGAAGTTTCCTGGGATCGATCAGACGCTGACGCATGGGGAGAACAAGGTGAGTTTTACGCTGGAGGATGGGTTGCAGGTGGATGTGCGGCTTTTAGAGAAGGAGAATTTTGGGGCGGCGTTGCTGTATTTCACGGGGTCGAAAGAACACAACGTGGCATTGCGCGGGCGCGCGAATGAGATGGGCTGGACGTTGAATGAGTATCAGTTGGCGGCGTTGGAGGAAAGTGGCGAGTGGCCCGCCGAAGGCGGGAGTGGCGAGAAAAATAAAGAGAAAAACAAACCCAAGAGCGCTGGCCGGCAGGATGCCGGCGCCACAAAGGGCGGGAGACGCGTGGCGGGGCGGACGGAGGAGGAGATTTACGCGAAGTTGAAGCTGGAATATGTGCCACCGGAGTTGCGCGAGAACACGGGAGAGATTGCGGCGGCGGAGAAGCACAAGCTGCCGAAGCTGATCGAACTGCGAGACATCAAGGGCGACCTGCAAATGCACACGACGGCGAGCGACGGGAAGAATTCGATTGAGGAGATGGCGGAGGCGGCGCGGGAACTGGGGCACGAGTACATCGCGATTACGGACCATTCGAAAGCGGTGGCGGTGGCGAATGGGCTGGATGAGAAACGGATGGCGGCGCACATCAAGAAGCTGCGGGCGGCGGATGAGAAGGGGCTGGGGATACGGGTTTTGGCGGGATCGGAAGTGGATATTTTGAAGGACGGAGCGCTGGATTATTCGGACGAGATTCTGGAGCAGTTGGACGTGGTGGTGTGCTCGATCCATTCGTATTTCAATCTGGAGCGGGGGGCGATGACGGAGCGAATGCTGGCGGCGATCGAGAATCCGTACACGCAGATTATTGGGCATCCGACGGGGCGGCTGTTGTTGCGGCGGGATCCGATCGATTACGACATGGAAAAGGTGCTGGATGCTTGCGCGAAGAATGGAGTGGCGATGGAGTGCAATTCGTATCCGGACCGGCTGGATTTGAAAGATGTGTATTTGCGAATGTGCAAGGAGCGCGGAGTGAAGGTGGTGATCTCGACGGATTCGCATGTGGCGGGAAATTTGAGCTTTATACGATATGGGGTGACGATGGCTCGGCGGGGCTGGCTTGAGAAGAAGGATGTGATTAATACGTTGCCGTGCGAGGAGTTTTTGGGGGAGTTGCGGGGGAAGCCGGGACATAAGAGGAAGGCGGCTAAGAGGTAGGAGAGGAGAAAGGCGTTACCACAGAGTTAGCAGAGGGGCCACAGAGCGAGCGGAGAAGAGAAGGAGCAGAGATTAATTGCCGTTAGGGCGTCGGAACCACCCTTTCCGCCCGCGGCGGACGAGTGGCACGCTCGAGTGCTTACGTTCGGTGACTTCACGGGGAATCGGCGGGGAAACCAAAGGGAACATTTTGGGCGGGGAATGCGTTTCTGGTTATAGGACGGGTTGCAGAGGGCTGCTTGGGAGGATAGGAATGGAGACGCGGATGGACATGCGGCGGAGCGGATGGGGACTGGCGGCCTTTGGCGGGATGGCGTTGGTTGGAGCGAGCTTGCTGGCGGCGGTTGGGGCGCGGGCGGATGAGGTGGTGAAGACTTTTCCGATTTCGGGGCATGCCCATGTGAAGGTGCAGACGGATGACGGGGCGGTGCGGGTGTCCACCGGAGATATCAAGCAGGTGGAAGTACGCATTGCATATACGGGATACAAGTTGGACAAGGATCTGCGCGTGAGCACGACGCAGAGCGGCGATTCGGTGGAAGTGGTTGCCAAGACGAGCGGGAGCTGGGGCATACATTTTGGAATCAGCCATACGAACCTGCGCGTGGAAGTGCATATGCCGAAGGACGCGGATCTGGAGGTAAGCACCGGGGATGGCTCGGTGGAAGCGGATTCGATCAATGGGAATCTGGATGTGCATACGGGTGACGGGCACATCACGGTGCAGGGAGCGCGCGGGAACATCCGGCTGCACACGGGAGACGGACATATTGAGGGTCGGGACCTGGATGGGCGCGCGGATATTACTACCGGGGATGGGCATGTCAATGTGGAGGGGCGGTTTGACGCGCTGAATATCAAGACGGGAGATGGCAGCGTGACGGCGCGGGCGAGCAAGGGTTCGACGGTGGCGTCGGGATGGAATATTCATACCGGGGATGGCAGCGTGGACCTGGAGTTGCCGGGGGAGTTGCAGGCAAACCTGGATGCGAGCACGCATGATGGGCATATCAGTTTGGGAATACCGGTGATGGTGGAGGGGACGTTCAGCTCGACGAAAATATCGGGAAAGATGAATGGGGGCGGGCAGCCGATTGTGGTGCGGACAGGAGATGGGTCGATTCATTTGAATCGGAGTTGAGGGTTGGGTCATAGGAAGAGAGTCCTAGGACTGTGATGCAAAGTGTGTGATATGGATGGCACGATTGTCGTGTGGGGGATACAGACTTTTGGAAGAGAACTCGGTTAAGTTATTGTAACGGAAGGGCCCCGCAATTGGCAGGTGGGTTGCATCGTATGGGGGAGTTGGGAGGGTAAACCCATGATGGTGGTGATCCTGGCCTTGGCGGTGTTTGGGTTGTTTGCGTTTTCGATGATGACCTCGTATTTGTCGCAGCGGCGGCGGTCCTAACGGCCGCTTTTTCCATGGAAAATTAGACGCGAGTTCCCTGCTCGGTGGATTGGGTAGGCGCGTGTTGGTGTGTGCACGAATCAGGAGCCCTACCGTGCAGGCATGCGGTAAGCGTCCGAAGCTGGCCGTCTTGACGGGGGATTACGTTAACGAAGTGAATTCTGAGGCTAGGTTCCAGGGCAGTAGTTCGTCGATGCGGTTGACGGGGTGGTCGGCGATGCGAGTGAGCACGTCGCGCAGGTAGGCTTCGGGATCGATGTCGTTCAGCTTGGCAGTGCCGGTCAGGCTGTAGATTGCGGCGGCGCGTTCGCCGCCAGCGTCCGATCCAGCGAACAAGTAGTTCTTGCGGCCCAGAGCGACCACGCGCAGCGCTCGCTCCGCGGCGTTGTTGTCGATCTCGATCCGTCCATCGTCCACGTAGCGCAGCAGCGCTTCCCACCGGCCCAGCGCGTAACGAACCGCCAGCGCGGTGTCCGATTTTCTCGACAGTTTACCTAGCGTGGCTTCCAGCCATTGTTTCAACGATTCCAACAGCGGCCGTGCTCGCTCGTTGCGGACCTCACGTCGCTCTTCGGGCGAGCGCCCGCGGATTTCCTTTTCGATGGCATACAGTGCGCCGATGCGTTCCAGCGCTTCCGTCGCGACCGGCGATTTGTGAGCCGCCACCAAGTCGTAAAATTTTCTGCGCACGTGCGCCCAGCAGGCCGCTTCCTGAATGCGTCCCGCTTCGTAGATTTGCTCGAAGCCCGCGTAGCCATCGGCCTGCAGAGTGCCAGTGAACTTGCTCAAGTGCGCTTGCGGATGTTCGCCTTTGCGATCCGGCGTGTAGGCGAACCACACCGCCGCTGGTGTTGTATCTCCTGCGGGCCGATCGTCGCGAACGTAAGTCCACAGCCGCCCGGTTTTTGTTTTGCCGTGGCCCGGCGCCAGCACGGGAACCGGCGTGTCATCCGCGTGCAGCTTCGTCGCACTCATCACGTGGCGCCGCAACGCTTCCACCAGCGGCGCGAGCAACGCGCTCGTTCCGCCCACCCAGTCCGCCAGCGTCGAGCGTTCCAGCTCCACCCCTTCGCGCGCGTAAATCTCCGACTGGCGATACAGCGGCAAGTGGTCGCAATATTTCGAGACCAGCACATGCGCCAGAAGCCCCGGACCAGCAACGCCGCGCTCGATCGGACGGCTCGGCGCTTCCGCTTGCACGATCCGTTCACAGCACGCGCACGCCAGTTTCGGTCGAACCTGTCGGATTACTTTGAATCGCGCCGGCACGTATTCCAGCATTTCCGATACGTCTTCGCCGAGATGCTTCAACTCTCCGCCGCAGTCCGGGCAAGCTTCCTGCTTCGGCGGATACTTTCGCGTTTCGCGCGGCAGATGTTCCGGCAGCGGCCGCCGTGCGGGTTTCGCCGTATTCACGGCGACCGCAGGCGCTTGCGAAGGGCTCGCATTTTCTGCGCGCACCGCTTCCAGCTCATCCAGCCGCAGCTCCAACTGCTCGATCTGGCGGTCCAGCTTTTCCGATTTGCGGCCGAACTGTATCCGCCGCAGCTTGGCGATCAGCAGCTTCAAATGTTCGATTTCGTTGTCACGCGAGGCCAGTTGCTCGCTCTTGGAAAGGAGTTCTTTGGATTGCGAGAGAAGTTGCTCGTGCTGTAGGAAGATCAGCGCCTTCAACGCTTCGGGATTCAGTGTCTCTAGATTCGGAAGCGTCGCGCGCAGGGTCATCGTGCGCGCAGTATGCCAGAAACTTTTTTGCGCGCAAGAAAAAAACGCACGAAAAAACAAAATCAGCGAAGAAAAGTGCGCAAGAAGAAAATAGCGTTGCTCACACTGCCATCTGCGGTGCGTAACTGCGCACCGGCCGCCGCCAGTCGATGCCTTCCAGCAACATCGACAACTGCGCGGGCGTCAGCGAAACCGTGCCGCTCGCCGCTTGTGGCCAAGTGAATCGCCCACGCTCTAACCGCTTCGCAAACAAGCACAGCCCGTCGCCGTCCCACCACAGCAGCTTGATCAGATCGCCGCGCTTCCCGCGAAACACAAACACCTGCCCCGAAAACGGATTTTCCGCCAGCGCCGTCTGCACCATCCCGCTCAGCCCCACGAACCCGCGCCGCATGTCCGTCACTCCCGCCACGATCCATATCCGCGTCCCCGCTGCCAGCCCGATCATCCGGCCAAACACTCGAGCGCAGCGCGCAACGCGGCCACATCCACGGCTCCAGCAATGCGCAGAGTCCCTTTCGGGAGTTGGATCTCTATCGTTCCCGATCGCCAAGCGGTTCCGTCACCTTCGGCTGCTCTCAAGGATCGCTCATCGGCAATCTTCACGGGCAGGAGTTTCGTGGCTGTGCCGCTTTCCAGCCGCCCTTCGCGATACAGTTTCCGCCAGTGGAACACCTGATTCGCGTTCACATCGTGACGCCGCGCCACTCGCGACACCGACGCCCCAGGCTGCAAGGTCGCTTCCACGATCTTGCGCCGCTCTTCCACACTCCGCCGCCGCTTCTTCACCCCTGCTACCTTCACACTGACTATCTGATTCGATGTGTCCACGATGCCCCTTCGTGGACACATACAATAGTGCCCACAAAGGCCATCTTCCTCGACTACCCACACTGCGCATAGACGGTTAGAATCGGACGCTTACGGCATGCGGAGGATTTGCAATTGAGGTCCTTCAGGCTTCCTCATCGGATGCGTTCAGGAGGGCACGTTTGAGTTTGCGGCCTGGAGGATCGTTGGCAGTTGAATTGAATCCGTAAAGGCGGTGGCAGAGCCGCCGCCCTGCAAAACAGAGCTACTTTGGGGCGGAGTGGGTGTTGACGGCATCCATGGCGCGGAGGGAGTAGATTAGGGCGGCGCCGGCGTTCATGGCCATGGCTACGCCGAGGGCTTCGGCGATCTCTTCGCGAGAGGCACCGGCCTTGAGGGCGGCTTCGGTGTGGAAGGTAATGCAACCGTCGCAGCGGGTGGTGACGGCGACGGCGATGGAGATGAGCTGGCGGGTTTTTTCGCCGAGGAGGGAGTTGGCTTTGTTGGCGTCGGAGAGGGTTTGGTAGCCCTTGAGAGAGTCGGGAGTGAGTTTGGCGAAACCAGGAATGGATTTGGAGAGTTCGGATTTGTATGCGGTCCAGTCGAACATCATGAGAGCCTCCGAGATGAAGTGAGATGTTGGAGCTTGGAGAGTATACGACAAAGCCGGATAGTCGAAAATCAAGACGAAGTTGAGGAGGTGAGATCGAGGGACATTAGGATTTCGTCGGAGTAGATGCCGTGGTGCTTTAGGGCGTTTTTTTCGAGGGCGTATTGGCGGAAGCCGAGAGATTGGTAGAGGCGGATGGCGGGTTGATTGTCACTGACGACGGCGAGATGGATTTGTTCTACTTTTTGGCGGGCGATGCCGATTATGGCTTGGACGAGTTGGCGGCCGGCGCCGGATCGGCGCGCGGCGGGGCGGACGTACATGGCGCGGAGCAGGCCTTTGTGGGAGTCTTTTTGGCCTTGGGCGACGGTGAAGGTGGCAATGCCGACGATTGAGGAATCTTGAAAGGCGCCGAAGATGGTGGAGTTGGTTAGCCAGTTGGAATACCGGGTGAGGGGCTCGTCTTTTTCAAATTCGTAGGTGCTGCCGTAGGCTTCGGGGTTCAGGCGGAGACCTTCGAGGCGGATTTCGCGGAAGGAGCCGGCGTCGGCGAGGGTTAGTTGGCGGATTTGGATTTCGAGTGGCAGCATATTTATTGATAACTTAGCTGGCGGAGTTTGCGCAAGACAATCAAAAGCGTGAACGGATTTTGGGGGTGAGGGCGGCGGTGTGATATTGTTTTGGGTTCGGCGGGGAGTGTTGGTTGTAGGTGTGGGAAAGAAAGAAAGAAAAATCTAACGCAGAGACGCTGAGGCGCAGAGAAAACGCAGAGAAGAGGCGGAGAGGCTGAGCGTTGGAGCGTAAGAGCCCACCTATCGCAAAAAGTGCGAAAGGTGGGGCACCCTCAAGTTCATAGGGTTGGTGACGTTAGATCGAATTTGAATCGGGGAGACAAATATGAAGAGTGCTTATAACGGGGTGGCGGTGCCGGGGGATGGGAAGGCGATTGGGTATGCGGGAGGGGAGTTGCAGGTGCCGGACAATCCCATTATTCCGTTCATTGAGGGGGATGGGACGGGGAGAGATATTTGGAAGGCGTCGCGGCGGGTGTTTGATGCGGCGGTGGAGAAGGCGTACGGCGGGAAGCGGCGCGTGGTGTGGTTTGAGGTGTTTGCGGGAGAGAAGGCGTTCAATACATTCAAGCAGTGGCTGCCGGACGAGACGGTGGACGCGGCGCGAGATTTTCGCGTGTCCATCAAGGGGCCGCTGACGACTCCCGTGGGCGGAGGTATTCGTTCGTTGAATGTGGCCCTGCGGCAGATTTTGGATTTGTATGCTTGCGTGCGGCCGGTGCGGTATTTCCAGGGAGTTCCCTCCCCTGTTCGCGAGCCGGAGAAGATGGATGTGGTGATTTTCCGGGAGAATACGGAAGACGTGTACATCGGCATCGAGTGGAAGAGCGGAACGCCGGAAGCGAAAAAGCTGCTGGAGTTTTTGAATAAAGAAATGCTAGGGGGCGGGAAGAAACAGATCCGGATGGATTCGGGCGTGGGGATCAAGCCGATTTCGCCGTTTGGAACGAAGAGGTTGGTGCGGCGGGCGATTCAGTATGCGCTGGCAAACAAGCGGAGACTGGTGACTTTGGTGCACAAAGGGAATATCCAGAAGTTTACGGAAGGCGCGTTCCGCGATTGGGGATATGAGTTGGCGGCGGAAGAGTTTCGCGCGGATACGGTGACGGAACGTGAGAGCTGGATTCTGGATAATCTGGAGAAGAATCCGGGGCTGACGGTGGAACAGAACGCAGCGATGATTGAGCCCGGGCTGGAGCAAGGGACGGAAGAGTTCAAGAAGACGATTTATGCCGAGGTGAAGCGGACGCTGGACGCGATTGGGACTTCGCATGGGAAGGGTCAGTGGAAGAAGAAGCTGATGGTAAACGACCGGATCGCGGATTCGGTGTTTCAGCAGATGCTGCTGCGGCCGAATGAGTACAGCGTGCTGGCCACTCCTAATTTGAACGGGGATTATTTGAGCGATGCTTGCGCGGCGCAGGTGGGGGGATTGGGAATTGCGCCGGGGTCGAACATTGGGGATGGGTATGGAGTGTTTGAGGCTACCCACGGAACGGCGCCGAAGTATGCGGATAAGGATGTGATTAATCCTAGTTCGGTGATGCTGTCGGGGGCGATGATGTTTGAGTTTATGGGATGGAAGGAAGCGGCGAAGTTGATTGAGGACGGGATTGCAAAGACGATTCAGCAGAAGAGGGTGACTTACGATTTGGAGAGGTTAATGACGGGCGGGACGAAGCTGGGGACCAGCGCGTTTGCTGGGGCGATTATAGAGAATATGGTGGGGTTGGCGGCGGGGCGTTGAGGTGGTGACTGGTGGGGAAGGGCTTCGCGTTGGGTTGGGTGTCGAGCGTGGAACCGACGGCTAAGCAACCGCGCTCCAAAGGCGAGGGAAATCCGAGAATTGAGAAAAGAAGATTGGTGGTGCTAGGTCGTAAGAACCCACCCTTTCCGCCTGAGGCGGACGATGAGTGGGGCACCCTCAAGTTTATTTGTTGGGTGGCTTTAGATAGGAAACTCAAGAGCACAGCCAGGAATGGCCGTGCCACAAGAGAGATGCAAGAGCGGAGGCGGCGTAAAGCCGCCCCTACACAGGAGAGTCTGAGATGAGCCGGAAGAAAGTTACGGTGGTGGGTGGCGGGTTTGTGGGGTCGACTACGGCGCAGCGGATTGTGGATCTGGAGCTGGCGGACGTGGTGCTGACGGATATTTTGGAGGGGGCGCCGGCGGGAAAGGCGTTGGACATGGTGGAGTCGACGCCGATCACGCGAACGGATGCATCGGCGACGGGGATTTCGACGGCGTCGGGAGATTACAGCGCGACGGCGGGAAGCGACGTGGTGGTGATTACGGCGGGATTTCCGCGGAAGCCGGGGATGAGCCGCGACGACCTCCTGAAGGCGAATTACGACGTGGTGAAGGCGGTGGTGGAACAGATTGTGAAGCACTCGCCGCAGTGCATCATTATTGTGGTGACGAATCCGCTGGATGCGATGGCGCAGGCGGCGTTTCGCGTAAGCGGGTTCCCGAAGAACCGCGTGCTGGGAATGGCGGGCGTGCTGGATTCGGCGCGGATGAGCGCGTTTGTGGCCATGGAATGCCGGGTGAGCGTGGAGAACGTGCACTCGTTTGTGTTGGGAGGGCACGGGGACGATATGGTGCCGCTGCCGCGGTATTCGACGGTGGCGGGGATTCCACTGCCGGATCTGCTGCCGAAGGAAAAGATTGACGCGATTGTGGAGCGGACACGGAAGGGCGGGGCGGAGATTGTGAATTTGTTGAAGACCGGTTCGGCGTACTATGCGCCATCGGCGGCGGCGGTGGAGATGGTGGAAGCGATCTTGAAAGATAAGAAGAAGATTTTGCCTTGCGCGGTTTATCTGGATGGGGAGTATGGGATTAGGGGATTGTTTGTGGGGGTGCCGGTGAAGCTGGGGTCGGGCGGGGCGGAGGAGATTATCCAGATAAAGTTGACGGCGGAGGAGAAGGCGGCGCTGGACAAGTCGGCGGGATCGGTGAAGGAGCTGGTTACGGTGCTGGGGATTTGAGAGATGGCGACTGGTGAATGGTGGCTGGTGAAAGAAAAGAGGCTGAAGTCCTTCATTGCGATAGTTGGAGTCGTGTGGATGCTGCTGGCCATGCCGCTGCCGCGGGCGGCCGCGGCGCCGGGTACGGAAACGTATAAGCAGAACGCGCAAGGACTGGAAAAGCAGTTTGAGGCTTTTGTGAGGGCTTTCCAGAGAGGCGACGATAAAGGCATGGACGAGGGCTTTGGCGTCTTCCGGCTTCCCAAGCCGAAGGAATGGTTCGGGAATTATTTTTCGCCGGAGGATGCGGCGAAATTGATTGCTGCTTATGACCGGGAAGTAAGCGAAGCGGAAAGTTCGCTAATCGAAGACATGAATCGCGCGGATCCCGGCAGCCGGTTTCGGGTGCGGTGTGAAGCTCGTGGAGACAGTGTCGCGGGGCAGACCGGATCCGGAGAATATGGCATGCGACCATTGAAGCCGATCGTTGTGGAGCAATTCAGGCTGGAGTTTCGATCCACGAGCCACGATCAGAAATTTTCGTTTATTGCGAATTTTGTGTACGCCGACGGGGCATACCGGTTTGTGGGCGGAGGCGGTGTGCCATTCTGGGCAAAGCCGGGTGTGATCCGGTGAGGGGGAGTTAGGAGAATGGCTTTACCGCCGAGTTAGCAGAGGGACCGCAAAGGCCGCAGAGAAGAGGGGCACGCCCGATAACGTGCCCCTCTTTTTTTGTAGGGCCGGTGATTTGGGTGGCCTACAAGAGCGGGAAAACCTGAAAGCGGACCGCCCGCCGCGGAGGGCGGTCCCTACAAATGCGGCATAAAGCCGGTTCTACGCTGGTTAGGAGATGCGGAGATTGGTGGCGCCTCCTTTGGAAGAATCGGAGAGGAAATCGAAGGTCTTGGATGCGGCTGCGGTTGTGGTTGCGTGCGCGGCGGCAGAGGCGGCTACTCGGCCTACCAGGAGCAGGGCTGGGGCGGGTAACGCAGCGAGCTGGGTTAGGCCTGCTACCGTGGTGGATGTTTGGGATTGATCGGGGTGGGAGGCTTTGGAGATTACGAGGACTGGCGTGTCGCGGGAAACGGCCGCGTCTTGGAGCCAGCGGGAGACTTCGGCGTAGTCGGGACCGGGCATGTAGACGACTACGGTGGTATCGGCGGTGAGGCCGATGCCGGGGAGGAATGGGGATTCGGGTGCGCGGGAGAAAGTGGTGAAGAGAACGTGGGAGGCGAGGCGGCGATCGGTTAGGGAAACCTTTGCTGCTGCGGCAGCGCCGAACGCAGCGGAAATGCCGGGAATCACTTCGAAATCGATATTGGCTTCGCGGAGGGCTTGGATTTCCTCGGCGGCGCGGCCAAAGAGGAGCGGATCGCCGCCTTTTAGACGGATTGCGATTTTGTGTTTGGCGGCTGCGTCAAGCAGGAGCGAGTTGATGTCCGATTGCGTGAGGAGGCGGAAGCCGGCTCGCTTGCCTACGTCGATGCGTTTGGCAGTTGAGGGGATGAGATTCAGGATTTCGGGGCCGATTAGGGAGTCGTGGAGGACTACGTCGGCGGATTGGAGAATGCGCAGAGCTTTCAGCGTGAGGAGTTCAGGATCGCCGGGTCCGGCGCCGAGAAGATAGACCTTCGCGGTGGGAGCAGCGTTTGGAGAGTGGCGAGTGGCGGAGGAAGAAAAGCCCACCGGTACCTTTTTGACCTCAGGGGCTGAAGCCCTTTTTTGTTGGGGAGTTTTCGACACGACTGAAGTCGTGGCCTCCCTTCGGGCACAAGCAGGAGTGCCTGTGCCACGGTGGCCGATCTGAAGTTCGGCCACTACATTTTTTGGAGGGGTTCGGGACATTAGGCGGCTCCTTCGGATTGGTTGGGGGAGTTGGCTTGTTGGAGGAAACGCTCGAACATGGGTTGGCTGGCTAAGAGCTGGAGCCAACGCTTGGTGGTTTCGGGATCGCTGGATTGCGCGCGGAGGGTTTCGCGAGCGGCGCCGAGCCAGTCCAGCCAGCAGGCGTACTCGGGACCGAACTGTGCTTCGAGTTCCTTGCGGAGGCGCTGGGCCAACGCGGGACTTTTGCCGTTGGTGGAGATGGCGATTTGCAGATCGCCGCGCTGGACGATGGAGCCGTAGTAGAAGTGGCAGTGATCGATGTCGTCGACGGCGTTGCAGAGGATGTTGCGGCGGTCGGCTTCGCGATAGACGGATTCGTTCAGGTCGCGGATGGAAGTGGCGGCGATGACGAGGAAGGCGCCGTCGAGGTCGGAAGGATCGAAGGGCTTGGAGGACCAATCGATCTGGCGGTTGCGGACCCATTCGACTAGAGGAGCGGCTAGTTTGGGGGCGATTACGTGGACCTGGGCGCCGGCTTCGAGAAGGCTAGGGATTTTTTGGGCGGCGATGGCGCCGCCGCCGACGACGAGGACTGGGCGGGAGTGGAGTTTTAGGAATGCGGGAAAGAGGGACATTAGTTGGTGCTCCAGGAGAGGTTGAGCGAAGAAAGAGAAACACTAACGCGGAGACGCAATTCGCGTAATTCGCCCGGGGCAAGCAGAGAGTGCGGAATTGGTAAAGAGAAGTGGAAGAGCTCCCGCGCGAGTGCCGCGCCTACGGCGCTTCGAAAATTATCGTGGGCATTTTCCCAGCGCGTAAGCGCTCGGCTAAATTGTTTCGCACCTACAGTGCTGGTTGCGAGCAGAGGCTTCATGGGCGGTCCTCGATGGAGTGGGGTACGCGCTCGGCGGGGAGGTCGCGCAGGGCGATTTCGATTTGCCCGGCAGGCTGGCCGGAGAGGATGTGGCGGAGGTGGTCTGCGGAGTGGCGGGCCAGGAATTTTTGGATTGGCTCGTTGTGAAGGCGATGGGCGTGGAAATTGGTTAGGAGACGGGTGATGGCGTCGGGGACTTCGTCGGCGGCGCAGCGGTAGCCGACGGGCCGGGCAATGGCTGCGAATTGACCGACGCTGCCGCCGACGCAGAAGTAGTAGGCGTCGATCATTTTGCCGTCGCGCTTGATTTTTTTGCCTTCGATGCCGATGTCGGCGATCCAGTGCTGGCCGCAGGAGTTGGGGCAGCCGGTGATGTGGAGCTTGATGTCTTCCTGATAGCCGGGGAAGCGGTCTTCAAGTTGTTCGGTCAGCCAGCGGGCGTAGGATTTGGTTTCGGTGAGCGCAAGTTTGCAGAATTCGGAGCCGGTGCAGGCCACTGTGCCGCGAACGAAGGGGTTGGTTTCGACGGGTAGGCCGTTGGCGGCGAGTTCCTGGACTACGGAGGTAACGCGAGATTCGGGAATGTTGATCAGGAGAAGATTCTGCATCAGGGTGGCTCGGAGGCGTGCGTCGCCGTGGCGTTCGGCCAGGCCGGCGGCCAAGCGGAGCTGTGCGGGAATGATGCGGCCGCGGATTACGGAAACGCCGATGGAGAAGAGTCCGGGTTGCTTTTGGGGAATGACACCGAGGTGATCGCGATGGATGGAGGCGGGGAGGGGTTCGGGTTCCGCGGGGTCCAGTTTGTAGCCTAATTTGGATTCGATAGCGGCCAGGAAGGAGTCTACGGTCCAGTTGTGTTGGAGGAAGAGAAATTTGAGGCGGGCTTTATCGCGGGATTGCCGGAGGACATCGGCGGTGCGGAAGACTTCGGCGATGGCGCGGGCTACCGGGAGGACTTGTTCCCAGCGGATGAAGGCGTTTAGTTTAACGGCGAGATGGGGTTCGGTAGAGAGGCCGCCGGCTACGCGGAGGGAGAAGCCGGTGGGGGAAGTGGCGAGTGACCCGCCGAAGGCGGGAGTGGCGGGAGAGGAGTCGGAAACGTCAATGCCCGCACCTTCAAAGGCGGAGGGTGCGGCACCCACGGTTATGCGGCGGGTGGCGGTGAAGCTGATGTCGTTGATTTCGGGGTAGGAGCACCAGTCGGGGCAGCCGGTGATGGTGATCTTGAATTTGCGAGGGAGATTGTAGAAGTCGGGATTCCCGCCCAGTTCTTTGTCGAGGGCCAGGGCCAGTTTAGAGACGTCGGCGATCTCGTGGGCGTGGATTCCGGCCAGCGGGCAGCCGGTGATGTTGCGGGTTACGTCGCCGCAGGCGCCGGTGGTGCGGAGACCGACGGCCCAGAGGCGTTCGAGGAGTTCGGGGAGATTTTCGACGGCGACCCAGTGGAGTTGGATGTTTTGGCGAACGGTGATGTCCGCTACGCCGTTACCGAATTGATCGGAGAGATCGGCGATGGTGCGGGCTTGCTCGCTGGTGAGGAGGCCGTTGGGGATGCGGATGCGAACCATGAAGAAGGGGACGGACTTCCCTTCTCCATTTTTGCCGCCGGTCACGCCGATGCCGTCGCCCTGGGTGTAAATGCCCCAGGGGCGGAAGTAGGTGCCCAGCCATTCGGGGGGAATGGAGTCGAACCCCTGGCGGGCGAATTGGCGGATTTCGTCGAGGTGGTCCCAGGGATTTTTGGCGCGTTTTAGGCGCTCGACGCGCTGGGCTTTGGTTTCTCTTAGATCGGGCATTGGGGTGATTCCCTCTCCGTGTTTTCGGATAACAGATGACAGCGAGCAGATAACAGGAAGCGAGGATTGTTCCGCGCAAGTTGCAATTCCTAATCACCGTGGTCTGTTTGCGGGGTTCCCTTTCTGGCCGATCGAAAGATCGGCCACTACAAAATCGAGAAATTTTCAAACAGCTGGTAGAAAAAGAAAAAGCCCACGGGCCGGTGATCTGGCACGTGGGCTTCGAAACTTGGAAGTCAGTTACAGCTTAAGTTCGATAGCACCTCTGGCCAGAACAGGACTGCCGACAGCAACAGCAGGCCATCGTTGGACAACAGCAGATCTGGCAAGAGTTCCGCATATCGAGATGAGGCTATGTGGGAGAGACGTTGAAGTCAATCCGGGTAGCGGTGCAAAAATTGGATGCATTGCATGGGGGATTTGGATACATGGGGTGGAAGAGGATAACAGAGAGCGGGAGGCGGGTGGAGGGGCGGGGGCGGCAAGCAGTAATCAGTAATCGGTAATCGGTAGGAGGGGAGAGGAGCCGGGCGGGGCGGCCCCTGGACGGTAAAGGGTGGTTATTGTTGGGGTTTGGGGGTGGCAGTGGTCGCTGGTTTGGGGGCGGGCTTGGCGGCGGGCTTGGCGGTGGTTGAGGGCTTGGTGGTGGCGGCTGCGCCGATTAGGGTGGCGGATTTGATGGTGTCCAGCTTGGGCCACTTGGTGGCCAGGTATTTTTCGCCACCCTTGGTGATGTTTTCCTGGTCCATGCCGGCGGATTCGCCGTACTGGTCGTAGAGCATTTCGACGATGTTCATGCCGTTGCCATCGACTTGGCCGAACGGGGTGAAGCCCATGGAGTCAAGATTGGCGTTGTCTTTGAGGTTGATGAAGAGTTGGGTGGTGCGGGTGTTGGGGCCGGCGGTGGCGAAGACCAGGGTGCCGCGGGCGTTACCTTGGGCGCGTGGGTCGTCCTTGATGGTGGCTTTTTCCCAGGCGGCGTTGACAGTGGGGTTGGCGTGGAGGCCGAACTGGACAACGAAGCCCGGGAGGACTCGGAAGAAGCGGGCGTTATCGAAATAGTGGTGCTTGACGAGGTTGTAGAAGCGGTCGGCGCCGAGTGGAGACCAGGCGCGGTTGACGGTGACGGTGAAGATGCCGCGGGTGGTGTCGAACTGGACTTGATAGGTGTCGGGAGCTTTGTCTTTTAGGAGGGCGGGTTTCAGGAGGGCGTGGTCGTAGGTGGCGGCGGGCTTTGCGGTGGAGGTTGTGGTGGATTTCGGTTTTGCGGCTGGGGTGGGGGTTTGGGGTGCGGCGGGGATGGTGAGAGCTAGCGCGGCTAGGATTGGCGCACAGGTTTTCAGGTGCATTGGAATCGGCCTCCGAGAATTATGGAAATCGAGTGATTGGCGTTGACGAGGAGTAGTTTTGCATATTTTAGGGAGAAGAGGAAGAAGAGAGGATTTCACCACAGAGGACACGGAGAGCACAGAGGAAGAGAGAGAAAGATTTCACCACTGAGGTAGTAGAGGGCCCGCCGAGTTAACGGAAAAGAGAACCAAAGAGCACAGGCAGGAGTGCCTGTGCCACTTTATTTGTTTAGGTCGTGCGAGACGCGCTCGGCATCGCTTAGGAGGCGGAGAGTATTTTCGCCGAGGATTTTGCGGATGTCGGATTCGGAGTAGCCCTTTTTTAGGAGGGCGCCGGTGATTTGAGGGAGGTGAGTGACGTCCTGCATGCCGAGGGGCATGACGGCGCCATCGAAGTCGGAGCCGAGGCCGACATGATCGACGCCGGCGATTTTTACGGCGTGGTCGATGTGGTCGACGATGACGGTCCAGTCGACTTTGGGGAGTTTGCCGGCTTGCATCATGTCGCGGACGACCTGATCGCCGGTGGTTAGTTTGCAGGCTTCGTTGTCGCCGCAGCGCTTTTTGATTTCGTCGTTGATCTCTTTTTCGGTGTCGGGGTGGGCTTTTTCGAAGTCGCGGAATTCCTGGCTGAGGAAGCCGACGTGATAGTTGATCTGGATGACGCCGCCATTTTTGGCGAGGTCGCGGATCATGTCGTCGGTCATGTTGCGGGGAGCCTGGCAGATGGCGCGGCAGGAGGAGTGCGAGGCGATGACCGGTGCTTTGCTGACGGCGATGGCGTCGTAGAAGGTTTTGTCGGAGACGTGGGAGATGTCGACGAGGATGCCGAGGCGGTTCATTTCGCGGATGACGCTCTTGCCGAAGTCGGTGAGACCGTTGTGGGCGGGCTTGTCGGTGGAGGAATCGGCCCACTCGTTGTTGTCCATGTGGGTGAGGGTCATGTAGCGGACGCCGAGAGCGGCAAAAGTGCGAAGGACGGAGAGGTCGTTGCCCATCATGTGGCCGCCTTCGACGCCGATGAGGCAGGCGATTTTGTGCTGCTTTTTGGCTTCGCGAATATCGGCGGCGGAGGTGGCGAGGATTAAGTCGTTGGGATGTTTGCGGACGAGTTCGTGGACGGCGTCGATTTGATCGAGGGCTTGCTTGACGGCATCGGGGCCGAGGATTTTGCTGGAGATCCAGATGGAGAAGAAGATGGCGGAGAGGCCGCCTTCGCGCATGCGGGGGATGTCGATGTTGCCGTCAGCGTGGCGGATGGAGAGATCGAATCGGGGATCGAGGAGACGCTGGGTGGTGTCGTCGTGGGTGTCGATGACGATGGAGGAGGAGTGGAGCATTTCGGCTTGGTCGGAAACGGATTGGGCGGCGGTCGAAACAGTCATTAGGACTCCCACGGAAAGATTGGCGAAGAGGCGGATCATTTTTTCTCCAAGAAGGGCGGAAATAGAGTAGCAGAAGAGTCGAAAGTTGAGAGTTGACAATTAAAAGGAGAAGAAAGAGTTCGACGCAGAGGGCGCAGAGGAGAAGCCGAAGTGCAAAGAGGGAGGCGTAAAGCCGCCGCTACAAATTTGGGCCAACCAAATTTGAGTTAGCCGAGGAGCCAGCCCAGGAGGGATTGCTTCCAGGCTTCGCGGTTTACTTCGGCTATGGATTCGGTTAGGGGGATGGATTTGGGGCAAGCCTGGACGCAGTTTTGGGCATTGGCGCATTCTTCGATGCCGCCGTCGCCGAGCAGGGCCTGGATGCGTTCTCTGGCGTGCATGGCTCCCGTTGGGTGCATATTGAAGAGGCGGACCTGGGAGATGATGGCCGCGCCTACGAAGTTGTTGCCGGAGTTTACTTGCGGGCAGACTTCCAGGCAGAGGCCGCAGGTCATGCAGCGGGAGAGCGGGTAGCCCTTTTCCTGGATTTCGGGGGCGAAGCGGGGGCCTTCGCCGAGGCTGTAGGTGCCGTCAATGGGGACCCAGGCTTTCACGCGCTTGAGGGAGTCGAACATGAACTGGCGGTTGACGGCGAGGTCGCGGACCAGCGGGAACTTGGTCATGGGCTCGATGGTGATGGGTTGTTCGAGGTGGTCAACGAGGGCAGAGCAGGCCATGCGGACTTTGCCATTGATGACCATGGCGCAGGAGCCGCAGACTTCTTCGAGGCAGTTGGAGTCGTAGGAGATGGGCGTGGTTTTTTTGCCGTCGCGGGTGACGGGATTTTCGGCGATGTCGCGGAGACAGATGATGATGTTCATGGAGGGACGCCAACGGAGGGAGAATTCCTCCCATTGGGAGGATTGGTTGGGGGCGGATTGGCGTTTGATTTTTAGGAGAACGTGTTTTTCGGCCATGGGTCCTCGATAGCGTTAGGGAAAGCCTCAGGCCTCGAAGGCCTGAGCTACAGAGTACGGAACGAAACTATTTTGCGGCGTCGTATTTGCGGACGCGCGGGGGAATCAGCGAGATGTCCACCGGCTCGTAGGTTAGCTGGATGTCGCCATTGTGGTATTTGGCGCGAGTGGTTTTGAGCCAGTTGGCATCGTCGCGTTCCGGGAAATCGGGTTTATAGTGGGCGCCGCGGGATTCATTGCGGGCCAGGGCGCCGAGAGTGACGACGCGAGCGAGGAGGAGCATGTTTTCGAGTTCGCGCGCGAAGTTGAGAGTTTGGTTGGACCACTTGGTGCGGTCGCTGAGATTGATTTTGCGATAGCGAGCTTGCAGGGCGAGCAGTTTGTTGTCGGCTAGTTCGAGATTTTTGTTGATACGGGTGACGGTGACGTGCTCGGTCATGATGTCGCCCATTTCCTTCCAGATGGTCATGGGATTTTCGGAGCCATCCTGAGAGAGGAGGGCCAGGTTTTTTTCGTCCTGGCGCTTTTTTTCGCGATCAAAGACGGTGGAGGGAATGGAGGCAGTTCCCTTGTCAAGGCTCCTGGCGTATTTAACCGCCGCCGGACCGGCGATGCCGCCACCGAAGATGCAACTGACGAGGGAGTTGGCACCTAGGCGGTTTGCGCCGTGATATTGGTATTCGCATTCGCCGGCGGCGTAGATGCCGGGGACGTTGGTGGCCTGATCCACGGCGTTGATCCAGATGCCGCCCATGGTGTAGTGCATGCCGGGGAAAACTTTCATGGGCTCTTCGCGGGGATTGACGCCGCAGAATTTTTCATAGATTTCGAGGATGCCTTCGAGCTTGCGGTCGAGAGTTTCGCGATCGATGTGGGAGACATCGAGATACACGGCGGCTTGGCCGTTGAGGCCGAGCTTCTCCTGATAGACGATGCGATGGATGGCGCGGGTGGCGATGTCGCGGGGAACGAGATTGCCGTATTTCGGATACCACTCTTCGAGAAAGTAGAAACGCTCATTTTCGGGAATGGATTTTACGGGGCGGGTTTCGTTGGGATTTTTGGGAACCCAGACGCGGCCGCCTTCGCCGCGGGCAGATTCGCTCATCAGACGGAGCTTGTCTTCACCGGGGATGGATGTGGGATGGACCTGGATGAATTCACCGTTGGCATAATCCACGCCCTGCTGGAAGAGGGCCGATTGCGCGGAGCCGGTGCAGACGACAGAGTTGGTGGAACGCCCGAAGATGGCGCCAATGCCGCCGGTGCAGAAGATGACCGCGTCGGCGGGAAAAACTTTGACTTCCATGGTGCGGAGGTCCATGGCGGCGATACCGCGGCAGACGCCGGAGTCGTCGAGAACGGCAGAGAGGAAAGTGAAACCTTCGAATTTTTTAACTTTGCCTTCGGATTCGTGGCGGCGGACCTGCTCGTCGAGCGCATAGAGGAGTTGCTGGCCGGTGGTGGCGCCGGCGAAGGCGGTGCGGTGATAGAGTGTGCCGCCGAAGCGGCGATAGTCGAGGAGGCCTTCGGGCGTGCGATTGAACATGACGCCCATACGATCGAGGAGATCGATGATATTGGGAGCTTCATCGCACATGCGCTTGACGAGGGGCTGATTGGCGAGGAAATCGCCGCCATAGATGGTGTCGTCAAGATGCTTGGCGGTGGTGTCGCCTTCGCCCTTTTGATTTTTTGCCGCGTTGATGCCGCCTTGGGCGCAGACGGAGTGGGAACGCTTTACGGGAACGATGGAGAAGAGGTCGACCGGGACGCCGGCCTCGGCGACGCGAATTGTGGCCATGAGTCCGGCCAGACCCCCACCAACGACGATGATTTTAGGTTGTGTCATTTTTGCCAGTAGAAATAAAAGGGATGCCAGTTGAGACGAAAACTGACCAGGATTAGAACGCCGATGACGCTGAAGGTGAGCGCGACAGCAAAACCCAACTGCCCAGCGGCTTGCTGAGCACGAACCGTGGCGGCGAGTCCCCATTTGCAGAGGAAATTCCAGATGCCGATGCCGAGATGGAAAGAGCAGGCTAGAACGCCGATGGCGGTGAAGATCAGGAAATAAGGATTGGTGAAGAATAGTTCGACTTCGGCGTAGGTAGATTTGCCGTGAGTCAACCAACGCTGGGTGTAGAGATGCCAGGCGATGTAGGCGAAGGCGATGAGGCCGGTATAGCGCTGGGTGGCATAGAGCCAGTTCCCTACCCAGGGGTAGGAGGAGACGTTGGACTTGCCGCGTATCCATATATAGATGCCGTAGCCGGCGTGGAAGAGCATGGGGAGAAAGATGAAGGCCCATTCGACGAGGGGGCGGAAGGGGATGGTCTGGAGGTCGCGGGAGACTTCATCGTATTTGGCGGCGGAGACCAGGACGGCGCTATTGGACCAGAAATGTTCGGCGAGAAAAGCACCGACGGGGATGATGCCAGAAAGAGAATGAAGTTTGCGCAGAAGATAACTTGTTTCAGGCCGGGTTGCGGTTGAGGACATGCCCTCTCCGCCGCGTGAGTCCCAGAGATTCTTGAGGAGCGCTAAAGAAATGCGCGGTGGGATCGCAGCACCACCAGTATAGGGAGTTGGGAAAAAGCTTGCAAGTTTGCCGCGGCGCTTTGAAAGCACACGCGATTGTAAAGAAACTTGCGGCGCGGCGAAAAAGAGATGAACATGAAGGAAGAGTGGACGGAGAAAGCGATGCGGAGCCCGCAACCTCCCTGCGGGCGTATCGAAATTCATCTATGGACACAAGCCTGGTAAGTGAATTGCAGCGGCTGGCGGATGCGCTGGAAAGCGATGGCGGCGGGGGGGCGGAGATACCGCTGGCGGCCGTGGCGGAAAAGATCGCCAAGAGCCTGGGAGTGCGCACGGATGAAGTGGCGATCCTGGGAGTTTCGGCGCGGTGGAAACATCTACACTTTCTGGTGCCGCAGGCGCTGAAGAATGTGGGATTTATTCCGTTGTCGAGCCCGTCGGCGCTGGCGGCGCGCACGGCGAGAGAGCACAAGACGGAAATTAACAACAATTTTTCGGCGATGCGGCATGCGACGGTGTTTGAGGGAGTGAAATCGGCGACGACCACGGGCGAATCAATCCAGAAAATAATCAGTGCGCCGATTTTGTGCGGCGGAAAAGCGGTGGGGGTAATGCAGATCAGTCGCAAGGGCTCGACACCGGCGGAAGCGGGAGCCGATTTTACGCAAGAGGAATTGGGAAAGGTGCTGGCGTTGTGCCGGCCGTTGGCGAAGCTGGTAGAGCGTTTGACGGCGGAGTGAGAAGTGGTGACTGGTGAGGCGTGGCCAGGGCGGAAATGGTCCTTGGCGGCGGGTGAGTGACAGAGATTTCCTGCAGTTTTAATTTCCTAAAACAATTTGCGAGTGCAAGCGGAGTGCGTGGCGCGAGAGGCGTGAAAATTGCTCGGATTGCGCATTGACACTGAGTGGCAAGCTTGTTACTTTTCCACAGGACGCAAATGATTTTCACAAAATTACTTACGGATGGTGACTGAGCACTATGGCGTTTGTCGCAAAGAAGATTTTCCTGACCAAGGGCGTGGGAAAACATCGCGAGCGGCTCTCGAGTTTTGAACTTGCGCTGCGGAACGCCGGAATTGCCGCATGCAATATCGTGCGCGTGTCGTCGATTTTTCCGCCGAACTGCAAATTGATCTCGCGGAGCGAGGGATTGAAGCTGATCAAGCCGGGGCAAGTGGCGTTCACGGTGATCAGCGAGAATTCGACGAAGGAGCCGCACCGGCTGATCGCGTCGAGCATCGGGCTGGCGCTGCCGAGCGACCGGCCGATGTACGGATATTTGAGTGAGCACCACTCGTTTGGAGAGACGGAAGAGGTAGCGGGCGAGTACGCGGAGGAATTGGCGGCGGAAATGCTGGCGACGACCTTGAATGTGGAGTTCGATCCGGATCTTTCGTGGGACGAGAAGAAAGAAGTTTACCGAATCTCGAACAAGATTGTGCGGACGATGAATATTACGCAGTCGGCGGTGGGAGACAAGCGGGGATTGTGGACCACCGTGCTGACGGCGGCGTTTTTGATCGGGGATGATGATTGAGTCGTGAATCGTGACTGGTCAATGGTGCAAACCTTTCGGCCCGCCTAATTTGGCGGGCTTTTGGTTTTTTTGGACACGTTGGGGGAGGAATGCGGTGACTAAAAGGATTTTTCGGTTGGTTTTGGGGTTGATTTTGATGGTTGCGGTTTGCGGACGGCTGATGGCCGCGGACAAAGTGACGATTTTGTACGATGCGTTTTCGGATTCGAAGGAATTGACGAAGGATTGGGGATTTTCGGCGCTGGTGGAGCATGACGGGAGGCGGATTTTGTTCGACAGCGGGAATAATGCGGAGATTTTCGAGCACAACGTGAAATTGCTGGGCGTGGATTTGACGAAGATTGATTTTGCGGTGATTTCGCACCGGCATGCCGACCACGCTACCGGGGTGAAGTATCTGTTGAAGGTGAATCCGACGGTGACGATTTATGTGCCGGCGGATGGAGCGAATGGATTCGGAGGAAATCAGATTCCACCAGCGTTTTTCCGGCCGGATGCGGAATTGCCGGCGAAGATGCGGTATTTCGACGGGACGGCGCCGGAACATTTGAATTCGGGGAAGCTGTATGACACGGGAACTTTTGTGCTGGTGGATAAGCTGATGGAAGTGGCGCCGGGAATTTTTCTGGTGCGGACGGTGTCGCAAAAGAAAGGGACGCTGGAGTTGCCGGAATTGACGCTGGCGATCAAACGGCCCAGAGGATTGCTGCTGGTGGATGGTTGCTCGCACGCGGGAATTGAGGCGATTCTGGAGGCGGCCAGCGCGATTGATCCACGGACGGAAATTGTGTTTGGAGGATTGCACCTGGTGACTACTCCCGTGGAGGAGATCGACGCGCTGGTGGCGAATTTGCAGACGAAATGGAAAGTGCAGAGGATTGCGCCGGGACATTGCACGGGGGAGCCGGCGTTTGCGAGGTTGCGGAAGGCATATGGGGAGAAATATGTGTATGCGGGATTGGGGACTAGCTTGAGTTTAGAGTAAGGGGAAGTTGGGGACGGAAAGCGAAAATGAAAATTAGAAAATAGAAGATGGAGAAGATGCTGCGGGATAAAGGAGAGTCAAGGCGCGGAGGTTGAGGTCCTTCGGCGATCCTCGTCGGATCGCCTCAGGATGACAAGGTGGGTGATGTGAAGGTGGGAGCGGCCCGCCCGCCGCGGCGGGCGGCTCTACAAAGGCCAAGAAGACGCACATCGGGTGCGCCTTTTTTATTTTTGGGCGGCGAGGGTGTAGGTAAAGTCGTAGGAGTGTTTGCCGTCTTTGATGATGATAATCATGGAGCCTTGGAGACCGGATAGTTGGTTGGTTCCGGAGTCGGGGACTACGGTTACGTTTAGATTGTAGACGCCGTTTTGCATGGTGCCGGTGTGCTGGAGGATGAAGGTGCCGGAGCGGCCGTCGAGCGTGCCGGTGACGCGTTCGATGGCGACGTAGCCGCCGGAACCTTTGACGGTGCCCATGCCGGTGAGCATTTCCCCTTTGCTGGTGGCTTCGAGGGCGCCGTGGAATTGTTTGTCGATGGAGAAGCGGCCGATGGAGTTGTCTTCGGCCTTGAAGGCGGGGTCGATGGGAGAGAGTTTTACTTCGAAGGAGCCGGTGGCGTGTTGGGGCATGGGAGAGTCCTTTTGGGCGGCGCGCGGGGTGGAGACCAGGAGAACGAAGATTGAGAAAAGGATGAGTGGCGCGGCTTGGAGTTTGCGTTTCATTTTTTCTCTCGGAGTGGAACCGGGAGGGGAATATAGCATGAAGTCGGAAGAGAGGAGGAAGAGAAGAGTTCACCACGGAGGTAACAGAGGGCCGCAGAGGTTCGCAGAGAAGTGAGAGGAGAGGGGAAAAACCCGCACCCTGGAAAGCGCAGGGTGCGGCACCCAGCGTTTATTTTTTCTTGAAGTAGTTTAGGCGTTCGAGGACGGCGCCTACTACCAGGGGGAGGGCGACGGTGGCGTCTTCCAGGACTTCGGCTAGTTGGCCGCCTTCTTCGCGAGGAACGAACTTGCCCCAGCTTACGGCTTCGGTGTAGGTGCTGCCGCTGAGGCCGCCCCAGTGGACGGGTTCGGGGCAGATGCGGACGCCGTAGGAGTAGCGTTTGAGAGGAAGATTTTTGTAGCCGCGGCGGGCCATGAGTTCAGCGTAGACGCCGAATTGCTGGGACCAGTTGCGGGGGACGCCGCCGCCGATGGTGAAGATGCCCATTTTTTTGGTGGCCATCATAGTATCAGCAAATTTTTCGAAGTCTTCGAAGGGATCGAAGCGAAGCAGCGGGCGTTTATCGCGCTGGCGTCCGTATTTATTGAGGGCGAAGTCGAGGCCGAGTTCGGAATCGGAAAAGGCGGGGACGAAGACGGGGACGTTGCATTCGTAAGCAGAGCGGAGAATGCCGCGGCCCTTGGTGTGTTTGGTGAGATATTCGCCGATGCGGCGGTGAAGCTTCCAACTGCAGACGGCTTCGCTGGGATCCCATTTTTCGAAGATGGCGTCGACGACTTCCTCGACGTGATCGAGATTGGTTTCGGGTTCGAGGGAATCGTAGACGCGGTTGTAGCCGGCGAGGAAGAGTTCGTTGTCGTCCATTTTGGAGGGATCGTAACGGAAGTGGGAGAGGCCGGTAGCTTCGACGAGGCCGTGAGCCATGAGCGCGCCGGTGGAGACGACGGCTTTGACGATGCCGGATTCGATGAGATCGCAGAATACCAGGCCCATTTTGCCGACGGTGAGGGCACCGGAGAGAGTCATGACGACAAAGCAGTCTTTGTCGCGGGCCATGGCTTCGAGGACGTCGGCGGCGTCACCAACCTGGCGAGCGGTGTAGGCGGTGTCGCCCATGGCGCGGACGAGGTCGTCGATGGTTTTGATTTTGGAGAGGTCGAGGGGAAAGATGGGGCGGAGTTTGTCTTTTACGGGATCGTGGAGGACGCGTCCGGTGACGGTTTTTTGGGGCTTTTTGGCCATCGACTCTCCTGACAGAACGTGAATGATTGCGATGTTGCCGGGTGAATGAAATTTGTATGTGTAGTGTACTAGAAGTTGCGATCGAAAATGCAAGATGGAGGAGGAGAAGAAAGATTTAACACAGAGAGCACGGACGAGGAGCGCAGAGGTCACAGAGATGGAAAGCGCAAGAACCCAGCCAGGAATGGGTGTGCTACGAAAGACCGCAGAACTCGGAGGGGCGGGCATGGCTAAAGCCATGCGCCCACAGAGAGGAGTGAAGAGAATGGGGAGAAGAGAAAAATGTTCGTGATAGGATGAGGAGATGAGCGACAAATTTGCGGTGGGACTGGTGCAGATGCGCTGCACTACGAATAAGGAAGAGAACCTGGCGCGGGCGGCGGAGAAGATTCGCGAAGCGGCGGCGCGCGGGGCGCAGGTGATTTGCCTGCACGAGTTGTTTGCAGGCGAATACTTTTGCCGGACGGAGGATCCAGCGCTTTTTAATTTGGCCGAGGCGGTGCCGGGGCCGACCACGGAGCGAATGGCGGCTGTGGCAAAGGAAAAGCAGGTGGCGCTGGTGGTGTCGGTGTTTGAGCGTCGGGCGGCAGGGGTTTATCACAACACTTGCGCGGTGCTGGATGCGGATGGGACGTACTTGGGGAAATACCGGAAGATGCATATTCCGGATGATCCGCTGTATTACGAGAAATTTTATTTTACGCCGGGGGATTTGGGATTTTTGAATTTCGATACCAAGTATGCGCGGATTGGGGTGCAGATCTGCTGGGACCAGTGGTATCCGGAGGGCTCGCGGCTGACGGCGATGCAGGGCGCGCAAGTGATTTTTTATCCGACGAGTATCGGGTGGCATCCGCATGAGAAGGGGGCGGTGGGAGCCGCGCAACTGGATTCGTGGAAGACGATTCAGCGGGCACATGCGATTGCGAATGGATGCTATGTGGCGGTGGTGAATCGCGTAGGGTATGAGGGGCGGCCGGAGAAGGGCGATCCGGGGATTGAGTTTTGGGGGAATTCGTTTGTGGCGGACCCGGCGGGGCAGATGCTGGCGGAGGCGTCGAACGATAAGGAAGAGATTTTGGTGGTGGAGATTGATCCGAGGAAGAGCGAAGAGCAGCGGAGGAATTGGCCGTTTTTCCGGGATCGCAGGATTGATGCGTTTGGAGGGTTGACGGAGAGATGGTTGGGAGAGAAGTGACTGCTGACTGGTGAGGGGCGAAGAGAAGAGTTCACCACAGAGTTCGCAGAGGGCCTCAGAGAGAACGGAGAGACTGTAATTCCCTTATGACAATTAAAAGCGAGGAGAAGACGCCGGTCGAGTTGGGATTTCGGATGCCGGCGGAGTGGGAGAGGCATGCGGGGACTTGGTTGGGGTGGCCGCATGAGTTAACGGATTGGCCGGGGAAGTTTGGGCCGGTGCCGTGGGCGTTTGCGGAGATGGTGAGGTTGCTGTCGGAGGTAGAGAAGATTTTCTTGATGGTAGAAAACCGCGCGGCGGAGAAGCGGGTGCGGGGGATTTTGCGGAAGGCCGGGGCGAAATTGGAGTCGGTGGAATTTTTTGCGGTGCCGACGGATCGCGGGTGGATGCGGGATTCGGGACCGATTTGCGTCGAGAATGCGGCGGGCGAGGTGGCGTACAACAATTTTGTGTTTAACGGGTGGGCGAAGTATCCGAATCATAAGAAGGATGCGCAGGTAGTGCGAAAGGCGAATACGCGATTAAAACGGCGGATATTTTTTCCGGAGCACAAGGGGCGGCGGGTGGTGCTGGAGGGCGGATCGATTGACGTGAACGGGCGAGGGACGCTGCTGACTACGGAAGAGTGTTTGCAGAGCAAGGTGCAGGAGAGGAATCCGGGATTCACGAAGGAAGATTATGCGGAAGTGTTTCGGAGAAATTTGGGGGTGACGCATGTGTTATGGCTGGGGAATGGGATCGCGGGGGATGATACGCACGGGCATGTGGACGACCTGACGCGGTTTGTGAATGAGACAACCGTGGTAACGATTGTAGAGGAGGACCGCGCCGAAGCGAACTATGCGGCGTTGCAGGAGAATTTGGGGCGGTTGAAATCGATGAAGGATCAGGATGGGCGGGCGTTGCAGGTTGAGACTCTGCCGATGCCGGCGCCGGTTTATTTTGATGGGCAGAGATTGCCGGCTAGTTATGCGAATTTTTATATTGCGAACAGGATTGTGATTGTGCCGACGTTTAATGACGCGAATGACCGGGTGGCGCTGAATACGTTGGCAAAGTTGTTTCCGGGGCGGGAAGTGGTGGGGATTCATTGCCGCGATTTGGTGCTGGGGTTGGGGACTTTGCATTGCATGACGCAGCAGGAGCCGGCTGGTGGTGAGTAGTGCCTGGTGACTGGTGAAAAGCGAAGAGGGGATGGCTTAACGCGGAGACGCTGAGGGCGCAGAGATTTTCCAGAGAAGAGCGGACCGCCTCAGAAGGCGGTCCCTACACAGGCTAGGGAGGAATGGAAGATGGGAACAGTGGGGATGATTGCTTTTTATCAGGACGCGGCGCGTCAATGGGATGTTCGGGGTGTGTGGGTCCAGATTCCACATGGACTGATCTGGTGGATATTTGTGGGATTGCTGGCGGGGTGGTTGGCGGGGAAGGTGGCGCGGGGGCGGGGATTCGGATGTATCGGGGATGTTTTGATCGGGCTGATTGGATCGGTGATCGGGGGATGGATTTTTACGAAATTGGGGATTGTGCACGCGAATACATTTTTGTTTTCGCTGGCGGCGGCGACGGTGGGGGCGGTTCTGCTGGTGTCCATTGCCCATCTGTTTTTTGGGAATAAGAATTAGGAGAAGGATTTAACACAGAGGGCGGAGCGCAGACGGCACAGAGAAGAGAAACCCAAGAACACAGGCAGGAATGGCTGTGCCACTCTGGCCGATCTAAAGATCGGCCACTACATTGGGAGCGAGGCGCGATGCGGTGTGGTACGATTTAGAGTTCGTTTGTAGAGAGAAGGCCTACTTGAGCAAGAGCAAACAATCATTGACAGTGATCCCCCTGGGGGGACTTGGCGAATTCGGAATGAACATGATGGCGTTCCGGTTCGGGGACGACATTCTGGTAGTGGACGCGGGAATGATGTTCCCGGAGTCGGAGTTGCTGGGCGTGGACCTGGTGATTCCCGACATCACCTATCTGAAGCAGCACCGGCAGCATGTGCGGGCGATAGTGCTGACGCACGGGCACGAGGACCACATCGGAGCGCTGCCGTACATTTTGCGCGATTTGAACGTGCCGATTTACGGGACGCGGTTCACGCTGGCGCTGGTGAAGAAACGGCTGGCGGAAGCGGGGCTGCTGGATTCGGCGAAGCTGTTTGAGGCGGTGCCAGGACGGCTGGTGGAGATCGGGCCGTTTGAAGTGGAATTCATTGCGGTGACGCACAGCACGATTGATTGCGTGGCGCTGGCGATCCGGACGCCGGTGGGGGTGGTGATTCACTCGGGCGATTTTAAGATCGACCAGACGCCAGTGGATCATTACCAGTTCGATTTGCACGCGTTCGCGCGGTATGGGAACGAGGGCGTGCTGGCGCTGTTCAGCGATTCGACGAACGTGGAGCGGCCGGGATTTACGCCGTCGGAGCGGGTGGTGGCGCCACGGATCGAGGAGCTGACGCGATCGGCGCCGAAGCGGGTGGTGCTGACGTGCTTTGCGTCGTCGGTGCACCGGATTCAGCAGGTGATCGATATTGCGGACCGGGTGGGACGCAAGGTGGCGTTTGTCGGGCGCAGCATGGTGGATAACGTGGAGATCGCGCACGACCTGGGATATTTGCGAATTCCGGACGGGATGGTGGTGCGGCCGCAGGATATCCGGAGCTTTGAGCCGCGTAAGCTGATAGTGATCGCCAGCGGATCGCAGGCCGAGCCGATGTCGTCGATGTCGCGAATTGCGGTGGACAATCACCGGTTTGTGACCATCGATGAGAATGACACGGTGATTTTGTCGGCGCGGATTATTCCCGGGAATGAGAAGGCGATTTTCCGGATGCTGGACCATATGTTCCGGCGGCGGGCGCTGGTGTACTACGACAATTCAGCGGGGCCGATTCACGTTTCGGGACATGCGAGCCAGGAAGAGCAGAAACTGCTGCTGCAACTGGTGAAGCCGAAATATTTCATTCCAGTGCATGGAGAGTACCGGCATTTGTTCCGGCACGCGGCGCTGGCGCACCAGTTGGGAGTGGTGAGCGGCGAAATTATGCTGCTGGAAGATGGGAAGTGCGTGGAGTTTACGGAGGATGGGGCGTTCCGGCGAGATCCGGTGCCGGCCGGGCGGGTGCTGGTGGATTCGGGCTCGCTGGAGGAGATTGAAGAGATTGTGGTGCGCGACCGGAAGCATTTGTCGGAAGAGGGCGTGGTGATTCCGATCATTGCGATTGACAAGCATACCGGGCGGGTGGAATCGGCACCGGAGATTGTTACGCGCGGATTGATGAGCGAGAACGGGAACGACATGTTGGCGGGGGCGCGGGAAGTGGTGGCGCGGACGGTGGAGAATTCGAACCTGGAAGAGCGTGCGGACTGGTCGGTGATTAAGGAAAAGATCCGGGTGGATTTGAAGAGGTATATCAATAAGCAGACGTCGAAGAGGCCGCTGATATTGCCGGTGATTTTGGAAGTGTAGGGCCGGTGACTGGTGATTAGCGACCGGTGACCGGTGGGCTGCAAGTCGACCGCGGCGAACTTACCTTCAGCGTTTGAACCAACAAAAAGTTGCATTCACAGATTATCCCCAGCTATTTTCATGCGAATCGGTCGGATTGGCGACGCGCACGGCTAAGAATCAATGTCTTTCAAAAGCGAAATCTTCTAAAGCAGTACGGCTCGACGACTGTCCAGAATCTTGCGAGGCCTTTCGTGAAAGACAGGACTTTTGGCTCGCGATTCTTCGCGAAGGCGCTTGAATTCCCTCTCGCCTTCGGCGAGATATGCGTCGATTTCCGTGGGGTTGTCTAGATAGAAAGCAAGGGAGCCATGGACTTCCTCCGAAGTGAGGGTCGAATAGGATTCGAGGATGCCCTGGGGGGAATTGCCATCGAGGAAAGCGTAAACGATGGAATCCAGGGAGATGCAGCTGCCGATGAGGTAGTAGCCGGTTTCGCGCTTTTCGATGTAGTCCTTGGCCACGGTGGTTCCTTGGCCATAATTTAGCAGGAATGAGGGGGTTCACCGGCGAGTAGGCTAGAATCGGACACTTATGGGCGACCTGGAAACGCGTGTGATGAACGGCGGGGCGCCGGCTCCGGAGAGCGAGGTGGGGACGACCAGGGCGGCGTTTGTATTTATTATTGTTACGGTGACGCTGGATTTTCTGGCGGTTGGGATTATTGCGCCGGTTTTGCCGAACCTGATTATCCAGTTCGAGGGCGGAAGCATGGCGCGGGCGGCAGCGGTGACCGGATATTTCGGGTTCGCGTGGGCCACGATGCAGTTTTTGTTTTCGCCGGTGCTGGGAGCGTGGAGCGACCGGTTCGGGCGGCGGCCGGTGATTCTGATTTCGTGCCTGGGATTAGGGCTGGATTACATATTCATGGCGTTGGCGCCGACGCTGCGGTGGCTGTTTGTGGGACGGATTATTTCGGGGATTACGACGTCGAACGTATCCACGGCGTTTGCGTATATCGCGGATGTGACGCCGGCGGAAGAGCGCGCGAAGAAATACGGTTTGCTGGGAGCGGCGTTTGGATTGGGATTCGTGATTGGTCCGGCGGTGGGAGGATTGCTGGGGCATTACAGTTTGCGGGCGCCATTCTGGGCAGCGGCGGGACTGAGTTTGGCTAATTTTCTGTACGGCATGTTTGTGCTGCCAGAGTCGTTGCCTGCGGAGAAGCGGGCGAAGTCGGCGTGGGAGTTGGCGAATCCGCTCGGTTCGCTGACGCTGCTGCGATCGAGCGCGGTGCTTTCGGGGTTGGCGGTGGTGACGGTGTTGTATTACCTGGCACACCAGGCGCTGCCGAGCGTGTTTGTGCTGTACACGGAGTATCGGTATGGGTGGAGCGAGCGGACGGTGGGAATTGCGCTGGGGGCGGTGGGAGTTTGTGTGGCGGCGGTGTCGGGGGGGATGGTGGGGCCGTATGTGAAGAGGTTTGGAGAACGATTGAGCCTGACGTCGGGATTATTTTTTGGGGTGCTGGGATTTGCAGGATTTGCGATGGCGCCGCAGGGGTGGTCATTTCTGGCGGCGGTGCCGCTGATTGCATTGTGGGGAGTGGCCGGGCCGGCGATGCAATCGCTGATGTCGCAGCAGGTGGATGCATCGGCACAGGGAAAACTGCAGGGAGCGATTAATTCGCTGCGGGCGTTGACGGGGATGGCGGGTCCGCTGCTGTTCACGCAAGTGTTTGCGGCGGCGATTGCGCCGGGGGCGAGAATGCATTTGCCGGGGGCGCCCTATTATTTGGGAGCTGTGTTGCTGGTGGGGAGTTTACTATTGGCGATGGCAGTCACGCGGGGGTGGTGGGGAACCCGGTAGAGAATGGGGCGGCGAGGAAAAACTCGTGAGCGGAGGTGGCGCAGGGTTAATCTTTGTGATACGTTGCCTCCAATTTCTTTCGGAGGCGCTTCCCATGATGCACAAGATTTTGGCGGCGATGATCTTTCTTGGGGTTTTTGGCGGCACGCTGCCGGCACAGGATTGCAAATTGAAGTTTTCGGTAGGGTATACGGATGGAAAGCAAATCCAGCCAGGACTAACACCCGATCAAAAGAAGTACTGGGACGCGGAGGGGAGCAAGAAACTTAAGGGAATGTGCCTGGATTATGCGAAACCAGATTACGTAATTCTTTGGTCGGTCGGAGTCTCCGGGAAAGAGCTCCTGGAAATCGGAGTTGCAAATTTCAATCGCAACCAGGAGACGGGGGAGGCGACTACGGCCATGCGTCAAACATACTGGAGCAAGGTCAACACGAGTGACGATCGAATGTTGACTGCCACGACGTATGTCAGGGACTCTTCAGCCGTCCGGGCAAAAGCGGATTATTGGATTCTGGATTTGTCAAAAAGCCCGGCGCCGATCATTCGAACGGGGCAAGGCTATCGGGACGTGCCAGCGAGGATGGGAGTTGTCGCCGGGCAAGGAGACAAAGTAAACGCGCAGGATTTGTCGTCGACGATACCGGACGAGACAGTGGCGCTGGAAAATGCGCTGAAGTGGCTTAAGAAAGATAAAAAACTCTAGGAGCTACCGACAAGTTCGTGAAGTTGCGGCAGGAGGAAACGTTTTCTTGCCTTTTTTCCGCCAGTCAAGGTCGCAGGCTTGAGCTTCAACTCTCCGCGACTTGTTCTGCAACAGGTAGTTGAACGAGAGGGCATTGTCCCCTGAGAGCAGCGTCGCGCGCAAAGTGAAGGCCGCCGAGGGAGGAAGAGGAGCGTTCAGGGAGCCACTGCGGAGTGGCCCGGGTTCGTGGCGAGGGCGGCGAGGCGTTGGCGGGCGGGGTCGAGCGCGGGATTGAGAGAGAGCGCGCGGCGGTATTCTTCGGCGGCGGCGGAGTTGTCACCGGAACGTTCGAGGTTGGCGCCCAGAGCGAAGTAGACTTGATCGGCATGTTCCCAGGTGGGATTCATTTCTAGGATTTTGCGCAGTTGGGCGCTGGAATCGGCCAGGCGATTGGCGCCTGCGAGAGCGCTGGCTAGAGATTGTCGGATGAGCAAATCATCAGGTTGGCGCCGCAGGGCGCGCTGAAGGACCTCCACGGCCTGGGCCGAATTGCCGGCGCGTTGCAAGGAAATCCCCCATTTATCGAGGACCAGGACGTTGGCAGGCTGCAAGGTTGCGGCGTGCTGGAATGCTTCGGCGGCGCGCTGCCACTGACCGGCTTGCCCGGAGGCGTCACCAAGGCGGACCCAAGCGGCAAAATCGGCGGGAGCGGGATCGGGGGAAGCGTGGGGATCGGTGAAGGCCACTGCGACTTTTTCATTTGCAGCGGCGAAGGCGGCGAGCTGGAGGAAGTAGGTAGATTGAGCGGGGTCGAGTGTTGAGGCGTGCTGATAGGTTTCGCGGGCGCGCTGCCAGTTGTGCTGTAGGGTGTAGACCTTGGCGAGATTGATCCAGGCGGGAAGGTAGTTGGGGAGGATGCGAATCGCATCGTTGAGGTGGGAGATGGCTTCGTCGTAACGGCCTTTATCGGTGAGATACCAGGAGGCGTTGATCTGGCCGATTTCATAATTTGGATTGAGCTGGAGGGCTAGAAGGATATGTTCGAGAGCGGGGTCGACGTCGCCGCGGTCGTAGTAGGCGGCGGCGAGTCCGCCCTGCACAACGTAGGAGTTGGGAGATTGCCGGACGGTGTAGGAGAAGAGCGAGAAGTCGTCGTGAAAAATGGGGATCCGACGTTGGATCTGAAGGAAATAGAAAACGAAGATAGCCGCGAGGGCCGCGCCGAGTACGAGGCGAATGGAGCGTGCGGGGAAATCGCGGAATAACACAAGAGTTGCGGCCGCAACGAGGATGCAAATGCCGAGCGATGGGATGTAGAGATAGCGCTCAGTGAAGAAATTGACGCCGACAGAGTTGAGGCTGAAGGCTGGGGCAAGAGTCAGCAGGAACCAGCAGATGGCGAAGGCGAACAGTGGCTGGCCACGGCGGAAGAAGAACACGATGGCGACGGCGAGAAGAAGTGCAAGGAGCAGGCCGGCGGCGGTCCAAGCGGTGAAAGAGGTAGTGAGGGGGAAGGAGTAAAAATAGTTCATACCAACGGGGAAAAGTAATTTGGTGATGTAGCGGGCGAAGATGGCCGGGACGGCGAGGAGGAGTTGGCCGAAGGAGAGAGCAGTACGATCCGGCTGCGGATAAGGAGCGAAGCCGCCGAGAGCGGAGATGCGGGCGACTAGATAGATGGCGACAACGGCGAAGAACGGAGCTAGGCGCGGAGCGAGCGTCTTAAAGGTGGGAAATTGCGGGGGGGTGTAGAGAAATTCATAGCAAAGCAAGATGGCGGGAAAGAGGAGAGCGGTCTCCTTGCTGAATAATGCGGCGAAGAAGAAGAGAGAGCTGAGGAAGAGAGGGCGAAGCGGAGAAGGGGCGCTCCTTGCACGGTGGTAGAAGAGCATGGCGAGAAGCAGAAAGAAAGCGCACTGCAATTCGGGAAGAGCGGCGATCCAAGCGACAGGTTCGGTGTGCAAGGGATGCAGAGCGAACCAGAAGGCGGTCCAAAAGGCGAGAGAAGCGTCGCTTAGTGAGGCGAGGAGGAGATACAGGAGGGAGACGACCGCGGCGTTGAGAAGAATGTTGACGAGGTGCCACGCCCAGGGATGTTCGCCGAAGGCGGCGTACTCGGCGGTGTAGGCGAGGAGTTGGAGGGGGCGGTAGTAATTGCTGCCGAAGCGTGCGAATTCCCTTCCCTCGTGGGCGAAGGACCAGACGTCGCCGGTGAAGGCGCGGCCGAGATTCTGAACGTTTTTGACGAAGGGGTTTTGCAGGATCTGGATTTTGTCGTCAGTGATGAAATCATTGCGGAGGGTGAGTGCGTATAGGCCAATGGAGAGCAAGATGAGAATGGCGAGGTGGGTGGAGGTGCGACGGGCTGAGAGAGAGGGGGTGCTGATGGGGGTGGATTGGGGCGAAGTGGCGACGGCCAGCGGCGCAATTAGAGATTTTTTGCGTTTTCTGGACAAGGTGTTGGAGACGACGCGAGACCTGTGTCCGCGACGGTAGGGAGAGTTTATCGTAAGAGCGCAGGGAAAAGAAAATGACCGGAGTTGGAGGACGCCTAGGGTGACGGGGTTGCGGGCGTGAAATCGGTGGCTTTGCCACCACACTCCAAACTAGGAGCAGACCGCCTTCCTGCTGCGAGGGCCGAGCGAGCAGCGGCCGATGGAGAGCGAAGAGAACCCGAGAGCACAGGCTGAAGCCGATGCTACCTGCTGGCAACTGGAAATTGGATGGGATGCATTGGGTTTGTTGATTCTGGGGGCGCGGGGGTATACGCTTAAGCCCCGCCCGAGAATGGGACGTTTGCAAAGGCGAGCCCCTCATCAAGATTGGCGTCCAATAGGAGGAATCTCATGGCTACAGCGACTACAGTGATTGAACCGAAGGTTAAGATTTCAGCGACGAAGCTATTGATTAATGGGAAGTGGGTGGAGGCGGCTTCCGGGAAGACGTTCCCGACGATTAATCCTTCGACGGGCGAAGTGATTACCCAAGTGGCGGAGGCCGACGCGGCCGATGTGGACAAGGCGGTGGCGGCGGCGCGCGCGGCGTTTGAAAAGGGCGCGTGGCGGAAGATGTCGGCGGCGGCGCGCGGCGTGTTGATGAACAAGCTGGCGGATTTGATTGAGAAGCATATCGAGGAGTTGGCGGAATTGGAGTCGCTGGACAACGGGAAGCCGTACCAGGTGGCGCTGGCGGCGGATTTGCCGCTGACGATTGCGTGTTACCGGTATTACGCGGGATGGGCGGACAAGAATCAGGGGAAGACGATCCCGGTGCAAGGGCGATACTTCACGTACACGAAACACGAGCCGGTGGGCGTGGTGGGGCAGATTATTCCGTGGAATTTTCCGCTCCTGATGCAGGCGTGGAAGCTGGGACCCGCGCTGGCCGCGGGTTGCACGGTGGTGATGAAGCCGGCGGAGCAGACACCGCTGACGGCGCTGCGTGTTGGGGAGCTGGCGCTGGAAGCGGGGATCCCGGAAGGGGTGCTGAATTTGCTGCCGGGGTATGGACCCACGGCCGGCGCGGCGATTGCGCGGCACATGGACGTGGATAAAGTGGCGTTCACGGGATCGACGGAAGTGGGCCATCTGATCATGCGCGCGGCGGCGGATTCGAATCTGAAGCGGGTAACGCTGGAGCTTGGCGGAAAGAGCCCGAACATCGTGTTCGCGGACGCGAACATGGATCAGGCGATTGAAGGAGCGCACTTTGCGCTGTTCTTCAACCAGGGGCAGTGCTGTTGCGCGGGGTCGCGGCTGTTTGTGGAGGAGAAGTGCTACGACGAGTTCGTGGAAAAGAGCGTGGCGCGCGCGAAGAAGCGGACAGTGGGCAATCCGTTTGACAAGAATACGGAGCAGGGCCCGCAGGTGGACCAGGAACAGTTCAACAAGGTGATGGGATATATCGAGGCCGGGAAGCAGGACAAGGCCAAGCTGCTGACGGGCGGAAAGCGCGTTGGCGAGAAGGGATATTTTATCGAGCCGACGGTTTTCGGCGACGTACAGGACAACATGAGGATTGCGCAGGAGGAGATTTTTGGGCCGGTGATGTCGATCCTGAAGTTCAAGGACATCAACGAGGTAGTGGAGCGGGCGAACAAGTCGCTGTATGGATTGGCGGCGGCGGTTTGGACGCAAGATATTACAAAGGCTCATGCGATTGCCGATGGGGTGCGGGCGGGAACCGTGTGGGTGAATTGTTACGATGTGTTCGACGCCGGAGCGCCGTTTGGCGGGTTCAAGCAATCGGGGATTGGGCGGGAGTTGGGCGAGTATGGGTTGGCGAACTACACGGAGGTTAAGACGGTTACGGTGAAGTTGTAGGGGAAGTTGATAGCCGTTAGCCGACAGCTAAACACTTGAGAGGAGAAGGCGGCGTAAAGCCGCCTCTACACAAGTAAGGTTGAAGAAGATAGGATGAGTTGGGAAAGGGGTCCAGTGCGCTGGGCCCCTACTTTTTTATGGCGATAACGGTGCGGCAGTATGAGGCTAAGGATTTTGCGCGGCTGCATAAGCTGGATCAGGAGTGTTTTCCGCCGGGGATTTCTTACAGCAAGTGGTCGCTGCACTACTATTTGAGTTTGCCGGGGGCGGCTTGCCTGGTGGCGGAGGAGGGGAAGCAGATCGCGGGATTTATCTTGACGGAGGAGAATCCGCCGCTGGGACACATTATTACGCTGGATGTGGCGGAAGCGTTCCGGCGGCATGGAGTGGGGACGATGCTCTTGCGGGAGATGGAAGGGCATCTGGTGTTTCAGGGGGTACAGTCGGTGCTGCTGGAAACGTCGGTGGAGAATGCCAGCGGGATTGCGTTCTGGGAGCGGCATGGATATCGTACGGAGGCGGTGGTGAAGAAATATTATTTGGGGAAGATTGATGCGTATGAGATGAGGAAGAGATTGGAAGATAGAAAATAGAAAATGGAAAATTGAAAGAAACAACGGCCCGGGAGGATTGGTGAGCGACTACTTACTTAGTGTGATTTTGGGGGTGGTGGAGGGGTTGACGGAGTTTTTGCCGGTTAGTTCTACGGCGCACCTGCGGATTGCGGAGGCGCTGATGCACATTGATTTGGGGAGCGGGTACTGGAAGATGTACACGATCGTGATTCAGTTGGGGGCGATATTGACGCTGCCGATCTATTTTCGTCACCGAATTGCAAGATTCATCGGGTACGAGCACGGCAATGCGCCTTTGGTCTTAGCGCCCTTCAAGGTTTTGAAGTGCCTGATTCTCGCGATGTTTAATTCTCGGACCGTGCAGTATGTAAATCTTGCGTTCGTGGTGACCGCGATACCGGCATTTTTGATGACCAAGATTATTGGGAAGCATTTGGAGAGCTTGTACATTATCGGGTGCTCGCTGCTGATTGGCGGGATCGCGATGTGGTTTGTGGATGCGCGGAGTGCGAAGGCGGAGGCGGCGGGAGAGCATGCGGCGGGCGGAGTGATTCACACCTGGCACATGGAGGATATGAGCCTGGGGCAGGCGGTGTGGATTGGGGCGTGCCAGATATTTTCGGCGGTGTTTCCGGGGACGTCGCGGTCGATGTCGACGATAGCGGCAGGGCAGTTGGCGGGGATGTCGCGGGCTTCGGCGCTGGAGTTTTCGTTTTTTCTTTCGATACCGACGATGGTGGTGGCTACTTGCTATGACTTGTTGAAGTCGGTGGTAGGAAAGCACGCGGATGCGATATCGGTGACGCATATCGATACGCATGGGTGGATCGTGTTGGGGATTGGGTTTGCGGTGTCATTTATCGTGGCTTACGGATCGGTGGCGTGGTTTATGGCTTATGTGCGGCGACGGGGGTTTGCGCCGTTTGCAATTTATCGGATTATTTTGGGGGTGGCGGTTTTGTATTTTGCTTCGCGGCTGGGATGAGGGAGAAAGAAGAAGACTTACCACAGAGGTAGCAGAGGGGCCGCAAGGAGCGCGGAGAAGAGTAAGCCAAAAGCTTGCCTGTGCTACTGGAGTGCCGCTGGCGGGTCGGGAGTTCGCCGGGTGGAAGCCGGCGCTACTGGCGGCGGGATTGGGGCTTGGAAACTTGGATGAAGATGGGCTTGTGCGGGGCCTTGGGTTTGTTATGATTTGGATGTTCCTCGTGGGCAGGGGCACCAGCGCCGCTTCCTGCTCGTGACACTCAGCCTTCCCCAAATGCTGAGGAGAATCCTGTGCGCTTTCTCACACCTACGGAAAATAAACGGCTCAATGAGCTGATTGGATTTTTGTGCATTGTTGCGGCCATTCTGGTCGGACTGGCCTTGATTTCCTATTCCCCGCGAGATGCGGCGTTCAATGTGAGCGCTACGGGCGGCGAGGATCACCTTACGCATAATTGGATGGGACCCGTGGGAGCGTATTCTGCGGACCTGCTGTTCCAGATGTTTGGATTTGCGGCGTTTTTGTTGCCGGCGGCGCTGGGGATATTGGGCTACCGGTGGTGCCGGAGCCAGGTGATTGATTCGCAGGCGGCGACGCTTTCGGGATACGTGCTGCTGATGTTGTCGCTCCCTTCCCTGCTGTCTCTTACGCATTTTCCGGAAGTGCGCGGAGCGGTGCCGGCGGGAGGCGTGCTGGGGGCGCTGGTGTCGCACGGATTGCAGAGCGGATTTAATTTCTGGGGCGCGTTCCTGGTGGCGGGGGCGCTGCTGGTGGTGTCGCTGTTCATGACCACCAGTTTTTCGTTCAGCGGGGCGCATGCCTGGGCGAGCAGCCATAAAGGGCCTCTGGGGAAAATCGAGAAGCTGGGAATTTTGCAGCGGGCGCAGGCGCGCTGGCAGGACTGGCGGGAAGAGCGCGAAGAGGAGCGGATGCGGCACGAGGTGGAGGAACGGCGCATCAGCGGGCGGAAGGCGGTGGCGCCACAACTGATGGGCAAAGAGGAGCCGAAGTCCATCAAGTTGGAAGATTTGAGCGACATCTTCAAGGGCCGGAAGAATGCGGGCGTGGCGGAGCAGGATGAGGAAGAAGAAGAGGAGCCGGGGCACAAAGCACCGATATTGGTTCTGAATGCGGAGAAGGCTGCGGCCGAGGCGGCCGGCAGAGCGAGCAAGCCCTTCGCTGGGGCTCAGGGTAAGGGCGAGCCGAAAATTGCCAAGGGGAATGCCAGCTACAAGCTGCCGACGATCAGTTTGCTGCGACAGGGAGAAGGCAGCGAGAAGCTGGATGAAGCCGAATTGAAGATGCGGGCGCGGGCGATTGAGGAGAAGTGTCACGAATTCGACGTGGAAGGACGGGTGACGCAGATCAATCCGGGCCCGGTGGTGACGACGTTTGAGTTCAAGCCGGAAGCGGGGATCAAGTACAGCCGGATTATCGGTCTGACCGAGGATTTGTGCCTGGCGTTGAAGGCGGAATCGATTTTGATCGAGCGAATACCGGGTAAATCGACGATTGGTATTGAGGTGCCGAACGACCGGCGGGAAACGATTGCGCTGCGGGAGATTATCGAGGCGCCGGAGTTTGCGAATTCGCCGAGCAAGCTGACACTGGCGATGGGGCGGGATTTGCACGGGCGGATCCGGGTGACGGATCTGGCGTCGATGCCGCACTTGCTGATTGCGGGGTCCACGGGCACCGGCAAGAGCGTGTTCATCAATTCGCTGATGATGTCGATTTTGTATAAGGCGACGCCGGACGAAGTGAAGATGGTGCTGGTGGATCCGAAGCGGCTGGAATTGAATTTGTACGAGGGGATTCCGCATTTGATTGCGCCGGTGGTGACCGATCCGAAAGTGGCGTCGAATGTTTTGCGGAATGCGACGCGGGAGATGGAGAACCGGCTGAAGCTGCTGGCGCAGCGCGGGGTGAGGAATATTGACCAGTACAACCGGACGTTTCAGAAGCAGCAATCGCTTTCGTTGTTCGAGAATGTGGAAGAGAGCGAGCACAAGCCGCTGCCGTATTTGATCATCATCATTGATGAGTTGGCGGATTTGATGATGGTGGACACGAATAACGTGGAGGAGTCCATCACGCGCCTGGCGCAGATGGCGCGGGCGGTGGGAATTCACTTGATTCTGGCTACGCAACGGCCTTCGGTGGACGTGATTACGGGGTTGATCAAGGCCAACTTCCCCGCCCGAATTTCTTTCCGGGTGGCCAGCAAGGTGGATTCGCGTACGATTCTGGATTCGAACGGGTCGGAATCGCTGCTGGGCAAGGGCGACATGCTGTATTTGCCGGCGGGATCGGCGCGGTTGCACCGGATTCACGGGCCGCTGGTTACGGAAGATGAGATAACGGGAGTTTGCGACTTCTGGCGGCAGCAGGCGCAGGCGAAGTACAACGAGGCGCTGCTGGAGGCTCCGAAAGAAGATGACGGAAAGACGCCGAGTGGAGGATCGAAGGGCGGCGGGGAGAGCGCGGGAGAGGCTGGCGGTGGCGGCGAGGAGATCGATGACGCGCTGTACCAGGATGCGGTGAGGATTTGCTGCGAGATGGGGCGCGCTTCGACTTCGACTTTGCAGCGGCGGTTGCGGATTGGGTACGGGCGGGCAGCACATTTGATCGACTTGATGGAAAAGGATGGGATTGTGGGGCCGCCGGATGGGACGCGGCCTAGAGAGGTATTGAAGGGGCGGAGTTGGATGAAAGAGTTTGACGACGCGCAGCAGTGAGGGGAACAGTAAGTAGTAAGTAGTAAGTAATACTTAGTAATCGGAGAGCGGAGAACTTTGCGTCTTGGGCAGATCAATCAGTGCCCTTCCCACGATTAGCCGAGCTTGGTTTTGCCCATTTCGGCTACACGGCGCTCGTAGATCATTTCGCAGGCGCCCTTTTTATTGGAGAAGCGAAACACAATCTTGTGCCCGGCTTCGATTTTGGCTCGGGATTTCAAGACCGTGCCGTTGAGTTCAACCCAGTTGCCGGTGACCAGATAATCGCCCTCGCGGCCTTGCAACTCGAAGGTGCCGTCGCTCTTCAACGAAAGCGGAGGAGCCTTGCAGGTGACGGCCTTGCCGGCGACTCGGGCTTCGGAGCACACGTACTGGCCGGCCACGGTGTCGCTTTGGGCGCGGCTGGCTGGCGCAAATACCAGAATCAGGAGGCCGGTTCCTGCCACCATTAGGAATTTTTGAGAGAAGCGCTTTAACCACGCCATAACCTGGGATCCTCCCCCTACAAACCCGCCGCGAACGGAGCTGCTTTTCGGAACCAAACAAGAGTGCAACTGATGCGCCAGGGTGCCCTCCGGTCAATGCATTGATATTTAAGGGCTTAATACAGCCCCGGATCGGACGGAGCCTGCGAAGTAGGAACGCTTGTTCTCATTCCGCACACCGCGAAGGAATTTTTTTGCCGTACTCCCCCGGGGGTACCGCTCGCCAAGAGTACTCACTCTATGTATTTATCAGTATTCTAGTCAAGTGGTAACTCTGGGATAGCCGCGCCGTCTTTTCGGGGGTCGGAAGCCCCATAGTTCACGCCTTTGTAGAAGTCCCGCAGGACGGCCTGGCCGCCACCCATGGTGGTGGAATAGGGTCCCACAACCTCGACCTTGTGGCCTTTGGCGGTCAATTCATCACGTACCTTTTGCGAGATGCGGTTTTCGATCTGGACGTCGCAGCCGCCGAAGGTGCGTTTGGTAAAGCGCGGCGCCTCAACCGCGGATTGGATGTTCATCTTGAAATCCACCAGATTGGCGATGAACTGCGCGTGGGCCTGCGACTGGTTCCAGCCACCCATGATCCCGAAAGCCACTCGTGTATCGCCTTTTTCCGCAAACGCCGGGATGATGGTGTGCAACGGGCGCTTGTGGCCGGCGAGGAGATTCGGGGAATCGGGGTCCAGTGAAAAGAGGGCGCCGCGGTCTTGCAAGACGAAGCCCGTGCCCGGCGCGACGATCCCGGAACCGAATTCGTCGTAGTTACTTTGGATCAGCGCGACCATGTTGCCGTCGCGATCCACCACAGTCAAAAAGGTCGTGTCGTTGCCGACTCGGGGTTCGCCGCCTACTTCGCAGTTGGCATGATCCGGATCGATCAATTTGGCGCGCTCCGCGGCGTGAGCCTTGGAAAGCAGCGTGGCCACCGGGAGTTTCTGGCCGCGGGGATCACCGATGTACTTGATCAAGTCGGAATAAGCCAGCTTTTTGGCCTCGATCATGGTGTGCAAGGCGTTGACGGAGCCGAAGCCGAAATCCTTCTGCTGCCCAAGCGGAAAGGTTTCCATGATGTTGAGCATTTCCAGGGCGGCGATTCCCTGCCCGTTGGGGGGCAATTCGTACACGGTCCAGTCGCGATAGGTGGTCGAGATGGGCTCGACCCATTCGCTGGAGTAGCTAGCCATGTCCTGGGCGGTCATCACTCCGCCATGGCGCTGGATGGTCTCGAGGATTTTTTTGGTGATTTCACCATTGTAGAAGGCATCGCGGCCATGCGCGGCAATTTGTTGCAGGGACCAGGCCAGGTCCGGATTGCTGAAAACTTCGCCGGCTTTTGGAGGGCGGTCCTGGGGCAGATAAAGTTGCGCGGCCGCGGCGTCACCGCGGAGATAATCCGTGGTGGTGTTCCAGTAGGCGGCCACCCATTCGGTTACCGGAAAGCCATCGCGGGCGGTTTGAATGGCGGCGGCCAGGTCGTCGCTCAATTTCTTGCGTCCGAACTTATCCGCAAGTTTCTGCCAGCCTTCCACGGTTCCGGGAACGGTGATGGTGTTCACGCCGGTCTTGGGCATATCTCGCAGGCCCTTCTTTTTCAGCAACTCGGGCGTCAGGTCTTTTGGGGCCCAGCCGCTGGCGTTCAGGCCGTAAAGTTTGTTGGCTTTGGCGTCATAAACGATGGCGAAAAGGTCGCCCCCAATTCCATTCATCATCGGGGAGACCACGCCCATCACGGCGTTGGTGGCGATGGCGGCGTCCACGGCATTTCCGCCCTTCTCAAGAATGCGCGCGCCGGCCTGAGCGGCCAGGGGCGATTCGGCGGCCACGATGCCGTGGCGGGAAATCACCATGGAGCGGGATTGCGAACGGTCTTGTGCATTCGTAGTTGGCGACAGCATAGCTCCTGCAACATATATCATCCACGCACTCCGGAGGAATTTGGATTTCACGCAAGGACTCCCAATTCTTAGGATTCAATTTTGACGAACGTTTCGAACTTGGCCATGGCCCCTCGACTTTATCCCGCCCGACGTGGGCCTGCAACCGGTGCTCGGAACCGGCTTGGGAGGAATTTTTCCTTAGTCCAAAGCTCGACCATTCCAGAAAAGCCCAGGTGATTTGATTGCAGTTCACGGGACCACCGATTTCTTTCCCGGTGTTCAAATTCATCCCTTTTCATTGCTCGCAGAGTATTGCACCGGCCGCCGTGGAGTGCGACTCTACTCGCGTTCGATCCCCAGACGGAACGAACTTGGTACCGGCGAAAACCGGTACCTCCTGCGGCGGTTGAGGGTTGCACTTGGGCGCGGAATCCCTCGACCGCCGTCTTGGTCTTATTCCCCACCATCCGCACTGCCATTCAATCTAGATTTTCCACTTAGATTCCGGGCATTAGTGTATTCAAGCGCACCTCTTGTCCGGCACAATTGGGCAACATCTCCCGCTTCGCCAGTTGGCCCTGCGAGTCCCTTCCGCTAGAATGGCGGCGTGCCTGACTTGACTCCCTCTGCGCCAAAGCCGGCGGTTGTGGACGACTTCAACGCGCGCATTAATGCTCTGCTTTCCGCGCGCAATGCCGACCCGTTCGGCCTCCTTGGCCCGCACCCGGAGGGCTCCCCGCAAGGCCGGCTGTGGTCCATACGCGCTTTTCAGCCCAGCGCGGTGGAAGCTCAGATCATCCTTCAAGGCCACTGCAATCCTATTCCCATGCGCCGCCTGCGCAACCAGGGCTTTTTCGAAGCCAGGCTCCCTGCCCCGAGCGAGTTGGCCCCCGCCCCAGCCAGCTATCGCCTGCGCTTCCGCAATGAGCGCGGTGAGGCCTGGGAAACTTACGATGCTTATGCCTTCCCTTATCTCTTGTCCGAGTTCGATCTCTATCTCATGGGGGAAGGCCGCCACTATGACACCTACGAAAAACTCGGCGCGCACGTCAAAACCCTGGAAGGGGTCTCGGGAGTGCACTTCGCGGTGTGGGCGCCCAACGCACTGCGCGTCAGCGTGGTCGGGGATTTCAATGGCTGGGATGGCCGGGTTCACCCGATGCGCTCGCGGGGCAACTCCGGCGTCTGGGAATTTTTCTTACCTGAATCCGGCGAAGGGGTGATCTACAAATATGAGATCGTCGGCCCGCAGAATAATATTCTGCCGTTGAAGGCCGATCCCTACGGTTTCCGCGCGGAACTTCGGCCCAACACCGGGTCGGTGGTGGCGCGGCTCGACAAACATTCCTGGAACGACGCGGAATGGCTGCAACAGCGGTCGGCGAAAAATTGGCTGGAGCAGCCCATATCCGTTTACGAGGTGCATCTTGGATCCTGGCGGCGCATCCCGGAAGAAAACAACCGCTGGCTCAGCTATCGCGAACTCGCCGACCAGCTGATTCCTTACGTGAAAGGGCTCGGCTACACGCACATCGAACTGCTGCCCATCATGGAGCACCCCTACGACGGCTCGTGGGGCTACCAAACGATCGGGTATTTTGCCGCCACCAGCCGGTACGGCTCGCCCAGCGAGTTCATGGAATTTGTGGATCGCTGCCACCAGGCCGGGCTGGGGGTGTTGCTCGATTGGACCCCCGCGCATTTTCCGCGCGACACGCACGGGCTGGCGCAATTCGACGGCACGCATCTGTACGAGCATTCCGATCCTCGCCAGGGTTCACATCCTGATTGGGGCACGCTGGTTTACAATTACGGCCGCAACGAAGTGGTGAACTACCTGATCTCCAACGCGCTTTTCTGGGTGGACAAATACCACATTGACGGTTTGCGGGTGGATGCGGTCGCTTCCATGCTGTATCTGGATTATTCGCGGAACCATGGGGAGTGGATTCCCAATCGTTATGGAGGGCGCGAGAATCTCGACGCCATCGATTTTATCAAGCGCCTCAACGAGGTAGTGCATCTCCGCTTCCCTGGAGTTCTCACGATCGCCGAAGAATCCACCGCGTGGCCCGGCGTTTCGCGGCCTACGTATCTTGGCGGCCTGGGCTTCAGCTTCAAATGGAACATGGGGTGGATGAACGACACGCTGACTTATTTTTCGAAGGACTCGATTTACCGGCGCTACGAGCACAACAAGCTGACCTTCTCGCTGCTGTACGCTTTCAGCGAAAATTTCGTATTGCCGTTCTCGCACGATGAAGTGGTTCACGGCAAGAATTCCCTGCTGCACAAAATGCCCGGCGACATGTGGCAGCAGTTCGCCAACCTGAGATTGCTGCTGGCCTATCAATGCGCGCATCCCGGCAAGAAATTGCTCTTCATGGGCCAGGAGATCGCCCAGCGCCAGGAGTGGAGCGAAACGCGCAGCGTGGATTGGCACCTGTTGCAATACGATTCGCATCGCGGCGTGCAGCGGCTGGCGGGAGACCTCAACAGACTGTTGGCCAGCGAAGCGGCGTTGCATCAGGTGGATTTCGATTGGCAGGGATTTGAATGGATCGACGCTAACGATTCCGACAACAGCGTGTATTCTTTCGTGCGTCGCGGCAAGAATGCCGATGACATGCTGATTGTCATCCTGAACGCCACGCCGGTGGTGCGCTATGGCTATCATATTGGGGTTCCGCGCCCCGGTCATTACGAGGAAGTGCTGAATACCGACGCGGAAGGATATGGCGGCACGAATGTAGGCAACCTTGGCGGGATGAACGCCGGCGAACACGCGTGGCAGGGACGGCGCTACTCGCTGGCTTTGACGCTGCCGCCGCTTGCCGCGGTTTTTTTGAAATGGCGTTCCGCGTGATCGAGGTGTTTTTTTGTGGCTCACCCCTTTTGGCGGGAACGGCTTCCGTGGCCTCGGCCAAATCGCGGTGTGGCTTAGAAAAGCCTCAGGCCTGGAAAGCCCGAGCTGCGTTCGTGCAACCCTGCGTCGTGCGGTAGACTCTATAGGTATATGGACGATCGACGTTGCGAGCGAGGTTTGCTGTGCTCTTAACCACCAGAAGATTCGATTATCGCGCGGTGTTGGTTGCGGCCGGCGCTTTATCTCTCGGGCTAACCTCGATCGCTTTCGCTCAAGACCCTGGGCCGCTGGCCAACCCGCCATCTCCGCGCACCCAAGCTCCTGCTGCGCGCCCAGCGCCTCCGGCATCCCAGGATCAGACGTACCATTCGGCGCCTCCGCCACAGGCGATTCACTCGCCGGGCGACAGCCCCATTCGCAACGAGCCTCCCTCGCAGCCGGTCGACGAAGTGATCCGGCGCTTCTCCGAACGGGAGTCCGAATTCAAGCTGGAGCGGAGCAACTACACGTACACGCAGAGTTTTTCCATCCAGACGATTGATGATGACGACCGGCCCGATGGCGAGTACCGCATGACCAGTGAAATCGTTTTCACTCCCGACGGCAAACGGTTTGAAAAGGTAACTTTCGCCCCGCCGGACACGCTCCAGCGGATCATGCTCAGCGAGCAGGATCTCGACGACGTGCGCAATGTTCAACCCTTCGTGCTCACCAAGGAAGACCTTCCCAAATACAACGTGACGTATGTGGGGCGCCAGCAGGTGGACGAACTCTCCTGCTACATTTTCGAAGTTGCCCCCAAGACCATTGAAAAGAAGCAGCGCTATTTCCAGGGTCGGGTGTGGGTGGACGACAAAGACCTGCAGATCGTCATGTCCGACGGCAAAGCCGTCCCAGACATCATTAACAAGAACAACGAGAACGTTTTCCCGCGCTTTCGCACCTACCGGCAGAACATCGAGAAGGGCTACTGGTTCCCGGTCTACACGCGCTCCGACGATTATCTGCACTTTCGATCCGGCGACGTGCACATTCGCATGACCATCCGGTATTCGAACTACAAGCGGTACGGCAGCACCGTCAAAATGGGCGCGGCCACCGAGGTTAAGGAACCTCACTAACGTTTTGGTTCGATGGCATCCAATAATTCGTTGGTACGCTCATGCGATTAGACCGTATGCTAAGTCGAGTCGAGGAAATTGTTCAGCTCGCCCCTTTTGAGGGATGCGGGTTTCCCTGGCGACGGGAAGATCGCGTTGTAGTTATGGACACCCTCAGGCCTGGAAGGCCTGAGCGACAGTGTGTTTCGCCAACCGCCCGCGGTTGAGAGACGCCCACCTGTCCTCTCAGCCAGTTGCCCCTTAAGAAATTTTTTATTGGCCGGAGCCAACTTTTTCACCTCCGGCAGCACACTAAGTATGTTGAGTTTCGATTCGTTGAGGTCGTTCGGGCCGCTGGGGGAATCAGGCTTTGTCCACAATCGTAGCGGGAAACCTTCATTTACCGGACAAGTCCGCCATTCGCAGGCTGCGACGCGTCGCACTATCGCTCCTGCTTACGACACTGACGCTGGGCCTGGCACGCCCGGCCAGCGGCAATTGCGAGAATATTCCCGCCGGCAAATCCTTCTGGGTTCGCCTGCTCGATCCCGTCGCTTCTTATAGCTCCAAGCCGGGGACCATCGTGCGCGCAGTGCTGATCCAATCGCCGGAATGCGAGGGCGCACCCGTGTTTCCCGCGGGCCTGGAAGTAGACGGCGAAGTCGTCGCCGCGCGCCGAGTCGGCCTGGGCTTTCTTCACGACACCGCTTCGCTGGAAATTCTGTTTGACCACATTGTCGTCGAGGATGGCAGCATTCTTCCCATGGCCTCGCAGGTGGTAGAAGTCGATAACGCGCGCGAGGCGGTCCGCAAAGGCAAGATCCGCGGCGTCCGCGCCACGAACACGCCGCAGGGCCGCATCACCAGCGGCCTGATTCACCTGCCCACGATTGATCCCTACAGCGACATGGGCCTGATCGTCTATCGCATGTTCACCGTTCTTCCCGAACCGGAGATTTATCTGCCCCCCGGCACCGACGTGCGGGTACAGCTAAACGTCCCACTTTATGTCGGCGACCAGCCGGAAATTCCGCGGGCCTCGTTTCAGATGGATGAGTACGAGCGTGGAGATGTGGAAATGGTGCTGGATAAGACGGCTTCACGCACCACCACCGGCCAGGGCAGGGACGCCGACGTCGTCAACATGATGTTTGTGGGATCTCGCGAACAGGTTGACTCCGCGTTTCGCGCCGCGGGCTGGATGAACAGCGACCACAATTCCCCGCACAGCGTATTCCGGCAATTCGAGGCTTTCCTCACGCTATCGAATTACCCCACGGCCCCTGTTTCCACGCAGTTCCTCGACGGCGAACGCCAGGATGTTACCTGGCAGAAGAGTTTCAACAGCTATGGCAGGCGGGATCACGTGCGGCTTTGGGAGGAGTCCCGAACGGTGATGGGGCAGGAGGCCTGGCTCAGCGCCTATACGCGCGAGACCAGCGCGGTTCTCTCCGTCACCAATCACAAATTCATTCACCACATCGACCGGAATCTGGATGACGGGGTAAACATGCTGGTGCGCGACCTGACGCTCGCCGGCTGCGTGAAGTCCGTAAAACTTTTGCCGCGGCCGGAACTCCGCGAGACGGTCACGAACGCCACCGGCGACGAAATGCGCACCGACGGCACGCTCACCGTCGTGCAACTTGCCAACTGCGATCGCCCGGCCATGGAGTATACGCGGTCGAATCCGCTGATTCCGATTCACCCGCGGTCCCGCGTGGCGCGTTATCTGCGCACCCAGGTGCTGCTGTACAAGAGCGACGTCTTTCGCGGCAACGTCATTTACAGCGCTTATGACCTCACCCGCATGGGCATTCACGCCCTGAGGTTCCGCCATCGCCACGGTCAGGAAGACGATTCCGACGACGGCATGCCGCTAAGCCCGGTGTCTCCCGACACGCTGTTCCCACAAATGATCACGTTCGGCGGAGCATCCGGCTCGGCCAGGTAAGCCACGGAGCGGCGGCTTTCCGGCAGCCGTGGATTCATGCGCGGCGCTTTCTGCCGCTGGATGGGCGCTGATCACGCCCGGGGCCGCCCGACAAAATTCCATTTTCCCCAGGCAAACGATTCGTGTTCTACCAGAAAGTGACGCCGCGCCAACTGCGAAATCTCCCGTGGGCGGCCCAACCAATTGTCATATGTCTGGCGCTCGTTCTCAATCATCACCGCCAGCGCGTCAAGTTTCGCCGACAGGCGCCGCGCTAACGGAATTTCGGCGACTCCATGAACAAAGCGCAGGAATGGGGTCAGCCACGGTTCCACCAACACCACGTGGCCATCGGGCCGCAGCACTCGCCGGATTTCCGCGAAAACTCGCTCAAGATCGCCGGGCAGCACCGGTAAATGATGCAATCCTCCCTGCACAATCGCCGCGTCCTTGCTCTTATCCGCAAACGGCAATTCCCGGCAGTCCCCTGCGTAACATTTGGCCTCGCCCTTGTATTCGGCCAGCAGCCGGGGAGAGAGGTCTACCCCCTCGATGTTTCGAAAGCCCAGCCGCGCCAGAGCTTGCAAGCCGTTCCCGCGCCCGCAAAACAGCTCCACAATGCTTATATCGCGCGGCCATTCGCTGGCGCCGAGCCGCCGCAACCTTTCCGAGAATTTCCGGATTTCCTTTTCCGGGGTTTCAAAGCGCAGGTACGCGGCTTCCCACGGATCAATTCGCTGCGTTGCCAGTTCCCGCGCCGCGCCGGTCATCAAGCCTCCCTGCCCTCGGTCCCTCCTTGTGTTAAAGTTCCCTTCGGGAAGTACCGCATCGAAGTTTCCCACAGTTCTGATTGGCCCGCGAAGGAGATTTTCCGCACGGCGCGCAAACACGATTCCTCTGCGAACACGATGAACTCTCCTCCTCCGTCCTGGCCGCTCTCCTGGATCGCCCGCAGCCATCGTGCGCTGGTCTTTGGCCGGCGCGCACGGGTACTCGCTGAAGCGCTTGCTCCGCTCATCCCGCCAGGGGCCAAGGTCCTGGATATCGGTTGCGGGGATGGAACCATCGCGGGCCTGCTGGCAACCCACCGCCCGGATCTCACAATCGAAGGCGTTGAGCTTGCTCCGCGCGCTGCTTGCCGGATTGCTTGCCGTGCGTACGACGGGGAACATCTCCCCTTTTCGGATCGCGCGTTCGAAGTGTGCCTGTTTGTCGACGTGCTGCACCACACCCGCGACGTCACGCAACTGCTGCGCGAAGCCGCTCGGGTTTCACGCTCACTGGTTTTGTTGAAAGACCACCTGAGCGAGAATTCTTTCGATCACGCCATCTTGCGGGCGATGGACTGGGTGGGTAACCGCCCTCATGGCGTCACGCTCACCTATAATTATCAGAGTTTCCGCCAGTGGCAAGAGCACTTCACGGCGTGCGGTTTGCGGGTGGGCCAATTTTCCACCGACCTGCGGCTCTATCCGCTTCCATTCTCTCTACTCTTCGGCCGAAAACTTCACTTCGTGGCGCAACTCATTAAGCGCTAGGCACAACGCCTGGAGCACGGGCCTTCGAGGCCTGAGGGTTTTCGCGGCTACGGCGTGATTTTCTTGACGGAATGGAAACCCTTACGTCTGAAGGGTGAGCTACGCAGCGGGGAACAATTCACGCAAAACTAGAAGGTGTCGGCGGTGATTCCGGGTTCTTGGGGAACCCAATCATCCGGGGGGAAGGAAATTCGCCAGAATTTTGGGGCGGCTTTGAGGAATTCGATGCCGGCGTCCAGCTTGCCTTCTAAACCCGGGGTTACGTGGATGACTCGAACGAACTGTTCTTCCATCGATTCGGGATTGCGGATCAAGATTTTCTGTCCCACCTGTACTTTTAAAGACAATTGGATCAGAGCGCCGTGGGCGTTAACCACGGAGGTGAAAGTGTTTTCGGAGACGTGCTGCTGATCCGGGCCTCGGGCGATGACCAGGATGGGCATCCGCAAGAGGACCCGCTGACTGCGGCGCCGGTTGGGGAGTGGGGCGGAGCTGGAGGAGGGCTTGGACACGGGCATAGGGCCTGATGACAGTCTTGGAGAAGCGGAGGAGCGGGTCAAGGGGCCGAAAGTACTAGATTTCCAGAAGAGGACGAGAGGAATAAGGACCAGAGGAAGAGGTATGGTCCCGGAGGAGGGAGTCGAACCCACACGGGGAGTGATCCCCGGCAGATTTTGAGTCTGCTGCGTCTGCCAGTTCCGCCACTCCGGGAGAACCTGTATGAAAGTAACATGAGGGTGGCGGGGGGCTCAAGCGGGGGTGTGGGAGGGTGCTGAGTTGGATTCCGATAGTGCGACTTACAAGACCTGAGTAATTTGTTGTGCTAGCGTAGTCCTGACCCTACCTCACGCATGAAACTAGCTCGAAAGTCCCCAACCCCACGCCAGATAGCCGAACATGAAACAGAGAAAGCTAGAAAATCCAAGAGCGAAGACCGTTGAGTACCAAAATACTGTGTAACTTTCTAGGTTCTGCGCATACTCATCGTAACGCCAGAGCAAAACAGCGCAGAACGATACGCCGTAGAAAATGCTCCAAGCTAAGAGCAACTTAGCAATGACAATTGCGGTGCTCAATGATTGGCTGCTACCTCCGAAGGCTATCGAAGCTGCCGCAACTGTGACCAGCAACTGCGTCACGCCAATATAATGTTTCAGCATCGGTTCGAAGGTCGCTGTCTCTGCGGAAATGGGGAGGAGACGAGCCTTTGAACCAGTCCGAAAAAAATCTTGGGGGTCGAAGTAGAAATATCCACCTTTGTGTGAAAGCCAGAACCTCAGCCACAACCCACTGAATACGATGAGAGCGCCGCACGAAACGCTCCAAAAACGTGAAATGTGCGCGTGCAGCCAAATCATCCTTGCAAAATATCACAACTGGAATCGTTCGGGCTACTGAGGAGTAGGGCTGGTGCGTTCGCATTTTGGTGCGCTCGAAATGTTCCCGTTCTCTCGGAACGAACACAATGCGCCCGCCTCCCTTCCTTTGTCAGGGCAAGCAGAAGGCGGCCGCCACAAAGGCTGACGCTTGCCGGCAAGATGCCGGCGCTGCCACTCGGCAGCGGGATCAGGCGGGAGTGGCGGCGGTGGAGGCGAGGACGGTGGCTGGGAAGTTGATGGCTTGGCCGTCGGAGAAGCGGCGGATGCCTTCGATGGCTTCGCGGATGGCCAGTTCCCTTTTGTCGGCGGGTGTGGCGGCAATGATTCGCTTGAAGGGGGCAGCAAGTTCGCTGCCGCCTTGCCAGGCTTCCTCGGCGGTGCCGGGCCAGGGCCAGTTGATTTTGTGCTTGGCGACACGCACTTCGTGGAATCCGGCGAGGGAAAGAAGTTGGGACAATTTGCCTTCGTCAGCGAAGCGGAAGACGTGCGGCGAGTCCGGGGGCGGCGGAGGGACATCCACGTATTTCAGGAATGGCCGGATCATGGTGCCGAAGAGAGGATTTTCTTCCAGCGAACCCCAGGTGATGAAGGAGACGCGGCCGCCGGGCTTGAGAACCCGGCGCATTTCACCGAGGGCCTTTTGGATGTCGGGAATAAACATGATGCCGAAGCGGCAGGTGACGCGATCGAACTGGCGGTCGGGGAAGGGGAGTTGTTCGGCGTCGGCGGCGCGAAATTCGATGTTATGAAGGCGGCGGGCGGCGGCGTTTTCTTCGGCGATCTGCAGCATCTCGCGGAGGAGATCGGTGGCGAAGACGCGCCCCTCCGGGCCCACGGCAGTGGCGACGCTGAGGGCCGGCTCACCGGAACCGCTGGCGATATCGAGGACGTGCAAGCCGGGAGAGAGAGCGGCACCCTTGACGACGAGCTCGGTGGCTTGGCGGGATTGGAAAGCTAGCTGGGAATACCACTTTTTCCAGAAGGGCGCGGCGGCCAGCCATTCCTGGCGGATGGTTTCGCGGGGGTCGGGAGTGGCAGATGGAGTTGTAGACATGATTCGCCATTTTGCGACGGGGATTTGCGGTAGTAAAGAGAAGAATCGGCTTCCACACCGAGTTCCCTGAGATCGGAAAGGCGAGGACACGGAGACCGCCGGGCAAGGACGTTGGGGATTGCTGGTGGTGAGGTTGCACAGGCAGGAGTGCCTGTGCCACACTGCGCGGGTTCATGGAAATTAAGAGTGGAGCGGCGAGGGCGGGTCTCGGCGGGGAAGATCCTCGCGCAGGGATGCTGGGATTTTGGGCGTTGATTGCAACGCAGTTTCAGGGGGCGCTCAGCGATAACGCGTTTAAGTGGCTGGTAAGTTTTCTGGTTCTGGAGTCGGTGATATCCCGCGAGCAGCGGGATTTTTTGTTTGTACTGGTGGTGCCGCTGGTGTTTGCGATTCCCTTCCTGGTATTTTCGATTCCCGGGGGATTTTTTGCGGATCGTTTCAGCAAGCGCAACGTCACCATCTGGACCAAAGTGCTGGAAGTGCTGACCATGGGGTGCACGACGTTTGCGCTGTGGCACAACCGGCTGGACCTGGCGGCGGTGGCGCTGTTTTTTGTGTGCACGCAAGGGGCGATTTTCGGGCCGTCGAAGTACGGGCTGATTCCGGAGCTGCTGCCGGCCAGCAAACTGAGTTGGGGAAACGGCGTGATTGAACTGTTCACGCTTCTGGCGGCGATTGGGGGGACGCTGGCGGGCGGGTTCCTGGCGCACACGTTTCACGGGCGGCAGGAGAAGTCGGGATTTTTCCTGGTGGCGCTTTCCTTGTTCGGACTGCTCACCAGCCTGGGAATCTCGAAAGTGCCGGCGGCGGATAGGAAGCGGGAGTTTTCCTGGAACTGGGGCAAGGAACTGCTCGAAGAGCTCCAACGGATGCGCCAGGACGCGGTGCTGTGGGTGGCGGTGATTGCGAATACATTTTTCTGGTTTCTGGGAGCGATCCTGCTGTTGAACATCGTGCTATATGCGACAGATGTCTTGCAGGTTGACGAAGCGCACAGCAGTTATCTGCTGGCGGCGCTGAGCCTGGGAATTGGCGGAGGAAGTTTTATCGCGGGTTTTGCGTCGGGCAGAAAGATCGAGGTGGGGATGATTCTGCCTGGGCTGACGGGGATTGTGCTGGCAACGGGAGCGCTGTTTGTGCCGGGGATCGGCTATCAAACCGTACTGGCGCTGCTGTTGGCACTGGGCGTTTGCGCGGGGTTTTTCGTGGTTCCGGTGAACGCGTTGATCCAGAACCGGCCGAAGCCGGAAGTCAAGGGACGGGTGATCGGAGCGGCCAATTTTCTTTCGTTCGGGGGCATTGCGCTGCAGCCTTGTGTGCAGTATGCGATGCTGCGGCTGGGGCATCCGGATCCCGGCCACGTTTTCTTGATTTGCGCGCTGGCCAGCGTGGCAATGGCTTTTGTGCTGGCGCGGATGCTGCCGGAATTGTGGCCGTGCGCGCTGCACTGGACGCGCTTACGGCAAAGGGCTAGTGTATAGGCGAGAGGCTGAACAAGGGGCCGCGGAACGAGTAGGTGCGAGATTTGGGAGACGAGTTCCTCAGGGGCTAAAGCCCTTTTCCTTTTGCGAATTCAGTGGCACGACTAAAATCGTGCCCTCCCGACGAACGATCGATTCGATGAACGATTCGTTTGAAGAGTGATCGATTCTCACCGACCCAGTCCACTGCGGTTACAGCCTTCAGAGTGAAAGATGGCGACAGGAAGCACAATTCCCGGCTCGCGGGCCGAGCAGCGGGGCTTGACGCATTGGATGGAGCGGGTCCTGAAAGAGCTGGAAGAGGTGCGCACGGAGCCGGGCCCGGACGCAGTGCACGATTTGCGGGTGGCACTGCGAAGGTGCCGGTCGCTGGCGACGGTGATGGAAGAGGTGGATCCGGATCCGGCATGGCCGGGGATGCGCAGGCTGGGAAGGAAACTGTTCCGGCAGTTGGGCGAATTGCGCGACACGCAAGTGCTGGAGGAGTGGGCGGAGAAACTCGGCAGTGCAGGCGATCCCCTGCGGGAGCGCCTGTTGACCCACCTGAAGAAAAAAGAGAGCGAAGAGCGGGATGCGGCGTTGCGGGCCGCGGCAAAGTTTGATTTAAAGGCCTGGAAAGAGTATGAGCGGGTCCTTGGCCAGCAGACAAAAGTGGTGTCGCCAAACAGCCTGGCGGCGAAAAGTCTGGCGCTGGAAAGATTGGCGGAGGCGAGAGAGCTGCATCTCCAGGCGCTGCGCACCGAACAGGCGGGACCGTGGCACGTTCTGAGAATTGGTGCGAAGCGCTTCCGGTACGCCGTCGAAAGCTTGTTGCCGGAGTTGTATGAGCTTTGGGGCGAGAATCTGAAGCGGGTGCAGGACCTGCTGGGCGAAGTCCACGATCTGGATATGCTGGCGGAGATAATTTCGCCGTTGGCCGCGGAAGAGCCGGAGCAGGCAAGAAGCGTTTGGATGGAGCGGATCGCGGCGGAGCGTGAAGAGCGGCTGGCCAAGTACCGCGAACTGAGCATGGGAACGCAGCGCCTGTGGCAAGAATGGAAGCAAGGCTTGCCGCAAGGAGATCGCCAGCAAGGCGCGGCGATGGCCAGGCTGCGGGCCACGGCGAAAGCGCTGGGCGCCAACAGAGGAAAAGCGGCGCAGGTGGCGCGGATTGCGCTGCGATTGTACGGCGGATTCGCGGGCATCAAAGCGGCGGCGCCGTTTGAAAACAAGGGGTTTCGAAAAGTGATGCAGGCCGCGGCGCGCTTGCATGGGATTGGAACGGGGCTGCATGCCAAGTCGCCGCAAAAAGCGGCGCGTAAATTCTTGAACAAAATGACGCTGCCGGTGGGATGGACGGAGGAGGAGTGGGAATTGCTGGGGATGGTGGTGAGGTATCACCGAGGTGAAGAGCCCAAGGCGAAACACAAGGCGTATGGGCGGTTGAGCAAGGAAAAGCAGCAGGCGGTCTGTGCGATGGGGGGGACGTTGCGATTGGCGCGGGTGCTGCGGAAGTACGGCGTGGAGTCGAGCAAGGATTTGCAGGTGCAGCGATCGGTGGATGCATTCATTGTGCGCGCTCCGGGGCTGGAAGACAGCGAAGCGGCGGCGGCTCGGGTGGCGGCCGGAAAACATTTGCTGGAGACGGTTTTGGAACGGCCGCTGATTGTGCAGACGACGCCGGGGGTTCCGAAGATTGTGGAATTGCGTAAGCCGGAAGTGACGGCGCCTGCGTCGGCAATGGCTTCCGATTAGGAGAGAGTTTTCCTCGAGAGCCGGCGTTCTGTCGGCTCGGATGATAATTGATATTTCGGGTGAGACGGAGGGGCTGGCCTGGCTGAAGCCAGGCGCCTACAGGCGTACTACTTCGCTGCCTTGCGGAGGAGTTTGGGGGTGGCTAGCCAGAGTAGTTCGCCGCTGGGGGGACTTAGGCGCTTGAGCTGGACTAGGGCGACGCCCGCTTTTTTTAGCGAGGTGAGGTGGTGGCGGGAGCCGAGGGATGTGGCGATGACATCGTCGAGATGCGGCGCATGGCCAAACAAGAAGATGGAGGAAAGATCTTTGTCTTTGGCTAGTTCGCGGAAGAGTTGCAGAGGCTCTGCGCCGGGAAGAAGGAGGTCGGTTTTGCGAATTTTGTTTTTCGAATATTCGAGTTCCGCGGCGAAGATTTCGGCAGTTTGAAACGCGCGGAGATAGGGACTGGAAAGCAACAGATCCGGTACGACGCCGATTTGGGCGACGCCGTTCGCTACCTGGCGGGTCTTTTCAATTCCTTCCTGGGTCAGGAAGCGCTCCGGGTCCGGCGGGCATTTGGGATCTTCCCGGTCGACGGCGATACCGTGGCGCACGATGTAGAGCTGCATGGGGTTTGCTCCTGGTTACAGTCTACTTGATGGAATGTTGCTGGAGGATGACACGGGGAGATGTGTGTGAATTAGTTAGGGCGCCCTTCGATAATGCGTGGGCCCTAAAGTTGAGGATTACACGAGTCTGGCAGAATGGGGGACGCGGAAGTGCAGATGGACGTGGAATTCGCGTTCGAAGAGGTCGGCGCCGCGTTCGGCGTCGCGGATATCCTCGGTGGCGTCGCCGCGGGCACGGAGTTGCAAGGTTAGCGCGCCGCGTTGAAAGGAGACGCGGAGATCTTGCACGCGTTGGCGGTGGGAGTGATCGAGGCCTTCGGCGATGCGGAGAATCGCGGCCAGGCGACGAGCGATGCGCTTATCGCTGTTGTTGAGTGCGGAGTACGCCGGGTGGTCGGCGTCGGGAGTGGATTTGCGATTGTGGTAGCGAACCACGGCGGCGACGACATTACGGTCGCGTCCCGCGAGCCCTGGAATATCACCGTTCAAGACCAGATATTCGCCATGCTTGTGGTGGCCGCGATGGCTGATGCGGTGGCCGATGTCGTGAAGCAGCGCCGCGGCTTCCAACTGCACGCGGGCCTGGGCGGGCAGGTGGTGGAGCGGTTGCAACTGATCGAAGAGCATCAGGCAGAGTTCGCGGACGTGCTCAGAGTGCTGCTGATCGAAGACCAGGCGGCGAGCAAAGCTGCGGGTTCCGAGAAGCATCTGGCGGGATTCGGCGGTGTAGCGGTGGGGCTCTTTGCGGGAGAAGGCTTCGTGGGCAATTTCCTGGATGATGCCTTCGCGGAGGCCCACAGTGGGAATGAGGAACTGGCGGATGTTGAGATAGCGGCCGAGGACGACGAAGATGATGGCAGCAATACCCATGACATCGGCGCGGTCGCGGCGGACAACGTAGGCCTTCATGCGCTCGCGAAGATCACGCTGCAGAATGTCGGGAAGGCGCTCGCGCAAAAGTGAAACGTCGAGGGTCGGGAGGCCTTCACGACGCGGGCCCGGAGCGACACTGGAGAGGGTTTCGGCGTTTCCTCCCAGCGCGACGGAAATCTGCTCGGCAAGATTGGGACGATTGGGCAGGCGCGATTCGAGAAGCGCGCGAAGGTAGCGGCGCACCTGTTCGGCCTGGACCGGACGGATCCGGCCAGGGATGGCGAGAGTGGTCATCAGGCGAACGGTGCCGATGGGAAGCTGGGCGCTTTGCAAGATCGCGTGGTCCCTGAGGATGTTGATTTCCAGGCTGCCGCCGCCGAGATCCACCACGCAGTTCGGCTGAGATTCCGGGCCCAGGGCGGCGAGGGCGGCTTCCCTGCCGAGGCGCGACTCCTCTTTTGCGGTGATGACTTCGAGAAGAATTCCCGTGGCTTGCTTGACGCGGCGAACCAGGGCTTTACTGTTGCGCGCCTCGCGAGAGGCGCTGGTGGCCACGGCGCGATACTTGGTGACGCCGTACTCATCCATGAGTTCCTTGAGATGGACGAAGGCTTTGGCGCCTTTTTTCAGCAGGCCCTCGCTGAATCGATGACGGAGAAAGACGCTTTCGCCGAGGCGCAGTGGATATCGTTCGTTGACCAAGGGTTCGACATCGAGAGCGGAGTAGGCGCGAGCGATGGACAAGCGGACGGCGTTGGAGCCGGCGTCGATGGCGGCGATGTGAACCGGATCAGGCATGGTTGGATCTACCGCCAAAGATGCGCGAGAGCGGACGAGGGCGTGTATTTGGAAGCGCGGATGCCAAGTTGTTCGCCGATGCGCTGGCGCAACTGTTTGTTGACGGTGGAGACGCTGGCTTCGCCATCGAGTTCGATGAAGGCATTTTTCTTGGCCATGCTTTCCAGTTCGCGCTTGATCATGGTCTGGTAGCGGACGAACGACCAATAGAGATCGTGAGAGAGGGACATGTCGCGACCGGCTTCCCAGTAGCTGATGGCCTGGGCTTTTTTGAATTCGCGGGCGAAGGCGGTTTCCGGGCGGACGTTGAGCCAGAAGGTGAGATGCGGGCGCAGGGCCATGGCGTAGAGGCCAGTGAGGTAATCGCGATTGATGCCGCGAACGACCCCGCGAGCGATGAGGGTGAAGATGAAGCGGTCGGCGAGGACGACGGCGCCGGAGCGAAGCGCGGGGACGATGCGGTGTTCGAGCTGATCGAAAAAGTCGGTAGCGTACATCAAGGCGAGGGTAAGGCGCGTGACCGCGTTCTTGGCGAGCAGTTCGTCAATGTCGCGGCCGACGAGATTGGAGCGACGCAGGCCGCTGGTCTGTACGGAGAAACCCTCGGATTCGAGCCATTCTTGAAGAAGGGCGATCTGCGTGGAGCGGCCGGAGCCGTCCATGCCTTCGATGACGATGAGGGTGCCGTTCAGTTCGCCGGGGTCGAGACCAACGAGAGGCTCGCCGAAGAAACATTGCGAGGATTCCGCTTCAGGGCCGGCAGGCTTGGCGGGAGTTTCGGTGACGGCGACTGGGGGAGCGGAGGCCGGCTTGTCTTTTTCCTGTTCGGGCATGGTTACTCCGCTTCCGGCGCGCGTGGCGCGAAGCGCTTAAGATCGATTTTGGAGGCCACGATGTCGCGCATCTGTTTCTGGAGCTTGTTGACGGGGAGGGTGCCGTCGAGGACGACGAAGTTGTCGGTGTCCACCATCTTGTCGTACTCCTCAAGGATACGGGCCTGGAAGAGCTTGAAGCTTTCGGGGCGCTCGTAGGAAAGGCCGAGGTCCATACCAGCTTCGTAATATTTGAGTTTGGGGCGGCCGCTGAGGATGCGGTCGACCGCGACTTCGAGAGGTGCGCGGAAATAGAAAGTGATGTCGGGAACCGGCGCAAAGCGATAGAGATTGCGGAGCCAGCGGTGCGAGCAGCCGCGCGCGGCGTCGCGGGCAAAGGCGGTGTAGATATAGCGATCGGCGAGAACGAGGTAATCGCCCTGGAGCAAGGGCATGATCTGGCGCTCGCAGCGGTCGGCGAAGTCGGCGGCGTGCAGCAGGGAAAAGGTTGTCGGCGTGAGGAGACGCTTCTGTTTGCCGCGGCGGGTGGCGGATTTTACGAGGGGCGAAGAGTTCCACTCGGTAAAATGCAGACGGTAGCCGCCGATTTCTAGCCAGCGCTTCAGCAAGTAAAGCTGGGTGCTTTTGCCGGAGCCGTCGGTGCCTTCGACGACGATCAACGCGCCGGGATAGGCGCGGCTGGGGACAGGGCGACCTGGCTGGGGGAGCGTGGTTTTGGAGGCATCCGGACGCAGAGGCGTTTTGACGGTGGTGTCGACGTTGTCCATGAGCGGGCTAAACGATTGTGGCGCCGAGAGTTGAGCGTAGTCTGTCATGGTTACAGGACAATTACAACATAGGGGAAGAGGGGAAGCAAAAGAAGGAAGGCGAGGATTTCACCACAGAGGAAGCATAGTGGCCGCAGAGGGCGCGGAGAAGAAAGCGCCGCGGGGCGCTATGGGAAGTGGATCCTCAGAAGAAGGTGAGTTTGATGGAGAGGTATTTTTTGGGGTTTTTGCGGAATTCGGCAATGAATTCGCGCATGTCTTTTGAGAGGGCGGTGAGGTTGTCGTAGAGTTGCGGGTCGGAGAAGAGCTTTCCGGCGGTATTGTCGCTCTTGTTGAGCTTGGAAGTAGCCTCGGAAAGATTAGCGCTGGTGTCGCGGAGTTTGTTGTAGAGGGTTTCGTCGGTGGCGAGTTTGCCGAGAGTGCCTTTGCCGGCGCGGATGTCGCCCATGATGTTGTTGCCGTTGGCGAGAGCTTCCTTGGCCTGGTCGTAGAGCGCCGGGTCGTAGAGCAGCTTGCCGAGAGTGCCTTTTTGGTCGCGGACATCGGCAAGAATGGAAGTGGCGTTGTCGACGCCCTTATTCACCTTGGTGTACAGATCGTCGGACATCAGTAGTTTGCCAACAGTTCCCTGCCCGGCCTGTACGTTGGAGACAATCTTATCTCCTTTGGCGAGGATGCTGTTAAGACGGTTGTAAGCGGTCTCGTCGGTGAGGAGTTTGCCTAGGGTTCCCTTGCCCTCTTGAATGGTGCCGACGATGTCCTGAATGTCCTCGCTGAGCGCTTTGAGGTTGGCGAGAACATCGGCGCTGCGCTCGACGACTTCCTTGATGGCTTTTTCTTCGCTGCCGGGAATGGCCTGGCCTTCCTTCAGGGGCGTGCCGGTGTAGCCGCGCTCGATATTGACATAGCGGTTGCCGAGGAGGCCTTCGGTGACCAAGGTGGCGGTGGAATCGGTGAGGATGTCGTTCTGAAATTTGCGGTCGACGCGGATGTCGACTTCAATGTTGTGCATGCGGTCGGGAGGCTTGCCGGCAACGCGCGGGACCAGGCGGATTTGCTCGACGTTGCCGATTTCCACGCCGTCGAGGCGGACGGGAGCGCCGCTGGAGAGGCCCGCAACTTCAGGCAAGAAAGTCTTGAGGCGATATTTGGGACCAAGAAAGCCAGCGCCGGTGACATAAAAGATGCCGACCGCGAGAATCAATAAGCCAACCAGAACAAACAGGCCAACGCGCAACTCCGACCAGGTCATTTGCTTGCGCTGCGGCATTCAGCTACTCCTCCGTGTTGCTGGCCATCGTGCACGACAACTATACAGGAATCAAATCAAAAATCGCTGAAGATAGGGGTCCCGGGAGTTCAGGAGTTCATCGGGAGCGCCTTCAAAATAGATTTTTCCGTCGCGCAAAACCAGGAAGCGCGTGGGGGCCGCAGGAGCTTCCGCAGCGGCGGAATCGCGGCGAACCTTTTTGGTTTGCGGATCGAAATGAAAATGGGCCAGACCGAAGCCATCCTGGAGGCGGTGCGTGGCCAGGAGCGAGGTGACACCGTAGACGTCACGCAAGCGCATGATGAGGCTGATGATGGTCTGGGAGGTGATGGGGTCGAGTCCGGCGGTGGGAGAGTCGTAAAGCACGATGGGCGGACGGGTGATCAAGGCGCGGGCGATGGAGACGCGACGGCGCATGCCACCGGAGAGTTCGGAAGGAAGTTGATCCATGGTGTGCTCGAGTTCCACGAAGCGCAACACTTCTTCGACGCGCGGCTGGATCTCTTCCTCGGGAAGGTGATCTTCGTGGAGCCGGTAGGCAACGTTTTCGGCGACGGTGAGGGAGTCAAAGAGCGCGCCCTCCTGAAAAACGAAGCCGATCTGGCGGCGAAGATCGAGCAACTCACTTTCCGCGACTCCGGAAATTGTTTTGCCGAGAACCTTGATTTCGCCGGAGTCGGGCCGCAGAAGACCAGCGGCGAGCTTGAGCAAGAGGGTTTTGCCGGTTCCGGTTTCGCCGAGCAGGATCACGGTTTCGCGCTCGTGGGCAGAGAATGTGACGCCGCGGAGAATATCGCCCTCGCTGAATCCGAGGCGCACATCGCGGAATTCGATGGAGGCATGGGTGGCGGCGGGGAGCACCGTGGTCTGGGAACTGTGTACGGTTTCCATGTCCGGTTAGAAAATCCGATCCGCGAGGAACAAGCCGAGTTTGGTGAGAAAAGTGTCGGAGACGATGATGAGGACGGAGGAAACCACGACCGCCTGGGTGGTGGCGCGGCCGACCCCTTGGGTGCCACCTCGGACGTTCAGGCCTTGGTAGCAGCCCACGGTGGACAGGATTAGAGCGAAGACGATGGTTTTTGAAAATCCCTGCATGATGTCGGAGAACTGCAGGATGGCGATGGCGCGTTGCCAGAAAGTGACGGCGTTGATGCGCAAAGAGAATACGCTGGCGACCATGCCGCCGAGCAGGCCCACGAAAACCGAGATGGTGGTGATGAGCGGAAGGGTGATGAGCGTGGCGAGCACGCGGGGCGTGACCAGCTTGCGGCTGGGGTCGGTGCCCATGGCGCGCATGGCGTCGACTTGCTCGGTAACCAGCATGGAGCCGAGTTCAGAAGCGATGCCTGAAGAGCAGCGCCCGGCGACGAGCAAGCCGGTGATGGTGGGACCAAGTTCGCGAACCAGCGCCAGGGAAACGACATCGCCGGTGAGCGAGGCCTGGCCAAAGCGCTCGAACTGCCCGCCGGTCTGCAGCACCATAACCGCGCCAATGAAAAAACCGCTGAGCAGAACGATGGGCAAGGAGCCTACGCCGATGTCGTCCATCTGTTGGAGGGTGTCGTCGAGGTAGCGCGGCGGGGTGGCAAGATTCGCCACCGCGCGAAAGGAAAGTTTCGCGTAGTCCTGAACTCGGAGAACGGAGATCTTGGCCAACTCCTGGAGTACCTCCCCGACCGAGGGCACCTCGGGAGCGCGGGCTTCTTTGGGTGCAGCCTGGAGAGGGGTATCAGCCACTAGTTTCTCGAGAACGCTTAAGGGAGAGCGTAACTGTGGCGGCAGCGAGCGTCAAGGCAAAGTGTGCGTGTTTGCTATTGTAGAGTGGGGGCATCTGTTTTCAGTGGACGAATTGGCAGATCGCGGATAGCGTCACGCGTTCCAGCTAGCTTCAGTCAGAAATTAAGTTCCGGCGCCGCTCGGCAGGCCGGGCCTCTCCAACTCCGCGCGATTCCAATTCGCAAGATTCGCGCCAGCGTCATAGGTGCTTTGACAAAAATCCAGAAGCGCCTGCGTTGGAGACTTCGAGAGCCGAACATCGTCATACATCAAAAAGAATTCGTTCTTTTCCGTGCTATAGAAGGATTTTGCGGGTTGGACAGGACTGTCCTTGAAACCGGCAGGTTCGGGTGCGGCATAAGCGTAGAACGCCGCGTCCCTAATGAATTCTCCATCGCCCGGCCAAAATCCCACGCTGATTACCTCATGAGAGTAACCCTCTTTCGTAATTGTGTCGGCGCCCGGCCGAACCGGCGCTCGCCGGCCGGAGAAACGTGAGACGGCCAGATCAAAGCTGCCCCAAAAGAAATGCACAGGGCTTGATTTTCCAATGAAGCCCGCTCGAAATATCTCGAAGACAGGGGTGACGGTTGCGAGTATCCGCCAGAAGCGATGTGCGAATTCGGGGTCGTAAGAAGCATGTTCCAGATCGAGTTGGAATCGGACAGGCCTGGGAATTTCAACGGGCATTTCCCAGATCTTGACGGTAATGCCGAGAGAGTGTAGCGCGTCCATGAATTTTTCATAGAAACCGGCAACCGTGCGCGGCACGAGGCGGAACGTTCTGTTTTCACCGAGGCTGGTCTCAATTTCCAAAGCATGGTTGATGAAATCAAAGTGCACTTCGAAAATCCCATTCTCGTAGGGCATTGGCGAGGTGGTCAGGCCTCGGGCGGTAACGTAGAATGCGGTTCCCCACCAATGGTTTATGTTGGCACAGAGCGCCAAGCGAACCTTCCCGACGATTTGCATCCACATATGCAGTGTGGCATAGGTGTCCTGCCACTCGGCTAAAGGCAGCGCAGGCCAGCGCTCCGATTGTTCCATGGCTGTTCCTCCTGGCAACTTGTGGTTAGGAGATGAGCATGGTAGCACGGGTGACTTGGCGCAATCCTTTTCGCGGCGTGAGCGTGCCAAACCTGGCGATGTTGCATGCAGGCCGGAAACTGAATCGCTCCCCGTAGTTTGGCGGGCCGGATGGAGAGGAAAGTTTTTGTTTGGAAGGAGCTCGGAATTGTGCGGAGACGCAAGGGAACGCCGAGGAGAGTGGGAGTAAGAATAGATTTCAACGCAGGGGTAACAGGGATTCCGCAGCGGACGCGGAGCAGAATTGGGAACGCAAGGGAACGCAGGGCGGCTGGACGGAAATGGCGTGCACCGATAGACTGGTTGTTTATGCTTCGTTTCTATACGGCGGGGGAGTCGCACGGGCAGGCGCTGCTGACGTTTCTATCGGGGCTGCCGGCGGGATTGCCCGTGGATGCAGGATTTATCAACCAGGAGCTGCACCGGCGGCAATTGGGATATGGTCGCGGCGGGCGGCAGAAGATTGAAAAGGACAGCGCGGACATTTTTGCGGGGGTGCGGCACGGGCAGACCATCGGCGCACCCATCGCGCTGCAGATTGAGAACCGGGACTGGGCGAATTGGGAGAAGATTTTGCCGGTTGGGGCTTCGGACGCACAGGAAACTCAATCACGAAAATTGACGGCGCCGCGGCCGGGGCATGCGGACCTTGCGGGTTCGCAGAAATTCAATTTTCACGATGCGCGGTATGTGCTGGAGCGGGCTTCGGCGCGGGAGACGGCGGCGCGGGTTGCGGCGGGAGCGTTTGCGAAACTGCTGCTAAAAGAGTTCGGCTTGGAGATCGCTAGCCATGTGATTCAGGTGGGGCATTTCCGGCTGGAGCGGGCTGCGAAGTGGGAAGAGATTCGGGCGGTTTGCGAGGATTTGGATTCACCGCTGCGTTGCGTGGATGCGGCATTGCAGGAAAAGATGAAGGCGGAAGTGGATGCGGCGTTGAAGGCGGGAGATACAGTTGGCGGCGTGTTTGAGATCGTGGCGCACCATGTGCCGGTGGGACTTGGATCGCACGCGCAGTGGGACGAAAAGCTGGATGGGCGACTGGCGCAGGCGTTGATGAGCGTGCAGGCGGTGAAGGCGGTGGAGATTGGAGCGGGAATCCTGGCCGCGGGATCATATGGCAGCGAAGTGCAGGACGAAATTTCGTATGACGAGGCGGCACGGCGTTTCCGGCGGTCGAGCAATCGGGCTGGGGGCCTTGAAGGCGGGATCACCAACGGCGAGGACGTGGTGATTCGTGGCTATTTGAAGCCGATTTCGACGCTGCGGAAGGCGCTGGGAACGGCGGACATGGTGACCAAGGAGCCAGTGCAGGCGGCGTATGAGCGGTCGGACTGGTGCGTGGTACCGGCGGGTGGTGTCGCGGGAGAAGCAATGGTGGCACTTGTATTAGCGGATGCTTTTCTGCAAAAATTTGGGGGAGATTCGCTCGCCGAGATGCGGCGGAATTTTGAGAGCTATGGCCAACAAATTGCCAATTTCTGAACCCGCCGAAAAGTCCGATGAGGCGCCGGCCGTGACCGCGCCGCCGCGCAAGATTCATCGGATCGTGAAGTACGGCGATCCGGTACTGGAAACGCCGGCCGCAACGGTCAGGAAATTCGACGCGGAGATCGAGCAATTGGTCGAGGAGATGTTCGCTTCGATGTATGCCGCATCGGGCGTGGGCCTGGCCGCGCCGCAAATCGGGAAGAGCATCCGGCTGACGGTGGTGGATGTGACCCTCGGAAAAAATCCGGAAGCGAAGATTGTGCTGATCAATCCGGAGATTATTCACGCGGAGGGCGAAGTGCGGGAAGAGGAAGGCTGCCTGTCGATTCCCGGGTTTCGAGGCTATGTGGTGCGGCCACAGTTTGTGACCGTGCGGGCGCAGAACGCCAAGGGTGAGACGTTTGAGATTCGCGGCGAGAATTTGCTGGCGCGGGCGTTTTGCCACGAGATCGATCACCTGAACGGCGTATTGTTCCTGCAGCACCTGAGCATGCTGAAGCGCGACTTGATCAGGCGGAAGATCAAGAAACTCCGGAAAGAGGGCGAGTGGTAATTGCGCCGCGCCAACGGGTGAGCTGCCCGTGAACCGGACGCGTATCGTTTTTTGTGGCACTCCGCAGTTTGCCGTTCCTTCCTTGCAGGATCTCCTGGCCCAACCTGATTTTGAAATCGCCGGCGTGTATACGCAGCCGGACCGGCCACGCGGGCGCGGACAGGAGATTTCGTTTTCGGCGGTGAAGGAAGTAGCGCTCGCAGCGAAGCTGGATGTGCGGCAACCGGCGAAGGTGCGTATGCCGGAGGTGGAAGAGCATTTGCGCGAGTTGGCGCCGGATGCGGTGGTGATCATCGCGTACGGGCAGATTATTCCGGCGCGGTTGCTGTCGATTCCCAGGCTGGGGTGGATTAATTTGCATGCTTCCCTGCTGCCCAAGTATCGCGGGGCGGCGCCGATCAACTGGGCGATTGTGAATGGAGAGACGGTGACGGGCAACACCACCATGCGCATTGACGCGGGCATGGATACCGGAGAGATGCTTTTGCAGCAGGAGTTGCGCATTGGGCCGGATGAAAACGCGCCGGAATTGACGGCCCGTTTGGCGGAGGCGGGCGCGGCGTTGATGGCGGAAACGCTGCGCCGCCTGGCGAAAGGCGATTTGGCGGGACGCGCGCAGAATCCGTCGGAAGCGACGCTAGCGCCAATGTTGAAGCGCGAGGATGGGCGGATTGAGTGGTGGCGGCCAGCAACGGAAATTTACAACCGGATGAGGGGATTCGCGCCGTGGCCGGGAGCGTATACGGAATTTCGCGGGGAGACGTGCCATTTGTGGGGGAAACCGGTGCCCGGCGAGAGAGCGGAGGCGGCGCTCGGGACGATTGTTGCGGCGGGCAAGGATGGGTTTCGAGTGGTGTGCGGCGAAGGGAGCTTGTTGGAGGTTGCGTCCGTCAAACAGGAAGGGCGGAAGCAGGTTTCGGCGGGGGAATTTTTGCGGGGGGCGCGGCTGCAGGGGCGCGAGCGCTTCGGCAAGTTATAGCGCTAACCCGGTTCAGGGCGTGCTTTGAAGCGTGATCGGTGCCCACATCTGAGTTGGCCGGCGGAATGGAATGCGTGAAAGCGGTGGCAGAGCCCCCGCACTTCTCCAAAGGAAAAGCGGGCTAGTGTTGGGTAGGAACGTGGCGGTTTGCACCAGGCAGTTGGCTGCGTCATACTCAGCTTTTACACCCGCGGTGTTTCAGAGTTTAGTACATCGGGAGCCCGCCTAAATCATGTACAGCCTAACTGTGGGCCTCAGGAAACGAGGAATTTCTGGACTTATGCAAATACACGCGCGTCAATTGGGGAGTTTGCTGCTTGCGGCGCAACTGGTGGGTTTGCCGGGGATAGCAGCGGCCAGCGACAAAGAAAAGTCCGCGGCAAAAGTTTCTTCGGATGTGGTGCTGCAGACGATGCAGGGAGAGCTGACTCGCGCGAAGACCGATCTGGCGAAGAGCGATCCGGCGCCGTATTACGTGAGTTACACGGCTTACGATCAGGACCAGATCTTCATCGCCGGGGCTTATGGAGCACTGCTTTCGAATACGGCAGTGAAGCGGCGCAGCGTGGATGTGACCATGCGAGTGGGTAGCGCGGAGCTCGACAATACTCATGGACAGAGCCGCTCGAGCGGAATGAGCTCGGGTACCTTGCCGCTGCAGGATGATCCGGACGCGACGGCGCGCGTGCTTTGGGAGTTGACGGACCGCGAGTATAAACGCGCGGCCCCCGCGTATTTGAATGTGAAGACGAACACGGCAGTGCAGGCGGAAGAGGAGGACAAGTCGCCGGATTTTTCGAAAGAAGATCCCAAGGTTCACCTGGGAGAAAAGCTGGGGGACCCGGCCTTTGACCGCAAGGAGTGGGAAGAAGAAGTGCGCAGAGTGTCGGGGGCGTTCCGGAAGTATGGAGATGTGTACTACTCGACGGTGATTCTGCAGGTGGGATCTTCGAATGCAAGGATGGTTTCGAGCGAGGGAGCACAGATTGAGACGCCGAGCGCTTCGGCACGATTGGTGATGGAAGCGCAAACGCGCGCCGATGACGGAATGGATTTGCTGCGCGTGGAAACGTTTCAGGCACCGTTGGCAAGCGGCTTGCCGAAAGAAGCGGAGCTGATCGCGAAAGCCGAGAAAATGGCGACGGATTTAAGGGCGCTGCGGAACGCGCCGGTAGCGGAGCCGTATGACGGCCCGGCGCTGCTGAGCGGGCGAGCGGCGGCCGTGTTTTTCCACGAAGTGCTGGGGCACCGGCTGGAGGGGCACCGGCAGCGCGATGAGGAAGAGGGACAGACGTTTACAAAGAAGGTCGGACAGGAAGTGCTGCCGAAATTTTTGACGGTGGTGGATGACCCCACGATTGGCGAATTGAATGGAGTGAAGCTTGCCGGGACCTATGAGTTCGACAACGAAGGAACTCCCGCGGAGCGGGTGGTGGTGATCCAGGACGGAATCCTGAAAAACTTCCTGATGTCGCGGATGCCCATCAAGGGATTCGATAAATCGAACGGGCACGGGCGGAATCAACCCGGACTGATGCCCACGGGCCGCCAAGGGAATTTGATCGTGTCTTCGAAGCAGAGCGTTCCCGAAGGGCAACTCCGGCAGATGCTGATTGACGAGGCCAAGAAGCAGGGCAAGCCGTACGGGTTGTATTTCGACGACATTCAGGGCGGGTTCACGCTGACCACACGGTCGCTGCCGCAAGCGTTTCAGGTGCTGCCGGTGATCGTATACAAGGTGTATGCCGACGGGCGCCCGGACGAACTGGTGCGCGGCGTGGATATCGTGGGAACACCGCTGGCGGCGTTGACACGAATTATCACCACGGGCGACAAGCAGCACGTGTTCAACGGCGTTTGCGGGGCAGAGAGCGGCAGCGTGCCGGTATCGGCGGTGGCGCCGGCGATGCTGTTCAGCGAGATGGAAGTACAGAAACGCGCGCATGGACACGAGCGGCCACCCATTTTGCCGGCGCCGGGAGCAGACAGCTCGATGGAGAACGGATCGAAGGCAAATTCCTTGGGGGTGCAGCCGTGAGCGGATTCAACACCAGGAAGAGTTTGCTGCTCGCAGGGGTTTTGCTGGCGGGGATGGCGACAATTCGTCCGTGCTTTGCGGCGGCCGGCAAGAGGCCCACGGGAGATGCGGCTACCGCGAAAGCACATGAGGTGGCCAAGGGCGACGTGCTGCTGGAAGCGCTGCTGACGGAGCTGGATCGATCCAAAGACCATTTGAAAATGGACCAGGTGAAGCCGCCGTACTACATCGAATATCGCGTGGATGACGTGGAGAATATTGACGTCGAGGCGGCGTTTGGAGCGCTGCTCGGCGGCCAGCGGCAGCGGCTGCGGGTGCTGCGGGTGGTGGTGCGCATCGGCGATTACAAGCAGGACAGTTTTTACGGCCAGGGAATGGGCGGGGCGACGATTCTTCCCCTGGACGACGATCCGATCGCGCTGCGCCGGCAAATCTGGCTGCTGACCGATGAAGCTTACAAATCGGCGGCGGACGCCTACGCGGAAAAGCTTTCGGCGTTGAAGCAGTTCAGCGCGGATCCCAACCCGGTGGACGATTTTGCGAAAGCGCCGGTGGTGACCAGAGTCGAAGCGGTGGTGAAGTTGAGGCTGGACGAGAACGAATGGAAACGAACGCTGCAGGAGGCCACCGATCTGTTCCGGAAATATCCGGAGGTTCAGACGGTTTCGGCGTCGGGGCGGTTCAGCGCGGTGAACCAATACTTTGTGAATTCCGAAGGGACGATCGTGCGCAACGGCCGGGAGAATGCCACCGTGACGCTGAACGGGTCAACGCAAGCCGCGGACGGAATGCGCCTGCAACGGAATCCTTTCTGGACCGAGGCGCGCGCCGAGGATTTGCCGAAGCGCGCGGAGTTGCTGAAAGAAACCACGAAGATGCTCGACACGCTGAAGGCGCTGCGCGAGGCGCCGATCGTCGAGGAGTCTTATCGTGGGCCGGTGCTGTTCGCGCCGGACGCGTCTGACGACATCATGGCGGGACTGATAGGGGGAAACATCCTGGGGCGGAAGCCGCAGCTGGGGCGTCCGAATCGCACCACGGGAGCGTTTGCAACCAGCTACAAAACCCGAATCTTGCCGAAATTTGTGACCGTGGTGGATGATCCGACGATCAAGGAGTTCGGCGGGAAGAAATTGGTCGGGAGTTATGACGTCGATAGCGAGGGAGTGCAGGCGCAGGCGGTCACGGTGGTGGACGATGGAACGCTGCAAAGCTATCTGATCGGGCGGCAGCCCATCCGGGACTTCCCCGCTTCGAACGGGCACGGACGTGCTTCACCGGGGACCGCGGCATTCCCGAACCTGGGCACGCTGATTTTCAAGAGCTCGGAGGCTGAGCCGGCAGCTGGACTCTCGAAAAAATTGACGGAGATGGCGGGGGCGGAGAATAAGGCGTACGGGTACCGCGTGGACACGATGGGGGGACCGAATGTGCCGCGGCTGCTGTATCGAGTGTACGCCACGGATGGACATGAGGAACTGGTGCGCGGCGCGGTGTTCAATGAGCTAGATGTGCGGGCGTTGCGAAACGATTTGATCGCACTGGGGAACGATCCGTTAGTAAGCAACCGGATGGGCGGGGTGCCGCAGACCATTATTGCGCCTTCGTTGCTGTTTGATGAGCTGGAAGTGAAGAGGGCGGATATGAGCAAAGATAAGCTGCCGGAGTATGCGGCGCCGGAACTCAAGAAGTAGAGGAGAGCGAGGACGTTAAGGAAATGCAGAGAAGAGAAGCCGCGCCTGGGATGGCAATAGCGCTTCTCGCTGTAGCGGCGATCGCGCTAAGGCGCGGGAGCGGGATCAGAGATCGCCTTCGGCAGGCACAGGGCAAGCCGCACTCCAAAGCGGAACGTGGGGTTCAGAAATAATTTGACGCGGGGACGTTGAAGAACGAGACTCAGAAACATGACGCTGCGGGAACGATTGGAATGGCTCAGCCGGATGGTATTTCTGATATTCATCCTGGCGTCGGCGGCATTTTTGAGCGCGATCACCGCGATGCGCGTGGCCATTCACGGCCGCGAAGTTTCCATGCCCAACCTGGTGGGAAAAAATGTGGCCGAGGCGAGCCAGTCGCTGCGGGCCAAGGGGCTGCTGCTGCGCGTGGCGGACCGGGTGTACAGCGATTTGCCGATCAATGAAGTGGTGCGGCAGACTCCGCCGGCGGGAATGCTGATGAAAGTGTCGCAGCAGGCGCACGTGGTGCTGAGCCTGGGACAAAAACAACTGGAAATCCCATCGCTGGAAGGCAATACCCTGCGCGTTTCGCGGATTGAACTGCTACGCGGGGGATTGCAAGTGGGCGAGGTTTCGACCGTGTCCCTGCCGGACGAGCCGCCGGACACGGTGGTTTTGCAGAATCCGAAGCAAGGAAGAAATGCGGCGACTCCTAGAGTGGATGTACTGGTGGCGGCGCCGCCGCGGGAAGCAAGTTACGTGATGCCGTACCTGATCGGGCTGGGCGAAGTTGAAGCACAACGGCGGCTGGATATGGCGAACCTGCGGCGCAAGATGATTTATCTGGCGGCGCCGCAGTGGCCGCACGGCGCGGTGATCGATCAAGCGCCGCTGGCGGGAACGCGCATCGGAGCCAGCGCGGAAGTTGAATTGACGGTCGCGAACTAGGGGAAGCTATTAGCTGTTAGCGTGGGATGCGCGGCGACGAGTTCATCGCTGCGAGCGGCGGGAGTTGGGGTATACTCCCGGAGTCTTGCTGAACAAGCTAACCATCCGGAATGCGGCTTTGCTGGCGCTGCTGGCGGCCGCAACCATCACGCTGAGTTGGAAAGCCAAATCACTGGAAAAGCGGCTGCTGGGGCATTCAGACCAACCTGCAATGACTAACAAGCAGGCCCCGGAGTTCGAGTCGCAATCGCTTGCGGGCGACGCAATCGCGTTACGAAATTTCCAAGGAAAAAAGAAAGTTGTGGTGAGCTTCTGGGCCAGCTGGTGCGAGCCCTGCCGGGCGGAGCTACCGGAGTTGAAGAGCTTTTACGAAAAAAATCATGCGGCGGATTCCACTTTTGAATTGATAGCGGTGAGCACGGATGAAAACCGCTTTCAGGCGGAAAAATACGCGAAGGAAGCGAAGCTTCCCTTTCCGGTGGTGTGGGACGAAACCGGGAAGATTTCCGACGCCTATGGCGTCGAGTCCATTCCCGTGCTTTACGTGATCGACGAGCACGGCAAGGTGATTTACGGGCAGACCGGTTATGGAATTGGGTTGGAAATAAAATTGAAAATGTATTTGGGGTTGCAACAAAAAGGGGCGCAAAAGGAAAGTCCGGATGATGTTGGCAGCGATTGAGTTTCGCGAGGTAACCAAAGTTTACCGGCAACGGTGGCGCGGGGTGGAAGTGCCGGCGCTGACGAACGCGAGTTTCAGCGTGGGCCCGGGAGAAGTGTGCGCGTTTCTGGGACCGAACGGCGCGGGTAAAACCACCAGCATCAGCCTGCTGATGGGATTTTTCTACGCGGATTTCGGGGAGATCCGGGTGCTTGGATACCCGCCGGGAGACATTCGAGCGAAGGCGCAGATCGGATTCCTGCCGGAAAACTTTGCATTTTATAAGTATTTGAGCGCTGAACGGCTGCTGGAGTTCCACTATGCGCTGGCGGGAGGCGAGCGTTCACTGGCCGGGTCGCTGATTGCCGACTTGCTTGCCAGGGTGAAATTGACGGAGTACCGGAGACTAAAGATCGGAAAGTATTCGCGGGGCATGGTGCAGCGCGTGGGCCTGGCGCAAGCGCTGTTGAAAGACCCGCAACTGCTGGTCCTGGACGAGCCTACCTCGGGTCTCGATCCGACCGGCCGCAAAGATGTGCGCGACATCATTTCGGAGTTGAAGGCGGCCGGCAAAAGCATTTTCCTCAGTTCGCATTTGCTCTCGGAAGTGGAGCACGTGTGCGACCGGGTGATCATCATCAGCAAGGGGCGCGTGGTGCAAAGCGGGCGGATGGAGGAGTTGCTGGGAAATTCCGATCGCGTGGAGCTCCTGGTGACAGCGCTGCCGGAGGAGATTGCCACGCGGGTGAAGGAGTGGGGCGGGACCTTTGTTGGGGGCGAGCGCGGCGTATCCGTGGTGCTGGATCTGGCACACAAGCGGGAATTGGCGGAGGCCGTCTGGGCCGCCGGCCACGACGTGTTGCACATTGCGCCGGTACGGAGCTCCCTGGAAGAGCTGTACTTGAAAACCGTGGGCAGCGAAAGCGGGGTGGCATGAAACTGTGGACGCTGGCGGGGAGCACGTTCGAAAGCTTTCTGCACAATCGGCTGATTCTGGTGGTGCTGCTGGCTGGGCTTGGAATCAGCTTGCTGATGCTGCTGCCGCTGCTGGGAGCAAAGGCTGCGATCACCGCGAGCAACAAGGCCCTGATGGAGTCGGTAGTGCTGGAAGCGATTTCGGGAGTGATGGGCTTCATGAGCGGCTTGGGTAGTTTGCTGGCGGCGTGGGCGGCAACGGACTCGCTCAACTCTGAGCTGAAGGCTGGAACGGTGCTTGCGGTGATGGCCCGGCCCGTGAAGCGGTGGGAATTCCTGCTGGGGAAATATATCGGCGTGTTGATGCTGATGACCGGGTACGTGGTGATGACGATCGGGGTCTCGTACTTATTGGCATGGCTTGGAGGGCAGCACATTCATGCCAACCCGATCGTATTGTTCGCATACCCGCTGGTGCGCTATGCGATTTATGCGGCGATGGCCCTGCTTTTGGCGACGGCGGTCGGGCCGGTGATGAGCATGGCCGGCGTGATGGTGATTGCGATACTGAACGATATGGTGGCGCCGGGAGCGATGGATTGGAAGCCAAAACTCCTGTGGCTGAAAGCGGGGTTGTATTACGTTTTGCCATCGACGAATTTATTGTCGGAAGGCAGATTTTTGAGCCTGCGGCAAGCGGCGCTTAAACCAATGACCTGGTTGGAGCATGGGACCAGTTTGTTGTATGGACTGGATTATGCGCTGGTGATCTTGCTGCTGGCAATGTGGTCGTTTCATGGGAAGAGTTTACGGCGGGACTAGGATTGGGAGAAAAGATCTACACGCACGGGCCTGGTTTTGGGCCGGGTGAGGAATCTCGGAGAACAGGCTAAAGCCCGTCCCACTTCTCGCGTTAGCGGAGATAGCCCCAGTTGTGCAACTTGTCGGAGTCTTCACCCCAACGGTCGCCGATGTCGGTGCGGTAGTACATGTTGGGGATGAGGATGTTTTTGATGCGGGAGTAGGCCTGGGCCTGGGCTTGCTTCATGGTCTGGCCGAGGCCGACGACGATCAGCACCACGCCCGAAGTGCCGGCGACCAGCCACTGTTGATTCACGATTTTTACGTCTTCAATGTGGATGCCTTCGGTGGTGGGCCGCTTGAATACGATGGCGGCATTTTTGGAGAAGGATTCGAAGGTGGCTTCGTCGTCGAACGGGAACGGCGGGACGACGATGCGGACGCCGACTTGAAAGCCGCTGCGGGTGCGCCATTTGGGATCGAGGCCTGCGGCGAGTTCCCAAAAAAAATCGCTGATGGGGGTGAGAATACCCTCCTGCTGGATGCTGATGGTGGGATATCCGAAGCGCGAGGTGAATTCGAGAGGGTAGATGCCGTTGTTGTTGACGATGCAATTTACGTCGATGTAGCCGACGTAGCCTTCTTCGGCGAGTTTCGGTTCCATTTTCAGCAGGGTGCGATTGAAGAGCGCGTTGGGCTCGCTCCAGAACATGGTGGTGCCCATTTCGCCGGTAGGCGGGCCGACTTCCCCTGGGAAAAGCTTTTTGTGCTCGAAGTTGATGTTGATAGGGGTGATGAATTTCTTGCCGTTGAAAAATGCCCCGACGGCGACCTCCACGCCGTTCACGCGGCGCTGCAACTGGAATACTTTTATTTCTTCGGAGAAGGCTTTCTTGTAGGCCTCCAACATCCCGACGACGTCGTCGCCGTTTTCCTCCTCGCCAACGAACAGGCGGCGCTTGACGTTTTGGGCTTCGCCGCTGGGCTTGATGACGTAGCGGTCGGGATTCTTCCTCACAAATTCGATGGCGGGGTCGAAGGAGTCGAATTCCTGATAAGGGATGATGGTGACCCCGGCTTTTTTGAGTTCTTCCTGGCCGAAGGAGCGATCGTCCTCAAGATTGTCGGTGTAGGGAGTTCCACCGATGACGGGCTTGCCAGCGGCTCGAAGAGCTTGCGCTTTGGCGCCCTGGCCGAGGGTGTCGTCAAAAACGACGATGTCGGCCCACTTGCAATCTTTTTCGTAGTCGCTGGACTTGGGGACAAAGCCGTCGGCGATGTCGCGTTCCTTCACGTTTTCGACGTAGTAGCGGACCTCGTGGCCTTCTTTAACGACTTGCCAGGCAAGGTCACCGATGAGGCTGGAGAGCGAAACGAAGAGAAATTTCTTTTTGTCCATGAGCGATGCCGCGTCCCCCCGGAACGAAAGGCTTGCAGCCATTGTAGTTACGCCGAGGCCGGATGGATATTACAAATCGTTAAAAAATCAGCATGAGCGGGCGCGATGGTGCCGGGAATAACCCGAGAGGGCGGGGCGCTTTGGTCCGACGCGAAGCAGACTAGTCCCGCCCCTACAAGAGAAATGCTGGCGAAGCGAGAGGTCATGGAAAACCACATAGACAGACCTGCGCATCACAGGACGCAGAAACTGGTGCTCTGGCCGTAAAGGCCAAGTTCGAGTGTGACCTGTCCATTCGTTCAGGTATACTGGGATGTCCGATCCGCAGGGGAGGGGTACCACCCATCCAGCCAACCGCCGCGGCCCGGAGCCAGAATGCCAATTGTGAGGTGAGGATTGCGGCCATTACCGCTTCTTCTCGTATGTGCGCTCGTGCTGGTCTCCACCAGCGAGTGCTCCGCCCAGTTATTGCACAAGAAGAAAAAGGTGGATAAGTCCACCGATGCCAGCAACACGGCTGAGCCGGACAAGCAGCTTTACGACAAGGCCTTGGACGACATCAAGCACGGACGCCATGAAGTGGGGCGATTGGGGCTGCAGACCCTCATTAACACCTACCCTGACAGCGAGTATCTGGCCAAGGCCAAACTGGCGATTGCCGACTCATATTTCAAGGAAGGGGGGACGGCCAACGTCACGCAAGCGATCGCGGGATACAAGGACTTCATCGTTTTCTTCCCGTTCCTGCCGGAAGCCGCGTATGCGCAGATGCAGGTGGCCATGGCCAATTACAACGAAATGGCCAAGGCCGACCGCGACAACACCCACGCGAAAATGGCGGAGGAGGAGTTTCAAGTTTTCATCCAGAAGTATCCGAAAGATCCGCTGGAACCCCAGGCCGAGCAACGGCTGCGCGAAGTGCAGGAAATGCTGGCCGAAGGGCAGTTCCGCATCGCTTACTACTATTACATGAAGGGCGACCGCCGGGCCGCCGCAGGACGTCTGGCGCCGATGGTGGCGCGGTATCCTCTTTATAGCAAGTCCGACGAGGCGTTGTGGATGCTCGGGGACGTATTTGAAAAGAGCGAGCGCAAAGACGTCGCAGGGGGATATTACTTCTTGCTGGTTAAGAACTATCCGCTGTCCCCAAGGGCGCCGCAGGCGAAGGATAAATTGAAGGCCTTTGGCGTACCCATACCGCAGCCGGACCCCAAGGCATTGGAATGGATGACGGCGGAGCAGAACACTCCCCGGCCAAAGGAATCCTTGATGCATCGGGGCAAAGGCATGCTGCACAGCGCGCCTGACGTGCATTCCGCGGCTTATCACGGGACTCCGCAGATGGAGCCGGAATCAGAAACTCCTGGTTCGGAGACCTTGAGCGGTCCGGGCCACACGACCCTGGTGGGCAGCGGATCCGCAGGGGGCGGTTCCACGTCACCGGCGGTCGTCGAGACCGTGAAGCCAGGGGATCCGACGCCGGAAAAGCCGGCAGCGGCAGAGGACACAACCTCTGGAGCCAGCAGCGAACCGGCAAGCGAGGCGCCAGCCGCGAGTACAGAGGGGAGCACTCCAGCTTCCACGGAGAGCTCTTCCACGCCAACAACCACTGGTTCCGGAGACGCGGCCAAGACGGACGGTACCGCCGCTAACGGTTCGACCACCGCGGCCGGTGGGTCGCAAAGCACCGCGCCCGCGGCTTCGGACAGCGACAATAGCCAGAAAGAATCGAGCAGCAAGAAAAAGGGACTGAAGAAGCTCATACCCTGGTAGATGAGTTCCTAATTGAGTGGATGGGATCGAAGTGGTGCGGCGGGCGCCGCACCACTTGTCCGTTAGGACAGGTAGTTCTTTCGCACCAGACGTAGCCACTTCCGACACACCAGCGTTTGTCTCGATTGACGCATTCACCGCTGAGTGCTCCAATACATTTTGTATCACCTTCGGTTGGAAGCTCAGGGTGTCTGGAGGACGTTCGGTGGCCAAGATTCTGGTGGCGGACGACAACAGCAATATTCAAAAGATGGTCGGCTTAGCCTTGAAAGACCAAGGCATCGACGTCGTCGCTGTGGGCAACGGTGAAGCCGCCGTGCGCAAGATTTCCGATATTAAGCCCGACCTGGTTCTGGCCGATGTATTTATGCCGGTGCGCAATGGGTATGAAGTGTGCCGGTACGTCAAGGAAGATCCTTCCCTTTCGCATATTCCGGTGATTCTGTTGGTGGGCGCGTTTGATCCACTGGATGAACAGGAAGCCCAGCGGGTGGGCGCGGATGGGGTGTTAAAGAAGCCATTTGTGCCGCCGGATCCGCTGATTTCGATGGTCAAGTCCGCCTTGGCCCGCGCTGGCGTGGCGATCGGGAATGCGGCAGCTGTGGCGGAGAAGGCGGCTGAAACAGCGATCCGCAATTCGAAAGAATCGTTGGGTTCGAAGCTGGCCGCAATGGGCCCAGCCGCGGGCGTTCCGGAAGCCGAAGCGGAAGCGGTTCCCGCTGATTTTCCCGTGCCTCCCCCATCGCTGAAGATTGCCGCGGGAAGCGAGCCGGTGGCCTTTGGGAGCCTTCTGGAAGCACCGGAAGCGGACGAGGAAATGGCGTTCGTGAGCAAGCCGATTGAAGAAATTGAAGCGGCAAGAGGTTGGGGCACTTCCGGGGAATCCGACGATGTGGAAGAAGAGGAAGATCCGGAGAGTCCGGGCGGCGGCGGGTGGCGGCCCGGAGGCCTGGACGAATCGATTGAAAAATTTGGAGTGCCAGCGGTAAACGCAGGCGCGAAGGATTGGCGCGAAGAAGCGTTTCATGGGGATTCGCCGGCAAATGGCGCCGCGCGGAAGCCATGGACACCGCAGGAAACCACGCGACTTTCGGAAGTGACCGGCTCGACCGGTGTTGGCGTGTCCACGCTGGAAAGCGCGCCGACGGCCTCGCCAGCCCCGTTTGCCGGGGATGCCTGGGCTTCAGCCTTGGCGACCACGGTTCAGGAAAAGATTGTGGGTCCTGCGGAAAGCCCAACCGGATCGCCCGCCTCGGTGGATCAGAGCCACGTAGCCGTGGCAGCGACCTCTGAAGCGGTGAAGACCGGAGAACCGGCCAATTGGTCGAGCGTGACGGAATCGCCTTGGGAAATGGAAGCTAAGAAGGCTTCGCTGCTGGCGGCGACGTGGGACGCGCCGGCATCGGCACCAAGTTCGAGTGTCACCGAGGCAGAACAGTTTTTGCGCGAGGAACCCGTTCCGGCGGTGACGGAAGCGCCGAGTGAAGTCATCAACGAATTCGTGGAGCAAACCGCTTTCCATGGGGCTTCGGAATTTGCTTCGGAGTCCGGTGCTCCAGCGACAGAAGCAGCTGCGCGAGGGCAAGTAGCGAGTAGCGAGATGGCGCCGGCCGGGGAACTTCCCGCGCTGGATTTTTCCGCTCCGGAAGTACCGACGGAATCAGCCTACGCTGCCATTGATCCGGCAGCAGTGAATGAGACCCAGGAAATTCCGGTGTACCAGGAATCCGCATCGAATTATGTTGCCGCACCGCTGACGGAAGAAGTCGAGACGCCGGCGGCTGCGACCGTGCCGGAACAACCTGCTGGAGCGGTCGGGGCGAACTTCCGCGATGGCATGGCTGAAGCTGCCGTTGCACAGGCTCCCGAAGCGCAACCGCAGGATATGGAGGCGATGGTGGCCCGGGTGCTTTCTAAAATGAGTCCCGAGGTGCTGCAGAAGGTGACCCAGGAGATTTTGAAGCCGGTGATCGAGGCGCTCATCAAGGAAGAGCTCAACGCCAAGAAATAAGCGAATTCGAACATTTCGCGCTGCGGCCCCGATCTGGTTGGGGCCGTTTTCTTTTTTAGGTTGGTTAATTTGAAGAATAAATGTGCCGAGCCTGGCAGCGAACCCCAATGGCCAAAGCCGGATTTATGTTGTGGCATTTGCGGCACGACTGCAGTCGTGCTTTCCCCCGGTATTGAAGTTCACGCGCAAAGTTTTGAAAGTGGCCAACACCGTGGCAAGGAATTCCAGGGAAGGAGAACCGTGAATTGACGATCCTTGGCAGGTCCCCGTATATTCGAAGATTACCCTGCCGTGGAGGGAACGCGCCTTGCGCCGCCGCGCGGGAAGATGAGGAGAGCCCATCGGGATGTCGCGGGAAATTGCCAAAGCATACGAACCGAAGCAGATTGAGCCGCGCTGGGCGGAGTATTGGGTAAAAGAGGAGCTGTTTAAAGCGGAACCCGCCAAGCCCGGTCCGGTTTTCTCCATCGTTATTCCGCCGCCGAATGTGACCGGGTCGCTGCACATCGGGCACATGCTGGATCACACGGAGATTGACATCCTCACGCGCTGGCACCGGATGCGTGGTTACAACACGCTGTACTTGCCGGGGACGGACCACGCGGGCATCTCGACGCAGCGGGTGGTGGTGCGGCAACTGGCCGAAGAGAAGATCGACTACCGGGATTTGGGGCGCGAGGAGTTCATCAAGCGAGTCTGGCAGTGGAAGGAAGAGAGCGGCGGCACAATCCAGCGGCAAATGAAGCAGATTGGGGAATCGTGCGACTGGTCGCGGGAAAAGTTCACATTGTCGCCGGAGATGTCGAGCGGGGTGCGGGAAGCGTTCGTGCGCTTGTATGAAGAAGGGCTGATTTACCGCGAAAAACGAATGGTGAACTGGTGCCCGGTATGCCTGACGGTATTGAGCGACCTGGAAGTGATTCATGAGGAGCGGCCGGGTCATCTTTGGCATATCAAGTATCCAGTGGCCGGGACGAAGGAGTTTCTGACGGTCGCCACGACGCGGCCGGAGACGATGCTGGGAGACACCGCGGTAGCGGTGCATCCGGAGGACGAGCGGTACAAGGAACTGCTCGGGCGCAAGGTGCTGCTTCCGCTAGTGAACCGTGAAATTCCGATAATTGGCGATGCGATGGTGGACCAGGAATTCGGGACCGGGGCGGTGAAGATTACGCCGGCGCACGATCCGAACGATTTTGAAGTCGGCCAGCGGCACGGATTGCCGCAAATTGACGTGATGACCGACGACGGGCACATGAACGCGCATGCCGGGGCGTATGCGGGGCTGGATCGCTTCGCCGCGCGGAAGAAGATTGTCGAAGAACTGAAAGAGCAGGGCTTGCTTGAAAAGATCACCGATCATGTGAGCGCCATCGGTTTGTGCGAGCGCAGCAAGACGATTGTGGAGCCACGAGCTTCGACGCAATGGTTCTGCCGGATGAAGCCGCTGGCGGAGCCTGCGATTGCGGCCGTGGAGCGGGGCGAGATTCAGATCATCCCCGAGAATCGCCGGCAAGAGTATTTCAACTGGATGCGCAACATAAGGGATTGGACGCTTTCCCGGCAGCTCTGGTGGGGGCACCGCATTCCGGCGTGGCATTGCGGAAAATGCAAGGAAGTGATTGTCGCGCGTGAGGAGCCTGCGAAGTGCACGAAGTGCGGAAACGCGAAGCTGGGGCAGGATCCAGATGTGCTGGATACGTGGTTCAGTTCGGGATTGTGGCCGTTTTCAACGCTGGGGTGGCCGGAGAAGACCCCAGACTTTCAGAAGTATTACCCGACGAGCCTTCTGATCACGGGTTACGACATACTTTTCTTCTGGGTGGCGCGTATGGCCATGCTGGGGATTCATTTTACGGGGCAAGTTCCCTTCCGGGCGGTGTATCTGCATTCGCTGGTGCGCACGGCAAGCGGAGAAAAGATGTCCAAGTCCAAGGGCACTGGACTGGATCCTGTTGCGCTGAACGAGCAGTACGGAACCGATGCGATGCGGTTCTGCTTGGCTTCTATGGCCGCGCCGGGGACAGATATTGTGCTGTCGGACGACCGGTTGCTGGGGGCGCGGTCGTTTGCGAACAAGATTTGGAACGCGGCGCGGTTTCTGTTTGTGAATCTGGATAAGTATGAGCAAGGCGGCGCTTCGCTGGAAGCGCTGGCGGGGCCGGAAGTGCGGGCGAAGGCGCCATACGCTTACGAGGGCCACGTGCCTCTGGTGGACCGCTGGCTGTTTGCGCGGATCGAAGTGACGGTGGAGACGGTGAACGAGGCGCTGGCGAATTATCGCTTTCATGAAGCGGCGCAGGCGGTGTATCAATTTTTCTGGGGTGATTTTTGCGATTGGTATATCGAGTGGGTGAAGCCGGATCTGCTGAACGCGGATGGCGGGCGGGCCGACGTGGCCTGGAAAAATCTTTTTGCGGGTTTTGATGTGGCTTTGCGGCTGCTACATCCGTTTATGCCGTTTTTGACGGAGGAGTTGTGGCACCAGTTGCCGCAGGAGGCAGGGGCGAAGTCGATTGCGTTGGATTCGTACCCGGAGGCGAGCGCGGGGTGGAGGAATGCGGAGGCGCGGGGAGAGTTCGCCTTGATCCAGGGTGTGATTCAAGGATTGCGGACGCTGCGGGCGGAGATGAAACTGGATCCGAAGAAGAAGGTTGCGGCTGAGTTTGCGAGCGCGAACGCAAAGACCCGTGCGGTCATTGAAGCGAATCGCGACGCCATTCAGCGGCTGGGGGCTCTTTCGGAACTGCGGGTGCTTGAAGGGAAGCTGCCGGAGGGTGGGGGAGGCATGAGGTCGACCGCCGACTTTGATCTGCGCATTCCTTATGCGGAGGAGACTATCGATGTGGCCGCCGAACTGGCGCGGCTGAAGAAAGAGATCGAGGGATTGCAGAAGGCGATTGCGTCGAAGGAGAAACAGTTGGGGAACGAAACGTTTTGCAGCCGGGCGCCGGAGAAGATTATCTCGCAGATGGAAGAGGCGCTGGCGGAGCAGAAGGTGGAATTGGAGAAGTTGGTGCAGAGGAAGAAGCAGTTAGAGGGATGAGGAGAGATAACGATTACCACAAAGCCGCTGAGGCCCACAGAGGGCGCGGAGAGTTTTTTGGAGGACGATCGGATCGGGAGGTGAGGAACGGCAAGCGGTAGATTGGCGTTCCCAGGTGGCATGGAGAGAAGTGGCCGGATTTTGTTGAGGAAGAAAGAGATTGCGCTGGCGGGCGGAGTTAAGGCCGCACTGGACGAGGCGCACAGTTTTGCCGCGAGCCGGACGACGCCGAGGGCGATGACGGCGTATGAGGCGGTTGGCAGCGTGCCGACGGAAGAAGACGGTGCGGGGCTTACGGTGCAAATTGAGGTGCGGAACGAAGCGGAGCTTCGCGAGGCGATTGGGGCGGGGGCCGAGGCTGTGCTGCTGGAGGCCCTGGGGCCGGCAGAGGCACGACGATTGACCCAGATCGCGCTGAGCTTGCGGGCGGATTGCATTGTGGATATTTCAGGTGACGGCACTCCGGAGAATTCGTGAGTGTTGCGTGACGACGCCTGGAAGCGAACCTCAGCGGCTAAAGCCGGGTTGATTTTTCGGCATCTACGGCACAACTGAAGTCGTGCCCTCCCGCGATGCCGGTATTCTCGTGCTGCCCCTTTTCGAAGGTGGCCGGGCTAAAGATCGGTTACTACATGGGCGCTGCTTGTAGACGGGCTGCTTGCCAAGTAAGCTAGTGCGCGTGAAGCACAGGACCCGGGCCTGATGCCGCGAGCTACTTCTCTTCCAGGAACAACCGATCAACGACTGGCGGCGCTGCTGACGCTGCTATCGGAGAACGCTACGATTGTGATCAGCGGCACGCGGATAGCCCGCGAAATCGGCGTGTCGCGCTCGATGGTGTGGCGTTGGGCGGAGCGCTTGCGGGAACTGGGCGTGAGGGTGAAGGGACAACCCCGCAGCGGCTACTTCCTGGAAAAAGTTCCCGACATCGTGATGCCGGACCTGGTGCGCAAGCGGCTGAAGGGCAGCTTGTTCGGCAAGCGCGTGTATCACTTTTTTAAGACCGATTCGACCAACCGCGTGGCAATGGAGCTGGGCTATGCCGGCGAACCGGAAGGCGCGGTGGTGCTGGCGGAGGAGCAAACCGCAGGACGCGGGCGGGCGGGGCGGATGTGGCACTCGGAGCGCGGAGCGGGGCTTTATGTCACACTGCTGCTGCGACCCAGACTATCTCCCGTGCAGGCGCCGCTGCTGACCATGCTGGCCGGGCTGTCCGCGCACAGCGCAGTGGAGGCCCAGACGGGATTGACGGCTGAATTGAAATGGCCGAATGACCTGCTGCTGAACGGCAAGAAGTTCGGCGGAATCCTGACGGAAATGCACGCCGAGCCAAACTCGGTGCGCTTTGTGATCATCGGGATCGGGATCAACGTGAATCAGGAAAAGTTTCCAGGTGAACTGGCGGCGACGGCCACTTCCCTGCGCAAGGAGACCGGGCGGCAGGAGTCGCGGTTGGAATTCCTGCTGAGGTTGCTGAGCCAATTCGAGACCGACTACAATCGCTTCTTGCGCGAGGGCGCGCCGTACGTGGTGCAACGATTTGAGCTGGTTTCGAGCTTTGCCAGCGGAAAGCGCGTGCGGGTGGATACGGGGATGGAGACATATCAGGGAACCACGGCGGGGTTGAGTCCGGAAGGATTGTTGATCGTGAAAAAGGATGAAGGCGCGATGGTTACGGTGATTTCCGGAGATGTGAGCGAGGTTCGATAGGGGCAAGCGGCATGCTGCTGACGATTGATGTGGGAAATACCAACACAGTGCTGGGGGTCTTCCGAGGCGAAGAGTTGATTGCCAATTGGAGGTTGACCACAGCGCGGGGGCAGACGGTGGATGAGTATGGCGTATTGACGCGCAATCTGTTTTCGTACGCGGACTTAAATCAGGAAGCCATCAGTGGGGTGATGATCAGTTCGGTGGTGCCGCCGGTGAATTGGACGTTGGCGGAAATGTCGCGGATCTACTTGGGGAAGAAAGCGCTTTTTGTGGAGCCCGGGGTGAAAACGGGGATGTCGGTGCTGGTGGATAACCCGATGGAAGTGGGCGCGGATCGCATAGTGAACGGAGTTGGGGCGTTTCATCTGTATGGTGGGCCGTGCATCGTGATTGATTTTGGAACAGCGATTACGTTTGATGTGATCTCGGCGAAATGCGAATACCTGGGCGGGGTGATCGCGCCGGGGATCGGAATCGCGTCGGAGGCACTGTTCAGCCGGGCGGCGCGGTTGCCGCGCGTGGAGATTAAGGACCCTGGGAAAGTGATTGGGACGAACACCGTGACCCATATGCAGGCGGGGCTGTATTACGGTGCGGTGGACATGGTGGACGGGATGCTCACGCGGATCAAAGCGGAGTTGAAGACGGAAGCGACCGTGGTGGCAACCGGCGGGCAGGCGCGGTTGGTGGCGCGCGGGACGAAGCATATCCAGCATGTGGATGAATTCTTGACTCTGGTTGGTTTGCGTCTGATTTGGGAGAAGAACCAACATGGAGAGACACCGCGGGAGGTCGCGGGGGCTCCGGTGGGGCAACCGGGGGCGCGTGAGGCGAAGAGGTCAGAGCGATAGGCAGGTTCTGGCGAGCGTGGCGCTGGCCCGGCGTGTTTAGCGGAGAATAACGCGGGCGCACTTGGCCTTGGCTTGGCATCTAATGCGTAACAGCGGAAGCGTTGCTTCCGCACTTCAAAAAAGATTCCACATGGATCATTGGAACTATTTTAATTACTTCACAGAGATTGAAGAGCATTTCTGGAAGAAACGCGGGGCGCACCTGCTGGTTTCGCCATTGGATTGGGCGATTATGGAGACTTGGCAGAAGGCCGGAGTGCCGCTGGAAGCGGCGCTGAAGGGGATCGACCAGGCGTTTGATAGTTATCAACGTTCCCGGCGCGGAGCAGGCAAACCGCTGAAGAGCCTAGCGTATTGCACCGAGGCGGTTCTGCGGGCGGCGCAGGAAATTCAGGAAGCAGCAGCCGGCGGACAGCCGGCCAATGGCGGCCGGCCGGCGAAAGAGGCATTTCCCCGCGAAGAGGTGCGGGCATACCTGGAACGAAACATTGCACTATTGAAAAAGGCGGGTGAACAAACTGACGCCTCGGGGTCCCCGGTTGCGGCCCTGCTTAAGACAGTAGCTGGTTCGCTTTCCGCGATACTGCCGCTGTTGGACGCGCCAGGACGCGTGGACCTGGAAGACCTTGAGCGCCGGCTGACGATCCTGGATGAGAAGCTGCACGCGTCTCTGTTGAGCCATTCGAGTGAAGAACTGATGTTGAAGATCCGGCGGGAAGTGGATTCGCAATTAACAGCGTACCGGCGCAAAATGAAGGCAGAACAGTTGGCGCTGGTGGAAAAGCAATACTTGCAGAAGCGCCTGCTGGACGAATACCGGCTGCCGCGCCTCAGTTTGTTTTATTTTGCCTGAGCGGCATTTCCCGAAGCAGCGCATCCGCACCAGCAAAGAATGAGAGTGGACATTTATGGCTGATGAGTTACTATTATCAATTGAGAAGCTTATTTACGGCGGTGAGGGCCTGGCGCATACCGACGGCAATACCGTTTTTGTTCCCTACGTGCTCCCCGGCGAGCAGGTGCGGGCCGCGGTGCGCACCCGGAAGAAGAAACTCATCCATACGAGCCTTCTGAAGGTGAAACAAGCCGCGGCGGCCCGGATTGCCGCGCCTTGCCCGCACTTCCAGGTCTGCGGCGGCTGCCATTACCAGCACATTGAAATTGCAGAGCAAGTGCGGCTGAAGAAAGAGATTTTACGGGAAACCCTTTCGCGACTTGGCGGGGTTTCGTGGGCCGGGGAGATCACGGAGCAAACCGCGCAAGCATACGGGTACCGGAACCGGGCGCAGTGGGCTTATCGCGAGGCGATGCCGCGGGCGTTGGGCTATTTTCAAACCGAGAGCGCGCGCATTGTGCCCATCGATCAGTGTCCGGTGCTTTCGCCGGCATTGCATGAAGCCTTTTCGAAGCTGCAGGAGATGGCCCGTGCCAATACCCTGCCCACCGGCTTGCTGGAGATTGAAGCATTCACCGATTCCACGGATACGAAAATTGCCCTGAATGCGGCGTTTGAGCGGTTTGTGAAACCCGCCAAAGGCTTGATCGCAGATTTCAAGGCGGCGCTGCCAAATCTTGAAAGTTTACTGCTACTTGATCAGAGCAAGAATCGCTTCGAGTTGTCGGGCCCCGGTTACCTCCAACATCAGGCGGGAGGATTTTCATTCCGGGTGAATCATCTCTCGTTTTTCCAAGTGAATCGCTTCCTGATTGAGGAATTGCTGCAGGCGGTGGTGGGCGGAAAGAAAGGTTCGTTTGCGCTGGACCTTTATGCGGGCGTGGGTTTCTTTACCTTGCCGCTGGCCAAGGCTTTTTCACGGGTGGTGAGCGTGGACGCGAATCTGGCGGCGATACAAGACCTGCGGCAGAATGCCGCGGACGCGGGCGTCGAAGTGGTTTCCGAAAACGCGCATACCGAGGAGTTCCTCAAGAAATTTGCGGAGCGGCCCGATTTTGTGGTGCTGGATCCGCCGCGCGCAGGTCTCGGGGCGGAGACGGCGGCGCGGCTGGCAACGCTTGGTGCGCCGGAGATTGTGTATCTCTCCTGCGATCCATCGACGCTGGCGCGGGATTTGGCGGTTTTGACTGGCTCGGAGCGGAAACAGCAGACCGAGGTAGTTCCGGGACACCGCTACGAGCTTTCCGAGGTTCACTTGTTTGATCTTTTCCCGCAGACATATCACATCGAAGCTTTGGTGAGGTTGCAAAGAGTCCCATGAGGATTCCGGACGTAGCACTTGCCGTCGCATTTGCGGGCGGCATTTTGCTCGGCCGGGGGTTACACCTGAAACCGAACCTTGCCGCTATCGCCCTCATTATTATTCTGATCCTTCTGATGGCCGCTTTTTCGCTTGCATGGAGGGGCCATCTCCGAATAGCGGCCGGGGTGTCGCTGCTGTGCTGGACGGGCCTGGGGGCGATTGCGATTATCATGACATCGAGAGCCCTCCCTGCTGAGCACGTGCTCAGCCGAATTGCAGCCGGCGAAATCGAACTGAAAACTCCGCTGCGCTGGTACGGCCGCTTACGAAGTGAACCATCCCGCATGCCGTGGGGACTCGGGCTTGAGCTAGACCTTTCCCGGGTGGAGACTGCGCAAGGAGTGATTCCCGTTGTAGGCGGCATGGGGTTAAGTTTTACGCCCAAGGAAACCGATCCTGCGCTGCCCGATGTTCATGCGGGGGACGAAGTGGCAGTTCTGACGCAGGGGCGACTCCCCCAGGTTTTCCGGGATCCCGGCGTGTTTGATCGCCGCGAATATCTGGCCCGGCTAGAGATTCACCTGCTGGCCACGTTGCGGGCGAGTTCGCTGCTGGAGCGAATGGCCTCGCCGCCTCCGTCGGCGGCAGCCCGGCTGGCGCGATTGCGCGGGTTGCTTCGCGCGCGCCTGGATGCTCTTTATCCCACTGCGCCACATACGGCGGGAATCTTGCGCGCGATGCTGCTGGGGGATCGCAGCTTTGTGGATCGCGCGGAATCGGTGGATTTTCAGAAAACCGGAGTGTTCCACGTGCTGGTGGTTGCGGGATTGCACGTCGGAGCGTTGACGTTTTTCTTGTTCTGGCTGGCAAATCGGTTGCGTTTGCCGCGGGTATTGGTCACGGGGCTGGTACTTGCGGCGCTGCTCTCTTATATCGCCATGGTGGAGCAACGGGAGCCGGTCCTGCGCGCGGGACTGATGACTGCGATCGTGGTGCTGGGGGCATTGTTTTATCGCCGGCGGGAGATTCTCAACTCGGCGGGGCTGGCAGCGCTGATCCTGCTGGTGGCCAATCCTGCGGCGGCGTTTGATAGCAGTTTTCAATTGACGTTTCTGGCGATTGGCTGCATTGCGGGGATTGCGCTGCCGTGGACGGACCAGCACGTGCAGCCGTATGTTCGGGCGCTTCACGGATGGCGCGATGTTACGCGCGATGGCTCGTTTGCGCCGCGCCAAGTGCAATTTCGACTCGATTTGCGCGCAGCCCTCGCGGGTTTGACGCTGCGGGGGTCTCCGCGGCAATCAAAATGGGTGCAAGATTGCGCGGTGCAGGGCTTCGGCTGGACCTTGCGTGGCACCGAGATGGTCGCGCTTTCGCTGGCTTTGCAATTTGGGATGCTGCCGCTGATGGCGCGTGATTTTCATCGAGTGCCGCTGTTGGGGCCGCTGGCGAATGTAATGGCGGTGCCGCTGACGGGTCTGATTGTTCCGCTGGGATTCATCACTTTGGTGTCCGCGGTTGTTTTTGCGCCCCTGGCGCGAGCGCTGGCCTTGCCGCTGGGATGGCTGGTGGCTTTGCAAGGGCAGGTGGTCGGGTGGTTCGCGGAGATTGCGCATGGCAGCTATCGAATTCCGAGCCCACCGGGGTGGGTGATGGCCTGGTTCTTCACCTGCGGTGTGGCGCTGGCCATCGCCCTGCGCGCGGAACAATATATTGCACGTTGGGTGAGACGGGCAGCGATGGGGGGATTGCTTGTGGCGTCGTTGGTGATTGCAAGGTATCCCTTTTCGCCTGCGGTGCAACGCGGCGCGATGGAAGTAGATGTTCTGGACGTTGGACAAGGGGATTCCATACTGGTGATATCGCCGAAGGGCGGAACGCTGCTGATTGATGGCGGCGGGAGGTTTGCGGGATTTCGCGGGCAAGGAGAAGCCGCCGGACCGGATCCGGGAGAGGAGGCGGTATCGGCTTACCTTTGGTCTCGAGGCATCCAGCGATTGGACGGGGTGGCGTTGACTCACGCGCATCAAGACCACATCGGCGGTTTGCGGGCAGTCCTGGAAAATTTCCAGGTTGGAGAGCTTTGGCTCGGGCGGGAAACCCAGACTCCGGCCCTGGCGCGATTAAAGGAGACTGCCGAACACCGGCACGTCCCGATCGAACATGAATTGCGCGGGCAGAGCTTCGTGTGGGACGGCGTGCAGGTGGATTTCCTGTGGCCGCAAATTCCTCCGGAAGAAGTCGCGCCGAATGCCAAGAACAACGATTCGCTGGTGGTGCGGTTGCAATACAAAGGCCGCAGCATCCTGCTGCCGGGTGATGCAGAAAAGCAGGCGGAATCCACAATTCTTTCGGAAACGGACGCCGCGAAACTTCACGCGGACGTGTTGAAGGTTGGACATCACGGCAGCAAGAATTCCACGATGCCGGATTTTCTGGAAATGGTTGCCCCGCAGATCGCCATCATTTCCGCGGGGGAACAGAATCCTTACGGCCACCCAAGCCCCGAACTGGTGGAACGATTGCGGGCGGGCGGGGTGCGCACTCTGCGGACGGACCAGCAGGGCGCTGTGCAGGTGATAACCGACGGACACTATCTGCGGGTGAATTGCTTTGTGGCTTGCCCGGAGGAGAGCGCGTCCTCAAGCAACATGGAGGCGCCAGATAATCACCAGGGCCACAAGTAGCAGAAAGAATCCAAGGGCAGCCTGGTATTCATGATTCTTGCGGTATTGCGCCCAGGAGAAAGATCCGGCGCGGTTGTCATCCCGATTTGCGGCGGTGAATCGCGGGAAGAAGAGCGGGACGGATTGCGCGTAGGCGTCGAATTCGGCTCCGTGATGACTGCGAAGCTCGATCTCTTCGCGGCGCATTACAAAACTGTACACCACCGCAAAATAGATAAGCAGCACGAGAGCTGAGGCCCAGGAGTTCATGGCGATGGCCGCGCCGAGGGTCAGGACGCTGCTGCCGAAATACAGCGGATTGCGGGTGTGGGCGTAAGGGCCGGCGACAGTCAAGACTTCCTGCTTGTGCAGATACCCAGCGGCATAAGCGCGGACGGCGAGGCCGAGTAAGCCGACGCACGAGCCGATCAGGATGGAGGGCGGCACCGGGCGCGAAAGCCACAACACCACTCCCGCCAGCAGGTAGCCGAAGCGAACTCGCCAGCGCGCGAAGAAATCGAGCGGCGTCATGCGGGATCTCCGAGACGCTGCTTCACGGCGTCCAGGACCTGTTGCACGGAGATTTTCAGCAGTGCAGGGTTGGTTTGCGTTTCGCGCTTGTGAGTGGTCAAGGCATCCGGGTCGCGCAGAACGATAGGTTGCGGAGGATAGGGGCCGTTGCGCGCGGGATTCGTCGGGCCGAAGATCGCCACACACTTCGTGCCGAGCGCAACGGCGAGGTGCAAGGGCCCGGTGTCTCCTCCGACGATGCACTGAGATCCTTGCAGCAACGCCATCAAGTGTCCCAATTCACCGTCGTAGACAACGGGCTGAGCATCCCCGCTGGCGGTTTTCACCGCGGCGGCCAGGTTTTCTTCCCCAGGACCGTAATTGATTACGCAGCGCACGTTGAGCGTTTGGTGAATTCCGCGGCACAGTTCGCCAAAACAATCGGCGGGCCAGCATTTGGAGCGCCAGCCACCGCCGGGGCTCAAAACGATGTAGCGCTCAATCCCCACAGCCGCGAGATCGGAACATACCCGCCGGCGGCTCTCCTCGCTAACATGTAGATGCACTCGGCCGACGGGCTGTTGCGCCCCCGCGTGAAGAGAAAGTTCACCATTCTGATCGGCGATGTGGATCGCACGGGGCGTTACCCGATCGGTGTAGAGAATCGGAACGCCATATTCGCGGATGGTTGCGGAAGAGAAGCCGATGCGTTTCGGCACGCCGCCAAGAAATGGAAGAAGGGCGGATTTCCAGAGGCCCTGGTAATCGAGCGAGGCGTCCCAATGCTGCGCGCGGACCCGGCCGATGGTTTCACGAATGCTGACAACACTGCGGGAATCCACAGGCCAGATTTCCGTGGACAGTTGGCTGCTGGCGACCAGCTCTACCCAGCGTGGGTGGGTAAGCCAGATGATTTCCGCAAAGGGGAACGATGCGCGAAGCGCAGCCACAGCTGGAAACGTGTGGACGATATCGCCGAGAGAGCCGAGGCGAACGACGAGGAAGCGCGGCTCAGCCATGAGGCGCCTTGCGGATGGCATCGAGGAACGCGCGCGTGGAATGATCTTTGGGGTCGCCGACGATGGCGACGCGAATGCCCAAACGGTTGGCGACGGCGCGCTCGGGAACGGATTCGGCGGTGTAGTCGGTGCCCTTGGCGTGCACGTCGGGGCGCAACTCTTCGAGCAGTGCTTCCACGTTCGGCTCGGGAAAGATCACAACGTAATCCACTGCTCGCAGCGCGGCGACAAGTTGGGCGCGGGCGAATTCATCGAGAATGGGCCGGTCGGGACCCTTCAATGGCCGCACGCTGGAGTCGGCGTTGACGCCGACGACGAGGAGATCGCCCTGCTCTTTGGCGCCGGTCAGATAGCGCACATGGCCAACGTGCAGGGTGTCAAAGCAGCCGTTGGCCAATACGATTCGCTGCCCGCGCTGCCTGGCCTTTGCCAGCATCGTACGAAGATTCTCACGAGACACGATTTTAGATTCGACGTTGCGCATGGTTCAGGGTTGAGTCTCGGACGCGGAAGAGCCGATGGCTTCGAGGAGCTCCGCGCGGGAGACGGTGGCCGTGCCGCGTTTCATCACCACCAAGCCACCGGCGATGTTGGCGAGATGCGCGGCTTCCAGAGGCGACGCACCGCAGGCCAGGCCCAACGTGTACGTTGCCAGGACGGTATCGCCCGCGCCGGTGACATCCACGGCTTGATCGCTGCCGTGCACGGGGATGTGCGCGGTTTCCATGCCCGGCCGAAAAACGGCCATGCCGTCGCGGCCGCGAGTGACGACGAGCGATTTGAGTTTCATATCCGTAAGCGTCGCGCGCCCACAGCGCTCCAACTCGGCAAGATTTTTTCCGATGGAGGTGTGGTGCAGCGCTTCGATCTCGCCTTCGTTGGGAGTCGCGGAATGAATTCCCGCGTGTTTGTAATCCGTCAAGCGGTAGCGCGAGTCCAGGGTGGAGATCAACGAGCGCTTGCCGCGGGAAAGAATCCGCCCGATCTCCAGGGGAGAGGCCACGCCGAAACCATAGTCGGAGACCGCCACGGCATCGGCTTTTTTTAGAGTTTTCGTGAAAGTCGCGTAAATTTTCTTTTGGACCTCCATCGAGAGGGCCTGGTCGGGTTCGTAGTCGACTCGCAGGACCTGTTGTCCCACCTTGTGCGCCCATCCGGCGAGGAAGCGGGTTTTCATCGGGGTCGTCCATCCGGGGACGCGGACGATGCCGGAGACATCGATTTTTTGCGCGCGGAAAAAACCGAGTAAACGTTCGCCCGCCTGGTCGTCGCCGACGGCGGTTATCGGAAGGACTTTCGCTCCCAGAGCAGCAAAATTATTGGCCGCGTTCGCGCCGCCTCCCGGAATGATCTGCGTTTCGCGGTGTTTCAGGATCAGGACCGGCGCTTCGCGGGAGACGCGGGTAATATCGCCAAATTGAAAGACGTCGGCGACGAAATCGCCGAGAACGACGACCGTCTTTGAAGAAAAGCGCTCAGCATACTCCGCCAGCGCCAACAGATCCACGGAGGGGCTGGTTCCCTGCGGCTTTTTCGAACGCTTCATCGCGTGTCCCCCAGAATGGAGTTCACATCCACGCGCAGACCTGCTTGCGCGAATTCCCTTTTTAACCGTTCGTTCCCTTCGTGCACCGGCAATGCGAGAAAATATCCACGTGTGGAACCGGACTGATTTGCCACGACGGCGATCGAAGCGCCCGCATGGTTCAACCCAAGCATGGGCTCGGGTGCGCAAGGAAACATACGAAAACGGACCACATGATTCAAGTAAGAGGCTTCCTCGGCGATAGTGCCGTGGCGATTCAGGAAAACTGCCAGGCGGCGGGCACGGCGGTCAGGCAGGAGACACCTCCAGGAGTCGCGCGTGAAGCGCTGCCGCGACCATGGCCGGAGTGACTGCGGTCATGCAGCGATGATCGGTGGGGCAGCGGCGGAGAAAACAGGGGCTGCAATAGGGCTTTTGCTGGACGATGCTGAAGCGTGGCGTGACGGGCGCGGTTCCCTCGGGGGCCGTGGGGCCGAAGACCGCGACGACCGGAAGGCCAACGGCGGCGGCGACGTGCATCGCACCAGAATCGTTGCCCAGAAAGAGGTGGCATTGCGAAAGCAGGCCCGGCAATTCCGCGATGGACGTTTTGCCCGTCAGATTAATCGGTGGACGGTTCAGCGCCTCGGCGATGGCGGAGGAAACCGGTGTTTCGCCGGGAGTGCCGAAGAGAATGACGTCGGCATCATGTTCGGAAAGCACGCCGTTGAGCGCGGCCGCGAAACGATCCGGCGGCCAGCATTTGGCGGAACCGTAGGAAGCGCCCGCGCCAACAGCGAGGCGCAGGGCGTTGGGACGAGCGCCGGCATCCGCAAGGGTTCGCATCGCGTTTTGGCGGTCCACGCCGGAAACACTCAAGCTGATATGGTCGTCATCCCTGAGCTGATCGACCCAACCGGCGCGGCGGAGCAGCTCCAGATAATAAAACTTCTCGTGCGAGGGAATTTCGCCGGGCTTTGGGACTTTGATCGGCTTGGTGAGCAAAAGGCTGCGTCCATCGCGGGCATAGCCGATACGCTGGGGAATTTTTGCGCGCCAGGCGAGCCAGGCAGCGTCGAACGCGTTCTGCAACAGCAAAGCCACATCGAACTTGCGCGCGCGCAGCCCGGCGACAAGTGTCTCGCGGCCGCGCCAACCGCGATGCTCGCTCTTGGGATCATAGGGGATCAAGTCGTCGCAGACCTGCTGCCCGCGATAGATATCCGCCACGTACGGCCGCGCCAGGATGCTGATTTGTGCTTCCGGGAAGCGTTGGCGAACGGCCCGCAGCGCGGGCAGCGCCAAGATAGCGTCGCCCACCCAATTGGTGGCGCGCACAAGGAGTTTCATACTGCCGCGCTCCTTTCCGCAAGGCGAGCGCGGATGGCGGAGAGGAACGCGTCTTGCTGCGGAAGGTCCAAGTCGATCACGGCGATAAAAACCGGAAGGCCGGTGAACTGCAGGCCGGTGAGATTTTGGGCGTCTTTTTCCGTAGTCACCAGGGCTTTCGCGCCGCTGGCCAGGGCAATCGTCTCCAGTTCGCCGGCGTCGCGCGCGTCATAACGATGATGATCGGGAAATTCGCTGGTTTCCGCCACGGGAATATTCCAACTCTTCAGATCGCGGAAAAACGCCTGGGGATTGCCGATGCCGCAGAAGGCGTAAAAGGGACCCGCGCCGATCGCTTCAGACGCCAGCACCTGAAATCCCGCGCCGAGCCGCCGGAATCCGCGGAGACGCGTGGCCGCGGAGAAGACGGGATATTCCCCCAGCTTTTCGATGGCGGCCTGTGTTGCAGGCGAAGTTTCGGAACGGGTAAATACAAGGATGTCCGCGCGCTCCATGGCGGATACCGGCTCGCGCAGGCGGCCGGCCGGGAGCATGCTCTCTCGTGCAAGAGGCTGGGAGGCGTCCATTAGGAGAATATTTACGTCGCGGGCGAGTTGCAGGTGTTGGAAACCATCGTCGAGCAAAAACACATCCACGCCTTTTTCTTCCAGGCGGCGGCCTTGTTGGAAGCGATCCGGGCCAATGCCGAATAGGACTTGGTCGCGGAGACGGAATTTCATCAGCTCGATTTCGTCGCTGGTGCCGCCGCTGCCCTTGTAGCCGCGGCTCAGAATGGCAACGCGCTTGCCCTCGGCCAGAAATCGCTCGGCCAGCCAGATTACCATTGGGGTCTTGCCCGTGCCGCCCAGCGTCAAATTGCCCACGCTCACGACGGGGGTTTTCAGTCGCCGGGAATGCAGCGTGCCGTGGGCATACAGACGAGCCCGTAAACGCGCCAAGTCGCCGTAGAGCACCGACGCCGGCCACAGCAGCAAGCGCAGCCAGGGCGGCACAATCATCGTGCCGCACCGCCGAGATGACCGGCAATCTCCGTGAGAGCGCGGTCCAGAGCGCCGCGGCTGCTCTCCACCAACTGACGCGCGGTGTCGCCCATGCGCTTCATCTTGGCGGGATCTTTCAGCAGGTGAATCCATTCCACACCCGCGTCTTCAGGACTTTCCACCTGTATTGCGGCGTCCGATTCGACGAATCGCGAAGCCATAGCGGCGAAATTTTCCATGGATGGGCCGAACACCGGCACTTTGCCGAAAGCCGCCGGCTCCAAGATGTTATGGCCGCCCGATTCAACGAGCGAACCGCCGACAAAAGCGCCGTCGGCGAGCCGGTAAAGCGACGCGAGTTCACCGATGGTATCGAGCAGTAGCACTGTGGCGTCTTCCGGAATGGCGTTTTGCCCGCCGCCACCATTTGCAGAGATGCCGGGGCCCGGAATGGAGAGCTCCGAGCGGCGAATAAATTTGCGATGCGATTCCTGGATGAATTCCGCAGCGGCGGCAAAGCGCTCCGGCTTGCGCGGAGCCAAAACCAGCAGCGCCCTGGGAAAATCTCCCTGGACCACGCCAAAGGAGATCAACGCCAGCGGTTCTTCGGTGGCTACGACACTGCCGGCCACGATCAGGGGGCGGCGGCCGCGGCGGTCGCATTCTTCTTCCAGCCATTGAGCCAGCGGCGTGGGCTCGGGCAATTCCAGGTCGTACTTCAAATTGCCGCTGACTTTCACGCGCTCCGCGGGCGCACCCAGGGCACGAATGCGTTCGGCGTCCTGCTCCGTTTGCATGAAGAACCCCGCAGGGCTGCTTAGCGCGGATTTGAGCAGGGGCTTCAGAAAGAGACCGAAGATGCGCAGAAAGCTCCGCCAACGCGCGAAGGAGCGGTCTGAGAGGCGGCCGCTCAGGAAGAGCACGGGAATTTTCCGCCGGGAAGCTTCGTGCAAAAAGTTGGGCCAGATCTCCGTTTCCAGGATGACGATGATTGCCGGCTTCACCGCATCCAGCACTCTACGGACGCTGAACGCCCAGTCCAGCGGGAAGTAGATCACGGCATCAGCGAACGGCATCCGCTCCTTGGCCAGGGCGTAGCCGGTGAGGGTCGTCGTCGAGACTACCAGCGGCCGCTGGGGGTAGGAGCCCTTCAATTCGCGAGCAAGCGCGACACCGGAAAGGACCTCTCCAACGCTGACAGCGTGAATCCAGATGGCGCCGGGATGCTGGGGGAGTAGCTTTTCCAATCCGGGAAGGCTGAATCCGAGGCGTTGCCCCAGATTGGAAAGGTATTTGCCGTGGCGCAAACCCTGCACCAGCCAATAAGGCGACGTCAACAGGGCGGCCAAGCCCATCAGAATGCTGTAGAGGAGATACACTCGCCATGACTCCGGATGTTCCGGGATTCGCCTACGGCCAAGATTCGAGAAGCGGAGCAACCCGGCTTCTCCCCCAAGAATCGAAGGCCTCAGGATGCAAACAGCCTATTATAGCCTTATGAGGAAACTCCTGGCTGTGGTTGTGTTGGTCTTTTTGGGGCTTTTGCTGCGGCCGGCGGCATCCGGACAGCAGGCAAAGCCGTTGCGAGCGTCCATCCTGGATGCGCACGAGGGCGTGACCATCGGCGTGGATCCCTGGACGCAAGCCAGCCGCTACAAGGAAAAATTTCCGAAAAAATCGCCCTTTAACGGCGGCATAGTGGCTTTGCGGCTTACCATTCGCAACGACAACGACGAGGGTGTAAAGCTTAATTTGGACCGCATTCGCCTGTTGGTGCAGCTCGATGAAGAAAACCGCCAGGAGCTGGAAACTCTGACTCCCGACGACGTGGCGGACACTGTGATGCTGAAACAGAACGGAAAGGATCCCACCGCGAGACGCAGCCCGATTCCCCTGCCCATCAGCAAGCCAAAACCCGAGCGCGATAAAAATTGGGTGGAGTTCAAGGAGGCTTGCCAGAACGCCGGGATGCCCTCGAGCGTTATCGGGGCGCACAGCAGCATGGAGGGCCTGGTGTATTTCGATTTGCGTGGTGAATGGGATCTCCTGCAGACCGCACGGCTGTATGTGCCGGACCTCCAACGCATGGCCACCAAGCAAGCCATCCTCTATTTCGACATCGATTTTAACCACAGTTCAGCGAATTAATTTTCCGGCATTTGCGCGTCGATTTGCCCGCTGCTGCGCCGTCGGCTAACATGGTGGTGCGAAAACAATTCTAATTCTCCGGACTCCATGCAAAACTTCCTCGAAAAACTGAACCCTGAGCAACGTCTGGCCGCGGAAACTACCGAAGGGCCGGTATTGATTCTTGCCGGCGCCGGCACGGGCAAGACCCGTGCGATCACCTTTCGCATGGCCAATCTCATTGCCAAACGCACCCCGGCGGATTCTATCCTGGCGGTGACGTTTACCAACAAAGCGGCGGAGGAGATGCAGACTCGCGTCAGCGATCTGCTGCTGCGGGCGGGTGTGCCCCCGGAGCGGCCGTGGATTTCCACGTTTCATTCGTTGTGCGCACGGCTGTTGCGGCGGGAAGCCCCTCACGCGGGGCTCACCAAGGATTTTGCCATCTACGACGATGACGATCAGCTGGCAGCGGTGAAGCTGGTGATGGCCAAGCTGCAGATTGACGACGATGCCCTGACGCCGCGGAATGTGCTGAGCCGCATCAGCCATGCAAAGAACCACGCGCAAGCTCCTGAACAAGTGCGCGCCGAGGCCTTTGGCCCGGACACCCGCAAGATCGCGGACATTTACGCCGGCTACGAAATACTACTCAAGCAGAGCAAAGCCGTTGACTTCGACGACCTCCTGTTGCGTTCGGCGCGATTGCTGCGCGAAGTTCCAGAGGTGCGCGATCGTTGGCGCAATCGTTTCGCGTATTTGCATGTGGATGAATATCAGGACACCAACCGGGTGCAGTACGAACTGCTGCGCCTGCTGACCAACGAGCGGCAGAATATCTGCGTGGTCGGCGATGAAGATCAGTCTATCTACCGTTGGCGCGGCGCCGATGTTTCCATCCTGCTGAGTTTTTCGCAGGACTTTCCAGCCGCAAAGGTTATTCGATTGGAGCGCAATTACCGCTCCACGCAGAAAATCCTGGATGCGGCGGCAGCCGTGGTGGCTAACAATCCGGATCGCCTGGGCAAGACTCTGCGCGCGGAAAACGAAGCGGGCGGCAACCTGCGCTATTACGAGGCGCGCGACGCCCAGGCCGAAGCGGAATTTGTGGCCGGAGAACTTGAGCGCATTCTGGGAGACGATCCGGACCAGACTTGCGCGGTCGAGTACCGCACGAATTTTCAGTCGCGCTCGTTCGAAGAGGTGTTTCGGCGCCGCGGAGTGCGCTACAAGCTGGTTGGCGGCTTCAGCTTTTACAACCGCGCGGAAGTGAAGGACACGCTGGCGTATGTGCGGCTGGCGCTGCATCCCGAAGACGATATCTCGCTGCTGCGGGTGTTGAATATGCCTGCGCGCGGGATTGGAAAAACCACGGTGGATGCCTTGCGGGATGTGGCTCAAAAGGAATCGCTTTCGTTCTGGGATGCTATGGAATCGCTGATGACCAATCCGGCGTCCAGCCGCGCGGTGGCTCCGCTGCGGGCTTTTCGCGAATTGATTGTGCGGCTGCAGGAAGGCCATTCGACCAAGGAGCCGGCGGATTATCTGCGTTACGTGCTTGAGGAAACCGGCTACATGAGTATGTTGAAGGATCGCAACACGCCGGAAGACGTGGCACGCATCGAAAACCTGGAGGAACTTGTCCGCGCGGTTGCCGAAGCGATGGATGCGGGCGAATCGTTCACCGAGTTTCTGGATGCGGCGGCGCTGGTGAGCGATGCCGACTCGTTCGAAGGGAAGCCCGGCGTTACCTTGATCACCCTGCACAGCACCAAGGGATTGGAATTCGATCACGTTTTTCTGACCGGAATGGAAGACGGCATCTGCCCGCACAGCAGGTCGATCGGCGAGGAAAAAGGAATCGAGGAAGAACGCCGGCTGGTGTACGTGGGGATGACGCGGGCGCGGAAATCGCTAACGCTAACGCGGGCGGTTTACCGGCGGGTCTTCGGAAACGAGCAGCAAATGCGAGCGTCACTCCCTTCGCGGTTTCTGGCGGAGATTCCGAGCGAGCTGGTGGACACGGTGCGCGGCTCAATGTCCGAAATTGGCGAAACGCGGCGCTATGAGCCCGATCCCGAATATTCGTATTCCGCGGAAGAGTTCACCCGCCGGGTGCGGGGAATGTCCACTCCGGCAGCGCGCGCACCGCAACGCCACGCCGCATCTTCCGCCACACCGTCGTTTGGACGCTCCGCAATCAATCGTGGCAAACAGGCCGACCCGTTGTTGGGGCAAAAGGTGCGCCACCCGGAATACGGCGTGGGCACGGTGGTGGGCGTTGAAGGCGACGACGAAGACCGGCGGGTTAGCGTCAGCTTTCCCGGCCGCGGCACCAAGAAATTCGTCGAGCGCTTTGCGCAGTTGCAGCCAGTTTAAGAACTTCTTATATCGCTTATATCGCGCGATATCTTCTGTCTGGGGACCGCTGGTACACAGACATAACTACATCTGAAGAGCTCGCCGCCAGTCATTGGAGTTGACTCGGAAGCCACTAGCAATTACATTCCTCCTGGCCGCGCCGGAGTCATCAGCGGGTTGCGGCTCCAGATTCCATCCCAATGCCATGTGGAGGGGAAACGATGACTCGAATGCATGTGGGCATCCGAGGGGGTAGAAGCCCGGTTATCCTTCAATGCGCGATATTATTGGTTTTTCTGCAAATAAGCATGTCTGCGAGGTCATCGGCGCAAGAAGCCCCTATCAATTCGCAGGAACGCAGCATCGTTGAAGCGATGCTCGACGACGTGAAATCGACGATCAAGGGCAACTACTATGACCCGAAGTTTCATGGTGTGGATCTGGACGCGCGGTTCAAAGAGGCCAAAGATCGCGTTAAGACTGCCACGACCTACAACCAGGCGATTGCGACGGTCGCATGGGCCATACGACCACTAAACGATTCGCATACCTTTCTGATCCCTCCGCGGAGAACCTACCGGATGGACTATGGCTATCAATTCGCAACAGTGGGAAATCAATGCTACGTGTTGGCGGTCAAACCAGGAGCTGACGCGGAGAGGAAGGGGTTGAAGGTAGGAGATCAGATCGTGAGCTTGAATAAAGTTTCACCTTCCCCCGAGAATTTATGGGAGCTGCACTACATCTTTCGGGTCCTCCGTCCTCAGGCTGCGGACGAATTGGCGGTCCGCAGCCCTGATGGATCTCAGCGTGTCCTCAACGTGATGCCCAAGGTGACCGGTGAGAGGATGCATATCTTTCAGGGCCTCGATTATTGGGATCTGGTCAGGGAATGGCAGTCCAATCAACGAGTCGTGCAGCGGCGATCGGCAAATGTGGGAGAAGCCGCAATTATTTGGAATTTTCCGACATTTACGGTAAACGAAAAGGCCATCGACGAAATGTTGGGCGAATCCAGAAAATACCCCGCCATGATTCTGGATCTTCGGGGGAACGGGGGTGGCTACGTGGCGACTCTGCAGCGGCTGATTGGAGGGGTCGTCGATCACGACGTTACAGTGGATACGCCCATTATGCGAAAACCCGCACCCCCACAGGTGGCGAAGTCTCGTGGTGATATGGCATATAAGGGAAAGATCATCGTTTTGGTGGACCGCAGGTCCGCCTCGGCTTCGGAAATTTTCGCGAGGACCATGCAGCTGGAGAAACGCGCGACGGTGATCGGCGACAAAACCAGCGGGAGCGTGATGGAATCCCGCTTTCATTACCAGTCGCTGGGACTCGATACACGGATGGGCCATGATTCCGGACAAGGTTATGGACTGACCGTTACCGAGGCAGACGTGATCATGCCCGACGGGAAGAGCCTGGAGCATCAGGGGGTTACACCGGACGAAGTGATTCTTCCTACGGCCAATGACTTGGCTGCTGGGCGCGACCCGGTGCTTTCTTATGCCGTGCAAATGGCAGGGGCGAAGCTTTCTCCAGAGGATGCCGGGAAGCTCTTCCCCATGATGTGGCCGCCGGACTGAAGACGTTGAGTTGCGCCATGGGCGAAGTCGCGATACATTGGGCCGTAATCATTCCCACATTGCGTGTCCGGCCTGATGCACGGAGCATGGCCAATCCCCGATAACGGTTGGGGCGCCCGGATGCGAGCGGAGACCTTGGGTGGCGTCACCACTGTTTCGTTGCAAAAGCATTGACCAACTGCTATCCGACTCCGAAAACGCTGAAGTTCGATTAAAAAAATCCCTTGGTTGGCTGAGCCTGACGTCCCTGGGCATCGGGGCGGTGATTGGCTCGGGCATATTCACGGTGGTGGGGACGGCAATTGCCGGGCAGAAGCTGCAAGTTTCCTCGATATTGAACGCTCCCTTGCTGGAATACCTGATCACGCGATCCACATCGTTTGGGCGGCCGGGCGCGGGACCGGCGATTGCGCTTTCTTTCATACTTGTGGCGATTGTGTGCGGATTTGCCTCGGTTTGTTATGCGGAACTTGCGGCGATGATACCGATTGCCGGGAGCGCGTATACCTACACTTACGCGACGATGGGCGAGTTGATCGCGTGGATTATCGGGTGGGATTTGATTCTGGAATACGCGGTGAGCAACATGGCGGTGAGCGTGGGATTTTCGGCGCACATTGTGGATTTGCTGGATTGGTTCGGCTGGCATCCGGATCCGAAATGGATTTCGCCGGCGTATTTGCCGACCGGTTTGCCCGATTTGCAGGGGAACATGATTTATGGACCCGGGTGGCATTTCGGGTTTAACTGGCCGGCGTTCGTGATCGTGATGCTGCTGACGGTGATTCTGGTGCGCGGGATTAAAGAGTCGGCTGAAACCAATAACGTGATGGTGCTGATGAAGATTGTGGCGATCCTGGTGTTCGTGGGGGTAGCGGCCCGCTTCATCAAGCCGGCGAACTGGCATCCGTTCGCGCCGAACGGATGGCCGGGGATTCTGACGGGCGGGTCGATCGTGTTTTTCACGTATATCGGATTCGATTCGGTTTCGACCGCGGCAGAGGAGTGCAAGAATCCGCAGCGGGATTTGCCGAGGGGCATCATTGCGACGCTGGTGGTTTGCACGATTTTGTACATAGCGGTGGTGGTGGTGCTGACCGGGCTGGTGCCCTGGCAGACGCTGATGGATGACGCGGCGCCAGTGGTGAACACGATGAAGAAACTGCATTTCGGCGGCGTGCGGCTGGTGGTTTTGTGCGGGGCGCTGATGGGAATGATTTCTTCGCTGCTGGTGTTTCAGCTGGGGCAGGCGCGCGTATGGTTCGCGATGTCGCGCGACGGGCTGTTGCCGAGAATTTTCGGGCGGGTGCATCCGAGATTTCACACCCCGGATTTTTCGACGTGGCTGGCGGGGTTTGTGGTGGGGGTTCCCGCGGGATTGTTGGATATCGGCACGCTGGCGGATCTTTCGAACATCGGGACACTGTTCGCGTTCGCGCTGGTGGGGGGAGGGGTGCTGATTTTGCGTTACCGCGAACCGGACCGGCCCCGAGCCTTCCGCGCTCCCGGCGGGCCGCTGGCACCGGTGATTACGATTATTACCTGCGTGCTGTTGATGGCCGGATTGCCGATCATGAACTGGCTGCGTTTCTTCGCCTGGCTCATCATCGGTCTGGTGATTTATTATTTTTACGGACGGAGAAAGAGTACCCTAAGGTTGGCCGCCGCCAAGTAGGAACCAGTTGAGGAAGCGAGTCATGCCCCGGCGATTTTCCGCGAAAGCACGAACGAAGGGAATGGCGGTTGTGTTGCTGGCGCTTTTTGGCTTGCTGGCGCCGCGGACGGGCCTGGCCTGGGGCGACAGCGCGCAACGCCTGGTGGTGAATCGCGCCGTGGACACGCTGCCCTACGAATTGCGCCCTTTCTTCGAGAATAACCGCAAATTTTTGATGGACCATGTGAACGACCCGTTGGGCCTGATCGACGAGCATCCCTGGGAACGAAACAACCATTTCATCGAACTCGATAAATACGGCAAGTTTCCGTTTGAGAGCCTGCCGCGCAGCTACAAAGCCGCTATCGAGAAATACAGCAAGTCCAAAATCCAATCCACTGGGCTGCTGCCATGGGAGATTGGCGTCTACAGCCAGAAACTGACCGAAGATTTGAAGGCCGGGCGCTGGGACCAGGCCAAACTGGACGCGGCGTTTCTGGCGAACTACGTCGCCGAGGCGCATGACCCGTTCAACACCACGGAAAATTATGACGGGCGGCTGACAGGGCAGAACGGGGTGAACGACCGCTTCAACAGCGTATTGATCGTGCGTTACGGATCCTATTTTCCCATGAGCACGCATGATGCATTTTTCATCAGCGACCCAACCGACTATGCCTTTGAGACCTGCCTGGATGCCCACAGCCTGGTGGAATCCCTGCTGCTTGCCGACCGTCACGCGAAGAAGGGACTTACTTCGTACACCGACGAATATTACGATCGTTTTTATAATTTGACCGCGGCTTCCCTGATTCGGCAGCTTTCGGACGCTTCGACCGACGTCGGCTCCTACTGGCTGACCGCGTGGACCAATGCAGGCAAGCCGCAACTTCCCCGTTAGACTCCGCACCGTGCCCGCCAATCCTTTTCCCGAGCGAATTGCCGCCCTGCCCAAGGCGGAGTTGCATTTGCACCTGGAGGGCTCGATTCGCCCACCGATTGCCTGCCAATTGGCGGCGCGGCACGGGGTGGCGTTGACGGAAGAGGAAGTGCGGCGGCGTTACGCGTACACGAATTTTGCAGGCTTTCTGGACGCCTTCAAGTGGGTAACATCGTTCCTGCGTGAACCAGGCGATTTTGCGCTGGTTACTGCCGATTTGGCGGAGCAGCTTCTCGAACAAAATGTGGTATACGCCGAAGCGACTCTTTCCGTAGGGATCATGTTTCTGCGCCAGCAGCGGCCAGCAGCCAATTTCGAAGCGATCCTGGCCGCCGCGGAGCCGTTTGAGAGCCGCGGCCTGCGATTGAACTGGATTTTTGATGCGGTGCGGCAATTTGGGGCCGATGCGGCCATGCGGGTGGTTGAAGTTGCCAAAGAGTGTCATTCGCGACGCATCGTGGCCTTTGGAATTGGCGGCGACGAGCTCAGCCTGCCGGCTTCAGAATTCCGAAAAGTTTACGAGCGCGCGGCGGAAGCGGGCCTTCAGCGGCTGATGCATGCCGGCGAAATCGGGGGACCCGAGAAAATCCGGGAGGCCATCGAGTTGCTCGGCGTCCAGCGGATTGGCCACGGCATCGCCGCCATTCATGATGAGGCGCTAATCGATCTCCTGGCGGAACGGAATATTCCGTTGGAGGTTTGCCCGGGAAGCAATGTGCGCACGGGCGCGCTGGGAGTACAGCGCGGAAATCCACGGGCGGCGATTGTGGATCATCCACTGCCGGAGCTTTTGCGACGCGGCGTGCCGGTGACGATTTCAACCGACGATCCGGCGATGTTTCACACTTCGCTGAGCGACGAATATCGCAATGCGCACGCAATGGGATTGACGGAGGAAGAGCTTGCGGCGCTGGTGGAAAGCAGTTTCGGCCACGCGTTTGGGGAGCCGCGGTAGCGCTTGGCGCTTCCACTGCGTCCTCAAAAGCGGAAGCTGAATTTCCGAGCTCCAAACTGGCCGGTCGGGCAGGGTGAAGCGCTTCGGGGGAATTGCTATACTGTGGTTCATGAAAGCACACGTGTGGGTGATGCCTAAGCGCACCGTTCTCGACCCCCAGGGGAAGACAATCCACAATGCCCTCTCGGGCCTGGGATTCGCGCAGGTTTCCGACGTCCGGCAGGGCAAGTTTTTTGTGCTCAATCTGGACGGCTGGAATCGCGAGGAAGCGCAGCAGCAGGTGGAGCGTATTTCCAAGGAAGTGCTGGCCAACCCGGTGATCGAAGAATTTCGATTTGAGATTGTGGAATGACACTGGACTTCACGAAACTTCCCCTAACCCGGTCCTGGGGCCCACGCTTGCGGTGGTTATCCAGGCGCGGGGTAGTGGTGTTGGCCGTGGTACTACTATTGGCCGCGGGTTGTAAGCAAGCCCCACGAACGACGGATCCGCAATTGAAACCCATCCAGGATATGATCGACCAGCAACTTCCCCCCGGAACACCGGAGGCTAGTGTCTTAACCTTTTTAGACAATCGCGGGTATGGCGTCGAGCCAAGCGGGAAGCAGGGCACGGTGGTGGCGAAGATCCGCCACATTGACACCGAAACGGTGACGCCGGTAACCGCCCGAGTGACTTTTTATTTCGATGCCAATCGCAAGTTGAATACCTTCGAAATGCAGCGCGTCTTCAACGAACGGATTCCCGACCCACAGTAACTTCGCCGCATGTCCCCTGCGCTTTTCGGGCGCCGGCAGGAGTGCGCATGTTACCCTGAACCAACAAACGCTAGGAGACCCCCGCATGTGCGGTATCGTTGGTTATATCGGCCGTAAGAAAGTAGTCCCGGTGATTATTGAAGGGCTGCGCAAGCTGGAATATCGCGGCTACGATTCCGCGGGCATCGCGGTGGTCGACGGAAACGGCAAACTTGAGATCCGGCGCGCGCCAGGGAAACTGAAGAACCTCGAGGAAGTGCTGCGTGAATCTCCCATCGATGGCACGTATGGCATCGGTCACACCCGCTGGGCCACGCACGGCCGGCCAACGGAAGAAAACGCGCATCCGCACCGCGATTGCACCGGGCAGTACGTGGTGGTGCACAACGGGATTATCGAGAACTACCTGGAGCTGAAGGAACAGTTGCAGCGCGAGGGGCACAAGTTCGTGACCGAGACGGACACGGAAATCGTGGCCCACCTGGTGGAAAAGTACGCCAAGAACCTGCCGTTTGAAGAAGCCGTCCGGAAGACGCTGAAGGATTTGCGGGGAATATATTCGCTGGTATTTCTTTCCGCCAAGGACCAGCAAAAGCTGATCGCGGCGCGGATCGGGCCGCCCTCGGTCATCGGGCTGGGCGAAGGCGAATACTTTGTCGCCAGCGACATTCCGGCGCTGCTGGAACACACCCGCAAGATGTTCTTCCTCGCGGATGGCGACGTCGCGGTGCTCACACTGGACGGTGTGCGAGTGACCGACCACGACGGCAATCCGTTGGATCGCCCGGCTCAGCAAGTTACCTGGGATCCCATCATGGCTGAAAAGGGCGGCTACAAGCATTTCATGCAGAAAGAGATTTTCGAGCAGCCTCGCGCCGTCCGCGACACCATGCTGGGACGCATTTCGCAGGACACCGGCAAAGTGTTTCTGGACGAAATGGCCATCACCGAAAAGGAGTTTCGCGAATTCCAAAACGTGCGCATCGTGGCTTGCGGCACCAGTTGGCACGCCGGCCTAGCCGGGAAATTCATGATCGAGCGGCTGGCGCGGCTTCCGGTGGAAGTGGACTACGGGAGTGAATTCCGCTACCGCGACCCAATCATCGATTCCCGGACGCTGACCGTTTGCATCAGCCAGTCCGGCGAAACCGCCGACACCCTGGCGGCGCAGCGCGAAGCCAAGCAGAAAGGCTCACCCAGCTTGGCGATTTGCAATGTGAAAGGTTCGATGATTACCCGCGAAGCCGCGGGGACGTTGCTGACGCACGCGGGACCCGAGATTGGGGTCGCATCGACCAAAGCGTTTACCGGGCAACTGGCCGCGCTGGTGCTGCTGGCATCTTACCTCGGGCAGACACGAGGAAGACTTGCGCCTCTTGCAGCGCGCGAATTTAATGCTGGAGTTCACGCGTATTCCGCACAAAATGGAAACAATTTTGCAGGCGGACGAAACTGGAGTTTATGAAAATCTGGCGCGGCAATATTTCCGTCAGTCGGATTTTCTGTATCTGGGGCGCGGCATTCACTATCCGATCGCCCTGGAGGGCGCGCTGAAGCTGAAGGAAATCTCCTATATTCACGCCGAGGGGTATCCTTCCGGCGAAATGAAGCATGGACCGAACGCGCTGATCGACGAAAATCTGCCGGTGGTGGTGCTGGCCACGCGGGATGAATCGGACCCGGCATCCATGACGCTTTATGAAAAGAGCGTCTCGAATATAAAAGAGGTGAAGGCGCGCGACGGGATTGTGATTTCCATCGTCACCACCGGAGACCATCTTGCGCGCGAGGCCTCGGATCAGATTATCGAATTGCCGCCGGCGCCCGACCTGCTGTCTCCGCTCCTTGAAATCATTCCACTGCAGCTTCTGGCGTATCACATTGCGGTGCGGCGTGGTTGCGACGTGGATCAGCCGCGCAACTTGGCCAAATCCGTCACCGTGGAATAAGAGTGCAAGACGGGTACGGATCGCTTCTCGCCGGTGCCTGCGAAATTCGGCTAGAATGTGGCCATGAGGCATCGCCTGGCGTTTTTCTTCCTCGTTGCGCTTCTGAGCCTTTCCTTTTCTGCTGCCCTGTCGGCGCAAACCGCGACGCTGCATGAAGTCCGTGTCGAAGGCCTGAAATACCTCACGGAAGCGCAGGTTATTTCGTTGAGCGGCCTCGCGACCGGCTCGCAGGTTGGGCGCAAGGATTTTCAGGAGGCCGCCGACGCGCTTGTGCGCACAGGACTTTTTGCGAAGGTGAGCTTTAAATTTGACACACCCAGAGGCGCCGTGGTGCTGGTTTTCCATGTGGAAGAAAATCCGCGGCTGGTGGTTTCCTACGATAATTTTCCCTGGTACGCGGATTCCGAATTGGATGAAGCCATCCGCAAGGGACTTCCCTTCTACGACGGCCACCTGCCTGAAGCAGGGCAAGTGGTGGAGCGGGCCGCCGACTTACTGAAGGCGTTTGTTGCCTCTCGCGATTCCCACATTGAAATCGCACACCAAGTCGTCCTCAGCCCGCTCTTTGACGGGTCGGAGCAGCAATTCAGCGTTGAAGGCCCCGGCGCGAAAATTGCCAGCCTGGAGTTCAGCGACCCCAAAATAACTGAGAACCTGGGGGTGCGCGCGCGTCTTTCGGATGTTGTCGGGCACCCCTACTCGCGGATGAGCATCGATCTGTTTCTTGCCGAGCAGATTCGGCCCCTCTATCAGCAGCAGGGATTCCTACAGGCAAAAATCGGACCGCCGGAAGTACGCCTTTCCGGCAATCCTAACCAGGCGTTATCGGATCGGATTCCTGTGTTCGTGCCGTGCATGCCGGGGTCGATTTACAAATGGAAAGGCGTGGAGTGGAAGGGAAACGCGGCCATCTCCACCATCACGCTTAACAACAAATTGGGATTGAAGGCTGGCGACGTTGCCGACGGGCAAGCCATTGAGGGCGGCTGGGAACGTGTGCGTGAGGAGTATGGGCAGCGCGGATTTTTAGAAGCGAAGGTGACGCCGACACCGGCGTATGACGACGCGGGGCACACGGTTTCCTACGAAATTTCGATTGTAGAGGGACAGACCTTCCGTTACGGCTCGATGACCATTTCCGGAATGTCGCTGGCGGGAGAGCGGCGAATCCAGGAGGCGTGGACATTAAAACCCGGCGACTTGTTTGACAAGAAGGTGTTTGAGGATTTTCTGTTTCGCCTGGAAACCCACCGTGAATTGATCTTCAAAGATTTGCCGGTGCACTACGACGCGGTTGGCCATTATCTGCAGACGGACGCGGCGAAGGGCACGGTGGAGGTGCTTCTGGATTTCAAATAGCAAATTATTGGGGCGGGGATCGACGTCACTGCGCTCCAAATGGGAGATTCGAGCGGCTTCGCGTTATACTGCCGAGGGAAGCTTACGGGGCATGGCAACACTGATCAACATACGAATGGGCGAGGCTTCGGCGCAGGTTGCCGAGCAGAAGGAACGCGATCTTTTCGGCGCGCTTGGCAAATGGCCTTCGTTGATTGTGGCGCTCTCCGGGGGAACCGATTCGGCGTATCTTGCGTGGGCGGCGGAGCAGGCACTGGGCGAGCGAGCGCTTTCGGTTACCGCACTTTCCGAGAGCTATTCTACTTATGACCGCGAGCAGCTTGAGATTTTCCTCGGCGCCACGCACGTCCGGCACGAGTTTGTTGTCACGCGGGAACTCGAGAATCCCGCTTATCGCGCCAACGCTGCGGATCGCTGCTACTACTGCAAGGACGAACTTTTTACCGTGCTCGATGAGCTTGCCCGGGAACGCCAGTTTGCGGCCATCGCGTATGGGGTGAATGCCGATGACACTTCGGATTTCCGGCCGGGGCATCGCGCCGCCGCTGAGCATCAGATCCTGACGCCCTTGCTTCAGGCCAATTTGTACAAGCCGGAGATTCGTTTTCTCGCGAAACGCGCGGGGCTCTCTTGCTGGGAGCGTCCCGCCTCCGCCTGCCTGGCGTCGAGGCTGCCTTACGGCACGGAAGTCACCCCCCAACGCTTGTCTCTGGTGGAACGTGGTGAAGCGGCCCTTCGGGCGCTTGGATTCCAGCAGTTTCGCGTGCGCTTGCACGATAAGCTGGCCCGGGTCGAACTGGCTCCCGACGAGTTGCCGAGAGCCCTGAATCCGAAAATGGCCGCGGCGATCGCGCAGGCCCTGAAGTCCGCCGGGTTCACCTATGTGGCTCTGGATTTGGAGGGTTACCGGCAGGGTTCCCTCAACGAAACCCTCACCAAGGCCGCGGGAACATCCTAGGCGCAATCTGCGTATCTTTATAATAGGAGGGCCCGGTTCGCCGGGCGCCATTGGTCCTATGCTTACACGCTACTTCACGAGATTTTCCGTAATCCTGCTTTTCGCAGGGGTTTCGGCTGTGGGCCTGCCTGCGTTGGCCGCCGACAGCGCCACGTTTGACCGGTCGTTCAAAGTAACCGCACCGGTGCGCATCGAGCTGAGCAGCGGCTCCGGAAATGTGGAAATCCGGGGGAGTTCTGACGGTATGGTGCATGTCCGTGGGAAAGTGATGCCGGGGGGCTGGTCACTCTTCGGCGGGTCCGCAAAAAGCGTGGAGGAAGTTGCCGGCAACCCGCCATTGGAGCAAAGCGGGAATACGATCCGGATCGGAAAGAATTCGTCGTGGCTGAAGAACGTGTCGATCGATTATCAGGTGGAAGTTCCGCATGACACGGAAATTGATGCCGGGGTGGCCTCAGGTGGGATTACTATCGACAACGTGAAGGGCCCGGTGAAGGCCAGTTCGGCTTCCGGATATGTGCACGTGTACCGCGTGGAGCGCGATGCACAGGTGAATGCGGCCAGCGGGTCCATCGACGTATCTTCCGTTGACGGCTTTCTGCGGGTTTCCAGCGCCTCCGGCGACATTGCCCTCGCCGACGTTAAGGGAGAATTAAAGGTCAGCGCCGCTTCGGGATCCATTCGCGTGCAGCGGCCTGGGGACCGCGTGGATGCGTCCGCGGCGAGTGGCTCGATTGAAATTGTTGGGGCGACTAACGACGTAAAAGTGCACGCCATTTCGGGCTCCATCCAGGTCTCGGGAAATCCCAGCGCGAGCCGGTTGTGGGAGTTGAAGACGATTTCCGGTTCCGTGGAGATACGCGTGCCCTCCAACGCGAGCTTTCTGCTTTCGGCGGAATCCACTTCCGGCGACATTCGCACAAGCATTCCCGTGATTCTTGAGGAACAGAACAAGCATTCGCTGCGCGCGCACGTTGGCGATTCCGCCGGCCGGGTGGAAGTGCATACGGTTTCAGGTAGCGTCATCGTGGGCAGCGGGTCGTAAGCTGTTTCGAGATTGGGCCTTCGATGATATTCAATTGGCGCACGCACTCTCGATTGACCGCTTCGGTTAATGCTCAAAAGCGAGTGCAGAGTTCCCGCACTTCAAATCGGATTCCCTGTTGATTTTCCAAAATGCTTGGCTCCCCGGTACAATAAGGTGGTGAAGTTGTTCCGACCCAATTCGCTTGTGCTTCGTGCGGGCTGCCTGGCTCTGATGTGTTTAGAGGCGCTTCCCATGTTCGCCCAGGAGGAGGCAGAGCCCGGGCCGGGAGCGGCGCCCCCCGTGACCGCAGCCGAGCCGCAAATCCCCAAACAGGAAGCGCCGACGGGGCCGGCACTTGAGCAGCAAGACTTGCAGAAAGCCATCGAGCAGGCCGGGAATGACCGCGCGGCGATGATGCGCAACCTGCTCGACTTTCTCAAAAAGTATCCGCAGTCTTCGCTGCGGCCGCAGATTTACCGGGCGATTGTGGAATCCAGCCTGCAACTTCGCGATTTTGCCACGGCCTCGGAATATGCAGAGCGCTTAGTGGCCTTGAACCCGGAAGATCTTTCGATCAACGTACTTTCCGTTCAGCTGCTCGAACGGTATGGCGATGCCGCGGGCTGGCGGCGCGGAACGAGTTATTGCACGCGAGTGCTGGAGATTATCCAGCGCGAAACCGCCAGCGAGAAATCTCCCCGGCAGTCGGGTGAGCAGTTTGAGAAGGACAAGCGGCATGACGCCGCGGCGATACTTCTGGTTCGCGGGCGTTTGTATCAGAAGCTGAGCGAAACGCAAAACGCGCAAAAGGATTTTGAGCAGAGTTATGACTTGTCGCCGGGTTCGCCGGCCGCGGAACGGTTGGGAGAGCTTGCGGAGTTGCGCAAGGACCTGCCCGCCGCGATTCATCAATATGCGCTGGCATTTGCTCTTGCCGACGGTTCTCCCAACAGCGCTTCACGCGCCGACTTGCGGAAAAAGCTGGGCAACGCATGGCGGCTGGCTCACGGCTCGGAAGATGGACTAGGGGATTACGTGTTGCGCACCTATGACGAGGCCGCTGCGGCGGGTCCCGCGAAGCCGGCGCGTAACCGGGGAGTGAAAGACCCCGCGGAATTTGTGCTGCGGAAAGTTGCCAACGGCACGCCATTTCCACTGGCTTCCACGAAAGGCAAAGTGCTGGTAATGAATTTCTGGGCCACCTGGTGCGGGCCCTGCCGAGAGTGGGAACCGCATTTTGAGAAGGTGGCCGGCCATTTCGCGGGCCAGGATGCGGATGTGGTTTTCTTTCAGGTGAACTGCGACGAAGATGAAACGCTCGTCGGTCACTATCTTGTGGAAGAAAAACCAAAGACCAGCGTCCTGTTTGCCGACGGACTGGACTTGCTGTTGCAGGTGAATTCGTTCCCGACGACGCTGATTCTCGATCGCGCCGGAAAAATTGCCTATCGCGCGGAAGGCTTCGATCCCGAAGCACTGGACCAGACGCTGATTGACGCGGTTAATCACACGTTGCATCTGGCGGGCGACGCTGCGCCCGTCTCTGCAACTGTAAGCCACTAAAGAAAGCCATTGGGAGCTAGCTTAAGGCTAAGGGCTAATGGCTCACTGCGATTGGCTATCCACTGGCTAGCGGTGTTGTTCGGCTACGGCTTTCGCAGCTAGCACCGTGTTCACGTGAATCTGGACCGTGTCTGCGATCCTTTGGGCGTATCCGCCGGCGAGCGTGGTAACCACGGGGATGTTTCGCTTGCGCGCCTCCGCAAAAACGCCAACGTCGCGCTTCTGCAACCCCTCCATGCTCAGGTCCAGCCCCCCGAGTTGATCTTCGCGGTAGGGATCGGCACCGCCGACGTAAAAGAGCACGTCGGGCTGGAACTTTTCGAGGGATTTGGTTACCGCAGGGAGCAGCGCGGCGAGATACTCTTCGTCCGCTACGCCATCTTCCAGATTTATGTCCAGCGAGGAATGCGGCTTGTGGGCCGGATAGTTGTTCATCTGATGGATCGACAGGGTGAAGACCGAATCGTCCTTCGCGAAAATTACAGCCGTGCCGTTGCCGTGGTGGACATCCGTATCCACGACTATGGCGCGACTAATTTGTTTTCGCGCTTGAAGCGTTCGGATGGCTACGGCTACATCGTGGATGGCGCAAAAACCCTCGCCGTGGCCGGGATACGCGTGATGAAAGCCGCCGCCGAGATTGCACCCAAAGCCGTCTTGCAGCGCCGTTTCCGCGGCCAGCGTGGTGCCGCCCGCCGCCAGCCAGAAGGCGCGCACCAGCTCCGGCGAGTAGGGCACTTCCAATTTCATTTGCTCGCTGGCGGTCAGCGCGCCGGTCTTCAATTTGTGCACCCAATCTTCGGTGTGCACGCGCAGGATGTCGGCGTCGCTGGCGGGCTCCGGCCGCAGAAAGTCGTCGACTTCGGCCACGGCGTCGTTCAGCAATTTGTCGTGGATCAGCCGGAATTTTTCGGAGGGAAACACGTGCGCGCCGAGATTCAGATCGTAGCGCTCGTGGTAGATCAACTTGAAGGGCAGCATGACGTCATCTCAACATATCAATCGGCAATGCGCCAGCGCTGGTGGCTATTTGGAGTGCGCCAGCTTCGCTACCGCTTTTGCGATTTCAGTGTGGGTAGCCAAACTATCGTCAGGACTTAGTTCTATCGACCGTAAAACCGGAAGCTGAGCTTCCGCACTCCAAAGTGATTAGTATTCGCGTTCGAGGATGAAATCGGGAAGGGCTTGCAGGGCGCGGGCGTACTCGGAGAAGCCGCTGCCATTGAGGCAAGCCTTGGCGCGGACGGCGTACTCCAGGGCCAAGTTGCGCGTGCGGTCCAGAGCGCCGGAATCACGCACCAGGGCCACCAACGTTTCGGGTTGAACGGAATGGAACTCTTTTTCTTCCAGGACCTGGGCCACCATTTCGCGGGCCTCGCGGTGACCATTTTCCATGGCGTAGATCAGCGGCAGGGTGACTTTGCCTTCCTTGAGGTCACTCAATACCGGCTTGCCCAGCTGTTCGCTGGAAGCGGTGAAATCCAGCAGATCATCCACCAGTTGGAAGGCCAACCCCGAATAACGGCCATAGTCAGCCAGGGCCTTTTCGTGCTCTTCGTCGAGCCCGCCGAGCACGCCGCCCAGCCGGGCGCAGCCGCTGAAAAGACATGCCGTTTTGTAGGTAGAAAGCTTCAGGGCGTCGTCCTCGGCGACGTCGATTCGCCCGATTTTTTCGAGTTGGAGCAGTTCGCCCTCAACCATTTTCTGGGTGAGATCGATCAGAATATCCAGCACGTGAAAATTGCGTTCCTGCAAGGCGATGTGGAACGACTGCATGTACAGCCAGTCGCCCGAAAGCACGCTGCGATGATTGCCCCAGCGCGAATTCGCGGATGGACGTCCGCGCCGGGTGTCGGCGCTGTCAATGACGTCGTCGTGGATAAGGGTGGCGCTGTGGAGGAGTTCGACGACCGCCGCGAGCTTGATGGCGCTGCGCGCGTCGCCTTCGCTTCCTGCCGCGTAGCCGTGGGCCAGCAGCAACAAGGCAGGGCGCAGGCGCTTCCCTCCCCCCCGAGAAGGTAGCTGGTGATTTCGGAAACGGGTTGGTAAGCGGAGGCGCTTTGGCGCGACAATTCCTGCTCGACCTTCACGAGGTCGTCGCGCACCAGTTCAAATATCTCTTTGACGGTCAGTAGGGCGATGTGCGTTCTCCGGGCCCGCTCCCTGTCAGCGGGACACCTCGGCCGAGGACGCGTTCGGCCGGTCCAACCGAAAAAACCTGCGGAAATTCTCCGTGGTCCTCGCGGCAGCTTCTTGTAGCTCCAAGTCTCTCACATTCGCGAGCGCCTTTGCCACTTCAAGTACATAGGCGGGCTCATTGCGCTTGCCGCGGTGGGGCTGCGGCGCCAGGTACGGAGAGTCGGTTTCGATCAAAATATTTGAAAGCGGCAAAGATTTCGCGACGTCGCGAATGCTCTGGGCCTTTGGGTAGGTGATATTCCCGGTGAAGGAGACCAGGAAACCCATGTCGAGGCCTCGCTCGGCGTGCTCGAGCGTGCTGGTGAAGCAGTGGAGGATGCCACCGAGGCCGGTGGGCTTCCAGGCTTCGTCGAGGACGCGGAGGCAATCGTCCCAGGCGTCGCGGCAGTGGATGATGATGGGCAGCCTAGCGGCTTGGGCGAGTTCCATCTGCTGGCGGAAGACGCGCTCCTGCACGTCGCGGGGCGAGTGGTCGTAGAAATAGTCGAGGCCGATTTCGCCCCAGGCGATTACTTTGGGATGTTTGGCGAGCTTTTCCAGAGCTTCCAGATGGGCGGAAGTCACTTCCTTTGAGTCGTGGGGGTGGATGCCGACCGTGGTGTAGATCCAGTCGTGGGCTTCCGCGAACGGCATGGCCGCGTCGAGCTTTTCAGGTCCGGGGCCGGTGCCGATGGCGAGGATGGTGTTCACGCCCGCGGCTCGGGCACGTTCTAACATGGCGTCGCGGTCGTCGGCAAACTGCGGGCCGTCGATGTGCGCGTGGGAATCGATGAGTTCCATGGGTTTGTTTGCCCGATCGTGCGGAGGGCGCGATGTACCGCGCCCCTACTTCAGTCTGGCGCCCACTTCTACTTCTTCATGGAAGCCGGTTAGGACTGGGCGGCCTTCGGGTCCTACCGAGGCGGCTACGATCATGCCGTTGGATTCGACGCCGCGCAATTTTCGGGGAGCTAGATTCACTACCACGGCGACTTTGCGGCCGATCAGGGATTCGGGTTCGTAGTATTGGGCGATGCCCGCGCAGATTTGGCGGATTTCCGTGCCAATATCAACGGTGAGCTTGAGCAGTTTGTCGGCGCCGACGATGCGCTCGGCGGTTTTGATTTGCCCGACGCGCATTTCGACTTTGGCGAAATCCTCGATGCCGATTTTCTCGGCCGTCGCAGGGGCTGGCGCGGCTGCGGCCGAGGCGCCTGCTGCGGCCGGCGTGCTCGCTGCCGGAGCGGGTGCTGCTGGTGTTGGATTTAGTTCTTCGTTGGCCATTGATTCGATCCTCTCTATTGCTTCGGTTTTATCAACTCTAGGAAAAAGAGTAATCGGCTTACCAATTGGGGTCCATGGCTTCAGCAGGCCCCATTCCAATTGGTCGATTCTGTAATCATCTAGTTTTCCAGGCTGTCCAAGCTGTTCCCAAATTTTCTGCGTTGCGTCCGGAATCAAAGGGTGAGCGAGCACGGCAACCTGCAAGAGCGTCTCTGCCACAAGCCACAGAATGCTGTCCACAAACCACTCCTGTCCGGGCTTCTGGGCCTCCGCCCAAGGCTGGTATGTCGTCAAGAATTGATCGCCCCAATGAGCGATTATTTTCCAAATTTCCTCCGCTGCGATAGAGAAGTGACAGTTGTCGTACGCAGTCAGAATTTTCAGTCTCGTCGCTTCCCTCTGTAATTCGGCCTCAGGCGAAAACCAGGCTCCGCCAACCGGGGATTTCTTAAACTTTTCGTCGAAGGCAGGCACAATGCCCCCACGGTAATTGTTAATCATGGTGATCGTGCGGCTCACAAGATTTCCCAAACCGTTGGCGAGATCACCATTGTAGCGGGTGACTAGCGTGTCGTAGCTGAAATTGCCGTCCTGGCCGAAGACCACTTCGCGGAGGAGGAAATAGCGCAGCGCGTCCATGCCGAGCATGTTGACGATGGGGCGCGGCAAAACCACGTTGCCCTTGGATTTGCTCATCTTCGTCGCGTCCATCAGGAACCAGCCGTGCGCCCAGACCTGCTTGGGAACAGGGAGCATCGCAGCCATCAGGAACGCGGGCCAATAGACGGTGTGAAAGCGGATGATGTCTTTGCCGACGAGGTGCAAATCCGCCGGCCAGTAGCCGCGCTTCTCCCACTCCGGCCCGCCAACCGCGCTGAGGTACGCGGTGAGCGCATCGAACCACACGTAAAACACGTGCGGCTCTTCGCCCGGGACCGGGATGCCCCAGCGAATCGTGGTGCGCGTGATGCTGAGGTCCTTCAATCCGCCTTCCACGAAGCTGACGATTTCGTTGCGGCGGGTTTCCGGCTGAATGAAGGCGGGATTCTTCTTGTAAAAATCAAGCAAGGGCTTTTGAAAGGAGGAAAGCTTGAAGAAATAGTTTTCCTCGGTGACGGTCTCGAGCGGGCGACCGCAATCGGGACAGTTGTCGCCGGGCTTCGCATCGTTCACAAAGGCGTTGTCATAAATGCAGTATTGCCCGGTGTAATGGCCCTTATAGACGTAGCCGTTCTCTTTGCACAGCTTGAAGAGCCACTGCACGGTGCGCACATGCTTAAGATCGGTGGTGCGCACGAACTCATCCGCCGGTATCCCCAGTTCGTCCCAGAGCGCGCGCCACGCATCGGCCATTTTGGCGACGAATTCCGACTCCGCAACTCCGGCCTTCTTCGCGGCGCGCTCTACGTTTACGCCGTGCTCATCGGTGCCGGTGGTCATCACCACGTCGTAGCCGCGCATGCGTTTGTAGCGGCGAATTACATCCGCCACCACGGTGGTATACGTGTGACCGATATGGGGCAGCCCATTGGTGTAGTAGATGGGCGTGGTCAGGTAGAATTTTTCCTTTTTCTCAGGCATTCCGCTCTTCTCTGTGAACTTTGTGCTCTTGGCGATGAATCGCTTTTCGGATGAATGTCAGCCGCGGGAGTTCCACTCCTTCAGCGCGGCCTCCATCACCCTTTGCAGCGGGACACTCATTGCTTCTGCCAGTTTACGGCAATCTTCGAATTCCGGCGAAGCCTGGCGGATGTGGCCGTTGAGGGTGGCTACCTTGATGCGCACTTCACCGAAGGCGGTTTGCACCGTGTCCCATTGCCGCGCCAGCACACGGCGTTCGGCGGTGTAGCTGCGGACGCCCAGAGTGGTCGTTTCGGCGAACAGCATCTCGTGGAAGTTCGCTTCATCCTGTGGCCTGCAAAGGACGGTCACCAGCATGCCCGGGCGATTCTTTTTCATCTGCACCGGCGTGGTGAAAACATCCAACGCTCCCGCGGCCAGGGCCCTTTCGAGGAAATAGCCGTAGATCTGCGGATTCATGTCGTCCAGATTCGCTTCCAACACGCGGATCGTTTCCGATTCCGCGGTCGAGCGTTTTTCCGCTGCTTCGCCAACCATCAGCCGCAGAACATTTGGTTGCGCTTCCAGGTCGGCGGTTCCTGCGCCATAGCCGATTGCACTGACGGTCATGGCGGGTTGCGGGCCGAAGGCGGTGCACAGCGTAGCTACAATGGCCGCGCCGGTGGGGGTGACGAGTTCCTTCTGCACACCATTGGAATAGGTGGGCTTGCCGAGGAGCAGCCGTGCGGTTGCGGGAGCCGGAACGGGCAAAGCGCCATGAGCCATTTTCGCGGTGCCTCCGCCAACGTTTAATGGCGAACATGCAAACGACGCAATCCCCAGCTCCGCAAACCCGATGCACGCACCGAGGATGTCAACGATGGCATCCACCGCTCCGACTTCGTGGAAATGAACCCTTTCGATCGGGACGTCATGCACTGCCGCCTCCGCTTCACCGAGCTTTCGGAAAATCGCCGCCGCTCGCGCTTTCACTTCCGCCGCAAGCTTGGATTCTTCGATGATCTCAAGAATCGCGCTTAGCGACCGGTGCGTGGGGATATCCTGGGTGCAGACTTTCGCGTAAGTCGCGGCCATGCCATTTTTCCAGACCTTTTCGGCCGTCAACTCCCACCCCGGCACGTCCACACCCTGCAATTCGGCGCGCAGGTGATCCACGGGCACACCTGCGTCCACAAGGGCACCCAGGGTCATGTCGCCGCTGATCCCGCTGAAGCAATCAAAGTAAGCCAGTTTCATTTCCGCGAACCCGAACTGATACTATCGGCCAGCCTCCACCCGAGTCAAACTACACCGCGCGGCCGGCTGCGGCGCCAGAGGCCCAGGCCCATTGAAAATTGAAGCCGCCGAGGTGGCCGGTCACGTCCACTACCTCGCCGATGAAAAACAGCCCTGGCACTTTGCGGCTCTCCATCGTTTTGCCCGAGAGTTCGTCGGTGTCCACGCCACCCGCGGTCACCTCGGCTTTTTCGAAGCCCTCGGTGCCCGCCGGCCGCACGTTCCATTCGTGCAATTCCTTTTCAAAGGCGTCGAGCGCGTTGTTCGTCCATGCTTTTGGCGGATGAAATTCGAGCCAGCGCTCGGCCAGGCGTCTTGGGAGAAACTCCTGCAGAGCTTTCCCCGCTACAGATAGAGTGCGCGTGCCGGCCTCGCGAATCTTTTTTGTCGGCTCGCGCTCTGGTGCCAGGTCGATGCGCACCGCCCCCCCTTCTTTCCAATAGCTGGAAGCTTGCAGGATGGCTGGGCCGCTCAAACCGCGATGGGTAAACAGCATTTTCTCGCGAAACGCAGCGTTCCCCGCGGCGGCGATCACATCCGCGGAAACGCCGGCGAGGTCGGCGTAGCGCTTGCGATCGGCGGGATGAAACACCAAAGGCACGAGGGCTGGCCGCGGATTCACGAGGTGCAAGCCAAATTGCCGCGCCAGGTCGTAGCCGAAACGAGTTGCGCCCATCTTGGGAATCGAGAGGCCGCCGGTGGCGACGACCAGTGCGGCGGAGCGATACTCCGCCTCTTCGCACTGTACCGTAAACGCGGTATCGCGGCGCACTTCGCGGATCTTCGCGTCCACAACAATCCTGACGTTCGCCGCCCGGCACTCGGATTCCAGCATGGTGACAATCTCGAGCGCCGAGTGATCGCAAAACAATTGCCCCAAGGTCTTCTCGTGATAGGCGATCCCGTGTTTTTCCACCAAGGCGATAAAGTCCGCGGGCACGTAACGTGCCAGCGCCGACTTCGCAAAATGCGGATTTTCCGAGAGGAAATGTTTTGGCTGGCAATGCAGATTTGTGAAATTGCAGCGCCCACCCCCGGAAATCAATATCTTTTTGCCGATCTTTTCCGCCTGCTCCAGCACCACCACGCGGCGTCCGCGTTTGCCCGCTTCGATGGCGCACAGCAATCCGGCCGCGCCGCCGCCCAGAACCACCACGTCAAAGTTGTGCACCCAAACTCCTGTAGAACTGCGCCGGCCGGGGACAAAGCTCCGCTGGCAGGGCATCCGCAGCCTATGTGTACTGGCCGTAGGTTAACTCTACTTCAAGACGCGCGCGAAAAGTGCCGCAAGGATCGTGAAATATTTATCGCACGAATGGCCGCTGTTCTCCGAACTCGTGCCGCTGGAATTTTCAGGAAAAGGAGCCGTAGTTCTCAGCCTCCCGACAACGCGTTACACTTTACACATGGCTCATGCCGCCGTGGTTCCACACCTTCCGCTGCCTCCCGGGCCCAAGGGCAATTTCTTTCTTGGCAGCGCGCGCGAGCTGGCGCATAGCTGGCCGGGACACTCGGTACGCTGCTCGCGGGAATTCGGCGACATCGTTTTCTACCGATTCCTGCACGTGCCCATCTGCCAACTTACGCATCCCGACCACATTGAGAGCGTGCTGGTGCGCAACGCCGCGAATTTTCACAAGTCTCGCGATTATGGCGCCTTGAAATTCATTCTCGGCAACGGGCTGTTGACCAACGAAGGCGCGTCCTGGCAGGCGCAGCGGCAACTGATTCAGCCGGCCTTTCGCCACGAAAACATTGCCGTATACGCCGGTATCATGGCGGATTCCGCCGCCGCACATCTTGCCCGCTGGCAGGACAACGAGGCACGCGATCTGCATCACGAGATGGCGGAGCTCACGCTCGATATCGTGGCTAAGTCGCTGTTTGGCTCGAAACTCACTTATAACCCGCGAAGTATAGGCGAGGAGATCGCCGCGGTGATGGAGCGATTTCTGACCCAGGCGGCGCTGGCGTTTTTGTTGCCGGAGCGTTTCCCGATTCCCAAGACGCCGCGGCTGCTGCGTTCGAAGCGACGCCTCGACAACGTGGTGCTCTCAATCATCCGGGAGCGGCGGACCAGCAAAATATCCGCGGACGATCTGTTGCAGCGGTTGCTGGACGCGCGGGACGAGCAGGGTGCGCAGATGGACGACGAGCAACTGCGCGACGAGGTCATGACCTTGTTCCTTGCGGGCCATGAGACCACCGCGAATGCCCTCACGTGGACTTGGTATCTGCTGGCGCAAAACCCGCAGGTGGAACAAGCGCTGGCCGCCGAACTGGATTCCGTGCTGGCGGGGCGCGCGCCCGCGCTTGCGGACTTGCCGCGGTTGCCCTACACCGAAATGGTGATCAAGGAATCGATGCGGCTGTATCCACCGGCCTGGGGTATTGGGCGACGCGCTTTGGCGGATTTCGAGTTAGGAGGCTACCGAATTCCCGCCGGCACAAACGTATTTATCATGCAGTGGGTAACGCATCGCGACGCGCGGTTCTTTCCCGACCCCGAGCGGTTTGATCCCGAACGCTGGCGCGACGATCCCATTCGCCGTGGCCGCATTCCGCGCTTCGCTTATTTCCCGTTTGGCGGCGGGCCTCGGGTATGCATCGGCGCCGGCTTCGCCATGATGGAAGCCACGCTGCTGCTGGCCACAATCGCGCAACGCTATCGTTTTTCGCTCGTTCCCGACGCCGTGGTGAAGCCTTTCTTCAGCGTCACGCTGCGCCCCAAGCACGGGTTGCCGATGAGTCTCCATCGCCGTTAACGCTGTGGTTCCCTGCCCATCAAGTGGCTGGCACGCAAAGCCTTTCCGCTTTACAATCCCGACGGCAAAGACTCAGGTCGTGGAAGCTTACTTGCCGAAATTCATACGGGAGAATTCTGTCCAAGATGAAAACCAAACTCGTGCCGCTTTTGATCTGCCTGCTTGCAAGCGCCAGCTTCTCGTTTGGAGGGGACAAACCATGGATCGAGGTGAAGAGTCCGCATTTCCGCGTGCTTACGGACGCGGGGGCCGGTGATGGCCGCCGCGTAGCACGCGAGTTCGAGAGACTGCGTGCGGTCTTTGCCGCTCGGTTTCCAGAGTTTCGGTTGGATTCAGGAGCACCCCTGACGATTTTCGCGGCGAAGGACGAAAAGACGGCCAAAACGCTGGCTCCTTCCCTTTGGAAAATGAAGGGGGCAAAACCGGTTGGATATTTCCAGCATAGTTGGGAAAAGCAGTTTGCACTGGTCCGAATGGACACTTGGAGCCAAGGGACGGAGCGCATCGTGTACCACGAATACACGCACATGATCATGTCCCTGAACGCGCGCTGGCTTCCCATCTGGTTGAACGAGGGAATTGCAGAACTTTACGCCTACACGCGGTTTGAAGAGAATAAAACACTGATCGGGGCGCCGACCGAACGCGATCGAATTTTGCGCGAATGGTCACTGATTCCAATTGAGACATTGATTATGGTGAACCAGAGGTCGCCCTACTATCACGACGAGTTCAAAGCGCAAATGTTTTATGCGGAGTCCTGGGCGCTGGTGCACTATTGCCTGTTTGGCGCAAACATGGAGGGTGGCAAGAAGCTGGACGACTTCTATCAACGGCTGCAGAACGGCGTGGAGCAAAAACAGGCTTTCCAAGAAGTTTTTGGGAGTTTCAAGGCGATGGACGCGCAGCTTGCCGAGTATGCCCACAAGCTGGTTTTTCAGGCCGCCGTGGTAAAGGTCGCGCCAGAAGTGAGCGACAAGGAGTACCAAGTGCGAGAACTGAGCGTGGAGGAGACGCAAGCCGAATTGGGCGGTTACCATCTTGCGACCGGTGATCGGGAGAATGCACAGACGTACGTAAGTGAAGCACTGAAGAACAATCCGAAGCTGGGACTGGCCCATGAAGAGCAGGGATTTCTGGACCTTTACGATGGAAAAGACGCCGCTGCCGCCAGTCAATTCACCGAGGCGGTCACAGACGACAAATCGCTTTTTCTTTCGCAGTTTGCGAAGACCATGCTATCGCCGCAAGCGGTTTCCTCCGCGCGTGCCGATCAGTCCATTTTTCTCCGGGGATTGACAGACACGCTGAACCTGAACCTGCAGTTCGCGCCCGCGTTTATTCAGATAGCGCGGCTTGCAGTGCGCCAGAATGATTTGAATACGGCGCTGAAATACTCGAAGCGCGCGGAGTCATTAGAACCTTCACGGGCGGGATACCACACGATGACTGGCCAGATCCTTTTGCGAATGGGCCGGGGAAAGCAGGCGGCAGAATACGCGAAATTTGTTGCCGACCGGTGGTTTGGGGCTGACCACAATGAGGCAGTAGAGCTTTGGAACGGCGTGCCGGAGACCGAGCGACCGGCGGGAGAAGTGGTTCTGGACTGGAATCCAAAGGAAACTCAGCGTGCGGAGGGAATGTTGAAGAACGCGACCTGCGGGGAGAAGGCGAATTGGTCGCTTAGCCTCGCACAGGGTGAGCAGACCCTGACGTTTCATGAGACGGGGAGATATTTATGGGGGTTCTCCGACACGTTTTGGTACGGGCAGAATCACATTAACTTTTGCCACCACCTGGAAGGACACCGAACAATTGTGTACTACAAAACAGGATCGGATAAATCGTATACGGGGGACGTGGTGGAGTTTGAGATTCGGGATGATTTACCGCCTGTGGCGGCGGGAACGAACTCGGCAGGGACGACCGGGGCAAATCCTTAGGGTAGATGGTGGCCGGAAGGTACGAATCGAAAGCCGAAAGTTAAGAGTTGAAAGCAATGAGTTGAGAATTACCGCTGCGAGCACGGCAGAGCGGGCGGGGGAAGAAAAACCCGCACCCCGAAGGGCGCAGGGTGCGGCGCCCAATTTTATTCTCGCGTTGGTTGACGGTTGGAGTCTTCTACTTGGCTCTTTGTCGGCTTAGAAACCCGGCGGATTCTCGCCGACAACGTTGAAGGCGCGTTCGAGGGCGAGGCCGGCACGGCCCAGGGTGCCTTCTTCGAATAGGCGGCCGATGAGGGTGACTCCGTGTGGCACGCGGCGTGGGGGAGAAAACTTGGGGAGCGGGCGGCTGGGGTCGGGGGCCCAATCGGTGCGGGCTTCTTTTACTTCCACGAATCCGGCGCGCAGAGTTAGCGAAGGCTGGCCGGTGAAATTGGTGATGGTGAGCATTTCGTCGCGCAGCGATGGCACCAGCAGCAAATCGACCTCTGAAAATACGCGGGCCATTTCTTCGGCCACTTTTCGCCGCAGGCGATCGGTTTGGACAAAATCCACGGCGGACAAGAAGCGCGACTGCCGGAAGAGATTGGGCCACGCGTCGTAGGTCTGGACCTTGAGTTGATCGGCTTCGCCGCTTAGCGTGAGTTCTTCGAACGCGGCCGCGCCCTCCGCGATCAAAATCAGATTCAACGATTGATACGGCCAGTCGGGGATGGAAACTTCCACCGCTTCCATGCCCAGCTTTTTCACGGTGTCCAGCGCCGCGCGGTCCACGTCCGTCGCGGGCGGCTCATTCATCCACCTGGGGAAGTATCCGACACGCAAACCTTTCACGCTGGCTGCCGCGTCGAAGTCCAATTTGCTTGGGACACTTTGCAAGTCTCCGGGATCGGGGCCGGTGATGGCTTGCAGCACGAGCAGCGCGTCTTCGACGCTGCGGGTCATGGGCCCAAGTTTATCGAGCGACCAGCAGAGGGTCATCGCGCCGGTTCTTGGCACTCGCCCGTAGGTGGGGCGAAGCCCAGTGACGCCGCAGCGCATGCTCGGCGAAACGATGCTGCCGCCGGTTTCGCTGCCGATGGAGAAACCAACGAGTCCCGCGGCGGTTGCCGCGCCCGGACCCGCGCTTGATCCGGAAGCGCCTTCTTCAAGCAACCAGGGATTCACGGTCTGCCCGCCAAACCAAATGTCGTTGAGCGCCAGGGCGCCGAGGCTGAGCTTTGCAACGAGGACTGCGCCTGCCGCGCGCAATCGCTTGACGACTGCGGCATCGTCTTTCGGCACACGATTCCGGAATGGCTCCGCGCCATAGGTCGTGGGAATTCCCGCGGTGTCGAGCAGATCTTTTCCGCCCCAGGGGATGCCGTGCAACGGCCCACGGTACTTCCCTGCCGCGATCTCCGCATCCGCTTGCTTCGCCTGCGCCAGCGCCAGATCTTTGGTCAGCGTGATCACGCAGCGCAGCTTTGGATTGAACTCCTCGAGGCGCTTCACATATATCTGCGTCAACCGCTCCGAGGTGATTTGGCGCGTTTCGACCCAACGCGAAAGGCGGGTGACCGGGGAAAACGCGATATCATCCTCATTTTTGGGCAATGGGCCAGGGTCGGCCTTGCTGCGGACGAAGAGATTGCGGTCTGGGCCGGCCTGGCGTCCCGGCAGCACTGGGTTCCAGCTTGAATAAGGCACCACCGACGAGGGCAGTGCCACTTTGCGAGGGCCGGTTCGCCGCTCGTACACCGACGCCAGGTTCCCTCGCCAACTCGTTGCCGCCTGGTCGAGTTGCGGCTTGGTCAGCTCGATCTGGACCAGCTTTTCGGCCTCGATAAACGTGTTCGCGGAAACCGGCGGGCCCACTTGCGGCCCGGCTCCAAAAGCGGGTGGAGCTCCTGCAGGCTGCTGTGAAGGGTCCTGCGCCTCTGCTGGGGCAATCCCAGTCGCGCCCGCTGCCGCTCCCACCAGACCAATCGCCGCTTCGGTTAAGAATTCCCGCCGTGTTTTCGCCATGTGGCCTCCGCCCGGATATTCTACCCGGACTCGTCCGCTGCACCTGCGTAGATTTTCATTCCGTGTGGATTTCCCTGCCAGCCAACGATTCGGCGGACATTTCGTGAGTCACGTCTCGCGATTTGCCCTGCTATACTGGAATTTTCCAATATTTACTCCATTCAGATTGAGGAAACGTGTATCTGACTCTTCTTAATCGGTTGCGTAGCACGCTGGGCGCGCATGTTCGCGAGAAATATGGCGTTGAGTTGACGGTGGTGCTGGAGCGGCCGCCGAAATTGGAGATGGGCGAAGCCGCTTCTCCGGTCTGCTTCGAACTGGCCAAGCGGTTGAAGAAGGCCCCGCGACAAATTGCCCAGGAAATCGCGAATTCTCTGCCCAAAATCGAAGGGGTTGGGCGCATCGAGGTTGCGGGAGCAGGCTACCTCAACGCTTTTTTTGACCGCGCCGCGTTCTTTGCTGCCCTTTCTTTGGAACAACCGGCGGCTGGGGAGGCAGCTACTCATGTGCCGCGCAAGGTGATTGTCGAACATACCAGCATCAATCCGAATAAAGCGGCGCATATCGGCCACCTGCGTAACGCGGTGCTGGGCGACACGATGGTTCGTTTGTTGCGCCACACCGAGCACGACGTTGCGGTGCAGAACTACATTGATAATACCGGCGTGCAGGTTGCGGACGTGGTGATCGCTTTTCAGCATATGGAGAAGAAGACCCTCTCCGAGGTGAAGGCGCTGGCGGGTGAGAAGAATTTCGATTATTTGTGCTGGGATCTTTACGCCAAGGCCACGCAGTATTTTGAGGAAGATAAGGTGCGGGCCGGGAGGTTGCGCGGTCAGACGTTAAAAGCAATTGAGGAGGGGCACGGGGAAACCGCCGAGATGGCGACCGTGATTGCCGATGCCGTGGTCGGTTTCCATCTGCGGACAATGGCGCGGCTGGATATTTATTACGAACTGCTGGCGCGCGAGAGCGAAATACTGCATTTGCATTTTTGGGATGCGGCGTTTGAAAAATTGAAGGGGACGGGGACGATCCAACTGGCAACCACTGGAAAGAACGCCGGATGCTGGATTATGCCTTGGAACCGCGGGGGCCCGACTGAGGGCGAAGAAAGCAACGAAGAAGATCAGTCCAAAATAATCGTGCGTTCGAACGGAACGGTGACTTACGTCGGGAAAGATATCGCTTACCAGCTTTGGAAATTCGGCTTGCTGGGAAAGGATTTTCATTATCACAAGTGGCGGAATCCGCCGGATGGCAAGGAGCTTTGGGCCACGACGTCGGATCCCAGTGAGGCTGGCGCGCCGCATTTTGGAGGCGCCGAAGCGGTGTACAACGTCATCGATGCACGGCAAGCTTATTTGCAGGAAGTGGTGGCGGAAGGATTACGGGCGCTGGGGCATACGAAGGAAGCGGAAAACTCAATCCATTTTGATTACGAGATCGTGGCGCTGACGCCGCGGTGCGCGGCGGAACTGGGTTATGAACTTTCCGAGGAGGATGCGAAGCGGCCGTATGTTGAGGTCAGTGGGAGAAAAGGGTTTGGGGTTAAGGCGGATGATTTGATTACGCGGATGCTGAAGGCTGCGGAGACGCGGGTCCTACAGAAGCATCCGGGCATGGCGGAAATGGAATTAAGGCGGACTGCCAACAAACTGGCTGTTGGAGCGCTGCGATTCTTTTTATTGAAGGTCACGCGGAACACGATAATTGCGTTTGATTTTGATGAAGCCCTTAGCACTGAGGGGGAAACCGGGCCGTATTGTCAGTACGCCATCGTACGTATCCAAAGTATCCGGAGGAAAGGACAGGACCGCGGGATCGAGGAAGCGAGCGGGTTGGAATCGAAATTGAGCGCGGGCTTACCAATTTCCCGCGGGGTTTCTTCAATTCTTGAACAGGACATGGACATTTGGTCGCTGGTGTTGCACGCCGGTTCGCTCGACTTCGCGGTGGAAGCGGCGATTGGCGCGCAGGAACCGGCGTTTGCCTCGAAATATGCGTTCCAATTGGCGCAGGCGTTCAATAATTTTTATCACAAGCACCATATTCTTTCGGAAGCGGATGAGGTAAAGCGCGCGTTTCTGCTGACATTGACGGAGATTGTGGAGAAGCAGTTGGTGGCGGCGTTGCATTTGTTGGGGATTGAGGCGCCGGAGCAGATGTAATTGGGGCGCGGGGGTTGCGCGAAAGCAATGTCGGCGCGCCGACATTTTGCGGTTAAGTGAATTTAATTCAGTAAATTACAATTTGAAAATTCGGTTTAGCGTTCGAATCGGGAGCGATTTGGTGCGCCGGTAATGTCGGCGCGCCGACATTACCGCGTTGGTGCCGGGAGAAGCACGGCGCGCCTCCCCTCCTTCGTCGGGGCAAGCGGAAGGCGGGCCCTACACGGGCAAGAAGGCGGCCTAAAGCCGCCCCTACATGGCCGACGATTGGATTAAAAGGACTGGATCAGGTGGACCAGGGTGCGCAGGGCTACGCCGGTGGGGCCTTTGGCTAGCCAGGGTTTGGCGTCGTCGTTCCAGGCGGTGCCTGCGATGTCCAAGTGGATCCATGGCGTGTCGCCGGCAAATTCGCGGATGAACCACGCGCCGGTGATGGAGCCACCGCCCTTGCCACTGCCGATATTCTGGATGTCTGCGAAGCTGCCTTTAATGAATTCGCGATACTCGTCGTCCATGGGCATCTGCCACATTTTTTCGCCGGCGGCTTTGGCGCTGGCGAGGAGCTTATCGGTCCAAGTTTGATCGGAGCCGAACACGCCGACGTTGACGTTTGCAAGGGCGACGACGATGGCGCCGGTGAGCGTTGCGGCGTCCACCAGATGCGTGGCGCCGAGTTGCTTGGCGTAGTGCACGCCGTCGGCGAGGATCAGACGGCCTTCGGCGTCGGTGTTCAGCACTTCGATTGTTTTGCCGGACATGGAGGTTTGAATATCGCCGGGCTTCTGGGCTCTGCCACCGGGCATATTTTCGGTTGAAGGCACAACGCAGATGACTTTGACGTTGGGCTTCAAGCCGGCGATGGCGCGCATGATGCCGAGCATGGTGGCGCCGCCGGCCATGTCGTACTTCATTTTTTCCATGCCGTCGGCGGGCTTGATGGAGATGCCGCCGGTATCGAAGGTGACGGCTTTGCCGACCAAGCCAATTACCGGGGCGCCGGGTTTCAGATTTGCCGGAGTGTAGGTGACGACTATCATGCGCGGAGGTTCGACGCTGCCCTGGGCGACGCTGAGCAACGCGCCCATCTTGAGATCGGCGATTTTCTTCTCGTCGAGAATTTCCACCGTGAGGCCGGCTTCCTTGGCCATGGCCTCGGCCTTTTCGGCAAGAACCTTGGGGGTTAGCTTGTTGGAGGGCTCGTTCACCAGGTCGCGCGTGAAGTTCTGACAGTCGCCTATGATACGGCCGGTGGCAATGCCCTTTTCTCCGGCGGCTTTTTCTGCGTCGGCGAAACCGGCGATTGTGAACGTTTCGATAAATTTATCGTTTTTCTTGTCGGTCTTGTATTTGTCGGTCTCAAAATCGGCGACAATCGCGCTTTCGGTGACGGCTTGGGCAACTGCCTCGGTCGAATCGCCTTCGCGCACCAGGAAGACAACCTTGTGGACCGCGCGAGCCTTCAAATAGCGCAGCGCCACGCCCGCAACTTTTCGGAGGGTGGCGGGGTTAAATTGCGGGCGCTTCCCTGCCCCGACGAGGAGCAGGCGCGCGGCCTTGAAGCCGGCGGGGGCGTGCAGCAGCGTGGTTTCCAGGGACTTGCCGGTGAGTTCGCCACTCTTGGAGAGGCGGGTAAGCATGCCGCCTGTGAGGGTATCGAGTTCGGCAAGACACCCTTGAATAGGGTCACCATCTTCGAAGAAATAGGTAACGAGTGCATCGGTTTCCAGTGCAGCGAACGGCTTGGTATCGAGTGTGATTTGCATGACAGATTTATCGCCTCCGGTTGCGATAGAGAGCTTGTTCGGTTTCCCTGCGGGCTTCCTTGTTGCGTTCGTCCTGGCGGCGATCCCAAGACTTTTTACCCTGAGCCAGGGCGATTTCGACCTTGGCCCGGCCGTTGCGGAAGTAGATGCGCAGAGGAATGACGGTCAAACCTTTGGATTCGGTACGGCCTGAAAACTTATGAATTTCGCGTTTATGAAGGAGCAGTTTGCGCTCGCCGAGCGGCTCGTGGTTCCACGGACCGCCGGGCATGTATTGGGCGATGTGGGCGTTGACCAGAAAAGGGCCGCTGGGTTTGAAGTCCACGTAGGCATCGCGGATGTTGGCTTTGCCTTCGCGCAAGGCCTTCACTTCGGTGCCGTGGAGCACGAGGCCGGCCTCCAGCTTTTCGAGAATGGTGTAGTTATAGGAGGCCGAGCGATTCTGCGCGACGATCTTCTCGCGCGGTTCCTTGGCGTCCTGGCGCTTCTCGGGTTTACTCGTTGGCCGCATCACAATCTTTCATTTTACCTGATGAGGCGTCTAATAAGGGTGTCCGGAAAAGCTGCCCGGCCTGGCCAGCTCCCTCCCAGCTCCGGGTCAACCGTTGTAAGGAAGGCTACGGGACAAGAAAATGGGACAGCTTAAAGGGCAAAGAATGGAAAATCGCCCGGCTGGACGGGCCGTAGAGGCCGATGCTAGACTCCATGAGCAAGGAAAGGCACGGGTTGTCCCCTTTCGAGGTTCCGGAGACTACATGCGGCGATGGTGTCAATTTGCGGTCCTAGCGGCTGCCGGGGTGTTTGTGGCAGGTTGCCCGAAGGACAAGCAGGACTATAAAGCCGCGCGGCAGGCCGTGGACATGAAGGATTACGACGCGGCCGTTGAATACTACCTGAAAGCGACCAAACAGGATCCCCACAACGTCAATTACAAGATTGGATTGGATCAGTCGCGGTTCGAAGCCGGGGCGACGCACGTTCAAAGAGGGCTTAAGCTGCGGGAAAAAGGGGATTTGCAAGGAGCGGTCTCTGAATTCCAGCGGGCCCAGGTGCTGGATCCCTCCAGCACGGCCGCGGATCAAGAGCTGAAGCGCAGCCTACAAATGATTGCGGATCGCGTGCAGGCCACGCAATCGGAAGACCAACCGCTGATGGAGAACGGCCAGCCAGGGCTTGCTTCGCAGCCCCCGGAGCTGAAGCCGCTTTCGCGGGCGCCGATCAATTTGCGGATGTCCAACGACATCAAGGTGGTGTTCGACACCATCGGGAAACTTGCGGGGTTGACGGTGATTTACGATCCGGACCTGCAGGCAAAGCGGATTCCGGTGGAGCTCAACAACGTCACTTTGGAGCAGGCGCTGGACATCGTTTGCCTGCAAGGCAAGGCATTCTGGAAGCCGGTGACAGAAAACATCATCATGATTGCCCCGGACAACACCCAGAAACGGCGCGACTATGAAGAGCAGGTGGTGCGCACGTTTTATCTGAGCAATGTGGCGATCGCCCAGGACCTGACGGAAATTACCACAGGGTTGCGGCAACTGCTGGACTTGAAACGCATCCAGCAGGTGAACGCGCAGAACGCCATCATCATTCGCGACACCCCGGACAAGATCGCTCTGGCGGAAAAAATTATTCGGGACATTGATAAAGCCAAGCCCGAAGTCATCATCCAGATGGAAGTGCTGCAGGCGCGAACGGACTATCTGAGAAATTTGGGAATTTTGCCGGGGCAGAGCGCTTCGATCGCCATCAGCCCAAATAGCACGACGAACACCGCCAACTCGGCGACGGGGACGACAACCCCTACTTCCACGGGCACGGTTACCCTCAGCCAACTGACGCACCTAAATCAGAATGACATCGCGCTTACCTTGCCGGGCGCCACGGCGAATTTCCTGCTGACGGACACGTCCACGAAAATCATCGACAACCCGGAAATACGGGCGATTGACGGGCAGCCGGCCAAGCTGCGGGTGGGGGATCGCGTGCCTGTGGCCACAGGAAGCTTTCAGGCCGGAGTGGGCGTGGGATCCACGGCTGGGGCCGGCTTCGTGAACCCGCTGGTCAACACCCAATTCCAGTACATCGACGTCGGTGTGAACGTGGACATAACTCCGCACGTGCACGCCAACCGCGACATCAGCATGAAGGTGTCCGTGGAAGTTTCCTCGGTTACGGGCGAGTCGACAATCGGCGGCATCCAGCAGCCCATCATCAGCCAGCGTAAAATTGAGCACGAAATCCGCCTGAAGGAGGGCGAAGTAAGCATCCTGGGCGGGTTGTTCGAGCGCACCGATACCAAGACGTTGAACGGGTGGCCGGGGCTGGCTAACGTGCCGATCATGCGGTACCTCTTCTCCAGCGACAATATTGAGCACCAGGAGAATGAAAACCTGATCGTGCTGATTCCTCGGATTGTGCGCATGCCCGATTGGACCCGCGAAAATCTGCGGGCCATCTATTCCGGATCGGAAACTTACCCGGGCGTGAAACGCGAGATGGATATCAAGACGCCGGTGGCAAATCCAAATCCATCGGTGACACCAGTAGCCACGCCGGCCACGAATCCGGGGATGCCCCCAACAAGCCAACCGGTGCCGGCGACGAATACTGCCGGCGTGCCGCAGGGGCAGACCAACGGCCCACGCATTCGTTTTGAGCCGGGGACGCTGAATCTTTCGCCCGGGCAGACGGCCACCATCGGGGTGGTGGTGGAGAATGTGACCGATCTTTATTCCGTCCCGATGCTGCTGCAATACAACCCGGCCATCATCAGCGTTGAGGAAGTGCGGCACGGAGGGTTTCTCTCCGGGGAACGCAAGAGATTGCGCTGGTACAGCGCGTCGACAAGGAGCACGGCCAGGCGATCATATCGGCCACGCGACAGCCAAATACGCCGGGAGTAAACGGAACCGGAACGCTGCTGGGCGTGGTGGTGAAGGCGCTGGCGCCGGGGTTTACGAATCTTTCCATCGTGCAGGTGAACGCGAAAGATTCGCAGCAGCGGCCCATTCCGCTGGTGACCGGCGAAGCAACGCTCCACGTGCAGTAGGACGTCCTATCCGATGGAGGTCGCTGCCGCATCCATGCATCGCAAGAGCAAAAGCATAGCGCAAGCGGGAATGACGCTGCTGGAGTTGATCATTGCTTGCACCATCCTGTTGGTGCTGTCGTCGATGGCGCTGCCGATTGCCCGGTTCACGGTGATCCGGGAACGGGAAAAGGAACTGCGCTACGACCTGCGGGACATGCGCACTGCCATTGACAAGTACAAGGACCTGGCCGACCAGCAGAAGATTCGCGTGGAACTTGGGAGCGAAGGATATCCGCCGGATTTGGACACACTGGTAAAGGGAGTGGCGGTGGGCGGCACGGGCGCGGCGGGAAAAAATATGCGTTTTCTACGGCGAGTGCCGGTGGATCCCATGACCGGTCATGCGGAATGGGGAATGCGGTCGGTCCAGGACGATCCGGATTCCAACAGTTGGGGAGGGAAGAATGTCTTCGACGTATACTCGAAATCGTCGGGGACCGCGCTGGATGGGACGAAATATTCGGATTGGTAGGATGGGCGGCGAAGGGGAATGGATGAGCGGTATTACTGAGACGGAAAACTTGATCGGGCGACGGGCAGGCAAATCGCGGCGGTCGCGGGGATTTACGTTGATCGAGCTGATGATCGTGATGATGATCATCTCGATTCTGATCGGCATTGCCGCGGTGGCGTACGACAAGACGGTGAAGCGGGCGCGGGAAACGGTGCTGCGGCAAGACCTGCAAGTGATGCGGCAGGCGATCGATAATTACACGCTGGATAAGCAACAGGCTCCGCAGTCGCTGGACGATCTGGTGGATGCCCATTACCTGCGGGAGGTTCCCATGGACCCGGTTTGCCAGCAGAAGGATTGGGTTACGCATATTGGTGACACCGTGCTGAGCCCGGATCAGACCAGCACGGGCGTGGACGATGTCCATTCGGGTTGCGAGCAGACTAGCAGCGACGGGACTTCGTACACCACTTGGTAGTTTGATTGTTAGTGCGATTGTGCGATCGCGCCGGGAGCCCTTTCGGTTCCGTGGAATTGGTGAGTTTGACGGAATTTGCGCGCTCCGCTATAGTGGTTATGCGGGGTGGAGCAGCCTGGTAGCTCGTCGGGCTCATAACCCGAAGGTCGTCAGTTCAAATCTGACCCCCGCAACCAATTTGGGATTTACAGGCCGGGCACAGGCGCCCGGCCTTTTTGCTTTTGGGGGCACGTCAAGAGAGGGAGGGTTTCACTGTTTTGCGAATTTACTTACTTGGAGAGCTTTCGCAAGAGGGCCATGCCTTCCGAATCGCTGAGGATGTTTTTGCCGTTGAGCAGAGCAACCAGGTCACCGACAATCTTCCGCAAATCTTGATCGGCGCCGGTAGCGCCGGTGGCACCGTTGGTGTCTTTGGGCTGCACGGGAGGAGGAAAGACTTGATGTTCGATGACCTTTTCGCCGCTTAGTTCACTCAGCCAGGAGCCAAGGACATCGAGTTGCCCGGGATCAGCGGTGGTGAAGAGTATGCCCATCCCCATCCCACCCTTCGAATAGACAACTTTGGCCTTGGTTTTGAAGGATTGGCCGTTTTTTGTGATGGTCATGGCGATCATGGAGTTCTGAGGAAACGGATTGAGGGTGTCCACATAGCAGCCGTTACGGCTGATATCGGTGATGCGGCCGGTGAGCCGGGTATTGGACAGAATGTCGGTTGCTTCAACGGCGCAGGAAAAAGGAAAACGGGGACAGTTGCGCCTCTCGGCCGGATCGGGTAGGGCAGGAACAAGCTGGCCATAAGCTGTTTTGTTAGGCAATTCCATCATTCCATTCTTGACCGGCGAATTAAGGCGAATCCATGGCCAGCAAGCTCAAGATGGCAATCAGGCCAATACGGCTTCTTTGAGCGCCGGGCATCGAGAAGGCACTCAGGTACGAAGGGTAACGGCCGCTTCGGAAATGCCAGACTTGAGCAGTTTGGCGAATTGCTGGGGCAGCACCGGGCGGCTGAAATAGAAACCTTGGGCTTCGTCGCAGAGATGAGCCTGAAGAAAAGCATGCTCCTGGTGAGTCTCCACTCCCTCGGCGACGACTCGCAACTTGAGGCTGCGGCCCATGCTGATGACCGCGGTGACGATGGAGGTGTCGTCCGCAGGAGAAGCGATTTGCCGGACGAACGACTGGTCGATCTTCAGGGCGTCGATGGGAAACTTTCTGAGATAGCTGAGGCTGGAGTAGCCGGTGCCGAAGTCATCCACGGCAATCTGCACGCCTCTGGCCCGCAATGCTTTCAGCACAGAGGCAGCGCTCTCCGCACGCTTCATCAAAACGCTTTCGGTGAGCTCCAGCTCCAAAGATTTCGGATCGAGGCCCGTTTCGCTGAGAATTGCGAAGACACTTTTCAGAAAATTGTCTTCACGGAACTCCATCGAGGAGATGTTCACCGCGATGGTGCCGAGTGGCAGACCGGCGTCCAGCCAGGCACGGGCTTGCTTGCAGGCTTCACGGAGGACCCAGTGGCCAATCGGGAGAATCAGGCCACAATCTTCAGCGACGGGAATAAAATTGGCCGGAGAGATGGGCCCACGAGTCGGGTGGGTCCAGCGTATCAAGGCCTCCGCGCCGGTGATCTCTCCCGAACCGAGCTTAACCTTGGGCTGGTAGTGCAAGGAGAATTCGTTTCGTTCCAGCGCGCGCCGCAGACTCTCCTCGATCGATTGACGCTCCACGGCGCGGACGTTCATGGCCGGCTTGAAAAACTGATAGCTGTGGCGTCCATTTTCCTTGGCTTGATACATAGCCGTGTCCGCGTTCTTGATGAGGGTCTCCGCGTCCAGCCCATCGTCGGGATAAACGCTCACGCCAATGCTGGTGGTCACGTGAAGATCGTGCTGATCGATGGGATGAGCCTGTGCCACGGCCTGCAAGATTCTTATCGCCGAGATGGCAGCATCCTCCTGCTGTTCCATTTCGGAGAGCAAGACCACAAACTCATCGCCGCCCTGGCGGCTCACGGTATCCGAGCCACGCACGCAACCCACGAGGCGTTTGGCGACGGATTGAAGAAGTTTGTCGCCGATGGGATGTCCGAGAGAATCGTTGATGTGTTTGAAGCCATCCAAGTCCAAGAAAAGCACGGCGACTTTTTTCGCAGTGCCGGGGAGCCAAAGTGATGGCCTGGTTGACCCGGTCGTTGAGAAGCATGCGATTGGGCAAGCCGGTGAGAAAGTCGTGCTGGGCCGAATGGGTCATCTGCTCCGACATGGCGCGGGCAGCGCTGACGTCGCGAAAAACGATGACGGCCCCGGTAGCATTCCCTGCGTGGTCATGGATGGGAGCAACGGAGTCTTCGATCGGCGTTTCAAAACCATCGCGCCGCAGGAGGATACAATTTGGCGGCAGGTGGATGGTTTTGTTCTGCCCGATGGCCTCGTCCATCGGATTGGGAGTGGATTCGCGGCTCAGGGCGTCCACGATTTGAAACACTTCGGCCATGGGCCGGCCCATCGCTTCTTCCCACGGCCAGCCGGTCATTTTTTCGGCAACGACATTGAGGAAGGTGATATTCCCCGAAATGTCGGTGCAAACAACCGCGTCACCGATGCAGTTCAGGGTGACTTGCGCGCGTTCCTTTAGGACGAACAGGGCCTCCTCCATGCCCTTGCGTTCGATGGCATAGCGCAGGGCGCGCAGAAGTCCGCGCGTCTCGATTTGGCCTTTGATCAGATAATCCTGCGCGCCCTCTTGCAAAGCTTGTGCGGCCAGCGACTCGTCATCCAAGCCCGTCAACACCACCAGGGGGACGCGCGGCGCTGCGACGCGGGCCCGCCGAACGGCCTCCAATCCTTGCGCATCCGGTAATCCCAGATCCAGCAAGACGATATCAAATTCGTTCTCCGCAAGACGCTGCTCGGCCTGGGACATGGTCCCAGCCTGAGTCAGTACAGCGCGGTGAGTGCCCGCGTCATTTAGCATCTCTCTGAGCAAGCGAGCGTCCCCAGGGTTGTCTTCGACCAGCAGGAGCAACTTGAGCGACTTCTTCATCATCCGTGTTCCTCCTGCTGTGGCAATTTGACGGAGGTAAGCCAGAAACTGTTGATGGTCTTCACCAGGGCCTCGAACTCGGCCAACTGCACCGGCTTGCTGAGGTAGCAGTTGGCCCGAAGTTCATAGCTTTTGACAATGTCGGCCTCGGCATCGGAAGTGGTCAGAATCACGATGGGGATGGTTTTCAGGCTGGGATCGTCCTTGATGTGCGACAGAACCTGGCGGCCATCCATTTTGGGGAGATTGAGATCGAGCAAGACGAGGTCCGGGCGAGGAACATTGAGGTGAGTACCCTCCCTCTTCAGAAAAGCCATGGCCTCGACGCCATCGGATGCGACATGCAGACGGATGGACGGATTGGCGTCGCGAAAAGCCTCTTGTGTCAGGCGCACGTCGCCAGGACTGTCTTCGACGAGGAGAACCTCTATCGGTGCACCAGCTGTGTGAGGAATGGTCATGACTTCCTCTCTAACCCCCACGGGAGAAAGCAGAAGCAGTGGGCGTTTATGGCGTGAAACGCGGCCTGGAAATGAACGCCATTTCCGGGATCGCCGATGCGTCGACCGGCGACTTCGGCATGCGCCTGGACATAAGGAGGCACTCGTTTGGACCTAGCGTTCATCCACTTTGCTCCTGCTGGGCAATTTGACCTTGGTGAGCCAGAAATCATTGATGCTTCTCACCAGGGCTTCGAAGGCGTCCAGCTGCACCGGCTTACAGAGATAGCAGTTGGCCTGGAGTTGATAACTCATGGCAATATCCGCCTCCGCTTCGGAGGTGGTGAGGATAACAATGGGGATCGTTTTCAGGCTGGGGTCTTCCTTAATGAGCGAGAGGACCTCGCGGCCATCCATTTTGGGCAGATTCAGATCCAATAAAATGATTCCGGGACGAGGCGCATTGGAGTGAGCCCCCTGGCGGCGCAGAAAATTCATGGCTTCCAAGCCGTCGGAAGCGACGCCCAAGTGGATGCTCGCATTGACCTCGCGGAAGGTTTCTCGCGTCAGCCGCACATCGCCCGGACTGTCTTCGACCAAAAGGACTTCTACGGGCATAGCTGCATCTCCTGTGAGTCGAATGATTTCCTCTCTCTCGTCGAGGCAGCAAAGCGAAACAAGGAAACGCGTCTGGGAATCGATTCCGCAGAAATGCCGCAGGCATTTCCGGCGGAGGAGGAGTTTTCACGGAGAATTCCCTGACAATGCTGGACGAGAAGAAAAGGCTGGAGCGATTTCCTGCTCACTGGATCTTCCACTGCTGCGGCAAAGTGGCTTTTGTCAGCCAGAAATCATTGAGACTCATCACCAGGGCTTCGAAGGCGTGCAACTGCACTGGCTTTGAGAGGTAGCAGTTGGCACGGAGTTGATAATTCTTGACGATGTCTATGGGCATCTATTCTCCTTGAATGAATTTCACGATTTTCCATCAATTCCCGGCAAGGCAAAGCGAAACGTGGAACCATGCCCGGGCTCCGACTCGACCGATATGTTGCCGCCATGGCGCTCGACAATCTTTTTGCAGATGGCCAATCCTATGCCGGTGCCGGCGAACTCTTCCCGTTTGTGCAAGCGCTGGAACATGCCAAATATCTTATCGAAGTACTGCGGGTCAATTCCGAGCCCGTTGTCCTGCACCGAAAATACCCACTTTTTGTCGCCGTTCCTGGCGGCGGCGATGTGGACCTTGGGAACTCCCGGCTTTTGATACTTGATGGCATTTCCGATCAGGTTCTGAAACAGCTGAATGAGTTGCATCTCGTCCGCGAGTACCTCGGGCAGGGGTTCGTGGGTCACAACTGCGCTGCTTCCAGAGATGGCGCCGCGCAAATTGAGGAGAGCCTGTTGCAATGCTTCCTCGCTAGAGATATTGAGCAAATCTTGACCTTTGGTGCCAACACGCGAGTAGGCCAGCAGATCCTGGATCAACCGTTGCATGCGGCCGGCTCCGTCCACCGCGAAAGCAATAAACTCATCGGCGTCGGAGTCCAGCTTTCCCTTGTAGCGTCTGGATAAAAGCTGGGTGTAGCTGGCCACCATGCGCAACGGCTCCTGCAAGTCGTGGGAGGCGATGTAAGCAAACTGACCTAATTCCTCATTGGAGCGCTTTAGTTCCTCGACCTTGTTTAGAAGATGAGCGTCGGCCTGTTTGCGCACCGTGATATCGCGGACGGCCGCCGTGACCAGGATTCCTTCGGCGCTTTCCAGCGGGCTTAACATCAGCTCGATGGGGAATTCGCTGCCATTCTTCCGCTGGGCAATAAGTTCGATCCCCGTGCCGATCTGCTGCGCCAGTGCGTCTTCCACGGAGCGAAGAGCATCGGCAATCAACCGCTCCGCAAAACCTTGCGGAATGATGTTCTTTACCTTTTGGCCGACGAGTTCATCGCGGCTGTATCCAAACTGCTTTTCCGCTTGCACGTTCAGCAGCACGATCTCCCCGTCTTGATTCACCACCACCATGGCGTCCGGCGCGGCTTCCAAAAGGCCACGGTAGCGGCCTTCCATTTGCGCCAGGTGCTTGTCCGCGGCCCGGCGTACGCTGATGTCACGAATCGCCGCCGTGACCAGGATTCCTTCGGCGCTTTCCAGCGGACTCAGCATGATCTCGATTGGAAATGCGCTGCCATCCTTCCGCCGCGCAATAAGTTCGATCCCCGTGCCAATCTGCTGCGCCAGAGCCTCCGCGGCCGTTCGCGTGCCGTCCGCGATCAGCCGCTCCGCAAAACCCTGCGGAATGATGTTCTTTACCTTTTGGCCGACGAGTTCATCGCGGCTGTATCCAAACTGCTTTTCCGCTTGCACGTTCAGCAGCACGATCTCCCCGTCTTGATTCGCCACCACCATGGCGTCCGGCGCGGCTTCCAGAAGGCCTGTATACTTCGCGCCGGAATCCTGACTTTCGGAGTTGTCGCGGAGGACGCTCCAGCCGGCCACAGTGGTGATCAACAAGCCCAGGAGGGTCCCGAGGAGCAGGACTAATTTGGTTTGGGTCAAGCGCCGTTTTGCGTCTACGTCGCGCAGCTCCAACAATCGCAGTTCTTCAGCTTTCATTCGGATAACCAGCCCTTGAAAGTCATCCATTAGCTCCTTGCCGGAGCCCTTTTGGATAGCGCCGGTGGCGGCGGCGAAGCCGTCTTCCCCCCGCAAGCCAAGAGCCTGCCCGGCAAGGTGGGATTTCCGAACAGCGAGAATTGCGAGAGCATCAAGCTTGCGTTGCTGTCCGGGGTTGTCGGCAGTCAAGTCGCGCAAGACGGCCTGCTCCTTATCCATCCGCAAGATGGCGGCGTGGTAGGCATCGAGAAAGTATTTGTCGCCAGTCAACAAATACCCACGGTCGTTCGATTCCGCCGTCTGCATTGCCGCAAGCAAATCCTGGAGGTTCTCAAGAACCTCGTGCGTGTGGCGTACCCATCGATCGCTTTCGGTGGACACGGCCATGCCGCGATAGGAAATCACACCGACGACGAGCAGAACCAAAATGGCGGAACCGAATGCCAGCTGCAACTTGCGACTCAATTGAGACTTCGTCTTCATTTCACACCAAGTTTGAAAAGGAGAATCCGGCCCGGACGCGACCCCGAGGGCTGAAAGAGGGCAGCCTGTAGCCGCGCGCCGATATTATTTGAAGGGGACTTAAGTTTATACCGGCCTTGCGTGCGGTGAAAGGAGGCCTTGAGGTAAAGTGTCCAAGGGGCTACGGGGTTATCCTCCACTCACCGCACAAGCGCAGCGAACTGAGCCGTGGATTCGGGGGCCAAGGTGTAACAGTTCGCTTCCGAGCTCATGAGGGTCCGCGCCACGGCGGCCACATCCAGCGGTCTAGAAAAAAGAAAGCCTTGGGCAAACTCGCAACCCAAAGATTTCAGCAGGGCCATTTGTTCGCGGGTCTCCACGCCTTCCGCCACAACCTTCATGCGCAAGTTTCTGCCGAGGCTCAAAATGGTTTTTACAATCTCCTGGCTTTCGCTGTTGTTCAGCATGTCGGTGACAAAGGACCGGTCAATTTTCAAAATGTCGAGGGCAAACCGGCGCAAGTAACTTAAAGACGAATATCCGGTTCCAAAGTCGTCGATGCACAAAAAAACACCTAGTTTTCTGAGTTCACCCAGAATTCGCGTAGTGCGCTCCTCATCCCGCATGGTCACGCTTTCGGTGAGTTCCAACCGCAGGTTTTCCGGTGCCAGGCCGGTTTCGCGCAAGACATGGCTGATTTGGCTGACCAGATCAGCCTGCGCAAACTGCTTGGCGGAGATATTGACGGCCATGGTAAACGGCGGCGTGCACGGAAATTGCACGTTCCAGGCACAAATTTGCCGGCAGGCCTCCTGCAAAATCCACTGGCCAATCGAAAGAATCAGGCCGGTATCCTCGGCAGCGGAGATGAAGGTGGCCGGCATTACCAGTCCAAACGCCGGGCGCTGCCAGCGCACCAACGCTTCGAACCCGGTGATGCGAGAATCGATCAAGGAAACGATGGGTTGGTAATGAACGAGGAATTCCTGGTTTTCGGCGGCCCGGCGCAGATCGGTTTCCAGCCGGAACCGGCCGGCCGCAGTGGCATGCATCGAAGGATCGCACATTTCATAGCGGGCCCTGCCAAGAGTCTTAGCCCGCGCCATGGCGGTGTTCGCATCGCCGAGCATATCCTCCGCCGCGCTATAGCCGCTGCCACTAAAGGCGATCCCGACACTGGCGGTGGTGAACACTTTCTGTCCATCAATATCAAAGGGCGCTCGAACGCTCTGTTGGATGCGTTCCGCAACGCGAACTCCTTCGCTGGCATTGCGAATGTTGTCCAGCAAGATCGTGAATTTGTCTCCGCCCAACCTAGCGAGCACACCGCAGCCATCAAGCTGACCGCCCAATCCACCGGAATCCGGCGAGCGCAGAAGTGCATCATCCCGCCGAATGGAGCCGAGGAGCCGTTCAGCAATCTGCACCAAAAGCCAATCGCCGGCGGAAATACCCAGGCTGTCATTGACGACTTTGAAGCGATCCATGTCCACGGACAAAACGGCAAATTTATATTCCGGGTGGAGCATCCCCCAGCCGACGCACAGTTTTAACCGCTCCAGGAAGAAATCGCGATTGGGCAAACGGGTGAGCGGGTCATGAAGCGCATCGTAAGTTACCTTGTCTTCAAGACGCAGGATTCGTTCGCCGCACCGCAGCCTGGCCTTAAGTTCCTCGAGGTCGAAAGGCTTGGTTAGATAATCGTCCGCGCCCGCTTCGAGACCTCTCACCACATCTTCTTTGGAGGTTTTCGACGTCAAAAGAATCATGTAGATGTAGGGGTACTCCGAGTGCCTGCGTATCTCACGGCAAACTTCGAGCCCGTTGAGACCCGGCATGAGCCAATCCAAGAGCGCTAACCGGGGCCCAACTTTGCTGGACAGAGATTCCAAGGCCTTCCGCCCGTTCTCCACGGCAACCACTTTATAACCAGCCTGCTCCAACGTTTTTTGCAGGAGATGCCGGGTGAGCGTGTCATCGTCGGCAATGAGGATGCTCACGGCCTCCCGTCTGCCGAAGAGTCTTGTTCGAGGCTGGATGCCCGGTCGCCAGTAAGTCTCGCGAACTCCGTGGCCAGCACCGGAAGCCGTGGCCAGTGCCAGGAAGTTCCCGGGCTGCCGGATCAGTCCGTCGGAGAGCCGCGCATCACGCGGATCAGCAGATTCGCGGCACGTCAAAGCATGTGCCTTTACGCCTTCTGGCAACGATTCTAAGGCGCTTACCGTTGCAGGGTTAGTTTTTGAGATTCTCGTTTTCAACGCCTTCCCCCGAACGCGCCGCGAGACCAGAACTCGGTTCGCGAGCCTGTAGCCTGATAACGCAACTTTGACAATGAGAGCATTCCGTTTCTGTGGGCGGAGTGTGAGGAAACGTAAATCGAGAAACAGATTGTTGAAGGGAAACTCAGTATCAACCCAAAGAAAAAAGAAGTCAAAAGGTTTCTTCATTAATCATTTCCCATAAGTTTCCCGTGGGCGGACGACCGTTTCAATTTGGAACTTGGATTGGTTGTCGAGATCCTATTCGCGTGCGCAAGTTCGTATGAAAAGGAGGTCAGATTAGTGGCCGTGTTCGGATCGAACGCAAAACATGAAGTCAGGAAAGTGACGGCCGGCGTTCAACTTTTCTTTACCTTCTGAAATGGCTGACAATGTCCATCGGGATACGTTTCAGGCGGTTACGTCTTGGGGCGATTCAGCTTCCTTACTGAATTGTTATGGCGACTCTCGTGCAGATGCGCACGGGGACGGGTGAACCGCGAGAAACATCGGAAGGACAGGAAAGAAGTTGGGAAAGATTTGGTTATTGCAGGCCGGGCACGGGCGTGGGCGTGGGGCCTTTTTGATTTTTGGAGTTGGAGGCGGGTTCCGTGTCGGGCAACGCGGATGCTATGATGGCCGCCATTCCGACCGTGGAGCCGGCAACATGCCCGATAGATACGATACTCCGAGTGCACAATTCATCGAACGCAAGTTGTCCACAATTCTCTCCGCCGATGTTGCCGAATTCAGCCGGCTGATGGGCGAGGACGAAGAGCAAACCCTGCGTACCTTCCGCGGCCACAAGAAGGTTTTTGAATCCCTTGTAGCCATGCACAACGGGCGCATTTTCAATACCGCGGGCGATGCGATCCTGGCGGAATTTGCCAGCGCCGTGGAAGCCGTCCGGTGTGCCACGGACATTCAGGCTGCTCTGCGCACGCGCAACGACCAACTCCCTGCAAACCGCCAAGTGCGCTTCCGCATTGGCATCAATCTGGGGGACATCCTGATCCAGGGACAGGACCTGATGGGCGACGGGGTAAACGTTGCGGCACGCATACAAACCGCGGCCGAACCGGGTGGCGTGTGTATTTCCGGCAGTGTCCACGACCAGATTCGCAACAAACTTTCGCTCTCGTTTCAATCGCTGGGAGAGATGAATTTCAAGAATATCCAGCAGCCGGTGCGCACCTTTTCCATCACTGAAGTCGAAGGCAGCGGGCCGCTGCCTTCGCGACGACCCGCGGCGCCCACGGGAGGTCATGCGAAATGGATCGCAGCCGGTGTGACGCTGCTGCTGGTAGCAGGAGGAGTCTTTTGGGAATACACGGCGCGGCAGAGTGGCCGGAATGGAACTGCCAGGATGGAGGCTGGCGCGGCGCAGTCACAAGTGACGGTGCCAGTTGCCGCGATCCCCAGCGCGGCAAAAACAGACTCCGCGTCGCCCGCCACGGAGGAAGCGACCACGGCGGCCGCCGCGAAGCCTGCGAGCGCGGTCAAAACCAAGCCCTCGGTTGCACCGGGGCAGGCCGGTGGTGTTTTCCCTCAAAAAGCGAGCGCGCTGGTTGCCCCAATGGCAGCAGGCGTGAACATTGGTGCGCAGAACGGAATCTACTCGGGGCCGATTTGTTTCGCTGATACCCCGCATGATCCGGCGCGGTGTTTCCATGGCGAAGGCACCGCTACCGGCAGCAAATTGACCGGTCGATGGCCCATGGGCAAAGAGACCGGGGTGTTTATGAATTTAACTGGAGACATCGACCCGTCGGGCGGGGTGAAGATCGAGATGCATAGCATCGCGGCGGATGGACGGGTAATCAACAACATCAACCTAACGGGAACGCTCCAGAAGGGTTTGATGACCGCCACGGGCAGCTTCAAAATGGGGCGCGGTGTTACTCTCGACTGGCATAAGAACTAGCGCGCTTTTTTACGGTGGCTCCTGAAACACAACAGGACAAGACCATTCGGAGCGGCTCAGGGCAAGCCAGCGCCCCCCCGCAAGGAAAAGCTGCCGGGAGAAATGCCGCGTAACGCCTTGCTGAACGGAGCGCACCACATTTTCTGCGAGCATTTCTTAGAGTGTCCCTCTATACTCACTGCTCAACTGTTGAAAATCCTGCTGAAGAGGAGTCGCCCGATGAGAACCTTTTTGAAAATCCCAGCCATAGCCGCTCTTATCGTTTCAGGGTCACTTTGCGCTATAGCGAATGCGCAAAGCGCACCGCAAAAAACGTCCGGGAGTGCTCCCGAAGGCAAGCACTACGTGCTGCCGGCGAACAAGGACACGACGCAGTGGGGCTGGCTCGATCCAGCGGAAAAACCGAAGGTGGTCGTCAATTCCGGCGACACCATTTCCATCGAGACGCTGCGCCATTCGATGGACGAGATCAAGCCAGGCGCTTCGATGGAGGAGATCGTCAAGCTGCGCCTGGCGAATCCAGGAGGCGGCCCGCATACCGTGACCGGCCCGATCTATGTGAACGGCGCGGAGCCTGGCGACACCCTGGAAATTCACATCAGGAAAATCGTGATGAAAGATTCCGGCTTCAATTTCAATCTGCCGGGCAAACAGTTCCCTACGGTAGGCTTGTTGGCTTCCGAATTTCCCGAAGGCCACGTGGAATACTTCAAGCTCGATCCGCAGACGATGACCACGGAATTCAAACCCGGGATCATTCTTCCGCTGAGGCCTTTCCCGGGTACGATTGCCGACGGCCCGGATCCGAACGAACCAAAAGAAAAGGCCGGACCGCCCATCCACGATGCCAAGGGGCGCACCAGCACGCTGCGGCCCTGGAAGAACGGCTCGAACATGGATGTGAACGAGCTACAGGCAGGTTCGATTCTTTATTTGCCGGTATTTGAAAAGGGCGGGTTGATCTGGACGGGAGATTCGCATTGCCTGCAAGGCGATGGTGAGGTGAACCTGACCGCCCTGGAATGCTCGTTCAAGGAGATTGAGATTGAGCCCATCGTACGCAAAGACCTGCACGTCGATTGGCCGCGCGCGGAAACCCCCACAAATTGGGTTTTCATGGGATTCGACGAAGATCTGAACGAGGCGATGAAAATTGCGGTGCGCGAAACGGTGAATTTCCTGGCGGAACAAAAAATGGTACCGATGTCGAGGGAAGAAGCCTATTCGTTGACTTCGATCATTGGCGATTGCCGGGTCTCGCAGGTAGTGGATATCCGCAAAGGGGTGCACTGCATGATTCCGAAGTCGATTTTCACGAAGAAATAGTGCTGGAGTAACCGGCGGGTCTGCATGGTGGGAGTTAATTCGGGCGGCCGAGCCACGAATACTGCCAGGCAACGGAAACGCTTTGATAGTTGCCGCCATAATTGATGTAGGCGCCTTTGTTATAGCTAAACTTGAGGCTTTGGTGTTTGCTGATGGGGATGGCAGCGGTCACGCCGACCCTCGAACTCTTTTGCACCGTAACCTGATTCGCGACGCCATTCAAGCTAGTCTCGCCACCATGCCAGAAATTGGCGTCAAATGAGATCCATAGCCGCGGCTTGAAATCGTAACTGAGATGCCCTTCAACCGCGGCAATGGGGCTTTCGGATTGCGTCTGTAACCCCGGAAAGTATTGGTTATAGGAAAAGAACTCGGAGTTGGTGGTGAAGAACCAGCCGGCACCGTAGGCATCCACCACCCAGTGGCCCCAGCGTTGGGAATAGCCGAGCTCGGTTTTGAATGCCCAGCGGTTGTTCCCCCAGTTGATGAGTTTGGTTGGATCGTATTGCCCGGTGGGGGCGACGAGCTTCACGCTCGCGCCGATCAGCACTTTCTGCCGCCATTTTAGATACTCTGCCGGTTGCATGGCAGGGCCGCCCTTCAGGTTCACCGAGAAACGGTACGAGGAGTCGAGCAACCCGGAACGATAAGCGTGTTGCTCGGCGCCCAGAGCAGTGCCCCTAAAATTACCGACGCCATATGGCACGGTGGCGGTTACGTTTGCCGAGCGCCCGAAAAAGTTCAGCGAGTGGTAGAAGGTGAGGATAGGGGTGCTTATGGTGGCGGTAGCCCCGGTAATCGGCACCGCGCCATCGAACAAGAGATTTCCGCTGTTGTATGAGTAGGTTATCGTAACTGCATTCGAGTGCACCGCGGTGATTACGTAGGCGCGGGGAGCCAGGTCTTGGGCAGACGCCATCCCTGACGCGCAAAGCCCCAGCGCGCCGGCGATGGCGAGCTTTCCCAGGTTTCTCATCGATTGGCCCAGGGCAAGTCGATGCCTGGGATAACTTTGGACTTAGTTGCCGGTGACTTCCTCGGTGTAACTGTAGCGGGGCTTCGAAGGTGTTGCAATTGTCAAAAGCGACAGTGTGAGAGCCCCTGCATGTCGATGCTTTCCGACGCGATTCCGGGGAATTGTTTGCGCTTTGCGGAAAACTGTGGGAAATAGGATGGGGTACAAAATTCGCGGAGGACATGTTAATGCTCTCACCCTGGTTTGGCGAGTTTATGGGGACACTGGTGTCGATCCTGATGGGTGACGGCGTGGTTGCGGGTGTCCTGCTAAGAAAATCGAAGGCGGAGAATCCCGTTGTTTGTACCGCTGGCGGGCTTGCGGGTGAAATTTCTGGGATTCTGAATTCCACAAGGAATACATGACTCAAAAAGTGAAATGGGGGATTTTAGGGGCGGCGTCGATCGCGCGGAGGCGGGTCGTTCCGGCGATGTCGCAGTGCGAAATGGCGGAGGTTGCCGCGGTGGCCTCTCGCTCGATCGAGACGGCGCGGGAGTTCGCTCGGGCATTCGCGATCCCCAAGGCGTATGGAACTTACGAGGAGTTGATCAACGATCCCGAGATCGAGGTGATTTACAATCCTCTTCCCAACCACCTGCATGTCGAATGGTCGATTCGCGCAGCCAGCCGCGGCAAACATGTAATTTGCGAAAAGCCGATTGCACGCACGGTTGCGGAGGCGCGGCGCTTGCTGGAAGCTCGCGATGAATATGGGGTGAAGATTGGCGAAGCGTTTATGGTGCGGACGCATCCGCAGTGGCTGCGCGCGCAGGAACTGGTGTGCGAGGGGCGCATCGGGAAACTTCGTTCCGCCCTGGGCATTTTCAGCTACTGCAACGTGAATCCGGCGAATGTGCGGAATTCGCTGGAATACGCGGGGGGAGCGCTGATGGACATTGGGTGCTACCCAATCCGGATGTCGCGGTTTATTTTTGGCGAAGAGCCGGTGGGGGCGTTGGCGTGCGCGGAGCTTGATCCAAGTTTTAAGACCGACCGGCTAACATCCGCGATATTGGAATTTCCGAGAGGGCAATGCATCTTCACTGCGTCGACGCAGATGGTTTATTACCAGCGGATGCAGTTCTTCGGGACGGAGGGCCGCCTGGACATCGAAATCCCGTTTAATGCACCGACCGACAAGCCTTGCCGCATTTTTTTGGACAATGGAAAAGATTTGTACGCCGGCGGCAGCCAGATTACGGAATCGTTACCAATCTGCAACCAGTTCACGATTCAGGGGGATTTGTTTTCGAAAGCGGTCCGGGAGAATCAGGAAGTGCCCAACTCGATGGAAGACGCGGTGTGCAACACGGCGGTGATTGAGGCGTTGTTCAGATCGATGAAGACGGGCCAGTGGGAGAAGCCGGAGCGATTGTAGGATGGCCTTGCGTTCCGCGTTCGCACCAGAAGAAATAAGAAGGAAGAAAGGCGTGGTGGCCGATTTAAAGATCGGCTGCTACAACAACCTGGCGGAGCTACCTGAAGGTGGCCGCTACGGTTGGGACTCAGTCGTAGTATTCCTGGCCAAGATGGGTGATCAGGTCTTCGCCGACCATCCAGCGCAGGGTGTTCTTCAGCTTCATTAATTGGATGAAGAGGTCGTGCTCAGGGTAGAGCTCCGGAGCGGTCATGGGGGACTTGAAGTAGAAGCTGAGCCACTCCTGGATGCCGCGCATGCCGGCGCGCTGTGCGAGGTCGAGGAACAGGACCAGGTCCAGAACGATGGGCGCGGCAAGAATGGAATCGCGGCACAGGAAGTCCACCTTGATCTGCATGGGGTAGCCGAGCCAGCCGAAGATGTCGATGTTGTCCCAGCCCTCTTTGTTGTCACCGCGCGGGGGATAGTAGTTGATGCGCACCTTGTGGTGAATCTTCTTGTACAGCTCGGGATAAAGATGTGGCTGCAGGATGAATTCCAGCGCGCCGAGCTTTGATTCTTCCTTGGTCTTGAACGAGCCGGGATCCTCAAGCACTTCGCCGTCGCGGTTGCCGAGAATGTTGGTGGAGAACCAGCCGTTCAAGCCCAACATGCGGGCCTTGAAGGCGGGCGCGAGAACGGTTTTTATAAGAGTCTGCCCGGTCTTAAAGTCCTTTCCGGCGATGGGAACGTTGTGTCTCTGCGCCAACGTTTGCAGCGCCGGAATATCCACGCTGAGATTGGGAGCACCGTTGCCGTAGGCGATGCCGCTGGTGATCGCGGCCCAGGCATAAAGCATGGAAGGCGCGATGGAATGGTGGTTTTCCTTCATGGCCTTTTCAAATTTTTCGGGCGTCGAATGCACGTCGTCCTGGGTGAGAAAAATTTCGGTCGAGCCACACCACAGCATCACCAGGCGCGAGCAGCCATGCTTTTTTTTGAATTTCGCGATGTCATCCTTGATTTGCAGGGCGATTTCGTACTTGTTCTTGCCCTTCTTGACGTTTTTTCCGTCGAGCATCTTCACGTATTCGCGGTCGAAGGCGGCAGGCATGGGCTTAATCTTGGAGAGAAACTTCTTTACCATCGCCAAATGATGCGGATCGAGCACGCCAGCCTTGGCGGCAGCCTCGTAGGAGCTGTCCGGGAAAATATCCCAGCCGCCGAAAACGATGTCTTCGAGCTTGGCGAGCTTGACGAAATCCTTAATGCGCGGCGAACGTCCGTCGGTGCGCTTGCCGAGACGAATCGTGGCCATCTGGGTAAGTGAGCCGACCGGCTGCGCCCTTTTCGTGCGCACAAGTTCCACGCCGGCCATGAAGGTTGTTGCGACCGCGCCCATGCCCGGAAGGAGAACTCCCAGCTTCCCTTTCGGCGCGGCAATACTCGTTGGCTTTTCCATGAATTTCCTCAGTTGATTCGTAGGTGGACCACACAAGGCACAGCTATCTGGCAGGAAAGCTGTAACCCAAACTATTAATGATGGAGGAAGCGAGAGGGATATGCAAATAAAAAGCAGGGGGTCTGAAATCAGCACCTCCGCCGGTGAGAAGTAGCAGCGTCACGGAATCCTATTTCACGCTGATTTGCGTGCCGGCCATTTCCAGTTCGATGTTTACAACGGGCTTTACTTTAAGGAAGAAATTACTGGGGTCCTTTATGCCCCACTGGATGTAAGGCACGTCGAACTTGGCGGTTCCCTTCCACTGTTCGCCGGTAAATTCGGAATGCACCGGCACCAGGAGTTCGTGATCCGTGCCGTGCAAGGTGATGATGCCTTTCACCTTGAAATCGGAGAGCGCGGTGGGCGACACCTGGCCTTCGATCTGCGTGGGGCGAAAGGTGGCCTCGGCATACTTCCAGGTTTCCAGTATTTCCTTGTGCATGCGCTGGTCGCGCGAACTGTTTCCGCTTTCCCCGCTCAGGGCATTCACCACAATCGAGCCCTCAGCCTTTCCAGTTTGGGGATCGAATTGCACGGAGCCGCTCTTCAAGGCAAACGTTCCGTGGACCGTATGGAGCGTGGTGTCCACGATGTAATGCACATTGGTCCTTGAGGGATCGAGAGCGAGGGTGATCAGGTGCGCGGGGGTAGGGGCAGCTTGCGGGAGGGGAGGAGCTGGTGCAGCCGAGAGCAGCAGCGTGATACCCAACAGCAAAATTCCCGCGACACTCGCTGATTTGCAGCCACATAGCGGCATGAGTCCCTCATTTCCCTAGGTATTCAGAAATCGCCAACCCAGGAGCGCGCCGACGGATAACCAGTCCCCGAGCGCCGGCTCTCCTGTATGAACTTCCAAGAGCCGCGCAAAAAGTTGGGGGCGCCTGGCCAAAATACCAATGGCCTGCCCGCACAAGGTATTGTTTCTGCCCAGAGTCAGAAGCAAATCGCCTATCAGCATCGGCTTGCGAGCCAACTCCCGATGCAGGCGAGCATAAGTTCGCAAATCGTCTTTATCCATGGCCTCGGCCAGGGCGATGGCTTGCCGGAACGCAAGTCGCAAACCTTCTCCGGTGATTGCGTCGACTCCGCCCGAAGCGTCCCCCAGCAGGGCAACGTTGCCCGAGTAAACCGCGCGCAGAGAATGCATCAGCGTGACCGCACCACGCTCGCGACCAACGAGTTCGGCATTCACGACTTGTGCAGCAAGCCGCGGACAATCCTTCACAAATAAATCAAAGTCAGCAGCCTCGGGGGTCTCGGCCATTACCACAATACAGACTTCCTCGTCCGCAATGGGCGTTACGTAAGCTTGCGCGCGATTTCCCCAATAAATCTCGACGTGTCCGGACCACGGGCGAAGCTGGTAGTGTCTGCGGGTGGCGTACCTCTGGCGTTGCCGAACGGATGAATCCAGGCCGCTCCACCGGCGAACGCGGGAACTGCTGCCGTCCGCTCCCACAATCCAGCGGGCGGAAACAAATTGGAATCTCAACTGAACACCATTTCGCTTGATGCCAGACACTGGGGTCTGCCAGAGCAACCGCACGCCGCAGTCTTCGGCTTTGGCGATGAGCCATTGGTGGAGAATGGTTCGCCGGATCCCGAGGCCGGGCCGATCGGCAAATTCTGCGGCAACTTGCGTTTCTTTGTGAAGGAAGCATACGCCACGCAGCCGGTAGCCGGAGTCGGAGGGAATCTCCAAGCCGAGCTCCGAAAGCGATTTTAGCGATTCGGGCATTAAGCCTTCACCGCAAGCCTTGTCAATCGGCGGCTCGGCGCCATCGGCAACGGTCACAGACATGCCGCGCTGCCGAGCGGCAATGGCGGCCGCAAGGCCGGCGGGCCCGCCACCAATTACGAACACGTCTGTCTTCGTTTTGCAGGAGACCACTCCCGCCCCCATTTCCGTTTCTTTATCCTCGACCGAGCCCTACAAATGCTTGCTTAGACATTCACCGCGCGGCGGGCCAGACTCAGCGCCTCACTCCAGAACAATGCAGAGGTGTGAGCAAGTTCCACCACGCCGCGGATGGCGGCCACAAATTCATCGAGTTGCGCTTCAGTCACGACTAATGGAGGCGCAGCTTTCAAAACCATGAAGTTGTTGCCACAGATCTGGGTGAGAATGTTTTTCTCGCGGAACATACGCATCACCAAGATCTGGCCGAACATCGCCGGATGGATGTGGTGAAAGGCCTCATACGGCACGCGCAGGGACAGCTTTTGTGGCGCCGCAAACTCAATACCGTTCAACAGGCCCATTCCACGAACTTCCTTCACCATCTCGAAAGGAGCCAGTTCGCGCCGAAGTTTCGCACGGAACCCTTCGCCCAATTCCAGCGCGCGCGCACCCAGTTTTTCCGATTCGAGCACATCCAGGGACGCCAATCCGGCCCGCATCGAGAGGCTGTTCTCGCTAAACGTGGAGGTGTGCACAATCGCGCGACGCAGAGAGGAGTACACGGACCGGTAAATCTTGTCGGTCATCAGCACAGCACAAACGGGGACGAGTCCTCCGCTGAGGGCTTTGGCGAGAATGACAACGTCGGGACGCAGCTGGAACTGATGCGAGGCGAGAAACGTTCCGGTGCGGAACATACCCGTCTGCACTTCATCGATCACGAACAATGTGCCGGTTTTCCGGCAGAGCTCCTGAGCGCTCTGAAGATACGATTTGGAAGGAACTTTGATCCCTGCCTCGGCTTGCACCGGCTCCAAAACCAGCGCCGCGTGGCGCCGGGTCTCCAATACCCTTTCCAAGGCGGTCAGGTCGCCGAATTCCACGCCAACCGTGTCTTGCAGGAGCGGCCCGAAACCTTCGCGCCAGAACGCGTCGTTCATCAACGAAAGGGCGCCGGCGGTAAGGCCGTGGAAACTGCTGCGCGCGTAAATAATGCCGGAGCGTCCGGTGGTGGCGCGCGCAAACTTGATGGCCGCTTCGACGCCTTCGCTGCCACTGCTACCAAAATAGACCTTTTCCAATCCGCCGCCCGAGAGCTGGCACAGTCGCTGGGCAAGTTCCCCGGCGATCTGCGGCACATGGCTTTGCAACATGGCTGGGCCGGATTTGTCGAGTTCGTCTTTGAGGGCTTGAACAATATGGGGGTGGTTATGGCCGGTGTTGTGAACGCAATAGCCGGAGAGAAAGTCCAGGATGCGCCGGCCATCTTGGGTGAAAAGTTCCACTCCGGAGCACCGCTGGTAGCGGACGTTCATGTCCAGGAGGTTCAGCAGGGTGACCCACTGCGGATTGACGTACTGCTGGTAGGAAGTGCTTGCGGACGGCAGCGGTGAAATCTTAGCAGCCTGAGTGGCCATGGGGTTATGGATGCTCCTCTCTCATTAGGAGATGCCTTTGCAGGGCAAGGAGATGCGAAATACGGCGATTCGGGGTCTCGAAGGTAGCCCTGCCATCGAGACTAACCGTGGGACGTGCAGAAAGCATCATAAGTTACACTTGTATTCTGTAGCATTTCTATTAATTTGACTGATTGAGCCAGTTCCCGCACCCTTGTAGTTTGAAGGGCGACGATCGTGTCGGGGGTTGCGCACCTGGAACGTCTCTTAGCGTGCCCAGTTCCGAAAGTTTGAGGGCGATTCGCGCGGTGCTGCGATGGCTTCGGGTATTACAAGAACGTCGCAGGCGGGTGATGGCGGTCTGGTATCAGAATCCGAGACGCTTTTCGGGGCCATCGTCCAGTGAAGGAGGATGGCCGCTTCTCTTTTTGGCGGTCAAGAGAGTTTTGCGGAGGAATGCAGCAGTGTCCGAAAGCAAGTTGAAACCTCGCAGTTCCGTTCTAACCGATGGCGCACGCAGGGCACCGGCGCGGGCCATGCTGCGCGCTTCGGGCCTTAAAGATGAGGACTTCACAAAGCCACTGATCGGCATTGCCAACACCTGGATCGAAATCGGGCCTTGCAACTATCATCTCCGCGAACTTGCGGTGCATGTGCGGAATGGTATCCGCGCCGCAGGCGGCACGCCGCTCGAGTTCAACACGGTTTCCATTTCCGATGGCATCACCATGGGAACCGAAGGCATGCGCGCTTCGCTGATCAGCCGCGAAGTGATTGCCGACTCGATCGAACTGGTCACCCGGGGCAATCTACTGGACGGCCTGGTCGTGCTTGTTGGTTGCGACAAGACCATCCCTGGCGGGGCCATGGCGCTGGCGCGCTTGAACATTCCCGGGCTGATTCTTTATGGGGGATCGATCGCTCCCGGACACTACGAAGGGCACAACGTCACCATTCAGGACGTCTTTGAAGCCGTTGGCGCGCACGCCCGGGGAAAAATGAACGACGCGCAACTCAAGGAGCTGGAATGTGCGGCATGTCCCGGGGCAGGAGCTTGCGGGGGGCAATTTACCGCCAATACCATGGCCCTGGTTTGCGAATTTTTGGGCCTGGCACCGATGGGCATTTCGAGCGTACCGGCTACGGACGCGGGAAAGGCGCACGCCGGAGAGCTCGCGGGGAAGCTGGCGGTGGAGCTGCTTCGCAAGAACACTACGCCTTCGCAAATCATCACCAAATCCGCGATTGAAAATGCCATTGCAGGGGTGGCCGCAACGGGGGGCTCGACAAACGCAGTACTGCATTTGCTGGCCATTGCCCGGGAAGCCGGGATTTCCCTGGCTATCGACGATTTTGACCGTATTAGTATGCGCACGCCGATTCTTGCCGATCTCAAACCAGGAGGACGTTTTGTCGCAACCGACCTATACGCAGCAGGCGGCACTCCACTCGTCGCAAAGCGCATGCTTGAAGCTGGCCTACTCCAGGGAAACTGCCTCACCGTCACCGGAAGCACACTCGCCGAAGAAGCCGCGCGCGCCAAGGAAACGCCAGGACAGCAGGTTGTCCGCAGCAAGAGCAATCCCCTCAAAGAAACGGGCGGCTTAGTCATTTTGAAGGGGAATCTTGCGCCCGAGGGCTGCGTGATAAAAGTGGCCGGGCACAACACACAGAATTTTCGCGGGCCGGCGCGCGTGTTTGACAGCGAAGAAGCGGCGTTTGCCGCAGTGGACCAGGGAGAGATTAAAGCCGGCGATGTGGTGGTGATTCGTTACGAGGGTCCCCGCGGCGGGCCGGGCATGCGCGAGATGCTGGCGGTTACCGCGGCGCTGGTTGGCGCGGGACTCGGCGACAATGTGGCGCTCTTGACCGATGGACGCTTCTCTGGCGCCACGCATGGGCTGATGGCGGGGCATGTCGCTCCGGAGGCGGCCAGGGGCGGCCCGATTGCCGCGATTCGCGACGGCGACACAGTCGCCTTCGATTTGCCGAAGCGCACGTTAAACGTGGACCTCACGGACGCGGAAATTCTGAAGCGCCTGGCCGGGTGGAAGCCGCCAAAGCCGCGTTATACCCACGGGGTGTTCGCCAAGTACGCCGCGCTGGTTTCCTCTTCTTCGCTCGGCGCCATCACCACGGTGCCGGCGAGCTTTTCATCGGACAACGCGCCGATTTCGTCGGGGAGAACGCTATGAAGATGACAGGTGCGGAAATACTCTGCGAAACGCTCACGCGCCTGGGCGTGAAACACATTTTTGGGTATCCGGGTGGGGCGATTCTTCCGGTGTACGACGCGCTGGGAAAATCCAAGCTGCGTCACATCCTGGTTCGCCATGAGCAGGGAGCAACGCACATGGCGGATGGGTACGCGCGCGCCACCGGCGGCGTCGGCGTGGCCATGGCAACGTCCGGTCCGGGCGCCACGAATATGGTCACGGGGATCGCAACGGCGATGCTGGATTCCTCGCCGGTAGTCTGCATCACCGGGCAAGTCAGCAGCAAACTACTCGGCTCCGACGCCTTTCAGGAAGTCGACATTACCGGTATAACCATGCCGATTACCAAGCACAACGTGGTCATCTCGAAAGTCGAAGATATCGCGCGCGTGGTGCGGGAAGCGTTCGTGATCGCGAATACCGGCCGCCCCGGCCCGGTGCTGGTGGACATTACCAAGGACGCCCAGCAGGCCGCGGCGGAATTCAACTGGGAAGCGAGTGAACCGCGGCTGCCCGTCAAGCGGATTCGCAATAATCACGATCAGGAAGAGTTCGATCGCGCGGTCGAGCTGCTGAATTCGTCGAAGCGCCCGCTGATCCTCGCGGGGCGCGGGATTATGCTTTCCGGCGCGATGCGAACGTTTGAACAGTTCGTCCACACCAGCAACATTCCGGTAGCCATGACCCTTCTCGGCATCGGCTGCTTCCCTGCGAGTGATCCGCTGAACCTCGGCATGATGGGCATGCACGGGGAAGCCTGGGTGAACAACGCGATTCAGGAAGCGGATTTGCTTATCGCCGTTGGGATGCGCTTTGACGATCGCGTTACCGGCGACCTGCGCACATATGCACTGAATGCGCGCAAGATCCACATCGAGGTGGACCGGGCCGAAATCAATAAGAACGTTAAGGTGGATGCCGCGATCATCGGGGATGCGGGAGAAACTTTGACGGCGCTGCTGCCGCATATTCACGAGCGGGACCACGGCGAATGGATGGCGCACATCACCAGCCTCAAGGGCGCCTCCGCCGTGCGGGATATTCAATCACTGCCGGACAGCGGCCATCTGTACGCCGCTCACGTCATCAACGATCTTTGGAAAGTCACCGGGGGCAAGGCGATTGTGGTGACCGACGTAGGTCAGCATCAGATGTGGGAGGCGCAGTATTATCATCACAACGCGCCGCGCACGCTGATTACCTCCGGCGGACTGGGAACGATGGGCTTCGCTCTTCCCGCGGCCATTGGCGCGAAAATGGCCCGGCCGGATGCGGAAGTGTGGGTGGTCGTCGGCGACGGCGGCTTCCAGATGACCATGTGCGAGCTTGCCACCATCGTGCAGGAAAAGATCAACATCAAGATCGCCATCATCAACAACGGCTATCTCGGCATGGTGCGCCAGTGGCAGGAGTTTTTCTACGACAAGCGCTATGTGGCCACACCGCTGGTTGCGCCGAACTTCGCCGCTCTGGCAAACTCGTTTGGTATCCGCGGGGAAACCGTGACTGCGCGGAAAGACGTGGTGCCGACGATCGAATCCGCGCGCAAGTCGGAGCAAAGCGTGTTGATCGATTTCCGCGTGGAGCAGGAAGATTCGGTGTACCCGATGGTGGCCGCCGGGGCTTCGCTGCACGAAATGATTCGCCGGCCGAACAATCCGCTGGTGGAAACGGCTACGGAGCCGTAGGCAGGCGGCCTAAAGCCGCTCCTACATCGGACAGGCTAATGCCCGTGCTACTTTCTGGATCGGAGAAATTGAGGAACGCATGCAAACGATCGTTGCTTATGTCGAGAACAAACCCGGAGTGCTGAATCGCGTGGCGTCGCTGACCCGGCGGCTGGCCATCAATATCGATTCGCTGACCGTCGGCCCCACGGAGAATCCCGAGGTTGCCCGCATGACGATTTGCGCGCACACCGATGAGCGCGGCGCGATGCGCCTGGAAGCCAGCCTCGAAAAGCTGGTGGACGTGCTGCTGGCGGAGAACATCTCGGATCGCCCGATGCTGGAGCGGGACCTGGCGCTGATTAAAGTCGCGGCGGATCACCTGAACCGGCCGCACTTGATGGAACTGGTCAAGGCGTTTCGCGGGCGCGTGGTGGACGTCTCGCCGGAATCCGTGATCGTGGAAGTTTCGGATACGACCGACAAGATTGATGGCTTGCTGGAAGTCCTGCGGCCGTTTGGCGTTTTGGAGATGGGCCGCACAGGACGCATTGCGATGACGCGCGGCAATGACGTGCTGCGTCCTCCAGCCGAGAAGGCCGACCCTGCGGCCCCGGTGAAGAAAAGCGCCTGAATACTTCGCCGGCCGGTGGCACAGCCACTCTTGGCTGTGCTCTTGGGCTTTCTTCAGTAGGCCGGGCGCTAGCCTTTATAGTTCAAGACTTTTTCGGCCTCTTAGCGGCCCACAACGAAAGGAACGAAATGGCAAACCTGTACTACGACAAAGATGCGGACCTGGCGCTGATTCAAAGCAAGAAGGTCGCGATCATCGGCTACGGCTCGCAAGGGCACGCGCACGCCCTGAATCTGCGCGATTCGGGGGTATCCGTGGTGGTCGGCCTCCCCGAGGGCAGCGCCTCGCGCGCGAAGGCGGAAAAAGACGGCCTCACCGTCAAGACCCCCGCGGAAGCCGCGGCCTGGGCCGACGTGATCATGATTCTCGCGCCCGATACGCGCCAGCCGAAGCTTTATAAGGAAGCGATTGAGCCGCATCTGACGGCGGGCAAAACGCTGATGTTTGCGCACGGCTTCAATATTCGGTTTGGCGCCATCAAACCGCCAAAGAACGTTGACGTTACGATGATTGCGCCAAAAGCGCCGGGGCATCGCGTGCGGGAGGTCTTTGTGGAAGGTGGAGGAACGCCGGCGCTGATCGCGGTCGAGCAGGACGCTACTGGGCACGCGAAGGCGCAAGCGCTCGCTTATGCGAAGGGCCTCGGCACCACGCGCGCGGGAGTTCTTGAGACCACCTTTACCGAGGAGACGGAGACCGACCTCTTCGGTGAGCAGGCGGTTTTGTGCGGCGGCGTCAGCGAACTGATTAAGGCGGGCTTTGAAACGCTCGTCGAAGCGGGGTATCAGCCCGAAGTTGCGTATTTCGAGTGCCTGCACGAATTGAAGCTGATCGTTGACCTGATTTATCGAGGCGGGCTCAGCTACATGCGCTATTCGGTGAGCGACACCGCGGAGCAGGGCGATTATCACGCCGGCAAGCGCATCGTTACGCAGCAGACGCGCGAGGAGATGAAGAAACTGCTCGCGGGCATCCGCGACGGCAGCTTTGCCAAGGCCTGGATTGAAGAAAATGAAAAGGGTTGCCCGAATTTCCTGGCGCGCCGCAAAACGGAACAGCAGCAACAGATCGAGCAGATTGGCCTGAAGCTGCGCGCGATGATGCCGTTCCTAAACCCGGTCGTGGCCCCCGGCTTGAACGAATCTGCCGCCACCGCCAAAAAGTAATCGCTAGTGGTTGTAGGGGCGCAGCTCGCTGCGCCCTCTTTTTGTTTGCGGATTGCACATCCTGGCCCGGAGCTGCCTTCCGAAGACGCCCAAGTATCAGCTATCATTCTGCGCGTGACTCGAACTCTCCGGTGTCTCCTCTGCCTGACTCTCCTTGCCTGCTCTAGCCGTTTTGTTACGGCCCAAACGCGGCCGAGTTCAAAACCCACAACAGATTCCCTTCTCTCTGGGCATACCCCCGCCGAAGCTCCGGCCGAATGGAAGCGTTACATCGGTTTGTATGAGTACAGCAACAATGGAAGGTACAAACAAAAGGTAATCATTCTGGAGCGAAATCAGCGGTCCTATATGCACTACTCCTCCGGGAAGGAGGAGGAAATCCACTTCCTCAACGGATTTATGTCCGTCCCCGACCCGAACAAGGGGAGCTGGTCTTATGAGATTGTCGAGCAGCCAGGGCTTCCAGCATATTTTGTTTATTTAATGGAGAGTTTAGTCCGTCAGGACGCCGGCGCCGATCCCCGGCATTTTTACCGCATCTCCCCGGCTCAACCTGTTTCGAAACTCCGCGAGGAAGCGCTGAAGCTGCCGCCGCCCGTGGAGGTTGGGGCGTTCCGCAAGCCCGACCTTGTCGAGCTCGCCATGCTTGATCCGGCGATTCATCTTGATATTCGCTATGCCACCGCAAACAATTTTCTGAGCACGCCGGTTTACACCCAGGGACGCGCGTTTATGCAGCGGCCTGCTGCCGATGCTCTGGTGCGCGTGCTGCACAAGCTGCAGCCGCTTGGCTATGGTTTGTTGATCCACGACGCTTACCGGCCGTGGTACGTCACCAAGATTTTCTGGGACGCCACGCCGGCTGAGGGGAAAATCTTCGTAGCGGACCCTCAGAAGGGCTCCAAGCACAATCGCGGGTGTGCCGTTGACCTAACGCTTTACGATCTTGCGACCGGCCAGGCCATCGAAATGCCGGGACTTTATGACGAAATGTCGCCGCGCTCGTTCCCCAATTTTCCCGGGGGCACTTCGCTGCAACGCTGGCATCGCGACCTCCTGCGCCGCGCGATGGAATCCGAAGGATTCACAGTCAACGAAGACGAGTGGTGGCATTTCGATTACAAAGAGTGGAAGCAGTACGAGATTATGAATGTGGCGTTTGAGAATCTAGCCGTAAGCCGTTAGCTATTAGCCGTTGGCCTTTAGACTTTGGCTGGTGGCCCGGAGGAAAAACTAACTTGCGAAACGCCGGAACCCGAATTGCATCTATTTTGATGTTCTTCGTTGCTTGCGCGCCTGTCGTTTGCGGACAGGCGCCCGATTCGCTGGAAGCGCGCATACAGAGAGTGACAGCGCGGCCGGATTTTGCGCACTCCAATTTCGGTATTGAATTTTATGATCTTGAATCCGGTAAAGCCATATACGCCTTGAACGCCGATAAGCTTTTCGTTCCGGCTTCGACCACGAAACTCCTGACGGAAGGAACCGTGCTGGCCAAGCTCGGATCTGACTATCGTTTTCGTACGTACATTTATCGCACCGGACCTATCGACAAGCACGGCACGCTGAAAGGGAATCTCATTCTGGTTGCCAGCGGCGATCCCAATCTGTCGAATCGCATCCAACCGGATGGGACACTCGCCTTCGTAGATGAGGATCATTCTTACAACGGTCCGGCGCTGCCCGGCGATCCTCTCGCGGTCATCAAGGATTTCGCCGCGCAAGTTGCGGCCAAAGGAATTCGCAAAATCGAAGGAAATGTCTACTTGGATGCCAGCCTGATGCCCGACGGCGAGCACGAGGGCGGCACCGGCGTGGTCATGTCCTCGATCATCGTCAACGACAACCTCCTCGACATTACCGTCAAGCCAACCGCAAAAGTCGGTGACCCGGTGGAACTCCGAGTTTCTCCGCAGACCGCTTATCTGCACTTCACGAATGCAGTGACCACCGGGCTCGCGGATTCAAAACCGCTCTTTGATGCCTCGGATCCTGTTGTTCAGCCTGACGGCTCGCTGGAGGTCACTCTAACCGGCAGTATTCCGCGAGGCAGCGGGCTGCATACGTATGCCTTCCCAGTTCCCTCCCCTACGCAATTCGCAACTGCCGTGCTGCGGGAAACGCTGATTGCGAAAGGGATTGCAATTAAGCCGAAGAAAGCGATGGCGGCGATAAACAATTTTGCTGCGTTTGAGAAGTTTTACATGCCGGAACTCCTGGTAGCTGAACACGTCTCTCCCCCTTTGAGCGAAGAAATCAAAATCACACTTAAGGTGAGCCAGAACCTGCATGCCGGCATGGGTCCTTATCTTCTTGGACTCCTGGTCGCCAAGAACATGAAAGATCCGTTGCACGCCGGTTTCAAAATCGAACACACCTTTTTGTCCGACGCGAAAGTGGACCTCTCCGGCGCCTCTCAGGGCGATGGCGAAGGCGGCGACTGGGCCGACCTCTTCAGCCCCGATTTCATTTGTCACTATCTCGCTTACTGGAAAACCCGCCCGGACTTCCCGGTTTTCTTCCGAGGCCTGCCGATACTTGGGAAGGACGGGACACTGGCCAAAATTCAAATAGAAAATCCTGCCGCGGGCCATGTGTTTGCAAAAACGGGCACGTTCGGCTCCGAAGACAGACTCAATTCGCGCATGATGTTGAACGGTAAAGGACTCGCCGGCTACGTTCAGACCAAATCCGGCAAAATGGTCGCCTTTGCCGCTTACGTAAACCACACCGCCTTGCCCGACGAGCCGGAAATATCGCAGACAGTCGCCGGGCAGGCCCTGGGAGAAATTGCGGCGGCGGTTTACGACGTGCCTCTGCCTTGAAACGTGGCGGCCAGTGCGAAATATCCAATTCTCAAGCTGAGTTCGGTGATGCGGTTGTTTTCAACGGGAGAGTGGCCGAACTGGCTCCCGCAAAAATCTGAGCGCACTGGAAAACGGCCGTGCCCGTTGGGCGCGGGAAGACATTAGGAGTGGGATTCGAGGAATTTGCCGAGGAGAGCGGCTGCGTGTTCGCAGATTTTGCGGTCGCCGGGGCCGAAGGCGGCAAGGAAGTGGGAGTCGATGTCGAGTTCGCCGACGACTTTGCCGCGGACGAAGACCGGGACGACGATTTCGGATTTGGTTTCGAGGGAGCAGGCCAGATAGCGGGAATCGGAGTTGACATCGTCGATCACGATGGTTTTGCCGATGGAGGCAGCGGCGCCGCAGATTCCCTGGTTGAGGGGGATTCGGGTGTGGGGCGTCATGGTGCCTTTGAAAGGGCCGAGGACCAGGATGTCGCCGCCTTCCTTTTCGAGCATGTAGAAGCCAACCCAATTGTATTTGGTGAGCTTTTCGTGAAGGAGGGCGACGATGGATTTCATGAGAGCTTCGCCCGAAGTGGCGGATTTGGCGAGAGCCTCGAGCTCGGGAAGCAGATCGGCGGACTGCGGATTGGTGGTGGCCATTGGGATTATTTTAGCTTGAGCTAGGGATTGGGGGCAAAAGTTGTGGAGAGGAATCGGTTGGCCAGGATAAATGAAGCAATTCGCGCTGAATTGACAGGCGTGGGGGTGGCCACTAAACTATTAAAGTTATGCTGCCGGGGTAGCTCATTGGTAGAGCGCCGCCCTGAAAAGGCGGGCGTAGCCAGTTCGATTCTGGCCCCCGGCACCATATACGCGCGATTGGGCGGCCTGCCTTAGGAAGTATTTTCCACCGATATTTTCGTTTGCGGATTGGTGTGTCTTGTTGGGATTCGTCCGGGCGTTGCGGTATTGCACGCCGGAGTGGAAACCCTCACCCCTCGAAAGGGTGAGTTAGAGCGCGGGCGGAGAGGATGCAGCGTAGCGGGTCGATTAGGGGAACATGAAGACGGGTATTCATGGTGAAGGGTAGGTGGAGGATGGTGGCGAGGACGGTTGCGTTTGTGGATGACGGGAGGTTTGGGCGGTAGGGTTTCGGGCGTGAAAGCGGCGGCAGAGCCACCGCTTTCCCAAGTGGGAAGATGAACCGGAATTATTGGGGCTTTAGGGCCTGGGCCAGACTGATTAAATTATGGGGGTGGATACGGATTATGCCGCCGCGGGGGCTGTCGATGTCGGCGATCAGGAAGAAGGAGATGGCCACGATCAGGGGAAGGACGAAGAAGCGAGGAATTCTTGCTTCGACACGCCGGGAAGAGTAGCCGATTAGAATGTTGCAGCAAATGGCGATGGCCACCATGAGTCCCCAGGCGGCTATGGGGATGCGATTCCACCAAGCGGCTTGGGTGTACCCCTGGGAATTCAGCACATCATTCATGCCAGAAACAGCAAGAGCAACGACGGGAGTGGCATTGGCCTGCGCGGGAGCCTGCACGGCAGTCCAAAGGTCGTTCTGGAGTTTGGCAGTGTCGGCATTGACCTGGCGAAGCTGGGAAGCGTATCGGGTGTTGTAGAAGAGAATGCGCTGATCGAGGTAGGCGCGGAGGAGCGCCTGCGTCTTTGCGGCATCGGCCCCGGGGAGAAATTCCACACGTAGGAATTCGGTGCCGATGGCGTTCGCTTCTTCCTCTTCATAGTTTTTCCGCTGATCGTAGCGGGTGATGGCCATGGAGAAGGTGAAACCAATGATAAGACCGAGGAGGGTCAGGCTGGCGGCAACGATTACGCCTAGGTCTTCGCGCTCGTCCTCTTCCATGTGACGGCGTTTCAAGCGAAGTTGGGTGCCGATGCGAGCGGCAACCCACAGAGCCAGCAGGGAGAGCAAGAAAACTAGGATTGGGAAGTTCATGATTTTCATATCTTATAGCCTCCAGGCTGGCGCGGGTCAATTGCGGCATTTGGCGAGAGACGGAGAGATCCCAACACGCGGCCAGGGTGGAGTATGACGATACCTTGCCGGGCGCGCTGAGGACAATGGGGTATCACGGAAATGGCGCTACGGCCGGGAGGCGAGACATGAGGAGTATTTTGCCGCCGAAGATATTCGTACTGCAGTGAAAGGGAGAGATGGCCATACAATAAGGCGGTTCTCGGGCAAGGGGAGCGGAGAGGCCGGTTCAAGGTTTCCGGGGGGCCGGTCGGGCTGTGAATGGCTACCGCGGGAGAAGAGGGCGGGAAAATGCAGAGTGTGCAAGAGTAGACGAGGAAAACAAATTGAAGGAGACGATTCCCATGAGAACAGTTGAATCGGCCCGCGATGACTTGCAGAAGTCGCTGAAGCGAGGGATTCCATCGAAGGCTGTGAATCAAGGAAGAGGATTGCTGCTGTGTGCCATGGCACTTTTGACGGGGGCAGCGGCGATCGGGTTTGCCAGCGCGGACAAGACAGACTATGTGCGACTGTCGAAACCGGAGACGTTGACGTTCGATGAGTTGGTGCAGCTGGAAAAAGTAGACGAGCCGGGTGCAAAACTTGCGAAGCGCTTGGATCAACTGTTGCACACTCCATTCATCAGCAATGAAGCGTATTTGGGAGGGGCAAAGGCGAATCGCCCGGCGGTGAAGGATTTGGGACCCGTTCTTCGCGCGACGATGTGGAACATCGAGCGCGGAATCATGTTTGATGGGATCCGGACCGGGTTGACCGAGCCGGAGAAATTTCCGCAGTACATCAAGGAGAAAAAGGACACGAAATCGAAACCGCTGACGGCGGAACAGATGGGAGCGGTGAAGGATCAATTGGCGCTGATCGACGCCAGCGATCTGTACGTTTTGAACGAAGTGGACGACGGGGTGACGCGGACGGATTACCGGGATGTGGCACGGGAGCTGGCGCAGGCTCTGAAGATGAACTATGCGTACGCGGTGGAGTTCCTGGAAATCGATCCGCTGAATCTGGGGCTTGAAAAGGTAGTGATGGACGATAAGAAAGCGCAAGCGGATATACAGAAGTCGTTCGAGCCGGATAAGAAACGGTACCTAGGGATGCACGGAACCGCGGTGTTGAGCAGGTATCCCATTCGAAAGGCCACGATTCACCCATTGCCGGTATGCTACGACTGGTTCCTGAATGAGAAGAAAGAGATTTCGAAGCTGGAGTCGGGCAAGCGGACGGGAGCGAATCTGGCGTTCATGGAGAGGATCACGCGGGAGGTGCGCCGCGGAGGCCGCACGACGCTGATCGTGGAACTGGCGGTGCCGGAATCGCCAACGGGAGCGGTGACGGTGGTGGCGCCGCATCTGGAGACGAAATGTAAGCCGGAGTGCCGGAGGAAGCAGATGGCGGAAATCTTGGGATGGATCAAGGGGGAGAAAAATCCGGTGATCCTGGCGGGCGATTTCAATACCTCGGGGTCGGATACTTCGCCGACGTCGGTCTCCAAGGTGATCACGAACCGATTAAAGGATCCGGACAAGTGGGCGACGAGTGCGATCAAATGGTCGACGGGAGCGCCGACGGTCTTGCTGATGCCCGTGAACATGATGAGAAACAAGAATGACCCCACAGGATTTGATGTGCCGCTGGTGTCCCGCAAGAAGGAAGCAAAAATGTTCGGGGATCTGGACGGCTTCAAGTTCGAGGATGGGAATATGTTTGATTTCCGTGGAGAGGGCATCCGGAGTGCGGAGGGAAAGGGCGGGACTTTGAGCGATTCGAATCAGCGGGCAAGCAAGGGGTTCCGATACACATTTGCACTGGCGCGGACGTATGGCGGGCTGGTGGGGGAATACAAACTGGATTGGTTTTTCGTGAAAGGGTATGCGACGGATTCGGAAAAACCGGGAGGAAGCTATAAGTTTGCGCCGCATTTTGCGCGGACTTTGCAAGAGATGAATAATGCGCCGGATACGGCGTTGTCGGATCATTTTCCGATTGTGGTGGACATACCGTTGACGGAGCCGGTCTTGAAGGCGGGGACACCATAACAAGTTCGAGCTGGTCTGAGTGATGGAAAATAGACTTGGGCAATTGGGTTCAGGCATAAAAGCGGAAGCGGCGGTTCCCTTTGACCGGCTCAGGGTAAACCGCACTCCAAATGTTATTTGAGGGGACGTGGGGTTGGCTGGGAGTCGCGGTAGGTCCGGTAGGCTAGCCAGGCGAGGGTTGCGCACATGCCTAGCCAGCCGAGGTCTCGAAAGAATTGGCCGATTTTGCGGTCGGAATCGAGCAGACCCCACTGTCCGAAGAGTAGTGTCCAATCCCCGATGTCGCCATTGACGAGCGGGAGCGCGCTATCGCGAGCGTCCTTCATGTACGTGCCGATGTAGAGAAAATTCTCGAAAAACCAAAAGGTGGAGAAGACAAAGCCGTAGGTCTGTCCGTGAAAGAAGAAAAACAGGCCGCAAAGCAGCGGAACGAGAAGTTCGCCGAGCGTGCCGCCGAGAAGCATGAGGGTGTGGCCGCCCCAACTGAAGAAGGGGTGACCGGCTTCGTGAATCATGAGATTGACAAGATCGGGGAATAGGAAACCAGATGTATCGCGGAAGGCGTGGACAAGGAAGAGCGAGTAGACGAAGAGCCAGGACATGCCAGCGTAGCGGGAGACGGGGTCCCAGGGCTGGGTTTCAGGGAGAGAGAATGCCATGAGGATAGGGTAGCAGCGGAAGACTGGGGGTTGCGGTCAGGTTGGGACGGGGTTGCCCACGGAGAACCTGTCAAATGGAATTGGGATGAGACGTAAAGCTGAAGTCTTTCGCGCATCCTTGTTGGATGCGCTACGATGACAATACTCCCCGTGCGAAAATGCGAAGTTGTAGCTGAGTGCGTCAAAGCCGAGGCTTCGCTTCCCTTCCGTAAGCTCAGGGCAAGCCACACTGCAACGGAAAAGCTGGCCGCTAAATTTACTTGGGAGAAGTGGAGGGCGGTTCGGGCGAGAGTTCGCCGGTGATTAGGCGGGCGGAGCGGCTGAAGGAGAGATAGAGGAAGCCCCATTCAACGAGGACGAGGATGCGGCTCTGGAATTCGACGATGTAGAGCAAGTGGATGAAAGCCCAGAGAAACCAAGCGATGAATCCGGAGACGTGGAAGCCGAAAATGTTAGCGACCGCCGCGGCGCGTCCAATGACAGCCATATCGCCCTTGTTGAAGTATTTGAAAGGAGGAAGCTGGCGACCAGCGAGGCGGGCTACGATGAGTTTGCCGGCGTAATGGCCGCCCTGGATGGCTACTTGAGCGACGCCGGGAAGGTGGTTGCCGTGCTCGTCAAACGAGAGGGCAAGGTCGCCGAGGGCAAAAATCTCGGGATGGTTGGGGATGGTGAGATCGGGATTTACTTTGAAACGGCCGCCGCGGTCGGTTTCTGCGTTGAGGCGCTCGGCGACCTTGCGAGCAAAGGGACTCGAGGTTACGCCGCCAGCCCACAGGACTGTGCGAGCGGGAATATTTCCGGAGGTTTCCCCGTGCCGATAGCTGACGCCATCGGCATCAATGTTGGTAACCATGGCACCGACCAAGACTTCGACGCCCAGGCGCTTGACCAGTTTCTCGGCTTTGGCGGAGAGGTCTTCGGGGTAGGGACCGAGAACGCGCGGGCCACCTTCCATCAGGATGATGCGGGCTTCCTGGGGGCGGATTCGGCGAAAATCGTGTTTCAGGGTTTGCTGGGCAATTTCGGCAAGGGCGCCGGCGAGTTCGAGTCCTGTAGCACCGGCGCCGACGATGACGAAGTTGAGCCAGGAGCGGGCCTCGGCTTCGGATTCGGCGCGTTCTGCGCGCTCAAAGGCGTAGAGGAGCTTGTGGCGCATGGCTGTGGCTTCTTCGACGGTCTTGAGGCTAGGGGCATTTTCGCGCCATTGGTCTTGGCCGTAGTAGGAAGTCTGCGAACCGGTAGCGATCACGAGGGTGTCATAAGTAAAGATGCCGCCATCGGCGAGCAGAATGTGCTTTTTACCGGGATCGATGTCCACCGCTTCGCCGAGGAGGACTTCTACATTTTTCTGACGACGTAGAATCGCGCGGAGCGGGGCGGCGATTTCGGCGGGGGAGAGCGAGCCGGTGGCGACCTGATAAAGGAGCGGCTGGAAAAGATGGAAGTTGCGCCTATCGAGGAGGGTGATGTCGACGTCGGCATGTTTGAGGGTTTGCGCGGCGACAAGGCCGGCGAAACCGCCGCCGAGGATTAGGACGCGGTGCGGATCGGGCATAGGAGAGATTCTCCTTTCGGCGGGATTATGGTTCTTTAAGAACCATTGTTAGCATAATTGGTGGGGAGCAGTTTGGGGAAGCGATGCGAAAGAGCGGTTGGGCAGCGGTTGATTTCATGGGGAGTTGTGGAGCCGCAGTGAACACAGATAATGATGAAGAGTTGAGGGAGGAGCGGCGGGCATTGCGGCTGCTGTGTTCGAACTTGGTGCGGCCGGCGACGCGGATGGAGCTTTGTAATTTGCTGGATACTTCCCTTTTCGAAGAAACGTTGAACCGGGTGGCGTTCGAGGAGATTCGGGCGATGGGAGCAGTGCCGGCGGCAAGGCTGCGGGAGGCGCTGCCGGGACGGATCACCAACCGGGGATTTCCCGATTTTGAGTTGCTGGAGTTTTTGGGAAAGGAAATGGCTTCCGAGGAGGAAATCGAGGAGCTGTTCATGAGCGTGTTGCGGCTGATCAAACTGCGCCACGAGAGTGACGGAAACGAATTGGAGAATTGATGGCGGGGGAGCAGGCGCGGCCGATTTCATATCTGGTGGAGGCGCTGGGATTCGCTGCGCTGGTGGGGATGTACATCTGGCGGTGGCAAGGGGAAGCGCCGCGGTCGTGGTGGGCGATTGTAGCGTGGCTCGGATTGAGCGCACTGCTGCGGAGAGACACGCCGAAGACGCTGGGGTGGCGCGCGGATAATTTGTGGACGGCTACGCGCAAGGCAATTCCCTTCTTTGCTATGGCGTCGGTGGCGATATGCGGGTCCGGGTTGTTTCTGGGAATGTTGCAGCGATTGCCTGTGCATTTGATCGAGCCGCGGCGGTTTGCAGGGTATTTGTCTTTTTGTTTATTGCAGCAGGTGGCGTTGAACTCCTATTTGACGAATCGGTTGCTGAGCTATTTTCAGAAGCCCTGGCCCGCAGCGGTGCTTGCGGGAGTCTTGTTCGGGGCGCTGCACTGGCCGAACCCCGTACTGGTGCCACTCACGCTGGTGGGCGGGGTAGCGATGGCCTCGCTGTTTGCGCGGGAGCGGAATATTCTGCCGCTGGCGGTGGGGCAGGCGGTGCTGGGAGCGCTGGTGTGGTGGGCGTTTCCGCTGGCCTGGCACCATTCGATGAGGGTGGGTCCGGGATATTGGGGATTTCACCTGTAACAAAAAAGAGGTCGTGGGGAGAAAAGGGGGACAGAACGCTCCAGGGACACCCAGCAAAAGTGGCAAAAGGTCACAGCGGCAAGTGATGGATGTCACACAGTTCTGTGCGATATGACGCAGAGGTTCTAGTTATTGGATTCTTCAGAAACCGGCAAAACCTTCCGGTCTCGAATTAAGCTCTTCTGATTGACCATTTTACGAATCCAGCATGTTGGGCATTGCCGATGGCGCAAATGGCGTGTGAGGTGCATTTCCTCTTTCGTACGTTCGAGGACAGCGGAGCGGGAGTTGAGAAAGGATGCCTAACATGGCGAGCGCATTGATTGCAGAAAGACCCCAAACGATCCATTATCGGACCCCAAGTCATGCGGTGAGAAAGGTGAGTTCACCATACGGGTTGGCGACAGCGGATAGCTGCGCCGCATGCAAGATGCAGAAGGACAATTTTTTCTGCCGGTTGTCGGAGCGCGCGCTGCGGGAATGGGAAAAGATCAAGCATGTGACGTCGTATCCGGAGGGGGCGCTGCTGTTCATGGAGGGCGAGCCGGCGCGCGGAGTGCATATTTTGTGCCAGGGCCGGGTGAAACTGCTGACGACGAACAGCGAGGGGAAGACGTTCATCCTGAAGATTGCGCAGCCCGGACAAGTGTTTGGCTTGAACTCGATCGTGACAGGCAGGCCGCATGAAGTGACCGTGGAGACAATGCAGCCTTCGCAGTTTGCGTATGTGGGCCGGGAAGAATTTCTGCGGTTTATCAAGGAAAACGGCGAGGCATGCCTGCAGGCGGTGCAGCAGTTGGGACAGGAATGCCACTCGGCATATGAGGTCATCCGGTCGTTGGGATTGGCGAATTCGGTGTCGGAGAAACTGGCGAAGTTCCTGGTAGGCTGGTCGGCGGAGGGCCGGGAAAGCGACGGAGCGGTGCGGGTGAAGCTGGCGTTGACGCATGAGGAGCTGGCACAGTTGATTGGATGTTCGCGGGAGAGCGTGACCCGGACTTTGAGCGATTTCAAGCGGCAGAAGTTGGTGGAATTGAATGGATCGACTCTGTTGGTGTGGAATAAGGCGGGTTTGGAAACGGTTGCGGCGATTTAGGGATGGCGGGAAGGCTGCATCTGGGTGAGTGGTCGGAAGGATAACAGATCACAGCGAGCAGATAGCAGGAGGCTCAATCACGAGCTGGTGCCTATGCCACAGATACCCGGAATCGGGGGCCAGCCAGGTCTGGCCCCCGATTCCTTTTTTTTGCAGTTATGGGTGGAACTTTTGGGCGCTCCTGGTCGTATTGGTAGGCATGGAGAGTGCCATGAAGACATTCAGAGGATACCTCGGATTGGGTTTTGCGGTGGCGATCGCGGCAGCCACCTTCCTGCCTTGTGCTGCGATGGCCCAAAACACAGCTACGAATTCGAACGGCAAATCGGAACAGTGGATCCACGTGCGCGTGGAAAGCAAAGAGGACCACGGGGAAACCGTGCGGGTGAACGTGCCGGTGGAGATGGCGGAGAAGGTGTTGCCGGCGATCAATAGAGATAATTTGCATGATGGAAAGGTGCGCATCGGCTCGGCGCAGATGAACGACGTGGATCTGCGGGCGATCCTGGATGCGGTGCGAAGTTCGCGGGACGGTGAGTACGTGACGGTACAGAGCAACGAAAACAACGTGCGGGTGGCCAAGAGCGGGGGATATTTGTACGTCCATGTAACCGATAACTCCGACGGCAAGAAATCGGCGAAAAATGGAAAAGAGGCGGGTAAGAGCGCGGCGGGTCACGAATCGAAGGTGGAAATCAAGGTGCCGATGAAGGTGGTGGATGCGCTGCTTTCGGCAGGCAAGGATGAGCTGGATATCGTGGCAGCGTTGAAGGCGCTTTCGGCGCACGGGGATACGGAGCTGGTCAGCGTTAAGGACGAGGAAAATACAGTGCGCGTGTGGGTGGATTCGAAGAACTTGGCTGACTGAGCCGAGGGTGGAAGGAGAAGATTATGCTGATGTTGGCGAAGGCAGCATTGGGTCTGGGCGCGACTATGGCTATGGCTGGCGTTTATGTGTTTCATGAGGGGGTGATCCGAGTGGATGTGGATGAGCACCGGAATGGCGGGTCGCATGTGCACTTCTGGGTGCCGGCTACGGTGGTGGGGACGGGGATGCATTTTATGCCGAGGGAGAAGTTACAGCAGGCCGCGGAGCAAGCGCGGCCGTATTTGCCGGTGTTGCGAGTGGTGGCGAAGGAGTTGGAGAAGTATTCGGATGCGGAGTTGGTGAATGTTACGAGCGGTAAGGATCACGTGCGGGTGGCGATGGCGGATGGGAAATTGCAGATTGATGCGCTGAGCCAGGATGGAGATGTGGTGCACGTGAGCCTGCCAGCGCGGGTGTTGCGGGATGTGGCGGATGAGTTGGAGGAGCGGAGAGCGGGGGTTTGAGGGGGAGTACGGAATTTAACACAGCGGGCACCTAGCAAGAGCGGGGAGTTCACATGAAAACAAATCCAGGAGCACAGGCAGGAGTGCCACCGGCACAAGAATGGACTGGCTGGGCTGAAGCCCAGCGCCAACGCAGGCCTACTCAGAAGGATTAGCCACCCGAGACAGAGCTGCCGGGCACGAAGTAGACTTCGTCCTGGAGGGCGTCTTTCTTCCATCCTGCGCGCTGGAGCATGCCGCGGCCGTTTTCGACCATGCCAGGATGGCCGCAAAGATAGGCGGTCGTGTCCTGCGGAGCGAGATTCCAGACTTGAACGTATTTGCGGATGAGGTCGTCGACGCGGCCAAGTTCACCATGCCAGTCGGGGTTATCCCAGGGACGGCTGATGCTGGGGACGTATTTTAGCCACGGCGCCTCAGCGGCGATTTTTTCGAGTTCCTCGAGATAACCGAATTCGTGGACATGGCTGGAACCCTGCACACAGAAGAGGCGATGCTCGCCGGGCATGGGTGTGCCACCTTTTTTCCAATCCTGATAAATCGTGCGGATATAGCTGACGTAGGGGGCGACTCCCGTGACAGTGGCGAGGAGCAGGTGATTTTTGCGGCCACTGCGCAGGTCGAGGGTGAAGCGTCCTTTGGCGTAGCGGCGCAGCAGGAGCGGGGTGTCTTTCTTCATTTCGTACAGGAGAGGAGAGAGCTTGCCCTCGGGGACGCGCTCGATGAAGAATTCGAGGGCGGATTCGTAGGGAGAGGAGCAGATGGAGTACGCGCGTTCGAGGCGCTTTTCACCTTGTTCGACGCCGAGTGTGGCGTATTGGCCGGCGAGGTAGGTGAAGGGGCCGCCGGGATCGACCTTTAGGATGAAGAGGTCTTCGGCAATTTCGTGGCGATCGAGGATGCGAGCGGGAAGAAATTTTTCGGGATTGGCAACCAAGAGAGCCCCCAGGGATAGGATGCGAGACACATGAAAACGATACAGGCGGAGACGCAAAATGGACCGCCAGGAAGCGCTACAAAGTATGTACTAAGAGGGCGAATTCTCGATGCACGATTTGCGGAGGGCGGGCAGGGAAACCCAGGAGCACAGCCAGGAAAGGCTCTAAGATGCAGGGAGTGCACGGGCATGACTAAGGCCCTGCGCCTCCAAGTAGAACAGGGTGTCAGGGTTGCTGATGCGGCTGACGCTGTTGTTGCATCTGCTGCATCATTTGTTGCATGTCGAACTGCTTGACGGGGCCGGTAATGCGGTCGGTGGCGTTGTCGAGGACTTTGGTCAGGACCTGGGAGCCGCCGCTATGGGTCTCCTTGACCATACCGAAGGGTGTGATTTTGTCGCTGATCCAGGTGTCGGCGTTGGTTTTGTCGTTGCGCCAATGCTCGCAGGAAAAAGTGCCGGCGGGAACGGTAACCATGTCGGGTCCAACGGAGTGCCAATCTTTCAGGTTTTCCTCGATTTTGGATTTATGGGCATTGGCCATGTTCATGGGCATTTCCATGGCTTGTTGGCCGGGCGGTTGAATAATCATGCGTTGAAACTGGAAATCGCCGACGGTGATCAAGACTTTCCCGACAACAGCCTTGCCCGTGCCGTCGGCGGAGTAAAACTCCATCCAGAAACCCTCTTTCCCGTCGGTGGAATCCTTGCCGACGATAGTGATTTCCGAGTTCGTGGTCTTGCCGTCTTTGCCGGTGGAGAGATAAGCCGCGCCCTTGCCGACGACTGGGTGGAAGGCTTTCGTTATGCTGGGCCGCTGAAAGATATCCATGCCCATCTGGGCGCGCGCGGGCGAAGCGGCGAGAAAAAGTGCCGCTAGGAATGCGAAACCGAAGAAACAACGCTTCATTTATTTCTCCTCCGAGGAAGACGATTAGACCCGAGAAAAGGTGCCGGGTTGCTTCGGGTGCTTCTCTCATATCAGTTTCAAAGTACGGAAGCAATTCCGGGATTGTGGAAGGTTGTGCAAAAAGATGGAACGGAATTTGACAAAGAGGACACACAGGAAGAGCACGGAGGGAGCGGAGATGAGAAACCAGGAGCACAGGCTAAAGCCGACGTTACTGAACAGAGCGCTATTCGTAGGCCAGGGCTTCGACGGGATCTACGCTGGATGCGCGTAGGGCGGGGATGGCCGCACCCAGGGCCGCGCCTATTAAAGCCAGCCCGATGGAGCCGGCAACCCAGCCTGGAGTGAGAAGAATGGAGAGGCTGGGATTGGTTTGTTTCAGGATGCCCTGAGTGAGGAACGTGATGACGATGCCGATGAGGCTGCCTGCGACGGTGAGGAAGGCGGTTTCGCCAAGGAGCATTTTGACAATGTCGAAGCGGGAAAAGCCGAGGGCTTTCAGGATGCCGATTTCACGGGTGCGCTCAAGGACCATGGTGTGCATGTTCATGAGGACAACGAGGAAGCTGATGATGATACCGAGGCCCACCATGGATTTGATGAAGGGCTTTAGCTCGGGGAGGTTGGAGGAGTTCATGAGTGAAACGTATTCGGACATGGAGCGGATGCGGTTTTGCGGGTCGAGCTTGAGAATTTCGGCGCGAGCGGCTTCCGTATCACCCTTGCTGCGGACGAAAATCATCGAAATGTGATTTTCGGCGCCGAGGATGTCCTGCCCGGTTTTGAGAGGGATGAAGAAGCGAGCGCCCTTGCCATGGGCGACGATCCCGGAAACGGTGAACGAATGATTGGAGAGAGTGATGGTGTCGCCGACTTTGATGTGCCGAGTCTGGGCGATGATGTCGTCGGCTAGACATTCGTCGGGGGACTGAAAGGGACGTCCCGAGCGGAAGATAAATCCCTGGCTGAGGGCGTTGAAACGTTTGTAATCGATGCCATAGACGTTGATGAGGGTCTTGGGGTCAGAGAGGATGAGCGTGGGGGCGGCTTCGTCGACGTCAGGGAGTTTGGCGACCTGATCGCCGAGGGATTCGGGCATGACGGCGCTGGCGAAGGCGAAGAAGATAGAGGAGTTGGGAGGCTGAACGAGCAGGTCGGCGCCAACGCCCTCGACGCGCTTGCCCCACTCGGCGACGACGCCGCTGGTGAGGCCAACGATCATTAGCACCAGGACGACTTGAATGGCGATGGCGAGGATGCTGAGAGCGCAACGCAAGGGACGCGCAGCAAGGTTGCCCCAGAACATGCGCAGGAGGGAAAAGGGACCGTCGTAAGAGTCAGAAGGCATAGAGAAATCGGCAATTAGGAATGTAGCACTGCGGAATGGGAGCGGTCAAAAGAGAAGCGGGCGAAGTTGTAGCACGAAGAATGCCGAAGTGCAGCAAGAAAAATTTAAATGCTGTTAAGTTTTCAACACAAGTGTTGAAAACTTTGTGGAAAGAGTGGGTTGAGCGAGATGTAACTCCGCAAAATTCAACACGATGATACAGATTGCACCATTATTGTGCAATGCGAGAGAAAGAGGAGGCACGGAGAAGAGAAATTCATTGCACAAGCGTTGGAAGCCACGGGCTCGCGGGCAGAAACGCAACATTTATTTTGCGGAGGAAGAAATTGGAAGCTGGAGAATTGAGGAAAAGAGCGAATGATAACGAGATAAGTCTGTGGAACAGTGATGTAAAACAGTTTGTTCCGAATTGCAAAGGGATTCAGTACCACTTGGGCGGGCGGTCGAGATGAATCTTGACGACTTGCTTGGGATCGGTAACGTCGTACCAGTGGCCGTAGGGCTTCCAGCCTTCGCAGACGACTTGAATTAGCACACGGCCGAGCGGGGCATCGGAAATGTGGGCGATGCCTTGCATGTTGGTTTTCACGTTGATTTCGGTTTTCTTGTCTTTGATCAGATGTTCTTCCTGGGTCTTGATGTAAACGCTGGCGTTTTCGACGGGCTTGTTGGCGTCGCCGCCGGTGACTTCAATGGTGAGACGCGGGACCGGAGCAGGAGATGGTTTCGGGGGCGTGGACTCTTGAGCGTGTAAGGGCGCGGAGGCGAGCAGGATGAGGAGTAGAAAAGAAAGGCGATGAGAGAATGAAGAACGTGTGGCCCGGATGTGGATTGTTCCGAGTTTGGAGACCTCAGGGCCTTCCGCCAAAAAACCGGCGGACCCACAAACCGCGGAAGGCCGAAATTCCCGAATTGTACGGGGCACGGCTGAGGTCGTGCCCTGCCGAAGATTATTTTTGGGATGGGTCCCTGGATTTTCCATGGTGGTTTCTTGAGTATGTTCGCCGGAAATGAGGCGGGGGTCAAGCTCGGTGGCGTGAGGAATGTGGGCGGAATAGAAGCTGGGTAAGTTGTTGAATTGATTCGCGCAACAGTGGGTGAGGGAGTATTTGACTCGCCGCGCGGGGTCTTGTAAGTATGGTGGGCTACGGGGCTTGGGAGAAACTGAGGAGAAGACATGGGATTTGCAACGAACGCGATACACGTGGGCCAGGAGCCGGATCCATCGACGGGCGCGGTGGTCGCGCCGATCTACCAGACATCCACATATGTGTATGAAGAACTTGGGAAGGCGAAGGGCGGGTACGATTACGCGCGGACGAATCATCCGAACCGCAAGGCGCTGGAGCGCACGGTGGCAAAGCTGGAAGGCGGACACGCGGCGTATGTGTTCACGTCGGGGATGGCGGGGATAGATGCGGTGTTCCGGTTGCTGAGGCCGGGAGATCACGTGGTGCTTTCGGAAGCGGTGTACGGCGGCGTGTACCGGTTGTCGACGCAGTTGCTGGTGCATTTTGGATTGGAATTTAGTTTTGTGGACACGACGGACCCGGCGGTGGTGTTGGGAGCGATGCGGCCAAACACGAAGATGCTGTACATCGAGACGCCGACGAATCCGACGCTGAGGATTACCGACATTTCGGCGATGGCGAAGCTGGCGAACGAGCGGCGAACGATGCTGGTGGTGGACAACACGTTCATGACGTCGTATTTGCAGCGGCCGATCGAGTTGGGAGCACACATCGTGGTGCACTCGATGACGAAGTACATGAACGGGCATAGCGACGCGACGGGCGGGGCGGTGATTTTAACTCGGCCGGAGGATGCAGAGAAGATTTATTTCACGCAGAAGTCGGCGGGGGCCGGGCTTTCGCCGATGGATTGTTTCTTGGTTTCGCGCGGGTTGAAGACGCTGGCGGTGCGGATGCTGCAGCACAATGCGAATGGATTGGCGGTGGCGCGGCACCTGGATGCGCATCCGAAGGTGCGAAAGGTGCTTTATCCGGGGCTGGCCTCGCATCCGCAGCATGAGCTGGCACGGAAACAGCAGAAGGGTCCGGGAGCGATGATTGCGTTTGATTTGGGAGATGAGGGAGCGGCGCGGCGGTTTTTGAATCAAGTGAAGATTTGTTCGCTGGCGGAGAGTTTGGGCGGCGTGGAGTCGTTGATTTCGCTGCCGGCGCAGATGACGCATGCTTCGATGCCTAAGGAGATGCGAGACCGCGTGGGAATTACGGATAGTCTGGTGCGGTTGAGCGTGGGGATTGAGGACGTGGAGGATATTATTTCGGATTTGGATCAGGCGTTGTTGTATGTGTGAGCTTTCCGAATAAGAAGAACCCGAGAAAGCAGCCCCAGGCTGCGCCAAAAACTACAACTGCCGTGTCTGAAAGTAAATCGAACGCACCAAAATCAGAGGTAGGCTTAGGCGTTAGGTAGAGGACGAAAAGCACTGGAACGTCCACCAGTAGCGAAACCGCAAAGACGATCAGTTAAGCCGTACGTGGCCATCTTTTCAGCCGTCCTTTGGCAGCGCAAAGGGCAATCAAGATAGGACAAGTCAAAAAGAAGAACAGAAGTAGAGTACTTTCCAGATCTAGGTTCACCGGCGTGCTCCCCCGATGGTCTCCACAACGCAATTTCTAAGCCAAGAAAGATAAGCGCGGGAGCCCGAGGAGATGGGGAGGACTAAGAATTCGGGGGTGTCGTAGGAGTGGAGGCGGAGGAGTTCCCTTTCGAGGGACTTCAGGCGGCGGGTGGTGGTTTTGATTAGGAGGAGATGTTCGCGGGCGGTTTCGATTTTTCCTTTCCAGCGGTAGATGGATTCAACGGGAGAGGTGTGGATGCTGACGCAGGCGGCTAGTCGTTTTTGGACTATGGCGCGGGAGATATTGCGGGCCTCGGAGAGGTTGGGGCAGGTTACTAGGACCAGACGGAATCGGGTGGTGGGCGGCATGGAGTGCTCGGGAGGATTGTAGCGGGTTTTGGATTTTGTGCGGAAGAAGGAAGGAATTAACGCAGAGGGTACAGAGAGGGGAACCCAAGAGGGCGGTGTAAAGGCACCCCTACACGGATGTGGGTTGTGTGAGTAGAATACGAACACTATGGCTACGACACAGATGGCTTCGCCGATCAAGTTTGGGACTAGCGGGTGGCGGGGGTTAATTGCGGATGATTTTACGTTTGCGAACGTGCGGCTGGCGGTGCGGGCGATTGCGGAGCATTTGACGGAGAAGAAGAAGCGGCCGACGGTGTTGGTGGGTTACGACACGCGATTTTATTCGGAGGAGTTTTCGGCGCTGGCGGTGAGGATTTTGCAGAAGCATGGGATCCACACGCTGCTGTGCGAGACGTTTACGCCTACTCCCGCGATTGCGTTTGAGATTCAGCGGCGGAAGCTGGATGGAGCGATCAATTTCACGGCCAGCCATAATCCGGCGCAGTATCACGGATTGAAGTTTTCGAGCGCGGATGCGGGGCCGGCGCTGCCCGAGGTGACGAAGGATATTGAAGCGCGGGTGGCGGAGATTCTGGCGAAAGAGGGAGCGAGCGCGGGAGTTGCTTCCGGGCACGATGGCCATGGAAAGACGGATGCGGGAGAGACGATCAATCTGAAGGCGGAGTATTTGAAGCGGTTGAACGAGTTGGTGCAGTTTGAGGTGATTCAGAAGGCGAAGTTGAAAGTGGCGACTGACGCGCTGCATGGTGCTGGCGCGGGCTATCTGGACAAGGCGCTGGCGGATCACGGGATTGCGGTGACGGCGCGGCGGACGGAGAGGGATTGCCTGTTCGGCGGGGGCGGGCCGGACGTGGATGAGAAGAATTTGGCGCCGCTGGGAAAAGCGGTGAAGGAGAACGGCGCAAAGGTTGGACTGGCTACGGATGGGGATGCGGATCGGTTTGGTATTGTGGATGGCGACGGGACCTGGATTCAGCCAAACCTGATTCTGGCGCTGGTGTACGACTACCTGGTGGAAACGCGCGGATGGAAGATGCCGGCGGCGCGGAGCGTGGCGACTACGCAGATGGTGGACGCGGCAGCGAAAATGCACGGGCAGACGACGTATCAGACGCCGGTGGGGTTCAAGTATATTGGGCAATTGATTCGCGAGGACAAGATTGCACTGGGCGGCGAGGAGAGCGCGGGGTTGACGATTCGCGGGCATGTGCCGGAGAAGGACGGAATTCTGGCCTGCCTGCTGGTGGCGGAAATGACCGCGGCGCGGGGCGCATCGATTGGCGAGCAGGTGCGGGCGATGTTCAAGAAATTGGGGCGGGAATTTCATCCCGTGCGCGAGAATCTGCACTTGTCGGACGAACAGAAGGCAAACGCGATACGCAAGGCGGCGGTGGACGCTACGACACTGATTGGAAGGAAAGTTGTATCGGTGGACCGCACGGATGGAGCAAAATTCGTGTTTGGGGACGGATCGTGGATGTTGTTGAGGTTGAGCGGCACGGAACCTCTGCTGCGATTGTATGTGGAAGCGGAAAGTGAAGCGGCGACGGCGAAGCTGGTGAGAGAAGCTTCGGACTGGATCCTGAAAGCCTGAAGGAAAGATTGATGACCGAGCAGCGAGGAAAACCCAGGAAGAGTTTGCTGCAGTATGCGCCGTACCTGATGGGCGTGTTCGTGGTGCTGTTGCTGGTACACGATGTGTTCGGGACGCACGGGTACCTGGCGATGCGCAAGAAGCGGCAGGAGATTCAGAAGATCAGCGCGGAACTGGACAAATTGAACAAGGAAAATCTGCAGTTGCAGCAGGACGCGCAGGATATGCAAAGCGACCCTGAAACGATCCGTAAGATTGCGCGCGAGGAATACGGCTTGGCTGGGCCCAACGAAAAGATTATCAAGATGCCAGCGCCGAAGCCGGCGGCGCCGCCGGTTGGACAACCCTGATCGTTCTCTTCTTATAGCGCGTGCGCAGGATGGACAGCACGAGCATCGCGAGAAAAATCACAAATAAACCGAAAGTTGCCTTGGGAATCGAGCACGCGTGCTTGGGCAGGATGGAGAGGATTCCGTAGACGAATTCCATGTGCACCCAGTAGACGAGGAGCGAGGTGGTGCCGAGTTGAATGACCGGGCTGAAACCCATTTGCGCGAGTCCCCAGCGGCACCACGCGTATGCGACAAACATGAAGATGAGGAGGATGCCGCAGCGCATCAGTAGAAAGTTGGGATTGGAGTGCCAGTAATCGTAAACGGCGTAGAGGTGGATGGGAGATTGGTCGAGGAAGCGGGAGAGGTAGCAGGCGGCTACGCCGGAGAGACCGAGGAGAAAAAAGAAGAGAGGTTCGTTGCGGCGGGCTAAGGAGGAGTAGATGAGGAACCCAATTGCCAGGCCCGCGAAGGCGAAGGCGGACCAGGGAAAGAGCGGGAAGAGCCAGTGCTGGGGCTCGGAAAAAATGTGGACACCGTTGATGTAGGACTCGAGAGGCCAAGGTAGGAACCGCGGACGGTGAGTGGTCCAGAGCGGCGGAGTCAGCATGGCGACAATCGTGGCCGCCAGAAGGGCGCCAGCGATGCCGCGGGCGCGCGCGGCGGCGATCTGCGGCGCGGAGGTGAACCAGCAGAGGAGAGCCATCAAGATCATGCAAAGGCCGAGGATGTTGAGGACATCAACGCGGAGAATGTCGGTCCAGGGAGACCATTTGAAGCCGAGTGCGTATTCCTGAAGGCGAAAGAGGAGGCCGAGGGCGAAAATCTCGGCGCCGCGGAGCGCGGTTTGTTTGAGGATAGCGTTGCGGGCAATTCCCTTTTCACGAAGTCGTTCGGTGATCAGAGCCATGGAGACACCAGCCAGGAAGATGAAGAGTGGCGCAGGCAAGGTGCCGCCGAGTTGGGACCAGTGAAAGAGCGCGGAGCCGCGGAGGTCGGGGCGGAGCCAGGAGTCGTAACAATGGGTTTGGAACATGAGCAGGCAGGCGAGGCCGCGGAGCCAGTCGATGTAGGAGAGGCGAGCGGCTTGGTTGGTGGCAGGCATGGTTGTGAGAAATCGGTAGTCAGTAGTCAGTAATCGGTAAACGGTAAGAGGATAACAGCGAATAGATAACAGCGAATAGGAAGCAGGAATCGGTTGCGACTATTTCTACAATGGTTGGGGATTTGTGTGAAGCGACCCTCAGGGAGGAACGAACTTCGAGATTGTGAATAACGCGGGCTGAACGATTAGAATTGGCGTGGCGTTGACGATCGGTGTTTGCGGGTGATGAAACGACATCGCTGGCTGAAGGGTGAGGAGCGGATGGCGGAATGAGGCAACTGAGCGTATGGGCGGTGCTTGGAATTTGGGCGGGATTGAGTTTGGGTGGGGCGCTCTACGCGTCGTGGGAGGGATATGGAGGGCGGGCGCTTGCGGCGACGGTGACCACTTTTGCGATCATGCTGCTGGTAATGCTGGTGTTTGCGGCGCGCGGGGTGGTCGAGGGGCTTGTGGGAAAATTTGGCGCTGCGGGGGGATTTTTCCTGGGGGCGGGCTTGTTCGTGGCGTTCGTAGTGTATCTGGTGGGGACAGGAACGTTTGCGGTGGAGCGCGCCGCAGCGATGGCGGCGTTTGTCTTTGTGCCGCTGGGGCTGACGGTTTCGGCAGGCGGCACGGCGGCGGGAAACTGGCAGGATTTGTTGATGGTGGCGGGCGTGTGGGTGTTTGTGAAATTCGGGCCGACGCATTGGATGTGGCCGTATCCGGGAGGGCGGCTGGCGTATGTGTTCACGGTGCTGATGGCGGTGGATGTGGCGCTGGCGTGTTTTTTGCTGGTGCGGCGGGCGAAGGGCGTGGGGTATTCGATGGGGTGGGGGAAGGGTTGGGGATTGTGCGTGGTGGGGAGTTTTGTGGTGTTTGGATGCGTGGCGATCCCGCTGGGGATGGCTATGCGATTTATTGCGTTTGATCCACATTGGGGAAATTGGGGCGGGTTGCTGATTGGGTCGGTGGGGATCTTATTTTTTACGGCTTGGCCGGAGGAGTTGCTGTTTCGCGGGTTATTGCAAAATTTTCTGGGGCGGGCGTCGAAGAGCGAGTTGGCAGGATGGTGGACGGGGTCGATGCTGTTTGGGTTCTCGCACATTACGAATTTGGGATTTCCGAATTGGAGGTATGTGATTCTGGCCGCGATTGCGGGGTTGTTTTACGGATGGACCTGGAGGAAGACGGGGTCGATATTTGCGTCTGCTCTGGTACATGCGGGAGTGGATGTTACCTGGCATTTTTTATTTCGGACGATGTAGGGAGAGAAGAAAATACCGCACCCTTAAAGATGAAGGGTGCGGCACCCAATATCACAAAAATTGGTAGGCCTAAGGTTAGTCGGGAAACCAGTTGCTGCGGTAGGCGACCCACCAACTGAGGGCGAGGATGGGGATGGTGGCGATTACGCTCCAGACGAGGGGAAGGGTAAAGTCGGCTACCAGGCCGATGCCGGCGAAGAGTAGCCAGAAGATTTTGCGCTGCATGAATTGAGTTTAGCGCAGAGAGCGGGGACGAAGAGCACAACCAGGAATGGCTGTGCTAGAAGAGTTCTCGCCGATCTGAAGTTCGGCCACTACAAACCCAAGGGCACCTCAAGAGGGCGGGGCCCTACAAAATCCATCTCGGAGGGCGCTAGGCAAAGAGCTTGAAATGAGATACAACCCGAAGCACGCGGGGCGAGACTATCGAATAGTCGGAGGATTGGGATGACGGCGAACGACGGAACGAGTTCGGCGCGGGGATTTCGTGTGCGGCGGCAGGAGACGGAGGACGGATGGGTGGTGGAATGCCACGGGAGATTGACGAGCGAGAATGTGCCGCTGTTGAAGGAAGAGATGCGCGAGGCGTGCGGGAAGAAGGGGCGGATCGTGCTGGACTTGAAGGAGGTGCCGATGATGGACAGCTCCGGGCTGGGAGCGGTGGTGGCCCTGCATGTTTCGGCGCGGACGCGCGGATGCAGGCTGGAAGTGGTGAACGCCAGCCAACAGATTGGGGATCTTTTCAGCATGACGAATGTGATGTCGCTGTTCGATACAACGGGACGCTACGGTGGAAGGATGATGTGAGGAGGGCCGATGCATGGACTTTTGAACGGCAGGAGCGGATGGCGTGAATGATGCGGAGCGTGGGTTGATGACGGAGCGGGTGGGATACGCCTGGAAGAATTTTGAGGACCAGCAGGCGATTATTCGGGCCGCGGATCTGAAGGCGGGATACCTGGTGACGTTCCTGCTGTTTTTTGGAGCGAGTACGATTCCGCTGGGGAAAGAGGTGTTGCCTAAGTTGCGTTGGGGCAGCCTGGGCGAAATTGCGGCGAGCGGAGTGTACACGGTGAGCTATTTGATCTTTGCGGTGGGGTTTGTTTGGGCGCTGTATTTGATTTCGCATGTGCTGACGCCGCGGATTGCGCGGCATCACGCGAAGCCGGCGGATGGGCGGGAGCTGCTGTACTACGAGCACGTGGTGAGGCATGAGAGCAGCGCGGCGTATTACGAGGCGATGGCGCGGGTTGGTCCGGAAGAGATGCTGCGGAATGTGACGGACCAGGTGTATGAACTGGCGATGATCTGCAAAGCGAAGGTGGATAGTTTGCGGGCATTTTCGCAGGCGTTCAAGATCACGCTGGTGGCATGGTTCATCAGCACGGGCGTGGGATTTTGGATTATGACGTGGATGAAGTAAAGAAGCGATGGATTGGTTCCGGGAAGGGATTGATTTGGTATCAAGGCAAGTCTCAGGAGGACAAACATGAAGCGCATTCTACTCCTTGCGGCATTTTTGTTGGGTCTGAGCGGGTACGTTGCGGCGCAACAGAATCCGGCGGATGCGCCGGCGACGAAGGAAGACATTGAGAAGTATTTGCAGGTGACACATTCGAGGGACATGATCCTAAAGATGGTGGATGCAATGTCCAAGCCGATGCACCAGATGATTCATGAACAGTATCTGAAGGACAAAGACAAGCTGCCGCCGGATTTCGAGGCGCGGATGAACAAGATGATGGATGACCAGCTTAAGAGTTTCCCCTGGGATGAGTTTTTGGACTCGATGGTGCCTGTCTATCAGAAGCATTTGACCAAGGGCGACGTGGATGGACTGGTGGCATTTTATTCGAGCCCCACGGGTCAAAAAATGCTGAAGGAAATGCCGGAGATGATGGCCGAATCGATGCAAACGATGATGCCGCTCTTGCGGAAAAACTTGGATAGCATGGGGCAGCGCATGCAAGACGAGATTGCGGCAATGATGAAGGAATCGGAGAGCAAGGGCGGGAAGACCAGTCCGCAGACGAATAATTGAGATTGAGAGATTAAAAGGAGCGTCCCGGTAAATCGCTCGGGATGCGAACCCACACTGGCCGATCTGAAGACCGGCCACTCCAAAACGGCAAGATGGACTGCCCCCGAGTTGGGTGGTCCGTACAAACACAAAATAATTGCGACTGCTTTGATTCGCTTAGCGGACGACGCCGGTTAGGGGGCTGGAGGCGGAGGCGTAGAGCCGTTTGGGCATGCGGCCGGCGAGGTGGGCTTTGTGACCGGCGATTACGGCGTCGCGCATGGCTTCGGCCATGAGCGGGGCGTCGGCGGCTTCAGCGATGGCGGTGTTCATGAGGAGGCCGTCGGCGCCGAGTTCCATGGCGATGGCGGCGTCGGAAGCGGTGCCCACGCCGGCGTCGACGATCATGGGAACTTCGGTGATGCGCTCGCGGAGGATGCGGAGATTGGCGGGATTTTGGATGCCGAGGCCGGAGCCGATGGGCGCGGCGAGGGGCATCACGGCAGCGGCGCCGGCATCAATGAGTTTGCGAGCGGCGATTAGGTCGTCGTTGGTGTAGGGGAGGACGACGAAGCCTTCCTTGACGAGAACTTTGGTGGCCTGGATGAGCTGCTCGGTGTCCGGGAAAAGGGTTTTTTCGTCGCCGATGACTTCGAGCTTGATCCAGTTGGAGAGGCCGACTTCGCGGGCGAGGCGCGCGGTGCGGATGGCTTCGTCGGCGGAGTAGCAAGCGGCGGTGTTGGGAAGAATAAATATTTTTTCGCGGTCGATGTAATCAAGAAGAGATTCTTTCGACTTGTCCGTTAAGTTGACGCGGCGAACGGCGACGGTGACCATGTCGGCGCCGGAAGCGGCGTGGGCGCGGGCCATTTCCTGGAAGCTGCGGTATTTGCCGGTTCCAACGATGAGGCGAGAGTTGAAAGCGCGGCCGGCGATAACGAGTTGATCGGGCATTGGGGGTCTCCGGGGGAATTGTATTCCTTGGGAGGGGTGGGGGACAAATGGGTGAGAGGGACCTTGGGACGGTGAGCGGAGTTTTGAAGATGGATAACGGCTAACAGCGATTAGATAACGGGAGGCGAAGAAGGAAAAGCTGCGGCGCACGTTTGCCCCGCAGCATCACGATAGTTATCGGTATTTGTGCGATCAGGCCTGGATGTGGGCTTCGATGAACCAGAGGTCTTTGTCCATCTCGCGGGTTAGCGTGGTGAAGAGGTCGACCGTGATGGCGTCTTCGAGGTCATCGGCCTCCTCAACGGCAGTGCGCAGAGCGTTGGTGTAATGACCGAGATTATGGACCAGGAATTTCACCATGTCGGGACCGTCGGCCGCGGAAAGATCGGCTTCAGGAATACTCGATTTTGCGGCCGATTCGCGGACTGTGCCGTTGGCTACGCCGCCGAGGGCCGTGACGCGTTCGGCAATAGTATCAATCTGATCTTCTAGGTGCGTGGCAACGGAATCAAAGAGCAGGTGGAGCTGGTAGAAATCCTTGCCCTTGACGTTCCAGTGAGCCCACTTCACCTGACTATGAATGTCGGCGCAGTTGGCGAGATGGATATTCAGAAGGGCGATTAGGGCCTGGCGATTCTTGTCGGGGACACCGACGGAGCTGGGATAGGTACGAACGGTTGCGGTCGCGGCTTTTGGCATGGAAGTAGTCTCCTCAGGAAAGATTGTTGCTGCAATATGGGATGCCCTGGGAAGCGATAAGGGTACGGTGAACTCTCGGTTGGGTAGCGGAGAGAGATTTAACACAGAGGACGCCGGAGGAAGAACAGAGGAGGGTACGGGTGAGAGAGGAGCGAAAAAAATCCGCATCCTGAAAAACACAGGGTGCGGCACCCGGCTTTTAGCGCCAGTTAGTCCTGGATTACGGGGCGCGGTTCGGTTACGTCGGCGTAGAGCTTATCGATGAGGTCGTGGTATTGGCGTTCGACTACACGGCGCTTGAGTTTCATGGTGAAGGTCAGGCTGCCACCGTCAAATGTGAAATCGTCGGCGAGCAGTGCGAAGCGCTTGATGGTTTCGTATTGGGCGAGGTGCGTAGTGAGGCGGGCGACTTCTTTTTCGACGAGGGCATAGGTGCGGGGGTGGGCAGCGAGTTCACCGTTGGAGGAAAATTTCAGGCCCTCTTCCGCAAGTTTGACGGAAACGGTGGCGTGGTTGGGGACGATGAGGGCGACAACGAATTTGCGCTGATCGCCGACGACCATGGCGTTGAGAATGTAGGGGCTGGTTTTGAGGGTGTTTTCGATGGGCTGCGGAGCGACGAATTTTCCGGCGGCGGTTTTGAGGAGGTCCTTTTTTCGGTCGGTGATGAAGAGATAGTTGTCTTTATCGAGGTAGCCGACGTCGCCGGTCTTGAACCAACCGTCTTCGGAGAGCACATCGCGAGTGGACTCGGGGGATTTAAAATAACCCTGCATGACGCAGGGACCCTTGGCGAGGATTTCGCCGTCTTCAGCGATGCGGATCTGGACGTTGCGGATGGGATGGCCGGAGCTGCCGATCCGATTGTCCGGATAATTGGTGGTGAGGACGGGAGAAGTTTCCGTCAAACCATAGCCCTGATAGATGGGTATGCCGATGGCCCAGAAAAATTCGGCCAGATCCTTGGAGAGAGGTGCGCCACCGGAGAGGATAACTCGGAGCTGGCCGCCGGTGCCGGCGCGAATCTTGGAATACACCAGCTTGTCCGCGAGAAGCCATTTCAACCGAAGCCGCAGGCTGACGGATTTTTCACCGCAGCGCCAGGCGGCAGCATCACGAGCGGTTTGCATAGCAAAATCGAAAATTTTGCGTTTGGCGCCGGTGGTCTTGCTTCCCTGCTCCATCAGGCGGGCGTAGATTTTTTCGAAGAAGCGCGGAACCGCGGCCAGGACGGTGGGGTGAAGTTCCAGTAGGGCCTGCGCGACGTTTTCGACGACGTCAACATAGGCGACGGGACAACCGTAGAAAAGATAAACGTAGTCGAGCATGCGGCCGTAGACGTGCGCGAGCGGGAGAAAAGAGACAGCGAGATCGGTTTCCGGGCGGAGATCGAGTTCGTGGCAGGAGTCGGTGACGTTGGAGCAGAAATTGGTATGGGTGAGCATGACGCCCTTGGGCTCACCCGTGGTGCCCGAGGTATAAATGAGGGAGGCGAGTTGGCTAGGGAGAACCTTCGCGGCGCGCAGGCGGTAGGCGGCGATGTCAGCAGGACCGGTGGTGGCGATTAAAGTTTCGTAGCGAAGAAAATCGGTAGGGAGATCCGCGCCGACGCCGGCGACGATGACTTGCTGGACGTCTCTCAGGGAATCGCGAATTTCGAGGAATTTCTGGAGCTGTTTGGAGCCCGCGATGAAAACGACCTGAGCGCCGCAGTGGTTAAGGATATAGGACATGCGGTCGGGAGATTCGTTGAAGTAGACGGGGACGGAGACGCCGCCGGAGCCGGTGATGGCGAAATCGGCGGTGTGCCATTCAGGGCAGTTGGGGGCGAAGAGGCCCACACGGTCGCCGGATTTTACGCCGAGTTCGACGAAGGCATTGGCTAAGCCGGCGATGCGGCGGAGAAATTCCTGGGAGGAGATGGCTTGCCAGCTTTCCGGGCCACGGAACATCTGGGCGCGGGGAGAGGGATACTCTTCGATGGCGTTGAGGAGGCGAGTGGGAAGGGTGCCGTAATTCATGGGAAATTTGAATTTACATTATGGGGAATGTTCGTGCAATGGGAAGAGGGGAAAAGCAAACTCAATCCGGAGACACAGAAGGCGCGGAAAAAGGAAGCCCAAGATTACAGGCTGAAGCCTATGCTACTTGACGTGAGCCCGTTTTCCTTGGGAGTTGCGGGTGGGATAAGATGGCGGTTAGGGAGCTAACGAGATGAGCGCATTGACACCGGTGATGAGTGATCCGGCCACGGGCCGGGGACCGTTTCGGGCGCCGCGGGGAACGCAGCTTTCGTGCAAGGGTTGGCAGCAGGAAGCGGCATTGCGGATGCTGCTGAACAATCTGGATCCGGAGGTGGCGGAGAGGCCGGAGGATCTGGTGGTGTACGGCGGGACGGGAAAAGCGGCGCGGAATTGGGACTGTTTTCATGCGATCGTGAAGTCGCTGCGGGCGCTGGAGTCGGACGAGACGCTATTGGTGCAGTCGGGCAAGCCGGTGGGGGTGTTCCGGACGCACGAGCATGCCCCGCGAGTACTGCTGTGCAATTCGAATCTGGTGGGACATTGGAACAACTGGGAGAAGTTCAATGAGCTTGATCGCGCAGGATTGATGATGTACGGCCAGATGACGGCGGGGAGCTGGATTTATATCGGGACGCAGGGAATTTTGCAGGGGACGTATGAGACGTTCGCGGCGGCGGCTCGGCAGCATTTTGGCGGGAGCTTGAGTGGGAAGCTGGTGGTGACGGGCGGCATGGGCGGAATGGGTGGAGCGCAACCGCTGGCCGCGACGATGTGCGGCGGGGCATTTCTGGGAATTGATGTGGATCCGGAGCGGATCAAACGGCGGGTGAAAGCGGGCTATTGCGACGTGATGGTGACTTCACTGGATGAGGCGCTGCGGATTCTGAAGAATGCAGTGCGCAAGGGCGAGGCCACGTCGGTGGGGCTGGTTGGAAATTGCGCGGACCTGATACCGGAATTGGCGAAGCGTGGCGTCGTGCCGGATATTTTGACGGACCAGACCAGCGCACACGATCCGATCGGCGGGTACGTGCCAAACGGAATGACCCTGGAACATGCGCAGGAGTTGCGTAAAAAGAGCCCGGAGGAGTACCGGAAGCGGTCGATCGCGGCGATGGGCGAGCATGTGCAGGGAATGCTGGAGCTGCAGAAGCTGGGAGCGGTGACATTTGACTATGGAAATAATATCCGGACATTCGCGTATGAAGCCGGAGTTAAAGATGCGTATGGCTTCCCCGGATTTGTGCCGGCCTACATTCGGCCGTTGTTTTGCGAGGGGAAAGGGCCGTTCCGTTGGGCGGCGCTTTCGGGAGAAGCATCGGACATCGCGCGGACTGACCAACTGGTGCTGGAAATGTTTCCGCAGAACGAGCATTTAAAGCGCTGGATCATGATGGCGCAGAAGAGAGTGAAATTTCAGGGATTGCCTGCGCGGATCTGCTGGCTAGGATATGGAGAGCGCGACAAATTCGGATTGGCCCTAAATGATCTGGTGGCCAAGGGCGAGTTGAAGGCGCCGATTGTGATTGGCCGGGATCATCTGGATTGCGGATCGGTGGCATCGCCGTATCGCGAGACGGAGGCCATGAAGGATGGATCGGACGCGATTGCGGACTGGGCGCTTCTGAACGCGCTGATCAATACGGCCAGCGGCGCTTCGTGGGTTTCGATTCATAATGGCGGAGGAGTGGGGATCGGGTATTCGCAGCACGCCGGGCAGGTAACATGTGCGGATGGTACCGCGGAAATGGCCAAGCGGATCGAACGCGTGCTGTCCAACGATCCGGGAATGGGCGTGATCCGGCACGTGGACGCAGGTTACCCGGAAGCCATTGCCTTCGCGAGGACGACTGGCGTGAAAGTGCCCATGCTGTAGGATAGCTGCCAACGAGGAAACCGCGCGTCTTGGTGCGAGGACGGACGGTCGAGGAGCGGCTATCGATGTACACGATTTTGGGTGCCACGGGGCATATCGGCTCGGTTATCACCAGAAAATTGCTGGAAAAAGGCGAGAAGGTACGCGCTGTGGGGCGGAATGCAGGCCGCTTGCAGCAGTTTGTGCAACGGGGCGCGGAAGCATTCGTTGCGAATATTGACGATGTCGAAGCGCTGACCCGGGCGCTAACGGGAGTGCGGGCGGCGTTTCTGATGATGCCGCCGGGGATGACATCGCCGGATTATCGAGCGGACCAGGAAGTAGAGACGGATGCCCTATCCACTGCCGCGAAGAATGCGGGGTTGCCATACGCGGTGAATTTGAGCAGCATTGGAGCCCAGGCACCGGCGGGGACCGGACCGATCCTGGGGCTGCACGCTTCCGAAAGAAAATTGAACGCGGTGGAGCGGCTGAATGTGCTGCACTTACGGCCGGCTTATTTCATGGAGAATCATCTATCGGCGATCGGAATGATCCAGATGATGGGGATCTTCGCGGGGGCGCTAAAGCCGGAATTGAAGATACCAATGATCGCGACGCGCGACATCGGAGCTCATGCGGCGGAGCGGCTGATCAATCTGGATTTCAGCGGGAAGCGCACGCAGGAACTGCTGGGCGAACGGGATTTGAGTATGACGGAAGCAACAGCGATCATTGGCCGGGGAATATCGAAGCCGGAGCTGCGGTACGTACAATTTACTTACGAACAGGTGGAAGGGGCACTGGTGCAGATGGGGCTCTCGGCGAAGACGGCGGCGTATTTCATCGAGATGTTCCAGGGGATGAATAACGGGATTGTGGCGTCCCAGGAGCCGCGGAGCGCGGCGAATACCACGCCGACTACGATGGAGACGTTTGTAAAGGATGTGTTTGCGCCGGCGTATCAGGGGCTCGCGGTTGGCGCGTAGGTGCAATCGTGCTTCCGCTTGGGCATAATGCATAGGCATTGAGCGGCAGCATTCTCATCACAGGTGCATCGCAAGTGGTTACGCTGCGCGGCGGCCCGCGGCGCGGCAATTCCCTTTCCAAAATTGAGTTGATACGAGATGGCGCGGTACTGGTGCGCGACGGAAAGATCCTTGCGGTGGGAGCGCGCGCGCTGATCGAACGCCGGGCGGCGGCAAAGGCGGCGGAGAAAATCGATGTGGGCGGGCGGGTGGTGCTGCCGGGATTTGTGGATTCGCACACGCATCTGATTCATGCGGCCAGCCGCGCGGAAGAGTATGAGCTGAAGATTCAGGGAGCGAGTTACGAGGAGATTGCGCGGAAGGGGGGCGGGATCCTGAATTCGGTGAAGAGGCTGCGTGCGGCGACGCGCGAAGCGTTGAAGGCCAGGGCGCTGGCGGCGCTGGGGGAGTTTGCGGCTTATGGAACGACGACCGTGGAGGCGAAGAGCGGGTACGGGCTGGATGTGGCAAGCGAGTTGAAGATATTGACGCTGCATCGGGAGTTGAATCGGGAGCAGCCGCTGGAGATCGTTTCGACCTTTTTGGGAGCGCATGTGGTGCCGCTGGAGTTTCGCGGGAGAGCGGATGGCGCTGAGCGCTATCTGGCGTTGTTGATGGAGAAGTTGCTGCCTGAAGTAGTGGTGGGTGATCTGGCGGAATATTGCGATGTGTTTTGCGATCGCGGAGCGTTTACGGTGGGGCAATCGAGGAAATTGCTGATGAAGGCCCAAGAGCACGGGCTCGCGCCGCGATTGCACGCGGAGCAGTTGTCGCGCACCGGGGCGACGCAACTGGCGGTAGAGTTGGGAGCGGCGAGTTGCGATCACCTGGAGCAGGTGAATGAGGCGGATATCCGGGCGCTCGCGAAATCCGGCACAGTGGCGACTTTGCTGCCCGGTTGTGATTTTCATTTGGGCCTGAAGGGTTATGCACCGGCGCGAAGATTAATTGAGGCCGGGGCCATTGTGGGATTGGCCACGGATTACAATCCGGGGACGAGTCCGACGATGAGCATCCCGATGATATTGTCGCTGGCTTGTTCGGAATTGCGGATGGCGCCGGCGGAGGCGATTGCGGCGGCGACTATTAATGCGGCTTATGCGCTGGGGAGAGAGAAAGCGATTGGGTCGTTGGAAGCAGGGAAACAGGCGGATGTTGGGGTGTTTGAAGTGGAGGATTACCGGGAAATTCCTTATTATTTTGGGATGAATCGTTGTTGGATGACGATGAAACGTGGAGAGATTGTTTGGATGAAGGATTGAAAAGAAGGAAGAGTTTTACCACAGAGGAAACAGAGGGCACAGAGAAGCGAGGGCGGCGTGAAGCCGTCCCTACAAGGGAGAGCGGAAACTCAAGATGAAACGACTGATCGAGTGCGTGCCGAATTTTTCGGAGGGACGGGACCCGGCGAAGGTGGAGGCGCTGGTGCAAGTGATGAGCAGCGTGCCGGGCGTGTACGTGCTGGACCGCGAGATGGATGCGGACCACAACCGTTGCGTGATTACGTTGGCGGGCGAGCCGGAATCGGTGGGAGAAGCGGCGATTTTGGGCGCGGGCAAGGCCCTCGAATTGATTGACATGACGGAGCACAAAGGCGCGCACCCGCGGGTGGGGGCGACCGACGTGGTGCCGTTTATTCCCGTGGAGGGTGTCACGCTGGAAGATTGCGTGGCGCTGGCAAAGCGCGTCGGGCAGGAGATCTGGAAGCGCCACCGGATCCCGATTTTCTTTTATGAAGCGGCGGCGACGCGGCCGGATCGCGTGAACCTGGAGAATGTGCGGCGCGGGCAGTTTGAAGGGCTGCGGGATGAGTTGAAGAAGAATCACGACCGGCAGCCAGATATCGGCGAGCCGAAATTGCATCCGACGGCGGGCGTGACGGTGGTGGGAGCGCGGAAATTTCTGGTGGCGTACAACGTCAACCTGAACACTTCAGACATTGGGATTGCGAACAAGATTGCGCGGGCGATCCGGTTTTCGAATGGCGGGTTCCGGTATGTGAAGGCCATGGGCGTGGAGTTGAAGGCGCGAAACCTGGCGCAGGTTTCCATCAACCTCACGGATTACGAGCAAACGCCGATGCACCGTGTGTATGCGGCGGTGAAGCGCGAGGCGGAGCGGTATGGAGTGATGCCGGTCGGAAGCGAGATTGTGGGATTGGTGCCGAAGAAGGCGATCGAGATGGCGGCGGACTACTTCCTGCAGCTGGAAAACTTTTCGCCTTCGCAGGTGTTTGAAAACAAGCTGGCGGCCGCCTTGAGCGGTGCGCCGCCAGAAGCGAAAGACGCGAAGCTGGCGTGCCTGGCGCGGCCGTTTCTGGACGCGGTGGCTGAACCGACGCCGACTCCTGGCGGAGGAAGTGTCGCGGCGTTTGCGGCGGCGCTGGCGGCGGCGCTGGGACAGATGGTGGCGGGGCTTTCGCGAAAGAGAAAATTGCAGGCGCCGTTCGTAGACAAGCTTTCAGAGAACTTGGACGCACTGCGAGAGATTTCCGATGAGCTGGCAGCGGCGATTGACCGGGACGCGAGTTCGTACGATGCAGTGATGGCGGCGTTCAAATTGCCGCACGGGAATCCGGACGAGATGCACGCCCGTGAGGAAGCGATTCAGAAGGCGACCAAAGGCGCTTCCGAAGTGCCGCTGGAAGTGGCGGAAAAGACGGCCAGTTTGGTGGAGCGGCTGGTACAACTGGAAGGAATCTCGGCCGCATCCATGAAGTCAGACCTATTGGTGGCGCGTCTAATGGGAGTAGCGGGAGCGAAGGGCGCATTGGCCAACGTGGAGATTAACCTGGACGGGCTGAAAGATGCGGCATATGTGGCGCAAATGCGCGCTAAAGTTGACGAAGTGCGCAAGCGTCTCGGCTGAGAACCGCGAAGTAGCGTAAACTGAAGATTCCACCCCCGGCCCCCGAAAGGAGCAATTCATGACGAAGTATAAAATTGCGATGACGAGGATTGTGGCGGCATGCGCCTTGCTGGTTTTGGTGGCCGCGATGGCGAAGCCCGCGAAGGCGGGTGGCCTGGGCGCGGATACGATTGGCCTGTTCCCCAAGGATGTGGGCGAGTTTGCCTACGCGGATTTGAAGAAGGCTCGGACGATGAAGTGGTATCCGGCGCTGGAGCAGCAGATGCTGCCGGAGAAGTTCAAGCAGTTCGAGAGATTTCTGGCTGCGGCGGGGATTGATACGAATACCCAGGTGGACGAACTGACGTGGGCATTGGTGCCGGGGTCGGCGTTGAGCAAGGATCCGGCGGCGGAAAGCGCAGCGGCAACCACGGTGCCGGACAGCGAAGAGATCGTTGGGATCGCGCTGGGGGGTTACAGCCCGGATTCGACGGAAGCGTATTTCAAAACTCAAAAACTGCCGACGGCGAAATCGCACGGGTACACGCTGTTTGCGTTTGGATCAGGCGTGGGGCCGGATGACCTGTTTTTCTTTTTTGTGGATTCGAACAAGGCGGCATTTGGCCACCGGCAACTGTTAGAGAAGCTGATTGCCGTGCGTTATGGAGAAGAGGACAGCCTGTTGCGGAACGACAAGCTCTACAACCTGATCAATGAAGCGAATGGCACCGGCGTGGTTTGGGCCGTGCTGGATCCCGCGTACACGAAGCTGGCGATGGCGCAGCTGGCGCCCGAAGTGCAGCAGTTTCCGGAAGCGGCGAAACTGGTGGCGCGGATGCAGGCGATGATCATCACCGCCAATGCGGCCAGCGGCATGGATGGAAAGTTTCAGGCGGTGTGCGGTTCGACCGAGGATGCGAATACGTTGAGCCAGTTGATGACCGCGGGATTGATGTACAAGAAGTATCAGACGGCGAAGGATAATCCGGACCTGGGGCAACTATTGGATCAGACGAGTGTGACGCCTTCGGGGGATCGCGTGATTATCCGCATGACGGTCAGCGATGAGCAGATGACGACGTTGATTCAGAAGAATACGTTTTCGTTTAAAATGTAGTTCGTTCGTGGCCCGTGGCCAGTGTTCCGTGGCCCGGAGAGCTCGGATGCCAAACCGGCATCCGGGACTTATATATCCCGAATAAAACCTAGGAGCACAGCTAGGAATGGCTGTGCTCCAAGTCTGGCTTGCCGGGTTAAAACCCGGCGCGTACGCATGCTGGTGCTAGCCGATCTAAAGATCGGCCACTACATGGCATTAGGAGACGTGGGAGAGGAATTTGGTCAGGCGGAGGACACCAGAGTTGTCGCGGCTTTCGCACTGCACGTCGTCTACGCCGGCCCATGATGGTTGGAGCTTTTCGGCGGGGGCGGCCACCCCGGGGATGGAGACTTCAACTTCGATGCGGTCGTCGAGGCGGCGGAAGCTTACCTGGCAGGGCGTGATGGAATCTTGGTGAAAATCGAAGCAGAGTTTGCAGGCGGAGACTACCGCGGTTTTGAGCTGCTCGATGTTGTCATTGGGCAGGCCGGCGGCGTCGGCGAAGATCCGCATGGCGCCACCCGCGGCGGCGGCGAGGCGTGCGTCGTGGTCGAGGGAGAGGCGAAGGTGAAGCGGATTTTTCGGCACGGTTACTGGCTGGTGGCCCAGGAGACGTCGCAGGCTTCGCGGCAGTCGGGACAATAATACAACCCATCGACGGCTAGACGCACGTTATGTTGGCCCTTGCAGATGACGCAGTACTTTTCGCAGGTGCAATATTCCTCGGATTTGTCGCATTGCGAGCAGTGGACTTGTTGACGCGCGGCCATAAGGGGGCTCCAGAAAAAACTGTACCTGAGGGGAGGGCGGGCAGCAAGGGGCGGGTGGGGTGGACGCTACAAAAGAGCAATGAGCGGAGTGCTGGAAGGGTGTGTTTTGACGGGGTGTGGGGCGCGTGCTAACATCGGTTTCTGCCCGAGCAAACGGAATGGACTCCGGAAACTCTCCTGCCAATCTAAGTCTTCGCAAGACGCCGCTGAACGCGCTGCATAAGCGCCTGGGCGCCAAGATGGTTAATTTTGGCGGCTGGGACATGCCTGTGGAGTATCCCTGCAGCGGCAACCTGATGTGCGAACACCGCGCGGTGCGCAACGGCGTGGGAGTGTTTGACGTCAGCCACATGGGCGACATCCGGATTCATGGTGCGAAGAAGGCGGGCGGGGCGCTAGCGGCGGTGCAGCACCTGACGATGAACGACGCGTCGAAGCTGGCGATTGGACAGGCGCAGTATTCGGCGATGCTGTATCCGAACGGCACTTTTGTGGACGATGTGATCGTGCACCGGCTGGGCGAGGACGACTACCTGCTGGTGATCAATGCGGGGACGCGGGAGAAGGATATTTCGTGGGTGCGCGAGAACACCAAGGGGATGGATTGCCAGGTGGAGGAGTTGAGCGACGCTTACACGCAACTGGCGATTCAGGGGCCGCGGGCAGCGGAAGTTCTCCAAAAATTAACGGACGCGAAACTAGATACGGTGAAGAATTACTGGTTCACGCATGGAACGGTTTGCGGGCTGCCGAACACGTTGATTGCACGGACGGGATATACGGGCGAGGACGGATTTGAGATTTATGTGCCGTCGGACATGGCGACGAGCGAGCGCGTGTGGAACGAAGTGTTTGCGGCGGGGAAAGAGTTTGGGATTGTGGCTTGCGGGCTGGGCGCGCGGAATACGCTGCGCCTGGAATCGAAGATGGCGTTGTACGGGCATGAGATCAGCGAGACGATCAATGTTTGGGAAGCGGGGTTGGACCGCTATTGCCATTTGGAGAAGGGCCAGTTTATTGGGCGCGACGCACTGGTGAAATTAAAGGCAGACGGATTGAAGCGGGCACTGGTGGGGCTGGAGATGGTGGAACGCGGGATTGCTCGCGATGGGTATCGGTGCCTGGATGAGAATGGGAATGAAATTGGAGTGGTGACCAGCGGGTCGCCTTCTCCCACGCTGGGGAAGAATATTGCCCTGGCGTATGTGCCGCCAACTATGACGGCGCTGGGCTCGGCGGTTTATGTGGAGATTCGTGCGCAGAAAGTGAAGGCGCGGGTGGTGGCCACGCCGTTTTACAAGCGAGTGCGGAAGGCGAGCACGGCAAAGACGCGAAGTGACGAGTGGCGAGTGACGAGTTGAAAAAAAAGAAGAAGCAAAAGGGTTACCACAAAGGTCGCGGAGAATTGAAAGAAGAAAAACCCGCAGCCTGAAAGGCGCAGGGTACGGCACCCACGGTTTTGTCGCGGGGTTTGGATTGATGGCAAAGACGCAGATTGAGGGAGGGATCCATGGCTTATCCAACGAACTATCGCTATTCCAAAGATCATGAGTGGATTGATGTGAAGGGCGACATGGGGACGGTGGGGATTACCGAGTACGCGCAGCATGAGCTGGGCGACGTGGTGTTCGTGGAGTTGCCGGCAGCGGGTGCGAAGGTGGCTACCGGCAAGACGTTTGGCTCGGTGGAATCGGTGAAAGCGGTGAGCGAGATTTATGCGCCGGCCGCAGGCGAAGTCGTCGAGTCAAACGGCGCGCTGAAGGATAAGCCGGAATCAATTAACACGGACCCGCACGTGGCGGGATGGCTGATCAAGATCAAGCTGGCGAATCCGGCCGAAGCCGGAGCGCTGATGGACGCGAAGGCGTATGAAGCGTACATCGCGGAGAAGCAGAAAGAAGCGTCGGCCTGATGCGCTACCTTCCGAAGAGCCCGGCGGAGCGCCAGGAGATGCTGGCGGCCATCGGGGTGAAATCCGTTGACGAGTTGTTTTCGTCCATTCCCGAAGCTTACCGGTTGAAAAAGCCGTTGAACCTGCCTGGGCCTTTCTCCGAACAGGAAGTGATCGAGTATTTTCAGGCGCGCGCGGCGGAAAATTCTTGCGGGTACACGAATTTTCTGGGAGCGGGGGTGTACAACCACCTGCGGTCGGTGGTGACGGACACGATCATTCAGCGCGGAGAATTTTTGACGTCGTACACGCCGTATCAGGCGGAGATTGCTCAGGGGACGCTGCAGGCGATTTTTGAGTTTCAGACGTTGATGTGCCAGTTGACAGCGCAGGAAGTCGCCAACGCATCGATGTATGACGGATCGACAGCCACGACGGAAGCGGTGTTGATGGCGGAACGGGTGACCGGGCGGCGGCGCGTGCTGGTGGCGCGGTCGGTGCATCCGGAGTATCGCGAGGTGCTGCGGACGTACGCAAAGAATTCCGGGCTGCATGTGGAAGAGATTGCGTTCACCGCCGAAGGCACGCTGGACCAGCAAGGGCTGAAGGCGGCGATGCGCGAGGATGTTTGCGCTGTGGTGGTGCAGTCGCCAAACTTTTTCGGAACGATCGAGACGCTAGGGCCGCTGGCGGAAATTGCACGGGCGGCAGGAGCAATGCTGGTGGTGGCGATAACGGAGGCGGTTTCGCTGGGCGCGGTGAAGCCGCCGGGGGAAGCGGACATTGTGGCAATGGAGGGGCAGAGTTTCGGGTTGGCGCCGAGTTATGGCGGGCCGTATGTGGGAGTGATTGCATCCCGCGAAAAATATGTGCGGCAGATGCCGGGGCGGCTGGCGGGGCAGACGACGGACAGCGAGGGGCGGCGCGGGTTCGTGCTGACCTTGGCTACGCGTGAGCAGCATATCCGGCGGGAGAAGGCGACTTCGAACATTTGCACGAACCAAGCGTTGTGCGCGCTTGCAGCTACCGTGCATTTGACGTTGTTGGGGAAAGAAGGATTACGGGAGCAGGCGGAGCACAATCTGGCTAAGTCGCATTTTGCATTGGGAGAGTTGGAAAAGATTCCGGGAGTGAAGCGGGCGTTTACGGGCGCGTTTTTCAACGAGTTCACGGTGGCGCTGCCGAAGTCGGTGAAATTGGTGAATGCGGAACTGGTGAAGGAGAAGATTATCGGGCCGTTTGTTTTGGGGACGGCTTACCCGGAGCTGACAAAGAATGCGGTGGTTTGCGTTACGGAGACTACTTCGCGAGCGGAGATTGAGAGATTTGTGGGGGCGGTGCGGAAGGCTTTGGCTGCCTAAGGGAAGAACAAAGCAAGATTTCAACACAGAGAGCACAGAGGCCGGAGCGCGGAGTTCGCAGAGAAGAGTGGAGATGAGCGAGACGATTAAGAAAGCTACTCGGCATACGAATCAGAATGAAGGGTTGATTTTCGAGCAGTCTTCGCCGGGGAAGCGGGCGTTTGAATTGCCCCCGCTGGATGTGCCGGCGGTGGATCCGGCGAAGGCGCTGGGCGCTTCGCACCGGCGCGGCGGCGTGGATGGATTTCCGGAAGTTAGCGAGATCGAGGTGATCCGGCATTTCACCCGGCTTTCTACCTGGAACTACGCAATTGATTTGGGGATGTATCCGTTGGGTTCATGCACCATGAAATACAACCCGCGGGTGAACGAGTTTGTGGCGCGATTGAATGGGATTGCGACCGAGCATCCATACCAGCCGCAGGAACTTTCGCAAGGCTGCTTGAAGATTTTGCAATTGCTGGAAACGTGTTTGCTCGAAATCACCGGGATGGACGCGATTACGTTGCAGCCCGCGGCCGGGGCGCAGGGCGAATTGACCGGACTGCTGCTGATTCGTGCGCATCACCAGAAAAACGGGAATCCACGGAAGAAGGTGTTGATTCCGGATTCCGCGCATGGGACGAATCCGGCGACGGCGGTGATTGCCGGGTATTCGGTGGAAAATATCATGTCGAACGCCGACGGACAGGTGGACCTGGCAAAATTGCGCGAGCAGGTGACCGAAGACGTGGCCGCGCTGATGCTGACGAATCCCAGCACGCTGGGAATTTTCGAGCAGCAGATACCGCAGATTGCGGAGATCCTGCACGCGAAGGGCGCGCTTTTGTACATGGATGGCGCGAATATGAATGCGCTTACGGGAGTGACGCGCCCGGGGGATTTGGGCGTGGACGTGATGCACCTGAATTTGCACAAGACGTTTTCGACACCCCACGGCGGTGGCGGGCCGGGCGCGGGGCCAGTAGCGATGAAGAAGATTTTGGAGCCGTATCTGCCGACACCGGTGCTGGTGAAGAAAGAGGGCGGGAAGCTGGGACTGGATTTTAATCGCAAGGACAGCGTTGGACGCGTGAAGGCGTTCGTGGGGAATTTTGGGGTGCTGGTTCGGGCACTGGCGTACATTCTGGCGTACGGGCCGGGAGTGCGGCAGGCAACGGAAGACGCCGTGGTGAACGCGAATTATATTCGCAAGGGGTTGGAAGGCGTGTTCGATTTGCCGTACACCCGGCCGTCGATGCATGAGGTCGTGTTCAGCGACGCGATCCAGAAGAGAAATGGAGTGAGCACGATGGATATTGCGAAGCGGCTGATTGATTATGGGTTCCATCCGTACACCACCGCGTTCCCGCTCATTGTGCCGGGAGCGCTGATGATTGAGCCGACGGAGTCGGAGTCGATCGAGGAGCTGGATCTGTTTGTGGAGGCGATGCGGTCGATTGCGAAAGAGGCGGCGGAGACCCCGGATTTGGTGAAGACGGCGCCGCATACTACGCGGGTGCGGAGATTGGATGAGGTCGGGGCGGCGCGGCAGCCGGTGCTGCGGTGGAAGTCGGGGGAGAAGCGGAGCGAGGCGCCGGATTAGCATTTGTCGTTGTGCGTGAAAATTTTCGAAGTTGCAGTTGTGGGAACGATTTAGGTTGAGGTTCTTCGGGCATCCTCGTCGGATGCCCTCAGAATGACAATATTGGGTTTCGCGGTAGTCAGAAGAGTGGGCTGGCCAGTCTGAAGCCTGGCCACTACACAGGCGCAACACGGCGCGCCTGGCTGGAAGCCGGCGCTACTCATGCAAATCTGAGAACACATTGGCGCGTGGATTGCGCAATTCCCTGCCCTTGTGCTGATAGAATGGTAGGAGTGGGGACGGAAACAGGTTGGCCTGCCGATGAATGCTGTGATTGATGCGTGGTTGCCGAAGTCAGTCATACTCCTGCGCGATTACAATTTTGAAAAATTTACCGCGGATTTGATCGCCGGTGTGACGGTGGGGTTGGTGGCGCTGCCGCTGGCGATGGCGTTTGCGATTGCTTCGGGAGTCTCGCCGCAGGCGGGGATCTACTGCGCGATTGTGACGGGTTTCCTGATTTCCGCCCTGGGCGGATCCAAAACACAAATTGGCGGGCCGACCGGCGCGTTCGTGGTGGTGGTGCTTGGGATTATCACCAAGTACGGATTGGACGGGCTGTTTACGTGCACGATGATGGCTGGATTGTTGCTTGTCATCATGGGTGTTACCGGTCTGGGCGGAATGGTGAAATACTTTCCGCGCCCGGTGGTGGTGGGATTCACGAACGGAATCGCCATCCTGATTGCCAGCACCCAGATTCGGGACCTGTTCGGGCTGCGGATGGAGCATGTGCCGGGGGACTTTTTTCACCGGACGGGTGCGCTTGCGGAAAATATCCATACCCTGAACTGGACCGCGACGGTAGTGGGATTTGTTTCGCTGGCCGTGATGATTGTTTGCGCGAGATTTTTCAGGCGCATTCCCGGGGCCATCCTGGTGTGTTTTGGCGCGACGGCGGCGGTGGCGATTTTTCAATTGCCGATTGAGACGATTGGAACGCGGTTCGGCGGAATCCCCAGCGGATTGCCGCATCTGGCGGTGCCACGCTTGCAGCCGCAGTTGCTGCTGCACCTGCTGTCGCCGGCGATTACGGTGGCGATGCTGGGCGCGATTGAGTCTTTGTTCTCCGCGGTGGTTTCCGACCGGATGAGCGGCGACAAGCACAATCCGAACGTGGAGTTGATTGCGCAGGGCTTGGCGAACATCGCTTCACCCTTGTTTGGAGGATTGCCGGCCACGGGAGCCATTGCGCGGACGGCGACAAACGTGCGGGCGGGCGCCAGGACACCGGTGGCAGGGATGATCCACGCACTGACGCTTTTGGCGGTGATTCTGTTCGCGGCGCCCTTGGTGAAGAATGTGCCGCTGGCGGCGCTGGCGGGGATATTGTTGATGGTCGCCTACAACATGGGGGATTGGGCGGAGATTCCAGAAATTTTGAAACTCAGCGCCGCGGACATCAGCGTATGGTTGCTGACGCTCACGTTGACGGTGGTGGCGGATCTGACACTGGCGGTGGAAGTGGGGATGATTCTGGCGGCGTTCAGTTTTATCCGGAAGATTTCCATAACCACGACGGTTTCCAAGGTAACGGATGAATACGTCGAGGGCGGCCGTGCACATATCTTGCAGGATAAGGACATTCCGGAGTACGCAGCGGTATATCGAATTCATGGGCCGTTTCTGTTTGGCGTGACCGACAAGCTCGCGGAGATCACTGAGGATGTTGAGGCGCTGCCGCCGATCGTGATTTTGCGGCTGCGGAATATGACGGCGATAGACGCGACGGGAATCGCCGCACTGGAAGAGCTTGCGGAGAAATTGCGGGCGAATGGACGGGCGATGCTGGTGTGTGGCGCAAGGCCGCAGCCCGAGGCGCTGATGCGAGAGGCGGGATTCGAGCGACACATCGGGGCGGAAAATATCTGCGCAAATATCAATGAGGCGTTAAAGCGGGCAGAAGAGATCCACGAGCGAGCGGGGGCAGCAAATGTCGGAAACCGCTAGAACTATCAGTACGACCGGGCGCAAGATGACAATTTGTTCATGAACGGCAAGTAAGAATCAATGCTTCGGCAGGTAAAAGTTGCCTGCCTGAAATATACTCCGACAATTAATCTTCTTTAACACTCCGCCAATCAGATTCTCTCAATATTGCAACAAACGACGCCTAGTCTCCTGACAGCGTGAATCGTCGCGGGATGATTCGCGGAATCCCAGCCACACAATCTCAAGGAGAGCCATATGAAGAACCGGGTACTCGCAGGAGTTCTGTCGCTCGGTTTGGTTGGCGCCACAATTCCGGCGCCAGCGCAAGCCGATGACGATTGGGGAGGCAACAACAAAATCAAGCATGTTCTACTGGTCAGCATCGACGGCATGCATGCGGTGGACTTCATCAACTGCGCCAATGGCGTCAGTTCGGTCAACACCGGCGAGCCTTACTGCCCGAATCTTCTCGCCCTCAGCAAGCGCGGCATCAATTATGTCGCCGCAAGCACTTCCAAACCCTCCGATTCCTTCCCCGGCTTGACCGCGATCATCACCGGCGGCAGTCCGGCATTGACGGGCGTTTATTACGATGTGGCATATTCCCGCAATTATGACGCGCCCGCAACCACCACGGGCAATGGCCTGGGAGCTGGCCCCTGCACTCCCTACGCGGCCCCGACCGGAACGACCACCGAGTACGAGGAAGGAATTGATATCGATCAAACCAAGGTAAATGGAGGAGCTCCTGGCGCGGCCTTGACCGACGGCGGAATCAAGTCCATCGATCCCAACAAACTAGTTCGCGATCCCAGCAAGGGCTGCGCCCCCGTTTATCCGTGGGAATTCGTCCGCGCAAACAGTATCTTCAGCGTGGTGCACAGCGCGGGCGGATACGCCGCGTGGTCCGACAAACATCCGGCCTATTCCTCCGTTTCCAGCGGCATCGGCCCGTCAGCGCTGGACGACTTCTATGCCCCGGAGATCAACTCGAACGTGATCGGCCTTCCCGGTGTCACCACGCCGACGGGCATCTCCTGCGCGCAGGTTCTCGATCCGAATTCCGATACCAGCGCCTGGACGAACAGTTTCCAGAATATCCAGTGCTACGACACCTTGAAGGTCAACGCCATCCTGAATGAAATTGATGGCAAGGACCACCTCGGCCTGCGGAAAACCAAGGTGCCCACGGTGTTCGGGATGAACTTCCAGTCCGTCAGCGTTGGCCAGAAGTTGATCGAAGCGAGCAATGGTGTAACCGGCGGATATCTGGATGCCGCTGGCACCCCGAGCGCGGCGCTGCTGAATGAGATCCAGTTTGCGGATGCGTCGATTGGAGCATGGGTCAAGGAATTGAAGAAGAACGGCCTGTACGACAGCACCCTGATCATCATTACCGCAAAGCACGGTCAGTCTCCGATCGATCCCAGCCTCTATAAACGCCAAACGAAAATCGGCACTTCGCCGGCAACCCTGCTCGACAACGCGGGATTTATTCCCGAATCCGAAGCTCCCTCCAACCCGACCGGGATCGGCCCAACCGAGGATGACGTCTCGTTGATTTGGCTGAAGGACTCCTCGGAAACCTCGGCCGCCGTCCAGATCCTCGAGCAGAATGCCGGCCCCACGGGAATCGGACTGGGCCAGTTCTACTACGGCCCGTCGCTGGCCCTGAACTTCAACGACCCGACGGTAGACCCGCGGACACCGGACATCATCGTCACTCCAAACGTGGGAGTCACCTACTCCGGCAGCCACGCCAAGCAGGCGGAGCACGGAGGCTTCGCCCATGACGATACGAATGTGATGCTGCTGCTCTCTAACCCGCAATTCGACGCCAAGACCCTGGTTACCGTGGTGGGCACCGCTCAGGTAGCGCCCACGATCCTGAAGGCATTAGGCCTGGATCCGGATGCTTTGGATGCCGTGCGGATCGAGGGCACTCAAGTGCTTCCGGCAGTGCAGTTCGGCTGGTAGAGACGAAGCATGCAAGAAGGAGAATGGGTGCCGGGCGGTTCCGGCGCCCATTTTTCTTGCGGCGGGATCTGGGCCGATGGAAGACGGTTGGGAGCTGTGGTTGCATGGGCATCGCTGGGTGACGGGCAAATGCACCCACTTCGGGAAGCGCCCGCCGGGCCTGGCGGCGAACTAAAATTATTTCTAAGAGGAAAAGGGGAAAGGCCCAGACCTTGGAATCTCCGGGCCTTTGTTGAATCGCCGAAAAAAATTAGCGGGCGAAGCGGGGCGAGGGCTCGGGTGGGAGCGGAACGCCGGGAGCTTCGACGGGACGGCCGCCGCGGGCCTGCGTAGCCTTGGGAGCAACTGCCGGATCGGGGCGACGCACGGGAATGGCGACGTTTTCACCTTCGCGAATAAAGTGCAGGTGGTCTTCGGATGTATCCCAGTCGATGCAGATCATGTCGCCCAGGCGAACTTGTTCGGTGGCTAGGAGATTGGCCATGGGGTAAACGACATGGCGTTCGATGGCGCGTTTGAGATGGCGAGCGCCGTAGCGCTGGTCGGTGCCTTCCTGCAAGAGGAAGTCGCGGCCATTGGTGGTGACCCGGAAAAGGAATTGGCCCTTGGCGGTTTCCAGAACGCGCTGCTGGACCATGGCGAGTTCAATGTCGAGAACCTGCTCGAGTTGCTTGCGATGGAGCGGATGGAAGACCACGATTTTGTCGAGGCGATTCATGAATTCGGGAGAGAATTTGCGGCGCGCCGCTTCGACAGCGGTTCGTTCGACCTTTTCGTCGAGGTTGGTCGTGGGCTTATCGCTGGATTTGATGAAGCCGTAGCCGCCGCCCATGAGTTCGGTGATTTCGCCACCGCCAAGATTGGAAGTGAGGAAGATTACGGTTTGCGAGAGGTCCACGCGGCGGTTGTCGCCGAGGGTCAGGGTGGCTTTGTCGAGCATCCCGAGCAGAAGCTGCCAAAGGGCGTCGCTGGCCTTTTCAATTTCGTCGAAGAGCAAGAATGAAAGCTTGAGCTTTTCGGAATGGCTTTTTGCAAGCTCCTCTTGGGTGATGAGCGGGTGTGTCTCTCGATGTCCGAGATACCCCGGGGGAGACCCGATCAACTTCGCAATTTCATGCGAGTGCTGAAATTCGGCGCAGTCGACTTTGATGACCAGGCGCGGATCCCCAAAGAGGATTTCAGCGGCGGCTTCGACAATGCGGGTCTTGCCGGAACCCGTGGGACCCAGAAAGAGCAGGTTGCCGACCGGGCGACCCGGCGAATTGAGGCCGGCGCAAAAGACCTGGTAAAGGTCCACCAGCGCCTGGACACCCTCTTCCTGGCCGACGATCCGGGCGCGGAGCGCCTGGTGAAAATCGCGAGTATCGTTGCTACGGATACTCGGGTCGAGTTGCTGGCGGGTTGCTGCTTTCATGGCGTCTTCCTCGAACGATGATGGCCCCTTGCCTCACCGCTCTGCCTGCCAAGTGGACGGAGCTAAAAATCTCAACCTTAGCAGTTAATGAGGGAAGAGCATGGGGCGTGCCACTTCGGAAGGCACTGTGGAAATTGGTGAAGCGGTGCAAGGTCAACAACATAGGAGTGTTGCAGTTGTGGAAACCGTCTCACGACGAGAAAAGGTGTCCCGAATGTGTCAAAAAGTGAGAGGGTTGAAACAATTTGTGTCAGAGGTAGCGGGACCAGGGTTAACGATAACGCAACAAAGCAGGGGGTTTGGAGCCCGAGTTGCGCCGGTGCATACGCGATCGTTTGGAGACGGGGTATCGCGCGAAAAAGCGGAAGCTGAGCTTCCGCACTCCATGCGAAGAGTAGCCCGTCGGCAGTGGCGGGCCTTCCAGCGACTTCGGAAAGAGTTACCGGTGGTCTTTCTTGCGGCCTTGTAGGGATTGCCGCGCGACCGCGGGAGTAGAGGCGGGCAACGCTGCGGGGGCCGCGATTTCGCCGGCAAAAGCTTCTGCGGGGGCATCCTTGGCCAAGCCATCTTGGAGCGGAGCGGCAGCGGAGGCCAGGGTTTCCTCCGGGATTTCCGGGGAAACGATCGCGCCTTCTTTTTCGCGGACGAAGGTGAGTTCTTTGTGAACGCCATCCCAATCGACGCGGACAAGATCGCCCAAATTGACCTGCTGAGTGGCAAGCAAATTTGCCAGCGGATAGACGAGAAAGCGTTCGATGGCGCGCTTGAGATGACGAGCGCCGTAACGCTGGTCGGTGCCTTCCTGGAGGAGGAAGTTGCGGCCGGACTCGGTCACCCGGAAAAGGAATTTGTTGGTGGCGGTGTCGAGAACGCGCTTCTGGACGAGGCCGAGTTCGATATCGAGGACGGTTTCCAGCTCGGTGCGCTTGAGCTGACGGAAGACGACCATTTTGTCCAGGCGATTCATGAATTCGGGAGAGAATTTCCGGCGCGCGGCTTCGACCGCGGTGCGTTCGACCTTCTGGTCGATGTTGGTTTGCGGCTTGTCACCGGACTTGATAAAGCCATAGCCGCCCCCCATAAGGTCCGTGATCTCGTTGGCGCCCAGGTTGGAGGTCATGAAGATGACGGTTTGGGAGAGGTCGACGCGGCGGTTGTCGCCGAGCGTCAGCGTGGCTTTATCAAGCATGCCGAGGAGCAACTGCCAGAGGGCGTCGCTGGCTTTTTCAATCTCATCGAAAAGCAGGAAAGAAAGCTTGAGCTTTTCCGTGTAATTCTTTGCCAGCTCTTCCTGGGTGATCAGGGGATGAGTTTCGCGGTGCCCTAGATAGCCTGGGGGCGAGCCGATGATCTTGGCGATTTCGTGGGAGTGCTGGAATTCGGCGCAGTCGATCTTGATGATGGCGCGGGGGCTGCCGAAGAGAATTTCGGCGGCGGCTTCGACGATGCGGGTTTTGCCGGAGCCTGTGGGCCCGAGGAAGAGCAGGTTGCCGACGGGGCGACCGGGGGAGTTGAGTCCAGCGGTGAATACCTGGAACAACTCGACGAGGGCTTGCACGCCGTCGTCCTGGCCGACGATTTTCGCGCGCAGAGAGTTTTGAAATTCTATGGTGTCCGAGCTGCGTACATTCGGATTTAGAGAAACATCGCCTGTCGCCATGACCGCCTCCCTAGCGTCCCCGGAAATCCGAGGATACCGATCCAAACCGACCGCCTGTCCGGTGCATTCTCTTCATTTGGTTGTTCGAGCCAAACTGATCGAGCTTTACCTGGATGGTGGAGTGGAGAAGCCGAAGATGCAAGAGCAACTCACGCGCCACCGCGGGTGATTCAGAAAGCCGAAGCATCTGGGGAAACAGATCCGCCAGATCAAGATTGAGATTGCGGAGAGCCTGAACGAGCTTCTGAACGGCAGGTGATTCGGGGTCGGCGAGATCGATCTGATTGTTCAACTGTTCGCGCAGGGAGCGCCAGTTGAGATCGATGAAGGGATGCTTCTTAGAGACTTCCTTGACGACATCGTCGGTGATGCGGGCGCGGTCGCCAAGCCGAGCGAGATGCAGCTGCCGCACTTTTCCACCGCGGCGCACATTGTGCACCAGGTAATAGGCATTCCCTTTGCGGCGGACGAAAGCCATATCGTTGTCCTGAAAAATGCGAAGAGGAAGCGGCGAAGGCCGCATCTTGGGTGTAGTGTAAGATAATTCCACTACACTTGGCAAGACTGGATGCAGCGTAAAAGTAATCGTCCCCAGTTCCCGCATTGCAACCATAGTTGCGCAGATTGCGGGAATTGCTGCATCGGAATTTTCGCTGCGTTTCATCGGACTTTCCTCTACGCGCGACATCCGTTTTTGCTGGCTTTGTTGCCGGCCTCGTCATACACCTTGTTAAACACAGCTGCGGCGGAAAGGTCGCTTGCGCTGTGGGCGATTCCCTTCTAGTATCCTTTCTCTCTATGAGCTGGGATCCCGTTTACAAGCTGGTGAAACAAATTCCGCGCGGCCGGGTTATAACCTATGGGACGCTGGCCAGGGCTCTGCAATTACGCGGCGGGGCGAGAACCGCGGGTAGGGCTTTGGCGGCGACCCCCTCGGGAAGCGGAATTCCCTGGCATCGCGTAGTTGGCGAGCGAGGAAAATTGCTGATCCCAGAGCCGTATGCCTCGTTGCAGAGAAAGTTGCTGGAAGGCGAAGGCGTGAAGATCATGGAGTTTCGCGTGGATTTTACGGCGCATGGATGGGAACCCAAACGCGCGAAGAAGCCCGCTGGTAAAACCACCAAAAGGCCTTCCCACAAACAGAAGAAGTCACGTTAGAGAGAAACCCTCACCTGCGGTACCATAGAAGTTTCCTGAATATGGCGAATCCGATCCTGCAGGTAGAGAACCTTGTGAAGCGCTACGGCGACGTGGAGGCCGTGCGCGGCGTCAGCTTTTCCGTGGAAGAAGGCGAAGTGTTCGGGCTTCTGGGGCCGAACGGCGCCGGGAAGACCAGCACGGTGGAAGTGCTGGAGGGGCTGCGGGTGCCGGATGGCGGGCGGATTTCGGTGTGCGGGCTCGATCCCCAGAAAAATTCGATTGCGCTGAAGAACGAGATTGGCGCGACCCTGCAGGCTACTTCCCTTCCAGATAAATTGCGTGTCGGTGAAGCGATCCGGTTGTTTGCCGGGTTTTATAATCGCACGCGGAATGTGGATGATTTGCTGAAGCGGTTTGGGCTGGAAGAAAAGCGGCACGCATTTTACAACCAGCTTTCCGGGGGGCAGAAACAGAGGCTGGCGCTGGCCATGGCGCTGGTGAACGATCCCCGGGTGCTTTTTTTTGACGAGCCGACGGCCGGGCTGGACCCTCAGGTGCGGCGTGAGATTTACGACATCATCGAAGAGCTGAAGCGTGAGAAGAAAACCATCGTGTTGACGACGCACTACATCGAAGAAGCGGAAAAACTGTGCGACCGGGTGGCGATTGTGGATCACGGGAAGGTGATCGCGACCGGCACGCCGCGGGAATTGAAGCAGCGCTCGGAGCATACCTCGAGGATTGAGGCACGGTTCACTAAGCCTGCGTCGAAAGACACCTTGAAGGGATTGGATGGCGTGGTAGACGCACGCGAGGTGGATGGCGCTTACGTATTGCACTGCCAGAAGACGGCGCCGGCGATTGTGGCGCTGGTGAAGCATCTGGAAGCGGAGAACAACGAACTGGTGAGCCTGGAGATTTCGACGCCTTCGCTGGAAGACGTGTTTATTGAATTGACCGGACGGAGACTACGCGATTGAAGATCATCCTGACGCTCGCGGCCATGCGCATCCGGATTACGCTGCGGAACAAGGCGTTTTTGTTTTTCAGCTTGATCATGCCCATGGCGTTTTTCTTTTTGTACGGGAGCGTGTTCGCCAGGGGAAATCCCACCGTGGTCCGCTATTTGCTTGGCCCAGTGATTGCCATGTCGGTGATGGGAACGTTCTGGGGCTTGAGCGCACAGATCGTGACCTGGCGGGAGCAAGGGATTCTTCGAAGGTTCCGGTTGTCGCCGGTGTCGGCGTTCAGCATGATCACATCCAGCATCCTGGCAAATCTTTTGCTGATATTGCCGACGGTGATCCTGGAACTGTTCCTGGCGCGGTTCATCTATCACGTCACAGACTTTGGGAATGTTTTGAGCGTGTTCGCCATGGCGCTTTCGGGGATCGCGGCGTTTGCGTCGCTGGGACTGATCGTGGCCAGCGTGACGAATACCATGCAGGAGACCCAGATCATCAATCAATTGCTGTGGTTTGCGCTGATTTTCGTTTCCGGAGCCACCGTGCCGATCCCGAGTCTGCCGAAGGTGGCGCAACATGTGGCGCTGTTTCTGCCAGCAACGTACCTAGTGAGCGGGTTGCAGCGGGCCATGGTGGACCGCGCATCGATCTTTGCGCTGGGAGCGGAGATTGGCTGCCTCTTGATTTGGGCGGGGCTGGCGATATTTATTTCTTCGCAGCTGTTTCGTTGGGAGCCGGAGGCCAAGTTGCCACGGAATGCGAAGCTGTGGGCAGCTTCCACGGTGCTGCCGTTCGTGCTGTTGGGAATCTGGGAAAATCACAATGGGAAGCTCTTGGCGCGGGCAGCTTCGATGATGGAGGAGCGGCCCGCTGATAAGACCCCTCTTGCCGATAAACCGTGAAGCGCGGCCAATTTGGTTGGGTTCCTGAAAATTACCGCGCCAAAATGGCTCAGACGCGTTGCATTCGCGGGGGTTGAATTCGTTGACGCTCCTGGGGGACTCCTCTATTCTGAAAGTGCGCGGGGAAAACGGAACCTTCGATAGGGAGAGAAGCCCATGCCTGTACAAAAGACCGAGAAGATTTGGCACAACGGAAAGTTCATTCTTTGGGATGATGCGAAGCTGCACGTATTGTCTCACGTTGTCGGCTACGGCTCGGCCGTATTTGAAGGCATTCGCTGCTACGAGACGCCGCAAGGGCCGGCGATTTTCCGGCTTCGCGAGCACATGCAGCGGCTGATCAATTCGGCGCGGATTTACCGGATGGAGCTGCCGCACACGGTGGACGAGTTCAGCAGCGTTGCTTGCGAACTGGTTCGGCTGAACAAGATGGGCGCGTGTTATGTGAAGCCGATTGTGCTGCGCGGGTATGGCGAAGTGGGTGTGAACCCCCTGAATTCGCCGATCGAGATCTACATGGCTTGCTGGAGCTGGGGATCGTACCTGGGGCCGGAAGCGCTGACGAAAGGTGTGGATGTTTGCGTAAGTTCGTGGACCAGGATTGCACCGAATACGCTGCCGGCGATGTCCAAGGCCGCGGCGAATTATATGAACTCGCAGCTCATCCGCATGGAAGCGTCGCTGAACGGATTTGCGGAAGGCATTGCACTGGATGCGCATGGGCACGTGAGCGAAGGCTCGGGTATGAACGTCTTCCTGGTGCAGGATGGGACGCTATACACGCCACCCCTGGCGACGAGCATTTTGCCGGGGATTACCCGCGACGCAGTGACGAAGATCGCAACGGATCTGAATATTCCAGTGAAGGAATCGGTTATTCCGCGCGAAATGCTATACATCGCTGACGAGGTTTTCTTCGTGGGCACGGCGGTGGAAGTGACGCCCGTGCGCTCGGTGGACAAAATTGTGGTCGGCAAGGGCGTGGCGGGGCCGATTACGCGGCAGATTCAGCAGGAATTTTTCGCGGTGACCAGTGGGAAGGCTCCGGACCGGCATGGCTGGTTGACCATGGTAAATGCGGCGGTGGGCGCGGTCAGGTAGAGGGAGTTTGCGGGAGCGCGAACTGGCTGTGAGTAAGGGGATAGCAGAAAATAGATAGCAGCAATCAGGAAGCAAGACCAGCCCGAATCGCCTTCATGCGCCTTCCCACATCCTCCTGCTTACCGATTACTGATTTCTCTTCCTAGTTCCCTGTTATCTGCTCGCTGTTATCTTCGACTCCATTATCCGCTCGCTGTTCTCCTTCATTCCCCACTTCCCAGGTAGCATGTCCCCCGGTTTCCAGCTAAAATCCGGGCGATGCTTCGCGCTTGAAGGATTTCCCGGAGGCCAGTGGATGTACAACCTTACCCAAAAATTGACCGCGGAGTTTATTGGAACGTTTGCCCTGGTTTTCTTCGGGGCAGGTGCGGCCTGCGTGGACATGCAGTTGCGGAGCAACGCGACGGGAGGCATCGGATTGCTGGCCGTCGCGCTGGCTAACGGATTGGCGATTGCCATCATGGTATCGGCACTGGGGCATATTTCGGGAGGGCACTTCAATCCGGCCGTGACCATCGGGTTTTGGGTGACCAAAAAGCTTTCGACGCCGGACACGGCGCTCTATTGGGTGGCGCAACTTGCGGGCGCGACCGCGGCAGCGTTTCTTTTACGAGTAGTGATACCCGAAGAGACCTGGCGCAGTGTGGCACTGGGCACCCCGGAAATGCTGCGCGATTATCCAAGCTGGGCGGGACTCGCTCTGGAAGCGACGGCGACTTTCTTTCTGGTATTTGTATTTTTTGCCACTGCGGTGGACGAACGCGGGACGTTTCGGGCGATTGCCGGGTTTGCGATTGGCTTGACGATGGCGCTGGGAATCGTTGTGGCGGGACCTTACACCGGTGGAGCGCTGAATCCGGCGCGGGCGTTTGGCCCGGCCTTGGCGGCACATCATTGGCTGAATCAGTTGATTTATTGGGTGGGGCCGCTGGGCGGGGGATTTTTGGCCGGATTGGCTTACGATTCGTTGTATTTGAAGACCGCGGAGAGTTAGGTTGCGGCCGGCGGATTTGGTCGTAGAACGATCGACATTCGGTTTCGTCGACACCTCAAGAGCGGGAGCCTCCCTCCCACATTCCAAATAATAAAAGGCCTACCTGTACGCAGGACTAGGTAACTAAGGCGCAACTCCCTGTCGCGGGTTGCTTGTTGGGATTCCCGGCGGGTGCTAGCTTCAGAAAGGAAATGCTTTCTTCCGGGGTGTGAGCAGATGGCACTGAGTATTGACGATCTCTTGCGGCGCGCGGTCGAAAACAAAGCGTCGGACTTGCACCTGAAGGTTGGCAACCACCCCTATTTGCGCGTGGATGGCTTGTTGACACCGATGACCGACGTGCCACGCATTACGCCGGAAGAGATGCTGTCAATGGCGTTCAGCATGATGACCAACCGGCAAAAACAGAAATTCAAGGAAACGGCCGAGTTGGACATGGCCTACGGCGTAGCGGGCCTAGGCCGCTTCCGCGTCAACGTGTTTCAGCAGCGCGGCAACGTGGGTATGGTGCTGCGCGTTATTCCGACGAAGATTCGAACAGTCGAAGAGCTGAACCTTCCTTCGGTCATTAGCAAAATTTGCGAGGAGCAGCGCGGGTTAGTGCTGGTTACCGGAACGACGGGTTCTGGCAAGTCCACGACGCTGGCGGCGATGATCGACCGGATCAATGCCCAACGCGCCGACCACATCATCACGATTGAAGACCCGATCGAATTCCTGCACCGCGACAAGCGGAGTTTCATTAACCAGCGCGAAGTGGAAGTGGATACCGCGAACTTTTCGGCGGCCTTGCGCGCCGGCTTGCGCCAGGACCCGGATGTGATTCTGGTCGGCGAAATGCGCGATTTGGAAACCATTTCGACCGCGTTGCTGGCCGCGGAAACTGGCCACCTGGTGTTCTCGACGTTGCACACGTTGGACGCGACGGAAACGATTCAGCGTATTATCGCGGTATTTCCGCCGCCGGAGCAGAAACAGATTCGCTTGCAGATGGCCGCAACCCTGAAGGCGGTGGTTTCGCAGCGCCTGGTACGGCGCGCCGACGATAACGGCCGCGTGCCGGCGGTTGAAGTAATGATCGCCACCGCGTACATCAAGGATTGCATTATCAACGCCGACAAAACCCGCCTGATCAATGACGCGATTGCGGCGGGGACTTCGCAGTACGGCATGCAGACGTTTGACCAGTCGCTCTTCGATTTGTATACCAAGGAACTCATTACCCTGGATGAAGCGTTGTCGCGAGCTTCCAACGCCGACGAGTTCAAGCTGCGCATTCAGGGTATTCGTTCCGCCGCCGATGCCGCCCGCGAGGAGATGGCCTCGCAAATGGCGGATTTCGAGCGATTCAGCCGGAAGTAATATCCCCCACCACAATCTGATTTTTTGTTGTGCGTCTCAATAGAGGGGTGTGCCATCCCCGCGTTCTGCCGGAGTTTTGCTGCTGGAACAGCTTTCCTCATGGAGAGGCTTGATGGACAGTTGCAACCTTCTTTGGGGACGTTGGTTGCGCGGAGTTTTGTTTGCGTGGATGAGTCCACATCGTAAATGCGGGAGCGGAGTACCCGCACAACAAAGTGAGGCCGCCGGTCAGTTGTAGTAGGCGGCGTTCTTTTCAATAAAGGGTTGCAAGGCGGCGGGGAGTTCTTCCACCGCGAAAATGGAGTTGGTCGGACAGACCGGGATGCACGCGCCGCAATCCACGCATTCCGTGGGATTCACATATAGCTGCGGGGCGGTGGCAAAGTCTGCTTCGTCCTTGGTTGGGTGAATGCAAGCGACCGGGCAAGCTTCGATGCAATGCTCATCCTTGGTGCAGGTGTCGGTGATTGCGTAGGCCATGGCGAGTCCCCTCTAAACTATAAGGAGCAAGTGCCATACCAAGGATGACATAGAGTGGCGGGCTTTCTTTTCAGCAAGTTACAGCCTGCCGCGGTGGGCCTGAATGCACAGGAGTGTGTGATGCGGCGCACCGTGGGGATGCTCCCGCCCCACTTTCCTGGTTGCGCGGGCTGGTGCTTTACTTCGCTGCTTCTTTGCTCCATGCTCTCACTTATGTTTCAGAAGCCCCGGCAACTGGAGACGGAAGCGCAGGTGTATGACGCCGCGATCAAGATCCTGATGCGGCGGGCGCATTCGGTGCACGAGATGAAGAAGGCGCTGGCGCGGCGGTGCGAGGACGACAAAATCGTGAAGGGCGTTGTGGAGCGGCTGAAGCGGGAAAACCTGCTGGACGATGCGCGCTATGCGAAGCAGTTCACGCGGCTGCGCACGGAGTCGCGGAAGCAGGGGGAGTTTCGGATCGCGCGGGACCTCCGGGCGCGGGGGATTCCCGACCGGCACATTGAAACGGCGATCAAGGATTCCGTGGCGTCGGGCGCGGACCCGGCGGCGATCATCCGGCAACGGATTGAGCGGAAATTGCGGCTTTATCGAGGGGAGATTGACGAGCGGAAGATGGCGTCGCTCTATCGTTCGCTGATTGGCGCGGGGTTTCCGTCGGATTTGATCCGCAAGGAATTGCACCGCATCGCGCACGAAGAGATTCCCGACGTCGAGCCCGCCGACGAAAGCGCCTAGTTCTTGTCTTCTTTCAGGTTGGAGGGGACTTCCTTGAAATCGTCGGAGCGCGGCGATTTTTGCAGCGCGAGCAGGAGTTTTTCCGGCGGCGCGACTAGTTTGCGGGCGTTGAGGTCGAGCCAGCCGCCTTTGCTCCGGACTCGCGCGATTAATTTTCCGTCGAGGCGGTAGAAGGTGTTCTGAATCAGGAAGCGCGAACCGTCCGCGGGCAACTCGCCGAGTTCCAGCGTCACGCGGATTTCTTCCAGCAAGCCAACTTCGCGGAAATATTCCAGTTCATCCCGCAGGATCACCGGGCCCATGCGCAGACGATGAAATTCGGCCATGGGGAAGCCGTTTTCGGAAAAATACATCATGCGGACATCGGCGGACTTGTCGAGATAGGCGGTGTTGCGCATGTGGCTGTTGAAGTCCATGTCGCCCCACCCGGCGATCAGCTTTCGCTCGAACATCGAGTCCTTTCAGGAAGTTCTTCACCGCAATAGCATGCCCAGCTGCATTCAGGGCTTCACCCATTGATCTCAGTGAATGCGTTCAGCGGTTGCAGAGGACCCGTCGTTCAGCAAAGCCTCCGCCATCGCGTCCTTGTGGAGTTGCTTGGCCCAGTTCACACTCTTCGCGATGTAAGCATTCATGGCCTTAGCGTCTTCGTTTTTGAATTCCTCAGAGTAACTTTCCGCGATCTGCGGATAATCTTTGTTCATGTCTTCCCACCCGTTGAAGCTTTCCGAAAGGCACGCACCAAATATACCGTGCTCATTAACTCCGTAGCTTTCGATGTCCATCTTCTTTAGAGACTCCACCGCGATTCGCCGCAGAGCCGGATCGGGATAAGTGTTCACCGCGAGCCTCGAGCGGGTGATGCCGGCACCGAGCAATCGGATGGAAATCGTGACGATAATTTCGCTGTACGGCTCACCGTCGCCGCAAAAATCTTTGGCGGAGAGCAATTTTCTTTGACGCGTTCTTGGTTTTTGGGGTTTGCCCATGGGTACGCTCCGTTTGCTGAGATGCAGCGGGGCTATTTTATAGAGCAAAGGCGCGCTAGTCACGCGGCGGGGTGGCCGGTCCAAAGGCTGGCCACCACCTTCGGAGCGGCCCGCCCGCCACGCGGGCGGGGCATAGCTGTGCGATAATTTGGGTTTGAGTTGGATTGCGGAGACGAGGCTGACGTGACGGAGAATGCGACCAAGAAGTTTAGCGGGAATGCGATTCGCGAGAAGTTTCTGGAATTTTTTGAGAGCAAGGGGCACCGGCGGGTGCGCTCGTCGTCGCTGGTGCCGCATGGAGATCCCACTCTGCTGTTTACGAATGCGGGGATGAACCAGTTCAAGGATGTGTTTCTGGGGCTGGAAAAGCGGGAGTACTTGCGGGCGACGACGGCGCAGAAGTGCGTGCGCGCGGGCGGGAAGCACAACGATCTGGAAAATGTGGGGTTCACCAAGCGGCATCATACTTTTTTTGAGATGCTGGGAAATTTTTCGTTTGGCGATTATTTCAAAAAGGGTGCAATTACACTCGCATGGGAACTGCTAACCTCTCCGGAATGGTATGGAATTCCGAAGGACAAGTTGTATGTGACGGTTTTCGGGGGCGCGGACGTTTCTGGTAATAGTCTGGGAGAAGACGAAGAAGCTAAGTCCTTCTGGCAGGGCCTCGTCCCGATCACACGCATCTTCGCCATTCCCGGCTTGAAAGATAATTTCTGGGCCATGGGCGATACGGGGCCGTGCGGGCCATGCAGCGAGATTTTTTATGACATGGGGCCGACCGCGTCCGAGGAAGGCCACACCGATTGTAAATTTCCGTGCGATTGTGGGCGTTACGTCGAAATCTGGAACCTGGTGTTCATGCAATTCAATCGCGACGCTTCGGGAGTGCTGACGCCGCTGCCGAAGCCGTGCGTGGATACGGGCATGGGCCTCGAGCGGCTCGCCGCGGTATTGCAGGGTAAAATCAGCAATTTTGAAACAGACCTCTTCCAACCTTTGCTGCTCACAGCCGCTACACTCACAGACACGAGGTGGAATTTTCCAGAATCGACAAGCCAGTCCGAATGGGGCGAAATTGTATCGCTTCAAGTGATTGCGGATCACTCGAGAGCTGCCACGTTTCTGATCACCGACGGCGTGCTGCCGTCGAACGAAGGGCGCGGCTACGTGCTTCGCAAAATCATAAGACGGGCGATTCAACATGGGCGTCTACTTGGGCAGACGAGACCATTCCTCTTCAGCTTGGTGGACGTCGTGGTGCAATCGCTGGGTGCGGCATACCCTGAAATCGTCGCGAGCAGGGATCAGGTCGCGCAAGTAATCCAATCCGAAGAACTGCGTTTTGCCCGAGCACTAGATCACGGACTAAAGAAATTGGATCAAGACCTCTTGCAGTTGGCATCGGACGCATACACTCAAAATCACCAAGCACTCGTTAGTAATCCGCAATTTTCTGCTGCCGCAAAACAGGCAGGAGACCTGCTGGCTTCAGATCAGAAAATCGGCGACCGCGTTCGCTTCACTCTAAACCTTATCAAAGACGCTCACGGCACGATTCCCAAATTTTATGGCGTGCGAGCTTTTCGACTGTACGACACGTATGGTCTGCCGGTCGATTTCATTCGCGAGGCTCTCAGAGATCTCGGAGTTGCGTTGGAAGAACAAGAATTCGCGCGGTTTTCTGAGGAGCAGAAAGCTATTGCGCGGGCTTCGTGGAAAGGCGGGACTGGAAAGGAGGCGGCGAATCCGGCGTTCGCGAAACTGGCGGAGACGTTCCGGACGGAGCCGGATTTTTATCATGGGACCTGCGCGAAGGACGCGCGGATCGAGGCGATTGTTACGAAATCCGGTTCCGTCAGCGAATTGAGGGCCGGAGAATCGGGCGAAGTGGTGCTGGACCGCACGGTGATTTACGCGGAGTCCGGTGGGCAGATGGCGGACACCGGGAAGTTTTATGATGCGCCTCAGTCGCAGGTGCTAGCCGAAGTCAGTGGGGCGTTTTATCCGGTGGCGGGGCTGGTGGCGCACCGGGTTACGGCGAAGGAGACATTGCGGGTGGGCGACCGCGTGACCGTGATTGCCGATGCGGAACGGCGGGCGCGGATTATGCGCAATCATACCGGGACGCACCTGGTGAACGCAGCGCTGCGCAATATTCTGGGGACGCATGTGAAGCAGTCCGGCTCGCTGAACGCCCCGGAACGCCTGCGGTTTGACTTCACACACTTTGCGCCGGTGGACCACGAGGAACTGCGCGACATCGAGCAGCAGGTGAACGACGAAATCCGCCTGAACACCCAGGTGGAGACCGGAGTGATGTCGCTGGAAGAGGCGCTGAATTCCGGAGCGCTGGCGTTTTTCGGGGATAAATACCCGGAAAGCAATGTGCGGGTAGTGACGATTCCCGATGCACGCTCGCCGCGCGGGTTCTATTCGAAAGAACTGTGCGGCGGCACGCACGTAAAGCGCGCAGGCGATATTGGCGTCCTGAAAATTGTAAGCGAGGAATCGGTAGCGGCAGGAATACGCCGCATCGAGGCAGTTACCGGGATCGGCGCGATCGAGCATTATCAGCGACAGGCCGAGACCCTGCGGGAACTGGCTACGCGACTGAATGTGGGCGAGGACGGAGTGCTGGCCTCGGTGGAAAAACTGACGAGCACGGCGCGGCATTTGGAGAAGGAATTGGAAACGCAGAAGCGCAAAGGGGCCCTGAACCAACTGGACGAACTGTTGGCGCAGGCGCAGACCATAAAAGGCGTAAAGGTAATTGTTGGCGAGGTCGCGAACGTGGACCGCGAGGGCCTCCGGCAACTGGTGGATACGCTGCGGCAGAAGCTGGGATCGGGAGTGGTCGCTCTGGGGATGCCGGACGAGGGAAAAGTGGCGCTGATCGCCGGGGTAACCAAGGACCTCACCGCTAAAGTCCACGCCGGCAAGCTGATACAGGCGCTGGCCAAACAGGTGGGGGGCTCCGGGGGCGGGCGCCCCGATCTGGCCGAGGCTGGCGGAAAAGACACATCGGCGTTAAAAAGTGCCTTAGAGAGTGTCCCCAGCCTACTGGAACCCTTGCTATAATTCAGTGTAGCGTCAGAAGCGTTACCTTGCAAGTGCAGGAATTTGCTCCACTTGTTCAAGGCAGAGCTTCCGAAATGGTTTTTCACGGCGGCTCGAGGCCCGGCACATGGCGGCTCGCTCCGTGCAGCGGATTTTTATACCTATGCCTTCCCCAAGGCGCATGAACGGCCAATCAACTCTTATGAGCTTGAGGAATCTTCTGGTGCTTTCACTGGTCTTTAGCGGCGCGCTGAGCACTCCGCGGCTCGCCAAGGCGCAAATCATGTCTGTGACCAACACGGATGGGCGAAAGATGTTCGTGAATGCGGAGCCCCCCGTGATTGCGAAATTGTCGGCAAAAAAACCGAAGAACCAGGCGATTTATCTGCCCGGCGAGATTTCGTTTACGGGCCAGGACCGGCCGGCGATGTTTCTGAATCGCGACGGCGCGGAGAAATTGGTGCGGGAAGCAGCGGAACGCCACAAGGTGGACCCGGCGCTGGTGCGCGCGGTGATCGAAACCGAATCGAATTGGAACCCCGCCGCGAGGTCGCGGAAGGGCGCCATGGGCCTGATGCAATTGATTCCCACCACGGCGCAGCGCTTTGGCGTCAATGACGCTTATAATCCGGGGCAGAACGTGGATGCCGGGGTGCGCTATCTGAAGGTCTTGCTGGAACGCTACGGTGGCAACCTGGATTTGGCACTGGCGGCGTACAATGCGGGAGAGGGCGCGGTGGACCGGGCGCATGGGGTTCCAGCCTACCGGGAGACGCGGAACTACGTGCAGCGGGTCCAGGACGCGTATTACCGGCCGGGCTCGGGCCGGATGGAAGATACGTACACGCGGTCCAGCCGGATTCACCGGCAAGTGGACCCGAACGGGCGCATAATCTTTACGAACGAATAAGAGCGCGCATCGAAATTGGATGGATAGGGTTAAGTAGAGAGCAGTCGGGCCGAGTTTGGGGAAGCTGGGGAATGATGGGCGAGGGGCGCAAAAATTTCCACAGGAGTTTCGCCGGCGTTTCGCTGGGTTTCGTGCTGCTCGCGGCATGCGCCGTTCCCTGCCCCACGATTGCCGCCACGAACAACACCGCCGCCAAACGGGAAGCGGCGAGCTCGCAATTTTTGCGGGCGCAAGAGATGCGCGCGGCGCTGAATGAAAAGCCGCCGGCGAATCGCACCCTAGCCGACTATAAGCGAGTGGTCACCACCTACCAGCGGGTGTATCTGATTACGCCGCACGCCGCGGAAGCGCCCGATTCGCTGGTGGCCATGGGCGACTTGAATACGGAGATGGGCGACCGTTTCGGGCGCAGCTATTATCAAGCAGCCGCAGAGGCTTACCAGTTTTTGATTCACGAATATCCCGCCAGCAAATTTGTGCCGGACGCGATCCTGCGCATGGGACAACTGCAGAAAGACCAGTTGGGGGATCCCGCCGCAGCCACAAAGACCTATCAGGATTTCCAGAGGAAGTTTCCGCGCTCCCCGCACAAACGCGAAGTTCAGGAAGCGCTGGCGGAACTGGCGCTGATGAAGAACGCGGAAATGGGCAACCTGGACGCGAAGACGGTGCCGCCTGCTCCCGCGGCAACGACGAAAGGCGCCGCCAAAGATGAACCGCTGCAGCTGGTGGCGCGGACCTCGGGCAGTACCAGCGGCGGCGAGAAGGCCAGAAGTGTGGAAGTGCCGCGGATCCAGCACATCCGGTCAAGCGTGACTCCCGATGGAACGGAAGTGATCATCGATCTGGAAGACATGGTGCAATACGTTTCCGGGCGGATCGCCAACCCGGACCGGATTTATTTTGATTTGCATGCGGCGAAGTTGTCGCCGGCGGTGGCGCACAGCAAGATTCACGTGAGCGGAGACCTGCTCAGCCAGATTCGCGTGGCGAAGAATCAGGGTGGCGTGGTACGCGTGGTGCTGGATGTGAACGGCGTAAAGGATTACGCGGCTTCGCTAATGCACAAACCGTCGCGGCTGGTGATTGAGCTCTATGGATCGAATGGAGCGCGTGGAGCGGTCGTGCAGACCGCAAAGGCCGTTGCGCCGGTGATGAAGAGTCCGAGCGATGAACCGGCTGATAAACCCGCTGCAAGCGAGAACGCCCTCGCCAGCGACCCACCGCCGAACGTTGTGACGCAACCCGTAGAGGCGCCCGTCAAGCTGGCGCTTCCGCCGGCTCCTGCTCCAGCAAAACCCATACCTTCGCCGGTGAAGGTGTTGAATACCAAGTCCGCCAAAACCGCTGCCGGTGCAAAACCCGATCTGGTGCAACCCGCGGCGACACCCCAGCCTACACGCGATGGGCAATCGACGCTGACGCGCGCGCTGGGATTGAAGATCGGCCGGATCGTGATCGACGCGGGGCACGGCGGGCATGACACCGGAACGATTGGGCCCACGGGCCTGATGGAGAAAGATTTGTGCCTGGATGTGGCGCTGCGGCTGGGAAAAATCATCCAGCAGAAACTCCCGGGCACGGACATTGTGTTCACCCGCTCGGACGACACGTTTATTCCCCTGGAAGAGCGCACCCGGATTGCCAACGAAGCCAAGGCCGATCTATTCATCTCCATTCACGCGAACTCCAGCCCGGACCACGGCGCCCGGGGCATCGAAACGTATTACCTGAACCTGAAGGGTTCGCCGGAAGCGATGGCGGTGGCCGCTCGAGAAAACGCCGTGTCGCAAGAAGGCATTCACGACCTGGAAGACGTGGTGAAAAAGATTGCGCGGACGGAAAAGATTGACGAGTCGCGCGAGCTTGCCCAAGACGTGCAGGAATCGCTCGCGAAGCGGATCCAGAAAACCGCGAAGCCGGTGAAAGACCGCGGGGTGCGCAAGGCGCCGTTCGTGGTCCTGATCGGCGCGGACATGCCGTCGATCCTTACCGAAATATCTTTCCTGAGCAATCCCGCGGATGAGCAATTGCTGAAGAAGCCGGAGCACCGGCAGCGGGTGGCCGAAGGGCTATACCAGGGCGTTTCCGACTACCTGCAAAGCATGAACAGCGTGGCGGTTAACCGGTCTTCAAAACCCGGCCGGCCGGCCGCTCCCCCCGCCGTGGAGCAGTCCAGGAACCAACAATAAGTCTCCGGCATCTAATATACTGACAGGTATGCAACGAACCCTCTTTGTCTGTGTGCTGGCCGGCCTATTCTGCGCTATTGGCGTAGCCGCGGATACTCCCCTTCTTCCCAATCAATTTGGCTCCTGGCAAGCGGACGCTCCGGCGAAGACGCTGCAGGAGCGCGAGTTGGGACCTGGTTGGGCAAAATGGCCGAACGGCGAACAGGTGTTGCAAGAAGCAGGACTTAGCCGGATTGAGGAGCGCGCCTACAAAAACGGCACGGAAGAAGTAACCCTGCGGACGTTTGTGCTGCGCGATCCGAGCAGCGCGTTTGAAGTTTATACGTTTCTGTTGGCCCCCGGAATGAAGGATTTGGGGATCGGCGGAGATTCGGCAGGCAACGAATCGGATTTGCGGATTCTGATTGGGAACCTGGTGGTGCAGGCGAAAGTTTCTCCCCATGTGAAGCCCGAGGGCCTTCAGGAGTTGCTAACGGCGCTGCAGGCCAAGGCGGATCCCACGCCACTGCCACCGCTAAAAGATTATTTGCCCACGCATTGGCGCACGTTTGGGTCGGAAAAGTACGCGCTGGGGCCGGAAGCATTCCGCTCGGCGATGATTTCGCTGGGACAAGATGCTTCGGCGGTGCTGGCCAGCGAAGTGGGATTCCAGAACGGCGTGGAGGCGATGCTGGCGCATTACCAGGGGCAGCACGGGAGCGGGATTTTGCTGCTGCTGGATTATCCGACGCCGCAGTTGGCGGAGCAGCATTTGCACCACCTGGAGCAGGCGCTACCGGCGGAGGTGAAGCGCGCGGGCGTCACCGTTGAGCGCAAGGCTTCCCTGCTCTCACTGGTGTTTGCGTCGACGTCCGCGGAGCATGCCCAGGCGATCCGGGATGCCGTGAACTACGAAACGCAGGTGACCTGGAATGAGCGTGGGCAGAGAGCCACCGATCCGCCAATCGTGTCGGTGATGGTAAAGATTTTTCTGTTCACCGGACTATTTCTGGGAATCGCCACCGGCGTGGGGATTGCTTTTGGCGGCGTTCGGGTAATCATCAAGCGCTTGTTTCCCGGCAAAGTGTTTGACAGGCCCCAAGACATTGAAGTTCTCCAATTGGGCCTCTCAGGAAAAAAGATCGATCCCACGGACATGTACTGAGCGCTGACACTTACTTCCTGGCCGGCTCCTTCCGCCTTGCGTGGCTATTTACATCGCAGCCGTAACATTCCTCTACTCTAGGCATCCAAAGACCGGGATGTGGTACCAAATCTTGGCTTAGTATTGCGGGGAGAGGGCGGACCGCCGCGGTCAGGGCGGGCACGAAGGCCCCCGGCCTCGTGCCCACGGCCTGGACCCAAACAGTACTTACCGACGCGCGGCGGTGCGAACAATCTCACAGACGCCTCACCAACGCATGTTTCTTGCGTCTGATTGTGGAAGGCTTTTGCGTTTCGATTCCAACCCTATTGACGTAAAATGAGAGGCTTGCTGTTCGGTCCAGTTATGAACAGGGGAAGTTCACTTTGCTAGCAACATCACGGTGGCGGAAACTGGCAAACTGTTGGGCGGTGGTGTGCCTGGCAGCTCTGGGCCTGGCAGGCTGCGGCGTCAAGAACTCGACCGTAAGCGCCGAGGCCGAATCCGGCGCGAGCACGGCCATGCCAGTGCAAGTGCAACTGGTGCAGACGATGCCAATTGCGGAGACAACGGAATATCTGGCGCTGCTGAAATCGCGGCATTCGGCTTCCATCAACCCACAAGTCGAGGGTTACATCACCAAGATATTTGTGAAGTCGGGCGATCGCGTCGCCACCGGCACTCCGCTGCTGCAGATTGATCCGCTGAAACAAGAAGCCACGGTGAACAGCCAGGAGTCTTCCCGGCTGGCGCAAGAGTCGAACGTGAATCAAGCGCGAATCAACCTGGAGCGGGCCAGGAAGCTGGCGGAAGCCGGGGTGATTGCAAAATCGGACCTGGACAATGCGCAGACGAATTACGACACCGCGGTGGCGCAACTGAAATCTCTGGAACATCAGGTGGAGCAGCAGAGGGTGGAGTTGCGCTACTACAAGGTGAGCGCGCCGATGGATGGAATTGTGGGCGATATCCCGGTGCACCTGGGCGACCGGGTGACGGTCTCGACGCTGTTGACGACGGTGGACGAACCCGGGGCTTTGGAAGCTTATATTTACGTTCCGGCTTCGCGCGCGAAGGATTTGCGGTTGGGCATGCCAGTCAAGCTCCTGGATGAATCCGGCAGCCTGCACACGGAAACGCAGGTCACGTTTATTTCGCCGCAAGTGGACACGGACACGCAAACGGTGCTGGCAAAAGCCGCAGTGGGAAATTCAAGAACGAACCTTCGAATTGCCGAGCAGGTGCGCGCGCAAGTGGTTTGGGGCAGCGCACCCGGGCCAGTGGTTCCGGTGCTGGCGGTAACGCGCATCAATGGGCAGTTTTTCGTGTTTGTGGCGTCGAAAGAGGCAAAGGGAACGTTTGCGCGGCAAAAAGTGGTGAAGGTCGGGGACATCGTCGGCAACGATTACGCCGTGCTAGACGGCCTGAAGGCAGAGGACCACCTGATCGTTTCCGGCACGCAGTTCCTGCAAGATGGGGCGCCGGTGAGCGAACAAATTCAAGCCGCGGAGACCGAGGCGGAGATCGCGCCCAAGACCGCCAAGTAATACCAATACTTTCATCGAGATTGGCTTCAACATTCAACCTCCAAGAGGGAAAGGCGAGAAACGCGCTTGTTTGTCGATTTTTTCATCCGTCGTCCGGTGTTCGCCACGGTTTGCGCGCTGCTGATTGTGCTAGGCGGCACCATTGCCATTCCCACACTGCCGATTGCGCAGTTCCCGGACCTGGCGCCGCCGCAAGTGGTGGTCAGCAGCTCCTACATTGGGGCGAACGCGCAGGCGGTGGAGACCGCGGTCACCATCCCCCTGGAGCAGGCCATCAACGGCGTGCCGGGAATGAAGTACATCACTTCCTCGAGCGGCAATGACGGAACTAGCACCATCACGGTGACTTTTGACGTTACCCGCGACGTGGACCTCGCCTCCGTGGATGTGCAGAATCGCGTGAGCCAGGCGCTTGGGCGGCTGCCGAATACGGTCAAGAACACCGGGATCATCATCACCAAACAGACCTCCGGATTTGTGTTTGGCGCCGGGGTGTATTCCGAAAAAGGCGAGTATGACAGCCTGTTCCTGAGCAATTATCTGGACGTCTATGTCCGTGATTCCCTGAAACGCGTGAAAGGCGTGGGCGACGCGCAGATTTTCGGCGAGCGCAAGTATGCAATGCGCATATGGCTGGATCCGGCGCGCTTGGCGCAGCGCGGATTGACGGCCACCACGGTTCTGAACGCGCTGAATGAGCAGAACGTGCAGGTGGCCGCGGGACAGCTTGGCCAGCCGCCATCCGATCCCGGGCAGACCTACCAGATCAGCGTGCGCGCGATCGGGCGCCTGACGGATCCCAAGGAATTCGAAAACATCACCCTGAAAACGGGAACGGACGGCACCCTGGTACGGCTGAAGGACGTGGGGCGCGCCGAGCTTGGGGCCGAAGACTACGGCTCGATCCTACGATTCAACGGCCACGACGCGGTGGGTATCGCCGTGACACAGCTTCCAGGGGCTAATGCGCTGGATGTGGATCGCGCGGCCAAGGCGGAACTCCTGCGCCTTTCAAGGAATTTCCCGCCGGGGCTGAAGTACGCGGTGGCGTTTGACACCACGGAGGTGATTGGGGAATCGATTCGCGACGTGCTGATCACATTGCTGGAAGCGATCTTCCTTGTTGTGCTGGTGATCTACATCTTCCTGCAGGATTGGCGCAGCACCTTTATTCCGGCGATTACGATTCCGGTGTCACTGATCGGCACCTTTATCTTCGTGAAGCTTTTGGGCTTTTCGATTAACACGTTGACGCTTTTCGGCATCACCCTGGCAACCGGATTGGTGGTGGATGATGCCATTGTGGTGATCGAGAATGTGGAGCGGCACATCACCGAGGGCATATCGGAACCCCACAACGCAGCCAGCGTGGCGATGAAAGAGGTGGCCGGAGCGGTGGTGGCGACCTCGCTCGTGCTGGTCTCCGTGTTCGTGCCGGTGGCGCTGTTTCCAGGTACCACGGGGATTTTGTTCCGGCAATTCGCACTGACCATTGCGTTCTCGGTTTCGATTTCTGCGTTTAATGCGCTGACCTTGACCCCAGCCCTTTCCGCAATTTTTCTCGGGCATCATCGGGAGCGGGCGCAGGGGGCGATCTTTCGCTGGTTCAACCGAACATTTGACACCGGGGCGGGGTTTTATCGGGAAACTGTGCGGCGAGTGGTGGACCACCGGGTCCTTGCTCTGCTGGTGTTTGCCGTGGTGCTGGCTGGGGCAATTTTTCTCTACGTTCGCATTCCACAGGGATTCATTCCCGAGGACGACCAGGGCTACCTGATGGTGATCGTGCAGACGCCGCAGGGCGCATCGTTAACCTACACCGAACAGGTGTGCGCCAAAGTGGAAGAGTCTGTCTCGCACTTTCCCGAGGTTACCGGCGCCTTCACCCTGGTTGGATTCAGTTTCAGCGGCAGTGCCTCAAATCGGGCGATCATCTTCCTGAACCTGGCGGACTTTAAGGACCGCAAAGGGAATGAACACAGCGGACCGGCAATCGTCGAAAGAATGCGCGGATCACTCATGGCCATTTCCGGCGGGTTGGTGATTCCCTTCAATCCGCCAGCGGTGCAAGGATTGGGCCAGTTTGGGGGATTCACATTTGAACTGGAAGACCTGGGGCGAAACACTCTGCAATCGTTGGCGGACACCGCCAATCAGATTTCCGCCGCGGGAAACCAGAGCGGGAAACTTGCCGGGCTGTTCACCAGCTTCACCGCCAACGATCCCCAGGTATTGGTCAAAATTGACCGCGAGAAGGCCAAGAGCCTGCAGATTCCGTTCAGCCAGGTGTCCGATGCTTTGCAAGTGTTCATGGGATCGGTGTACGTGAATGACTTCGATTTCAACAACCGCTCGTATCGCGTGTATGTTCAGGCGGACCAGAAATTCCGGGCGGAATCGAAGGATATGCGGAGTTACTACCTGCGTTCCGACAGCGGAAAGATGATACCCCTGGACAATGTGGTGCAAATAGAACAGACGGAAAATCCGCAGGTGATCACCCACTACAATTTGTTCCGCGCAGCGGAAATTGACGGCTCCGCTGCGCCTGGCCTAAGTTCCGGGCAGGGCCTCGCGGCGATGGAAGCGCTGGCGAAGAAGATGTTGCCGCGAGGGATGAGTTACGAGTGGAGCGGGCTTTCTCTGGAAGAGATTGAGTCCGGTGGGAAAGCGATGATCCTGTTTGGACTCGGCATTGTTTTCGTGTATCTGACCCTGGCGGCGCAGTATGAGAGCTATATTTTACCGTTTATCATCCTGCTGGGAGTTCCGGTGGCTTTGCTGGGTGCGTTGGGGGCGATTGCGCTGCGTGGGCTGAGCAATGATGTCTACGCGCAGATTGGGTTAGTGATGCTGATCGGACTGGCGAGCAAGAACGCGATTTTGATTGTGGAATTCGCGGAACAGTTGCAGGACGAAGGATTAAGCACGATAGATGCGGCGGTGGAAGCCGCGCGCATTCGCCTGCGGCCCATCCTGATGACCTCGCTGGCATTTATTCTGGGTGTGGTTCCGCTGATGGTAGCGACGGGAGCCGGGGCGGCCGGCCGGGTGTCGGTGGGGACCACGGTCTTCGGCGGGATGATTGCCGCGACATCCTTGAATTTATTGTTTATCCCTATGCTCTACGTGGTGGTGCGGAGTATTGTGCCACGGCGTAAGGCTCGGGAGGCAGTGGCATAGCGGTGGATTAGGCGAAAGCATTGAAGCCGCGAAAGCGGAGGCTTCGTTTTCCTTCGGTGGGACGACCGCACTCCCAAAGCTGGTTGGGCTCCAGCCGCCGCCTAAAGGGTGGCGCGGAAATCCGCAATCGCTTGGACCACTCGGTCCTGTTGAGCGTCCGGCAACTCCGGATAAACGGGCAAAGAGAGGACTTCCCTGCTGGCCTTTTCGGATTCGGGGAAGTCGCCGGGGGCGTGACCAAGATAAGCGAAGGCTTCCTGAAGATGGATGCACAGGGGATAGTAGATCTCGGAGGGGATGCCTGCGTCGTGGAGGTAATTCTTCAAGGCATCTCGGTGAGCGGTTCGGATGGTGAATTGATTGTACACATGCTCAAACTTTGCGGGCGGCCGCGGGGGAACAGTGATGAAAGACGAAAGGCTGGTGGCTTCGAAAAGCCGTCGGTACCGCTCCGCGCGGTTTTGCCTTCCCTGCTGCCAGGCGTCTAGGTGCCGGAGTTTCACGCGCAAGACCGCGGCTTGCAGCGCGTGCAGGCGGCTGTTGGTGCCGATTCTTTCGTGAAAATACCTTTTCTTACTGCCGTGGACGCGGAGCATCTGTAGCCGCTCGGCGATGGCGGCGTCGTTGGTGGTGATGAGGCCGCCGTCGCCGGCACCTCCCAAATTTTTAGAGGGGAAAAAACTGAAGCAGCCGTATTCGCCAAATGTGCCGGCAAATTGGTTCGAGTAGCGCGAGCCTATGGCCTGGGCGGCATCTTCGATGACCGCGAGATTATGAGCTTTGGCGGTGGCGAGAATTGGATCGAGGTCGGCAGGCAATCCGAAGAGATGAACGGGCATGATGGCGGCGGTGCTCGGGCTGATGGCAGCTTCCAGCAACGCGGGATTCATGTTGTAGGTAACCGGGTCAATGTCCACGAAGACCGGCTTGGCGCCAACATAAGCAATGGCGCCCGCGGTGGCGATGAAGCTAAACGGGGTGGTGATGACTTCGTCGCCATGGCCGATGCCCGCGCAAAGGAGCGACAAGATCAGGGCGTCGGTTCCGGAGGCGCAACCAACCGCGAATTTCGCGCCCAATTTAGCGGCGACCTCTTCTTCAAAATGTTTTACTTCCGGACCGAGGATGAAGTACTGAGATTCGAATACTTTTGCAACTGCTTCGAGGACCTCTTCGCGGATGGCGGCAAATTGGGCGCGCAGGTCAAGAAAGTCGAAAGGAGCCCCAGCGGACGGACTGTGGGTCGGCTTATTGCCGCTGCTGGCGGGGGAAGTCATTCGATTGCGCTCCTGGAATTATTGTAACCGGAACGGGCCACCAGAAGCTGGCTGCTACTCCAGCGGGATTTATTTGTGGGTATAGGCGGTGAGGGCTTGGACCAGGCCGTCCTGGACTTCCTGGATGCTCCGCTGGACGTTTTTGTCCATGGCGGTGGCCATATCGGCGACCTCTTTGCCAGTGCTTGGCTCGTCGTGGTTGTAGGTGTGCTTCCAGACGACTCTGCCCTGTTTGAGGTCCATCAGTGCAACGTCATAGCTGAGCCGCGCCACAACCCCAGTACTGCTCACCTCGCGAAAATCGTAGAGATGCCCGACCAACGAAAAGCCGGCCGAAGTATCGCTGCGCAGTGTGGTAACCGCTTTGAACTGCCCGGAAGCGCGGAGCCCGCGGGCCAAAGCGTCCTGCAGAAGTTCCACGGGAGGTTCGATCCAGCGCTGAGACTCGTAGAGTCCCACTTGCACGGAGTCGGAGCCGTAGACGATGCGATCTTCGCGGTAGAGATGCGCGGTCTGGAACGGGCGGACCAGCAGGGCCGCGTCAACGGGCGCTTGCGAAGCCGAAAGCGAACTGATGGGAGGATGTGTCAACTCATAATACTTCACAGGTTTGGCGCTGCCGCAGCCAGAAAGACCCGCGGCCAGGAGCGCCATGGCTAGCATCGCCGCGCAAGGCATGCCGCTTCGATGTACCTGTGTTGGCATGGCTGGCTTTCCGTTACTACTGCAATCGATGAGTCTCATGGGTGCTCTCCGGGTTTATGCTCGCGGGGGCTGGTGGAGCGAATGAGTTCGGACGGCCGGGCCTTGATGGTATCCGTAAATTCCCTGAGGTTTTCGGAAACGGCGCGCATGTTCGCTAGCAGTTCGTCGATGGTTTCCTCGTTGACATCCAAAGTCTGATCGAGGCGATGCGTGAGGCTGGTGGCGTTGTTCAGAGCTTCGCGAAGTTTAAGGATGGAGGCGCGGAGATCTTCGCGGTTTTCACCGATCATGGCATCGGCCTTTTTCAGCGTTTCGTCGGCCTGATCAGATGTTTTCTTGAGATCGTCGAGCAAGGGCCCAATTTTGGCGCTGGCGCCGTTGACGTTGTTCAGCGCGGACTTAATCACCGGGCGATTTTCGTTGAGCATGCCGCGCAGCTCGGTGACGCTGGCGGATATATTTTCGCGATTCTTGTCGTTGAGGAGATCGTTGACGCGGCTGATGGTGACACTCAATTCCTTGACCCTCTGGTTGAGATTGCCCATGAGCTCCTGAGCCTGGGGAAGGACCTTGTTAAACTGTTCGGTGAGATCATTGAAACCGACGTACTGATCGGCGGGAAGAATAGCGCCATCGGTCGCGCGGGGTGCGCCGGGAGAGCCTGATCGGATCTCCAGGTGGTTGTCGCCAAGGGGGCTGAAACTGAGGATGGCCACGCGGCTGTCCGTCTTAATCGGCAATTCGCTCTTGACGCTGAATTCCATGTCCATTAGCGAAGGATCGCCGGAATCAATCGCGACCTTCTCTACCCGGCCGACCTTTTGACCTCCTTCGTAGCGCACCGTGGCGCCCGGCTCCAGGCCCGCGGCGTTGTGGAACTTCGCGTGAAAACGGCGCGCGGCGCCCGCAAACGCGCCGGAGAGCGAAAACACCGTGGCGATCAACAGCGCCGCCGCGATGATGACGAACAGTCCGACAAACACGTGCTCGCGTTTTGATTCCATTTCTACCTGCTCTTCCCCTGACGGCCCTCTCCGGATTTTGTGGAAGGCTCGGTCAGCATCTGCAGATAATCAAGTTCCTGGGCGACCGCGGGTTCCGGAATGCGGTCGAGAAACTGGCGGACCTTGGGATGCCTGCTATTCTTCATCTCTTCCGTAGTGCCAAAGGCCACCACGTCTCCCTTGTTGATCAACACCATTCGATCCGCAATCAGAAAGGCGCTGGCCAGCTCATGGGTCACGACGATAATCGTCATGTGGAACGCTTTTTTCAATTCCAGAATCAGCTGATCGATGCCCGCCGCGATAATTGGGTCCAGGCCCGCGGAAGGCTCGTCGAAAAAGAGAATCTCCGGGTCCATCGCCAGCGCCCGGGCGACCGCAGCGCGTTTCTTCATTCCGCCACTGAGTTGCGATGGAAGAAAATCCTCGAAGCCAGAGAGCCCCACCTGATCGAGCTTCAGGCGAACCATGATTTCGACCGTCGACGGCTCAAGCTTGGTGTGCTCCACGAGTGGCAAAGCCACGTTTTCTCCCACACTCATCGACCCGAAAAGTGCCCCACCCTGGAACGACATCCCCAGCCGGGTTCGAATCGCATCGCGCTCCGCATCGGAAATGGCGCCGAAATTTTTCCCGCGAATCCACACTTCGCCGGACGTGGGCTTCTCCAGACCCACCAGCGTCCGCAGCAGCGTGCTCTTCCCGGAGCCCGAGCCACCCAGGATGACCAGCGTTTCGCCGCGCTGCACGTCAAACGTAATGCCGTGCAGAATTTCTCTGCCGGCATAACTAACCCGCAGCTCCCGGATCGAAATCATCGGCCCGTCAAACGATTCCGCGGCTGCCAGGTTTTCGACCAGTTTGGCCATAGCTTCTAGTGTTCACCCAGGAAATAGAAAAGCATTGTAAAGACAAGGTCGACCAGAATCACAAGAAAAATGGACACGACCACCGCCCGTGTCGTCGAGCGCCCGACTTGCTCCGCCCCGCCGCTCGTGTTCAGGCCTTCCAGGCAACCCACCGCAGTGATGGTGGCGCCGAACATCAGGCTCTTGATGAGCCCCGTGATCACGTCGCGCAGGAAGAGCGCGTCGAGCGAAGCGATGATGTACCGCCAGAAAGTAAAGTCCGCCTGCAAGACGCCAAAAACCGACCCGCCGAGAATGCCCATGAAATTGGCCCAGATCACCAGGCACGGCAGCATCAGAACCATGGCCACGAACTTAGGGGCCACCAGAAACCCGACCGGATCGATGGCCATCGTTTCCAGCGCGTCGATCTCTTCGGAAACCCGCATGGTGCCAAGTTCCGCCGCGAACGCCGAGCCCGAGCGGCCAATCACGATAACCGCGGTTATCAATGGCCCCAGTTCGCGGGTCATGGACAGCGCCACAGCGCTGGCCACAAAGCTGATCGCGCCAAACCGCCGCAGCTCATAAGCCGCCTGCAGCGCCAGAATCAACCCAATGAAAAAGGTGATTAACGAAAGTATCGGCAACGCGCGTACGCCCGCCTCCATGGCCTGCGAAACCGCGCGGTTAAATCGCAGCGGCCTGCCTTGAAACGGACCAATAAACGTGAAATACGCCGCGCGCCCGGCGAGCGACGTCAGCGAGCCGACGTAGGCCAGACTGCCTTCGACAGAACGCCCTACTTGTTCAAAGAACGCCACGTTATCCGGCTGCCTTTTCGGGGGACAAGTTCGCCTCAGTCGCTAGGAAGCCAGCGCCTGAGCTTCACTATCGTGAATCTCGAATATTTTCTGCAGGCGAGAGAGCTCCATCACCTCCCGGACCGTCTTGCTTAACCCAAAGAGGATGAGACGCGAGCCCATGTCCCGCGAAGCCTTGAGGCCTTCCACGAGCGAGGCGATGCCGGAACTGTCAATGTAGCGGACTTTCTCCAGGTTCAAAAAAACCTTGGCGGTCTTCTTTTCACGAATCTCCACAAGCAATGCCTTGCGCATGGCGGGGGAGTGCGCCAGATCTATATCCCCGGTGATATCGAGGATGGTGCCACCCGTTGCTGGTCGAGCCGCGATCTGCACGTTCTATTCTCCTTGGCATTCTGCCGGCTGCGCCGCAGTTGCCAAATACTTAACCATGCGCAGCTGATTCTTGCCCTTCTTGCGACTAAATTCAACCTTATCCATGCTTTCGTTGATGAAATGGAGGCCCAAACCTCCAGGGCGAATGTCGTCGAGCGACCGGCCTTTCAGTTTTTCAAGATTCAAAGCCTGTCCCCGATCCTCCAGGATGACTTCGATGCCGGTCTGCCGATCGTCGGTGCCTGCCTGCTGCAGCTTCAAGCAACTGATTTCGATGGGCAGCCCCGCGCGCCCGCCATAAGCGTGCCGCATCACGTTCGCCAGGGCCTCGTCAACCGAGCGCACAATCGCGCGCGCGTCGGTGTCGGAAAAGCGTAGAACCTCGGCGGCGCGCTCAATGGTGGCGCGAACCAGGCACAACGCCTCGGGATTGCTTTGCAGTTCCAGCTTTAAGAGCATTTGCGACTTGGGCTGGCCCTTTCCGCGGCCCGCATGTCTGGATTTGATTGGCCGTCCGCCGCGCACTCGTACACCCGTCCCTGGTGGAAGTGAATGGGAACTCCGTTGTGTCCCGGTTGCCCGGCGGGGAGACAATGCCATGTTCCCGGCTAACTGACAACCGAAAAATTTTCCGCCGAGCCATTCCGGAAAATGACGTTCTCAGGCTCGGCGATCTCCATGCCCCAAACAAAAAGCCTCGCTTCCCTTCCCGGGAAACGAGGCCCGCAACTCCGTTCAATTTTTCAAACGCGCCTAGCGGTGGCCGCCGTGGCCGGCCTTCTGATGCTCCTCGGGGGCGGCGGCAATGCCCGCACGACGCAACTCATCCGAATAGTATTTGCGGAACAGCACGTCCCACTCTTCGCTGCCTTCGAGAATTTCTTTTTTCTGCGAGGTGATCTTCTTGCGCACTTCCACTTCTAGCTTCTCTTCCTCGCGCAGGATGTTGGACATGGTCTGCACCATGTGCTGGCGGATGGTGTCGCGGTCCTCCACGAATTCCACTTCGCCGCTCTGGACCAGCAGGTCCACAAGTTGGTGCGAGATGCGCACTATTTTCTCCCGGGTCAATCGCATGCGGTTCGTTCGCTCCCGTCCTCTGCCTCGGATACCTTGCCGGTCAACTCAACGCAAAATCAGTTTGCGGTCGCGCGCCAGCTGCCCCTTCACCTTCTTGAACATCTCCTGGTACGAAATCCCCGCGCGGCGCATCTCGTCTTGGTGCTGGGTGAGGATGGTGCGCACTTCCTCGTTGATCTTGTCCTCGACGGTGATCTCTTCCATCATCCGCGTGCGCACCCGCAGGATCACCGGATCCATATCCTTCTCTTTGATCTCGACCTGCTGGTCTTCTACCAGTTTTTTGACCACCTGCGAGGCCATGTGGCTCACATAATCTCGGTTCAGCAGCATCTCGGGGGTATTCCTTTTAAGGATTGCAAGACAATGAGTTTAATGGCTGCGCCGATTTTTCGCAACCAATCCGCGCAGCGCCCGGCCTCGCGGCGCGCCCCCAAAATAACGCGCTTTCACGTTTCGTTGACGCTCGGCAGCAGTTCCTGTAGCATTAGGGAATGTGAGCAGGGGGCGGTTAGCTCAGTTGGTTAGAGCGCCTGCCTTACAAGCAGGAGGTCGCAGGTTCGAGCCCTGCACTGCCCACCATCCGTTTGCAGCATCCCTCAGCGGGGACGTAGTTCAGTTGGTTAGAACGCTGCCCTGTCACGGCAGAGGTCGCGAGTTCGAGTCTCGTCGTCCCCGCCATTCTTTCGAAAAGACTTAATTCCACTTTCGAGAGAATGGCATGGTACACAAAAAGGTACACACTAAGCGGCCCCTCGTGTCCTCACTGCCCTTTTTCCATCCGGCAGAATCATCTCCACCACTTTCGCCTGCGCCCGACGCTTCTTGCTGCTGACTGCGTGGGTGTAGATATCCATGGTGATACTGCTGTTGGCATGACGCATGAGCGATTGCACGGTCTTTACATCCTCATCATTCTCCGCCAGCAACGTGGAGAATGTGTGACGAAAAACATGCCAGTTGATGTGCTTTGTTATGCCTGCCCGCAGGGCAGCGGGACAGATATAATTCCGCATGATGGCTTCGGGCCACAATGGCTGTCGACCTTTCATGCGGGCACTGGCAAAGATCCAATCCTGGTCTTTCGCGTAAGGCGTTTCCTTTCGCCATCGCAATAGATCAGTAATGATTTCCTCGCCGAGCGGCATTGTCTTTTCGCTCTCTTCCGTTTTCGCCGGTCCGACATGCTGGTGCCAAATCGACTTGTGGATATTGAGGGTGTGTTTATTGAAGTCGATATCACACCATTGTGTTGCGAGCACTTCCCCTCGCCGCATCCCTGTGGGAACGTCGAGGAGAACGAGGGTGCGTTCTCGCGGTCCCAATTCGGCAAAAAGTTTTTGAAGTTCTTCTGCCGTCAACGGGACTACGAAACGTTCTCGCTTGGCGCTCTGTCGAACCGCGCGAATGGGATTGGCAGTCATCCATCCGTAACGAACGGCATGGCTACAGACAGCGCTCATAATATTGCGAATCTTCGCCTTGGTTCCCCGGCTTCGCCCGATTGAGCCCAGCCATTCCTCGACGCGAATCGCAATTCCGCAGTTTTCCATGCTGTTCAAGAAATATTCGCCCCAGCGAGGCACAATCCAACCGGTCAGATAGGATTTGTAGCTCTCCTTGGTCGAATAGGACTTTCGTTCGTTATTTTGTGAACCTAACTCCTTCAGGCGATAATGATCCACCAGATCTCGAAACTTGCGAGGTGGACGTGCCTGCTCCGATGGGTCCAAATTAATATTCAACCGCAACGCATCGAGCTCGCGCCGTGCATCCGCCTCAGTTCGCAATTCGCTCACCGGGCCGACTACAATTTTCATTGGTCGACGCTTGCCATGTGGATCGGTCTCTCGCCAACGAAAGAGCCAAACCATATAGCCACTCTTGCGATTGATTTTCGTAAGACTTCCCTTCTGGTGCCGCACTCTCATTCTCAAATCTTCCTCCTTTGATTCGGAGAGCACGGACGGCAAGACGAGTGTAAGCGGCTGCGCATCCACACGTCTAGTTCCGAAATAAGAAACCGCCACTGGTGACGCTGTCCATCGCCAAGCGGATGCGCGGGAACGGTGCCATCACGTGCCATTCGCAAAAGCGTGCGAGGATGGAGTGATAAGAACCTTGCTGCTTCTGGCGCAGCTACATAAAGTTCTTCTAAGGCACTGGGTGACGATGTTTGAAGAACGGTCGCCATATAATTCGAGTTCTCCGCTTCCTTCTCTCCCCCTGTGGCCCTATGTGGACTTACTCTGTGAGAAGTCATGATCACGCGCACTAAAAATGGAGAAGAGAACTTGTGTCGCGTAAATTTCTTGTTCCATGCACGCGTGCCTAGGAAAAGGCACAGCTAACCGAATAGCTGATTGCCATTTGGCTTGGGAGTAGATGACATATGCGAGTTGGGACGCTTCCCCTTCTCCTCGGCAGCAGAATCCTGTTCGGCGGTTAATGCTCTGCCGTTCGCTTGTTGTCCCTCCAACCATTCTTTGAATTCGGCATCTTTGTTAAATACGAGTTTGAGCGCCTCAGAAACCACGTAGGACTCCGTGGAATCGAGGAACTCCGCGTACTTGTCCAGCCTTATCTTCAGTTGTTCATCCACGCGAAGTTGCAGCGTGGCATTCTTCGGTTGTCTTGGTGGTGCTTTCAGAATTGGCATTTGCTTTCTCCTTCTTGCATGCCCGCATTAATAAAGCGTGCATGCGAAATTGATTGACTCTGGTTCTGCGCGCTTGTCACATGCCGTGTGTGACAAGCGTAATGGGCGGGAGCGACCCCGAAAAACTTTTTGGGCGGCTCTGAGCCGAAAAAGTGGGGTCGCTCCCGCCCAGTTTTTAGTTTTTTCCGATGCGATTTTTGTCTTGGCGTTTTCCCCGAGGTTCTTTGGCACCCGCGGGGTGCGCTTGCGACAGGGTGAAGAAGTGGCAATCTCGGAGGTGCAGAATGAAAATCTTACCTTCTTCACCGGAATGCCATCACGACTGCCCGTGCAGACAAATTCTTCGCAGTCCAGAGTTTCTGTTTTGACTGTGAGTGAGGCGGGAGCGACCCCGTGAAGAGCCGTGACGCACCGTGCGTCAAAGGCTGGGGTCGCTCCCGCCTCATCCGAGGTTTTGGCTGCGTCCCGCCTCCGTGTTTTTTCTGCACTTATCTCATTTAGTTTCCTGTAGTTCGCTGCGGCCGAGGCGTGAAGCTTGTCGTGAAGAAGTACATGAAGTTGTCGGGTGAAGCGCACTTCATCCGTTGTCGGCGTATCTGCTTCGCTCTTGGCCTGAAATTTCCGGTCGGGCAACTCCAGAGGGCTCCTACCCGGCTCCGACCAGCGGCCCTTCGTCAGCGAATGTACAGGGGAGGACCGGAGATGGGACTGCTCCGCTGACAGCTGGGCAAAGGCCGTCAGGTCCCACTCCAGTCGGTAGGCGTGCTTCGGGGGCATTGTGGTAGGTAACGGAGGGTGACACATCAGGTTTTGCCTCCGTAGAGGGCAAAAGGAGCAATTTCTCCCTCTATGTATCTAATCAGCGGAGAGAAGGAAAAACGTGTCGCTCGAAATCGAAAATAGTTTGAAATTCACCAAAAAAGAGGGAACGTGGCTCGATTTGCGGCGTCCTTGGCGTTTTGGGCAGCGCGAGGACAATCCGAGAACGGGCCACAGGGGGAGAACATTCTTCTGTTCAAAGCGTGCTCTAGACCTACTGCACCCTGGATTTGCTCTTCGATTCTGCAGCCGGAAGCATTGTCGAGGCTGTCGGACCGGTAGTAGTGGCTCAGGGTCCTCGGAGTTGCTGTCCCGTACCCCCGCCGGTTTGCTCCGGCAATCCGTGAGGGCATTCATACGGCGATCCCGTTCGCGACACTCGCACACGAACAGCACGCCACGGTTGCCAATTCCATGATTCGGCCCGTATCGCTCCCGGAATAAGTGCATCATTTTTGACCGCCTTCCATACTCCGATGGCATGGGTGGCTGCTGTGCGGGTTGCTGTGCGTTTATGTGCGGCTTCGGACCCCCTCGCGGCAAGGAGATCCCTTGCTCATAGGACCACGGAAGGATGATGATTCGCGGCGAAAGTTTTATTGCAGATCTCCTACCATTCTTTAGCATGTAAATTGACACGATGCGGGTGTGTGTTCCGCACTTCCTGCCCGCGAAATTTCTGGCTTCAATGGGTCATCCTGTCCAGGTCAGCGTCGCTGGCTTCGGCGGTCACTTGGGCTCCTGCCTGTGCTGGGACACACTGACGGGAGCTATTACAATGTCCGATGAAATGGCTTCTGGCCGGAGCGTTCTCGCTCAAGGATGATTGGGATTGACCTTCAGATACGCATAGAGGAAAGGCTTACTGCTCGGCTTGGCACTGCCGCCATTCGGTTCCACGGTCACGAAAACGGCGTCGATCTGCGCGAGCTTCTGTGGGTCGTCGAATTTCAGGATCCATCGTTTTTTGGCGACACTGTCCTCGTAAAAAACACCCAGGTTCAAGGCCTGTTCTCGGTCGGTCCCGCGCTGGCCCCAAACCTGGAATGTGCTTGCGTTCTTCAAACCTGGCTGACGGTCGAGATCGTAGGCATAGAAGATCAGGGACTTCCCTTTTGTGAAGAAAACACGCCCGTAGGACTTTTTCGTTGCCGCGTCTTTTCCAACATCAATGACCTCGGCGATGTACAGGTCTCGCGCCCCCACCAATTCTCGTGAACCTTGATTTGTCTGCAATATTCAGGCATTTGCGTGGGCGATCCTGCGACAAAATAGTTTTCCACAGGCAAAAAATATTCACCCCGTTGAACTTGACACTACACTATCGTCAGGATATATACACGTCCCGAGTGGTGCCCTAAAGGTGAAACGGGTTTGCTCGCAGGTCCCTTTGCTCCCTTAGGATAATTTGAAAAAGATCTGCCCGTAAAGTGCGGGTGTGCCTGAAACTCCCTCATCAGCGCCCACCCCTTCGATTCCATTTGCAATTTTGTAAGTACGCGCGGAGGATTTGTGATTAAGAAGCTGGCCTTGGTTCTTGCCGTTGCGTTTTTCTGGCAGTGCGTTGCCGCCCCAACTGCCCAGGCTCAAAACGCTAATCCCTGTTTGGTGACAACAACTTGGTGGTTTCCCGATGCTGTTCCATTGGGTTGGTTTAACTATTCAGCATACGCCGGAACGTTTGTCTACGTGATCGCCGCTCACACTATCGCTTGTTCGCATTCGAGCGGTCCCTGCCCGGGATGTGGTGGTAGTTCGCCTGCATCGCCTTCTCCTAGTGGGCCGTCAAGTTCCACCCCACAAGTTGGACAGCCAATCTATTTGGCTACTGGAGATGTCCACATCGGTAAGCGTCCGAAGTTGGCCGTCCGGCGGATTATGTTAATGGAGCAAGTTCTGAGCTAGAGGCGGCGTTCCAAGGCAGGAGATCGTCGATGCGGTTGATGGGGTGATCGGCGATGCTCGTGAGCACGTCGCGCAAGTAAGCTTCGGGATCGATATCGTTCAGCTTGGCGGTGCCGATGAGGCTATAGATGGCGGCGGCGCGTTCGCCACCGGCATTGGAGCCAGCGAACAAGTAGTTCTTCCTACCCAGGGCGACCACGCGTAGCGCTCGTTCCGCAGCATTGTTGTCGATTTCGATGCCGCCATCGTCCAGGTAGCGCAGTAGCGCTTCCCACCGGCCCAACGCGTAGCGAACCGCCAGCGTGGTGTCCGATTTTCTGGATAGTTTACCTAGCGTGGCTTCCAGCCATTGTTTCAACGATTCCAGCAACGGTCGCGCCTGCTGGCTGCGAACTTCGCGTCGCTGTTCGGGTGATCGTCCGCGGATTTCTTTTTCGATGGCATATAGCGCGCCGATGCGTTCTAAGCGCTTCCGTCGCGACCGGCGATTTGTGGGCCGCTACCAGATCGTAAAACTTTCTGCGCACGTGCGCCCAGCAGGCGGCTTCCTGGGATACCGTCCCGCTTCGTAAGATCCGCTCGAACCCCGCGTAGCCATCGGCCTGCAGCGTGCCGCGCGAACTTGCTCAAGTGCCGCTTGCGGATGCTCGCCCTTGCGATCCGGCGTGTAGGCGAACCACACCGCCGCGGGTGTTGCGTCTCCCGCGGGACGATCATCGCGAACGTAAGTCCACAGCCGCCCGGTTTTGGTTTTGCCGTTGCCCGGCGCCAGCACCGGAACCGGCGTGTCATCGGCGTGCAAGCTTCGTCGCGCTCATCACGTGGCGGCGCAACGCTTCCACCAGCGGCGCCAGCAACACGCTTGCTCCACCCACCCAGTCCGCCATCGTCGAGCGTTCCAACTCCACGCCTTCCCGCGCGTAAATTTCCGATTGCCGGTACAGCGGCAAGCGATCGCAAGACTTCGAGACGAGCACATGCGCCAACAGCCCCGGCCCGGCAATGCCCGCTCGATCGGACGGCTCGGCGCTTCCGCTTGCACGATGCGCTCGCAGCACGCGCACGCCAGCTTCGGCCGAACCTGCCGGATCACTTTGAATCGCGCCGGCACGTACTCCAGTATCTCCGAGATGTCTTCGCCCAGTTGTTTTAGTGTTCCGCCGCAGTCCGGACAAGCGCTCTGCTTCGGTGGATACTTCCGCACTTCGCGCGGCAGATGCTCTGGCAGCGGACGCCGCGCGGGTTTTGCCGCCGCATTCGCGCATGGGAGCGGCAGCCGCAGATGTTTGCGAAGCGACAGCCTTCTCCGCTTGTGTGGCTTCGAGCTCATCGAGCCGCGGCTCCAGTTGCTCGAGCTCGCGATCCAGCTTCTCCGATTCGCGCCCGAACTGTACCCGGCATAGCCTGGCGAACGCAAGCAGCTTCAAGTGCTCGATCTCGTTGTCGCGCGACACCAATTGCTCGCGCTGCGAAAGATGAGAGCTCTGAATGCGTGCAGATCGAGTGCCTCGAGATCAGGGAGAGTGTGGTTCGCAGCAGCCATTGCCGCGAATCTAGCAGAGTTTTTTACAGCAAAATAAAAACGAACCCGAAAAACAAAACTATTTTGCTCACACCGCCATCTGCGGCGCGTAACTGCGCACCGGACGCCGCCAGTCGATGCCTTCCAGCAACATCGACAACTGCGCCGGCGTCAGCGAAACCGTGCCGTTCTGCCGCTTGCGGCCAAGTGAACTTCCCGCGCTCCAGTCTCTTCGCAAACAGAGCACAGCCCGTCGCCATCCCACCACAGCAGCTTGATCAGATCGCCGCGCTTCCCGCGAAACACGAACACCTGGCCCGAAACGGATTTTCTTGCAGCGCCGTCTGCACCATCCCACTCAGCCCCACGAATCCACGCCGCATGTCCGTCACTCCCGCGACGATCCAGTACTCCGTGTTCCCGTCGGCCAGCCCGATCATCCCAGCAACTGCTCCAGCACCGCGCGCAACGCTTCGGACGGCCACACGACCCGTAATGTGAAGTTGTCCCCGGAAGGTCGACATCAATCGCGCCCGCTGCTGCGGTTCCGTGGGCAGCTTGCGCGCCGACGATGCACTTGACTCGCCCGCAGATCCAGTCACATCACCGGAACCAAGCACCGCTTCTCGCCCGTCGCCCAACAACCCCTGCCGATACTGTCGCCGCCAAGGAAACACCTGGTTCGTATTCACGCCATGCGCCCGCGCCACCTGGGACACCGACACCCCCGACTCCAACGTCTCCTCTCGACGATCCGCCGCTTCTCCGCCACTGCTCGCCGCCTGCGCGGCTCTCTGTTAACAACTACCCGCTCCGAGGTGTCCACTTATTCCCCAAGTGGACACTTCCCGTCGTGCCCACAAAGGACCATCTTCTTCACACACCCACACTTCGTCCAGATGTACAGACCGTACGCTTACCCTACAACTGGTTCGCCGCCGACTTCCACAACGAGTACAGTCACGCGTATGCTTCCCGAGGGAACATCTTTTCCATTGTCGCCCTTGCCCTTTTCGCGGCGTCCGTGTCGGTGATCGTGGCCCTTCGACGTTCAGGTAAGAGGAAACGGCTGGGGGGTGGCCGCCCGTGAGATATCAGTCCGGTGAAGAAATACGAAAAGGCGACCGGGTGCTCTTTCACGGTGAACCGGGCGAGATCGAGTTCGTTGTGGACGGGCTCGCTGGCAACCCGGCAATAGACTGGCACATGAGGGAGCAAGGCCCAGGTGTGATGGTTCTCGAACCGAAGCGCTTCGGACGCGCGTACGTCCGGGACACGGGGAATGTTGAGACTTAGAGTTCGTGTCGCGTGGCTGATGGCCGCCTGGGGGCCTGTTCTCGCCGGTTACCGGCCAGCGCCGGTTAGCGCCGGAAGAGCCATGCCTACGGCATGGGGAGTGGGGTGACACGTCACCCCAAGTTGGGCGTGCGGTGCAAAAGTTCTGTTATGCAATTGCCTAGGTGAGCAGGATTGCAAGAATGATGCTCTACAAAATCGAGGAAAGAAGCCGACTCACAGAAGATCAGCGATGAAAGCGAAGTCCGCTACTGGGAGAAGAAGCGTGGTACACACTGCGGTACACAATAACTTTGCCTAGGACGTACTTGCAATGACTTAGGGTGCCGTCCATGCTCTTCCAAGTCGTTGAAAATACTTATAACCAGCGAACTGTCACGGCAGAGGTCGCGAGTTCGAGTCTTGTTGTCCCCGCCATTTCTTTCAAGCACTTAGAA